>NZ_JBREJM010000001.1:0-2935000 GCF_052907445.1 Shewanella sp. Koi 1 | reverse complement strand
GCAGTGGGAGCGGTACTTGAGACCGTGACTGCGTACCTTTTGTATAATGGGTCAGCGACTTACGTTTTGTAGCGAGGTTAAGCGAATAGCGGAGCCGTAGGGAAACCGAGTGTTAACTGCGCGTTTAGTTGCAAGGCGTAGACCCGAAACCCGGTGATCTAGCCATGGGCAGGTTGAAGGTTGAGTAACATCAACTGGAGGACCGAACCGACTAATGTTGAAAAATTAGCGGATGACTTGTGGCTGGGGGTGAAAGGCCAATCAAACCGGGAGATATCTGGTTCTCCTCGAAAGCTATTTAGGTAGCGCCTCGGACGAACACCTTTGGGGGTAGAGCACTGTTAAGGCTAGGGGGTCATCCCGACTTACCAACCCTTTGCAAACTCCGAATACCAAAGAGTGCTATCCGGGAGACAGACGGCGGGTGCTAACGTCCGTCGTCAAAAGGGAAACAACCCAGACCGTCAGCTAAGGTCCCAAAGTGTATGTTAAGTGGGAAACGATGTGGGAAGGCTTAGACAGCTAGGATGTTGGCTTAGAAGCAGCCATCATTTAAAGAAAGCGTAATAGCTCACTAGTCGAGTCGGCCTGCGCGGAAGATGTAACGGGGCTAAACATACCACCGAAGCTACGGGTGCAATTCATTAGAGTTGCGCGGTAGAGGAGCGTTCTGTAAGCCGTTGAAGGTGAAGGGGTAACCCACACTGGAGGTATCAGAAGTGCGAATGCTGACATGAGTAACGATAAAGGGGGTGAAAAACCCCCTCGCCGAAAGACCAAGGGTTCCTGTCCAACGTTAATCGGGGCAGGGTGAGTCGACCCCTAAGGCGAGGCCGAAAGGCGTAGTCGATGGGAAACAGATTAATATTTCTGTACTTCCGCTAACTGCGATGGAGAGACGGAGAAGGCTAGGCTAGCGCGGCGTTGGTAGTCCGCGTTTAAGGTGGTAGGTGGGTGACTTAGGCAAATCCGGGTCACTATACACTGAGAGCTGATGACGAGTCCCTAAGGGGATGAAGTAGTTGATGCCATGCTTCCAGGAAAATCTTCTAAGCTTCAGGTTAGCGGGAATCGTACCCCAAACCGACACAGGTGGTCGGGTAGAGAATACCAAGGCGCTTGAGAGAACTCGGCTGAAGGAACTAGGCAAAATGGTACCGTAACTTCGGGAGAAGGTACGCTGCTGTTGGTGATGGGACTTGCTCCCTAAGCTGACGGCAGTCGCAGATACCAGGTGGCTGCAACTGTTTATCAAAAACACAGCACTGTGCAAACTCGCAAGAGGAAGTATACGGTGTGACGCCTGCCCGGTGCCGGAAGGTTAATTGATTGGGTTATCGCAAGAGAAGCTCATGATCGAAGCCCCGGTAAACGGCGGCCGTAACTATAACGGTCCTAAGGTAGCGAAATTCCTTGTCGGGTAAGTTCCGACCTGCACGAATGGCGTAATGATGGCCACGCTGTCTCCAGCCGAGACTCAGTGAAGTTGAAATTGCGGTGAAGATGCCGTATACCCGCGGCTAGACGGAAAGACCCCGTGAACCTTTACTATAGCTTGGCACTGAACATTGACCCTACATGTGTAGGATAGGTGGGAGACTTTGAAGCGGGAACGCTAGTTCTTGTGGAGTCGTCCTTGAAATACCACCCTTGTAGTGTTGATGTTCTAACTTGGGCCCCTAATCGGGGTTAAGGACAGTGCCTGGTGGGTAGTTTGACTGGGGCGGTCTCCTCCCAAAGAGTAACGGAGGAGCACGAAGGTTGGCTAAGTACGGTCGGACATCGTACGGTTAGTGCAATGGCATAAGCCAGCTTAACTGCGAGACAGACACGTCGAGCAGGTACGAAAGTAGGTCATAGTGATCCGGTGGTTCTGAATGGAAGGGCCATCGCTCAACGGATAAAAGGTACTCCGGGGATAACAGGCTGATACCGCCCAAGAGTTCATATCGACGGCGGTGTTTGGCACCTCGATGTCGGCTCATCACATCCTGGGGCTGAAGTCGGTCCCAAGGGTATGGCTGTTCGCCATTTAAAGTGGTACGCGAGCTGGGTTCAGAACGTCGTGAGACAGTTCGGTCCCTATCTGCCGTGGGCGTTGGATGATTGAGGGGAGTTGCTCCTAGTACGAGAGGACCGGAGTGAACGAACCGCTGGTGTTCGGGTTGTCATGCCAATGGCATTGCCCGGTAGCTATGTTCGGAATCGATAACCGCTGAAAGCATCTAAGCGGGAAGCGAGCCCCAAGATGAGTCATCCCTTGGACTTTGAGTCCACTAAAGAGCCGTTCGAGACTAGGACGTTGATAGGTCAGGTGTGTAAGCGTTGTGAGGCGTTGAGCTAACTGATACTAATGACTCGAGAGGCTTAACCATACAACCCAGATGGGTTTTGCTAAGTAGCACTTAGCTTGAATATGAACACTTAAGAAGTGCACTCAATCCAGCTTTCCGAATTCACTGGAATAAGTATTTATCAACTACATCCATGTAGTTGACCCTAAGGGGCCGCGCTAAAGCGCGTTAAAAATTGTTCCAGACAATTTTTGCTTGGTGACAATAGCATTGTGGTCCCACCTGATCCCATCCCGAACTCAGAAGTGAAACGCAATCGCGCCGATGGTAGTGTGGGGTCTCCCCATGTGAGAGTAGGTCATCGCCAAGCGCCTAATTAAACGAAGAAGCCAGCTGAATAAGCTGGCTTTTTTGTTTTTAGCCCAAAACCACCTACTTCAGTAGGTGGTTATCATCATTTGAGGCTTTGCCTGTATACCTACCCATGTTAAATGCATCTTTGATTTTTAGCGAAGTCAAAAGAGGCAAATAACATGAGTAGATACGAGCAAGCATCGCATGTGTTCTGGCGATGTCAATATCATATAGTCTGGACACCAAAGTACCGCTTTCGGATATTGAAAGGTAATGTCGGAAAAGAGGTTTATCGATGCATTCAGGTTTATTGCCATCAAATGGGATGCATAGTCATGGAGCTAAATGTTCAAGTTGACCATGTCCATTTAGTGGTGAAGGTACCTCCGAAGATATCTATATCGAATTTAATGGGGGCGTTAAAAGGTAAGATAGCGTTGAAAATATTCAGTAAATTTCCTTACCTACGTAAGAATAAACTTTGGGGAAATCATTTTTGGCAGAGAGGATACTTCGTCGATTCGATTGGAATTAACGAGGAAATAATCCGTAGATACGTTAGGCATCAAGAGAAAGTAGAGCGGCAAGAGCAGGGTCAACTTGCTCTTGAATAAAGGCCCCCTTTTAGGGGGTTAAAACAAAGCCACCTTCTTCAGAAGGTGGATTCTTTACTTTTGCTGTTTCCAATTTCCACCTGTTAACTCTTTATATTCCCACTTCACTCACGGTTCAGCTTGGTTTTCCCCTAACCATTTAGGCAACTAATATCAGGCCAATAAAAAGAGCAACCTAGGCTGCTCTATTCTTTATGGGGTAGCGTGTCTTGCTCGTTTGTTACTGCAAAAACCTAACGAACACGCTTATTGCCCGTTAATTTTCGCCTTGAATTTTGCTTTGGTGGCGTCATCGGCGAGGTGATACCAATAATCTAGCATATGGCTGATTTCAGCTTGAGTCGGTGAGTCAGGCGCTGCGCCTTGTGTTATCGCAGCTGTTGATGCGGCAGTACTGGTGGTTACGGCTGTTGATGGTGCAGAAGTGGTAGCTGGCAGCGTTGGTGCTCTCGTTGCTGCAGGTAATTGAGGCTGGCTTTGCACCGCAGCAAGCCTTATCGAGGCGGGATGCTGGCCTTGATTATATTGAAAGATTTCCTGTTCGAAGTTTCGGCCTATCTGAAGCCCGTTTTTCACTAATCTGTCTTGGTTAAAGCTAATCACTTGATTGTGCTTATCTACAAGCGCGATTGACGGTGACTCATCGAACTGCTTTGCGGCTTTAGCCGAGTCGATATTGGGCAGTTTGAGCTGTAATGCTTGGTCGGTTTCGTTAAAGCGGATGATCAGTACGTCCGATTGATAGCGTACCGAATTAGCCTGTTTGCGGTACTGGGCATTGTAGCGAAACGCGATTTGGTTCAATCCATCACTCAGCGTGACTGGCGAGGTGCTTAATGGCTTTTGTCCATTCACGGTTAACAGCTCGACATCACTTGGTAGCTGCAGGAGAACTTCGGCACTAACGGGTTGCAGGCTGGCAAGCAGTATGGCGGATGCGCACAGGATAGAGGGGGATTTCATAGGCTTTCTCTTGGTTGATATCACGCACTAATGATAAGTGAGATAACCGTTAACACAAAGTGGAGAGCTAAGCCGATGATCACAAAGGACACTCAAAGCACTATACATTCATCGATATTTGGTTGGGATTTAGAATAAAAAAAAGGCTCACAGGGAGCCCTTTCTTGTCTAAGTACGAGACTGAGTTTAGCCTGATATTGGCCTAACCTAAGTGTAATAACGCAAATTACTTCGCTTTATCTTGGCTTAGGTTGATGCGGTACACGGCGAAACCGAGTTCATCTTTACTAATCTTGGTCATTTCGCGTTGTTTATTGGCTTCGATAAAGATAGCGGCTTTATCGCTATCTTGGGTCTGGAAGCGAATATCTAACGCAACATTGGTGCTGATGGTTTTGAAATCCCAGTTGTAGTCAGCACTTGGGTTGACCATGCCATCATACTTGCCTGTGGTTTCGTTGAACTGAGATTGCGCCGTGATATAGGCCGCTAAGGCTTCACGGTTAGTATCTGGCAGTTCGAGTACCACATGATCACTGCCTGTACCTGCAAACTTGCCACCAAAGGCGCGGTAGTTATTTGAGGCCACGATAAATTCTTTAGCCGCAAACTCTTCGCCAGTGAAGACTTTACCGTTGGCATCTGTGTAGCTTAAATCGACGATACGGTTAGCATTGGCATTGACGACGGCGCAGTCGCGGTCGAACTTGCTTGGTTGAGTGACATCAATCTTGTAGGTCAAGCCATCGAGCACGTCGAAGTTATAGGTTGGGTGACCATCCCAGTTGTTGATTAATTCCTGCGGCGTGGTTTTGGTTGGATCGATTTGATTGAATTGGTTAGCCGAACACTCCAGCCAATCTTTCAGTTCAGCACCCGTCGCTTTAACTGCCACCATAGTGTTGGGGTAGAGGTAAAGATCGGCGGCGTTTTTAAAGGTCAATGCGCCTTTATCGACTTGTACGTATTGGTCTGCATCACTGGTTGTACCGTGGCGACCACCGGCTTTGAATGGCGCAGAAGCCGATAAAACTGGCAGATCTTTTAATGCCTCGGGGAGTTTGGCTTTGACGTTGGCAATTTGCGCGTCAGAAACGATTTGTACGGTTGGATCGTCCTGCACTAAGGTCAAGAAGCTATACATATCGGCGGCAGCAACCCCAATTGGCTCATCCACGAAGGCGAGCGTCCCTTGGTGCTCGGCGGCGACAGCATCATGGATGGCGGCGTCGGCTTCGACTAATGGTGTTTTAGTTGCACCATCATAGATAGGACGTGCCTTAGTGGTGGCACTAAGTACAGACCACTTACCGTCTTTACGCTCGAGTTTAAAGTCGACCACACCTAAGTTGTCACCCCAGCGTCCAGGCATGACGGCTGGTACACCATTTAACAGACCTTTAGTCACGTCTGTGTTAGGTAAGTCGGCATATTTGGCATCGGGGAAAATAGAGTGGCTGTGACCAAAGAGGATGGCATTAATACCGTCGACATAGGTCAAGGCATAGGTTGCGTTCTCTGCCATAGGATCGCCAGGATTTTCGGTCGAACCAATACCAGAGTGTGGAATTGCGATAATCAAATCAGCGCCTTTTGCTTTCATTTCAGGCACATATTTTTTGGCAGTCGCCACAATATCTTCAACCGTTACTTTGCCGGTCAGATTTTGTTTATCCCACAATAAGATTTGTGGTGGCACAAAACCAATATAACCAATCTTAATGGTTTGGTTATTTCCTTCGCTATCGACGATTTGTTTTTCTTTAATAATATAAGGGGTGAATAAATGCTCACCTTTTTTCACATCATTCCAGCAGCCCTTATCATCGGCACAATAGACGTTGGCGTTAATATAAGGGAATTCTGCACCATGAAGTGATTTATTTAAAAAATCTAAACCATAGTTAAATTCGTGGTTACCGATATTACCTACTTCGTAATCTAATAGATTCATCGCTTTATAGGCGGGGTGAACATCGCCCATTTGCAGGCCGACTTTAGCCATGTAGTCTCCCATAGGACTACCTTGAAGCAGGTCGCCGTTATCTACGAGTACACTGTTTTTGGCTTCTTTACGGGCGGCATGGATAAGGCTTGCGGTACGTGCCAGACCAATTGTTGGGTCTTCTTTACCACTGTAGTAGTTGAAATCCATGATATTTGTGTGCAGATCCGTCGTTTCTAATACACGTAAATCCGCTTGAACGATTTTCTCATCATCCGAGCCACAGGCGCTTACGCCTAAGGCGGCAGTGATCATCACTGCGAGTAGTTTTTTATTTAACATCGTTTTCTCTATTTATATTTATTTGACCCTAATACATGTTCTTTTGAGAACATGCCCATCATCCTGTTAATTCATAACGAAAGAACCGTTAGGTTGTCGCGTCATTTAGTTAACGGACGGGGATTATAAAGAGATTTGATGATCTGAATGTGACATTAATTGGATAAAAGCTGTTTCAAATTGTGATCAGGCGCCTGATTGATTAATTTGTGCACCATGGCTGCGGTATTTTTATTCATCGGCTGGTTAATTCGATGTTGCCAGCTATTTATTAAGAATAATTAATATTTGTTAGCTGATTGAGTTTCACCTGTGCTGATATTCGATGAGTCTTTGAGATAATGTTGACGATTTTTATGAAGTGTTTTCGCCTAAGCTTTTATTTATAAAATAAATTTTATCGTTTAAAACCTTGATTGTTTTGCTCCTTACCTATGGCCGCTCGTCGCTCAATCGCAGACAAAATGCCCTTGATGCCGTAATTTGACGGCCGTCACACATAAAGAGATACAAATTCCCCTCGATCCTAGGCTTTGAAAACTTGGCCGAAGGTCGCTTAACTTGCTAAGGTTGTGCGTCGAAAACGGGCGCCCAAAGCATGCGTCAGTTGGAAGAGAAGCCAAAATCCGTTACTCGCACCTTTCACTTAAAAAATATAAAGACAGGGCAGTAACACTCTAGGGAGTTCCTATGCGTAAGTCTGTTATTACTACTGCCGTGGCCGCGGCATTGTTATTGGGCGCTTGCTCAGAAAAACCGGCAGCCAATACCGAGGCCGCCAATGCGGTCGCGATGCAAGCTGCTGCATCGACTCAAGCTGATGCAACCAATGTGCTATTGAGTAAGAGTCCACTGCAGGATCAAGCTCCGCAGTTTAACCTGATCAAGAGTTCGGATTATGCTCCCGCGTTTGCGCAGGGCATAAAAGAGCATGAGGCTGAAATTGCCGCCATTATTGCCAATAAACAGGCGCCAACCTTCGAGAATACGATTTTAGCCATGGAAACCTCGGGTGAGTTGTTAACTCGAGTGTCACGCACCTTCTTCAATCTGGCGGGGTTAATCTCCGACGATGATTTTCAAAAGACCGAGGCGGATTTAGCGCCTAAGCTGTCGGCTCACCGCGATAACATTTACTTAGATCCAAGTTTATTTGCCCGTGTAGAAACCGTTTATCAACAACGTGCCGGGTTAAATGCCGAAGATAAGCGCTTGGTCGAGTTTTATTACGAGCAGTTTGTACGTGCTGGGGCCAAATTATCCGATGCCGATAAAGCCAAAATGCGCGACTTTAACGCTGAGTTAGCGACCCTTGCGACTGAGTTTTCTCAAAACAGCTTAAAGTCATTTAAAGACGATGTGATTGTTGTGACCGACAAGGCACAGCTGGACGGTCTATCTGACAGCGAAATCGCGACCTTAGCGGCCGCAGCGCAGGCAGCGGGTAAAACAGGTTACCTGATTACCTTAGTGAACACGACTCGTCAGCCTATCTTGGCCAGTTTAAACAACCGCGAACTGCGCCAAAAAGTCTGGGAAACCTCGGCTCACCGCGCCGTTGCCAGCAATGGCCCTTTAATCGTGAAGATGGCGCAGCTGCGCGCCAAGAAAGCCAACTTACTCGGCTTTGATACTTGGGCAGCCTACGCCGTGGCAGACCAAATGGCTAAAACGCCAAGCGCTGTGTATGAAATTTTAGATGACTTGGCGCCTAAAGCGCTGGCTCACGCTAAGGCCGATGCGGCGGATATCCAAGCTGAAATCAAAAAGGCCGGCGGTAATTTTGAATTACAACCTTGGGATTGGGCTTATTACGCCGAGAAAGTGCGTCAGCAAAAATACGCCCTCGATGAGAGCAGCATCAAACCCTACTTTGAATTTAACTCTGTGCTGAAGGATGGTTTGTTCTTCGCGATGCACAAACTCTACGGCATCAGCGTAAAACCGCGCACCGATTTACCAGTATGGAATAGCGATGTCCTCGCCTTTGAGGTTTTCGATAAAGACAACAGCTCTATTGGTCTGTTCTATCTTGACCCTTATGCCCGTGAAGGTAAGGGCGGCGGCGCTTGGATGGATGAGTTTGTCACTCAAAGCGGCCTGCTAGGCACTAAGCCTGTGGTGTATAACGCACTGAATATCCCGAAACCTGCCGACGGTCCAACCTTGATGACCTTCGATGAAGTGACCACTATGTTCCATGAATTTGGTCATGCGGTGCACGGTTTATTCTCCAAGGTGAAATACCCGAGTGTGGCAGGCACCTCTACAGCGCGCGATTTTGTGGAGTTTCCGTCTCAAGTTAACGAAGATTGGAACATTGACCCTGCGGTCATTGCCAATTACGCCAAGCACTACCAAACTGGTGAGCCTATTCCTAAAGCCTTACTCGATAAAATCTTAGCCTCGAATAAATTTGGTCAAGGTTTTGATACTGTTGAGTATTTAGCGGCTGCATTACTGGATATGGAATGGCACTCGATTGGTGCCGACACCCAAATCAAGGATGTGGAACAGTTTGAGCATCAAGTGTTAGCCAAACATGGCCTCGATTTCGCGCCAATTCCACCGCGTTATAAGTCGAGCTATTTTAGCCATGCTTTCTCCGGTGGCTATTCTGCCGGTTATTACGCTTATCTGTGTACGGAAGTGTTTGCCGCCGATGCCTTTGCCTATATGGGCCAACATGGTGGTTTAAAAGCCGAAAACGGCGATAAGTTCCGTGATGCGGTATTGTCTAAAGGCAACAGCGAAGATCTGATGCAGGATTACATCCACTTTACCGGTCAAAAACCCACGACCGATGCCTTATTAAAGCGCCGTGGTTTAGTCGATTAAACGATTCATTGTAAAAAGGGCCAAAGGCTTGGTAGGGCAACCTATCAAGCCTTTTTTTACGCTATTGTTTTTCGATAATCTTTACTCTAAAATCCCGCCAAATTTGACTGTGGGATAGCTTCTTTATCCCGTATCGACGCCCCTCGAAAATCAGGCTCAGTTCCCCCTCCTTTGAGCCCTTGAGTACAGCTAAAGCGTAGCCTTTTATTATTGGATGTAGCATTAATGGTTTCGCAATTAAGTGAAGCAGTGCTGGATGTGATCGCTGACGCCTTGGTAGACAAAGGCTATATTTTTTTACCCGAGTTAATTCCTCAACCCATTAGCCAAGTATTATTGGAAAAAATCCAAGCAACAGAAATACATGAGCTCAAAGCGGCCTCGATTGGACGTGGCGCTGAGCAGCAGCTCAATCCCGATATCCGCCGCGATAGGATCCAGTGGCTTGAGGAGCAGAGTGAGCCAGATAGCCTCTATCTAGACTTGATGACGCAGTTAAAGGATGGCCTAAATCGTCGATTATTTATGGGGTTATTCGACTACGAAAGCCATTATGCCGTGTACCAACCCGGCGCCTTTTATAAGAAGCATGTGGATGCGCTAAAAGGCAGTCAAAACCGTATCTTAACCACAGTGTTTTTCTTAAATCCCGATTGGACGCCAGCAGATTGCGGCGAGCTGATTATTTACGATGAAACCGATAATGAGATTGAACGCATCGCGCCTAAGATGGGTCACTTTGTGATTTTCTTAAGCGAGCGCTTCCCCCATGAGGTGAGTAGAACCTTAGCCCAGCGCAACAGTATTGCTGGTTGGTTTAGGGTGAGTAATAGCGTGCACGGGTTTTAATCTCAGTCAGTTTTGACTTGAGATGGCCAAAGGCTAATTGCGACGTAAAAGCGCAGTGTTTTTAAGTAAACACTGCGCTTTTTTGATCTTAATGTGCTGGGTTATCGACATCCGCCCAATCGATGCCTAAGTCGCTCTCTTTTGCTAGTTTGCGCTGACGCTAGGCTAAAAGGGGGCATCACTATCCGAACGCTTTCGATCCCTGCGTTATTTAGCGGCATCAGAACTAGCCTCATTCGATTCATTAACATGTCATTTTCTAAGGCGAAGCTTAAGGAAATCTTAGCGTCAGCTCCTAGAATGAAATTATCAAATCACATTGAAAATAGAGGTTTTTTTATTTTAGATTAATGTTAGGCTAGTAAAAAATGTGCGCAAGGACACACTTTTTAGTCAGCTAATGGAGGCGATACTGTGGGCGAACGCGATCTTTTAGGTTGTTTAACGGGTGAACATGTAGTGCTAGAACCCCTCTCTTTATCCCATGTTGCCGCCTTGAGTTTAGCCGTGACAGATGGCGAGTTGTGGCGTTTATGGTTTACCAGCGTGCCAGAGTCAAGCGAGATGAAAGCCTATGTGACTAAAGCCTTGGATGAGAAAGCGCGCGGCGAGAGTTTCCCGTTTGCGGTGCGCGACCGTCTCTCTGGTGAGATTGTCGGCTGCACCCGTATCTGCCACTGGGAGAGCGAGCATCGCCATTTAGAGATTGGTTACACTTGGTATGCCAAGCGCGCCCAGCGCACGGGGATCAATACCGAATCTAAGTTATTACTGCTGACCTTTGCATTCGAAACCCTCGATGCCATTGCCGTCGAGTTTCGCACCCATTGGCATAATCAAGCATCTCGCCAAGCTATTGCCCGCCTCGGCGCCAAGCAAGATGGCGTGCTGCGCAACAATAAGATCCTCAAGGATGGCACGATCCGCGATACCGTGGTGTATTCCATTATCGATTCCGAATGGGCCACAGTGAAACACAACTTAGCATTTCGCTTACAACAGCGACCAGTAGAGTAGGGCGGATTGCTGCTTCAAATGGCGATGGTCATTCGCTATTTGGACTCGCAACACGCATGTAGATTTGAGGTTGGAAAGGCCGATGGCAAACATTATTTCTCGCGCTGACGTATCCTATAGTCATGAGGTTGCCCTGTTATTTAATGAGTATCGGCAGTTTTACGGCTGTAAGGATGATGTCCTCGCGGCGGAGCAGTTTATTCGTGCGCGATTGCAGGATGCCTCGTCCGTGGTGTTTATGGCGCGCTCCCCCGAGGGAATGGGGCTGGGGTTTGTGCAGTTATATCCCAGTTTTTCATCGCTGCGTTTAGCGCCGATTTTTATCCTAAACGATGTGTTTGTCACCCAGCATGCGCGTTGTGTTGGCATCGGTCGGGCGTTGGTGCAACAGGCGGCGGAATATGCCAAAGCCCAGGGCGCTCGCGCCTTAGTGCTGGAGACCCAAAAGGAGAATGTCCGCGCGCAGGGATTGTACGAGGCCTTAGGGTTTGTGCGGGATCAGAAATTTTTAACTTACGAGCTTGAGATCCACTCATTGCTTAAGTAGTTTATGCTTAATTGCCAATAAAAAGGACAACAAGATGTTTAAAGCGTTTGCCGTTGCTGGCTTAATGTTAACCGTGAGCCATAGCGTAGTCGCCGATGAGGCAGAAAAGGCCTTTAGTAAAGAAGCCATTGAATGTGCTGCTTATTATCAAATCAGTTCCGAGGCCATTGGCGCCATGAATGCCCCGCAAATGCAAGCTGTGGGTGAGCGCTTAAAAACCTCTAAAGTCGAGGCTGAAAATCTGGCGAAGAAGTATCAGTCAGAAGCCGAAGTCACTCAAGCGGTGGCCGACGCTAAAGCGCGCCAGATCCAGAGTCTAGGCGGCTCAAGTAACTTAGGTGCACTAATGGGCAAATACAAAGAAGAGTGTAAAAACCTGTTAGCCGATCCGCAAAAGCGCCTCGATTACTGGACCATGGCCACCATGTAAGCCTTGCCTGTGATAAACAAAGGAGCCTGTGGCTCCTTTTTGTTATCTGAAGTTTATTTATTGATTTACCGTGGTTTAGCATGATTTAGTCTTTATGAATGTGATTCCGCCGATACCTGTGTCATGGCACATGCTATGTGTAATAGCGCACAGCTTTTGTCATTAAGAGTAAGGCTGTTGTAATAGAGTGCCGCTTTGGCGGGTCTTACTCCCTAGATGAGCATGGGCCTAATGGCCGCGAATAAGGGCGAGAGATAACCAATGATCAGTTTGTCGATAGCAACAATCCTGAGTGCAGGTGTGTGCGTTTACCACTTACTGGAGGGGAAACAAAAGCGGCTGCCGAAGCTGATGAGTGCGCCTTTATCTGAGCCTGATAAACAGTGGTTCAGCGCGCTATTTTATTGCCAATCGGTATTCTATGTATCCACTACCGCGGTGTTTTTGGTGTGTGCGCTCAAACTCCTTCCTGAAATGTATGGCTACAGCCTATTGCTGTTTTTGGGGCTTAACTACGGTATGTATGCCATTTGGCTGTTTTACGTGGCGTTGTTATCCCCACCTCAAGCCAGCCTGCGACTCCGTTTGCAATCCTTAGTCTTTTTATTGATAGCCTTGCTTGCGGTGCTCAGTCCACTGCAGTTATAAACGCGTTCGTTGAACTAGGATTTCCCCTGCCAATAGACAGTACCTATATCACTTTAGGTGATTTATGGATAAGGCTGAAGATTCACTTCTCTATTTGCTCTATTGATCAATACAATAGGGACTATCTTTGGCAATTTACTTGGCAGGTTTGTCGCGCACTTAGTGATAGCACTTAGTGGTAGCTTTTAGTGATAGTTGCGCTGTCATCGTCAGGTAATAATAGGGAGATTTCAGATTGCGCCATCTTACCTCGCACGTCTATGAATGGCTGGAACAGGGACATATCACGCCAACCGAGGCAAATGAACTCTATCGACAGTTATCCGTGCCACCCAACGCCGCCAGTTGGCGCAGCTTACTAGCGCAGCTTTTACAATGGGCGGGGGCGTTAAGCTTTGCCTGCGGAGTGCTTTTCTTTTTTGCCTATAACTGGCAGTCACTCGCGCGAATGAGCAAGTTTGCGCTGATTGAAGCGGCGCTATTAATTAGCCTTGTCAGCTTTGTCTGGTTGTATTATCGCAGCGCAGCGAAGCAGCTCGTTGACCCTTCTCATTGTTTGTTCGGAGCAACCCTTGCCAATGCTGCGCTGCTGGTGGTGAGCATGTTAGTGGGAGGGCTGCTCGCGCTAGTTGGGCAAACTTATCAAACTGGCGCCGATCCTTGGCAGCTGTTCGCCATTTGGGCACTTGCGATTTTGCCTTTCGCGTGGGTGGCAGGCTTTGATGGCCTATGGTTACTGCTGGTGGGGCTAGTGAATTTAAGCCTTGGGCTGTATGCCGATACGGCTTCGCTCTGGCTGGATGAACAGTTGTGGTTATGTCTCTTTGTGGTCCTTAATCTGACTATCTACTACGGTTTTGTGTTTCTCGGCAGTATCAGCAGACGTTGGCATGCGCCATTTGTAGAGTATGCGAGTTCATTGACGGCCATGGGGTGCTTTACCTTACTGGTGTGTTGGATAATTTTTGAGCCGAGCGACACTAAGCCACTGCTGGTTGCGGTGTGGGTTGGTTACTTTGGCCATCTATTGTTTGGATTCTGGTGGTTCAGGCACAAACGATTGCAGGTTTATCCCTTGGCATTGGGTGGCTTTAGCTTGATCAGCGTCGGCGCGGCGTTATTCACCGAACTGCTGTTTCGCAATAGCGATCCCATTAGCGGCTTTTTGTTGATTGGGCTTTACATCATTTTAGCGAGCACAGGCTTAAGCACTGTGTTAAGGCGATTGCATCGGCAAGCTAAAGCGGGCATCTCGCCTACGCAGACTCCCAGTGAGAATGAGGAGCTAAGCCATGAATAAGCACCCCAATGAGTCGCTGCAAACAAGCGAGATATCTGCGCCGCAGTCTCTGTGGCAGAGTTTATATGCTAAGGGCGCAGTGAATACCCTAGAGTTCCCCGAATCCCAAGATATGCCCTGGTATATCGCTTTGATGCAAGTAGGTGCGGCTTGGATAGCCGCTTGGTTCTTATTAGGTTTTATGGTGTCACTTTTCGATAGCCTGTGGGGGCGATTCGAAGGAGGCACGGCACTTTTTATCGGTGGCAGTTATTTAGGCCTAGGGCTTGCCTTATATTGGGGCGGGCGCCAGCAGCACTTTTTGCAGCAGTTTGCCTTTGCCTCCTGTTTAAGCGGCACGCTTGCTCTAGCTTGGGGGCTGTTTGATTTACTCGGCGATACCTTCAATCTGGCTTGGTATCTGAGCATGGCGGCACTGTTTTTACTGCTTTGGGGGATAATCAAGCACGCAGTGGCCCAGTGGGTATTTGCATTTGGCTGTAGTGTCTGCGTCACAGGACTGTTGGCCGAGTGGCATCTCTTATCGTTAACGCCGACGCTGTGGCTGTTACTATCGAGCGTTGTGCTACTCAATCTTCACCGCACTGGGCACCACTATCAAAGGGCGAGAATGTGGATTTTTGCCACCAGTGCAAATCTGCTCAGCATTCAACTTATGCATGTGTTTAGTCTGGATAGCGAGTTTTCGCAGTTGTATGCCGTGGATTGGCAATCGGGGATAACCGCAGTTCATTTACTGGTAGTGTTTGCCATCTGCAGCTTTTTACTCCTGAGTCTTTGTAAACAATGGCAGACTCCATTCACCCATCCCGCCATATTATTTGCGTTTTTAGGATTAGTGCTCATTACTGCACTGTCTTTCCCCATGCAGGGCTTATCAACGGCAGTGCTGCTGATATTGTTGGGGCACTACGGGCACGAGGCGTGGCTTAAGGGGATGGGTATCGCCTCCGGGCTAGTGTTTGCGGCGGGCTATTATTATTCCCTCGAGACCACTTTGATGCTTAAATCTCTGTATTTAATGGGATTAGGCGGAGTGCTTATTATCGCGAGGCTATTGATGTGGCGCTTTTTTCCGATCACGCAAGTGCAGGTTGAGCATAAGGAGCAAGCATAATGGATAAAGCGACCTTAGCATTAAGCCGTTTCCATAAGCGCGCTTTAGTCTTAGTGGTGTTTACCGCCGCAGCACTGCTGATAAGCATCAACTGGCGAATCGCCCAGTTTGAGCAGTTATTACAAGATGGCCAAGTGGTACTTTTTGCCTTAGCGCCAGTGGATCCTCGCTCGATTATGCAGGGGGATTACATGGCCTTGGAGTATGCCATTGCGCAGGAGGTGCGCGCCGCACTGCCTGAAGGGATGACGCAGGGGCAACTGCTGTTGACGCTCGATACGCAAAAGGTGGCGCACTTTGTCGGTATTTACCGTGACCAACCCAAAACGGCTGAGCAACTCACGGTAGATTTTCGCCTGCGTAATCATAGAGTAAAGCTTGCCTCAAATAGTTTCTTCTTCGAAGAGGGCCAAGCAGACCACTTCAGCCAAGCCAAGTATGGAGAATTCAGAGTCAGCACTCGGGGGGAGTTGTTGTTGGTGAATCTGCTGGATGAGCAGTTGCAGCCGCTATAACGGGCAACCCTGATGATCGTTAACAAGATGGTGAGCCATGCTCGCCATCTTCGCTATTTTTCCTAGTCCAATCCGCTAAATCGCCGCCTAAATATCCATCTTAAGTTGCAACTTGCGTGCAACTAATTTGTAACCTTGATTCCCTATAGTATCGTCAGTTTTCGAGGCTAAGCGCTTCGTGAAATCGTAAGTCTTTAACTTCAATACCAATATAAAAAAGATACTTATTAGGGGTCATTATGTTTAATAACAAAACACTGTTGGCGTTAGCCATCAGTAGCGTGTGTGGTTTTGCCCATGCTGCCGATAATCTGATTATTTCTGAATATGTTGAAGGCAGCAGCAATAACAAAGCCATTGAGCTGTACAACCCAACTGCCAACACTCTCGATTTAAGCCAGTATCAATTGCGCTTCTATTTTAATGGCAGCACCAATGTGGGCACGACTATCGCCCTGAACGGCACCTTAGCCGCAGGTGCGACTTATGTGGTTGCTGATAACGACGCATCGGCGGATATTCTGGCGGTGACGAATCAACAAAGCAGCGCGAGTTTTTTCAATGGTGACGATGCCATTGTGCTGACCTATCAAGACCAAGTGATTGATAGCTTAGGCCAAGTAGGTGTCGATCCCGGCACTGAGTGGGGCAGTGGTGATTTATCGACGCAGGACAATACTCTGCGCCGCAATCCCGATCAGCTAATCGCCGATACCATTATTGATGATGCTGTCACCTTTAATACATGGTTAGGTTTTGCCAAAGACGATATCTCGGATCTGGGTAAGTTCAGCGCTGGCACCCCCAACGTTCCTGTTGAGCCGCCACCGAGTTCACTAGCCTGTGGCGAAGCCTCAACGCCTATCCATGCCTTACAAGGTTCGACCAATGTCAGTCCGTTAAACGGACAAACCTTAGTGGTAGAAGCCGTAGTGGTGAGTAATCAAGAAGCTGGCCTAAAGGGCATCTTCGTGCAAATGGCCGACAACGAAGCCGATAATGATCCTCAAACCTCGGAAGGGGTGTTTGTTTATACCGGTAATGCACCTACGGGTTACGTGGCGGGCGACCGTGTACGCTTAAAGGCTAAAGTCACTGAATATCAAGGCTTAACGGAACTGACTACCGTTGCCGATCATAAACTGTGTGCCGCAGGACAAACCCTACCCACAGCCGCCGTGGTGACATTACCTGTGAATTCGAGCGATGACTTTGAACCATTCGAAGGCATGCGTGTACGTTTTAGCCAAGATTTGGTGGTGAACGAAGTCTACAACTTAGGTCGCTATGGTGAAATTTCACTCGGTAGCAGCCGTCACTTTATTGGGACACAAGTCGCTGCGCCAGGTGCCGATGCCTTGACCGTCACTGCGGCCAATCTTAAAGACAGTATTTTACTCGACGATGGCTTAACGGCGCAGAACCCTGATCCTGTGATTTTCCCTGCGCCAGGTTTAAGCGCATCGAACACAGTGCGTGTGGGCGATAAAGCCACGAGCCTGACGGGCGTTATGCACTATGGCTTTAATCTTTATCGTATTATGCCGACTGAGTCAGTTAATTTTGTGGCGGAAAATCCTCGTCCACAATCGCCAGTGCTTGCCGAAGGTGGCAACCTGAAAGTCGCCAGCTTTAACGTACTGAACTACTTTAATGGCGATGGACTGGGCGGTGGTTTCCCTACTGCGCGCGGTGCCAATATCCTGAGTGAGTTTGAGCGTCAAAAAGCGAAGATTGTCAGCGCTATGGTGGGGATCAGTGCCGATGTGTTTGGTCTGATGGAAATCGAGAACGATGGCTTTGGCGCTAACTCGGCGATTGCCGATCTCGTGGCGGGCCTCAATGCCGCCGTGGGTGAAAATCGTTATGCCTATGTTATTCCAAAGGTTAATGGCACTAACTTAAGCGCGATCGGTACGGATGCGATTACCGTCGGTTTAATTTATCGCAGTGACAAGGTGAGCCCTCAGGGTGATGCGCGTATTTTATCGAGCGCTAACTCTCCCTTAGATGACGCCGGGCAGCCGCTGTTCGACGACAGCAAAAATCGCCCTATGTTGACTCAAGCCTTTGCGCTAAACGGCAGTGATGAAAGTGTAGTCGTTGCGGTTAATCACTTGAAATCTAAGGGCAGTGAGTGTGCTGGCGACCCAGATATGAACGATGGCCAAGGTAACTGCAATATTACCCGTACCCGCGCAGCAACGGCGGCAGGGCAGTGGATTGCCGCGCAGTATCCAGAGCAAGGCGTACTGCTAATTGGCGACTTAAACTCCTACGCTAAGGAAGATCCGCTAAGCGCATTGGCTAACGCTGGCTTTAGCGAGTTGTTTGCAAAACTCGAAAAAGCCAATCCTTATTCCTATGTATTCTCGGGTGAATCTGGGCAGTTAGACCATGCGCTGGCCAATGCCGCGTTAGTAGATAAAGTCCTAGATGTGACCGAGTGGCATATCAATACCGACGAGCCGCGCGTATTAGATTACAACGAAGAGTTTAAGACAGCTGCGCAGGTGCAAGATCTGTACGCCAGTGATGCTTATCGCTCATCGGATCATGATCCTGTGGTGATTTCACTGCTGCTCGAAGCCGAAAAAGTGGCTCCTGAGGCCCGCTTCACTCAGGTAGTGAATGGTGCGAGTGTGCAATTGACGTCAACCTCTATTGATAGCGACGGCCAAATCGTCTCTACTGAGTGGGACTTTGGCGATAATAGCCAAGCCATGGGCGAGTCGGTATCCCACACCTATGCGCAAACTGGTGATTATCTAGTGACGTTAACCGTGACCGATAATGATGGCTTAAGCCATAGCAGCTCACAAATGGTGTCTGTCGTGGTTGAGAACGTGAAAAAGCCACCCGTTGCGCAAATTCAGCACATCAATTTATGGCTAGTCGATATGTTTATTTCGACCAGCTATGACACAGACGGTGTGATCAAGCAGCATAAGTGGAAGTTTGATAACGGTAGCCGTGCAAGTGGTCCAGTGGTGTTTCGCCAAGCTCGCCGCGGACTCCATACGGTCGAGTTAACCGTGAAAGACAATGATAAATTAACGGATACCACGTCACTGACCTTCCGTTAAGCGTTAGCCTCTTTCTTTAAATATCAAAAGCCTGCATTGCAGGCTTTTTTACATTTATTCACTTACTTAATGACTATCTTAACTGACTGTCTCAACTGACCATAACGTGCTCTAAATTCAAGCTAAGTCGATTTAAGTATCTATCCGCTTGCGCTAAGATAACGCCACTTAAGGATTTTTACTCACAGGGAGCAGGCACATCGCAATGAAGGCAGACACCTTGGCATACCTCAATCAGCATCAATTAACCTCGGTGATGAGCCTCACTAAATGGCGTCAGCTGGAGCTGGCATTCCATGAAAAGCCGGACTTTATGCCCCATGTGCGCTACAAGTTACTGGAAGATGAAGGGCCAAACCCAGGTTTTACGCCAGTGTGGTGGGACGAATTACTCGCAATTTGCGAGCGGATTGAATGGCTTGAGATTGACCCGCTCAAAAGAGAGTACCGCGGCAGATTACTGCCGGAAAAGACTGCGGATTTTACTGATTATATCGAGGCGCAACTGTACAAGTATCGACTCCCCTACAGTAAAGAAGCACAAGGGCTCAGGATTTGGGGCTATCTTCGCTCCGATGCGGCGATGCCGGTATTTTGTATTGCACCTAGTGGCGAGACCATAAACGAAGGGTAAGCAAATTCAGACGGCAGATAAAAAGAGGGCGCTAATTGATTAGCGCCCCGATAAGGATTAAAGCACGATATAAAGCGGCCAGCCGAGTAGACCGACGAGTCCTTCTTTATGCTCAAATCTTTCTAAACGCTCTGGTGAGGCATCACTAAGCAGCAGTTCGCGGTAGCTTTTCGCGAAATTCAATGTACGCAGCAATGCTGGCGCAAAGTTTTTACCCAAATCTTTACCGATAGTCTCGGCCAGCTCCGCAGGGAGTTCCGCCAAGGCTTTTTGGGTTTGCTGCTCGATATAATCAAGGCTGAACCATTCGTCCTGCAAGCTGATTTTGGCAATGCGCTTTTTCAGATCTTGTCTGACTTTGGCATTATCAAACAACATCCGATACAGCACGGCTTCGGCCAATACGCTCTCCAGATTTAAGAAATCTAAAGGATCGTAGCTGGTTTGGGCATAAAACTGTGCCATGAGTGCCGCAATCGATTGCTGACGTTGGTGCTCGGCCAAGGCATCCTGGTAGGCCTCATAGCCCAGCCACTCTTCGGCGTCAGGCGGTGTAGAGACTTGTTCCAGCAGGAATTTGTCCACATCACCATAGAGCGACTTACCGTTCGCCAGCTTATGTTTGCTGACGACGCTGAGCATGCTCCAACCCTTTTGGAAGCATTTGACTACGCCGTCGCTGGTGAGCAATAAACGCACCGCTTGCTGTTGATCCTGATCAGACAGTTCCATTAATCCGAGGCTGACAACGCCAATCACATCGTGCGCCGCCTGTTCAAGTAAGTGCATCTTGTACTTGTTGTAGAACTTATCCGCCAATTTGAGGCTCATCAAAATGGCTTTAGATTTGATTTGTGCGAGCTGCTCACCACTAAGGGTGTCGTCTGCTTGGCCTTTGGCTAACACCTTGCTCAGGTATGGACCTTGGTCTAAATCACGCAGTACCAGTTGCATCTAGGGATCCTTAATCTAAAAAGCTAAACATATCATCCACTTCTGCGTATTCATCCGTGACTTGGTTTTTCTCTTTGGCTTGGATAACCAGTTCATTGACGAACTTATTAATGATCATCTCCCAGCCAGAGCTTTCGTTACGCAGCAGGTTTTTAATGGCTTTTTCTACATCGGGTGCCAGCTCATGGATTAATGCCATCAGACTACGTGGGTCATCTAGGCTTAAGCTATGGGCTTCTTCACTGTCGACACGGCTGTCATAGCCGACGGTGTCGGTATCTTCTTCATCGTCATAATAATCGTTGAAGTGGTCTTCATCGTCGTGGCGCTCACCCAACATCATCTCGATAAAGGGGATAGACAGATAGAAGAGGCCGGCGGGATCTTCGGCAATACATTCTAAAATAGCGGTTTGTTTTTCTTCGCTATCTTGGATACGAATTAAATAGGTCAAAAAATCAAAGGTATGCTGAATGAGCTCTTCGGCATTGTTCTTGATTTTTTCTTCCCAATACAAAGGTTGCTGACAGACGATGTCGCGAATTTGCTCAGGGGTCATCAGCTCCGACATAATTGACGGGCAGGAGATATCGTGGTGACTGTTGATTTGTGTCAGAGTCACAATATCCATTTTTTCAATGACTTCGACTAATTGCTCATCGTTCATTGTGGTGGCGATGAGTTCGAAACGTTTACTGGCCTGTTTGGGCTCGACATCGGCGAGCTCTTTAATCTCGGCAACGGTTATTTCAATGAGACTAGTGTTCATTAGCGGTCCTCATCATCGTAGTGATCGTAGTAGCCATCTTCCTCTTCGCCGTCATCATCGTCGTCATCGGAATAATCGGCGTAATCACTGTCTTCGTCTTCAAAATCATCGTCAGCGCTGCGTTTAGGCGCAGGTGCACTTTTGCCTTGGTTTTCCAGTAAATAGAGTACGGCGCAGCTTTCAATCAATAAATCTTCTGAATAGGCGCGCACCGCCTGCACTAATGGGACATCGGCATTGTTAAAGCCAATAGTGACCTTGAACTCGTCCCACTCGGGTTGCGTTGCGGTGTTAATCCAGTGAGCCCATTTAAGCTTGGCGTCACTTGGAAATTTTACTCGGCCATAGAGTGCTACAGGCAGATACTCGGGTACCGACTCGAGCATTTTAGGATCGGCCTGTAATACTTTTTTGATTTGACTGGTAAATTGCTCCAATGCTTTGGGCGTATCCGGGTCATCATAGGACTCGATATTGTCGTAGGCATTGGTCTTAAGCTCATTAATGCGTGAGATATTCAGTTTTTTGGCCATGGGCATGTCTCGAAATAAAAAGCTATCAAACAAACAGCTTCTCAAAATAAACCGTGTTGCAATAAAAGGTCCAAATTAAGGGGCTTGGCAAACTAAGCTCATTAATTTGGCACTCCCAGCGTTGCACTGGAAATAACCCGCTTAAGGGTAAAACTGATCCCATAATTCGCGCATCGCGCCATTGGGATCGGTCACGATCACATTGTTGAAGTCTCGGATAAACGCATTTCTAAGCTTGGGATCTGAGAGCACTTCATAAGCTTTTTTAACGCGCTCAAGTTGTTGTGATGCTTGCTCTTTTTCTTCATCAGAGGCACCTAACAACTTATCGGGATGGTATTTGTTTGAGAGCCGGCGATAGGCTTTTTTAATGTCGTCTTCTTTGGCGCTAGGTTTGATACCGAGCACACTAAAGTGGTTAATCATATTTGTACCTGCAGGCGATGGGTTGGTATCGCAAGATAAAAGGCTAAGTGCTGATTATCTGTCAATTTGTGGAATTATGATTAGTCAGCGATGGATCATAGCAGAAATGCGTATTGGGCGGCAAACGACTCTGTTGGCATTTATGACTGAAATCGTGGCATTAATTAGGCTTGATTAAAATCGTGACGCTTTGGGAAATGAGATTAGTACAGCAGACCAAAACAGGGGAAAAGATTAGTAATGAGCAAGCAGTAGCCATTCACTTATACGAATTTTAGGCACAAAAAAAACCAGCTTAATGCTGGCCTAGTGATATTAAGTTGATAATTGGTTGCGGGAGCTGGATTTGAACCAACGACCTTCGGGTTATGAGCCCGACGAGCTACCAAGCTGCTCCATCCCGCGTCCGATTATTACTTTATTTTTTATCCATCAATTGGTTGCGGGAGCTGGATTTGAACCAACGACCTTCGGGTTATGAGCCCGACGAGCTACCAAGCTGCTCCATCCCGCGTCCGATATTGAGGATTTACAAGATTCGATATCCTTTTGAATATCATTACCTTGGCTTTAAATTGGTTGCGGGAGCTGGATTTGAACCAACGACCTTCGGGTTATGAGCCCGACGAGCTACCAAGCTGCTCCATCCCGCGTCCGTCTTTAAAGCGGGGCGAACTATAACGGCAGCGCTGTGGCATTGCAAGGAGGAATTTCAAAAAAGTGGACGAGTGCTTAAATATGAATCGTAATGGGGGAATTTCGGACAATCTGGGCTATGTGCCCCGTTTATCTGCAGTAAAAAGAGTGCTAACTGCCTGACTAAATCGAGTTTCGGCTAATAACTGTTTATCTTTTATGTTGCTTCACAGGTATAATGTCGCTTTGATTTTGACTGCGTATTGATTATCCCATGCTTAATTTTTTTGCTGCCGCCCCTAAGGGCTTTGAATATAGCTTAGCCCAAGAACTGACAGAATTTGGTGCGACTGAGATTAAAGAGAGTGTTGCCGGTGTCTATTTTACCGCGCCGCTTGCCTTAGCCTACCGTATTACCCTGTGGACGCGTTTGGCCAGCCGTATCGTGCTGGTGATCTATAAGGGCCCCTGTGAGTCGGCGGAGCAATTATATAATGCAGCTTATTGTATTGATTGGTCAGCTCATTTCTCCAATCGCAACACTTTCAGTATCGATTTTCACGGCACTGGCGGCTTTATCAACAACACCCAGTTTGGTGCGTTAAAGATTAAAGATGCGATTGTTGACCGTTTCCGTGATGACGGTGACGCCCGTCCAAACGTCGCTCGTATCGATGCCGACATTAAAATCGACGCCCATTTCCGTAATGGGGTGATTACCATTGCGATGAACTTCTCGGGACCTTCTTTACATCAACGCGGTTATCGCTCTACGACCGGTGAAGCCCCATTAAAAGAAAACCTCGCCGCCAACATGTTGGTGCGCAGTGGCTGGAAAGCCGCGCCAACGACCTTACTCGATCCTTTCTGCGGCAGTGGTACTGTGCTGATTGAGGCCGCATTAATGGCTGCCGATATTGCTCCAGGGTTGCAACGCAGCCGTTTTGGTTTTGAACATTGGCGCCGCCACGATAAAGCCACCTGGCATGAGATTTTAGAAGAAGCCAAGGCGCGCGCATCCTTAGGTGTAAAACGTTGTGAAGTGAAGTTCTACGGCTCGGATATCGATTCGCGCTTAGTGGCACTAGCAAAACGCAATGCGCAAAACGCCGGTGTACTTGAACTGATTGATTTTAAAGTGGCAAATGCGCTCAATGTCGAGCCGCCTGCTGGCGAAGGTTACCTCATTACTAACCCTCCCTACGGTGAGCGTTTAGGTAGCGTCTCTGAGCTATTGCAGCTGTATTACCAATTAGGCGACAAGTTTAAGAAGGAGTTTGGCGGCTGGAAAGTGGCCATGCTCTGTAGCGATATTGAGCTGATTTCGGCGCTGAAACTCAAAGCCGATAAGCAAATGAAGATGTTTAACGGTGCGCTAGAGTGTGCCTTTAACCTTTATACCTTGCACGCGCAAAGTACTCGCCGTGATACGCCCGTATTGCCAGAAGGTGTGGACATTGCCGATATCGCGCCAGCATTTGCGAACCGTATTAAGAAAAACGCTAAGCAATTAGAAAAGTGGGCGAAAAAAGAAGGTATCGACAGTTACCGTTTATATGATGCCGACATTCCCGAATATAACGTCGCGGTCGACCGCTATTTAGACCATATCGTGGTGCAGGAATATATGGCGCCAGCCAGTATTCCAGAGGCAGTGACAAAACGCCGTTTAAGCGATGTGCTACTGGCTCTGCCTGCTGCGATTGGTGTCGATCCGCACAAGATCACTATGAAGACCCGTGAGCGTCAAAAGGGCACCAATCAATATCAAAAGCTGGATGAGCGAAAGCTTGAACTTATCACCACTGAATATGGCGCTAAGTTTAAGCTGAACCTGACGGGCTATTTGGATACTGGGTTGTTCCTCGACCACAGATTAACCCGCCGTTTAGTGGGACAAAAATCGAAAGGACGCCGGGTATTGAACCTGTTCTCTTACACAGGTTCCGCCTCTGTGCATGCCGCATTAGGTGGCGCTAAGTCGGTCACAACGGTTGATATGTCAAACACCTATCTTGCATGGGCAAAGGAAAACTTTGCCTTAAACGATCTCAGTGGCAAGCAGTATGAGTTTGTGCAGGCCGATTGTTTGCAATGGATCCGCGATAGTGCGCTCGATAAATCTGCGCAATATGATTTGATTTTTATCGATCCGCCGACCTTCTCTAACTCCAAGCGGATGGAAGATTCCTTCGATGTGCAGCGTGATCATGTGAATTTATTGGGCATGCTCATCAAGCTATTAAGTCCAAATGGGGAGATAGTGTTCTCCAACAACAAACGCAAGTTTAAGATGGACACCGAAACCTTGGCCAAGATGAAAATCAAGGTGGAAAACATCGATGATCTGACCTTGCCGATGGATTACAAGCGCAATCCCCATATCCATAACACTTGGCTTATCACCCATGCATAATGTACTGCAAGCGGGTTACATTCTATACCACACAGAAGGGTGCCATTTATGTGAACAGGCTGCGGCATTGCTTAATGCCGCCGAGGTGCCCTTTACGGCCATCGATATTTGTGATGATGAAGCCTTAGTTGAACGTTATGGCGTGTGTATTCCCGTGGTGAAGGCCGCGGATGAGCGTTGCCTCTTTTGGCCCTTTGACGCTACCCAATTACAAGAATTTTTAGGAGCTTAGTTTGAGTCTGGTTCGTATCAATAATGGCTCGTTAGCCTATGGTTACACTCCGCTGCTGCAAAATGCCGATTTCACCATCGAGCGTGGCGAGCGAGTGTGTATTGTTGGCCGCAACGGCGCGGGCAAGTCGAGTCTATTGAAGATTTTATCCGGCGATGTGCTGCTCGATGAAGGGGAATTCAACATCGACAACAGCGTCACCGTTAGCCGTTTGCAGCAAGATCCGCCAAAGGCGGAGCAGGGCTCGGTCTATTCTTATATCGCTGCTGGCTTAAAGGAAGTCGGTGAAGCGTTAGAGCAGTACCATCAACTGTCCCACGATGTGGCCTTTGCCGAGCCTGAGCAGATGGAGCGTATGCTCAATCAAATGCAAAAGCTGCAGGAGACTTTAGATCATCACAATGGCTGGCAGCTTGACTCGCGCATCAAACAAAATTGTGAGTTGTTAGGCCTCGATCCCGATAAATCCTTGAGTGAATTATCCGGCGGTTGGCAGCGTAAAGTAGCGCTTGCCCGCGCCCTCGTGAGTCAGCCGGATTTATTGCTGCTCGATGAACCGACAAACCACTTAGATATCGATACCATCGAATGGCTGGAAAAATTCCTTTTGGATTTCCAAGGCGCCATCGTGTTTATCAGCCACGACAGGGGCTTTATTGCCCGCATGGCCACACGTATCGTTGATTTAGACCGTGGTGTAGTGACCTCATGGCCTGGGAATTATCAAGCATACCTTGATGGCAAGCAGGAATGGTTAAGGGTTGAAGCTGAGAAAAACGCCTTATTCGATAAGCGATTAGCCGAAGAAGAAGTCTGGATCCGCCAAGGCGTTAAAGCCCGTCGTACCCGTAACGAAGGCCGCGTGCGTGCATTGAAAGCACTGCGTCAAGAACGTAGCGAGCGCTTAAATCGTCAGGGCAATGCCAAGATGGCGGTGGCTGATACCGAGCGTTCGGGTAAGTTGGTCTTCGATGTGAAGGACTTAAACTACAATCTGCCCGATAAAAATCTGGTTAAAAACTTTAATACCACAGTACTTCGCGGGGATCGTATTGCGCTTATCGGCCCTAACGGCTGTGGTAAATCGACCCTTATTAAGCTGTTGATTGAGAAGTTACAACCTCAATCGGGTGAGGTGAAAGTCGGTACTAAGTTGGAGATTGCTTATTTCGACCAATACCGTGAGGCGCTGGATCCTGAGCAAACCGTTGAAGACAACGTGGGTGAGGGTAAAAAGACCATCACTATTAATGGTCAAGATCGCCATATCTTAAGTTATTTGCAGGATTTCCTGTTTTCACCGATGCGTGCCCGCACGCCAGTGAAGGCATTATCGGGCGGTGAGAAAAACCGATTACTGCTGGCTAAGTTACTTATTCGCCCCGCAAACCTGATTATCCTCGACGAACCGACAAACGATCTTGATATTGAGACCCTAGAATTGCTAGAGTCGCTGCTGACTGAATATCAAGGCACACTGTTACTTGTGAGCCATGATAGGGCCTTTATCGATAACACTGTCACCAGCAGCTGGTGGTATGCGGGTAATGGGCATTGGAGCGAGTATGTTGGTGGTTATCAAGACGCAATTGATCAAGGGGCAAAGTTTTATTCTGAGGAACCTAGTCAACCAAACATGGTCGAAGCTCCTGCGACAGCAAAAACCGCTGAGGTGAAAGTGGCAGAGCCCGCCAAAACCGCGAAAAAACTGTCCTACAAGTTACAGCGTGAATTAGAGGCCATGCCTGAGTTAATGGAGAAATTAGAGGCAGAAATCCTCGAATTGCAAACCACAGTGGCGCGCCCAGATTTTTATAGTCAGGCACAGGATAAAATCAATCCGGTATTGAACCTGTTGGCAGATAAAGAAAAACAATTGGAAGTTTGCTTCGAGCGATGGGAAGAGCTTGAGTCACTGAAGTAAACCAATAATAAAAATGGGAATAGAATTAATGAAGTCAAAGTTGGATAAAGCCCTCTCCTTGGTTGCCTTAGGTGTCCTTGGCGTATTACACAGTGCCCATGCTGCACCCGTCTATGAAATTGTTAACCTTGATAATTATGATCTGCAAGGCACGCTCGAAGGCACTCGCAACGGTTATGCCTTAGGCGTGAATGCTAACGATGAGTTAGTCGGTATCGCTAAAGGTAAGAAAAAACTCAGTACTTCAGATGTGGAAGGCGGGGTTATTGACGTCGAAGATGGTATCGCCCCTGAGGAAACCATTACTTATTCGATTACGTCTGCGATTATTGCCAATAACTTTGCTTTTATCGCCGCGCAAAATGGTGCCGCTGGCGCATGGTTACCGACCTTTGACAGTATCAATGGCACTACGCCACCGAGTGATACTTCGGTCGTTAACTCCGTCGATACCTTTTACTATGGCATCAACGATGCTGGCGTGAAAGTGGGCAGTATGACTGCACCTGAAAAGAAAACGGAAAATACCGCGACTACGGATGATACTGCGGATTACTGGTATTACCGTGATTATGAATATCGCGGAGTTGCCAAAGTAGGGGATAGCGAAATCCCATTGCCCCCACCTTATACTCAATATGTTAAAGATGACAAAACCGTTGAGTTAGGCGGTTGGTCAGCGGCAACTGCGATCAACAATAACAATTTAGTTGTTGGTTATGTTAGTACTGATATCAGTAAATATGGTGGCGATCGTGTCGCCTACTGTTTAGGTACAGATAACACGTTACCGTTAGATGTATGTATTCAGCGCGAGCAATATCCGAATACTCAAGGTACGCGCAATATTCAGTACCAAACCCGTGCATATGTGTGGCAACTGGATAATGGCGTTGCAACTGGCACAGCTTTACCTTTAGGCTTAACCCCTGCGAGTGATAACACCTTGACCTTTACCGCTCAAGCTTTGGGTGTAAACAATGAAGGTGTAGTCGCCGGACGCTCGCACGTGTACCGTAACGGTAATACCGATAGATTACGCCAAGATGCGGCCTATTGGAGTAAAGATGCCGAGGGCAACTATCAATATCATTGGATCCCAATGGGTGAGTCCATTTCAAGCTCAATCGCCTATGATGTGAATGACAACGGTATTCTTGTTGGTAGCTATCGCAGTTATATCCAAGGTTATTTACGTGATAAGTTTTTCTACTTTGATACCAATACGCCTGAAGTTGGTTATGTAACGCCGAATGATTTTGCATCAACGACCACGGATCTTTCGAGCAAACCCAAAGATATCAATAATAAAGGCCAAGTTGTTGGTTATATTGAAACTACCTACGATAAGGAAAAACCACGTCCTAAGGCGGGCTTCCTCTACGAGAAATCTACTGGTGAGTTCAGTAACCTCAATAACTTGCTGACCTGCGAATCCAAAGGCTTTGAAAAAGGCTCTGATGGCAATTTGACTCGCCATCAGATCGAAGTGCAGGACGGTACTGGCAAGGTGCTAAGCTACAACAGCGATATTCTCGTTGTTGAAGCCGCAAGCATTAATGAAGATGGGACTATAGTAGGTACCGCCTTTATCCGTAAACCTTCTTACCAGTTTGACTCGGATGGCAATGTTATCGTAGGTGAGAATGGTCTTCCCCTGTTTGAACTTAGCGGTAACGGTGACCCCGTAACAGCCTATATTCCGCGTATGGTGGTGCTCAAGCCATCTACTAATGGTGAAGCTTGTACTGTGGATGAAAGCACTGACACGGGTAATTATGAACGTAAGGGCGCAGCATCTCTCGCTTGGTTACTTGCCTTACCTTTAGTCTGGTTACGTCGTCGAGTTCGCTAATTTTTCAGCTTAAATTCAGACTCAAAAAATCGAGGCAAATTGCCTCGATTTTTTTTAACCATGATCTCAATAGTTTAATAAATAGTCGATAAAATGGACGATTTTTTGATTGATCTCGGCGCTGAAAAGCACTATTTCTATGGATGAAGCTGTTGCTTCTATTTCACGTAGAACAGAGGACGCTTGCATGAAAAGACAAAAACGAGATCGTTTAGACAGAGCTTTTTCCAAAGGATTCCAAGCGGGTATTGGGGGTCGATCTAAAGAGCTTTGTCCTTATGCAAATCTTGATTCGCGATCACAGTGGTTAGGTGGTTGGCGTGAAGGTGTGGATGGCCGAGTTAATGGGCTATTTAATAAATAACGAGTGTTTCTCGTGGATTAAATAGCCCTGAACAGACAGAGTAATGCAGCATAATTGCCCTCAGATGAGGGCATTTTTGTATCGAGTCGCGTAGGGTACAACAGCGATTAGAAGGTTGAAGTGTCGCTAAATACGCCAACTTTTAAATCAGTCGCACTATAAATTTGACGACCATCGACTTCAAGAATGGCATCGGCAATACCCATGACCAATTTACGATGAATGGTACGTTTGATGTTTAGCTTGTAAGTCACTTTTTTCGCGCTAGGTAACACTTGTCCGGTAAATTTCACTTCACCTACGCCCAGTGCGCGGCCTTTACCCTCGGCGCCTTCCCAACCGAGGTAAAAACCGACTAACTGCCACATAGCGTCTAAACCTAAACAACCTGGCATTACTGGGTCGCTGATGAAGTGGCAGCCAAAGAACCAGAGGTCTGGATTAATATCGAGTTCAGCAACAATTTCACCTTTGCCAAATTCACCGCCGTTATCGTTAATGGTAATGATCCGGTCGATCATCAGCATATTATCGACGGGTAAACGAGGCGAGTTTGGACCAAATAAATTCCCATGGCCACAGGCGATGAGTTCTTCTTTATTGAAACTGTTTGCTTTATTCATTGTTTTACTACTCCAGCAATAAGAGCCGCCAAGATTAGCGAACACGTGTAAGCTAAACAACTCCGATCAGCTAATTAATGGCGAAATAATCCCAGTTTTGCGAGTAATCTCGTCATTAAGCTAATCTCTTCTTCGCCGTTTCCCGCCAGTTTATCGAGCCGTTCTTGCACTAGGCCGTATAAGGAGTCGGCAGGGAAGTCATTATCTTCATTGGCAACGCCAGCTGGCATCTGCATCAGTAGCTCCACCGCTTCGTCCATATGCTCAATTGCATAGATATGGAATTGGCCTTTGCCTACAGCTGTTATCACTTTAGGGGCGAGGTTAAGCTGCAGTACGTTCGACTTAGGCATAATCACGCCCTGTTCACCCGTAAGACCGCGTCGTTCACACAGATTGAAGAAGCCTTCAATCTTCTCATTAATGCCGCCAATGGCTTGCACATTGCCGAATTGGTCCAAGGCGCCGGTAATGGCGAGCGACTGGATAATCGGCTGCTCGGCAATGGCCGACATCAAACAGCAATACTCGGCGAGCGAGGCGCTATCACCATCGATCTCTTGATAGGACTGCTCGAATACGATGTTGGCATTAAGGTGTAGCGGGGCGTCACGACCAAAAATACGATATAGGCAGGCGGATAAGATCATCATGCCCTTAGCGTGGATATTGCCGCCCAGCTCGGACTTTCTTTCAATGTCTGCCACTTCGCCATCACCATAGTGCACGGTTGCGGTGATCCGCGCGGGTTCGCCGTAACTATGGTCAATCGCATCGATAACCGTCAGGCCATTAATCTGTCCTACCATAGCGCCTTCAGTTGGCAGATTTATGAAATTGTCATCAAAACTTTGCCCTGAAAACTCTTCAGAGCTGTTATGGCGATAGTTGGCTTGCTCGAGCGCGTGTTCAATACTGGCGGCATTGATAGTGGCTTTGCCGCGATAGACCTTAGCTTGAGCCATTAATTGGGCAAAATCGAGCATCGACAGGCTTAAACGGCGTTGATGTTCGGTTAACCTAGCACTGTGTCTAAACAGTGGCGCAAGGCTTGATTGCTCTAAACCAACCTCAACACTCTGAGCCACGGCTTGTAACCAACTGGCATATTGCACTTCTTTAAAGCGAGTCAGATCGAGTTCACTCGCTAGCTCTGCCAGCAAACTAAAGTGGCGCTGAAATTGCCAGTCCTCTGAGCGGACTTGGCTGTAGATTAAGCCTGCGCCAATCAGAATGATTTTACAATTTAGCGGAATAGGGCTCAGGTGGCTGCTTATCTGATAGGATTTTTGCGTCAGAATTTGCATCATCAGATCCCATAGGCTTTCGCGTTTCCACAGAGATTCGGCGCAGATAAACACATAGTGGCACTGGGCGAGGGCACCGGGTTGATATTTGCTGCCATTTGCCGATTGCACCATGCGGCCGAGAAGATCGGCACGGCGGATATTGCCACTTAGGTAACGGTAACTGACATTTTTTTCGGCAATGGCGCCTTGATTGTCGAGCGGCACTTCATACTGCCATTGGAATTGAATCGCTTTTTCTACAGGACGAGCCGCCACTAAATAAGCGTTGGATAAGGGCTCGATGGTTTCCATGAGGGCTTGCATGATTAATTGTCGGTCGATGCCGGGGAAATCGGCGAGGTACAGCTGTTGATCGGCAATGGCGTTATGTAACTTAAAAGCATCCAATACACGTTCTTGCCCTAAAAGCAGGGCTTTTAACCCTGTGGCCGATTGCGGCAGGGTAGGAAGGTTAAATTCAGGCGCGAGTGAGGATGATGGTATCAAGAGTGAATTCATATAAGCATTTACCATGAAAAGTTACCGCGATTTTACCATACCAAGACGGCAAGTCTCTTACTGTATAGGTGTTTTTGCGTTGGTTTACTCAGATATTGCTGAAAATTTGTTGGCTATTTGCCTGAAAAAACATCTTGGTGAGCATAAGATGAGCATTTGACACAATATTGAAAAATTGCTGTTTACAAGCACCGATGATGCTTATATTATTTGCGCCATTCGGAGGGGTGGCAGAGTGGTTTAATGCACCGGTCTTGAAAACCGGCGTGGGTTTATAGCCCACCCAGGGTTCAAATCCCTGCTCCTCCGCCATATTTTACGGAAAAGCCATCAGAATGATGGCTTTTTTGTTTGTGCCATTTGAACCCAGGGTTCCCTCATTCTAAGTGCAGCTCCTCTGCCATATTCCACAAAATGTCATCGGCGATGATGGCTTTTTTGTTTTTGCAACTTAGGAAGTTGAACCCTTGGGTTCCTCATTCTAAGCGTAGCTCCTCCACTATATTCCACAAAATGCCATCGGCGATGATGGTGTTTTTGTTTATAGAATTCGAACCTAGGTTCTGCATGCGAACCTTGTCAGCTTTTTTACTGTATTTGAGTGTTATCTGAACAGAGCCAGCTCTACCAACTCAGTGTTGTTTGGTTGATAGGTGCACGCGGACTCGGTTGGGCGATACGAATACCAATTAGCTAAGGTTAACGCCCATTTACTTAAGCAAACTCGTATTTACCTTGAGGGTTTCTTCCCACCTTCTTAACTACTTATAAGTGCAGGCATCCACATCGCCAATTTGCCTTCACACGCCTTTAGCGCGCTTTGATTCGTGCGACTTTTTATTAAATGCCTATTTCGGCTATATAAAGTGGCTACTTTAGGGGGCTGCGGAGTTAAAGGGACGTGCGTATTGAGCGCAGCCTGTTTGCGCCTAAGTAGCCATAAGTGCCACCTTAAGTGTGAACACAGTGACTTTTGGGTGAAGATAAGACGTTATTCGATGGTTTTATCGACGACTGCATATCAAATCGCCAATCAATTCAATTAATAATAAATTTAGGTTTACAACCCGAGGGGAGATAGCTATTATCTCGCTCGTTCGGAGGGGTGGCAGAGTGGTTTAATGCACCGGTCTTGAAAACCGGCGTGGGTTTATAGCCCACCCAGGGTTCAAATCCCTGCTCCTCCGCCATATTCTACGGAAAAGCCATCAGCAATGATGGCTTTTTTGTTTTTGCAATATAGTAAGTTGAACCCTAGGGTTCCTCATTCTTAGCGCAGCTCCTTCGCAATATTCCAAATATAAACCATCAGCAATGATGGCTTTTTTGTCTTTGCAATTTAGTAAGTTGAACCCTAGGGTTCCTCATATTAAGTGCAGCTCCTTCGCAATACTCCACAGATAACCATCAGCAATGATGGCTTTTTTGTCTTTGCAATTTAGTAAGTTGAACCCTAGGGTTCCTCATGTTAAGCGCAGCTCTTTCGCAATACTCCACAGATAAACCATCAGCAATGATGGCTTTTTTTGTTTTTGGCATTTGCACCCCAGGTTCCTCATACTAAGTGCTGCTTCTCCGCCAGATTAAGTCTAAAGCTCGTTAAGCAATTTGCGTTCTTTTGGATTCTCAGGCTTTTATTCTATGGTGTTTAAAACTTGCGGCGTTGAGCTTTGCCTTGATGAATTGCCGTGAATGCCGAAACCAGTAGCGCCTTAAGTGCAGAATTTAAACTGGGTTAATGAGTCCGTTGTTCCTTTAAATATCATCTAGTTAACAATATTCATTTTATGCTTTGCGAAATACCATTGTTGGGCTAAATTACCCTGATAACCTATATTCCGGTTGCGGTATTCTGATTTGACTACACTGTGTTAGTCGACATTGGTTAAAGGTGGATAAAAGTTGATATCGATATATTTAGTTGACGACCATGAGCTTGTAAGAACTGGGATCCGCCGCATCTTAGAAGATGAACGTGGGATCAAAGTCGTGGGAGAAGCGCCAGATGGCGAGACCGCGGTACAGTGGGCGAGACAAAATGAAGCCGATGTCATCTTAATGGACATGAATATGCCTGGGATGGGCGGGCTCGAAGCCACACGTAAGATTTTACGTTATCAGCCCCATGCCAAGATTATTGTATTAACTGTGCATACTGAAGATCCTTTCCCCAGTAAAGTGATGCAGGCGGGCGCGTCTGGTTATTTAACCAAAGGGGCAACGCCACCCGAAGTATTGCAAGCGATACGTCAGGTTTCCCGTGGGCAGCGCTATCTATCCCCAGAAATTGCCCAACAAATGGCATTAAGCCAATTCAATCCCGCCGATGAGAATCCGTTTAAAGCCTTGTCCGAGCGTGAGCTGCAAATTATGTTGATGATCACCAACGGTGAAAAGGTTAATGATATTTCGGAGCAGCTCAACTTAAGCCCAAAAACGGTGAACAGTTACCGTTATCGCTTGTTTGCCAAGCTTGGGATCAGTGGCGATGTGGAGCTAACCCGTTTAGCGATCCGCTATAAAATGTTAGATGCAGGCCATTTCTAATGGCCACTTGTGTCAATGGTTCTAGCATTAATTAAGTGTTAGTTGTGAGTGTGAAGACGATTTATCAAGTTGTGTTGAAGACGGTGAGTAAAAGAGTGGGTGTATAACGATGTCGACAGGTTTTAACGCCCAGAGTTTTTTACGCACGGTTTCATCTTCTGCAGGGGTTTATCGCATGTATGACGTCAAAGGTGACGTCATCTATGTGGGTAAAGCCAAAGATCTTAAGAAGCGCTTATCCTCCTATTTCCGTAAAAACCTTGGGAATGTGAAAACCCAAGCGCTGGTGTCCCATATCCATCATATCGATGTGACGTTGACCCACAGCGAGACCGATGCGCTGCTGCTTGAGAATGACTATATCAAGCAGTACATGCCCAAATACAATGTGTTACTGCGGGACGATAAGTCATACCCCTATATTTTCTTGAGTCAACACGAGCATCCACGCCTTGCATACCATCGCGGGCCGCAGCGGGAGAAGGGCTATTACTTTGGGCCTTATCCGAATGGCGGCGCGGTGCGCGAAAGTTTGCACTTGATGCAAAAGCTGTTTCCTATCCGCCAGTGTGATGATTTCTATTATAAATCCCGCACTCGTCCCTGCCTGCAATACCAGTTATCCCGTTGCAGCGCGCCTTGCGTCGGTAAGGTCAGTAATGTGGAGTATGATGAGCAGGTTAAACTTGCCAGTTTGTTTCTAAAGGGAAAAGATAAGCAAGTTATCAGTGAGCTCGTGGCTAAGATGGAAGAGGCCGCCGAGCAGCAAGCCTATGAGCAAGCCGCGCGTTTTCGCGATCAAATTATGGCGCTGCGCCGCGTGGCCGAGCAGCAAGAAGTCTCGGGCAATACCGGGGATATGGATGTTATCGGCGTACACTACGCCTCGGGTATCGCCTGTTTTCACTTGCTATTTATCCGCGAAGGTAAAATTTTTGGTAGCCGCAGTTATTATCCAACGGTGCCTGCGCAAACGGATATCGAAGAAGTCTTACGTTCCTTCCTGCTACAGTTTTATTTAAATGCCGATATTCAACGCACCATTCCTAAGGAAGTGGTGATAAGTCATCACTTTGAAGAATTGCATGAGCTAGAGTCGGCCGTCTCTGAGGCGTTAAACAAAAAGTTCAGCATCAAAACCAATGTGCGCGCCGATAGGGCAAGCTTTTTGCGCCTCGCGCTGACCAATGCCACTAATGCGGTGATGACGCGTCTGTCCCATAAAAACACCGTTGAACAGCGTTTTGTCTTGTTGGAAGAAATCCTCGAACTCAATGCGCCGATCCAGCGGATGGAATGTTTCGATATCAGCCATACCATGGGGGAGAGCACGGTAGCCTCCTGCGTGGTGTTTAACCGCGAGGGGCCACATAAGGCCGAATACCGCCGTTACAATATCGAAGGCATTACCCCCGGCGATGATTATGCCGCGATGAAACAAGCCATTAGCCGTCGATTTGATAAAATCGATGCCAGCGGCAAAATTCCTGACATCTTATTTATCGATGGCGGTCTAGGGCAGCTGCGTATCGCGCAACAAATAGTGGATGAGAAGTTCGTCAATTTAGATAAAGCCCCGCAACTGATTGGGGTGGCAAAGGGAGAGAACCGTAAACCTGGGCTTGAAACCTTAATCTTTGGCGACACTGAAACGAGCTTTTCCCTTGAAGATGACTCGCCCGCATTGCACCTTATTCAACATATTCGCGATGAGTCTCACCGCTTTGCGATTACTGGCCATCGCAATCGTCGCCAGAAAACCCGTAACACCTCGACGCTCGAATCCATTCCGGGCATTGGTCCTAAGCGGCGTAAGGCATTATTGCAACATCTTGGTGGTTTACAGGAAGTGAAGGGCGCGAGTGTGGCCGAGTTAGCGAAAGTGCCTGGTATTAGCATAGAAATGGCACAAACCATTCATGATGCATTGCGAGGGTGATAAATTTAAGGCAAGATTGGCGCTGCTTTTGACTAACTGGTTCGATCATGCCGTTTAACTTACCTATAGCATTAACCCTTTTTAGGCTTTTTTTACTGCCCATCTTTGTGGTGCTCTTTTATCTGCCTTACAGTTGGACTCCCTTCGTTGCTGCTTTTGTGTTTTGGCTTGCCGCCATTACCGATGCCTTGGATGGCTATGCCGCCCGTAAACTCAAGCAACTCACTCGTTTTGGGGCTTTTCTCGATCCCGTTGCCGATAAACTGATGGTGATCACCGCGCTGGTGTTACTGGTGGAGCAATATGCCGATATTTGGTTAACGCTGCCGGCACTGTTTATGATTGGTCGCGAAATTGTGATTTCAGCCCTGCGTGAATGGATGGCTGAATTAGGTAAGCGCGGGACGGTTGCGGTTTCTTGGATCGGCAAATATAAAACGGCGGCGCAGATGGTGGCGATTATTGGCCTGATCTGGCAATACAACCCATTAATGATCACCGCAGCATTTGTGCTGTTATATATCGCTGCTGTGTTAACCTTCTGGTCAATGATGAGCTACATTTTAGCCGCTTGGAAAGATTTAACGGCCGAATAGCGCAATAAAAGATCAAAGAGATTATTTAGTGCGCAAGCAGTAAGTTATCGATAAAACAGCGGTTGACACTGCATGGTAAATAGGTAGAATGCCTCCCCGTAGACGAGAGACGATGTGAAAACAAAATCTTAACTCTACATGATGCGACATTAGCTCAGTTGGTAGAGCGATACCTTGCCAAGGTATAGGTCATCGGTTCGAACCCGATATGTCGCTCCAATCTAAAAGGATTGGAAAGATGGCGCGATGGCAGAATGGCTATGCTGCGGATTGCAAATCCGTCGATCTCGGTTCGACTCCGGGTCGCGCCTCCATAATTAAGATATTAATGACACGATTCCTGTCGTTAATATAAAGAGTTTGCCCGAGTGGTGGAATCGGTAGACACAAGGGATTTAAAATCCCTCGCTGGTAACAGCGTGCCAGTTCAAGTCTGGCCTCGGGTACCATTATTATAATGGTGACAGCTCAAAGCGAGCTGAAGCGTTAAACTTCGTTACCTATACATTGAAATATAAGTAGAAGAGCGAAGCAAAGAGTTAACAATATCAATAGCAGTGCTTGCGATATTCAAAGTTTGCCCGAGTGGTGGAATCGGTAGACACAAGGGATTTAAAATCCCTCGCTGGTAACAGCGTGCCAGTTCAAGTCTGGCCTCGGGTACCATTATTCTTAGTGAATAGTAAATAAGCCTCGACATTAGTCGGGGCTTTTTTGCATCTACGGCTCTGATTTTTGGGTTTTTGTTTAAAGTGCCGTTTCTATCTTCTTCGCTAGAGGTACGGCTTCGCGCTTGCCACTTTTGTTACAGGCATTAGTCCTGCCTTATAACCTACTTATTTCTCAACTTTATTTCTCCACATTGAGCTTGATAGCATCAAACTGAGCTGTTGTAGGCTGCGTTTGAGCGCTAAGGCTTATTGCCAAAATGATGTCGTTAACCTTGTCCCATAAAAAAGCCCCGTGGTTTTCACGAGGCAATTTTACACATCCGCAATACTACTCATTTATCGCTTGTTTAAGCGCTGTCGCCGCCTTAAAGCTTGGCTGGTTAAAGCCTGCAATCTCAATCGTCTCGCCAGTTTGCGGGTTTCGACCCGATTTAGGTAAATGATAACGTAATTCGAAGGTGCCAAATTGTGGCAGGAAGACTTTCTCACCTTCGCTTAAGGCGATATGGATCTGTTGTAGGATCTGTTCGACAACAGGTTTAGTGCTGGCCTGGGACTGTTCAAGCGAAGTGGCGATACGTTGGGTAAGTTGTGCTTTGTTCATTGAAACCTCTGAATTCAGCGAAAGAGCAGGAAAGGGGAGTTATAACAAGCTCGGGATCAGATTGAAAGCCTAGGTTTACCAAAGCGGCTTAACTGCTGCTTTATTGGTTAGCGATGATAACTTACCTATCTCCAGACACTGAAATCACTTTGTCATTAATCAATTGATTTAAGTAGCCTTGGATTGCGATTTGATTACCTTTAATCCCCATATGAGAAGCGATATGGTTACGTAAGGAGTCAACTTTTTTCGGGCGTTTCTCTTTTGGCTTCGAAGTTAAACTATGCAGTAATTTTGCGCTGATATTTTCTACTGTTGCAAGCTTAATATGCTTACAGATACGTCCATTTGCTTTTATATGTGCGATAAGTGGAGCAAAACCATTATCGTTTGAAATGATGTCGAAGGTTACGTTTTCACTCGCAGTGCTCTCATAACATCCGAGATAATATGATAGATGAAAGTCTAGATTATTTGACTGGGTTGCTTTCAGTTGAATAACGATGATTTCAAGTGGCGTGTCATACTTTTTTTCACCAAAATCTATCTTGGGTTGCTTTGCTCCAAGGAATATGATTATTTTTTGGTATATAGAAAGGTCGATTTTTTCTAAATTACCGACGTTTTCATAGTCAATAAATGCCCACTTCACTGTGTATTGCTCCTTATGCGGTAATCTTTTCACTTGCTGTGATGACGCCTACTTGAGTTAACAAGGTTTATATTTAGCTTAGCTCCCAAGGTAAATCACGTCGTCCATTAACTGATTTCAGAACACCCTCATTCCTTAACTTTTGAGCGGCCCAACGGATATCATATTGCCAAGTGTACAGCAGATCTCCAGAGGATTTTAGCTCAGATTCGTATTTCTCCCAGACATACTTCGATACATCACGAGGTGAGCCTCGTCCTCCTGAGGAATTAAGATATTCTACAATCCATTGTTTCATGCTTTCTCTAGTAGCCATTAGTTTCCTTAATGATTGAAATATTCCAATTATATCGATAGCAGCTGAACATAGATCTTGTGTCAGTTTAAAGGCGAAAAATACAGATTGTTCAAAATAACCTAGCATAACTTATAAATTTTGCTAAATGATTTAAGTACAAACTTTATTGAGGCTTTGGGTTTATTTTTAATGGAATGGAAATATAAGGCATACGCAAATTCTGGAGGTTAAATATAAAATGTTTTTAGCTGAGCGCCCTTGCGGGCGCTGTAAGAGTTGGAGCTAAGCGGTGGAGTTATAGCTGGACTTATCGCGGGCTTAAGAAAATAACGTTTCTTCCAATGTGCGTCCTTTCAGCAGCATCTTATATTGCCAATGCTGCTGCTTAAATAGGGCGAGTAGGGCGGTTTCAAACTCATAATGTCGATTTGCTGTGTCATCCAACTGGATCACAAATACATGGGCTTGTTTTGAGGTGATATTCACTACATCGGCTATTTGACTGACGGCTTGGATGAGCGCTTCACTGTCGCAGCTTTCCATAGTGAGGGTGAGATAATCACTGCCATTATTGGATGAGCGCATTGAAATCGATTGGCCTAGCTCACCTTTATCTAGATACAGCACTTGGTCACAGAGCTTCTCGAGCTCGTCCAAGTTGTGAGAGCTGATCACAAAAGTGGTTGTGGGCGACAGCGTTCTGACGAGTTCACGGATTTTCTTCGCATTGGCAGGATCGAGTCCTGCGGTTGGCTCATCGAGTAATACCAGTTTAGGCGAGCCGATTAAGGCTTGGGCAATCGCCACACGTTTACTCATTCCATGGCTCAGGCTCGGTGGCTTTTGCTGCGCCACCTCGGCTAAGTCCACTAAATTCAGCACTCGCAGGGCTTCTTGATTTGCCTGCTTGCTATCCATCCCTTGAAGACGCGCAAAGAAGCTTAACTGACTGATAATGGTCAAATTGGGATCGAGCGTCGCATCCTGTGGCAGGGCGGCAATTTGCCCTAATAATGCTGGACTATTTGGCGCTTCTCCCAGAATACGAACCGTGCCCGCGCTTGGGGAGAGGTAACCACAAAGTAGGCTAAATAGCGTGGTTTTACCTGCACCGTTAGGGCCAACCAAGGCGATGGGCGCTCCCGATTCGAGGGTTAAGTTAACGTTATTGAGCGCTTTTTTACTGCCATAGTGTTTGGACAGTCCTTGGCATTGAATGAGGATCATAGTTGACTCCTTTGTATATAAACGCGGCCAAGGAAGAGGGCGAATGCGGTTTGTAATAGGGGGATTGGTGCGTAGGCAAAACTATTGAGTCCATTGGTGTTGACCATGTTCGACAGTTGAGCGCCAGGCAATATCCATTGTAAGCCTTCAAATAAGCTGGATTGATTACCCAAAATCAACAGTGCAATCGAGACGACTGTCCACAAGATGGTGGCGAGCACCATGGCCTGTCTTGCCGTGTTGGCATAAAGGGACAATAGGGTCATGACCGCGGTAAAGGGTAAAATCACGATAAGCAAGTTGATGCCGACCAAGGCACCCGACGTTAATGCGGGTAATAACAAGCCGATATCGCGAGTGAGTGCCAGCGCTATGGTGGCGAGGATAGTCAATAAGATCAGTAGACCTTGGATCAATATTTGCCCCAAAAAGCGGCCGAAGAGTAGGCTGTCTTTGCTGGTTCTTAGGGTATAGAAGCGCAATGTGCCGCGGGATTTGTCTGAGGAGAACTGATCGGCGGCAATCAAAATACTGAACATGGGAAACAGATACAGCGCAAAGCACCAGAAGATAGCCATTTCCGCCACGGGCCAGTCAAACAGCACATTGAGTGCTTGGTTGCCTAAGAGACCGTCGATCAGATCTTTGATATTGGGCTGCATTAATAGGGTCGAAGCGCCTTGGATGGGGTAGAGCAACAGCATGCCCCACACTAATGCAAAGGCGATCAGGGCGATAATCCCGCGAAGGTTAAATAGAAATTTGCGACATTCAAAGCCAGCGATCAAAAGCATGTTGTTGAATGTACTGGGAGCGTTTGGTGTCATTCGCTGTCTCGTCAGTGAGTGAGCGGACAAACTTTCACGTTAGTCATCATTAAGAGCGACCATTCGCGAAAGTTGTCCCGCGGTGCGGTTAGGATAAAGAAGCGATAAGCGAGTCTAACTTATCTTTAAGTTCAGCTACTTGCTCTTCAAGCTGCGTAACTCTCGCTTCCAGTTGTTGCCTATCCTGCTCATTTAGCGGGTGGGCATCTGCATTTGTGGCACTGGTGAATGACGCGGCGCTGACCTGCTCAGCACCTTGGGAGAATAACTCAGTGTAACGGCATTCACGCTTACCTGGTTCCCGTGGCAGTTGGGCTAGCACGGGTTTATCTCGCTCCATCAATTGCTTAATGCAGGCTTCCACTTCGAGTACATCTTTAAAGTCATGCAGCCTGTTGCTGCGGGTTCGCAACTCGCCCGGCGTTTGTGGGCCGCGAAGCAGCAGCAAGCAGACAATAGCTAGCGCCGCGCTGGAAAGTTGTAACTCGCTAAATTCGGTGTTGCAGAATCTGTGCTTGTATTTGACGACTCGGCTACCAAAGCCGGATTGCTCGCTGATAAGTCGCTTTTTATTCAATGAATCGAGGGCATCTTGAACCTGCGCTTCGCTTAAGTCCAATACGGGATCGCGGCTGGTTTTTTGATTACAGGCGAGGGTCAGGGCATTGAGTGAAAGAGGGTATTGCTCTGGGGTGGTGACTTCTTTTTCAAGTAGACAACCGATAACTCTGGCTTCGTGTAACGTGAGTTCCATATAAGCTCCAAAGAAAAAAGCATGGCTTTGTTATAACAGAGCCATGCTTAATATCCTAGCGCTTGTCGGTAAACTGAGGTTTAAGGCAAACTATTTGTACAAATAAAGCACGAACATGGGGGCAAGAGAGTGCTAAGTCCCGTATTCGGTTGACTATTCTGTCCAATCAGTCTGCTTCAGTCAGGCGTAAGCCATCATCATCGATGCTTAACTTGCCCGCTTTAAACAGTCCGCCGATGCTTTTCTTGAAGGCTTTTTTGCTCATGCCGAGTTGCTCGTAAATCACTTCGGCATCGGTTTTATCGGTCAGCGGTAAGAAGCCACCTGCTTGCTTAAGTTTCACTAAGATAATGTGCGCGTGCTTATCGAGCTCTTGCTTACTGCCTTGTTGCAAGACCAAATCGATTTTGCCATCGCGGCGAACTTGTTTGATAAAACCTTTCACTCTTTGACCAAAACGCAGCTTTTGGAACACTTCATTTTGGTAAATCACGCCCCAGTGGGCATGGTTAATAATGGCTTTGTAGCCTAAATCTGTGGTGCCACCGATATATAAGTCAACCTGTTGACCTACTTCGTACTGAGCTGGAGTTTTATCGAGGAACTTATCAATTTTTGATGAGGCGACAATACGTTCATCCGCGCGGTTAACATGCACGTAAACGAGGTAAGAGCGACCCTCTTCGATGGGTTTATGCTGCTCACCAAAGGGCAGCAGTAGATCTTTATCTAATCCCCAGTCTAAAAATGCCCCGTAAGGACCCGTTGCCACGGCTTTTAGATAGGCAAACTCACCGACTTGCGCAAGTGGTCTGCGCGTAGTGGCAATGACGATATCTTCAGAGTCCAGATATAAAAAGACCTCTAGCCAGTCACCGACTTGGCAATCTTTTGGGGTGGCTTTGTTCGGCAGTAACACTTGGCCAAATTCGTGGGCATTTAAATACACACCGAAGCTGACTTGTTTTACCACCTCAAGTTTGCAGGTTTTTCCTATCTGTACCATGTAGCTCTCTATCTATAGATGTCATTCGGCGGTGATTATAACCGCTTTATCCGTAAACGGCAGCTTCCAGTTCGGCTTTTAGGTTTGCACTTTAGGATTAATGGCTTAGTGAGCGTTAAAAATCATGCCGACGCTGCGATTGTTAGCCATTTATTCTGCAAGGCTATTAAAAAATATTGAACGTATTAAAAGTAGGATTATTCACTAACTTATTAATTTATCAAAATTAACCCTGCATGGGGATGCCATCCCTGTTAATGGGGTGTTTGTTATATTTTAATGAAAAATATTAAATGAGATTCTTGCTTGCATTCTGTGACATTGCGCGGTTTAATTGCGCCGTTTAACGACTTCGCTCGTTACAGACATGACAAATATTACGTGAGTTGTAATGGTTTTATGGTTCACAGGTCATTAACCGTGTAACGTACAATTTATAATGGTTACATGGGGTTAAGAGGAATTGTTTAGCTAATGCACAAGCATCCATTTTTTGCTCTTTGCCTAAAAGCATCACAATGTCAGCGCTCAATCGTTATGCCCTATGACGATACCAGCCTTAAACATCTCACGTTAATCCGTATCAATTCTGGCCGCGAAGAAGCCAACAGTCCCCTGTTACAATAATCTTGCCTGTTATTAGGTGCGCTCGGTCTTGCCTGGCCGCTTAATATGTAATGTTGTTCCTTTAGTGTTACCTGTTGTTGTAGACATGCTTGACCCTCTTTTTAATGAATTTGGGGTCTTCGGCTGTGATGCAACGCCTAACGTTAGGGTTTTGGGTGTTTTTTAACCTCAAAGCGCGCTAAGGTTAATGCCATTGGTGAGAAACCTTGGCGATAAAAGGTGATATGAACGCAATCTCCTACCATCGCCAGTGTAATAAGAATTGGGGTTTACCCCGGCTGCGTTAAGGAAAAACGCATCAATGTCACCTCTGCTGGGGGGATTTTGCTGCATTAAACAGGGTGAATACATCCTAATTGTATGTCAGGTAACCGTATGTTTACCTGGGTTTGTCGAACGGGCGGTCGTGCAAGAATGCAGTGGCCGTTTAACCCATTTTTTTATAGACGGGCTAAATAAAAATGAATGATTGGTCTATTGATGCTGCTCGTGCTGGGTACAACGTTACCCACTGGAGCCAAGGGTTTTATGGGATCAGCGACCAAGGTGAGGTGACAGTGTCGCCGGATCCTAAGAATCCTGATCACAAGATTGGCTTAAATGAGCTAGCAAAAGACATGGTTAAAGCAGGGGTCGCTTTACCTGTATTAGTTCGTTTCCCGCAAATTCTGCACCACAGAGTGAACAGTTTGTGCCAAGCATTCGACCAAGCGATACAAAAATATGAGTATCAGGCGGCGACTATTTGCTGGTTTACCCCATTAAAGTAAACCAACAAAAAACTGTGGTAGAAGAGATCCTTGCGAGCCAAGCATCAAAAGAAGTTCCACAATTAGGCCTAGAAGCCGGCAGTAAGCCAGAATTAATGGCCGTACTGGCCATGGCGCAGAAAGCCAGTTCAGTGATCGTATGTAACGGTTACAAAGATAACGAGTACATTCGTTTAGCCTTAATTGGTGAAAAGTTAGGCCATAAGGTCTACATCGTTTTAGAAAAACTGTCTGAGCTGAAGATGGTGTTGGCCGAGTCTAAGCGCTTAGGAGTGAAACCTCGCTTAGGTCTACGTGCTCGCCTTGCCTTCCAAGGTAAAGGCAAGTGGCAGGCCAGCGGTGGCGAAAAGTCTAAATTCGGTTTATCTGCGGCGCAGATTTTAACTGTGGTAGATCAGTTAAAAGAAAACGACATGTTGGATTCGCTGCAGTTATTGCACTTCCACTTAGGTTCGCAAATCGCCAACATCCGCGATATTCGTCAAGGTGTGAGCGAAGCGGCGCGTTTTTACTGTGAATTACGTGAGTTAGGCGCCAGCATTAACTGTTTCGACGTCGGCGGTGGTTTAGCGGTGGATTACGACGGCACTCGTAGCCAAAGTAACAACTCAATGAACTATGGCTTAAGTGAATACGCGAATAACATCGTGAACGTGCTTACCGATATCTGTAATGAATACGAGCAACCTATGCCACGTATTATTTCAGAATCTGGCCGTCACTTAACGGCGCACCACGCTGTGTTGATCACCGATGTGATTGGTACTGAAGCCTATCAGGTAGAAGAAATCCAGCCGCCAGCGGAAGAGTCGCCACAGCTGCTGCACAACATGTGGCAATCTTGGACCGAGATCAGCGGCCGCGCCGATCAACGTGCACTGATTGAGATTTACCACGATAGCCAAAGTGACCTGCAAGAAGCGCAATCGCTGTTTGCCTTAGGTCAATTAAGCTTGGCAGAACGTGCCTGGGCTGAGCAGGCTAACCTGCGTGTATGCCACGAAGTTCAAGGTTTGTTAAGCACTAAAAACCGTTACCACAGACCGATTATCGATGAGTTAAACGAAAAGTTAGCCGATAAGTTCTTCGTTAACTTCTCTTTATTCCAATCGTTACCGGATGCTTGGGGTATCGATCAGGTGTTCCCTGTGCTGCCACTGTCTGGTTTAGACAAAGCGCCAGAGCGCCGCGCCGTGATGCTGGACATCACCTGTGACTCTGACGGTATTGTGGACCAATACGTTGATGGTCAAGGGATTGAAACCACGCTGCCCGTTCCGGCTTGGAGCGCTGAAAGTCCTTATCTGATGGGCTTCTTTATGGTCGGTGCCTATCAAGAGATTTTAGGTGATATGCATAACCTGTTTGGTGATACCAACTCTGCTGTGGTAAGCATCGAAGAGAACGGTATGACCAACATTGAGTCGGTCCTTGCCGGTGATACTGTTGCTGACGTACTGCGCTATGTTAACTTAGATGCCGTTGACTTTATGCGTACTTACGAAGAGTTAGTGAATCAGCACATTGCCGAAGACGAACGCGCCCAGATTTTAGAAGAACTGCAAGTGGGCCTAAAAGGTTACACTTATTTAGAAGATTTTTCTTAATATTGAGTGTGTTAAAAAAGTCAGCCTAGGGACACTTAGGCTGACTTTTGTTTTTTATAGCCAGTTGCTTTTCGCTAGTGCTTTGCAAGGCTGTCACCTTGTAAAAGCAAGCTCAGTGGTTTTATTGCGGCGTTAGTCGTGTAAAAATAGCCGCGCGAAATTGATGGGTTACCAGTCTTAACATGCGTGTGTTCACTTAAGCCAGCGTTGCCAGCGAACCATTAATGACTGTTATATCAATAGATGCCCAAACACAGGGATAAGATGAGGCGAACGGTTTGATGTTTTTTGAAGGCGCGGAAAAAAAGCTTGAGATCAAACTCACTCCCAAGATGGCGTCATTGCGCCAACGAGAGTACGGCTTTTGGTCAACCTTAGTGGCCTGCGCCAATGCGGAAATCCTGTCCACAATCAGTAATCCTGCCTGCGATGCCTATCTGCTGAGTGAATCCAGTCTGTTCGTCTGGGATGATAAGATTCTGCTGCTCACCTGTGGAAATAGCACGCTGGTTGATGCTGCCTGCCATTTTATCAACGCCTTAGGCGTGGAACACATCTCCGCGCTCTGTTATCAGCGCAAGAATGAATACCAAGCTGAGCTACAAAGCTCGAACTTTGCAGACGATATCGCTAAATTGCGAACCTTGATCCCCGGCAAAGCCTTTCGAGTGGGCCATTTAGACTCACATCATCACTATCTGTTTTGTAGTGACAATCCGTTTTGTACTGGCGATCTGTTTTGTACAGATAGCCAAGTTATCCCCTCAACCGAGACTTGCCTTGAACTGATGATGTACCACATCCGTGGCGAGCTTGCCGATTATCTCAAGCTGCCAACACAAACTGAGCAGGGGATTTATCAACGGCTTGAATTTCAGCAACTCTTTCCCGATTTTCAGTTTGATATGCATTGTTTTCAGCCTGCTGGTTTTTCGTTGAATGCGATACGTGGGACAGACTATGTTACCTTGCATATCACCCCATCGATGGGGCAAGGGGAGCATTCCTATGTGAGCTTCGAGACTAATCTCGATTTAGCGACTTACCCCCATCCCGTTGTAGCGCGATTAATCAATGGATTCTCCCCATCGAGTTGGGATTTGATTGGTTTTAATCAGCCTATCGTTACCGAAGGATTCCCTGCTCATCTGTGTCTAGGCCAAGCCGTGGTCACCACAACATCAGGTGGGGAGATTACCTTTAGTCATTATCAGTTACTCGAAACCCAAGTGTTACAGCCCGAGTTTATGTAGTGGTAGACTCTGGTGAGTTTCGCTCGTGCTGCTTGAGTCCATCTTTTTACCACGCTTAAGCGCTGGATTATCAATAAAAAGCTAAGGTTAACGGCCTTGGCTTTTTTATTGACGGCGTAATAACAGAGCAGCGAATTGCGAGTAAGGCATGGTAAACTTGCATTTTCAGCGGATTGCACCGATGGCAATCATTGTGCGCTTGTAAAAGGAAACCCTATGACAGATCTCAGTGATATTCGCCGCGAATACACCAAAGGCGGTCTAAGACGCGCCGATTTACCCCAAAATCCCATGCAGCTATTCGAGTTATGGATGACGCAAGCTCGCTATGCCGAGCTGAGCGATCCCACGGCGATGTGTGTTGCCACCGTCGATGAGCATGGTCAGCCCTATCAGCGAATTGTGCTATTAAAGCGCTTCGATGACTCGGGATTTGTGTTCTTCACTAACCTAGGTAGCCGAAAAGCGCAGCAGATCGCAGCCAATAACAAGGTGAGTCTGCATTTTCCTTGGCATCCGATTGAACGCCAAGTATCGATTCTCGGTGAGGCGCAGCCACTCTCTACCGCCGAAGTGCTGAAATACTTTATGACCCGTCCTAAGGATAGCCAGATTGCGGCTTGGGTGTCACAGCAGTCGAGCAAACTGAGCGCGCGACAAGTGCTCGAAGGTAAGTTCTTTGAAATGAAAGCCAAATTTGCCAAGGGTGATGTGCCCTTACCGAGTTTTTGGGGCGGCTACTTAGTCAAACCCTCGAGCATCGAGTTTTGGCAGGGCGGTGAGCACAGGCTGCACGATCGTTTTCTCTACACTCGCCAAGCGGATGAATGGGTCATTGACCGTTTAGCACCTTAATGGTCTTTAGGAGCGTAAGCGTGGGACAGTATAAGATTTGGGTCGATGCCGATGCCTGCCCAAACCCGATTAAAGAGATTTTATTTCGCGCGGCTGAGCGAAAGTCGCTGCCGCTAGTGCTGGTGGCGAACCAAATGCTGCGGGTGCCACCATCGCCTTATATCAGCCAAGTGCGTGTCGGCTCAGGTTTTGATGTGGCAGATCAATACATTGTCGACCATGTTGAGGCTACGCATTTAGTGATCACCGCCGATATCCCGTTGGCGGCGCAAGTGATTGAAAAGGGCGCGCTGGCGCTTAATCCCCGCGGCGAACTCTACACTACGGACAATATTCGCCAAAAACTGACGATGCGCGATTTTATGGAAGATTTACGTTCATCAGGTGTGCATACCGGTGGTCCTGATGCCTTATCGGCGGCGGATAAACAGGCTTTTGCCAATAGTTTAGATAAGTGGCTGGTGCGAGTTTAACGATAGTTAACTAGTCGCTAAACAAGAAAAAGAGTATCTTTAGCGAGACTTAGGTGATCTTTGTCACAGATTGCCTAAGGATACGGCGGGGACTTCTGTGTCACAGGGTGACCGCCTTGCCTTAACTCTCACTGATTGAGGATGGATACGATGAAAAAATGGATAGTAATTGCAGCATTATCGACGCTGGTTAGTTTTAGCTGTGCGGCCCAGTGGCAAGTAATGAAGCAGGACTCTCGAGTCAGCTTCGTGTCGGTGAAAAAGGGTGATATCGCTGAAGTTCATCACTTTAAGCAACTCAATGGTGCCCTTAAGGATAATGGTCAATTTGAATTAACCATTCCCCTGATGAGTGTGGCGACTGGTATCGATGTGCGCGATGAGCGTATGCAAAACCTGTTGTTTGAAGTGTCCTTGTATCCCGAGTTGAAGTTAAGCTCGCAGGTGGATACCAAGATGTTGAAAGATCTAGCCGTCGGTGAGACTAAAGTGGCCGACATCGATGGGAAAATTTCCCTCCATGGAAAGCAACAAACGAAAACTTTTTCGGTAATTTTAACCAAAGTATCTGATAATAAACTGATGGTTAGCAGTTTTCAGCCGATAATAGTCAATGCTAACGAGTTCGATTTGGTCTCGGGTGTGGATAAATTGCGTGATATTGCAGGTTTATCTAGTATTAGCCAAGCCGTTCCTGTGTCGTTTGTACTAACCTTAACAAAGTAACAGCGATAAGATTGGTTTAGATCAATACGTCAGCGCTCCTGTTCGCGATATGGTTAGCGAGTGGCTGACGTGCAAATCTTTATATCGACCACTTTAGATGTGGGTTTTGTTTTTTCAGTGTCGCCTTTGGCGATAGATTTTGGTGTGTGAAGGGTAAAAAATGGTCACAGATAAAGACGGTTACATGCATTTGATCCAGTATTTGACTGAGCATCTTGGCTTGTTCGAAACGCCCGATACCCAAAATGTGTCCGACGATACTGTGATGGAGTTGTTCGAAGAGCAATTATCCGCACAGATTATTATGGTCTGCGGCCAAAATCCTTCCCTTTCTTTTGCCGAACGAAACACCATTATCCGTGAGGTCGATGCGATTGTGTACGATCTTGAGGAAATCTTAGCCTCAGTGGCGAATCATAGGGCCACGCCAGAGCAAACGCTGTTTATCACCGAGTTTTCTGGCCTTATAAAGAATTTATTCGATCAAGAAATCTCGAAAATTCAAGTCCATGTGTAATACCTTCGCTTAAGCTTAGGATTAACCTCATCTCTTGGGTTAGTCCTATCAGTTAGTTTGTTAGCTAGTTACTTACTTTGTTCGTTATCTCCCATCATTACTTCACTTTTAATGTGTTACTTCGGCCTGTGGGTTGTTTGGGCACCAGTCGATGCCTTTCGTGCAGGCTCTGAAGGTGTGAAGTGAATAGGGCTTGCCTTACCGTGCAATGCTTACGCAAGTTTTGCGGACTTTACAATCTCATCTCGTAATTACCTGCCATCGCATCAGTTTCCCGCAAGTTTGAGTAAAATAATTCCCACTTTTCAAGCATCTTCATTTACAGGGTATATCTTTACTCTATAGCCGTATTTTCTCGTGCGATATCAAGGGAGATGCATAATGCTAACGATACGTCCAAGCTATGCCGAAGATATGCTGACCATTGTGGTGTCGGGTCAAGTCACCCATGGGGATATCGAAGCCTTACTGCTTCCCGCGATTGAGGCCAAGTTGCAGGATCATGCGAGTCTTCGCTTGTGGTACGAGTTCAGCCCCGACTTTATTGGCATTACCGTGGGCGCACTCTGGGATGATGCTTTACTCAGTGTGTTTCATTTTAGTGATTTCTCGCGGGTGGTGATGATTGCGGACATGCAAAGCCTAGGTGCTATGGTCAATACACTGGCTTTTATGTTGCCCTGTCCGGTGAAGGTTTTTAGTGAACATGAGCGCGCGCTGGCGAAAGCTTGGTTGGACGAAGCGAAAGTGGCAGAGGTGTAACGGCTGTAACCATTGCGTGTTAACTTGTGACTATTCCTTGTTTTTTCATTGGCTTAAATGCTGCATTTGACCTTAGCTTAGTGTTTTTCGGCTCTTTTCCTTCGCTTTTGTGCTATCACTAGCCCCCTACATCGACCAAGGTGATGGGCTCAATGCTGTATGCTCGTCATCGTTCAGATAAGGAGTGAGGATGTTACAACATCAAAGTGTCGGTCGCTGCACCACATTATTGCTAGGCGCCATTATAGCAAGTTTGAGCCTTGCTGGTTGCGGCAAAGTCAGCGAAGAGGTGCAAACGCCTGCGCAGAGCGCAGTATCTACTGACACTAAGGCGATTATTGGTCAATCAGAGAAGATGCGCTTATTGGCCGCACAACTGGATTTTCAGGCAAGAATTGATACGGGGGCTGCGAACACTTCATTGCACGCCATTGATCTGCAAGTTGAAGGCGGTGCATCCGATAAGATGCAGGATAACATAGGTAAGACACTGCATTTTACCACCGAAAACGAGGCGGGCGAGCAGCGGCGCTTAGCGGCGAAAATCCTAAAGACCACCACAGTGAATAACGCTCAAGGCAGTGAAGTCCGCTATTTGGTCGAGTTGGACATTGGTTTTGAGGGCCAACACCGTCTGGTTGCCGTTAACCTACGTGACCGAAGCCATATGGATTATAAGTTACTGATCGGCCGTAATTGGTTAGCGGGCCGTTATGTTGTTGATGTGGCTGAGAAACGTCTTATTGGCCCGACAGCGTTAATCAAAGTGAAAGAGGCCGGGCTGACCTTTAAAACGCGCATCGATACGGGGGCGGTTGAAAACTCCCTGCATGCGATTGATCTCAAGATTGACGATGAAGATCCTATCAATATGGATAACAACATCGGCAAGTGGCTTAATTTCACTACCGAAAATGAGCGTGGAGAGGAAAAGCGGTTAAGGGCAAGGATTGTCGATACTTCGCTTATCCGTAACGCGCAGGGGAGTGAAGTGCGTTATATGGTCGAATTGACCTTAGGCGAACCGGGACTTGAGTATCCCGTCAAAGTGAATCTTAAGGACCGCAGTCAAATGTCCAATAAACTCTTAATTGGCCGTAATTGGCTACAGGGCCATTATCTGGTGGATGTGTCCCTCGATAAGTCGAGCGACTAGTTTGTCCCAATGGGCTTGCACTTAGCCGTGGCTATACTGCAGCTAATGGCCAGTGGCACTCAATCAGAGTGCCACGATTGAGCTCACTCTCTACCTTAAGCTCGCCATGTAACTCTTCTTTTATCCAAAGATTAATGCAAGTCAGTGTGCCAATACATTGGTTTTGTTGAATTTCTTGTTTTAGTTGCTCAAGGTGCGCGACTGATATCCCGACACCATTGTCCTTAAGCTGCATCTGAAACTCGCCGTCTTTCTTCTCAAGGGTTAATGCTAAGGTTCTGTTTTGATTATGCTCTTTAAAGGCATGGTGCAAGGTGTTGTTAATCAGCCGATAGAAAAATTGCAAATATTGCCAAGCATTGCCATCGACTACTAATTGCTCGTCGCACTCTAGCTTGACTTTAACCTGAGTTTTCAACAGTTGTGGCTGCAATAAGCTCAATAATTGATTGATAAACTGAGCTAAATGCAGCGGGCGTATCTCACTATGCTGATCGGTAAACAGCTGAGATATATGCCTGAGTCTGGCCGCTTGTTGGCTCATCAATTGCACCACTTGGGCTTGGTGGCTGTCATCCTCCTTGGTGCGCACTTGGCAGATCTGTGCGAGGAGTTTGTCCTGCTCTTGCATCATTTGGCTCATGACGTCGGCTAGGAAATTCTGCATCAGTTTCTGACTTTGTTGTTTGCTCAAGTTGAGTTGGATTTGCTGATTGATCTCAGCTTGAATCGCCGCGAGTTGTTCCCTGAGCTGGCTGTTTTCTTGCTGCGAGAGTTGGGTCTTGCGCTGCTCATCTTTTAGCTGGGCTAATTGCGATTGCAGCAGCTTTTCTTGTTCTTTTTCTTGGCGTTTTTTCAAGTCTACATTAAAGCCAATGGCACCGACGCCCATGGAATTATCCTCATCATCGCGAATATCGAATTTACTCATTTGATAAATAACCTCGCCGCGAAGGGAGGGAATGGCTTCTTCGAAATGCAGGGCATCGTGGCTATGGGTGACCCTTTGGTCGTTCTGTTGATACTGTTGGGCGAGTGAGTTTTGGAACAGATCAAAGTCGGTGGCGCCGATGATCTTGCGCCGCTCAATCCCTAACACTTCGCAGTATTTGTTGTTCACTAAGGTATATCTGCCGTTTAAGTCTTTGATGTAAATGATGGTGGATGAGAAATCGAGTAAGGATCTTAATTGTTCCTTACGTTGATTTAACTCCTGCTGAAAATGCTGTTGAGTCAGTAATTGCTGCTCAAGGGCGAGATTACTGGCATCTAGACTGGCCATGGCGACTTCAAGCTGTTGGGTGCGGGATAAGAAGCTTTTCGCTAGTAGGCCGACCTCATCGTGCCGCTCCTTGGCTTTTAATTCGATAGAGGCCGAATCATTGCGTTTGAGTGCCTGCACCATCTCCATAATGGGGGCGATAATTAATCTATGTTGCAATAAAAACAGCAGGATAAGGCCGAGCATCTGAATTAATACGAGGGAGAGGCCGACTTTTTCGATCAGTTTTTTGGCCGTGTCCTGTAATGGGGCGATGGGCGTGACGACCAGAATTTTCCAGTAGGTGTGGGGCATTAAAAACACCGACACCAGTGAGGGACCCTTGAGGATAGGGTCCATAGTCAATGAGACCGAGGCGATTCGTCTAGGTGTTAAGAACTGGTTTTTGGCATTGTCATTGACGATGGCGGAGAGCATCTGCCGTTCCCCATCGTTGCTTAGACGGGTGAGGTTATCCATTTGCTCTTGGGTAAATACGCGCTCAGCCACGGCTTGTTCGATAAAACTGCGGTCGGCTAAGTGCAGTGCCGAGGCAATGGGGCTAAAGGCCGTCTCAGTTTTTGCCAACTCATCGAAGTCTTGTAGGGCATGGGTGGAACTGTGGGAAGATTGTGGCAGATTGTCACTATTAGGCGAGGCCAAGATTTGGTTTTGATGGTCTAGGGCTATCACGTAGCCACTGACATCGAGCATGGTATTGCGTAGGAGCTGATTGAGTTTTTCAAGGCTGATATCGGTCGTGGCGGCTCCAATAAACTGATGATCCATCCACATGGCACCCGATGCGGTCACCATAGGCTCATGGGTGGTGGGGTCGACATAGGATTTAGACCAAAATATTTTTCCTACGGGGAAATAGCGGGTAGGCCGATACCATTCTTCGGTGTGGTAGCTTGGAAAACTATCATCGTTATAGCTATTGATGGCGACCAATTCGCCGTGAATATTGTGTGACCAGAATAAGCTGTCGCGAAACTTTTGCCGGTCAAATGCCCCTGGCTCGGGCCAAATCCCGCCACCTGAAATAATCGCCTTTTGATTTTCAATCGAGAGTAATACCGGAATGCTCTTACTGAGTTGCTCAGGTTCGTAACGGTATAGCATGGCGATTTGACTGATGGCATTGACCTGATTCTCCACTTGGGAGGTCATTTCCTGCAATTTAGCAATGATGATTTGGCCATGGTTTTGATTGAGCAGGGTTTGCTGCTCGCTGATCTGTTGGGTCTGAATGTTGAGAATGACCCAAGCCGTGCTGAAGATCAGTATGCTGGCGATCAGCAGTTGGATCAGGCTGAGTTTAAACGGCAGGCTCTTTTGCCAGTGGGTTAACGGTGCTTGAGGCTCAATGAGAGGCCGTTTATCCATGTTCTACGCGTTCCAAATGCCGTTATCATGGAGCCAGTTTAGCGTTTTTTGGTCTATTTGCCATTGGCTTAAATCAAAGTTCGCAGAGTACTTTCGGCGAGAAAGATTGACAGCTATAGCTAAAAATAAGGCAGACCTTAGTCTGCCTTAGCAAGATTATTTGTAGAGCGAAGGTTTATTCGAGCCGCTCAAGATGGGCACAATAAACAGTAACAGTGCGACCAGATAACCACTAAAGGCTACCACCATCCACTCGGCCATGGTGACGCCCATAAACTGCCATGGCACATCGGTACACATTCCCGTTGGCAACATCACGGATGGGAACCATTCATGGAGTGGCATCCAAGCTGGAAATTCGGGTAAAAATGAGCAAGTCGAGAAGGGCGAAGGGTTATTCTGCATATCGACTAAGGCTAACGCCAGTTTTAATCCCCAGGTTGCACTGACGGCCCAGCCAAGGGCGCCTAAAATGCGAACGATGCGGTACTTAGGCGCCGTCATACCTATCAGTCCTGCCGCCAGAATGCCAAATACGGCGAGACGCTGGTAGATACACATGACGCAGGGATCTAACTTCATCACGTATTGGAAATACAATGCGGCCGCTTCGAGGGCAATCGCAGAGCCGGTGAGAATGAACCAAGATGCGCGGGAATGGGCAAAGCGAGTGAGTGCTGTCAAAAGTGAACTCCATATCAACAAAAAACGCCCTCGAAAGTAGGGCGTTTTTTTGACTGTACTGAACTCATAAAGTTCAGTCAACTCCGATATTTATGTTAGTGACCTGTCGCAGGCGCTAACGCTTCTTTAACACTGTGATGCAGTATCGCATGGGAGTCGTAGAAGTACTGGGTCATCTGCTCTAAGAAGCCCGATTCGATAGCCATCACACCCACAATCGATAACACGATAGTGTAAGGCAATGCCATCCACACCATTCTGCCGTAGGATAAACGGATAAGAGGTGCAAGGGCCGAGGTCAATAAGAACAGGAACGCGGCTTGACCGTTTGGTGTCGCCACCGAAGGTAAGTTAGTACCAGTGTTAATCGCAACCGCTAACAGGTCGAATTGATCGCGGGTAATTTGACCGTTAATCAATGCGGCTTTGACTTCGTTAATGTAAACCGTGCCCACAAACACGTTATCACTGACCATAGAGAGCAAGCCGTTAGCGATATAGAAGATCACTAATTGGGTGTTACCTTCATGGTTCAGTGCCCATTGGATCACTGGGCCAAACAGTTGTTGGTCGATGATTACGGCCACAACTGCAAAGAACACAGCTAACAACGCCGTAAAGGGCAGGGCTTCTTCGAAGGCTTTACCCAGCGCATGCTCATCGGTAATACCATTAAAGGCTGTGGTTAAGATGATCACAGACAGACCAATCAAGCCTACAGACGCTAAGTGCAGCGCCAGACCCGCAATCAACCAAACACCGACAAAGGCTTGGATAACCAGCTTCATCTTGTCTTTATTGGTACGACGGGCATCTTCATAGGCGGCGTAATCACACAGGATTTTATGCACCGCATCCGGTAGCTGAGCACCATAACCAAACCAACGGAATTTTTCGACCACAAAGCAGGTGAGGATACCCGCGAACAATACTGGCACGGTCACAGGTGACATACGGATCGCAAACTCGCCAAATTGCCAGTTTGCTTGGGCTGCAATGATTAAGTTTTGTGGCTCACCCACCATAGTACACACGCCGCCTAATGCGGTACCGACACCGGCGTGCATCAATAGGTTACGCAGGAAACCACGGAAAGACTCCAGTTCATCTTCATTGAGTTGGTTTTCACCATCGTCATTTTTGCCTTCGGAGGTATGGTCATGATCTGCCGAGAAATCTTTACCTGAAGCAACTTTGTGATAGATAGAGTAAAAACCGACTGCTACGGTAATAATCACGGCGATAACGGTTAAAGCATCTAAGAAGGCGGATAAGAAGGCAGAAGCCAAACAGAATAGTAAAGACACTAAAATTTTCGAGCGCACTTTAGTGATCATCTTAGTGAACACGAACAGCAGTAGCTGTTTCATGAAGTAAATACCGGCCACCATAAACACCAGCAGTAGTAATACTTCAAGGTTCGCTTCAATTTCGTGCAGTACTTGGCTGGCAGAGGTCATCCCGATGGCGACAGCTTCAATCGCTAATAAACCACCGGGTTGTAATGGGTAGCATTTCAGCGCCATTGCCAAGGTAAAAATAAATTCAAGCACTAATACCCAACCAGCCACAAAGGGGCTGACATAGAAAAAGAGTATTGGATTGATTATTAAAAACGACAGTATTGCGATCTTGTACCACTTAGGAGAATTCCCTAAGAAGTTCCCAATAAACGCCTGACTCATTGTCATCGGCATGGCATCCTCTCTTCTAATTATCTTTTAAAATTGCACAGGTTATTGTTTCTGGCATTTGTTTTAGAAAATCAGTCTAGCCTAAAGAGAATGCTAATGTAACGAGATACTGAAACCCAGATTTCAAAAAGCGGAGCTAATCGGCAAAATTGGCACAATTGCTGTTGATTAATGTCGTTTTTTTGAACATTTCTGTGACAATTGTACGGTGATTTTAAGGTGAGCCTCAGTCAATGGTTTCCATTTTTTACCGCTCTGGTATGATCAGTGACCATTATAAAGCACAACAACTGGAAAAGTGGGCTGATGATTATCAATGCCAAAGGACCTGCAAGTTTTGCAGAGAAGTATATTGTAAGATCGATTTGGGAAAATAAGTTTCCCCCAGGGTCCATTTTACCGGCTGAACGTGAGCTTTCTGAATTAATTGGTGTAACACGCACCACCCTGCGTGAAGTGCTGCAACGCTTAGCCCGTGATGGTTGGTTGAAAATTCAACATGGTAAACCGACTCGGGTGAACAATTTTTGGGAAACCTCGGGCCTTAACATTCTTGAGACCATAGCCGATCTCAACCCGGAAGGCTTCCCCGTGCTGGTGGATCAATTACTGTCGGCTCGAACCAATGTGAGCGCGATTTATTTTCGCGGTGCACTGCGTAACAGCCCAGATACAGCGGTGGAAGTCCTCGGACAAATTCACCAATTAGAAGACACGGCCGAATCCTTCGCCGAGTATGACTACCTGTTGCACCACACCTTAGCCTTCTCTTCAGGCAATCCGCTGTACGTGTTGATCTTAAATGGCTTTAAAGGTCTGTATAGCCGAGTCGGTCGTTACTATTTCAGTAGCCCAGAGGCGCGCCAGTTAGCGTTGAACTTCTATAAAGAACTCGAAATATTAGCCAAAGCTAAAAACTATATCGATGTGCCCGCATTAATGCGTACCTACGGTATTAACAGCGGCAAAATGTGGTTGCAATTGCGTGACGATATGCCAACCTCGATTGCCCAGCAGGACGGCAATGCTTAAGTTTCGATTCCGAAGCTTACATGTGGCAAGTGGTCTGTTGTAAGACGGGTTAAATAAAAAGCCGTTTCATTGAGAAACGGCTTTTTGCTTTTTCATCAAACTGATATTTAGTCGGCCTTAGGTTGCTCAGGGCAGGAGGCTAACAAGGTCACGCTGGTATCGGCATTTAACTGTTCAAGGCTGACGGTAAAGCCCCAGAGTCGATGCAAATGCTTTAGCACTTCCTTATAGGTGCTGGCGAGCGGGATCTCATTACTGGGGACATACCTTAAAGTTAAGGAGCGGTCGCCGTTTATCTCAACGTTATGTACTTGAATATTAGGCTCAATATTTGACAAATTGTACTGCTGCGAGAGTAGATTGCGAATGTCTTGATAACCCTGCTCATCGTGAATGGCCGACACGGACAGATAATTGCGTTTCTCATCATCGTGGATGCCAAACAGTTTGAACTGACGGATCACCCTCGGCGACAGATATTGGCTAATAAAACTTTCATCCTTAAAGTTTTGCATCGCAAAATGTAAGGTATCGAGCCAATTACTGCCCGCAATGTCCGGAAACCAGGCTTTGTCTTCCTCGGTCGGATTCTCACACATGCGCCGAATATCGGTAAACATCGCAAACCCGAGGGCATAAGGATTAATACCGCTGTAGTAACGGCTGTTATATTCGGGTTGGGCGACAACGCCAGTATGGCTCTGCAAGAACTCCATCATAAAGCGGTCGGTGACCACGCCATCATCATATAGATGATTCAAAATGGTGTAATGCCAGAAGGTTGCCCAGCCTTCATTCATCACTTGTGTTTGTTTTTGTGGATAAAAATACTGCGCCATCTTACGCACGATACGGATAATCTCCCGCTGCCATGACTCCAGCAATGGCGCATTTTTTTCAATAAAATACAGAATATTTTCCTGCGGCTCGGCGGGAAAACGGCGCTTAGTGGTCGAAGGTTGCTGCTGTTGATGGGTGGGAATGGTGCGCCACAAATCGTTCACTTGGCTTTGCAGGTAAGCCTCGCGGTCTTTTTGCCTCGCCTGTTCTTCCCTAAAGGAGATTTCCGATGGGCGTTTATAGCGGTCGACACCGTAATTCATCAGAGCGTGGCAAGAGTCGATGATGCTTTCAACTTGCTCGACACCGTATTTTTGCTCGCAATCACTGATGTAGTTTTTGGCAAACACCAAGTAGTCGATAATCGAGCTTGCATCCGTCCATGTCTTAAATAAGTAATTATTTTTAAAGAAACTATTATGGCCAAAACAGGCATGAGCCATCACCAAAGCCTGCATGGTGATGGTGTTTTCTTCCATTAAATAAGCGATACAAGGGTTGGAGTTAATCACAATTTCGTAGGCTAGCCCCATTTGCCCACGCTTGTAGCCCTGTTCGGTTTCGATAAAACGTTTGCCGAAGGACCAATGGGTATAGCCAATGGGCATGCCAATGCCGGCATAGGCGTCCATCATCTGTTCGGCGGTGATGATTTCGATTTGATTGGGATAGGCGTTCAGCTTATAAATGGTCGCCACTCGCTCAATCTCTTTCAGATAACTTTGTAACAGCTCAAAGCTCCAGTCGGGACCGTCGCTCAAGGCTGTACGTGTTTTTGCTTCTTTTATCCCCATAGAGCCCCCTTAAACCGCCTGCTTTTTAAATAATTCTCTAAATACAGGGTAGATATCTTCGGCTTGACGAATATGTTGCACCGCTATGTTGTCGTAGTGTTGTTGTAGGGATTCGTATTCGCGCCACAGGGTTTGGTGCGCACGATTGGTGATTTCGATATAGCTAAAATAGCGCACTAGCGGCAGGATTTTTTGCTCCAATAATTGTCGACAGGTGGGAGAGTCATCGGCCCAGTTATCACCGTCAGAGGCTTGTGCGGCATAAATATTCCACTCATCGGCAGGGTAGCGAGCCTGCTGAATTTCGTGCATTAATTTCAATGCGCTTGAGACAATCGTGCCGCCGGTTTCTTGGGAGTAGAAAAACTCATGCTCGTCCACTTCCTTCGCTTGGGTATGGTGGCGGATATAGACCACCTCGAGGTTTTTGTAGGTACGGGTAAGAAACAAGTACAGCAAGATATAGAAACGTTTTGCCATATCTTTTGTTGCTTGATCCATCGAGCCTGACACGTCCATTAAGCAGAACATGACCGCTTGGCTTGAGGGCACCTCGCGCCTTGCAAAGTTGTTGAAACGTAAGTCAAAGGTATCGATAAAAGGGACTTTAGCAATCTTCTGTTTGAGCGCCTCAATTTGGGCTTTTAAATCCAAAATCAGCTCGGCTTTAGTGCCCGGAATATTTTCAAGTTCTGCCAGTTCCTGCTCTAACTCTTTGAGCAATTTCTTTTTACTTGCCGACATGGCAATGCGGCGTGCCAAGGAGGAACGCAGTGAGCGCACAATATTAATATTGGCTGGTACACCATCATTGGTGAAGCCCGCACGGTAGATTTGATACTCGACGAGCTTGTTTAAGCGATTCTTCTGCAGATTCGGTAGTTCTAAATCCTCAAAGAGCAGCTCTAGGTATTCATCCTTTGAGATTTCAAACACAAAATCGTCATTACCTTCGCCCGAATCCGAGGCATCGCCTTTACCCGCTCCGCCGCCAGCACCACCTTGGGGTCTGTCGATTTTATCGCCACGGGTGAATTGATCATTGCCTGGGTGGACTCTGTCTCTTACGCCTCCTTTGCCCTGATGGAACATAGGTTCACTGATATCCCGTGTGGGAATACTGATTTTTTCGCCTTTATCTACATCCGTTACACTGCGACGCGTGACGGCATCGCTGACGGCTTTTTTGATTTGTTGCTTATATCGGTTGATAAAGCGTTGGCGGTTGACTGTGCTTTTTCCTTTCGCATTCAACCGTCTATCGATAAAGTTCGCCATACGCACCTCCCAAACCCCAGCGAAGGCTTTGGCAGCACCAAAGCCTCGTTTTTAGTGAGCGCAAGTTAAGAGGATTTACGAACCCGTAAATACCACTCAGACAGGAGTCTGACTTGTTTTTTGGTATAGCCTTTCTCCATCATTCGATTGACAAAATCATCGTGTTTACGTTGATCGTCAGTCGAGGTTTTGGCGTTAAAGGAAATCACCGGGAGTAGATCCTCTGTATTTGAGAACATTTTCTTCTCAATCACAGTGCGTAGTTTTTCGTAGCTGGTCCAGAGTGGGTTGTTGCCCTCATGGCTTGCGCGGGCGCGCAGGACAAAGTTAACGATCTCATTACGGAAATCTTTAGGATTGCTGATCCCCGCAGGTTTTTCGATTTTCTCCAGTTCGGCATTAAGTGCAGAGCGGTCAAACAATTGGCCTGTTTCGGGGTCACGGTATTCCTGATCTTGGATCCAAAAATCGGCATAGGTGACATAACGGTCGAAGATATTTTGGCCGTATTCAGAGTAGGACTCTAAGTACGCGGTTTGGATTTCCTTACCGATAAATTCGACGTATTTGGGGATTAAATAGCCTTTTAAGAACTCCAGATAACGTTCGGCGGTATCGCCGGGGAATTGTTCCTGCTCGATTTGGCGCTCGAGTACATAGAACAAATGTACAGGGTTAGCGGCAATCTCTGAGTGGTCAAAGTTAAATACCCGCGACAGGATCTTGAACGCGAAACGGGTAGAAAGACCGTTCATGCCTTCATCAACACCGGCGTAGTCGCGGTACTCTTGGTAGGATTTGGCCTTAGGATCGGTATCTTTAAGGCTTTCACCATCGTAGACCCGCATCTTAGAGTAGATGGAGGAGTTTTCAGGTGTTTTGATCCTAGAGAGCACACTAAATTGCGCTAGGGTTTCTAAGGTGCCAGGTGCGCAAGGTGCTTGGGACAGCTCGGAGTTTTGCAGTAATTTTTTGTAAATCTGCAATTCTTCCGATACCCGCAGGCAATAGGGCACTTTGACGATATAAACCCTGTCGAGAAACGCTTCGTTGTTCTTGTTGTTTTTGAAGGTTGACCATTCTGACTCGTTAGAGTGCGCTAAAATGATTCCGCTATAGGGCAGGGCGGATAAGCCTTCGGTGCCGTTATAGTTACCTTCTTGGGTAGCGGTGAGCAGTGGGTGTAGCACCTTAATGGGCGCCTTGAACATTTCCACGAACTCCATCATCCCTTGGTTTGCCCGGCAGAGTGCACCCGAATAGGCATAGGCATCGGCATCGTCTTGCGAGAAATGCTCTAGCTGACGAATATCGACCTTACCCACCAAGGAGGAAATATCTTGGTTGTTTTCATCCCCAGGCTCGGTTTTGGCAATCGCCAATTGATCGAGAATAGAGGGGTAGACCTTGACCACTCGGAACTTTGAAATATCGCCGCCAAACTCGTGCAGGCGTTTCACCGCCCAAGGCGACATAATGGTTTTTAAGTAACGGGTGGGAATATTAAACTCATCCCGCAGCAGCTGGCCGTCTTCTTCGACATCGAAGAGACAGAAGGGGTGATCATTCACCGGGCTTCTCACGCCATTAGCACTTAAAATGTAAATAGGCACTTTTTGCATCAAGGCTTTGAGTTTTTCCGCTAATGATGACTTACCACCACCCACAGGGCCGAGTAAGTACAAAATTTGCTTCGATTCCTCTAAGCCTTGGGCAGAGTGTTTTAGGTAGGCAACGATTTGTTCAATCGCATCTTCCATACCGTAAAAGTCTTTGAAGGCGGGATAGCGTGAGATGAGACGATTCGAAAAGATACGGCTTAGGGTTGGATTTTTCGCGGTATCAATAATTTCGGCTTCGCCGATGGCAAGCAGTAATCGCTCGGACGCTGACATATAAGCACTGCGATCTTCTTTGCAGATATCGAGGTATTCTTGCAAAGTGTATTCTTCATCGAGTTTTTGTTCGTAGCGCTTTTGGTAATGCTCGAAAATGCCCATATAAACCCCCTGAAACGCCAGTGATGTCATGGATGGATAACTGATTTTTCAGCTTCCTACACTAATCTTAGACACAAACTTGCCAGCCGTGTCAAAAAAATATCAAATAAAAACAATAACAAATGATTGCAATTGCAATTATTGCACTTGTAGCGATTGGGCGGTGTTAGGCAAAAGGTGCGAGGTGAGTGATTTGTGAGGTCATAAAAAAAGAGCCACTTGGGCTCTTTTTCGAAATGATTTAGCAGCGATTAACCAGCGAAGTTTTGGTTAACGAAGTCCCAGTTAACTAATTGCCAGAAGTGGGCTAAGTAGTCAGGACGTACGTTGCGGTAATCGATGTAGTAAGCGTGTTCCCACACGTCAACAGTCAGGATTGGCGTCACAGTGCTGTCAGTCAGAGGGGTTGCAGCATTGCTAGTGTTAACGATAGCAACAGTGCCATCGGCTTTTTTCACTAACCAAGTCCAAGCGCTACCAAAGTTGTTTACCGCAGAATCGGTAAATTGTGCTTTAAATGCGTCGAATGAACCGAATGCAGCATTGATTGCATCAGCCACAGGACCTGTTGGCTCACCGCCAGCGTTAGGCGCTAAGCAGTTCCAGTAGAAAGTGTGGTTCCAAACTTGAGCTGCGTTGTTAAATACGCCACCAGTAGAAGTCTTGATGATTTCTTCTAAAGATTTACCTGCGAAATCGGTTCCTTCGATCAAACCGTTTAGCTTAACAACGTAGGTGTTGTGATGCTTGCCGTAGTGGTATTCAATGGTTTCTTGAGAAATGTGTGGTTCTAGTGCGTTCTTTGCATATGGTAATGCGGGTAATTCGAAAGCCATTAGTATCTCTCCATGGTCTTAGGTTATCGTTTTTTAAACGTGCTCACTGCGCTCTATTGTACCGATAATATTTGTGATGTGAATCATTGTTTGGCTAATTGATTAGATAGGCGTCATCGAAAAACTAATTGTAGGGCATAACCTTACAAACTGTGGGATTTTGTTCTGTGCCTAGCTGTCGTACAATAGCGGCATTGAGTCAATGTCATCGTACTTAGGAATTAAAATGGAAACAGTAGAGAAAATTAAACAGCAAATCGCTGAAAACCCAATCATCGTATACATGAAGGGTTCTCCTAAATTACCAAGCTGTGGTTTTTCATCTCAGGTAGCACAAATCATGATCAACTGCGGCGAGCAGTTTGCATTTGTGGATATTCTCCAGCACCCAGATATCCGTGCTGAATTACCTAAGTATGCAAACTGGCCAACTTTCCCACAATTGTGGATTGAAGGTGAGTTGATTGGTGGTTGTGATATCGTGGTTGATATGTACCAAAAAGGCGAATTACAGCCGTTAATCAAAGCGACTGCGGATAAATACAAAACCGCAGAGTAATCACGCTTAAATGTGATGAAAGAATAATAAAAAAGCCGCTAAGTGAATAACTTAGCGGCTTTTTTGTTGCCGAATCCTAACACAAGGATTCGGCGATGAGTGATGATCTGTAGCGCTTATTCACCGCGTTTAGTGTGATGCAGCATCACGCTCATGGTGTTTGCTTGCAGGTAACAGCAGATTCATGGTGATGGCCACAATACCACAGAGGCTGATGCCCGTGAGGCTGAAGGAGCCAATGCCAAAGGCCATACCACCAATACCGAAAACCAGTGTCACGCCGACAATACTTAAGTTACGTGGCTCGGATAAATCCACGTGATTACGGATGAGGGTATTTAAGCCCACTGCGGCGATAGAACCGAATAGCAAACACATAATGCCACCCATCACAGGGACTGGAATCGTTTGCATTAGGGCGCCTAACTTACCCACAAAAGCCAAGGTAATGGCGGTGATCGCCGTCCAAGTCATGATCTTAGGGTCGAAGTTACGGGTTAAGGTCACCGCGCCAGTCACTTCCGAATAGGTGGTATTTGGGGGGCCACCGAAGGCCGCTGCGGCAATTGTCGCAACGCCGTCGCCGGTCAAGGTGCGATGCAGGCCGGGTTTTTTCATAAAGTCTTTACCCGTGACATTGGAAATCGCGAGGATATCACCAATATGTTCAACCGCAGGCGCAATCGCGACTGGGATCATAAAGGCGATGGCATGCCAGTTAAATTCGGGCGCGACAAATTTCGGAATAGCAATCCAGCTTGCCGCTGTAACCACCGAAAAATCCACGATCCCGAAGGCAAGGCTTAGACCATAACCCACCACAATCCCCGCCAGAATAGGCATAACCTTAAGTAAGCCTTTGGCAAAAATAGCCACCGCTATGGTGGTACAGAGTGAGGCGAGGGAAATAATCAAAGCGGTATTTGTGGGAACGAGTGTTAAGCTGCCGTCTCCACTTTTACCCAGCGCCATATTCACCGCCACAGGCGCTAAACCTAGACCAATGATAATAATCACTGGGCCAACCACCACAGGTGGAAGCAGTCGATGGATAAAGTCGGTGCCGCGCACTTTCACTAACGCGCCGAGGAGGATATACACAAAACCCGCGGCAATGATGCCGCCCATGGTTGATGGGATCCCCCAGGTTTGCACCCCGTAGAGAATGGGGGCAATAAACGCAAAGGAGGAGGCTAGGAAGATTGGCACTTGGCGTTTCGTGATTAACTGAAACAGCAGGGTACCAATACCCGCAGTAAACAGGGCGACACTGGTATCAAGCCCTGTGAGTAGTGGCATTAGCACTAGGGCGCCAAATGCAACAAACAGCATTTGCGCGCCCTGAAGTGGTATAGCGAGTCGTTTCATTTATTGTTCTCGTAAATTTAGGGTAAACCGCGAGATGATAACAGTTTGTTGCTATATGTTCCTTATAAAATGCCCCGATTGTAGGTAAGGATCACTGTTTTATTGCTAAAGCGAGTGACAGCACTTAATCCGTGGTCGAAATCTCCCCAAGACTCGCTAAAGGCGCTAACTATGGTACAATTTGCACTATCTGACGTTACTTCAACTACTCAAAGATGCTGAAATTCCTATTAAAGCCAAGCTTACTCGCGTTTTTATACTGCCTGTTTACCGTTAATAGCCTGCAAGCTGTTGAAGTGAGTAAATTAGATGAAGCCGATGTGCCCGTGGCTTCCCGCGCCGTGCCTGAGCGGAATAAAGCCCTTAAAGCCGCGCTGGAAAAAGTGATCATTAAGAATACTGGGACTGCACGTTCTTTGGATAACGGCGTTATACAATCGCAACTGGCCAATCCCGATACACTGCTGAGCCAATATGGTTATGTGGAGCAAAATGGCCAACTGTTGTTAAAAGCCAACTTTGAGCATCGCCGCATAATCACCCTGTTACGTCAGGCCCAATTACCCGTGTGGGGCATTCAACGTCCACTAACACTCTTTTGGGTGGCCATGCCAAGTGAAGGTGACACGATTTTACTGAGTGATTCATCGACCTTAGCCGAGCGTCAGGCATTCAATATCTTCTCCGATGAGCGCGGCATTCCTGTCTTACTGCCTATCCTTGACCTCGATGAGTTAATGGGCATCAATCCCAATGATGTTAAAGGCATGTTTGCCGATATAGTGTCTAGCGTCTCTGGACGTTATCAAGCCGACTTCTTAGCCCTGGTCGCTATTGAACCAGCTGGAAACCAAGTGCGTTACCGCTTGAATTTGTACACCAAGGCGACGATCGACTCGTTAACGCCGCCACTGTTTAGTTTTAATGGCTCGGCAGAAAATAGCGCGCAGGCGATCACCGCTATGATGGCCGCCCTCGGGGATTATTATTTTACTAAGTACGCCATTGCCGATTCCGGCGAACAAGTTGGTGCCAGTGTGACCTTCGTGAACATTGATAAAATGGCGCAGCTAGTTGAAGTTGAAAAATACTTAAAGCAACTCAGCGCCGTGAAGAATGCGACGCTGTCGCGCATCCAAGGTAATACCGCAACCTTTTCCTTGGATTTGTTTGGTTCTCAGACCGACTTTGAGCGTTTACTGAGTCTAGAGCCGCGAATTTCGGTGGTGGCGCCAGGGGAGTTTTCTGCCGGTGCCAGCCCTGCGGGTAAAACTGTCTATCAATGGCGGTTACCTTAAACTTCCCTCGTTGTGACTGAGCATGCTCTGCTCAGTCATGTGGGGGAGTCGATAATTTATTGATATTGAGACGTACGAGTGCCATTAAACTCACCGCTACAATTGTCGTTACCGGTTTACTTACCGGATGATGAAACCTTTAACAGTTATTATCCGGCAGCGGGTAATGACGAACTTATCCAAAAGCTGCGCGCCAATGCAGAAGGCCAAGGTGAAGCCGCAATTTATGTGTGGGGACCGGTGAAATCGGGGCGGACTCACTTAATGCACGCCGCCTGTGCCCATGCCAATGAACTCGACCGCCGCAGTTTTTACCTTCCCCTTGGTATTCATGCTAGTATCTCGACAGCGCTGTTGGAGGGCTTGGAGCAGCTCGATTTGATCTGCATCGACGATGTGGATGACATTGCGGGTCACCCGATTTGGGAAGAAGCCATATTTGATTTGTACAACCGTGTCGCCGAGAACAAGCGCTGTGCGCTGGTGGTCAGCGGCCGCTCGGCGCCCGCGGATGCTGGCTTCTTGTTACCTGACTTAGTCTCTAGGATGCAGTGGGGACTCAATTATCAGCTGCAACCTATGGCCGATGATGAAAAGCTAGCGGCACTGCAACGCCGCGCGGCGATGCGCGGATTACAGTTGCCAGAAGACGTTGGCCGTTTCTTACTTAATCGTATGGCAAGGGATCTACGCACCTTGTTTGATGTGTTAGATAAACTGGATAAGGCATCCCTCGTACATCAGCGCAAGCTCACGATTCCTTTTGCCAAAGAAATGCTGCATCTGTAATCGTTCTGACTGTTAATCTACTGCCTGTGTTAATAAACATTCAGTGTTAACAAAAAGCCCGTCGTATCACGACGGGCTTTTTTATCTCTATTTATCTCACATCTATCGTAAACTTTGATCTGCTAAGAGGCTTGAGTTAAGTGTATCTGCTTGTTTAGCAATCCAAATCACTGTTCAAATCACTGTTGTAGATGGCGGTGACGATCGCCACTGAAGCGTAGCTCTGGCTCGATAAGTGTTTCGCTACTTGCCGCAACCCCTTGTCGTCCTTTGACTGTGGTATTGGGCGAAATCCCCAGGGTTTGGCGCCAGCTTTGGCCTTGGGTCATCGCTATTGGCTCGGGCAGGCTCGTGAGCAAGCCGATACCATCAAGTTCTGGTAGCATGCCATCGATCACTAAGGCTGCGCGGTTCGCCAGACTATCGTCGCCAATTCGGCCCCTTAGTCCCCAGTCAACGATCACAGTGTCAGCCGTAAGTACGGCGGGCAGGTTAGTGACGGCCACATCGCGCTGGATTTGATAGCGATAACTCATCATGGCTTCTTCGAATAACATCGCCGCGTCTTCACGGGTACTGGAATAGTTGTAAAAGTCATTGGCGATATCACCGGAGAAAAACGTACTCACATCCGAAGGCTGATAGGCTTTTTGGGTTGCAGTGGCTTTGGCGCCCAAGAAGCTCACCGCAGCAAGACCTGTCATTTCTGTGCTGGTGAGGGGATAGCTGCGACTCACTTGATCGGATATCAAACTCTTATTGGCATTTCGGCGGCTATAGTCGTCCAACAATCTGGGGCCTGTGAGCGTGGCGTGTATGTTTCTTGGGAAGAAGTCATTGGCGTGGGCGAGCTCATGGTACAAGAGTGAGGCGAGCTCGGGATTAATCTGGCTGAGCGTGCGCGTGGCGCGCGTAGTGATTGGAAATCCCTGTGAAGCATATTGGTTATTTTTAACGTAACGCCACGGCATGATGAAATTGAGTTCACTGCCAAAGTCGCTGCGATAATCTGGCGCCTCGTTGATGGTGTCGCGCTGGGTTGGCGTGAGCCACAAATCATTCGGATCGAGATAAATCGCTCCCGTGACCACCCAATAAAACGAGGGGCGTACATCATAGCTGATCACAACTGCTGTAACCGATTGTAATAGGCGGGCAAAATCGCTGTTTGGGTCCATTTGACGTAAAAATGCTTCGAAATTGTCTCCCATCCAATCGTGGGACACTAAAACGCGATCGAGAATCGTGTCGACATCGAGCGTATTGGATACTTGGCCGATTAGCGGCAATTGATTGATAGTACAAGCTTCTTTTAACTGATTTGAGTACACACAGCCCGTTAATGCACTAGCATAGGGAGAGGCGGGATGATAAGCGTGGGTGCGTGCCACTGGTGTATCGAAGTAGGTTGAGCTTATTGTGGGCGCCGCCGTGGTGAGCACATAGGCTTCATCTGTCACGGTATTACCGTTAATCGTGGCCGATGCCCTAAGGCGAGTTAAGGTATCTTGAGCAACAGTGGCAGCAGTAAATAGGGGTCTAAAGGGATCGCTGATATCAAGACTGACACTGGGGCCCTCGGCGATACACCAATTGATGCTTGATGCACTAAGGCCGGCTTGTTGAGCGATGCGTAGGCTGACATCGTTACCCTCTACGGCTTGATGATCTTGACGAATGTTTAGCATTGCCCCCGCGCTGCTGTCGGCATTGAACGCTATTTCAGCCGTTTCATCGATATTGCTGCCGCTGATATGTAAGCTAAAACGATAGCTGCCTGCTGCGGGGATATCGAAGGCTAATACTGGGCTATTTTGACTCACGAGTTCAATGCTGGGGCCTTCTAACTGTTGCCAGCGGAAGGTGAGATCCTGTGAATCGCGATTCCCTAGGCTGGCAATAATGGCACTGGATTGTCCCGCCACATATTGGGGTTCAGTTTTAAAGCGGATGGCGCCTGAATCTGTGGTGATGAGCGGAGTCACTGTCGCGCATCGTGGCACGTTAGTGGTTGGTGGGGTTACCGTACCACCATCATTATTATCCCCACCACCGCCTCCACAGGCACTGAGAGCGACGGTCGCCGCGATAATACTTAATCGACGCATTGGAACCCATATTCCCATCATGACTCACTCCAATTAACGCTATGTTATTGTTTTTGTGATATGACTGGCTTGATTGGCCGTCATTCCTTGGCATAACAACCGACTATAGCACGCTCTTTTGGTTACAAAAAGTGATGAAAGGTAAGTTAAATGTTGTTGAGTTGCGAGGGGAGTTGTGCCGAAAAGGGATTAATACAGCAGCGGATTTTGCTGTGAATGAGGGTGATAAAAGCGGGGGCGAATTTATAGCATTATGATGTTGCGAATCACCATTTTTTGAATCACAACTTCTCTAATCACGACTTATCGAAACAAACAGCGCGGAGCGGTATTAAAACCGAACCGCGCTTGTTAATCAGAACTTGCTCATCGGTGCTGGCTAATCGCGACTTGTTGGTCGCTGGCAGCGGTGAGATTGATTGGAGCTCACTATCAGTCTTGCTTGTCGGACTTTTTCTTAAGACCTAGGCCGAGTTCACGCCCACGGATACGTGCATAAAATGGGAATGCGACTAACAGGGTGCCAATCAGCAGGACTTCGATAATGGCAAAAGCCAATGCATCGGTCGTGACATACAACAAGGTAAGGGCGTGCAGCATATATAAGCATAAAATAAAGCTGGCCCAAGCATAGGTGTATGGGTTGCCCTTCAAAATGCCTCTTAACGGCAGCAACAAAGGCACTAGCCAGAGTAGGCTGAATAATAAGGTGTATTCCCCATTGAGGCCCTGACCAATAAACCAACCGCCCAGCAAGAGAACGAGGGCAAGGTAGCCTAAACGGCTCAGTGTCAGCAGAGTGCTTGAGGTCATGATGTTCCTATCTTAATCGTATCGAATGATGGTGAAATGACCGAAGATTAGAGAATGTTCAGTACATTTTCCGGTGGACGACCAATGGCTGCCTGTTGATTGGCCAGTACGATTGGGCGTTCAATCAATTTTGGCGTCTTGACCATGGCGTCGATCAGTTGCTCTTCGGTTAAGGCCGGATTGGCGAGTCCCAGTGCTTGATACTCGTCTTCCTTAGTGCGCATTAACTCACGGGCGCTGAGTTTGAGTGTGGCTAAAATTCCACGGATGTCGGCGGCGCTTGGTGGATTCTTAAGGTATTCCACGACTGTGATATCGCAGCCTTGCTGCTCGAGTAGGGCTAAGGTTTCGCGGCTCTTTGAACAACGTGGGTTATGGTAAATCGTTGCTTGGGTCATAGTACTTATGCTCAATCGGCTAAAACAATGGCGCGGATGATAGCAGAAAAAACAGCGCCCCGTCAGGATGTTCGGGGCGCGATTATAAGGGATAGAGGTAAAATCGCTGATTTTACTTCAAAGCATCCATCTCTTTATCCGCTTGTTTAAATTGGCGGATACGTGCTTCGATTCGTGCCAGTTGTAATGGATTGCCTTCCGAGGCGCGGTAGGCAAAGTTCAGCTGATCGATAGCGCCCTTGTAGTTAGCGCCTAGCGCCATTATCTCGGCATTGGAGAAATACTCCATGCCTTGATTGCCCAATTTTTTATAGGCAAGATTGAGCAGTTGATAGGGCAGTTGATTTTGCTTATCGAGGAAAATCATGTCTTCCAGCAGTGGGATAGCTTTCGCTGGCTCACCAGCCTCAATATAGATATTGGCTAAGTTCGCGTTAATCACCTGTGATGTGGGTTTCATTTTACGCTGGGCTTCGAGTAGCTTAGTCGCCTTAGCATAATCCTTACGTTCGTTGAGCAAATCCGTCTTGGTATCGATATAAAACAAGTTGTTATCATCGATTTTTAATAGCTCGTCGACAATCTTTTCGGACTCATCAAATTTCTTCAATCTAAATAGTGCTAAGGCTTTGCCGTAGAGAGCCGCCTCTTTAAAGCCGTAGGTTTGCTTATTGAGCTGCTTTTCAAACATGCTCAATACCGCATCGTCGCTGTAACTGGAAAAACGTACCTGAATACGGGCTTTAGCGAGCTGGAAGTTGAGATTATCCGGCACATAGCGGTGTGGATACTGGTGGGCGCGATCGCGCGCTTCAGAGATCCGTGACTCGGGTAATGGGTGAGTCAGCAACATTTGTGGTGGCGTAGTGGTAAAACGGTAGCGACTGGCGAGTTTACCAAAGAAGTCGGCGGCCGCATTGGGGTCAAAGCCCGCATCGACCAGAATCTGCATGCCAATCCGGTCGGCTTCTTTTTCATGCAGACGGGTATAGTTGATCTTCGATTGGGTCGCCATGGCTTGAGTGGTTGCCAGCGCGGCCATCCCCGCCTGCGGCACGGCGATGGTTAATAGAATCGCCCCGAGTAGGCCCGCAACGGTCGCTGGGCCACTTTTTTGCTGTGCTTCGAGGGAGCGCGCCAAGTGACGTTGGGTCACGTGGGTAATTTCGTGGCCGAGCACTGAGGCCAGCTCACTTTCGTTATCGGCGTTAAGGAATAACCCAGTGTGTACTGCAACGTGGCCGCCGAAGAAGGCAAAGGCGTTAATCTCATCGTTTTGCAGTAAGAAGAAATAAAAGGGCGTTTTAACGCCAGTGGCGTGGGCGACCAATTTATTGCCCAGTTCAGTCAAATATTGGCTCAATACCGGATCGTTCAGCATGGGCGCCGATGAGCGAATAACGCGCATATAGGCATCGCCATAGACCATTTCTTTTTCTAGGCTGAAGGTATTGACGGCGGCGGTGCCCAAGTCGGGCAAGTCGTTGTTGGCAAAACTCTTTGCGGCTCCACCGAGTAACATTAATGAAAGCACACTCGCCGCAAGGGGTTTACATCGGGTCAAAAACGTCAAATTACGCAAGTGGATCCTTTAATTCTTTTAATTGTCTCAACTAAGGCTAGGGTAGCACTTAGCTTGTAGTTTGAGTTGCAACTTAGGATAATAGCCCAAGTTCGTTCATAGCAAGTTCATTATGATTTTTATTGATTTAACATCATTTCGCTGCCCCGTTCCCTTGGTTAAGGTCAAACTTGCGTTGAAGTCCGTGTCTGCTGGCGACAGCTTACATATCCTACTCTCAGACCCAGGTTCCCGCCGAGATGTTCCCGCGTTTTTTAAAAAACAGGGGCATACCGTGGTGACATTGCAAGATGACGCCAGCCAATTAGGGCTATTAATCACAAAAGTTGATTTATCGCAGGGCTAAGCACACTCAAAGCATGATTCAATGCCGCAGTAAAAATGGCCAGTTGGCATCGCTGATTGAAACTTCACCTAGGCGTGTCGGTCATAGGTAGCAGTTAACTGATTTTCAAGCATATACACAGTAAAACGGATGCGATAAGGTTAACCACCAAAGCATAAGCATCTTTCCTGCGTTTTCGGAAAGCCAATCACCTCATTGGAACGAATTCATGTTTAGTTTTTTCTCTCGTTGGTATCAAGAGCGCTTTAGCGATCCTCAGGCGGTGACGCTGCTGGCCATTCTCGTGGGTCTCGCCCTAGTGTTGTATTTTGCGGGCGGCTTATTAGCCCCCTTGTTGGTGGCCTTGGTGCTGGCTTTTTTGCTCGAATGGCCTGTGGCACAAATGCTGAAATTGGGGATTAATCGCACGACGGGCGCTTCCTTAGTACTCGTGCTGTTTTTAGGGATAGTGGTGCTGCTGACCTTTGGCCTAATCCCGAGCGTGTGGCGCCAAGGCGTGAGCCTCATGACAGATTTGCCGAGTATGATCGACAAGGGATTACAAACCTTGCAGGGATTAGCGACCCAGTATCCACAGTTTGTCAGTTCAGAACAGCTTAATTTAATGGTCGCCGAGCTTAAAAAATTGCTCGACACCCAGCACCTGCTCGATATTGCTAAGCAACTGATTGGTTACTCTGCCTCCTTATTGGTGCTGATGGTGTACGCCATTTTAGTGCCCTTATTAGTGTTCTTCTTTCTTAAAGATAAAGACCAGCTGATCAGTGGCAGTAAACGTTTTTTCCCTACCAATCGACAATTAGCCCGCAAGGTATGGTTTGAGATGCACCAGCAGATCTTCAACTATATCCGCGGCAAGGTGATTGAGATTGTGATTGTCGGAGTAGCAAGCTACATCTTCTTTGCCTTTATGGGGCTGAGATACTCGGCCTTACTCGGGGTATTGACCGGCTTGTCGGTACTCATTCCCTATGTGGGCGCAACTTTAGTGACCTTGCCTATCACCTTGGTGGCCTTCTTCCAGTGGGGTTTTAGCTCCGAGTTTGGCTATTTGATGTTAGGTTACGGCATTATTCAGGCGTTAGATGGCAACGTGCTGGTGCCCATTCTGTTTTCCGATGCGGTGGATTTACACCCCGTCATCATCATTGCCGCCGTGTTAGTGTTTGGTGGTTTATGGGGCGTGTGGGGCGTGTTCTTTGCCATCCCATTGGCGTCCTTGGTGAAAGCGGTGATCAATGCTTGGCCGAAAACTGAGATTGAACCTGTGGCGATAACGCAGGTGAAGGCGGATTCGGCAGAAGCCTAAGCCGCTGGCAGTAGATAAAACTGATAGATAAAAGCAATAGATAAAAAACTGAGCCAGAGTGCTCAGTTTTTTTATCCGCTAACTATTCGTACTAACTATTGTTTGTTGTACTAACGATCGCTGCACTCATCATTGCTGTAATAGATGCTGCGCGGTGGCGGCGAGGGCGCGATAGACCAAGGTCGTTTGCTTGGCTTTTATATTCCAATGCTGCCAATAGAGGGGCACCCGAATGCGTTTTTCTGGGTGAGTTCAATCAATATGCCTTTGTCTATCAAAGGTTTTGCCTGTAAGTGTCCGACTAAACCATAACCTAGACTTAAGTTAATCGCCTCTAAAAAACTCTCCGATGAGGGAATGCTGTGTTGCCACCATTGGCCTGGCAACATTTGAAAATACTGGGCGAGGTACTTTTCATGCATTTTATCTTTAGTTGAAAACACCACGGCAGGGGCTTTCGCGAGCTGCGCTTGGGTTATTTGAGCGCCGACATCATCGCTATTTTTTGCCCATTCGAAATAACGCGCCGCAAACGCTGGGGTCGCGACGCACATATATTCCATGGTCCCTAAAAACTCGCTGCTACAACCGGCCATGGGATTGGCCGTTGTGGTCACGCAACCTACGGCCTCACCGTTTTTCAGTAGGTGATGGGTGTAGGACTCATCATCGACAATCAATTCCAGCAGCCAGGCATGTCGGCTGAACATATCGGCCAAGGCGGGTAAAAACCATGTCGCTAAACTGTCGGCATTGACGGCAATCCGCACCGTCGTGGGATGGTTGGGGTCATCGGCATCTAACTCGGCTTTCAATTCACTCTCGAGTAATTGCACTTGAGAATAGTGGCGCAATAAACGTTTACCCGTGGGAGTCGCCACCACGGGCGTTGATCGAATAAGTAAGGATTGGCCGACTCGTTCTTCTAATTGTCTAACGCGCTGTGACACCGCCGATTGGGTTATATGCAACACTTTGGCGGCGCGCTCGAAGCCGCCTTCGGAGACGACGACCGCAAGCGCTTTAAGATTGGCGTATTCCAACATGATTGCCGTCCTTAAAATTATTAATTTTACTTATGATACATAAAAAACATTAGTTATATTAATTTTGTTGTTTTGTCTATGCTAGCGCCTTCTTCAGACATGAGAGGTAGTTATGCAAACGGCGTTTATACAAGGTATGGGCATAGGTGGTAGTTTGATTATTGCCGTAGGGGCGCAAAATGCCTTTGTGCTAAAGCAGGGGATTAAGCGAGCTTATCCTTTGCCGATTGCGCTGCTTTGTTCAATCATCGATGCCTTAATGATCACTGCGGGTGTGGCGGGGCTTGGGCACATTATCGAAGCCTTTCCGACTATCAAACATGTGGCCAGTTTTGGTGGTGCCGCCTTTTTGATTTGGTACGGTGCGAATGCACTTAAGGCCTCGTTTGTCGCTAAAGGGATGGAAATGGACAATGCGCAAAATGCTGACACTTTGCGTAAGGCCATGCTGACCACGCTTGGGATCAGCCTGCTTAACCCACACCTTTATTTAGATACCGTCGTGCTGCTGGGGAGCATTAGCACTCAGTTCGAAGATGCCCATCGTCCTTGGTTTGGTGCGGGCGCGGTATTGGCTTCGTTTATTTGGTTCTTCAGCTTAAGTTTTGGTGCGCGATTATTGGCGCCGATATTTAGCCGCCCAGCGGCATGGCGATACTTAGATCGTTTTATTTGGTTGACCATGTGGAGCATTGCTGCGGCAATTATTTGGCCTTATCTGGCATAAGTTTGGGTAACTAAGCGCCATCCGCTTGAATTTATTCCACAAATCAGGTTGATTTTTAGACGCAAGCTGAAAATTTTTCATGAAAAAAGGCCCTGATAAAGGGCCTTTTTGCGTTCAACTGCTAATTTTTTGTGCGCTGTGTTGAGCCGCGAGACATGAATGCGGCACTAAAGTGCGCAATTAACCTGCAATTTGCGTCAGTACAACTTGGTGATGATCGCTGGTTTTAAACTTATCGAACACATGGGCAATGGTACCGTCGGTGTTGATGAGGAAGCTCAATCTATGGATACCGTCGTAGATTTTGCCCATAAATTTCTTCTCGCCCCACACGCCAAAGGCATCGGCCACGCTGTGGTCTTCATCGCTGAGCAGGGTAAAGTTAAGCGACTGTTTTTCTGCAAACTTAGCTAATTTAGCCACGGGATCAGGGCTAATGCCAAGCACGGTCACTTTGTGGCTGTCGAGTTCAGCTTTGCTGTCACGTAAACCACAGGCTTGCACTGTGCAGCCAGGGGTTGAAGCCTTAGGGTAAAAGTAGACTAAAACCGGGCCGCGCGTTAAGCATTCTTGTAGGGAAACTGCATTACCATGTTGATCTTGAAGGGTAAATAGCGGCGCTTTCGCGCCAGCGGTTAATGTGTTCATCAATTATCCTCTATCGCTTCTTGAGGTGGTGCCTTCCATGCGTCTAATGGTGCAATCCAGTGCCATTTCTTCAGAGAGTTGATAGATACTCTTTTCGAGCTTTTCTAGTTCAACTTTTTCAGGAATATTGATGGTCAACGAAATCGTCTGGGTTTGCTCACCGTTGTCGAGTTCTTCAGAGAAAGAGCGTACTGCGGCTAAGTCTAAGGAACGGTCGGCGAGGAACTGGGTGATAAGCTTCATGGTGCCGCGCTGATCCTTACCGGTAAAGCGCACTTCAAGGCGTGAAAGGTAGTTTTGCGGCGTATGTTTAGAGGTGCGCTTCATCACTGTCATCAGTTCTAATTCAACACTGAGACTCGGGAGCAGGCTTTCAATTTTCGTTATGGATGCCCACGAACCTGACAACATCATGATTAAGGTAAATTCGTTACCAAATAATGCCATACGGCTGTCTACGATATCGCAGTCACAGTCGCTGGCAAGTCGAGCTAGTTTACTTACGAGTCCAGGACGGTCTACGCCCATTGCGGTTACGACCAGGAAATTGGTCATGAATTGTCCTCACTTTTTCGATATCATAGAGCGAAAACTCGAGACTGAGTGCCGAGTTTTTGTGCGGGATGTAATGCTACCATAACTAATTCAATTTGAGAGCCCCGTTAGTGCTTGTCATTAATGGTTGGCATCAGTACCATAGCGAATCCTGAAATTTTGGGGAAGTCAGATGATAAACGGAAGCATCGTAGCCTTAATCACGCCAATGAACAGTGATGGCTCAGTAGATTTTGCAAGTCTTGAAAGGTTAGTCGAATTCCATATTGACCAAGGCACAGACGCCATCGTCGCCGTGGGCACTACCGGCGAGTCAGCGACTCTGCCAATGAATGAGCACGTTACTGTGGTCGCGCAAACGGTTAAGTTTGCCGCAGGCCGTATTCCTGTGATTGGTGGTAATGGCGCGAATGCGACATCTGAAGCTATCGAACTCACCAAGTCTTTATCTAAAGTAGGGGTTGCCGCCATGTTAGGCGTGACACCTTACTACAACAAACCCACGCCAAAGGGCTTAGTCGCACACTACACAGCTGTGGCGGCGAGCACGGATATTCCGCAAATTCTCTATAACGTACCAGGACGCACTGCCGTCGACATGAAGCCCGAAACCGTGGCCGAATTGGTCGCTGTGAGCAATATTATTGGCGTTAAAGAAGCCACGGGCGATGTATCTCGCGTTAAGCGTTTACGTGAGCTTTGCGGTAATGACTTTATGTTGTACAGCGGCGATGATGCAACGGCGAGAGAGTTTTTACTCCTTGGCGGTAATGGCGTGATTTCGGTTGCCAACAACATAGTGCCAAAAGCATTTAAAGCCATGTGTGATGCAGCACTTGCGGGCAATGCCGAATTAGCGGCGAGCATCGATGAGCCGCTGCGTGGTCTGTATAGCACTCTGTTCTGTGAAGCGAACCCCATCCCTGTGAAGTGGGCCGCTCACCGTATGGGACTGATTGAGTGTGGCCATATTCGTTTACCTTTGACTGAACTTTCTGAGCAATGTCATGGTCTGTTGTTAGATGCAATGACTCGCGCCCAGATAGAGGTTAAATAATTAATGTTAAAGAAAGTCACCCCACTGTTCCTAGTTGCTGCCGTTGCAGCTTGTAGCTCGCCATTAGAGCGTCGCCAAGCAAACGGAGGTGAAGACTATGTGCAGGCCGAGCAAGCGCCAATGCTGAAGATCCCCGAGGGATTAAAAGCACCGCCATATAATAAAGAATTTGAAGTGCCTAACTTAGGGCCAAAGGCGAATTCTGCGCTGGTTGGTAAAAACCTCGATATCCGTCCTCCACTACAAGTCCTGCCAATGGCAGAAGGTACGCACGTGGAAGAGGGCAGCGATAACATTAAGATCGTGGTTGAATCGATTGATAACAGCGTCGATCTTAAGCAAGAAATCTTCACTAACTTAGATGGTTTCTTTGCTAAGCAAGGCATCAGCATTCGCAACCGTGATTTCGATAAAGGCAGTATCGAAACCGATTGGATTGAAAACACGGAAGTGCTGGAATCGAGCCTGTGGGGCTCTGATAAAGAGTACCTTCTGCGTCAACGCTATCGCTTCGACGTAGAAACGCGTCCGCACGGCCGTACCGCTAATATAGTGATCCACTTGGTTGAACACCAAGAGTTTTACGACGGTAAAGAGCAAGATGTCCTGTTAAGCAGTGAAGATAAACAGCGTTACACTATCGACATGCTCAACAGCTCTATCGCTTATATGAGTGTGAAGCGCGAGCAAGCGATTCAAGCGAACCGTTTGAAGCAGACCTTAGGGATCAATGTGGATTTAGTGACGCCTGAAGAAGGTGCTGCTTACTGGTCCGCGAAAGCGCCATACAAGCAAGTGTGGGATCGTCTGCGCATCGTGCTGCCAGAAATGGGCTTTGAAATTGCCGATATGGACAGCGCCAAGGGACTTTACTTCATTAAGTTTACCGACAACTCTGGTTTCTGGAGTTCGTTGTGGAACGACAATCAATTGGCCTTGAAGGAAGGCAGTTACCGCATACTGCTTGAAGACGGCGATAGCCCAGAGGAAACCAAAATCCTGCTGCGCGACGGTGAAGACCAACCACTGTCGAATGACGTCGTGACCAATGTGTATCAGTCACTGTCGAACCTGATGAAAGAAGAGCGCAAACTGCGTTAATCCTACCTCAGTCAACAAAAGGGCGATTTAATCGCCCTTTTTTGTGCCTGCCATTTGAGCGCCGCTATGCTCGCCCTGTGCGTTAACTATACAGAATGATGTTTCAGAATATTTCTGGCGTATATCAATATTTAAAGCATGGTTTTAGATAAAGTGTTTTCAATTTTGACTTTTGTTGAAGTAATTCGCTAAAAATGCCAATTATCCTACTGTATTCTTAATCCTGGTTATCCTTTCTGACCCGAATTACCATTTATTACATATTTTATGCAGTTGGCGTAATTTGTAAGAAAAAGTAAAACGTATTGATGCAATGATGCGAGTGGGTAAACTAGCCGTCACTAATGCGAGTCATCATCATTTGGAAGCCAGATGAAAAAAATCATAATTATCATCGCTATTTTGGCTGCGGGCTGGTTTGGATACCAAAGTATGCAACCCCAAGCACCGCAGAAAGCTAACGTTAAGCTCACCCCTAATGTGGTCATCGCGACTGCCGCTATGGCGCCCGTGCGTGACGAAGTCGAAGCCATTGGCACCAACAAGGCCTATGAGTCTGTCACTATCACGCCTAAAGTCACCGATGTGGTTACCTCACTCAAGTTTGATGATGGCGATATCGTCAAGAAGGGCGACTTATTGGTGCAACTGCAAAATGCCGAGCAGATAGCCAAAGTGAAAGTGGCGCAGGTGAAGGTGAGTGATAATCAACGCGAGTTAGCGCGGATCAGCTCTCTGGTGACCAGTCGCACTGTGGCAGAGTTAGAGCGTGACCGCCTGCAAACTTTAATCGATACCACCCGTGCCGAGTTAGAGCAGGCACAATCATCCCTGAATGATCGCAGCATAGTTGCGCCCTTTAATGGTCGTTTAGGCCTGCGCCAAGTGAGTGTGGGTAGCCTAGTGACTCCGGGTACTGAGATCACCACGCTCGATGATATCTCTAAGATTAAATTAGACTTTTCGGTGCCTGAGCGCTTTATTCAAGACTTACAGCCCGGCAAACAAGTCGAAGCCAAAGCCGTAGCGTTTCCCGATGAAATCTTTAAAGGCAAAGTGATTTCTATCGATAGCCGCGTTAATCCAACCACTCGCGCCGTGATTGTTCGCGCCGAAATCCCAAATCCAGATTTACGTTTACTGCCCGGCATGCTGATGAAGGTGAAACTCATCAAGCGCAGCCGTGAGGCCTTGATGTTGCCTGAGTCGGCGATTATCCCAATCCAAAAAGAGCACTTTGTTTACAGCGTCAATAAGGACAATGTGATTGAGCGTAAGCAAGTCACCATTGGTATTCGTACCCGCGGCTGGGTCGAAATCCTCGGTGGTTTAGAGATTGGTGAAAATGTGGTGATCCGTGGGCTACTCAAAGTGCACCCAGGCGATGTGGTCAAAACCGAATTGGCTGAGAAGTTTAGCTATCTTTCCGATGCTAATGCGGAGCCAAGTGTATGATCCTGACAGATCTTTCCGTTAAACGACCGGTATTTGCCTCGGTTATTAGCCTATTGCTGGTGGCCTTTGGTTTAGTGGCATTCGATAAGTTACCGCTGCGGGAATACCCTAACATCGACCCGCCGATTGTCTCGATTGAAACCAACTATCGCGGCGCCAGTGCCGCCGTGGTCGAGAGCCGTATCACCCAGCTGATTGAAGATAGGATCAGCGGCGTTGAAGGTATTCGCCATGTGAGTTCATCGAGCAGCGATGGTCGCTCGCAGGTGACCTTAGAGTTCGATATCAGCCGCAACATTGAAGATGCGGCCAACGACGTACGCGACAGAATTTCGGGCCTATTAGATAACTTACCCGAAGAAGCCGATCCCCCAGAGGTACAAAAGGCCAACGGTGGCGATGAAGTAATTATGTGGCTCAACCTAGTGTCGGATCAAATGACCACATTAGAGCTGACAGATTACACCCGTCGTTATTTATCCGACCGTCTGTCCGTGGTGGACGGGGTGTCGATGATCCGCATCGGTGGTGGCAAAGTTTACGCCATGCGCGTGTGGCTCGACAGACAAGCTCTAGCATCCAGAAGCCTTACTGTGGCCGATGTTGAAGCCGCGTTAAGGGCTGAAAACGTTGAGTTGCCCGCAGGTTCGCTCGAGTCCAAGGAGCGCCACTTTACCGTGCGTTTAGAGCGTAGTTATCGCACCGCCGAGGACTTTGCCAATTTGGTGATTTCCCAAGGCGAAGACGGCTATTTAGTCAAACTTGGCGATGTGGCAAAGGTGGAAATTGGCTCGGAAGAAGAGCGCATCATGTTCCGCGGCAACAAGGAGGCCATGATCGGTCTTGGGGTGTCGAAACAGTCGACCGCCAACACCTTAGAAGTGGCCCGCGCCGTTAACGCCTTAGTCGATAAAATCAATCCAACCTTACCCGCTGGCATGTCGATTAAACGCAGCTACGACAGCTCAGTGTTTATTGAAGCCTCGATTAAAGAGGTGTACCAAACCCTGTTCACCGCCATGGTGCTGGTGATCATAGTTATTTATCTGTTCCTTGGCAGCGTGCGCGCCATGTTAATCCCCGCGATTACCGTGCCCGTGTCTTTGCTCGGGACGTTTATCGTCCTCTATGCCTTGGGTTATACCATCAACCTATTGACGCTGCTTGCGATGATCCTCGCCATCGGTATGGTGGTAGACGATGCGATTGTGATGCTGGAAAACATTCACCGCCGTATCGAAGAAGGGGATTCTCCCTTAAAGGCGGCATTCTTGGGCGCCCGTGAAGTGGCCTTTGCGGTTATCGCCACCACCTTAGTGTTAGTGGCGGTATTTATGCCGATCACTTTCCTCGAAGGGGACTTAGGTAAGCTCTTTAAGGAGTTTGCGGTGGCCATGAGCGCGGCGGTGATCTTCTCCAGTATCGTGGCCTTAACCTTAAGCCCGATGATGTGTTCTAAGCTGCTTAAACCCGCGTCGCAGGATTCGTGGTTAGTGCGTAAGGTCGATAGCATAATGACGGGGATTTCCCGTGGCTATCAAAGCTCGCTTGAGAAGGCGATGGCAAGACCTGTGCTGATGTCGGTATTAGTCTTGATTGCGCTCGGGAGCAGTGTGCTGCTCGCCCAAAAAGTGCCGCAGGAATTTGCGCCGCAGGAGGACCGGGGGTCGTTATTTTTGATGGTGAACGGGCCGCAGGGCGCGAGTTACGAATATATCGAATCCTACATGAACGAAGTGGAAAACCGCCTAATGCCATTGGTGGACTCGGGAGACATTAAACGCTTGCTGATCCGTGCGCCCCGTGGCTTTGGCCGCGCCGCCGACTTCTCTAACGGTATGGCGATTATCGTGCTCGAAGATTGGGGACAACGTCGCCCGATGAAAGAAGTGATCGGCGATATTAACAAGCGCCTCGCGGATTTAGCCGGTGTGCAAGCTTTCCCTGTGATGCGTCAAGCCTTTGGCCGTGGCGTGGGTAAACCTGTGCAGTTTGTGATTGGTGGTCCAAGCTATGAAGAGTTGGCCCGCTGGCGCGACATTATGATGGAAAAGGCGGCGGAAAATCCTAAATTGCTTGGCCTTGACCACGATTATAAAGAGACCAAACCGCAGCTTAGAGTCGTGATCGACAGGGACAGGGCGGCCAGCCTTGGGGTATCGATTTCCAATATTGGTCGCACCTTGGAATCGATGCTGGGTTCGCGTTTAGTCACCACCTTTATGCGTGATGGCGAAGAGTATGATGTGATTGTGGAAGGGGAACGCAGTAACCAAAATACCGCGGCCGATCTGCAAAATATCTATGTTCGCTCCGAACGGACCAAGGAGCTGATCCCACTGTCGAACTTAGTCACGGTCGAAGAGTTTGCCGATGCCAGCTCCCTTAACCGTTATAACCGTATGCGGGCGATTACCATTGAGGCCAGCTTGGCGGATGGTTATAGCCTAGGTGAAGCACTGGATTACCTCAATCAAGTGGCGCGTGCTTATCTACCGGCGGAAGCGGTGATCAGCTATAAGGGACAATCCCTGGATTATCAAGAGTCTGGTAGCTCAATGTACTTTGTGTTCCTGCTGGCGCTGGGGATTGTATTCCTAGTATTAGCGGCGCAGTTCGAAAGCTATATTCACCCTATGGTGATCATGCTGACGGTACCGCTTGCCACAGTTGGCGCCTTGATTGGGCTGTGGTTTACGGGCCAGAGTCTCAATATCTACAGCCAGATTGGGATTATTATGCTGGTGGGCCTTGCGGCGAAAAACGGTATTCTTATCGTCGAATTTGCCAACCAGTTACGGGATAAGGGCGTCGATTTCGACCGCGCCATTATTCAAGCCTCTTGTCAGCGTTTACGCCCCATCCTAATGACGGGGATTACCACTGCCGCAGGCGCCGTACCTCTGGTATTGGCCGCAGGAGCGGGGGCGGAAACCCGCTTCGTGATTGGTGTGGTGGTGCTTTCGGGCATTATGCTGGCGACCTTGTTCACTATCTTTGTGATCCCAACCGCCTACGGTCTCTTTGCCCGTAACAGCGGCTCGCCAGAAGCGATTGCCCAGCAATTAGATAAGGAGTTGGCGCAGGATTAATCCCACGCGAACGCTTAGCCAAAATAGGCGCTTAAGTTTACTTAAGCGCCTATTTTATTTGGGCTAAATCACTTTGGGGTAACGTCAACGGCTTGAATATAGCGAAAGGAGGTTTTCTCAAAGCCAACGGACTCATAGTAGGCTTGGGTCTGCTCGCGGCGCATAGAGGTGGTGACCTCAAGCTGGCGACAACCCCGCTCACTTGCTCTGTCTTTAGCAAAGTCAATCAGTTGCGTACCCACGCCTAAACCGCGACTCGCTTGAGCCACCACTAAGGCGGTAATGCGGCAGATTTGCTGCTGTGAGGGAAAATAATCAAAAAGATTAGGGCGTGTTGACGTTTCGAGATTAGATTTTGTTCGCTCTGGCAAGCTCGTGTTCGCGAAACGAGGAATGATGTGTAGTTATTCTACTCAAATGACGAGCGGCTCTTATGACTGAAAGTAAGAGCAAGTGCTTGCCAGGCGAACCCTTCGGGCAGCATTTGGCTGGCGTTTCTGCCGCGTTATCGTCCGTTTATGTAGAATAACTACACTACACGGACTTTGCCTTGCATAAACGTCAGCCAAATAGCTGCAAAAATAACCCTGAAACGCCAACACGCCCTATACTTATCAACCCAACCACGACTCCCTCAGAGTCGGCGAGATAGATTTCATCCGATCTTTTAGGTGCATCGAGATACTGCTGTAATTGCGCCTCGCTGGCACTGTAACCCAGCTGCAGCAGTAAGTTAGCCATGGCGTTAAGGTCTGTTATCTGTGCTTGTCTAATTGCAATAAAGCCCATCATGCTTCCTTGTGTTATCCAGTACCTAGATTTCTATTAAGCAGGTATTCTGCCAATACATGACTCTTGAGGTTGACATATTTTAGGCTAACGCAAAGGCGTTAACGCATAAAAAATCCCACACTCATGGCGAAACCGACAAGCACAATAAAACCCCGCAACAGAGATTGGGGAATGCGATAAGCTAGCGCGGCGCCAAGATAGCCGCCAATAATCGCCATAATGGCAAGCAGTAACAGATATTGCCCGTCAATCAGATTACCTAGGGCGTAAATCACCACGGCAATGGTGGTGAGTAAGGCGGAGAGTAAATTCTTAAGCCCGTTCATCCCATGTAATTGGGTTTGGCCGAGTAACCCAAAGGTGGCGAGTAAAATAATCCCTAATCCCCCGTTAAAATAGCCACCATAAATACAGACGAGACTCAGAATCATCATTGCAGTCAGTGGCTTGACGGTATTCACTCGGGTGATGCTGGCATTCGCTAAGCGTTTTTTCAGTAACCAAGGTCCACCAATAAAGGCGAGTGTGGCCAGCAAAATCAGCCAAGGGACGAGATAAGCAAACACTTGCTCGCTGGTGCTTAGCAGAATCGCCGCGCCTAGGCATCCGCCCGCAATGGCGATCAGGCACAGGGTTTTTAGGTTAAGATTTGCAGGATATTCAATCTCTTTTCGAAAACGCCAGGCACTGGCAAGGTAGCCGGGGAGCAGCGCGGCAGTGCCCGTCGCGTTAGCCAACAGTGGCGGTACGCCCACAAACACAAGGGCAAATAAGGTGATAAAGCTGCCACCACCCGCCACCGCATTTAACATGCCGCCGAGCAAGCCTGCGAGGGCGATCAGTAACCAATCCATAGTGAATGCTCCGCAGCCATTGACGTGTAGAAGTTGAACGTCAATTGCTTATAAAAACATCACCTTAACAGTAAGTGATTTAGATGAAAAGCCATCAATATAGTAAGTGGCGGCAGATTGATGGCTTTGTTACGGGGTTTGAATCGGGTTTAGGCATAAAGCCTTGGCATTAATTGTTATGCCGCTAGATTTATCAAATATTATTAAGACTTAGCACTGATGTATTTATTCAGCATGGAACAGTCCTGAAGCAAATATCGCGGTGGCTATGGCCAAGTATTGATCGCTAAATACCTCTTCTCCCCAGCAATGTTGCCCACGCTCTTGATAGTACACATGGTAGCTGGCATTCGATGGCGTAGCGATGCAGTACCAACCATCAAAGGTCTGCTTGCTAAAGTTGACCCAATACTGCGCATCCGCTTGTTTGATCTGCTGGACTAGCGCTTCATCTTGCGCCAATAGCGCCGCAAGTTCGGCTACGCTGGTGAGCTTGTGTTCGGTTTTTAACTGATTGAGTAGCGCTTTGAGTGTCATTATTGAAGGCCTTTTATCCTGAGGCGCTATGTTAGCGAATGGCTGAGGTAATCGAGGATTCGATTAAAGCTTCAAACACATCGGCTTGGCCTGCGGGGATCAGTTGCCGATGAATTTCGCGGCGCTTTGTACTGTCAAATAAACGCTCCGCTACCCAACCCGTTAAATAGAGTGAGGACAGGCAACCTCCCGCAGTGGCAATATTGCCATTGATCACCAGAGCGCAGTCTTCCACCTCCACACCCATGGCCACTAATGCGGCTTTGGCATCGGGGTGAGTTGTTGCTGAGATATTGTCGAGTAGGCCTAACTTCGCAAAGAAGAATGAGCCCGCACAAATACTGCCAAGCAATTGCCGTGCGGGATCTAATTTAAGGGCCGACATAAACTCAGGATCCGCAAGTGCGGCAGGTACACCTTTGTAGCCACTGCTGAATAATACCACGTCAGCATCAGCGACTTGCGCGACATGACCATGGGTTTCTACCGTCATCCCCAAACTCGATCTGTGGCTAGGTTTGGTGCCTAGCACTTTGACAGTCCAATCGGTTGTTGTGCGGCCGAGAATATCGCGCATTAAAAAGAAATCGATATCGGTAAATTCATCAAATATCACAATCGCAATCTGGTACATCCTTTGTCCTCTCGTTTGTATTCTGGTTAATGTGAGGGTTAACACGTCATCGGCCGCATCTTCAATCCGCCGCTCCCTGTCGTTGCAACATAATCACCCATATGTTTGTGACTGCGTTTATTAAGATATTTAGCTAACAACTTGAGCATCCTTACTATTTAGGCCGGGCCAAGATTACCGCAAATGTGCTTAAGATGGCTAACTGTAGTTTTATCGCATGTAAAACGGCTGGACAATTTGCGAAGCTGGGTTGAATACACTGGGAATAACATAAGGTCATTGATAAGTCTCGATAATTTGTGACACAGATATGCATATGCTGCTAGCTCATTGAGCAAAAATATGTAATCGTATCAACTACATTAGTGCAAGACTGTTGTTTTACTGGGAACGGTGAATTTTACTCGAACAATATTTTTGCGATAGAGGATGTACCGCCGAAAAGCTAGGGAGTGTTATGGATCATTATTTGGATATTAAACTCATGGAGGATCCCGAGTTTTCGGCCCCCATACTGATGAATGCGTTGTTTAGCAAATTGCATCGAGCCTTGGTTGACGTTTCTCAAGGGGATATAGGCATTAGTTTCCCTGCAATGTCTAGCAAATGCCTAGGCCAACACCTAAGGATACATGGAAGTCGAGCCGCGTTAGAAAGGCTAGAGCAACTAACATGGCGAAAAGGACTAAGTGACTATGCGCAGGTTTCTGACATTTTAGTTGTTCCAAACACCAGTCAGCATTGCCTAGTTTCAAGGGTGCATGCGCAAAGCAACCTAGAAAGTTTACGTCGTCGAGCCATGAAACGACGCTCAATTAGTTATGAAGTAGCCTGCCTACAAATCCCCGAAGATTTATCAAAACAACTCGATTTCCCCTTTGTGCAAATCAAAAGCCAATCGACTCATCAATTATTTCGACTCTTTATCAAGCAATCGCTCAGTCCTCCACAGCAAACCGAGAGCGCCTTTTCAAAATATGGCTTAAGCAATACGGCAACAGTGCCTTGGTTTTAGTTTGATTTAGGGAGAATGTCGTTATATGCGAAGACAAATAAGGGGTGAGTTGCTTGATGGCTTGCGTGATGAACTAAAAAATGAGCCTTCAAAAAACGAGTGGATAACTTATCACTGTACCTTGGTCACACCAATGTATGGTGGTGGAGTTGAGGCGGGGAAAGTCGATACTGCCATGCCCATTCGCGCCAGTGCTATTCGTGGGCAGCTACGTTTTTGGTGGCGTATTGCTTGTGGGGCGAAAGCTCCTAAGGTTATGCGAGAAAATGAAGAAGCCATTTGGGGTGGGATTGGCGATAAGGCAGCCATAGCGAGCCAAGTTCAAATTCGAGTGATATCTAAAAATGTCATTATGAGCAATTTGGTTAGCTCGAAAAAGCTGGCTGGTTCGGGTGTTAAATATGCGCTTGGTGCGGCGGATGAAGCTTATTGTTTACCTAGTGGTTATAACTTTGTTCTTGAGATTCGCTACAAAGACGACATTACCTCTGATCAGATAAAGCAAGTCAAAGAGTCCTTACGTTGGTGGGCATCGTTTGGTGGCGTTGGCGCAAGAACTCGGCGTGGATTTGGTGCTGTGGTTGTTGACTCGATTAAAACCATTGAGGCAACTGAGGTTGAGACGATTGGCGGGAAAATAGCCTTGACAGAACAATCTTCAGACTCTGCTCAGGACATGTGGAAAAAGGCGACAGAGTTACTTTATAAATTTCGGCAAGGCAGGGAACTTGGTCGGAATGAAGGACAAGGAAATCGCCCAGGACGCAGTCGCTGGCCTGAGCCTGATCAACTACGTCGAATGTCCAATAAGCATAAAACTAATCACGAACCTGAGCATAAAGCTGGAAATGTATTTCCGAGAGCTGCTTTTGGCATGCCAATCATTTTTGATTTTAATGATCGAAGTAGAACCGAGCCTAGCACTATGACCCTCTTGCCAAAGGACGCGCAACGTATGGCAAGTCCGTTGATTATTCGTCCTTACAAAAATGGTGCTCAATGGCAAGCTGCTGCTTTATTGCTACCCAATTGGAAAACTGCTCTGAATGAACCATTAGAATTAAGCCCTGTCCCGAAGAATGGCGCTCCAAACCATTGGCCAACCAGCGAAAACGAACGAGCTAGGCTGGCAGAAATTATCAAACCGATGGTCGGTAAAGATGGCCAGTTAAGAGCCAATGACCCACTCTCGGCATTTTTAGATTTTTTTGAGAAGGGACAATAATGACTGATTATTTAGTGGCCATCAGTATTGGCCCCGTGCAAAGTTTGATTGAAGCAGGGCGGCGCAGCCAAGATTTATGGTGTGGCTCGTGGTTGTTGTCGGAAGTCTCCCGCGCGGTAGCATTGTCGCTGCACGAAGAACAAAGCGATTGTTTGATTTTTCCAAACCCAAAGAATCCAGATATCGATCTACAGCCACAAGATCCCGATTCAGATAGCCAGATAGAAGTAGAGGCAAATATTGCCAATGTGGTTCGGGCAGTGATTCAGGTCGATGATATTAGTCAGGTTCGTGACATTGTAGAGAATGCGAAACAGGCCGCCGAAGCGCGTTTAATGCAGATTCTCGATACTATACGACATAAAAAATTAGAGAGCTTTACGATTGACTGGGCGCGTTTTGAGCAACAAAAAAACGGCATTCTCGACACTTATGCCGCGTGGGTGAAGTTTGAGGCAGGCCAGTATGGCAAAGCCTCGGAGCGTTTGGGAAAGTTGCTTGCCGCACGTAAGCAGACCAAAGACTTTAAACCAATTCAAGACACAAAGTCGGGTTTGTTTAAATCCACGTTAGACGGGGCGAATAATACTCTGACAGAGCAAGTCAATAACAAAGAATACCAGCATCAGTTGCGACTTAGTCAAGGAGAAGAGCTAGACATATTAGGCTTAGTAAAACGCAGCGCGGGGCATTTTGAACAATTCACACCGTTTTCGCGTGTGGTCGTGCAACCTTGGTTATCCTCTTTGAGCTCAGAACAACTCAATACCCTTCAGTCAAATTATCAGCCATTTGTAAAAGCAGGCCTAGCCACAACCGTTAAGGGTAATGAGGATAGGTATCAGGCTTTCCCGTATGATGGCGAATACTTGTTTACTAGTCGTATTGAGCAAGAAAAAGACTTAGAAAAAGGTACAAAAAAGGCGCTGCTTGACTGTTTATCGACTATTGGCAAAGAGTCAGGCTCGCCAATGACCTACGGCGTTTTGCTTAAAGCTGATGGCGACCGTATGGGTGAGCTACTTTCTAAGGCTGAAGGCAAACAGCAATCAAAAGCGATTTCTAAAGCCCTACATGAATTTGCGACCAGTGTGCGTAAAACGCTACAAGATCACGGCGGGCATGCCATTTATGCGGGTGGTGATGATGTATTAGCCTTTGTGCCGTTAGCTCAAGCAATGACGTGTGCTAAACAGTTAGCCGATGATTTTAAAGAAAAGATGATGGTTATTGCAGCCGAGTTGAAACTGAGTGAAGCGCTTTATCCGACCTTATCCGTGGGCTTAGCCATTGGTCATTTTGTACAACCTATGCGCCAACTGCGTGCTCGGGCTATCGCGGCAGAAAAACACGCCAAAGGTAATAATGAACATAAGCCCCGTAATGCACTTGCCATACATCTAGGCATTCGTTCAGGTCATGAGATCACCTGGCGTTGTCGCTGGGAGGATGAGACATTAAATGCGCTGACCGATTTCACTCACGCTTTTGCACAGGGTTGGATGCCAACTCGCATTATGCAAGAGGTCCGAGAAATGGCAGTTCATTTGAAGTGGACAACTGGGCAAGAAGAGTTAGCAGGCATTCGAGCAAGTGAACTCGAGCGAATGTTAGCGCGAGCAGAATTTAATGTAAGTGTTGAACAATCAGGAAAGACACCTGAACAAATTAAAGAGTCAAAGAAGGCAGCTCTGGATAAGCTTAAATCGCAGCTTCGCGCCCAAGCATCAGGGTACTCACTAGAGCAACTTGCTAATCTACTTATCCTAGCCCGCTGGCTGAGTGCTAAAACCACCGCAGATATTGGAGGCGAAGAATAATCATGCTGTATTACCTTATTGAACCTAAAGATCCTCTAATTATTCGCTCAGGCAGGCCATTTGAAGAAATCTCTGATGCACAAGCTGCCCGTTTTCCACCACCATCCACGGTTGCAGGGGCGCTGCGAAATATCCATGCTCGCAGCACAGGAAAAACTTTGGACAACAAGCTGCTGAAACTAGATAACGAGCTGTTAAAACTTGCCGTCACAGGTCCGCTTGCGGTTAAACGGCCTATCAATGGCGACGCCCCAAGCGAAGAACATATCTTGGTGCCTAAGCCTGCCGATGTGCAGTATTTTTATGACCAACAGACTCAACTCACCCATTTAGTACGTTCTAAACCTATGGCGTTTGCTGAAGGTGAAGGTTGCGATCTACCCAATGGCTTGCTGCCCTTGTTTGCTGAAAATGCACCTGATGGCAAGCCAGTTTCCGGCCCTAACTGGTGGTCGTTTAACGACTTAGCCGCATGGCGAAAAGGGCAGTCGGTCAGTTTTGAGCGAATTTGCCAAAACGGTTGGATGCCTGCCGAGCCGGATATTCGCACACATATTGCTATTAATAATCACAGTCGCAATGTGGAATCGGGCAAGCTTTTTCAAACCACAGGCCTAAGCATGTGGCAGCAACGTGCTGATCATCAACCATTCCCGGACGCTTGCATAAGCATTTTGGCTGGTATTGACGGCGACATAACCTTGCCATTGCTTAATCTGGGCGGCGAGCGGCGTTTAGCAGAGGTTGAGGCTTGTACTTTATGGCCCTCTTTTCCCAGTGATTTGGCGCAATCAATAACAAAAGCTAAAGGGTTCACGCTGACCTTTTTAACGCCAGTGTTATTTAACTTTGGTTGGTTGCCAAGCTGGTTGAATGATGAGCTCATTGGCACTCCACCATGCTGTCAAAGACTAACCGTCAAGTTACGCGCCGCCGCATTAGAGCGTTGGATCCCCCAATCAGGTTGGGATTTAGTAAATAACACGCCACGTGCTGCGCAAAAGATGATCCCCGCGGGAGCCACGTATTGGTTTGAAATTGAAGGCGAAGCAACGGATGAAGATATTCGTTCGCTCTGGTTAGCGCATTTTTGCGATGACCCACAAAGCAACCTTAACGGCTTTGGTTTGGCGCTGCCTGCTGCCTATCAATTTACTCTTTAACGCTATTTTTAAAGGACTATGTTATGTCGTTTCATATTTATCACTTATTCAGTCAAACCATTTTGCATTGTGGCTCAGGCCATTCGGTTGGCATTGTCGATCAACCTATTGCCCGCGAGCGAGCTTCTAATTTGCCGATTGTCCCCGGCTCAACGGTTCGTGGCGTGTTAAAAGCCTTCATTAGTCATACGGAACAAACAGAAGTTAAACCAACGCTTAGTCAGTCACTATTTGGTTATGACAAACAAGACGGTGAGCCCAGTTTTGCGGGGGCATTGTCGATAACCGATGCTCATTTGTTGCTACTACCCGTGCGAACGGTTTACGGTATTTTGGCCTATGCAACTTGTCCATTTATTTTGCAGCGCTATAAAAAAGATCGAAAATTAGACTTAATGGTTCCAGCACCTGCCGATGAGCAAGCCTTGCATCCTAAAGGAAATCCAAATCATCAAGATAACTTGATGGTGCTAGAAGATTTAGATCTCAAAGCCCAAGAGTGTGAGTACACCCAACAATGGGCTGGTTACATTGCTCAAACGCTTTATGCAAAAGAGAGCGCCTACTTTAGCGACATGAGCAAGCGCATCATCGTATTGCCTGATACGGTTTTCTCCTTTCTGGCTGAAACCGCCACCGAAATTCGCACCCGCATTCGAATTAATCAAGAGACTGGCGTCGTTGATAATGGGGCATTATGGACAGAAGAAAGCTTACCCGCAGAAAGCATCTTATGGGGTGTGTTCTCGGTCGATGCCCCCCGTTTGAACGATCAAAATGGCGATAAGCGACTTAGGTTTACCGACATTATTAATAACAAACCTCTGCTGCAAATGGGCGGCAATATGGGCACAGGTAATGGCTTAGTGCAGTTTATTGCTCAGTCGGCCAAAGGGGAATAACACATGCAACCACGTAGTCAAATTGTGGCCACTGCTGCTTTTAAGCAGATCAATTCCCGTAAAGACAAGAGTATTGAAGAGAATAAAAAATACGCCACGCTCGCACATAAATTACCCACCATGATTTTGCAAAATGGCTTAGCACAGGCAACAGGTTTTTTACTGTCCAAAAGCGAAGAGCATCACAAAGCATTGCTTGAGGATCTCGTCCTTGTGTTTAAACAGGTGGACGCCAAGCTTGCCAATATCGCCAATGCTGAGGCGTTACATGAGGCAATCATCCAATCGGATTTGCATCAAATCATGCGTATGACCCGTGAAGCACTGGAAATTGCAGGCTGGTTGCGCCGTTATGTGCAAGGCGTATTAAAGATTGATGCCACAGGCGAGGTGAATGATGACCATCATCCTGCGGAGACCAACTTATGACAGCCTTAGTGCGCAGCCAAATAAAATCCGCTTATGGCCAGACGGATAGCGTCAATCCAAGTCTTTTACTGCAAAAAGGCCTGCTTGAAGCTAATCAAGAAAAAAAACATGACGATAAATCAGATAATAAGAAGACAACGCATTTAGAAACAATCGTAAAACTGCCCGCTTCACCTGAGTACAACAACGGCTTTAACCGTTGGTTTGATCTAACGAGTGATGCTAACCGGTTTAAGCAATCGACGCTGACGCTAGAAAACCGTTTGCTGATTGGTTTAACGGGCCAAGGCGCATTAGAAACCGGCTGTAGCCTTAGCGGTAATTATGGCATGCCGTATATTCCGGGTTCGAGTGTGAAAGGGATTGCTCGCGCTTGGGCAAATCAACATTTGGCTGGGCATAGCGATGAACTTGAACAACTGTTTGGCACCGCCGATAGTGAGCAGCCTTATCGAGTATCGGGCTTAGTCACTTTTCATGATGCGTGGTGGATCCCCGATCCTGCGAAAAAAGAGCATAAACCCTTTGTACTCGATGTCGTTACCACACACCATCAAGCCTATTACAACGGTACTCAGGCGGAACCATCTGATAAAGACAGCCCGATCCCGAATCATCTCTTAGCCGTACAAGGCAGTTTTTTATTTGTGCTCGAAGGAGAGCCCGCAGCGATTGAGCTTTGCCAAACCCTATTAGAAAAAGCCTTAGCAAATAACGGTATAGGTGCAAAAACTGCCGCTGGTTATGGGTATATGAAGGTTGACCCAGCGTTAATGCAAAGGCTTTTGGATGAATATGAAAAACGGTTATCGCCAGAAGAACGTGAACACAGGCAAGCTGAAGCTCAACGCCGAAACGAGCAACAATTGGAAGCGGCAGCTAAGGCCGAGCAAGCAAAGCCTCCAGTTCAAATTATTGCGGAATTAAGGGCGGGTTATCTTAAGCATAGAGATAATGCAGCATATCAACTTAAAGTTGAAAATTGGGTTGATACAGCGATAAAAACGTGGACAACACAAGACAGAACGTTATTAGCGGAATGTCTTAAGCAAGTCGGCTATGAACCAAGTAATAAGAAAAATCCTAATCATTTGATCCGGAAAACACGGTTACAGCAATTAAAGGGTAAATAACATGGCTCAAGACTGGCAACTGTCAGAATTACTTGAAAATTTACATGCAGACGTACAACACAAACTAACCACAGTCAGAAAATCCTTTAAGCATTCAGTGGTAAAGGGTGATGGTGCCGAAAATGTATGGGTGGATTTGTTTAACCAATATTTACCGGAACGCTATCGTGCAAGTAGAGCTTTTGTGGTTGATAGTGAAAACCAATTTAGCGAACAAATTGATGTGGTGATTTATGATCGTCAGTATTCTCCGTTTATTTTTCACTACGCTGAGCAGTTGATCATCCCAGCAGAAAGTGTTTACGCAGTTTTTGAAGTAAAGCAGACATTAAATAAACAACATATTGATGCTGCGCGTAAAAAAGTAGCAAGCGTGAGAGCTTTACATCGAACTAGCTTGCCAATTCCCCATGCGGGGGGTGTTCATTCACCTAGAGAACTTATCGGGATTATTGGTGGATTATTAACACTTGAAAATGAGCTTAAAATACCAGATACGCTAATGGGTCATCTCGATCATGACAAAGCGGATAAAGGGATGCTCAATACTGATGAATCCCCTAATGATTTTTATCAAAATCATTAAGTTAAGGTAGATACACATCTTGTCATATGATCAAATGGTTTCGCCAAAAATCAATAATCAGACAACAAAATGTGCGAACTCGATATTTTACACGACTCTCTTTACCAATTCTGCCCCGAATTACACTTAAAACGACTCAACAGCTTAACGTTGGCTTGCCACGCCTTACTTGACTGTAAAACTCTCACTCTTACCGAACTTGGCCGTAACCTGCCAACCAAAGCGAGAACAAAACATAACATCAAACGAATCGACCGATTGTTAGGTAATCGTCACCTCCACAAAGAGCGACTCGCTGTATACCGTTGGCATGCTAGCTTTATCTGTTCGGGCAATACGATGCCCATTGTACTTGTTGACTGGTCTGATATCCGTGAGCAAAAACGGCTTATGGTATTGCGAGCTTCAGTCGCACTACACGGTCGTTCTGTTACTCTTTATGAGAAAGCGTTCCCGCTTTCAGAGCAATGTTCAAAGAAAGCTCATGACCAATTTCTAGCCGACCTTGCGAGCATTCTACCGAGTAACACCACACCGCTCATTGTCAGTGATGCTGGCTTTAAAGTGCCATGGTATAAATCCGTTGAGAAGCTGGGTTGGTACTGGTTAAGTCGAGTAAGAGGAAAAGTACAATATGCAGACCTAGGAGCGGAAAACTGGAAACCTATCAGCAACTTACATGATATGTCATCTAGTCACTCAAAGACTTTAGGCTATAAGAGGCTGACTAAAAGCAATCCAATCTCATGCCAAATTCTATTGTATAAATCTCGCTCTAAAGGCCGAAAAAATCAGCGCTCGACACGGACTCATTGTCACCACCCGTCACCTAAAATCTACTCAGCGTCGGCAAAGGAGCCATGGATTCTAGCAACTAACTTACCTGTTGAAATTCGAACACCCAAACAACTTGTTAATATCTATTCGAAGCGAATGCAGATTGAAGAAACCTTCCGAGACTTGAAAAGTCCTGCCTACGGACTAGGCCTACGCCATAGCCGAACGAGCAGCTCAGAGCGTTTTGATATCATGCTGCTAATCGCCCTGATGCTTCAACTAACATGTTGGCTTGCGGGCGTTCATGCTCAGAAACAAGGTTGGGACAAGCACTTCCAGGCTAACACAGTCAGAAATCGAAACGTACTCTCAACAGTTCGCTTAGGCATGGAAGTTTTGCGGCATTCTGGCTACACAATAACAAGGGAAGACTCACTCGTGGCTGCAACCCTGCTTACTCAAAATCTATTCACACATGGTTACGTTTTGGGGAAATTATGAGGGGATCTCTCAGTGCTCAATATTGGCTGTGCCGCCGATGACTGCTTTTTTTATTACGATAATGATCATCAGCGGATGCAAGTCATGCAGCATAATAAAGCGACTACGGCATTTTTGTTTGAGTTGTTATCGCAGCTACAAAAGTGCGGTACTGTACCCATGATCGATATTCATGCTTATGGTAAATGGCTCGAATAGCGACGAAGTGAGGAGCACCATAAAAATACCTTCTTTTTTCGCATCACCGTCAAACCCAGATAAACCGCGGCTTAGCGCTTAGGCGTAAAAATAAAGGTATTTTTGCTGAAAACCTTAATTGCTCTTTAACAATCAAATGCTTAATGGGATTTTTCCATTGTTCACCGCCGAATACGCGGCTTAGAAAACTATGTGAGAAAGCTCCAATCTCTGCTCTTTGTTCACCGCCGAATACGCGGCTTAGAAATAGCATTAGATCCACGGCAGTAAGCATAAATGGTTCACCGCCGAATACGCGGCTTAGAAATTTTGCCGCGCTAATAGTGACGACCTTAATATGTTCACCGCCGAATACGCGGCTTAGAAATTATCCGTTTTAAAGACAGAAATTGAGGGTAAGTTCACCGCCGAATACGCGGCTTAGAAATGTTCAAGCGTCAAAGTGTCGTAATACCGCGCGTTCACCGCCGAATACGCGGCTTAGAAAGGTCAAAATCAGGGTCAGAGGTTTTTACTATGGTTCACCGCCGAATACGCGGCTTAGAAAAGCAAACAGGCTATAAACGCCGTGGGTGAATAGTTCACCGCCGAATACGCGGCTTAGAAAATATCCCCCCAATCACCCGCAGCATGGCGATAGTTCACCGCCGAATACGCGGCTTAGAAATCTAATGCGGTCTTTTGGGCTATGCGGTCTATGTTCACCGCCGAATACGCGGCTTAGAAATGAAGGTTTTACCGGAGAGATAACGCCTTTGTGTTCACCGCCGAATACGCGGCTTAGAAATTGAAAACGTGCGCAAAGAAAAGAAGCAGCCTGTTCACCGCCGAATACGCGGCTTAGAAATCATCAAACTTGCCTGTACTAGCCCCCACCAGGTTCACCGCCGAATACGCGGCTTAGAAAACAAATCCTGCCTTGGCAAAGTTATCGAGGTAGTTCACCGCCGAATACGCGGTTTAGAAATTAATTCGCACCTTGGGATAGCGCAGCTGCTCGTTCACCGCCGAATACGCGGCTTAGAAAATAAACTGTTCTAGCCATAAGCGTTGTCTTCCGTTCACCGCCGAATACGCGGCTTAGAAACGCCTTCTTTGCGGCCAGTGGCAATGCCATAGGTTCACCGCCGAATACGCGGCTTAGAAAATTGCGCCAAGCTTGTCGCTAAAGCCTGTTAAGTTCACCGCCGAATACGCGGCTTAGAAATCACTACCATCATAGATATAACGTTTAAAGTTGTTCACCGCCGAATACGCGGCTTAGAAATTTACGGGCTTCCTCAAGCATACGTTGCTCAAGTTCACCGCCGAATACGCGGCTTAGAAATCCTCGTAATCACCACGTTCTTGCTGACCTAAGTTCACCGCCGAATACGCGGCTTAGAAAGCAAAATGCTCCCAACGCGCTAACCGAGTCTCGTTCACCGCCGAATACGCGGCTTAGAAATAAATAAAGACATCCAGCTCCTGCAACACACAGTTCACCGCCGAATACGCGGCTTAGAAAACTCAAACATGGCAGCAGTACGAGACCGCCACGTTCACCGCCGAATACGCGGCTTAGAAAAGATGCAGGCTTTTTCTTTACGTTCAAGTAAAGTTCACCGCCGAATACGCGGCTTAGAAAGAATCGTGGATGGATGCGGGTTTTTCTGTTGGGTTCACCGCCGAATACGCGGCTTAGAAAATCAACGGAAGTAATTCCTCAACATAATACTTGTTCACCGCCGAATACGCGGCTTAGAAATTTTTAATTACTAGCGGCGTAGTTGAAATGGGGTTCACCGCCGAATACGCGGCTTAGAAAATAACGGGTTCCTACAATCAAAGAAACATCCTGTTCACCACCGAATACGCGGCAAGTAAGTGTCAATTTTACTAACGGTTCCCGCTTTCGCGGGGATGACAAATAGATGCTGGGATAGAAGGGAATGCAGGGGAATATGTTGGACTTCACAGGCAAACAGCGCTGATGCGTTGGCGACCATCGAAAAAAGGGACTTTTTCGTTGAGCCCCCAAGGATGGGTTTACGGCGTGTCGCCAGAGCATAAGTGCTGTTGCACTGAGCTTCACACTTGGTTTAAACACAGTAACAAAAAGCCCAGAATTATATTCTGGGCTTTTATCACATCAAACTTTAGCTACAGTTTCAAACAATCTTTAGTATCAAGCTCTTTGAGTACAGAAATTACTATCACACGTTAGGGTGTGCTTAAAACACCATCTCTGGTACATGGTCTGGCACGATTAATTTGCCAGCGGTTTTGCTGACAATTTCTTCAACGCTGACACCGGGGGCGCGCTCTAACAGATGGAAGGCGCCGTCTTTAATCTCGATAAAGGCTAAATCGGTAACAACACGTTTGATACAGCCGTAACCTGTGAGGGGCAATTCGCACACGGGTAACAGCTTAGAGTTACCGTACTTATCGGCGTGCATCATAGTCACGATGATATTTTCCGCACCCGCCACTAAATCCATTGCGCCGCCCATGCCCTTGATGAGCTTGCCTGGGATCATCCATGAGGCGATAGAACCATTCACATCGACCTCAAAGGCGCCGAGTACGGTTAAGTCCACATGGCCGCCACGGATCATGGCAAAGCTTTCGGCGGAGGAGAAAAACGAGGCACCTTTTACCGCGGTGACGGTTTGTTTACCGGCGTTGATTAAATCCGGATCTATGGTTTCTTCCGTCGGAAATTCACCCATGCCGAGCAGGCCGTTTTCCGATTGCAGCATCACTTCCATGCCTGCGGGAATGTAGTTGGCCACGAGCGTGGGAATACCAATACCGAGGTTGACGTAGTAGCCGTCTTGTAATTCTTTGGCAACGCGCTGTGCCAGTTGTTCTCTTGATAATGCCATGATCTTTATCCTTCCTTTACCTAGAGTCGCTATTGGCCTCAATTTTTCGGTCTTTATTTAGGGCTTAGACTCTGTCGCTTTAGCTTGCGTAGTTAATCGTTCCGCGCTTCTTATTTCGCCGCTTTTACCGTGCGCTGCTCGATACGTTTCTCGAACTTGCCTTGGATGACGCGATCAACATAAATGCCGGGAGTATGGATATGATCAGGATCGAGCTCGCCCGGCTCCACAATAAACTCGGCTTCCACTACTGTGATTTTGCCCGCAGTTGCCATCATAGGGTTAAAGTTGGCGGCGGTTTTGCGGAACACTAAGTTACCCATAGTATCGGCCTTCCAAGCGCGAACTAGGGCAAAATCGGCGGTCAGAGACTCTTCTAACACATAATGACGGCCTTTGATTTCACGGGTTTCTTTGCCTTCCGCCACGGGGGTACCGTAGCCTGTGGCGGTGAAAAACGCCGGAATACCGGCGCCGCCCGCGCGGATTTTTTCCGCCAGCGTGCCCTGCGGCGTTAAAATCACATTGAGTTCGCCCGAGAGCATTTGCTGTTCGAAAGTGGCGTTCTCACCTACGTAGGAGGCGATCATGGTCGAAATCTGGCGATGTTTTAACAATAAGCCCAGACCGAAATCATCCACACCAGCGTTGTTTGAAATGGCGGTTAAGCCCTTAACGCCCATCTTAACCATTTGATTGATTAAGCCTTCAGGAATACCACACAGGCCAAAACCGCCAACCATAATGGTCATATCATCGGATAAACCTGCTAACGCTTCTTCATAGCTGCTGACGACTTTATTGAGTCCTGCCATTTTGATGTCCTTTTACTGTTATTCAGTCCCCAAGGCGCTAGGTATGTTTAGCGCCTCGACGCTTGAGTCTAGGCTTTAGCGCCCTGCAAGATTGCATTGGCGACTTTAGAGCCATTAAGACGATTTAATTGTTTGCTGATCCCAAAACCCGCTAATGCCAGTTTTTCTAAATCGATACCCGTCTTCAAACCGAGTCCGTGGAGCATATAGACCAAGTCTTCACTCGCCAGATTGCCCGACGCGCCTTTCGCATACGGACAACCACCTAGGCCCGCCACTGAGGCATCAAAGCTGCGCACACCTAAGTCGAGGCAGGCGGTAATATTGGCTAATGCTTGGCCATAGGTGTCGTGGAAGTGCAGGGCGAGCTTATCAACCGGGACTCGCTCCATCACGGCCTGCAGCATTTTACGGGCTTTTAACGGCGTGCCTACACCGATAGTGTCGCCGAGCGAAATTTCGTAACAGCCCATTTTGTAAAGGATTTCAGACACTCTTGCCACTTCGCTCGCCGCGATTTCCCCTTCATAGGGGCAACCTAAAACGCAGGACACATAGCCACGCACTGGGATGTTGGCTGCTTTTGCCATGTCCATCAACGGGATAAAGCGTTCAATCGACTCTTCAATCGAACAGTTGATATTGCGCTGACTAAAGCTTTGTGACGCCGCACCAAAGATAGCGACTTCGGAAGCTTTTGCATCCAGCGCCAGCTCTAAGCCTTTGACATTGGGGGTGAGGGCGCTGTAAACCACGCCCGCTTGACGGCGAATTTGGCGCAATACTTCGCCACTATCGGCCATTTGTGGCACCCATTTGGGTGACACAAAGCTGCCTGCTTCAATTCGCTTCACGCCCGCATCGGCGAGGGATTCAATCAAGGCGACTTTGGCCTGTGTTGGGACGGCGGCTTCATTCTGCAAGCCATCACGTGGCCCCATCTCGAATAAGCTAACCCTATCCGAGCTGGCGCTTACCGAGGTCGAGCTTAAGTTCGTAAGATCCAGCGCAGACATTTAGGCTTCCTCGCTCTGGGCTTTGGGCTCAACATGGAGCAGCACGGCGCCATCGCTCACTAACTCGCCTGCCTTGAAGTAGAACTCGGTAACAATACCGTCGAAGGGCGCTTCGATGGTGTATTCCATCTTCATCGCTTCCATCACCAGTAGCCCTTGTCCCGCCTTCACCTCAGCACCGACTTCCACTAAGTGGGTCACAACTGTGCCGTTCATCGGGGCCTTGAGTTTATCTTCATTGCTGGATTCGGCCTCAACCACTTGGGTTTTTACCGCCCTGAAGTGATAACTGCCTGAGGGTAAAAACAGCGTAAAATCATCGCCCTGAGCGCTGACGGGCACTTTACTCTTATGGCCGTTGATTTCGGCTAACAGTAAATCCTGCTTAAGCTCACCACTCAGGGACTTGCTCACTTGGCCCTCTGCCGCGGGTTGGGATAATTGGTAGTGATCGCTAAAGTCTAATAGCACTAATTGTTGTAACTCGTGGGCATCGTCGAGCAGGGCAATAGTATGCTGGCTGACACTGTTGAGTCTAAAGCCACTGACTTGGCCCCAAGGCGAGTAAGGATCGGCGCTATTAATGGCCTGTGCCTTGGCGGCTTCTTTACGGGCAAGTACTTGATACAGCGCGGCAAAAGCGATAGCCGTATCAGTTTCGCTCGAAGCACTGCCAATCAGCGCATCGCCGTAACGGTTGATAAAGTCGGTGCTAAAATCCGCCTTAGCGAAGGCAGGATGCTCGGCAATATTGGCCAAAAATTCAATATTGTGCTTAAGCCCGCTGATTTGGTAGGACTCGAGGGCATGCACTAGGCGCTGTAGCGCGCGCGGACGCGACTCATCCCAAACTATGAGCTTGGCTATCATAGGATCGTAGAAATTACTGATCACATCGTTTTCACGGATGCCGGAGTCGATACGCACGTATTTGCTTTGCTCGGGCTCGCGCAGGAAATTGAGCTTACCGCTGGCGGGTAAAAACTCATTTTGCGGATCTTCGGCGTAAATACGCACCTCAAAGGCGTGTCCATGGATACGCACTTCGTCCTGTTTGAGCGGTAAAGGCTGACCACTGGCGACCATTAACTGCCATTTGACTAAGTCTTGGCCCGTCACCATTTCGGTCACCGGATGCTCTACCTGCAGACGAGTATTCATCTCCATAAAGTAGAAGCTATTGTCGGTATCTAACAGGAATTCAACGGTTCCCGCACCGACATAATCGATGGCCTTGGCGGCAGCGACGGCGGCTTCACCCATTTGGGCGCGCAGTTCATCGCTTAAACCGGGTGCTGGCGCTTCTTCGACCACTTTTTGATGGCGGCGCTGAATCGAGCAGTCGCGATCCGATAAGTAAATTGCATTGCCAAAGGTATCGGCAAACACTTGCACTTCGACATGGCGAGGCTGGCGTAAATAACGCTCCATCAATAACTTATCGTTACCGAAGGAGGAGGCCGCTTCACGGCGCGCCGAGTTGATGGCGTCCATGATTTCGCCTTCATGCTCAACGATACGCATGCCTTTGCCACCGCCACCGTAGGCGGCTTTAATCAGCATCGGGAAGCCGATTTTTAAGGCTTCGGTCTTGAGGGTGGCATCGGTTTGATCGTCACCATGGTAACCCGGCACTAAAGGCACTTGCGCCGCCGTCATAATGGCTTTGGCCGCGCTCTTGCTGCCCATGGCATCGATGGCATCGCTGCCTGGGCCAACAAATACTATTCCGGCCGCCTCACACTTGCGGGCAAAGTCGGCGTTTTCCGATAAGAAGCCATAGCCTGGGTGAATGGCTTGCGCCTGAGCTTTTTTGGCGATTTCAATAATCAAGTCGCCCTTCAAGTAAGAATCCGCCGGGGCGCTGCCACCTAAGTAAAACGATTCGTCGGCCATGGCAACATGGCGGGCATTTTTATCGGCATCGGAATATAAGGCTACGGTGCGAACGCCCATGGCCTGCGCGGTTTTGATAATGCGGCAGGCAATTTCACCACGGTTAGCAATTAAAAGCTTAGTGAACATGCTGTTAGTCAACATCAAAGAACTCCTTGAGTATCTGTTGGCGTGTGCCAGTTCGGCTGACGTTTCTCAAAAAAGGCGTTTAAACCTTCTTGGCCTTCATCAGATACCCGAATGCGGGCGATGCGCTCGCTGGTGTAATCAATCGTATCTTGGTCTATCACGCCATCTTCGAGGCGGGCGAGTAGGGTCTTCACCCATGCCATTCCCTGCGGACTGTTGGCGAGCAGCGCGGTGATAATGGGTTGGGCTGCGGCCGCTAAATCGTCGTTTATCTCATGGATAACATTGAGTTTGAGCGCCGTTTGCGCATCAAAACGCTCCGCGGTCAGCATATAGCGGCGTGAGGCGCGATTGCCCATGGCGCGGGCAACGTAGGGGCTAATCACCGCAGGGATAAGCCCTAGTTTGACTTCGCTTAAGCAGAAGCTTGCGCGCTCGGTGGCGATGGCAATATCACTGGCGCAAATTAACCCAAGCGCGCCGCCAAAGGCCGCACCTTGGACTAAGGCGATAGTGGGTTTTGGAAAGGTATCTAAATCCTGCATCAGCTTGGCCAGCGCCTTGGCGTCATTCAGGTTTTGCTCAAAATCCATCTTGGCTTGTTTACGCATCCAGTTTAAGTCGGCGCCTGCGCTGAAGTTTTTGCCATTGGCTTTCAATACCAAGAGTTTGCAGTCTTTGTGCTCGGCAAAATAACCGAGGACAGCGATCATTTCGCTGATCATCACCTCATCGAAGGCGTTGTGCACTTCAGCGCGGTTAAGGATTAACTCGCCCACGCCATTATTCAGCGCATAGCTGACGTGCTGCAAATGAGCTAAGGATTGAGTGCTAGTGTTCTGGTGTTGTGTGTCAGTCATTATTATTCCCGTCATAGTAATTCCCTCTATGAGTGATACGTAAGGCATCGCAAGATGCGTTACATACGGAAGACGCCGAAGCGGGTGTCTTCGATAGGGGCATTTAATGCGGCTGACAGGGCAAGGCCCACCACATCACGGGTTTGCGCTGGGTCGATAATGCCGTCATCCCACAGGCGGGCGCTGGCATGGTAGGGATGACCCTCTTTATCGTATTGGGCAATAATCGGTGCTTTAAAGGCTTTTTCATCCTCAGCAGACCATTCTTCGCCTTTACGGGCTAAACCGTCGCGGCGCACTGTCGCTAATACGCCAGCGGCTTGTTCGCCACCCATCACAGAGATGCGCGCATTGGGCCACATCCACATCATGGTCGGCTCGAACGCGCGGCCGCACATACCGTAGTTACCCGCGCCGTAGCTGCCACCGATAATCACAGTGAATTTAGGCACATTGGCGCAGGAGACTGCGGTTACCATCTTGGCGCCGTGCTTAGCGATACCTTCGTGTTCGTACTTTTTACCCACCATAAAGCCGGTGATGTTTTGCAGGAACAGCAGCGGGATCTTGCGCTGGCAACACAGCTCGATAAAGTGCGCGCCTTTTTGCGCCGATTCTGAGAATAAAATGCCGTTGTTGGCCACAATCCCTACGGGATAGCCGTGAATACGGCCAAAACCACAGACCAAAGTCGCGCCATAGTTGGCCTTAAACTCATCGAAATCCGAGTCGTCGACGATGCGGGCGATCACTTCTTTCACATCGAAGGGCTTTTTCAGATCGGTGCCGACAATGCCGTAGAGTTCGTTGATATCAAACTTGGGTGGCTTAACTGGGCTTAGCAGACTGTTGATTTGTTTTTGATGATTTAGACGCAGCACTGCGCGGCGGGCAAGCTCTAATGCATGCTCATCGTTTTGGGCTAAGTGATCCGCGACACCTGAAATTTTAGTGTGTACGTCGGCGCCGCCGAGTTCTTCGGCGCTGACTTCTTCACCGGTCGCGGCTTTCACTAACGGCGGCCCAGCTAAGAAGATAGTGCCTTGTTCTTTAACGATAATAGATTCATCGGCCATGGCAGGCACATAGGCGCCGCCCGCGGTACATAGGCCCATCACCACCGCAATTTGTGGAATGCCCTTGGCGGACATTTGCGCTTGGTTATAAAAAATCCGGCCGAAATGGTCGCGATCGGGGAAGACTTCATCCTGACGGGGCAAGTTAGCGCCGCCCGAGTCGACTAAATAGATACAGGGCAGATGACAGCGACTGGCAATCTCCTGTGCCCTTAAGTGTTTTTTGACCGTGATAGGGTAGTAAGTGCCGCCTTTGACCGTGGCATCGTTGGCGATAATCATGCATTCTACGCCGCTAACGCGGCCGATACCGGCGATAATCCCTGCGGCGGGCACTTCTTCGTCATAGACTTCAAATGCCGCGAACTGTGATAGTTCTAAAAAGGGCGAACCAGCGTCGAGCAGTTTCTCAACCCGTTGACGGGGAAGGAGTTTACCTCGGGCCAAATGGCGCTCTAGGGCAACGGGGCCGCCACCGAGTTCAATTTTGGCAAGCTTGGTTTTGAGATCGGCCACGAGGGCGGCCATATCGTCGGATTTGGCTTTAAATTCATCGCTACGGGCGTTGATACGACTGCTTAATTGCGTCACTTTGATTGTCCTTATAAAGCGGTAACTCAGTATCAGTTGGCTCGGTGGGCGAGGGGCATGAAAGGCAAAAGCTCATCATGCGCCGTTCGCCCTAGGCTGCTTATTTCGATTCGTTAAAGAGCTCGCGGCCAATCAGCATACGGCGAATTTCTGAGGTGCCGGCACCGATCTCATAGAGTTTGGCGTCGCGCAGTAAGCGGCCAGTCGCATACTCGTTGACGTAACCGTTACCGCCGAGCAATTGAATGGCATCCAGTGCCATTTTGGTCGCCAGTTCCGCGCTGTAAAGAATAGCGCCCGCGGCGTCTTTGCGAGTGGTTTCACCGCGATCGCAGGATTTCGCCACGCTATACACATAGGCTTTAGCGGCGTTCATACCTGTGTACATATCGGCTAATTTGCCTTGTACTAATTGGAATTCACCGATGGATTTGCCAAATTGCTCACGCTCGTGGATATAAGGCACAACGATGTCCATACAGGCGTTCATGATCCCAAGCGGTCCGCCTGAGAGCACGACGCGTTCGTAATCTAAGCCGCTCATCAGCACTTTGACGCCATTGTTGAGGCCGCCGAGAATGTTTTCCTCTGGCACTTCGACATCTTCAAACACCAGTTCACAGGTGTTTGAACCGCGCATTCCCAGTTTGTCGAGTTTTTGCGCTTGGCTGAAACCTTTAAAACCGCGTTCAACGATAAAGGCGGTGATGCCGTGTGCGCCTTTGGTTAAGTCGGTTTTGGCATAAATCACATAGGTATTGGCATCGGGACCGTTGGTGATCCACATTTTGTTGCCATTGAGGATATAACGGTCGCCTTCTTTACGGGCGTGCAGCTTCATCGAAACCACATCTGACCCAGCATTGGGCTCACTCATTGCCAGAGCGCCGATATGTTCACCGCTGACCAGCTTTGGTAAATACTTGGCTTTTTGTTCTGCATTACCGTTGCGGTTAATCTGGTTTACGCACAGGTTGGAGTGGGCGCCGTAACTTAACCCGATAGAGGCCGAGGCGCGGGAAATCTCTTCCATGGCGACCACGTGGGCAAGATAGCCCATGTTTGCTCCGCCGTATTCCTCAGGCACAGTAACACCTAAGAGTCCCATTCCACCGAGCACGGGCCAAATTTCGTTAGGAAAGGCGTTGTCGTGGTCGACTTTAGCGGCAATGGGGGCGATTTCGTGTTTAGCGAAATCTTGCACCGCATCGCGCAGCATATCGACTTCTTCGCCTAGGCCAAAATTGAGACTGGTGTAGAGTGAGTTCATTGCTTGTGTCCTATCTTAGGTTCTAATTTATATTTTTATGATTATTAGGTGCTTGAGTCTTTAAAACCGTCTTACAGTGCGTGATTTATCCCTGTCACGCGGTCGTACCAACTGAGGTGTTGATTAATGCTATGCTCGCAAGCCTCGAAGGAATTAGGCCTTGGCCTTGCTTTCTTCTAGGGCGAGGCGGCATTGCTGCTCGGCCGAATTCAGCTCCATCAGTACCACTTTAATGTCGTCCATTTGCTGCTGCAGTGCGGATTTTTTCTCTTCCACTAGGGCAAGCATGGTATTGAGCTGGGTGGTGCTGCTCTTGTCTGCATCGTAGAGTTCGAACAGGCGACGGGTTTCTGCGAGGGAGAACCCAAGGCGCTTGCCGCGCAGGATAAGTTTGAGTCGAACCCTGTCTTTGAGACTGTAAATGCGGGTTTGACCGCGACGTTTTGGCTTAAGTAAGCCTTGGTCTTCGTAAAAACGAATGCTTCGGGTCGTGATATCAAACTCTTTAGAGAGATCACTGATCGAATAAGTCGTTTGTGGCGTGTTAGTTGCGCTCATTCAGGCACCTTAGTTAATCATTTTTATGCAAGATATATGAAGTTTACGTAAAGGTAAAGATTGCGGCGTAGTTAGTCTGATTTTTTTGTCAATTCTTGTTGCCACTCGCTCGAGTGGTTTCAGTTCAAACTATTGATATTAATGATGTAAGTGCGAGACATAAAGGCTCTGGTGAAGCGGGGACGTGCCGCGCTGCCCTCGTCTTGCTATTGGGCAACGCAGCGCTGTGGATTGAGCAAACAACTTGTATCAAATGCCGCGATTATTAGCGCTTACTCCATAGTGTTGAGTAAACCATCATCGGCTAACACACCCTCATAGGTTGGGCGGTTTAACGCCTCAATAAGTACCGGATCGCGTTTGTATATGTCATTGTAAAACTTGATTTTCCCGTCCTTTAAGGTGACGGTCCAATACATGATTAAAATGTCTAAGGGTTCATCTAAGAACAGGTTTTCCGTTTTTCCCTCACTCAATTTGCTACTGAGCGTGTTACTTGACCAATTGGCATTGGCACTCAGCAATTTATCCGCCAGCACGAGTGGATCTTTGACTCGAATACAGCCGTGACTGAATGCTCTATCCGTTTGTTCAAACAGACTTTTAGCTGGTGTATCGTGCAGATAAATCGAGTATTGGTTAGGGAAGATAAACTTAACTAGACCCAGTGAGTTATCTTCACCCGGGTCTTGCACAAACCAGTAGGGGAAGTTTTTGCGCGTCATGCTATGCCAATCGATACCGCTTGCATCCACGGGCGTACCAGAGCCTTCGACCACTTTAAAGTGTTTCTTCTGTAAATAATCGGGATCTTTACGTAAGTGATTGATGATCTCAGTGGAGATGCTGCGGGGCACAGTCCAAGTCGGATTAACGACCACGTATTTTAGCTTGGATTTAAACAGCGGCGTTTTAGCGTTAATTTTGCCGATGATAATGTCGGTTCGCCAGCTTAAGCTGTTGTCTTTAAAGAGTAACAGCTCGTATCCTGCTAAGTTGACGATCAGGTAATTGGCGGGCAAGTTTGCCGATAACCAGCGCGCACGCTCAAGGTTAATACGGATCTGATCGACCCGTTGCGAGTAGGGCACATTGAGCGCCGCCATAGTGCCCGCACCAATCACGCCATCGGATTTGAGACTATGGTCGGTTTGGAATTGACGCACCGCGGCTTCAAGTGAGCTGTCGTACGTTAAGGGCTGGTTCACGGCGGCGCTATTGTCCGCAGGCACGCTTGCAGCTAAGTAACCTAACTCTGTTAGCCGTGTGGCAATACCTTGTACCGAGGGGGAAGTACTACCTGGTTTGATGACTTCCGTATAGGGAATGGGGCTAAAAGGATAACGCGCTGCCAACTCTTTGTACTGGGCAAGATACTGTTTAAGCTGATGATAGGGCGCAATCTTAGGCGCTAAACCTGCAATCGCATCAGCCACAGTGTGCGCTTTTATGTGTTCTTCGAGCTGCTTTAATGTGGTGTCGAAATCGAGATGGGTTTCATCATAATTCCAAGTTTTGCCGAGCATGCTGGGGTTCACTTTGCCATTCAGTAAATGAATGGCGTAGGTGATGATCCCATCGCTGAGTAGCACTTCAAATATGTTACTGCGGTATTCATCCTGCCAATTCGAGGCACTGAGCTGTTGGTAAAGTTCGACTAGCTTGGAGTAGTGATAATCTTCCTTCGACAATCCTTCATCATCGGCACTTTTTATCACATCGAGCATAGTGCCCGCGTAGTCTCTGTCTTGCCAGAGCGGCTGATATTGACGCACTTGGTAGACCCGCGACAGCAACTTGGCACTAATGACCTGAGTGTTGTCGACTTTGGCTCGCTCACCGATAGATAAGGGTTCGAGTAAAGTCTCTAGCGGTTGGGTTGATGCAAAGCTGCTCGCGCTAACGAGACTGAGGATCAGGAGTAAGGCAGGTTTGAATTGTTTGAAGCGAATCATAATGAGTATTTCTTTCCATGAAAAAAACCATTAAAGACATAAGACTATGTTGAATCATTTCGCACAGCAAGCGAGATGTACAATTATCCAACATGTTTAACAATTTTAGCGGTTATATCCCTTAGTCTAATGGGGGAATAGCGCTGGGCAGGTCATAATCCCTGAGGGAAGGAAGGGGAGAGTTTCATCTGTGGTGACATGGGTGAGTGTCATGATGGGAGGCCTTATGACAGATGTTGGACAACAATTACATCAGACATCTATTGCGAATAAACAGGCATTTTGGCAACAAGCCGCCAAGGCCTTAGACTGGGTGACGCCGAGCAAACAAATATTAGATGAAAGTGAGGCACCGTTTTATCACTGGTTCAGCGATGGCGAGTTAAACACTTGCTACAACGCGGTGGACAGGCATGTGTTGGCGGGGCGTGGTGAGCAAATTGCCATTCATTACGTGAGCCCGGTGACGGAAACCGAATACAGCATTACTTACCGTGAGTTGCAGGCCCAAGTGGCAAGGCTTGCGGGCTATTTGCAAAGTGTTGGCGTGACTAAGGGAGACCGTGTGGTTATCTACATGCCCATGGCGCCCGAGACCGCCTATGCCATGCTTGCCTGCGCGCGCATTGGCGCTATTCATTCGGTGGTCTTCGGCGGCTTTGCGGCCAATGAGCTGGCGACTCGGATCAATGATGCCAAACCAAAGTTGGTCATGTCTGCCTCCTGTGGGATTGAGCCTTCAGGCGTGGTGCCCTATAAACCCTTACTGGACAAAGCATTAAATGAAGCGGTGCACAAAGTTGAGCACTGCTTGATTTTAAATCGCCCCCAATATGAGGCGCAGATGCAAGCGGGGCGCGATAAGGACTGGCAAACCGCCTTATGTACGAGCGACAGTGCTGATTGTGTGACGGTAAAAGCCACCGATCCCCTGTATGTGCTTTATACCTCAGGGACCACGGGTCAACCCAAAGGTGTGGTGCGAGACAATGGCGGCCATGCGGTGGCATTGGCTTGGTCCATGGCCAATATTTACGATATTGCCCAAGGGGATGTGTTTTGGGCGGCATCGGATGTGGGCTGGGTTGTGGGACACTCCTATATCGTCTATGGTCCCCTGCTTGTCGGGGCGACAACCTTGTTATACGAAGGAAAACCCGTAGGTACGCCGGATCCCGGCGCCTTTTGGCGCACGATTGCTAAGTATCGAGTCAAAAGCTTTTTCACCGCGCCCACGGCGATCCGTGCCATTAAGCGTGAAGATCCCGACGGCGAATTTATCCAAGGCGTCGATTTAAGCTGCTTGAAGAATGTCTTTTTGGCAGGGGAGCGCTGCGATCCTGATACCTTGCACTGGGCCGAAGCCAAACTGCATAAACCGGTTATCGACCATTGGTGGCAAACTGAAACGGGCTGGCCAGTGGCGGCAAACCTGATGGGCGTGGCACCGATTGCCGTTAAAGCAGGATCGCCCGGCCGTCCTGTACCAGGATATGAGGTCGATGTGGTCGATGAGATGGGCGCCAAAGTGGCGGCGAATGTCTCTGGTAATGTGGTCATCAAATTGCCGCTGCCACCGGGCACACTCACTACCCTCTGGCAAAATAATAAACGCTATCAGGACAGTTACTTATCTATGTACCCGGGTTATTACCTCACTGGGGATGCGGGTTACATGGATGAAGATGGCTATCTGTATATCATGAGCCGTATCGATGACATTATTAACGTAGCCGGCCATCGACTCTCCACCGGGCGGTTTGAAGAGGTGTTGTGCCAGCATCCCGATGTGGCCGAAGCGGCCGTGATTGGCGTCGATGATAAACTCAAAGGCCAAGTGCCCCTGGGCTTAGTAGTGCTGAAAAAGGGCGTGACCATTACGGACGAGGAGCTGCATAAACAGTTAATTGCCCTCGTTCGCCAAGAAATTGGTCCCGTCGCGTCCTTTAGGTTAGTGAGTGCGATTCAAAAGCTGCCGAAAACCCGCTCGGGCAAAATCCTGCGCGGCACTATGCGTAAAATTGCCGATAATCAGCAATATACGGCGCCAGCGACCATTGAAGATCCGCTGACCCTCGATTTAGTCCGCACGACCTTAACCCGCATGGGTTATGCCGATGCTCTCGTGGGTTAATGTGACAAGGCTGTGGTGAGCGTCCTTGAATAGGGGCCGTAAAGCCAAGATAAAGCGATAGTCTGATAAGAGCAGTCCCATCAGGCTATCGCTTTTATTTTGCGGAAAGGGCTGAAGTTCAATGCTTGCTCTTAGATGTCACTATTTGTTAGTCTAGCCCGCATACTTAATCGTCGAGCTTTTACAAAGCACGATTAAGGCATTGGATCTTAAGACTTTACCTCTAGATTCAAGACATTAAACATCTCACAACGGCTTAGGGACGACCCTAAATACGCCGATATCAATTTGGGGACGACCCCGTATGGGAGTTCTCTATGAGCTGGTTTCTATTAATTCTTGCTGGGCTATTTGAAATTGGTTGGGCCATCGGGCTTAAGTACACCGACGGATTTAGCCGCCTGTGGCCGAGCGTCTTTACTGTGTTCTCCATGACGGTGAGTGTGCTGCTGTTGGGGCTGGCTGTGAAACAACTGCCGATAGGCACGGCGTATGGGGTTTGGGTCGGCATCGGTGCCATGGGCACCGCGATTGCGGGCATTATTCTCTTAGGTGAAGGGGTGAGCCTGCTGAAAATCGTCAGCTTAATCCTCATTTTGCTTGGCGTTCTCGGTTTAAAACTTGCTCATTAATCAATTCACTTCCCCAAAGAAGCGCTCGCCCCAGATGTATACGATTGGTAAAGATGTTTGATGAAATCTAGGAATATTCTCCTGAAAAAACAACGCATCTTAGACGGTAATCGAGATTGCCAATCGTATGCATCGTCTATTGTCTCTGGTAATTAAGTTACAAAGCCCGATATAATTACACCTCCAAATTGGTTATTTCTAACCTCTGTGACCCGTGGGAATTATATAATGCAAAACCACAGCAATCTTAATGACATTGGCGTGATTGGCCTTGGCGTGATGGGCAAAAACCTCGCGCTAAACATTGCCGACAATCAATATCGCGTCAGTGCCTTCGACCTCGATCCTGTTAAAGTCAACGGTGTTTTACAGCAAGAAAAACAAGAACGTGTAGGACAGGATCTGCGTATTACAGGCTGTGCTAATCTTTCAGAAATGTTAGCAAGCCTCGCTCAACCCCGTATTCTCGTGCTGTCAGTCCCTGCGGGTGCGCCTGTGGATGGGGTATGTCATGCCTTGATTTCTGCCGGTATCGAAGCGGACGACATCGTTATCGATACGGGCAACAGTCTTTGGACGGACACCGTTGAGCGCGAAAAGCGTTACCAAGGGAAATTTATCTTCTTTAGCTCGGCGGTTTCGGGCGGAGAAGTGGGTGCTCGTTTTGGCCCTTCATTAATGCCAAGTGGCGATCTTGTGGCTTGGCAGCATGTGGCGCCGATTTGGAAGGCCATTGCCGCTAAGGTTGATCCTCAAACTGGGCTGCCGATTGAGCGTTTTGAGCCGGGTAATCCCGTGACCGAAGGTGAGCCTTGCACGACCTATATTGGTCCTGCTGGCGCCGGACATTATGTGAAAATGGTGCATAACGGGATTGAATACGCCGATATGCAGCTGATTTGCGAAGCCTATCAGTTAATGCACGACGGCTTAGGCATGAGTGCAGCACAAGTGGGTGAGGTGTTTGAACGCTGGAATAAGGGCAGTTTAAACAGCTATTTGATGGGGATCAGCGCCGAGGTGCTTAAACAGGCGGATCCGCTAACGGGTCAGCCATTAGTTGAGATGATCCTCGATAAAGCAGGGCAAAAGGGCACAGGCCTTTGGACTGCGGTGAGCAGTTTGCAAATTGGTTGTCCGGCTCCCACCATTGCCGAAGCGGTTTATGCGCGCGCAGTGAGCACCCAAAAATCCCTCCGTGTTGAGCTTAGTAAAAAGCTTGCAGGTCCTGCCTCTGTGGCGATGGATGATGCTCAAAAAGCCGTCTTAATCGATGCCTTAGAGAGTGCGCTCTATTGCGCTAAAGTATGTTGCTACGCCCAGGGCTTCCAATTGATGGCGATGACGGCGCAGGAGCAAAAATGGCAGCTCGATTTTGCTGAAATCGCGAAGATTTGGCGTGCGGGTTGTATTATTCGTGCCACCTTCTTGCAATCTATCACTCAAGCTTATCAAGCGAATGCGGACTTAAGCTGTTTATTGATGGCCGACACCTTTGCAACTACCTTGTCGGAAAAACAAACCGAGTGGCGCAGTGCTGTGGCGGCGGCAGTGATGCAAGGGATCCCCGTGCCTTGTATTAGTTCGGCATTGGCCTATTACGACAGTTACCGCAGCGAAACCCTGCCAGCAAACTTGCTTCAAGGTCAAAGGGACTTTTTCGGTGCCCACACCTTTGAGCGCTTAGATAAGCCCGCTGGCGAGAAATATCATTTAGATTGGAGTGCCCCAAATCGGGTATTAATCAAACTCTAAATAAATCGTACAAAGGCCCCTAAATAGGGGCTTTTTTATTGTCTAGAATTATTTTTACAAATAACAATGTTGTATTAATGTTAATTCTTGTGCTGCTAATTTATAATATTTACTGCATTTATAGAATGGTTAATTTTTTAAATGTAACATCAGAAAAGAGTTTGAAAATTTAAAAATGTAAAAAAGTATGTGTATTTAATGATTTGCCGTACTGTAAAAAGTAGATAATTAAATCTCATACAATTTGTTGTTTTGTTTAATCTTTATGTTGCTTCGTTTAGATTTTGTTTATCCTGATTTCTTTTATTTCTTGTCGATAAAATAACCGCCAATATATAAACAGTCTGCCATACTATTTATATTTCTTTTCACAATTATTTCTTCTGTGTTAAATCTTTGCTTCCTATTTGGTGCTTGTGTTTTATCGGGAATCATAGGGAATAACTAAAATAACAGAACTTAATACGGAATAAGATTAATCACAATTATCACGCCAAATTAAGTTGCGATAAGTAATGACAAGAAGGAATGTCTACTATGCGTATGTCCATTGTTGCATTGAGCATCACGGCGGCCTTATTGGCTGGCTGTGGGAGCGATGATAAGAAGGCTCCGGCACCTGTGCCTAAAGTGAATACAGCCCCGACCACGGCGGATATGACTGTTGATGTGTCACAGTCAATTCTGTTTACTGGAAAACTGGAAGCGAGTGATGCCGAAGGTGGTTTGACTTATTCATTGGTTGACCCGGCCGATCTTAAATTGGGCACCTTTACGCTAGTGAATAAAAACACTGGCGAATTTACCTATGCATCCGATGCCAGTGAAGGCACCGAAGTGGTTCGGTTTAAAGTATCCGACGGCCAATTACAGGCTGAAGCCAATCTGACAATCAATATCAAGCATGGCGATCCACTCTTTACCTACCAATGGCATTTAAAAAACACCGGACAGAATGCCTTTGCGGCTCATCGCGGTGTTGCCGGTGAAGATATGAATGTAAGCGGGGCTATGTCTGCTCAAGCCATGGGACAGGGCATTACCGTTGCTGTGGTGGACGATGGCTTAGAGATTGCGCACCCAGATTTGATGAACAACACGGTCAATGGCGGTTCTTACAATTTGATTACTGGCACAGTGGATCCAACGCCTTTCTCGGGTGAATCGGGTCACGGTACTGCCGTTGGTGGGATTATCGCGGCCGAGGGCTGGAATGGTATCGGCGGTCGGGGTGTTGCACCTAAGGCTAAATTGATCGGCTTTAACTTTTTAGATCAAGACCCAACGGGTAAAGTCGAGAACGTTCAAACATTTGAAAACTTTGCTAAATCACATGGCGCCAGTGCCTATAGTGATAGCGCGCGAGTCTTTAACCAAAGCTATGGCTACAGTGTGCCATTCCCCCATGGTTTTGATGAGGATGAAACCGAAGTTTATCAAGATATTGCAACGCAAAGTTTCGATGGTAAAGGCAGTATTTTCGTGAAATCTGCTGGCAACGGTTATAACTACTACCGTTACCGCACCTTCTGGTTGCCAGGGGATTACTTCACTGCAACGGCGGAAAACCCTGCTAACCATGGCTTGCCTTTCCATAACTCCAACATGTCCTCTGACAATGCTAACGTTTATAACTTAGTGGTCAGCGCAATTAACGCTAAGGGTGAGCTTTCTAGCTACTCATCCGTGGGGTCGAACATTTTCGTCACCGCACCGGGTGGTGAATATGGTGATGACGATCCAGCGATTGTGACCACCGACCGTATGGGCTGTGAGAATGGTTCCGCGATTGCAGAAGATAGACCAAGCACGCCATTCCACGGTGGGTTGAACCCATTAAATCCTAACTGTGATTACACATCGACCATGAACGGCACCTCGTCTGCGGCGCCAAATACCTCGGGTGCAGTGGCGGTGATCATGAGTGCGAATCCAGATCTCTCTTGGCGTGATGTTCGCTATATTCTCGCCAAGACAGCTACCAAAGTGGATGCGGATATTGCGCCGAAAACGGTGACCATAGGTGAGGGCGAAGCCGCTCCAGTGTATACGGCTATCCCTGGCTGGTTGCAAAACGCGGCCGGGTTCTCTTTCCATAACCTCTATGGTTTTGGTCGTGTGGATCTTACCGAAGCCGTTAAACTGGCTAAATCCTATGCCGAAGATTTAGGTGACTATGTGGTCACTGAGTGGCAAGCAAGCCCCGAGCTCACTAAGGCGATTCCTGATGCGGATGTTAACGGTGTGACTGATACCCAAGTGGTTGCAGACGATTTAGTCATTGAAGCCGTGCAAATTGAGCTGACGGCCGACCATCTGCGTCTACCTGATTTAGCGGTCGAGCTGATTTCACCTTCGGGCACTAAGAGTGTGTTGATGACACCTTATAACGGTTTAGTTTACCAAGGTGTGATGGACAAAAATAACCCTGAAGATCTTGTTACTGGCTATGATGCAACACCTATGTTATCGAATGCCTTCTATGGCGAATCATCAAAGGGTGAATGGACAATCAAGCTGATTGATGTGAATAGCGGTAGCTACCGATTTGTTAAATACGATCAAGGCTATATCTCTATCCCTAACGAAGCCGATGGCAAGCTGAAAGGTTGGTCAATTCGTTTCCATGGCCATGCTGCCAAGTCTGCATCTTAAGGAGTAATCAATGAAAGCGTTAAATTTATCGTTAATGGCTGTGGCCCTTTCACTGTCGGTGCAGGCGATGGCGCATGACAAAGTCGAATTTACTGAGCCTCAAACCGAGTCTAAAGGTGTTCAGGTTAGCCGTGCCGAGTTTTTAGGTTTGGATACTCCTTACTTTGTAAAAACTGAGTCAGGGGTTAAGCAGGCTAAGCAGTTGGTCAAAGGGCAAAAAGTGGTGACCCAATCGGGTAAGGCCTTTGCCGAAATGACCGGTAAATTAGTGGTTAAGTTAAAACCTGGTGTGTCGGCTGCTGATTTTGCTAAGGCCCATGGTCTAAAAGTAGATTGGCAAAATAACAACAACTTATTGTTGCTTGCTGCCGAAGAGGGCACAGATCTGCTCGGTTTAATCCAAGCGGTTAAAGCCTCTCCTGAGGTTGAGCGTGCCAAACTTGACCGCGCACTCGCCAAGCAAGAAATCCAATAATCATCTTGTTAGGTTAACATCGAATAAAGGGCCGCAAGGCCCTTTATTATTCTGATGCCCTGCTCAATAGAAGTGATAAAGTTGAGCAAGTTGAGATAAAACCTTGGATAGTTAACTGCTTAATGGTAAATCATGTGGTTCTAGGCGGGCTTGGTGATTACAATCTGCTCTTAAGGCTTATGTTTTTACTGACGGCAGCCAATACCTTGCGGCTGAAGACAACGCAGCTCAAACACCTAACTTAAACTATTAACTCAAGCGCTTAACTTAAACACCTATATGAACTACTGGAATAGCGATAACTTTGAAGGATTAAAGGCGATAGGGACTCAGTATTCGGCCTTGAAGGGGTATGAACTTTTTGGTCAATATTGCCTGCAAAAAGAGCAAGGGCTAAAGAAGCAAGCGATTGCGACGGTAAAGCAATTCGTGTCGCACTGTAAGAGCCTGTCCTTGGCTGAGCAGAGGCACATCGCAGAGGAGCTATCCTCCTTAGGTTTTGGGCACAGTGAAACACACCAGTTACTCGCTTATCCCCTCATAGTTTTACTAAAAGGCGTGCTGACCCAATGGACGTTAGATGAGCCTAACAATCCCATCCCCTACAAATGGTTAGGCTATATTGCTGGGGATACCGATTCCTATGAAAGAGCGTTAGCGCTCGAGCCTACCGATGAAATTTGCCTCACTCAAGTCGCGTTGTCTCACTTAAACCGTGTCGATTTTCAGACCCACCATCTATCGGAATCTGTGTTGCTGGGTGATATATCACGGGCAAAAGACTCGCTAGCGTCAGCACAAGCATTAATCACGCGATTACCGACGATTGAGCGTAAATCAAGGCTGCAAAACAGGCATGATTATTACCTGTCTATGGTTAATTGCTGGGAGGAGTATTCCACGCTTGCTGGGGATGAGCCGTTTCCGGATTGGTGCGCCGCCAAAGGTGAACAGTTTGATTTTTGGTCAATTGTTTATTATCAACGCTGAGTGAATTTATTCGCGGGATAAGAATGATTAAGCGGTCTGTCGGACAAGTTAGGTCACAGTGGCCGCAGATGACAGGTTTGTCGTTAAACTTGACATAGCCGCAGTGTTTGGTAGATTGGAAATTATGCTGTTAGCACTATTCAATGGAGTGAAGCTATGCAAGAAAACCTAATCAGATCTGCTATCGCGACGGCGCAAGATGGTGTGGCACGAGCCGATGGCCAGTTAACTGTCACCGATCAGATGGTTTGTTTTTCCCCCTACAATAAAACCTTAGGACTTGGGCCATATCAACTGCAAAGAAAGGCTATCGCCAAGGTTGAATCCTGTTGGGGTAAGGGCGGCGGCATTTTACCAGTGACTTCTGATGCGATAAAAATCACCTTGGATGATGGCAGCGTGTATCAATTTATTTTGGCCAATTCCCAAGAATGGTTGAATTTGCTCCGTCATTAACTCAACAATTGCGCGGCTGCTCCATAAATGCTTATTCTGTCGACATATCTTGAGCATGTGTTACCTAGATAGATTGCTTAGACGCTTTGCTTTGCGGCTAATTGGACTAGGTTTTCCCACAGTGCCTGCGCCACAGGGCCTAAGGGCGAGTGGGGCGGGCGCATTACATAGTAATCGAGTTGGATAAGATTTTGCCTTTCCCGTAGCTCCAGTGGCAGTAAACTTCCATCCGCAAGGGCTTGTTCCACCAAATAATGTGGCAATTTTCCCCAGCCCATGCCGCTCTGAATGAGCATTCTCTTTGTATAAAAATCATTAACGTACCAACGGCGTTGCCCTGCTTGCACTCCAAATTCGATATTGGCGGTGCCGGTGCCAGTATCTTGGATCACAATTTGGTACTCGTTCACCAATTCGCGCACATGGCTCAGGGTGGGGTGCCGACTCAGTAAACGCGGCGAGGCCACATCTAACAGACTGCCTGAAAATAAGTAGGCCAGCTCAAAATGGCTGGAACGGACAGGATCAATGCCGCCCGCTGAAATCGCAATATCGGCTTCGCCTTGATTTAAGGCTTCGAGTGCGCCGGTTAAATATTCTTGTTTAAGAATGATTTGAGTGTGCGGAAATTCATTTTGTGTTCGCTCCAGCATCGGCAAGATGCGGGTAAGGTTAAAGGAGGCTTCGAAGGCCAAGGTGATACTGGCCTCGTTACCTTTAGCCAAATGCTTAGCGACTTGGCGCATCTCTTGCGCTTCATTCAGTACGCGTTGGGCGTATTGCAGCAGCTTTCGCCCCTCTTGGGTGAGCGTCAAGCGATACCCTTGGCGGTCGAACAGCACTAAATCTAACTGGGATTCCAGCTGTTTAATGCTCTGACTGATCGCCGGTTGGGTCTTATGGAGTTTGTCACTGGCGGCTTTTAGCGAGCCAGCGAGGGCGACGGTATTGAACATCAGCAGTTGTTCTAAGGTCATGACAAGACTCTTAAACAAATAAAGAATTATTTTAGGAGATGTTAGATATTATTCCATATTTATTTATTTCTTGTGGGCGCATAATTCCGCCATATGACAGTAGTGGGCTCAATGCGAGTCCACTACTTTGCGTTTAGGGTGCCGTTTAGCGAGAGTTACGCTGAACTGAGTCTAAAAGAGATGAGTAATGAGGTATTTATGTCGATAAATCAATTATGTTTAGCCAAAGGCAATGCAGATAAAACCGTGGCCGAGACTGACCCTCAAAAACTCTTTATCTGTGCCAATACCTTAAATCGTGCGGCGGTGGTGGTGACACTTGCGATGAGCATAGTGTTTTTATTCTCGGGCATGGGCAAGTTACTTAGCGTACCGTTTTTCCATGTGCCCTTTAGCGTGATGAGTTTGCCCACGGGTTTTGGCTATTTTATCGGTGTGATTGAAGTGCTGGGCGCCATTGGCATTGGCTGGCGTGAATACCGAGTCCTGTCGGCGACGGCATTACTGTCGGTGATGATGGGGGCGATTTACTACCACTTTAATTACGAAACCACCCTGAGCGCGTTACCTGCACTGTCTTTATCTGCGCTGTTGTTTTTAATCATCAAGCTCGATGAAACCGTTGATAGATTGGTGCGTTTTCAACGTCAGCTGGTGGACATGAAAGCAGCTTTTTAATCTTAGCCACAAGGCTGGCAAGGTCTGATTCACAAGTGACAACTAACGGTTTCATCAAGAGAAGTTTATTATGACGCACGCGAATTCCGCTTTAATGCCAGTGTTATTTGTTCCACATGGTGGCGGGCCATTACCGCTACTCAATGATGCAAATCATCTGGAGTTAAGGGCATTTTTATCTAAGGTTTCGGATACTATCCCGACACCCAAGGCCATTGTATTGGTGACGGCCCACTGGGAAGAGGCACAGGTGACACTGTCGAGCCATCCTCATCCAGGCATGTTGTTCGATTACTATGGTTTTCCACCTGAGGCCTATACGCTTTCGTATCCTGCGCCCGGTGAGCCACTGCTTGCCGAAACCATTGCTGGTTTGCTCAAGGCAAGTGGAATTGAGGTGCGGCTCGACAATCAGCGCGCATTCGATCACGGCACCTTTGTGCCACTTAAGTTGATGTATCCTGAGGCGAATATTCCTGTGGTGCAAATGTCCTTAGTGCAGCACCTCGACCCGAGTGCCCATATTGCTATCGGCGAGGCTCTTGCGACATTGCGCGCGCAAGGGGTGTTGATTGTGGGGTCTGGCATGTCGTTTCACAATATGCGGGCGTTTTTCTCCAGCGATCCTAAGGTGTTGCCTCGCAGCCAAGGGTTTGATACTTGGTTAACCAATGTCGTGACATCAGGCGATAGCCAGGCCAAGGCACTATTAATCGATTGGCAATCGGCGCCGGAGGCTCGTTTTAGCCACCCAAGGGAAGAGCACTTAATCCCTTTACATGTGTGTTTTGGCGCGGCGCATTTGCAGACCCCAAAAGCCACACATCAATTTAGTGGCCTGTTATTTAACACAGCAATATCGGGTTACCTCTGGTCCTAATCAGCCTCTAAAAGCAAAAGGTTCGTCATGTTGCGTATTAAACGCATCGTGACGAACCTTTTTGTATTTAAAGCCTTGTCTATTTTAACCTAGCCGCCTTGTGGGCTGGTTTTTCACTCAACTCTGGGTAATCCCGAGACCTTGATATTCCCGTTTATGCGGTAAACACCAGTCCCACACTGAATAGGGTACTGAATATCATGGTGAGTTTTGCCGTGCGTCCCAATAGTGGATTGAGCGCTTCACCCGATACGGCATAGAAATCGCTGCTGAGTTTACGGGCGATAAGCAGGGATAAGCCCGCCAGCAGTACCGGTAAGCCCGGCAATGCCCAGTAAGAATCCTGCGATCACTAAACCAAAAGGCAAGTAAATTAAGGCTTGATACAAGACTTTGGCCTGCGCCTCGCCAATCCTCACCGCGAGCGTATGTTTGCCCGCTTGGGTGTCGGTACGAATATCGCGGGTGTTGTTGACCAACATAATGGCGGCGTTAAATAAGCCAATGGCACAGCCAAGTAGCCAGGCATTCATATTGGTATCACCTGCCTGCAGATAATAACTGCCGACCACAGCCACTAAACCAAAAAACACGAAGGCGGCGACTTCACCTAGCCCGTGTGATGCCAGAGGATACGGGCCGCCGCTGTAGCCGAGGGCGCCTAAAATGGCCGCCGCCGCTAAAATCGCAATCGGCCAGCCTCCGTGCCAAATCAAATACGAGCCCACGGTTAATGCCAGCACTAAGCATAGGATCATCGCATTACGGACTTTATGGGGGGGGATCATGCCACTCTGGGTGACGCGAACCGGGCCGAGTCGTTCGGCGGTATCGATGCCGTTTTTAAAGTCAAAGTAGTCATTGGCGAGGTTGACGGCGATCTGCAATAGGATGGCGCACAACATCGAGGTGGCGGCAATTAACCAGCTAAAACGCTCAAGGTGCAGTGCCAGAATATTACCGATTAATAGGGGACCGATTGCCGCGGGTAAGGTGCGGGGCCTGATGGCTAAAATCCAAGGATTCATGATGTCCAGTCGTTATCTAAGAAAAGAATTGGGTAGTGAACAGCGTCATAGCATAACAAGAATTTGCGTTAAAGTGAGTACTATCTAATACACGCATGTAATAGAGTTTGAATTGGCGCACAGATGTTTCGCCTTCAGGGGAAAGATTTGTCGCCAAGTTCAAAGAAAATCCACTATGCCTGTGTTTTTATATCCCCTGTGATCCACTGCCAAACATCGGTTAAGCCGATGAACTTCACCCCTATTTTTGCAATAACCAGAGCTGTGAGGTGAACGGTTTAGTGTGGCGTTTAGCGTTAATGTCAATGATAAGGATACGACAGGATGCGTTTCGATAATCAAGTGGCGTTGGTAACGGGAGCAGGCTCCGGGCTAGGGAGAGCCTATGCCATTATGTTGGCTGAGCGGGGCGCCAAACTGGTATTAGTTGACCAACCTAAGGGAAGTCCATCCCAAGGCGAGGCATTGAGGGCAACTAGCTCTTCTAACTTAACTCATGCAACTAACGCAGAGCTGCAGCAAACCCATCAGGCCATTTTAAAGCTCGGGGCAGAATGCCTGTATTTTGAAGTGGATGTTAGCCAGCAGGATGACGTCAAGTCGATGGTGAATCGCCTACAGCAAGATTGGCAACGCGTGGATATTTTGATCAATAACGCCGGGGTTTACGGCGCGTGCTCCTTCGAGCATATCCAACAAGCCGACTGGCAGCGACAGTTTGATGTGGATGTGAACGGCAGTTTTTATCTTACCCAAGCCCTGTGGCCGCTGATGAAGACCCATGGTTATGGCCGAATTTTGATGACCACTGGGGTGTCGGCGTTGTTTGGCGACTTACATCAGGTTCCGTTCAGCGCCGCCAAGATGGCCCTCGTCGGTATGGTGAATAGCCTGTCCTTAGAGGGCGAGCAATATAACATCCATATCAATAGTCTGTGCCCGCAGGCGCTCACGGCCATGACCGATAAACACTTAGCCCCAGCGATCCAACCGCTATTTTCCTTTGATACGGTCACGGCGACTATGGCATTTTTAGTCAGTCGTGCCGCACCGAATGGCCAGCATCTGCTCGCGGGGGCGGGCAGTGTGAGTCATGGGATGTTTGCCGAATTTCAGTCCATCTATTTCAGTGAGGGGCTGTGTACACCCGATAAACTGATCAAATACTGGCCCGAGTTGCATTATGCCTTTCCGATTAATTTGCATACCTGCGGCGAAGATAAAGTGTTGGCTTGGTCAAAACAGAGTGCCCTTGAGCATCATATTAAGATTGAATAGTGCTTTGGGCGTGCAGAAGCCACAAGATGCAATAAGCTAACGACTCTCTACTGGTCAGCCCTAGTCTAACTGAGTTACCCTTGGGCATTAGTTGCTAATTTTCAGTAGGATCCCATGAGTCAGGTATTAGACGATCTCTTATCATTATTATCCCTCGAGCAAATTGAAATCGGGCTGTTTCGTGGTCAAAGCCAAGACTTAGGATTTGGGCATGTATTTGGTGGTCAAGTGATGGGGCAGGCCCTGAGCGCCGCTAAGCAAACTGTGCCAGCCGAGCGTAAAGTGCATTCGCTACACTCTTATTTTTTACGCGCAGGGGATGAGAAGCTCCCGATAGTCTATGAAGTGGAAAATATGCGCGATGGCGGCAGTTTCAGTGCCAGGCGCGTGAGTGCAATACAAAAGGGTCGGCCGATTTTTCATATGACCTGCTCCTTCCAAGAACCCGAGGCGGGCTTTGACCATCAGGCTCAAATGCCCGAGGTGCCGGGCCCCGAAGGGTTATTGAATCAAAACGAGCTGGCGATGACCTTAAGGGATAAAGTGCCCGCGCGTATTCTCGAAAAGTTTATGGAAGACGCGCCGATTGAGATGCGATTAGTCAATCCTTTGCATCCCTTCGCGCCTAAAGAAACCGAACCCTATCGCTATGTGTGGCTAAGGGCGAATGGGCCAATGCCAACGGATGCCCATATTCACGAGTATTTGCTGGCCTACGCCTCTGACTTTAACTTTTTAGTCACGGCGGCTCAGCCCCATGGCGTGTCGTTTTTAACGCCGGGGATCCGCATGGCAACAATCGATCATGCGATGTGGTTCCATCGCCCAATTAATATGGGAGAATGGTTGCTCTACAGTATCGACAGTCCAACCGCCAGCGGTGGACGAGGTTATGTACGAGGCCAATTTTTTAATCAGCAGGGTGAGCTTGTCGCCTCGACGACTCAAGAGGGGCTGATCCGTATGGTAAAAGGAAGTTAATATGTTGATGAAAATAAAGTTGTTTATGTCATTTTTACTGGTGACATTTGCCTTAAGTGGCTGCGTGACGGTTCAACCCGATCCTCCGGTGGTGGTTAATGGGGCGGCGGGCTATTTGGAAAAAATTCTCCTGCCCCAAGGCAGTGAAATTACCATTGCGATTATCGATTTAAACACACCCGGCGTCATCATTGCCCAAAAGAGCTTTAATATCGCTAGGGCGCCTGTGCCGTTTAAGTTCTTATTACCGGCGAAATCTATCGATAAACGCATTAATTACGGCGTGGTGGCCATGATCAAGTATCAGGATAAGGTGATTTTTCAAACCTATGACCGCTTCCCTGTGATTAACAACGATAAATACACCACGGAAGTATTGATGAAAGCGGTTCGCACAGAGCAGTAGGCTGAATGTTTTAAAGCCTATTGGCAGGATACGTGATTGCATTTTATCGAAAAGGGGAGTTAATCCCCTTTTTTATTGCTTGTTTTTCACCCAGCTATTTTTTCAGTTCTGTTATCCGGCGGTCTTACAATTATTGGGTGGCCATACTGCGTATTTCGTACAGAGTATTACGTACATTGCGTTTCGTATGACTGTGACTTAGATAAATAAGTACGACATTCGTTAAATAATATGCCGGTTATTTGTCCAATAAATTATCTAACTCATCACAGCCTTAATTGTGAGAAATTATGTCTGCTTGAAATTATTTCATTTAAATCTAATCCGTTTTCATCTTTATTTATCAGTTTGCCATACTGTTAATTGCCAATTAAGAACAGGATTTATTAATGAGTGATAATGAATTTTTATTTGGTTTTTAAGCGCTTGCTAACATTCCCTTTCGCAGTATAAACCATCTGGTATTCCGTTAACCTGCAAACGATGAATGCTTATTGAGTACGTCATTCTTATTAATTGATTTTATGGGTAATTATTCGGTTAATAAGGTGTTTCAATATGTATCGTTGCGTGTTAAAACGCTGCGGTAAAGTTCTATCAGTTACAGTCATTTAATGATGTTGCTGTACTGAATAAATATTAAAAATGGAACTTTCGGCAGTAATTTTAATATAGCGAAGGAAGCGAACATGAAAACAAAAATTGCACTAGCGGTGTCTATGGCATTGCTGTCGGCTGCGGCAAATGCGCAAACCGTATTATCGCCAACTGGTGAAACGTTACAGTTAGATATTCCAGCGGAATTATCAAATGATTCGACCCGAGGTCAATTAACTGCGGTTAACAACCAAGATGTAAAATTTATTCCTGAGCCAGATTTAGCCGAGGGAGAATATACCTATATCGTGAGATTACGTGACAGCGCGGTCGCGAATTATCAAGGTGATATTCCAGGCTTTAAGGCCACCAGCCCACAACATGTACAGTCGACCTCGCAGGCAAAAAGCACAGGTAAGACAGGTAATGTCAAACTTAATGCCGCCGCACCTGAAGTCAAAAATTACGTCAGTTTCCTCAAGGTCAAGCAAGAGCGCTTTTTAACAAGTGCCAGCGCGGCCATTGGTAGCCGTCTTGAGCCGCTGACCACTTACCAATACGCCATCAACGGTGTTGCCGTTCGTATGACTCAGGCGCAAGCCATCAAACTGGCCGAATTACCTGAAGTGGTTTATATCGAGCGCGAGAAAGTCGAACAGCTTGAAACCGATGTGAGTCAGGCATTGATCGGCTCCCCAAAGGTGTGGGACGGTAGTGCAACCGGCACTAAAGCTATGGGTGAAGGCGTGATTGTGGCGATTATCGACTCAGGGATTAACTCTGATCACGCTTCTTTCGCCGATGTGGGTGAAGATGGTTACGATCATACCAACCCCTTAGGCCAAGGGATTTATGTTGGCGACTGTAAAACCGATTTTGCCAGCATGTGTAACGACAAGCTGATTGGTGTGCGTAGCTACCCTGAAATCACCGATGTCTATGATGATGAAAAGGTTTTCGGCGCGACGCCGCCCGCTAAAAACGGCGAAGATTACGGTGGTCATGGCTCCCACGTTGCCAGCACCGCGGCAGGCAACATTCTGCTCAATGTACCTTATGTTGAGGGAGAAGTAGGTAAACTCGAAGGTTCGGGGATCCCGACTGGCTTAACGTTTGCGCAAATGTCCGGCGTGGCTCCCCACGCAAACATTATTGCCTATCAAGTCTGTAAGCCTGGCGATCAAGAAGATACTTACAATGGCTGTTCAACGGCACCGATTTTAAAAGCGATTGATGATGCGATTAAAGATGGCGTAGACGTGATCAACTTCTCCATCAGTGGCGGCGGCAATCCATGGAACAGCGCGACAGAGCAGGGCTTCTTAGCGGCGCGTAATGCGGGTATTTTTGCTGCGGTTGCGGCAGGTAACACCCGGGCAAATATCGCGCAGGTACCTTATTCATCGTCTAAAAACGCACCTTGGTATACCTCGGTAGCTAACTCGACTCACAATCGTGAAGTGGTACGTGAGCTGGAATTTAATGGCAAGACCTTTGAATTCACCCCAGGCTCTGGCCCTGTGCAAACCGACGTTGTGAAAGGACTGCCCGTATTTGCAGGCGCAGTTGATGCGACCAATGTGGAAGGCTGTAAAGTATTCCCTGCCGATGCCTTTAAAGACAAAATTGCCGTTATCAAACGCGGTTCATGTGATTTCGCCACTAAAGTATCGAGTGCATTAACGGCGGGCGCTAAAGCGGTTATCGTGTACAACCGTGATGGTGAAGGCAATGCGCGTTTAACCATGTCGGCATTGGAGAAGTTAAATGTCCCTGCGGTATTTATTGGAAATACCGATGGCGTAGCCTTACTCGAGGCCATGGCCGCCAATCCAGCCGTTGAGTTAACCTTAACCCCGACACCGCAAGCGATTAGCCGTGAGGCCGATGTGTTATCTGCCAGTTCACTGATTGGCCCAAATGCGACCAATGATGTGATTGTGCCTTCGGTGGCCGCTCCGGGTACGGACATTTACGCTGCTTATGCAGATCAACAATTTGGCCATGATAAATCGGGCACAAATCCTGCCGACTTTACCTTGATGTCGGGCACTTCAATGGCAAGCCCCCATGTTGCGGGTGCTGGCGCGCTGTTAAAGTCACTGCACAAGGATTGGACACCGGACAATATCCGCTCCGCATTAATGCTGACCGCTACGACTGCGCAGGCGATGAAAAAAGCCGATGCTAAAACCGTTGCCGATCCGTTCGACGTGGGTGCTGGCCGTATACGTGTGGATTTAGCGGCTAAAACGGGTTTAGTGATGGACGAAAGTGCCCTGAACTATGAAATAGCCAACCCAGTCGTGAACGGTGACCCACGTAAGTTAAACGTGCCCAGCATGGCCGATTCTCGCTGCGTGAATACCTGTACTTGGACCCGTACCGTAACGGCAACTCAAGATGGTAGTTGGACGGCGAAGGGCCAAGCGGCGACCGATAAGTTAGCATTAACCGTGTCACCTGAAAGCTTTACCCTGAAAAAAGGCGCGAGCCAAACCATTACCGTGACCGCCGATGTGACACAAGTGGGCGCAGATTGGGGCTTTGGCAACTTAGTGCTCGAGTCTGCAAGCTTCCCAACGGCGACTATGCCGATTGCGGCTAAGATTGGTAAGCGTAACCTGCCCAATTTAGTGAACATTGAAGCGACCCGTAATGCGGATGAAATCAATCTTGAAGGCTTAAAGGCGGTGGATTTTGCCAGCGTGGGCGCCGAAGTGACGGGCCTAAAGCTGAGCCAAACCATTGAGTCAAGTGTGAAGCAAGACTCGAACAATGCCTCATACACTGATGATCTCGCCGATGGCGTCAAAGTGTTTAAGTTTGACGTGAATGAGAATGCACTGTTCTTCCGTACCTCCATTAGCTACACCACATCGCCAGATCTCGATATGTATGTACTGCTCGATAAAAACGATGGCAGCAAACTTGTGCGAGTGGGTTCATCGGCTAAAGACGGTTCAGAGGAAAGTGTCTTACTCAATAATCCGGTGAAGGGCAGTTACTATGTGATTGTGCAAAACTACAGCGCCTCATCCGCGACGGCCGATGACGTGTTTGGTTTGAAACAATTGACCTTCTACAACAATGAAACCGCAGCAGATAACCTAACGGCGACACTTTCTGGCGATACTAAGGACTTCGACGTCAAGCTGGCGTGGAAGGACGCGCTCAAAGTGGGTGACGATGGGTTAGCCATGCTGACCCTCACCACGGGTGATGACAAAGTGGCCCCAGTGAAGTTACCCGTTATCTTTGAACGTGTTGGTGATGATGTGCTATCGCCTCTGGGCAATGCGCTAAGTGGTCAGTTGACACCGGGCGTGGCTAAGGTGATGAAAACCCGCATCGAAGCCAACAGAACCCAAGAAACGCGTGTATATAACTTAGAAGCTATGCTGCCTGAAGGCCATGAAGTGGCTAACATCAGCCATGACGGTAAGCAAGATGGTAATAAGATCACTTGGACGGTCGAGATGCCATCGGGCGCTGACGCGAAAGACATCAGCTTTGAGCTGGTTCCACGTAAGGCGAGTGTCGATAATCAGCTAAGCCTGACAAACAAGGTCAACAATGCCTCGTCAGAAACCCTGACTCAAAGTTACCAGTTTGATGTGTCTGAAGTGGCGCCAGTTGCTAAGGTTGAAGCGCCAACCACAGTCCAAGAAGGTAAGCCGCTGTTTATCGATGCGAGCAAATCATCGGATGCGAACAACGATCCGCTGACCTACAAGTGGACTCAGTTAGGTGGCACCAGTTTTAATTTTGACCCCGCAGCGGCCAAATTAAACTTAGTGGCGCCAAGTGTGAATGGTGCGGCACAAACCGTGTCATTCCAACTGACGGTATCCGATAACCACGGCAACAGCGATTCGAGCTTAGTGTCGGTATCGATTACCGATACTCCGCCGAAGAAGGATGACGGTGGTGCTTTAGGCTGGTTAAGTTTATTACTGCTGCCATTTGCCTTTGGTCGCCGTAAACAGCGCTAATTTGCTATGAGTTGAATGCTTTCACCTAAGCGTTAGGTGACGCATTAAAAGGGCCGAGCAGTCGGCCCTTTTTATTGCTTTGTGTTAACGGTTTTTCATTAAAAATTCCACAAAGGCGCGGTCGGCTTGGCTGACGGGGCGCTGTTTTTTCCACGCGATATGCAGATTTAAAAACACCGGTGGGTCAAAGGGTTTGGCGAGAATGTCGTCTTTTGGGCTGATGGCCATTTCGAGCACGCTAGTGATCCCAAATCCCTGGGAGACAATCTGTTTAATTAAGTTAATCAGGTTAGTCTCAAAGGCAATATTGGGCTTTTTACCCAATTCTTTGGCCTGGGAGAGGATCCATTCCCGGTGGAAATAGCCAGTTTTAAACATCACTAATTCATGGTCAAAGAAGTCGTTGAGGCTGACGGCAGGATGATCGGCGAGCGGGTGCTCGGCGCCCATGGCGATCACCATCTGCTCACGGATCAACAATTGGCTATCGAAGTCACTCTGTAAATCTTGGGCGGTAATGATGGCGATATCCACTTCTTCCTGCTGTAACATCCGAAGCGCGTCACGGGTACCGCCTTCAAACAGTGACAGCTTTAGCTCGGGATATTGATGGCGAAAGGCCATAAGTCGAGAGGGCAGATAGAAGGAGCCCAGCATGCCTGGCACCGCTATCCGCACTTCCCCTGAGGTGAGATTCGCCATAGCGCGGATTTGCGCTTCGGCCTGTTTGATTTGTTTTAGGATTAAAGTGGCATGTTGATGCAGCACTAATCCTTCGGCGGTGAGCGCGAGGTGCTTGTCATTCTTATTGCTAGTGCGATTAATCAGTGTCACCCCAAGCGACAGCTCGAGCCGTTTAATGCTTTGGCTTAGGGCTGGTTGCGCCATATTGAGCTTCTTGGCCGCGGCGGTAAAACTGCCGGTATTGGCCAGTGCATCTAAATGTTTAAGTTGGCGTATATCCATGATGATTCGTCTTTTATGCTGGATTGTACTTATGCTCGAGGGCACTTATACACGATTACACAGTGCTTTAAGGGTTAACAATGCGCTACAACCCAGTACTGTCGTATATCGCATGGCTTGGCCGATAACAGGGTGTATCGCAACTGTTGGCTATAACAAAAATCAATAATTTCAATATAAATTATCTATTATTGTTATGTTATGCCCAGTGCTAATCTTTGTCTATCCTGAGAGTGATGCGTTATCGAGGCCAAAAGTGCAAGCCGTGTTAGACACTATTATCGACAGTAAACAACGTGATACCCGACTGATGTGGGCCCTGTGTGTGGCTTCCGTGGTGGTGTATATCAATCTGTATTTGATGCAGGGCATGTTACCGCTTATCGCCGAGCATTTTGCGGTATCGGGATCACAGGCAACGCTTATCCTCTCGGTCACCAGCTTTTCGCTGGCGTTTTCCCTATTAATTTATGCGGTCGTGTCCGACAGAATTGGCCGCCATACGCCGATTGTGGTGAGTCTCTGGCTACTGGTTCTGTCGAATCTGCTGTTGATTTGGGCAGGGGATTTTAATGCACTTGTCTACGTACGTTTTTTACAGGGCGTGCTGTTAGCGGCGGTGCCCGCTATTGCCATGGCCTATTTTAAGGAGCAACTCTCGCCAAGCACTATTCTCAAAGCCGCGGGCATTTACATCATGGCCAACAGTATCGGTGGGATTGTCGGCCGGTTACTGGGCGGGGTGATGTCACAGTTTTTATCTTGGCAAGAGTCCATGTGGCTGCTGTTTTTAGTCACGCTTGCGGGCGTTGCCTTAACCAGTTATTTATTGCCTTCTGGCGCCGATGCCCAGGCGGTCTCGGGCGGACAAACTACCTCGCCAACACTCTCAAAACGGGCACGTTTATTACAGGATGTTTATGGTTTTAGCCATCACCTAACCGATCCGCAAATGCGTTTAGCCTATGCCATAGGTGGGATCACTTTTATGATGATGGTGAATCAATTTAGCTTTATTCAATTGCATTTGATGGCCGCGCCCTACGAGTGGAGTCGTTTCCAAGCTACCTTGATCTCCTGTGTTATTCAAGTGGTACCGTGGCCTCTTATTTTACTGCCAAGTGGCTGGCAAAATTTGGTCAGCACAAGTTATATCAATGGTCTTGGTGCTTAATGTTACTGGGCAGTTTATTGACTCTGTTTGATACCACATTGACCATTTGCATGGGCTTTTTGATGACAGCTTGTGGCTTCTTCTTAACCCACAGTTGCTGCAACTCCTTTGTGGCGATGCGCGCAAGCCGCGACCGCGCTAAGGCGACTTCGCTGTATCTGTGTTGCTATTACTTGGGCGCGGCGTTGGGTGGGCCTTACCTGATGCTGTTTTGGCATAAAGCCGAGTGGCAGGGGGTAGTGATGGGGTCGTTAACACTGCTTGCGTTAATCGCATTGTCAATTACGCGTTTGCGTTATCACCAAACGAAGATGAGCCCAATTACGGTATAAGCTGCTATTAGTGCTTGACCTAAATACCCATAGATGACTATAAAAGCAAAGGCCAACAATTCTCTGTTGGCCTTTGCTTTTGCAATGACTAAGGTAAAACAACCCCATGACCCAAGCTAAATTCGTTGAAGGTTCGATTCTTCGCCATATTCTCGTGATGAGTTCTACCGCCGCCGTGGGGATTTCTGCCTTATTTGTGGTCGATTTGCTCGATATTTTCTTCTTGAGTTTGCTTGGCGAACATGAACTGGCCGCAGCGGTGGGTTATGCGGGCAGCATTTCGTTTTTTACCACTTCTATTGGTATCGGCCTCTCGATTGCGCTCGGCGCGTTAGTTTCGCGCTCGATTGGTGCAAAGGATGTGGAACTGGCCAAACGCCTATTGCTCAATAGTGCGGCGGTGACCACCTTAATCAGCCTCTTCGTGAGTGTGTTGGTGACCTGCTTTATCCCTGAATTAGTGACTTTGGTAGGGGCGAGCGGGCATACCGCGGAACTGGCTGAGAGTTATCTGTACATTTTGGTGCCTTCTTTACCTTTTATTTGCCTTGCGATGGCCCTTGGCGGTGCGCTGCGTGCTGTTGGGGATGCTAAGCTGTCGATGATGTCGACCTTAGCGGGTGGCGGCGTTAATGCGGTACTGGATCCGATTTTTATTTTTCTGTTTGCCATGGGGATTGAAGGCGCGGCACTAGCGTCGGTGCTTGCCCGTATTGCGGTTTTTATCATTGCCGGGCGTGGTGTAGTGGTAAAACATCAACTGCTGGGTAAATTTAACTTCAACTATTTTGTTGCCGATCTCAAACCGATTTTCGCCATCGCTGGGCCTGCCATGCTGACGAATATCGCTACGCCCATTGGTAACGCCTTTGTGACCCGCGCGATTGCCGATTTCGGTGATGCCTATGTGGCCGGTTGGGCGGTGCTTGGCAGGTTAGTCCCGGTCACCTTTGGGATGATTTTTGCGTTATCCGGCGCCATTGGGCCGATTGTTGGGCAAAACTTTGGGGCGGGCCGATTCGACCGGGTGCGCGAGAGTTTAACCAAGGCGATTCAATTTTGTACCTTGTATGTGGTGGTGATGTCGCTATTGCTGTTTTTGCTCAAATCGCAGGTGGTGAGCCTGTTCGATATGAAAGGCGATAGCGCGGCGCTTATCGAGTTTTTCTGTAGCTATATCGCGGTGTTTTTTACCTTCTCTGGCATTTTATTTGTGGCCAATGCTTCGTTTAACAATCTGGGCAAAGCGAAATACTCTACCCTGTTTAACGTGGGTAAAGCGACCTTAGGCACAGTGCCATTTGTCTATTTTGGTGCGCAGTGGGGCGGAGTATACGGTGTGTTAATTGGCCAAGTATTAGGCTCAATTCTCTTTGGGCTTATCGGCGTGTGGGTAGCTTATCGCTTAGTTGACAAAGTTGCCCTAGCTAGTCGCGCAAACGCAGCTCAGCCGATGGGAAGTGATAGCGATGAGGCGCAGAATAAGTGCAAGCAACTACTTGCGGGTGAGGAGGAAGAAATTGCCAATTGTGTTGGCCAAAATTTGCCTTCATCCACCAGTCCTTTTTCCTCCTCCCATGTGCAAATGGGCCAATTGACCGAAGAGCAGGAATGTGAGGCTGCCGCGACCGTGGTGGAAATGGATAAACCCAAAACCAATACACCTTAAGGGGGAAGATTCATCTTTTGGGGTATCGTAAGTTCAAACATAAAGGCCACATTAAATGTGGCCTTTATGTTTGAAACTATTTCGAAAATTCTGTCGATACCAAACTGAATAGATAAGCTTAATTAGCAGTCTTATCTTCAGTAGTCGATAGATCAACATTGGCAACTTCTATAACAGCAACTGCGGCCTCTGGGGATGCTGCTTCGAGACGCGCGCGCTCAGCTTTAGAAATATAACGCGGCTTTGCACCTACTTTGGGTTTCTCGATTTTGTTTTGTTTGGCTTTTTCGCGCTTAGCCATTTTCTTGACGATCTTTTGCTTCTTATTCATAACATCTCTAATTCGGTTTTTGCCTATGCAGGCTGAGTCCTGTGGCTCAATTAAAGGTGGATTCTAACTGAATATTGTCTATCTCTCCATGTTTTGCTGTTGCTAAAGATAATCACGGTCAATTGGGGCAGAGTGATATCACACTAAAGTATAGGTTTATTTTGCTCGCCATACTGTTAAATCTTGGCGATAGTCGTTATATTGATGTGTTGTAAGGTATTGACCTTAAATATATTTAAGTAAAATAAATGCAGATTTAATACTGGTTTAGTTGAGCATATTACGGAGGCGTATTGTTAACCAAAATCACTTTTTTTGAGCGTTTCGAGCAGGATATTTTATCGGGGGCTAAGACCATTACCCTAAGGGATGAAGCTGAGTCCCATGTGTTTGTTGGACAAGTTTTGCCAGTATCAACCTTTGAAGCTGACCGTTGGTTTTGCGATATCAAGGTCATTGAGGTTGTGCCTGTGTTGTTTTCTGCGCTGACAGAGCAACATGCAGCGCAGGAGAATATGACGCTGCCAGAGCTGCGCCGAGTGATCCAAGAGATTTATCCCGGTCTTGAGCAGTTATTTCAAATTCGCTTTTGTGTTGTTCGATAAAAATAAAAATATTATTTACAAGGAGTTGGAATGAAAGTCTTAACGTTGAAGGTGCCCTTAATGTTGATGTTAGCCGTGAGTACCTTATCGGCTTGTAGCATTGCCCCCTATAAGGTAAACCTTGATACCAATCATCAAGAAAAACTTGACGATGCGAAGTTAGTGGTTGATTTATCAAGTAAACAATTAGGTGCACAATATCATCTCTATGGTGCGTCCGGTGGTACATTGAGCGCTGCGGGTGTCACTGCAGGTGCACTTGGTGGATTAATTGTAGGTTTGACAGAGGTGGCAATTAACGAGTCCCGAGAGTCCGATGCTGAAGAGGCAATTGTCAAAATTAGAGAGCTGCTGGCAGGAGATACTTTAAAAAAAGCGTATGAAAAACAGTATCAAATGCTAATAACGACCCTACCTCAACTCGCCGATAATCCTGTGAAGGTTTACGATGAATGGCCTTCAAAGGGCGTGAAAGGATTAGGATTAGGTCCTGAGGATATTGCATTGATCCTCACGCCAGAATATAGCTTAACACCTGATAACACTATGTTGCATGTCATGTTACAGGTGCAAATGTATCAAGGTGCAGCGAAAGGGGCAAAGCCACAGCTGCTTTACCAAAATCGGTTCCTATATCAGTCAAAATCCAATCGCTATGTTGATAGGTTCCGCACAGAGGAAGAAAAGCAGGAATATCTTGCTCAAGTGAATGCTAAGTACGCCAAATTGCCCGATGGTACGCGTGAACGTTTAAGGGAAATAAAAAAACGTGATAAAGCCTTGGCTGCAGTAAATGAGCCTTTGGACGAACAAGCGCTAGCGGCAAAACAGGCTAAGATTTGGCTCGCGGACGATGGTCTGCAATTGCGTAAATATCTAGAGGAAGGGGTTCAGGAAGTATTTAATATGTTTGCTTATGATGTTGCAGAGCAAACAGATTTTTCAAAGGGAAAAATGTTTCCCATTGCTTTCCGTTCTTTTTCGAATACCGCAGGCGAGCGTCGTTGGTATCGTTTAGGGGATGATTATACAAAAGGTATTTTGTTATCTCTCAATGGAACTGATTTTTTCAGAGGAGCACAAACTGCGCAAGGGAAGGTGATTGTCGCTCCCTTAAGGCAGTAGATTTATCTAAAAAGAAAGGCTGCAATTGCAGCCTTTCTTTTTAAAAAACTATACCGTCCAAGGTAAGAGTTTTTGGGCGATGCGGTTTGATTCACCTAGGCGCACCGCGGCGCGATAACGCATTCTGTAGAGCAGTTGGTAGCACAAGGGAACCAAATACAGACTCGTCACCGTTGAGAACGACAAACCGCCGATAATGGCGATGGCCATCGGTGAGTAGGGGGGACCACCGCCACCGATTTGGGTTTCGCCCATGGCCAATGGCACGAGGCCCAGCACTGTTGTTCCGACCGTCATTAGCACAGGGCGCAGACGGGTAATACAGACTTCACGTATGGTATCCGACAGCTTATCGAGTTCAGGCGTCATTTGGTTGATTTGGTCGACCAATACGATGCCGTTATTCACCACAATTCCCATGAGAATCAAGATCCCTATCATGGCCATGACTGACATAGGCGTGCCTGTGAGCAGCAATGCCCAAAAGACGCCTGTGATCGAGAACAGAATCGAGGTGATAATCGCCGTCGGTAATAATAAAGATTCAAACAGCGCCGCCATTACGATGTAAATCATGGCAATAGCAAGCAGCATATTGATAGCCATGACGCTCTGATCTTCATCCTGACGCTCAAACCCACCGCGCAGCGAATAGTTATAACCATTCGGGAAGCGCACGTTTTCCATCACCTGTTTGATCTTCGTTTGGGCCTCCTCTGTGGTGAGCTTGTCTAAGTTCGCGCCGATAGAAAGCGAGGTTTGGCGATTGTAGTGCTTGATGGTATCGAACCTAGGTAAAATCTCGATACTAGCAAGGTTATCAAGGGTATACAGGCGTTGGTCGATACGCACGATGGGCAGTTGCTTGAGCTTCTCAAGGGATTTTTGCCATTCCTTCTCATAGGCCATTTCGATACGCAGTTCCCCATTGGGATCGTGCCTAAATGAGCGCAGCGGTGAGCCGCGCAGGGCCATTGAGATGCTAGAGGCCACTTCGTTGAGTTTTAAATCCAGTCGTGCCGCCATCTGCCGATTAATGCGGATCACCACTTCCTGCTGCGCACCATTCACTTCGGAGCGCACATCCACTAAGCCTTTGATATTGGAGAGCAGGGGTAATACTTGCTCACTCAAATGGATAAGCTCTGAGGTGGAGCGACCTGTGAGCGTGACACGTACGCCCGAGTTATCATTACCCCAGCCAAATTGAGGTTTCGCGATGGAGAATTTAGGAAAACCGCTGCGGATTTTCTTCTTTAATTCATCCAGTGGCATAGGTAGGTCTTTTTTCAGCAAAATGACTGAGGAAGCATCGTCTGGCGCATAGTAGCTATACACAGAGTCGATATGGAATTCCTCTTTATTATTATAAAGATACTCTTCCATTTGGCTCACCATTGCCTCGGTCACATTAAGATTATGGCGACCTTCTACTTGGTAGTTGATGTAAATCCGCTCCTTGCTTTGGCTGTCCTCCTGATCCTGTTTGACCATCGACAGCGGCAGGGCGGTGGATAGCAAAATGGCCACTGAAATTAGGCCAGAACGCCAAGGACGCAGCAGCACCCAATTGAGGCTACGGTTGTAGAAGTTTTGCAACTTACCGGGTGCTTTCTCTGGTGCGATATCGAAGTGAAACTTAGTCAACATCAATGGAATTAATGTCTTAGCCACTAACAGTGAGGCCGCTAGCGAAATACAAATCGCAATCGCCACATGCTCAAGGAAGATGGTAAGCTCGACTTTTACCCCGAAGATATTGGGTAAAAACACGATAGCCGTGGTCATAGTGCCCGCAAGTACGGCAAGACTGACCTTATCGACCCCCGTCATGACTGCGTTTTCATTGTCCTCTGCGCTCTTAGTATCTTTGCCTTGCTTCTCCTGCAGCACACTCTCGGTGACCACTACAGCGTTATCGATAAGCATACCGACCGCCAATAATAGTCCCATCATCGACAGAATGTTTAAGCTGTAACCCAGTAGATACATGGCGGCCAACGTCATACCAATCGAAATCGGCACTGATGACACCACAATCAAGGTCATCTTGAAGTTTCTCAGGAATAAATACAGCACAATAAAAGACAGCAAGGCGCCGATTAATCCCGACAGCAGCAGATCCGAGAGGGAAGATTTTACGCCAGAGGCTTGATCTTCCATAATAAACAAGCGGATACCTTGGAATTGTTGATCTTGCTTGGCAAGCTCAATCACCTTTAATACCCGATCAGACACTTCCACTAAGTTGGCGCCGGATTCTTTAAACACATCCAGACCGACGGCGTAATGCTTATCTAAGTGACGACCTTCGACCCGTTCCGGTAGCGCAAATTGCACATCGGCAACGTCACCTAAGGTCAACCCTGGTAATAATACTAGCGCTTTAATGTCCTCCAGATTGCGAAACTCGCCCTTAGGAGACACCTGATAAACCAGATTACTTTCCCTTAAGGTACCGGCGCTGAGCACAAAGTTTTCGCGGCCGAGACGTGTCTGTAACTCGGTTGCCGAATAGCCACTGGCGGCGAGACGGTTGGCATTGATCCTGACCTCAATCTGCTTTTGCTCAACCCCATAGAGATTGACCTTAGACACCCCCTCGACCCGCTCCAGCGGGCGCTTAAGCTGCTTATCAAGCAAGTCGAATGCGCCAGAAAGCTCGCGGTCGCTCGAAATCCGTATGGTCAATACAGGCATATCAGCGGTGGAGAATTGGCGGATAAACACCCGCTCAACATCCTTGGGCAATAAGTGTCGCACCGCATCGATTTTTTCCCGCGCTTCTAAGCTCTTAGTGGCAACGTTTTCGCCCCATTTCATATTGATTTCGATTTCAGCGCCTTCTTGGGAAGACTCAGATTCGAGCTCATCGATACCGCCCATAGTGGCGAGGGACTCTTCGAGCACCTTAGTGATATCGCGCTCGACTTCCGCAGGGGTTGAGCCTTTGTAAGGCACTTGCACCACGATCTGCGGAATATCGATGCCAGGGAACATTTCGAGCGGCAGTAGGCGGCTAGAAGCCAGACCAAACAGCAAGATTGCAAAGAAAAACATGCTGGTGGTGACTGGGCGTTTTATCGCTAAACGGGTGAGGTTCATAGGCGAGCCTCCGCGGTTTCTGCCGTGTTGTCTTGCGCTGTGGCGGTATGTTCAAACTTTTTACGGTCAAACAGGGCATAGAGCACAGGGATAACAATCAGGGTCAAAAGGGTCGAGAGACTCAGACCAAAGATCACAGTAATCGCCATCGGTGCGCGGACTTCTGAGCCATCGCCTAAACCTAACGCCATCGGCAGCAAACCTAAAGTGGTGGTTAAGGTGGTCATCATAATCGGGCGCAGACGGGATTTGGCCGCGACCTTAATGGCCTCAAGCTTGTCCACGCCTTCGGTGCGCAGCTGATTAATTCTATCCACCAGTACGATGGCGTTGTTGACCACAATCCCCGCGAGCATGATAAGGCCGATAAACACCACCACACTCAAATGGGTTTGGGTGATATAAAGACCAAGCACGCTACCTGCCAGCGCCATCGGCACGGCGAATAAAATTAGCAGCGGATGCAGCAGTGATTCGAATTGACTCGCCATCACTAAGTACACCAGGAAAACCGCTAGGATCAGCGCAATCTTCAGTGATTGGAATGAATGCTCCATTTCCTCATTTTGTCCACCAAAGCGTGCTTGAACCGAGGCGGGCAACACCTGTGCAGACAAAATTTGCTGCGCTTCGGCCACCGCATCACTTAAGTCGCCATAGGCAAGGTTGGCCGATACTAAGGCCACTCGTTGTTGGCTGATGCGGTTAATCGCCGATGGGCCTAATTGCAATGACACTTCGGCCACGGCGCTTAGGGCAATCGGTTGCTGGCTGTTCGGGTTGATGATTAGCGCATCGATATCACTGATTTGATCCCGCTCATCCAGTTCGCTACGCACTAAAATATCAATTTTGCGGTCGCGGACTGTGTATTGGCTGGCAACTGTACCGCCAACGCGCTGGGCAATACGATTGGCGACTGTGGGCGCATCCATGCCTAAGGCGGCTAAGCGAGCATGGTCGAAGCGAATGCTGAGTTCTGGCTGACCATCACGCAGGCTAGTATTCACATCGGCAAAGCGATCGGAGGCGGAAAGTGCCTTAACCAGATTATCGGCACTGCGCTTAAGTAAGTGTAAATCGTAACCCGAAAGCTCAATCTCCAATGGGGTTTTAAAGCTAAAGAGTTCAGGTTGCTCGATTTTAGCTTCCAGCTCAGGGATGCGGCGCGCGGTGTCACGCAGCACTTGTGTCACCTGATGGTAAGCCGTGTGATCGCTCAGTACGACCTGTAAACGCCCCCAGTTTTCACCGCCTCTGGCGGTATCAGAGGTCATTAGACCGCCGCTGCCCGCTTGGCTGTAAGCATGTTTGACTTCGGGTCTGTCTTTAATCGACATCGCGAGTTGTTGCAGTACTTTATCGGTTTCACCGACCGCAGTGCCTGGAGGCAGCAGGATCTCCACATAAAACTCCCCTTGGTTCATCGGTGGGATGAGCTCCATGCCAAGGCGGGGCAGCAAGCTAATACAGGCGCCAGTGATCCCTATGGTCAGTAACAAAGTGGCGACTTGTTTACGTAGCGCCATCGCGAGCAGTTTGTGATAAACCGACTCGATAGCGTGGTAAACAAAGTTAAAACCACTGCTGAGCGGGCGCATTACTAACCCGAGCAGCCAAGAAAAGAAGCGGCCAATGACTAACGCTAAAGTCAGCAATGCACTCGGTAAGTAGCTAAAGATCAACACAATCGGGAAGGAAAATACCGTCGCACTATAGTGTTTTAACTTACCGAGCTTAGTAGTGGGTTTCTCCTTCGGGGTCTTCTTGATGAGTTCGGGCAGTGCTGTAAAGCCTTCGCGGGAGGCCAACATTGGAATTGAGGTTAGTGCCACCAAGAGTGATGCGAGCAAGGCAAAGGTCACTGTGAGGGCTTGATCAGAGAATAGGGCGCCCGCAATACCATCGACAAATACCAAGGGGACAAACACTGCAAGCGTGGTCATGGTCGAGGCGAAAATTGCGCCCGCCACTTCTTTAGTCCCTGTGACAGCCGCATCTAATTTGCTCATGCCTTCGCTACGGCAGCGGTCTATGTTCTCCAGCACCACAATGGCGTTGTCGACTAAGAGACCGATAGCGAGCGCAATACCGCCTAATGACATGATATTTAAACTGATATCGGCAAAATACATCATGTTAAAGGTGGCAATCACCGAGAAGGGGATGGAGATAGAGATAATCAGCGTCGGGATAATATTGCGCAGGAACAGGTAAATCACCAGCATGGACAAAATACTGCCCATCAACGCGGACGAAGTCACTTCGCTAACGGCACTCTCAATAAACTCGGATTGATCGTAAATCACTTCCAGTTTGTTTTGTTTTGGATCTTGGTTGATTTTGACTAGTTCATCGCGCAGTTTTTTAGCCACCGCGACTGTGTTGGCATCACCTTCCTTATAGATAGCCAGTTCAATCGACTCTTGACTGCCGATTCGGGTGATGTCGCTGCGCTCTTTAAAGGCATCGGTAATAGTGGCGACTTCAAATAGACGTACTAAGGTCTGCGCGTCGCGATAGACGATCACTTGTCCTAATTCTTCCAATGAATTGAATTGGTTAAGGGTACGGACTAGATATTCGCGGTCACCTTGGATTACTTTACCCGCAGATAAGTTGATGTTTTCCTCATTGATGCGGCGCTTAATATCGTCGGCATTCAAATTGAGTTGGGATAACTTTTCCTGATTGAGCTGAATATGCACTTCCTGCTGTAAACCACCGGATAAACGCACTGCGGCCACACCTGAGAGAGCTTCTAAACGGCGTTTAAGTTCTTCCTCTGCGTAGGTGCGCATCTGCTTTAGTTCGGCCTCAGATGCATTCGGCACCGACAGTGCTAGGCGCATGATAGGATCAAGGTTAGGGTTAAAGCGCAGCAATAATGGCTTTTTAACATCCAGAGGCAGGGCGATAGTGTCGAGTTTTTCACGCACATCGAGGCTCGCCATATCCATAGTGGTGCCCCATTCAAACTCGAGCACCACATCCGACATGCCAGAGCGAGAGATTGAGCTTATCTTACGTAAGCCTTTCACTACACCAACGGCTTCTTCAATCGGTTTTGAGACTAGTTGTTCTACTTCAACGGGCGCCGCACCATCGTACATGGTTCGAATGGTTAAGGTGGGGTAGCTTAAATCGGGCAGGAGTTTTACCGCTAAGCGTGAAAATCCCACCATACCGAATAACATAATGGCCAGCATGAACATCCATACCGTGACTGGCCGCTTAACTGATGTGCTAATGATTGACATGAAAGACTCCTATCAGTTCTTCGCTGAGGCCAAATCGAGTGGGGTAATGACTTCAACTAAGGATTGGTCTTTCAAATTTTGCTGACCACGGGTCACGACTTGCTCGCCGGGTTTGAGGCCGGAGACGACTTCAACCGAGTCTCCTTCGCGGTAACCAATTTCCACTTCGCGGCGGTTGGCACGATAATCATCACTTGTACTATCAATGACATATAGGGCTTGCTTGTTGTCTTGGTTGATCAGGGCACTGTAGGGCACAGTGATCACATTCTCATGGGTGTCATACTTCAATTCGACCCGAGTGAACATTCCTGCCTTTAAATGTGCATTGTGATTCGGCACGGCCAAGGTAACTTTAAAGGTACCGCTCTGTGGGTCGACCACAGGGCTTATCCGCAATACTTTCGCGTGAATGCCATTTTTGCTTTGTTGATTGCTAAAGACGTGGGCTTCTTGGCCTAATCGTAGACTGGTTAATTGTTGCTCGGGTAAATGGACAATCCCGTGCAGCTCGTCTTGATTGACGATATAGAATAGGTCGCCAAATTCCTTAGCCATGTTGCCCGCTTTGACATAACGTTTTGCGACAATACCGTCGATGGGGGAAACCACATGGCTTTCTTTGACTTGTAATTCAGCAAGATCCCGTCTTGCCATGGCGGCTTGCAAGTTGTATTCAAGTTTTGCCATAGAGTCGGCACTGATAAACTCTTTATTGGTCATCTTCTTCAAGCGGTTTAACTCTTGCTCAATTATTTTGACTTCGGCTTCGGAGCGATCAAGATCGTATTGCTGACGTTTGGCATCGATAACCGCAAGGATTTGACCTTTTTTTACTCGGTCGCCTTCTTCCACATTTATGACTTCGATTAGCCCTGCAATGCGACTGACGACATTCGCTTCCTGCGGGGCTTCAAGGGTGGCGGTGGTGCTGTAAAATGAGGAGACATTTCCTTGAATGACGGTGGTGGTTTCAACGGGAATGGCATATTGTTCTTCTTTTTTAGCCACTTCCTCTTCACCACAAGCCGCCAGCATTGATACTAATAAAACGGGCAGAGCAAACTTAACTATTTTAGACTTTTCCATAAGAGTGTTACCTATTGTTTGAATTTCAATAATAGATGCTTAAGCACAAATTATGCCATTATTTAAGCTAATGTTTTTCAATATAAAGTTTGATTGGTGGTGATTTTGCGCTTAGTAAAATACGCTAAATGTAACTCAAAAGTTTAAAAAATGATGAAAAATGCTAAGTATGCTTTCGTCAGAGATTACAAATAGAAATGAGTAAAGTAGTCCACAGAGGTGTTGTTTACAGCAACATAATAATAGCCAATAAAAAAGCGCCCAGAGGGGCGCTTTAAATCGTAAACGGAAGCGTTTAGCGTTTGTCTAGGTCGACGAAGTCACGTGCAGTTTCGCCAGTATAAAGCTGACGTGGACGGCTGATCTTGTGACCAGGTTGATCCAACATTTCTTTCCAGTGAGCAATCCAACCCACAGTACGTGCTAATGCAAACAGTACGGTGAACATGCTAGTTGGAATACCAATGGCTTTCATGATGATGCCAGAGTAGAAATCAACGTTCGGATAGAGTTTCTTCGAAATGAAGTACTCATCTTCAAGCGCAATACGCTCAAGTTCCATGGCCACATCTAAGAGTGGATCTTGTACTTTCAACTCTTTTAATACTTCGTGACAGGTTTCACGCATCACTTTGGCACGTGGGTCAAAGTTTTTGTAAACACGGTGACCAAAGCCCATTAAGCGGAATGGGTCGTTCTTGTCTTTCGCACGGGCGATGAATTCAGGAATACGGTCCACTGAACCGATTTCTTCTAACATTTGTAGACAAGCTTCGTTGGCGCCGCCGTGTGCAGGGCCCCATAGAGAAGCAATACCCGCAGCGATACACGCGAATGGATTCGCGCCTGAAGAACCTGCTAAACGTACGGTTGACGTTGACGCGTTTTGTTCGTGATCCGCATGTAAAATGAAAATACGGTCCATAGCACGTTCAACGATTGGGTTTACTTTGTACTCTTCACAAGGAACGGCAAACATCATGCTTAAGAAGTTGCCTGCGTAGCTTAAGTCATTGCGTGGGTAAACGAATGGCTGGCCAGAAGAGTACTTGTAGCACATAGCGGCAATCGTTGGCATTTTGGAGACTAGGCGATAAGCGGCGATTTCGCGGTGACGCGGATCGTTGACATCGAGTGAGTCTTGATAAAATGCAGACAATGCACCAGTGACACCACATAACATCGCCATAGGATGAGCATCACGACGGAAACCTCTAAAGAAGAAGGCGAGTTGCTCATGAACCATTGTGTGGGTTTTTACTGTATGTACAAATTCAGCATATTGCTCTTTCGTCGGCAGTTCACCGTAAAGTAGCAGGTAACACAGGTCTAAGTAATCTGAGTCAACGGCGAGTTGCTCGATTGGATAGCCGCGGTGTAACAATATACCTTGATCGCCATCAATATAGGTAATTGCAGATTCACAGGAGGCTGTCGCGAGAAAACCTGGATCAAAAGTGAAGTAACCCTTGCTGCCAAGTTTACTGATATCGATTACGTCAAAACCAGCGGATCCTTGCTTTACTGGCAATTCTATCGAGTCGTTCCCTGGTAATTCTAATTTGGCTTTTAAATCAGCCATACCCCGTTCTCCTTACTTCGTTCTTATCTGTGAGTGCGGCATGTCAAACCGCCATTACTTTACAGCCATTGTAGATCACATTTCAATTTAAATAAGCGTTTAAATTTGTTAGACCATGGTATAAAACGCTTTACTTTCCTTGCCGCAACTGGCACTTAGGTGAAAATATCCTTAAAAAAACAAAATTTGCATTCTGTGATGTTTGTATTTGACATTTCCCGCGAGTATACTTGCCTCCGCCTAATAATGGCTGCAAACGATGATGTTAAAACACCCTTTATTTACATGTTAAATAGGTGAGTGTTCAAATAGTTATCTGTTTGTTTAAACTTTGCTTTTGTGTTTACTTTTGCCTTGAATTACCCCTTGGTTTAAAGTTTGTACAAAAGCGGTTCACATAACAAAAAAAATGCTCAATGGAGCTGAGTGAGCAGAACGTGAAAAAGCAAAGACCTGTCCATTTAGATCTGCAGACCATTCGCTTTCCTGCAACAGCGATTGTGTCAATTCTTCACCGTGTATCCGGTGTCATCATGCTATTCGCTGTTGGCATTCTTATTTGGTTGCTAAATTCATCTTTAGCCTCCGCTGAAAGTTTCGCAGGCGTACAATCTCTATTTGATAACTTTGTCGTGAAGTTCGTCATGTGGGGCATTTTGACTGCACTGGCCTATCATTTATTCGGTGGTCTACGCCACTTAGTAATGGATACGGGTCGTTGGGAAGAGTTGGCTTCGGGCACCGCCTCAGCGAAAGCTGTGTTTGTACTGACGGTTGCCTTTTCAATTTTAGCGGGGTTATGGGTATGGTAACCAATGCAGCAAGTTTTGGACGCAGTGGTGTTCATGACTTTATTCTACTACGCGCTAGTGCAGTAATCCTTGCCTGTTACACCATTTTTATGGTTGGCTTTATTGCATGTAGTTCCCCTCTCACCTATGACGTTTGGCACGGCCTATTTAGTGCTCTGCCAATGAAAGTGTTTACACTGCTTGCGTTAGTTGCACTGCTTGTTCACGCCTGGATTGGTGTATGGCAAGTATTGACGGATTACGTCAAGTGCACATCGTTACGCGGTGTTTTACAGTTCACCTTTGTCGTTACCGTTTTCTGCTATTTAGCGGCCGGCATTGTTATTGTGTGGGGTGTCTAAGTGAGTATTCCAGTACGCGAATTTGATGCTGTTGTGATCGGCGCCGGTGGCGCAGGTATGCGTGCAGCACTACAGATTTCTAAAGAAGGTAAGAGCTGTGCGCTTTTATCTAAAGTATTCCCAACCCGTTCTCATACTGTGTCTGCGCAGGGTGGTATCACCGTTGCGCTGGGTAACGCCCATGAAGATCATTGGGAACAACACATGTACGATACTGTTAAAGGTTCCGACTTTATCGGCGACCAAGACGCTATCGAATTTATGTGTCAAACCGGCCCAGAAGCCATTATTGAACTTGAGCACATGGGCTTACCATTCTCTCGTTTCGAAAATGGTAAGATTTACCAACGTCCTTTTGGTGGTCAATCTAAAAACTTCGGTGGTGAACAAGCGGCTCGTACCGCAGCAGCGGCAGACCGTACCGGTCACGCACTGCTTCACTGCTTATACCAACAGAACGTAAAACACAAAACCCAAGTGTTCTCTGAATGGTATGCCCTCGATTTAGTGAAGAACCAAGACGGTGCCATCGTAGGTTGTACTGCGATTGAAATCGAAACCGGTGAAATCGTTTACTTCAAAGCCAAAGCCACTGTATTAGCTACAGGCGGTGCTGGTCGTATCTACGCTTCTACCACTAACGCTCACATTAACACTGGTGACGGTGTCGGTATGGCAATGCGTGCTGGCGTTCAGATGCAAGATATGGAAATGTGGCAATTCCACCCAACTGGTATCGCTGGTGCGGGTGTACTTGTGACAGAAGGTTGTCGTGGTGAAGGTGGTTACCTGCTAAACAAAGACGGTGAGCGTTTTATGGAGCGTTATGCACCAAACGCGAAGGATTTGGCATCTCGTGACGTAGTTGCACGTTCTATGATGACCGAAATCCGTGAAGGCCGTGGTTTAGATGGTCCATTAGGCCCACACTGCTTACTGAAACTCGATCACTTAGGTAAAGAGACTTTAGAAGCCCGTCTACCTGGCGTGTGTGAATTATCTCGTACCTTCGCTCACATCGATCCGGCTGATGGTCCGATCCCTGTTCTGCCAACTTGTCATTATATGATGGGTGGTCTGCCAACGAAGGTGAGCGGTCAGGTTATTCGTAAGAATGCTGACGGCACTGAGCAAGACGTAGTGGGTCTGTTTGCTGTGGGTGAGATTGCCTGTGTGTCTGTACATGGCGCGAACCGTTTAGGCGGTAACTCATTGCTAGATTTAGTTGTCTTTGGCCGTGCAGCAGGTCAACACTTAGGCAAAGCGCTCGATGAGACTGCCGATCCTAAGGATGCGACTGATGCTGATATTCAAGCTTCTCTGGCACGTTTACAACGCTGGGAAAACAATAAAGATGGCGAAGATCCTGTGCAAATCCGTAAGGATTTACAACTTTGCATGCAATTAAACTTCTCTGTATTCCGTCGTGGCGATGCCATGGCTGAAGGTTTAGAGCAGTTAAAAGCCATCCGTAAGCGTTTAGAAAATGCTAAATTGTCTGATAACTCTCGTGAGTTTAACACCCAACGTATCGAGTGTTTAGAATTAGACAACTTGATGGCGACGGCGATTGCTACCGCTTATGCTGCTAACTTCCGTACAGAGAGCCGTGGTGCTCACTCACGTGAAGACTATTTAGAGCGTGACGATGAAAACTGGCTATGCCACAGTTTGTTTGACCCTGTGACTGAAACCATGGACCGTCGTGCTGTGAATATGGCGCCTAAGTTGCGTGAAGCTTTCCCGCCGAAGAAACGTACCTACTAGTAGGAGTTGCAAAGATGAAATTGGAATTTGCAGTTTATCGCTACAATCCTGATGTAGATACAAAGCCTTACATGCAGGATTACAGCCTTGAAGTGGCTGCTGGCACTGACATGATGGTGCTCGATGCACTGATCAAGTTAAAAGAACAAGACCCAACCTTAGTGTTCCGTCGCTCTTGCCGCGAAGGTGTTTGTGGCAGCGATGGCCTGAACATGAACGGTAAAAACGGTCTGGCTTGTATTACCCCAATCTCTACTTTTAAAGGTAAGAAGTTGGAAATCCGTCCACTGCCAGGTATGCCAGTTGTACGTGATTTAGTGGTTGATTTAACTCAGTTCTACAAGCAATACGAGAAGATTAAACCCTTCCTTATCAACGATGATAAGCAGCCTGCTCGTGAACATTTACAGTCACCTGAACAACGTGCCCATTTAGATGGTCTTTATGAATGTATCATGTGTGCCTGTTGTTCAACGGCTTGTCCATCATTCTGGTGGAATCCTGATAAGTTTATCGGTCCTAGCGGTCTGCTGCATGCTTACCGTTTCTTGATCGACAGTCGCGATACAGCAACAGAAGAACGTCTTTCTGAGCTGGACGACGCCTACAGCGTATTCCGTTGCCACGGCATCATGAACTGCGTTGACGTTTGTCCAAAAGGACTTAATCCGACCAAAGCAATCGGTCATATTAAGTCAATGCTGCTTAAGCGAGCGGTGTAATGCGAGAACCTGAGCTGAAATCAATAATAATATAGCTCTCAAAGAGTCACTTTCTGGGCATAGAAGGTGGCTCTTTTGTGTATGTAATGGAAGACAACGCGCCGTGAAATCTGGATATTCTAGGGGCGGCAGAAATTATGTATCAAAGGTCCTGACCTGAGATCACATAAAAAAACTATGGCTAAGCACGTGTATAAAGTTTGAAAGGAATAGAAATGCACCAAGGCATCATGAAAGCCTGGCTCGAATCATCTCACTTAAGTGGTGCAAATTCGACCTACGTAGAAGAGATGTATGAAGCCTATCAAGAAGACCCTCAGTCAGTTTCTGACGATTGGCGTGCGGTTTTTGATAATCTCCCTCCGGTGAACGGTGCCTCTAAAGACGCGCCAGAAGCGGCCCACTCAAAAGTACGTGATTATTTTCGCAGTTTAGCGATGGAAGGACGTCATAAGAGCGCAGCTCGTGTGACCGATCCTGAGTTGGATGCTAAGCAAGTTAAAGTGCTACAGCTAATCAACGCCCACCGTTTCCGTGGTCACCAAGGTGCTAACCTTGATCCATTAGGTTTGTGGAAACGTGAACCTGTTGCAGATTTAGATCCCGCATTCCACGGTCTAACCAAAGAAGACATGGAGCGTGAGTTCAACACTGGCTCATTCGCCCATGGCGGCGAAACCATGAAGTTGGCTGATTTAGTGAAAGCGCTAAAAGCCACTTACTGTGGTTCTATCGGCGCCGAATACATGCATATTACCGACACCGATGAAAAGCGTTGGATCCAACAACGTCTCGAACCATCCTTAGGTAAAGCCAACTACGATAAAAACGTTAAGACCCGCATTCTCGAAGGCCTAAATGCTGCTGAAGGCATTGAAAAATATTTAGGCGCTAAATTCCCAGGCGCAAAACGCTTCTCGTTAGAAGGCGGCGATGCGTTAGTCCCTATGATGCGCGAAATCATTTATCGCGCAGGCGAAGCGGGCACTAAAGAAATCGTAGTCGGTATGGCTCACCGTGGTCGTTTAAACGTACTGGTGAACGTCTTAGGTAAGCGTCCAGCAGAACTGTTTGACGAGTTCGCCGGTAAGCACGCCGATACCCACGGTTCAGGCGACGTAAAATACCATCAAGGTTTCTCTTCAGATTTCGAAACGCCGGGCGGCAACGTGCACTTAGCACTGGCCTTTAACCCATCACACCTTGAAATCGTTAACCCTGTGGTTATGGGCTCTGTACGTGCTCGTCAAGACCGCCGTGGTTGTAAAGACGGTTTACAGGTGATGCCAATCACGATTCACGGTGACTCTGCAATTGCTGGTCAAGGTATCGTGCAAGAGACATTCAACATGTCTCAAACCCGTGGCTTTAAAGTGGGTGGTAGTATCCGCATCGTTGTCAACAACCAAGTTGGTTTTACAACGTCAAACCACTTTGATGTGCGTTCAACTGAATACTGTACTGACATCGCTAAGATGGTTCAGGCACCGATTTTCCACGTGAACTCTGACGATCCAGAAGCCGTTGCCTTTGTTGCTCAGCTTGCTGTTGATTATCGTAACGAGTTTAAACGTGACGTGGTGATTGACTTAGTGTGTTATCGTCGTCATGGCCACAACGAAGCTGACGAGCCAAGTGCAACTCAGCCATTGATGTATGCCAAGATCAAGAAACACCCAACGCCACGTAAGATCTACGCTGACAAACTGATCGCCGAAAACAGCATCGGCGCTGATGAAGTGACCAGCATGATCAATACCTACCGTGACGCCTTAGACCAAGGTGACTGTGTGGTGAAAGAATGGCGCCCAATGACACTGCACACAGTGGATTGGACTCCTTACATTGGCCGTGAGTGGGACGAAGCGTATCAAGCATCTCTGCCACTGGCGCGCTTACAGAACCTAGCTGAAAAACTAAGCTACGTTCCAGAGAGCCACCCATTGCATTCACGCGTTGCTAAAATCTATGGCGATCGCGTTGCTATGGCGAAGGGCGAGAAGTTACTCGACTGGGGCTTTGCTGAAACCTTAGCTTACGCCACGATTCTTGAAGACAAGCAACGTGTTCGCATTACAGGTCAAGACTCTGGCCGTGGTACTTTCTTCCACCGTCACGCGGTTCTGCACAACCAAAACGATGCGACAACATACTTACCACTGCGTAACTTGTCTGAAGACCAAGGTCCAATCGACATCACTGACTCAGTATTGTCTGAAGCATCAGTATTAGCCTTCGAATACGGCTATGCGACTGCGGAACCTGGTGGTCTGGCGATTTGGGAAGCCCAATTCGGCGACTTCGCTAACTGTGCCCAAGTAGTTATCGACCAGTTCTTGTCGTCTGGTGAGCAGAAGTGGGGTCGTCTATGCGGTCTGACCATGCTGTTACCACACGGTTACGAAGGTCAAGGTCCAGAACACTCAAGCGCCCGTTTAGAGCGTTTCTTGCAGCTATGTGCTAACCACAACATGCAAGTTTGTGTGCCATCAACGCCAGCACAGGTTTACCATATGCTGCGTCGCCAAGTGGTGCGCCCAATGCGTCGTCCACTGGTGGTGATGTCACCTAAGTCATTGCTACGTCACCCATTAGCGGTTTCTAGCATGGAAGAATTGGCTAATGGCAGCTTCCAAAACGTGATCGGTGAAATCGATACGTTAGAAGCGAGCAAGGTCGATCGCGTCGTGTTCTGTAGCGGTAAGGTATACTTCGAGCTGCTGGAAAAACGCCGTAAAGAAAACATCAATAACATCGCAATAATCCGTGTCGAACAGTTATATCCGTTCCCACATGAAGAAATGGTTGCAGCTTTAGCTGATTACCAACATGTGAAGGATTTTGTATGGTGTCAGGAAGAGCCGCAAAACCAGGGTGCTTGGTACTCTAGCCAACATCACTTCTGGGCTGCTATCCCTGCGGGTGCAAAACTGACCTACGCTGGCCGTGAAGCGTCTGCTGCACCAGCCTGTGGTTACCCAGAGCTGCATGCTCACCAACAAGAATCTTTAGTGAACAGTGCCCTAAAGCTGTAATAGCTAAGACTGTAGTAATAGACATTTTATAAAAAAGGATCGTTTTTCATGAGTATCGAAATCAAGGTACCCGTACTGCCAGAATCTGTTGCCGACGCAACTATCGCCACTTGGCACGTAAAAGTGGGTGAGCAAGTTTCTCGTGATCAAAATCTGGTTGATATTGAAACTGACAAAGTCGTACTGGAAGTGGTTGCACCAGAAGATGGTCACATCGGTGAGTTCCTGTTCCAAGAAGGTGACACCGTTCTGGGCGAGCAAGTGATTGCTAAGTTCATCGCGGGTGCGGTTTCTGGTCAAGAAGTGACTAAAGCCGAAGCTGAAGCTGCTGCACCTGTTGCCGCTGCTGCGACTGAAGAGTCTAACGATGCATTAAGCCCATCAGTACGTCGTTTACTGGCTGAGCACAATGTTGATGCGAGCAAAGTGAAGGGCACTGGTGTCGGTGGCCGTATCACTAAAGAAGACGTTGAAGCCTTTATCAAGTCTGCGCCTAAAGCGGCTGCTGCCCCTGCGGCTCCAGCGGTACAACCTTTAGCGGCAGGTCGTAGCGAGAAGCGTGTTCCAATGACTCGTTTACGTAAGACTATCGCTAACCGTTTATTAGAAGCGAAAAACTCTACCGCGATGCTCACGACGTTTAACGAAGTGAACATGAAGCCAATCATGGATATCCGTAAGCAGTACCAAGATATCTTTGAAAAGCGCCACGGTATCCGTTTAGGTTTCATGTCTTTCTACGTGAAAGCGGTGACTGAAGCGCTGAAACGCTTCCCAGAAGTGAACGCGTCAATCGACGGTGACGATATCGTTTACCACAACTACTTCGACGTCAGCATCGCTGTATCGACTCCACGTGGTCTGGTCACCCCAGTATTGCGTGATACCGATACCATGAGCCTGGCTGATATCGAAAAAGCAGTACGCGATCTGGCGATCAAAGGCCGTGATGGCAAGCTGACTGTGGCTGATATGACTGGCGGTAACTTCACTGTGACTAACGGTGGTGTATTCGGCTCGTTAATGTCTACCCCAATTTTAAACCTGCCACAAAGCGCGATTTTAGGCATGCATGCTATTAAAGACCGCCCAATGGCAGTGAATGGTCAGGTTGAAATCCTGCCCATGATGTACCTAGCTCTCTCATATGACCATCGTATTGTCGATGGCCGTGAGTCAGTTGGCTTCTTAGTCGCCATTAAAGACTTCTTGGAAGACCCAACTCGTCTGCTACTTGACCTATAATTTAACGCGCTAAACGATCACGTTTAACCTGTTAGTTAAAGACAAGAGTCAGACATACCCTCGTGACTGGCCCCGTGGGGCCAGTTGGATTTGATTAGAAGTATACGGATAGATCATCATGAATTTGCATGAGTATCAGGCAAAATCCCTATTTGCCGAATATGGTTTACCAGTGTCAGAAGGTTTTGCATGTGATACAGCCCAAGAAGCTGTAGAAGCGGCAGGCCGTATTGGCGGAAATTTATGGGTTGTTAAGTGTCAAGTACACGCAGGCGGCCGCGGTAAAGCGGGTGGTGTTAAAGTCACTGGCGATAAAGAAGAAATCAGAGCCTTTGCCGAACACTGGTTAGGCAAAAATCTGGTGACTTATCAAACAGATGAGAAAGGTCAGCCGGTTGCTAAAATTTTAGTAGAAAGCTGCACCGACATCGCTAACGAACTGTACTTAGGTGCAGTAGTTGACCGTGCTACCCGTCGCGTGGTGTTCATGGCTTCTACCGAAGGTGGTGTTGAGATTGAGAAAGTGGCCGAAGAAACGCCAGAACTCATTCACAAAGCGATCATCGATCCACTGACAGGTCCTCAACCATACCAAGCACGTGATCTTGGCTTCAAACTGGGCTTAAACCCAACTCAAATGAAGCAATTCACCAAGATCTTCATGGGTCTGGCGACTATGTTCGTTGATCACGATTTCGCACTGCTGGAAATCAACCCACTGGTTATCACCACTGAAGGTAACCTGCACTGCTTAGACGGTAAAATTGGTATCGATGGTAACGCACTGTTCCGTCAACCAAAAATCAAAGCAATGCACGATCCATCACAGGATGACGCCCGTGAAGCTCACGCTGCAATGTTCGAACTGAACTATGTTGCGCTGGACGGAAACGTGGGTTGTATGGTGAACGGTGCTGGTCTGGCGATGGGTACTATGGACATTGTTAACCTGCACGGCGGCAAGCCAGCTAACTTCCTCGACGTAGGTGGTGGCGCGACCAAAGAACGTGTTGCTGAAGCATTTAAGATCATTCTGTCTGACAGCAATGTGAAAGCCGTTCTGGTTAACATCTTCGGTGGTATCGTACGTTGTGACATGATCGCAGAAGGTATCATTGGCGCTGTTAAAGAAGTGGGCGTTAAAGTGCCAGTTGTAGTGCGTTTAGAAGGTACTAACGCTGAATTAGGCCGTGAAGTATTAGCTAAATCAGGTCTTGATATCATTGCAGCTAACAGTCTGACTGATGCGGCTGAGCAAGTAGTTAAAGCTGCGGAGGGCAAATAATGTCTGTATTAATTAACAAAGATACCAAGGTAATCTGCCAAGGCTTTACCGGTGGTCAAGGTACTTTCCACTCTCAACAAGCGATCGATTACGGTACGCAAATGGTCGGTGGTGTATCTCCAGGTAAAGGCGGTACTGAGCACTTAGGTCTGCCAGTGTTCAACACTGTGAAAGATGCTGTGGCTGCGACTGGCGCTACTGCTTCTGTAATCTACGTTCCTGCTCCTTTCTGTAAAGATGCCATCCTTGAAGCAATCGACGGTGGTATTGAGCTGATCGTTTGTATCACTGAAGGTATCCCAACACTGGATATGCTGGAAGTGAAAGTGAAGCTAGAAGAAACTGGCGTTCGCATGATCGGTCCAAACTGCCCGGGTGTTATCACTCCAGGTGAATGTAAGATTGGTATTATGCCAGGTCACATCCACTTAAAAGGCAAAGTCGGTATCGTTTCTCGTTCTGGTACGCTGACCTATGAAGCGGTTAAGCAAACGACTGATGAAGGTTTCGGCCAATCTACTTGCGTAGGTATTGGTGGTGACCCAATCCCAGGTACTAACTTCATCGACGTATTGGAAATGTTCCAAAACGATCCACAGACTGAAGCCATCGTGATGATCGGTGAAATCGGTGGTACTGCTGAAGAAGAAGCGGCTGCTTACATCAAAGCTAACGTGACTAAACCTGTTGTGTCTTACATCGCGGGTGTTACTGCGCCTGCGGGTAAGCGTATGGGTCACGCGGGTGCAATCATTGCTGGCGGTAAAGGTACTGCTGCTGACAAATTTGCGGCATTAGAAGCCGCGGGCGTGACAACTGTCCGCTCGTTAGCAGATATCGGCAAAGCGCTGCGTGCTAAAACGGGTTGGTAATCTAACCGTTAACACACGAAAAGGCGCCTAAGGCGCCTTTTTTATTGCGTGTCTGTTAGCCAGTGCCGATCAGTAAAGTGTGAGAATGGGACAAAGCTAACATCGCGCAGGCTAGCATTTTTATTTACAAAGGGTTAGATTGGGCTTCTCTACCAAACGTCATCACCTGATGGACGTGTGAATGCATTAGTAGAGCCACAACCCTAAGCCCTGCGCTTATGGCACCACGGCTGTTCAGCAATACATCTTGTACTTAATTACCACGCGATTGCGGCATTTAGCTGCGAGCGTATTTTTTTATTGGTTTATCCCATTGGGGGAGGATAAGCCCACAGCAGATGTTTAACCCTAAGGGACATCTATTTACACGAGGGAAAGACTGTGAAAACACCAAAGATCATTATTTCAGAAATCGATTTAGAAAGACTCGAGCGTCTACTGGAGTCATTACCAGCCAACGCCTTTCCAGGACGCGCGGCATTGGAGGCGGAACTTGACCGAGCCGATATTGTGCCCGCCGCGCAGATGCCTAGTAATGTGGTGACGATGAATTCTGAGGTGAAATTTAGTGTGTCCTCCAGTGACGACACCTTCTGTTTACGGTTAGTTTATCCCAAGGATGCGACAGGTGAGGGTACGATTTCCATTCTTGCGCCCGTGGGCAGTGCTTTATTGGGTTTATCCCAAGGGGATGAAATCGAATGGCCAAGACCCGGCGGTACTATGGTCAATGTTCGTATCGAAGAAATTATGTATCAGCCAGAGCGAAGCGGTGACTTCCACCGTTAATCACAGCACTTGATGTGAGTGTCTAGAGGGCAATATGAAGGAAGCCAATATGATTATACAGACAGAGCGTTTAATACTCAGACCATTTACCGAGCAGGATATCGATGCCCTCTACTTGATGAATAGCATTCCTGAGATGCTTAAATACATCCCTGTTGCGCCGTTTACTGCTCCAGAGCAGGCGCGGGAGTTGTTCCATAACGTGATTTTGCAGGATTATCAGCAACGGGGATTCGGCCGCTGGGCCGTCGAACATAAGGCTGATAAGAAGGTGATTGGTTTTTGTGGACCTAAGTTTATTCCCGAATATAACGAAGTCGAAATTGGCTATCGTTATTTTCCCGAGTATTGGGGCAAGGGGATTGGTACCGAGGCTGCTCAAGCTGCAATCAGCGTGTTTCCGCAGTTTGGCATTACGCAAATCATTGCATTGATCCTAGAGGGTAACATTGGCTCTGAGAACGTTGCTAAACGCATAGGCATGCATTGGCGTGAACCAAGTGAGTTTATGGGACATAAAGTGAATGTGTACGCGAAGGTGCTCTAACTGTGCATGAGCGTTCTAATAAAAAACCAGCCTAGATGGCTGGTTTTTTATTAGGTGTGTATGGTTAATATCCAGATTGAGCTAAATCTGCTTACTCGTCGTTATGATCGCACTTATCGTTGGTGCAATGACCGTACAAATATAAGCTGTGGTTAGTCAGTTTAATGTTGTACTTGCTGGCGATTTCGTCTTGACGACGTTCAATTACTTCATCTGAAAACTCAATCACTTTGCCACAGGAGAGGCACACTAAGTGATCGTGGTGGTGTTGAGTCGATAACTCGAATACCGCCTTGCCACTTTCGAAGTGGTGGCGAGATACGATACCGGCATCATCAAACTGGTTTAATACACGGTAAACTGTTGCTAGACCAATTTCTTCACCTAAATCGAGCAGTTTCTTATATAAGTCTTCTGCACTGATATGTTGGTTTTCAGGTCCTTGCATCAGTTCTAGGATCTTGACTCGTGGCAGGGTGATTTTCAAACCGGCTTTTTTTAGCGCTTGATTTCCATCTGTCATTGCTAATCTCTTGATTGCAGAACCAATAGGTTCATCCGTGGATAGTGAATGCCATTATAGGGGGTCAAATTAAAAACTTAAACCTTTGTTCTAGCTTTATGGGTCTATATGCAGATAAATTGTGTCACTTAGCGCGAAATTGCAATAAATTGCGGCAATTCAAGCATAGTTTTTGTAAGGTTATACCAAGGAATAATGTTCACGACGCGCAAATGTCGGGACAATGGACAGAATAATTACAATAAAAGGAAGCGGTATGTACCAGCATATTGTGGTGTTAACTGGCGCGGGCATTTCTGCCGAATCGGGATTACGTACCTTTCGCGATCAAGATGGTCTATGGGAAGAGCATCATATTGAAGACGTGGCTACTCCCGAAGGTTATGCCCGCGATACCGAACTGGTTGAGCGATTTTATAACAGCCGTTGGGAGCAATTGCACAGTGGCACTGTGATGCCTAATGCGGCGCATCTGGCGTTGGCTAAGCTAGAGGCGGAATTTGCCGGGCAATTATTGATTGTGACCCAAAACATTGATGATCTACACGAACGTGCGGGTTCTCGGCGCTTGTTGCATATGCATGGCGAATTATCCAAAGGTCGCTGCCCTCGCTCTCGTCAAACTTTCTTATTAAGGGAACCCTTCGGGCCCAGTAACTGTTGTACCTGTTGTATTCCTGCGCAACGATTACGCCCCCATGTGGTGTGGTTTGGCGAAATGCCGCTGGGGATGGATAGAATTCACGATGCGCTCGATAACTGCGATTTATTCATTGCCATTGGTACGTCGGGCACTGTGTATCCGGCGGCAGGGTTTGTCGATACGGCCAATCATCATGGCGCGCAAACGGTGGAAGTTAATTTAGTCACACCTGATAGACACAGTCAGTTCCAATATCATTTAACCGGTAAGGCAGGGGATTTGGTGCCTAAATTGGTCGATATCATACTCGCAGGCAAAGTGATTGGCTCAGATTTAGCCGAGTCTGATGTAAAAGAATGAGCAACGAGCCCATGACGCAAAAACTGGCGATTATTATGCGGGGATTACCGGGCAGCGGTAAATCCCATTGGGTCGAGCAGTTTGTGGCTAATCTACCGTTAGAAGAGGCGATTCGCGTTCGCCAAGGCGGCATTTTTTCGACCGATAGTTTTTTCTACGAGGGAGAGGAGTATCGATTCGATGCGAAAAAACTCTCCGAATACCATCAACGTAATTTAACCGCGTTTATTCACGCGCTCAGTAGCGCTCAGTCTATCGTAATTTGTGATAACACTAATCTTTGCCGCTGGGAATACATGGCCTATGAGGCAGCTGCGAAAGCCTTAGGTTATCAAGTGCGTATCGTACTAGTGGGGGAGCCTTCAGCGCGCGCGCATCAACAACTGTGCGCCGAGCGTAATCGTCATGGTGTGCCGCTAAGTCAAATACGGCGTATGGCAGCGCAGTTTGAGGCATTCTAGGCGCCTCTGTATCGCATGTAGCTGGCGTTTAGCGTGTCACCACTTTGAATGACTAGGCTTTCAATCGACTCGATTTTCTCGGTTAGATGTTAACTTGTCATCTTCTGCTGTTAGTCTGATATTGAATTATGCGGCTATATCGCCGCAATATTGTGTTGCATAAGCTTGATCTTAATGACAGTTTCGCATTTCAATGTCGATTATAATCGGTTAAGTCCCGCCCTTTGGAGTGTCCCTTGTTAACAAAACTGCTGCTCACCTTAGCCGTTATCATTATGGCGATTTTACTGCTGGCCAATCGGCGGCCTAAGCAGGCGTCTGCCACTTCGGTAAATCTTCTGCCGATGCCGAGTCTGTGGCGTCGTTATGGCATGCGGGCAGCATTTTTACTGCTGGGGCTGAGCCTTTTAAGCTACAGTGTGTGGTACTGGTACGATCAACATAAAGTCGTGACTGTAACGATAGTGTCTTCAGCTGGTGTGTTATCCGGCGTGTACAAAGCGCGCAAAGGGGATATTTCGGAGGCCAAAATGGTGACGATTGAGGGCGTACACATTCGCTTTTCTAATGCGGAGCGGTTAGAAATTCTCGAAGACTAACACAGATTTATTTTATGAATTTTTCGCTCCCGCCTTTTCATTACTAAGTTATGCGTTAAACTAGCGACAATTTTTTAGCCTGCACTTAAGTGGACTTTTTGCTTAAGTTTTTTTCAGGAGGACACATGATTACTGCCTATGTCTACGAAAACCGTCAACTGACGGTCACTGAGATTAACACACAAGACAGTATTCCGGCGTCGACCATATGGTTGGATCTCTATAAACCTGATGATGCAGAGCGAGAATGGTTAAGTCGTTTTTCCGTTGAAGAAGTGCCCGACGAAGAAGATATCAACGAGATTGAGGCCTCAGCGCGTTTTTATCAAAACAGCGACGGCTTACATATCAATTCGTTATTCCCCCAGCGAGTGGGGCAAGACGTACGTGGGGTGAACGTTTCCTTTAACCTGCGGACGAATTTTCTGTTGACCATACGTGAAGAGGATGTCGGCCTGATCCGTTTGTTGCGTAACTACTTACGCCTTGGTCGGTTAGAAGTCTCAACCCCGCAGGAATTGTTCCTCGAACTCTTTAATCTGAAAGTGGATTATCTCTCCGACTTGATTGAGGACGTGTATACGGTTCTTGAAAATGTGGGTGAGCAAGTGTTTGATAATGATGAGCTGGATGATGTGTTCAAACTCATCACCTTGCAGGAAGACTCGAACGGTAAAATTCGTTTAAGTTTGCTCGATACCCAGCGCTCGCTTCGTTATATGCAGCGGTACTACCGCGGGCAATTGTCCGATGAACATTTAAAAGATTTACGCGAAATGCTTTCGGATATCGAGTCGTTAATGCCACACAGTCAGTTTATCTTCGATAAGTTAAACTTTTTGCTCGACGCCGCCATGGGGTTCAGTGGGTTACAGCAGAATAAGATCATTAAAATCTTCTCGGTTGCGGCTGTGGTGTTTCTACCGCCCACGCTGATTGCCAGCAGCTACGGAATGAACTTCCATGGAATGCCTGAGTTAGGTTGGCAATATGGGTATCCGATGGCGATATTGATGATGCTCGCAAGTGCTGCGGGGACCTATTTCTTCTTTAAACGCAAACACTGGCTTTAATCGCGAGTATTAACGTGGATGCAAAAAAGCCGGAGTACTCCGGCTTTTTATTGGGCGAATGAATCCCGTTGGTTTATTTACGGCTATCGCCACCAAAGTAGTAACTCACGCGTTCACGTGGATTGAGGTATTCATGCACTTTTTCGGGGAGTGCTGCGGGTGGCAGGCAACGGACAATACTGATCCCTTCGACTTCTAGATCGACAATTGGCGCCTGATCTTTAGGCACGAGCGCATCGTACACAAGGATTTTCGGGCACAGTAGCTTTTGCAGATTGACCGACATCACCATGGCATATTGACCGCTCGACAACTCCACCACACTTCCCGGTGGATAAATGCCCAGCATTTTGATCATCTTGCCAATATATTCCTGATTTAATTTGGTTTTATATTGTTTATATAAATAGCCTAAGGCAGCGTAGGGCATGCGCGCCTTGCCCTGATTACTCGGATAACAAAGCGAGTCGTACTCGTTCACGACAGCGAGCAGCTGGGAGATTTTATCCAGTTCTGCTTCCTTTAATCCCTTGGGGTAACCTGTGCCATCGAGATACTCATGGTGATTGGTGATAGGAGCGAGCGCCGCCTCGGGGAAATTCTCGGCGAGCTTAAGCAGTTCAATCCCCAGCAGCGGATGTTGTTTGATAAAATTTAGCTCTGGCGCGGACCAAGGTGTGGTCTTTTTCAAAATCTGCGGTGGCACTTTGAGTTTACCGACATCGTGAAACAGTGCACTTAAGCCCACCAATTCGATTTCACTACGGTCCCACTCCATTTCTTTGGCGATAAGCATTGAGAGTATCGCCACGTTTAGCGAGTGGTAGTAAATGCTCTCATCTTGCTTAGCATCGCTCATTAAGTGCAGGACGAGGTTATCGGAGTTCAGTAGTTGCTCGACTATGGTATGCACTAAATCCTTGGCATCATCCACGGCGTTGAGCGGGCGATTACGAAGTTTGGCGATAAGGCTGCGCATCATAGCAACCGAGCGGGTAAAGTTTTGCTCGGTTTTGTGAATATCGCGGCGCAGCTTTTTTTGTACTTCAATTTGCTCGGCTTTATAGATATCCATATCATTTTTTAAACTATGGATATCTGCGCTAGGGGGAATTTTAATGGGATTGACGGCCTCAGCGGCCAAAGGCGTGGTTTCGCTACGCTCTAAATCGACAATAACGTATTCAATACCAAGGTTTTTAATTAACTCAATTTGCGCAGCTTGCTTGATATGAAAGCTACTGAATAAAAAAGGATGATCTTTCCAGGCCACGGGTAAACGCACAAAATTACCCACCTGTAATTGATGAACTGAGACTTTACAGCTTTTTTTCATATTCTTGTTATCGTGAAGCCAATGGAGTTATTTTATATCAATGATGCAGCTTTACAATTACTTAACTAACGTGTCAGCATAGTAAGAGTACAAAATAGCCGAAACACTGAGCCAATATGGATTTTATCGAAGTATACCCTAATGCTATCCCCGATGACCTATGTGATCGTCTCATTCTTGCATTTGAGCAACATTCAGGTGTGGTTGATGGGCAAACGGGTAATGGGGTCGACCTCGAAAAGAAGATCAGCCGCGATCTTACCTTAGATAATTTTGCCGATTTACAGCCCCTCAAAAATGAGCTGTTATCCTATACCCTAAAGGGCGCCGCCGACTATTTTACTCAATATTCCATGGCGTTAATGGGCGCGGTATCAGTGTCTGTGAGTGACGAGCAAGGTCAAGCGGTAACCTTAACCCCGAATAATTTTGAGCGCTTAGGTCAGCCAAGAGCCGAGGCATTAGTTAAATACTTGTACCGCAGTGGCAGTATTAATATTCAAAAATATCAAAAGAATAAAGGTGGATATCCCCACTGGCATTCGGAGCAGTTTCCCCAGCTAAACCACAATGAGGCACTGCATCGCGTCGTGTTGTATATGTTCTATCTCAATGATGTGGAAGAGGGCGGAGAAACGGAGTTTTATTATCAGCAGCGTAAGATTTCACCAAAGAAAGGCACTATGGTGATTGCGCCAGCAGGTTTTACCCATTCCCATCGCGGCAATATGCCTATCAGCAATGATAAATATATTGCCACGTCATGGGTGATGTTTAACCGCGCCGAACAGTTATACGCGGTATATAGCTAACGGCGCGTGAAGAAGGCGGTTAAGCTGGGATAGTAATTCTAAACTTGGCGCCTTCTAAATGGCTTTCCTCAATACTCAAATAGCCGCCGTAGCTGCTGACAATCTCATCACACACAGCCAGCCCAATGCCTTGTCCTGGGGATTGGGTGTCGGCTCTCACGCCCCGTTGAATAATTTTTTGGCGCAGCTTTTCTTCAACCCCGGGCCCATCGTCTTCGACAATTAATTCAAAATCACCTTGATCCGTAAAGCGGGCGCTGACCTGAACTTGGCTAATACACAAACGGAAGGCATTTTCCATTAAGTTGCCGCATAGCTCCATTAAGTCGCCCTTATTGCCAGGGAACTGCAGGTTTGTGGGGATGTTGGCCTTAAATTGCACCTGCTTATCGCGATAAATCTTAAATAACATTTGCGCCAGTTGATCGACCAGCGGGGCGATGGCGGTGTGCTCCTGCTTTAAGCCTTGGCGGCCTAACATGGCACGCTTAAGTTGATATTTAACGAGTTGATCCATTTGGCTAATCTGCTCCATGATTTTTTCATTGGCGGATTGCTTCGTCAGCGTCGTGTCATCGGTAATGGCGTGAACGGCCGCAAGACGGGTTTTTAGGCTGTGGGCCAGATCGTTCATCGCGTTTTGATAACGTTGCTGTTGGGCGCTCGATTGTTGCAATAGCTGGTTAAGGGCTTGAGTTACGCCTTCAAGCTCAACGGGATAACCCTCTGATAGTGATTTTGTCTTACCTTGGTTAATTGATTGCAATTCGTTTTGCATCCGCACCAGTGGACGCATCCCCCAATATGCCGCACTGACCAGCAGAATCAGTGCGAGGGCGAGCACCATGGCTAAACGGATATAAGTGCGTTTACTAAATTTACTGTATTCCTGCTCAAGCTTCGCCGCATCCTTCATGACCAGCAGATTATAGTGTACTCCCGCGATTTCGACCGCGAGCAAATACACGAAGTAACCTCTGTCGTCGGCCATGGTCAGGTAGTAGGGCGGAGAATCATTACGGATTTCATTGAAACGCTCGCAGGTATCAAACAGGCCCCGGTCAACGGCGAGGGAGGATGTCCATACCTGTTTAAATTTTTCATCGCAGCTCGCCATCACATAGCGTTCTTGCTTGTTGTTTTCCTCTAACCAAGCGCTGGTGTCGGGAATTAAATCGTGCTCCCTCAGCTCTGCGGCGACTTGGGGGATTTCGGCGATAAGCTGCGCGGTTTCCTCGTTGTAGCTATTTTGCGCATGCAGAATATTGACCATCCAAGCGAGGCCAAATCCGACTAAGGTGATGATTGATAATGAGGTGAGAAACATCCGCGTCAGCAGACGTTTCTTCATTTTTAGTCTTAATTGCATGGCAGATTGAATTTGTAACCTTGGCCACGAATGGTCGCTATCGGGTTGTCTATGCCATCACGGGTGAGTTTTTTGCGCAGACGGCTCACCATCACTTCAATGGTGTTTGGATCGCCTTCCTTGTCACCATAAATCACATCTAAGAGTCGCTGTTTGGCGACGACCTCATGACAATGGCGCATTAGATATTCCAGAATGAGGTATTCAAAGGCGGTAACTTCCATAATCTCGTTGCCGAGGGTCACTTGCTTGGCGGCAAGATCCAGCTTTAGCTCACCACTGGTGATGACGGGTTTAACAAAGCCTGCGCTACGTCTAACTAAGGCGTCGAGTCTTGCGACTAACTCTTCTTTTTGGAAGGGTTTGACTAAATAGTCATCGGCACCGGCGTTGAGGCCCTCGACTTTATCTTGCCAGTTAACTCGGGCCGTTAGAATTAAGATAGGCGCTTTAACGCCTTCTTCACGTAATTGTTGGATAAGGCTAATGCCGTCTTGATCGGGTAAACCTAAATCGACAATGGCCACATCGATGGGGTAGTTAGTCGCTTGGAAGAACCCTTCCTTGGCGGTGAGAGCGACTTGGACTTGGTTGCCCAAATCGCTTAATTGCACTTTTAGATGGTGGGATAAAATAAGATCATCTTCAACAACCAAAATTCTCATAATACTCATGCCTTAAAGTCGACTGGGCTCAGTGTACGCAAAATATACGTTGGAGCCAAATATTGTCTTATCATAACGAATAACAACTTAACCTTGGCTGACCGAGCCGATAGAGTGGCGAAAATAAGTACTAATTAATTGTCTTTAAAGAGATTGTCTGATTTATCCCTCTGCCTTGAGGTTGAAGATCATTTTATTGCATCTTGGCCTGATTGCGTGGTTTTGCGCCAAATGTCATTAGCGCTCCATGCGGCTCCTAGGCTAAAAAGCATCACACCGCCCATTATTACAGCGAGTCTTATCCAAGGCGCGCCGTGAGCAAGACGCATTTGCACCGCATCGATTGCGGTTGTACCCCAAACGATAACCACACTGATGCACAGTATCGCTTGCAGTAGTCGAATGACGACTGGATGTTTGATGAGTAAACCAAGAGGCGCGAATGCAAATAGGCCAGTTAATAGAAGCTGGTCATAGCGTAGAAAATGCGCACTTAACAGCCAAAAGGCGGCAATAATCCAACTCACTCTCCACCACATAGCTTTCTCCTCGTTCTATATTGACGAGGTCTAATGTAACGGTATTTAAAGGACTATTCTATTTGCTTGTTCACAAAATCAGGATAAGACAATAAAAAAAGCCCAACTAAGTTGGGCTTTTTAGCGGAGACAAAGGCATTTTAACGTCAGTATTACTCGACCTTATGCACTTGCTCATCGAAGTTACTGGCGACTTTACCGGCTTGAGTATTGTTGAATACGGTTTCGTTAAATTCGCCTTCAGATTTGGCAATGACCACTGTCGCGACGCAATCGCCCGTCACGTTCACGGCAGTTCGCACCATATCTAGGAGTCGGTCAACCCCAATAATAAGAGCAATCCCTTCTACGGGCAGGCCGACTTGGTTAAGCACCATAGCTAGCATGATTAACCCTACACCTGGAACCCCAGCAGTACCGATTGAAGCTAAGGTCGCGGTGACAACAACGGCAGCATAATCGGTAATGGTTAATTCAATACCAAAGACTTGGGCGATAAATACCGTGGCGACACCTTGCATAATGGCCGTGCCATCCATGTTAATGGTGGCACCTAATGGCAGGGTGAAAGAGGCAATTTTGTTATCAACACCGAGTCTGTGCTCAGACGCCTCAATCGTAATCGGTAAGGTGGCGTTAGAGCTTGCGGTTGAAAAGGCAAACAACTGCACATCGCGCATCTTACGAATAAAGATCAGCGGATTTAAGCCTGAGAATAACTTAAGCAGGGTCGGGTAGACGATAAAGGCGTGGATCAATAACACCACCAACACGACAAAGAAATACTTGACCACACTCTCGAATGTTCCCAAACCTAGCGTTAAAGCCAGTTTTGCCATCAGTGCAAACACCCCGTAAGGCGCAAGCTGCATGATCAACGTAACGACTCGCATGATCACTTCATTTAAATCTTCAAATAACGCGGCAACACGTTTGCCACGCTCGCCAATATGCGCAATCGCAAAGCCAAAAATCACCGCAAAGATAATAATCTGCAGCATATTGCCTTCGCTCATGGCCTGCATCGGATTCGTTGGTACTATATTGATTAGGACACTTGAAAGACTAGGCGCTTCTTTGGCTGTGTATTCCATTTTTTCGGAAGCGAGTGAAGCATTACCTGGATGAACTAATACCGCGCTGACAATGGCCAGAATTAAAGCCATCGCCGTTGTGAATAAATAAAAGGCTAATGTTTTGCCGCCTAAACGACCTAATTTTGAAGGTTCACTCAGTGAGCAAGTGCCACAAACTAATGAAATAAATACCAGTGGAACCACTAGCATTTTCAAACTTGAGATAAAGATAGTGCCGATAACATGTAAGAAACCTTCTGTAATGTAGTCTTTTACGATATCGCTTTCTGGAAAGGCATTGCGGAGTATGAGACCTAAAGCAATACCTGTTGCCATACCGAACAGAATTTTACTTGTAAGGCCGAATTTCTTTTGTGATGAGGTTGCCATGGGGATTCCTGTGTGTTTTTTATACATTCTAATATTGGCGACGACAAGCCTAGCAAGAAAATGCAGAAGTTTAAATGAGTTCCGATGTTAAACTAAGCGCAAAATATGAGAAATAAAATAAGAGAGTATTGGAAAAGTTACGTGAAAATTGTGTAATGTTAGCCTATAAGTTAAAAGCGTCAATCTTAGTATTATCATCAGAGTAACAGGGAGCCTGACAATGAAGTCAGCGTATAAGGTTTTTCTCGCAGGAATATGTTCACTTTTCTTGGTCGCATGTGGCGGCGGAGGCAATATCTCCGACGATGGCACTGGCACCACCCCAACCCCAAGTGTAATTACCATTACAATGGGGATTTCTAATACAAATATATCCGCGAATGCGCCTGCCACTGTTACAGCTAAGGTAGTCGATTCGAAAGTTGGCGCGTTAGCGGGTGAATTGGTGACCTTTAGTTTGAGTAATTCAAACATGGGGTCTTTTTTCCCTGCCGCAGCAACTGCATTAACAAATAGTGAAGGTGTTGCCTCTATTATTTTAAATACGGCCACTATTGCAGGTGCTGGCACTGTGAGTGCAAAGATTGATAGTGGTGAATCCGGCAAAATAGGTTTTGTGATGGCGGGTGACGGCGGTCAAGCCGGTGGCGGAGCTCAAGTTACTCTAAAACTAACAGACTCTGCTGGTAATGCGATTGATAGTATTACGTCGACTACGCCTGGTATTTTAACTGCCACTGTCACTGGATTATCTAAAGCGGCTATTGTGACTTTTGATACTACTATTGGCGATCTTCCTGTAAAAACAGCAATTACCGATGCTAACGGTAAAGCGAGCGTCAATTTGTACGCAGGAAGTACTCCAGGTGCAGGTACCGCCAAAGCATCACTAAACACAGGTGAATTTGGTGAGCAAGTGTTTGTTGTGGGAGCAACCAATGTCCTAATGGGCAGTGGTTCACCTTTTGTATCAGGTAAGGCTGATGTGAGTGCTACGACTTTATCTGCAGGTGGCACTGCAACCGTTTCTATTCTGCTGCAAGACAGTGACGGCAATCCATTTACTGAGCCAGTCGATGTTAAATTCGCGTCGACTTGTTCTAATAAGGCATCCCCAGAAGCTGTACTTAGCAGCCCGGTCACCGCTGTTGGTGGACAAGCAACCAGTACCTATCTCGCGAAAGGTTGTGTTGGAGATGACAATATCACTGTTACTGCCGACGTAGGTGGCAAGAATCTTTCTGCAACGGGCACAATTAAAGTGTTATCGGCAAATGTCGGTAGTATCGTTTTTGTTGACGCAACGCCTGAAAATATTGGTATCAAAGGTACAGGAACCGCCGAGTCTTCAACCTTGCGCTTTAGAGTGCTAGACACTAACGGCAATGCTGTAGCTAACAAGTCTGTTGATTTTAAGCTTAATAATGATTCAGCTGGATTGAGTTTAACGCCTGCAACTGCGACATCTAACAATCAAGGTTATGTACAAACGGTTGTGAATTCTGGCACTGTGGCAACGACTGTTCGAGTGACTGCAACAACGCTTGGCACAGACGGTTCGAGTATTTCAAGTCAATCCAATGTATTAGTGGTGTCAACGGGTAAGCCTGACCAAGACAGTTTTTCACTCTCTGCTTCAGTATTAAACGTTGAAGGTTGGAACTATGATGGTGCTAAAGTTACGGTCACCGCTCGTTTAGCCGACGCCTTTAACAACCCTGTACCCGATGGCACCGCAGTGGTATTTACGGCCGAAGGTGGTTCAATTGAAAGTTCATGCCAAACTAAAGATGGTGTTTGTTCTGTTGTTTGGACCAGCCAGTTACCTCGTCCAGTGGGAATTGATGGAAATGGCCCCTTCTTCGATAGTAATGGTAACCGAGTGCAGGAGCCTACCGCTTTCTTAAAGCAAGAAGTGAATCTTGCTGGAGGAAGTTATTATGGCAATTATTACGGTCAGCCCTATGGCGGACGCGTGACGATTACCGCGACTGCGATTGGCGAAGAGTCTTTCCCAGATCTGAACAGCAACAATATTCTCGATACTGCTAGTGAATTTAACTTATTTGTGGGTAGTGCAACTAACTGCGGTCGTGACAATAGCGGTGACTGTTATGATTTAAGTGAAGCTTACGTCGATCATAACGAAGATGGTATTTATACACCGAAATACATGACGGCAAGTACCACTGATACCTCTGGTGCACGTGAGACCTTTACAGACTTTATTGATCCAGTCAATCCAACAGGACAAGGTGAGTTCAACTTAGCGGATGGCGAGTATAGTGGTGTACTTTGTGATGCTTCAGTTTCTGGCGTGAAATGTAGTCCGCAGGCATCAATCTCTGTACGACGTTCACTGGTACTGGTGATGTCTAGTAGCGAAGCCTATGCAACGACACTTGGAAACGTTGTGATTAATGATAACGTTGCTGGTAACAACCAAATTGATCTTGGTATTAAAGGTACTGCATCTGTAATGTTTACTATTGCAGATATTAATAACCAGCAAATGCCAGCAGGTTCTGTGGTTAACTTTAAAGCTTCAGGAGCAACAGTAACGAGCTCTACAAGTTATACTTGGCCAAGCACCAACTATAACGGTGGCAGACAGTTTGTTGTGAGTTTAAAAGGTGGCGATCAGGCGGATTCTGGTAACTTGATTGTGACGGTCACGACTCCGGGATTAAGTGATGTCGGACTCGAGGGGACAACCTCTGAAGTGTTGAATATTCCTATTGTTGTTAAGTAGGTTTCAACTAAAAAAATAAGGTGCCAATGGCACCTTATTTTTTACCTGCACATTTTAGGCTCAAATCACATTAGCGTTGGAATGGATATACACTTCCCAATTTCATGATTTGGGTCAGCTCATCTAATGCGGTACGTGATTCAATCACTAATTGCGGATCGGCTAAATCTTGTGTCGATAAACGGTCGCGATAGTGTTTATCCACCCAAGTGTTTAAACGCGCGAATAAAGCATCGTTAAGTAAAGTGTGTTGATTCACGGCGGCGACTTCTCGCTCATTCATGGCTACACGTAAACGTAAACAAGCGGGGCCGCCACCATTTTGCATACTTTGTTTTACATCGAAATACAGCACTTGTTTGATTGGTGTATTTAACGTGAGTAGCTCATTTAAATACGCATAAACAGCCGGGTTTTCTTGGCAGTCCGTTGGGGCAATGATGGCCATTTCGCCTGAGGGAAGGGTGATTATCTGGGTATTGAATAGATAGCTCTTTACCGCATCGTTAATCGCTACTTTGGCCGTTGGAACCTCGATAAAGAATAATTCGGTATCGAGTTTTCGTCTTATTTCATCCAATTTAGCCTGTGTATTTAAGAATGCCTGCTCATGGTAAAACAGCACATTTTGGTTACCCACGGCGATCACATCATTGTGAAATACCCCTTGGTCAATGACATCGGGATTTTGTTGAATAAAGACACAGTTATCTTCCTCGAGTTGATGCAATCTTGCTATCGCCATCGACGCTTCGAGGGTTTGTCTCGCGGGATATTTTTGCGGTCTTGGCGCATTAGGATTGGTGGCTTCTTGGCCGTAAACAAACAGCTCGACCCCAGCATGACCATATTCTTGGCACAGGCGAGTATGGTTCGCCGCGCCCTCATCACCGAAGCTATTATGCTCAGGTAAATGGTTATGATGATGAAAATAGTGGGGATCGTTGAAAGTTGCTGTTAAGATGCGCCCCGTTGTGATGGGCTCGATGCTGCGATGTAACTTATCTACTAAGTTGGCAGGGGTAAAATGCAGTTTACCGTCACGGGTGTCGGCACTGGGAGACACGGTTGCAGCATTTGCCGTCCACATACTCGAAGCACTGCAACAGGCATTAAGCAGCGCAGGCGCGGTTTTAGCGGCTTGTTGTAAAACTTGGGCATCACTGCCAGAAAAACCAATTCGGCGCAGTGTATTAAGATCTGGGCGCTCTTGTGGCGCTAACATGCCTTGGATCATCCCTAAATCAGCGAGTGCTTTGGCTTTTTGCAAACCTTGTTTAGCGGCGGCTTTAGGATTTGAGACTAAAGCGGCGTTGTTGAGTGAGGCCACATTGCCAAAAGACAAACCGGCATAATTGTGGGTTGGCCCAACGAGTCCGTCGAAATTCGCTTCAAAGTGCTTCATTGCTTATCCTTGTGATAGGGAAGGTTATTATTTATTCAAATGGTCCCTGAGGCGACCCAGTATACTGAAGGTTTTTGTGGGCACAAGCGCACGGTTTTGTGCTCAAAGCGACTTTTTCGCGATAAATGCATAACTATTTCTTGCTTGCTGGCAAATAATGAAATATTAGTTTTTAATTACGCAATATTATTTTTTTACATTTTTTCAACTTTGATTAAAAAGTGACTCGCTGGTACATATAAAAGAGGGATTAGCTTGAAACTCTCAATGCAACCCTCTATATATGGAGCCAATTTCCACCTTCTTGAGATTTTTTGGCGCAAATCAAACTATGGGTAAATCGCTAGTTATTGTCGAATCACCGGCCAAAGCTAAGACTATTAATAAATATCTTGGCAAAGAATTCATCGTTAAATCGAGCGTGGGGCATATCCGTGACCTACCAACTTCTTCTTCGTCTGACGGCAATGAAAAAGTGAAATCCGCCGCCGAAGTGAAGAAGATGTCGCCAGAAGAAAAGGCGAGATATAAAAAGGTGAAAGACCACCAAGCGCTGGTGTCGCGTATGGGCGTTAACCCTGAAAAGGGCTGGGCGGCTAAATATCAAATCCTACCGGGTAAAGAGAAAGTCGTTAAAGAGCTGCAAGCCTTAGCCGATTCTGCTGACCAAATCTATCTCGCAACGGACTTAGACCGTGAAGGGGAAGCCATCGCCTGGCATTTACAAGAGGTGATTGGTGGCGATCCTTCACGGTATCAACGCGTTGTGTTTAACGAGATCACCAAATCAGCGATTCAAGAAGCCTTTAGTAAACCTTCTTCCCTCGACACCAATATGGTGAATGCCCAGCAGGCACGACGCTTTTTAGACCGTGTCGTCGGCTTTATGGTGTCTCCACTGTTGTGGAAAAAGGTTGCCCGCGGCTTATCCGCTGGACGGGTGCAATCCGTGGCTGTGCGTCTCGTGGTGGAACGTGAAAGTGAAATCAAAGCTTTCGTACCTGAAGAGTTTTGGGATGTGCATGCACAGCTGAATACGCCTGCGAGCGAAGCGCTGCGCATGGAAGTGGTTAAGTACTTAGATTCAGCCTTCGAGCCAACAAACGAGCAGCAAGCGTTAGCCGCCGTTCAAGCCTTATCTTCTGCTAGCTTTAAAGTGATCGCTCGTGAAGATAAAGCGACCCAGAGTAAACCTTCGGCTCCTTTTATTACTTCCACCCTGCAACAAGCGGCCAGTACTCGCTTAGGCTTTGGGGTGAAGAAAACCATGATGATGGCACAGCGCTTGTACGAAGCGGGTCACATCACTTATATGCGTACCGATTCGACAAACTTAAGCCAAGAAGCGTTAGACAGTGTGCGTGAGATGATCGGCAAGGAATATGGCGCCAAGTATTTACCTGCCGAACCGATCCGCTACGGCTCTAAGGAAGGCGCACAAGAGGCGCACGAAGCGATTCGTCCATCAAACGTGAAGGTCGAAGCGGCTGCCTTAACTGATATGGAACGTGATGCACAGCGTCTCTACGAGCTGATTTGGCGTCAGTTTGTCTCTTGTCAGATGACTCCTGCCCAATACGATGCGACCAAACTCACGGTCAAGGCGGGTGACTATGAACTGAAAGCGACGGGACGTATCCTGCGCTTTGACGGTTGGACTCGTGTTCAAACCGCATTGAAAAAGAAAAATGAAGAAGACAATACCTTGCCATCGGTGAACGAAGGTGATCTGTTGTCTCTGGTCGAATTAGAGCCTAAGCAACACTTTACTAAGCCGCCTGCCAGATACAGCGAAGCGTCATTGGTAAAAGAATTAGAGAAGCGTGGTATCGGTCGTCCTTCAACCTATGCCACTATTATTTCGACGATTCAAGAGCGGGGTTATGTCAAAGTTGAAAACCGCCGTTTCTACGCAGAGAAAATGGGCGAGATTGTCAGTGAGCGTTTAGTCGGTAGTTTTGCTGAGCTGATGAGCTACGATTTTACCGCCAGCATGGAACAGACACTCGACGATGTTGCCAGTGGTGAGCTGGATTGGAAAAAGGTTCTCGATGGTTTCTATGCCGACTTCACTAAACAACTAGAGAAGGCGGAATTATCACCAGAAGAGGGCGGTATGCGCCTCAATCAAATGGTGATGACCAATATTAAGTGTCCGACTTGCGGTCGCCCTATGGGGATCCGTACCGGCACAACAGGGGTATTCCTCGGTTGTTCGGGTTACGAGTTGCCACCGAAAGAGCGCTGCAAAACCACCATGAATTTAACGCCAGGCATTGAAGCGATTAGCGACAGTGAAGATGCCGAAACCGATGCACTACGCGCCAAGCATCGCTGCGGCATTTGTGGTACGGCGATGGACAGCTACCTTATCGACGAAAAGCGTAAGCTGCATGTTTGTGGTAATAACCCCATCTGTGAGGGTTATGAAGTCGAAGAAGGACAATTTAAGATCAAAGGTTATGAAGGTCCATTAATTGAATGTGACCGCTGTGGCCATGATATGGAGCTGAAAAACGGCCGTTTTGGTAAGTATTTTGGTTGTACTAACGAGGAATGTAAGAATACTCGTAAGTTACTGAAAAACGGCGAAGCTGCGCCTCCAAAAGAAGATCCTATTTATCTGCCAGAGCTGAAATGCAGCAAGTCTGATGCGCATTTTGTGCTGCGTGATGGTGCGGCGGGGATTTTCTTAGCCGCCAGCACTTTCCCTAAATCTCGGGAAACCCGTGCGCCACTGGTTGAAGAGTTAGTGAAATATCGCGAGCTATTGTGGCCAAAATATCAGTACCTTGCCGATGCTCCTATCGCCGATGATGAGGGGAATAAAGCGGCGGTTAAGTTTAGCCGTAAGACCAAAGAGCAATATGTGGCGACCGAAGTTGACGGTAAAGCAACCGGATGGTCGGCCCATTATGTGAATGGTAAATGGGTGACTGAATCGACGGCGAAGAAAGCTAAGAAGTAACCTTATCTGAATAGGGTTTAGGATCCTTTTCTTCGTGGTTATAAATGGGTTCACTTAGGTGAGCCCATTTTGTTATCTAGGGTTCTTACAACCGCCGATTGCAGTAATGAGGTGGTTGATCGATAAGCGAGATATTGTGAATAAAAATACCACGCATAAAAAAGCCAAGTCACAGACTTGGCTTTTTTATGGAAAACGTTCTTAATTGAGCAATGCGATATCACCATTTCTTCTTGGGTTGAAACAGCATATCGATGTCATCTTCTTCATTTTTAGGTCTAGGCGCACTTGGGGCTGACAATTTTTGTGCGCCCATAATCTCATCTAGCAACATTTTGGCTTCATCGACCTTGCGGGCAATAAAAGGGTCATTCGGCGTTTGCGCTTTAATGGCATGTAGGGTTGCTAAAGCTTTTGTGACCATTTGCTTAGACGAACCATATTGCTTCATAAAGCTCGCGGCACGGGCACGGGACAGCATGGAATCAACATTAATCCGTAGCTGTAAACTATCGATACGATTCTCTTCCTGAGCAAAAACATTGGGGTCGACTCGGCCCTTGTTGTGCTCTGCACGTAAAATGGCTTTCAGTTTCTTGAGTGTTTGTACTAACACTAAGATCTGCTTGTCATTATCCGGCAATCTAAAATTCTCAATAGGGGGCATCTGTGGCGTGTTAGATTGCAATGTCTCGATTTGTGACTTGAGATCGGTAAGACGACGTTGAAAATCCGATTGCTGTTGACTCGCACTTAAAGTGGTGGCGATTTCTAACGCTTCTTGCACGCGACGATAGAGCACTAAAATGATGTGTGTACTGCAAGGGATCATCCCTGTGTTCGATAATACGGTTTCAGTTTCATCAATAATTGCGCGTTGACGGGCAAATTCTATGCGACGTTCAGCCTCAGCACGTTCTTTTTGTTGTTGTATAACGTTAATTCCGATAACAAGCAGTAAAAGTGCACCGATGAGGATCAGAACCAAGGTGAATGTCATAGCTGTTCCATTATTTATCTAATTGGGCTAATGCTACAATAAATCAATAAACTAGCATAGTTATCTTAGCCTAGGTTATCATTTCTGTCGTATGAAACTTAAGACTTGTGCTCTATATTCCTATTTGCTTTAATTTTTACTATATACTATAACGATCGATTATAGCTGATACTGAGTTGTGCCATTTTCGCCAATCCAATTCAGCCTGTTTGAGACAAGGACATAAGATGAAACTGCAACAGCTCAGGTATATTGCTGAGGTCGTCAAACACAACCTTAACGTATCGGCCACCGCGGAAAATTTATATACATCGCAACCTGGGATCAGTAAGCAAGTTCGCATGTTGGAAGATGAATTAGGCATTCAAATCTTCGGTCGCAGCGGTAAACATTTGACCCACGTGACACCCGCCGGACAACAGGTGATAAATATTGCCAATGACATCTTAGGCAAAGTCGAAAGCATTAAAAAAGTCTCCGAGGAATATACTAAGCCTGATCAGGGTGAATTGAATATCGCGACCACGGATACGCAGGCGCGGTATGCGTTGCCCCATATTATTCGCCAATTTATCGACCGTTATCCTAAAGTTAACTTGCACATGCACCAAGGCACGCCATCGCAGATCAGCGAACAAGCGGCGCGTGGCGATGCTGACTTTGCGATTGCCACCGAAGCGATGCACTTGTATTCCGACTTAATCATGTTGCCTTGTTACCATTGGAATCGCTCGGTTGTGGTTCCCAAAGATCATCCCTTGGCGACCCGTACCCATATCAGTATTGAAGATTTAGCCCGTTTCCCATTAGTCACTTATGTGTTTGGTTTTGACCGTGCCTCGGAAATTGAAAAAGCCTTTAACCGCGCAAACCTCGAGCCGCGGGTGGTCTTTAGTGCGACCAGCGCCGATGTGCTGAAAACCTATGTTCGTTTAGGCTTAGGAGTCGGGGTGATAGCCTCGATGGCGATTGACCCTAATATCGATAAAGACTTAGTGGCTATCGATGCGGGCCATTTATTTGCCCACAGCACGACTAAGATTGGTTTTAGAAAAGGCAGTTTCTTACGTAGTTATATGTATGATTTTATTCAACACTTTGCACCGCATTTGACTCGCGATGTCGTTGAAAAGGCGGTGGCATTACGCGATCAGCAATTGATTGATGAAATGTTTGCCGATAAAAACTTGCCAATGCGTTGATTCGCGGTTGTTAGAGTCAATAAAAAATGCCGCAATGAATGCGGCATTTTTTATGCGAAATTGACAGCAGTCACGGCCGAATTAGGTCAAATCCACTTTATCCATTTCAAGCTGGCCTAAGGCAATAACGGCTTGAGTACGATTACGCACACCCAGCTTTCTAAAAATCGCGGTAGCGTGGGCTTTGATGGTGGCTTCAGACACACCTAAGTCATAGGCGATTTGCTTATTGAGTAAGCCCTCGGCGAACATCTGCAACACTTTGTATTGCTGCGGCGTCAAGTCGGAGAGTTTGTTGGCCATCTTATCCGTATCATCATCTTCAATCGGGATGATTTCAGCACCAGCGGGTAACCAGATATCCCCAAATAATACGGCAGTGAGCGCTTCTTTTAAGGTTTCCATCGACGCTGACTTCGGGATGAACCCACTGCCGCCATAATGGATAGCACGGCTAATGGTATTGATATCCTCATGGGCCGAAATCACCACCACAGGCAGTTCAGGGTAGTGGGAGCGCAGGTGAATAAGCGTCGAATAGCCGTGGGAGCCAGGCATTTGCAGATCCAGCAAAACCAAATCATAGCTCACATTCTGCGAATCTAGTACTGACTGCAAGGCATCGGCACTGTCGGCCTCATACCATTGGGTGTGTTCAAAGGCGCTACTGAGGGCTTGACGTAGTGCATTTCGAAACAATGGATGGTCATCGGCAATAATAATATTTAAGTTTTCTAGCTTCATGGCTTTGTTGGTTATGTTCGTGGCACGTGAAGATTAAACCCAATGTAACAGAAAAGTAATCGAGGATCCTATTGCTTTATGCAGTAAGATTGACAAAATTTTTATATGTTTCTGGTTGTTATACTTTTGTCTATCAAAGGTGGGCGGATTATTCAAACAAAAACACGCCCTCAAACGGGCGTGTTTAAGGGCGAGAGTACGTTATTTTGACTGGCTAAATCTTATTCAGCGGTCCACACCTGAGTCGGATGGCGTTGTTCGTCAACCGCAACAAAGGTGAATACACCGCGGATCGCATGTTCGCGGTGATCTTGATACATGTCTTCGACGAAAATATTCACTTCCACCTTTAACGAGGTATTACCCACATGGATCACGCGGGCGATGAGTTCGGCTAAGGTGCCCGCTGGGATCGGTTTTTTAAAGTCGATTCTGTCGGAGCTGACGGTCACTAAGGTTTTACGGCAAAAGCGAGTCGCCGCAATAAAGGCGGTTTCATCCATCCAAGCTAATGCTTCGCCACCGAATAAGGTGTTGTGGTGATTGGTGATAGACGGAAATACAGCCTTGATCACCCGCGCTTCGGATTGATTGATCCGCTGTTCGATGGCGTCAGAAAAGGCTGGGCGGCTAGAGTCGAGCGAGTTTGGCATACGGCAACCTGAGGTTATGCATTTTTAAAGAGGCGCAATTATAGTGAGTTTTCAATTTGAATGGTAGAAAACACCTATATCGTTAGGTGTTAAGGTAAAACGAAAAGAAAAAAGGCTTCCAGTGGAAGCCTTTTGCCGTGGGTAATCGACTTATTTACCGAGAAACTCACGTCTATCGCGAGAGGCCTTAGCCAGATCGCGCAGTAATTTCTCCGAGTCATCCCAATGCAGGCAAGCATCTGTGATGCTTTGGCCGTAACACAGAGGTTGACCCTCAACCACTTTTTGATTGCCTTCCTGTAAGAAACTTTCGGCCATCACCCCAGCAATGGCCGTGCTGCCCGTGCGCATTTGCGCCATGATATTGTCGGCAACAACTAGCTGCTTTAGGTGGTTCTTTTCACTGTTGCCGTGGCTAAAATCGACCACCATACGCGGCGTCACATTCACAGACTCAAGTTTTAATCTTGCTTCTTCAATATCTTGTTCAAAGTAATTCGGCTTTTTACCGCCACGTAAAATAATGTGGCCGTAAGGGTTACCATGGGTGCGATAGACTGACATGGCGCCGTCTTTATCCGGTGAATAGAAGATATGTGGCACTTTTGCTGCGCGCACCGCATCGACGGCGATATTAATATTGCCATCGGTACCGTTTTTAAAGCCAACGGGGCAGGAGAGTGCCGAGGCCATTTCGCGGTGAACTTGGCTTTCGGTGGTGCGAGCACCGATAGCGCCCCAGGTGATTAAGTCGGCAATATATTGACCATTCACCATGTCTAAAAATTCGGTGGCAATCGGTAACTTCAGCTCAGTAATTTGCTGCAATAATTCGCGGGCAATACGTAATCCCTTATTTGGCTCGAAGCTGCCATCTAAATCAGGATCGGAGATTAACCCCTTCCAACCGACGATAGTGCGTGGTTTTTCAAAATACACACGCATTAAAATGCAGAGATCGTCCTTTAACTCTTGATGCAATACCGCTAAACGGCGAGCGTAGTCGAGGGCGGCTTGAGTATCATGGATAGAGCAGGGGCCAATGATCACTAATAGGCGTTGATCTTCGCCCATAATAATGGCTTCGACTTCACGACGTTGTTGTACGAGATAATCGGCTGCATCTTGGGTTAACGGGTACTCAGATGCCAGTTGTGCAGGTGAGATGACTTTAGCTAATAAGGAAGTGCGTAATTCGTCTGTTTTAATGGTCATTCAAAATACCGAGCTTGCGTGCGGCGCTTTTCGCCAGATTGCCTCGGATTATAACGAATCGAACAGCATTGCACAGTGCCAATTGTGTTAATTGTCGGCAACTGTGCAATGAATTTGATTTAAGTTAGACCTATTTAGCCTAAATCGAGAGACTCGATTGCCTCGTTCGAAATCATCAAGATTAGAACATATGACGTTCTAAGCCTGTCACGTCCAAAATCTTAGTGGCGATTTCTTCGACAGAGTGGTTGGTGGTGTCGATATAAGGAATACGTTCACGTTTGAACATCATCTCGACTTCTTTGACCTCTAAACGACACTGCTTTAAGGACGAGTAGCGGCTGTTTTCCATGCGGCTTTGGCGGATTTCATGTAAACGCACAGGATCGATGGTTAAGCCGAACAACTTCTTCTTATTGCGTTTTAATGCTTCGGGCAATTTGAGGTTATCCATATCGTCTTCGGTGAACGGATAGTTGGCCGCTTTAATACCAAACTGCATCGATAAATAGAGGCTGGACGGGGTTTTACCGCAGCGAGACACGCCAAGCAGGATTAAATCGGCCTGATCCATATGTTTCATGGTTTGGCCATCGTCATTGTCCATCGCAAAATTGATGGCATCGATACGGGCTTCGTAGCCGTGATTGGCTTTTCCGTGGGTGCGATGTAACACCGGAGAGGCGCTAACGCCTAAATGTTGTTCAAGTGGTGCAACGAAGGTATTTAAAAAATCGTAATCGAGCCCTTCACTCGAATAAATAATGTCCCGAATTTCAGGTTTTACGATCGAATGGAACACTAACGGCCTTTCACCTGTTGTAATAAAACAATCATTAATTTGTCGTTTAACGTTCTCAGCTTTTGCCAATGTTTCAACAAATGGAATTGTAAGTGACTCAAATTCTAATGGAAATTGCGAGAGTACTGCATGCCCAAAAACCTCAGCTGTGATCGCTGTCCCGTCGGAGATGTAAAATACCTTTGGTGCCATACTGACCTCTTGTAGTAATAAAATTACAAATAAAATTATAGATTTACGCTGCTTCGGCGGGAGTGTAAAATGCCGCTGCCCTCGTGTGAAGGGGCCACTGAAATAAACTTGCGGAGATAGAACTGTGCAGCAATACGTACTCTGGTATCAGGAATTAGGCATGGGTGACGTCAACTTGGTTGGCGGTAAAAATGCTTCTCTTGGCGAGATGATCAGCAATCTAGCTAATGCCGGTGTTCAAGTACCTGGCGGATTTGCGACTACTTCTTATGCGTTCAATGAGTTCCTTGAACAAAGTGGAGTAAACCAGAAAATTTATGACATCCTAGCAACATTGGATGTAGATGATGTCAATGCACTGGCACAAGTAGGTGCACAGATCAGACAATGGGTTATCGATACCCCGTTCCAACCAGCTCTAGAGCAAGCGATTCGTGAAGCTTACGACAAACTTGCCGCTGAAACGAGCGATGCATCATTCGCGGTGCGTTCTTCTGCTACCGCAGAAGACATGCCTGATGCTTCTTTTGCTGGTCAGCAAGAAACCTTCTTAAACGTGAAAGGATTTGACTCTGTACTCGTGGCGATTAAGCACGTGTTCGCGTCACTCTTTAACGACCGTGCAATTTCATACCGTGTTCACCAAGGTTATGAGCACCACGGCGTTGCCCTGTCTGCCGGCGTACAACGCATGGTTCGTTCAGACAAAGCGGCATCAGGTGTGATGTTCACCATGGACACTGAATCAGGCAACAACGATGTGGTGTTTATCACTTCATCTTTCGGTCTGGGTGAAATGGTTGTTCAAGGTGCGGTAAACCCTGACGAATTCTATGTTCACAAACCCATCCTTACTCAAGGCCATAAAGCCGTTGTTCGCCGTAATATCGGTAGCAAGCTCATCCAGATGGTTTATTCCGATGATGCTTCTCACGGCAAACAAGTGAAAATTGAAGACGTTGCTGCTGAAAAACGTCGTCAATTCTCTATCAACGACGCCGAAGTGATGGAATTGGCTAAACAAGCTATGGTTATCGAAAAACACTACGGTCGTCCAATGGACATCGAGTGGGCAAAAGACGGTAACGATGGCAAACTCTATATCGTTCAAGCGCGTCCAGAAACGGTTCGTAGCCGTGAAGACGTACAATTAATTGAACGTTACCACTTAAAGAGCCGTGGCGCGGTGATCTCTGAAGGTCGTGCTATCGGTCATAAAGTCGGTTCTGGTGTGGCTAAGGTATTAACTTCAATCGCTGACATGGATCAAATCCAACCTGGCGATGTGTTAGTGACCGACATGACTGACCCAGATTGGGAACCTATCATGAAGCGCGCCAGCGCCATCGTGACTAACCGTGGCGGCCGTACCTGTCACGCGGCGATTATTGCCCGTGAATTAGGTGTACCTGCGGTAGTAGGTTGTGGCGATGTGACCGACCGTATCAAAAATGGTCAGTTAGTGACTGTTTCTTGCGCCGAAGGTGACACTGGATACATCTACGAAGGTAAGCAAGAGTTCGAAGTGGTGTCTAACCGCGTTGACGCACTGCCTCCATTACCGATGAAAATCATGATGAACGTGGGTAACCCAGATCGCGCCTTTGACTTCGCTCGTTTACCAAACGAAGGTGTGGGTCTAGCGCGTTTAGAATTCATCATCAACCGCATGATCGGTATTCACCCGAAAGCGCTGCTTGAGTTCAACCAACAAGACGCTGCGCTGCAAGAAGAAATCAACGAGATGATCGCAGGTTACGACTCTCCAGTTGAGTTCTACATTGCCCGCTTAGTCGAAGGTATCGCCTCAATCGGTTCAGCTTTCTATCCGAAGAAAGTGATCGTGCGTATGTCAGACTTCAAGTCTAACGAATACGCTAACTTAGTCGGTGGTGACCGTTACGAGCCAGAGGAAGAAAACCCAATGTTGGGCTTCCGTGGTGCGAGCCGTTATATCTCTGAATCATTCCGCGATTGTTTCGCGTTAGAATGTGAAGCGATTAAGCGTGTGCGTAACGAAATGGGTCTGAAAAACGTTGAAGTGATGATCCCATTCGTCCGTACCGTGAAAGAAGCCGAGCAAGTGATTGAACTGCTGAAAGAGCAGGGCTTAGAGCGTGGTAAAGATGGTCTGCGCGTCATCATGATGTGTGAAGTACCTTCAAACGCGCTGTTAGCGGACCAATTCCTTGAGCACTTCGATGGTTTCTCTATCGGCTCAAACGACTTAACTCAGCTATCACTCGGTCTTGACCGTGACTCAGGCATCATCAGCCACCTGTTCGATGAGCGTAACGAAGCCGTTAAGATCCTACTGTCTATGGCCATTAAAGCGGCTAAGGCTAAGGGCGCTTACATCGGTATCTGTGGTCAAGGACCTTCAGATCACGCTGATTTCGCCGCTTGGTTAGTTGAGCAAGGCATCGATACTGTATCGTTAAACCCAGATACCGTGATTGATACTTGGTTGTATTTAGCCGAAGCGCACGCTTGATCTAGATTGTAATTTTATAAAGGTGTTAAAAAAGCCGCTTTTTAGCGGCTTTTTTTTGTTTATAATGGGCCGCATAACAATAATTGACTGAAGCCGCTCATGTTACCTCTGTTATCACACCAACAAACGTTAGAACCAGTCTATTTGGCCTATCTTGATGCCTTAGCGCAAAGTGGCTACGCCGGTGATATCGATAAGCGCTACAGCGCGCGCCTCGTGCAGGCCACGGATAACTCCGTGTACCAATTTTTGCCGCAGGCGGTGCTTTATCCCAAGCATCAAAAAGATATTCAGATTGCCTTGTCGCTGGCTGCAAAAGCAGAATATGCGGGTGTGACTTTTAGTGCTAGAGGCGGCGGTACGGGCACCAACGGCCAATCGCTGACCCATGGCTTGATCCTCGATGTGTCTCGCTACATGAATCGCGTATTAGAAGTGAACCCCGAGCAGGGCTGGGTACGCGTCGAGGCGGGTGTGGTCAAAGATGCGCTAAACGATGCGCTACGTCCCCACGGTTATTTTTTCAGTCCCGACCTCTCAACCTCTAACCGTGCCACTATCGGCGGCATGATTAATACCGATGCCTCTGGAGCGGGATCCTTAGTTTACGGTAAAACCTCTGATCACGTGCTGGCGCTGCGCAGCGTATTGATTGATGGCAGCGTATTCGACACTCGTCCCCTCGATGCGGGTCTGTTATGTAACCCCGATAACGTGAGCGATAATCCGCTCGGGCAAAAACTGATTTCGGCGATTGCCGAAGTGTGCCGCGAGAAGCGTGCGCTGATCGAACAACAATTTCCTAAGCTCAATCGTTTTTTAACCGGATATGACTTAAAGAATGTCTGGAACAACGGTTTAACCCAGTTCGATCTCTCGCGCATTTTAACGGGCTCTGAAGGCACGTTGGCGGTGATAACCGAAGCGAAACTCAACATTACGCCACTGCCGAGTGAGCGGGCGATGGTGAACATTAAGTACGACTCCTTTCAGTCTGCATTGCGCCATGCGCCATCCTTAGTGGCGGCGCGTGCCACTGTGGTCGAAACCGTGGACTCAAAAGTGCTTAACCTTGCCCGTGAGGACATTGTTTGGCATTCGGTTTCAGACCTTATTCAAGAAGTGCCGGGCAAAGTGATCGATGGCCTCAATATGGTTGAGTTTGCAGGTGATGCCGGTGAGGTGAGCGAAAAGCTTGCAGCACTCGAAGCCGTGCTGACCGAGCAAATCAGCCGTGGTGAGTGTGGTGTGGTTGGTTATCAAGTCACTCAAGATAAGGCCAGCATTGAGAAAATCTACGGCATGCGTAAAAAAGCCGTGGGCCTGCTCGGTGCTACCAAGGGACGTCGTAAACCCATTGCGTTTGCCGAAGATACGGCAGTGCCGCCCGAAATGCTTGCCGATTATATTATGGAGTTTCGCGCACTACTCGATAGTCACAATTTGCAATACGGCATGTTTGGTCATGTGGATGCGGGCGTGTTACACGTTAGGCCCGCGCTGGATATGTGCGATGTGGAAGATGAAAAACTGCTGAGGGTGATTTCCGATCAAGTCGCGGCACTGACACTCAAATATGGCGGTCTGATGTGGGGCGAGCACGGAAAGGGCGTGCGCGGCGAATATGGTCCATCGGTATTTGGTGACGAGCTTTATGGTGTGCTGCAAGACATTAAAGGCCTATTTGACCCTGATAATCGACTCAACCCAGGCAAATTAGTGGCGCCCAAGCAAGCGGGTGGCCTGTGTTTTGATGTGGACAGTACCAAGCGCGGCAAGTTTGACCGGCAAATTCCGGTCGAAGTGCGCGATGCCTATCCCGATGTGATGAGCTGTAACGGTAATGGCCTGTGCTTTAACTACAGCAGTTTCTCACCTATGTGTCCGTCATTTAAAGTGACGGGGGACAGAGTTCAGTCGCCTAAAGGTCGCGCGGGCTTGATGCGTGAGTGGCTGCGTTTACTCGAATCCGAAGGCGTCGATGTCAATGCGCTGGCCAGAGCTAAACCCTTAGGTATTTTGCAGCGCATGCAAAATACCATCAATGCGAAGCGCGATTACGATTATTCCCACGAAGTGATGGAATCGCTGAAGGGATGTTTGGCCTGTAAAGCTTGCTCGAGCCAATGTCCGGTGAAAGTGGATGTGCCTAAATTTAGGGCGCAGTTCTTTAATATTTACTATCAACGTTATCTGCGTCCGGCTAAAGATTATCTGGTGGCGGGCATCGAAGACAGTCTGCCCATTATGGCGGCGGCGCCAAGGCTGACCAATTTCGCCTCGCAGAACCCGCTCAGCCAATGGGTGATCAAAAAAGCCATCGGCTATGTGGATGCGCCGGCGCTGTCGGTGCCGACATTAAAACAACGACTCGATGGTCATGCGAGCCGTGGTTATGATCTAGCGGCATTGCAGGCCATCCCCGCCGATGAGCGCGCAAAATTTGTGTTAGTGGTGCAAGATCCGTTTAACAGTTTCTACGATGCTGGCTTGGTATATCGCTTTATCCAATTGATTGAAACGTTGGGATTAAAGCCTGTTCTATTACCCTTTAAACCCAATGGTAAACCGACCCATATTAAGGGGTTCTTGGATAAATTTGCCAAAACGGCGCAGTCGAGCGCGGATTTCTTAAACCAAGTGCATAAGTTAGGCATGCCTATGGTGGGAATCGATCCCGCCTTAGTGCTCTGTTATCGCGATGAATATAAAGAAATCTTAGGGGCGAATCGCGGCGCGTTTGAGGTGAAACTGGCTAACGAATGGCTGCTTAGCATTCTGCAGGATATTCCGACTAAGGCCATGCAAGATAAACAATTTACCTGGTTTAGCCATTGTACTGAGTCCACGGCTAAGCCTAATACCGCCAATGAGTGGAGCAAAATCTTCACTCACTTTGGCGCTAAATTAACCGCGGTGAATCTGGGCTGTTGCGGCATGGCGGGTACTTACGGCCATGAGGCTGAGAATCTTGAACGTTCTAAGGCCTTGTTTGATATGTCGTGGAAAGACACTTTAAGCAAGATAGACGCGTCGCAGGTGCTAGTCTCGGGCTACTCTTGTCGCAGCCAAGTGAAACGTTTCGCTGGTTACAAGCCAAAGCATCCATTAGAGGCTTTATTTGAGCTCGTTAAGGCGTAACGCAATTTTGTATTAGGGATTGGATAATCCCTACGGCAATGCCACACTAAACCAGTCGTCAGGCTGGTTTTTTTATTGAGGGGACGCTATGGAAAAACACACGGACAATGTTATCGACACGCTACAGGAATTCACCAGCAAGCCAGCGCCGGATGTCGTCACACAGCCAACGGCGCTGTGTAGTGAAGTCGCGTTATTTCGTATCCAACTCTCCGGTGACTGGATATATCAGGACAGCCCATTACCGACTAAGTTTGCTAAGTTATTTGCCAGTATTTTACATGGCATCGATGGCGAACATTTTCTGATCACGCCAGTTGAGAAGGTGCGAGTCGAGGTGGATGATGCGCCACTGTTGATTGTCGATTATGTGAAGGATGAGACCGCATCGGGTTTAACGCTGCGCAGCAGTATTGGTACCGAGCATTCTCTGGCGACACTCAATCATCTAAAGCTCACCGACTTTGGGATTTATCTGCCGCTAGAGCGCGGCCTATGGGGAAAATTGAGCCGTGCTTGTTACTATAATTTTGTGAATGAATTCAATTTACCCGACGACGAAGAGGCGGATGCGTAAAGATTTTGATTGCAATTACTTGGGCAAGCTGACTAGTTTATTACAGGTTAAGTGATAGTATTAAAACTGACCTCGGCCGATCCTTCTCGGGTTTGGGTCAGTGTTGTTGGGGCTAAATGGTGTTTTCGGAGGTGCTGTTTGAACCGCTATGAAAGCTTAGGCTATCTTGTTTCCCACTTGAATATTGAGCTGCAAAATGAGCTCGATATACAGCTGAAACGCTATCAGCTCGACATTAAGTTGTGGCCAGTGTTGTTTGCGCTTTGGCAGGAGGAGGGGATCTCTCAGACCGAGCTGTCTAAGCGTTGCGATGTGGCCAACTATACCATGACCCGTTTGCTCGATCAGTTGCAGGTTCAGGGATTGATCACCCGTCACCAAGAGCTCGATAACCGCCGTGCATTCCAGATTTTCCTCACCGATGAGGCTAAGGCGCTGGAGCAGGATTTGATCCGTGAGGCTGAGCGAGTCAATGAAAAATACCTGTCCAATCTGACTGAAGAGGAGCGCCAGCAGTTTATGCGCTTACTCAATAAGATAAATCGTTTACCTTCAATCACAGCCTTGTGATTTCAAGCTTCAAGCATTCGACATTGCGTTTAAGCTGCATTTCGTCTTTCCTACAATTTTCACACTCTATCTTTCCCCAGCGTAATGGCCACAAGCCATACTCTGGGCATTGCTATTTTAGCTTGGCAGTACAAATTGCTACCCGAGGATTGTTGCAAGAATGTTTCATGGAACGTCATCTTGTTGTGTTGGAAGCAAGCATTCCAAGATAACAAACGTTGCTTAAATTTATTTGAGCAATCATAAGGTGATTTTTCAGGGAATATGAAATGAAACAACTTTTTAAGCGCAGTCGTATTGCAGCGACTTGCCTGATGGCAATGGGTTTTACCCTCAGTTATTCAACCTTGGCTGAAGATAATGTGGCGCTGATGGAAGCGCAATCTGGCACCATACAATTTACCTTGATCACCGGCGAGGTGGTCACGGCCGTTGCGCGGGCCGATGGCTCACTCGGCGGGATTCGCCTGCTCGGCGAAAACGGTGCAGAGGTGATAACCAGCCTCTTCCAAAATCAGAATGGTCAATATCTTATCACTCCAAAGGCGCAAAAATGGGTAGAGTCCCATACTGTCGACATCGAGCTGTTTAACATCTCTAAGCTCCATGCGGCGGGTTATGATGATGCCTCCACCGATAAATTGCCGGTTATTATCGAATACCGTGATGGCACCCTAGCTGGTTCTGCTGTACCTAATCCCATTGAAGGGGCTACCTTAACCGATGAGATTGAACTTATCGACAGCGCTGCTTTTGGGATCAGCAAACAACAAGCCGCCAAAGTATGGGAAACCTTAAGTACCGATGATGCGGTGAAGTCGGTATGGAAGATGCGGTTGTGCATGCCCATAAGGATACGACTAGCGGGATAAATGCGCTGTCAAACCTGACCCCAACCGTGCCATTAACCGGTGCGTATGGCAATTTAGCCAAGGCATTTAATGGCCAAGGTGTCACCGTGGCCGTGCTTGATACTGGCTACGATGTGCAGCATGGCGACTTGGCGGGCCAAGTTGTGCAGAGCAAAGACTTTACTTATTCCAGCAATGGCGTCGATGATCTTAACGGCCATGGTACACACACTGCAGCCACTATCGCGGGGACGGGTGTGGAATCTAATGGTCGCTGGGCGGGTATGGCGCCTGGTGCCAAATTGCTGGTGGGCAAGGTACTGACAAACTCAGGTTCAGGCTCGACAAGTGGGATCTTGAGTGGCATGCAATGGGCCGTGGCTCAAGGCGCCGATGTGGTTAGTATGTCATTAGGCGGCAGTGGCACCAGTTGTACAGGACCACTTGTCGACATGGTTGAAGCTTTGAGTGATAAGGCGTTGTTCGTGGTTTCTGCGGGCAATAGTTTTACCCGTGAGACCGTGGGGATCCCAGGATGTGCCCCGAGTGCGTTAACCGTGGGAGCCGTTGACCGCGATAATCACACCGCATCTTTCTCATCCCGTGGCCCTTCACCTGATGGCCATTCTGCGAAACCCGATATCGCATCCCAAGGTGTGGATGTCGTCTCTGCGGCCTCGGGAGGATTTGGGGCGACGGCTTATCGCGCCCTGTCGGGAACATCCATGTCGGCGCCCCATGTGTCTGGCGGCGCGGCCATTGTGATGCAAGCTAGACCCGAACTGACACCCCGCCAAGTGAAAGAAGTGCTGACTTCCTCTGTGGTTCCGACCGATGCCCATGTGCTAGAACAAGGCGCAGGTCCTATGGATGTTAATCGCGCTGTAGGACAAAGCATTATCGCGCCGCCGAATATGGAGCTCGGCTCCTTTGCCTATGATCAGGATATTGGCGTGACAGAAAAAACCATTAGTCTACGCAATTTATCCGACAAGGATATCAGCCTTAAGCTGAAAATGAGCTTGATAGGTGAGGACGGTAAGACGCGCATGCCAGCAACCCTAGCGGGGCTTAGCGTCAACAGCATTAACGTGCCAGCCAATGGAAGTGCTGAAATCCCAGTGTGGATTGACTCGAGTGTGGCACTGCGCAGTGGCGCCTATGGCACTATCACTGGGCGTATTGAAGGCACCACTACAGGCAAATCGAATGAGCGCGTCACAGTGCCGATTTCATTTTGGATCCAACCGCCGCAAGTCAATTTGAGCTTCAGTGTCACCGATATGCGTGGCAAAGCCGCTTCTTCTCCCTCGAAAGTCTACTTGATGAACGAAGAAGATGATTGGGGACAAGCCGTTACGCTCAGAAATGGTCAGGCAAGCCTCTCTGTTCCTGAGGGCAATTACACTATCGTTGCTAACATCATGACCTACGATAATGACTCAACAACCTCTGGGTTAGTGGAGTCGGCCACCCAAATGGCGGTGCTGGATCGTAAAGTGAGCCAAGATACCCTGATTGAGTTCGACGCCCGCAATGCCGAAAAACTCGAGTTCAAGGCGAGCAAACCTTTGGCACCCCAAGGCTATGCGTTTGGCTTTACCTATGCGCTGGATGATAACAAAGTGGCGAAATTAGCCGCGATGGAGTTAGCGCCTGATTATGTGAAAGACATCTACACTTGGTCGCAGGGACATGATGATAGGTTCCGCTCGTTTGTCACCACCCGCGCCTTTGCTCCCGAAACCGTGCTCACCATGCAAAATGGCGAAGTGCTCGATTATAACAAGCAGGGCTTAGCCTTATCCTTTGATGGTAAAGGCAGTGCAGAAGTCGTGCCCGTTGGCGACGCGGGTTACAGCACCGACTGGACTCAGTTTGACTTAACGGGCCGTATTGCGTTGATTGGCAACCCTAATTATCTGACATCTTACATGGTGGCGAATGCCCTTAAAAACGGGGCGATTGGGGTTATCTTCTATCGTCCTGGTCAACATGGTCGTTATAAGGGGACGATTTCTGGCACGCCACGTATCCCCGCTGTTGGGATCAGTTCGGAGCAGGGTGAAGCCCTGTTAGCTCAGATTGAAGCGGGTAACAATATCGTCAGTTGGTCAGGTACGGCTGCGGAGCGAACGCCTTATGCCTACTCCATTAACCATATCACCGACGGGCGTATCAATGGTGGGCAAGTGGTGTTGCAAGAGCAAAAAATGCAGCGCATTCGTGCCAGCTATCATTCGCAAAATGATCAGCGCCCCATTTGGACCGATATGATGGCGATGACCAACAGCACCGGAGAGTTTTACTCAACCGGTAGCTCACAAATGGTGATGACGCCTGTGGTGCGCGACGAGTACTACACGGCAACCAGCAAAAACATGTGGACTAACATTGTGATGCCCGGTATTCAGTTATCGACGGACGGCGGCTATTTTGATGGTCCAAGAATGATGACCGAAGGCACGGTTGAGACCACCTCTTGGCTAAAAGGCCCCAAGGCGGGGAGTTTGCTCACCAATGGTGGCGCCATTGCCAATCGTGATACTAACACTATCGACTTAAGCATAGTGCGGTTTGGCGATGCTGCAGGGCATGATGGCACGGGCGGGTATAATTCACAGTCGCTCTACGGACTCAAAGTGAATGGCCAGAGCACTTACTTAGACAGTGGGGTGTTTACGCTCCCCGATACCAATGCGCAAGTGGAGTTAGAAGTACGCTCCTACGCCCGTGGTGTGGGCAATAGCTCACCGGTGAAGGACAATCTCGGCTCCTTCTATCAAGGGATTTATCAATTCAGCACAGACTCGAGTAAACAGGGCCGCCAAGCGGTGCTCACTCCTAAGCTCGACATTCCAGTGGCGATAGATAATACCTTGGCTGCAGGCGTACCTGTCGATGTGAAACTCTCTGCGGTGATGGATGGTGCGGCGCAGGTGGATTTATCCGATGTCACGCTGCAATACGGTTATGGTCAGGAATGCTCGCTTGCGGCGATTTCTGTCTCGATTTATTGCCCTGTATCGGCAAAGTTTGCCGAAAGCGCTTGGAAAACCGCAGAAGTGAAATGGGTTAACGGTGAGTGGGTTGCCACAATCCCGAACGATTCCACAGCTGGTAATTTTGTTCACTTACGTGTGCAGATGAGTGATGGTAGTAGCGAAGCGAAACAAACCATGATGCGGGTGTATATGTTGAAGTAACACGCTTTTGTGAGCCAGTAAAACCGCGACTAGCCACGCTAGTGGCGGTTTTTATTTGGCAATTACAATGGCAGGAGGAGCATGAGTAGCACTAGACTTGAGCCGAGCAATAATCCCTGTTGCAACAGTCGCTGGCATTGCAGCAAATTATTTTTGCCTTGTTTTAAACTGGTAATAAGTTGATTGTGTTTATAAATTCGGCAAGTCAACTCATCGGTTTGAGGGTCGATAAACAACTTGAAACTGCATTGATGGCCATCATTGAGCTGCACTTTATGTATACTGTTAGGGCCAAAGTTAAACTTGCGCGACACCATTTGCCCATTCACGAACACCCGTTCAATTCCAAACCAATCACTGGCCTGTAGCTCAACCGAGTCCTGATTTAACTCGTACTTAAAACTGACCATATGCAATCCCTTCACTGACAGACGAGTGATTAATTCAAGCAGAGGCACATAGGCTTTTCCACTACAGAAAAGTGAATTTTACGTGGCGTTTTGGTATCTGATTGGTATTGAGAGGAATTTATTTTTTAGCTGGATAAGCGAAGTGAGGGAAGTGGTAGAGGCGGACAACGCGCTGTTGTCCGCCTACAGCATGATTATGCTTTTGCTGCTTGATAAATGGCACGGGCCATTTCGTCAGCAACCGCAGCAGTAGTACGGTTTTCAGCATCGGCTTTAGTGAAAATCTTCAGCAGAGTGTTGTAGATTTCTCTGACCTTAGCTTCTGATTTTGCCGCGTCATAGTCTTTTTCAAATGAGACGTTGATGATACCGCCAGCGTTAATCACATAGTCTGGAGCATACAGAATGCCCATTTCTTTTAGCTGCTCGCCATGGCGGACTTCGGCTAATTGGTTGTTGGCACAACCGGCAACAATCTTAGCTTTAAGCTGTGGCAGAGTGACATCGTTTAGGGTGGCACCTAATGCACATGGCGCATAGACATCAACGTCTTGGGCATAGATATCCTGTGGGGCAACGACGATAGCACCAAAGTCGGTAGCCACTTTGTCGAGTGAAGCTTGGTGAATATCGGTGACGATAAGCTCAGCACCTTCTTCATGCAGGTGTTTACACAGGTAGTAACCTACATGGCCCACACCTTGAACGGCAATCTTAAGGCCTTTTAAGCTGTCTAAACCCAGTTTGTGTTTAACGGCAGCTTTGATGCCTAAATAGGTGCCTAATGCTGTAAAGGGCGATGGATCGCCGCTCTTGCCTTCAAGACCCGCCATGTATGGGGTTTCTTGATGAGCGATCATGATATCCGCTGTTGTGGTACCTACGTCTTCGGCTGAATAGTAACGTCCACCTAGGCTATTGATAAAACGGCCAAACGCACGGAAGAGGGCTTCGCGATCAGGGCGCTTAGGATCGGCAATAATCACTGACTTACCACCGCCCATGGTTAAACCAGCAAGGGCGTTTTTGTACGTCATACCGCGGGAGAGGCGTAATACGTCTGTCAGGGCTTCATCGTCGGATTGGTAGTTCCACATCCGGCAACCACCCACAGCAGGACCTAAATTGGTGTTATGGATGGCAACGATGGCTTTTAAGCCACTCTCTTTATCATGACAGAATACGACCTGTTCATGCTCATCAAAGGATACATGATTAAATACAGCCACGTGAAGTTCTCCGCTATACACAATAAAACGTCGATGGAATCACTTCCCATCGACAGCTCGTTATATTTATTGCAGAACCATAGCATTTAGCGATACTCTCAACCATGCATAATGACCGAATAAATAGATTATTTGTGGCAATCTAGCTTTCCACTTTACGTAAACGTAAGGTTTTTAGTGTGAAACCAGTTTTTACTGGGATAATCTCAGACATTAGAACGATTCGCGTGCTGTCCCAAGAATGAAAGCCGCGTAATAACAATAAGATAGGACGGAAGTATGACTGAACAAGCTGTCGACCAGGCTCAACCAACAATCTCTCCAGAAGAAATGGAGAAAATGCGCCAAGAGTGGGTCAGAACTCAATTCCAAAAGGCGAACCGTTTTTTAGCGGAAAAAGGGGTGATCCCAAGTAAAGTGTTAGCCGACGAGAGCCGTTATCTGGCGCCTTATTTAGCGATTTGGAAAATGGAATCTAAGCGTCCTTCGGCCAAAACCTATTGGGTGATGTCTGGCGATTTACCGTCGGATTTCGTCGATGTCAAAGTCGCGAAAACGGCGCGTGATGCGATTCGTCATTTCTCTATGATGTGGCAGATGCAGGCCGAAAATTTAATCCGTTCAGGCGCGGTTCAACGCGATGCGACGCAGGCAAAATTTGCGCAATTATTAGTCTCACGTGCTGAGAGCCTGTATCGGATGCACAATGACGAAAAGCTTTGGAATACCAATGCTTAATCTTGTGTAATGGTAAAAAATTAAAGGCACTCAGTAGAGTGCCTTTATTGTTTTAGGTGACGCTAATCTGTCGACCTAACGCAGTAGTGCGCTAAGGCTTAAGCTTCATCATCACTTAAATAATATAAGCCTTGATTGATAAGCTGGAGCAGTAGCGCTTGCACTTCGGCATATTCACACAGTGCCATGGCGCTGTCGCTATCAAAGCTAACATGGTCGCTTAATTGAGTTAACACGGCTTCTGGTGTATTGGGTAGCTCATAAATTTCGCCATTGATGAATAAGCGAGATTGAGTGTCGTTCTCTAAACGCAGCACTTTTAAGCCGCCGATGCGATTAACGCCAGCGCCTTGCTCGAAGGCATCCTGCAGATCGTCGGCGTTATAGGCTTCTTCACCCTCACAAATATCCAGTTCAAAACGGTTTTGACTCAACAGTTTACCCAGCACTACTTGGTAGCTTGTTGGATCTTGGGCGAGCTGACTTAACAGTGACATGATCCCGAGTTGATGATCTTGACTGATCACGCCAGGATTCGCAGGCTCAGTTGCAGAGGTAAAACGCTGCTGACCTAAGTTATTGTCGAGCAGGTAATCGGCAACTTCACTGGCGAGTTCTTGTTGGCTCGGCGCGCGGTAACCAATTGAATAGCTCAATGCTAGCGTTAAGGTTTCGCCGCAGTGTGGGAATCCTGGCGGAATATACAGCATATCGCCTTTTTCTAATACCACGTCGATGATAGGCTCGAAGTCTTCCACCAGTGGCGAGTTCGGGTTACCGCCACGGCGTTGTTGCGGCGTATTAGCACCCACAGTCCAACGACGCTCGCCTTCACCTTGGATGATAAACACATCGTAGTTATCAACGTGTGGACCGACACCGCCACTTGGCGTTGCGAATGACACCATCAAATCATCGAATCGCCAGTCGGGCAGAAAACGAAACGCTTCCACTAATGGCTGAGAGTCCGGATACCAATGGTTTACGGCTTGCACCAGTAATTGCCAGTGGGTTTCACCGTAATTATCGTAATCCTCGAACGGGCCTTGGATCACTTCCCAGTTGTCTTTTTGAGTGACCACAATGCGCGAGGTGATTTCTTCTTCACAGGCAAGGCCTGCAAGCTCATCTGCGCTGATCGGATCTTCAAAGTCAGGGAAGGCACCCTTGATGACTACAGGTTTTTGTTGCCAGTGTTCCTTGAGGAACTGGGCGATATCGAGATTGAGTGTATACATAGTGTCAAAAAAGGCGACTACATCGAATGTAACCGCCTTAATCCTTATTTATGGCTGATAAACAATATCAGCTCGCGCATGTTTGCTATTGCGACTTAGCAAACTTCGCTGAGCTAAAAAATATTAGTTAAGCTCGTCGACGAAAGCTTCAGCACGGCCAATGTAGTTGGCTGGCGTCATCTTCTTCAGCTCTGCTTTCACGTCTTCAGGCAGGGCTAAACCGTCGATGAATACTGCTAATTGCTGGGCATCGATACGCTTACCACGAGTCAGTTCTTTTAACTTCTCGTAAGGCTTTTCAATACCATAGCGACGCATAACGGTTTGTACTGGCTCGGCTAGGACTTCCCAGTTTTGGTCGAGTTCGGCACGTAAATGCTCTTCGTTCACTTGTAACTTGCTGATGCCTTTTAAGGTGGCTTGGTAGGCGATCAGCGAGTGGGCAATACCCACGCCCAAGTTACGCAGTACGGTTGAGTCGGTCAGGTCACGTTGCCATCTTGATACTGGCAGCTTAGACGCTAAATGTTGCATCAGTGCGTTAGCAATTCCAAGGTTACCTTCAGAGTTTTCAAAGTCGATTGGGTTGACTTTGTGTGGCATGGTTGATGAACCAATTTCACCCGCAACGGTACGTTGCTTGAAGTGACCAAGGGCAATGTAACCCCAAACGTCACGGTCGAAGTCAATCAAGATAGTGTTGAAACGCGCGATAGCATCAAACAGTTCGGCGATGTAATCGTGTGGCTCGATTTGTGTGGTGTAAGCGTTCCAGTGTAGGCCTAAGCTGGTAACAAAACGCTCTGACAATGCATGCCAGTTCACTTCTGGGTAAGCAGATAAGTGAGCGTTGTAGTTACCTACGGCGCCGTTAATTTTACCCATGACTTCAACAGCTGCGATTTGCTTGATTTGGCGCTCTAAACGTACCGCAACGTTGGCCATTTCTTTACCTAAAGTTGAAGGCGAAGCGGGTTGACCGTGGGTGCGTGACATCAATGGCACTGAGCGGTATTCAACGGCCAGTTTTTTGATGGCGCTGAGCAGTTCATTGCAGTATGGCAGAACCACTTGCTCACGGGCTTCGGTCAACATTAAGCCGTGGCTTAGGTTGTTGATGTCTTCAGAGGTACAGGCGAAGTGAACAAATTCACCCACAGCGGCGAGTTCGGCGTTGTCTGCGATTTTTTCTTTGATGAAGTATTCAACCGCTTTTACGTCGTGGTTGGTGGTGCTTTCAATGGCTTTCACGCGTAGCGCATCTTGCTCGCTGAAATTGTCTTTAATTGCATCTAACACCGCGATAGCAGACTCGCTCAGTGGCGGCACTTCGGTGATTTCTGGGCAATCGGCGAGTAATTTTAACCAGTTGATTTCAACTTGAACACGGTACTTAGTAAGACCGAACTCGCTGAAAATCCCTCGCAATGACGCTGTTTTACTACCGTAACGGCCGTCTACCGGAGAGATAGCAGTTAGTGCGGAAAGATCCATGTGAAGCTCCTTGATGAAAACTTATTTTATTATAGGGTAAGACTTTTCTTGGCTGTGTCTATGATGGCTTTACGGGCGAAGACTAAGTGTCGACGTTTACCGCCCAGTTGTCGCCATAACACTGCGCTGCGCATGGCTGCGAGCAGCAGGGCGCGAATTTTGTGTTGTACTATTGGACGTTGCAGGCACAGCGGATTACCTGAGATCTGAATCTTAGGTCCAAGATTACTGATAATGTCGCTATAAATACTGGCCAGATTGGCAATGACTTGCTCGTCGGTGATCGCAAAATGATGTAGCTGGCGATTCACTTGATTAATACGTTCGGCAAGCATGGCTAAGCCGCTGTTAGAACGGGTTAATTTACGTTCAAGCGCCAAAATACCGACCAGATAGCGGGTGATTTCCACATCTTTTTGACTGCTGTCGCCCAGTTGGTTTAACACCAACTTATAACCTTTGTGCAGCGCGGCCTTGTCTTGATAGACATCGGCGACGCTTTCAGGGTTGGTCACTAAAATGGTGTTTAAACTGGTCGCCAGCTCATCAGTGTCACTCTCACCATGACGGGCTAAATGCTGAACTTGCGCAATGGCCTGCAGTATTCCTGCAAAGGCCATCGTGCGATTATGGAGCTGCTCGTTCACGGCTTATCCTCGGATCAGTTGATCGATAATCCCGCCACCTAGGCACACTTCGCCATCGTAGAATACCGCTGATTGGCCAGGCGTCACGGCGGCAACAGGCTCGTCAAACACCACCTTGAGGGTATTGTCATCAAGATAGGTGAGGGTGCAGGGGATATCCTGCTGGCGGTAGCGGGTTTTCACCACAATCTGGCTGCCTTCGGCGGGGCCTTTGCGGTCGACCCAATGCAATTGATTGACGAACATGCCGTTTGACATCAAACGTGGGTGATGCCCACCTTGGCCAACCACTAAGACATTACGTTTTAAATCTTTATCCACCACGTACCAAGGATCGTCATTGCTGTTTTTCATGCCGCCAATACCCAGACCCTTACGTTGGCCTAAGGTGTGGTACATCAAGCCTTGGTGCTTACCAATCACTTCGCCTTCGGCGGTTTCGATATTGCCCGGTTGCGCCGGTAAGTAATTGCCTAAGAATTCAGTGAATTTACGTTCACCGATAAAGCAAATGCCGGTGCTGTCTTTCTTATCATGGGTAATTAAGCCCATTTTTTTAGCGATTTCACGCACTTCATGCTTTTCGAGTTCACCAACGGGGAACAGGCTACGCGCCACTTGTTCATGGCTTAAGGTATACAGGAAGTAGCTCTGATCCTTGTTGTTATCGACTCCGCGCAGCATTTGCGTGGTGCCATCGGCATTATCGCGGCGGCGCACATAGTGACCCATGGCGATGTAGTCGGCGTCGAGGATATCGTCGGCAAAGTCTAAAAAGGCTTTAAATTTGATTTCTTTGTTGCACATGATATCGGGGTTAGGGGTACGACCCGCCTTGTATTCGGCGAGGAAGTACTCGAACACATTGTCCCAATATTCGGCGGCAAAGTTGACCGTGTGCAGTTTGATCCCAAGCTTGTCGCAAACGGCTTGAGCATCCTTTAAATCTTCGGCGGCCGCGCAATACTCGTCGTTGTCATCTTCTTCCCAGTTCTTCATGAAAAGGCCTTCAACCTGATAGCCTTGCTGCATAAGCAAATAGGCTGAAACAGATGAATCAACACCGCCGGACATGCCGACAATGACTTTTTTTCCTGTATGAGTGGGTTCGATTGATGTCATAGATCCTAAAAACCATTGAGTATATGTATTGGTTAGCCGTGAGAATGACTCACCTTGGTGGGCCACTCTCACGTTAAAATCTGCGTCTTCGCTTAGACTGTGTTTGATGGCAGACAAGCGGGCGATTCATCGAGCGAGTGTTTGCTAAAACAGCGCTTAAATGCCGTGTTGAATCGCGAATTTACGCGGGGGCGTATTCTATCACGCCTTGTCGCTTGGGGCTATCTTTGACATCCCGTTAGACGCTGACTATTGAGTAATTCGAGGGAGTAGGTTTGCCCCTGTTGCTGCTGATGGCGGTAATCCCTAAGGCAATCGAGCACCAATGGGCTACGAAGCTGCTCCATTTTGGCTTCGATTTGCTCAAAGCTCAGCCAATGGGCGGCATCGATATCCGCATCCTGTGGCTGAGGGGGGAGCAGTGCATCGACTTGTACGAAAAAGGTAAAGCGCACAAAAGCGAGGGCTTCACTGGCACTAAACTGATAAATCCCCACTAAGCCTTGGGGTTCGAGATCCAGCCCCGTTTCTTCGAGCACTTCGCGTTTACAGGCTTGGATCAGACTCTCATTCGCTTCTAAATGTCCGGCGGGCTGGTTAAAGCGCTGCTCGCCATCGATCCACTCTTCCACTAACAGATACTTATCTGCGGTAGGCGCGTGGATAATACAGGCAACAGTTACATTGGGTTTGTATCTGAGTTTTTCTGCCACGCTAATCACCTTTTTATCTGTTGGTTGGGCACAGTGACATCCTGTTTATTGCTCTCACGGCGCTAAATTATTCAGCCATTTTAGCCACTTGGATGCATTTATGCTCGCCCGTGGCTAAATCATCTAGACTCCATTGGCCTATTTTATAACGAATGAGTCTTAAGGTCGGAAAACCAATATGGGCCGTCATCCGCCGAACTTGGCGATTGCGTCCTTCGTGGATTTGAATTTCCAGCCAAGTGGTAGAGATGTTTTTTCGCTCACGGATAGGCGGATTACGCGGCCAAACATTCGGCGTCGCCATGATGCTGACCTTCGCAGGGAGTGTCATACCATCTTTTAATTCAACACCTTGGCGCAGTTTCGCTAAATCTGCTTCCGTAGGTTCTCCCTCGACTTGCACCCAATAGGTTTTAAAGGTTTTCTTTTTCGGTTCAGTCAGTTTGGCCTGAAGTTGACCGTCGTTGGTGAGGAGTAACAAGCCTTCACTGTCGCGATCCAATCGCCCTGCGGCATACACACCCGGAATAGGGATGTAATCTTTTAAGGTTTTACGGCCTTGCTCATCGGTAAATTGGCATAGGACATCAAACGGCTTATTAAATAAGACGATCATCGGCTCGCCTTGGGGTTTTGAGCGCGTAGCCGAAGTGCGCTGCTGCGGGCGAGGCTTGGCGCCGCTACGCTCAGCGCTGTTTAGCTTGGCGTTTGCGCCTTGCTGTAAACTTGGCTTGGCATTTTTGGCGAAGGTACGAGGTTTCTTGGCGCTATTGCGGTTATCCGCCGGATTGGCGCGCCCCGTAGTGGGGCGTTTGCCGCTGGCGCGTGGGCTGGATGCGGTGCTGTTTTTGTTCATGCTGTGGCTAATAGTCGCTGTAAGCTGACGACCGAACTTAAAAGTTTGAGGACGTGTATCAATAATCTGTACACAGTGTACTTGGCATTCGCCGTTAGTGGAATTTGAATATTACTGCGAATGCTCTATGATGTCGGCCTGAAAATGTGATCTACGCCTAAATGTTTGTTAGGTATTAATGAGTCGATTTACCCACGTTGGCGAACGCAAAGAGGATGTTGCCGCGGGTTTTGAGGTAGCAGAGGCGTTCACGATTGCCTCGATAGAGAATTCCGCCGTGCCAATGTTTGTTCGTCATGATATAAAATTATTATAAAAATATTAAATTTTACAATAATGTAGGATGTAACATGAAAGATAACTCACCAACAATTATTTATACCGAAACCGATGAAGCACCAGCGCTAGCAACGCTTTCTCTGTTACCTATCATCAAAACCTTTACCGATGCGGCGGGTGTTGCGGTTGAAACCCGTGATATTTCTTTATCGGGCCGTGTGATTGCTAATTTCCCTGAAAAACTGACTGACGCGCAAAAGATTGGCGATCACTTAGCTGAGCTGGGTGAATTAGCGAACCAACCAGAAGCTAACATCATCAAACTGCCGAACATCAGTGCCTCAATCCCGCAGTTAAAAGCTTGTATTTTAGAGCTGCAACTGAAAGGTTACGACATTCCAAATTATCCTGACGAGCCAAAGACTGACGAAGAAAAGTCTATCAAAGCCCGTTACGACAAGATCAAAGGCAGTGCGGTAAACCCAGTGCTGCGTGAAGGTAACTCTGATCGCCGCGCGCCGCTGTCAGTGAAAAACTTCGCGAAGAAAAACCCACACTCAATGGGTAAGTGGACCAAAGAGTCTCAATCACATGTTGCTCATATGAGCGAAGGTGACTTCTACGGTAGCGAGCAGTCAGTGACTCTGGCTAACGCAGACACAGTTAACATCGTACTGTCGCAAAAAGACGGTCAAGAAGTGGTATTGAAATCTGGCCTGAAACTGCTCGCTGGTGAGATCATCGACGCGTCAGTGATGAGCAAAAAAGCCTTAGTGAGCTTCTTTGAGCGTGAAATCGCCAATGCCAAGGCCGAAAACGTGTTGTTATCACTGCACCTTAAAGCCACCATGATGAAAGTGTCTGATCCCATCATGTTCGGCCACGCAGTGAAAGTGTTCTTCAAACCTGTGTTTGATAAACATGCGTCATTATTTGCTGAGCTAGGCGTTGATGTGAACAACGGCTTTGGCGATGTATACGCCAAAATCGCTGGTTTACCAGCCGATGTCCGTGCACAAATTGAAGCGGATATCGCCGCCGTTTATGCTGAGCGTCCAGCGCTGGCGATGGTAGATTCTGATAAAGGCATCACCAACTTACACGTACCAAGCGACATCATTATCGATGCTTCTATGCCTGCTGCTATTCGTTCATCAGGCCAAATGTGGGGCCCTGATGGCAAGTTGCACGACACTAAAGCGCTGATCCCAGACCGTTGCTACGCGGGTGTGTATCAAGAAACTATCGCTTTCTGTAAAGAACACGGTGCCTTCGATCCAAGCACTATGGGTAGCGTGCCAAACGTTGGTCTGATGGCGCAAAAAGCCGAAGAATACGGTAGCCACGATAAAACCTTCGAAATCCCAGCGGATGGCGTAGTTAACGTGATCGATGCCAGTGGCAAAGTGTTAATGAGCCACAACGTTGAAGCGGGCGATATTTGGAGAATGTGCCAAGTTAAAGATGCGCCAATTCGCGACTGGGTGAAATTAGCTGTACGCCGTGCACGCTTAAGCAATACTCCTGCGGTATTCTGGTTAGATGCGAATCGTGCCCACGATGCGCAGCTGATTGCTAAAGTGAAGCAATATCTGCCTGAGCATGATACTAACGGTTTAGAAATCAGCATCATGTCACCAGAAGAAGCAACACGTTTCTCATTAGTACGTATTAAAGAAGGTAAAGATACTATTTCTGTTACCGGTAACGTACTGCGTGACTACCTGACTGACTTGTTCCCAATCCTCGAATTGGGTACCAGTGCTAAGATGCTGTCTATCGTGCCATTAATGAATGGTGGCGGCCTGTTCGAAACGGGTGCGGGCGGTAGTGCGCCTAAACACGTACAACAGGTTGAAAAAGAAGGTCACTTACGTTGGGACTCTCTGGGTGAATTCCTGGCTTTAGCGGCTTCTTTAGAGCACTTAAGCCAAACTGTGGGTAATCCTAAGGCACAAGTACTGGCGGATACTTTAGATCAAGCCATCGGTCAGTTCTTAGATAGCAACAAGTCGCCATCAAGACGCGTTGGTGAGTTGGATAACCGTGGTAGCCATTTCTATCTGGCGATGTACTGGGCACAAGCGTTAGCCGCTCAAACCAAAGACGAGCAGTTACAAGCTCACTTTATTCCATTAGCGCACGCTTTAAGCGCAAATGAGCAAGTGATTGTTGCTGAGCTAAACAACGCGCAAGGTGCACCAGTGGATTTAGGCGGTTACTATCGTTTAGACGCCGCAAAAGCTGAAAAAGCCATGCGCCCAAGCGAGACACTAAACAAGCTATTAATTGCTTAACGATTTATCGTTAACTTAGCATTCATACTGAAAGGCCTGCATTGCAGGCCTTTTTTATGACACTTAATCTTCGAGAATGCTAACAATCGCCCAATAAAAAGGCAGGGATAAATCCCTGCCTTTTAGATCATTGGCCTCACCAAACGTTATTTTGTTGGTGAAATGGCTGAAGCGTGCATTCCTTTTGGACCCTGTTCTACTTCGAATTGAACTGGTTGGCCTGCTTTTAGAGTTCTATAGCCTTCCATTTCAATGGTAGAATAGTGTGCAAAAACGTCCTCGCCACCTTGATCAGGGCAAATAAACCCGAATCCTTTGGCGTTGTTGAACCATTTAACAGTTCCGCTTGCCATACTTCCACTTCCTTCTGTTGTCTACTTACCAGTAAGATAGTAAAACCTGTATAGACGGGATTGTTTCACCGTCTGAGCTACAGAATGTAAGGAGTAAAAGCGGAAGTCAAGCTAAAATTAACAAAGAGGTAACAACTAATTAATTTGAAGATAGCAATTGGAAGAGGCCAACACGAGAGGCTAGTATTAAAAAATGGGTAAGACAGGAAACATAGAACACGTTGAAGAGCGTGTGGAATCTGAGTTAATGCCACCTTCGATGTATAAGGTGATCCTCAATAATGACGATTACACTCCAATGGATTTTGTGATCGAAGTGCTGCAAATCTTCTTTCGCAAGAATGAGCAGGAAGCCACAGATATCATGTTGACTATTCATCACCAGGGAAAGGGTATCTGCGGGATTTTCCCCTACGGCATTGCAGAAACTAAGGTGATACAAGTAAATCAATTTGCAAGACAAAACCAACATCCGTTACTGTGTTCGTTAGAGAAGGCTTAACAGCGCTTACTCTGTTGTCAGTTGTTAATTTTGGGGGTGCTTATGCTGAACAAAGATCTGGAAGTCACCTTAAATCTGGCGTTTCAGCAAGCCAGAGAGGCACGTCACGAGTACATGACAGTTGAACATCTGTTATTGGCTCTGATAGACAACCCTGCGGCTCAAGAAGCGCTAATCGCCTGTGGAGCGAATTTAGATAAACTCAGAGATGAAGTAGCAAGCTTTATCCAACAAACCACCCCAATCATTGCGGATATGGATGATGATAAAGAAACCCAGCCGACGCTTGGGTTTCAGCGGGTGCTGCAACGCGCCGTTTTCCATGTGCAGTCTTCGGGCCGCAATGAAGTCACCGGTGCGAATGTGCTGGTGGCCATTTTTAGTGAGCAGGAATCCCAAGCTGTGTATTTGCTGCGTCGCAGCGACATCAGTCGTTTAGATGTGGTGAACTATATTTCCCATGGTTTTTCAAAAAATGAGGACAGCGACGCCCATCAAGATCACGAACGTATCGAAGATCAAACCGAAGCGGGTGAAGAGCGTAGCATGTTGTCGCAGTTTGCGAGCAATCTAAACCAGCTTGCAAAACAAGGGATTATCGACCCACTCATCGGCCGCGATCAAGAAATTGAACGGGCAATTCAAACCCTGTGCCGTCGCCGTAAAAATAATCCGCTCTTAGTGGGTGAGGCTGGCGTGGGTAAAACTGCGATTGCTGAAGGCTTAGCCTATCGCATCGTCAATAATCAAGTGCCCGAGGTGATGTCGCTGGCGACGGTTTATTCCCTCGACTTAGGCTCCTTGCTTGCTGGCACTAAATACCGTGGCGATTTTGAAAAACGTTTCAAGAGTCTGCTTAAGGAACTCAGCGCCGATAAACACGCCATTTTATTTATCGATGAAATTCACACCATCATTGGTGCGGGCGCCGCATCGGGTGGGGTGATGGATGCGTCGAACCTACTTAAGCCATTATTATCGAGCGGTAATTTGCGTTGCATGGGCTCGACCACCTTCCAAGAATATCAAAGCATTTTTGAGAAGGACCGTGCACTGGCGCGTCGTTTCCAGAAGGTCGATATCAATGAGCCTTCAGTGGCCGAAACCACAAAAATTCTCATGGGGCTTAAGGCTAAGTACGAAGAGTACCATGGAGTGCGTTATACCCAAGCGGCGATTAATAGCGCGGCTGAGCTGTCGGCAAAACACATTAATGACCGGCATTTACCCGATAAAGCCATCGATGTGATCGATGAGGCGGGTGCGCGAATGGCCATGTTGCCACAGAGCAAACGTAAGAAAACCATCGGTCAGGCCGAGATTGAAACCATAGTGGCTAAGATTGCTCGGATCCCAGAAAAGTCTGTCTCTGCCACCGACAAAGACTTACTGCGTAATCTTGAGCGCAATCTCAAGATGGTGGTCTTTGGTCAAGACAAGGCGATTGAGTCCTTAAGCTCGGCGATTCGTTTATCTCGCAGTGGGTTAGGTACGGATAAAAAGCCTGTGGGCAGTTTCTTATTTGCGGGCCCAACTGGGGTTGGTAAGACAGAAGTCACCAATCAGTTAGCCAGTTGCCTTGGCATGAAACTGGTGCGCTTTGATATGTCTGAGTACATGGAAAGCCATACGGTTTCTCGCTTAATTGGTGCGCCTCCAGGTTATGTGGGCTACGACCAAGGTGGTTTACTGACCGATGCTGTGATTAAGAATCCCCATTGCGTGGTGTTACTCGATGAAATTGAGAAGGCTCACCCCGATGTGTATAACCTATTGCTGCAAGTCATGGATCACGGCACCTTAACCGATAACAACGGTCGCAAGGCGGACTTTAGGCATGTCACCTTAGTGATGACGACAAACGCAGGGGTTCAGGAAACGATCCGTAAGTCTATTGGCTTTACTCAGCAGGATCATACCCAAGATGCCCTGTCGGAAATCAATCGGGTCTTTTCACCAGAGTTCCGTAACCGCTTAGATTCCATCATTTGGTTCAACCATTTAGACATGACCATCATTGCCAAAGTGGTGGATAAATTCTTGGTGGAATTGCAGGCACAACTGGATGCGAAACATGTGGTGCTGGAAGTCAGCGATGAAGCTAGAACCTTACTCGCCGAGAAAGGCTATGATAAAAGCATGGGCGCGCGGCCAATGGCCCGTGTGGTGACTGAGCTGATTAAACGTCCGTTAGCGGATGAGATCCTCTTCGGTGAGCTTGAGCATGGCGGTATTGCCCATGTCGATGCGAAGGAAGGGGAAATCGTCATTCACACCGAACGGCATGAGAAGAGTACCAGCAAAGCGTAAATGCTGTGAAACCCAATAAAAATGGCTGCAATTGCAGCCATTTTTCTGATCTTTCGCCAACAAAAAAACCCGGCCTCGCCGGGTTTTTCAACTAAGGGGTACTATTAGCGTGCGCGGAAGACAATACGACCTTTGGTCAGATCATAAGGAGTCAACTGAACGGTAACTTTGTCACCAGTCAGAATGCGGATGTAGTTTTTGCGCATTTTGCCAGAAATGTGGGCTATCACCACATGACCATTTTCAAGCTCTACGCGGAACATTGTGTTTGGCAAGGTTTCAAGGATAGTGCCTTGCATTTCAATGTTGTCTTCTTTCGCCATTAATTAGTTATCCCATTAGCCTTCGAATATAAAAAACGGGCGTATCATGCCGCAAATTCACCTTGCTGTAAAGGGGAAGTGCCTAGCAAACTTGGGAATACTCCCAGCCTTGGGGGGTTAAAATCTGATAAGGGCGGTATAAGCGCTTGTAGGACATTTTTCGATTTGCATCAATTTGATACCCGAGATAAAGAAATTCTTTATCCTGTAATTTTGCTAAGCGGCACTGGAGTAAAATGAGCAGTGAACCAAGGGAGCGACGTTCTTCATCGGGGTCAAAATAACTGTAAATAGCCGACAAACTATTGGGGAGCGTATCTGTCACTGCCACCGCTAAAAGTCGATTTCCATCATAGACTTCGATAAAGGTTGGCGGTAGCCAATGGCAAAATAAGAACTGCTCATACTGCGATTTACTCGGGGGAAACATGGGGCCATCGAAGTGGCGCTCACGAATGTATTTTTCATACAGGGCATATTGGGCCTCGGTATGTTCAGAGGTAATACGCCAAGTTAAATCGCGGTTATGGGCTAAAGTGCGTTTTTGCCGTTTAGAAGGCATGAATTCATTAATCGGCAGCCGAATCGGCTGACAGGCACTGCAACGAGGACAGCGTGGTTTATAAATGGCGCTGCCACTGCGGCGAAAACCTATGGCTAATAGGCGATCAAATAAAATGGGGTCGAGGGTTTCCTCTTGGATCACCAACAGTTGTTCCTGCTGTCCATCAAGATAACTGCAGGGGAAGATTTGGCTGATCCCAATGGCGATGGGCGTGTTACTCGCGTTAGAGTTCAAGAGTGACCTCACTCGGTATCCAAGCCGCTGGGTTGACGGGTTTATCCCTAAACTGAGTTAATAGTTGAATAAAATCAGCGCGTTTGACCGGCTTGGCACCTAAGCTCTCAAGGTGGGAATTCATCACCTGTGCGTCAATCAATTTAAAATTCATTGTGATGAGATGTTGTTGTAGCACTGCCATGGCCGCCTTTGACGCGTTGGTTTCGCGGTGGAACATGGATTCGCCACAAAAGACTTGACCGATAGCAAGGCCATAAAGGCCGCCAATTAAACGCTCGCCGTGCCAGACTTCGACGGAATGGGCATGGCCATTATGGTGTAACTCGCGGTAAGCCATTTGAATTTCATGGGTTATCCAAGTGCCGGCTTGTTTACGCCGAGGTTGAGCGCAGCCCGCCATCACATCGGTAAAGGCATGGTTGATGGTGAATCGCCAGGGCTGTTTTTTTAAATATTTGCGTAAACTGGTGCTGATATTCACTTGGCCAGGAATAAAAATGGCGCGGGGGTCGGGTGACCACCATAAGATGGGATCGTCGGCGTTAAACCAAGGAAAAATGCCGTGATAATAGGCGGTCAATAAACGTTCAGGGCGAAGATCACCGCCTATCGCCAATAAGCCGTTTGGATCGGTTAGGGCGAGTTCGGGCGAAGGAAAAGCTTCAAATTCGTGATTCAGAAAAGACAGTGAGTTCACAATTGCGTATGATTCAGTAATAGACCCTTATATTAAGTTAGCGGAAATTCGGATATGTGGAAACCTACACTAGCGAGCTTTATGTTTATTTGTGCTTTAGTGATTTCTCCCGTGCAAGCAGGCTACGATCGTAATCAAGCAGTGCCGGTCGAAAAAGTTCTCTATGGCGATATCAACTCGGTACGCAATATCACCGAAACTCAATTAATTGAAGACAGAAATCAAGGTTGGAAAACCTTTGGTGGCGCCTTAGCGGGCGGGGTGATTGGTCATCAATTTGGTGGTGGCTCAGGCCAAGATATCGCGACAGTATTAGGCGCCTTAATTGGTGCAGGGGTTGGCAATCGTTATGGCAGTGGCACAACGGTGCAATCGCTCAAGCTCGTGGAGCTGATGATCACTCAGGAAGACGGCACGCAAGTCATGGTGATCCAAGATTATGATCCTGGCATGGTGTTCAATGCGGGGGATAGGGTACGTGTGGTGTACCTGCAAGGTGGGGTTCGTGTTGATTTAGCCATGTGATAAAGTACGAGCTTAAGCGTAACTGCCTATAATCAATGCAAAAATGTAAACGGTGATGGAATGACACGGACAGAACTAACCCAATATTTAGCCGATTTCTTGCGCGTATCGGCCTTTAAAGATTATGCCCCGAATGGGTTACAGGTTGAAGGTAAAGCAGATATCCGCACCATAGTGACAGGTGTGACGGCGTGCCAAGCGTTAATCGATGAAGCGATTCGTCTCAAAGCCGATGCGATTTTGGTTCACCATGGCTTTTTCTGGAAGAGTGAACCAGATGTGATCACTGGCATGAAGCAGCGCCGGATCAAAGCTTTACTCGCCCATGATATCAACCTGTTTGGCTATCACTTGCCCTTAGATGCTCATCCTATGCTGGGCAACAATGCTACGCTCGGCCGCAAACTTGGGATCCTCGATGCTGAAGCGGTTGAGGATGTTGCGCAGGGGCTCGTATGGCGTGGCAAACTGGATTTACCCGTGAGTGCCAGTGAATTTGCCGCGACCTTAGGTGAGGTGCTCGGTAGAACGCCACTGCATATTGGTGAAAGTTCGGATGAAATCCAGCACTTAGCTTGGTGTACCGGTGGCGCTCAGGATTATATTGATATTGCCGCAAGCCTTGGGGTCGATGCGTTTATCAGTGGCGAAGTGTCCGAGCGGACATTCCACAGTGCGGTGGAGCAGGGTATCCACTATTATGCTGCGGGTCACCATGCGACCGAGCGTTTTGGCATTGAGGCGCTGGGACGTCATCTCGCCCGCGAATTTAATTTAGTGCACCATTTTGTGGATATCGCTAACCCAGTCTAATGGCGTTGCCTTATCGACATAGAGTAAATGAAAGGCGAGCTATGCTCGCCTTTGTTTTATGTAAATTACCCCTAATTTTAAATCAGCTTAAGTTTAAATAAGCCTCAGTTTAAATCAGCCCTAGGGTCGATAGAATAAAAATGCCCAAGGTGCAGGTGAGCAATGAGCAAACTGTGGTGAGGGCGATAATATTGGCGGCTAGGGTGGCATTTCCCCCCATAGCCCGCGCCATCACATAACTTGCGGCCGCCGTGGGCGCGGCGCTCATCAAAAACACTAAGGCCAGTTCCACACCGCGATAGCCAAGTATCAAGGCTCCTAGGGTGATGAAGAGTGGCGCAAAGATCAGTTTTAAGGCGGTCGAGAACCAAGTGGAATACTTTTCATGCCTGAGCGAGCCAATATCCAGTGAGCCGCCAGTGCACAGTAGTGCTAAGGGCAGCGTCATATTGGCAAAGTATTGTCCGGCATCGAGGACCATTTTCGGTACTGGGATCGCCAGCAGGTAAAACAGCATGCCGAGCATAATGGCAATGATCAGCGGGTTTTTAGTGATGGTTTTAATGATCACTGCAAAGGCGCGGCGGCTCGATTCCTCTCCCCGTGGGCTTAAACAAATTACGGCTTGAATATTGTAGAGCAGCGTCATGGACGCCACATAAACGGCCGCTAAGGCAACGCCTGATTCGCCGTAGGCATTAGAGACATAGGCTAAGCCGATAATGGCGGTATTGGCTCTAAATCCCCCTTGAATGATGACGCCTTGATCCTTCGGCTCGGGGAAAAATCGTTTCGTCACGTAGGTCGAGAGAATAAAAAACAGTAAGTTGGCTAATAAGCCATAACCGATTAACGGCGCACTGTCGGCAAGATCGTGATGCGAGCTAATGATGCTGAGAAACAACAGCGCGGGCAGGGTGACATTAAAAACCAGCTTAGAGGCGATATCAATAAAGTGCTCATCAATCACTTGGGTGCGTTTAAGCATGACGCCTAAGGCTAACATTAAACAGATGGGACCGGTTATTGAAGCAGAAAACAACAACTGCTCAATGATATTGCCCATAACTTCTCCTTGAAAATTCCATAGTGCGTTGCCGCGGCACAGTGCGGCTTCGCTATTACAACAGCTATTACAACAACGATTACAGCTCAGCCATGACAGCTTAGTGATGCGGCCTCGCGATTAACGCTTAGTCACAGGCGCGATAGTGTCCCACCGTGAGACGCTTGTCGAGAGCGCATTCGGCTAGGCTCCCAGAAAAAGCGTAAAGGGATGTTTTTTTCCAACAAATAAGGCCGCATTTAATGCGGCCTTATGTCGGTTTAGCAGTAGCTTGACTCGTGTTTACTTCACACGCATACCAGGCTGTGCGCCTTCATGGGGTTCTAAAATCCACAAATCGCTACCACCTGGGCCTGCTGCCAGTACCATGCCTTCTGACATGCCAAAACGCATCTTACGTGGCGCAAGGTTGGCAACCATCACAGTCAACTTGCCTTCGAGATCTTCTGGCGAGTAGGCCGATTTAATGCCTGCAAATACCTGACGGGTTTCGCCGCCGATATCCAATTGCAGTTTTAACAGTTTGTCGGCTTCGGCTACATGCTCGGCTTTAACGATACGCGCAATACGCAGATCGATTTTAGCGAAATCTTCATAGTTAATGGTGTCGCTAATCGGATCGCTCGCCAATGGGCCCTTAGGCGCTTCAGGCTCGCTCGTGGCTTGCAGGTTTTCTTTAGAGTCGGCCACCATAGCGTTAACCTTGTCTAATTCAACACGTTGCATCATGGCTTTGAATGGTGCAATTTCGTGTCCCGCCATATCTTGGCCTAAGCTATACCAAGTTAAGGTCTGTTGGAAGAAGGCTTCAACATCCAGCGCTAAACGTGGCAACACAGGTTTTAAGTAAGTGACCAGAATACGGAACAGGTTCAGGGCGTTCGAGCACACTTGGTGCGCGGCTTCCTGTTGATCGTCTTGCTTCACTAACTGCCAAGGCGCCGCATCGGCGACAAAACCGTTGGCGATATCGGCTAGCGCCATGATTTCGCGCATCGCTTTACCGTATTCGCGGGTTTCATAAAACTCGGCGATTTGCTCTTGCTTAGCTAAAAACGCATCGGTGAGCGTAGTGTCGGCAATCTTGGCCAACTTGCCATCGAAACGCTTAGTGATAAAGCCTGCAGTGCGAGACGCGAGATTCACCAGCTTACCCACTAAGTCTGAGTTTACGCGCTGAACGAAGTCTTCTAAATTCAGGTCGAGATCGTCGATACGGCTGCTCAGCTTGGCGGCGTAGTAGTAGCGTAAGTATTCAGGATCTAAGTGGTCTAAATAGGTGCGCGCCTTAATAAAGGTGCCCTTAGATTTAGACATTTTAGCGCCGTTCACTGTCACATAACCGTGGGCGTAGACGCTGTTAGGTTGACGGTAGCCCGAGCCATGGAGCATGGCGGGCCAGAACAGGCTGTGGAAGTAAACGATGTCTTTACCGATAAAGTGGTAAACCTCGGCCTTAGAATCCTTTGCCCAAAATTCGTCAAAACTCAGCTCTGGGCGTTTGTCACAGAGGTTTTTGAATGAGCCCATGTAGCCGATAGGCGCATCTAACCATACGTAGAAGTATTTGCCCGGAGCATCTGGGATCTCAAAACCAAAGTAAGGCGCATCGCGGGTGATGTCCCATTGCTGCAGACCCTGTTCGAACCATTCATCGAGTTTGTTGGCCATTTCGGTTTGCAGCGCACCCGAGCGAGTCCACTCTTTGAGCATGTCTTCGAAAGCGGGTAAGTCGAAGAAGAAGTGCTCGGTGTCCTTCATTACAGGTGTCGCGCCAGAGACGGCCGACTTAGGATTAATCAGCTCAGTTGGGCTGTAAGTTGCGCCGCAGGCATCACAGTTGTCGCCGTATTGATCCGGTGATTTACACTTAGGACAGGTGCCTTTTACGAAGCGGTCTGGCAGGAACATCGACTTTTCAGGGTCAAATAATTGCGAAATGCTCTTGCTCTTGATATAGCCGTTAGCACGTAGCTTTAAGTAAATATCGCTCGCCAGCACGCGGTTTTCTTCACTGTGGGTGCTGTGATAATTATCGAAGGCGATATTAAAATCGGCGAAATCCTGCTGATGCTCTTTGTTGACTTGCGCGATCATTTCTTCAGGCGCCATGCCTAATTGCTGCGCCTTGAGCATAATCGGTGTGCCGTGGGCGTCATCGGCACAAATATAGTGGCACTCATGTCCACGAAGCTTTTGATAACGCGACCAGATATCCGTCTGGATGTATTCCAGCATGTGACCTAAATGAATCGGTCCGTTCGCGTAGGGAAGTGCGCTGGTCACGAGAATTTTACGTTGTGAAGTTGCCATCTTGTCTCAAATATCGTGGTGGGCCAAAAATAATGGTAGAGATACTAACCGATTACAGGATGATTTTCATCAAAACCTGAGTCGATTGGGTTAAATCTGCGCTAATGTTTTTGTCATTATCTGGTACACTTGGGCAAATTTATTGGTGGGGGTAATTCTTTTGTCTTCAACTCAAACTGATTATCGTTTAAGTGACGATCTTCTCGGGCCCGTTCTGGCCATTCTCGATGCATATATCGACCCGTATTTAGCTAAGGGGTTAGTGAGCGCAGGATGCGTGAATAAATTGGCGATTGAAGGTAAGCGTTTGCAGCTTGGTTTAGTCTATCCATACCCTTGCATGACGCAATATCGTGATACTGTCATGGCCATCACCAACAAACTCGCGGTGCTGGATGCCATCGACGAAGTTGAGTGTGAAATCGATTTCCAACCAAAAGTGTATTCGGCGATAGCCTCTATTGCACCGATTGCCAATGTGAAGCAAGTGATTGCCGTCGCGTCTGGCAAAGGCGGTGTGGGTAAATCGACCACGGCGGTTAACCTTGCCTTAGCTCTTGCGGCAGAAGGTGCCCAGGTCGGTATTTTAGATGCCGATATTTATGGTCCTTCCGTCCCATTAATGCTCGGGATCCCTAACTTCAGACCCGTTTCCCTCGATGGTAAACACATGAGCGCCGCCAGTGCCCACGGTATTGCAGCTCAGTCGATTGGCTTTATGTTAAGTGGTGATGAAGCCGCAGTATGGCGTGGTCCTATGGCGGCGGGCGCGCTTGCGCAGCTGCTCAATGAAACCCAGTGGCCTGAACTCGATTATCTGGTGGTCGACATGCCGCCGGGGACTGGTGATATTCAATTGACCTTGTCACAAAAAGTGCCAGTAAGTGGCGCTGTGATTGTGACCACCCCTCAGGACATCGCGCTGGCCGATGCCAAGAAAGGCATCACCATGTTCCAGAAGGTGAACATTCCCGTCCTTGGGATTGTTGAGAATATGAGTTTCCATTTATGTCCCGAGTGTGGTCATAAAGAACACCCATTTGGTACGCACGGTGGCAGTAAAATGGCCGAGCGTTATCAAGTTCCACTGTTAGGCGCCTTACCGTTGCATATCAATATCCGTGAAGCCATGGATGTGGGTGCGCCGACGGTTGTGGCCGAGCCTGACAGTGAAGTGGCGGCCCTTTATCGGGAAATTGCCCGTAAAGTAGGCGCCGAATTGGCGCTCAAACAGAGCCAAAAAACAGTTTCTATTAGCGTATCAGATGACGAGTAAGGTTTAAGGGTATGAATTCTCAGCAGTGTGTCATTATTGCAATTGCTGGCGCGTCAGCATCGGGCAAGAGTTTAATTGCCAAGACGATTTTTGACGAACTTCGCCGCGATTTAGGCACAGATCAGATTGGGGTAATTAACGAAGACGCGTACTACCGCGATCAGAGTCATTTATCCATGGATGAGCGTGTGTTAACAAACTACGACCATCCCAAGGCGTTAGACCATCAGCTGCTATGCACGCACTTGCAGTTGCTCAAGTCTGGCGAAGCTGTTGATATTCCTTGCTATAGCTATACCGAACATACGCGTATGGCCGAAACCGTGAAAATGACACCGAAAAAAGTGATCATTTTAGAAGGCATTCTGCTGTTAACAGACCCTAAATTGCGTGAATTGATGGATGCCAGCGTGTTTATGGATACGCCGCTGGACATTTGCTTCCTGCGCCGTTTAACCCGCGACGTGGCCGAGCGTGGCCGTACGATGGAATCGGTGATTTCACAGTACAAGAAGACAGTGCGTCCTATGTTCCTGCAATTTATTGAACCTTCAAAACAATACGCTGATATTATCGTGCCTCGCGGCGGTAAAAACCGTATCGCGACCGATATTTTGAAGACTCGTATTCAACATCTACTGGCAAAATAACGACTAAAACTCAGGGAGTAAAAGGCAAGATGCGCTTAACCGATATCGAAATTGAACAGGCCCTTGATAACGGCTCGATTGTGATTGAACCTCGCCCAAGCAACGATGCGATTTCTGGTGTGAGTGTCGATGTGCGATTAGGGGGGCAATTTCGCGTCTTTAAAGATCATACCGCGCCTTTTATCGATCTCAGTGGTCCAAGTGGCGAAGTCCAGGCTGCACTGGATCGGGTGATGAGTGAAATCATCGAAATTCCCGACGGCGAAGCCTTCTTCCTGCATCCTGGAGAGCTGGCCTTAGCCGTGACCTATGAGAGCGTGACGCTGCCTGCTGATATTGTCGGTTGGCTCGATGGCCGCTCCTCTCTGGCGCGTTTAGGCTTGATGGTACACGTGACCGCGCATCGTATTGATCCGGGCTGGCAGGGTAAAATTGTGCTCGAGTTTTATAACAGTGGTAAGTTGCCCTTAGCACTGCGCCCACGGATGACAATTGGTGCGTTAAACTTTGAACGTTTAAGTGGCCCAGTTGCGCGTCCGTACAACAAGCGCAAAAATGCCAAGTATAAAGATCAGCAGGATGCGGTTGCCAGCCGTATCAGCCAGGACTAATACCCTTGATTTGGGTTAATGGGGTATTACACGCAAGCATTGCCCCAACGGATAGGGGGCTTGCCTATGGTGATGGCCTCTTTGCCACGATGCGAAGTAGTAAGCGTGGCATTTTATTTTTTCAGCAGCACCAAGCACGTTTAGAGGCTGGTGCAGCAAGGCTTGGGTTTGACTGGCAAATGAGTTCAGCCCTTGCCGAGCAGCTCGATACACTCGCCGCGCAGTATCCACAGCACTGTATTAAATTGATGGTTACACGTGGGGTTGGGGGCCGAGGCTATGCGCCTCCTGAGCAGGCTAATGTCACGGAAGTCGTTTCTGTTCATCCCATTCCTGTCCATTATGCTGCGTGGCAGCACCAGGGTATTCGTCTTAAAACCTCTGCCGTACAATTGGGGCATCAACCCTTATTGGCGGGGATAAAACACCTTAATCGCCTTGAGCAAGTGCTGATTAAATCAGCCCCTTTACCGCAGGGGTATGATGATTGGCTTGTACTCGATTGTATAGGTAAGGTGATTGAGTCCTCTATGGCAAATATCTTTTTTTTCAAAGGCAATCAAGTGATTACCCCATCGTTGGAACGCTGTGGCGTTGCTGGTGTGATGCGCGAGCAAGTTATGTTAGCCTTACTTGCACGGCAGATGAATATCGATTGTTTGCCGTTTGGCGCCGAGCGTTTAGTGGAGTTTGACTCGGCATTTATCACTAACAGTGTCTTAGGCGTAGTAGATGTACTCGCGATCGATTCGCACAGCTTCAAGCCTTCTCCTTTGACCGAAGATCTTAGACAAACACTTTCACTCTCACTATGAAAAAACTCATTCTGATCGCAAGCTCTACCTTATTGGCCTTGCTGACCTTAGCTTGCTTAGTTGGTTATTGGGGTTACCGTACGATTATTGATTACAGTCAAACGCCTCTAGTCTTAACCGAAGCCAAAGAATTAACCATTGCCCGTGGTACGAGTGTGCACCAGTTGGCACAGCAGCTAGAAACCGATGGCGTGATCCAAGATAAATGGAAACTCAAATGGCTGCTCAAATTACGCCCTGAGCTGGCTAAGATCCGCACTGGTCTTTATGAGATGACCCCTTCGCAGACGCTTGCCGATCTACTCAATGACTTAGTCAATGGTAAGGTGAAAATCTTTAGCGTGACCCTCGTTGAAGGCAAAACCATTGCGGAGTGGGAACAACAACTCGCAAACGCGCCCCATTTACAATTAACCCCAGAGGTTTTCAGTGCCGTATTGATGGATCAGGGGGATGATTCGGCGTTACCGGAAGGCAAGTTTTTCCCTGATACTTATCACTACACCGCAGACAGTGATGCCAGGGAATTGCTTACCCAAAGTTACAAAATGATGGAGCAGGAGCTCGCCAAAGCGTGGGCGGAGCGAGTGCCTGGTTTACCACTAAAATCGCGTTATCAGATGCTGATCTTGGCTTCGATTGTTGAAAAGGAAACCGGCCAAGCTTTTGAGCGCGATCAAATCGCTGGCGTCTTTATCAATAGACTGAATCTTGGGATGAAGTTGCAAACCGATCCCACGGTGATTTACGGTATGGGAGATAGATTTAAAGGCAATATCACTCGTAAGGATTTAGTCGAAGATACGCCGTTTAATACCTACCGAATTTTCGGTTTACCACCCACGCCGATTGCGGCTCCGAGCAAGGCCTCATTGCAGGCGGTGTCTAAACCTGCCAAGGTCAGTTATTTGTATTTTGTGTCGCGTAACGACGGCACCCATGTGTTTTCAACCACCTTGGAAGAGCATAACCGCGCCGTGGATATTTATCAGAGAAAGAAAAAATGACCCAAGCATCCGCCAAATTCATCGTAGTTGAAGGACTGGAAGGCGCTGGCAAATCGAGTGCGATTGCCCTTATTCGTGATTTTATTGAAAAACACACAGGGCTCGCACCCGTATGCACCCGCGAGCCGGGCGGGACGCCGCTGGCCGAGCGCATTCGTGATTTAGTGAAAATTGCCGACCCAAGCGATCCCTTATGTGACGAGTCCGAATGTTTACTTATCTATGCCGCCAGAGCGCAACTGGTTGCTAATGTGATCAAACCTGCTTTAGCCCAAGGAAACTGGGTACTTGGAGATAGGCACAATCTATCATCCCTTGCATATCAAGGCGGTGGACGCGGCTTAATGCCTTTAGTGGAGGCCGTAAGTAACGCAACACTAAAAGGGTTTAAACCCGATTTAACACTCTATCTTGACCTTGACCCTAAACTTGGGCTGCAACGTGCGGCAAAGCGGGGTGAACTTGATAGAATTGAGCAACAAGCCATTGATTTTTTTGAGCGGGCACGCGCAACTTACCTCAAACTTGCCAGTGAAGATGAGTGTATCGTAGTGATTGATGCCAGCCAAACGATGGCCGAAGTGCATAAAGATATTCTGGCCGTGTTACAGGCGATGGCATGGTAGAGCACAGTGGATTTGATGTGTTAAGCCTGCCTTGGCTCGATGTGCCAAGACAGGCGTTTTTAACCCAGCTACAAACCCAAAAAGTCCCCCATGCGCAGTTAGTGGGTATCGATTCCGCCTATGGTGGGGAACTCTTGAGTGTGTTCATGGCGCGCGCTGCCATGTGTTCACAACCCACTCATACGGGAGGATGCGGTTTTTGTAAGTCCTGCCAGTTATTTGATGCGGGTAATCATCCCGATTTTTATCAAATCGAGGCCGATGGTCATCAAATCAAAGTCGATCAAATTCGTGAGCTTTGTAGCCGCTTAAGTGCGACCGCCCAGCAAAGTGGCCGCCGTGTAGCCATTATCCACCATAGCGAGCGCTTAAACTCAGCATCTGCTAATGCGCTACTTAAGACACTCGAAGAGCCGGGTAAAGACACCTTACTACTATTACATTCCGACACACCCGCACGTTTAATGGCCACGATCAGCAGCCGTTGTCAGCGGCTTCCCTTTGTGACGCCGTCTAAAATGTTGATCAAAAACTGGTTAATTCAGCAATGCCAGATCCAAGAGGATGTGACTTGGTGCTTGAGTGTGGTCGGCGGCCCATTAAAGTTGGCAGAGAGTTTGCAGTCAGATGGCACGCACCCTAGTCGTTATCAAACCTTATTAGGTTTTCGCAAAGATTGGGCGCAAAGTTTGTCGTCAGGCCATCTGTGTGCTAGCTTGTTAATAATAAGTGAACAGCAAATTATTGATGCTCTTAAGGTTTTATACTTACTTCTGAGACAAATTTTATTGAAGAATGGCAACCAAGATGCGTATGTTCAGGCGCAAATAGGGAACTTGGCGGCGAAAGTCATGGGAATGTGTCATAGCTTAAGTGCCATGCCAAGTGTCAATTATTTGGGCTTGTGTCAAAGTTATGTTTTAGAATATAGAAAAATAACAAATAAGTAACGTACCATGGTCGATCTTGTCGTTAATTTTGATACCTTACATCAGCTTTATCGAGCCTATATGCCGTTCATTAAGCCGGCAGGGCTGTTTGTCGCCACCGGGGAAACCCATTACCTCGGTGAGACGTTAACCATCGCCTATCGTTTACCCGGCGCGACCACCTCCAACGAGTTCCGTGGCGTGGTTGTGTGGATTAATCCGCTGGGCGCATCGGGTGGCCGTCCTGTGGGGATTGGGATTAAAATCGTTTCTGATCCCGACAGCCATAAACACCATATCGAAAAATTGTTATCCCGAGAGCTCGCTTCGGGCGACTTAACTTGCACTATGTAATTTCTATTGTGCTTCGCTAGGGCCTACACTGAGTATTTAGTGCTGAGTGATGCCTTAGCGGAATTTGACCTCGATCCCATCGCTGAGTATCCTTGTGCTCCTTTTTTGTTTCTCTGTGTGGAAATTGCTGTGCTTATCGATTCACATTGCCATCTCGATCGCCTGAAAGCGGCGCCCGATCAACAAACCTTAGAACTCATTCTCGCTAACGCTAAGGCGCGCGGTGTCGACTATATGCTCTGTGTCAATGTGCGCCAGCAGGGATTCGAGTCGATGCGTGACAAGGTTGCTGCTTTCGAGCAAGTGTTTTTGTCTTCGGGCGTGCATCCGCTGGATGTGAAAGACGGCCTCGATGTTGAGCAAATTCGCCGTTTCGCGATGGATCCGAAAGTGGTGGCTATTGGTGAAACTGGCTTAGATTATTTTTATGCCGATGAAACTAAAGCCCTGCAACAACAATGTTTTGAGCAACAAATTGCCTTGGCGGTTGAAGTCAATAAGCCGCTGATTGTGCATACACGTGATGCCCGTGAAGACACCATTAACATGCTTAAAGCGGGGCAGGCGGACAAAGTCGGTGGCGTGTTGCATTGCTTTACGGAAAACTGGGAAATGGCCAAGGCGGCGATTGACTTAGGTTTTTATATTTCCGTTTCAGGCATTGTGACCTTTAAAAATGCTGGTGAGTTAAGAACCGTGATCCGCAAAGTGCCTAAAGATCGTTTATTGGTGGAAACCGATTCGCCTTATCTTGCGCCTATTCCACACCGTGGACAGGAGAATCAACCTGCCTATGTGCGTGATGTGGCCGAGTTTGTGGCAGAGCTGCGCGCAGAACGTTACGAAGAGCTTGCCGAGTACACCAGTGAGAACTTCTTTAATTTGTTTAAAGATGCGGCCCGTTTAATCGGCCGATAAGACGTGTAGCATTTGCTTGAGTCCGCAAAGACTAAGCCTTAACTTACGCGTTGTGAGTAAAGTGCTAGTCGGTGAAGTTTGCTCCATAAATAAAAGCTGAACTCGATTAGGCGTAAGCCCATAAAAAAAGGCCCAAAACGATTCCAACTGTTTGGGCCTAGGGGAATGGCTCGTTGAAGAGCCGTGCGCTACAGATGAAAGCGCCATGCAGTGCGCTTTACAATAGACTCAGTGTAGTTGAGTTTAGTGTGAGTGACACTTTCTCTATCCCCTTTTTTAGGTTATTTCTCGCTAAAAAATGGTCGATTTATAACCATTATGCCTGCGGTGGTAGCAATAACACTTTATCTTTTACTAAGTCTCTGGGCAGGCTGTTTTTTAATTTATTGCCTAAATGTTTAGCCATGCCTAAGGGCGCGCCGCCATAACAGACAATCACTTCACCTTGAGCCTTGCCAGCCATATCGAGGGGAATATCTCGTCCCATCAAATACTCTTTCGCTTGCTCATCGCTAACGTCGACAACTTTAGCGCCGTTTTTCGCCGCAGTAAGTGATTTTCCCGCAAGCGCAATAATGGCTTCATGACGGACTTTAAAGCCATGTTTACTGTGGTCGGCAAGCTTAACCCCAATCCGCTGAAAGCGCATTTTGCCGATAAAATCTCTAAATTCATGGGGAAAGAGCCAAAACTCATCGTCGCGCACCATAATGAGATCATCGGGCAGTTCGATACCCAGATCATCGGCAAAATAGGCTTGAATGGCTTTGGCTTGTTTGGCACTCGCCTCCGTAAAGGGGAAATTCTTTTGCAATTTAGGCTCAGGTTGCAGGCGCGGCACCGAGCGGGTTTTAGTCAATTTAGCTACAAAAAAGCCTTCACTGTCGTAAATTTGCGGCCAAACGTGCAAAAAGCCTTCTGGCGTAGTGGCTTTTTCGGCGCCATCAAACAGTTGGCTTAAGGATTCAAATTGCACCGCATCGCCATAGGTTTGCTGTAAATATTCGCACACGCCTTGGTTTTCGTGCCGATTAAGGGTGCAAGTGGAATACACCAAACTGCCACCCGGTTTTAACGCCAAAAAGGCGGATTCGATTAACGCTTTTTGGGTTTCGCTAATTTCGAGCACCTCATCGAGGGACCAAGATTTTAACGCGTCCGCATCTTTACGGACTGTGCCTTCACCACCGCAGGGGGCGTCAATCAATACCGCATCAAAACTTTCATACAGATACTCGCCAAATACCCGTCCATCGAAGTGGGTCAGGGCACAGTGACTGGCGCCCATGCGCAGCACATTGGCATGGAGCACTTTGACGCGGCTAGCGGAATATTCATTGGCGACTAATAAGCCTTGATTATTCATTAACGCTGCCATTTGCGTGGTTTTAGAGCCGGGCGCCGAAGCTAAATCTAATACACATTGCCAATCCGCATTTGGGGTAAATAGCGCTGTGGGGGGCAACATGGAGCTGGCTTCTTGGATATAGAACAATCCCTGAATATGCTCTAGGGCGTTGCCGAGCTGCTCTTCTTCATCGTAGCTTATCCAGAAACCATCCTCACACCAGGGAATGGGTTCAAAGGTCCATCCTTTGGGCTGCATTAACTGCTTAAAGTCTTCACTGCTGATCTTTAAGGTGTTGACGCGAATCGAGCGGCGTAGTGGTCTCGAACAGGCCGCGATAAAATCATCCATTGAGAGATGGGCGGGCAGTTCTTGGGCAATAGTATTGATAAAATTTTGATTTAATTGAACCATAACGGGATTAGGCTGTGTATCAACTGCGGCAAGTATATCATAATCCCTTACTGGGCTGGGATTTTCTCCCTTGGCTTTTGCCATCAATAACCGGTTATCACAGCAACATAAAGAAAAAGCATGGATAAAAATAAGGAAGCGGCAGAGTGCTAAATCGGGTGTGGTTAGTGTTTTTCCTCACATCGCTGCTGGCGATGGCGGTACAGCTTTTCAATGGGCATATCGAGGTGCTTGCCAACGCGGTAGAGGCCATGTTTGCTAGCGCTAAACTCGCTGCTGAAATCGCCCTAGGCTTAGTGGGCGTTTTGTCCCTGTGGATGGGATTAATGCGAATTGGTGAAAAGGCTGGCGTTGTTGGGGCGATTGCCTTTGTGTTTGAGCCGCTGCTGCGCCGCTTGATGCCCGAAGTGCCCAAGGGGCACCCCGCATTTGGCAGTATGACGATGAACTTAACGGCCAACGTGTTTGGGCTAGATAATGCAGCAACGCCATTGGGGCTTAAGGCAATGCAGGATTTGCAGAGTCTTAATCCGGTCAAAACCGTCGCGACCAATGCGCAAATTCTATTTTTAGTGCTTAATACCTCCTCGGTGACCTTAGTTCCTGTCACAGTGTTTTTGTACCGTGCCCAGCAGGGCGCCGCCGCACCTGCGGACATATTTTTACCGATTCTGCTCGCCACATCAGCCTCAACCTTAGCGGGGCTTCTGATCGTCGCTGTTGTGCAGCGGCTTTCACTGTTCAATGCCGTGGTGCTCGGATATGGCGCAGTGCTGCTGTCGGCATTAGTCGCCAGTGGTTTTTATTTGATGACCTTAACCGCAGATGCGATTGGCACAGTGTCAACCGCCTTAGGCAACGGGGTATTGTTACTGTTAGTCTTCAGTTTTGTGCTGGTGGCGGGCGTGCGAAAAGTGGCGATTTATGATGAGTTTATCGAAGGCGCCAAGGCGGGGTTTAACCAATCGATTCAACTGATCCCGTATCTGTTAGCCATGCTGCTGGCGATTGGCCTACTCAGGGCATCGGGCGCCTTGGATTACCTGCTGCAACTAATTGCCAGTGGCGTGAGTCTTTTGAGGTTTGATACCCGTTTTGTTGATGCAATGCCAACCGCATTAATGAAGCCTTTTAGCGGTTCGGGCGCGCGGGCTATGATGCTCGAAACCATGGCGCACCATGGTGTGGACTCCTTTGCGGGGCGCTTGGCGGCGATTTTCCAAGGGAGTACTGAAACAACTTTCTATGTGCTGGCAGTTTACTTTGGCTCTGTTGGGATCCGTCACGGGCGTCATGCGCTCGCCTGTGGTTTAACAGCCGACTTTGCAGGGATCTGCGCCGCGATTGCGGTCTGTTATTGGTTCTATGGCTAAGGATGAGATGGCGAAAGGGTGATTGATAGCGATGCAAACAGTCGCTTTTAGCAGGTAAAAATCAGGCGCATTAGATCCGCTCTAATGCGCCTGATTATTAAATGATACCGAGTGCTTTTACCTTGTTATCTTGCTGGTAAAGAGCATCGGCGTAGCAGTGCCTCGCTTCAGGGCTTTAGTTACTGGGCTGGAGCCCATTCTTGCCATTCGCTCTGGGCCTTGTGTTGCAACTTAATCACAGCACCTTGGCTTAAGCGATTAGCTGCTTGCGTCGTTTCCTTAGTAGCGACATTAATGCCGCCCGCTAATAGGGTTTCGAGCGAGCCGGCTTCAATTTGCGCACCAGAGAAAATCCCCACATCGACTTTAATGCCCGAAGCGTCCCAGAACAGGCTGCTCTGATTCACTAAGTGACTGTACTGCGGCTCAATATGTGCTTGCATTAGCACACTGTTGCCTTGAGACGACAGGCTGTAACCATCGATTTGGCCGACTTTAATGCCACGGAAGAAGATTGGCGTGCCGACTTTCATCGAGCCAAGGTTGCTATCTTCTAAGGTAAACTTAAGCGCATCTTCGGCCACGTTGGCATAGCTGCTCTCAACCAATTTGGCCTGGAATTGACTCGCCTTTTGGTTGCTCTTACCCGGTAACACACCAATATAAGGCCCAGTGATTAAGGTTTCTGGCGCTTTGATCCCCGCTAAGGAGATTTGCGCATCAACAATATGGTACTCAGTATCACTGCGGCTGAAGTGCTCGGCATAGTCGCCATAAAGATAGGCGGTGGCCGTGAGAGTGGCTAAGTCGGCATTGAGCTTAACTTGCGTCACTTCACCCACTTGATGACCTTGATAACGAATGGCGGCCTTGGCAGCCAATTTCGCCGAAGCGGGTAAGGTGAGTTTGATGGCTTGAGCCTGCGCTAAGGCGAGCTGTTTGCTTTCGTATAGTTTAAGTGTTGCATTAGGCTCACTCGTTGAACTATCCAACAAACCTAAGCTGATGCTGCCCTTTAACGCACCCTGAAGTGGCGCGACGGCGACATCAATACCCGCAAGACTGGCGCTGACATCCACGGCACTATTACGCCAAAACACTTTAGGTTTTTGCACTAGGGGTTGGAACTGTTTATCGATAGCGATTTTAATCGCAAAGTCTTCGGTTTTACTCTGCCAATTGACCGACTCCACACTGCCGATTTGCATTTTTTTATAGTAAATCGGTGAGCCTTGGCTGACATCGGCGCCATCCACGCTGGTCAGGGTAAAGTACAGACGTTGCTGCCGAGCAAAAAACTGTTTTGCTCCATCCATTGAGCTAAAGAGTGACAGGCGAGTATTTGCCGCAAGCGGTGTGTCGCTGCTTCCTGGGATAAGACTTACAGCCCCTTTGGTGAGGGTCGCCATATCGCGGGTTTTCACCGACACTCCATCGAGTGAGGCATCGATACTCAGCGCCGACTCGGGGATAAAATAGCTATCACTGCGAACTAAGCTGGCAAACTCAGGCTGCAGCTCGAGTTGATATTCGACGGCCGACAGATCTTTGGTTAATTTCACCGCAAGCACCTGACCGATAGGCAGCTGCTTGTAACGCACTTCAGCACCTGCGGTGAGGCCCATGTTTTCAGTTGAGGTGATAGTGAGCTGACGTTTCTTGGCCTTCAATAGATCCGGCGCCGTTTCTTGCAGGGCAAAACTGCTTGGCAGCGCCGTATTGGCATTGGTGCCGGGTAAAAAGTTAATCACGCTTCCCGTGAGTAAACGCTCGGGGTTTTTGATCCCAGAGAGCGAAATATCGGCGCCTTCAAGCCAAAACAGTCCGTCACTGGTTAATAGGTTGGCGTATTCAGGCTCAAATTTTGCCACCGCAGTCACGCCGGTTGCGGTGAGTTGTTTGCTCTGCAGAGTACCAATGGTGATGCCGCGATACACAATGCGAGTGCCTTTATCAATCGCGTTGCCATCGTTCATGGTCAGGCTCACTTCAATTCCACCAAGGGCGCTGGTTTCGGAATCATAGAGGGCAAAACTGTCACCATTTTGTGCCGCAGGTGCCTTATCATCGGAGCTGAAACTCACGCCGCCCGCCAGAATGGAAGCTAAGCTCTCAGTGTTGACTTTTATGCCCGCTAAACTGGCGTCGACTTTCACGCCGGAAACGTTCCAAAAGTGAGAGTTTTTCTTCACTAAACGCGCATATTGCTCTTGGATAAAGGCGCTGATAATGACTCTGGCGTTGCCGTCTAAACGATAGCTGACCACGCTGCCGACAGGGATCTGACGAAAGAACACTGGTGAACCCACGTCTAACGAGCCGAGTTTATCGGCCGTCAGTTCAATCATTACCCCTTCTGAGCCCACCTGCATCGGTGGTGGTTGACGCTCAGCCTCAAAGAAGGTGGCGGCATTGCCTTTACCGGGTTGAATCGCGATATAGTTACCCGAAAACAGCGCATCTAAGCCTTCAACACCCGTGATGCTCGCTTTTGGGGTGACTAACCAAAAGAGGGTTTCTTTATTTAAGAAAGGCTTAGCGCGATAGTCCATCATGACTTTGACGTTTACGCCCTTAAGATCCTCATCGATACCAATGTCTTTTACCTTACCGACAGTAAGACCTTGGTATTTGACTAAGGTTTTGCCCACATCGATCCCCGTGGCACTGGGGAAGTGGATCTGAATTTCAATGCCCGATTCTTTGATGCTCTTAATGCCCAGCCATGCGCCGAGTGCGAGCGCCACTATCGGGAGCAGCCAAATCGGCGAAAAGAGTTTTTTCTTCACAACTTTTGGCGATTCAATTTGTGTCATCTTGAGGTTCCAATCGATCCCAGAGTAAACGAGTGTCTAAAACTTTTGCGGCAAGTTGAGTCAGTAAAATCACCAATGCAAACGCCGTGGCCGCAGGTGCAGGCTTTGCATCGAGTAATTGCCCCATATTGACGAGGGCAACCGTTAAGGAGATCACAAACAAATCGAGCATTGACCAGCGGCCAATCCACTCAATCACATGAAATCCCACCATGAGTTTCTTTTTCGAAATCGGCAGATTAAAACTGATGGCACAGAGGTAAGTGGCCAAACCGATAATTTTCACCCAAGGCACTAAAATACTGGCAATAAATACAATAATAGCGATGGGCAACATATCCGAATGCACTAAATGGATAATCCCCGAAAAAATCGTATCGTGGCGCACTTGCCCCTGATTGGTGAGCATTGTAATAGGGTAGAGGTTGGCAGGAACCAACAAAATGGCGGCGGTGATCAGCAGCGCCCAACTTTTTTGTAAGCTGCTGTGATCACGGACATGGAGCTCGGCTTCGCAGCGGCTGCAGTGGCTATTGTCACTGCTATTGAGCTGCCTGCACACTCGGCACAGGCACAGGCCTAAGTCTTTTCCCTGTTGCTGCATCTTAGTGTCGCTCCTGCATGAGAAGACTCCACATATGCTCAATATCGTATTCACGCTGCAAGAACAGGGTGACTAAAAAAAGCATGGTGAAGCAGAAGGTGCCCATACCGAAGTAAATATCCGAAAAATCAGATAACTGAAATGATGACACCAAAAAGCTAATCACATAAATCTCCAGCATGGTGAGCTGGGATAGTAGCCCTTGCAGCTTTAACAACTGTTTGAGGCTGCGACGCCAAAATGGACTGCCAAGTCCCCATTTGACGATCAAAATCTGACTAAGAATCGACAGGATCAACAATCCCGGGCCAATCACGGCGGCGGCGAGCACGGCTAATCCCACGACCCAATAACCTTGGTCGAACACCGCAAAGGCGCCCTGAAACACTGTAGTGGTGCGAATGCTACCCAAAAAGTGGATTTCGAGTACTGGGAAAAAATTGGCGGGGAAATAGAACACCAGCGCGGTAATACACAGCGCTAACATGCCGTTTACCGAGCAGTATGGTGTGTCATAAAGTGCGGTGCTGCAGCGCGGGCATAACGCCCTAACACCCGTAGGTAAGGCGCGCTTTCGAACGGCTAAGTCGCAGGAACGACAGAGGATTACAGAGTTTTCTGCTGTATTTTCATGCATATAAAAATATTAAATTAGCCCCAAAGCCATTGAGAGAGCAAATAATCCGCAATAAAACCATATTACAGGGTGAGATAGCACATTGCTTGACCCATCTCGACAACGAAAAGCGTACTCATAATACCAGAATAATCAGAATACTTGCATCACTAGTTCACTTTATGTCATCCTGATTACTGTATATAAAAACAGTGCGAGGGCAGTCATGGCAGTTATTACACAGTTTGTCGTGGTAAGAGAAGGGGTGGAGAAGATGACATTTACATCGAAAAAGGAGGCTGACGCCTACGATAAGATGCTCGACATCGCCGATAACCTCATTCCATTTATTCAAAAAGCGCAGCTCGGAATTGATGAAACCGTGAGCGAACAGCTCGCATTCTATTTTGCTAACAATAAAGATGAGCTGACAAACTTGCTTAAAGGCGTGGTTCAAGTTAATAGTACGCCATCAAAACAAAATGCAGCGAAAAAAGCGCCTAAGAAGGACGATGCTGCCGAATAATTTTTTAGGAAGTCTATGAAACCGCAATTTTATGAGTCACTGAATCGTCAAGCGCTGGCCTTACTCGAGGGCGAGGATGATTTAGTGGCTGCCATGGCTAACTTTTCTGCTTTGCTAAACGATAACCTAACCGAATTGAACTGGGTGGGTTTTTACGTGATGCGTGGCGAACAGCTGGTGTTGGGTCCTTTCCAAGGTAAAGTGGCCTGTACCCGTATTCCAATGGGTAAGGGCGTGTGCGGCACCGCCGCGCAAACCAATCAGACGCAGCGCGTCGCCGATGTGCATCAATTTGATGGTCATATCGCCTGCGATTCAGCCAGTAATTCTGAAATTGTTATCCCAGTCCGCGCCGATGGTAAGGTTGTGGCCGTGCTGGATATCGATAGTCCTATTTTTGACCGCTTCGATGAAGCAGACCAAAAGGGCTTGGAATTATTGGTAAAAAGCTTCGAAAACTGCCTATTTGCTTAATTTGCGTACAATAACGCATAATTCATAGTCGCAATCGGTGGCGTGCGCCTTATAATAGCGCATGCACTGATAAGGCTTATTTTGAGCACAGCCGAAATAAGCCTGATAGGTTCAGCCGTGAAAAATTGTTAACTTATATTTTTTAACTTTAGTTAACTCGGCGAGAATGCTAATTTGTACTTTGGCTCATATGTGAGCTTAACCAAGATAAACGACTCGTAAGAAGCTGATTTTTATCACCTCGGATTCGATGTCCCTTTTTAACTGTGGAAGTAATGATGGAATCAACAGATAAGTTGACCGACACCAACGCAATTTTGGCGTATTTGTATGAAACATTTCCTTTGTGCTTTATTGCTGAAGGTGAAACTAAGCCATTAAAAATCGGATTGTTTCAAGATTTGGCTGAAAGGTTGGCTGATGATTCTAAAGTCAGTAAAACTCAACTGCGAGTTGCCTTAAGACGCTACACCAGCAGCTGGCGCTACCTGAAATCGGTAAAAGCCGGTGCACAGCGTGTGGATCTTGATGGTCAGCCATGCGGTGAGTTAGAGCAAGAGCATATCGATCATGCTCAAGCGATGTTGAAAGAAAGCCAAGATAAAGCAAAAGCTAAGCGTGCAGCTCAAGCACCAAAAGCCGCGCCTGCGGGTAAAGCGCCTGCGAAGAAAGCCCCTAAGAAAGTTGCCGTGCCAGCACGCAAGACTGAGCGCCCAGCAAAAGCTGCACCTAAGGCAGAGCCTGCTGTTAACTTAGTTCAAGCGCAATTGACCGATTTAGCGAAGAAGCAACGTGTTAATGTTAAGTTAGGGATGACGCCAGTAGCCGGCGTGATCACCGACATTAACAAAGAGGACATTCATGTTCAGCTAGATAGCGGCTTAACGGTAAAAGTGAAAGCGGAACATATCCTGCTGTAATCATTTAATCAAACGGAGTAACTTGTTGATGCGAAAACTCACTTTGGCTACATCCATTGCCACTGTTTTTGTCGGATTCTCGGCTTGGGCTGTCCCCCCTACGATTCAAATCAGCGAGTTACCCACTCTCAAGCAGGAAGCGCAGCATAAAGTGGCGAGTAAGCGAGTGACGGATTTATACACTCGTTCCCACTATCATAGATTTGCATTAGATGATGCGTTTTCTGCTCAGATTTTTGACCGCTACCTGCAGCAACTCGACTACCGTCGTAATGTGCTGACGCAAGCCGATGTCGACAGCTTCAAACCTTACGTTAATCAGTTTGACGATATGCTGAGCTCGGGTGAACTCGAGCCTGCTTATAAGATGTTTGATTTGGTTCAGAAACGTCGCTACGAAGGTTTTGTATACGCACTCTCTCTGCTCGACAAAGAGATGGACTTTACCGTTCCGGGTGATGCCTACGAATACGATAGAGAAGATGTTGCTTGGCCAAAAGATCAAGCCGAGATCAACGAGTTATGGCGTCAACGTGTTAAATACGATGCGCTGAATATGAAACTCACTGGCAAGAAATGGCCTGAAATCGTTGATATTCTGCAAAAACGCTACAACAACGCCATCAAGCGTCTGACCCAGACCAATAGCGAAGATGTGTTCCAAGCGGTGATGAATGCCTTCTCCCGTAGCATCGAGCCACATACTAGCTATTTATCGCCCCGTAATGCGGAACGTTTCCAAATGGAAATGAACTTAAGCCTCGAGGGGATTGGTGCGCAGTTACAGCTTGAAGACGATTACACTGTCATCAAGAGCTTGATTGCAGGCGGTCCTGCGGCCAGCAGTGAAAAACTGTCGCCTGAAGATAAGATCGTCGGTGTCGGCCAAGAAGGCGGTGAGATTGTTGATGTGATCGGCTGGCGATTAGACGATGTGGTCGATCTGATCAAAGGGCCTAAGGGCAGTAAAGTCGTATTACAGATTTTACCTAAGAAGGGCGGCTCTAACGCTAAGCCGTTTAATCTGACCTTAGTGCGCGACAAAATTCGTTTAGAAGACCGTGCCGCGACCTCAAAGATCATCGAGCCAAAAGACGGTGAATACGCCAACCGTAAAGTGGGTGTGATTCAAATTCCTGGTTTCTATATGAATTTATCCCAGGACGTTGAAAAAGAATTAGTGAAGTTAAACGAAGCCAAGGTTGAAGGCGTCGTCATCGACTTACGTGGTAATGGCGGCGGTGCGTTGACCGAAGCCGTGTTACTGACGGGACTCTTTATCGATATGGGCCCTGTGGTGCAAGTGCGGGACGCCGATGGTCGAGTGTCTGCCCACCGTGATAACGATGGCAAGACGACCTACGCTGGCCCGTTAACCATTATGGTTGACCGTTACAGTGCATCAGCTTCGGAAATTTTTGCCGCCGCGTTGCAAGATTACGACCGTGCGCTGATTGTCGGTGAGTCAAGCTTTGGTAAAGGCACTGTGCAGCAGCATAAGAGCCTTGGTCGAATCTACGATATGTATGAGAAGCCGATTGGCCACGTGCAGTACACGATCCAGAAGTTCTACCGTATCAACGGTGGTAGCACTCAGCTCAAAGGCGTAACCCCGAACATTGCTTACCCAAGTGCGTTAGAGCCGGGTGAATACGGTGAAGCGGAAGAGAAGAATGCTTTACCTTGGGACAAAGTGCCAATGGCGCAATACGGCACCCTAAACGACATCACCCCTGAGTTGGTGGCGAGTTTAGATAAAAAGCACCTTGCCCGTATTCAGAACAATGTCGAGTTTAACTATATCAATCAAGATATTGCCGACTTTAAAAAGCATCATAAAGAGAAAACTGTCTCCTTAGTTGAAAGTGAGCGCATTGCCTCGCGTGAAGCCGATGAGAAGAAAGTACTCGATAGAACCAACGAGCGTCGTGTTGCCCATGGTTTAGCCGCGGTTAAATCGATGGAAGACATTAAAGACAAAGACGACATTGAAGCACCAGATGCCTTCTTAGACGAAACGGCCTATATCACCTTAGATATGGCGGATGCAAAAAAGCTGGCTAACGCTGGCACTAAATAGGCGGTTATTGCGCCTGTTTACCGTATCTTAAAACGCGCTTATGGCGCGTTTTTCTTATTTAGAACAGTGTTAAAGGGAACGACATGACACAAGCACAAGCAAAATACCTTAAAGATTATCAAGCTCCCCAGTTCACGATCGAAACCATTGATTTAGATTTTAATCTCGATGGTAAAAACACCCTGGTTAAAGCCGTTAGCAAAGTCAAACGCACTTCATCTCACACCAATCCCTTAGTGCTCGATGGTGAAAGTTTGACCTTAGTGAGTGTGGCCATTAATGGACAAGCGGCGACGTATCACGCGAGTGAAGGGCAGTTGTCCATCGAGACATCGCTGAATGAATTTGAGTTGACCATCATCACCCAACTCGATCCTGAGGCTAACTCAAGCCTCGAAGGGCTCTATATGTCCGACGGCGCCTACTGTACTCAGTGCGAAGCCGAAGGCTTTAGACGCATCACGTATTTTCTCGATCGCCCCGATGTGTTAGCCAAATACACAGTGCGAATCGAAGCCGATAAGCTGGCGTTTCCGTTCTTGCTTAGCAACGGTAACTTGATTGAGAAAGGCGAGCTCGATGATGGCCGTCATTACGTGCGCTGGCAAGATCCCTTCCCAAAACCTGCCTATCTGTTTGCCTTAGTCGCTGGCGATTTCGATCTGTTGCAGGATGAGTTTATCACCCGCAGTCATCGCAAAGTGGTACTGCAGGTGTTTGTCGATAAAGGTAATTTACACAAAGCGCACCATGCAATGGCGTCCCTGAAAAAGTCTATGGCCTGGGATGAATCTCGTTTTGACTTAGAGTACGACTTAGATATCTACATGATAGTCGCGGTCGACTTTTTCAATATGGGGGCGATGGAAAACAAAGGCTTAAACATCTTCAACACCAAGTATGTGTTAGCAGATACCTTGACCGCAACCGACGAGGATTACCACGGCATTGAATCTGTGGTCGGCCATGAGTACTTCCATAACTGGACGGGTAACCGCGTGACTTGCCGTGACTGGTTCCAATTAAGCCTTAAGGAAGGCTTGACAGTGTTTCGCGATCAGGAGTTTAGTTCGGATTTAGGCTCTCGTGCTGTGAACCGAATTCACGCGATTAAAGTCATCAAAAACCAGCAGTTTGCTGAAGACTCAGGCCCAATGGCGCATCCGATCCGCCCCGAGTCTGTGATTGAGATGAATAATTTTTATACTGTTACTGTATATAACAAGGGCGCTGAAGTTATTCGCATGATGCACACCCTGCTGGGTGAAGCCCATTTCCAAGCGGGGATGAAGTTATACTTCAAACGTCACGATGGCCAAGCCGTGACTTGCGATGATTTTGTCGCGGCGATGGAAGATGCCAGTGGTATCGATTTAACGCAATTCCGTCTCTGGTATAGCCAAGCGGGTACGCCAATTGTCACCGCAAGCGACAGTTTTGACGCTGAGGCTGGGACTTACCAGTTAACCCTCAAACAAACGTTAGCTGGTTGTGCTTCACCTTTGCATATTCCCTTTAGCTTAGAGCTGTTAGATGAAAAAGGGCAGTCACTAGTAAATCAAGTGCTTGATTTTACTAAAGCAGAGCAAGTATTTACATTTGAAGGTATGCGCCATAAACCCGTGGCATCTTTACTACAGGATTTCTCTGCACCGGTTAAATTGCATTATCCCTTTGAAATCGATCAGCTTGTTCATTTGATGCGCTTTGCCTCGAGTGAAGTGGCGCGTTGGGAAGCGTCGGTGGCGCTCGTGAGCCAAGCGATTTGGCAAAATGTGGCGCATTTGCAGCAACATCACACCATGACTTTAGATGAGCGAGTGAAGGACAGCTTTAAAGGCGCCTTACTCGATGAGCAGTTAGATCAGGCGCTGATGGCGGAAATGTTAGCCATACCATCGGCCTCTGCTTTGATTGAGCAAACCGACACGGTCGATTTAGATGCCTTAGCCCTAGCCCGTGAATTTGTGCTCACAGAGCTTGCCGCCTATTGTGAAGATGAATTAACGGCGCTGTATCGCTCATTGGTAAACCGTGATTGCACAAAAGCGCGAGCGCTGAAAAACCAATGTCTTAACTGGTTGAGCCGAGTCAGTAGCGAGGCCGAAAGCTTTGTGGTTGAGCAGTTTGATAAGGCTGCCAATATGACCGACTCACTTGGCGCATTAAGTGCAGCGAATGTTGGCTCGTTACCTTGCCGCGAACATTTGATGGCAATGTTTGAAGCCCGCTGGCGCGATACGCCGCTGGTGATGGACAAATGGTTCATGCTGCAGGCGACCCATGATGTGGAAGGGGTGATTGATAGTTTGCGTCAATTACAACAACACGCGAGCTTTAGCATGAGCAATCCTAACCGCGTGCGTTCACTGATTGGCAGCTTTGCTGCCGGAAATATTTATCAATTCCACCGCGCCGATGGCAAAGGTTACGAGTTTTTAACTGAATGTCTTATCAGCTTAAATAAACTCAACCCGCAGGTTGCGGCGCGTATGGTGACGCCACTCATCCAATTTAGTAAGTTTGATGAGGCGCGCCAAGTCAAGATCAAGGCTTGTTTAACGCGATTGTTGGCGCTGCCTGAACTGTCGAAAGATTTATTCGAGAAAGTATCTAAGGCATTAGCACAGTAGCTATGAAGAGGGCAGCATTATGCTGCCCTCATTCTTCCAAGCAGTAATGAGCAGTTAGGGCTAAATTGAAGGCTAGGCGCCCTAGTTATACTATTTAACGAGTTAAGTTAAATCTAAGGTATGACGCTTTATACTATTGAATATGATGGCCTTTTGATGAGGGTATTAGCGTGTTACATTGCCCCTGTGAGGCCGATAATTCAAGGCAATAGCTCTGTTTCTACGACATGCTGTTTGTTGGTCCAACAGCTGTAATTGGCCCGTCGTAAATAGCCACTACCAGTTTTATGCCGATTATTTGAGTTTTAATATGGAATTGTATTTTAAGCTAAATCTAAGTTATCGAGAGTTTTTACCTTACTATCAAGGCATTGCCGATAAGGTTGAAGTGCGTGAGCGTCAGGGGCGGATCCTGTGGATTAATGGCCGACATTTTAGGCGTTTTTTAACCGATAACGGTATTCATGGACAGTTCAAACTGGTGCTCGATGATAAAGGGCAATTTGTGTCGCTAGAGCAGTTAGCCTAATAAATTGTTGATTTTTACTTAGAGTAATTACTTTAAACGGTCGACTAATTACAATCACGGAAATATGATATTTTCTTTGTGATTATGTTAATGAAATATAAAGTTTTTTGCATGGTTCTTCCCACGCTTTTCAATCTTCTGCTTTTCTAATTTAAATCCCATCCCTGTAGTAGATGACATAAATGTGTCTACGTGCTTAATTCTTTAGAAAATTTTCTCTAACTGTGCCTTGCTCATGGGGATTAATTGCTGTAACAATGATGTTACCTGTGAGCTAACAAGATGTTGGTTGTAATTCCAAGAACAAAGAATCCAGCAGGGTACGGAGAGCTAAAATGAAAATTGTTAAAAAAAGTTTTAACAAGTCGGCGCTTGCTTTGGGGGTGGCGTCGGCATTGAGTTTATTGATGGTGTCGAATGTTAATGCGGTTGCGTTCGATTGGGGGGAGATACAAGGGACTTTTGACTCGACTTGGACTGCTGGTGCCAGTTGGCGTGTAGGGGAGCGCGATTGGGATGGACAAATTGGTAAGGTAAACCAGCCACAGTTTGATTGGTCAAACTACACTGCATTTGGCAATACCAAATACACATCTGCTGAGATTTGGGCACAACCAGGTTCTTATTCTAGCAACAACGATTTGAGTAATTTACTTTATTCTCAAGGTGATACTACATCCGAAATCGTTAAAGGATTACACGAGTTATCCCTTAAATATGAGAACTATGGTCTATTCGTTCGTGGCATGTATTTCTACGATCGTAAGCTAAACGATGGTAACTACGACTACAATGACCCGTTAACCGGGAAAGAATACGATCCTTGCCGCGACAGTAAAGCGTCTGAAGTGCAATGTAAGGACATCCGTCTGCTGGATGCCTTCGTCTACGCGAATTTTGATTTAAACGATGGTGCTAACCCGCTTTCTATCCGTGTCGGTAACCAAGTGGTTTCTTGGGGTGAAAGTACGCTGATCGCCCACGGTATTGGTGAAATCAACCCGGTCGATTTGAACATCCTGAACGCGCCAGGCGCGGAACTCAAAGAAGCCTTCCGTCCTCAGGGTATGGTGTGGGCCTCATTGGGGATCACCGAAAACCTATCGGTAGAAGGATTCTATCAATATGATTGGGAACCCGTTTGGATCCCAACCCCTGGTTCGATTTTTGCGACTAACGATTTCGCTGGTTACGGTGGTTATAACCAGAACGCGCAGTTAGGCTTTAACGCTAACCCAGACATCAATTTAGATTTCTTAACGCAGGAATATCAGAAACTGGCTGGGATGATCGCCAGTGGTCAAACTATTCCTACACAGCAATTGGTAGCGATGGCACTGGCTTATCCAACTAAAGTGACGTTAGTGCAAGATGAGCAAGCACCAAGCAACGGTGGCCAATATGGTATCAAGCTAGGTTATTACGCCCCTGAGTTAGGCGATACCGAGTTTGGTTTCTACTTTATGAACTACCACAGCCGTCGTCCGCTGATCAGCGGTACTGCTGCCGACTTTAGCACAGGCGCTCTGTTGTCAGATCTTGCGGTACTGGGTCAAAACGCGGGAGATATTAACCGCGAATTGCTGCTCAGCTTAAAGAGCTTCTCTAAGGCGCAAATTGTTTACCCTGAAGACATTAAACTCTATGGCTTCAGCTTTAACACCTCATTGGGCGATACCTCAGTCGGTGCTGAAATCGCTCACCGCCAAGACGAACCGCTGCAAATCGATGACGTAGAACTGCTGTTTGCGGGTATGCCACAACAGTTAGCCAACGCGGGCATTCGTCCCGATTTCGACGGCATTTCACAGATTGATGGCGTACAACCTGGCGAAACCGTTGACGGTTTTATTCGCCTCGATACCACTCAAGCGCAAGTCACCTTTACTCACTTATTCGGTCCTACCTTGGGATTGGATAACCTGACGATGTTGGCTGAAGTCGGTGGGGTATGGATCCACGATATGCCAGGTTTTGATGAACTGCGTCTTAATGGCCCAGGTACCGCACGTTCGGGCGGTAATCCCGATATGCCAGGCATCATCCAAGCGCTCCATAATGGTCCAGAAACCAACCCATTCCCAACGGATTTTGCTTGGGGATACCGTCTGGTGGCTAAAGCGGACTTTAACAACTTGTTTGCGGGCGTGAACATGTCTCCTCGGTTGATTTTCTCACACGATGTAGACGGTATAACGCCTGATCCTATGTTCCTCTTTACCGAAGGACGTAAGTCAGTCGCTTTGGGTCTGAACTTTGAGTACCAAAACCGTTGGGGCGCAGACTTATCCTACAACAACTTCTTTGGCGGTGTAGGAACAACCAACGCGATGTCAGATCGTGATTATATTTCTTTCAATATCAAGTATTCGATCTAAAGGACTATAACAATGAAGAAACTGTCGATATTGGCAAGTGCCGTGATGATGGCCCTTGTAGCACCTGTAGCGATGGCAAAGGTATCTGAAGCCGAGGCCGCTAAATTAGGTAACGAATTAACGCCATTAGGCGCAGAAAAAGCCGGCAATGCCGATGGCTCTATTCCCGCTTGGGATGGTGGTATTACTAAGCCAGTTGCTGGATATACCAAGGGAATGCATCACCCCGATCCTTTCCCTGAGGATAAAATTGAATTCACTATTACCAATGCGAATAAAGCCCAATACAAGGATTTTTTGACCCCGGGTCAAATGAAACTGTTTGAGCTTTACCCAGACACTTACAAGATGAATGTGTACAAAACGCGCCGCAGCGCATCAGTGCCACAATTTGTCTATGATGCGACAAAAGCCAACGCCACTCGCGCTGAATTAGTTGCACAGGGTAATGGTATTGCGGGCGCATCGATTGGTATTCCATTCCCAATCCCTGCCAATGGCTTAGAAGCTATTTGGAACCATATCCTGCGCTTTCGGGGTGTGGATGTGGAAACCTCACGTAGCCAAGCGGCACCTACGGCCGATGGCAGCTACACCTTAGTGGAAACCGCTGAGGAAATTCGCTTCGAATATTCTCGCCCTGAAATCACCCTTGATCAGTTAAAGGCCAGCAACACGCTGTTCTACTTTAAACAAGTGGTGACTCAGCCTGCTCGTTTGGCTGGTACTGCGCTGTTAGTGAAAGAAACCATGGACCAAGAGGCGCTGCCACGCCAAGCATGGACCTATAACACAGGTCAGCGCCGCGTACGTAAAGCACCAAACGTTGCCTTTGATACACCGGGTACCGTATCCGATGGTCTGCGCACCACAGACGATTTCGATATGTTTAACGGTTCACCCGTGCGTTATAACTGGGAGCTTGTGGGCAAGAAGGAAATCTATATTCCTTACAACGACTACAAATTGCACTCAGATAAGCTGAAATATGACCAAATTTTAAAACCCGGCCATATCAATCCTGAGTTTGTCCGTTGGGAAAAACACCGCGTATGGGAAGTGAAGGCGACCTTGAAAGACGGTATGCGCCACATCTACAAAACGCGTGTGATGTATCTTGACGAAGACTCATGGCAAGTATCGATTGCCGATCTGTATGACAACCGTGATGAACTCTACCGTGTGGCGGTTGCCCACGGCTTGAACTACTACGAAGTCCCCACACAGTGGGATACCTTAGAAGTGTTCCACGATCTGCAGTCCCGTCGTTATTTGGCCATGGGCTTAGACAACCAGAGTGGAATGTATAACTTCGATGCCAAGTTGAGTGAAGCGAACTTCACCCCAGACGCGCTGCGTCGCGAAGGTATCCGTTAATCAGCCACGGTATAAAGGGGCGCTAAGCGCCCCTCATTAGTTAAGGAAGTTTGTATGTCGTTTCGCATCCTTCAATGCGCCGCTGCAATCAGTATTGGTTGTTTATTTTCTTCCCCTTCATTTTCTGCGGTGTCTGAGACTTTCCCGCAAATTCAGCCCTTAGCGGCATCTTCTTTAGTGTTAGATATTGCCCATGCTGGGCAGCATTTAGTCGCCGTGGGTGAGCGTGGCCATGTGCTCGTGCTGAATGACACCTGGCAACAAGTGCCTACACCAACCTCGGCGCAGCTGACAAAAGTGTTCTTTTTAAATGAAAAACTCGGGTGGGCAGTGGGGCACGATGCCACTATTTTGCACACTCAAGATGGCGGCCAGACATGGTCGTTACAAATGCAGTCGAGCGAAATTGAAAAACCCTTCCTCGATGTGCTGTTTCTCAATGAGCAGGACGGCATGGCCATTGGCGCTTACGGACTGTTTTATCGAACCCATGATGGCGGCAAGACCTGGGCGGAAGAATTTCACGAAGAGTTGCTGGCCGAAGAAGACGTGTCCTATTTGGCTGAGTTAAAGAATAGCGACCAAGCCGCTTATCTGACCGAGCGCGCCTCGTTACTGCCGCATTTCAACCGGATGATCGTGCTCAATGATGGTCGTTTGTTATTAGTCGGAGAGCTTGGGCTTGTCGCGGTGTCGGCCGATAAGGGCCAAACCTTTACCCGTACGGGGTTTGATTACGATGGCTCTATGTTCAATGCCATTCAATTGCAGGATGCGGTCTACGTAATGGGACTTAGGGGGCACGTGTTTAAAGCAGATGTGAGCCTTGGCCAATGGGATGAGATTGAAATGCCCGTGCAGTCATCCATCAATGGCGCCTTGGTGAGCTCAGACACTAGCTTGTACCTTGTGGGGAATGCTGGCGTTGTTATCCAGCTTAATCAGGATGATAGTGCGAGTATTGTCACTCGCCGCCAGGGGGAAAACTTAGTTTCGATTGCCAAAGATAACCAAGGGAATGTGTGGTTATCGGGTAGCCAAGGGCTACTCACACTGAAGCCATAAATTATAAAACAACAATAACAGGGCCGATAAGATGTTAGAAAAACTGGTCAACGGATTTGAGTCATTTTTATTCCGCAACCGTGCTTGGGTGGTGAGCATTTTTATTTTGCTGACGGTTTTTTTGGGATACCAAGCTAGCCAATTAAAAATGGATGCGGCATTCATTAAAAATATTCCGCTTAATCATAGCTATATGCAAACCTACCTCAAACATCAAAAAGATTTTGGTGGCGCGAATAGTATTATGGTGGCGGTGGAAGATACCAGCGGCAATATTTTTAACCCTAACTTTTTCGACACCCTTAAAAACGTTCACGATCAGCTGTTTTTTATTCCCGGTGTTGACCGCTCACAGGTGAAATCCTTATTTTCACCTTCGACCCGTTTTACCGAAGTCGTGGAAGATGGTTTTGCGGGCGGCCCTGTGATCCCCGCCGATTTCACGACCACCGAAGCGGGTTTGAATACGGTTCGCGATAACATTGAAAAAGCAGGCATTGTGGGGCGCTTGATCGCCAACGATTATAGTGCCGCTATGGTATCGGCTCAATTGATGGACTTTGATCCACAAACGGGTAAGCCCTTAGATACCATCGCCTTTGCCGCTCAGCTAGAGAAGGAACTTCGCGGCAAATATGAAACCGATAAGGTGAAAATCCATATTATCGGTTTTGCTAAGATGGCGGGTGATGTGGCCGATGGCGCCAAAGGCGTATTGCTGTTCTTCGTGATTGCCATTTTGATCACGGCCGTGATGGTCTATCTATTTTCCAAGTCACTTATCCTGACCTTATTGCCATTAGTCTGTAGCTTAACGGCGGTGATCTGGCAGCTGGGTTTACTGACGGTCATCGGTTTTGGCTTAGATCCTATGTCAATTCTGGTGCCATTCCTCGTCTTTGCTATCGGGGTGAGTCACGGGGTGCAGATGATCAACGCGGTCAGACGCCGCGTGATGGACGGACAAACCACCAAGGCGGCCTCGGCTTCTGCGTTTCGCAGTTTATTGGTGCCTGGTGGGGTGGCGCTGCTCTCTGATACGGTTGGTTTTATCACATTGTTATCCATTGATATCGGTATCATACGTGAGCTGGCCATTTCGGCATCCCTCGGTGTGGGCGTGATTATTTTCACTAACCTTATCCTTCTGCCTTTAGTGATTTCTTTCACTGAACTTAAGGTCGCACCTCAGGGCGCGCCGACCTCGGATGAAGTGCGAGCCGAGGCGATTTGGCGCTACCTTGCCAAATTTGCCACGCCGAAATACGCGGTGGTAGTAATTGCGGCGACAATTGCCTTGTATTTTGCCGGTCTGCAACAGGCGAATCAGATGAAAATTGGCGATCTGCAGGGCGGCGCGCCAGCTTTACACCAAGATTCACGCTACAACTTGGACACCTTCTTTATTACCGATCACTTTTCTATCACCACCGACGTGATGACTGTAATTGTGGAAGCGAGCCCAGAGGCCTGTACTTACCACGATATGCTGACGCAAATTGATGAGTTTGAATGGTTAGTGCGTAATACCCCGGGTGTTGAATCGACAGTTAGCTTGGCCTCGGTGGCGAAAAAAGTGAATGCGGGCTTTAACGAAGGCAACCCAAGATGGGAAGTACTGCCCCGTACGACCGCCAGTTTAGTACAGGCGATTGGTCAGATCCCAACGACATCGGGCTTGTTAAATGGTGATTGTTCTGTGATGCCTGTGTATCTATTTATGCAGGATCATAAGGCAGAAACTATTGAAACGGTTGTCGCTAAGGTGAAAGCGGTCGCGGCCAAAATGGACAATGACAAGCTGCAATTTAAGCTAGCGTCTGGCCCTGTCGGGGTAATGGCGGCGACCAACGAAGCGGTGGCGGAAGCCCAATTACCTATGATGATTTATGTGTATGGCGCGGTATTTGTGCTTTGTCTTATCAGCTTTAAGTCATTAAAAGCGACAGTCGCGGTGATTATCCCGCTCTATGTGGTCTCGACGCTGGCGCAGGCGCTGATGACTCAACTCAATATTGGCTTAGCAGTCAGTACTTTACCCGTTATCGCCCTTGGTGTGGGTATCGGTGTTGACTACGGTATTTATATCCTGTCGACCATGTCATCTAAGTTGTCGAATGGGATGCCAGTACAACAAGCCTACTATGAAGCGTTAGTCGAGCGGGGCAGTGCGGTGATTTTCACTGGCCTGACGTTGGCGATTGGGGTGAGCACTTGGTTTTTCTCGGCGCTTAAGTTCCAAATGGACATGGGGATCCTGCTCACCTTCATGTTTGTGGTAAATATGTTGGGCGCCATAATTATCCTGCCAGCACTGGCAGCGGTATTCTGGCGGCAGGCTAAGTAGTTACAAACAATGGGGAGTTTTTGACTCCCCATTGTCTTTGAATATAAACGCTGTTTTTTTGATTTTTTGCTCACCTGTTATCACATCTTTACGCTCTGGCTGGATTTACAGAGGATGTACCACTAAAATTTTCCTCGAAATACAGAGGATTTAGTAATAAACTTCGCGCGACGATCTGGATCACACTAATTTTCTGAGATCGTTAAGCCGAAGCATCCAAATAATGAAAAAAAGCGCTGCCATAGACGCTTAAGGAAACAGCAACATGGCCTTGAAAGATGCAATGCCTTCAGTACTACTTGAAAATGTAGTCAGTTTAATTCACGCTAAAGTCCCTAATTCACAAGCCAAGCAAGTTGAACAGTTCGCGACCTGCCTTTATGCCCACATGTCGAAAGACGACCTCAATGCGCGTAACGACAGCGACCTGTATGGTGCGGTTCTCAGTTTATGGAATGCACTAAACAAAACCCCGAAAGGGGAGACTCACCTCAGAGTATTCAATCCAAGTCAGTCAAAACACGGCTGGCAATCAACTCATTCGATCATTGAAGTTATCCAACCTGACATGCCATTCCTGGTAGATTCAGTTGGTATGGCATTGAATCGTATGGGTATTACGGCTCACATGATGTTACACACTCCGCTGGCGATTGAGCGTTCAGCCCAGGATGTAACTAAAGTCACTTACCTGAATCAAAGCCCTGACAGCACTGAACACGTTGCCGTTTTCCTGATTGAAATCGACCGTCAAAGCAGCAGTGTGGATATCAAAGCCCTTGAGCGCGAAATCCAATCTGTGCTGGGTGATGTGGCTGCATCAGTCAACGACTGGAGCGCGATGTCAGCTAAGCTGAGTGAGACCATTAAAGATTTACCTAAGCGTCCATTCCCCGGTGAGAAGCAAGAGTTAGAAGAAGCGATTAACTTCTTAACTTATCTTAATAATCATCACTTTACCTTACTGGGTTACCGTCAATACGATTTAAAACGCGTTGAAGGCGACGTCGAGCTAGTGCCAAATATGGCCTCTAGTTTGGGTTTAATGAATAAGCACCATAAGACTCAGCCAGAGCAAGGTTTGTTATTATCAAGCTTCTCTGACAGTGCCCGTAAAGAAGCCTTAGACGACAGTTTACTGATCCTGACCAAGAGCAGCGCCAAGAGCCGTGTTCACCGTCCTGCCTATGTGGACTATATCGGTATCAAACGCTTCGACAAAAAAGGCAATGTAGTCGGTGAAGATAGATTCATCGGTTTGTACGCCTCAAATGTGTATAACCGCAGCCCACGTGAGATCCCGCTGCTGAACGAAAAAGTCCAGCGCGTATTAGACCGTTCAGGTTTAACGCCACGTTCTCACGACTATAAAGCCCTGCTGAACATTCTCGAGAATCTGCCGCGCGATGAGCTAATCCAAGCCAATGTGGATGATTTAGCACACACGGCGCACGGTGTGCTCGAGATGCAAGACAGAGACAAACTGAAACTCTTTGTTCGCAAAGATGGTTTCGGTCGTTTCTTATCCTGTTTAGTGTACGTTTCAAAAGATCGTTACAACACTAAACTTCGCCAAGATACCCAGCGTATTTTGGCTCAGCATTTCAACAGCAAAGAAGATGTAGAGTTTACGACGTATTTCTCCGAGTCAACCCTGGCCCGTACTCACTACATTGTCAAAGTTGATAACAATAATATGGATGTAGATGTGGCTGCCATTGAAAACAATTTAATTGAAGCGGCACGTTCTTGGGAAGATAAGTTAAATACTGCGCTAAACAACGCCTTAGGTGAAGAAGCCGGTACTCATCTGATGAAGCGTTACGCTAACGCCTTCGAACAAAGCTATAAAGAAGACGTATTACCAAGCTCGGCTGTTGTGGATATGCAACAACTTGAAGCGCTGGATGACGAACACAAGTTAGGCATGTTGTTCTATCAACCGCAGGAAACTGCACTGAACGACAATAAAGTACGTTTAAAACTGTTCCATAAAGATGAACCAATCCATCTTTCTGACGTACTGCCAATGCTCGAAAACTTTGGTCTGCGCGTGATCAACGAGCGCCCTTATGAAGTGACGACCTCAGACGGTTCTACCTTCTGGATCTTAGACTTCTTAATGACAGTTAAAGTCGCCAATACCGACAACATCGCTGACAGCCAAGACAGATTCCAAACTGCACTGTCTCAAGTGTGGCAAAAGAAATTAGAAGATGACGGTTTTAACCGTATCATTCTGGCGTCAGGCTTAACGGGCCGTGAAGTCTCTGTACTGCGCGCTTACGCTAAATATATGCGTCAAATAGATGCGACATTCAGCCAAGCCTACATCGAAGAAACCTTCGGCCGTTATCCACAAATCGCTGATTTGTTGGTAAAAATGTTTATCCGTAAGTTCAATCCTAAACTGAAGACCCGTACATTGGGTAAGTTTATGGAGCAGATCAACCTACGTTTAGACGAAGTATCGAGCTTAGATGATGATCGCATTATCCGTCGTTACCTCGATCTGATTAATGCGACGCTGCGGACAAACTTCTATCAACTAGATGCTAAGGGTGAACCGAAGAGCTATATCTCCTTCAAGTTTATGCCTTCAATGATCCCTGAAATGCCGCGTCCACTGCCGAAATTCGAGATTTTCGTTTATTCGCCACGGGTTGAAGGTGTGCATTTACGCGGCGGTAAAGTGGCTCGTGGTGGTCTGCGCTGGTCTGATCGTCGTGAAGACTTCCGTACTGAAGTGCTTGGCTTAGTAAAAGCACAACAAGTGAAGAACACCGTAATCGTACCTGTGGGTGCGAAAGGTGGTTTCGTTTGTAAACAACTGCCTACTGAAGGTGGCCGCGAAGCCTTCTTCACCGAAGGTCAAGAATGTTACCGCATCTTTATCCGTGCGCTGCTCGATATCACAGATAACATCGTTAACGGCGAAATCGTTCACCCAGTGGATGTAGTCCGTCACGATGAAGACGATCCGTATTTAGTGGTCGCGGCTGACAAAGGCACCGCAACCTTCTCGGATATCGCGAACGCGATTTCACTCGAATATGGCTTCTGGTTAGGTGATGCCTTCGCCTCAGGCGGTAGTAACGGTTATGACCATAAGAAAATGGGTATCACGGCCAGAGGTGGTTGGGAATCGGTTAAGCGTCACTTCCGCGAAGTGGGTATCGATTGTCAAACTACCGACTTTACCTGTTTAGGTATTGGTGACATGGCGGGTGACGTATTCGGTAACGGTATGTTGTTGTCTAAGCACACAAAACTTGTTGCTGCATTCAACCATATGCATATCTTTATCGATCCCAATCCAGATGCTGCGGCCAGTTATGAAGAGCGTGCCCGTTTGTTCGCGCTGCCACGTTCAAGCTGGGAAGACTACAATAGCAAGCTGATCTCTAAAGGTGGCGGTATCTTCCTACGTTCATCTAAGTCAATTCCATTGTCTGCTGAAATGAAGCAAATGCTGGAAACGGAAAAGACCTCGATGACACCAACTGAACTGATGAAAGAGCTGCTGAAAATGCCAGTGGATCTGATTTGGAACGGTGGTATCGGTACTTATGTTAAGTCATCACGCGAAACGAATGCTGAAGTGGGCGACCGCGCGAACGATGCTCTGCGCGTTAATGGTCGTGAACTACGCGCCAAAATCGTGGGTGAGGGTGGTAACTTAGGTTGTACCCAATTAGGTCGTATCGAGTATGCTGCGAACGGCGGCCGTATCAACACTGACTTCGTGGATAACGTGGGTGGTGTGGACTGTTCTGACAACGAAGTTAACATCAAGATCCTATTAAACGCGTTAGTCGCTGAGGGTGAACTGACACTCAAGCAACGTAACCGTTTACTGGAAGAGATGACCGAAGAAGTTGGACAAATCGTACTGCAGGATTGTAAAGATCAAACACGTACTATTTCGGTAACTCAAGTTCGTGGTGCTGAGCAGTTAAAAGAACAAATTCGCTTTATCCAATATCTGGAAAAAGAAGGCAAGCTAGACCGCGCCTTGGAATTCTTACCATCGGAAGAAGAGCTGGCCGAACGTCTAGCCAATGGTCGTGCATTAACGCGTCCTGAGCTATCAGTGCTAGTGGCTTACGCTAAGATGGTACTGAAAGAACAATTGTTAACACCTGAAATTACCGAAGACACGCTATTGAGTCAGTTGCTCATTGCCTACTTCCCGAAAAAACTTCAGGAACTGTACAGCCACAGAATGGTAACGCATCCACTACGTGGTGAAATTATTGCGACGTCATTGGCCAACGAATTGGTTAATGATATGGGGCTGAACTTCGTTCAACGTATGCAAGATGAGACTGGAGCCTCAGTTGCCGATGCCGCGATTTGCTACACTATGGCTCGCGAAGTATTTGGTTTAGCTGAACTAACTAAATCGATCACTGACTTAAACGGTATTGTACCTGCTGTGGTCCAGGGCGAAATGTTGCACCAGTTACGCCGCAATATGCGTCGTGCATGCCGCTGGTTCCTACGTCATCGCAATCGTAGCTGGAGCATTGAGCAAACTGTTGCCTTCTTCAAACCTGTGTTTGAACAACTGAAAGCCAATGTTCATGCCTACTTAGCAGAAGATGAAGCCGCAGGTATTCAAGCTGAGATCAACGCTCTTGTGAAAGAGAATGTTCCTCAGGATGTTGCGACTACCGTTGCAAATATGAGCACTCTTTTCTCTACTCTCGATATCGCGCAAATTGCGCAGGCAGAAGAGAAGACTGTGGCACTTGTTGCTGAGACTTATTTCAAACTCGGTGCTCGTGTTGAGCTACACTGGTTCCTTGAACAGATCAGTGCACAGCCAGTGGCCAACCATTGGCAAGCGCTTGCTCGTGCAGCCTTTAGGGAAGAGTTAGATTGGCAACAACGTGCGTTGACGTCAGTGGTCTTAAGAACGTGCACTGCAACCTGTGACGCTCAGAGCGTTATTTCCCAGTGGATTGATACTAATCAAGCCCTGCTGGAAAGATGGTTCCATATGCTAGCTGACTTCAAAACATCGCAAAGTCATGAGTTTGCTAAGTTCTCTGTCGCCCTTCGTGAACTGAACCTTCTGATCCTTCATTGTGAAGGCCAAAAGTAAACTTTTATAACAATCAGAAGCCCTGGCGATCGCCGGGGCTTTTTTTAGGTCGAGGAAAGTACATGTTTTATAAAATCGCACAGAAAGTCATGTTTCAGATGGATCCTGAGCGAGCGCATAATTTAGCCATTGGCAGCCTGAAAATGACAGGTAATAGTCCATTGAATGCGTTTTATGCCCAGAATATTGCGCCAGCGCCCGTCAGCTTTATGGGACTGACTTTTCCAAACCCTGTCGGTCTTGCCGCAGGTATGGATAAAGATGGCGAATCGATAGATGCCTTTCATGCGATGGGATTTGGTCATGTGGAAGTGGGTACAGTGACCCCAAGACCACAACCCGGTAATGATTTACCCCGTTTATTTAGATTAAAACCCGCAAAGGCGATCATCAATCGGATGGGCTTTAATAACAAAGGTGTCGATAATCTGGTCAAAAATTTGATCGCAAAGAAAACCGATATCATGGTTGGGGTCAATATTGGTAAAAATAAAGACACCCCAGTAGAGCAGGGTAAAGACGATTATTTGATCTGCATGGACAAAGTCTATCCCTATGCAGCCTATATTGCGGTGAATATTTCATCACCGAATACACCCGGATTACGATCGCTGCAATATGGCGATCTATTAGACGAATTATTAAGCGCATTAAAAACTAAGCAACTTGAGTTGGCCGAGAAACATAAAAAATATGTGCCAATAGCCCTTAAAATTGCGCCTGATTTAACCACGGAAGAAATCGAAAATATTGCTCAATCCTTGATTAAAAACAAGTTTGATGGCGCGATTGCGACTAACACAACGTTAACCCGTGACGGTGTTAGCGGCCTTGCGAATGCCAATGAAAGTGGTGGATTAAGTGGTAAACCATTGACTGAGCTTTCAACTAAAGTGATCAAACAATTAGCCACCTGTTTAAATGGTCAGATCCCGATCATTGGTGTGGGTGGAATTAACAGTGCTGAAGATGCGTTAGCTAAATTTGATGCGGGCGCGACTATGGTACAGATTTACTCAGGTTTTATTTACCAAGGTCCAAAGTTAATTAAAGAAATTGTTGAAGCTTACCGCTTAAAATAATGATCTTTAGATCTCAATAGGGATCTAAATTACGATCATTTATCTTAACTGCGATCTAAAACGATCAATAGATCGCAGTTAAGATCCTTAAATAGATCTACTAAGTAATTGTTAACTAATCTGTATTTTTATATTTTTATTTTGATATTGAATAAAATATCTACTATGATGTGCCAGTGTTCAAATAGTAGGTAAACGTTATGTTATTATTGCCACAAAAGGATTGGCACTGGAAATATAACGATTCGTACGGTGTATTAGGCGTTTCGTTAGGTTCCGAGATAGAATTTCTGACGGCTTATAAAGCAAAATCATTAATTCCTGATGCCTTATCAAGCATGGAATTTAATATTGCGCACGCCAAATTCTATATGAGCTTGCTCGACAAGTTGCCGAAAACCTTATCCCTTACCGATGCTGCCATAGTGCAAATCGCCCTAAATGCGACAGCCGCGCATTTTATGCTGACACCGCAAATGCCAAAATCATGGTTTTTTGATTGCAGCGATGTGTGCGTATTTAGCGATGTAGGCAAAGTCTTTGAGCTTAAATGCCAAAAACAACGTGCATTAGTCTTAGTCATCGAAAACACCCTACAATCCGCGTTGGTGATGTTATTATCGCCAGAATGTGTGTTATCAGGCGCTAAAACCATGACGCAATTTGAAACCATTAAGGTGATGCACAATCGCTTGCACCCATTAAGGGTACAGCGCCATGTTGTCGCAGCCTAAATGACGGTCTAGCCAAGTCTTGGCCGTCATTATTTATTTCGAGCTATTGGCAACATAGCTTGGTCTTTTTCATTATTTCCGCACGGTTTTCCGCTTATCTGACACTATTCATTTACCCTATAAATCGACATGATTTACTGAAAGGTCAATTTAGAATATCAACAGCGTTATACTTCCTCGTTAATCCAAATCGTAGGCTTTAGTAATACTTGTCGTCCCGACGTTTTGAACGCAAGAGATAGGGGTAAATATAGCCATAAGCGCTCTAGGTTCACTCTCTATTTATCTTAGAAATGCTGTTAATAAACTATTGGGCTTAAGGATAGGCAATTAGCTTGGGGGCAGGTGATTCATTCGATTGGTAAAACTTAAGATAAGTCGACCAGTTGAATATATCTTCAAATTTCTTTGTCGATACTTTAGTGAATAATGGGCTTTGTTTACCTATATCGCTAAGGAAACAAAGCCCAGTCAATTTCAGTGGCTATTTAATGCGCTATTGCTCGGTGAAGGGGCGGCCATAGTAGCTGTCGAGCAGTAGTTGTTTTAACTCACTGATCAAAGGATAGCGAGGGTTGGCGCCAGTACATTGGTCATCGAAGGCATCCTCGGCGAGCTCGTCTAGTTTGGCGAGGAAGTCGGCTTCGTTAACTCCCGCTTCTTGGATAGATGCTGGAATGCCCAGCGTCTTCTTGAGTTGCTCGATTTTTTCCAGCAATTTCTCGACTTTTTCCGCATCTGAACTTCCACCTAAGGCTAAATGATCGGCAATCGCCGCGTAACGACACAGGGCTTTTGGTCTGTCGTATTGGCTGAATGCGGCTTGCTTAGTGGGTAAGTCGGTCGCATTAAAGCGGATCACGTTACTGATGAGTAGCGCATTGGCGAGTCCATGGGCTAAGTGAAACTCGGCGCCCAATTTATGGGCCATGGAGTGACAGATCCCAAGGAAGGCGTTGGCAAAGGCGATACCGGCTATGGTCGCACCATTGTGCACTTTTTCACGGGCGATGGGGGATGCGGCGCCAAGCTGATAAGCATCGGGTAAATATTTGCACAGTAGATCGAGTGCTTGCAGGGCTTGACCATCGCTGTACTCATTGGCCATCACGCTGACATAGGCTTCGAGCGCGTGGGTGATCGCATCGATTCCACCGAAAGCGGTTAAGGATTTCGGCATATCCATCACCAGATTCGGGTCAACAATCGCCATGTTTGGGGTGAGTTGATAGTCGGCGATGGGGTATTTTTTACCGGTTTGTTCATCGGTTACTACGGCAAAAGGTGTGACCTCAGAGCCTGTGCCTGATGTGGTGGGGATTGCCACCATAGTGGCTTTGACGCCCATTTTAGGGAATTTATAGATACGTTTACGGATATCCATAAAACGCAGCGCTAAATCGGCAAAGTCGACATCGGGATGCTCGTACATCACCCAAATAATCTTGGCCGCATCCATGGGCGAGCCACCGCCTAAGGCAATAATCACATCGGGCTTAAAGCTATTGGCGACTTTGGCACCTTGGCGTACTGTGGCCAGTGTGGGATCGGCTTCCACCTCGTAAAAGACTTCGGTTTCAAGGCCCTGTGCTTTTAAAATCTTTAAGGTTTCGTCGCAATAACCTTGGTTAAACAGGAATCTGTCTGTCACTACGAGGGCGCGTTTTTTTTCGCTCAATTCTTCAAGCGCAATAGGTAAACTGCCGCGGCGAAAGTAGATAGACGAAGGAAGCTTGTGCCACAGCATGTTTTCAGCCCTCTTAGCGACGGTTTTTTTATTGATTAAATGACTTGGGCCGACGTTTTCCGAAATCGAGTTTCCGCCCCAAGAGCCGCAGCCTAAGGTGAGCGAGGGAGCGAGTTTAAAGTTATACAGATCGCCAATGCCGCCTTGTGATGCTGGAGTGTTGATTAGAATTCGTGCGGTTTTCATTCGAAAACCAAAGGTTTTCACCCGCTCGGTTTGAGTGTCTTGGTCGGTATATAAGCCTGATGTATGGCCAATACCGCCTAAGGCAACTAAGGCTTCTGCTTTATCGACGGCGTCATTGAAATCGGCGGCGCGGTACATGCCAAGTAATGGGGAGAGTTTTTCGTGGGCAAAGGCTTCGGCCTCTGTGATATCGGTGACTTCTCCAATTAATACCTTAGTAGTATGGGGGACATCAATGCCCGCCATTTGCGCTATGGTTGCGGCGCTTTGGCCGACGATATCGGCATTTAAGCCGCCATTTTTAAGGATGACTTGTTGCATTGCTGCGGTTTGCGCGGCATTTAAGAGGTAACCGCCATGGGTCGCGAAGCGCTCTTTGACTTGTTCGTAGATGCTATCGACCACGATCACCGCTTGCTCTGAGGCACAGACAACGCCGTTATCGAAGGTTTTAGACATCAGAATCGAACTGACCGCACGTTTTATGTCGGCGGTTTCATCAATAACAATCGGTGTGTTACCGGCGCCCACACCAATCGCGGGTTTGCCGGAGGAGTACGCGGCTTTCACCATGCCAGGGCCACCTGTGGCGAGGATAAGGTTCACTTTAGCATGGGTCATCAATTGATTGGAAAGTGCCACACTGGGCTCATCAATCCAACCGATAATGTCCTTGGGCGCACCGGCGGCAATAGCAGCATCTAGCACCAATTTCGCCGCTGTGGTGGTCGAGACTTTCGCCCTTGGGTGAGGGGAGAAAATAATCGCATTGCGGGTTTTAAGACTGATTAATGCTTTGAAGATGGCGGTAGAGGTGGGATTGGTGGTGGGGACAATCCCACAGATAATGCCCACGGGCTCGGCGATAGTAATAGTACCGAAGGTGGGGTCCTCGGATAAAATTCCGCAGGTCTTTTCATCTTTGTACTTGTTGTAAATGTACTCGGAGGCAAAGTGGTTTTTAATCACTTTGTCTTCTATCACTCCCATTCGGGTTTCGGCGGCGGCCATTTTCGCAAGCGATATGCGCGCATCGGCGGCGGCCAGTGCGGCGGCGCGGAAAATCGCATCGACTTGTGCTTGGCTAAAACTGGCATATTCGCCTTGTGCTTTGGCGACGCGCTCGACCATGAGATCCAGTTCTTGAGCATTAGTTACTGTCATGATTAAGACTCCTAAAAAGATTTAGGGAATACGCGATTCGCTAAATCTTCTTTATGGTAAAAAATTACACCTAAAGCCGCAGTGAAAGTGTGATCGTCCAATCAGTTTGGCGCTTTTATGTAATAAAAATACAGTAACTATGATCTGTTTTACCCTCTTTGGCTTAAAATCCGCCGAGGATTGCCAGCAGTTATTACTCAAACTTGTGATTTAACCTCAAAAATCTCATTTTTCAGTCATCTGCGGTTAAGCTACTATACTTGCCCTTACGGTTAGTTTGATGAAATTGGCGTGACACGCTCAATAAGGATAGCAACTTGGAGTTAACACTTTACGTTAAATTTTTTCTTGGCCTCGTTGCCATTATCAACCCCATTGGTTTGTTGCCAGTGTTTGTGAGCTTAACCAGTCATCAAACCGAAGCCGAGCGTAACCATACGGGTAAAGTGGCTAACTTTGCGGTGGTGGTGATCCTGCTAGTGACCATAGTGGCGGGACAACATATTTTGAATATGTTCAGCATTTCACTCTCGGCCTTTAGGATTGCAGGCGGCACCTTGATCGCGATTATTGCGATGTCGATGCTGCAGGGTAAATTGGGTGAAGTAAAACGCAACCAAGAGGAAGACCGCGAATCTTCGGCGATGGAGTCCGTGGCGGTGGTGCCGTTAGCCTTGCCGTTAATGGCAGGCCCCGGTGCGATTAGCTCGGTCATCGTGTTTGCCGCAGAGCATAATTCCTTCTCCAATTTTGTGGCGATGTTTATCACAGTGATCATTTTTGGCTTGGTGAGTTTTGCCCTGTTCAGAATGGCGTCAATCATTTACAAAATTCTTGGTAAAACAGGCATTAACGTTATTACCCGTTTGATGGGGCTATTAATGCTGTCGATCGGGATTGAGGTGATTGCCGCAGGTATTAAAGGGCTGTTCCCACAACTCTTTAGCTAATTGACCTTATCGGGGGAGGAGTATGCCCTCCCTTGTTTTGGTGGCGCATTTTTAGCTGCGACTTTTTAATCTCAATTTTTTGCGTAGTGTGTTAACCGTAGAAAATGTTATCGCCGGAAAAAGCTTATGCAAGCATCTGTTTTTTAGGTGTTTAGTAATAGCTAAATTAGGTAAAAATGGTCGTTCTCGCGTAAATCCTATGCTATACCTATTTTGTCTTATCTCTTAACCTCGCTTTAATAAGGAAATCACTATGAAATGGCAATGGATTGGCAACCTCAGCTTGAAACAAAAATTACTCATGGTTGTATTGCCGCCCTTATTTGCATGTTTTTTATATGGTGCTTTGTTTCTCATTGAAAAATATGAGTATCGCCAAGAGCTTAAGCTTATCGTCCAATTGAGTGAATTGGCGGTCACCAACAGTAATCTGGTGCATGAGCTACAAAAAGAGCGTGGCATGAGCGCAGGCTTTATTGGCTCAGCGGGTAAAGCCTTTGCAGGCAAAATCCCAAGTCAAAGACAACTGACGGATAGCCAGTTAAAACAATTCCAAGATTTCATTTCAAACAATGCGTTACCCGAAGTGTTTGCGCCTAAACTACGGGAGATCAACACGCAGCTTGGTCGCCTTTCTGGGATCCGTTCGCAAATCGACAGCTTATCCATCAGTGTGGCCGATGAAGTGGCCTATTACACCGATCTCAATAAACAGTTATTGGCCATCGTCGATGAAACGGCAAAGGCGGGCGCCAACCAAGAAATTGCAATTAAGGCCGCGGCATTCAGTGCCTATCTACAAATGAAGGAACGGGCGGGGATTGAGCGTGCGGTCTTAAGTTCAACCTTCGGTCAAACAGGCTTCAAACCTAAGGTGTATGCCAAGTTTATTACCTTAGTCTCAGAGCAAAATACTTATCTGGAGCGTTTCTTGGCGCTTGCCACGCCCAATCTAGTCGAGGGTATTCGTCAGCTGCAAAATGGTAACGAAGTTAAAGAAGTTGAGGCGCTGAGACAAATAGCAATCGACCAAGATAATCAAAAAATTCAGCAACAAAACCCAGAGGATTGGTTTGCGAAATCCACGGCGCGTATCGACCGTTTACGGGATTTTGAACAAGAGGTTTCTACCGATCTGGTTAAGACCACCACAGACCGACTCTATACAGCCAACGAGCATATGTTCTTCGTGCTCGTGACATTAACCGTGGTGTTAGTGTTAGTGCTGCTGCTGAGTCTGTCGGTTATCCGTTATCTACACGACAGTGTGCACCATGTGTATTCGACGGTGACAAAGGCTCGAAAACATTATGATCTCAGCGTGCGTTTAACCCAAAACAGCTCGGATGAATTTGGGGAATTAGCCATTGCATTCAACGACATGATGAATGATTTCGAGAGTGTGATCCTGCAAGTCCGAGCCAGTGCCAGTAAGTTACAGCAAGCGGTAGAGCAAATGGATGTGTGCACCCACGCAATGGAGCAAGATGTGATGGCAGGGCACAGTGAAGCCGAACAAGTGGCCTCGGCAATGACAGAGATGAGTGCGACAGTGGCAGAAATCGCCAGTAACGCCGTTAATGTATCGGAAGCCTCCACCGCGGCGAACCATGAGGCGAAAGCGGGTAATATCGAAGTGGGTCGTACCAGCGCCGCGATTAAGGCACTAGCCGATGATATTGATGGCGCCTCTAAAGCCATTAATGAACTCGACCGTGAAATCCACGGTATTGTGGTGGTACTCGATGTGATAAGCGGCATTGCAGAACAAACGAATCTACTCGCACTTAATGCGGCGATTGAAGCCGCAAGGGCTGGCGAGATGGGACGGGGCTTTGCCGTCGTGGCCGATGAAGTGAGAAGTCTCGCCCAGCGCTCACAAACCTCGACCTCGGATATTAAGAACATGACGGATAGACTGAAATCGGGCGCCAGCATTGCCGTTAAAGCCATGGAACGCGGACTCGCACAGGCCAATAACAGCGTGCACGAAGCCGAGCAGGCGGGGATTGAGCTTAAACGCATCGTCGAGCAAGTGGATATTATCGACCGCATGAATGAGCAAATTGCCACGGCAACCCATGAGCAGTCTGCCGTGTCTGAGGATGTGAATCGCAATGCATTGAAGATCAGTGAAATTTATCTCAATACCCAGAGGATTTCGGATGAATTACGGGAATTGACCAAGGCACTGACCTACGATGCGGCGTTAATGTCCAAGGAAGTGAATAAGTTCAACGTCAATTAACGGCGAAAGTCGGACATAAATCTCAATTTATCAGGTGGTTTGTTTAGCAATTGCGCAACCGCCTGAAATCAACTCTTTTTTACTTGACCACCCACAGGCTTTTGCGTACAGTACCGCTCCGTTAACGACGAAAGCTTACGAGTAAAGCTTATAACGTTGTGCGGCGTGGCTGATTAACACGTAAAACGAATCACAACAATCTGGTGAGATGTCCGAGTGGCCGAAGGAGCACGCCTGGAAAGTGTGTATACGGAAACGTATCGAGGGTTCGACTCCCTCTCTCACCGCCACATTTAAGCAAAGGGAATCAGTATCTTACTGGTTCCCTTTGTTGTTTCTGGGCAAAATCTGCGTTTCCCTGTCCGTTTATGCCCGCATTAAACCCATCATTTCAGGTATGCGACTTGCTATGCGTTGCGAGTCTTTCGGTATCCACTTGCCATAGTGCTTCTTGAGCATCGTGATGTTTCACACTCAAGTTGGCATGCTAGCCATTCATGTGGTTCGTTTTAACAAAACAGCCAACAGTGTGACGCTGAACGAATTCAAGAATATTGTTAACTAATTGATTCATTGATTTAAATTGAGTTAGCATAGGGTGTATTCGCTCAGTGGATTTTCAAATGCTGTGAACAATAAGACAATAGAGTTTTACTCAAAAAGTGCTGAACAGTTTGCATCTCAATACGACAGCTTGTCTTTCGAAGCTGTTCATAAGGAATGGCTTGGATATCTTCCTAAAGAGGGAATGATACTCGATGTTGGAGCTGGTTCTGGACGTGATGCTCGTTATCTCGCGCAACGTGGTTACAGTGTTGTAGCCGTTGAACCTGCCAAAGCACTATTAGAAATAGCAAAACAGCGCTCTATGGATTTAGACGTTTTTTGGCTCAATGACTCTTTGCCTGAGCTTTCCTCTGTCTTTGCATTACACACCAAATTCGATCTTATTTTATTAAGTGCGGTTTGGATGCATATCCCGCCATCTCACCGCCAACGTGCTTTTCGTAAATTGAGTTCATTGCTCAAACCTAATGGGAAGATGGTGATCTCGTTACGACATGGAGTTAGTCCTGATGACAGGCTGATGTTTGATGTGAGTTCGTCAGAAGTGGCTGAATTAGCAAGCCAATTCGGCTTACAATTTGAGATAGGTAGAGCATCTCAAGCTGATCAGCTTGGAAGATCCGAAGTTGTTTGGGAAACAGTTATATGTACCTTACCTGATGACGGCACTGGCGCATTTCCACTGATCAGAAATATCGTGGTAAATGATAGTAAGTCATCCACCTATAAGTTGGCTTTACTGAGGGCATTATTACGAATTGCTGAAGGGCATGCTGGAGCTGTCATCGAACAACATGAAGACTCTGTTTTACTACCATTAGGACTCGTGGCGTTATACTGGCTCAAGTTATATAAACCGCTAGTGGATGGCCCTAAACCGATGCAGCAAAGCAGCAATGTCAATAAAGGGCTTGGATTTATAAAACCGAATGGCTGGGGGAGTTTGGCTAGCTTTGCTAACAACGATTTTTATTTAGGTGCTGCGTTTGTCGAGACTTCATTAATAGATGCGGTGCATCACACACTAAAAGATATTAGCTCCACTATCAAAAATATGCCGGCAAAATATATTACCTTGCCAGGTACTGATAAGGCTGTATTTGAAGTTGAAATACTGCCGAATAGATCCCCGAAAAGCTATCTATCAATAGATTTTAATTATCTGAAGTCATTTGGTATTTTTAAAGTACCCAAACGAATTTGGGATTCGTTAACCCAGTACAGTATTTGGATTGAACCAGCACTGATCAACGAGTGGTGTTCAGTTATGGCTGGGTATGAACTTAATAAACAGCATGCTTATAGTCAGGTCGATTTTTATGCTGCGCTGAAGTGGGAAGATGCTCAGCGTAATACGCAGCAGATCAGAGACAGAGTACAAGAACTGCAACAAGTTGCGGATCTGAACTGTTGTTGGAGTGGTGATCTGTTGGATCATAGTGAATTTGCGATTGACCATGCGTTTCCATTTGCGCGATGGCCTAATAACGATCTTTGGAATCTACTTCCGACTAAGCACTCCATTAATGCTAATAAAAGTGATCGTCTTCCGACAAAATTGAGAATGCAGCAATCTAAGGATAGGATTCTTGATTGGTGGGAGATTGCTTGGAGCGAAAACAAAAATGTATTTTTTACGCAGGCAAGTTTTGCGCTGCCAGGCTTAGGTGTTAATACAGATCAATTCGGTGATGTATTTGAAGCGATGCTTTTTCAGCGAGATCGAATAAAGTCACTTCAACAATTAAAAGAATGGTGATTCGGCCTAATAGTATTTTCAGGTTTAATAACACACCAAACTTTGACATTCTCGAAACTTAACTTTATGTAAATCAGTTTTCCATTCTAAGTGATGCGAATTATAGGTTCGCATCTGCTGAGTTATGCTGGCGATGAAGTCTTTCAAGGTTCTGGCATTACGTTACATAACACCACGGCAATATTATTTTTCCTGTTTTGAAAAATGCAGCAGCCGATTATTGGCGGGCATGGCGGTATCAGCAACCAATGTGATGGCTTGCGCTTGGGCGAGCTGAATAATCCATTCTATGTCCCGAATACCACTCTCACTATCTCTTTGTTTTAAATACTGATCGAATTGACGATTACTGTCGCTGGTAAACTGGCCTTGGTAGTTAAAAGGGCCGTAAATACAGAGGGTATTGAGTTGTGGCAAATATTGGCTCAAACCAGCAAAAAAGGCTTCAACCATGGTTTGACTCATAATATGCAAGGTATTGGCGCTGAAGACGGCGTCGATGCGGGTGTCATTAATGGGCCAAGGTTGGGTGACATCGAGTGCGAAGGGCAAGCCGAGGTTGTTGATACCTTTTTGATGCCCTTGTTGGCGACATCTTGCGCTAATGCCCTCAAGATAATCGGTTTGATCGCTGGTTTGCCAGAAAAGCTGGGGCAGATTTTCTGCAAAATAAACTGCATGTTGTCCTGTGCCGCTGCCAATTTCCAGCACCTGTTTGGCGCTGGCAAAGGCGGTTTGTAGCACGGCGAGTATTGGCGCTTTGTTATTTTCACAGGCTTGAGAAAAGGGCTGTAAGCTAGGCGGTGTTTGAGGATCCTGAAACATGGTATGTCCTAAATTTATCCTTTCGGGGGCTGGCAAAGTGCTTGCCTTGCAAAAACGCGGTGTTAGCCTGCCATCGCGGTCGTAATGGCTTGTAGCTTAAGCCAATGCGGCGGTAAATTCTATTGATAAGCACGATTTGGGATGGCCGCACGGGTTGAGTTTTATTCGGCTCTACAATCTTCTGTTGACCACGATATTAGCTTAGATATACTCAAAAATTCTGAACAAATGTAAAAAATATAAAACAAAAACAGCTTGAATCTGTTCAAAGGATCCCTATGTCTGCTAAACGCTGCGCGTCTTATTACAATGCCACCATCAAGCAAGAGTCTGATTATCCTGAACTTGAAGGCGAAATTCGGGTCGATGTGGCCATTATCGGCGGTGGATTTACCGGTGTGGCAACGGCGGTGGAATTGTCTGAAAAGGGTTACCAAGTGGTGCTACTTGAGGCCAATAAGATTGCTTGGGGCGCGACAGGGCGAAATGGCGGCCAAGTGACGGGGAGTTTGTCCGGCGATGCCGCCATGACAAAACAATTGCGGCGTCAGCTTGGTCAGGAGGCCGAAGATTATGTGTGGAACCTTCGTTGGCGCGGCCACGATATTATCAAAAACAGAGTGGCGAAGTATGGGATTGATTGTGACTTAAAATTTGGCCATATCCAAACGGCGTATCGCCCCGCACATATGGTCGAGTTACAGCAAATGTTTGATGAAGCTAATCGCCGTGGCATGGGGGAATTGATGACCTTAGTGCCAGCGCAGGAGATGCCCGCCTATTTAGCTTCGCCCTTGTACCACGGTGGGCTGGTCAATCAGCGGAATATGCATCTGCATTCGGTGAATTTATGTCTTGGTGAGGCGCGAGCGGCGGCTTCATTGGGCGCTAAGATTTTTGAACATTCGCAGGTGCTGGATATTCAGCAAGGAGAGCTTGCTACTGTGGTCACGCCAAAGGGCAGGGTGAAGGCAAACAGTGTGCTTATCGCCGGTAATGCCTATCACAAATTGGGCCGGCCTCAGCTGCGTGGCATGTTATTTCCTGCCTCACTTGGTAATTGTGCGACGGCTCAATTACCGCCAGAGCTGGCTAAGCAACTCAATCCGCAGGATTTAGCCGTGTATGATTGCCGTTTCGTGCTGGATTATTACCGCTTAACCGCCGATAACCGTTTGATGTTTGGGGGCGGCACCAATTACAGCGGCCGCGATCCTAAAAACGTTGCCGCCGAGCTGCGTCCGGCGATTGAACGCACTTTCCCCCAGTTAAAAGGCGTTGACATTGAATTTGCCTGGGCTGGCATGGCGGGGATAGTGATTAACCGTATTCCCCAGCTGGGCAAGATAGCGCCGAATATCTTCTATTGTCAGGGATATTCGGGCCATGGCGTGGCGACTTCCCATATCATGGCCGAGATTATGGGGCAGGCGATCGATGGTCAAATGCGAGAGTTCGATCTCTTCGCTGCCATGCGTCATATCCGGATCCCATTGAATGAATGGTTTGGTAATCAGGCCCTTGCGCTTGGGATGCTGTATTACACCTTGAGGGAAAACTGGCGCTAAATAGCGAGTAATCCGTCAAGCTCAAGCGCGTTATTGGTCGCAATATTGGGTGATTTTTACTCTGGGTCGCCGCGATGGACTCGTTACTACGCATTCTCCATCGCCAGTTTCTCCGCCAGATAATCCACTAATACCCTTACTTTGGCGCTCAGGTGACGATTCTGCGGATAGAGCGCCCAAATGCCTTCTTTAGCTTCGCGGTGCGCGTCGAGGAAGGAGATGAGTCGGCCTGCATGTATATCTTCTTCAATATAATAATCAGGGAGTTGCACTATTCCTATGCCCTTTAATGCTGCATCTCGCAGGGCGTAGCCGCTGTTGCAGATAAGGTTGCCACGTACCTTAATATTGCGCTCACGGCCATTTTCAATAAAGCGCCAGTAATTGTGATTCCCGATCAGGCAATTATGTTGATTTAACTCCGAAAGCGTATGGGGCTCACCGTATTTTTCAACGTAACTGGGCGAGGCGGCCACATAATGGGTGCGGCTACTCAAGGGTTTAGCCATCAGACTGGAGTCGGCGAGTTTGCCAAGGCGAATGGCTAAATCGTAACCGCCTTCAATCAAATCTAAGGTTCTGTTGGTCAAGTCGACATTAAATTCCACGCTGGGATATTGCACCATAAAATCATTGAGTAACGGCATGATAAATTTTTCGCCGTAGGCCACGGGCGCGGTGAGTTTTACCAATCCTTGGGGTGAGCCTTTTAGATCGGTAATTGCCCGCTCGGCCTCCTCGAGGCCTGTTTGCAATTGGCGGCAATGACGATAATAAATCGTGCCTTCTTCGGTAAGCGATACCTTGCGAGTCGTACGGTAAAACAGCTTAGTGCCGAGGCGATTTTCCAGCGCGCCGATTTGCCGACTCACGTGGGCGGTGGACACATTGAGGCGCTGTGCAGCCAAGGTAAAGTTCTCGGCCTCGGCCACTGCTACAAATTCTGATATGCCATCCCAAAGGTACATTGTTGCTTCTCAGTAAAAATGAATTGCCAAAATGCTAGATTATCAATCCTCAGGAAATAAATACAATCTAGTGACTGCATTACCGCACACTATTTTTAAGCTTATCCATCCGCCTCAATCTATGCTTACAAGCGAGTAGGGCTAGGATAAGCCGTAAATCGATAAGCCCATTGATTAAAAGAAGGAAAGACAAGCATGTCGAACGAAAAACCACAGTTTATCAAGTCAAAGGCCGCCGTGGCCTGGGGGCCGGGACAGCCGCTCAAGATTGAAGAAGTCGATGTGATGTTACCTAAAGCCGGCGAAGTATTAGTTCGCATCGTGGCGACTGGGGTGTGCCATACCGATGCGTTTACCTTAAGTGGTGACGATCCAGAAGGCGTATTCCCAGCGATCCTCGGCCATGAGGGCGGTGGTATTGTTGAGCAAGTGGGCGAAGGCGTGACCAGCGTGCAGGTGGGCGACCATGTGATCCCTCTCTACACGCCTGAGTGTGGCGAATGTAAATTCTGTTTATCGGGTAAAACAAACCTGTGCCAGAAGATCCGCGCTACCCAAGGCAAAGGTTTGATGCCAGATGGCACCACGCGTTTCTATAAAGATGGCCAACCCATTTTCCATTACATGGGCTGTTCTACCTTCTCTGAATACACTGTATTGCCTGAAATTTCATTGGCTAAGGTTAATAAAACTGCGCCATTAGAAGAGATCTGTCTGCTAGGTTGTGGTGTGACAACAGGTATGGGCGCCGTAATGAACACTGCTAAGGTGGAAGAAGGCGCGACCGTGGCGATTTTCGGCCTAGGTGGTATCGGTCTTTCGGCCATTATTGGTGCGACCATGGCTAAAGCTAGCCGGATTATTGCCATCGATATTAACGAATCTAAATTCGAACTTGCCCGTAAATTAGGTGCAACCGATTGTATTAATCCGAAACATTTCGACAAACCTATTCAAGAGGTGATTGTCGAGATGACCGATGGCGGCGTGGATTACTCCTTCGAATGTATCGGCAATGTCAATGTGATGCGCAGCGCGCTCGAGTGTTGTCACAAGGGCTGGGGCGAGTCAGTGATCATTGGTGTTGCAGGCGCAGGGCAGGAGATCTCCACCCGTCCGTTCCAACTGGTGACGGGCCGAGTATGGCGCGGTTCTGCCTTCGGTGGCGTGAAAGGACGCTCGCAATTACCTAAAATCGTTGAACAATACCTAGCAGGTGAGTTTAAGCTCGATGACTTTATCACCCACACTATGGGACTTGAGCAAGTTAACGAAGCCTTCGACTTGATGCATGAAGGCAAGAGCATTCGTAGCGTGATCCATTTCGATAAATAAGCGCTCAGTTTGCCATCACAGCAGCAGATAACCGCTAACGGCTTATCTGCTGCTTATGCGTTTTAAGCTTGTGATAGAGTCTTGAACGGCAAGCTAAACGCTGAAAGTGAACAGGAAAGGGATTGAAATGACCATAGAAAATATCAGCTGTAACAAGAGTTTTGGTGGTTGGCACAAACAGTATCGCCATCAATCTCAGGCGCTGAATTGCGAGATGCGCTTTGCGATTTACCTGCCACCCGAGGCGGCCAACAAACCTGTGCCAGTGTTGTATTGGCTATCGGGTCTCACCTGTACCGACGAAAACTTTATGCAGAAGGCGGGCGCGCAGCGTATTGCGGCTCAGTTGGGAATGGCTATCGTCGCCCCCGATACGAGTCCCCGTGGCGATGATGTTGCCGATGCGCCGGATAAAGCCTATGACTTAGGTCTTGGCGCGGGGTTTTATTTAAACGCGACCAGAGCGCCTTGGAATCGCCACTATAAAATGTACGACTATATAGTGCATGAGCTGCCAGCGCTGATTGAAGCGAATTTCCCCGTAACCGGGCAGCGCGCTATTTCTGGCCACTCCATGGGCGGGCACGGCGCGTTAGTGATAGGGTTAACCAATCCTCACAGATACAGTTCAATCTCGGCCTTTAGTCCTATCAGTAATCCAAGCAATGCACCTTGGGGGATTAAAGCCTTTACCGAGTATTTAGGGGAAAATCGCGAGCACTGGCGCCAATACGATGCCTGTGAGTTGCTAAAACTGGCGATTAACGAAGTGCCTGTATTAGTCGACCAAGGTGATGCCGACAGCTTTTTAGAGGCGCAACTGATGCCACAAACGCTCAGTGATATCGCCAAAGCAAAAGGCTACCCGTTAGATTTACGTATGCAGGCGGGGTACGACCATAGCTATTACTTTATTGCGAGTTTTATTGAAGAGCACCTTAAATTCCATAGCTTGTATTTTAAATAAGGCTGCAAATCGTTAACCCCTTTCAGCATTAAACCTTAGAGTTAAAGCCTAGGGGTAAATATTAAAAAGCGCGGTGAACACAAGTTCGCTGCGCTTTTGTTTTCTACGGATAAATTGCGATGTCATTCAACATGTCATGTTGATCAATCACGGCTGAATGATGTGAATGCAGCGGCTATATCTCAAATGATAAAAAGCTGTTAAGTTCTCGACATTAATGATGATTCATTCTCGATATTCTCATCACGCAATATTGGCGAATAAATATACGCAAGGATAGGAGTTCAATATGAAATGGATGTTCGTACTGTTACTGGCGATAACGAGTACCGCCAATGCCATGATTATCAGGCATGATGTGGATGACGCGAAATATCAAGCGGCGGCGCAAAGCGATAATTCGACGGTCAGCTTTTTAGGATTTTATAAAGGCGATGAAATCGTGCTTGGTACTGGCAGCCTTATCGATAAGCAATGGATTGTGACGGCGGCGCACGTGGCTAATGAGCTAATGGTCGGCAATAAGGTGCAATTTAAAACGCATTTTTACCCGATTAAAGACGTGATAAAACATCCCCTTTGGAAAGAAAGGCACTTTCCCTACGATATTGCCTTGGTTCAATTGGCTTCTCCCATTGAGGATGCAACACTCGCTAAATTGAATCATGCCTCAACCGAAACGGGCAAAATCGCAACCTTCGTCGGACGTGGCGATTATGGAAATGGGCTGGTGGGCGTTGCGGGGGCCGACAAACAATTACGCGCGGCACACAACGCCGTGGTCGGTGTGCAGGAGCAATGGCTGCAATTTGCATTTGACCGTGACGCGAATGCCTTACCATTGGAGGGGATTAGTGGCCCAGGAGATTCGGGCGGCCCCGCGTATCTCGCATCGGCCGATTCAGTTTGTCTTATCGGTGTCAGCTCATGGCAAAATGCCGAGTCAACGAATTGGGAAGAGGGCAAGTATGGCGTGATTGAGCATTACTCACGTATTTCATTCTTTCGGGATTGGATTGAGCAAACCTTATTTCAGGCATCAAAGATTGTGCTCGCTGGCTGTTCTGATAGCTAACAATGCTTAATGCTGCAACGGATGTGATATGGGCGTACAGCCTCAGCATAAAACAGGTACGTTTTTCATTCCGTGATCAATGATAGAGACAAAAACGCCTGCAATTGCAGGCGTTTTTGTCAGTGCTAACTCTCTACTTTTTAACCCATTTTCCTTGGGCGTTTTGCACATAGTTGCCTTTATCTGTGGCGGCGATGGCTTTTTCGCCGGCAAGTTTAGCGACATCGGCGGCGGAGATATTGTTCTTTTTAGCGATGGTTTCGTAATGGGCGCGGCGTTTGTTATTCACATCGTCCATCACGGCTTTGGCCTCGCTATTATTTTGCACTAGACCCAGATAGCCATTGAGCTGCTCACCTAAGTAACCTTGGGATTTGGCTTCCTGTAGTGACATTGCAAAGGCATTTAAGCTGAATAAACTCAGGCCGAGCAACAGGAGTAATGTTGGCTTTTGTAGCAGGGTTTTGAGTGGCATTGATTTCATTGTATATTCCTCAATTCTTAGTGATTAGAACAACTTATCATCTGATAGAAGCTGATCTAGCTCCTTATCCACTTTGATTTTTATCTCGTGTTCAATTTTCACATTGAGATTAATCACAATCGGTTTATCAGGCGGCTCAATCTTTACCGTTGGCGCACAGCCTTGCAATGCCGCCAGTAGCAGCAATGCACCTAAACTCACTTGCTGTAATTGAATGATCTTCACTGAGGTTTCCTTGTTACTTCACGGATTTTTCGATTCTGTCCTGCAGATCGTTACCAATCTGAAGACTCCTGAATAATTGCAGCATGTTCTCTTCATGAGAGTAATTCAAGTGGATGGGGCGTTCAATCCCTTGGCTGCGGCCTTTGACTTCCACTAAGAGCTTGGCATCACCGGTTTGATCCATATCGAAACTACTGGATAACTGGCTGTATTCTAAATGTTCTAGTGCCGAAAATACAAAGTCGAGATAAGGTTGTGATTGACGCATTTGATCGACCGCCGGATTGCCCGAAATCGCAATAAGGCCACCGGGCGCACGGGCCGCCAACTGGCCACCGCTGATCGAGACTTTGCCATCGACCAAATCCACGGGTAATACACCATCGAAAATACCATCGGCATAGATACCAATTTGCGGCTGAATGCGCAGCACTTCCTCAAGGCTCATGCCCTGCAATAATAGATAGGCGTGGGATTTGTCCTGTAATTTTAAATTAAAATCAGGCAGTAAGAACTGGCCGCTCAATACTTTGCCCTTAGCAGTCATCGACACGTCGGTATCACTCAAGCCCGTGAGTTGTTGCAGCCAATTGTCGGGAAGCTTTTCGGCATCCTTGGTGAGGGCAATATCGGCCTCCACTTCGATATCGGTCAAGGGAAAGCCGGGATCGAACAAATTAAAAGTCATCACGGTATTCGGGCAGTTTAGTCGGCTTAAACTGCTGAAATAGCCTGGTGCTTGCGGCGCCTTATAGGATTGCCCCCAAGTGAACTCGCATTGGGCCTGTAATTTCCCGCCTTCAAAGGTCGTGTCTTGATAAAAACCTTCCAGCTCTGTCATCGACTGGGTAATTTGCATGGCAAATTGGGTCTGCTCTGGCTCATGTGTCAGCTTAAATTGTGCTTGTAATTGGTTATGGCCAGTCACATTTAACTCAGCGGGCAAGGGCTGGGTTTGATTAAGCAAAGATAGTGCTTCTGTCATGCTGGTATCGACAACCCATTGGCCGGTTAACAGCAGTGATTTGTGAGGCGCGGCGAACTGTAATTGATGGTCGCTTTGCAGCTCAACTGTGCCGACTTGCCACTGTTCATGGCCGTGAAGACGTTGGTTTTGCCAGTTTAACGTCTGCGCGAGTGCCAAATTATCCAGTTTAAGCACAGTCTGTTTACGTGTGCGGCCTTTGGCGCTGAGCTGCTTTTCAATCAAGAGTTGCTGCGCTTGCCAGTTCACTTGATTACTCAACTGACTCGATTGAATAGCATTTTCAATGGATTGCAACGAGGAGTAATCGAGGGTCATCGCCTTTGATGTCTCAAGGGAGAACGTCTTGAGGCTAATATCGTTGCGACTGCTCTGCATTGCGCTCGCGGCGGTGCCCGCAAGATTCTCTACCGCTTGGCTCACGCGCAGCTGCGACAGGGCGAGAGAGAGCGGCGGTAGATTGAAGGCAAACTCGGTTGATTGCGCGCCAGTCGTATCCTGAGTCGCTAACGGGGTAGCACTCGCGGTCATGGGAGCCTTAGCGTTGAGCTGAATATTACCAAGGCTTAACTGCGTCTGTTTAGTTTGATGCTCTGCGGCTTGCGCAGTTTGCTGTAGCTGTAGATCTTCAAGTGCAAATTGTAAGGTATCGCTTGAGACATTCGAGTCACTCGTCACTGGCGCTGTGCTCACTTGCCAATTCAGCCCTTGAGCCGACTGAGCAACGCTGACATGTCCCGCCGTTTGAAGTATTCCCGCGTTCCAACTGAAATCCTGTGGTGCTGCATGCCAGAGTTCCCGCAGCGACAGCGGGGTCGTTTGCGTAAGCGCCAGTTGCCAGCGGCTCGCGACCTTCCAAGCATCTGGCGTGGGCGTTAACTGGATATCTTGTAAGTGAATGCGTGTATCAAGCTTACTGCCTAAGGTGCTTAACTCGAATGTGGGCAGCGCTATGGGGTCATGGCTGCTCGCTTGAGATGTCAGCGTATAATGCAGTGGCGTTGTCATCGAAAAGGCAAGGCCCACGGGCGCCTCGGTGCTTTTAAGCCCCGACAGCAGGGTAAGGAGCGCTTGAGAGTTTTCATCGCTCAATTGCAGTGACTGATTAAGTGCGGCGAATAGCTGCGCGTGCTGTGCCGCATTGGGGGTGAGCGCAAGACCAAAGGGCTCGAGGGTGAGATTAAGTGAAGCAAGTGATCCACTAAGCTCAAACCCCAAAGCTGGCTGGGGCGCGAGCGTTAAGTCGGCAAAATGGCTTAAGTTGATGCTGGGCTGCTGAATGCGGTGTCGGCTTGTGATTTCGCCGCTGGCGAGTGTCATCGTGCTCTCAGAACTGAGTTGCCCACTTAATCCTATCCCAAGTTGTTGCCACTGTTGATCCCACTGGGTTAATTGGTTGAGGATGCTCCCTTGGGTTTGGCGCAGACCAATTTGATGCAGGTTTTCCAGTAGCGGCGCGATATTCAGTTCGCTCTTCAAGCGCCATTGTTCGTTGCCAAGCGTCGCGGCAAGCTGGGCTAATGGCTCACCCTCAGTGCTGCTAAAGGCTGTGGTTAATTCAGCTTGATGATTGAGGCTGAGTTTATCCATCACCAGCTGATAGGCCGGAAGCTCTGCCTGCGGCGCTAATCTGAGTGTGGTTTTACCTATATCAATTAAAGGTAAGGATTTGATATTTAACGCCAACGCTGGCGTTTGTTCATCGGCGATGGTGGGGCTTCGCTCCAGCAGCGATGCGCCGAGTTCAACGTCTATCTCGCCCGTGCTAATGCGCTTGATTTTTTGAGTTAAACTCTCAACTTGGACAAGTTGCTTCAGTTCTTCAAGGCTTTTGGGCCAGTTGAGTTCAAGCTGAATATCCAGGTTATTGATCACTAAATGCGAGTCATGTACACGCAGGCTCGCAGAGTGAATGTGCCAATGTTCTAAACCCATGGGGCCTAAACGAATATCGCTAAGCTCACCGTCCATGCCGCTTAAGGCATAATTCGCGACGCGAAGGATCAGGGCTTCGGTTTGACTGTTGACTATCCAAATGGTTAGCGCCGCGCCAGCTAACAGGCCCGCCCCAGTGGTGGCAATCAGGCTTTGTTTTAAGCGCTTTTTGAGTGTAGAACCGCGGCGGTGCGCCGAATCTGGCGCTGCGGCCGCCGTCGCTTCTTGAGGCATCGCCTGATGCGCGTGCTCGGCAGTCTCCTGTTCTGGCGATGTCGGCGTGTTAACCATGGGGTTCGAATGTCATCCTTATCATCAGCGCCTTGCTATTGTTCCCCGTGGGAGCGTGAGGCGATTTGGGGCTGCCGATGCTGAGCGGCAAGCGGGATTAGCGGCAGTTTAACACTCAAGCCGCTGGCTGACTAATAAAGAACTTGGCAATCTTGCGCGAAGCAAGACTGAGTGCCTGTCATTATTCATCTTGATTTTACATGCACTTATATGGCTTTAGCCAAAATAGCGTTTATCCCGATTGTTTATCCGTACAGCTTATCCCAAGAGCTGAGCGCCAATCACGGCCACTCCGCAGAGCATCGCTAACAGTAAACCGAGCTTCCCCCCTGCGACGCGGTAACCCTGTGGCAAGTTCGCTTTATCGCGCGTTTGTCTTTGTACCCACACCATGGCCACGGGTAAAAAAATCGCGAGGATCACGAGGGCGATTGCCGCATAACCGAGGGCGGTAATAAATCCCTGCGGGTAAAAGAGGGCAAACCCCAGAGGAGGCACGAAGGTTATGGCGGCGGTAACACTGCGACCCGCGGCATTATCCTGTTGCCTTAAGTTAGCCGCCATAAAGTCAAACAGACCGAGGCTGACCCCTAAAAAGGAGGTGGCCAGCGCCAGATCGGCAAATACACTGATGGCAGAACTTAAGTATTGGCTATGCAGTACACTGGCTAATTGATTGATAAAGCCTGAAAGACTCTGATTCGTCATCAGTTGGCTTTGGCTGAGCACGCCTTGGCTGCCCAGTTGCCACAGCAGGTAAATCAGTAGCGGTAACGCCGAGCCGAGCAGCATGATTTTACGCAGGCTTTTTACCTCAACGCCTAAGTAGCGCACCACGGACGGAATCGAGCCATGAAAACCAAAGGAGGTAAAAATCACTGGAATGGCTGACACGATAAGCCCTTGCTCTAGTGGCAACTCGAGTAAATGTGTGCCTTCGACCTGCGGCAGTAATAGGGCCAGCATTAGGATTAACGCAATGATTTTCAAACTAAAGAGCACGCGATTGATCAAATCGACACAATGGGTGCCTAAACCGACTATGGTGCCGACTAACAGGGTAAAGAAGATGGCGCCCGCCTGCGGTGGCAGATCTAACCCTAACCATGCATTGAGCTTTTGATTGACTTGCTCGCCGCCACCCGCGATATAGGCGGCGCACAGGGCGTAGAGTAAAAACATCAGGGCAACACTGGCAATCACTTGGCCCTTAGCGCCCAAAAGCGTGCGGGCTAATTGGTTCAGGCTCGCATCGCTCGGGGCAAATTGATGGATTTCAACCATCAGCAGGGCGGTGTAGGCCATCAGCGCCCAGAGGAGCAACATAATGATGCTCGATACACCAAAACCGAGTCCTGCCGAGGCGATAGGGAGTGCGAGCATACCCGCGCCAATGGTGGTGCCTGCAATCAGTAGCAAACTGCCGAAAAATTTATTTTGTGTCATAACTTTACGCTCAAACGTCTTTATTAATGGCTCAACTGTCTCAGTTGAGTGCTTTATTGAGGAGCTGTGCAGAGTGGCGCGTGATACTGGGAACTAAAGGGTACGTGGTGTACCTGTATTGTGATCGTGGCGCAATCTGCGGATCGTTGGGGATATGGCCACAATGGAAGGTCAGGCGAGTGTGCCTATCTATGCCATTGCGGCTACAGATAGGGATAATAAGCTGTGGTAATACGCATAAAACTCGCCTTTGCTTGGGGTTAATTCGGCACTTAATAACATCGAGTGACTTGAACACATCTAATGGCTTGGTCACATCACATAACGAAGGCAATTCGCCTGTTTTTAAATTTGTCTTAAATGTTAATAAGTTGCGTCAATGCCTCGTGCGGGTTCGAGGACGCAGGCTACGATAGGCAGTTAAGGTGTACTTGTCAACCATTACAACAGTATTTTGCAGATTTTTTGTCAGGGGCCAAGTGTACAATTTGTGTGACGTCGTGCCGTTTTTAGCAGAGGTTAAGAGTAGCAAGGTGGATTATGGAGGCTGAACTTTTGTTGGTTACGGCAAGTGAATAGGCCGTAACTGAATGCAAAATCAAGAGTACTCTGCCGCAGACCAAAAGGAATGCGGCAGAGTGGTGCTTCGAGGTTTGAAAGCGGACTACTTTTGCTGCGCTTTTTGATGGCGGGCAAGCAAGTTGGCGTTAATATCACTTAAGCTTAGTGATTGATCCTCAAGCAAGACTAACAAGTGATACACCAGATCCGATGCCTCGTTAATCAGCTCCTCTTTATCGTGAGTCGCTGCGGCCAAGGCGGTTTCTAATCCTTCTTCACCGACTTTTTGGGCGATGCGTTTGGTGCCTCGGGCAAATAAAGAGGCGGTGTAGCTCGACTCAGGGTTTTGCCCCTTACGCGAGGCGATAAGCTCGGCTAGATTGTTTAAAAACGGGTGCGCATTGCCATCGAGCCAGCAGCTTTCGGTGCCTTTATGGCAGGTTGGGCCATTTGGCAACACCTGCACCAGCAGGCTGTCGTTATCGCAGTCTTTATCGATGGCAACCAATTTTAGGGTATGGCCCGAGGTTTCGCCCTTGGTCCATAAACGTTGCTTAGAGCGGCTAAAAAACGTCACATCACCGGTTGCCAGTGTGTGCTGCAGCGCGGCTTTATCCATAAATCCAAGCATTAACACTTTGCCCGATAGGTGATTTTGGATAACCGCTGGGATAAGCCCCTGTTGTTTTTCCCAGTCGAGGCTATTAACCAGTTCTGCGCTTGCAGGGCCTTGGCAACAGCTTGAAGTGGTTCCAGTTGTCATATCTGCATACCTTATTATTTCTATCAATCGCTACTGATGTTGAGTTACTGGCGAATGGCGATGCCTTCGGCCGCTAAATACTGTTTTAACTCGCCGATATTGATAATGGCTTTATGGAACACGCTGGCCGCCAGCGCTGCATCCACCTTAGCCTCGATAAACACATCGCGAAAATGCGCCATAGTGCCAGCGCCGCCCGAGGCGATTAAGGGCACGTCGCACAGCTGGCGTACGAGGCTTAACTGTTTGATATCATAGCCACCACGCACGCCATCTTGGTTCATCACGTTGAGCACGATTTCGCCGCAGCCGCGTTTTTGTACTTCTTCGACCCAATCCTGAGTGTACCAGGCGGTTTCTTTGGTGGCGGCTTCATCGCCGGTAAATTGCTTTACCTTATAACTGTCGCTTGCCGCATCATAAAAAGAGTCTATGCCGATCACTATGCATTGGCGGCCAAATTCATCCTGCAGGCGTGAAATTAAACTCGGATCGCTGAGAGCGGGTGAGTTGACCGAAATCTTATCCGCGCCAAAGGCCAGTAACTCGCGGGCTTGGCCGATGGTTCTAATGCCGCCGGCAACGCAGAAGGGGATATCGATTTGCTCCGCCACTCGGCTCACCCAAGACTTATCGACCACTCGGTCGTGGGCACTGGCAGTGATATCGTAAAACACCAGTTCGTCGGCGCCCTCTGCGGCGTAACGCGCCGCGAGTGGCACTATGTCGCCAACAATTTCATGGTTGCGAAACTGTACGCCCTTAACCACGCAGCCATCTTTCACATCTAAACAGGGGACTATTCGTTTGGCCAGCATTGGATTGCCTCCGCCACATTAAACTGATTGATTAGTAAAGCTTTACCGATAATGATGCCCGCGGCGCCACTGTCTCTGACGGCGGCAACATCTTCAAGGGTGGCAATGCCGCCCGAGGCTTGCCAAGCGATGTCGGGATAGCGGCTGGATAGCTCTTGATAGAGTTCGGTATTGGCGCCTGTGAGGGTGCCATCGCGACTGATGTCAGTCACCAGCGCATGTTTAAGCCCAACTTGGCTAAAGTCTTCAACGATAGATTCTAGACTCTTACCGCCACCGCTTTGCCAGCCAGAAACCGCAACGATTTTCTCGCCGCTCTGATTGATATTGACATCCAGTGCGAGGCAAATAGCCTCGCTGCCAAACTTGTTAAACCAGCCCTTGACTAACTCGGGCTCTTTGACGGCGAGCGAGCCTATCACCACGCGTTTAACCCCAAGGGATAATAACTCGGCGACTTGTTCTTCAGTGCGGATCCCGCCGCCCACTTGAATATTGGCGTTAAGCCCCGCAGTCAGCTTAGCAATCAAAGCCGTTTGGCGTTTTGTAGGATCTTTCGCGCCGGTTAAATCCACGATATGCAACCAGTTTGCCCCTTGGTCTTGGTAGGATTGCAACTGGGCCAGCGGGCTTAAATCGAAGGTGGTCTGCTGCCCATAATCCCCTTGGTAGAGCCTAACTACCTTGCCATCAATTAAATCAATTGCTGGAATGATCATCTGTTGTCCTTAATTCTTTTGGCGCATTTGCTGCCGCGCTTTATTGCTGCATGTTGTGGCTGAAAAAAGCTGGCTTAGCCAAAATTAGCTCAGTCAAAAGCTAATAAGCGATTGCATTTACTGCATTTTTAAAAAGTTACCTAGGATTTGTGCGCCCACTGCGGCGCTCTTCTCGGGGTGAAATTGCACGCCCATAAAGTTGTCTTTACCTATGGCGGCGCTAAAGTCCTCACCATAACGGCATTGCGCCAAGGTGTAGTCGCTTAATGGTGCGCGGTAGCTGTGCACAAAATACACGTAACTGCCAGCTGGAACACCGGCAAACAGCGGGTGAACCTGGGACGGATTGCTAAAGGTCAGTTGGTTCCAGCCCATGTGCGGCAGAGGTAAATCTTCGGCCTTAAGTATTTGACGGTCTAGCTCGTCGATCTCAGTTGGAATAATGCCTAAGCATTGGCAATCCAGCGCTTGGCCGCCGCGTTCTTTAGAGAGCAGCGTGAGCATTTGCATCCCTAAACAGACACCCAGCACGGGTTGAGTTAACCCTTGAATTAATTCGACTAAGGCTTTTTCAGATAATGAAGCCATCGCGGCGCCAGCGCTGCCGACACCTGGCAGTACCACACGTTTAGCGGCTTTAATGCTGGCTTTGTCATCGGTGACTAACACCTTAGCGCCGAGGCGCTCAAAGGCGAAACGGACCGAGCTTAAGTTGGCGCAACCTGTGTCTATGATGACAACATCAAATTCATCTATGTTTGCTGACATTGGGTTTTCCTATTGATGGGTCAGTGGGGAAGCGGTTTGTCGCCGCATCCCGAAACTGCCCCTCGTTAAAATCATCAGGCTTTGTATTATTCGCTAATCAATCTGCATCAGGTCATTAAGCACCTAACTCAGATTTATCACGGTGTTAGAGCACGCCTTTACTCGATGGCAACACATCACCTTCAACTTTGACTGCCTGACGCAGCGCGCGGCCCAGTACTTTAAATAGCGCTTCGACCTTGTGGTGATCGTTGTCTCCCTCGGCGGCTACATGCAGGGTGCAGCGTAGGCCATCGGCAAAAGATCGGAAAAAGTGCGGCACCATTTCGGTGGCCATTTCACCGACTTTTTCCCGTTCAAATTGGGCGGCGAATTTGATAAAAGGCCTGCCGGAGAGATCGAGTAAGCATTCGCCCTTGGCCTCATCCATAGGCAAACTAAAACCAAAACGGGCAATACCGCGTTTATCGCCAAGTGCTTGGCGCAGTGCGTCCCCAATCGCCAATGCCGTGTCTTCAACGCTGTGGTGATCGTCTATCTCGAGATCGCCATCGACATTCACCTCCATTTTGAAGTTTCCGTGGGTGGCGATTTGATCCAGCATATGGTCGAAGAAACCAATGCCTGTGTTGATGGCGCCTTTGCTGGCATTGTCGAGATCGACAGTCACGCGAATATCGGTTTCCTTGGTGGTGCGTACCACAGTCGCGGTGCGGCCCTTGTTGAGTAAGGCATCGGCAATCGTGTCCCAGCCTAGGCTGCCACGCTGATATTGAAAGCTTTTAATCCCCATGGCATTGCCCAGTTCCACATCTGTGTGTCTGTCACCAATCACGGCAGACTGAGTAAAATCGATGGTGCCTTGGGTCAAAAAGTCTTTTACCAGCCCAAGTTTAGGTTTGCGGCAGCTGCAGTTTTCATCGTTAAAGTGCGGGCAGATGAGTACATCTTCAAACTTAACCCCTTGGCTAGACAGGATTTGCATCATCATATTGTGCGGCGCATCGAAATCTTCCTGCGGGAAGGAAGGGGTACCGAGTCCATCTTGATTGCTGACCATCACCAACCTAAACCCAGCTTTTTGCAGGCGCAGTAAGGCGGGGATCACTTGGGGCTCGAATACCAGTTTGGCGAGGCTATCGACCTGTTTGTCGGTGATGGGCTCTTCAATCAAGGTGCCATCTCGGTCGATAAAAAGTATTTTCTGGGCGACATTTGGGGTAAATACTGGGTTCATGCTGCTACCTTTCAATTCAGTTTGTTATCTTTATAAAATCAGTCTATTAGGCCAATGCTGCGTTGATACTTGCGCTAAATGCTCACAGCTTTTGCGATTCAAAGAGCGACACTAAGCGGTCTGTGTCAGCCTGAGAGCTAAAGCTAAAACGAATGGCTTTAGCCAGCCTTGGGTCCTTATAGGCCCGCGCGACAATGCCATTGTCGATAAGCAGCTTTGCCACTTTTGCCACGTCGTCAAATTCGGCGAGCACATAGTTACCATTGGGTGTTAGCACGGCGCCGCCCCATTGTTCGCAGTACAAATTCAGCGCCGCCGCGAGTCGCTCGCCCTGAGCATTGAGTTCTTTGACTTGGGTTTTCATCCGCGCAATCCCAGCAGCGGATAGCGCTTGCACGGCCACTTCACTCACGGGCAGTGGCACGGGATAGGGCGCAATCACCCGCATGATGATTTCGATAATCTCTTCATTGGCGAGCAAAAAGCCGCAGCGCGCGCCCGCTAAGGCAAAGGCCTTTGAAAGGGTGCGTAGCACCACGAGGTTTGGGTAAGACTCGAGTAAATCGGCGACGCTATATTCGGGGCAAAACTCGATATAAGCCTCATCGACAACAACAATGGCGTCGGGTAGGGCTTGTATGGCTTGCTCTATGCGCGCCTTGTCAATCACTGTGCCAGTTGGGTTATTGGGATTACAGATAAACACTAACTTAGCGCCGCGCGCGGCCGTCGCAAAGTCACTTGGGAGACAGTACTCCGCCGTTAAGCTTAATGCCTTAACGCCCACATTAAAGGTTTGCGCGCTAATGGCGTACATGCCGTAAGTGGGCCCAAAGGTCGCAATTGAGTCGATGCCTGGAACACAAAAGGCACGGATCAGCAGTTCGATGGCCTCATCGGCGCCGCGACTGGCGACAATTTTACTCTCAGCAACACCGCTATATTGGCTGTAGGCATTGATTAACGCGGGCGGTTGGCACTCGGGGTAACGATTTAACTTAGATAAATCGAGTTCGGCAACGGCCACATTATTGAAGGGCGATTCGTTAGCGTTGATCCAAATATCCCCACGACCACCCAGCCTGCGAGCACTTTGGTAAGGCGTTAACTCGAGCAGTTCGGGCCGAGCAAGACGTGCGGCAAGGGTTGTTGGCTCGATGTTTATGTTTTCGAGAGTATTGTTATCGAGAGTATTGCTGGCGCAATTGGCGCTCGGAATATTTGTCACAGGCACATTGCTCGTTGGTGCTTGGCTAGTTGGCACTTGGCTCATCCTATTCATCCTAAGTCTGGCTACGGCTTTAATTAAGCGTACTGTTGATTGCGTTACTTATTTCCATCAGTCCTTAAGACTGGCTAAGCGTATCGCGACCGCATTTTTATGGGCATCGAGTAATTCATTGCTGGCAAGGGTCATTACCGCTTGCCCGAGTCCGAGTAGGCCCTTGGCACTGAGTTCTTGCACCGTAAAGCGGCGGCTAAAGTCTGCCAAGGAGAGGCTAGATACCGCGCGGCTATAACCGTAAGTTGGCAATACATGGTTAGTCCCACTGGCATAATCCCCAACCGATTCAGGTGTATAGGCCCCTAAAAACACTGAGCCTGCGGCGCGAATATGCTTTAGTACGTCCCGTGGGAAACGGGTTTGAATAATTAAGTGTTCGGGCCCATAGCGATTCGACACGAGCGCCGCTTCTCGCATATCTTTTACCAAAATGGTTCGGCTGCCTTTTAGGGCGGTCGCGGCAATCTCTTGGCGCGGCAGGGCGGCCAGTTGTGACTCGAGCGCTTGATTGACTGCTTGTGCTAGTGGCTCAGAATCCGTGACTAAAATGACCTGCGAATCTGGGCCATGCTCCGCTTGCGAGAGTAAATCCGCAGCAATAAATGCGCTATTGGCATCGCTATCTGCTATCACCAACACCTCGGAGGGTCCCGCTGGCATATCGATAGACACAGTGCAGCGACCATCTTGGGATACTAAGCGTTTGGCCTCGGTGACATAACGGTTGCCTGGGCCAAAAATCTTATCGACGCTAGGAATCGTTTCAGTACCAAAAGCGAGTGCGGCAATGGCTTGCGCACCGCCCACTTGATAAATTTCGGTGATCCCACAGGCGTTTGCCGCATACACAATCGCATCGTTAATCGGCGGCGGACTCACCAATACGCGTTTTTCGCAGCCGGCAATTTTTGCTGGCAGGGCCAACATCATCACGGTCGAAATGAGGGGCGCGCTGCCGCCGGGAATATATAAACCCACTTTTTCAATCGGTTCGCTACGAAGCTCGCAGCGAACACCCGCTTGGGTTTCAATCTCTATGGGGCGAAATTGCTGCGCGCTGTGGAACACATCAATATTGGCCATCGCTTGGGCAATGGCGGCTTTAAGTTCTGCCGAGACTCGTGCGCTGGCGGCGCTAATCTCGCTTTCACTTAAACGCAGGCTGTCGATATTGGCACTATTAAAGCCATCAAACTTTTGATTAAACTCTTTCAGCGCCGCATCGCCACGGCTAGCCACGGCATCAACAATCGCCCGAACACTTTGTTCTAAGCCGCTGTCACCAATTAAAGGTGAGCGTTGGAGCGCGGCTTTTTGTTCATCGGTGGATAATGCTGCCCAAGTCAAAATATCCATAGATCACCCCATCATTTTTTCAATTGGCATTACGAGGATAGAGCTGGCACCTAGCGCGGTGAGCTGCTCCATGGTGTCCCAGAATAAATCTTCAGTACTGACGGCGTGGATGGCCACTCGATTAGTATCGTCGTTTAATGGCAGCACAGTCGGGTTTTCGGCGCCGGGCAGCAGGGCGACAATTTGATCTAAGGTTTCAGTGGGGGCGTGCAGCAAAATATATTTACTTTCACGGGCGCGGATCACGCCGTTTACGCGGGATAAAATTCTGTCGATTAAGGCTTGTTTGCTCGGCGTTTGAGTTTGGGTCGATTGAATAACACAGGCCATAGATCGGTAGATGACTTCGGTCTCGTATAAACCGTTGGCCTCAAGGGTGGCGCCGGTGGAGACTAAGTCACAAATGCCATCGGCAAGCCCGGCACGCGGCGCGACTTCAACCGAGCCTTTTAACATACAGTCGCGATAACTTATGCCTTTTTGTTGCATAAAACGGCGCAATAGGTTGGGGTAGGAGGTGGCAATTCGCAAGCCTTCCAAGGATGAGGCATCGGCATAGCTAAATTCGGTTGGCACAGCTAACGACAGGCGACAGGCACCGAAATCCAGTTGGCGTAATTTCACAAACTCGGCGGGTTTATTTAAGGTTTGACGCTCAATCTGCTCTTCTTCGAGCACGTTCTCACCAATAATGCCTAAATCGACCACGCCATCCATCACTAGCCCTGGAATATCATCGTCACGCACTCTGAGTAAATCGATAGGCATGTTGTCTGCGTGCGCGATAAGACGTTGTTCATTAATGGAAAACTTAACGCCGCAGCTCTTGAGTAATTGCTGTGAGTCGGTGGATAAACGGCCAGATTTTTGGATGGCGATGCGTAAACGGTTTGATTCAGTCATAGTCTTGTCTCGCTCAAAGTTAACAAATTCAAAATGATATTCTTTTGTCGCATGGTTTAACTGGTTTCTATGTTTGGCTGGCGTTTATCTAGCTAACATATTGAAATTACATACTAAACACGGGTTAAGCTGTAAGTTAAAAAGCCTAAAAGCAAAAACCCCCGGAATTCCTTCCAGGGGTTAGTGATCATCTTTGAATCAGTCCGCCAGAAGGATACAGTCCTCCGGCAGTGAGCGTCCGAAGGCTACCGCATATGGTGGTGATGATGGTGGATAGCGTTCAGTAATGGGCTCATATGACTCTCTATACTCTGTATTCTGTTGAATTCGGTGCTGATGGATACTTATCCATCGAACGTTTTTTTAAGCTAACCGCTTTCTGTGCCGTTTGCAACAGCTAATTTAACTAAATAAGAATATTTATGCGCTTTATGAAAATGTTTCATCTTGATGGTCGCTGAAGGTAAATCAACCGATTGCAAGAGGGGACTACTTGAGGTTTGCTAGGAATGGGCAGAAAGCTGACTCTACGTTTAGAACCGTTCGGCAGCTAGAATAGCGGCAAGGATGGCAGATTTTATCTAGCAGCATCCTCTAGACTGGCGATTGCGGATGAGTGTCAGTCACAGCGCTAATACCGAATTAGCGCTGTGACATCCTTTTTATTGTGCTAAATATTCTCCAAACAGATGTTCAACTATCTGTTGGCAATATTTATCTTCACCACGCCAATATTCGGCAAATACCCAGTCATTTTTGCCTTGACGTTGTCTATCGAAACAACGGGGTTTTAATATTCCCAGACTGGCTAATATTTCAATCAATATTTGTCGCTCAGCTTTACTCGATTTTATTACACTCGCTAATCTTTTCTCCAATGCGCTGGGATAATCGCTCGGCTCAGATGTTTCGATAATCGTTAATATCTCCCTAAAACAGGTAATATCATCTGTCGTCGGCTCTGGAATATCTGCATTGATAAATTGGCTTAAATCAAAATAGGTATACAAAATATCCCCATGGCGCACGCCGCCCCATTTAATGCGCTCGAAATTGAATACGTTAATATCCATCTCGTTATAGGATTCACTTCCTCGGATGCCATATTGACTGTCTCGGCAAATGCCACAGGTATAGGAGTGTGCCGTTGGTTTGCCATCCGTGTAGGAAGTGCCTGAAATGACGGGTGTATAGTGGTGTGATGGAATTTTTTGGGCGATCGCATAGGATGCAAGGGATGAGCGCCAATCCAATCGCCGAGAGGTTAGACTGCTTAAAAATCCTTTTGTTACTTGTGCTTGCGATATGCCTTTAACTAGCGCTGTGATGGCAAGGATGCATTCATCGTGGGAGATAGTTAAAGGATCAAACATTAATCCTTTCGATTTGGCGTAGTTAAAGTCGGACTCGGAGAGACTTCTATTTTTGGCGTCAATCCAACCATTCTTCCAATAGGTGGAGAATAAAATCCTTTTTGCTTTTTTATCCATATCTGATTCTTTTTTATCTTTTAACAATTGGGTTTAATATATCTTAAAAAATCTCAACTAAAGCGGTTAACACTCTACATTTATATAAGCATCGTTTTGATAGTAATAACTGACAGCATGAATTAAGTCATACAAGCTGGCATTTGGTCGCTGTTGCACTAAGTTAGCCTTGATACTTTGTAAATCGGCAATGCTCAAAACGTATTGATAGCCTTGGGTTTGTGGAAAGAGAGGCTCATCCTGTTGGTCGCGCTCTTCTTCAAGTTCATCGTCAATGATTAACACCGACATTGTAGGACTTAATGGTTGATCTAGTGCTTTATACACATCCAAGTGCCACGAAAAAGAACCAAGTTGAGATAATAGGGTTTCCAAGGTTAATGTTAATCGCATGAAATATCCTTTTGAGCGAGGATCATTTACATCATTTGGACGAGTTAATTAGGGTTAAGGATTCAATAGACCCAGCATGAATTCGGTTAACGCAAATGATGAGAAAATAAACAGTAAATTAATCAAGGCCCGCATAATCCAAGGTAATGCGCCGTAGGAAAGGCCATATTTATTTGAGGCAATCACGATAATTCCCATGATGCCAAACCAGGGGGTAAAAAAGAACATGGCTTGCCATTTAACCAGAGCGACGGCGAGATCATGTAGCGCACCGCTGACCAAAAAGGTGACGAGTACGGCGAGCCACATGGGCAGAAACTGACTGGTTGGACGCATGACATTACGTGATAAATAATAACCCCAAATCGGATTCCAATAATGCCAAAAAATGGGGAATGACTTAGCGCCAAGGGCGCGGGATAGCATATTTCTCATCGAGTGATTGGCACCCAGTGGCACACCATTTCGCTTTTTCACATATTGTGACAAAGATAATGTCGTTTGCATGGTTAACCCCTATGCTCCACGCTTACCTTGATAGTGAGCTATCTGCAGTCCGTTTTGCTGTCTAAAATATACGGTTATCAATATTGATTACAGCACTGCATCAGGCAAGCAGTAAGTTATGCTTTTATCTGCCATAGCATAACAGGTTTGGTCATTCTTTTCGGGTGACGGCCTTATGAAGATACCTGGGTTGCCATTAACACGAATCAGCTGCGATTGATTATCCTGTTTCATAAAAATGGTTCCTCCATTTTCGAGCGAGACATCAACTAGGTATTCGCTCATATTGGAGCAAATCGCGATATCACAGGATTCCGAGCGTTCTTCCTGCCCATTAATAACGAGGCATTGCGAAGTCACTTCATCACAACCTGCCCATGAGGCGGGGTTAAAAGCCAACAATAGTAAAAAAACAGAAAGGTATTTCATCGAATCATCCTGTCGCGTTATAAACGTTCCTCCGTGGCAAGGAGCACCAATTTTTTAAGCGGGGTTTCGACTGGCCGCCAAACTTCGCAATATTCTCGCATAGAACTATGTTCATGTTGAATTCGGCGCAGGACTGAAACTATTGGTATTATTAGGCGGGCTTAATTACACTGCGGCCTTACGGAGTCAGGCTCCTTAATAATTGTTTACGACTTAAGCCACAGTCCGCCATCTTAGAACCGTATTATGTTAACCCTATTAAAGGACCTCGCACGCCCTTGAATCATTCCCGACGCCCAGCGATGCGGCAAGCCAAACTTCAGCAATCCAATCTGCAGTCGAGCGACGCTCAACGTCCAATGAGCCGATTGGCGAGTGAAGTGCTGCGCGCTTTTGCCAGCGATGGGGTACTTGCCAAGCATATTCAAGGGTTTAGTGCGCGTCAGAGTCAGGTTGAAATGGCACAAATCATCAGTGAAGCGATTGCGAGTAAGGGCAATGCACTGATTGAAGCGGGAACTGGGGTCGGTAAAACCTTCGCGTATCTAATTCCGGCGATCTTAAGTGGCAAGCAAGTAATCGTGAGCACGGGCAGTAAAAACTTGCAGGAGCAATTGTTTCTAAAGGATTTACCCGCATTGACATCTATGCTTGGGATTGCGCCCAAGCTTGCCTTATTAAAAGGCCGCAATAACTATTTATGCCAGCATCGACTCCATAGGCAGATGCAGGAGGCCAGCCATATTGAGGCGCGCTTATTGGATGATTTACTCAAAATCAATCAATGGGCGGGTATGAGTAAAGATGGCGATATCGGTGGCTTAACCTCAGTTGCTGAAAACTCTCCCGCGCTTCCCTTAGTGGTCAGTACCAAAGAGACCTGTCTTGGGCAGCGCTGCGAATTTTATGATGCCTGTTTTACCCGTAAGGCCCGCAGCCGCGCCATGGACGCAAAAATCATCGTGGTGAATCATCACTTATTCTTTGCTGACAGCGTGTTAAAGGATACGGGCTTTGCCGAGCTGTTGCCCGATCCCGATGTCGTGATCTTCGATGAGGCGCATTTGTTGCCAGACATCTGCGTCAGTTACTTTGGGCAGCAATCGTCGAGTCGCACCATCGATGATTATCTGCAAAAGTTATTGCAGATTTATCAAACCGAGCTCAGCGATACGGGGCAGATTGCTCAATTTTGTCAGCGCTGTTTAACCAAGTTAAGTGATTGGCATAATGCGTTATTTTCGAGCGGCGAGTCGGACTGGCGGATGCAGCTTAGTAATAAATCCATCGCCTTAGCCTCTTGGGATTTATTGGCTGAATTAACCGCACTGCAAAAGCTGTTACTTGTACACGTGGGGCGCAGTGAATTATTGGATGATATTGCGGTAAAGCTGACTGAGCTTAATCATAAACTGAATCAATTTTTCAATTGTGATAACCCGCAGGCGGCGTACAGCGTTGAGTTTGGTAGCCGCTTTGTCATGCTGCGAATGTCACCCATCAATATTGCCCGCGAGTGCCAGCAGCTATTTGTCGCCAATACTAGCTGGATTTTTACCTCGGCGACCTTGCAAGTGAACCGCAGCCTAGGGCATTTTGCACAGGAGCTTGGGATAAGCGATGCTAAGGCGCATATTTTAGACAGTCCCTTCGATTATCCGCGTCAGGCGTTATTTTGTGTGCCGAGGCAACTGGGAAATGTGGCGAATCAACAGCAAGCGCTTAAGCAGTTAGTCGATGTATGTGTCAAAGCGATTGAGGCGGCGCAGGGGCGAACCTTTATTCTGTTTACTAGCCATAAAATGCTCGAGCAAACCGCGCTGGCATTGCGCACACGAACTCAATATCCACTCTTGGTGCAAGGGCAGGCGGGCAAGCAGAGCCTGCTGACCAAGTTTCGCCAACTGGGGAATGCGGTATTGCTAGGGACGAGCAGTTTTTGGGAAGGGGTGGACGTGCGCGGCAAGTTATTAAGTTGCGTGATTATCGATAAGCTGCCCTTTGTGTCCCCCGATGAGCCGCTTTACCGTGCCCGCGCCGACAATATCAGCCGTCAGGGCGGCGATCCTTTTACCCAAGTATCATTACCTCAGGCGATTATTGCGCTCAAACAAGGGGTTGGACGTTTGATCCGTGACGAAAAGGACAGCGGCGTATTGATTCTCTGTGATAATCGGATTGTGAATCGTCCCTATGGGCAGGCATTTTTAAACTCGCTACCGCCGATGGCGCGTACCCGCGATTTAGAGCAAGCGCTAGCCTTTTTAAGGCAAATACCTTGATAGAAAAATAATCGTTGGGGCAGACAAGCTTTATCTGGAAATATCTTTTTCGGGAGAATAGATGTGTTTACTTGGCTAAAGGGGTTAATTTCTAAAGACTTATTAATTGAGTTAAGTGAAGCTAAGATTATGATAAAGGCTTTTGGCGATAAGGCCAGTATCGAGTATGAACCCTTGCTCGCACTTGTTACTGAGCACAACAAAACGATGATCAAAGCTATCGGCCATGATGCTAACACATTGGACTGTGAGGGAATTCGCATTGTTAATCCGTTTTCACACCCTCGAATGTTTGTCGCAAGTTTTGCTCTGGCTGAAAAACTGCTTCAATACGGCATTTCTCAACTTCACTCCTCAGGATTTAGAGCGGCACCTAGAGTAATATTGCATCAATTGGAAAAGACCGAAGGTGGTTTAACTGATATTGAAGATAGGGTTTTGCGTGAACTTGCTTTGGGTGCTGGCGCCAGGGAAGTGGTGATTTATCTTGGCCCGAGGATCAATCCTCAATTTGAGCATTATGACGACATTAAACGTGCACAACTTATGATTAAGAAGGGATAAAAACTATCCCTTCCACTTCAGCTAGACTGAGACTTTTTAAGAATTAGACTTTTAGCCCAACCATCAGTTGATCAAGTTGGCCTGCGGTGGCTTGTAATTCATCACAACCCGACACAGATTGGTTCGCCGATTGCTCGACATCGTGGGATTGGTTGCGAATTTCCATCAGATTGGTGGCGATTTCGTTAGCCACGGCCGATTGTTCTTCCGCAGACGTGGCAATCAACACACTCATTTCGAACACGCGGCTGCTGTGGTGGGCAATGGATTCGAGATCTTTACCCGTTTGCAGCACATGTTGTTTGCCCTCACTCGCTTGGCTTACGGTGCGCGACATCACTTGAGTCAAATTGCGGGTACCCTGTTGCAGCGATTCGATCATCGACTTAATTTCAACCGTTGCCGCCTGGGTGCGGCCGGCAAGGGTTCTCACCTCATCGGCCACCACCGCAAAGCCACGGCCTTGTTCGCCGGCGCGCGCCGCTTCAATCGCGGCGTTTAACGCGAGTAGGTTAGTTTGTTGCGAAATGGCATTAATGGTCGACACCACTTCATCGATTTTACTGGCGTTTTCGTTGAGGATATTGACCGCATCTGAGGCGGCAGAAATCTCATCCGACAGTACATCAATTGCGCTTACCGTGGTTTCAATATCCTTAGAGCCCGCATTGACCTGCTGATTCGCCTCTTGGGTTTCGGCGGAGGATTGCTCGGCGTTGCGCGCCACTTCTTTAACCGCAGCGGTCATTTCTTCCATCGCCGTGGCTAAGGAATCGAGGTGCTGACGTTGATTGACCGCAAGGGCTTGTCCTTGCTGTGCCGTGCTTCTAAAAGATGAAACCACTTCGCGGATTTTACTGGTGGATTCAGCAATTTGCTTCACCAAGTTGTGTTGACGCTCGACTAGAGTGTCGATGCTAATGGCTAAGATGCTGAATTCATCTTTCACTTCGAAGAAGTTTAATCGGCCAGTCAAATCTCCCGAGGCTGCGCGTTTAAGTGCCATCACTGTGGTGTAGAGCGCACCGCCCACAAAGGTGGAGATGTAGTAGCTAAACAGGAAGAGCACGAATAACAGCACTGCCATTAGGCTGTAGACTAAGAGATTGTCATCGGCTAAAAGGGCGTTCAGTTGACGATCGTCGACGGGAATGATGGTCAGCATATTTTGATCATTAACCGAGCTAACCGCCCGATTAGGTGAACTGCTGGTATCAATACCGCCCCCACTGCGTGCAAGGGTTTGTGCGCGGCTATCGGCTTCAGAAAGCGTGACAATCTGAACATTCTCGATGCCTTGGCTCAACAGATTAGGTAAATTTTGCCTTTCTTGCTCGGGTAGCTTGCTAGAAACATGCGCCGCAAGTTGATTGATTTTCTCTGAGGTGTCTTGGATGCCATGCAAATGGCTTTCGAGCAGGGTATCCCGAAACTGAGTATTTAAAAATACCGCTAATCCCACAATCATAAACATGGGGACTAGGGCGAGTATTGCAAATTTTGTTTTTAAGGTCATGTGGATAAGATATTGATCTATCCAACGAAATTTTACTTCTTTCATTAGCGCCTCGATAAATTGGGCTGTGACCAAAGGGATATCGGTCGGTTTGCCATAGACTTTATGCTTTTTTGTTTAGTAAGCAGTTGCTTGTATTATTGTTGTCCAATTGCGGCACTTTTGTTTCTTTTGCTGCAATTTTGGCAAGGTACAAACATAAGTTTACAGTTTAGTTACATGCGTCGCTAGTGGGGAATATATGAAGCTGTGATTGCTGAAAAATGCATCAATTACTTTTTTAAGTGTCCAGCTACAGGTGATTTTTGGGGGTAACACATGAATTTGCATGATAAAAACCCCGAATAGACCCTAGTAATATGCCGCCCGCTCGCGTAGAATTTCTATCCTTTTATTTCGTTATGGCTAGCAATGCGTCTGGCATTAACGCCCGATAACCTGAGCACCGAAATAGCCTGAAAGTTTGGCGCCCATAGCACTTGTTTATCAAGCGCGACTATGCAGTGGAAGAGAAAATGCAGCAGTTAACTGAGATCGTAGCACAAGCCTTAGTCATTATTGACCAGGCCAGTGATCTAAAAGCACTGGATGATATCCGTGTCGATTACCTGGGTAAGAAAGGTAAGATCACCGACATGATGAAAATGATGGGTAGTTTAAGTCCTGAAGAAAAACCCGCTTTTGGTCAGGCGGTCAATGATGCGAAACAGGCCATTCAGCAGAAATTAACTGAGCGCATCGACGGCCTGAAAAGTGCTGAGCTGGAAGCCAAATTAATTGCCGAAAAGATTGATGTGACGTTACCTGGACGCACTATCGAAATCGGTGGTTTGCACCCAGTGACGCGCACTATTGAGCGTATCGAAACCTTTTTTGGGGAATTAGGGTTTTCGGTAAAGCAGGGGCCAGAAATCGAAGATGACTTCCATAACTTCGACGCCTTGAATATCTCTGAGCACCACCCAGCGCGTGCGGATCACGATACGTTTTACTTTAATCCTAAGCTGATGCTGCGAACCCAAACCTCGGGCGTGCAGATCCGTACGATGGAAACTGAAAAGCCGCCATTGCGAATTATTTCTCCGGGCCGTGTGTATCGTAACGACTACGACCAAACTCACACACCAATGTTCCATCAAGTGGAAGGTTTGCTGGTAGATGAGCACGTTAACTTTGCCGAATTGAAAGGCGTGTTGCATGACTTCCTGCGTAACTTCTTCGAGGAAGATTTGCAGGTGCGTTTCCGTCCTTCTTATTTCCCCTTTACTGAGCCTTCTGCTGAAGTGGACGTGATGGGTAAAAATGGCAAATGGTTAGAAGTGTTAGGCTGCGGTATGGTGCACCCAAATGTGCTCCGTAGCGTGGGCATTGATCCAGAAAAATACTCTGGTTTTGCTTTTGGTATGGGCGTTGAGCGTTTAACAATGCTGCGTTACGGCGTAAACGATCTACGTTCGTTTTTCGAAAACGACCTGCGTTTCCTGAAGCAATTTAAATAACGGAGCTGTATAGCATGAAATTTAGCGAATCTTGGCTTCGTGAGTGGGTCAATCCTGCCGTTAGCCGTGAAGCATTATCCCACCAGATCACTATGGCTGGACTCGAAGTTGATGGCGTTGATGCCGTGGCTGCCGAGTTTAATGGTGTCTTGATTGGTGAAGTGGTCGAGTGTGGCCAGCACCCTGATGCAGACAAACTGCGCGTGACCAAAGTCAGTGTCGGCAGTGGTGAGCTTATCGATATCGTTTGTGGCGCACCAAACTGCCGCCAAGGCTTAAAGGTTGCCGTAGCAATGGTTGGCGCGGTACTGCCAGGCGATTTTAAAATTAAGAAGGCTAAGCTGCGTGGTATGCCCTCTGAAGGCATGCTGTGTTCGTACAGCGAGCTTGGCATCGACATCGACAGTGATGGCATCATTGAACTGCCATTAGATGCCCCATTAGGCACGGATTTACGTGAGTATCTCCAGCTTGATGATGCCGTGATTGAAGTCGATTTAACTGCTAACCGTGCCGATTGCTTAGGTATGGTAGGTTTGGCCCGTGAAGTTGGCGTGTTAAACCGTCAAGCGGTAACCGAGCCACAGTGGCAAGCCGTGACGCCAACCACTGATGCCAAAGTGGCTATTAACGTCAAAGAAACCGCAGCTTGCCCACGCTACTTAGGCCGTGTGGTGAAGAATGTGAACGTGAAAGCGGCAACACCTCTGTGGATGCAGGAAAAATTGCGTCGTAGCGGTATCCGCTCAATCGATTCCATCGTGGATATCACTAACTTTGTGTTAGTTGAATTTGGTCAACCGATGCACGCCTTCGATTTAGCTAAATTAACTGGCGATATCCAAGTGCGTTTAGGCAATGGCGAAGAGAAAATCACTCTGCTCGATGGCAGCGAAGTGACCATTCCAAGCGACACTTTAGTGATTGCCGACGATGCTCGCCCATTAGCGCTTGCTGGCGTATTTGGTGGCGAATATTCGGGTGTGAGTGACACCACGCAAGACATTCTGCTGGAATGTGCCTTCTTCGCACCGTTAGCGATTATGGGTAAATCACGCCGTTTAGGTCTGCATACTGATTCATCACACCGTTTCGAGCGTGGTGTTGACCCTGAGATGCAGCATAAGGTTATGGACCGTGCGACTCGCTTAGTGTTGGATATTTGCGGCGGTGAAGCGGGCCCTGTGGTTGAAGCCAAGTCTGACGCTGATTTACCAAAGCCTGCGCAAATTCTATTGCGTCGCAGTAAGTTAGATAAAACTCTGGGCCACCATGTTCCCGATAGCGACGTGGTTGAAATCCTCGAACGTTTAGGTTTTGGCGTCGTTGTAGGTGAGGGTAGCTGGCAGGTCACCACCGCCACTTACCGCTTCGATATGGCGATTGAAGAAGACTTAATCGAAGAAGTCGCCCGTATCTACGGTTACAACAACATTCCAAATATTGCGCCTGTGGCGTCACTGCGGATGTCAGACCATAAAGAAACCGACTTAAGCCTCAAGCGCGTACGTTCGCTGTTAGTGGCCCGAGGTTTCCAAGAAGCCGTGACTTACAGTTTCGTCGATCCTAAGCTGCAAAATCTGGTTCATCCAGGTGAGCAAGCCATGGTATTACCGAACCCGATTTCTAGCGAAATGTCGGCCATGCGTTTGTCGATGTTCACAGGATTATTGACTGCGGTTGGCTACAACCAAAGTCGTCAACAGGGTCGTGTGAGACTTTTTGAAACTGGCCTGCGCTTTGTTCCTGATATTAATGCAGAATCAGGTGTAAGACAGCAAGCTATGCTCGGTTGCGTCATAACTGGCCTCCAAAATGACGAACATTGGGCTATGGAATCGAAAACTGTTGATTTTTTCGACCTTAAAGGCGATTTAGAAGCAATTATCGGCTTGACAGTTTCCGCATCAGAATTTAGCTTTAGAGTAGCGACGCATTCTGCTCTTCATCCAGGGCAATGTGCTGAAATATTGAGAAATGATCGAGTGATCGGTCATATAGGTGCTATCCATCCTAGTTTGGAGAAGCCTTTTGGACTCAATGGTAAAACCATCGTTTTTGAGTTGGAATTGGATGCTTTATTGCATACCAGTTTACCGCTAGCCCAAGCTGTATCTAAGTTCCCGGCTAATCGTCGTGACATCGCAGTAGTCGTAGATGAAAGTGTATCTGCAGGCGATGTAATGAAATTGATAAGAAAAGTTGGCGAAAATCAGTTGGTTGGCATAAACTTGTTCGATGTATACTTAGGTAAAGGTGTTGAGCCCGGCAAGAAGAGCTTGGCGATAGCACTTACATTACAAGACACTACTCGTACACTTGAGGAAAAAGAGATCGCTGAGACAGTAGATTCAGTTGTTTCTGCCCTGAAGACCGAGTTCAACGCATCGTTGAGGGATTAAAGTATGGCACTTACCAAAGCCGAAATGGCAGAACATCTTTTTGAAACACTAGGCATTAACAAGCGTGTCGCCAAAGAGATGGTTGAGTCGTTCTTTGAAGAAATTCGAGGCGCACTTGAAAGTGGTGAGCAGGTCAAGTTATCTGGCTTTGGCAACTTTGACCTTAGGGATAAGAATCAAAGACCGGGAAGGAACCCAAAAACAGGCGAGGATATCCCGATTTCCGCTCGCCGTGTCGTGACCTTCCGTCCCGGCCAGAAACTGAAAACTCGCGTAGAAGCTGCTAACGCGGGCAAGTAATTTCTTAAAGTTTGATAGGAAAGCCACTCCATCGCGAGTGGCTTTCCTATTTTCTTCCTATGTGAATTCAGTCTTTTACTGTCTGAGGTGATTTCTTTGTCAAGACAGCCCAAACATTTTGACCGACGTTTTCAACTGGCCTTATTGCACCCTAAATATTGGGTCACTTGGTTGGCGATCGGCCTATTAGTGATTTTTGGGATCATGCCCGCGTGGCTGCGTGATCCTATCGCCAGAACCTTGGCCAAACTGGTGGCACCTATTGCGAAAAAGCCGATAGGTATTGCCAGAGCGAACTTAAAGGCGTGTTTCCCTGAAAAATCCGCCGCAGAGATTGAAGCCTTAATCGATGAGAACGTGCAGAACTTCGTCTTAGTGCTGTTATCTCAAGGTGAGCTGTTGGTACGCTCAAAGGTGCATTTACGCCGCCGTGTGAATCTCATGGGCTTTGAGCATGTGCAAGCGGCACAAGCGGAAGGGCAACCTGTGATATTTATCATGCCCCATGTGTGGCCTATCGATTATGCGGGACTGAGGTTAAACCTCGACTTGCCCATGGTGACTATGGCAAAGGCCCATAAAAACGCGCTATTTAACTGGTTTAATAATAGGGTACGTAGCAGTGGCGGTGGCCATGTTTATATGCGAGAGGCGGGGATCCGCGCCTTGTTGGCCGAATTAAAACAGAACAATAGCTTTTTCTACTTGCCCGATGAAGATTTAGGCCCAGATCAGAGCGTGTTTACCCCGTTTTTAGGCACAGTTAAAGCGACTTTACCCGTGGTTGGCCGCTTAGCTCAGGCGGGAAATGCCCAAGTGCTGCCGGTAAAAATTGGTTATAACCAAGCTTCACGCCAGTTTGATTTAACTGTGATGCCCGCCATTGCCGCCGAAGACATGGTCGGTAAAGAAAACGAAGCGTTGGCGCTGAATAAAGCGGTTGAGCAAGTGATCCTCGCTTACCCTGAGCAATATATGTGGTTCTTAAGACTGCTTAAGACCCGTCCCGAAGGGCAAGCTTCGATTTATCAATAGCGACTTGTCCATAGTGAAAGTCGCGGCTGGCAAACCAATAAAATGGGCTTTAAGTGAAATACTTAAAGCCCATTTTTTATCAAGTGTGAATAATTAAGTAAGAGGCTTACAGCCACTCAACGCTCGTCCTCTTGCTCCATTTCGAGCTGCATCAGCAGCATATCTTCGCCATCTAATACCCGCGTATGGTAGCTGTGACAAGCAGGACAGACGATAGAGCGCTCAGCAAGCTCAGACTCTTGGTGGCAATCCAAACAGGCAATCACCAAGGGTTGCAGTGTCATCCGCAGTTCAGCATCACGGCAGATCCCATCGAGTTTAAAGGTCTCAAAGGCGGTCTCAAGCAAGGCGGGCTCGACCCCGCTCATCACACCGAGTTTGATATCGACGCGGGTGATTTTATTGGCACGATTGGCCTTAGCGTGTTGCTCGCATTGCTCAATCAAGGCGCTAACGATGGAATATTCGTGCATTAACAAATCCTTGGCAGCAGTTCACCCTGGGGCAGGTCTAAGTAACGTTTGGTATTCCATGGCGTTCTTAAGATCACTTTTCCAGGAAGTTCGTCGCTGACGGTGCCGATGATGGCCGCCTGCTCGCAATGACCAAAGCGCTGCATGATTTCTAAGGCGCCTAGGGCGATATCGTTAGGGACCGCCAAGATAAAGGTGCCTTCATTGGCTAAATCCATGGCCTCAAAGCCATAGAGTTCGCACAAGCCTTTGACTTCATCGCAAACCGGAATACTGGCTTCATTGACGGTTATCCCGACATTGGCGGCCGCCGCCCACTCGTTTAACACGGCAGAGAGCCCGCCACGGGTCGCATCACGCATCGCATGAATGGGAATATTCGCTGCAATAAGCTGCTCAACCACGGGCCAAAGAGTGGCGCAATCGCTTTGCAAAGCCGATTCGAGGGTCAGGCCTTCGCGCGCCATCAGAATCGCGGCGCCATGGCAGCCCACATCGCGGGAGACAATGATTGCATCCCCCGGTGCGACATTCGCCGCCGAGATATTTGGACGTAAAATGCGCCCAACGCCTGAGGTATTGATAAACAAGCCATCGGCACAGCCCTTAGGCACGACCTTGGTATCGCCACAGACGATTCTGGCGCCGCTCTGTTTAAGCTCCTTCGCCATGCTGCGCACAATAGTGGTTAACTGATTGAGCGAAAAGCCTTCTTCGATGATCACGCTGCAACTTAAATACTGTGGCTCGGCGCCCATCATGGCGAGATCATTCACAGTGCCGGCGATCGCCAACTTGCCAATATCTCCGCCGGCAAAAAACAGCGGTGATACGGTAAAGGAATCTGTGGTAAAGGCGGTCGCGCCTTGCAATTCAAGCTTGGCCGCGTCTTCTTCGCTACGCAGGATCGGGTTATCGAACTCGGCAAAAAACAGTTCACGAATGAGTTTATTCATCTCTTTGCCGCCACCACCGTGGCTGAGTTGAATCGCTTTATCTTTGGGTTGGAAATCAGCCATGGTGTGGCTCCTTGCTATCTATGCCTTGATAGCGGTAATACGCATTACACGCGCCTTCGGAGCTAACCATACAGCTACCGAGAGGAGTTTCGGGATTGCAGCCGCGGCCAAAGACTTTACAGTCCTTAGGTTTGGCAAGCCCACGAAGAATATCGCCGCATTGGCAAGCCTTATGATCGTCAATCTCTTTGACGGGTAATCTGTCCTTAAAGTACTTCTCGGCGTCCCTGTGGGCGTATTCGGGTCTTAACTCAAGCGCCGAGTTGGGAATGGGCCCAAGCCCGCGCCAACGAAATTGCGGCCGAGTCTGGAAAAATTGATCCACCTTTGCCTGAGCGGCAAGATTGCCTTCCTCTGATACGGCGCGGCTGTATTGGATATCTAATAGCGCCGTTCCCGCCACCTTTTGCCGCACAATGCGCAGGATGGATTCCATCACATCGACGGGTTCGAACCCCGATACCACTACAGGCGTACCGTATTGCTCGACGGCGGGGCGATAGATTTTGGCACCACTGATCACGCTGACATGGGCTGGGCCAATAAACGCATTGACCCTAGCTTTAGGGTCGTGCATCACAGCATCAATCGCGGGTGGAACTAAGACGTGGTTGATATGAAACAACAAATTAGCCAGCTTTTCCTGCTCGGCCAGTTGCAGCAGCACCGCGGTCATTGGGGTTGAGGTTTCAAAGCCAATGGCGAAAAACACCACGGTTTTATCGGGATTGTCGCGGGCGATTTTGAGCGTGTCTAAAGGGTCATAGATAGGGCGAATATCACAGCCCTTGGCCCTGAAACTGGCAAGTGAGCCTTGGGAGCCGGGGACGCGGATCATATCCCCTAGGGTCACTAAAATCACATTCTCTTGCTGGGCGAGCACTGCGGCTTGGTCAATTCGCTCCTTGGGCATCACACACACTGGGCAGCCGGGACCGTGGATAAATTCAATATTTTCTGGCAATAAATCCAGTAAGCCGTATTTCATGATGGTGTGGGTATGGCCGCCACAGACCTCCATGATATTAATAGGCTCTTTAAGTGCGCGGGCGCATTTAGCGATATCCTCCGCAAACGAGGCTATGGTATCGGGGTCGCGAAAGCCTTGATAAAGTTGTTTTAGGTCAAGCATCTTCAGTCCTTGCGCAGTTTTTGGCTGTTATTTGTTATCACTTTTACTGCGGTGATTACTTAATGCGTGGTCTCAGCTTCAAGTTTTGAAACTATCTCTTTATATAATTCAAGGCTTTGTAGTGCATCATTGCGATCAATTTTATTCATCACAAAACCAATATGGATAAGCACATAGTCACCAATGGCTAAAGGCTCAGTCATCAAATGACTGCTCACATCGCGCCTGACACCTAGCGTATCGACGGTGACCGATTGACGCTCGTTATCGACGGCCACGACTTGGGAGGGAATAGACAGGCACATTATTGTGGCTCTCCCGAAGCGTGGTGATGGTTGTTGTTCAGCCATGCAACGACGGCACGCATGGAATCACCATCCTTAATCGAGACTTCCAAAATCTGTGTGTCGGGGTTGAGCTTCTTAAGTTGGGCTTTGGCCTCGTCAACACTGAAATCGAAGTAGGGCAAGAGATCACACTTGGTGATGAGCACCAGATCGGCGCGGCGGAACATGACGGGATATTTCTCAATCTTATCATCGCCTTCGGGAACCGAAAGCAGCACGATATTTTTATGGGTGCCGACATCGTAGCTAGCGGGGCAGACGAGGTTTCCCACGTTTTCGACAAAACAAATATCTAAGCCTTCGAGTGGCAAGTGATGTAAAGCACCGTGCACCATAAAGGCATCGAGGTGGCAGGCACTGCCGGTTTGAATTTGATGGGCTTGAATGCCTTTGGCGATTAAGCGGTCGGCATCGCGGGAGGTCTCTAAATCCCCTTCAATGACGGCGTAGTTGAGGGCGGTGTACTCTTTTAAGTGTTCGAGCAGGGTGGTTTTGCCGCTGCCTGGGCTACTCATTAAATTGAACGCGGTAATATTGTGCGCCTCAAAATGCGCGCGGTTATGGGCGGCTTCAACATCGTTTTTATCGAGAATTTTATGGATCACCGACAAGGTTTTTTTATCGTTAAGCTGAGGATTGGTGTGCAATTCCTGATGGTGATGCAGGTGGCCGTGATCATGGGAATGGCGGGGTAAGGAGCAGCCGCAGTCTTTACACATCTTATATTTCTCCTTGTCCTAGGCAAAATGCCTCTTTGGGCGGTATTAGCCTGACAATATGCTGATGCTATTAAATAGGGTTAATTTGATTACGCTAATGTTAAGTGTGATACAAATCGGCTGTGGATTCTTTGATGTTCGTCAGGTTTATTTGGATAAACAAAGACCAAAGAAAATTTCTTTGGCCAGTGGGGATAATGCGCTTACGTGGCTTAGCGTTGAAGGATGTTGATTTTGTTGCTGCTCGCGGGGGTTAAGATAACGGGAACCGATTTTGAGGTCGGGGTGTAGGAGCCTACGCCCACACTGTCGATGGCGACTAAGGGATTGGTCTCTGGGTAATAGGCGGCGATATTGCCCTTGGGGATCTCGTAATAAATCACCATAAAGTCATATACTTTGCGTAATTTGCCATCGTTAGTGAGCGATTGGATATCGACTAACTGGCCATCGCTAAACCCCTGCGCTTTGGCATCATCACTGTTCATAAACAGCACATTGCGCTTGCCCTTAATGCCGCGGTATCTGTCATCCATGCCGTAGATGGTGGTGTTGTATTGATCGTGTGAGCGCAGACTCTGCAGCAGTAACACTGGCAGTGTACTGGTCAGGGCCTGACTCGAACAATCGGCGATGATGGACTCGGGTAAAGCACAGGCGTTAAATTCAGCCTTGTGGCTTTGGGTATGCCAGTCGAGCTGCGCGGCATTATTGGTTAAATGGAATCCCGCTGGGACGTTAATTTTTTGATTGTAGTCTTCGAAACCTGCAATGGTTTGCTCAATCAAATCGCGGATCAGGCTGTAATCATCCCTTAGGGCTAACCAGTCAATTGACTTGGTACTGGTTGCATTCATTGATGGTGGTTTCACAGCCAAGGTGGCATGTGCCATGCGCGCCACAATATCGATTTCCGACAGGCTGAGTGGCGATACCGCATCGTTCATCCCAGTTGAGGCGTGCACCATGCTAAAGGTATCTTCGACGGTGATTTTTTGAATGCCGTGTTTTTGCTTATCGAGTTCGGTGCGGCCAAGGCAAGGTAAGATCAGCGCATCTTTGCCGACCTGTAAGTGACTACGATTGAGCTTAGTACTGATTTGCACATTTAAGCGCGCTTTTCCCATGGCGCTATAGGTAAAAGCGCTGTCGGGCGCTGCGGCGGCGAGGTTTCCGCCGAGGCAGATAAGTACTTTGCTTTGCTCACACTCTAAGGCCTTTAAGGCTTCAACCACGTTATGACCTGCAGCGCGGGGTAATTGGCAGCCCAAATACTGCTCTAAACGGTCAATAAATTCGGCTTTGGGTTTTTCGTTAATACCCATAGTGCGGTTACCCTGCACATTGCTGTGACCGCGCACAGGGCAAAGGCCTGCGCCAGCTTTGCCAATTTGGCCGCAGAGCAGATGCAGGTTGATGATTTCGCGGATGGTATCGACGGAATGTTTATGCTGAGTGATGCCCATGGCCCAGCAGCTGATCACCGTCTTGCTTTGGCTAAAGACTGTGGCGGCTTGAATAATATCGGCCTTGGATAAGCCCGATTGGGCTTCAATCTGTTGCCAGTCGGTATGACGGACACTCTGTTCATAGTCTGCGAAAAACGCAGTGTGGGTGGCGATAAACTCCCGGTCGATACACTTTGAGTTCGACTCAAGGATATGCTTTGCCATGCCGCGAATGGCCGCCATATCGCCGCCCAGCAGCGGCGTGAGGTATTGATGGCTAATGGTGGTCGCAGCGGGAGTTAATAACTCAGTTGGACTTTGTGGGCTGGCGAATCGCTCCAGCGCCACTTCTTTTAAGTTATTGAAGGTGACAATTTTACAACCCTGTCTGGCGGCTTTACGTAGGGCATTCATCATCCGTGGATGGTTGGTGCCGGGATTTTGTCCGAAGACAAAAATCGCCTCGGCCGCATCGAAATCGTTTAATACGACTGTGCCTTTACCGACACCAATGGCTTGGTTGAGTGCCACACCGCTGGCCTCGTGGCACATATTCGAGCAATCGGGGAAGTTATTGGTGCCATACAGTCGGCCAAACAATTGATAGAGATAGGATGCCTCGTTACTGGCGCGGCCCGAGGTGTAAAACTCCACCTGATTGGGATCGCTAAGGCCATTGAGCGTATCAGCAATCAGCTGAAAGGCATCATCCCAGCTGATGGGTTCATAGTGATCGGTCGTGGCGTTATAGCGCATAGGTTCGGTCAAGCGGCCCTGATATTCGAGCCAATAGTCGGTCTGCTTAGCTAACTGGCGCACCGAATACTCGGCGAAAAAGTCGCGGTCAACAATCTTGCCCGTCGATTCCCACGCCACGGCTTTGGCGCCATTTTCGCAAAACTGAAAGGCGCCGGCCTTGTTATCGCCCCAGGCACAACCCGGGCAGTCAAAGCCATCGGTTTGGTTTACCCTGAGCAGATTTTTGATATTTTGCTGGGTCTTTTGGCTACGCAGCACATGCTTTAAGGTCGATTGCAGTGAGGGGAAGCCGCCGGCTTTGGTCGGTTTTTCAATATGAACAGGCATAAAATTCTCCGCGATTGCATTGGAATGCAAGGCTTTCATCAAATATGGAGTAGTGGATTGGCGGATCAAACTTAGGAATATGGACAAGATTAAGCTGGTATTTCAGCGCCAGTTTCACCGCGAGCTGGCTCGGTGATGCGAGACTAATCAGATGGTTAGCACCATAGCGCACCGCCTTTTGGATTAACTCGCTGCTACAGCGACTGGTCATCAGCAGCGCCTTGGCGCTGCGTTTTTGCCGCCGCAGCACGCCAATGAGCTTATCTAACGCATTATGACGACCGATATCTTCACGACACTCAAGGATATTACCAGCCTCATCTAAGGCAAAAGCCGCATGGATAGCGCCGCTGCGCTGCGCCTTAAGTTGATGTGTATGTATTTGCTGTTTGAGGCTGTCGACATGCTCAAGCACCAAAGGAGCGCAGGCGGGTAATGGCGGTAAATCTGGTAGGGCATGTCCTAGGGCTTCCACACCGCAGATCCCACAGCCAGTTGCGCCGACGAGCCGTCTTTTACGTTGTTTAAGGGCGATTAAACAACGATTGGCCAAAGTCACATCGAGCATTACGCCGTCTTGGACGGGAGTGATATCAATCTCATGCACATCTTGGTCTTGGCTGATAATGCCTTCTGCGAATAAGAAGCCAATCACAAAATCCTCAAAGTGATCGGGCGTTATCATCATCACCGCATAGCTGATGCCATTGAGGTTGATGGCGGCTGCGACCTCTTCAACCAGATGCGAGTAACGGGTGTTAGGCTGTTGAGCCGCGTTTGGGCTGTGTTGAGAACCAGGGCAGAGCCTTGGATCATTCGCCGAATCGAGTGGGTGAGTTAGCACGCATTTCAACCTGAAATTGGATGTTGATCACATTCTAGGGAGGGTTTACGCGCTAGGCCAATCAAACTATTTTATGGATTGATAGAAGATTTCTATTAAACTATGGATACCAATAGGGTTTGATTTTTCAGATTTGTCTAAAGCACTGTATCTAACTATGTCGAAAACACTATGAATATTCGCCACCTGCATTACTTCCAACAACTCGCGCAATTACAGCATTTTGCCAAAGCGGCGAACGCCTGCCATGTGACGCAACCGACACTCTCTGCGGGGATAAGCGCCCTTGAAAAAAGCGTAGGCACAGAGCTTGTGGTGCGGGGGAGCCAGTTTGTGGCGCTCACGGATGCGGGACAGATCATGCTGCAATACGCCGAGAGAATGTTGCAGGAACAGGCAGCGTTGAAGCAGGAGTTGAGTCTGTTTCGTGGCCAGCTCACGGGTTCGTTACGGATTGGCATAGTGCCGCAATCGAGTATCGACATCATGCCGTTGATTAAGCTGTTTAATCAGGCTTATCCCAATATCAGCATTAAGTTATCTGTGATGACCAATGGGCAATTGATTGAAAATCTTAGTCTGCATAAAACCGATATTGGCCTTGGGTTTGACGAACAACTCACCGAGGCTAATCGGCGCAGTTTTGTGTTTTATCCGCAGCGGGCCAATCAAATGGCGCTGTTGTCCTGTGATTCGGTTGATGGCAGTGCAAGTAAATCCTTGTCTTTAGCGGACATAGGTACGCGTCCCTTAGTGCTGCTGAGTCAAAATATGCAGTTTAGAAAATACATCGATAATGCGATGGCGCAGGCGGGGATCGATTTTAATCTGGTGCTAGAAACCGACTCATTATTCCACTTAATCGGCGCGGTAAAGCATGGTTTAGGCAGTGCTATCGTCAGCCGCGGTATTGCCGAATCGGTGGCGCAACTCTTTGGGATCCCGTATCAGCTGTTAGACGGAGTCAGTTCAGGGCAAACGGTCTTTATGACCCGTAAGCACAGCATTACGCCCGCAATGAAAGCCTTTATGAACCAGCTTGAGTCTTAAACCATCACTGGTTATTGCCCGCGCTTTGATGGATACCATACCAAAGCTGCCCGAGGGCGATACCGCCATCGTTGACGGGAATATGTTTATTGGCCAGCACGGTATTACCCTGTTGGTGCAGTTTACTGAGGCAATATTCGAGCAAATATTGGTTTTGAAACACACCGCCGCACAGCACTACGGGCAGAGTTGGGTAATGCGCGGCATAACCACAAACGGCATCCCCCACACTATGTAAAAAGGCGCGGGCTAACTGCGCTTGCCGAACGTCAGTGAGCGGCACTTCGGTAATCAGCGTGATTATCTGCTTAAAGAGCTGGCTACTGCGCCAGATATGCGGTTCGTGCATCGAGCTATCACTGGATATATCTGAGATTTCCAAGGGCAAGTCGAGCATCAGCGTTGGCAGTTGTTTGGCATCGGCCCGTCTTGCTGCCGCTTCAATTAACATACCCGCTTGACCTTCAAATTGAGTGGTGTCGATAAAGCCTAAGGCGCAGGCGAGGGCATCGAACAAGCGTCCCACCGAGGAGCTATTAATCCCATGGCCGTTTTGCCAGATCCGATGCAGATTGCTTAAGGTGATGGGGCTTAAGGTTGTCAGAATCGGCAACTTAAGGGCTTGCACTTTCTCGAGACTCATCTGCTGAAACAGTAATGCCAGCAGCAAACGCACAGGTTGTTTAATTGCCTGTTCTCCACCGAGCAAGGGAATTGCCTCGAAATGGGCAAGCCGCTCGGCGCCGTTAAGGGTGGTCAGTAAGACTTCGCCGCCCCAGAGGCTGCCATCATCACCAAGCCCTGTGCCATCGAAACTAAAGCCTAATACTGGTTCTTGATATTGATTGATGGCCATCACGCTGAGCACATGGGCATGGTGATGCTGCACACTTAAGGTTTGGATAGGCTGTATGTTTTGGCTTTGCGTATCCAGGCTGTGCTGTTGCTGCGTCTGTGCCCAGCGCGATGGTGCGTAGTCTGGGTGCTTATCGTGAACAATCAGCTCGGGGCTGAAATGATACAGACGGGCGAAGGTCGCCAAGGTGCGTTCGAAGTACTGCTCGGCGCTGACACTAAAGAGATCGCCAATATGAGGGCTTAAAAACACATTCGAGCCAAAACCTAAAGCAATGGCATTTTTTTGTTGGGCGCCCACGGCAAGAATGGAGTGACTCAGCGGTTTGGGTAACGGGAAGCTTAATGGCGCATATCCCCGCGCTAAACGCAGCACTTGTACCTGTGGCGCACAGCCATTTGGCGGTTGGATAAGTTGCACCACGCTGTCATCACAGCCGTTGAGTATGGGGCGGTTGTGATCGACTATGGCATCCACTACATGGCCTAGTTGACTGATAAGCTCATCACAATCGGTGATAATCGGCTCGCCAGAGACATTCGCACTGGTCGCGACCAGTGGGCCGTTAAATTGCCCGAGCAGTAAATGATGTAGCGGTGTGTAGGGCAAAAATATCCCGAGTTTTGGGATATTAGGCGCAATCTCAGGGCTCAGATTGTGTTTATCCTGCGCCTGCATCAGTACGATGGGCCGCTCCTGCGCGCTTAAGGTTTGCCACTCTGCCTGTGTGCCCGTTACATAGCGTTTTGCCACTTCGATGCTCGGCATCATCACCGCTAGCGGCTTGGCTTTTCGTTGCTTGCGCTGCCTTAATTGATTGACGGCTTGGGTGTTGGTTGCATCACACATTAAGTGGAAGCCACCTAAACCCTTTATCGCAAGAATCTGCCCTTGAGCCAGTTTCTGCCGCCGCTGATAATACTGCAAGGCTGTTATCTTGCAAAGCGGACAAGGAATTAGGTGCAAGTAACTCGCCCTGAGGCGATTTTAAACTCAATAGAGGACCACACTTAGGGCAACTCACAGGCTGGGCGTGGTATCTACGATTAAGGGGATCTTGATAAGCCTTGGCGCAGTCGGGGCACATGGCGAAATCCGCCATGGCGGTATGATGGCGATCGTAGGGCAAGGCATTGATAATGGTGTATCTTGGGCCGCAGTTAGTGCAATTGGTAAAGGCATAGCCAAAGTGACGGTCCTGCGGGTTATGCATATCGCCTAAGCAATCCTGACAGGTACTCTTGTCGGCCGATACGGCAACCAGCGCGGCTAAATGATGCTCACCAGATTCATCACTTTGGTCATCGCCTTGGCTATCACTTTGAATAATATCGAAGCTAGTCTCTTCAAGCTTTAGGGTTAACTGACTCTGAGTAATCTGGTCGATGCGCGCCAGCGGCGGCGGATTGGTGGTTAACTCACGCACAAAGCTATCCAAGTGTGTGGTGGGGCCTTGCAGCTCAATCATCACGCCATTGGCATTATTCAGCACTGTGCCGGTTAATTTAAGTTCACTCGCCCAGCGGTAAACAAAAGGGCGAAAGCCCACACCTTGCACAATGCCCGTGATATGGAATTGGCGGCGCTCGAGTTGCTCGGTTTGATTGGCGGGTGAGGTGGCTTTTTTCAATCTCGGTATTCTTCGCTTATCTGGCGGCATCTGCATGGAAGATAAAACATTTTATCCTCCATGCGTTAGCGATATCTGAATGTAAGGTTAGCGGTGAGCGGGTGTTGTTAAAGGTTATTTAACTGCCGCTGCTTCACATAGAGCGCGCCTACAGCTAGGTTGTCGCCCTCTAAGTCCAGACAGCGATTGACCAATAGCGGGAAGTTTTTCCCGAGCCGCAGGCTAATACGCTTGCAGAGGGTTTCGTTGGCTAACTCATTGCCCGCTAACGCAATGTTGTGTACACCGATATTTAAGTCAATGTGTTCCAGCCAATTCGCGAGGTAGTCGGCGAGGGAGTCCTGCATTGCAAAGGCCAGTTGACTCGGATCGCTGTGCCCTGCAACGCGAAAACTCAGCAGCGTGCCTAGGGTTTTACACCAATTCAGGCTGCGGTGGGCCTCGCCTTTGGTGAGGGGATAATCGATGCGCGGCGCATTCGCACCGTGGTAACGCATGGCGGCGGCGAGCAGTGCATCGCTCAAATAGGTTTGAGATTGGGTTTCTTCCTGCGGATTTAGGCCAATCAATACTGCCGCAATCGCCCACAGACTCTGAAGATTATCACGTCTGCCGTTAAGTTTTAGGCTCAGCAACTTTAAGTAATCTTCTGGAAACAAGCTCTTAAATTTTTGCGCGACGGCTTTTTGTGGACTGCTGTCGAGGCAATGGAAAATCTCGTAACCATTGTCGGGCAGTTCGGGGAGGGCGAAAAACAGTGAGGTGTCTCCCTTATTGTCGCAGGTGACGATTTGGCCAGTGTGGTGATGGCTTAAGTAAATCACCGCCGCATTTTTAGCCTGCTTATGGGTCGTAAATTTACCATTAAGCAGCGCTGCAAACAGGGCTGCATCCGCTATGGTATGGTCTTCCTCACTCGCGGCATATTCAGCTGTCTCGGCCTTACTTGGTATGGCCTGCACAGTCAATAAACCTTGGTGTGAACGGGTTTTCTTATTGGCTTGCCATTTGGCCTTAAAGCCTAAAAAGTGGATGTCTTCTCGCAGAGGCTCCGGCGCACTGAATTGCTTAATGGTTTGCGGCGCTGTGCTTTCGGTTGTGTGGCTGCCTAACTGAGCCCAAGCGCCATCGACCCAGGCGAGCGCCGGCCTCTGGTGCGCACCTTCAAGATACACCCAATCGATACCTTTTTGCCGCAGGATTTCACTCAGCACTAACACCACTCGGCTGTAACCAAAGCAGATATCGTAGAGCGGTGCGGGCTGCTTTTGATTATCTTGAGTTGGTCTGACACACATCAGCGGTTTTTCGATGCTGGATAGGGCGAGGACTTGATTATCCTTCAGGCAAAAATGCGCGTTGAGGGTATTGGGATTACAAATAAGCAGTTGCGGTCTGGACGCTGTTGTATGGGCAAAGGGCGTTAGGCTTAATTGCACGCCTTCGCTGGCTAAATCTAGTGAGCCTTGGCTGATAAGCTGCGCGGCCATCGCCTTGAGATCGGACAGCGTTAACGCCTTTTGGGCACTGGTTAAGCGCTTTTCTCCGTGGCAGCAAGTACAGGTTAAATCGAGCTGACCAAATTGCGCCGCCTGATTATCACCAAATCGGGGATAACACTGCTGGCAAAAAGCCGCGACCGATTGCACGTTAAGCGCACCCTCAGTGGATGGGACGGTCAATAATGTCCGCTGGCCCTGCGGCGCCTCAATCGCATGAATGCCTGAGTCGACCAGCCAGACTGAAATTAAAAAGTCGGCGGCGATCGCCTCGGCTAATTGTTCTAGCTGCGTTTGTTCGCCTTGGGCCTCAATAAAATAAGTGTGCAAACCAAAATCTTGCTGACTGTCGCAGCCGATGCTGATATTGAGTGCATCGTAATTTAGGTATTGATTACATAAATGCGCATACAAAGGCACCTGACGCGAGCAGGTAAACTCAAATCTGATGTGTTTCATCTTCTATATTTTCACCAGTAGTGACGCCACGTTTGTAAGAATTGGGGATCAGCGAATCGATACTATGCTCGGCAATGCGTGTCGCGGTGAACCCGAGGGAGGCTAAGTGGGTTAACAGGGTTTGTTCCATCAAGGGGACTGCGGCGGCTACCTTAGTGGTCAGTCCCAGTGTCATCGGTTCTAACACGGTAGGGGTGACACCTAACACAAAGGTTTTGGGTCTGTCGCCCACCATTTCCATCATATTGAGGGTTTGCAGCATTTCGACTTCATGGGCGCTTCCTTGCCAGTCGATTTCCTGCGGGGCTTTATCAAAATCAAAGAAATACACTTCGCCAGCCTCGACACCGTTGGCATTGACGGTATCGACTACGATCAAATAATCGTATTGGCAAATAATTGGAATGAGTCCCTGGGCCAAGGTGCCGCCATCGAGCATCTCCAGCTGGTGGGACTCGTGTGTGAACTGATAATTCTCAGCGATGTAATTGACAAAATGTACGCCGATGCCTTCATCGGCGTACAGGACATTGCCAATACCCAGTAGCAATATCTTCATTGGACTCCTAGTGGTGTGAGTCTGGTTTCGGGTAGTCGTAACCAGAGACAATTGAGTCGACAGAGTTATGTTTGAAGCGTATCCCTGACCAAACCGCCATATAGACGTGGATAACCACAAAGATAACGAAAGCCCAAGTGAGGTAATGGTGCCAAATTCTCACCTGTGCCAGTCCACCCATTTGCGCCGTGATCCAAGCTGCGCTGCTCCAAAGCATGCCACCTAAACCTTCATGGTAGACGTTGGCATACAGCACGAGTCCAGTAATACATATCACAAGTGCCACGAAGGAGATTGCTACGTAGGTCACAAATTGCAGCGGTCCGTAAACACCGGCTTTATGCAAGTGTCCCATCCAAATGTAGGATTTCAGTTGGGTTATCCAGCTCTTAACACTCATCACATCACGGAATGAGCGCCGCTCGATATCGCTTCGACTGAAAAAATACAGGTAGAAGCGGACCAAGGTGACTGCGGTCAACACAAAACCGCAGATCAGATGGGCAAATCGCACCCAACCTTGTACCAATACATCCGTGCTGTCGGGCGCCACAAGAAACGGCCAAGCGATATAGAATCCGGTGATCACCAGCACCAAAATCGACAGTGCCCGTAGCCAGTGGAAAATCCGTATCGCGGGACTAAAAACCAGTGTCCGAATGCGGGTTTCAGAATGGTTCATGTTGCGTTCCCTCCCTCGTTGTTATTGACCATTGGGGCTGACACGGAACTCGCTCAGTGCTTGACCTTTGAAATCCATCACGTGTACTGAACACGCCATGCAAGGGTCGAATGAGTGAATAATACGTATCACCTCAAGGGGCTTAGTGGGATCTTCCAGTTTCAAACCAATGAGTGAGGCTTCGTAGGGACCAATCTTGCCATTGGCATCCACTGGGCCTGCGTTCCAAGTAGTGGGAACCACGGCTTGATAGTTCTCAATGACGCCGTTTTTGATGCGGATCCAGTGGCTTAACATGCCGCGTGGCGCTTCAATCATGGCGTGACCCACATATTCACGACTTGGGTCGATATGGGGTTTCTCATAGGTGGTTTCATCGGATTGAATATTGGTTAACAGGGCATCGAAGGTTTTCAGACCTTCCTGCGCCACGATAACGGTTTGCAGCATCCGCGCCGCGGTGCGGCCTAAAGTGGTGAACAGGGCTTCAACCGGTAGACCCGTGCGAGCCAGCAGCGCATTGACGGCATCGACCACCACTTTGTTGCCACGGGCATAGCTCACCAGCAGACAGGACAATGGACCCACTTCGACCGGCTCGCCTTGATAGCGGGGCGATTTCACCCAAGAGTATTTGCCATCGCCATCTAAGGTGGGCAGTTTGCCGTAAACCGTATCGCGCTCAACAAAGCCGGTGTAGTTGGGGATAGTCGTACCATCGTAGGGATGCTGCGGCGCATCGGCGCTATACCAGGCATGGCTGACGTCTTCGGCGATAAGCTCTGGGTTGATGTCGCTCACGCCCGCTAAGTCGCCCTTCATGATCACGCCTTGGTCGAACAGATATTCGCCATTGGCAAGCACAAAGTCATTAGTCGCCATGAAGTTTTTAACGTTCACGCCGCCAAGTACGCTGGCTTCACCACCAAAGGCTTCCGCCGCCATGACGATATCCGCTTGATAGGCACGCAGAATAAAGTCGGTCACAATCGCGTGTTTTTGTTTCCATTCCTGCAGGCGCGCAGGGCTTAACATATCGCGCACTGAGGTCACACCACCCACAACCAATGATTGTGGATGCGGCTGTTTACCGCCAAAAATCGCCAGCATTTCGGCGGCAACCCTTTGTACTTCAAGGGCTTTGAGGTAATGCGACAGGGCAATCAGGTTTTGCTCTGGGGTAAATTTATAGGTGCCATTGCCCCAGTAAGCGTTAGCGAAGGGGCCGAGTTTGCCGGTTTCGACAAAGCCTTTAACCCGCTCTTGCACCGCTCTTAATTCGCCTTCGCCCGCGGCAATCGGCTTGTCGGTATATTTAAGGGCAACCTGTGCAGCCTTAGCGGGATCGGCGCTTAAAGCCGACACGACATCCACCCAGTCTAAACCGTGTAGATGATAGAAGTGCACTATATGGTCATGCATATAGAGCGAGGTTTGCATCAAGGAGCGCAGGTATTTGGCGTTTAACGGGATTTGAATGCCTAAGGCATTTTCCACCGCTTCGGTACCACAGCGATAGTGGGAATAGGTACAAACACCGCAGATCCGCTGCACGATCAGCCCCACGTCCATTGGTGTGCGGCCCTTGAGGATGACTTCAATACCACGCCACAGGGTAGAGGATGACCATGCTTTGTTGATGACATTATTCTCATCAACTTCGACTTCGATACGTAAATGACCCTCAATACGGGTGATAGGGTCGATAACAACGCGCTTGCTCATGGGTTATTCCTCCAGCGGCTTGGCAAAAATACTGGCAACGGCGTGGGCTCCAATGCCGACGACGGTTGCGCCTAAAATTACCGCACCGACTGTGTCTGCGGTAGCATCCAATCCATGGAGTAGTTGGCGGCCAAGGGGTTTTTCAAAGTCGGCCATATCATCCCAGAAGTTAGGTTCTGAGCAGCCCATACAACCGTGGCCCGCTAACACTGGCCAGCTGGTATGGTGGTTAAAGCGCTCTGTAGGGCAGTTGTTATAGGTATAAGGTCCTTTACAGCCCACTTTGTAGAGGCAATAACCTTCCTTCGCACCGTGATCGCCAAACTCTTCAACGAACTCGCCAGCATCGAAACGGCCGCGGCGTTCACAGTTATCGTGCACCCGTGCGCCATAAGCCCATTTAGGACGATTAAACATATCCAGGGCAGGTAATTTGCCGAACATGATGAAATACATCAGGGTGCCGACGATGTTTTTCTCACTCGGTGGGCAGCCACCTAAGTTGATCACAGGCTTGCTCACGACTTCGTGTACCCCTTTCGCCCCTGTCGGGTTAGGGTAGGCGGCTTGCACGCCACCGAAGGAAGCGCAGGTGCCCACAGAAATAATCGCCGCGGCGCCTTCGGCGGCATGCTTGATAATTTCTAAGCCGGTATGGCCTTTACAGCCCACGGTTAAGAAGCTGCCGTTATTGGCGGTCGGTACGGCACCTTCAACGGCGAGTAGATAACGGCCCTTGTAGGTTTCCAGGGCGTGCTCGAGGTTTTCCTCTGCTTGCCAGCCGGCAGCGGCCATTAAGGTTTCGTGATATTCCAACGAGATATGGTCGAAGATCAGCGAATCTAAATTAGGCGTATCGGCGCGCACTAAGGATTCAGAGCAGCCAGTACATTCGGCCATGTGTAACCAGATTAAGGGTACACGGTCGGCGAGTTCGGCGGCTTCGGCAACTAAGTTACTAAAGGGCAGCGGTAGGGCGAGCATGCCCGTCACCATGGCGCTCCACTTCATAAAGTCACGACGGGTGATGCCGTGTTGTTGTAATTTTTCGAGTAATGTTTGCTGTTGACGGGGAGCGAGTTGGCGCAGTGCGTCTAAGCGCGCCTTTCCCTGTTCATAGAGGGCTGCATGTGTGTCCATGGGTCAACCTTTTTGTTATTTGAATGTAAATTGGTAAGGGTTTACATAATTGACACTGCCAGTTTAGGCCTTAGGCGACACAGAATTCTTGATGCATATCAAGAATTTTCAAGAGATGTGATGAAACTGATTTTGACATTTAATTAACATGATGTAGATCTAATTTCGATTTTGCTAATGGGACAAAATGTCGCACTTTTAACCTTTTTTCTGTTGTAGCTCACTTTGCAATCAATTGATACGGCAAACAATAACCGCCAACGCGAGCTTAAATTTATTCTTCTACAGTTTAAGCAAACCTTAAGATTCAGTTAATAAATTCAAACGCAATTGTGATGGATGGACCTAGTATGAAAAAACTCTTGTTGTTACTCAGTTTGTTAAGTCTTGGCGCCCAGGCTGCACCGTCGCTGGAGCATCAGGTGTTTGATGCAAATAACCAAAGTGTTTCCTTGACTGAGTTTAAGGGCAAAGTGGTCTACGTCGATTTTTGGGCGTCTTGGTGTGGTCCGTGCCGTAAGTCTTTCCCTTGGATGAATGCGATGGCGCAAAAGTATCGCGAGCAAGGTTTAGCCGTGGTGGCGATTAACCTCGATACCGATAAGGCGCTCGCCGATGAATTTTTACAGCAGGTGCCAGCGACTTTTACTGTGCGTTTTAACCCTGAGGGTGATGTGGCACGAAGCTTTGATTTACTGGGCATGCCCAGCAGCTTTATGTTCAATCGCCAAGGCGAGTTAGTCAAAAGCCATGTGGGCTTTTACCAAGATAATGCCGCCGATTATGAACAAGAACTCGTGAATCTGTTGAAGGAGTAAGTTATGCGTAACATCGCGTTAGTTACCATGTCGTTAGTGATGTTAGGGGTGAGTGGGTGTTCGAGCCTTGGGGTGCAGCCTTGGGAAAAAGGACAACTCGCGCGGGCGGATATGGCCCTTGACAGTGAAAAGTTAGATCAGGCGTTAGACGATCATATCTACTTCAGTAAGGAAGGCAGTAGCGGTGGTCGCGCGTTTGCGGGCGGCGGCTGCGGTTGTAACTAAGCCTTGTACATTCAAGCAAGTGGTACCTGAGGCTTAGCCTACTGAGGTTTAACATAAAATAGGTATTTAGTCTAAAAACGCGTTAATGACATAAAGGTGTTGTCTGCCATGACAAATAATAACAATAAGTTAGACTCAATCGCCCCACAATCGCTGCAAGTCACAGCACAGATAAAACCCCAGACTAAACATATTGCCAGCGCCTTAGCCTTGGCCAGTTGTGGCTTGTTTGTCTCAAGCGGCCATGCCACTGAGCTGGCAAAAAATGCCGATGATTGGAAAGTCGATGCCGCGCTGATGTACTACGGCGAGCAAGACAGGGTACAGGCGGTTGAAGCCATAGGTACAGCGCAGAAAAACTTTGGCGACGACAGTGTGCTGGATTTAAAGCTGGTGGTCGACAGCTTAACGGGTGCCTCGGCCTCCGGTGCGGTCGCCCAAAGCGACAGCCAAACCTTCACCCGTCCTTCTGGTAATGGCCAATATAAAGTGGCAGCCGGTGAGACACCGCTCGATGATACCTTCCACGATACCCGAGTGCAGGGCAGTGCCAACTGGTCACAGGCGCTTAATTCCGATTGGAAAGTCAATGGCGGCGTGTATGGATCTAAAGAATTCGACTATATGTCGATGGGCATCAATGCCGGGCTAGAACGTGGTTTTAACAAGGACAATACCACCCTGTTTTTGGGCACGGCCTACAGCTTCGATGTGGTTGACCCCGTCGGTGGCAGACCCGTAGCCTTATCCTCTATGGCCATTCGCGACAATTTTACCAGTGATGAAGCTTACCGCACTGCATTCGATGCTACCCGCCAAACTGGCAGCGACGATAAACAAACCGTCGATTTGATGCTAGGGATCACCCAAGTACTGAATCAACGTTGGTTATTACAGGCAAACTATGGATTATCCAGTGTCAGCGGCTACTTAACCGATCCCTATAAAGTGTTGAGCGTGGTGGACAATAACGGCACGACCGAGGACATAGTTTATGAGAATCGCCCCGATTCGCGCCTGAAACACAGTTTTTATGTGATGACCAAAGGAGCACTCGATTCCGGCGTTGTGGACTTCTCCTACCGCTATAACACGGATGATTGGGATTTAACTTCGCACACCTTAGAAACCCACTATCGCTATTACTTTAGCGGCAGTTTCTACGGGCAATTGCACTTACGCTATTACCAACAGTCGGCGGTGAATTTCTATCAACCGTTCCTGCTTGCCGATACGCCGTTACCCGAGTTTGCCAGTGCAGACTACCGGATTGGTGATATGAGTGCCTATACCATTGGCGTTAAGTTTGGTCACCGTCTGTCGGGCGGCCATGAAATGACATATCGCTTGGAATATTACCAACAGGATCCGAAAAATAATGGCACAACGATCCCTGGTGAGCTGCAAAACTACGACTTATTCCCGACCCAAAAGGCGATAACGGCGCAGTTTAGTTATTCTTTTTAAAGGTATACTCTGTTACTGAGCCGCAAACAAAGCGCATCAATATGGGGTGTTGCCCATATTGAGCGTTACGCGAAGTCACAGACTAAGGATACGAAGATGCCAGCAGTTTCCCCTAATCCGCCATATAGACTCGTGCGTCGAGATTGGGGGTATTTAGGCGAATTTAGGGCGATGGCCAGCCCGTGTGAGCTATTAATCGCAAGCCATGATGAGGCTATCGCCTACGATATGCTCGATATGGCGGCGCGCGAGGCGCAAAGAATCGAGCAGAAATACAGCCGCTTTATCGAGGGTAACCCGCTATGGCGGCTTAATCATGCTCAGGGGCAACGCAGCGCTATTGATGAAGAAACCTGGCAACTGTTGGCTTTTGCGAAACAATGCTTTGAGTTAAGCGATGGGCTCTTCGATATTTCGGCGTGCCCATTGATGCAGCTGTGGCGTTTTACGGCCGATGCCAAGATGCCCGACAAAGCGGATATCGAGGCAGCACGAGCCTTAGTTGGCTTTGAGCGCATCGAATTTAATTCCCATGAGTTGTTGATGCCCCAAAGCATGCAGCTCGATTTTGGCGGTATTGCCAAAGAATATGCGGTCGATAGGGTCGCCTATGAGCTTGCCGAGTCCTATGCAGGGATTTCGGTATTGGTCAATTTTGGCGGTGATATCGCTTGTCCAGTGGCAAATGCCGTGCCTTGGCAGGTGGGGATTGAAGATCCGCATCAGCTCGACCATGCCGCGAAAGTGCTGGCAATAACCCAAGGCGCTTTAGCTACCAGTGGCGATACACGGCGATTTATTGAAGTTGATGGCAAACGTTATGGGCATATTGTCGATCCGCGCACCGGCTATCCAGTCTGCGGGGCGCCGCGCTCGGTGACGGTTCTTGGGCCAAACTGCGTCACCGCAGGCATGTTGGCCACTATGGCCATGTTACAGGGTGAGCAGGCCGAAGCCTTTTTAGCCGAGCAATCGGTGCAATCTAGTATTTTTCGATAGGGCATTATCAATGCGTATCATGTTAGTGGAAGACAATGAGTTATTAGCACAAGGGATCTGCCTGAGCCTTGCCAAAATGGGGATGCAGGTCGACCACCTAAGTAGTTATCAGCAAGCATTAGTGGGTATTAAGAATGAAACCTTTAGCGCCATAGTGCTCGATTTAGGCTTGCCCGACGGCAATGGTAAGGAGCTACTTAAAGCGTGGCGGGCAGAGGGCGTGTCGATTCCGACCATTGTGCTCACGGCCAATACGGATTTTGATACCAAACTCGAGTGCCTCGATATCGGCGCCGACGATTATTTAGGTAAACCCTTCGATGTGCGTGAGTTAGCCGCGCGTATTCGGGCGATCGTTCGCCGGCAATATGGTCTGGATAATAACAGCTTGAATATCGGTGCATTAAGTATTGACCTCAACACCCGTGAGGTGAGTTTTCGCGATCAAAATGTGCCGTTATCACGTCGGGAGTTTCAGCTGTTACTCGAACTGGCGCAATCCGCTGGCCGAGTGTTAACCCGTAATCAGCTAGAGCAGTTAACCTATGGCTGGGATGAGGTTGGCAGCAACTCGATTGAGGTCCATATCCACCATTTACGTAAAAAGTTAGCCAATGACTTGATTAAGACCGTACGCGGCATTGGCTATACCCTAACCGAAGTCAATTAACCTGAAAATTAACGCGAGAATCAGGATTTAAGTGACAAACTCGGCGTTTATCGGTATTTAGTAACAGCCTTTTAGGCATGTTTACTCTCACCATAAACGACGGGGACTACGGGGTGAATCGACTCAAGGTGCTGGATGTGTACTCATTACGTTTGTTATTAACCTTGCTGATGCTCTCGGGGATTTCGGTTTCCGTGGGTATTTCAAGCTGGTTCAGCACCCGGGATTCTAAGCATCAAATCGAAGAGTTATTTGATGCGCAAATGCTGCAAAGCGCGAAAATGCTTGAGCTTTTTTATCACGATGAGGCGGAATTTAAAACGCCACAAGAGCTGCCGCAAATTCTCCATGTCCCCGATAGCCAGATCAGTACCTTTGCTCAAAAAGCCGATGCATTAAAGCTGGCCTATGAGCATAAACTCGCATTCCAGATCTGGAGCGAGGCGGGGCAAGCGCTGGTGTTTTCAGACAATATCGGCCGACAACCCATTACTAAGTTTGTCCAAGGCTATAGCAAAAAAGTGTTTGAAGGGGAGCTGTGGCATGTGTTCAGCTTTTTTTCGGTTAAACACAAAGTCTGGATCATCACAGCCCAGCAAGATGAAGTGCGCCAAGAGCTGGTCTCGCAAATTATGCACAATGCCGTAATCGTGCCGCTGATCGTTGTGCCCTTAACCTTACTTATCGTCAGTTTGCTGTTTTACATCTTGTTCCGGCCGTTGAAGTCCTTCGAGCGCGAGTTAATGGCACGCTCGCCTAACGATCTCACGCCGCTCACTATGTCACTGCCTAAGGAACTCGTGCCCGTGCGCCGCGCGCTAAACCAATATATCAGCAGCATTGCGCACTTTATTGCGAGGGAGCGCCGCTTTAGTGCCGATGCGGCCCATGAGTTAAAAACCCCCTTATCCGTGATTAAATTACATCAACAAGGTTTAGAAGGTTTAGTGGGCGAGGGTGATGCGGAGCGCATTCACCTCGCCGCTATCGATGCCGGTGTGAAGCATATGAGTCACACCGTTGAGCAACTTTTGTTGCTTGCGCGGGTCGATTCGATTGCCGAACTCAATGTGCAGCCTCATCCGTTACTGCCAATGGTGGAAGATGCGCTGAATCAGCTAATGCCACTGATCACCGACTATGAATGGCAAATCGAGGTCGACGCCGCATTAACGCTCAACTGCGATCGGTTTTACCTGCTGATCGTGCTAAAAAACATCATCGAAAATGCCTGTAAATACAGTCCTGTCGAAACTGAGATTAGTATCAGTGCCGCAGTCACCCACACCCATGTCGAGATAAAGATCGCCGACCGCGGGCAGGGCATGACTCTGGAGCAAATCGCCAGTGCGACGGAGCGTTTTTACCGCGTCAATGAAAATGAAGGAATAGGCGCGGGATTGGGGCTGTCCATCTGCCACCACATCATTGATTTACACCAAGGAGAATTGACGATCACGCCCCGTGAAAATGGCGGTTTAGTGGTCACGCTTGCGCTCCCCCAGTGACCCACATTTCAAATGGTATTTCAACGCGATTCGCAGCCTTAACATAATTATTTTATGCCCGCTGGCTCGCGTATTGGCAGGCATCATCTAAGATTTGTAGTTAGGGCAAATCGCTAAGATGAGTGATACCGCAAATTTGCAAAACAGATTGATTTTGTTTCTATTATGCGAACTTGGCAGCACTTTATTAGCACTTGTAACTTTTAAAGATCAAATTGGTATGTTAATTCGAATTTGATATTCTTTATTGGTATAAGTATATTGCTAAATAGTATCGTGCAAAAGGAGTTAACTGCATCTTTATTTATGAGTTTTTTACTCCTTCTGATATCTTTCGCGATATGTAACAGCCTGTGTTTTTTTTCGTTCAAACAGCGGTAAAAAAATTTCACTGTGCACACAAAAAACGTTGATTTCTTAGTTTATTTTTAGGTTACCTATCCTATGGTTAGCTTGTTGCGTTGCCAATCGTTTAAACCTTCTTCTTCACTCATTTGCTCACTGGCGCTTAGCGCAGCATTTGCGCTGTCGAGCTCGGCATTTGCTGAAGAGACAAAGCCTGCTGAAAACAAACCCGCCACACCTGTGGTGAGTCCACCTAAGGCGACGGCTCAGCCGGCGAACAAAAATCAAGTGAGATTTACTAAAACGGGCACCTTTGATGGCGACTCAGTCGTGAAGTTAGCTCGCAAGTTGGCTTCTAAACCCTATGTGGTACTAAAGGATCCGCTGCCAGCAGGCCTCGCTAAGTTAACCTACGATGAATACCGCGACATTCGCTTTAACCCGATTTCGTCGATTTGGCGCGATCAAGGTTTACCATTCCAAATGCAAATGTTTCACCGTGGCTTCTATTTCCAAGATTTAATCGAAATTGCCATTGTTGAAGCTAACCAAGCGACTCACTTAGCCTACGAGCCTAAGTATTTCACTGCGGGTGAGGTTATCACTCAAGCGTTGCCAAATGATGACATTGGTTACTCAGGCTTTCGCATTCATAACCAGTTAAATACTAACGGCGTTTATGACGAGTTGATGGTGTTCCAAGGTGCGAGCTATTTCCGTGCCTTAGGTAAAGGTAACTCCTATGGGTTATCTGCCCGTGGTTTAGCCTTGAAAACCGCAGACCCTGAAGGGGAAGAGTTCCCGATTTTCCGCGCTTTTTGGGTTGAACGTCCTTCCTACGACAGCAACCTGATCGTGGTTCATGCACTGCTCGATAGCCCAAGTGTGGCAGGCGCGTATCGCTTCTCGGTGCGCCCAGGTGACAACACCCAAATTGACGTTGAAGCGACATTATTCCCTCGCGTCGAACTCAGCAAAGTGGGTCTAGCGCCAAGCACTAGCATGTTCTTACATTCACTCAATGGCCGCCACGATACCGACGACTTTAGACCCGAAGTCCACGATTCAGACGGTTTGTTGATGTTTAACGGCCGCGGTGAGCACCTATGGCGCCCACTGGCTAACCCACGCCAATTACAGGTAAGTGCGTTTTCTGACAACTCGCCACAGGGCTTTGGGTTAATTCAACGTGAACGCAATTATGCCTCTTATCAAGATCTCGAAGCCCACTACGAGCGTCGTCCAAGTTTGTGGATTGAACCTGTGGGTAACTGGGGACAAGGTGCGGTCGTTCTGACAGAAATTCCAACAGAATCAGAAATTCATGATAATATCGTGAGCTTCTGGAAGCCGCGTCAGCCTATTCCTGCGGGCAGCGAATATCATTTTGCTTACCGTATGAGCTGGGGCGAGGAGCCAGTGGCGAAAACCAATTCTGTCGTGGTGAGTCGTACTGCAAGTGGTCGTGCCGACATCGCAAAAGCGACCCCAAGACGTTTGTTTGTCGTGGATTATCATCTTAACGGCGCCATGCCCGATGAATTACCGCTCGCGAAGGTTGAGTCTTCCGGTGGGGTGATTTCAAATGTGGTTATTGCGCGTAACGCGGCTAACAATGGTTATCGCCTCGCGTTTGAGTTGGAGCCAGAAGATAAGGAACTTATCGAATTACGTGCCGAACTCAAGTTCTCAACACCGCGTCAGGTTGAAACCTGGCTCTATCGCTGGACGCTTTAAGGTCCATGACGGAGCGACATAATATGACTGTATCCGAGAATTCGGTTCTTGAGACTGAAGTGCTCGTGGGTGGTAGCGCCATGCCTAATGAAAGGCCTGGCGCAATGGAACCCCAAAGCTTAAGCCAAATGCCTGAAGGATTTCCGCGCCGTAGCACCGTTGCCAATGGTGTACGTTCTAAGGTATCCCGTCGATTCTTTGTCGTGGGCGGAGCTCTGGCGCTGTCTGCTTTTGCTATCTACGAAATGGGCGCTGTATTCAGTATCGGAGGGATAACTCCCCTCGAATATCTGATGTTGGCGCTGTTTGCGATTAATTTCTGCTGGATTGCCTTGGCGTTTTGTAGTGGTATCGCAGGCTTCTTCATGTTGCTGAAAAAGCCCAAGCCAAACGAGCTTGAACAGACTGAGCTACATACCCGCACCGCGATTTTGATGCCAACCTATAACGAGTCGCCTGATAGGGTGTTCTCCGCGGTATCTGTGATGGCGGAAGCCTTATCCCAAACGGGGCATGGCCATGCGTTCGATTGGTTTATCTTAAGTGATACCACAGATCCTGAAATCGCCCTGTTAGAAGAACAGGCGTTTTTAGTGCTGCGCCAAGAAACCCATAAACATTCTCGAGTGTATTACCGCCGCCGTCGTAAGAACGTGGCGCGTAAAGCGGGTAACGTGGCGGATTTCTGCCGCCGTTGGGGTTCTCGTTACGATCACTTATTGGTGCTCGACGCTGACAGTTTGATGGAGTCATCGACCATCACTGGCTTAGCACAACGTATGCAGGCCGATCCTGACGCCGGACTTATCCAAACGATTCCATCGCTCATTAATGGCACCACCTTAATGGCGCGTCTGCAGCAGTTTGCGGCACGTATTTATGGTCCTGTGATTGGTACTGGGCTCGGTTGGTGGGTACAAAAAGAAGGTAACTTCTGGGGCCATAACGCCATTATACGTACCGAAGCCTTTATGGGCGCAGCAGGTCTGCCAAACCTTAAGGGTAAACCGCCATTTGGTGGTCATATCCTAAGCCATGACTTCGTCGAAGCGGCGCTGATTCGCCGTGCTGGCTGGAGTGTGGTCATTGCCTACGACTTACCTGGCTCTTATGAAGAATGTCCGCCATCTATTGTCGATTTAGCCGTGCGCGATCGCCGTTGGTGTCAAGGTAACTTACAGCATTCCCGTATCCTGCCAACCAAAGGTTTGCACTGGGTCAGCCGTTTGCACTTAATGACGGGCATTATGGCGTATCTGTCATCGCCATTCTGGTTGTTATTGATTTTGACAGGTTTGATGCTCGCGTTGCAGGCACACTTTATTCGTCCTGAGTATTTTACCGACCAATTCTCGCTGTTCCCGACATGGCCAATCATGGACTCGGATAGGGCATTAAGATTGTTCTATATCACCATGGGCGTGTTGTTTGGACCTAAGATTTTCGGCGTATTATTGCTGCTAAAAGATGGCAACTTTGCCCGCAGTGTCGGTGGTCGCATCAAAGCGATTTTAAGCGTGATATTTGAGGTGATCCTCTCTGCGCTAATCGCACCGATCATGATGTTCATCCACTGCGGTGCGGTGATGTCGATTCTGATGGGACGTGACAGTGGCTGGTCTCCACAACGCCGTGACGATGGCAGCATGCCTTGGTTAACCCTGATCTATCGCCACCGTTGGCATATGCTGGCGGGCGTGATGTTAGGATATGCGGCGATTTTGGACTCCTTAACATTGCTTGCCTGGATGAGCCCCGCCTTGATTGGTCTGTGGTTAGCCGTGCCGATTTCGGCGTGGACAGGTTCAATCAAGATTGGTGAGTTCTTCAAGCGCATTGGCATTTTGGCCACGCCAGAGGAGCGTAATCCAGCGCCTATCTGTATCCGTGCTCAAGAGGCGCGTGCCGCTTATCAGGCACATATCGAGCAGCCTTGGACCTTAGCGCAAGTGTTAAAAGATCCAGCGTTAATGGAACTGCATTTAGCTATGGTTGATAAGCAGCCACTGCGTGCGGCGGGTACACCCATTGAACCGGTTGAAGCCATTGTGCACGTAAAAGTGCATGAAGCGCAGTGCCAACAGAGTGCCTTGGCGTTATTTAACCGTCAGGAAATGGCGCTGGTGCTAGCCAATCCGCTGATGCTGCGAAGCTTGCAAAAGCTGCCAGAGCAGTTTGTGCCAGAAGACTTGGTCTCTTTCTGCTAGGTAACACGTTTTTAGGGTAACAATTACCCCCGCTTAATGGGCTTAATTGTTGTCAAATAATTGAAATGCCACTGATGTCTGTCAGTGGCATTTTTATTTTATCCCTTTACTCGCCTGCATTTCGGCAATGGCTTCAGCTATAGTGAACACAGATTACTGGTGAATTGAGTGTCGATGTTTGCACTTGCGGTAATTTTACGGTCAAGAATCTGCTGTGACAGGGGACGTTTATGATGCCTGTGAGTCGATTAACGCTAAATCCTAATACATCCAACCGCAGCTTTAGTTCACTTAAGCGCTGGCTGCTCGGTGCATTGTTGATGGGACTTTCGCTTGCAGTCATAGAGTCCTATGCCACCGAATCACTCGTAACAGCACCTTTAAGCGTTGAACCACAAACGGTTGAGCTGCCCGCTCTTACGCCCTCCGCTGAAGTCGCTGACCCAGACACTGCAGTTGAGCAAATTCTAGGGCAAACCTTACTTTTGAGTCTTGCCGATGTTAGCCCGGTTTTTAGCGCCAATTATCAACAGTTGATCCAGTGGCAGCATAGGGCGCTGAATAATGAGGAGCAATCGATGCTTCGCCAAATGAAGCTGCAATTGGATAACTATTGGCAGTATCTCGATGTCCAAGCTGAATGCACGGCGCCATGCTCATCGGCAGCACTCATTCCTAAGGATGCGTATTTTCGCGCTGTGGTTCTCAAGCTGAAGCAATTGATGGTGTTAGCGGAATCCTCTTCTTGGGAGACACTCATCCTCGAAGATAAGCTCAGTCCAGGGCAAGAGAGCCCGCTCATTGCGCCGATTGCGCAGCGCCTTTTCCTATTAGGTTTTCTAGCAGAGATGCCTAGCACTGCTTCCGAGTCTGTAGCCGATAAAGCAGCTTTGCCAGTATCTGAACTAGGATCTGAGCCAGTCATTAAGTCAGACATTGAGACAGAGAGCATTTCACCAGACGCAACAACTCATGCTGGAACAGTTGCACGGACTGAGCAGGTTGCTACTGATAACAATTCCATGCGTTATGGTGATGAACTGGTTATTGCAATAAAAGACTTTCAAACCCAGCATGGTTTACAGGCGGATGGGGTGATAGGTAAACAAACCCTGTATTGGCTTAATCAATCTCCCTATGCTCGGGCAAAGCTGCTGGCGAAAAATACCCTTAGGCAGCAGATCTTTACTCGTACCTTACCTGCAAGCTATCTGGTGATAAACATCCCAGCATTTGAGTTGCAATTCGTCGAAGCGGGGAAGGTGATCCTCAATTCAAAAGTGATAGTAGGCAAAGCATCGCGGCCAACACCGTTGCTAAGTAGTCATATCTCCAGCGTGGTGCTCAATCCACAGTGGCGCGTACCGCGCACCATAGTGCGGCGCGATATCTTGCCCCATATACGGCAAGATGGTCATTACCTGCAGGACCGCGGGTTTGATGTTTACGACTATGACGGCGCGCGAGTCGAACATTCACCGCAGGAGTGGCAAGAGTTGGCGTCCAGCCATTTTCCCTATCGATTAGTGCAACGCCCCGGGACGAAAAATGCCTTAGGTCGATATAAATTTCATTTCGACAACAGTTTTAGCGTGTATTTGCACGGAACTTCTGAGCCAAGTCTCTTTAAAAAGACCGATAGGGCCTTATCATCGGGTTGCATTCGGGTTGAAAAGGTCGAGGAGCTGGCCCGCTGGTTTCAAACTCACTTAGTTAAAGATACGCGCCTTTGGGACAAGTTAACGCCTAATACCACTCAATCCCAATGGTTCGCGCTGTCAGATACCATGCCTGTCTACACGGTTTATTGGACAGCATGGCTTGATGATGCTGGGCAAATTCAATATCGCAATGATATTTATCACTTAGAAGCTGAGTTTAGCCAGGCGGTGCCTGCATCAATTTTTTACATTCTATAACGACCTGAACTTTTAAGAGATTTTGAAATCTGAAATCTTGTGAGCCAGTCAAGGCTTGATCTGAATGGCGATTCAGTATAATTTGCGGTTTTAGTGTCCAAAAAACGAACAAAAGGTGATGATGTGACGTTACTTTGTCCTGCCCGTAGGCAGTTGTTGTTAGGCCTCAGTGGTGTGGCATTGTGTTCTTTAATTCCTTCTAAAGCGTTTGCAAGTCGGTCGACCAAAGGGGTTCGCGATCTCAGCCTCTACAATCGCCACACGGGCGAGCATAACAATGGCAGTTATTGGATCGACGGCCATTACCAGAGCGAAGTGTTGAATGATTTTAGTCATTTGCTGCGGGATCATCGCCAGAATGTGGCGGCGCCCATGGATAAACGCTTATTCGATCTGCTATACACCCTCAAGAGCACCCTTAATACGGAAAATGAGATCCATGTGATTTCTGGCTATCGTTCGCCTAAGACCAACGCCATGTTGGCGGGTAAGAGCAGTGGGGTGGCAAAGAAAAGTTATCACATGCAAGGCATGGCAATGGACATCGCTATCCCGGGTGTGAACCTAAAGACCCTTCGTGATGCGGCGTTATCGCTTAAATTAGGAGGAGTGGGTTATTACCCTAAGTCAGGTTTTGTGCATGTTGACTGTGGCCCAGTCCGCCACTGGTAGTCTTATCGTTTTGCACTGAGAGCTGCTGATAAAACTGCAGCTCGAGTGCTTGAATATCCTGCAAATAATGTTTTAACAGCGGTAAAAAGAGTTGCCCAAGCTTGTTCATTTCCCGGTGTTGTTGCCAGTCGTTCACATGCTGATTGAGGCACTGTGAAAACTTAAATTGCCTGAGTCGCTGGCCTTCAACGGCGGATGATTCACAAAGCTGCATCAACATCAGTAAGCTACGATTTTTTTGTTGAGTGCAGGCGAGCAGCTCTAACAGTTTCAATTCGATCGTGGTCTGCTGATAGGGTACAGTTTCGATAAGTGAGACGAGTTCACGGGCTAATTGGCATGAAAGACGATTTTCTTGTTGCAATAAATACAGCTCGTGACGCATGTTTGACAAGACTAAAGTGACAAAATTTGCCCGAGCTTAGCAGGCATCGACTGGCTTAAGTGTGATCAAGATCGCGGGTTTTTTGATTCAGATCAAAGCCGCTTCGGCTATTTAACAGGCCACAAACAAGTTTTCCAATTCAATAAATACTCTTTGTGATTTATAACGATAGCCGCTCGGTATCATTCAGCTTTAAGAGTGGGGCTGTTCTTGTACCTGCCGAGTAACTGTGTTAGTATGCGCGCGCTTTATATGAGTCACCATTGGTCGAAAATGGTGACGGTTTTTACTCTAAATTTAAGTGAGAAACGCATGTCTTACACTATCCAAGCACAAACCCGCACTGAAATAGGGAAAGGTTCGAGCCGCCGCCTACGTCATGCAGGTAAAGTTCCTGCTGTTATCTACGGCGCAGGCAAAGAGCCAGTTTCTATTGTTTTTGATCACAAAGACATCATCAACATTCAAACTAACGAAGACTTCTACACTTCTGTTGTGACTATCGTTTTAGATGGCAAAGAAGTAGGTGTTCGTGCACAAGCTATGCAACGTCACGCGTTCAAGCCAATGATCGAGCACGTTGACTTCGTTTACGCTTAATCGCGTGATTGAAGCAAAAAAGCGCCTCTAGGGCGCTTTTTTTGTGGCTGTTTTTAACGAACAAGAGTAAAAGTATCCCCGCGCAACCTAGCTACGCGGGGGAGCATCACTTGATATTGAAGTTGTAATAGATATCGAGGGATTGGCCTAAGGTGCCTGATACCGTTTCCAGATAGAGTTGCGATAATAGGTAGTATCTGACCGTCATCTCATACCCTGGGTTAAATACCCCGACGCCATATTTCACCATCAGGTTATCACCGATAAAGCCACTGATCGCCACGCGGCCCTCATCGTTGGTGTCCAGTTGTACGTTCGAGAAGCCAAACTCTTCAATAATCCCCGTGGCGGTACTGCCAATGTTATTGATGGCGCCACCGCCGCCGACTTGTGAACCTAAGCCCAGCGCGGCCCCCATCATCAACGAATTATTTTGCTCGTTATTGCTGCTGTTAAAACCGCTGCCTTTGATAATGTAGGACAGGATCTCCGCTTGTTCTTTAGCAGGGTTAGAGAACAGGGTTACCACAGGGCGGGCAGGTGTGCCTGTGACACGGACACCCGCGACTAGATCTTCACTCTTAATTTCACGAATAGCTTCGATATTTAAGTTAGGCACTGAGGTCGGGCCGACAAACTGCACTTCACCTGTACGGATTTTCAGGGTTTGTCCCATAAACTTATAGCTGCCTTGTTTGACTTTAATATCGCCAAACAGCAGTGGTGGGCGGAACGCCTGTTGCTGCAGTTTTAAGGTTCCTTGCAGTTTACCCTTTAGGCCCATGCCATCGACTTTTAAGTCGTTACCGACATTAATGTTCAGGTCCGCCACAATGGCATAGGGGCTGGCTTTAGGCTGCGCCGCGGCAATCGAGTCATCGAAGACCACATCTTCCGACAGGGCAACACCGCCTTCAGCGAGTTGGACTATCTTAATATTACCCGAAGGCACATCGACAACCCCTTTAACTTCGAGCTGTTGACTGCTAAAGGCGATGGTGAGATCGGGCGAGACATCAAGTAGCGCTAGTGGCGGTTGGATCACGGCTAATTTGTCGCCCTTAATCGCAAGCTCGCCACTGAATTGTCCCTGAGGCCAGCGCATATCACCCGTAACACGCCCCAAACCATTGCCCATCATCCAGCGGCCTTTGAGGGATGCCTGTTGGCCGCCCAAGTCCATCGACATGTCGATTTTATTGATAAGCGTAGGGTTGGCGGTCAACGCGAGGGCGCCTTGGGTTAAGGACACATTGCCCGACACTTCTGGCGCATCCAAGGTGCCAGCAAAGTTTAATCTGCTGGTCAGCAAGCCTTCGAGGGTATTGAGCTGCGGGAAAAACTCGCCCAAGGGTTGTAGGTTAATTTGTTTGATATTGGCGTAACCCGACAAGGTTCTGTCTGGCGTCACGTTGACCGCGACCTCACTCTGCCAACTGGCGACATCTTCCGATTCAAAGCTAATTGACGAGAGGAGTCGTTTAGCATCTAAGTTAGCTTTGAAATCAAGCTGTTGATAATTAATGGTGACTTCACGGTTTTTGGCCCGTTTAAGCTTAATGCTACCGGGAGTAAAATTAAAGTCTACATTGGCCGTGGGTTTACGTCCCGTCGCCCAAGCAAAGTTCGCCAACAGTGAAGAACTGCCATCCCACTGCATATTGTTGGGTAATACAGGCACTAATAGTTTGCCTAGATTGCCCGCATAACTGAGCTGAGCCTCGCCAGTTTTGCCAATGGTCACTTGATTATCGAGGCAAATCTTACTGTTGGGGTTGACCAAACAGAAAGGGCTGATATTACCTTTGGACTTATTTTGATCCCAGCCGACAAGAATATCCTTATCTATCTCCCAACGTCCGACGGGGGTTGCCAAGTTGATTTTATTCACCTGCGCCTGCAGTTGGGATTTTTTCATATCGTATTGGCTAGTGACGCCGAGCTCGAGCCCAAGATCCCCTGTGGCGCTGAGAGTCAGTTTTTGGTTTTGAATATCGCCTTTACTGCCCAAGGTCACGGTATCTAAACTCTGTGAGCCAAGTTGCAGTGCCTTTGACTTGAGTGATAGGGCAAACTCATGGGCATCCAAAGGTTTATAGTAAGCCTTGAGTGTTGACTCCCTGAGCTTAATATTTTGATGCACCAGATCGACTAGTTGCGCGGTTAACTCGACTTGTGGATGTTTCTCTTCCCCAGTGACATTGATATCGGCCTGCAATTGACCACTGGCCTGGGGCAACCATAAACCGAAATCGGGGACTTGCAGTTTACCCTCAAGGTTCCAGGTTTTGTTGGTTTCGCCCGCTAAGGTTAAGGTGGAACCCAATACCTTGGCATTGACACCTTTTGCGCTGATATACAGTTTATCGTTGATGCTGACATCGGCTGTGATATCAAACGGATAACCCTGCATTGTGCCTGACAGTTGGGTGTCCGTTAGAGCCACTTGCCACTGTTTATCTAACAGGCGCCCGGTGGTCTGCAATTGGCCCGAGATTAAACTGTTTGGCAAGCTGCTCGTTGCACTTGCACTTGCACTTGCACTTGCACTTGTAGTTGCTTTTGCATTTGTAATTGCAGCTGTTGTCGCAGTTGCAGTTGCAGTTGTTGTCGCAGGAGCGGGAGCATTTGTTATTGCTGGCGCCGGATTATAGGTATTTGTGCTCGGCGCTTTAGCGTCCTTTGTCGGTGTTGATTCTGGAGTCTGCGCAGTTTCCGGCAGAGTGATTTCCTGTAATTTCAGGTTATCGAGTAATACCTTGGCTTTCCAAGTGATCGCCTTAGCGTAATCTAGCTCACCAGTCACATCGACCGAACCTAGTTCGCCCTTCGCAGTAAACTGCTTAATATCAAGCTTTGCATCCTGATGATGAAGCTCACTGCTAATGGCTAACACTTTATGGAAAGGTGTGATGACATTTCCATTGAGCGTCGCGGCTTGTTGAGAGAGGGAGCCTTGGCTGTCGAGATTGAGGTCGCTGACGAGATACTCGGCATGTTGCAGCGGCCATTGTGCGCGGACTTTTTCCAGTTTGACCTTGTAGGGCAGCGTGGGATCTTTGAGGGTCAATTGTCCATTGAGACTAAAATCCACATCCCCTTTGGCAAGGGCGTGGATCCCCAGCAGTCCGACGCTTTGGCTAAGGGTTAGGCTTAATTGTTGATGGGTCAGTTCTGGCAACTCGGCAACCTGAGTGACATTGGCCTGAACCTCAAGTGCGAGCGGATAGTCCTGTTCGAGGGCGAGTTGACCCACCACAGATACTTCGCCATAACTATGGGCAAGCAGCAGTTTTTCTAGGGTTAACTGATACTTGGCAAATTGACCTTGAAGCTCAATATGGCTAAACAGATCTTCTCGCGGACCAATCTGTAAACGGCTGTTGTCTAAACTGAGATGCTTGACATCCACCGGGAAAGGCATAAAAACCTGTGGTAAATGGGCAAGTGCCCATCCCTCTGTAGATGCTTGCTTATCGGCGTTTTCATCCGTTTGTTTATCCGCTTGAGGATTTGCGGCAGTTTCCGTAGAAAGTTTCTTTTCGACAATTGGCTTGTCCGCTGAAGCTTTAGCACTTGCTGTCGCCACTGTGGTTGCTGATTTTTCGGTCTCAGGCTGAGTTGTCGCCGCTGCGGTCGTGGTTTTTGCCACTGCAGTTGCAGCTGTCTCGGCTGCCTTGGTGTCAGTGACTTGTGTGCCTGTGATTTGAGTGTCAGTGGCTTGAGTACCTGTAGCTTGAGTGCCTGCGCCTTGAGGGGCTGTGGCCAGTGTGTCTGGCGCAGGGCTGTCGTCGGTAGGAATTAACACGGCCAAGTCTTCACTGCTAAGCTGCTCGACCGTCAGTCCTTCGGCAAACCAAGTAGCGGCGGTCTGAATATAATTTGCCGAAAAGCGCATCTTATCGACCGCAATATTGATGTTATTCAGTTCGGCGCTGTCGAGCTTTATGCCAAAGGGCAGAACCAGTTCACTCGGCTGATCATTTTCGGGAGGGACGTCGACTTCAGCGCCGCCTGAGCTTAAGGCCTCAGTATCGATATTGACATCGATTTGGCTCGCTGTTAAGGCATTCACGCACAGCTGCTTTTGTAGCAGACAAGTGGGTTGCCATGCCAAATGTAAATCCTTGAGCTCAACCTTAATCCCATCCATCGACCAACTGGCGTGGGCTAAGGTGAGATCTTTATTTAAGGAGCCAGAAGTGTAGGTGAGCGCCAGATCGGGCACAAACTTATCGGCTAAACCCACACTTATCCGCGAGCCAATTTCAGTCCCAAGCAGTAATGCGCTTAATACCAAAAGACTTAAGGGAACGTAAACAATAATCCGCGTGCAGAGTTTAAATATTTGCCAAATACGCAGCTTAAGTGTTTTGGGCTGCACACACGTTGGATTTTGTTCCAAAGACAATTGTTCAGGCGTTTGATTCTCTTGTTGAGCCAGTGCATTAGGCTCATGAATAGGGGGCTTGCTCATAGCTCTGTCCCCATGGTTAAGTGAATGCGCCATGAACGGTCAATGGTGTCTGTCTCTTTCAAACCAACCCCTAAATCTAACTTAATTGGGCCAATGGGGGAGATCCAATGGATACCACCACCCACTGAGACTACGGGTTCAAACTGATTGTTATCAAAGGCGTTACCCGCATCCACAAAGGTAGCAACACGCCAAGTCGGGGTGACGTAATATTGATATTCCAAACTGCCGACCATGAGATAACGACCACCGATAACTTCACGATTGACTTTGCCATCGGCATCGATGTAATCGAGATAAGGCCCAAGTTCTTGATAGCCATAACCACGTATGGTTTGGTCGCCACCGGCAAAATAGCGCAGTGATGGTGGGATAAAGGCCAGCTCATTTTCATTGGCTAGGTTGGCGGCGAGATCCATACGCGCCACGATTCTGTGGTTATCAAAAAAGGTGTCAATCCACTTAAACTTGGCCTGTAAGCGGGCAAGGCGTGTCTCGGAGCCAAGATAAGGGTCGGCATAATCTAGGCTATACATTTGCCTGAAACCAGACTTAGGATCGAGTGAGTTATCCCCACGGGTCGTTTTAGAAAAGTTAATCCCCGCCAGATAAAAACTGGGGCTGTAATCGGTATCGGACTGAGTATATTCCTCGCGAATCGCATCGAGGGAATAGGTCATCAGCCATTGATTATCCAAGCGTTGCTGCCTGAGTAGCCCGAGCAAATACTTAGTCGACTCCAGTTGTCCCGTGTTACGAAAATCGCGGTTCTCGGGCTCGTAAATCTGGGTCACCCCGTATTTATCCCGCAGCAAGCCTAGGCGAATTTTCAGTTGATCGTCTAAGGGATGAGTCAGCGGAATCGTATAAGTGGTTAAAAACTTAGGCCTGTCAGGCGACCACTCTAAACTGGTCTCCTGGGAGTGACCGTATTTATTGATTTGTGGCGTACGCCAAGTGACCCGAACTCGCGGATCGAAGGTTTTATCCGCGCTTTGACCTATGTCGCCACCGAGACCTAATTCAATCGAGTGGCTGGCCTTATTGGTAAGCTCCACCTTGACGGGCAACTGGTTATCCTTTGCCTGATCGATCTGCGGTATGACCTTGATATTGGCGAAATAGCCCGTATCCAACAATTGGCGGTTTAAGGCGCTGACCCGACGGGTCGAATAGGCGGCATCTTCCTTGAAGGGGATAAGCTTAGTGAGAATATCCGGCTCTAAGGTATGGCCTTCAAAGCTCACTTGTCCAAAATGGTAACGTGCGCCTGAGTTAAAATGCAGGCTAATTTGCGCAGTGTTTAAATCGCGGTTGATTTTGATTTGCGACTCGGTGAATTCACCATCGAAATACCCCCTTGCCAAGGCAAGCGTCACCAGTTGGGATTTTACATCGGAATACACCCCATGGTTGAGCGTATCCCCAGGCTTGATATTGACCTCTGCAAGCCACTTATCGAAGGCGCGATCGTCGAGCATCTCACCAGAGAAATTAATATCAACCCATTGGATTTTTACCGGTTCGCCTGCTTTGACCGTGAGCTTTAATTCCCACGGGCCTTTTTCTTTTTCGACTAACTGTTCTTCCACTTCGCCATGGTAATAGCCCATGGACTCAAGGGCGGTGGAGACATTGTCTTCCACGTTAAATAAGAAGGCTCGGCGCTGCACTTCGGAGTCGGGCATAGCACCTAAGTGGGCGAGAATATTACGCTTTAGGGCTTCGTCGACCCCGTTCACTGAAAGCGTTAACAAGTTATCGGCGGCCATCGCCCCCGATGTCACTAAACTCAGGCCAAGTAGCAAATGAAGACGAAAAGATAATGACGTTATTTGCAAGTATCGCTGCACTTTATAATCCCTGTGATGTGAGTTCATTGTCGCCAGAATAGGCGCAACAGGCAAGGAGATGATTGAAATTAGTCATTGAAATGGTTACAAAGGACGTTACTGTTTAAGGGGATGTAAATAATGAAAATAAAATTAGCCACCTTTAGTTTAATTCTCTCGAGTGCACTTTTTATGTCACAAAATACCCAAGCGAATGAAAAACCTTTTGCCATTGCGATCCACGGTGGCGCTGGCACGATTTCTAAGGCCAACCTCACGCCAGAGCTGCGTCAGGCCTATAAAGACAAGCTTAAAGAGGCCGTCGATAAAGGCTCAAAAGTGCTCGAGCAGGGCGGTGATAGCTTAGTTGCGGTGCAAACCGCTATCAATGTATTAGAAAACAGCCCGCTGTTTAACGCCGGTGTCGGTTCGGTTTACACCTATGATGGCGGCCACGAGTTAGATGCGTCGATTATGGATGGTAAAACCATGAATGCGGGCGCCGTAGCGGGCGTGCGCCATATCGCTAATCCCATTGATTTGGCCTTAGCCGTGATGAATAAGTCCGAGCATGTCATGCTGTCGGGCGCAGGCGCCGAGGAGTTTGCCTTAACCCAAGGTTTTAAACTGGTACCTAACAGCCATTTCGATAGCGATGCCCGTTATCAGCAATTACTCGATGCCAGACAAAAACTGCAGGCGGCTGAAAAATCAGATCAAATTGCGGGTATTGAGATGAAAGATCTCGATTATAAATTTGGTACCGTTGGTGCTGTCGCCTTAGATAAAAATGGCAACTTAGCGGCGGGCACTTCTACTGGCGGTATGACGGCCAAGCGTTTTGGTCGCATTGGTGACTCGCCCGTGATTGGGGCTGGCACCTATGCTGAAAACGGCGTTTGCGCTGTGTCGGCCACGGGCCACGGCGAGTTTTTTATTCGCTACCAAGTGGCGGGCGATATCTGCGCTAAGGTGAAATACCAGCAAAAATCCATTATTCAAGCGGCAGATGAAGTGATTAATCAACGCCTTATCACCGCTGGTGGCTCTGGTGGTGTGATAGCTGTCGACCACAGGGGCAATATTGCCACGCCATTTAACACCGAAGGCATGTACCGCGCTACTCGTAGTAATGGCGAGCCTGCCCAAGTGATGATTTGGCAGGACCAATAAGGATACCGCCTATTGCCTTAGCGTGTGCTTAACATGCGCCAAGGCAATACCTCTAAGCCATCCCTTTCAAAATGGCGTTTGTAGGCCCAATGTTATCCCTCTAAATCACCGCTTTTATCCGCCCAATTTCCTTCCCGCTGAGTAAATAGATAAGTCCAATCGATATTAATCGCTTACCACTTGCGAGATTTTGACTAGACTCAAAGCGTAAGCCGAGTTGAGTTAGTAAAGGATAGATTGGGGAGATTGCTATGGATTCAATAAAAATACGCGACCATATGGATCGTCAACCCGTATTGCTACGCGCCAATATGTCGCTGGCCACTGCGGTTGAAAAACTGTTAGACAATAACAAGATGGGTGCCGCCGTCGTGGATGATAACGGCGATTTAGTGGGCTTTTTATCCCAGCAAGATTGTTTAGCCGTGATGCTAAAGAGCAGTTATCACTGTGATATGACCTCAGTGGTAAAAGATTGCATGCGCACCGAAGTCTTGTATGTCGGTCCCGATGACAGCATTTTGCAATTAGCAGAGCAAATGCTTGGCTCTAAACCTAAGATTTATCCTGTGGTCGAGCAGGGCAAAGTCGTCGGCACCATTAACCGCACGAATGTGCTGCGCGCCATGAATGTGTATATGCAGCAATGTTACTTAGCACCCGCCTAAGCTCTAAGCGCTAAGCCTTTCAAAAGGTGATTAATTTGCCTATTTTTCATCCTTTTGAGGCCAAATTAGTCGTACCAATACGTCCCGTTCCTTGCTAGGATCGCTGTTTTCGATGCTAGCAATGGAATTTGGTTTTGAACTCTGACAAACATCCGCTATCGAGCGACTTTCTCAAGCAGTGCTTTCAAAGTGATGCCTCGCGGATCCGCCGCCGTTTATTTAAGCTCAATAAAGAAGCCGATTCTGATAAGAAAACCCAAGAGTTAGCCAAACTTGCAGAGCAGGCGCAAGCAGCGTTCGAAAAGGTCGAGCAGCGCCTTAAGGCGCGCCCTAAAATCCAATATCCAGATAATCTGCCCGTTAGCGGCATGCGCGAAGAGATCGCTAAAGCCATCAGTGAAAACCAAGTGGTGATCATTGCGGGTGAAACCGGTTCGGGTAAAACCACTCAGCTCCCGAAAATCTGTTTAGAACTGGGCCTTGGTAGTCGCGGCTTTATTGGCCATACCCAACCGCGGCGTTTAGCGGCGCGCAGCGTGGCGACACGTGTTGCTGAAGAATTACAAAGTCCGCTCGGCGAAGTGGTGGGCTTTAAGGTGCGTTTTGCCGATGCCTTAAAGAGTGAATCCTATATCAAGCTGATGACTGACGGGATTTTACTGGCGGAGCTCACCTCGGATCGCTATTTAGATCAATACGATACTATCATCATCGACGAGGCACACGAGCGCAGCCTCAACATCGATTTTATCTTGGGTTACCTCAAGCAAATTCTGAAAAAACGCCCCGATCTTAAGATTATCATCACCTCGGCGACTATCGATGTTGAGCGTTTTTCTAAGCATTTCAATAATGCTCCTATTATCGAAGTCTCTGGCCGGACGTATCCGGTGGAAACCCGTTATCGCCCGTTAGTGCAAGATACCGAAGCGGATCTCGACCAAATCGAAGGGATTTTTGCTGCCGTTGACGAATTAGTCGCCGAAGGCTTGGGCGATATTCTGATCTTTATGAACGGCGAGCGGGAAATTCGTGATACCGCCGAGCAGCTTAACCGTCGCAATTACCGCGATACCGAGATTTTGCCGTTATATGCGCGCCTCTCCTATGGCGAGCAATCCAAGGTATTCAGCAGCCATACTGGGCGTCGCATCGTGCTTGCCACTAACGTGGCGGAAACGTCGCTCACCGTCCCTGGTATTCGTTATGTTATTGACCCAGGGACTGCGCGGATCAGCCGTTACAGTTATCGCACTAAGGTGCAGCGCCTGCCCATCGAGCCCATTTCACAGGCCAGTGCCAATCAGCGTCAAGGCCGCTGCGGCCGTGTTGGCCCGGGTATTTGTATTCGTTTATACGATGAGGCGGATTTTAACAGTCGTCCCGCGTTTACCGATCCCGAAATCCTACGCACCAACTTAGCCTCGGTGATTTTGCAGATGCTCGCCATCGGCCTTGGCGATATTGCGGCGTTCCCCTTTATTGAGCCGCCCGATCCGCGCCATATTCGCGATGGCTTCTTACTGCTTGAGGAATTACAAGCCGTTAAGCAGCAGAAGGGCAATATAGTGTTAACGCCGCTTGGGCGTCAGCTATCGCAGATCCCGGTGGATCCGCGTTTAGCGCGTATGGTGGTGGAGAGTCATCAGCTGGGCTGTTTGCAGGAAGTGCTAGTGATCGCTGCGGGTCTGTCGATTCAAGATCCCCGCGAGCGTCCCATGGATAAAAAGCAGGCGTCCGATGAGGCCCATCGCCGTTTTGCCGATCCCCATTCAGATTTTGTCAGTTGGGTGAACCTATGGCAGCACTTAAAAGAGCAGCAAAAGGAATTATCCGCCAGCCAGTTCCGTAAAAAATGCCGCGACGAGTACTTAGCCTACCTGCGTGTGCGTGAATGGCAGGATTTATATACTCAGCTAAAACAAGCGGTTCACGATTTAAAGTGGCGCTTAAACGAGACGCCAGCCAACTACGATGCGCTGCACCGTGCGTTGTTATCGGGTTTGCTGAGTCATATCGGCTTTAAGGATAATAACAACGAATACTTAGGCGCGCGCAATCGTAAGTTTTTTGTGTTCCCAGGTTCACCGCTGGCGAAAAAAGGCCCGAAATGGATCATGGCGGCGGAGCTGACCGAAACCTCTAAGCTATTTGCCCGCTGCTGCGCCAAAATTGAGCCTGAGTGGCTTGAGCCGTTAGCGGCGCATCTGATTAAAAAGAATCACTTAGAGCCGCATTTTGAGGCAAAACAGGGCAGTGTGATTGCCTTTGAAAACCAAGTACTCTACGGTTTGATCGTGGTGCATCGCCGCCGCGTGCAATATGGGCCGATTAATCCTGTTGAAGCGCGCGAAATCTTTATCCGTAGCGCGCTCGCCGAAGGGCAATTACAGACCAAAGAAGCCTTCTTTATCGCTAACCAAAAGTTATTAGAGGATGTCGAAGCGCTCGAGCACAAGTCCCGTCGCCGCGATATTTTGGTTGATGAACAAGTGTTGATGGACTTTTACGAGCCGCGCATTCCCGAAGGCATCTATAACGCGCCTAAGTTCTTTAGCTGGTGGAAGGAAGCGCGCCGAACTCAGCCCGATTTACTCGATTTTAATAAGTCGCTATTGATGCAGCGCAGTGCCGATCACATATCGGCGCTCGATTTCCCCGACACTTGGCATAAGGGCAATATTCGCTTGCAACTGAGTTATCACTTTGATCCTGCGGCGAGTGATGATGGCGTTTCTGTGCATATTCCAGTGGCACTACTCAATCAAATCGATGATACGGATTTCGATTGGCTGGTGGCGGGGATGCGTGAGGAGAAATGCGTCGCCCTGATTAAGTCTTTGCCTAAAGGACTAAGACGTAACTTTGTGCCTGCGCCCGATTATGCCCGAGCCTGCGTGCAAGCAATGCAGCCCTTTAGCGCCAGTTTACTCGACGCCATGTGCAAACAGCTTTTGCGTATGAGTGGTACGCGCGTCAATCCCGAAGATTTTGATGTTTCGCAGATGCCTGCGCATTTGCAGATGAACTTTAAGATTGAGGACGATAAGGGCAAGTTAGTTGCACAGGGGCGGGTACTCGATACCTTAAAGGCCGAGTTACAGGGCGTGGTTGCTAAGGCGATTCGTCAAGTAGCGGATAAGGGCATTGAGAAAGAAGCGCTCACCGAGTGGTCCTTTGGCGACTTACCGAAACAATTTGAACAGCGTAAGGGCAACTATCAAGTACGGGCTTTCCCTGCACTGATTGACAATAAAGACTCAGTTGCCATCAAATTATTTGATGATGAGTTTGAGGCGCTGGCGGCGCATCGTCAAGGTCTACGCCGTCTGCTGTTACTCAATATTCCATCGCCGGTAAAACACCTGCAACAGGCTCTGCCGAACAAGGCAAAGCTGGCAATGTATTTCAATCCATTTGGCCAAGTGCAAATTCTGATTGATGACATCATTGCCGCAGCGGTGCAGCAGTTGCTTGATGAGAAAGCGCTGGATGTGCGCGATGCTGCTCAGTTCGAACAGGCCAAGGATTGGGTGCGCCAAGAGCTGAATCCAACGGCTGAGCAAATTGCCCTAAAAGTGGAGCAAATACTGACGCTCTATCAAGGCATTAAAAAGCGAACTAAGGGCAAAATTAGCTTAGATATCGCTTTTGCGATGAGTGATATTCAAAGCCAATTAGACCAATTAGTGTTTAAGGGATTCGTCGAAGCCTGCGGTTGGAAGCGTTTAGCCGATGTGGCGCGTTACTTAAAGGCGATTGAAATCCGGATCGATAAATTACCTGTGGATCCGACCCGTGACCGCTTGCATATGCAGAGTATCACTAAGGTGCAGGAGGCCTTAGCGGCGCAACTTGCTAAGGTGCCACGCTCGCAGCCTACACCAGCGGCACTGATAGAAGCGCGCTGGATGATTGAAGAGTACCGGGTGTCATGCTTTGCACAAGCCCTAGGAACGGCTTATCCCATCTCGGAAAAGCGGATCTTAAATCATATTCAACAAGCCTAATTATTTACTGTGATACTGAGCCATCAAGTAGTGGTTCTACAGTTTCCCTCAAAATACGCACATATCTATTTTGAGGGAAACTGTCATTTTGTTTTATATTCGGCTACAGAACTGTGCAGATTTGTAGATTAGTGGATTGAATTAATATCAAGAGGTTAGCTAACCTGAGCTCAGGATAAGCAGAGCCGCTGAATAGGCATCTTTTCGGGCCTATCTGCGTTGCTCTGTCTAACCATAGCTCGCTATGGCGTACGACAGGGCGCATTGATATGCGCAAAAATCTGCGCATTCGGTCAGAAAAAGATTTTTCTTTTTAAAATAATCATTTATGGCAATGATTTAGTTTGTTAAATTTAGATTTTTTCGACACTCGTTACCCTGAGTTCAGGTTAGCTAATATCTAATGGTTTTTTATCTGTTTGCTGCTGTTTATTCTTTTTGTGATAGTAGCGTAGGTCGTGTTCGTTGCGGCGACCTTCACTAAACGCCGAAACCCGTTTTAAATAGCCAATCACCCGAGTGCCATAATCGATATTCTTTGAACCGCATTGGTGACAATATTGCTGGGTACGTTTATCGATATGCTGGCAATCATTACAAATGGTGATTTTCACATTGATGCAGAAATAATTACACCCTGTACGCGCAGCAATATTATATAAATTGATGTAGTTTTGTTCCGAGAGTTTTTCATCTAAATTGAGATGCAGTGCAGAGCCGCCATCTAAGTAGCGGGTCATTTGTTCGCCGTGTAAGATAAATTTGTCGAGATAATTGATATCGCCATCTTCAACGGGATAGAAATAACTGTTGTAACAATTTCTTGAGACACGATAGCCGTCTTTTTTATCCCACCGGGCATTTTTTATCCCTAAATTCTCGGCGGGAACAAATTCGGTATTAAACTTATAACCCCATTGATCTGTTGCCTGTCTGTTAGCAGCGTAAATTATCTTTAAGTTATCCTCGATAAAAGACTGATATTCTGTATTGGTATTGGCCGTTAAGCCTAAATATTCGGCGGCCTCGACCATACCGTTAATGCCTATGGTTAGAAATTGTTTGTCGAGGGAGATAAACCCCGCGTCATACACAGGCAGCATGCCATTTGCTAAATGATCTTCCATCAATTTTCGATAGGCGATTTGGTATTGTTGAACTTTGACTATTTCAGTGTGCAAGTCCCGTTTATCTTGAATTAATCTATTCATATTAACGGTGATCACATTGATTGACCCCGTTGCGACGCCTCCCGCGCCTAGACTGTAGGAGAATGAGTGATCGCTGATCTCATTACGTAGCCGGCAACAGGAGGCTAGAGAGTCCGCATTCTGTGATTGATATACAAAGAACGCACCACCTTCACTCATGTTTTTGGCACAGATCTGAGCAAAATCAGCATCTTTTACCTTACCCTGATCCGTGAGCATTGCGGCGGTGATCACCGGGAAGGTGAGTACCGCTTTGCTGCGCTCACGGTTAAACCAGTCCAAGAAAAAGGCTTGTAATTCACGGATGGAATGCCAGTCTGGCGCGGTAAAGTCGGGGAACACAAATTGACCAAACATGGCGTCAAAATAATGTTTATCATAAACGGAAATATTCCAGAAGACACTTTGATATCCCCTTGCCGCCGCGGGTTGATTTAATGCATAGACGACATGCTGAAGATGATTTTCTATCGCGTGTCTATGATCGTTAAGATAATGTTCGCCATAGTCTTTACGCGCAAAATAGTCGAAATAAATTAAAAATTCGACCGTTGCTATTGCGCCTGCAAATTGCGCACTGATAGCGAAGACTAAGTTAACAAAGCTGCCACAAAAGGATTCTAAGTGTTGAGGTGCCTTAGACTCTCCACCCAGTTGGGTTAGGCCATTTAATAAAAAGGGATACATTGAGATGGAAGCACAATAGGGTTTTAGGCTGGTTTCATCGTGCACGTATATTTCATGTTGGGTAATTTGCCGGATATATTCCTCAGCTAAGGCATCGCCAAAAAGATCGACAATTTTTTGTTTTACTAGGGCGCGATTAATGTCGATGAAATAGTCTTTCATTAACTCAGTTTCTAAGGTGGCGATGTTCTTGTGGGTCACATTCGCATTCGCGTCTAAGTTCGATGCATCGGCGGCATTATTGGCCTGTTGGTATTGTGCGATGAAAGCTATTTTTTGCTGCAACTGCTGAGGATTAAGTGATGGCATTTTATTGTTCCCTGAATTTAAAGTTGAGTAAATTCCCCGTTTTTAACTCGGTAAAACGCTGGTTTGTCGTTGATTTTTCTAGACCTCCCCGTGTCGGCTGCCAAGCCCCTGTTTTGAGATAATCCAGTTGCTGGACAATTTTGTGTGAGACTTTTTCTTTGCCTGTGTAGAGGCAGGTTTTAAGTCCCATTGTTTTGGCGATTAATAACTTTTCAATCAGTGCTTGGGGATTCCATTCTCCACCAAAAAATAAAATACAGCTCACAAGCCCCTGATAACGATGTAGATAACCCTCGAATGTCAACCTATTCAACTCAATGCCAATTTGTGGATCCCAGCTATCTTGGCTATGGCATCCTTGGCAGCGTAGCGGGCAGCCAGTAATGGTAAAGGCGAGTGCTACCTCATCGGGCACTTCTTGAAAACAGACCTGTGGTTGGAAGCTATTAAAGGTTAAGGTTCCCATATGTTGTGCTTAATTTTTATTTGGACACTATATATAGATTTATAGTAACCGGGACGTCAAATCTTGATTTGATCAAGATCAACTTTTTGTGCTTTGCGCCGGAGATTGAAATGGCAGGGAGAAGAGGGCGTGTTAGCAGCCCAAATGGCGGTAAATTAGTTCAGTTTAGAGGGAGACGTGTGCAGTGTTGTTTGATAGATATATTGTAATAAGCGGTAGCTATCTGCCAGATCACAATCTACTTGCTCTTGTTTTTTATAGCCTAATTGAGTGAGTTCGATATGCCATGTGGGGGTGATTTTTTGCAGTGCTAAGCTTTGCTTAACGCAATTAAGTTTGCAGCCATCCAGCGCCAATATGGGCCGTCCAGACTGAGCGAGTTTGACAATAGATTTAATATTTCCGCCCACTCCCGCAATACATGACATCTGCATCACACCTGTGCGGTCTAAGGTTAAGGCTACATCATTGGCTAATTGCGCCACATTCGAGCAACCTGAGCAGGCATAGACTAAGGGTTTATCGGTCGATAATGCTGACATTGTGCCACCTTTTTTAATCAGTTCATTTATCTTGTAGGCACACAGCATATACCGTGTGCCTACAATGAGTTAGCTAACGTTTAGCAAGTGATTTCCGCACGGGGACGGGCGTAAAACCACCAGGTTATCGCGACACAACTGGCATAAAATACAATGAATCCGTAGAGGGCGGTGTCTACCGCGCCAGTTAAACTCATCGATGTGCCATAGGCCTTAGGGATAAAAAATCCGCCATAGGCTGCGATTGCTGAAATAAATCCGAGTACCGCGGCGGATTCTCGGTTTCCTTCGATTTCAGCCTGTCTTTCCATGCCTTTACCGAGTGCCCTTTGTCTTAGTGTCAAGAACATCACTGGCACCATGCGGAAGGTGGAACCATTGCCTATACCTGTGGTGATAAATAACAGAACAAACATGGCGAAGAAGCCGAAGAAATTGCCACTTTCACCCGAGTTGGGTAGGAAAAATAATACCCCACAGACCCCAATCGCCATAAAGAGAAAGTTGACTAAGGTTACCCTAGCGCCGCCGAAGATATCCGCCAGTTTACCGCCGACGGGTCTTGCCAGTGCCCCGGCAAGTGGGCCAATAAAGGCAAATTTTACTGGATCTACCCCAGGGAATAACATCCCAGAGAGTAAGGGGAAGCCCGCCGCAAAACCGATGAAACTGCCAAAGGTGCCCATATATAACCAGCACATAAGCCAAGTATGTCGGCGCTTAAATACCACGGCCTGTTCTTTAAAGGAAGATTTGGCATCGGTAATATCATTCATGCCAAACCAAGCGGCGATAGTGCAGATAATAATCAGCGGCACCCAGACAAAGGCCGCATTTTGCAACCAAATAGCCTGATTTTCACCATTTGCCATGACTTGCGTCAGCGGCGCACCCTCTAGGCCACCAAAGACGCTGGCAGAAATCACCAGAGGTGCAAAGAGTTGCATGCCCGAAACCCCTAAATTCCCCAGCCCGGCGTTTAGCCCCAATGCCGTCCCTTTTTCCGCCTTAGGATAAAAGAAACTGATGTTGGCCATACTTGAGGAGAAGTTTCCGCCGCCTAAACCACATAACAAGGCTAAGATCAGCATGATAAGGTAGGGCGTTTCGGTGTTTTGAAGGGCAAAGCCCATCCATAAACAGGGGATCAATAATGAGGCCGTCGACAGTGCCGTCCAGCGGCGACCACCAAATATAGGCACCATAAAACCATAGAAAATGCGCAGTGTGGCACCCGATAATGCAGGCAATGCCGCAAGCCAGAACAATTCATTCGGACTGTAGCTAAACCCGAGTTTGGGCATTTTGACGACCATAATGCTCCAAATAGACCAGACCGCAAAGGCGAGAAATAGGTTAGGAATAGAGATCCACAGATTACGTCTGGCGATTTTTTTCCCTTTGTTTTCCCAAAAGTCTTTATTCTCCGGTTGCCAATCGTGCAGCACAAAGGCATCGGGCGTGGCCATTTCAGGCAGGTTTTTAACGGTTTGGCCACTGGCCCACTCCATTCTTTCCGCTTTACGGATAGCAGAATGCATCCACGCAAGGGAGATGGCGCAGATGACGAACAGCAGCATAAAGCAGCTTTGCCAAATGCCAATCACATCATTGAGCATACCGAAGGTCAGCGGCAGTAAGAAACCACCAATACCACCCACCATACTTACCAGACCACCGACTACGCCGACGTTACCCGGAAAATAGGTAGGTATATGCTTGAATACTGCGGCTTTACCTAAGGACATAAAAAAGCCTAGGGTAAAGATAAAGAGCACAAAGACAGGTAAAGAAATGTGAAAATTAAATTCAAAAACCTGATTTACCCCAGTGACGTTGTAGTGGGTTGGCGGGTAACTCAGTAAAAAAGTGCACAGGGTACTGACCCCGAGCGTCCAATACATGATCCGGCGGGCGCCGTATTTATCAGACCAAAATCCCCCTAAAATCCTAAACAGTGATCCTGGAATAATATAAAGCGAGGTGAGGATACCCGCTGTGACCAGTGAAACGTCATACACATTGATCAGGTAATGGGGCAGCCAGAGGGCGAGGGCAACAAAGGCACCAAAAACGAAAAAGTAATATAAAGCAAAGCGCCAGATGCGAATATCATGCAGTAATGCCAATTGCTCACTGAATTTTGGCGGGGTGAAATTGCCTAGGCGACGGGGCTCGGTTTTTGAGAAAACAAAATAAAGGGTGGCAAAGATGGTAATGATCACACCATAGATTTGCGCCGTTTCTTGCCAGCTAAAATGGCCTAATAAAAAGGGGGCGCCAAAGGTGGTTAATGCTGCCCCCACATTACCAGCACCAAATATCCCGAGTGCCGCGCCCTGTTTTTGGGTTTCGAACCAGGCGGCGACGTAGGTCGCACCAACGATAAAGCCGCCCCCAGCAAGCCCGAGCCCAACCCCTGCGATCAGTAACATATTGTAGCTATCTGCGATGCTGAGCCAGTAAGCGGATATGGCGGCAAGGTACATTAAGGTACTAAAAACAATGCGTCCTCCCCATCGCTCGGTAAACATCCCGAGCAGAATACGGCTGAGGGAACCACTCAATATGGGAATGGCCATTAACAGCGCCATTTGTGTTTCTGTTAACGATAACTCTGCTTTAATTTGGATCCCTAAAATGGAGAAAATGGTCCAAATGGCAAAACAGAGTGTAAAGGCAATGGTCGTAAGCCATAGGGCTCGGTATTGCCCATTCCTTACGTTTAGTGCTTGGCTACTCATTTGAATACTCCGACATGACTAGCATTGTATTAAGTATCTAATTTTATTGTTTTATTAGAGAAGTGATTGTCGATTTGTGTCGAAGTCATAGCCATCAATCGTGGCGGCATCGATCAGGGTTTGAATATATTGGGCAATCGCTTTTTGACGGACTTTCTCATTCAAATATTGGCTAATTTTGGCTTTAACGGCTTCGATAGGTAGGGGTAATCCATCAATTTTATTTTTTATATTAACAACATGAAATCCATAACGACTTTCAATCGGGTAAGGCTGTAGGCCCGTTGTTGCACTGAGCAGTTGTCGTTCAAATTCTGGGACTGTTTGGCCACGGCTGAGTTGGCCTAAATTGCCGCCGATCGTTTTTGACGGGCAAACAGAAAACTGCTGGGCGAGGGTGGCAAAATCGGCCTGCTGTTTGAGTTGCTCTATGATTTGTTCGGCTAACAGCTTAGCTTCTACTCTGGCCTTGGCATCATCGGTTGCGGCGGCAATCAAGATATGATTGGCTTCGATTAGGGGAGATGTTTTAAAACGCTGTGGATTTTGCTGGAAATACTGTATGCACTCTTCTTCAGTCGCTTCTGGAATGATGACTTCACGTTCAATGAGTTGCTCGAGATAATCTTCCTTACCGCTGGTTTCGTCGAGGGATAAGGGCAGGGAGAGCGCCGCTGCACGTTGGCGCAATAACTCGCCAATCACTAAGCTTTGGGCCGCGTCTAACATGGCTTGTCTTTGGGTTGCTGCGGGGAAATATTGCATTTCCATCAGGACTTGTTCTTCGGTGATATCGGTGTGGTTGACTCGGATCATGTTGTTGTTCTCTACTTATGCAGATTCAGGCAAGGCGCTGTACCCTGGCATTGGGATGCCAGGGTACGTATTGAGTTAGCGACTCACTTTACGACGAACGATTTGGTGCTGACGGCCAAGATACTGCAGTGGTGCGCTGAGCATGTGCACCAGGCGGCTAAATGGGAAGACAACAAAGAGTGTCATACCAAGTATCACGTGCAGTTTAAAGATGATGTTGACATCATCAATCGCTTCAACCGCAGCCATGCTATTGAATGTCATGATATTTTGAGCCCACGACATTAATTTAAGCATTTCAGCGCCATCGAGGTGACCACTTGACACCAGAATCGAGATCAGCCCCAGGATAAGCTGAGCATATAACATCAATAAAATGATGATATCCATAGGCTTACTGGTCGCACGTATTCTTGGGTTATATAAACGGCGGCGGATCAGTATGGTTAATCCCGCAAAGCAAATTAACCCGAACAGACCACCAGCGCCCATAGCAAGGAGTTGTTTAAACTCAGTGCTCACGCCGAGGACATGCCAGACTGCCTTTGGGGTTAATAGACCCACAAAGTGGCCGAAGAAGATGCCGATAACCCCCAGATGAAACAACACACTGCCAAGGTGGAGCTGTCGTTTTTCCAGTAATTGACTCGAACTCGTCTTCCAAGTGTATTGCTCACGGTCGTAGCGTATCCAACTGCCGATAAACATCACCGCCATGGCGATATAGGGATAGATCCCGAAGGCAAAGATTGAAAAGTGACTCATTGATGCGCTCCTTACAGTCGTTCACTATTGCCGCTTGGGCGCAATAGTTCTGTGTTCAGTGGAATATGTTGATCCCGTCGTTGGGCTTCGGTCGGGCGCTGGGTGTTGCAACTGTTTTGGGCGTTATCCATAAAGTTGACCATTTCTTCTTCCCAGACCTTATCGAGCTCTTTGGGGGTGTTATCGGGCTTTTCGTCAACAATTTGCTCACGTAAGTCATCAAGATCTAAAGGGATCTCGGTTAAACTCAGCAGGGCATGGAACAAATCCGCATAGCTCGATTGGTGTTTTTCGAGCCTGCAAGCCAACAGAGCAAAAATATGAGCTACCTCTTCCAATCCATAACGACCATTTTCGCTGCCTTGGGTCGACATAAACTCAAGGTATAAGGGAATGTAGTCGGGCAGTTCTTTGGCACTAATATCGAGTCCAGCCTGATGATATTGGGCGAGCAGATTGACCATAGCTTGGCCCCTATCGCGGGACTCGCCATGGATGTGCTCAAATAACAGCATGGAGAGGGAGCGACCCCGTTCAAATAAACCGTCATATTCAGCTTGCCAGTCCATCAGATCGCTGTTGAAGCGTTGCTCAATAAATTGATTAACCGCGGCTTTATGCTGTGCATTAAGCTGTGATTGGTTAATCACCTGCACTAATTCGGCCCGAGCCTCAATCAGCTCGGGCTGCGGATAATCGAGTAACATTGAAATGACACTTAATATTTTCATCTTTACTTCTCCAGTGTCACAGGGATAACTTGGCGTACGCTTGCGGCTTTGGCGCCAAATAAGTTGACCCCATTGTTGCCATCGCCACAGCCATTACCGAAGCTAAAGCCACAGCTACTCTTCATATCGTAGGCATTTTCGGCATAGGCTTTATGGCTGGTTGGCACCACAAATCGGTCTTCATAATTGGCAATTGCCATGTAGCGATACATTTCTTCGACTTGAACTGGCGTGAGGCCGACTTGTTTTAACACCTCCAAGTCTTCCACTTTGTCGACCTGTTGTGCGCGTTTAAAGGCGCGCATTGCCAGCATGCGCTCGAGTGCCACTACTACAGGTTTTTCATCGCCAGCGGTTAATAGATTGGCGAGATAACGCAGTGGGATCCGCAATGATTTCAGATCGGGAATTTCACCGTTCATGCCAATATGGCCAGCTTCAGCCGCCGTTTGTATTGGTGACAATGGTGGCACATACCACACCATTGGAAGGGTGCGATACTCAGGGTGTAACGGCAGCGCGACTTTCCAATCGATCGCCATTTTATAGACGGGCGAGCGCTGGGCGGCGTTGATCCAATTATCACTGATCCCTTCCTTACGGGCGGCTTCAATCACCTTAGGATCGTTAGGATCGAGGAAGATATCTAATTGTGCTTTATAGAGATCTTTATCGTTTGGCGTGTTAGCGGCTGCTTCGATTTTGTCGGCATCGTAGAGCAATACCCCAAGGTAACGAATACGGCCTACGCAGGTCTCAGAACATACCGTTGGCTGCCCGGCTTCGATACGTGGGAAGCAGAAAGTACATTTTTCTGATTTGCCTGATTTCCAATTGAAGTAGATTTTCTTGTAGGGGCAGGCGGAAACACACATACGCCAGCCGCGACACTTATCTTGGTCAATGAGCACAATGCCATCTTCTTCACGCTTATAAATCGAGCCCGATGGGCAAGAGGCGACGCACGCTGGGTTTAAGCAGTGTTCGCACAGGCGTGGCAAATACATCATGAAGGTTTTTTCAAATTGACCGTAGATGTCTTTTTGCAGCACATTGTCAAAGTTTTTGTCTTTCTTACGTTTTTCAAACTCAGTACCGAGAATTTCTTCCCAGTTTGGACCCCAATCAATTTTTTCCATCCGCTGACCTGTGATCAGTGAACGTGGTCTGGCAACGGGTTGATGTTGGCTATCGGGCGCCGTGTGCAAATATTGGTAGTCAAAATCGAATGGCTCATAGTAGTCATCGATTTCCGGCAGATCCGGATTGGCGAAGATCTTGGCCAGTAATCGGACTTTTCCACCGATTTTGAGTTCTAACTTACCTGCAGAGTTACGCTTCCAGCCGCCATTCCATTTATCTTGGTTTTCCCATTCTTTAGGGAAACCAATACCCGGTTTGGTTTCGACGTTATTAAACCAAGCGTATTCAACCCCTTCGCGGGAGGTCCAAACGTTTTTACAAGTAATGGAGCAAGTGTGGCAACCGATACATTTATCGAGGTTGAGTACCATGCCTATTTGGGCTCTAACTTTCATAACTTATTCCTTGCTCAAATCTTATTTAGTGTCTAACCAGTCGACGTTGTGCATCTTACGTACAACAACAAATTCGTCGCGGTTACAACCGACAGTACCGTAGTAGTTAAAGCCATAGGCTTGTTGGGCATAGCCACCAATCATATGGGTAGGTTTCATCACGGCGCGGGTGACTGAGTTGTGGATCCCGCCACGGGTGCCGGTCATTTCTGAACCTGGTACGTTTACGATACGTTCTTGGGCGTGGTACATCATGCTCATGCCTTCGGGGACTCGCTGGGAGACCACGGCGCGGCAAGCAATCGCCCCGTTAACGTTGAAGACTTCAATCCAGTCGTTATCTTCGATACCGGCAATTTTGGCGTCGGTTTCGCTCATCCAGACGATGGGGCCACCGCGGGACAGGGTCAGCATCAACAGGTTGTCCGAGTAGGTGCTGTGGATACCCCATTTTTGGTGTGGCGTGATCCAGTTAAGGACGATTTCCTTATTGCCGTTGGGCTTTTTGTTTAGTACTGGAGCGACGGTTTTTAAGTTGATCGGCGGCTTATAGGTACAAAGCTGTTCACCAAAATCACGCATCCATTGGTGATCTTGATAAAACTGTTGGCGGCCAGTAATAGTGCGCCAAGGTATTTGCTCGTGTACGTTGGTGTAGCCCGCGTTATAGGACACATGTTCATCTTCTAAGCCAGACCAAGTGGGCGAGGAGATGATTTTCCGTGGTTGGGCGACAATATCGCGCCAGCGAATTTTTTCTTCTTCCTTGGGTTTGGCGAGATGGGTGTGATCTAAACCGGTAAATTCACCGAGTGCTTCCCAGGCTTTTACGGCAACATGGCCGTTGGTTTCTGGGGCGAGAGCTAGGATCATTTCACAGGCATCGATGGCGGTATCTAACTTAGCTAACCCTTTATTAACGCCTTCATCCGTATGGGTATAATTGAGTTGACGTAGGAGTTTGACTTCATCCTTAGTATCCCAACTAATGCCTTTGCCGCCGTTACCTATGTTTTCCAGTAATGGCCCTACCGAGGTAAAGCGGGCATAGGTATTAGGATAATCGCGCTCAACCATAGTCAAGTGCGGCATGGTTTTACCCGGAACAGGTTCACATTCACCTTTCCACCAGGCTTTCACATCATAGGGTTGGGCTAATTCTCCTGGGGTATCGTGGTGCATTGGGATAGTGACAAGATCTTGCTCTACACCTAAGTGGCCTTTACAGGCCTTAGAAAATGCCTTGGCAATACCCTTAAAGATGTCCCAATCCGAGCGAGCTTCCCACACAGGGTCAATAGCGGCCGAAAGAGGATGAATAAAGGGATGCATATCCGAGGTATTCATATCATCTTTTTCGTACCAAGTTGCAGTAGGTAAGACAATATCTGAATATAAACAAGTGGTTGACATACGGAAATCTAAGGTTACCCACAGATCAACTTTGCCTTCTGCACCTTGTTCTTTCCATTCAACGTCTTCAGGCTTATTACCGCCAAAATCACCCAGATCTTTACCGAGTAAGCCATGCTTAGTGCCGAGGAAATGGCGCAGCATATATTCATGGCCTTTGCCGGAGGAACCCAGCAGGTTAGAGCGCCAAATGAACATATTGCGTGGGAAGTTTTTCGGATCGTCGGGTTGTTCACAGGCAAATTTCAGATCGCCTGTTTTAAGCTGGGATACGACATATTGTTCAACCGTTTGGTTTGCCGCTTTTGCGCTGGCAGCGAGGTGCAGCGGGTTAGTGCCTAACTGTGGCGCTGAGGGTAACCAGCCCATACGTTCGGCGCGGCTGTTGAAATCGATAATGCTGCCACTCCAGTTTTCCTTAGGCGCAAGTGGCGAAATGATTTCGGACATGTTCAGTTTTTCGTAGCGCCATTGGCTGGAATGGTTATAGAAAAACGAAGTGCCGTTCATATGGCGGGGAGGGCGTTGCCAATCGAGAGCAAAGGCCAGTGGTGTCCAACCCGTTTGTGGGCGAAGTTTTTCTTGGCCGACATAGTGGGCCCAACCGCCGCCGGATTGACCGATACAGCCACACATCATCAGTATGTTGATCAGGCCGCGGTAGTTCATGTCCATGTGGTACCAGTGGTTAAGCGCGGCACCCACGATAACCATTGAACGTCCCTGGGTTTTATCGGCATTTCGAGCAAACTCAGTAGCGACACGGATCACATCGGCACGTTTCACGCCTGTGATCACTTCCTGCCACGCGGGAGTGTAGGGCACGTTGTCATCGTATGAGCTGGCGCGCTGGTCATCACCAATACCATTATCTACGCCATAGTGGGCCAACATAAGATCATATACAGTGGCCACTTTGGCTTGGCTGCCATTCGCCAGTTGTACCGTTTTAACGGGCACTTTGCGTAACTGGATGTCGCTGTGTTCAGTGTGTTGGAAATATTGATACTCGTGGGGCGCGCCGCCGAAGTAAGGGAAGGCAACTTGAGCAAATTCATCGCTTTGATCTTTAAGGGTCAATAGCACATCAATATCGCCATGGCGATCTTTCTGTTCTAAATTCCATTTGCCTTTTTCGCCCCAGCGGTAGCCGATAGAACCATTAGGGCTGGTCATTTTTCCTTGGCTATCAATTGCAATAGTTTTCCAATCAGGATTGTTTGTTTCGCCAAGATTATCAACAAGATCGGCGGCTCGCAGGAAGCGGCCACTGGTGAGGTGCCCATTGCTTTCTTCAAGCATGACTAAGATGGGCATATCGGTGTAATGTTTAACGTAATCAGTGAAATAGGTACTTGGGTTATTCACATGAAATTCTTGCAAAATCACATGGCCAAATGCCATCGCCAGCGCGGCATCTGTGCCTTGGCGTGGTGCTAGCCAAGTATCACCGAACTTAGAGGCTTCGGAATAATCCGAGGTGATAACGCAAGTTTTGGTGCCCTTGTAACGCACTTCACTCAGAAAGTGAGCATCGGGGGTACGGGTTTGAGGCACGTTTGAGCCCCAAACTATGATGTAGTTGGAGTTATACCAGTCGGCGGATTCTGGAACGTCAGTCTGCTCGCCCCAAACCTGCGGTGATGCTGGGGGTAAATCGCAATACCAATCATAGAAGCTAAGACAGTTAGCACCAATCAAGGACAGGTAACGGGCACCAGCCGCGTAGGACACCATAGACATCGCAGGGATAGGTGAAAAGCCTGCGATACGATCCGGACCATAGGCCTTAGTGGTGTACACGTTAGAGGCGGCAATGATCTCATTGACTTCATCCCAACTGGCACGAATAAATCCCCCTAAACCGCGGCGCTCTTTGTAGCTTTTTGCCTTAACTGGGTCATTAACAATCGAAGCCCAAGCATCGACGGGATCGGCATAGCGCTGCTTTGCCTCCCGCCAAAGTTTCATCAGTTGTTGGCGGATTTTTGGGTATTTCAGTCGGTTAGCGCTATAAATGTACCAAGAATAACTCGCGCCTCTTGGGCAGCCACGGGGCTCATGGTTGGGTAAATCGGGACGGGTGCGGGGATAATCGGTTTGTTGGGTTTCCCAGGTGACTAAGCCATTTTTGACATAGATTTTCCAGCTACAGGAACCGGTACAGTTAACGCCGTGGGTGGATCTCACAATTTTATCGTGCTGCCAGCGTTGTCGGTAACCCTGCTCCCAAGTTCTGTCTTGCTCAGTCGTAACGCCATGGCCGTTGGCAAACGGTTCCTGACGGGTCTTAAAAAAACGCAATTTATCGAGTAAGTGACTCATTTTATTAATAAACTCCTGATGCGATACTGCTCTCAACAGAGAATGCTAATTGACGCAAAAGCAATACTCGTTGCCTGACTCTATGGATAGATTTGGTGTTGGTTAGAAACCATTTCTAATTGTTTAATTTTTGTACTTTTTCTGGATGATTTTGGTTGGATTTGTGCACAAAGTCTTACATGGTTAAAATGGGGTGTTGTTGATCGCGATCAATAAATAATTGTTTTTGTGAATAATATCCCTTTGTGAGTATCGAGGGCGGATGTTATATTCATAGTGCAATTTCAGTAGCTTAGAAGGCTCGAATATCGACGCTTGTATAGATATTAATCATGGCCTTAATCGGTTGTTGGGTGGGAGGTGAGCGAGGTGGTTTTGCGTGAATGCCGTTTGTGGATCGAGATCACGCTTATAGGCAAATACCTACTTAGAGGAAGAGGCTTTTCACCTAAAGTCTCCTATGATGATAAAAGCTAAAACAATGTGACAAAAATGTGTTTGATTTTGTGCTTCAAAATTGGCTCGTGTTACATCGATTTTAAGGGGGATTTACGGTGGAACGAGACAGTTAAGTGGATCGCAGCCGCGTGGATAACAGCATGTTTATGCAGAAATTTGGGAGAGATTATGACAACTCAAACCAGTGATGAAGCAAGTGATAGTAAGCGCTTAGAATTAAAAATTTTCCTCTTTTTAACCGTGCTATTAGCACCGATATTGTCCGTATTACTGGTCAGTGGCCTAGGTTTTGCGATTTGGTTTAATCAAATTCTCACGGGTCCTCCTGGGGCTGGTTGAGTCAATACAAAATAATAACAACAGAATTAAAGCGGAGTGTCGGATGAGCAAAGAGCTGCATATCACCAGTTTAGTGGTGCAAGTATTGCCGCAGAAAATGGCAGACGTTAGGCAACACATTATGACGATTGAAAACGCCGAACTTTCCGTAAATAACGATGTGAAATTGGTCGTTGTACTTGAAGGCGATTCCCAACGCGCCTTGATGGACGGCATAGAAAAGATCAATGCCATTCCTGGCGTCCTATCCGCCACTATGGTTTACCACCAGAGTGAAACGCTCGAAGAGGGTGAAGAATGAACATGAACAGACGCGATTTTATTAAAGCCAACGCGGTGATCGCCGCGGCCGGTGCCGCAGGCTTAGCCTTGCCCGCGGGCGCAAGCAACTTAATTACCAGCTCAGAACAAACTAAACTCGAATGGAACAAAGCGCCTTGTCGTTTCTGCGGCACGGGTTGTTCCGTGATTGTTGCGACCCGTGACGGCAAAGTGGTTGCGACCCACGGTGATGCAAACAGCGAAGTGAACCGCGGCCTTAACTGTATTAAAGGTTACTTCCTGTCGAAAATTATGTATGGCAGCGATCGTTTGACCACGCCAATGCTCAGAATGACCGACGGCAAGTACGACAAGCACGGTGAATTTACTCCTATTAGCTGGGACAGCGCTTTTGATATCATGGCGCAAAAATGGAAAGAAACCCTCAAGACCAAAGGCCCTACCGCAGTTGGAATGTTTGGCTCGGGCCAATGGACCGTCTGGGAAGGCTACGCCGCGGTTAAGTTGATGAAGGCGGGCTTTGGCTCTAACAACATTGATCCGAATGCGCGTCACTGTATGGCGTCCGCCGTGGTGGGCTTTATGCGTACCTTCGGTATCGATGAGCCAATGGGCTGTTACGATGATATGGAAGCGGCCGATGCCTTTGTGCTGTGGGGTTCTAACATGGCCGAAATGCATCCGATTTTATGGACTCGGGTCACCGATCGCCGTTTAAGCGCATCCCATGTGAAGGTTGCAGTTTTATCGACGTTTGAGCATCGCTCCTTCGACTTAGCGGATTTACCTATTGTATTTACGCCGCAAACTGACTTAGCCATCCTGAACTTTATCGCCAACTACATCATTCAAAACGATAAAGTAAACTGGGACTTTGTGAAGAAGCACGTTAACTTCCGCCAAGGTACCACGGATATCGGCTATGGCTTACGTCCAACCCATCCGCTGGAGCAGAAAGCCAAAAACGTGAAAACGGCAGGGGATTCGACTCCGATTGATTTCGATACTTTTAAGGCCTTTGTCGCCGAATATACGGTGGAGAAGGTCAGCAAAATGTCGGGCGTACCTGAGGCTAAACTCATCGAGTTGGCCAAACTCTATGCCGATCCCGAGACTAAAGTCACCTCTTTCTGGACCATGGGCTTTAACCAACATACCCGCGGTGTGTGGTGTAACAATCTGATTTATAACATCCACTTACTGACAGGTAAGATTTCAACTCCCGGTAACAGCCCGTTCTCGTTAACTGGCCAACCTTCTGCCTGCGGTACGACGCGCGAAGTGGGAACCTTCTCCCACCGTTTACCCGCCGACATGGTGGTAACAAACCCTGAGCATCGAAAACACGCCGAAGAAATTTGGAAGATCCCCAGCGGTATTATTCCGCCAAAACCCGGTTATCACGCCGTCGAACAAAACCGCCGCTTAAAAGATGGCGACTTGAACTGCTATTGGGTGCAAGTGAACAATAATATGCAGGCTGGCCCGAACATCAATGAGGAAGGCTTACCTGGCTATCGCAATCCCGCCAACTTTATTGTGGTGTCCGATGCGTATCCCACTGTGACGACCCAAGCTGCGGACTTAATTCTGCCAACCGCGATGTGGGTTGAGAAAGAGGGCGCCTATGGTAATGCTGAGCGTCGCACTCAATTTTGGCATCAAATGGTGCAGGCGCCGGGTGAATCTCACTCGGATCTGTGGCAGTTGATGGAGTTCTCTAAGCGCTTTACGACCGACGAAGTCTGGCCGAAGGAAGTCTTGGCCGCTAATCCGCAATTTAAGGGCAAAACCCTATTTGAAGTGCTGTACAAAAACGGCAATGTCGATAAGTTCCCTCTGGCCGATACCGATCCTAAGTATTTGAACAACGAAGCGAAACATTTTGGCTTTTATGTCCAAAAAGGCCTGTTTGAAGAATACGCCACCTTTGGCCGTGGCCATGGTCACGATTTGGCCCCGTTTGATGCTTATCATGAAGCCCATGGTCTTCGCTGGCCCGTAGTTAATGGCAAAGAAACCCAATGGCGTTTCCGAGAAGGAGCCGATCCCTACGTTAAACCGGGTAAAGGCTTTGAATTTTATGGACATCCTGATGGCCGTGCGGTGATTTTTGCGCTGCCCTATGAGCCACCAGCAGAGTCTCCTGATGAAGAATTCGATATTTGGTTATCAACAGGTCGTGTGCTTGAACACTGGCATTCGGGCTCGATGACTCAACGCGTGCCAGAGCTTTACCGTGCCTTCCCCGATGCAGTGTGTTTTATGCACCCAGAAGATGCGAAAAAACGCGGTTTACGCCGTGGGGATGAAGTGCGCGTGGTGTCTCGCCGCGGTGAAATCAAAACCCGTGTCGAAACCCGTGGTCGTAACAAGCCGCCAGTGGGTCTGGTGTTTGTACCTTGGTTTGATGCCAGTCAGCTCATTAATAAAGTCACCTTGGATGCGACAGATCCACTGTCAAAACAAACCGACTTTAAGAAATGCGCTGTGAAAATCGTCAAGGTATAAGGAGTACAGGATGAAAACATTCAAATTAGTTTCAGCATTTAGTGCGCTTGCCTTTTCAGCCCTGATGATAACCAGTGTGACTGCAGCCAGTATTCCGGGGGATAAAATCGATACCTTACGCCAGGCGCCGATTAACGTTGAGCCAACACCGCCCGTGATGCAGGCGGTGCTGAACAAAGATATCAAAGAGGTGCGTAACTACCCGATGCAGCCACCCGTGATCCCACATAAGATCGATGGCTATCAGCTCGATCTTAAGGTCAATAAATGTATGGCGTGCCACGCAAGGCAACGCACGGGGGACTCCCAAGCGCCTATGGTCAGCGTGACTCACTATATGGATAGGGATAACAACTTCTTAGCTGAACTTTCGCCAAGACGTTACTTCTGCACTCAGTGCCATGTGCCGCAACTGGATGCCAAATTACTGGTCGAGAACGACTTTGTGGATATGGATCATCTGATTAAAGCCAACACTGAGCAGAAAACACACTAGGAGTCAGCATGTTAGATAAACTCAAAAAAATCTGGCAAGTTCTCAATCGTCCGAGTGTGCACTACAGTTTAGGGTTTTTAACCTTAGGTGGCTTTGTGGCGGGGGTGATCTTCTGGGGGGGCTTTAACACCGCGCTTGAAGCCACCAACAAAGAAGCCTTCTGTATCGGTTGCCACGAAATGGAAAATAACGTCTATCAAGAGTTACAGTCGACTATCCATTTCACTAACCGCAGTGGTGTGCGTGCGACTTGTCCTGACTGCCACGTGCCGCACAACTGGACCGATAAGATTGCCCGTAAGATGCAGGCATCGAAAGAAGTGTGGGGTAAAGTGTTTGGTACCATCAATACCCGCGAAAAGTTTGAGAATAAACGTCGCGAGCTGGCAGAACATGAATGGGAACGGTTAAAGGCAAACGACTCGCTTGAATGCCGTAACTGCCATAACTTTACCTACATGGACTTTACCAGACAGTCGCCACGCGCCGCCCAGATGCACTCGACATCCTTGGCCAGTGGTGAGAAAACCTGTATCGATTGTCATAAAGGGATTGCTCACCATCTTCCCGATATGGCAGGGGTTGAAGGCTTCTAAACTCGACTCACATTCCATCTCCAGCCAAAGGCCAAGTGCTCTCCACACTTGGCCTTTTTTATGGCGTAGATAAATCCGTATGTGGCATAGGCGGGATTTAGTTCGCTATCGCCTTTTCTGGCTTGTTTCACCATGGCGCGCTATCGGGGCTACTGACAATTAACTCTGCAAGCTGTAAGTAGACCAAATTTTAGTAATGGTACTTAGTTTCGAAAGGGCTCTGACATTTATAATGTGTCTAACGGGCTAGTTGTCCCCGCAAAATGTTGGCCAAGTACATGTGTATAGATTTGTGTGGTACTAACGTCGTTGTGGCCCAGTAACTCTTGAACACTTCTTATATCACGACCAGCTTGAAGCAAATGGGTTGCGAAGCTATGCCTAAACGTATGGCAGGTGACGCGTTTATTCATTTGAATATTACGCACGGCATTCCCGAGCGCTTTACGAATAACACTTTGATGTAAATGATGCCTGCAAAGTGTTCCTGTATAAGGATTGATACAGGTTGTACTAGAAGGGAAAATAAACATCCATCCGTGTTGCCTAAACGCATTGGGATACTTGCGTTCTAATGCATTTGGCTGAGATGGACCTATCCCTTGAAGGTTGTCATTCTGCTGAGTCTTAATAGCCTTTTCAATATATGTAGTGAGCTTTTCTGCGCATCTATGGCTGAGGATGGTTTGCCTATCTTTATGTCCTTTACCGTCTCTAACGGTCAGCGAAGCTCTCTCAATATCAATATCTTGGATACGTAACCTGAGGCATTCTGACACTCTTAGTCCACTACCATAGAGTAGTTCTATTATTAGCTTATCGCGACCATCAAGTTCATTTAGTATTAGTGAGATTTCTGATGGGGATAACACTGTCGGTAAATGTCTCTGTTTAGTGGCATAGCAAAAACCTAAATCCCCAAGCTCATGGTGCAAATGCTTCTGATACAAATAGGCTAACGCGTTAAGTGCAATTTTTTGTGTGTTGATGGCCACATTTCGTTGATTGGCAAGGAAGGTTAAAAATTGTGTCACTTCTTCCGTTCCCATTGTTTCAGGGTGACGCTTGCCGTGAAAGTTAATAAAGGCCTTGATCCAATACAGATAGGTTTTTTCCGTTCTAATACTGTAACCACGCATACGCATTTCTTCTTGAAGGCTGCTTAGAAATGGGCTTTTTAGACTCATGATGACCCTCGCCTTTAAATACTGTTGTTTTATACAGTATTATTTGAAATTCCAAGATATCAAGGAGAATAGTGAAAAAATTTTGCGCGTTTGTACATGAACAAATTCAGATTGTTTATGTTTATCAAAAAGTTATGTTTTTGCGATTTGAGATAATAGGTTTGGAAAACGCGCATGCGCGTTTTTACTGATGGTATATTTAACAGAATGCTGATAAGTTCTTTGCATACAGATAGTTAACAGTGCGCGTTTTCACTGGTCCAACGAGATAAACGCGCATGCGCACTAATAAAATGTTAGAGCATTTATGAAATACATACTACTTTTCACACTAATTTTAATTTCTGGGTGCGATACATTCTACGGTTTACGCCTACCTGTGAAACCAGCATATGAAGGGAGTTGGGATTGTGTATATGACAATATTGCTTCCATCAATCTTAAGGCTGAGCGACGTAACGAAAACCAACTATCAATATCCAGCAATGAAAACGGTAAGTATTTGTTTTCGGTAATGCCAAAATACGGAAACGAAATGGAGTTGTACTATATGCAAATGCATGCGGCTCCCAGCTGTGAAGAGACGGACGCTTCGCTTAAAAAAATGAAAGAGTTTTTGAAGTTAATGGAACAGCATTGCGGCTATAAGTCATTGTCCTACGAGGCAAGTATGGAATGCAGCTCTAACAAGGCAATGTAGCTCGCACCAGCAAGCTGGTGCTGGACAAATTTTCCGTGGCTCGTTTTGTGCTTTAACGCTACGCTAGCACAAAACAATCCACTCCAAATTTGCCGCTAATTGCGGCGTTAGGTTGCAAATGGACGATGTAACTCACCAATTCAGATTGTCGCGAACAGATCTAGTTGAATTTATAGCTTCAGAAACGAAGCAAAGGGAATTTGCCGGAGATGTTGCCTACGCAAATTATGCTGACGAATTTTACGAGTGGTGGTTTGAAGATTGGCACCCAGAGAGCCCAATATTTAAGAAAGCTTTTACCTCAAAGAGATTGAGATCCTCGAGGTTTTTACCAAAACTTGGCAAATATTTGACGCTGAGCTAGGTGAAAATCTGTCTATTGATGATCTTCTTGCAAATACAACGTGGGCTCATATTATGGGGCAAGCCAAGTTAACATTGAGTGCTCTTAACAATGCAACCTAACCAGTTGCTCAAGTTTACTCCGCCAGCCAAGGCTGGCTCCGTGGGACTGGCGCGTGGCGCCAGCCCCTTAGCAAAGCGTTAAGGTTCTTATGAGAAAGTTTCGAAATCTTCCAAAGAAAGAAAACAATCAGTTGTCGGAGAAGTTTTCGTTTCTTCTTAAGTACAATGAAGATTGCACGGAAGAAGATTTCTCATGGGCTGCCATAACAATTTTTGATCATTGGCTTTATGAAACTGACTCATTCAATATTATTGACGAAGCGACAAACGAGCAAAAACTAGAGTGGAATAAACGTATAAAAACGTTCTTATCCAAACTTTGCGACATAGAACAACCTATTCGGTATAAGTACGTAGGACGTAATACGAAGCAGCGTTTACAGTTCTCTCGTTATGTCGAAAGTCCAAAAGTAGGTGAATATGTCTCTAATTTGTTTGATGACGTGTATTGTCCAAACATAGTATTTTATGCATTAGGTGTAGACTTGTGGTTTGAAGATAATTGGACAATCCACTTTAAATACAAAAAACAAGAAGATTGCCTCAAAATGTTTAGTTTGGCAGCTGAAATGAACTTGTTTGTACTTCCGGCTTATAGTGCCGACCATTTAAATAAATACTCTGTACTGTCAAAGTATTTGAGTGAGCAGAACCTTAACAAGTTGCTCAAGCAGGACTCGTAACAGTTGGCTCGGTTCCGCTTCGCTTCACTTTTTAGCCAACAATTACTCGCCTCTTAGCAAGGCGTTATGGCTAAAGGGTTACTATGACAACAATAGTTAGTTGGAAAGAAATACAAGATACTGAATTTGATAATTTACTTTTAGGTAATGGGTTTAGTATGAATGTCTCTACTAGTTTTGGGTACGAGTCATTGCTCGATATATTTGATGGAAGACCTGTAGGTAGATATAGATGCACTAAAGACATCTTCGATAAACTGGAAACTAGCAACTTTGAAACGGTGTTGAAAGCTATCTATCATGCGTTGATAGTTAGTATTGATAACGAAGTTGCTTTAAATACATTATATTCTGACGTTAGAAGTGCTCTTATAAGTGCAGTGAAATCAATCCATCCTCAGTTCAATAGTGTACAAGTCAAAGATATAGCAAAAGAGCTTTGCTACTATAGAAATGTTTATACTACTAATTATGACTTGATTTTATACTGGGTTATTTTAAACGAGCTAAGTGACCGATTCGTAGACTTTTTTTGGGGATGTGACATGCCTTTTAACAAAAGTCATACAGAAGTCTTCTCTGGAAAAACGCCTATATACTACTTGCATGGAGCTCTACATTTAAAATCAAACATATATGGTCAATCGTATAAATCTAGAATTACACTAGATCACCCAGAAGATTTTTTTGATGACATTGGTACTGGAGAGTTCCCGTTGTTCATTTCAGAGGGACATTCTGATTTAAAACGTCAAAAAATCGATGAGAATAGCTATTTACGCTTCTGTTTCAATAGTTTAGAGCAGTCGAATGGTTCAATGCTTGTTTTTGGTCATGACTTACATGAAGACTTTGATAGGCACATTGTAGAAGCAATAAAGAACAGTCAGATCGATTTTGTAGCTGTTAGCGTATTTAGTCGTTTACCGGTTCTGCGGAAAAATAGCTTTGTAGCAAGAGTTCGCGAAGCTTTAGCTCCTATTGATGTTGTATTTTTTGAGTCTGATTCGCACCCATTTGGTGATCTCAGACAGTAGCCATAACAAGCAATTTAAGAGGGATTCACAACGCTTGGCATTTTTGCTTCTACTTCAAATTTAGTGTTTATGGCACAATGCTTTAGGTTGGGTGGAGGCGTTGTTCACCCCTTAATTGGGCGTTAGCATTCAATGTTAATTAGGTGTTTTTGTGCAAATAATTGAATATTTAAAATCTTTTAATAGAAAAGAACGTTTTCATCTTGTCGGTCAATTACTGGGCAATACCGAATTTAATCTTGATCCAAGTATATTACAGAAAATCCTCGACTTATTAGAGTTGGACACACCTCCATCCTATTTTTCTGCGATGGATTATCACTTAGATTGGATATACGCAAGTTTAGAACTCGCGTATGTTCATGGAAATGAACCTAGAACAAGAGATTCTCTACGCATCACTGCTACCCAGGAAGATGTCGACTTTTTATTGGCTTTTGAGGATGAATCTGGCAACACTCACATTATTATGATCGAAGCCAAAGGAGATACACCTTTTACTAACAATCAGCTCCAGAGTAAAGCTAATAGGTTACGTGCTATTTTTGGTGAAAATAATGAAAATTGGAGTAATGTTATTCCACACTTTTTAATATGCAGCCCAATTGAACCAAATCGAATTGAAATAGAGAATATTCCTTCTTTTATGCTTAGCAAGGATAACAGTAAACTTAATTGGTTTATACTCGATATGCCGTTAAATCAGAGAAAAGTCACTCGTTGTCATTTGGACGGAAAGGCATCGAAATATGGTAAATACTGGAAAGTGGATATACTAAGAAACTCAAAAAGCTAACAAACAGTTCAAGAGGGATTCAGCATGCGTGGCATTTTTGGTATGCGGTGGTTTTAGTGTTGAAGTGCTATGCAGTGGCTTGGTCATTGCGTGCTTCACCCCTTAACTGGGCGTTAGCAGTCTATAGATATGAGCAAATGCAAAGTATGTAACTGTGATCTTGGAGAAGTGCCAATGTGTTTTGTTGGCAACTCCCCAGCATTACTCATGGTTCCTGAGAATGAATATGGTAGGCGCGTCGAAGAAAATGCAGACCAATGTATTGTTGATGGCAAACATTTCTTCGTGAGAGGGCATATCGAGCTACCAGTCACTGATACAGGCGAGGTATTTATTTGGTCTGTTTGGGTTTCGGTTAGCGAACAGAGTTTTGATCAAATGTGTGAAAGCTGGGAATTGGAAGGTAGAGAAAAGGCAGAGCCATATTTCGGGTGGCTTATGACAAAGCTACCTTGCTATCCGGACACACTTCACCTCAAAACTAATGTTCAAATTCAACCGGTGGGTGTTGTTCCGCTTATTCAAATTCAGCCATCAGATCATCCGCTGTCAAATGAACAGCAGAATGGCATCACTATGGAGCGCGTGCATGAAATCGTTCATCAAGTCATGCAGCATTGAAAAACTGCTAACAAAGCCAAGCAGCATCGCCCCTTCGGAGCTGGACCTCGCTACGCTCGGCCGCTGTTGGCGGCGTTATGGAGATATCGTGAGTAAAACTTGGTCATTGGAAGATGTTACTATTATCGGTAAGGGGGCTCCATACACTTTTTATTTACCTTCAAGTTCTGTGATCAAGCAACTGAAAGAAGGAAATATTGTAAAGCTAATGTTTAAATGTGGTGTTGAAAATGAGCATGGTTGGACGGCTGAAAGGATGTGGGTAATTATTACTGAAGCTAACAATGGTTGCTATAAAGGTACCTTGGACAATGACCCAAGTTACATACCAGATATTAAATATCAGGATCTAGTTGAGTTTGAAGCTAAGCACATAATGCAAACCGACATAGAAGAAACTGAAGAAGATATTGTCGAAAAGTACCTACCCAGATGTTATGTAACTTCACAAGTATTAAAAGATGGGTTACCCGTTGGTCAATTGTATCGCGAGCCCCCATCAGAAGAGGAAGAGAATTATAGTGGCTGGACTTTATTTTCTGGTTTAGAAACTGAAGAGTACCTAAAAAATGGTGAAAATTGGAATTACGTATCTCTAGGTGCAGTTTTAAACCAATGTGATAGGTTTATTTCATTACTAGATATAGAAGACTATGAGCATGAGTATTCATGGGATAACTCCATATCTGCGTTTATCAAAATATAACGCGCCAAGTTAACGGGACAATTTTAAGCTGGCTCCCGTCGTTTCGCTCCTAACTTTAGCCAGTTTAAAATTTGCCCCTGCTTGGGGCGTTAGGAGACTAGACTAGTGGTTACATTTAGACCAGCTAAGGATTTAGCAAAAGCAGCATATTTTACTCTGTCGAATATGCAGCCATATTATGCACAATACGCTGTAGATTGGGATGAAGCTCAGATTGAGAAAATGACACAAGAGCTTGTGAACTTTGATATTTTATTTGAAGAAAAGCTTGTTGGTGTTGTTAGATTATCTTTTGACACTGAAGAGTGCTGGTTACGATATTTGCAAGTGGATCAGAGTTGCCAGAATCGTGGGATTGGCTCAATCGCTATTGCTGAGGCGGAACGTCTGGCTAAAGAACATGGCTCTCACATTTTGAAGCTTAAAGTGTTTAAAAATAGCCCTGCCGTTCATTTGTATAAGAGACAAGGGTTTGGTTTAACAAGTGAAGATGATCGGTTTTACTATATGAGCCGTGCCGTCTGCTAACCATCAAATTTTATCGCCAGCAAAAAGCGCTGGCGGTGACGTCAACCCGCAGGGCGGCTTTCCTTGCTAAATGTGGGCGTTAACCCATAGACATTTTTACCCGAAATTCACCTGATACAGCTGACGTCCTGATAAGCTTTTGTCCCTTTCCGCGCGCTCTTGCTTCGGCTTGTATGAAACTTCAATACGTGAGGCTGCTCTTTTCCTGACGCATTTTAGTGGCGAGTATTATTCTTGATAATTCAATACTTCATCTTTGCTGTGAAAGATTGGACGTATACGCCAAGTTAGGCCGAAACGTTATTTCTCACCCACAAAAAAGGCGCTATTGCGCCTTTTGGATGGATAAATCAGTACTCGATTAGGGTTTATCTTGCTCAACTTGGGTTGATTTATCGCGATTTTCAATCGCCGTATCCGCAGACTTATCGGCAGCGGGTGAGGAATTCGCGTGATTATCGGTCTTTAACTGTTTCTCTTTATCGTGCTGACCAAACTGTGGCAGTTTGAATTTGGCACTGTATTTCAGTGCGGCAAGATTGCTGGCAATCACACCGACCACCAAAATAATAATGATCCACACTTCTAAGCTCGACATGACAACTCCTTATTGAGCAACGCCCTGATTAATCAACGGCTAAACGCTGCTCACACTTACGAATATCTTCCGGCGTGTCAACTTCGATTGAGTCAAAGGCGCTGATGGCGACTTTGATCTTATGGCCATGTTCTAGGGCGCGTAGCTGCTCTAATTTTTCCAGATCTTCGAGACGACCTAAGGGGAGGGCAGCGAAGGCTTGCACGAATCTGCGGGTGTAAGCATACACACCTAAGTGCTTGTAAACTGGATAATCTTTGGTATCTCGGCCGAAGGGAATACGTGCGCGGGAGAAATACAGCGCGTAGTAGTCGTTATCGAAAACCATCTTCACATGCATAGGATCGTCGAGTTCGGCTTTGTTGACAATTTCATAGCCGAGGGTTGCCATTTCAAACTCGCCTGGGTGGCGTTCGAAGAGGCTGATCACTTGCTCGATGGAAGTCGGGTCGATTAGGGGTTGGTCGCCTTGAAGGTTGATGACCAGATCGTCATCCTTCAAACCTAATTGGTTAATCGCATCATTGATACGGTCTGTGCCCGATGCTGCATCAGGGCTGGTCATGACCACTTTGCCACCGAAGCCTTCTACGGCGCTTTTGATACGCTCATCATCGGTTGCAACATAAATATTGGTGAGGCCTTTGGCTAACGACGCGCGTTCGTACACGTGTTGGATCATCGGCTTGCCGTTAATCGGGGCTAAGGGCTTGCCCGGGAAGCGGCTTGAACCATAACGCGCCGGGATTAACAGAGTCACATTCATTAAATTTTATCCTACTTTATCAGAGATATGCAGTGTAGATAGACAAAAGGGCTCACAATGAGCCCTTGTCATCTGCTTGAGAGCTTAAATGCGACGGAACAGGGCAGTCAACATTTCGTCAGTGACTTTCTCTTCCCATGTTGGGCCGTACACGTTTGCCCATAATGGACCCATGCTCTTAGTCACGGCAACCATTTTCGCGATGGTTTCATCTGGCAGATCTTTACAGATGTTCTTTGGCAGAGTGATGTTGTGTTTCTTCATCATCTGACGGAATTCAGCTACACCTTCTGGGTAGAATTCTTCTAACACGTCGAAGGCGATACAGTTACCGATACCATGGTGGTAGCCGAGGATGTAAGACAGACCATAAGATACCGCGTGGCATGCACCCACTTGGCTGTAAGCGATACTCATACCGCCCATAAATGACGCCATCATCAGCTTGTCGTCTTTTTCTGGGTGATCTTCTAAGTACACTTGGCGGCAAAGCTCCATGGCTTTTTCGGCGTATGACTTAGAGAATTCGTTTAAGAAGGTACCTTCTAATGATTCAACGCAGTGGATATAGCAATCCATACCTGTGTAGAACCATTGGTCAGTTTCAACACCTTCGATTAACTCAGAGTCCATGATGATTTGGTCGAACACTGTGTAATCTGAGTTCAGACCCAGTTTACGCACTGGACCACACAATACTGCGGTGCGTGACGCTTCAGCACCCGTACCTGAAATCGTTGGAATACCAATGTGGTGAACCGCTGGGTTTTTGATTAAATCCCAACCTTGGTACATGGCAGAGCCGCCTGGGTTGGTCAGCATCAGTGATACTGCTTTTGCGACGTCCATGGTTGAACCGCCACCTAAACCGACGACGCTAACCGGTTGTTTGCCGTTGAAGGCTTGAACTTGCTCGGTCAGGGTGTCGATTTGCACTGTGCTTGGCTCATCATCTACGTTAACCCAAATCAGTAAGTCTTGGGCTTTCACTGGGATGCGTGCTTCGAGTGGTTTGCCTTGGTGAACGTCATCGACTAAAAATACCACGAAGTCATCGTCGGCCTTACGCTGAGCAGCTAATACTTCGTCTAATTGTGCGAAGGAGCCACGACCGAAGATCATCTTTTCAACTACTTTAAAATTTTTAAAACTCATTGCAAAAACTCCCGTTTAATTATTGGGCAAATGCTTTCTTAATGTTTTCAATACGCTCGGCAATCTGAGCATCGGTCCAAGACAATTTAATGAGCATGGAAATAGTGCGGCTCATAATGGCATCAGATTTCGGCACAGAAATTTGAGTATAGTCAGGTCTGTCGGCGATTAATGTGATTGGCAACGCAGCAGGGGCCTTAAGCTCCTGAATGTGTTTCCAGTTTTTCAGATAATGCCAGTTGTTCACGTACCAGTAGAAGCAACCGTCAACGCCATTCTCAGCCAGTTTTTTGCTGATCTCTTGGGTACGAGCCTCTGTTGGTAACATAAAGCTTAAGAAGCCAGCTGAATCACCCTCTGGATCGGGGATTTCGCGGAAGCTGACTTCAGGAATGCTCGCCATGGCTTCTTTAATGGCTTTTTTGTTTTTACGTTGAATGTCGATAATGGTATCGAGTTTACGTAACTGGGCTAAACCTAAGGCCGCGTTCATTTCAGAGATACGGAAGTTCAGACCCATAATTGGGTGTGACTCGGCGCCACGGTCTTTACCAATATGGTCATGGCCGTGATCGGAGAACATATGGGCGTGATCGTAGATTTCGGTGTTATTGGTGATCACCGCGCCGCCTTCACCACAGGTGATGGTTTTAACAGAATCGAAAGAGTAACAACCTACATCACCGATAGTACCTAGGGCTTGGCCCTTGTAGCTGCCACCAATGGCTTGGCAAGCATCTTCTAACAATACGATGTTGTGTTTAGCGCAGACGGCTTTGATTTCGTCCATCTTGGCCATAGAGCCACACATATGTACTAAGTTCACCGCTTTAGTACGTGGGGTGATCGCCGCTTCAATGCCTTCTGGTGATAGACACAGTGTCTCGTCGATTTCGGCAAAAATTGGTACTGCACCGGCCATGAAAATCGCTTCTACAGAAGCAACAAAGGTAAAAGGTGGCACGATAACTTCGTCGCCAGCACCAATGCCTGCCGCCATTAAGGCTGTTTGCAGCGCAGCAGTACCGCTAGATAAGAGGTGAGCATGCTTAACATTCATTTTCTCGCAGAGCAGTTGCTCCATATCGCGAGTCTTCCAGCGATCATTACGCATATGGTCGAAGTTATAACGGAAGGTAAAGCCGTGCTCCATCACATCGGCGACTTCTTGCTTTTCTTCTGGACCAAATAATTCAAAACCGGGCATGGAAGGTATCTCCTTAGAATTTGTGGCGCATGGTCGCGCTGCAATTAACTGGCGGATTATAACTGGGCTAAAGATCCCTTGCGATGTTTTATTGATGAAAATAAGCTCATGTTGACGTTTCGAGCTTAGATTTTGCTCACTTAACACTGTGTTATTGCATGTGTTCGTGCTTGTTAGCCTTTGCGAGCCGTTGTATTCGTGGCATGGGAGTCCATTAAGCGAGGTGCAGCTCGAGGCTTAGCCGATTGGTTGAGATGAGCTGCGCCATTCAGAGCAATAAGGTGAGTGTGGAATTATCTTGGCGACAAGTTAAATCAGGCGGATGGAGCTTGTATGTGGCGTGCAATAGATATTGGCATGCATTAAAACAAAAAACCTGCACGGGGCAGGCTTTTTGCGGCGCTTATGGCGCGTTTCACTCAAATCGAATTAAATCTTTTGCGCGCGGTCGACAGTCACATCAAGGTCGGTTAACAGACCATTATCGATACCGTAAATCCAGCCGTGGATCGCCAGTTCTTGGCCGCGAGCCCAAGCTTCCTGCACGATTGTGCTGCTGGTGACGTTGGCCACTTGCTCAATTACGTTGAGTTCACACAGACGGTCGAAACGCTTGGCATCATCCATTTGCATTAATTCATCCTGATGAAGACGGTAAACATCACGCAAATGACCGAGCCAATTGTCGATAAGACCTAAGCGTTGATTCCCCATGGCGGCACGTACACCACCACAGCCGTAATGGCCTACCACCATAATGTGCTTCACCTTAAGCACATCGATGGCGTATTGCAGAACTGATAGGCAGTTAAGATCGGTGTGGATCACCATGTTGGCAATATTGCGGTGAACGAAGACTTCGCCCGGCATTAAATCGATGATTTGGTTTGAAGGTACTCGGCTGTCGGAACAACCAATCCAAAGATATTCAGGGTTCTGCTGTTTCGCCAGCTGTTCAAAAAAATCAGGGTGCTCTTGGCGAATGCGTCCGGCCCAGCGGCGGTTGTTATCGAATAAGGGTTTGAGTAGTTTCATTTTAACCTATTGTTTTATTGACATATTAAAATGTCTTTATTGCCCTAAGTGATGCAAGCAGCACATTTGTAGCAAGAGTATACCAGTAAATTTACGCTTGCTGGTCTATCCAATGTGCCACAGTGTAGTGACACATTGATGATAGGTGCGCCTTTACAATACCTTCGCTAAAAACTGAGTTAAATGCTCAGTGACAAACTCGGCTTGCTCTAGGCTGGAAATATGCCCAGCGTTAGGAATATGCACTAATTGACTGCCGTCGATGGCATCGCTCATCAGGTAACTTTCGAGCACGCTGCGGGCCTTGTCTTCAACCCCGACCATGACTAAGCAGGGCAGAGTCAATTGCTCGGCAAATTCCATGGTATCGCGGCGGCCAAAAATCATTCGGCCAAGCTTAACTATGCTCGGGATGGTCTCTGGCGTTTGCGCGGCTAAGTAGGCTTCAAAGCGTTGTACTAATTCGGGATTATTCGCTTTGGCATTATCGGCGAAAAACAGTGGCGAAATGGCGCTGATGAGCGGCGCAGGTATGCTGCCGGCAGCTTGGATCGTGTCCAGCATGCCATAATATTTAGCGCGGGTGATCTCTGGCTCAAACCCAATAAAACTGTCGAGCATCACCAGTGCATTGACGCGCGCGGGGGCTTTAAGCACGAGCTCGGCGCCCCACATGGCACCCACGGATAAACCGATAATCGCAAATTGCTCGATATTGAGGCTATCCATCAGGGTTAGCATATGCTCGCTGATGTCTAAGAGGCTGTTGCAGCTTTCTGGAACTGCGCCCGATTGGCCGTGTCCCCAGAGTTCGGGCACGATGCAGCGATACTGTTGACTTAAGCTGGCAATTTGCGGCGCCCACATGGCGCTATCCCAGAGGTAACTGTGGCCAAATAACAGCGCAGGGCCTAAACCTATATCGAGGTAACTGAGTTGGCTACCGGCGATGTTGAGTTGTTTTCTGTGTGAAGAAAAATCCATAAAACCTACTTATAAAGATAAGCGCCGAGTGTAAGGCGCCATCAAGTTGTATGAATTGCGACACCTTAAGGCTTCGCAATTCGATGTACATATTCCGCCACAAGCACAGGTAAACGGGCGAGCACCGCTTCTTTAAGCAACATATCGCTGCGCTCGATAACCTGCGCTAAGGCCTGCACCTCAAATTGGGGTAACAGGGTTTGAGACACGGGAAAATAGCTGATATGCCAAGGCTCGGCGCTGACGGCGCTTTTACCGCGCTGAAAAGGAAAATAAAACCCAAAATCCTTGGCGTGCTGGAGTAGCCACTGGTGCAAGTGGGCGCAGGGGCCGCCATCAGTGTATTCGGCTTCGACTAACCGTAGGGATTTCACCTCGATTTGTTTGGCATCAAACACATCGATATCCGTACCCCAGTGATGGCGTGACGCGCCAGGCAGTGCCGACCAGAGCAAAATCAAATCGACTAATGCATCATCGCTCAGTGGACTGATATCCACGGGCTGTTCGTTGATATCCAGCACTACACGCTTACCGCTGGCCTTGGCGTTCCAAATGGCGAGTTGCCTGTCAAAAGGCCGATAGGCCGAGCAAATCGCGAGGGCTATCCCATCTTTGGCGGCGCTGTCCGCCATCGCCTTAAAGGCAAGGGCGGTTTGAGCCTCCAGCATGAAGCGTGTTTCGCTCGGGTGATGGGGACTGAGCAGTTCGACTAGCTTCAGCTTATCCGCTGACTCTTGTGTTACAGCAGCGGATAAGTCGGTATGTAAGCCCGTGTCTAAACCGCTTGTGACCCCACTCTCTATCCCATAAAGCTGGGCGGTGTTGGTTAAGCGTGGCGTGGCGTTTAACACAGTAACTGTTCCAAAATCACTTCGTAGCACAGGGCTAACTGCTCGAGATCGTCGATTTTCACGCACTCGTTCACTTTATGGATAGTGGCGTTCACTGGACCGAGTTCCAACACTTTGGCGCCCGTTGGTGCAATAAAGCGTCCATCAGAGGTGCCGCCCGTGGTTTGCGGATCGGTATCATAGCCAGTGATCTGACGTATAGCATGGCGAGTCGCGTCTAACAGTGGGCCTTCGCCGGTTAAAAATGGCAGACCGTTGAAGGTCCAGCTGATGTCATAATCCAGTTCGTGAGCGGTTAATAAGGCTTCCACGCGCTCGATTAATATCTCGGCGGTCACTTCGGTCGAATAACGGAAGTTAAACATCACCTCTAGGGTGCCTGGGATCACGTTCGATGCGCCCGTACCGCCATTAATATTGGCGATTTGCATGCTGGTGGGCGGGAAGAATTCGTTGCCATTATCCCAATGGGTTTGGCTTAACTCGGCTAAAAACGGCGCGGCTTTGTGGATTGGGTTATCCGCAAGGTGCGGATAGGCCACATGGCCCTGAATGCCCTTAACGGTTAAGTTGGCGGTCAGGCTGCCACGGCGCCCATTTTTGACCACATCACCGAGTTTTAGGGTCGATGAGGGTTCGCCCACCAGCGCCCAAGTGATTTTTTCATTACGGGCTTCTAGGGTGTCGATAACCCGTGTGGTGCCATTGATAAAGGGGCCTTCTTCATCGCTAGTGATCAAAAACGCAATCGAGCCGGGATGATTTGGGTGCTTAGCCACAAAACGCTCGGTCGCGACGATCATCGCCGCCAGTGAGCCTTTCATGTCTGCCGCGCCGCGGCCATAGAGATAACCGTCAATAATGGTTGGCTCAAAAGGCGGGGTATGCCAGCGGCTTAAATCGCCTGCGGGCACTACATCGGTATGGCCGGCAAAACAAAATACTGGGCCTTCATTACCGCGACGCGCCCACATATTGGTGGTGTCTTCAAAGACCATGGGCTCAATATTAAAGCCAATGGCGGCAAGACGTTCGGCCATCAGGGTTTGGCAGCCTTCATCCAGCGGGGTGACCGAAGGACGGGCGATTAATTCTTTAGTCAGTTCGGTAACTGGGTGGGTGTTCGAAGCGTGCGTCATAGGGAAAAGGCCTTCTTATATTCGGCTTCGTTAAAGCCCACCAGCACTTGTTCACCCACAACCAGCACTGGGCGCTTGATCAGCGTCGGGTGAGTGAGCATCAGTTGAATGGCTTTGGCTTGGTCGATATTGGCCTTATCTACATCACTCAAGGCGCGAAAACTGGTACTGCGTTTGTTAAAGACAGTTTCCCATCCTGCAATTTGACACCAATGCTGAAGATCCTTTTCTGCTAATCCATCTTCCCTAAAGTCATGGAAGTTGACCGAAAGTTGATGGGTTTCAATCCATTTACGTGCTTTACGCACTGTATCGCAATTTTTAATACCAAAAAGGGTCAAGATGATGCTCCTATCGAGGGGCGCCGTTGGCACGCATTGATTTTGCTCGCATTGTGGCATTGTGCGTTAGATGCCACAAGGGGGTTATCGTATTGTGTGGTCATCAATTGCAGCCGATGCAGCCAATGGCAAAGGATTTTTCAGCACAAGTGCTTAAGCGTCACTTAAGTATTGGCTTCTAGCCTAAGTATTGAACCTGAGCATTGAGCCTAAATCGACAAGGGGATCGCTATGAATATCAGTGCAAGCAGCCCAATGTTAGCGCATAGCTATGCTGCCAACCGTTCGTCTTCACCCACTACGTTACCCGCTCAGCCTGCGCCAGCCAAGGTGGAAGAGGTGAGTGAGTCCGCCAAGGAGCGCGCCCGTGAGGCGAGTCAAGGCGAATCGATTGATACCTACGCGTAACAGAGTGTGAAGCCAATAGATAAAAGCCGAGCAGTTGCTCGGCTTTGTGTTTTAGGAAGCAATGCTAATCAAAACATGTGGTTGATTAGAAGTTCATCTCTACCGCTAAATAATATTCACGTCCAACAACGTTGTAGTAAGAACGTGGGTAATGTGGCCAAGAGTTTTGGGTTTCATCAATCTCAGGGCCTGCATCGAAGATATTATTAATCCCGCCGGAGAACTTAATCGCATCGGTTAACATATAGCTGGCGGCCCAGTTCACTTCGACATGGCTATCGATAGTGACGGCATATTTATCCGCTAACCCATTGTTAATGAATGCCTCTTTACGCTGGCCATTCATGCTGTCGGTGTACTTGATTAGCAGGTTGGTCGCGAAGTCATCGTAGTTCCAACCCAGATTTAAGTTACCACGGATTTGCGGGGCAGAGCCGTCACCATCGATCAGATCTAAAGGCTCTGAATCTGGGGTTAATTGCTCCTCCCACTTCAGCAAATAGGTGCCTTCCAAGCGGGCGGTGACATCGCCGTAGCCTGAAGTCTCATAGCGATAGCCTACCGAGAAGTCGATACCCGAGGTTTCTTGGGATGACATGTTGATGGCTTGAGTATTCACTTGAATTAACTTGCCGCTTGCATCGCGGAAAATCTTATCGGCGAAGGCGTCAGAGTGATCCAAGATATACTGGGCGCTTGGGCTATTGACTAGGTTATCGATTTCAACAATCCAGTAGTCCAAGGTTAAATTGAGATCGTTATAATCCCACACCATGCCGAGGTTATAGTTTTTACCGGTTTCCGCTTCAAGTTCTGGGTTTGCACCGATAGTAATTGGTAGTGAGTCAATCTTCTCACAGGCTGGGCCCGTGCCACCCGCGGCCTCACAGGTTGGAGTGTCGATCACTGTGCTATAGGCTGCCGTTGGCTCACCAAATAAGCGCTGCATGTCTGGCGCTCGGAAGGTTTCTGCATACAGACCGCGTAACAACAGATTATCAATCGGACGATACTCGACTGCGACTTGTGGGCTGAATTGACCGCCGACATCGGATAAATCGTCATAGTAGTCGTAACGGCCCGCAAGGGTGACGGTGAGGTTTTCAATCACAGGCACGGCGACTTCGGCATAACCTGCGTATTGCTCACGTTCACCTTGAGCGCTGCTGCCGCCTTTACCAATCACGCCACCATTGCTGGTAAAGCTATCGGACTTATCGTAGAACCATTCTTTACCGTATTCGACGCCCACGGCATAAGCCACTGTACCTGCTGGTAATTCAAAGGCTTCGCCACTGATCCCCGCGTTAAAGCTCGACAGGGTAGATTGCCCCTTCTTGCCACCTTGGAAATCCAGCATTGCGGCATCGTCCGGTGAAATCACATCCAGTAGCGAATTGCCGTTTGTGCCTGCGGTGAGGTAATTCCACATGCTTTGGTAGGTGGGTGAGCCTGCGGTGGTGGAATCTACCGTTTGGCGCGCAATCGACCACGAGGTGTCGTACTCGATAGTATCAGTGAGGTAACCTTTGCTGCCTAATAAGAAGGAGAAGTTATTGGTCTCAAAATCAGAGGTGCGTGGACCTAGCTCAGACATACGGCGAGTGTAGTAATAGTCCCCATCGGCAGCGCCGGCAAAATCTCCGCCGAAGGCAGTATTTTTATCGAACACTTGGGATAAGCCATTGAGCTCATCGACGATAGTGACGTTATCGCCCGACACGTTAAACATAAAATCGTCGCCCACAGTGGCCGATTCAATTTCTGTGTAGGTCGAGGCATGGGTGTAATCGAGGCGCGAATACAGCTGATGATTGTCGTTTAAGTCTTTGGTGAGGTTAATCATGGTGGAGTAGCGCTTTTGCTCAGGCGAAAAGTCGCGCTGTGCGGAGCGATCGAAACCACATTTGCCATTGGACATCATCACATAGCCGCGCGCATCACATTCGGCGGCGCTTAAGCTCTTGAGTAATTTGCCATTGCTATCCACAAGGTTGGCGCCATAGGAGCTGTAACCAGCATAATAGTTACCCGGGATAATATCTGTGCCCCATTCAGGGCGATCTGAGGCTTTTAATGCTTGGCGATCTTCATATTCGGCGAAGAAGGTCAGGTTTGCTTTATCGCTGCTGACACCCGTCATAAAGGAGAACTGGTTGTTCTGCAGGCCGCCATCGAAGGTATCTGAATGGCGGTATTTGAAGGTGCTTTGTTCAACGTCTTTTTTCAAGATGATGTTGATTACACCGCCCATCGCATCGGAGCCGTAAATGGCCGAGGCGCCCGTGGTTAAAATTTCAATACGCTCAATCGCCCCTAATGGAATGTTGGCGGTATCGACAAAGCTGTCGGTGCCGCCGGCGCCAAAGGGATATTTAGGTACACGTTTACCGTTGATCAGCGTCAGCACTCGTCCAGCGCCCACACCACGCAGGTTGACGGCCGATGCCGCAGGGGTAAAGCCGTGCACTTCCTGCTGAGTCATCGAACCACCGGAGTTTTGCGACAGGTTGCCTAACACGTCTTGCACTGAGTTAAAGCCACCTTTTTCGATATCTGCGGCGCTCACCACCACGATAGGGGAGGCATTTTCAAGATCGGTACGTTTAATGCGTGAACCCGTGACCTCAATACGCTCCACTTTATCATCGATAACGGCCGCTTCATCGGCGGCAAATACTTGCGGTGTCACCGAGGCGGAGACCAAAGCGAGTAAACTAAAACGAACCGCACGCGCCACGGTTGTTTGCGTAGTCATATTTTCATTCCCTTAACAATGCCATGACGATCAGGAAGGGTTTCATCACGGCTTATATTTATTTGCAACTGCCCTCCATAGTCGGAAAATTATCATTAACAACTTTAATATCAACAGCTTAATTGTTGTGCGCATGATGCCTAAATGTTGTGTTTGTAAAAGCGGGGAGGCTAATTAAGTGTGAGGGGAAATAAAGAATGGCGGCACGGTATGTGCTATGGCGTGGTTGTATCTCAATGTAACGAAACATTGTCTTTACAATGTCAATTTGCATCCTAGGTCTTTAGTTTGGTTGAGTTTTAGATTCTGTGAGCTGAATCAAGTTGGGATAAAAGTGGTGGATTGGAAGTATCTTATTAACTGTTGAAAAATAGCGCATTATTGCCGCAGCTTTAGGGATTTAACAAACCTTAACAGGTAAGCAAATAGCGTGTTTGCATACTATGGCTTATTTTACTGTCGGAATGTGTGCCCACTGTGTGGTGTAGCGGGGGGAGAGTTGGTTACGCTTCATGCTCCAATTTGCATTAAGTCCTTGACCTGCAAATTGGATCTTGGCTTTACCGCTGTGATTAACGCTATCCAGTAGGTTCATTAAGGCTCTACTTTTTGGCTGTGGTTTGACTTCATCAAATAATCCTAGTTGAAACACACCTGGCGCATAAAAATCCCCCAGCATGACGCCCGCCTTGGCATAGGCATATCCTTCACGCCAAAGCCTAGACAAGAGCCGCTGCGCTAATGCGATAAAATCGCGGGTATCGTCACTGGGATAAGTTAAATTGCCTGTGAGCACCTGACTGTACTGGGGTTGATGTTCAGTGAAATAACTGGTCCGAATAAATACGGATAGGGTACGTGCAAATTGACCCTCAACACGCAGTTTTTCGCAGGCTCGACAGGTGTAATCATTGATGGCCTGCTGCATTGCTGTGAGGTGGGTAATGCGTTCACCAAAAGAGCGAGAACTGACGATTTGCTGTTTTGTCGCCACAAGTTGTTGAATATCATCACAGGCAATACCGTTTAGCTCATGCACCGTTCGCTCGACTGTGACCGAGAAGCTGTCTCGGATGAGCTTAGGTGGGGCATCGGCGAGCTGTAGGGCGGTATGTATACCCATAAGCTTTAAACGTTGCGCAATTTTTCGGCCAATCCCCCATACCTCATCAATTGGCGTCAAGGCCATTAATCGCCGTTGGCGTTCCGTCGTGCGTAAATCGACAACACCTTGAGTCATGGGATATTTTTTAGCGGCATAATTGGCGAGTTTGGCTAAGGTTTTACTAGGACCTATGCCGACACAGACACTGATCCCAATCCATTGTTGGATCCGTTGGCGAATATCCGCGGCTAACTGAGTGATATCTTGGCATCTATCGAGCCGAGACAAATCTAAAAAAGCCTCATCAATTGAGTAAACTTCTACCCTTGGCACCATATGCTCGAGAGTGGTCATCACTCGATTTGAAATATCGGCATAAAGTGCATAGTTGGAGGAAAATACCGCTATATTATGGGCGCGGATCATGTCCATCACCTGATACACGGGGACGGCCATTTTTATGCCTAATTGCTTTGCCTCCAATGAGCGCGCAACCACGCAACCATCGTTATTGGAAAGCACAACAATGGGTTTGCCTTGAAGATCGGGGCGAAACAAGCGTTCGCAGGAAGCGTAGAAGTTATTGCAATCGACGAGGGCAAATAGCGTAGCAGTCATTTGAATTTCTTCACCACACAGGTGACAACACCAAATAGGTTTAGCTCGGAATCATGGTGGATGTTAATGGCTTTAAATGCCGGATTACGGGGTATTAATTGCACTATTGGACGTAACTGCAATTGTTTAACGGTAAACTCACCATCGACGGATGCGACCACAATATCACCGTGCGTAGCCTGTAATGCTCTGTCCACCACTAATATGTCGCCACTCGAAATGCCCGCATCGGCCATTGAGTCTCCCTGTACCTTCACAAAAAATGTTGCCGTGGGGTGTTTAATACAAAGTTCATTGAGATCGAGTGAATGCTCAATGTAATCATGGGCAGGAGAAGGAAATCCAGCCGCAACGGAGGAGCTAAAAAGTGGATACTGTGTTTGTGTGAGCATATGAATAATGAAAATCAAAATACTGTATATAAAAACAGTATAACGTATTTTGATGACTTGTCGAAAGTGTGTTGAGTAAGACGACAGGCAAACGTTGACGTCGCACAATCAGATGCAAAGGAATAGTAAGCACGACGTGGGGGATGACTTTAGGTCACAACCTTCTAATTCACTTACGTTAACGCATGGGGTTGTTCGCTAAGTTGGTTGCGGCACTCCTTTGCCGCAATTTAGAGTCTCGTTTGGCTCATAAAACTAGGGTTATTTTCCTATACCTCAAAGGCTTAGCTTATCCAGTCCAATAACTGCCACCAGAGGTAGTCCAGCGGCATCAGCACTAGTAAGGTGATCAGCGCTAAGGGTAAGGTGACTTTCAGCAGATGGGCGAGAGACTCCTGAGATAGTTGCATCGCCAAAATCAGCGGCGGCGCTTGATAGGGGAAAATCACCGTCGAAAAGCCGATCACTTGGGTCATCAATACCGCAGGGAGAGAAAACCCTGTCGCATTCGCTAAGTCGGCAGCCATTGGGGTTAATACCGTGGGTACGCCAGGCACGGTTGCCACTAATCCAGTTAAGGTCGATATCAGTGATAAGGACATAAAGTTGAGGAAGGAGGCGCCTTGTGACAAGGGAAGGTATTGACTGAATACTTGGCCGAGTTCGCTGCCAAGCCCAGATTGATTGACTAAGACGCCTAGTCCGAGTGCGGCGGCAACAAAGATAACCGTCGAAAAATCAACCGATTGATTAAAACGCTTTGGCTCAATAATGCCCCATTTCGGCAGTAAGAGGATGATGGCGGTCGTTAGCCCCACCCATGCTGGATTTATCCCATGCCATGAGTCAGTTATCCAAAATAACAGGGTGATGATGAGTAACACCCCGAGTTTAACTTGCTTGACCACATCATACGCTTCGATATCCGTCGCTGCTGCCATCTGGGTTTTATCTATCTTGGCCGGAAACAAATACACCACGAGTGCTACTATGATGGCCGATTTGAGCAGACCTAAAATCGGAAAGTGTAGAAACAGATATTCTGCATAGCCAAAATGCACGTTAAACAGATTTTCGCTCGCACCAGCCAAAATCATGTTGGGAATATTGGCGGGCAGTACCGCAAGGCTTGGCATATTACAGGCGAGTGCTAGGGCGGTGGCTATGCCTATTCTGCCATTGCTACCGCGGCTAAACCCGAGCTGCTCGGCCAAGGCCATACCGATGGGCAGCATCACAACCGCGCGCCCCACGGAGGATGGCATCACAAATCCCAGTAACATCGCGCTGATGACCAGTCCTGCAATCATGCGTGGATAACTCATGGTTAACGCGGGGGCGATAAGGGCGGCGAGGCGACGACTTAATCCCGACTCTGAAATGGCGCTGCCAATCACAAATCCGGAGATAATTAACCACACCGCCGCCGAACCGAATCCCGAGAACAGCGCACTGGGATCGATCAGTTTAAAAATGGTGGCCAAGGCAAAAAAGATCAGCCCCGCCATAAAGGGCGGAATAAAACCCGTGCTCCAAAACAGCAGGGTAATGAGTACGACCGATGCGCTGTAGGAAAAAAGTGCCGGGTGCTGCTTGAGTGGAAACATAGCCAACAAAACGGCGACGAACATGGCGCTAAAGATCAGCCATTTTTTAATACTTAACTTACCCATAGGGATCACCTTAATATTGCGGGCATTGATATTGCGGCCTAAGATAGCCCAGTTGGTATGGCGTTTTAAGGTGGTAATGTGTCAGATGTTATTTCTAAAGCGACAATGTTGGCGCCCAGCCAATTTGCGTTCACGTTAGACGCAAATCGTCCCGTATTGAGTAATGCGCGCAATCTCGAGGCCGAAATGGGCGTTGAACCCCATTCTCACCCACGGGGGCAGTTACTTTGGGCGGCAAAAGGGATTTTACGGGTACAGAGCGACAATGCGGTTTGGGTGGTGCCATCGACCCATGCCGTGTGGCTCCCCAGTGGTTGCCGACATCAAATTAACTGTGAAACCCATGCCCATCTTCGCAACTTGTATATCGATCCCAGTTATCGCGTTAGAGTGCAGGACACGCAGGTGGTGATGGTTACTATGACGCCGCTAATGCGCGAAATGGTGCTGAAGCTATGTCAAAACACTTCGATGGAACCCGCAAAATATTTCCGCTTGGGCTTAAGTGCCATTGACGAGCTAGATACACTCGACGGTGTGAACACCTATTTGAATGCGGGCTCGGATCCGCGTCTTGGCCGAGTGATCCAACTGTTGATCAAAAAACCGCAGGCGGAGTATACCTTGGCCGAATTAGCCCAAGGCGCGGGGGCGAGTATCAGAACCATAGAACGACTCTTTAAAGCCGAAACCGGACAGACCTATAGACAATGGCGCCAAAGGTACCGATTACTCAACTCCCTTGAGCGGTTAACCCAAGGGGAGAGCACAACAAGCGTAGCCCATAGTCTGGGGTATTTGAGTGTCAGTAGCTTTAGTGCAGCATTTAAAGCTTTATTTGGTTGCACGCCTCAGGAATACGCCCAAAAAAGCGTGCAAACCACGCGGTAGTATTACCAATCTTAAATCAAATAGCGACAAAGAGAGCTGCTTTGGATAGCGGCAAAGATAGTTCTTTAAGCTAGCTCCTTTAGATAGCTCTTAGAAATAGCCCCTTAAGAGCGTTCCCAAACAGAGTCCCTTAGTGCTAATTAGCGGCTAAGGGACACATTAGATTGTATTGCGTAGGATTTATTTCAACGCTTCTGGGACGATAGGGTAGTTATCCCAGACTCGACCATCGCTCATCGAACGCACCAGCTTGATATATTCAGCGTGGGTCCAGGCGAGCGGGGTGGCGGAGTTAGTGCCTTGGCCGAGTTGATATTGGTAACGTGTGGCGTTACCCACACCGTCCCACGCTTGCTCGGGGAGCATTAGCCCCGCGTTGGCAAAGGTTTCCATACCTTGCACATAGGTATTGATAAGCTGCTGTTTGGTTTGCTGCGCGTGAGCACCCGTTAGCTCTCCCTTAGCGCTGGCGAGGGCCAGCTCAAAATGGCCACGCTCACCGGTGAAGAAGGGCCAGACGCGGCCGCGTTGGTTGTCGCTATTACTGCCCGATTCGGCGTAGTTTGCGCCAGTGAGGGTATCTTCACCGTAGCCATCGTTACCGTAACGTCTAAACCCAGGAACGCTGCTGCCATCTTTTGCAGTAAAGTTGTATTTGAGGCGTAAATTGTCTTCAAGCTCGGTGTTATCCACCAGCGCTAGGCTTTGATTAATCAGCTTATCGGTGGCGCCACGCACGCCATAGCGCACCAGCTCTAAAAAGCCGCCATCGAGGATCTGACGTTGATCTAATCCCGCACGACCATTATTAGCGGCGAGTTGCTCGGCGGTGTTTGGCTCACCGTTGGGGCTTAATCGCAGATAATAAGGCGCCTTAATGCCTTGGCTATCGGTAAGCAAACCTTGGGTCGTCACTAAGTGTTTTTCAAGTTGTTGATTAAGCGTTTTGGCGGTTGCTAGATAACGCTGACTGGCATCGCTATCGTTTACTGCCTTGGCAATATCACTCGCAGCCACTAAACCTGCGATCACTGCGGCCGTGGTGGAGGGCGAATAACCGGCTTGTTCTTCCCAACGTTCTTGTTGGGTTTTCGGTGGCGTAATTTGCGTGTGATTCCAGTCGAGATTGACCTCTCCGCCGCTGACTAAAAAGTCCGCCGCGGCTTTTAGCATCTCTTGATACCAATAGCTCAGTTCCGCTTGGCTGAGTACGCCTGCCTGCCAGAGTTTCCAGCCGAGCATGATCGGCATCGCCGTTTGATCGAGCTGTACGCCCACCCATTCGATTTGGCCATCCACATGGGTCTTTTGTAAAAACCAACCGGGCGTGCCGCTATAGCCTGGAGTTTTGTCACTCACTTGCACCTTTTTAAGGTACTCAAAGGCGACTTTAGGCGTTTGCGTATCGCCCATGGCGAGAAATGCCATGGCGCACTGGTAAAAGTCTCGGGGCCAAACGGCTTTGTAACCCGTGCTGGGTGTGACAGCAGGGACAGTATCGCCCCAAGGATTAGAAAGCGATGCGATAAGGGCGCCCGCATAGGTTTTATCTTCCTGCGCCTTGAGTACCATGGCACTGGTATACAGCAGTTTGCCATTATCTGTGGTGCTCTGTGCCATATCAGGCATCGCGGGTAGCGATTGTAAATAACTGTGCCAACCGGCGTTGTATTGGCTCAGCACTGCATCATACCCCGCCGTTAAGCTGGCGTTGGCATTGGCTAAACTGCTGGCTTCATCCTGGCCAAAACCAATCGCCAAATTCACATTAAGAGGTTGATTAGCTTGGAGTGCGGGATAACTGGCGGTAAAAGCAATGTTGCCTTGAGTGGGCTTTTCGGCGCTGCTGGTGGCCTGATACAGCGTATCGAGCTTACCGTTATCGGCTAAATCGGCCAAACCGTCGGATACACCGACAAAGCCCGTAGTCGCCTGCGCAAAATCGATATCCGATTTCACCGTCATCACGCTGCTGTGGGGATCGGCTGTGCGAGCGATAAGGGCTTGATGATCGATTCTGCCAATATCATTCGCGCCCGCATTATCGATATGGGGGTTAACGTATAAATGCGGTGTGATGCCAGCTTCAAAGGCGGTAAACGTCACGCGCATCATCAGGGTATCGCGGTCGGGATCGGTAAAGATATGTTTCTCTATCTGATACTTACCTTCAACATCGCGATTGATAATCTTATAGGCCAAGGATTGTGGGCGACCATTAGCGTCGGTATCTAGGTATTCAATGCTGCTGATAGTGTTGTCTTTCTCTGTATCGACAAAGCCATTGCCTGTGATCACAAATTGCAACTCTTTGAGCTGAGCATTATGAATAAGGCCGTACATGGTCTCGGTTAAAATCCCCTGCGCGACGGAGAACCACACTCGGCTAATGGGATTTTGCGCGCTGTCTTGGTATTGCCCCTGAGTATAAGGCTCATAGGAGGTACCGATACCGGTTTTGCCGGAAAACGCCCAGGTTGGGGCTTTGCCGGGGGCGCCGGGGGCAATCTGTGCGTCTGTGGCTTTGATGACGGCAGGTGTTGATGTGTCTGCATTGGGGGCCGAGGGTGAGCAGCCCGTTAAGCTGGCAACGCCGATAAGGCTTGCGGCAATTGCGAGCGCAATCGGCTTACGAGTTAAGTTGCGGCGGTTTGTTAAGCTGCGAGCCTGCTGCGAAGGTACTGTTGTCGATGCCATATTCTTCAAAATCTCCCCAATCAATAGATGGTGCTAATTGTGATTTATTCTTGTTGTAAGCTATGTGGCCATACGTCTTGGCGTTTAGTTGCCCAAACGCCAAGGGTGCCGAGTTGTAGGATCTGCGATTTACGCTTGAGTGTGCTGAGTATTCGGCTGCTCAACAAAGAGCACAGCTATCCCGGCGCAGAGCATCAGAACGCCGCCGGTGATCAGGGCGTAGATGGGCTGACCATCAAATAATCCATTAAGAATTAAGCCTAAAACACTGGCCGCGAGCAGCTGTGGGATCACGATAAAGAAGTTAAAAATCCCCATGTACACGCCCATCTTTTTCGGCGGCAAGGCGCCGGATAACATGGCGTAGGGCACGGAGAGAATCGAAGCCCAGGCGATACCTACGCCAATCATGGGTAGCCATAACAGACTGGGATCTTTGATAAAATAGAAACTGATCAACCCAAAACCGCCGCAGAACATATTAAAGGTGTGGGTCAGTTTGATGCCGATGCGTTTAGCAAGCAGTGGGATAAACAGGGCCGCAATGGCCGAAAATCCATTGTAGGAGGCAAAGAGTACACCCACCCAATCGGCGCCATCGTTATAGGCCTTAGACAACACATCGCTGCTGCCAAAATGGTAGGACGTCACCGCCGAAGTGGTGTAAATCCACATCGCAAAGAGCGCGAACCAAGAGAAAAACTGCACTATGGCTAATTGATGCATGGCCTTAGGCATATGGAATAAATCATCGACCACATTAAAGACAATGCCCAGTTGCGCGCGCTGTGAGGGCGTTGATTTGCCTAAACGCAGGGCGCAGTAAAGTTGCAATGGGCCAAAGGCAAAAATCCCTAAGGTTAAAATATACAGCTGCTTATCTAAATCCTGTGTCAACACCGCAAGCGTTAGCAGTGCGCCTACAGCCATCCAAACAATAGCGGCAAATTGATAATTCTTGTGGGTGCGTGTGCGGTTTTGTTGCTCATCTATGCCTGCGTCAGCATTGCCATGGAAGGCGGCAAGTTCATCGGGGGAATATTCTTTGGTAGACACAACAGTCCAAGCCACGCTAAGAAACAGCACTGCGCCGCCAAAATAGAAGGCATAACGCACCGAATCGGCTATTTCGCCCGCGGGCGCGGTATTGGCGACAGCAAAGAAGTTGCTGAGAATATAGGGCAGGGCCGAAGCCACAACCGCGCCGATGCCGATAAAAAAGCTTTGCATAGCATAGCCTTGAGTGCGCTGCTTGGGGGGTAAATTATCCCCCACAAAGGCACGGAAGGGCTCCATGGCGATATTGATTGAGGCATCCATAATCCACAGCATGCCTGCGGCAATCCACAACGTAGGGGAATGCGGCATCACAAAAATGGCGAGAGTCGTACAAATGGCGCCGATTAAAAAATATGGCCGGCGGCGACCTAAACGCCCCCAAGTGTTATCGCTCAGATAACCAATAATAGGTTGAACCAGCAGACCCGTTAACGGCGCGGCAATCCACAGGATAGGAATATCATCGATAGAGGCGCCAAGGGTTTGGAAAATGCGGCTGACGTTGGCATTTTGCAGTGCAAAGCCAAATTGGATCCCCAAAAAGCCAAAGCACATATTGAAGATTTGCCAGAAATTCAGCTCGGGTTGCACCCTATGCACGGCGCGCTGCGCCACCTTGGGCGAGAAATTCTCTAATGGGGTAACCGTTTGTTGATCCGCGGACATGCAACTTCCCTTCAGTAGCGGGCAGCGGGGCTGCCTTGAGTCATTTATCGTTATAATGTGTGGCCTATTCAATGGCCTTTGCTCAGTTTTACGCGTGTTGTGCTAGCTTCCCCAAAGTGCATCAGCGCTTGTAGATGTGGGTGAAAAAATGGCGAATATACCTCTCCCTCAGAAGCATATTCGCCAATAAATTCATTTTCATACTCAATGATGCAAATGCTCAATAGCAGAAAAGAACCTAAGCCTGACAGCTATCCTCAAAGGCAACCACCAGAAACGACCTCACAGTGTTTAACCCCACAAGCAGAGGGTGAAACTAGCGAATTTATAGTAGCCGCAGCGCCAATTGACGCACAACCGCTTACATACGTATTCATCATTCCTTGATAACCCTAGCGAAACAGCCATTTAACTAATAGTGTGTGGATTTTACGTGAGGCGTGGATGGGTTTAAACCCTCGATTTATCCAGTTCTCACATCGGTGGGGGGAGTTCAGAACCTTGCTCCATGGGTCACTCGCGCTGTGATGGGGGGGGCTATGCATTCAATCCACTCAGACCGATGGGTAAGTTCATGGATCATCTTTCAGCTTAATCAACACTCCCTAGGCTATTGATAGCGAAAGCATAATGCATCACTATGTCGCCAGACTTTACTGACTATTGGCGACTTGCCGCCATTGAAGTGTGTGGCAAGAGCAATTGAGAATTCATACTGGCTTGTTATTACGCCCTTAAGGAACGCTATGTTTGTTATCACCTTAACCTACAAAAAAACGCTGGCCGATGTGGAACTGCATTTGGCGGCCCATATTGCCTATCTCGATGAATATTATGCCAAGGGCACCTTTATCGCCTCTGGCCGTAAGGTTCCCCGCACTGGCGGAGTGATCCTTGCCAAAGCGGATAATCGCGCCGAGCTTGAAGCCATTGTCAAACTCGACCCCTTCTATATCGAAGAGGTGGCCGAATTTGAGGTGGTAGAATTTGTCCCCACTCGAGCCGCTGCTGGTTTAGAGCAGTTGATTGAAGTGATTTAATGGCCTTTAAGTTTGTCTAGAGGCTGATATCGGCAGGCTAGATTTCGTCGCTTTAGCGAGAGGTGCCAAATGCTGAGGTTGGGTAATTTCATCCCGCTTAACTAGCACAGCGGGACGCGATAAGTAGGATTTGATGGATCAAATTTGCAATGAGTTACAACAAGCTAAGGTTTTTAAGACCTTTTCTGGCACTGGTGAAGGTGCGCATTTTTACCATGCTAATGGGTTTCCATTGGGGGTTTATGCGCCCTTATTAGCAAAGTTGCAGCAAGCGTTTAGCCTGAGTGCACTCGAGTTAAGAGCGACATGGCCCGATGTTGGTTTGCCGCCTAAGCGCCGAGATTGGCAGCTATATGCCGATGATTTGATCTCGCATATTGAACAACATTGCAGTGAGCCAATTGTGGGCATAGGCCATTCGATGGGAGCAACCAGTACTATTCTTGCCGCCAGCAAAAGACCCGATTTGTTTAAGGCATTGGTCCTTATTGAACCCGCAATGGTATCGCGTTCTATCGCTTGGTTTGCCAAGCTGATGCCTAAATCACTAATGAATTTTACTGCGCCCGCAAAAAACACCTTAAAGAAGCGCGATATGTGGGAAAGCCGTGAGCATTTTCTTGAATATTGCAAAATGAGTAAACTATACAAACGCTTTGATGATGAGGCGTTTGCCGCCTTAGCCCAATTCGGGGTTTATCAAAACACTGATGGACAGTTCACGTTGAAGTTTCCTAAACAGTGGGAAGCGCATAATTACACTCAACCGCCGAATGTATTATCGATATTGCAGCAGCTAAAGCTTCCCTGCGTCGCCATCAGAGGGAAACCGTCAGTTTTCTTTTCTGAAGCGACTTGGCTGCGCTGGCAACAGCTCGCGCCAGACACAGTGTTTTTAGAAGATAAGCGCTATGGACATCTGCTGCCATTAGAGGCTCCCTCTGCCTGCTTAAGCCTTATCCAAAGTGGACTCGCTGAATTGCATCGAAACGGAAGGTATAAATTAGTCTGAGCATGCATTTAGCGGTAACGACTAAAGCTAAAAAGCGAACTAACAATCGCGGCGAGCCAAGATGCTAAAGGCTATTTTTTCGCACCAGCAGGGTGAATTTATCCGATATTCTGCGGCCTAGTTTGGTATTATGCCGTTTTGCCCTCGAAACCTTACGCAGGTTTTCGCTGTATGAGTCCCGCTTTTTATGTCTATTCAAACGCTGTTATCGACGGCTCTGGCCAAGCGCCATGATTTTTTACTACAAGCAGAACAAGACCATACCGATTGTTTTCGGGTGTTCCATGGCACAGTCGAAGGCGTCAGTGGCTTGAATGTCGATCGCTACGGCGATAATTGGTTAGTGCAGAGTTTTCACCAAACTTTAACCGATGCGGAATTAGCTGAAATTGTGGAAGTGCTCACCCAAGAAGTGGCTCTGCCTGTGGTGTATAACGATCGCTCCGCTGGACATTCCCGCGTGCTCAATGCATTAAGCCCTGAGCTGGATGATATTGCCTGTGCGGAGTTGGTGATGCAGGAAAATGGGATTAAATTCACCACTAAGCTGCGCCACGAAGGACTGGATCCGCTGCTATTTCTTGATATGCGTATTGGTCGTGAATATGTGCGGGCACATAGCCAAGATAAAACCGTGCTGAATTTGTTTTCTTATACCTGTGGTATCGGAACCGCAGCTGCCATGGGCGGTGCAGAACGGGTTGTGAATGTTGACTTTTCCTCCTTTGCACTCGCCGCGGGGCGAACTAATGCCGAGTTAAACCAAGTGTCAGAGGTATGTGAATTTGTGCAGAGTGATGCGTTTCCAGCCCTGCGCCAATTAGCAGGTTTAAATGTGGGCGGACGTCGCAATCAAAAATTGCCGAGTTACCCTAAATTGCCGCAAACCCAGTTTGATCTGGTGTTCCTCGATCCTCCTCGTTATGCCAAAAGTGCCTTCGGAATTGTCGACTTAGTTAATGATTACCAAGGGTTATTTAAACCTGCGTTATTATCAACCAAGGCCGGTGGCACAATAGTGTGTTGCAATAATGTCGCCAAAGTAGATCGACAAGATTGGTTTGATAGCCTAGTACGCTGCGTTGAAAAACAAGGCCGAGGTGTGACTGAGCACACTTGGCTCGATCCCCATGAGGATTTCCCGTCATTCGATGATAATCATCCACTTAAAATTGTCGCGTTGACCTTAAACTAACGACATAGCGATACGAACGACACAGTGATATTAACAAGCAGGGCACCCGATTCGGTGCCCTGTTTATTTGTCGATTTATGTGCCACTAGATGGGTTGTAAATGGAAGGCGATCGCGACGCGGTTCCAACCATTAATGGCGATGATTAGGCAGGTGAGATCGACAATTTCTTTCTCAGAATAATGCTCGGCGAGCGCGGCATATTCACTGTCGTGTACCGGCGATTGGGCGACGCGGGTTAAGGTTTCGGTCCAGCGCAGCGCTGCTTGCTCCCGTGCATCAAAGAGATCATCGACTTCGTGCCAAGCGGCCAGTAAATCTAAACGCCGCTGGGTTTCACCATCGTGGCGCGCCTCCTCGGCGTGCATTCGCTGACAAAACGCGCAGCCATTGAGCTGCGATGCTCTCAGTTTGACTAAATGCACCAATAATGGCGAAAACGCCGAGTCAGCCGCCGCTTTATCTAGGCTAATGAGTGCTTTGGCGAGTTCGGGTTGGAGTTGGTAAATCTGTTGGCGTGGAATTCGTTCTGACATAAAGCCTCCTGTAAGTTGAGGCTTCAATCTAAGGGCTTAATCGGGCGTTTTATTGGAGATTTGCGACATCTTGCGTTTTTTATATTGCCCCGGTGTTTGCTGCATTACCCGCAAAAAATGCTGGTGTAGGTGGGCTTGATCGTAAAATCCACAATCGAAGGCCACTTGCGCGAGACTAAGGGATGGCGATTGGCTCAATAAGTTGCGGGCGATTTTGACTCGATTCAGCTGCAATAATTGCGCGGGCGATAAACCCGTTTCCTGCTTAAATTTACGTTCAAATTGGCGCCGACTCATGGGGAGTTGCCCGTAAAACGTGTCTAAATTGGCTTGGGTGTGGATGAGTCGAGGTAAGGTTGCGGGGACTAGACTCATTCGCGTCGATAAGCTTAAGTCTAATTGCTTCGCTCGTTGCAATAGCCAGCATTCCACGAGGGCGATACGCTCGCTAGGCTGTGATGTGTCGACGAGTTGGTATAAGAGCGCCGTTAAACCCACGATGGGCCACTGGGTCACATCGATAACGTTTGTTGTCGTATCGACGCGGATAGCGGCTAGCTCAAGACCCAATAAATGGAAGGCGCCACCGGGCTGAAAACGCACCGTAATTTGCTCGGTACCCGGTGCGAAGCTGTGATAATGCCGCTGCTGTCCCGAGTAAAAATACACTAAAGGCGTATCGCCAGTGCCGGGTGATGGTAAATAGAAATGCAGGCTTGTGCCGCCGTCAGGATAGAAGCATTGTTCGATTGACTGTGGTAAATCTGCTGCGACATGCAAATGAAAATAACGCTGCACCCAAGGACGCAGTGGGGCAATGGCTTGAAAATCATTAAAGCCTAAGTGGGCAAATTGGGTCTCGAAACGCTTAAAACTGCGCATTTCGAGTTCATTAGCCGTGTATCGCAAAGTCGTCACCATTAAGCATTGGGGAGTTTAGCTTAAGCTAACTTAATGCAATTTGCATCCGTATCAAGTGTGATTCAGTAGTGGAGGGCGTGGTACTGCTCACATGCAATCCACCAACGGTTGTTAGGCGCTGTAACTTAAACTAAGTGACTAAAATTAAGCAACTCAAACTAAGTGACTAAAATAAAGGAACTTAAACAAAGCAACTTAAGCAAAGTAACTTAAACAAGTAACGAAGTGGCTCAATAAAAAATAGTCACCAAGAAGGGCTTCTCAGTGACTATTGCTCGGGGTTTTTAAGCGTTCATGTTAGCGCTTGTCGTTACAGCGCTTTAAAGCGGATCGCTGTGCCGCCACTGCTGGCTAGCTGTAATGTCAGACTATCCTTGGCGCTAACCTCTTTGGTTTCAATCACATAATCATAAGGATTGGTTTTCCATTCGGCTTTAGTGCCATCACGGTAAATCTGTGCTTGATAGCGTTTATTTGGGTCGAGGAAATCCAGTTTTACCTTAACCTGACGGGCATTTTCGTCGGTCAGCGCGCCTAAGTACCAATCCTGTTGATCCTTGGCCTGACGGGCAAACACCACATAATCACCCACTTCGCCAGCCAGTGCGATACTTTGATACCAGTCTGTTGGTACATCGCGGATAAACTGGAAAGCATCTAGATGTTTTTGGTAATTGCGCGGCAAGTCGGCAGCCATTTGGATTGGGCTATAGAGCACCACATACAGGGCAAGCTGCTTCATCAAGGTGGTTTGCACGCGGTTTTCGGCATCTAAGCCCTTGGGTGCTAAGTCAAAAATCCCCGGTGTAAAGTCCATTGGCCCTGCCAGCATGCGGGTAAAGGGCAGCATGGCAGTGTGTTCTGGGTTATTTGGTGGGCTGCCCCAGGCATTGTATTCCTGTCCGCGTGCGCCTTCGCGGGCAAGCCAGTTTGGATAGGTGCGGCGAAGTCCGGTATCTTTAATCGGCTCATGGCTGTTGATGCTGATATGGTGCTTTGCGGCTTCGGTTACACTGTGCAGATATTCACCGACCATAAACTGTCCATCGTGCCATTCGTGACGGGTGATGCCGTTTTCATCGATGCGTTTGATTTGTCCACCGTCAGCCACATAACCAGTTTTGACTTGGGTCACGCCATGTTTTTCATACAGGGCGAAGGCATCATCCATTTGATTACGATAATGGGTCACTGAGCCTGCGGTCTCATGGTGACCAATCAGGCGCACGCCTTTATTCGCGCCGTAGGCGGTAATGGCGGGTAAATCGAAATCATCGTAGGCCTTGGTAAAACTGAATTGATCGCCATTATGGAACCAATCGCCATCCCAACCTTGGTTCCAACCTTCGACCAAGACGCCATCAAACTGATACTTGGCGGCGAAATCCATATAGCGCTCTGTTTCGCTGGTGGTTGCGCCGTGTGTTGGGCCCGAGCCCCAAGTGTTTTCATTGAGGTGCATCCCCCACCAAATGCCGACATATTTGCCCGGTTTAACCCAAGAGACATCCCCCAGTTTATTGGGTTCATTCAGGTTGAGGATAAGGTGAGAATTAAGCAGGCCCGTGGCCTTGTCGGCGATTTGAATCGTGCGCCATGGGGTATAAAAGCCCGCTTGGGTTTTAACCCGAATACCATCAGACCAAGGGGTGAGATCGGCCTTGAGCTTGCCATCACGCTGCTGATCGAGGGTCATCGAGGCAAAATCAACTAACGCCGCCTCGTGAATGCTCAAATGGGTGCCATCGACCAGTTTAAAGGTAAAAGGGGTGTGGGCTCGGTCGACTTGATTGAGCGCGCTGGTGCGATACAAATATTCGTAGCGGTTCCATCCACGAGAAGGGATCCACCAGGCGGTGGCCTTATCACTCTGGCCAATATTAAATTCGGTAAGTTCATCGGTAATGGCAAGCGGCGTATTGGTCGGCAGTGCGTTTTGGGTCGCTAAGTGATAACGAAAGCCTATGCCATCGTCAAAGGCTTTAAACTCGAGGTTTAAGTCGATTTTACCGTCGGTTAATACCACGCTCAGTTGATTGTGTCGATCCTTTATCCACTCTTGTTCACCCCAAGGTTGCTGCCATTTGTCATCGGCGCTGGCGCTGTTGCTCGATTTGATGCGAAGACCTTGGCCTAATTCGCCCAATGAGGCAAAGACTAACCCTAAGCGGCTTGGTTCGATAATCGATTTGCCATGAAAATGGATTTGGTATTCGGGTCGGCCCGTATCATCACTCACACTCAAGACGATTTGCTTATCGGGTGAGCTCAGGTTGAGGGTCTGTGCTGTGGCACTGGTGCTGAGCATACTGCCAATGCTGAGTGCGAGCAAGCTGGGCGTAAATAGGCTGGCGGCCCAATGGTGGTTATTTCGCGTTGGCGAGTTGATGTGGCGTGCATGGGTAAGAGGATTGCTGAACATTCCCTGATCCTTGTTTTTATAGTGAATATGGGTCAATGCATACTAGTGGTGATGGCTTTTTGCTCGCAATGGGTTGCATACGTATTCACCGGTGCGGCCTAGAGGCTGGCAGCCTGATAGGCAAACCTAAAGAGATGGGTTTTAACCGCTGACTCGGGTAGAATGCGCGGCTTTATGGCGCTCAAGCATGTATGGGCGCGATTTTTGAGGCGTCAGCGGTGAAAATCAGTCAGCGATTACAGCAGATCAATCAGTTGGTAGAGCAAAGATACGATCATATTTGGGACTGCTGCTGCGATCATGGTTTACTCGGCATGCTGTTACTGCAAAGAAATGCCGCGCCTAAGGTGCATTTTGTCGATTGTGTCGCGCCCTTGATGCAGCAACTCAGCCTTGAGTTAGCAAGGTTTTTCCCCCAGCCGTCTATCTCAAACACTCAAAACGCTGAGCAACAGGCCAATCCCCAGAGTGAATGGCAAGTGCATTGCCTCGATGTGGCGGCCTTGCCACTGGCGCAATACGGCAAACAAGCCAAGCACTTGGTGATTATTGCGGGTGTGGGCGGTGAGTTGCTGGTTGAATTGGTGCGCAGCATTGTTATAAACCAGCAAAGTCAAAGTGATGCTCAGAGTGGAAATAATTTTAGCAATCATGACTTTAGTCAAGGCGGTGGCCTGCTCGAATTTATTTTGTGTCCCGTGCATCATAATTACCATGTGCGCAGCGCGTTGGCGGAATTGGGCTTATCCCTTAAAGATGAATATTTACTCGAAGAAAACCAACGTTTCTACGAGATCCTGCATTTAACTCAGGCCAATGCCTGCTCAAAAACGAATACCAGTTCAAAAACAACTGAAGCAGTGCCCTTAAGTGCGACGGGCTCAATCATGTGGCAAGGGCTAGATGCGGATAAAACCAACCAAGCCAAACGGTATCTTGACCAAACCATAGGCCACTATCAGCGTATTCCTGAGCATCGCATGCCAAACAAGTCGCAAATTGTGGCGGCCTATCAGCACATTTTGCAGCAACTGAATTGTTAACCTCATAGGTCAACATGTAGTCATTTAGCGCTTAGCCTTGGCGTTGAAACGGTTTTACTCTGTAAATCCATCGAGTTGGTTTATGCTATCAAGCCGTTAATCTTGAGTTTTATTATGCGTTTATTGAAGTCCACCCAAGCTGCCAATCTCAATCTTAAACAGGCGAAGATTTTTTATCGTCAAGCCGCCCGCGCCATAGTGTTGTCGGGGGAAGATATTTTGCTGCTCTATACTCAAAAATATCGCGACTATGGTTTGCCTGGCGGTGGGGTGGATAAGGGCGAGAGTATCGAAGTCGGACTTATTCGCGAATTGCAGGAAGAAACCGGCGCCATTGCCGCCAGAGTGTTAGCGCCATTTGGCCGTTATGAGGAATATCGTTCCTGGTTTCGTGAGGGCGCAAATGTTGTACATATGGATTCTTACTGTTACCTGTGCGAAATCGATATGAGCCTTGGTGATCGCGGCCTAGGTGAGCCAAGACTTGAAGCCCACGAGATAAAAAATGGGATGCGACCTGAGTGGATCAACATCCATCAAGCGATTGCCCATAATGAAGCGATCTTACGGACGTTTGTCAATAAAGGGCAATCTATCGACAGGGAAACCTTTCTGCTCAAACGAATCGTTGAAGAGTTGCTGTAGATAAAGTCAGCTTGATGGGGTTAATGCACTGTGGTTTAAAGCGCCGCCATAAAAAAGCCATCCTGAGGATGGCTTGTGAGGAAAGACAGTGTTAGCGGCTAGATCACGGTTAAATAAATACAAAAGAAATGGCTCATCGCGCCCGCCAATACAAATAAATGCCAAATCGCGTGATTGTACGGAATGCGTTTACCGACATAGAAGATCACCCCTAAGGTGTAAAACAACCCACCCAATAGCAGAAGCTTAAATCCTAGCGGTGACATCGCCGCCGTCAAATCGCCTATCACAGTCACACACAGCCAACCCATCACTAAATAGAGCACTAGGCTCATTTTTTTAAAGCGATGAATAAACAAAGTTTTAAATAAAATTCCACCAATAGCCAAAGACCAAATCGCCGTGAGGATAACGGTTGAAAGCTGTCCTTGCAGGCTGATTAACATCAGCGGGGTATAGGTGCCTGCAATTAAGCAGTAGATAGCACAATGGTCTGCAATCTTGAGTTTATGTTTCCAGCCTATATGCGTCACGCTGTGATACAGGGTAGAACTTAAAAACAACAGAACGAGGCTTGTGCCATAAATAATAACACCTGTGAGCTGAATGTTGGTAAGGTGGTCGGCGCCTTTGAGGATCATAAACACTAAGCCAACCACGCCCGCGATCACCCCTAGACCATGGCTGATGCTATTGGCAATCTCTTCACTAAGGCTATAGCTACTGATGTTCAATGGTTTTTCATGACTCATTTGCGGCTCTATCAAACTCTGGCTTGGCATGCTGTTGATCCACTCGATGGCGATAATGACTGAGTCTATCAGTAGATAAATTGGAAAGCTATAATTAGCTTACACGTGTAAGCTAATTTATTTGGGGTTGACACTATCAACTGAGACTTAGCGAGCTCTTATCTAGTTGTACAACATTATGGTGCCCATTTACGACCGATTAATGTCAACGCCTTGGAACTTTGTGCGATGCACTTTCTCTAATCCCCAATAGTAATCATGGATTTGTTAAGTACTTTGTCCATTAAGTACTAAGGGATGGATTTTGCCTGTTCGCTCAAATATTACCCCAGAAGATGATCTTAGTTTTGATGCGTACGGCCGCGTGACAAACGATGAGACTGTACCATTTTCCGTTATGCCTTTTTGTGCAACCTCTTTTAGCGCCCATGCAGAGTCTTTGGGCAGTGCTATAAACCTCAATTTGACTGAGGCTAACCAAAGAGAGAGCGATAGCGCATTCAGACCCAACTTAGGCTTCAGTTGGCGAGAGTGGTCGCATTACTTCAATCTTAAGCCATTGTTTTGGGTCATCCTGGGCCATGGCTTACTGCTGTTATTATTAATTTTTTTATGGCGAACCCAGTCGGAGCAGTTAGGGCTGTCGTTTAGCGAATCTTCAGCCAATGCTCGAACTGCAACCAAAGCATTAAAGGCATATTTTATTTATGCGCCGCCAACGCAAACCGCTCCAGCGGATCCGGCTCAAGATATCTCAGTGGAAGAGTCTGCGGTTTCTCGCGAGCCGATAACTTCAGCGCCTAATACGGTAAAGCCGATGCCAAAAACTACAAAGCAGATTGCAAAGCCTCCTGAAGTCAGTGCCCGATTATCAAAAGTAAAAGCATCAGAAGTAACAGAATCAACAGCACCAGTACCAAGCACATCAGTGCCTAACGCCTCAACACCTAACGCCTCAACACAAAGCCAAACCCAGAAGAGTGCAAAAGAAGCTATTAAACCTCATAAGTCAGAAGTCCAATCAAGCTCGGCACAAGCGGTAAGTACAGAGCAGTCAGCGGCAAGTGGGCAAAGCGGCGGCGGGGCGGCAGGCAGCGTAGGATTATTTACCCAGCGCTATTTTGAACGTCAGCGTGAGCAAGCCTTGGATGATTTAGTGCTAGAGCAGGCAAATCATTACAGCAAACGGTCGAATTTGTCAGAAATGAGTCCTGAGATGGAGGTGTTGATTGTGCCCAATGCTGACGATTTTAGCGGCCCCACCAGTTTAGATTTAGAACTGGATCCCAATCGAATTGTCCGTAAAGGGGATACCTGCTATCGGGTTGTTAAAGTCGGCACCCAAATTAATCCCTATGCGGAGAATTTAGGGTTCCCCTTCAATTGCAGTGGCAAGAAAATGAATCAAGAAATTGACGATGCCATTAAGGCGCAGCTGGATAAAATGATGGTAAAGCGGCCCAAAGGTTGAAAAATAGCTATGATAAATTTTCACTAAAATGGTATTTATTGTGGTTTATAGAGTTTATTAAAATTAAATCTGTTTTTATACAATATGTTATTCGTTCTTTATTTTTGATTGGTAATTTGATTTTTACCTTGAAATTACGCTTGTTTGTTCGCTGCGCTTCTGCCTATACTTTTGCCCATCTTGTCGGAGTGCCTCTTGGCTGAGACCGTTTATTCGGGATCCGTTGAACCTGATCAGGTTAAAACCTGCGAAGGAAACAAGCATAATAACATCCATTAAATCGTATCAGCGGCCACCTTTTGCCCTGTATTAACCCACCGATTTAGTCGTTATTGAGTCCGCAAATCCGCTTAGGGTTTGCAAGGCTCAGCTTCAACACTCAAGTCTCCAGACAAGCAACCCCATTTTTATTTGTTAAAGTGAGATTGCTTATGTCCAGTTTAGAATCGTCCTCAGAATCGATTGCCGATAACATCCAGGCACAAACGAGTCGTCGTGCGGCGCGCGCCCAGGCCCAAGCATTTATCGATACCCTTAAACCATTACAACACCCTAATTCGCAAAAGTTGTATTTGCAGGGAAGCCGCGAGGATCTCCGTGTAGGGATGCGGCAAATTCTGCAAACCGATACACGGATTGGCGGCACAGCGACCGCGCCCATAGTCGAGAAAAATCCTCCCATTCCTGTGTATGACTGTGCCGGTCCTTATTCCGATCCGGCTGCGCAAATTAACGTGCGCCAAGGTTTAGCCAAACTCAGATTGCCCTGGATTATCGAGCGCCAAGATACTGAAGTGCTCGATTGTGCGACCTCAGATTTTACCCAGCAACGCCTGAAGGATGATGGGCTCGATCATTTGCGTTTCGAAGCTGGCTCAAGTGCGATTGTTCGTCCTCGCCGCGCCTTACCGGGTAAACGCGTGAGCCAATTACACTATGCCCGCCAAGGGATTATTACCCCCGAAATGGAGTATGTGGCGATTCGGGAAAATATGGCGCTCGCCGAGGTGCAAGATGAAATCTTAAACCGCCGCGGCCAAGGTGAATCCTTCGGCGCTGTGATTGGTAAACCTATTACCCCTGAATTTGTCCGCGATGAAATTGCCCGTGGGCGCGCGATTATTCCGTTAAATATCAATCATCCAGAAGCTGAGCCTATGATTATTGGCCGTAACTTCTTAGTGAAAGTGAATGCCAATATCGGTAACTCGGCGGTTACGTCCTCCATCGAGGAGGAAGTCGAAAAGCTAGTCTGGTCAACCCGTTGGGGCGCGGACACTGTGATGGACTTGTCTACGGGAAGGTATATCCATGAAACCCGCGAATGGATCATCCGCAACTCGCCAGTGCCTATTGGCACAGTGCCGATTTATCAAGCACTTGAAAAAGTGAATGGGGTTGCAGAACACCTGACCTGGGAAGTATTTCGCGATACCTTGATTGAGCAAGCGGAGCAGGGCGTCGATTACTTTACCATCCACGCGGGCGTGTTATTGCGCTATGTGCCCATGACCGCCAAACGGGTGACTGGGATTGTGTCCCGCGGCGGCTCTATCATGGCCAAATGGTGCTTGAGCCACCATCAAGAAAACTTCCTCTATACCCATTTTCGTGAGATTTGTGAGCTGTGCGTGGCCTACGATGTGTCGCTGTCATTAGGCGATGGTATGCGTCCAGGCTCGATTGCCGATGCCAATGATGAGGCGCAGTTTGCCGAGCTTGAGACCTTAGGCGAGTTGGTCAAAATCGCTTGGGAATACGATGTGCAGACCATTATCGAAGGGCCTGGACATATCCCGATGCAACTTATCAAAGAGAATATGGATAAGCAGCTTATCCACTGCGCCGAGGCGCCGTTTTATACCCTAGGGCCGCAAATTACCGATATTGCGCCGGGTTACGATCATTTCACCTCCGGAATTGGGGCTGCGATGATCGCATGGTATGGCTGCGCCATGCTCTGCTATGTGACGCCGAAGGAGCACTTAGGTTTGCCCAATAAGCAGGATGTCAAACAAGGGTTGATTGCCTACAAGATTGCTGCTCATGCGGCCGATATTGCAAAAGGTCACCCAGGCGCGCAGATCCGCGACAATGCGTTATCTAAGGCGCGTTTTGAATTTCGTTGGGAAGATCAATATAACCTAGGACTTGACCCTGATACCGCCCGTGCCTATCACGATGAATCCCTGCCACAGGAGTCGGCAAAGGTTGCGCACTTTTGCTCTATGTGTGGCCCTAAGTTCTGCTCAATGAAGATCACCCAAGATGTGCGCGACTATGCGGCAAGTTTAGCGGCGGGTACGTTGTCAGTGGCTTCGTCAAGCCAAAATGTTGAGAGCGCTGAAGCGCTTGCATCGATAAACCCTGCTCAACAAGGGCAATCAAACACAGAAGCAATCCAGCAGATCAGAGTCAAAACTCAAGATGAATTAGCGGCGGCCATGGCGCAAAAATCGGCTGAGTTTGCGGCCTCGGGCGCCAAACTGTATCTGCCGCTGGGCGATGTTAATACAGCCAATACAGCCAATACAGCCAACACAGCCAAAGAATCGGCCAAGCATAAGGACGGGACAGAACTCCAATCCATAGTACAGGTTGCGGAGGTTTGATAATGACCCCAGCTAAACATATTAGCCAAGTGGCGCCTAAACCTATCGTCTGGACCATTGCGGGTTCCGACAGCGGTGGCGGCGCGGGGATCCAAGCCGACTTAGCCACCATCAAGGATTTGGGCGGCCATGGATGCAGCGTGATCACCACGTTAACGGCCCAAAGTTCGGTGGCAGTGGATTTAGTTGAGCCGGTGAGTGAGGCAATGCTACTCACGCAGCTTTCGACCCTGTTAGCCGATCTACCGCCTCAGGCGATTAAAATTGGCTTACTCGCGAATCAGCAGCAACTGCATTTAGTTACCGATTGGTTGGCTGGTTTTAAAACCCAGTTTCCATTCGTCCCCGTTATTCTCGACCCTGTGATGGTCGCAAGCTGTGGGGATGAACTTGGGGATAAGAGCACGGCGAGCCGGCCACTTGATTTTACTCCCTTTAAGGGCTTGATTAGCCTGATAACGCCGAATGTGCAGGAGTTGGCAAGGCTTACTGTCGCCACAGACAAACAAGTGTCAGCAATTCACACAAGAGCAGCGTTCGCCGCTGCGGCAATGCAACTCTCTACGCAGTTAGCTTGTAGCGTATTAGCCAAGGGGGGGGATATTGATTTTGCGGCTCAGGCAAGTACAGGCATTAGCACAAGGGATAACTTAAGCGATCAACAAAGCGATATCACAAGTCATCGTATCGCCACAAATAATCAGTGTTTGGCGGAAGATCTGCTGATTTGTCATCAGGTTACGGGCTGCTCACCACTTGACGCTAATGGCGGCTTTTGGCTCAGCAGCGCGCGGATAAATACGCGCCATAATCATGGCAGTGGTTGTACTCTGTCTTCAGCCATCGCCACGGTGTTAGCCTTTGGCTTTGTATTGCAGGATGCCGTTGTGGTAGCAAAAGCCTATGTTAATCAAGGTTTAACTTATGCACAGGGTATTGGCAAAGGCCCAGGGCCACTCGCGCGTACCGCTTGGCCGCACAGCTTAACAGCATATCCTCACGTCACTGCTTATTCTCAAAACAGCTTGAGTGAATCCAGTGATTTGCAATGCGGCGCGTTTAAGCGCCTTGATCCTGACTTAGGGATTTATCCAGTTGTCGATAACTTACTATTACTCGAGCAGTTATTGGCGGCGGGCGTGAAGACGGTACAGCTCAGGATAAAGTCAAATGCGCTGGCGTCGGACGAACTTGAGGCACAAATCCAAACCGCGATTGCTTTAGGTAAGCATTATGATGCGCAGCTTTTTATCAATGATCATTGGCAGTTAGCGATAAAGCATGGCGCATTTGGGGTGCATCTTGGACAAGAAGATCTAGCGGTGACGGATCTTAACGCCATTCATGCAGCGGGATTGGCTCTTGGCATCTCGAGCCACGGTTATTTCGAGTTACTGCGTGCCCATCAACATGCGCCATCTTACATCGCCCTTGGGCATATCTTCCCGACGACAACCAAGCAAATGCCATCGGTGCCGCAAGGGTTATTCAAGTTAGCGCATTATGTTGAGCTGTTTAAAGCGCACTATCCCTTAGTGGCAATTGGCGGAATCGGGCCTTCTAATCTTGACCAAGTCAAAGCGACTGGGGTGAGAAATATTGCCGTGGTGCGGGCGATTACCGAGGCGAATGACCCAATAATGGCCTTTGCCGAATTGACGCGAGCTTGGGAGTCAAGCCTATGAGCACGACACAAACGCAGGCGCAATCCCTTGCCGATAAAGACTTTATTCGTTATTCGCGGCAAATATTTTTACCCGAGGTCGGTGAGGCTGGCCAGTTGCGGCTGAAACAGGCTCATGTGCTTATCGTAGGCCTCGGCGGCCTTGGGCAACTGGCGGCGCAGTATTTAGCCTGCGCCGGTGTCGGACGCTTAACGTTTGTCGACGGCGATAGGGTGGAATTATCTAATCTGCCGCGACAATTACTCTTTAGTGACGACGATATAGGTCATCACAAAGCCCTCATTGCGAAACAGAAATTGGCCGTGTTGGCGCAAGGTTGTGAGATTGATGCCGTTGCCGAGCATTTGACTCTTGAGTCTGCGAGCGATGTATTCGCTCGTTTGTTAGCCCATGACAAAGAGATGAGGTTAGTGCTTGATTGTACCGATAATCTTGCGGCGCGCCACTGTATCAATCGACTGTGTATTGAGCATGCCTTACCTCTGGTGAGTGCCTCCATTGCCGCTTTCAACGGTCAACTGTTTGCGGTTGATCAACAGCGTTTCCCAATGGGCGGTTGTTATCACTGTATTTTCCCCTCGAATACTCGCGCGCCACAAAATTGTAGCAGCCAAGGTGTGCTTGGCCCCAGTGTCGGCGTGATGGCATCGATGCAGGCGCTGCTAGCAATGCAATTGTTGCTCCTAGCCACGCCGCCAACCTCTGCAACAAAGCAAACAGCCAATCAGACTTTCGAAGAGGCAAGCCATTCAATCGCCTCCGTGAGAGCGCTACTTGGGCGATTCTGGCGCTTCGATGCCAAGTTGCTGCAATGGCATTCGGCCGCATTAACCCGTGATCCCGAGTGCGAAGTGTGCGGATTAAAACCGAGTTCATTAAAGCTGAATTCATTAAAACCGAGTGAATTCATGCAACGCCAATCAAGCGAGCGCGTAGAAAAGGCGAATGCTAACACTCAGCATTCGACCGTAACCGTTTCATTCAAATCTGTCCCTAATCGAGGTTTGTTATGATTTTAATTCATCTCAATAATGTGCCCCAAACACTGCAACAACCGCTGAGTTTACAAGCCTTGTTAGAAGCACAAAATATTTGCCAACACTCGGTTGCCTTAGTGCTTAATGAGGCCGTTGTGCCAAAACACCGATGGTCATCTATCCAGTGCCAACACGAGGATAAGATTGATGTATTTGCCGTTGTCGCGGGAGGTTAAGATGTTAACGATTGCGGGCGTGGAATTTGAGTCACGATTATTTACGGGCACGGGAAAATTCAGCTCAACTCAGCTGATGCTGGAGTCCATTAAGGCGTCTCAGTCGCAGTTGGTTACGGTTGCGATGAAAAGAATTGATTTAAAAACAGGGGCCGATGATTTGTTATCGCCACTTAGGCAAGCGGGCGTGCGACTCTTGCCTAATACCTCGGGGGCGCGTAATGCTAAAGAAGCGATATTCGCCGCCGAATTAGCGCGGGAAATGCTGGGAACACAATGGGTTAAACTTGAAATTCATCCCGATCCTAAATACCTGATGCCCGATGCAGTCGAGACGTTAGCGGCGGCCAAAACCTTGTGTGAGCGCGGATTTATCGTGATGCCCTACGTGCATGCCGATCCTGTGCTGTGTCGCCGCTTAGAAGAGGTCGGCTGCGCCGCCGTGATGCCATTGGCAAGCCCAATTGGCACCAATCAGGGGTTGGTGACCGAGCCTTTTATCAAGATGATTATTGAGCAGGCAAAAGTGCCTGTGGTGATTGATGCGGGGATCGGCGCGCCATCCCATGCGGCGCACGCGATGGAATTGGGAGCCGATGCCGTGCTGGTTAATACCGCCATCGCGAGCAGTGCTTCTCCCATTGAAATGGCGCTGTGCTTTAAGGATGCGGTGGATTGCGGGCGACGCGCCTTTGAAGCGGGGCTTGGCCGAGTGCAAACCCAGGCTGTGCATACTAGTCCACTAACGGGATTCTTGCAGCAATGAGTTTTGTCGACCAATTTGCCCGTATTGAACGGGATAAGTTATTGCTGGCGTTATATTCCTGCACGGCAGTGGAGGTTGAGCGCGCCCTGATGCAACCCGAGGGTAATCTGCAGAGTTTACTCGCCTTGTTGTCTCCAGCTGCAGAGCCCTATATCGAAGAAATGGCGCAGCGCTCGGCGGCGCTCACTCGGCAACGCTTTGGGGCCAATATCGGACTCTATTTGCCCTTATACCTGTCTAATCTGTGTGCCAACGAGTGCGACTATTGCGGCTTTAGCATGAGTAATAAGCTAAAGCGTAAAGTGCTCAATGAGCAGGAAATTGCGGCCGAAATGGCGATTATTAAATCCCGTGGTTTTGACTCCATCTTACTAGTGTCGGGCGAGCATGAAACCAAAGTGGGGATGGATTACTTTAAGCGCGTGTTACCCATTGTAAAACAGCAGTTTAGTTATTTGGCCATGGAGGTTCAGCCGCTTGAAGAGATTGATTATCGCCAGCTTGTCGAGCTAGGGCTTGATGCTGTGATGGTGTATCAGGAAACCTATCAAGCGGCGACCTATGCTAAGCATCACACTCGAGGCAATAAGCAGGACTTTGCGTATCGGCTGGCAACGCCCGACCGCGTTGCCAGCGCAGGTGTCGATAAGATTGGCCTAGGCGTGTTATTGGGTTTGGATGACTGGCGACTCGATGCCTTACTGATGGGGCATCATTTGGACTATTTAGAACGGCATTATTGGCGGACTCGCTTTAGTATTTCGTTACCGCGTTTACGACCTTGTACCGGCGGTATAGCGCCAAAAGTGCATTTAACCGATCTTGGACTGGTACAATTGATCTGTGCCTTTAGGCTTTTTAATCAGCAACTTGATATCAGTTTATCGACACGCGAGGCGCCATCACTTCGGGATAATTTACTGCCACTTGGGATAACACAAATGAGTGCGGGGAGTTCAACGCAACCTGGCGGTTATCAGGCGCCAGAGAGCCAATTAGATCAGTTTGAGATAAGCGATGAACGTACCGTTGAGCAAGTCATGGCTCAGATGCGCCTTCGGGGATTTAATCCGGTTTTTAAGGATTGGGAATCGGCTTGGATTGCGGGTTAAATGGCGTGCGAAGATCCTGCAGAAATGCGCTCGAAAATGCCGCTAGAAGGGGCGATAAATCTGTACTTCGCACTAGAGTTGGTTAATAATTAATCCAGTCATCACCAGATGCAGGAATACTCCTATGCAAATCCAATCTGCTTATGCTTCCGGTCTGCAAGGCTTGCAAACGGCTCAATCAGGGCTCACGCAGGCAACGATTGATGTGGCCAAACCTAGCCCATCGCAAAGTGCTGCGCCGACAGAAACCGCTAAGGCGGTAGATGAACCCGATAAAACTTCGGCGTTACTGGCGGCGAATGAATCATTGCGACAAGGTGAGGCATCGACTGAGGTACTCCAGCGAGAGTCAGAAACCATAGGTTCGATAATTAACATCAAGGTATAGTTATGTCGGTTATGGCGCTGTCAGCACAAATTGGCGCGCCATCCACTTCGTTTTTGGGCGCGGATAAGTCTATTGAGTCAGCAAAAGGCGTAAAACCTCAAGGCGGGCAGACTTATCAAGGGGGAAATGGTCAGGCGGTCGCAACGCTCTTTGCTTCAACCGTTAACCTAAATGCGCCAAAACTCGAAGCGAGTGGGGCACTTGCACCATCACTAAGCAGCCTCGGGGCTGTGATGGACCAAGCTATGCCAATCAGTACGACACCGCCCGCTTCATTGACTGATGTCAAACCTGCTAGTCCTCCGATTTCATCTCATGTTGATACTGGATTGTTCAGAAGGCTTTCACCGCTCTCGGTGGAAATGCCAAGGCACAACTACATTCTAACGAGACTGTTTCGACTCCGTTAGATACAAGCCTTCATGCTTCAAATAGCTTTAGCTTACTCACAGGCCCTCGCTCGATTGGCGGAATGAGGGAGGGACAAATTGCGGCTTTAGCCACACTGCCATCAGTGTCAACCTTGGGGGCATCGGATGTAGGTTTTAGCGCACCAAGTGGTGCTGTTACGCCTTTTTCTCCTCCAGCCCCAAGCCTTGCAGCCACAATTGCTACTACCGATAGCAGTGTTGGCTCCGCGAGTTTGGGGTTAGCCAATATTTTCTCCACATCGACAGCGGTTGCTACGAATATTGGCTCAACCGGGTCTAATAGCATTAATCCAAATGCCTCAAGTGCAGTGGTGACTCCCTTTGCGACTGAATTTGCTAGTGCAGATACGATAGGCAAAGCGTCACATTTCAGCGCTTCAGCTTTTGCCAATTCAAATGCGCTGCAAGAGGGCAATCAATCCAGCGGTGTAAGCGAGCAGTTGAGCCGTGTCTTTAGTGAATCTTCGGGTGAAAGTGGCCAAGTCGGTGCTGGAATAACCCCAAATGCTCAAACGCAACAACAGCAGAGTCAAACAGAACAAATTCAGGCTCAAGATGCGCGAGATGAACAAGCCAAGCAGGCAAGGGCGCAGGCGGCACAAGAGCAGGAGCAAAAGCAGCAAGCGTTAGCCGAGGTTTTTGCCAAAGCAGAGCAAACTAAACAAGCTCAGCAGACACAGGATGAGCAAACTCGTCAGCAAGACGTAGCGAAGGAGCAAGTTAAGCAGGCGCAAGAAAAGGCAATTGAGCAGCAAAAAGCCCAAGTGGACGCATTAAAATCAAGGGACACAGAAGTCAAAGCCCATGAGCATGCCCATGCGAGCGTGGGCGGTCAATATGCCCAAAGCCCCAGTTTCCAGTATGAAAAAGGTGCCGATGGTCAACGCTATGCGACTGACGGTGAGGTGCAAATCGATGTGTCGATAGTACCTGGCGATCCACTGGCGACCATCAATAAGATGAAGCAAGTCTATGCGGCGGCGATGGCACCCGTGGATCCTTCTTCGGCGGATATTCGTGTTGCCGCAGAAGCGCTGCAGAAAATGAATGAGGCCAAGGCGAAACTTGCAGAGGAACGTCAGCAGCAGATTGTTGATCAACCGACAACGGAAACGCTGATTGGCGCCGAGGCACAGATTGAAGGTTTACCACCGCTTAAGGAGCGGCAAATTCAAGTCACAGGCAAGATTGATGCTAATGGCAATATCGCAGCGCCCCAAGAGGAACCATCGGCACCTGTAACAGACGTGATTGATAAGATTAAACAAGCCATTGCAGCGCAGGTCGCATCGAGTAAAACCTCAGATGCAGCAAGTACCTCTGAAGTTGATACGACAGAGACCATTGAGCCGCCAACGGCGACCTTAGCGATCGGCGCTGTATCAAATAAGGATGAAGCGCCAGAGGTTGCTATGCAGCGGTTGGCGTCGTCTCGTGACAACAAGGGTACATCGAGTCACACAACAAACGGCAGTAATGCGGTGCGTTTCTATGGCTCGGTCGCTGTAACAACGCTGGCAAGTAAGGGAAATACTGAAGTTAATCAATCAGGTTCGAATGATGTTTCACTTGAGCGGATAAGTGATTCGTCTAGCTACGAGCCAGACAGTGTTATGTCCAATGGATTGGCGCTTGAGTCCTCAAACGGTCAAAATACACGCGGCCTGTTCAATCCTCAAACCTTAGCACTGCACCGTCCACGCTTCTTAGATGTGAATGTCTAGCCTCTCGTTCTCGAAATGCCCGCAAATTTTAACTAACTAGCGTTTGCCTATTAAGGACAATCGCTTAAGCCCGTTCTGTTTGACAAGTTCAGTCGCCATTAAGAGGATAAACCCACAATGATTCCCTGCAGCCTGGTGCTCGTTTTGCCGCACACGGTGGAAGAAGTTGAGCGTGGTTATTCGCTTGTACTCACACCATGATGTTTGAGGAGATAAGAGGCCAGCAGTTTTGAAGCGGGGCCCTGTTGGTCACGATTCGGGATCACAAGGCTTAACATAATCCGCCGTTTCTGACTGCCTTGGAGGTGTAAACGCACTAGTTTGCCTGCGGCTAATTCCTCTTGGATAAGGAAAGATGGGATCCAGCAGAAACCAATACCCTGATTTAAAATGACTTTCGCCTCATGGAAGTTAGATACTGTCCAGCGCTGCTCGGCCTTCAACCAACCGATATCAACATTGGGTTGCAGGCCCGTGTCTTTGATCACCAGTTGCAGGTGCTGCGCTAGTAGCTTGTCATCGTCTAAGGTGCCCATTTCTGCCAAGGGGTGGCTCGGGTGGCAAACCAGATGCAGCTCCTGTTCACACAGGGGCTCGGATAAATAGCCCTTCGGTGGAATTCCGGCGCAAATCGCAATATCGACCTTATTTTGAAGGATTAATTCTTGAGTACCTGTGATGACTGAGTCCAACATAATGATCCGAGTGCCACGGCTATGGGGCAAAAAGTCACTTAGCGCGCACACTAGACTTTCCATCGGATAGACGATTTCGCGGGCAATAGTGAGTGTGGGCTCCCAACCTTGCTCAAGGTTGCTCGCGAGTTGTTCTAACTCATTGACCGCTTGAGTCACATGGCGCGAACGGCGCAATAATACTTCGCCCTGTGGTGTCAGGTAAGCTTTGCGGCCTCGAACTTCGAGTAGCTCTATACCGAGCTGGTGTTGTAACTTAGCCACCGCATGATTGAGTGAGGATTGGCTCTTATTGAGCTTTTCTGCCGCCTGCGCGTAGCCGCCATAGTCGACGACAGCCTGTAAAATACGCCATTGCTCAAGGGTGGATTTCGCGCGAGTCATGGTTGTCCTCATGTCGAAAACGACAGGTTTCTAAAAAAGCGATAGATTGAGGCTTATAGTGGCGAGCTATGATCGTTTTTTCAATACTATTATCGTGTTAATTGAAAAAGAGGTTATCGCGTTGCAATGCTGCGGCGTGACAACCTCTTATCAGTACAAACTATGAGTAATGGGTTAATCGATAACCTTAGGCGTCACGCCCATAGGTAAATACTTTTTCGTCGCGTTAAGTTCGTTCAGATAGGGGCCGGGATAGAGCGTCTCCGGCCAGTTAAGCAACATTATCGCAAGCACATTACGATGCTCGCCAAGGGCTAAGTCAGGATTGCCCTTAGGTGAGGGGATAATTTGGCTATCAGGGTCGAACGAGTTGGCAATATACGCCCGAGTTTGAGCCACGACAGTATGGTCTGTCTTGCCCGCTAGCAGAAAACTAATGCCGACTTCGGCAATAATATCGTCGGTCGCATCCTGTAAAATTCGCTCAATGTTGGCGTCAAAGTAGTCCAAAATCCATGCAAACTCAGTGGCATCCACCCGATGCTGATAATATTCACTCGCGGCAAAGATAAAATGCGTCATGCCGTAGAGCTTATTACGAAACTGTGCTTTGCTGAGTGTGGCATCCTGCGAATCAGGATAAACCCGAGTAAAGGCCGTTTTATAATCCTCTAGATAATCTCCCACACCCAATTGTTTGGCCCAATACACATAGTTAATCAGCTGCGCAGCCCAGGCTTTAATCATCGCGGGATCAGTCAAACCTTGACGTAAGTCGGCCTTTTTGAGGGCTTGGATCATTTGACGATGGCAAGGACCTGTAAAACCTAACTCATCGATTCGACTGGCAAATCGCAATAGCACATCGGAATAAAATAAAAACTCAGGAAAGGGTGCGAGTGCTTTTTTACGGGCCTTGGCTCTGGGACCATTGCCCAGTTCGGCGATGGCATTTTGTGAGGCTTGGCGTACAAACTCAGGGTTATCCATTTGGCAGGCATAAAATGCTTGGGCCTCGGTTACCGCATAAAGATCGACTAACGCCGCGTTGGCATATTGCTCATCGCCCGTCAGGCGATAGAGGCGGATCCCATAATGGCCTTGCACCCGAGGCGGGAGTGTATAGAGATGGGTTTCAAGGTTCTGTTGAATAAGCTGCGCAACGTCGCTTTGGCTTAATTCGGGTTTCTCCGCGGCGTTTGGCTTGAGTACCTTTTGTGAGTACTCAAGCCCAGCGTGACTTGGGGGTGAGCTTTGCGTGTTGGCGAAAGCACTCTGTGCGGTAAAGAAGGCTAAACCGCTAAAAAGCACAATGGGTAGTGTGAGTTTGTGTTTCGGTTGTGGTGTATGGGTGATTTTCAGATCCTGAGACATGGATAATCCTTTGGATAAGCGCAGCGGCATCCACGGGTTCGCCAAGTATGGCGCGCAGTTGCTCGCTCAAGGTGAGTGCGGTCTCATTGACCACGAGGAGATTAAAAAGCCCAAGTTTATCTTGGCAGTCTTGGGTGGATTGATGGACAAGCGTTGCGAGTTTGGCTTGCCACAGGGATTGATAATAACGTGGGCCTTCGTTGGCGATTGCATTGAAACTGTAAGGGTAATCAATCGCTTGTGTCCAGTTCGCCCCAAAGCTTTTGCTAAACTCCGCAGGAAGATCCGGATAGCTTTGCTGGTTTAAGGACTGGTAAAAGTTAAGTGTTACCTTAGCGCGAAAGGCTTTAAGCTGCGTTGCATAGGTGCTTGCGAGCGTTTCCCTCGGTTGAATATATAGGGTATCAAATTGGGGGAATAGCGTTTGGCGTAATACCTTAGCGAGCCAAAGACTCGGTAATTGATTGGTATCGAGCGTCGGGCCTAAGGTGTTATTAAGGTAAAAATGACTGCCGCGCGCCAGCGAGGTCATTGCATCGGCGAGGGCTTGGGTAAAGCGTTCGATATCTTTGAAATTATTGAGTGTCGCGGGGAGCTCAAGCGCCTGTTGACCAAATTGCTGTCCAATCACATTTTGCCTGAGGGTGTGTTGACTGGCATTCCTAGGTTTATTCACTTTATCTTGAGCGCCGATAGCCAGATACACTTCTCCCAATAATCTATCCATATGGTAAACGCGGAGGATCTGTTGCTGCGCTTGTGCGAGTGCCGTTTGAGAAAGTGCCGTTTGAGTGGCTGCCGAGTCTAGATGCTCGCTAATCACCTCAAAACGTAAACCAAACTCGCTTAAGCTTGTTAAGGCCTTGTCGAGCAGCTCACGGGTATTGAGTGCGGTGGTTTGCGCACTGGGTAATTGCGATAAGGTACGGCCAAGATCCCAAGGTGCAACCTGAATCGCTTCGGTTTGACTATCGAGAAACGCTTTAACTAATTCCGGGGTATTGAGTAGCTGATCGCTGAGGCTGTAACTGGCGTAATCGCTAAAACCTGCGTCATTGGCAATGTGTTGGCGCAGCTCGGCAATGCGGTGTAAGGCGACTTGATTATGTTCCCTGGCTCGACCTTGATAGGCTTGCCACAGGGTTTGTCGACATTCGGCATTGGGTTGCTTTAACAGGTAATTGGCGATAGTCCCTGAAAAAGTGCCTGAATTTGTCGTTTCTTCTTCGTTATTGGCTGTATTAACCTCGGCTCCTTCATCCGTGAGCTGGCAGTTAGCCGCTTGAATATCCAGTTGAAATTGCTGATTGCCTAAACCTTGGCGAATGCTGGCCTGCGCCGTGTGCAGCTTGGCTTTATCCATAATGGATAAATGTTGGCGTAATAAAGCCGTTAATTGCTCGCCGAGCAAGGCCTGTTCTTGACTTGCTGCAGCATGATTTATCGATGCTGCTTGCGTCAGCTCAAACGCCAGTTGGCTAAATTCCGCCTGATTTAGTAAGTCGCTCAGAGTATCGGCCAAGCGCAACTGACACTGCAGTAAACCTTGGCGCTCATCCCCCGACAGTGGCAAACCTCGGTAGTAGGTGAGTCTGTCGTTGACATTATTCAGCCCAATGGTTTGCTGCTCTAACACTAGGGCTTTATCCGCCAATGTTAAGCTTGGGAGCTGGTGGGTGCTGGCGTAACTGGCGAAGGCGCCTGCCAAATCGATATTGGGTTGGCGCAAACACTGCTCAACCAGCAGCGGCACAGGACTTGGCGCAGCATAGGCTGCACCGAGGGAGGATAAACACCAGCCAAACAGGCTAGCCGTTAAAATGGATTTTTGCATAGGCTACACGTTCTGCAACTGTCATTGAATGGGATGACATGGCTTCGACATGCTTAAGTCTAGGCAAAATGCCTTTTCCATTTGCAATCTGGATCGCCAGTCCCGGGCGTGCATTGAGTTCCAATAATAGCGGGCCTTTAGTCTGATCAAGCACCATATCCGTACCTAAATAACCCATCTCACACATTTCATATGCGCTCGATGCGGTATGCAGCAAGCTGTCCCAGTGGGGGACGACGATATCGGTGAGCTTTTTGCCTGTGTCTGGATGAAACTCAATTGGAGCATCAAATTGCACAGCATGTAACCCTTTTCCCGTGGCAATGTCAACGCCCACACCTACGGCGCCTTGGTGCAAATTGGCCTTACCATCGGAGGCGGCGGTGGAGAGCCTGAGCATCCCCATTACCGGAAAACCTTTAAAGACAATCAAGCGGATATCGGGCACGCCTTCATGGCTGTAACCGTCAAACACGGGATCGAATTCAATCAGCCCCTCGACAATCGCCACATCGGGTTTGCCGCCAAGGGAGAATAAGCCGCTGAGGATATTGGACACGTGTCTATCCAATTCCGATGGGCTGACTTCATGCCCGCTGGGTTTATAGTAACGCCCCTGTTCGATATGGGTGATCACTAAAATGCCTTTACCACCAGAGCCCTTGGCAGGTTTGATCACAAACCCTGTGCGGCCCTTAACGCGCTCGGGAATATGCACGATTTCGTGCTGCTCGCGCACAACGGCGATTAAATCGGGCACGGCAATATCATTGGCCAATGCCAACTGTTTAGTCAGCAGCTTATCGTCCACTCGTTTATAAAATTTACGCGGATTATAGCGACCAATGTAATCGATATTGCGCTTATTCATATTGAGCACGCCGCGCGCGCGAAGCTCCCATGGCCAAGCAATATTCATTAGGCATCTCCCGCGAGTGGTTTAAAGCGTTTGAGTTCCAGTAGGCGATAACCTGTGTATTGGCCCATTAATAGGACTAAGGCCAAGATCACTAAATGGATCCCAAGGAAGTTAAATACCCAGTGTTGTACCCAACTGGCGCTCATGGCTAAGTAGGCGAGGGTGGCGACCATTAGGCTACCACCGCCTTGCACTATCACTTCTTTCGGGCCTTCTTCTTCCCACAGGATAGACATACGTTCGATGGTCCACGCCAAAATAATCATCGGGAAGAAGGTAATCGTCAGTCCTTCGCTTAAACCGAACTTATAGGAGAGCAAGGTAAAGACCCCGATAATGCCGATAACGACGATGATCACCGCCGATATTCGCGAGATCAGTAACAGATTTAATTGGGATAAGTAGGAGCGGATCATTAGGCCGCAGGCTACGATCAGTAAGAAGCCGACTAAGCCCGTGACTAAACTGGTTTGAATAAAGGCGAGGGCGATAAGGACTGGCATAAAGGTGCCCGAGGTTTTCACCCCAATGATCACCCGTAAAAACACCACCATCAGTACCCCGATAGGGATCAATAAAATGCCCTTGAATAGACTCTGTTCTTCTAGCGGTAATTGGTAGAGTGAAAAATCCAAGGCATTGTTATTCATCATCATATCGATGGATGTCGCTAATGCCGAGCGAGTATCTTGCAACATCGAGAAATGCACCTGCGAGTTCACGCCCCCCATCACATCGAGCACGGAATGGCCCGAACGTTCCCACAGCAGTAAGTTCTCTGGTCGGCCTTGCTTGCCTTTAACTAAATCGAATAACACCCACTCACCGTTATGGAACACTTCCACAAAGGGTGACAGGGATTGACGGCGGCGCTGATCTTCAAGGTAGAGTCCGCTGACTTCACGGGCGGGAATGCCCTTGGTTTGCAGCATATGCAAAAACACTTGCGTCGCGGTTTGGCTCGACAGTAGCAGCTCCATATTTTGGCTGCGCTTAGTGGCCGTGATCGCATTCATCAATTGCTGGGCGAAGGATAGATTCGATGCGCTGCGCGCCCAGGTTTCGCTTATCACTTGTTCTGCGGCTGTCTTCTCGGTTGCGGGCCAGAGGTAAGGCTCTGGTTGACTTGGGATATCGTCGCTGTGGATTTGGGTCACACCCGTCGGCACTAGGGTCACTTTATAATAGAGATCTTGGCTGCCATAGGCCTCGCGAATCGACCAATTGGCACGGCGCGCGTCCTTATCATCACTCAGTGACAGCCCAAAGCCTGGGGAGCTGGCGTTCTCGACCAAGACTTCATAGGCGGGATCCTGTGGTAAAGAGAAGGACACTTCGGCCGCATCCCCTGTACCATCGAAGCTGATTTTGGCGTCAACCGCCCAGCTTTGCACTTGCTCGCCGGGGAGAAAAGGCACCTGATGCTTAACGCCGCGGTAGATGCTGGCGCTTAAACCGACAATAAATAGTAATGCCACCAAAATGTAAAAAGGTTTACGTGAATGCATACGTGTTTCCCATGTTGCGCCAATGGTCGAAAAGCGTGGGATTACCCCAGGCATTGGCGGTTGGAACTCGACGTCACGCGTTAGATCCACGCGTGACGGGTATTAGCTACGTCAGGCTGCGTCAGATTGAGCTGCTTTGGCTCAAGCTGACAGACCAATAAGCTCAAGCGGTTATTATTTTTTGCCGCTGGAGACGATAGCTGACTCTGCTTTAGGTTGTTCAGGATCGGGTTGTTTGGGTGTGGCTTTGGGCTGTTTAGCTTTACCGTGCACATAGCGCTGGCCGACATCGACTACGGCGATATCTTTGATAAATTTACGGCCGAGCAATAAGGGATAGTCGAGGTGACTACGGTCGGTGAGGTTAAGATCAGTTTCTGCGGAATATTGGCCAATCTTAAGGTGCGCGTGGATCACGGGGCGGCGATCGTCCTTTTCATTCGCGTCCTGCTTGATCCGTACAAAACGTACGACCTTAGATTCGAAATTTGTCGCGGGCTGTTTTTCCCCTTGGGTATACACATCGAAGCGCACCCATTGGGCGCCATCGCGCTCAAACAGGGTGATATTACGGGCATCGATGGAGGAAGATTCTGCGCCCGTATCAATGCGGGTGGCAAAACTGGCATTGAGTTCATCGATAAACACATTTTCGATTTCACCGAGTAAAAACTTATCCCCAAGGGCGGATTTGGGGCATTGGCTCGGCGCTGGCGTCACCACCGCGGCTTGCTTTTGCGCGGTGAGGTTTTTCGCCGCTTGATTTAAATGATTGATTTGCAGACTGAGCTGCTCGACTTGGCTGTTGAGTGTCGCAAGCGAGGTTAAATCCGCAGGCTGGCATTGCTGATTAATCGCAGCCACTAATTGATCTTGCTGCTGATTAAGACGGGTATTAAAGGTATCGGTATCGAGTGGTTTGGGGGCGTGGGCGGTCGGTTCTGTCGCTGCGCATCCCATTAAGCTGCTGGCAACGGCGATAGCGATCAACTGCTTTAGCATAGTACTTCCTATTGGCGTTAAAACGGGTTTTATGCCTAGGGTTTACCTAGGCATAAGCGTATTAGGCCACTGGAGTTAACTCGTTAGGTCAAATCTTGATTGGGTTGATTTTTCACCGCAATAATCGTTGCGCGTTTCGGCGCGGGGTAACCCTCGATAGTCTTAGTGATATCGTTAGGGTCAAGATATTCAACCAGTGACTCATTCGGCATCCAATCGGTTCGGCGCTGTTCGGCTAGGGCGGTGACATCGGTGTCGACACAACGTATGTCTGTGAAATCACACTTCTTTAGCCAGAGCATCAGGGCCGCGACGGATGGAATAAACCATACATTATTCATTTTCCCATATCTATCTTGAGGGACGAGTACGGCGTTTTCATCACCATCTATTACTAAAGTCTCTAACACTAATTCCCCACCCATACGTAACTGATCACGTAATTGTAACAAGTGATCAATTGGCGAACGTCTGTGATACAAGACGCCCATGGAGAAAACCGTATCGAATGCATCCAGTGGTGGCAGCTCTTCAATGCCTAGCGGCAATAAGTGCACGGGATGATTTTCACCGCTCAGGCGCTTAACGGCTTCAAATTGGCATAAAAACAACGGTGAAGGGTCGATGCCCACCACGCGTTTTGCGCCCGCGCCAAGCATGCGCCACATGTGATAACCGCTGCCACAGCCGACATCGAGCACTGTGCGGTTTTGCAAAGGAGAAATATGCGGGCTCACGCGATCCCACTTCCAATCGCTGCGCCATTCGGTATCGATATGAATGCCGTGGATATGAAATGGGCCTTTGCGCCAAGGCATAAACAGGCGCAGTAGGTTCTCAAGCTTTTCCTTTTCGCCGGGCGTGAGTTGCTCGCCAGTGCCGACGGTGACACTGCTGACAAAATCAACCTGATCTGGGGCAGGATAGTGCAGCTTATTGAGCACTTTTTCCCACTTGGGTAAGTTGCCGTGTTTATGTTCTCTTTGCCATTTGCCGAGAATGGCTGGCAAAGTCTCGAGCCAATGCTGCAAATTGGAATCGGCAATTTGTTGGTAAAAGGAGCTGAAACTGATCACTTGATGGCCACCATGGAAGAGAAATTAAAACATTGGAACCACAAGCTAAAGTGGCTAAACCCTTGGCGAGTCAAACGTTGCTGGTGGAGAGTTAAGGTATCGGGCTTCATCACGTTTTCGAGCGCGCTGCGCTTTTGACTGATTTCGAGCTCGCTGTAGCCATTGGCGCGTTTAAAGTCTAAGTGCAGCTCTTCGAGCACACTTTGGATCGGCGCATCATCGAAGCGAATTTTTTCCGACAGCACTAACAGACCGCCGGGATTCAAGCCGTGATAAATCTTCGCGATCAGCGCTTCTCTGTCCTCTGGCGGTAAAAATTGCAGGGTAAAGTTAAGCACGACTAAAGAAGCGTTTTCGATGTGAATATCGCGAATATCGCCGCAGATCAGCTCAACCTCGGTATCACTCACATAGGCATTGAGGTTTTCTTGGCAGCGCGTCACCATGGATTCGCTATTGTCCACGGCGATAATGCGACAATCGCGGCCCTGGATTTGACGGCGAATACTTAAAGTGGCTGCGCCTAAAGAGCAACCTAAATCATAGACTTGGGTATTAGGCTTGACGAAACGATCCGCAAAATCGCCAATAGTATTGATAATTTGCGTATAGCCAGGCACCGAGCGGCGGATCATGTCACTGAAGACACCCGCGACACGATTATCAAACTGGAAATCGCTAATGTGTTCGCTCGCTTGAGCGTAGATAGTATCTTGGGAAGCGTTCATCTGGGAAGATCTCGAAAATTCAGCCATGCATTTTAACGAATCCCGTTGACTAGCAGCAAGTCTCGGCTAGTAATTTGCTCGAAATTTCTGTCTAATATGCATCAATAACAAAGTATTTACATTGTACATCAAGTACTAGGGACCCCAGTTGAAGTTAGTGCTCCAGCTTATCGTGATCCTGTGTTGCATATTCATCAACAACGCAGTTAACGCCAGTCAAGGACAGACTGAGTCACTGATTGTGGTGATGGGGGAAGACAGCTTTCCCTATCAGTTTGTCGACAACGACGGCGAAGCCACGGGTTTATTAGTGGATCTGTGGAAGGAATGGGGCAAGCGTACCAATACACCATTAGTGTTTGTGGCGCGCCACTGGAATGAGTCATTGCAGCAGTTGCAGCAGGGCAAAGCCCAAGTGCATATCGGCATGGGCCAGACGCCCGAACGTGAGCAATTATTTGATTTCGCGGAGCCTATCGCCGATGTCAGTACCTATCTTTACCTGCATAAATCCTTGCAGGGTAAAAAGTCCATTAAGGAACTTATTCCTTACCAAATCGGGATTGTGAGTGGCTCATCCCATGAGGCTGAGCTTCGCCGTATCGAGCCGAATTTAGTCTTCAAATATTATGAAAGCCGTGAAAAATTACTGGAGGGTGTTGCAGCGGGCGAAACGGTCGTCTTTGCAGGACTAGATGGCTATCTGCGCGATCCCGCATCAAGCCAAGCAATTGCGGGCAGTTTTCCCATCAGTGCGCGTATTCCAATCAAGGCCATGCAGTTTGTCCCCGCGGTGATGAAAGGTAATCAAGCTTTAGTTGAGAAGATTAATCAGGGGTTTCATTCACTCGATGCACGTTTTGTGCAACAAACCGAGCGCCGCTGGTTAGGCTATCACGGGCAAAAAGCGGGTCTTGTGGTAGCGATGCAGCTAGGCGTTGAGCCCTTTGTCGATTTAGGCGTCGATGGCTTGCCCCATGGATTTTATGTGGATCTCTGGCAACTATGGTCGGCTAAGACCGGTATTAATGTGGATTTTATCTCGGGCGACATGAATGCCAGTGTCAATGATGTACGCCAAGGCTTAGCCGATGCGCATATTGGTTACCCTGAAAGTGACGAATTGAAAACCGGCTTAACTCGCGCATGGCAACTCTATACGGTGAAGAGTCGGCTGTTCTTATATCAGCAACAACTGACCGATTTACAGAGTTTAAAAGGCAAACGTATCGGTGTTGTGCCGACAGCGCCTTATCTTGTTGCGCTGCGTAAAGCGTTGCCCGATGTCACGCTGCGTTATTACGAAAATATGGACAGCATGGTGGCGGGGGCGCGCTCGGGCGAGATTGCTGGCTTTGTTGCCGCGGGTGCATGGACTTCCCACTATTTATTGCAAAATAAGGCTTGGTCCGAATTTCATCAATATCCTGAGCTTGAGTTTCCGACCGATGTGTATGTACTGACCCGAAGTGACGATCCCGGCTTAACCCAGCGCATTGCTAATGGTTTTCGCAGTATTAGCATGCAGGAATTTGCCGAAGTAGAGCAGAAATGGATGCTAAATCCTAAGGATCGCATTTTTAACCAGAAGGGATTACACGGCGTTCAACTCTCAAGCAGTGAGCAAGATTACCTCTCGCAACTCGGTGAACTTAAACTCGGTTACTTGAAACAGTGGCCGCCAATGGAGTTTAGCGATGAGCAAGGCCAGTTTGCAGGGATTAACAGCGATGTCAGCCAGCTGTTAGCCGAGCAACTGCGGATTAATATTCAGCCCGTCGCCTTTGACGATTGGCACTCGCTGATTGGCGCCTTGCGTTCAGGCGAGATTGCACTGGCGGGCAGTATTGCTCAAACCGCCGAGCGCCAGCAATTTTTAACCTTTAGCGATCCCTACTGGCCATCGCCGTGGGGTTTAGTATCACAGCTTGAGCAAGTCTCGGTATTTAATCTGGCGCAATTGGCGGGGCAAAGGGTTGCGGTGGTGGAGGGGTATCATCTGGTGGCGCAACTGATGGCCTTGCAGCCCTCGCTCAAACTGGTGCTGGTGCCTGATACCCAGTCGGGACTCTCGGCGGTCAACGATGGCCATGCGGATGTGTTTATCGATAAAGTCGTGACGCTGGCCTCTGAGCTAAAAGCGGGCCAATATCCGTTGCTGAAAATGTCACTCCTCAGTGACTTAGCCGATCAGCACAGCCACTTTGGACTCAATCCGCTGTATGCACCGTTGGTTCCCTTAATCAATCGCGTGTTGGCGCAAATCGATCAACATACGCAGCAACAAATCTATTCCCATTGGGTGAGTTTTTCTTTGACGACGGATAACAGTCAATATCTGCAATGGATCCGTTATTTATTACTCGGGGCGTTAGTGTTATCTGGCGTGATGGTGGCGGTTTTAGTCGTTAATCGTCGTTTGAATCTTGAGATCACCCGCCGAATTGCCGCAGAAAAGCGTTTGCAGCATGTTGCTAGTCACGATGCCTTAACCCAGTTGCCTAATAGGGCACTGTTGGATGATAGATTGTCACAGGCCTTACTTGCCCATCGGCGGGATCATGGCCATTTCGCCTTGTTGTTTATCGATTTAGATGGCTTTAAACAAATTAACGATCAATACGGTCATCCAGTGGGGGATGCACTGCTATTAAAAGTGGCGGGATTATTGACCAAAGCCATTCGCAATTCTGATACAGTGGCAAGATTCGGCGGCGATGAATTTGTGATCCTGCTAAATCGTGTGCAAGATCTCGATGCCGCGACCCAAGTTGCTGATAATATTCTGCACTCGTTATCGTCACCTTTTAGCATAGAAGGGGTGACCGTTGAGGTGGCTATCAGTATTGGCGTGGTCATTTATCCCCGCGATGGCGATACGGCCATCGAGTTAATGAAGAAAGCCGACCAACTGATGTATCAAGCCAAAACGGCGGGGGGCCGTTGCTACCGCCTAGCTTGATGGTTTTTTGAACGCTTATACGCAGATAGTGCGTTCGCCTCTAGTCAAGGGCGTAAAACTGTTTGATACTTCACCGCCTAAAAGTGAAGTACTTTGGTAATCGGCATTATTTGACTATAATGCCGCTTTTATCTCGTTTTGATTATTTCCAAAGCACCGGTTTCCGGATAAAGGATAGAGTTAGATGCGCAGTCATTATTGTGGAGACGTCAATAAGTCTCACGTTGGACAAGAAGTTACCTTGGTAGGTTGGGTTAATCGTAGCCGTGATTTGGGTGGCGTGGTCTTTTTAGATTTAAGAGACAGAGAAGGTCTGGTCCAAGTGGTTTACGATCCAGATTTACCTGAGGTGTTCAATGTGGCCAGTACGCTGCGCGCCGAGTTTTGTGTGCAGGTAAAAGGCGTGGTTCGTGCCCGTCCAGATAGCCAAGTCAACGCGCAAATGAAGACCGGCGAAATTGAAGTATTAGGTAAAGAACTGACGATCATCAACAGTTCTGAGCCGCTGCCGCTGAGCTTAGATAACTATCAAAACAACAGTGAAGAGCAGCGTCTAAAGTACCGTTATTTAGATTTACGTCGCCCAGAAATGGCGCAGCGCTTAATGTTCCGCGCGAAAGTGACCAGTGCTGTGCGTCGTTTCCTCGACTCAAACGGCTTCTTAGATATCGAAACGCCTATCCTGACTAAGGCAACGCCAGAAGGTGCACGTGACTATTTAGTGCCAAGCCGCACTTACAAAGGTCAATTCTTCGCGCTGCCACAATCACCACAGCTGTTTAAACAGTTACTGATGATGTCAGGCTTTGACCGTTACTATCAAATCGTAAAATGCTTCCGTGACGAAGACTTACGTGCTGACCGTCAGCCAGAATTTACTCAAATCGATATCGAAACCTCATTTATGACGTCTGAGCAGGTGATGGCTAAGACTGAAGAGATGATGCGTGGTCTGTTCCTTGAGATGCTGAACGTCGATTTAGGCGAATTCCCACGTATGACCTATAACGAAGCCATGCGTCGTTTCGGTTCAGATAAGCCAGATTTACGTAACCCATTAGAACTGGTTGACGTGGCTGACTTACTCAAAGAAGTGGAGTTTGCGGTATTCTCAGGCCCAGCTAATGACGAAGAAGGCCGTGTTGCGGCGCTGCGTATTCCAGGTGGCGCGAGCTTATCCCGTAAGCAAATCGATGATTACACTAAGTTCGTCGGTATTTACGGTGCTAAAGGTTTAGCGTGGATGAAGCTAAACGACCTGACTCAAGGGTTAGAAGGTATTCAATCACCTGTGCTGAAGTTCTTGAACGAAGGCATTGTGAACGAAATCATCAGCCGCACTGGCGCACAAACTGGCGATATCATCCTGTTTGGTGCCGATAACGCGACTGTGGTTGCTGAATCTATGGGCGCACTGCGTCTTAAAGCCGGTGAAGACTTTAATCTGCTCGAAGGTCAATGGCGTCCACTGTGGGTGGTTGACTTCCCAATGTTTGAGAAGATCAACGGCAGCTTCCACGCGGTTCACCATCCGTTTACTGCGCCACGCGGCGTGACACCACAAGAGCTGGAAGCCAATCCGGCTAACCGTGTGTCAGATGCCTACGACATGGTATTAAACGGCTGTGAATTAGGCGGTGGTTCAGTTCGTATCCACAACCAAGAGATGCAATCTGCGGTATTCCGTATTCTTGGCATTACCGATGAAGAAGCGAAAGAGAAATTCGGCTTCCTACTCGAAGCACTGCGCTACGGTACGCCACCACATGCGGGTCTGGCATTCGGTTTAGACCGTATTATCATGCTGATGACGGGCGCAAGCTCAATCCGTGATGTGATGGCTTTCCCGAAAACCACCACTGCTGCGTGTCCGTTAACCAATGCCCCAGGTTTTGCTAACCCACAACAATTAGCTGAACTAGGTATTTCCGTGGTGAAAGCCGCGAAGACTGAAGACTAATCTTTAGTGATTGTCGAGTACCGAGGCGCAAGCCTCGGTCTATTTTTACCCCGTCATTTCATTTCTTATCAATATCTGCGTTATCGACGTCACTGAATTTGCCGTCAATCTTTGTGTAAAGGAACATTGGTTATAGGAACCTTGCAAGAGGCGCCGTCAAGGTTACCTTAGGCTATTGATAAGATGTGCAATGGCTATGTGTAGAGGAGAACTCCCATGGCAGGTCATAGTAAGTGGGCCAACATTAAACACCGCAAAGCAGCGCAAGATGCCAAACGCGGTAAACTCTTTACCAAATTTATCCGCGAGTTAACGGTTTCTGCCCGTGAGGGTGGCTCGGATCCCGATTCAAACCCGCGTCTGCGTATCGCTATCGATAAAGCGCTTGGCGGCAACATGACCCGCGACACCATTGAGCGCGCAATTAAACGTGGCGCCGGTGAGCTTGAAGGTCAGCAACTCGAAACCATTATTTACGAAGGCTATGGCCCTGGCGGCACCGCTGTGATGGTCGAGACCATGACAGATAACCGTAACCGTACCGTGAGCGGCGTGCGTAATGCCTTTAGTAAATCGGGTGGGAATTTAGGGACCGATGGTTCGGTTGCCTATTTGTTCACTAAGCGCGGCGTGTTGTCCTATGCGCCGGGTACTGATGAAGACGCCCTGATGGACGCGGCGCTAGAAGCGGGCGCCGAAGATGTGGTGAGTTACGATGATGGTGCAATTGACGTATTTACCGAACCGACCGAGTTTTATGGGGTGAAAGATGCCCTCGATGCGGCGGGATTTGTCAGTGATAACGCCGAAATCGCGATGATAGCCTCGACCAAAGCGGAGTTAGATGCCGAGACGGCGGAAAAGTTTATGCGTCTTATCGATACCCTCGAAGAGCACGATGATGTGCAAGAGGTGTATCATAATGCCGAAATCTCCGATGAGATTATGGAAAGTTTAGGGTAAGCCTAAGCTGTCATTTGATTTTTATCTTAGTAGGTGGCCGGAACTGAGCTCGCCAGAGCTTGGTTCTTGCATAGAGCGGTTCTTACATAGAGCGGTTCTTACATAGAGCAAGCGCTTAACACTGAGCTTTGAACCAGCGTTTAGACACCGCATATTGCTTATTGGGTCACCTTAGATTTACCTTTGATTTATTGATGTTTTTTGCGCTGTTGCTCGGTTTACAATCGCCGTTATCTAGGTTGAATTAATTCGAGTACAGACATTAGGGATAGCATGGCGATTATTTTAGGGGTTGACCCAGGTTCTCGGATCACAGGTTACGGCGTTATCCAATGCCAAGGGCGTCAGCAACTTTATTTGGGCAGTGGCTGCATTCGCACCTCGGGCGAGGATTTACCATTAAGACTCAAGCAAATCTTTGATGGGATCAGTGAAATTATTCGCCAATACCAACCCGATGAATTTGCGATTGAGCGAGTGTTTCTCGCCAAGAATGCCGACTCGGCCTTGAAATTGGGTCAAGCCCGTGGTGCGGCCATCGTAGCTGCGACAGTGGCCAACTTACCCGTTGCCGAATACAGTGCCACCCAAATTAAGAATGCGGTGGTCGGAACGGGGCGAGCCAAGAAAGAACAGGTTCAACATATGATCCAGCAATTGCTTAAGTTGCCTGCGGCGCCACAGGCCGACGCTGCGGATGCGCTCGGCGTTGCGGTATGTCATTATCACACCAATCAAAGTTTGGTCGCCTTAAGCGGCCGAGCGACAACAAGAACATATGGACGGTACAGATGATAGGTCGTTTACGTGGCGTGTTAATTGAAAAGCAAGCGCCAGAGGTGTTGATTGATGTCAATGGCGTAGGGTACGAGTTACAGATGCCCCTCACCAGCTTTTATGAGCTTCCCGAGGTCAATCAACCGACCACAGTGTATACCCATTTTGTGGTGCGTGAAGATGCCCAGTTGCTTTACGGCTTTATCACTAAACAAGAGCGATCACTGTTTCGATTACTCATCAAGGCCAACGGCGTTGGCCCTAAACTGGCGTTAACCATTCTTTCTGGCATGACCGCCAGCGAGTTTGTGGGCTGTGTCGAACGTGATGATATAGTGACGCTGGTGAAATTACCCGGTGTTGGTAAAAAGACTGCCGAACGTTTATTGGTTGAGATGCGCGATAAATTGAAGAGCTTGATGGAGGCATCCGTAGGCTCTGAGCGTGAGTTCGTGCTGCAATCTAACTATTCACCGGCTCCGACGGTCAATAGTGCCGAAGAGGATGCGATTTCAGCCTTGATCTCCCTCGGCTATAAACCTCCACAGGCGAGTAAAGCCGTTTCTGCCGCCTATAAAGAAGGCATGGACAGTGAGACCTTGATTAAGGCCGCGTTAAAATCGATGCTCTAATGGCATGGTTTTCATTGAGGCAAGTGTTATATTGCGGTACGCGATTTTTGCAGCCAGTTAGGTTGCAACTGCACCAAAATAGCAAGTGCCGTATGTCGATGCGGGTAACAGGAATAGGTAAATGATTGAAGCAGACAGACTGATCCAGCCGCAGCTGCAAGGTCAAGATGATGTTATCGACAGGGCCATGCGCCCTAAATTGCTCGATGAATATACTGGGCAGGATGATACGCGTGCCCAATTAAAAGTGTTTATTCAAGCGGCAAAGAATCGCGAAGAAGCCTTAGACCATATGTTGATCTACGGCCCACCGGGGTTAGGTAAAACCACCTTAGCCATGATCGTGGCTAATGAAATGGGGGTGAATATCAAATCGACGTCGGGGCCAGTGCTCGAGAAAGCCGGTGACTTGGCGGCGCTGCTCACCAATCTTGAGGCGGGGGATGTGCTTTTTATCGATGAAATTCACCGCTTAAGTCCTGTCGTCGAAGAAATTCTGTATCCTGCGATGGAAGACTATCAGCTGGATATTATGATTGGTGAGGGGCCTGCTGCACGCTCAATTAAGTTGGACCTACCGCCTTTTACCTTAGTGGGGGCGACCACGCGGGCAGGGGCGTTAACCTCTCCGCTAAGGGCACGTTTTGGCATTCCACTTCGGCTCGAGTTTTATAATGTTAAAGATTTAAGCACCATTGTGACCCGTTCGGCGCAGGTGATGGGATTGGCCATTGATAGTGAAGGGGCTTCCGAAATTGCCAAACGCTCACGGGGAACACCGAGGATCGCAAATCGTTTACTGCGCCGAGTGCGGGATTATGCGGAAGTGAAACACGACGGCGCTGTAACGCAAAAAGTCGCGGAGCAAGCGCTTGATTTGCTCGATGTCGATGGCGAAGGTTTCGATTATATGGATCGAAAACTGCTGCTTGCCATTATCGATAAGTTTATGGGAGGCCCTGTAGGGCTTGATAACCTCGCGGCGGCTATTGGTGAGGAGCGTGAAACCATTGAAGATGTATTGGAGCCTTTCCTTATCCAACAAGGCTTTATCCAAAGAACGCCACGCGGTCGCATTGCCACAACCCGAGCCTATCTGCATTTTGGCATGATAAAACCAGAGTAACATCCAAGAAGGATGACCTTGTTAACAAAAAGCGGCCTTGGCCGCTTTTTGTTTTTACCGATTTTATTATTGTCCTTTTTGTCACCAGATAACTTTGTCGCTAGAACGAACCACATCTAAATCATCAAGATGAATATTATTTAATGAATGGCGGTTTCACTTAATTGACTATGACGCAGACTAGTCATTGGAGTGCTGTTTTTATTTAAGTTTATTCGGTTAAATAATAATCTTATTTTGTTTATAAATAATGTTTAATCTAATGAATTAACAATAATAAAACAAATGTATTTATATGTTGAGTTGAAACAACTCGAAATGACATTTGTATTGTTTATAAAAACAGCATTCAGAGTAGGGTGGTTCAACGCTTTCTTATTCCGTAGATGCTGTTTATTTCCGCTTTTTAACCCTTATCTCATCCTAAAGCACCTCATATTTATGCTTGTTCCAAATTGGCGATGAATTGTTGCATTTGTGTGTATTGCACACTTGCGGTGCATAAAAATCACAATTTATTCATTTTGTATCAGTGTGCGCTGTGAAATCCCTGATTTTTACACGATTCCTTCTGTTGCAATGATTACCAATATGCATATTTCTTCATAATTAATCGACACATTATTCTGTGCGTCAGATAGTTGCTCACTGAAAAAGTGTGACACATATCACACTTCTGGGGTTGTCACATGTTTATTAAATGTTATTTTTTTAACAGTTTTAATCGCTGTTAATTACTGGGTTATACGGTTTTTAATGCTGTAAATAGAAGTGAATTAGCATTCAAGGTTGTAATTAAACAAATATTTTACAATAAGGGGTGAAATAATAAACAAAATAGTTTTTAAGGTTAAAAAAATGAATATTGACTGAATGAAAGTGAATCCTCAGTATCAAGCGCAACAGTCGTACAGCAAATTGTTGTACAAGCTGTAAGCATAAAAATAATAGTAAGATCTAGGGAGCATTCATTCATGATCAAAAGAACCAAAGTTGCGTCGGCTATTAATTTAGCTGTCGTTAGCTCAATTGCTGCTGGTACCTTTGTAGCATCAAGCGCATTTGCAGCTGAAGAAACTGCAAAAGTTGAGCGTATTGAAGTCACGGGTTCACGTATTCAACGTCAAGATATGGAAACAGCTTCTCCTGTTACCGTTATTGATGCTGCTGCAATCAAAGCCGAAGGCTTTACCTCTGTAGACCAAATGCTACAAGTTCAAACTTCAATGGCAGGTGCTGCGATTGGTTCAACCACAAACAACGGTGCTGACGGTGTTGCACAAGTTGACTTACGTGGTATGGGCTCGCAACGTACTCTCGTGCTATTAAACGGCCGTCGCATGGTGAACTCTGGTTCAGGTGCTGACAGTGCTGTGGATTTAAACTCTATCCCAGTTGCTATGATCGCTCGCGTTGAAATCCTGAAAGACGGCGCTTCAGCGGTATACGGTTCTGATGCGATTGCCGGTGTAGTGAACATCATCACTAAGAAAGATTTCGATGGTTTCCAATTAGACTTCAACGGCAGCGGTACCGATAAAGGTGACGGTCAAAACGGTGATGTGAGTGCACTGTATGGCTTTAACACCGATGGTGGTAACTACACTTTTGGTGCAGCTTACTCAGATCGTCGTGGTGTGATCCAAGGTGACCGTAGCTGGACTGAGCCAGGTGCAAGTTCATTCATCCCAACAGGTTCGTTAGGTGGTAAAGTTCAAGACGCTAACGGCAACTGGGTTGACCGTACTTATGGCTATGACTTTACACAAGATAGCTACTACCAAACGCCAAGCGAGCGTCGTAGTTTGTTCGCAAACATGACTCAAGAGTTAGGTAACGATGTGGTATTAACTGCTGACGCTATCTACACTAACCGTCGTTCTAATCAGCAAATGGCCGCCCAACCTGCAGACATTATGCTGAACGTATGTGGTGACCCACATGTGCCAGCTGGTGAGCCTTGTGTCACTTTAGACAGCGCAATGACTGCTGCTGGCATCAAAGCTGACGACAAAGGTTTAGTAAACTACCGTCGCCGTACCAATGACGTAGGTCCACGTATCTATACTCAAGATACTGACACTTGGCGCTTATCTGGTGGTTTAGCGGGTACTTTAGATGTACATACTGGTATGAACTGGGATGTCACTTACACCTACGGTAAAAACCAAGCTAAAACTGCTGTAGAAAACTCAATTAATGCTTCTGATATGGCAACCTCAATCTATGCAAGTCCAGATGCATGGTTCAGTGGTGCACCATTAACTCAGCAAATGATCAATGACATTAGCTACACAGAAGAAGCGAAAGGCGGTAACGAGCAACAAACACTGTCTGCTGGTCTGAACGGTGAGTTATTCGACCTGAGCGCTGGTGCGGTAGGTTTCGCTATCGGTGCTGAATACCGTCGTGAAAGTGGTTTCTACACGCCAGACGAAGTGGTTATCGCAGGTGAGAGTACTTCTGCTCAACAAGATCCAACTGATGGTAACTACAACGTTATCTCTATCTTCCAAGAAGTTAGCGTACCATTCACCGAAAAACTAACGGGTGAATTTGCTCTGCGCTTAGACGATTACTCAACTTTCGGTAAAGCAACTACTTGGAAAATCGGTTTAACTTACAATGCCACTGACGAGCTGATGGTTCGTACCGTAGCTGCAACAGGTTTCCGTGCTCCAAGCGTAGCTGAGCTATATGGTGGTAACTCTGGTTCATACGACTACTTAGATGATCCATGGGGTAACGCTCAAGATCCACAAATCTTAGTAAACCGTACTTCAGATCCAGATTTGAAACCTGAAGAGTCAGAGTCTTACACTGCTGGTTTAGTGTACTCACCAAGCTACCTCGATGGTATGTCAGTGACACTTGACTACTGGCGCTTCAAAGTAGACAACGCCATTGCGCGTATGGATACTCAAGCTGGTTTAGATGCTTGTTATGCTGGTGACCAAACAGCTTGTGAAACTTTCAATATCGGCCCTAATGGCGATTTGGATAACTTAACCAACGCGTTAACTAACGTAGGTTCACAAGACACTAGCGGTATCGACTTCAACTTAGCCTACAACTTCGAGTTAATTGGCTTAGATTGGAAAGTCGTTAACGATACCACTTACTTAGTGAAGTTTGAGCAGGATGGTGAAAACTATACTGGCACCATCGATGGTAACTTCGGTGCATATGCTCGCGTACGTAACAACTTCAGCATCTCTGCTGGTCAAGACGATTGGAGCGTAATGTACTTCAACCGTTATATCGGCGACATGCGTGACCTGAGCGAAGGTAACAAAGTGGGTGATATCCTGTATCACAACATTTCTGGTACTTACCATATCAATGATATGGCAACTGTAAGCTTAGGCGTGAAGAACTTTACCGATGAAAAACCATTGACCGTATCTAACGGTAGTGATGGCGGTACTGTTCCAGAAGTTTACGATACTATCGGCCGTACTATTTACGGTGGTGTAACTGTTAAGTTCTAATATTAACTAGAACTCACCCTAAAAAAGCGCCTTCGGGCGCTTTTTTGTTTTGGTGCAAAAGGTTACAAGTGGTTATCTATTGCTGCCAACTTGATCACAATTAAGCTAAAACTGATTTTTAATCATCTTCTAATGCTAGAGACATATTTTTAGTTATGGTAACATAAATGATATTGATTCTCGTTTGGTGTTTAGGGATGAGTAAAATACTGTTAGTCGATGATGATCCATTATTCAGAGTTTGGTTAACTGAGGCGCTGAAAACACAGGGACATGAGGTTGAATGTGCCGTAAATGGCATTGAAGGGCTGAAACGGATCCGCAGCTTTATGCCCGACATTATTATGCTCGATCTGGTGATGCCACAAATGGATGGTTTTTCGCTATTAGAGGCGAGAGAGTGTATGACGCCGATAATGATGCTATCTGCCCGTGACAACGAGGAAGATAGGATCAGAAGTTATGAGCTTGGTGCGGATGATTTTCTAACTAAACCTTTTAGCATTAAAGAGTTGCTAGTGCGTTTGCATGCTCTAGAGCGGCGATTGACTCCCCGTCCCATGGCGCAAATGGCAATTGAGCAGGCGACTGCTCAGCCAGTCAAATTCGATGAAGCCGCCTATAGGATCACCATAGGTAAAAATGCCGTGGAACTGACGCAAACCGAGTTTAGGCTGTTTAAATATCTGTTCGAACGTAAAGGGCAAGTGATCACTAAGCAGGAATTGCAAAAATCGGTGTTGCAGAAGGACTTAGGCCGATTCGACCGTAATTTAGATATGCATATCAGTAACACGCGGCGCAAACTGGCAAATACCCGTTTACCGCGGACATTAATCAACACGGTCCGTGGCCAAGGATACAGTTTTTCCGCTTGATGTGTAGTGAAAGGCTAACAAACTTGGCACTGATGAATTACAGCGCGACTGCTGGCTTCTTAGGCAATTTTAGTCGCTTTCATTTTCCCCTGACACGGATTTGGTTTATTCTAACGGGCATTAAAGTAGATGTGCATTTAACATCATTACCCTCACATGAATAACCAAGTAGGAATCATTATGCGGATCAGTGCCAATTTTGATGGCGGAAATATCCAAGTCATTAATCTTGATAATAAAGACGATATTCAACTGGCAATCCGTCCCGATGCGGGCGGTGAGTTTTATCAATGGTTCAACTTCCGATTCGAAGGTGAGGTGGGTAATCAATACACCTTGAATATCATCAATGCGGGCACTGCTTCCTATCCTAAGGGCTGGCAAGATTATCATGCGGTCGCTAGTTACGATCGCCAACATTGGTTCCGTGTGCCAACCCAATATATCGACGGCAAACTGAGCATTCAGTTAGCGCTTGATTGTGATGCGATTCAAATCGCATACTTTGCGCCCTACAGCTATGAGCGTCATTTAGATCTGCTCAGCAACGCACAATTGCATCCCGATGTTAATCTTGAGCATTTAGGCCTGACCTTAGATGGCCGTGATATCACCCTGATGAAAGTGGGCGATGGCAATCCTGATAAACGCAATATTTGGATCACCGCAAGGCAACATCCCGGTGAAACCATGGCGGAATGGTTAGTCGAAGGCTTAGTGAATCGTTTGCTGGATAATGATTGTCCAACGGCAAAAGCGTTGCTCGATAAAGCAAATTTTTACATTGTGCCTAACATGAACCCGGATGGCAGCGTAAGAGGTCATCTGCGTACCAATGCGATTGGGGTTAACCTTAACCGTGAATGGCAAACCCCGAGCTTAGAAAGAAGCCCTGAGGTCTACCATGTAGTGCATAAGATGCAGCAAACGGGCGTAGATTTATTTTACGATGTCCATGGTGATGAAGGTCTGCCCTATGTATTCCTCGCGGGTTGTGAGGGTGTGCCAGCTTACAATGAGCGATTGGCACAGCTGCAAGCTGACTTTAGTCAGGCATTAACCTTAGCCAGTGCCGATTTCCAAACCGAGTTTGGTTACGCTAAAGACGAACCTGGTCAAGCCAACTTGACCGTGGCCTCTAATTGGGTAGCGCAAACTTTCGATTGCTTATCAAACACCTTAGAAATGCCTTTTAAAGACAACAACAATCTGCAGGATCCATTTGTGGGTTGGTCACCAGAGCGCAGTATTTATTTAGGCGAAGCGTCATTGATTGCCATGCTCGCCGTGGTTGATAAGTTAAGATAGGTGCGACTATGGCATTAATCGAATGTCCAATCTGCCGTAAACGGATGTCGAGCAAAGCGCCAGCTTGCCCGCATTGTGAGGCAAAAACCAATGGTGACAATAGCTCGCTCGCTCGGATCAGTCATATCCAAAAATCCAGCAGCTTAATGAACCAAAGCTTTGTCGCCATGACGCTGTTTATTGCGGGGGTGGTGATTTGGTTTTGGGGCGGAGAGCCCGCCGAAGGCTTACGCGCGACCATTGGCGCCATCTGTTTTGTCTTTGGTTTTGTGGGCTATTTAATTACCCGCGTTAGAATCGTATTACATAAGCGAAAGAGTGTATGACCGACATTAATCAAGTAATCGACCAAATGCCCGAAGAAGTCTATGAAAGGCTGCGTAGCGCCGCTGAATTAGGCAAATGGGAAGATGGCACTGTATTGACTGAAGCCCAGCGTGAATCGACTCTTCAAGTGGTGATGCTCTATCAGGCGCGCCGCTTAGATCAAACGGAGCATTTCACCATAGCTGCCGGTGGAAAATTAAATGAGCTGTCGAAGGCGGAGTTGAAGAAACAATTCCGTGGCGAGTCGATTGCCGAGTTTAAAGCTGACGAACTGTAATAACAGACATTGATGCTTAAACAACAAAAAGCCCACGAATGTGGGCTTTTTCATGCGCAGCGTTGCGATATTTAGTCGGGGCTGAGCTCACCAACCAAGTTTTGCAACATGGCCGTTTTAATTTCGCTCGGCTTTAGGTTTTTTGATAGCAGATAATGCAACTTAGCCAGTGCAGCCTCAATGGTCATGTCTGCACCACTGATCACCCCCGCTTTGGCGAGGGCATTGCCCGTAGCGTAACCGCCCATATTCACTTTGCCTTGGAAACATTGAGTTAGGTTTACCAACACAATTCCACGTTCATCCGCTTGCTTTAGAGTATCGAGTAATGCTTTATCTTGCGGTGCATTGCCCACGCCAAAGGTCAGTAAAATGAGCGCCTTAACGGGTTGCTGCAGAATGTTCTTAAAAATTAGCGTCGAAATGCCAGGATAGAGAGTCACCACACCGACGGGCTGCGGGCTGATATTAGCGACTTCTAACGGTTTATCGCTTGGGGTGGCAATTTTACCTGCACGCAGATTAATTTTGATCCCCGCTTCAAGCAGTAAGGGGAAGTTTGGCGAGGCAAAGGCATCAAAGCCATCGGCGTGGGCTTTGGTGGAGCGATTGCCACGGAATAGTTTGTTATTAAAGAATAAACACACTTCCGCCACTGGATAATTAGCGGCGATATACAAAGAGTTGAGCAGGTTGGTTTGACCGTCGGATCTCAGCTGTGCCAAAGGAATTTGTGAGCCAGTGACAATAACAGGCTTTGACAGGCCTTGAAGCATAAAGGATAGGGCCGATGCGGTGTAGGCCATGGTATCTGTGCCGTGGAGGATCACAAAGCCATCGTACTTATCGTAATTGGCCTTGATATCATCGGCGATCATTTGCCAGTCGGTCGGAGCCATGTTTGATGAGTCGATGAGCGGGCAGTACTCGTGGATCACAAACTCAGGCATTTCGTCATGGTAGAACTCGGGCATGGATTGGACGCATTGGGTCAAAAAGCCTGCCACCGGAGCAAAACCATTCGCGGTTTTTTGCATGCCTATGGTGCCGCCCGTATAGGCGACGTAAATGGAGCGTTTAGTCATTCTTGTCGTTATCTTAGCTGCAAGTGAGCTAATTATACGATTTTGCAGGCATAAACCCAATAAAAAAGCCCGAAGTATCGGGCTTTTGTGTCTTTCATCTTGAGTCTGCGTTAGTTGATAGCACAGCTGTCACAATACACATACACATGGTTAGGATCGTTAAAGGCCGCGATGGTCTTTAAGCTGCCCGTCCATTGCGCCAGCATTTGCTCAAGCAGTGTTGAATGGCTGAGAGACGCGGGTAAGTAGGCCGAAACTGAGGCAAACATTTGCTGTACAAAACGCTGCTCAGGCGTGAGCTCTTGCTCAATCACACGGGTATCGAACAGGCTTAAATCCGCAAGTTTAGCGGCTTTGGCGACTGCTTGGTCGATATCGCCAAGCTCATCCACTAAACCTAACTCTAGGGCTTTTTTACCACTCCATACACGGCCTTGGGCGATGCTATCCACCTGCTCTAAGGTCATTTTACGTTCCTTAGCGACCAGTGAGATAAAGTCTAAGTAGCCACGCTCGATATGGCGCTGGATAACCGATTCGATTTGTGGCGAGAGGGTGCGAGTCACAGACAAACCAGCCCATTCTGAGGTGGATACGCCATCGGTATGGATACCTAAGCTGGCGAGTGAATCTTCGAAAGTAGTGATCATCCCAAAGATCCCGATAGAGCCCGTCAGCGTGGTTGGGGTTGCGAAGATATAATCGGCGCTGGCCGAAATCCAATAGCCACCGGACGCCGCAAGGCTACCCATACTCACCACCACAGGTTTACCCGCCGCTTTGAGGGCAAGTATTTCTTGGCGGATTTGCTCCGAAGCAAAGGCGCTACCACCAGGGCTGTCGACTCGAAGAACGAGCGCTTTGATATGCTTATCAAATCGCGCCTTACGTAATAATTCTGCCGTGCTATCGCCACCGATTTGGCCGGCGGGTTGGCTGCCATTTAAAATAGTGCCGCTAGCAACGATAATGCCGACACTGTCTTGTTCAACGAAGCTTGGCAGAGGTGTCACTAAGGTTAAATAGTCGTAGAAGCTGACTTGTTTAAAGCTGTCACCCGACTTCTCTTTACCCACGGTATCGAGCATGACTTTACGGAACTCTTCATCGGTCGCTAGGGTATCGACCCATTTCATATTGATGGCCATAGTGGCGGAGTCACCTTCGGCCTTATCGAGTTGCGCGAGGTAATTTGCCGAGTCGAGCACTAAGGTATTGGCATCGATTTGGCGATTTTGTGCCACAGTTTGAGTGTAACTCTGCCATACATCGGCGAGTAGGGCGCTACTGGCTTCTTTGGCCGCATCCGACATATCGTCACGCATGTATGGTTCTACTGCGGATTTAAAGGTGCCGACGCGGAAAATGTGTGCCTTTATTTTGAGCTTCTCAAGGGCAGACTTGAAGTATTGGTTATACATACTTAAGCCATCGAGGGAGACGCTGCCTTGGGGATTGAGGTAAATGGTATCGGCAAAGCTGGCAAGAAAGTATTGGTTTTGCTCGTAGTTGTTTCCAATTGCCACCACCTTTTTTCCGCTTTCTTTGAAACGATTTAGGGCATCGCCAATGGATTCTAATTTGCTGATGCCTGCGCGTTTCAGCTCGGCCAAATCTAAGACTATGGTGCTGATCCTGTTATCGTGCGTCGCGTTATCAATCACATAGATAATATCTGCCAGCAGGATTTCGCCATCGCTACTGCCATTATTGCCTTGTTTAAGTGCGGCTTCAATCGGATCGACCTGCTGTTTTTGATCGACAATCGAACCCGCCAGATTAAGCACCAATGCTGAGTTATCTTCGACCTGAATATCTTCACTGCTGCCAATGGTAATGAGGATGATGGCGAGGAAGCCAAAAAAAATCAGGTTGAGTATGAATTTACGGATCCCGTTAAGGGTGTTCCATATAAATAAACATATTCTCTTGAAAAACGATGGGTTAGCGGACATTAGCCACTCCTTTGCTTATCGAATGTGCCAATGCTAACTGAAAATCCCTTCACTGGCTAAACACAATTGTAAAGGATTTTAACTTTTAACCCCCTAGCAACAGTTGAGCTTACATTTGACTCAAGGTATGCTCATTTAAATCACTTGTTTAAAAAGGATGTTTGAATGTCGTTTCCCCATTTATTAGAACCCTTAGATCTGGGTTTCACCCAGCTCAAAAATCGTGTGTTAATGGGCTCCATGCACACGGGTTTAGAAGAAGAAAAGGGCGGATTTGAGAAACTGGCAGCGTTTTATAAAGAGCGCGCGTTAGGCGGCGTCGGTTTAATTGTCACCGGCGGTATCTCACCCAACCTACGTGGTCGCTTGACTCCCCATGCGTGTCAGCTGAGTTTCCCCTGGCAAGTAGGTAAACACCGCATTGTGACTCAAGCGGTGCACGAGGCTGGCGGTAAGATCTGTATGCAAATCCTGCATGCGGGGCGCTATGGTTACCATCCTTTTTCGCAGGCGCCGAGTAAAATCAAGTCGCCTATCACTCCCTTTACCCCTTCGGCCATGTCGAGCCGCCAAGTCCGCGCCACCATTAAGGATTACGCCAGTTCAGCCGCTTTAGCGAAAAGAGCGGGATACGATGGCGTTGAAGTGATGGGCTCTGAGGGGTATTTGATTAACCAATTTATCAGTTCGCGAACCAATACGCGTAACGATGAATGGGGCGGCAGTTTTGAAAAACGCGCGCAATTCCCGATAGAGATTGTGAATGCGATTCGCGCCAAAGTGGGCAAAGACTTTATCATCATCTTCCGCTTATCCATGCTCGACTTAGTCGATAACGGCTCTACTTGGGATGAAGTCGTGCAACTGGCTAAGTGGCTCGAGCATGCGGGGGTGTCGATTATCAATACTGGGATTGGCTGGCATGAGGCCCGTGTGCCAACCATTGCGACCAGCGTGCCCCGCGGCGCCTTTGCTTGGGTGACAGAAAAGCTTAAAAAATCGGTTTCAGTGCCTCTGATTGCCACAAACCGTATCAATACGCCAGAGATTGGCGAGCAAATCATTGCCTCTGGTCAAGCGGATATGGTGTCAATGGCGCGGCCGTTTTTGGCCGATCCTGAATTTGTGAATAAAGCGGCGGCTAACACACCAGAGCTTATCAATACCTGTATCGGCTGTAATCAGGCCTGCTTGGACCATACTTTCTCTCTGAAACGTGCCACCTGCTTGGTCAACCCCCGTGCCTGTTATGAGACCGAAATTAACTTCTTACCTACCCATAACAAGAAGCGTATCGCAGTGATGGGCGCAGGCCCCGCTGGGATGGCATTCTCTGTGTATGCGGCGATGCGCGGCCATGAAGTGGTGCTCTTTGAGGCCAAATCCGAGGTGGGTGGACAGTTTAATCTGGCACGTAAAATCCCCGGAAAAGAAGAGTTTAACGAGACAATTCGTTATTTCCTCAATCAAATCAAACTGCATAAAATTGATTTGCGCTTAAATACCCGTTTAGATGCTAAGGTACTGGAAACTGAAACGTTTGATGAAATCGTTATCGCCTCCGGCGTGGTACCGCGCGAGTTAAGCTTGCCAGGTTTTGATAGTCCCAAGGTGGTGGATTATCAACAGGTACTGACGGGCCAAGCCTCGATTGGCGACAAAGTGGCCCTCATTGGTGCCGGCGGTATCGGCTTTGATATGGCGCATTACCTCTGCGAATCTGAGTCGAGCACCCTCAATCCTGAAAAATGGTTAAAGCAGTGGGGTATAGACAAGCAATATCAGCATGCGGGTGGGTTAGCCGAGCCTGAAGTCGATAATAGCGATCATAGACAAGTCTATCTGTTACAACGTAAGACCTCTAAGATGGGTCAAGGCTTAGGTAAAACCACCGGCTGGATCCACCGTTTAGTGCTAAAACAGCATGATGTGAAGATGAAAACCGGCGTCAGCTATGACAAGTTTAACGATGCGGGCCTACATATCCGCGTTGGCGAGCAAACCGAAGTGTTGGCCGTGGATAATGTTATCCTCTGCGCCGGACAAGAATCTAACCGCACCTTAGTCGATGAGATGAAAGCAACGGGCATTCCTGTGCACTTGATTGGCGGTGTCGATGTGGCCGCCGAGCTCGATGCAAAACGTGCCATTCGTCAAGGTGCTGAGCTTGCCATGCGATTGTAGTTTTTTGTATTAAAAATAAGTTGCACTTATTTGAACTCAACTACTTATTATCGAAAGATGGCATTTTCTCAAAAAAACGGTCCCAGATATTAGGACCGTTTGAATAACAACACTCATACATCATTTGTTGAAAAATACTTAGGTGATTAAGGTTTGCCCTAAGATATTTTCATATCGTACGTTTTACGTTATTTACGGACGAATGATTGACGAGCGGCAGTTGTTGCCGAAGCGTTTTCTGGCAGTTTTTCCCAATCACGATAGATATTTAAACGTGCAGGAATAGCAACCGTACCATTAGCGTTTAGTGCGCGTTCCATAACGATTAATTGGTTATCTGTGACTTGAAGTCCTAACCACTCTCTCGTTTGACAGTTACTTGCTGACCAGCAACGAGTAAAGGTGAATAAGTGATCGTTTTCTTCTGAACCAGCTATCCAGTTACCGTCTAAGAGTGTCTTGTCTATAACGGTTTCTTCACTGTCGGTGTAGAAATAGTTGTAGGTTTGAGCAGTGCCATCAGCGTTGAAATCAAAACCAAACGCTGAGCCTTTCATGAAGTCGAAACTTCCGTTAGACCAGTAGCTTTTCATCCATCCATTAACGAATGTTGCCCAAAGATGATTGTCTTTATTGGTGATTTTTTCAGCAGTTAGGTTGCTATTTACGTCATCATGCCATGTGCCGAAGTTATAGCTAAATGCGATGAGGTTGTTATTTGGATCGTAGGTTTTTAACGACAGTGCGCTTAATTCACCTTCGGCGTCAATTTTTTGAACAGTTAGGTTTGTTTTATCTGCAAATGCTACGGTAACTGTGTTGTTGTCTAGCACCCAATTGAACGCTCTATCACTTAGAACGGCGTTGCCTGTACCGTCAGGATTAAACTGAAGTAGGTCGCCATTGTATGTAAAGCCATAAGCGCTTTGGTAGTAGGTTGGTGCAGCCCATGTTTCGGTTAAGTCTTCCACAGTGATAGCAAGTGGAGTGATGGCTTCCATGTTACGCATCAGCTCTTGTGTCGTTGATGTTTCAACAACATCATTCGGCGTGATTTTTACGCCATTGACGTAGAAAGTATCAAGAATAATGCGATGTGTTGTCGTTACAGAAACTGTATCAATTTGCTTACCGTGGATTAAGCGCGAGTATGTTTTGCTCGTAACTTGAGTTGTTCCACCAATTTGCTGAGTACCATACTCAGCTACGAATTGATCTGCCAGTGCTGCAGGTAGCACTTCATAAGCTGAATAATAGCCAAACGAGCTTAACGGATTATCAAAGGTGATAGCTAATTCGTTATTGTTCAAGCTCCATTTGAAGTTTTGCTGTTCATAATCGTTAGTGAAACGACCCGTAGCGTCAGCATTTAACTCCATTAAGTCGCCGCCACGAGACAGGAAACCAGGGGCTGCAGCAGTTGCTAATATGTAGTTACTCGAAAGCGTGTTAACAGTAAATCCTTGTGTTAACTCAGGATCTTGCTGGATGCTGGTGATAGTCTGAGTTAAAACGTTGTCGTCAGGGTTGGCAGCGGTCACTTCATCAACGAATGTGTTATATGCTTGGCTGTTGCTGACGAAGTCGATAACATTCGCGAACCCTTCTGGAAGCGCGTAATTGGGGTTGTCTAAGATGACTTTGATTACAGCTGCAATTTCAATCAACTGTGTGGCATCGATAGATTTTTCTGCTTGAACCAGTTCTGCATCAGTAGTGATTTCAACCCCGTTGTTGGCTTCTGTGGCCAGAATGTAGCGAGCAGAAGTGACGTTAGTGACATTGGTTGAATCTTCTACATTATCGCCCAGAATGCCGTCATCACCAGCCTTGGTGATAAGGCTGCTGGTTGCGCCCAATAAGCTGATTAGTTTGATGCCAGTGGTGTCGTTAGCATCACCAGTGGCTTCTACTTTAACTAACTTGGTTGTGTCAGTGGTTTTAACCTCAATGGTGTAGTCACCATTTTCATCGGCAGTCGCGGTAAATGTTTGGCCGTTTAATGTTACGCTTACCGCTGCATTTGGTACAGGTTCGTCAACAACCTTACCTTTAATCGTCAATGCTTTAAAAGCTGAAACGGTAATTGTGGCCGTTGTTTCAGCCTTACCGTCAGTGATGGTTGCGGTGAAGCTGTCTGTACCTGCGAAGTCTTCATCGGGGGTATAGGTGATGACCATGCCAGTAAATGCAACTGAGCCATGTGTGGGGGAGCCTAGTGAGGCGATGGTTAAGTCGTCGCCGTCAACGTCAGATACCAAAGTAGTAATATCTAAGTTTGCGGCAATGCCATTGGTTGATTCAATTGCTGCAGCTGTGAATACTGGAGCGGTATTATTTGGGGTTACAGTGTCGTTTTTTTCGCCGTTATCGCCACAGCCAAAAAGCGCCATAGTGATGAGGGCAATTGATGTTTTCTTAAACATTATTTGCCTTAGGATTGTTGTAATTATTATGCCCATAAAATGTTTCTTTTTAGTTTTTAAAAGCTGCAAATTTGTGGGCAATATGGTTGCGGACGGCATTTTACGGAACGGTGATCTTATATCAAGATATTTATGTGATGCTTGTCACTGTTAGAGTGATAACTGAGCTGAAGAGTTTTATTTTTCACCAAATTTCGCTCTCACTTGCGAATCATTGCAGTGGAGGTGGTAAGGAATATCGAAATTAGTTCTGTTCGGGGCGAGACGCGTACAGAATTTTTATTTTTCTAATGTTTGTGCTATTGGCAAAGATACTGATTTTAAGTTGGACGGTTGACGTGATATAGACGTGTGAGGCTGAGTGTGCGTGTAATAGCAAGCATAGGTCACCACAGCAGCACCTTCGGGGGATAAATCGAGTTCTAAATCTTCGATAGGAATACAGCAGCAGGGCAGGCATTCGTCGGCATTAAGCTCGGCCAAAGGCTCGGTTAAATAGCTGACGCTGCCGCTAATAATACGGGTTTTGCAAGCGCCGCAAAAACCACTGCGGCACTCAGAGAAAATGGTCACTTTTTTTGCTTCGAGTGCTTGCAACAACGAATTGTGCTGCTCGGTAAATAGCAGCACAGGTTGCCCTTGAAGGCGCACAATGGGCGCCTTAGCAAAGGGGTTGTTTAACAGCAGGTTCGATTTAGCCATAAGCAATCAAATCCCGTTAGAGATCGAAATCGAGGAATTCATCACTGTCGACGGCCGAATCGATTTGACCGACAAGATAAGATGACACTTCGACTTCCTGCGGCGCCACTTGCACGGCATCACTCTCTAACCAGTTCTTCATCCAAGGCAGTGGGTTAGACTGCTCGGCATAGGGCAGTGGCAGGTTAACTGACTTCATCCGTTGGTTAGTGATGTACTCAACGTATTGACAGAGGATCTGCTCGTTGAGACCGATCATCGAGCCGTCTTTGAACAGGTATTTTGCCCATTCTTTTTCTTGCTCGGCGGCCTTGAGGAACAGGTTATAGGCTTCCTGTTGGCATTCCGCAGCAATTTCGGCCATCTCAGGATCATCCTTGCCGCTCTGCATAATGGTTAAGATATGCTGGGTGCTGTTTAAGTGCAGGGCTTCGTCACGGGCGATAAGACGAATAATTTTCGCGTTACCTTCCATGAGCTTACGCTCAGCAAATGCGAATGAGCAGGCAAAACTGACGTAGAAGCGAATCGCTTCGAGGGCGTTAACTGACATCATGCACAGGTACAACGCTTTCTTTAGCGTGCGAGTGTTGACTTCAATCGGCTCGCCATCGATCACATGGGTGCCTTCGCCTAACAGGTGGTAAACCTGGGTCAGCTTGATCAAGTGATCGTAATATTCAGCAATGTCAGTCGCGCGGCGCAGGATCTCTTGATTCACCACGATATCGTCAAAAATCACTGAAGGATCGTTCACGATATTGCGAATAATGTGAGTGTATGAGCGCGAGTGGATGGTCTCGGAAAAAGACCAAGTCTCAATCCAAGTTTCTAATTCGGGCAGCGACACTAAGGGCAGAAATGCCACGTTAGGTGAGCGGCCTTGGATAGAGTCGAGCAGCGTTTGGTATTTCAGGTTCGAAATAAAAATATGCTTTTCATGATCTGGCAGTGAGTTGTAGTCGATTTTATCGCGGCTCACGTCAACTTCTTCTGGGCGCCAGAAGAAAGACAACTGCTTTTCAATCAGTTTTTCAAACACTTCATATTTTTGTTGGTCATAACGAGCGACGTTAACCGATTGTCCGAAGAACATAGGTTCACGGGTAGCATCGTTGGGTGTTTGGCAAAAAGTAGAGTAGGTCATGGTACGAGTATTCCAATAAGTCGGGATCCCAAAGGGATCCCGCAACCGTTAACATTGAAGATTAGATTTTGCAGGCGCCGCCAGCACAGCCGTCATCTTCTTTCTCTATGTTGGTAATGTCATCGTGTTGATCCGATGCACCATCGCGAGTGTTATGGTAGTACAGCGTTTTTACACCTAACTTATAGGCATTGAGTAAGTCTTTCAGCAGAGTCTGCATCGGAACCTTACGGCCTTCGAAACGCGTTGGGTCATAGTTAGTGTTGGCCGAAATTGCTTGGTCAACGAATTTTTGCATGATACCCACGAGCTGTAAGTAACCTTCGTTGCTTGGCATTTGCCATAGCAGTTCGTAGTTGTATTTCAGTTCATCAAAATCAGGCACCACTTGCTTTAACTGGCCATCCTTACTGGCTTTCACACTGATCAAACCGCGTGGAGGTTCGATACCGTTAGTCGCGTTTGAGATCTGTGATGACGTTTCAGACGGCATCAGCGCAGACAGGGTCGAGTTACGTAAACCGTGCTGTTTGATATCTTGGCGCAGTGTTTCCCAGTCTAAATGCAATGGCTCGCTGCAAATCTTATCTAAATCACGTTTGTAGGTATCGATAGGTAAAATACCTTGGGCGTAAGTGGTCTCATTAAATAATGGGCACGCACCTTGCTCTTTTGCCAGATTCATTGACGCCTTGAGCAGATAGAATTGAATCGCTTCAAAGGTCTTGTGAGTCAGGTTGTTCGCGCTACCATCGGAGTACTTCATGCCATTCTTCGCTAAGTAGTTAGCGAAGTTGATAACACCAATACCTAAGGTACGACGGTTCATCGATGAAATTTCAGCCGCTTTGATTGGATAATCTTGGTAATCCAATAGGTTATCCAGTGCACGTACCGCTAAATCGGCCAATGGCTCAAGCTCGGCTAAGTTTTTGATCGCACCTAAGTTTAATGCTGACAGTGTACACAGCGCGATTTCACCGTTTGGATCGTCAATGTTGTTCAATGGCTTGGTCGGCAACGCGATTTCAAGACAAAGGTTAGATTGTCTGATCGGAGCGACTTTCGAGTCGAACGGACTGTGGGTATTACAGTGGTCAACGTTTTGGATGTAGATACGGCCCGTTGAAGCACGTTCTTGCATCATCAATGAGAACAGTTCGACCGCTTTCAATGTCTTTTTACGAATGCTGCTGTCTTGCTCATATTGCAGGTACAGACGTTCGAATTCGTCTTGATCTTCGAAGAAGGCATCGTAAAGACCTGGCACGTCTGATGGGCTGAACAGGCTGATGTTTTCGCCTTTGATCAGACGTTGATACATCAGTTTGTTGAGCTGCACGCCGTAGTCTAAGTGGCGAATACGGTTATCTTCAACACCGCGGTTGTTTTTCAGTACCAGCAGGGATTCCACTTCTAAGTGCCAAATAGGGTAGAAGAGGGTCGCAGCACCACCACGAACGCCGCCTTGCGAGCAAGACTTCACCGCCGTTTGGAAATACTTGTAGAAAGGTAAGCAACCGGTGTGGAAGGCTTCGCCGCCACGGATTGGGCTACCTAATGCACGGATACGACCGGCGTTGATACCGATACCTGCGCGTTGGCTGACATACTTCACGATAGAAGAGGCGGTCGCGTTGATAGAATCTAAGCTGTCGCCACATTCAATCAGAACGCATGAACTGAATTGACGTGTTGGCGTACGTACACCCGCCATGATTGGCGTGGGCAGAGAAATCTTAAAGGTCGATACCGCGTCGTAAAAATCTTTCACGTATTGCAGGCGCGTTTCTTTTGGATAACGGGCAAACAAGCAGGCTGCAACCAGAATATAGAGGAACTGGGCGCTCTCATAGATCTCGTGGGTCACACGGTTTTGTACCAGATACTTACCTTCGAGCTGTTTTACCGCCGCGTAGGAGAAGTTCATATCGCGCCAATGGTCGATATAGCTATCCATGATATCGAGTTCTTCGCGGGTGTAATCCTGCAGAATATGCATATCATACTTGCCAAGCTCAACCAGTTTAGTCACATGGTCGTATAACTTTGGCGGCTCGAACTGACCAAAGGCCTTCTTACGTAAATGGAATACGGCTAAGCGCGCAGCCAGAAACTGATAATCCGGTGATTCTGGGGAAATTAAATCCGCCGCAGATTTGATGATCGTTTCGTGGATAGCTTCGGTTGGGATCCCGTCGAAAAACTGTAAATGCGTGCGAAGTTCAACTTCAGAAACAGAAACGTTTTTTAATCCCTTGGCTGCCCAAGTAATTACGCGGTGTATTTTGTCGAGATCGATTGTCTCACGTGCACCACAGCGTTTTGTGACTGTCATATTGCTATTCATTGAAGAGAGGCCTTGGTTCTGATATCTGTTCAGGTGAACTAAGTCACCGTACGTTTCCTTGTAAAACAATCAACCTGAAAACCCTTAATACTGCTGACTATGCAGGAGATAGTCGATTTAACGGGGAACTTCTAGTGTGTCTGATTGCTACCTATACACAAGATATGGTGTTTTAAATAATCTGAGATACAAGATAGTGAGGTTTGACGCTATTTGCAAGTCTCAATTCAGGGGGTATCTTGTGGATATCTTGAGGATAAAGAAAAGCGTTAGTGATGACTAACCCTGAAGCTCAAATTGAGATTAGCGTGCGACATTGATGACGTTTTTTTGTGCAAATTTCACTGTGTGATCGATCGCTAAAATAAGCAGCGATCGCGATCGCAAGGATTGACCCTTAACCTAAATTGCATTACCAGCGAAGGGCGCATAATTTCGCCGTTAATGGGATTCGGTTGGGCCGTTAACCTTGGTCAATCCGTTACCGCTATTTGGCCAATGCTTGGCTTAAGGCCGAATGCAAACTCGATGGTGAGTTAAACTGCGCATAGGCAGGCCATGCATCGGGCGTATCGGCCTCACCTAAATATCCCCACAACGCCACACCGCCGAGCATGCCCGCCGCTTGGGCCGCGAGTAAATCTCGCTCGGCATCACCTAAGTAGAGGATGTGCTGTGGCTGGCACTGCAGCTGCTGCGCGCCCAATAGCATAGGTGCAGTATGGGGCTTAGGGTAACGGGTCGAATCGCCGCTGATCATCACTGGCATACGCGAGCTGAGCTTAAGCTTATGTAACAGGGGACGAGTAAAACGGGCAGGTTTATTGGTGATGACTCCAAATGGCACGCGGCATAACTCGAGCCAGTCAAGCAGTGGGGAAATACCTTCAAACAATTGGCAATGGTCGCCATTGATCCTTTGATAGTGGGCAAGGAGTCCTTGCTGGACTTGGGTGCGTAGCACCTCATCTGCACCAGGAATGGCCGCATCGACTAAGGCAAAGCTGCCATGGGAGGCGGCGCTACGCATGTCTGCAAAGGGTTTTGCCAGGATACCGACATCAGACAAACTGAGGTTAAGGGCCTGAACCAGATCCGGCGCGGTATCGGCAAGGGTACCATCAAGGTCGAATAAGACCCCTTTAACCTCAGCTAAACTCATCTTAATCTGCCTTTTGCGTTGCAATCATATAGTTTACATCGACCTTAGATGTGTACTTAAAAATCCCTGTTAACGGGTTATAAGTGATCCCAAGGGCGTCTTTGCAGATGAGGTCGGTGTTATCGACTAACTCAATCAATTCAGAAGGTTTAATAAACTTATTATGATCATGAGTGCCAATCGGTAACATCTTCAGTAGATATTCAGCACCGATAATGGTTTCGACAAAGGATTTAACATTGCGATTAATCGTGGAAAAAAACACAAAACCACCGGGTTTTACCATATCGCAGCAGGCTTGGATCACTGATTGGGGATTGGGTACGTGTTCGAGCATCTCCATGCAGGTCACCACATCATAGTATTCGCGGTGATCTTCCCTATGAGCCTCGGCGGTGTTTTTCACGTAATTGATGCTCACACCGGTTTCCAGCGCATGCAAGCGTGCAACTTCTAACGGTTCTTCACCCATATCAAGACCATCAACCACTGCACCGATGCGCGCCATGCTTTCGGATAAAATGCCACCGCCACAGCCGACGTCGAGCACTTTTTTACCAAAAATCCCGCCAGCGGTCTGATCGATATAGTTTAAGCGAAGGGGATTTAATAGATGCAGCGGTTTAAACTCGCCATTGAGATCCCACCAGGTTTCGGCCATACGTTCAAACTTTGCGATTTCCTGTGGGTCTACGTTGGTATTCTGTTGCATGCGATTACCTAAAGCGGCTGAATAGTGCGGCTATTATAACGACAATGGTGGATAAACACAGTATTGGCTGATTCTAAGTCTTTGTGGTTGAGTGAAATTTCAGCAATTATCATTAATTCTTAAACACTTTGTGAAGCGGAGCGGTTTTTCTGCTCGGATATTAATCAAGTCTTGGACTCAATTTCGCCATTAACAACCGATTTTATCGGGTTTAGAAAGTGCAAATTGACAGTGTTTTCATCTATTAAGCCACATCCTTCTCAATTCGCGCAGGATAGGTCTGGCGACATTAAATAACTGTGTTAGAATGCCAAATCACGTTTTTGAGCCGCTCAATGATACGGATTATGCGTTGTCGGCTAATTTTCAGGGGAACGAGCAGTTTATGACTGATCTGGCATCATCTATTTCGCCAATTAATATCGAAGACGAACTAAAGAATTCGTACCTTGATTACGCCATGAGCGTCATCGTAGGACGTGCATTACCAGACGTGCGTGATGGCCTTAAGCCTGTACATCGCCGCGTGCTGTTTGCCATGAGTGAATTGAAGAACGATTGGAACAAGCCGTACAAAAAGTCTGCCCGTGTGGTCGGTGACGTGATCGGTAAATATCACCCCCATGGTGACTTGGCGGTATACGACACTATCGTGCGTATGGCTCAGCCTTTCTCACTGCGTTACACCTTAGTCGACGGTCAAGGAAACTTCGGTTCGGTTGACGGTGACTCTGCCGCGGCAATGCGTTATACCGAAATCCGGATGGATAAGTTAGCGCACCAGCTCCTCGCCGATCTTGAAAAAGAAACCGTTGACTATGTGCCAAACTACGACGGCACAGAACAAATTCCTGCGGTATTACCGACACGCGTACCTAACCTGTTGATTAACGGTTCATCGGGTATTGCGGTGGGTATGGCGACGAACATCCCACCACACAACTTAACTGAAGTGGTTAAAGGCTGTTTAGCGCTGATCGCCGATCCTGCGCTGTCGATTGAACAGCTCATGGAATATATTCCTGGCCCTGATTTCCCAACGGCGGCGATCATCAATGGCCGTAAGGGCATTATCGATGCGTATAAGACGGGCCGCGGCCGCGCCGTTATGCGCGCACTGGCTGACGTCGAAACCGAAGATAACGGCCGTGAACGTATTATCGTCACCGAAATTCCTTATCAGGTGAACAAGGCGAAACTCATCGAGAAAATCGCTGAGCTAGTTAAAGATAAGAAGATTGAAGGCATTAGCGGTCTGCGCGATGAGTCTGACAAAGACGGTATGCGCATCGTTATCGAAATCAAGCGTGGCGAAGTGGGCGAAGTTGTCCTGAACAACCTCTATGCCCAGACACAAATGCAATGTTCTTTTGGTATCAACATGGTGGCTTTGACCAATGGTCAGCCTAAGTTGTTCAACTTAAAAGAAATGCTCGAATGCTTTATCCTGCACCGCCGTGAAGTGGTGACTCGCCGTACCGTATTCGAACTGCGTAAAGCGCGCGAACGTGCCCATATTCTTGAGGCATTAGCGGTCGCGCTGGCCAACATCGACCCGATTATTGCGTTGATCAAAGCCTCGCCAACCCCAGCTGACGCTAAAGTCAAACTGGTTGAGCAGGGCTGGGCGCTCGGTCATGTACAGGGCATGCTTGAAAAAGCGGGTGATGATGCGGCGCGTCCTGAATGGTTAGAACCAGAATATGGTATCCGTGACGGCTTATATTATCTGACTGAGCAACAGGCTCAGGCGATTCTAGAGCTGCGCTTACACCGTTTAACCGGTCTTGAGCACGATAAGATCATCGCCGAATACGAAGAGCTGCTTGAGTTCATCGCGGGTCTGTTGTTTATTCTGCGCAGCCCTGAGCGTTTGATGGAAGTGATCAAAGAAGAGCTGGAAGAAATTCTTGCTGAATACGGTGATGCGCGCCGCACTGTCATCAACGCCAATGAAATTGATATGAGTCTTGAAGACTTAATCAACGAAGAAGACGTAGTTGTGACTCTGTCACACTTAGGTTACGCCAAGTACCAACCGCTTAGCGATTACCAAGCCCAGCGCCGTGGTGGTAAGGGTAAAGCCGCCACTAAGGTGAAAGACGAAGATTTCGTTGAAAAACTGCTGGTTGCGAACACCCACGATACGATTCTGTGCTTCTCTGACTTCGGTAAAATGTACTGGCTCAAGGTCTATCAGTTACCTCTGGCGAGCCGCACTTCCCGAGGTCGTCCGATTGTTAACTTGCTGCCGCTGGCCGATGGCGAACGCATTACGGCGATTCTGCCGGTGCGTGAATACGCCGAAGATAAGTACATTATCATGGCGACCTCTAACGGTACCGTGAAGAAGACTGCGCTGACAGCTTACAGCAACCCACGTGCTAACGGCATTATCGCTGTTAACCTCAAAGACGGTGACCAACTGATCGGTGTCGATATCACCAATGGTGATGATGAGATCATGTTGTTCTCGAACGAAGGTAAAGTGGTTCGCTTTAAAGAAGGCGAAGAAGTGGCTGTTCTCGATGAAAATGGCAACCCAGTGCTGGACGAAGAGGGTAACCCACAGATCAACTTCAAGGGCGTGCGTCCAATGGGTCGCGGCGCGACGGGTGTTCGCGGTATCAAGCTTGAAGAAGGTCAAAAAGTGGTGTCTCTCATCGTACCTAAGGGCGATGGCGCTATCTTAACCGTGACCGAAAACGGTTACGGTAAACGTACGGAACTGTCTGAATATCCATCGAAGAGCCGCGCGACCAAAGGTGTGGTATCGATCAAGGTGAGCGAGCGTAACGGTGCAGTGGTTGGCGCGGTACAAGTTGGCGGTAATGACGAAATCATGCTGATCAGCGACAAAGGTACCTTAGTGCGTACGCCAGCGAACGGTGTGTCTATCATCGGCCGGAACACCCAAGGTGTGACCATTATCCGTACCGCAAGTGATGAGAAAGTGGTTGGTCTGCAACGTATCGATGAGATCCAAGGCGACGAAGATGAAGTCGAGCTGGATGAAAACGGTATGCCAATCGTCCCAGTTGTCGCTGAAGGTGACTCTGTTCAAGAAGAGCCTTTAGAGGATGGGCTGGATGAAGAATTAGACGAAGACGAAGAGCTTGACGACGAGCAAGACGAAGACTAATTCGAGAGTATGAAAACGAGCGTCCAATTGGACGCTCGTTTTTTTCATGGCAACGTTTTATTTTATGAATTCTAATATCATGGTTTGTAAATAAGGAGAGTGGCAGTGAGCGCGATTTATAATTTCTGTGCAGGTCCTGCAATGTTACCCGCAGCGGTAATGAAAAAAGCACAACAGGAATTACTCGATTGGAATGGGCTAGGTGTCTCCGTGATGGAAGTCAGCCACAGAGGTAAAGAATTTATCGCGCTGACCAAGCAAGCTGAGGCGGATTTACGCGAGCTGATGCACATTCCACAGAACTATCATGTGCTGTTTATGCACGGCGGTGGTCGCGGTCAGTTCTCTGCCGTTGTGAATAATTTTCTAGGTAACCAAGGCCGAGCCCTGTATTTAGTCAGTGGTCAATGGTCTTCTGCGGCATTGGTCGAAGCACAAAAGCTGGCGGGCGACGCGCAAATTGATAGTCTTAACATTGTTGAAAAACATAATGGACTCAATGCAGTAGTGCTTCCTGAACTCCATAAGATTGATGCCGATTACCGTTATGTGCACTACTGCCCAAATGAGACAGTTGATGGTATCGAAATTTTTGATGAGTTAGACAGTCCATGGCCGATTGTCGCCGACTTATCATCTACCATCATGTCTCGCGAAATCGATGTTAGCCGTTACGGCTTAATCTATGCCGGTGCGCAAAAGAATATTGGTCCTTCGGGCTTATCTATTGTGATCGTGCGTGATGATATGTTGAAACTGCCGAGTTTAACCCAATCATCCATTATGGATTACCGTTTAGCGGTTGAGCATGACTCCATGTTCAATACGCCACCGACCTTTGCATGGTACTTAGCGGCTGAAGTGTTTGCTTGGCTCAAATCCTTAGGTGGTGTGGCCAGTATCGCGAAAATCAATCAGCAAAAAGCGCAAATGCTGTATGCCTGTATCGATGCCAATCCTTTCTATAAAAATGGTGTCGTCGCGGCAAACCGCTCACAAATGAACGTGACTTTCCAACTGGCGGATGAGTCCCTTGATGGCGCCTTCTTAAAAGAGGCTGAGGCGGCGGGCCTAGTAGCCTTAAAAGGGCACCGAATAGTCGGTGGTATGCGTGCAAGTCTTTACAATGCGATGCCACTAGAAGGCGTAGCCGCACTGGTGAGCTTTATGAACGAATTTGCGGCAAAGCATAGTTAAGCTTAGTGAATGGCGCTTACCTTACTTGCTTAATTAGCTGACTGATATGTGCCATTTAAAGTCAGTTTTAACCGCGTAAAGCGAGAACAAAAAAACGAATGCCTAGGCATTCGTTTTTTTATTGGTTGCATAAAGCTTTAGGTTGATATGAAAGCAGGCACTTATGTCAAAGCGGGCTAAGCAATAACTAGAAGAAGGCTAGGGAACTTAGGCCAACTTAGGCGCTTCATCCCAACAGTCTCGTTACAGTACTTTGGCAATCGACTTGGCTAAGTAATCCACATTGTCTTCGCTAATGCCTGCAATGCTAATGCGGCTAGAACCCACCATATAAATGCTGAATTCTTTCTGCAGACGTGCCACTTGCTCAGGATTAACACCTAGGAAAGAGAACATGCCTTTTTGGCGAGCGATAAAGCTAAAGTCGCGCTCAACGCCATTGGCCTTGAGTTTTTCCACTAAAATCGCGCGGTTACCGTTGATGCGGTCGCGCATCACTTTGAGCTCATCTAACCACTCTTGCTTTAACTCTGCTGAACCGAGAATGGTTTCAACAATCGCCGCGCCGTGGGCTGGCGGCATGGAGTACAGACAGCGAACCACGTAAAGCAGTACAGAGTGCGCGATGTTTGCTGTGTTCGCATCCTTTGCAACCACAGAGCAAGAACCGATACGCTCACGGTACAGACCGAAGTTTTTCGAGCAAGAGCTACACAGGATCATATTATCGACAGCTGCGGCCATTTTACGCACACCATAGGCATCGATATCGACACCATCACCAAAACCTTGGTAAGCCATGTCGATAAGCGGGGTAAAACCTTGCTCCTTGGTGAGGGCAACCACTTTATCCCATTGCTCAGTGGTTAAATCCATCCCGCTCGGGTTATGGCAACAGGCGTGGAACAGCACCACATCGTTCGGGCCAACTTGAGCAAGCGCGCTGAGCATCTCATCAAACTTTAATGATTTAGTGTCGTAATCATAGTAAGGGTAGGTTTTAACGGTGATACCTGCCGCTTCAAACAAGCCAGTGTGGTTCGCCCAGGTGGGATCGCTTACCCAGAGCACCGCATTAGGATTGCAGCGCTTAATAAAATCTCCGGCTACGCGCAGGGCGCCCGTACCACCAGGAGTAGAAACAGTACGAATGCGGTTGGTGATAATCGCGCTGTGATCACTGCCAAAGGCTAATTCTGTTATCAGGGTATTAAACTGAGGTGAACCGGTTGGGCCGATATACACTTTGGTGGTTTCAGTGTCTAAACGGAATTTTTCGGCTTTTTTCACGCAATTAAGGATGGGAGTGTTTCCAGCGGGATCCTTATATACGCCCACACCTAAGTCGACTTTTTGAGGATGTGAGTCTTCGCGGTACTGGGTTAATAGGCCGAGGATAGGATCCGCAGGCATTGCGACGAGTGAGTTAAACATGGCTCCATCTACCTTTTTGGTTATATTGCGACAACATGAATTGCAAAGAATATGCGTGATTTATCGTTTGAAACCTAGAATAGCGTGGATAGATGAAAAATTTAAAGCAAAAACTGTGAACTATGGCCAATTAATCTGGCAAAAAAGCCTGCCAAAAAACGCTTTAGATCACAATTTAACCGCTGATATTTTGTATTTTTGTTATTTTTAGACTGACTTGAGTAATTTTCCGGTTTAAAAAGCCGTTTTTTAGTAAAAAACGGTTGAATCCTGCGTCACTATCGGTAATTTTATAACGACGAAGCACCAACAAGGTCCCCAATCTCCTTTAATTTGTAATCTTAACTTGACGCCATGTAGCGTGAGGTTGCCATTTACCTATTTTCAATCAGCGTACCGTTGATGGTTACGCCCTAAGAGAAAGAAGATTTATTCATGAAGCAATTACGTCTTGAACCTGTTGTGCAAGTCCGCGGTGAGATCAATATTCCGGGCTCAAAAAGCATTTCTAACCGCGCGTTATTATTAGCGACCTTAGCCAAAGGCACCACCACGCTAACCAATTTGCTCGACTCCGATGATATTCGTCATATGTTGGCGTCTTTAAAGCAGTTGGGCGTCGAATACCGCTTATCGCAAAATAATACTGTCTGTGAACTGACTGGCTTAGGCGGCGTGATTTCATCAGATACCGCGCAAACGCTGTTTTTAGGCAATGCGGGCACGGCGATGCGTCCATTGTGCGCTGCGCTCACCTTAGGCCGCGGCGAATTTACCTTAACCGGCGAGCCGCGCATGGAAGAGCGTCCCATTGGTGACTTGGTCGATGCCTTAAAACAATTGGGCGCGAATATTGTGTACCTTAAGAATGAAGGATTTCCACCACTGACCATCAATGCAACCGGTCTTAACGGTGGCGATGTGGAAATTGCTGGCGATCTGTCTAGCCAGTTCTTAACCGCGCTGTTAATGGTTGCGCCCCTCGCGAAGGGCAGTGTGAATATTCATGTCAAAGGTGAACTGGTTTCAAAGCCCTATATCGATATTACCTTAGCCCTGATGGCGCAGTTTGGCGTTCAGGTGATTAACCATGACTATGCCCGCTTTGAAATCCCAGCCGGGCAGCAGTATGTGTCTCCGGGTAAAGTGTTAGTGGAAGGGGATGCCTCTTCTGCATCTTACTTTTTAGCGGCGGGAGCCATTAAAGGCGGTGAGGTGAAAGTCACGGGTGTTGGCCGTTTAAGCATTCAGGGCGATGTGAAATTTGCCGATGTGCTGGAAAAAATGGGTGCCGATATTGAGTGGGGCGATGATTACATTATTTCCCGTGGCGCACCGTTAACCGCGGTTGATTTAGACATGAATCATATCCCCGATGCGGCGATGACCATTGCCACTGCGGCTTTGTTTGCTAAGGGCACGACCACTATACGCAACATCTATAACTGGCGCATTAAAGAGACCGACCGATTAGCGGCGATGGCAACAGAGCTACGTAAAGTGGGCGCGTTAGTGGAAGAGGGCCACGATTATATTCAAATCACCCCGCCAGCTGTTCTCAATACCGCAGAGATTGACACTTATAACGATCATCGCATGGCGATGTGCTTCTCCATGATGGCTTTTGCCGATTGCGGGATCACCATCAATGATCCCGATTGTACCTCGAAAACCTTCCCAGACTATTTTGCCCAATTTGCCAGTCTCAAAGCCTAACCGCTTCCTGTAACAGACTGACTTTGGGTCATATCAAGATGATGAAGCCGCATTTGAGCGGCTTCTAAACTTCATAAAAAATCCACGGATTTTATTTGTATAGTATTGTACAATGCGGCGCGCTCATTTTCGGGGCTCTAGTTAAGAACTCACGGATGATGATTATTTTTTGCGGAGGAATGTATGTCTGAACGGGCTCCTGTAGTCACAATCGACGGCCCAAGTGGTGCTGGTAAAGGGACAATTAGCCAATTATTGGCTAAGCATCTCGGATGGCAACTACTTGATAGTGGTGCTATTTACCGAGTGCTTGCGTTAGCTGCAATTCACCACGATGTAGAACTGGAAAATGAAGAATCCATCACACTCCTTGCTGCGCACCTTGATGTGAAGTTTTTAACCGGCAATGAGAAAGATCCAGTTCAAGTGATCTTAGAAGGTGAAGACGTCACTACTGCGATACGTACTCAAGAATGCTCAAATGCGGCTTCTAAAGTGGCGGCATTTCCCCGTGTGCGGGAAGCCTTATTACGTCGTCAACGTGCCTTTAGAACGGCACCCGGATTAATCGCCGATGGCCGCGACATGGGCACGGTTGTTTTCCCAACGGCATCGGCTAAATTATATTTAACTGCTTCTGCAGAGGAGCGGGCTCAAAGACGCTATAATCAGTTGCAGGACAAGGGCTTCGATGTTAATATCGAGCGCCTTTTAGCTGAAATTATCGAGCGTGACGACCGCGATATGAATCGTCCTGTGGCCCCTTTGGTCCCTGCCGAGGATGCGCTCGTTATCGATACTAGCGATAAAGGTATTGATGAAGTACTTGAGCTTGCGCTCAACTACATCAACCAAAAATTATCCAACACTAACTAAGTTATTGTTTGGATAGGTATTCGTATTAAGGATGATACGGATAATTTGACTGACTCCACGTCTAGGATTGACTGTGGTTTATTACATTAAAGTAACCTAAACATGACTGAATCTTTTGCTGATCTATTTGAACAATCCCTTCAAACTCTGGAATTCCGTCCAGGCTCTATCGTTCGTGGTACTGTAGTTGCTATCGAAAACGGTATGGTTCTGGTTGATGCAGGTCTGAAGTCTGAAAGCCCAATCCCAGCTGAACAATTCAAAAACGCTCAAGGCGTTTTAGAAATCGCTGTTGGTGATGAAGTTGACGTAGCTCTTGACTCTGTTGAAGACGGCTTCGGTGAGACTCAACTGTCTCGCGAAAAAGCGAAACGTCACGAAGCTTGGATCGTTCTGGAAAAAGCTTACGAAGATGCTGAAACTGTAATCGGTATCATCAATGGTAAAGTGAAAGGCGGTTTCACTGTTGAATTAAACGGTATCCGTGCCTTCTTACCAGGTTCTCTAGTTGACGTGCGCCCAGTTCGCGACACCGCTCACTTAGAGTACAAAGAATTAGAATTCAAAGTTATCAAACTAGACCAGAAGCGTAACAACGTAGTTGTTTCTCGTCGTGCAGTTATCGAATCAGAAAGCAGCGCAGAGCGTGATGCACTGTTAGAAAACCTGCAAGAAGGTCAAGCAGTTAAAGGTATCGTTAAGAACCTGACTGACTACGGTGCATTCGTAGATTTAGGTGGCGTTGACGGTCTGTTACATATCACTGATATGGCATGGAAACGCGTTAAACACCCATCTGAAATCGTAAACGTTGGTGACGAAATCAACGTTAAAGTTCTGAAGTACGATCGTGAGCGCACTCGTGTGTCTCTAGGTCTGAAACAACTTGGCGAAGATCCATGGTTAGAAATCAGCAAGCGCTACCCAGAAAACACTAAGTTAACTGGTCGCGTAACTAACCTGACTGACTACGGCTGTTTCGTTGAAATCGAAGAAGGCGTTGAAGGCTTAGTTCACGTTTCTGAAATGGATTGGACTAACAAGAACATTCACCCATCTAAAGTAGTTAACTTAGGTGACGAAGTTGAAGTTCTGGTTCTGGACATCGATGAAGAGCGTCGTCGTATTTCTCTAGGTCTGAAGCAATGTAAGACCAACCCATGGGATGACTTCGCAACTCGTTACAACAAAGGCGACAAGGTTTCTGGTAAGATCAAGTCAATCACTGACTTCGGTATCTTTATCGGTCTTGACGGCGGTATCGATGGTTTAGTTCACCTGTCTGACATTTCTTGGAACGGCACTGGCGAAGACGCAGTATCTGAGTACAAGAAAGGCGACGAAATCCACGCAGTGGTTCTGTCTGTTGACCCAGAGCGCGAGCGCATCAGCTTAGGTGTTAAGCAAACTGAAGACGATCCATTCAACGCTTACTTAGCTGACAAGAAGAAAGGTACTATCGTAAACGGTACTGTTTCTGCTGTTGATGCTAAAGGTGTGACTGTTGAACTAGCTGACACTGTTGAAGGTTACATCCGTGTAGCTGACATCAGCCGTGAGCGCATCGAAGATGCATCTACTGTTTACTCAGTAGGTGACGCTATCGAAGCTAAGTTCATGGGTGTTGACCGTAAGAACCGTTCTATCAGCCTGTCAATCAAAGCGAAAGACGAAGCTGAAGAAAAAGAAGTAATGGCGACCTTGAATAAACAAGAAGACGCTGTTATTAGTAATGCAATGGCTGAAGCGTTTAAAGCAGCTCGCAAATAATCGCCTGTTGTATGGGGAGTTTTTCTCCCCATTAGGTGACTGTGTTTGGCTTGATAATAGGGGATAGCTAGGATGACAAAATCCGAACTGATCGAAAAACTCGCCACCAGGCAGTCGCAGCTGTCGGCGAAAGAGGTTGAAGGCGCAATCAAAGAGATGTTGGAGCAAATGGCAACAACATTAGAAAGCGGTGATCGTATTGAGATCCGTGGCTTTGGTAGTTTCTCGCTTCATTATCGTGCACCGCGTACTGGCCGTAATCCAAAGACTGGTTCATCAGTTGAATTGGAAGGCAAATACGTCCCGCACTTTAAGCCAGGCAAAGAACTGCGCGAACGCGTTGACGCAGTTAATGTATAATTGACCGCATTACAAAAAGCCTCCGTAAGGGGGCTTTTTTATATCTAATGCAAGGCAAAGCTGGTCAGCTCAGTAAATTTCTTGGATAATCAGAAAATTGAAAGGCGTTTAAGGGAGTGCGACGTGAAATCTTTTGTAGCGACAGTCCTTGTGGCACTGTTATTTATCGTGGCATTGATTTTTGGTGCGCGTAATGAACAAGTAGTGACGATCAGCTACTTTGTGGCTCAGGGTGAGTACCGTTTACCCGTAGTATTAGCCGTGGTTTTCTTTGCAGGCTTTATGTTGAGTTGGCTCGTGGCCAGCTATTATATTGTCAAACTGAAATTGGCTTTAGCGGCGACCAGAAAGAAATTAACGGTCCAAACCGCTAAAACTCCTCAAGGTGTAGACGCCTAATATGCTTGAGATCCTCTTCCTGTTGCTTCCTATTGCTGCCGGTTACGGTTGGTATATGGGGCGGCGGAGCATAAGGCAAAACCAGAGTAACCAGCGTAAACAATTAAGCCGTGATTATTTCACCGGCTTGAATTTCCTGTTATCGAACGAGTCAGACAAAGCGGTCGACTTGTTTATCAGTATGCTCGATGTGGACGATGAAACCATCGATACCCATCTTTCCCTCGGTTCGCTATTTCGCAAACGCGGTGAAGTTGACCGCTCCATTCGTATCCATCAAAACTTAATTGCACGCCCAACGCTCACCAATGAGCAGCGTGATATCGCAATGATGGAACTGGGTAAAGATTACCTTGCCGCAGGATTTTACGACCGCGCGGAAGAAATTTTCCTGAACTTAGTGAGTCAAGATGACCATAGCGAAGAGTCTGAGACGCAGCTGATTGCCATTTATCAAGTCATTAAGGAATGGCAAAAGGCCATCGATATCACCAAACGTTTAAGTCGCAAGCGTCAGCAGGTGCTTAAACCGATTATCGCCCATTTTTATTGTCAGCTTGCTGACGAAACCAGTGATGATGCTGACAAGATCAAGCTATTACAACAGGCATTAAAACAAGATCCTAAGTGCGGCCGAGCTTTACTCACGCTCGCCAAAAAATTTCTCGACGCCAAGGATTACAACCAGTGCAAATCTATGCTGATGGCACTGAAAAAGGCCGACATAGAACTCTTCGCCGATGCCTTACCCACGGCGAAACAAGTATATCGTGATACCCAAGATAAAGAGGGTTATCAAGAATTATTAGCGGGTGCGATGGCCGAAGGGGCGGGCGCCTCGGTGGTGGTAGCGCTTGCTCAACATATGATTAGTCTCGATGAGATAAAAGCGGCTGAAAACATGGTGTTAGATGCCCTGTATCGCCATCCCACCATGAAGGGATTTCAGCACTTAATGCAGATGCACTTGCGTCAAGCAGAAGAAGGGCAAGCCAAACAAAGTTTGACTATGCTTGAGCAACTTGTTGAACAGCAAATTAAATTCCGTCCAAGTTATCGCTGTAAAGAATGCGGTTTCCCATCCCACACCCTGTATTGGCATTGCCCCTCCTGTAAAAAATGGGGCACCATTAAACGGATCCGTGGTTTAGACGGTGAATAACCTTTAGAAATACCTTGTTAGTGTAACCCAGTTGGAGAGATGATGACGACCAAACCTATCCTCGTAGCGCTTGATTACGATAATAAAAACCACGCCTTACAACTGATAGATCAACTCGATCCCAACATGTGCCGCCTCAAAGTGGGCAAAGAAATGTTTACCCTGTTTGGCCCACAATTGGTGAAAGATATTCACGCCCGTGGTTTCGATCTTTTCCTCGACTTAAAGTTTCACGATATTCCTAATACGGTTGCCAAAGCAGTCGCGGCCGCGGCAGAACTGGGCGTGTGGATGACAAACGTGCATGCCAGCGGTGGCTTGGCCATGATGGAGGCGGCGAAAAAAGCGTTGCTGCCCTATGGTAATGATGCTCCTATGCTAATCGCAGTGACAGTCCTTACTTCAATGAGTGATGAAGATTTAAAACTCATCGGCATTGATGTTCCTGCATTTGAGCATGTGCAACGTCTAGCGAAACTCACCAAACAGGCGGGCCTTGATGGTGTTGTCTGTTCGGCTCAAGAGGCAAGCGTACTTAAATCACTCTTAGGTCAAGATTTTAAACTTATCACCCCGGGGATCCGCCCAGTGGGCAGCGACGTGGGTGATCAACACCGGGTGATGACGCCACCGCAGGCGCTTGCAGCTGGTTCTGATTATTTAGTGATTGGTCGACCAATCACTAAGGCCGCCGATCCTCTGGCTGCACTTCAGGCGATTCATCAATCTCTCGCTTGAGAGAAATGATGAAAGCTATTGCAGCTTAAGTACTTATTCGCGCGTTAATTTGACCGTTCACGGAGAATGCCCATGCTGAATACTACGATGTTTAATTATCAAGGTAAGAATGTTGTCGTTGTCGGTGGTACGAGTGGAATTAACCTCGCGATAGCCAATGCGTTTGCGCAGGCTGGCGCGAATGTGGCGGTGGCGAGTCGCAGCCAAGACAAGATTGATGCCGCCGTGTTGCAGCTAAAGCAATCAAATCCAGATGGTATTCATCTTGGAGTGAGTTTTGATGTCAGGGATTTGGCTGCGGTCGAGCAGGGCTTTGATACTATCGCCTCCGAATTTGGCTTTATCGATGTGTTAGTAAGTGGCGCGGCAGGTAACTTTCCGGCTACAGCGGCAAAACTCTCTGCTAATGGCTTTAAAGCCGTGATGGACATTGATCTGCTAGGCAGTTTTCAAGTGCTAAAGACGGCTTATCCTTTACTGCGTCGCCCCCAAGGGAATATTATTCAAATCTCGGCACCCCAGGCATCGATAGCCATGCCAATGCAAGCCCATGTGTGCGCGGCTAAAGCGGGTGTAGACATGCTCACTCGGACATTGGCGATAGAATGGGGTTGTGAAGGGATACGAATAAACTCCATTATTCCAGGCCCAATCGCAGGCACTGAAGGATTTAACCGTTTAGCGCCGAGCGCAGCGCTGCAACAGCAAGTTGCACAGTCTGTACCGTTAAAACGTAATGGCGAAGGGCAGGATATTGCTAATGCCGCGATGTTTTTAGGATCAGAGTATGCCTCGTACATCACAGGGGTTGTGTTACCCGTCGATGGTGGCTGGTCACTTGGCGGTGCGAGCATTGCAATGACCGCATTAGGCGAGTTGGCGACTAAAGCGCAGCAGTGATAACAATTAGTTAAGCGTTGTAACTTATTTATTTGATAGAGAAATCGGGTGAAAATCCATGGCGAATGCATTACAAGAGCAGCTGCTTAAGGCTGGCCTTGCCAGTAAACAAAAAGTGCGTGATGTGAAGACGCAAAAACGTCGCGATAAAAAGGCGCGGGTAGATGATGGTTCGAGTGCATTGAAACACGAGATCGCCGAGCAAAAACGACTCCAAGCTGAAAAAGATAAAGCATTGAACGAGCAGCGCTTTGCCGAAGCGACAGCCCGTGGGCAAGTGCGTGGCTTAGTGAGTGAATTTACGCAATTTGCGATTAAGTTCCCAAGCCATGCCGAGGTCAAGTTTAACTATACCCTCGATAATAAAATCTATTCAGTCTATATCGATGAGAAAATCCAATCGGAACTGCTTAAAGGACTGTTAGGGATTGTTCGATATGAGGATAAGAGCTACCTAGTCCCCCATAAATTGGCTGAGCGCGTTAATCTCTTGGTGCCACAATGGTGCGGTTATCTATGGCAACAGGATGAAGGGAAGGCGGTAGAGGTCGAAGATGACCCCTATGCTGATTATGCGATCCCGGACGATTTAATGTGGTAATCAATGCGTTAATCGTGAGCTAAGCCGACGACGCATCGCTTATCTCTGGCTACACTAAAACCCTTAAGGCAACTTAAGGGTTTTTTATTGCCCGTATTTCACATTAACGGTTTTACTGGTTCTGAGTTACAAGGTGAATTTGTAATGAGATTGTTTTCTGTATTGAACTGGTATAAATTAAAACAACTGTTTAAATCCTACGTTTAAGAGTCTACCCATGAATCCTTACCAAGCTCCGTTAGCGGATATGCGTTTCTTATTGGAACAGGTTTTTGATGCGCCAAATACTTGGGCACAACTCCCTGATATTGCTGAAATGGTCGATATGGATACGGCCGGCGCGATTCTCGAAGAAGCCGCGAAAATCAGTGCTGAATTAATCCATCCGCTTAACCGTGCTGGCGATGAGCAAGGCGTTCTCCATCAGGATAATCGAGTGATTACGCCCGATGGTTATAAAGCCGTTTACGATCAATATTCCCAAGGCGGCTGGGTGGGCCTGTGTGGTGAACCCGAGTTTGGTGGTATGGGCATGCCGAAAATGCTGGGTGTGTTAGTCGATGAAATGGCTTACAGCGCCTGTAATGCATTTACTCTGTATGGTTCACTCACGGCGGGGGCGGCACTGTGTATTAATGCCCACGGCAGTGAAGAGATTAAAGAAACCTATTTGCCGAAACTTTACAGCGGTGAATGGGCAGGTGCCATGGATATGACTGAACCTCAGGCAGGCTCAGATCTACGTAATATCCGTACCCGTGCTATCCCACAGGATGACGGCAGTTATGCCATTAGTGGCAGCAAAATCTTTATCACGGGTGGCGATCATGATTTGACCGAGAACGTCATTCACTTAGTGCTGGCAAAGCTTCCTGAAAGCAAAGGTATTTCACTGTTCCTCGTGCCTAAAACCACTGTTAATGCCGATGGCAGTTTAGGCCAGGCGAACGGCGTGAGCGTGGGTTCCATCGAACATAAAATGGGGCTTAAGGGCTCTGCTACCTGTGTGATGAACTTTGATGAAGCCAAGGGTTACCTGATTGGTGAGCCAAATCGCGGTTTAGTGTGTATGTTCACTATGATGAACTACGAGCGTTTAGCCATCGGTATTCAAGGGCTTGGCAGTGCGCAGGCCGCTTATCAAATGGCCGCCGATTATGCCAAAGAGCGGAACCAAGGCGTTGCCGCTGGCGGCTCACCTACGGGCAGCGATTCCGATCCTATCATTGTACATGGTGACGTGCGTCGTATGCTGTTGACTATCCGTGCGATGACAGAAGCGGGGCGCGCACTCTCAGTGTTTACCGGTAAACAACTCGATTTAGCAAAATATGCCGAGGATGAGGTTAAAGCCAAGGCTGCTCGTTATGTGGGCTTGTTAACACCAGTCGCGAAAGCATTTTTAACCGACCGCGGTTTAGATGCCACTATCATGGCGCAGCAAGTGTTTGGTGGTCATGGCTATATTCGTGAAACCGGGATTGAGCAGTTAGTACGTGATACTCGTATTGCGCAGATTTACGAAGGCACTAACGGTATTCAGGCGATCGACTTCCTCGGCCGAAAAGTCACTGGCGATAATCTTGCGACCCTTAAGGAGTTTGTGGCCGAGTTAAAGGCGCAAATGCGTGAGTTTACTCAGGTCGATGCGGTGAAAGTTTCCGCCGTTTGTGCCCGTTTGGATGCCTTAGTCAATGTTGCCGAATCCATTAATGAACAAAAGCTGACTCAACCAGCGCTCATTAACGCCAGTGCGGTCGACTTTTTGGATGCCTTCGGCTTCACTCTCTATGGGTTTTATTGGTTAGCCATGTTGGATAAAGCTGTGGGGGCTGAAGATAAACAGTTTGCCGAGCAAAAATCCTATCTCGCTAAATTCTATTTCGACAAATTGCTGCCTAAAGCTGACTATCACTTAGCACAAGTGCGCGCGGGAGATACCAGCACTATGGCGATGCCTGCAGAGCTGTTCTAACCAGCTTAATCGCGTTAAACGTTCGCATTAACCTAATAAAAAAGCACTGATATTCAGTGCTTTTTCTTTTAAATATTTCTCATATTGCTATGCACCTTATTGGATATTAATCACTTAACTTAACGGTGCTCAGCTCTGTGGTCGTTGCTTGGCTGGTCTGAGTTTCGACAGCACTCAGCAGCCGAGTTAAAAAGTCGGCGCTAAAGGCGGGTTTACGTTGCTTTTTGGTTTCAGGACTAATGCCATTCTCGAGCACCACAAAGAGAATATCCCGCTGCTGCGCTAAACGCATAAAGCCAGCTAAATTGGCAACGCCTTGCATCGAGCCTGTCTTGGCAAACACTAGATGTTTTAAGGGCGGTTTAGTATATCCCAAGCGATATTGCAGTGTGCCGCTGACACCGGCCTCGGGCAAACTGTCAATGAGGCTGTGAAAGCGTGCATCTTGGTAAATGAGCGCCAGTACATCGGCTAATTGTTTTGCGCTCAACAGGTTATAGCGAGAAAGCCCTGAACCATCGACAATATTGGCGTTGGTTAAATCAATCCCAAGCTCTGTCAGTATATGGCGCATCGCCGCAGCACCATGGGTAAAGCTGCCTTGGGCTTTGTAATAATTTTGCCCCACGCGCTTAAACAAACTGTCGGCGATGAGGTTATCCGACTTTAGCAGCATGGTTTTTAACAGCTCAGGCAAAGGTGCGCTGCTATGGCTGGCAATCAGTTTCGCCTTCGAAGGGATGGTGTTGCCTATCTTCACTTTACCCGAAAGTGACATTTCACCCTTGAGCGTCGCTGCTAGGGTGTCCATGGCAAATTTTTCGGGATCGCTAATGGCAATCGCCAGTGGTATCGCTTCACTGCCGGGATAGCAGCCCCGTAGATGATATTGATTCTGGCCAAGGCGTACTAAATCGAGCTGGCAAAAATCATGGCCTGCTTTGGGGGAGAATATGGCGTCGCTACTGACTTTTACCCCAAAACTGGATGCCCTTAATTTGACCTCAGATGCATGCTTGGCTGAGCTTGGCGCAAACTGTCCATAAACGCAGTTTTGATTGATGATGTAACTCGACACCGGCGCGGCAAAGCAAATACCTAGGTCATCCCACACCCAACCAGGTGCTTGTAATTGCTCTTGTTTATCCCCGATAAGATAGAGATGTCCCTCAATGCTTGTTATGCCTTGCTTTTGTAGATGGGCAAACAAGGCCTTAAGATCGTCCTGAGTCAACGTTGGATCGCCGCTAAAACGCAGATAAACACTGCCCGCAATATGACCCTGGCGAATGGGCGCATCACTCCACAGTTCAGTGACATAGCGAAAATCTGGGCCAAGGCTGGCCATTGCGGTCACGGCGGTCAGCACTTTTTGCGTGCTGGCGGGGATAAATAAGGTATCGGCTTGCTGGCTGTATAACAGGGTATTAGTACTTAAATCTCGGGCCAGCAAAGCGACTTGCGAATGACGCGGGGCAATGTCGGCGATTTGCTTGGCAAATGTCGACTCATCCAGCGGATGAATTGCTGCAATCGCTTGAGTTGGCAGCAGAATACTTAACATGCTGCCTAAGAGTAACCCCTTAAGTTTGGGGCGAGTGAATGATACCTGCAACTTATCCTTGTTTATCGAGTGCGTCATAGGTGTCCTGAATGTCCTTTTTACCATTAGCGGTCATTGCTGCCATCGTCTTTTTCCATTAGACGATACAGCCTTAGGGTGACAAATAAAACCAATCCGATAAAAAGCGGTAAAATGAGTAAGCCGAGCTGCGCTTTAAAATGAAATATGCCCCAAGCTAAGGCTAAGGTGAGGGCGAGGGTCAGTAGGATTTTTTTGTTCATGGTGTTAGGCAATAGGGACTTAAGATGTTTTAGTTTACGCTAAAACAACGATCACAGGCACGCTTGCCTGTTGCTGAAGCCCTGTTTTGTGACTCACACACCATTTTGCTTATGGTCTACCTAGCGTCGATTAGCCATCATGGACAAAAGGTTTAAAGGAAAAACTGAAAAAGCATTTAGTTAGCCGTGAATGCAGGCATAGAAGCCTGCCGTTTGTGGGCTAAATTGCTGCATTTTAGTCCTGCTGGTGTGGAATGCGTCGTTTCAGGTCAAATTACCAGCAAAATAGGCGTTATCCCGCGTGCTTTTCGCCGAAAAGTCTTGCCGAGTTGCAGTGAAGTCGGTAATTTCTACCCCTTACGATTTTAGGATCTCAGGTAACCACTAAAACCATGCCTCATATTAGTATGCGCGGCTTGCCACAGGCAGTTGTTGCAGAGCTTAGCCAAACATTACTGCAGTCTTTGGCGGCTATATGTAAAGGTAATGCAGAGAGTTTTACATTAGATTGGATCCCAAGCATCAGCTACCGTAATGGCAGAATTGATCAACGCTTTGTCCAAATCGAATTGCTTTGGTTTCCAGTCGACCCTGATATCCATCTTAAAGTAGAACAAACGATCAGGCTGGCAGTGACAGAAGCCTATCCAGAATTAACCCAAATTGCTGTGATGTTTTTGTCACTGACCCCAAGCGCTTCCTATCGGGGTGGTCAGCATGTTTAAAGGAGGATGCCTTGCTAGATAAGCTTGGTGGAATAGCCGTTCAACCCGAGGCTTTAACGTGGTTGCTTACGCCATGCCGATTTAAGGCAGAATTGCTTAGCCGTATCGAAAATGCCAAGGACAGCATTTATATCGCCGCACTCTATCTTGAAGACGATGAGGCGGGGCGCGAAATTTTACAGGCCCTGATGACGGCTAAGGCGAATAACCCCGCGTTAGATATCAAGATTTTGGTCGATTTTCACCGTGCTAGACGCGGCTTGATTGGTCACAAGGGCGACAGCGGTAACTATCTGATGTACCGCAAGGTCATGGCCGAGGCAGAGCATCCTATCGACATTATGGGCGTGCCGGTCAAATCCCGTGAGTTTATGGGCGTATTGCACCTTAAGGGCTTCGTGATTGATGATGCTGTGATTTACAGCGGTGCCAGCCTGAATAACATTTATCTGCAGCAAAACGATAAATACCGTTTTGACCGTTACCATGTAATTGAGTCGGCCGAGTTAGCGCGCAGTATGCGCACTATGATCCAGCGCTACATTATTGCCGATCCTGCCGTTGCCTCACTCACTCAAGATGCGCAGCAAGAAGTCTTGCCACCTAAAACCGATGTGCGCAGCTTCAAACTGCGATTATCACAGGCACAGTACGAGTTTAACGCGACCCGCAGTGGCAACCGTGTCACCCCTTTACTGGGATTAGGCCGCAAACATAACCTGCTGAATAAAGCCGTGATTGCCATGGTGGAAGAGTCGAAAGATAGGCTGTTTATCTGCACGCCTTATTTTAATCCTCCCTATATTCTGGTGCGTGCCTTGGCTAAGCACCTGCGTAAAGGCAAACGAATCGACATAGTCGTAGGGGATAAAACGGCGAATGACTTTTACATTCCGCCCGAGCAGGATTTCTCTACCATAGGGGCCTTGCCGTATCTGTATGAGCAATCGCTGCGTAAATTTGCTAAGCGTCAGCAATGGGCAATCGATAATGGCCAGCTTAATATTCACCTGTGGAAACACGGTATCAATAGCTATCACCTCAAGGGGATCAGCGCCGATGGTCGTAAGCATTTGATCACGGGCTCAAACTTAAACCCAAGAGCATGGGCGCTGGATTTAGAGAATGGGTTACTCATTCACGATGAAAGCGGTAGCTGGAAGGCCCAATTCGAGGCCGAACAAAGCCATATCCTCGAACACACGCAAAGACTGTATCACTACAGTCAAGTGGATACCTTACAAAGCTATCCCGCCCCAGTGAAGAAGATTATGAATCGTATTAGAAGGCTAAAAGCAGATTTCCTGCTCAGACGCATTCTCTAATCGCCCCAATAAAAAGCCCACGAATGTGGGCTTTTTATTGGGGGTCTTGCCAATTATGGATTTTGCGGTAACAGGGTGTGGTGGGTATCGTTTTGATCCCTTTCATAATGCAAGGCGACAATCACTAATAGCACCATCAGCGCACTCAGCAAACCAATGCTTAACTGGCCGCCCATTGGTACGAGCGACATGGTTAAGGCAGCGAGTCCCGCGCCGAAATTTTGTAAGCCACCGAGTAGGGCGCCCGCAATACCGGCTTGGCGTGGAAACGGCTCTAGCGCGGCCGAGGTTAATGTCGGAAATAACATGCCAGCGCCACTGAAAAACAACATTGAGCCTATCAATAAACTCCAACCCACGACCAGTTGAAAAATACCGGGGATCAACATAAACAGTGCGCCGGCGCCTAGGAGTGCAACGCCTTGCAAAACCGTACGTTGCGCCTGTTTTTGTCTACCTGCTATAAGGGCGCCGAGTAAATATCCAGGGATGGGCGCGACAAAATAACAGCTCACCATAAACGGCGAGAGCTGCAAATATTGGCCATAGAGTACGCCTGCAATGGCTTCGAAGGCGGCAATGCCTGCAAAGGTCGCGATAAGCGAAAGCAAATAGGCCCGAAAACTGCGGTGGCGCAGTACATGTCGATAGGATGCCAATATGGGTTGTTGTTCTCGCTTATCCTTGGGTAAGGATTCTCTAAAGCCAAAGCAAAGGAGTAGCCAAACCAAACTGCCAAATCCAAACAGTACCCAATACACGGCCTGCCAGCCCCAGTAAGCGGAGGCAAAGCTGCCTAAAAAGGGCGCCACTAAAGGCAAAAACACCACGGCCATAGATACATAACTGTTAAATCTAACTAGGTTATCGCCAAAGTATTGATCCCTCGGAATACTGCGGCACAGCGCGCCCGCACTCGCGGTACCCAGCCCCTGTAGTAGGCTTGCGAAAATCAGTTGGCTAAAACTTGTGGCCTCTGCCGCCATAAACGCGCCAAGGATAAAAATACCAATACCAATGAGCAGCGGCATTTTACGCCCAACGCGGTCGGATAATGGGCCATAGATAAACTGACATAGGCCGTAGGCGAGCAGATAGCAAGCCATGACCGCCTGCAATTGGCTGGCATCCACGGCTAAGCCTTGGGCGATAAGGGGGAGTGCGGGGACAAAAATAGTTTGTGCCATCTGCCCACAGGCCACCATAAATACTAGCATAAAGAGTAACTGTGTGGCGCTTCCTGCGGCGGGTGTAGGCGCTTTTTGTGAGATTAAAGACGGTGCATCGTCTGACATCATAATTCCATTAAAAAAGCAGAGTTGAACGATGGCGCGCATCTTACCCCCAAAACAATTCAGTTCAAGTGGCAATCATATTGATTTACAGGAATATTTTTTAATCTTACCCATAAGTTTTTCTATCGTTTTATGGCTGTAAAACTGAGTTTACACTTAGTGTTTATGCTGTTAATCAGGTTTAATAATTGATCGTCGGGCGGAGGCTAAGTTAATGATTGGCCGTATTTTATTAACAAGATATTTGATGCTTAAAGCGTACGGACGAAGAGCGTGCTTGCTCTCCATCCAAAGCACAAAGATGATTGCCGGATTTAGGCAGGAATAAACGGTTAGATGGTGACTTAGTTCGACAGTGTTTTAGTTCGACAGGGTTTCTAAGCCTGTGAGTATTTGATAGCCCGCAGTCACGCGTGGTGGCACGGGGTAATTTTTATTGCTGAGTAACACCATGGCCAGTTTCTTTGCCGGAATATAAGCCACATAGGCGGCAAAACCACCTGTTGAGCCTGTCTTATTCACCCATTGAGCAGCTTGTGGTGCTAGAGGTGGCATCATAGCGCGCACTGGCACGCTGCCAAACACCACTTCTTGAGTATGTCCCGCAAGCAGCTTATCGAGTGCAATTGGATAGGGATAATCTTCCCAAATCAGTGCTTGGGTCATCATACCCACATCAAAGTAGCCGACATGTGTGGCATCGATAGCCTGTTGCAATGCAGGAGCAATCGCGTGCTGCTGCATGTTGATTTCAGCAAAACGTAGCAAATCCACCGCAGTTGTTTTTATCCCATAGGCCTCATCGGCTAACACGCCAGGATTGAGGCGCACGGGCTGGTCTTGTTTATTATAACCTTGGGCGTAATCGGCCATGCTGTTAGCTGGTACTTCGATATAACTGTGGTTTAACCCAAGTTGCGGAAATAGACTGTGTTCCATGGCGTCGGCAAAGCTTTTGCCTAACTGTTTTGCGGTAATCAAGCCCAGTAACCCAATGCTGGGATTGGCATAATTACGATGGGTGCCTGCCCCGTAAGCGGGTTGCCAAGTTTTAAAGTAATCCATTAGTTCGGCATTGTTGGTGATATTGTCTGGCACTTGCATGGGCAAATCGCCCGCTGTATGGGTCGCGAGATTGATAAGATTAATCTGGTCAAAGGCACTGCCCCTTAATTCGGGCACATACTCGCTCACCTTATCCGTGAGAGTGAGCTTGCCTTCAATTTGAGCATAGGTTGCGAGTGTCGCGGTAAAGGTTTTACTGATAGAACCTATCTCAAACAATGTGTTTGTACTGACTTTCTGCTTGCTGGTCTTGGAGCTGACACCATAGGGGAAGAAATACGTTTGCCCATTTAGGCTGATCCCAACAATTGCACCTGGGATCCCATACTCTGTCATTAAGGGATTGATCGCCGAATCGACGAGGGATTGAATGGCCTGCGCTTTTACCTGTGTCGCGTCTTGCTCAGTCGGTGCTGCATGGACCATCAATGGCATCGCTGTGAGCAGTATTAAACTGAGTGGAGCAAAATGGTTTACTCCCAATGAGCCTGATGTGCTGCGCATATTTTTTGCGATTCTCGGAGGTGAAAAGGGCATACAATTCCTTCAATGACAATGGGCTACAATGCTGGGATTCAAAAGAGTGCAAATGAAAAATAGGCTCTGTTTAATCGTAACGTTTAAAAACAGAGAGAGATGAAAGGTTTAGCATAAGACAACCCCTACTGACTATTAGATTTAGCCCAAGCCGCTGAAGTTTGAGCCACAGTTTAGCAAGCGGTGAAGACTAAGGTGCTAAAGCGTTACAGACGAGGTGGGTTGATGTTGCAGGCTGTTCTAATGTGGGTAGCGCGATAAGGCTTTAATTTTTCATAAGCGTAGGAAATAGCGCTTTTCAATAAGGCTAATTGCACCTTCCTCGGCCAAAGGATACACTGCGCCACCGCGTGCAGGTATGCACTTATACAGATTGCACTTATGCAACGTAAAGCTGGTGTGCACTGAGTACCACCGTTAATAACCCGTTCGACCGAAATAGATTGAGAATTGGCTGCCATGGCTCTAGCTCCCCACGCTGTACATCGCTTATATGAATACCGTAAATCCATATCGACTAAACCTTTTGGCGCCCGCGGTAAAAAACTCATTCGCTGTCATTTGTGTCTATTGGGCGAGCAATTTTGTACTTGCTCGCTGCGTAAACAGTTGACGACTCATGTAAGTTTTCTACTTCTGATGTATAACGATGAGGTGTTAAAGCCCACTAACAGCGGCCGCTTAATTGCCGATCTTATCCCTGATACCCATGCCTTTCTCTGGTCGCGTACTGAACCCGCCCCAGAGTTGTTGACGCTATTGACTTCAAACGACTATCAACCCTTTTTAGTCTTTCCGGCGCAATATGCCGACCAAGGGCAAACCGTATTGACTGAGGTGCCCATGGCCAGTCTTAGCCAGGGGAAACGACCTTTGCTTATCATGCTCGATGGTAGCTGGCGTGAGGCGATTAAGATGTTTCGCAAGAGTACCTATCTGCAGGGCTTGCCTATGCTGTCCTTCGACCCCGACACTCTAGCCACCTATGCCTTACGTAAGGGCAGCCATGACTTTCAATTAGGTACAGCGGAAGTTGCCTCGCTGGCGCTGGCGGCAATGGGCGAGGAGGCCAATGGTAAGGCATTAACGGCTTGGTTCGATTTGTTTGTGGAGTCCTCATTGCTCGGGCGTAACCGCCGCTGCCGCGAGGATATTCTGCCTATCAGCGAGTTTACCGATGCCTTCGAAGCGGCGTACAGTGCCGCAAACTCCGTCAAGCTGTAAACCTTTATTCATTCGCCCCAAGCGTATTCGCTCGCTTGGGGCGAGTGCTTTCCTTGTAAACGCCTTTAAATTCTCGCTTTAGCATTCCCGTCACAAATCATTGAACTTATTGATTTTAAAATTTCAATTTTATCCCGTTTGTCTTACACTGGTTTTGCATTGGTCACAGGACGTTACCTAGAACCGACTAAAATTGTTCAGACCACTTTGCCTATGCGAGTGGTTCCACTGTCTTTAGAGTGCGGGATTCGCATATGCCTCAACCATCTGTTACTGCTCGTTTTTTTGTTCCACGCTTAAGCTCATTTCCCCTTTGTCTGAGTGGTGTTTTGCTCTGTCTCTCTGTGAGTGGCTGCCAAGAACCCGACATCAAAATCTCCCCTAAAATGGTAGTGGTGGAAAAAGTCACTACGGCAACCGTGCCTCTCTATGGCAATTATATTGGGGTGACCCAAGCTTCCTTAGACGTAGAAGTTCGGGCCCGGGTCGATGGCTTTGTGGAGGAAAAACGTTTTGTCGAAGGCAGTGCGGTCAAGGCGGGTGAACTGCTGTATCAGATTGATAATAAACCCTATGTAGCTGTGGTGAATCGTTTAAAAGCCAAACTGTCCTCACAGCAGGCGATTCTCGATAAGGCCGAGCGAGATGTGAAACGCCTAAAGCCGCTGTATGAGCAGGATGCCGCCAGTCAACTCGATTACGATAATGCGCTCTCCACTTTGGCGCAGGCGCGTTCTAACCTCACCGCGAGTCGCGCTGAGGTGGAAGAAGCCGAATTAGAGCTGAGTTATACCGAAATTAAGGCGCCGATAGCCGGACTCGTGAGCCGCTCCGAGGTCGATATTGGCGCACTCGTGGGCAGTAAGGGCCAATCGCTCCTAACGCGGGTCAAACAAGTCGACCCTATTTATGTCAGCTTTAATATGTCGGCGCTGGATTATTTGAATGCCCAGCGTCGCCTGACCAGTTACTCGGCGAAAAAGGAAGCCGAGGTTGAAGGTAAGGCGCTCGCGGGATTTGTGCGGATAACGCTCCCCGATAGCAGTGAATATCGCTACCTCGGGGATGTGAGTTTTACCGATCCCCAGGTAAACCCCAACACTGGCACCTTTGAGGTGCGTGCCATTCTGCCCAATCCTGAGAAGGAGCTGTTGCCCGGCCAATATACTAATGTGCGGATTAAACTGTCCGAAATCCCCAATGCGATAGTCATCCCGCAAAAGGCTACTCAGGTGGATCAGGGCGGGGTATACGTGATGGTGGTATTGCCCAATAACACGGTCGAGCGGCGCTTTATCGTGATCGATCATCAAGGGATTGAAGGTGTGGTGGTCAAAAGTGGCCTCAAGGCAGGGGAAATGGTGATCACCGAAGGCATGCACCGCGTACGCCACGGGCAAATTGCCGAGCCGTTAAGCGCGAAGGAATACGCCGAGAAGGAAGATGAGATGTCAAAAGCCGAGGCACTTAAGCGCCAAGCCTTGGAGCAGCAAAAGCAGGAGCAAAAATAATGGCGCAGTTTTTTATTAATCGGCCGATTTTTGCCAGCGTCATCTCCATCGTTATCGTGCTGCTCGGGGTGATTGCGATGTTTAAGCTGCCCGTCGATCAGTATCCTTATATCACCCCGCCACAGGTGACCATTTCTGCCTCATACCCCGGTGCGAGCTCTACCACAGCCGCCGAATCCGTCGCCACACCGCTCGAACAGGAAGTGAATGGTGTGCCCAATATGATTTACATGAGTTCCAAGAGCACCAACTCGGGCAGTACCAGTGTGACCATCACCTTCGATGTGGGCACCAATGCGGACTTGGCGGCGGTGGATGTGCAAAACTCCGCTCAGCAAGCTTCGGGAGGACTGCCAATCGATGTGCAAACCGAAGGGGTGACTGTCTCTAAAGATGCGTCGGTGGAATTACTTAAACTCGCGTTAACCTCGAATGATGAAAGATTCGATGAGATTTACCTGAGCAATTACGCCACCATCAATATCGAATCAGCCCTCAGGCGGATCCCCGGCGTGGGCCGCACCCGTAACACGGGTTCACGCAGTTATGCGATGCGGATTTGGTTAAAGCCCGATGCCATGGCGGGGTACAGCTTAACCACCACAGATGTGATCAACGCCATCAAGGCGCAAAACAAAGAATCCCCCGCAGGCACCATTGGTACTCAACCCAATAATGACGATATCAGTTTAACCTTGCCCATCAGTGTGGCGGGCAGATTAAGCTCGGTGCAAGCATTTAACGAGATCATAGTGCGCGCCAATCCCGACGGCTCGATTATCCGGCTGCGGGATATTGCTGGCGTAGAACTCGGCTCCTCCGCCTATACGTTGCAATCCCAGTTAAACGGTGAAAATGCCACCATCTTACAGGTGTACTTACTCCCCGGCGCCAATGCCCTGGAGGTCACCCATAAGGTGAAACAGGCGATGGCCGAATTGTCGCAAAAGTTTCCCCAAGGGATAAAATGGGAAGTTTTTTATGATGCGTCCATCTTTATCCAAGAATCCATCGATGAGGTGATCCACACCCTCATCGAGGCCTTAGTACTGGTGGTGTTGGTGGTTTACTTGTTCCTGCAAAATGTGCGCGCCACCTTGATCCCCGCCATAGCGGTACCGGTTTCCTTGATTGGAACCTTAGCGGCCATGCTGGCCTTTGGTTTTACCATTAATACCGTGAGTTTACTCGCGCTGGTTCTTGCCATCGGGATCGTGGTCGATGATGCCATTGTGGTGGTCGAAAACGTGGAACGGTTAATCCATGAGAAGGGCATGAGTGCAATCGATGCGACTCGGATTGCGATGAAAGAATTGTCGGGCGCATTGGTTGCCACCAGTTTAGTGCTCTGCGCGGTATTCGTGCCCGTATCATTCTTAGCGGGGATCACCGGCATCATGTACCGCGAGTTTGCGGTGGCGATTACAGTCGCTGTGTTGATTTCTACCCTAGTGGCGTTGACCTTAAGCCCCGCACTCTGCGCTTTATTATTAAAACCCAGCAAGGCACCTCAGCGGGGATTCTTCCATTGGTTGAATCGCAAACTCGACTTGGGCACCAATCAATATGTCGGCTTAGTCGCCTTAACCAATAAATACGCCAAACGCAGTTACTTAGCTTTTGCGATTATTTTTGGTGGTACCTATTTCATCATGTCCCATTTGCCGAGCAGCTTTATGCCCGACGAGGACCAAGGTCGATTCTTTATCGATATGACATTGCCCGATGGTTCTACGGTGAATCGTACTGAGGCGATTTTAAAGAAAGCCGAGCAATATGTGCGCGCCCATCCCGCCGTGGCCTATTCATTTACACTGGCGGGGGAAAACCGCCGCTCGGGGGCAAATCAGGCCAACGGCCAATTTGAAGTGGTGCTTAAGCCTTGGGCTGAGCGCGAAGCCAGTCATGCCACGGTACAATCGGTGATGAAGGCGATAGATAAGGATCTGAAAAACGTCTTAGAAGCTGAGTTTAACCTGTATTTGCCATCGGCCGTCCCCGGTTTAGGCAATGGCTCTGGGGTGGAAATGCAGCTCCAAGATACCTCAGGCACCCATTTTGATGGCTTGATTGAAACCGCCAACGAATTAGTCGAGCAGCTAAAGCTGCAGCCTGAGGTTGCCAGTGCCAGCGTGTCGCTGCAGAGCGCAATCCCGCAATTGCATTTGACGGTCGATGAGGCAAAGGCGATGGCGATTGGGGTGAATGTGGGTGATATCTACAGCACAATCAAAACCTTAACCGACTCATCAACCGTGAATGACTTTAACCTCTTTGGCCGTGTGTATCGGGTGAAGATCCAAGCGGAAGAGAGTTACCGTCAATTCCCGCACCAAATTAAAGATTATTATGTGCGCTCATCGAGCGGCGCTATGGTGCCGATTGGTGTGTTGGCAAAGTATGATTATACGGTGGGGCCGTCTTCCGTGACCCACTACAATTTATTCTCCAGCGCTTCCATCAATGTGACGCCCGCAACGGGCTACGCGACAGGCGATGTTATTCAAGCCATCGAGCGGGTCGCAACGCCAATCCTGCCCGATGAGTTTAAATACGAATGGACAGGCATTACCTACCAAGAGGTGCAGTCGGCAAACCAAACCGGTATTGCCATTGGGTTAGCCCTGTTATTTGTATTCCTGTTTTTAGCTGCGCTCTATGAGAGTTGGAGTATCCCTGTCGCGGTATTGCTGATCGCGCCCATCGCACTCTTAGGTGCGGCGGTCACGACCTTAATCAGTGGCATGCAGAGTAACTTATTCTTCCAAGTGGCCTTTATCGCCTTAATCGGCATGGCGGCGAAGAATGCGATTTTAATTGTCGAGTTTGCCAATCAGTTGCACCAGCAGGGGCGTACGCGAATTTCGGCGGCGCTCGAAGCGGCGACCATGCGCTTTAGGCCGATTTTAATGACCTCAATGGCGTTTATTCTTGGGGTGTTACCGCTGGTGTTATCCGAAGGGCCAGGGGCTGTGAGTCGGCAATCAATTTCGTTACCCATCTTGGGTGGAATGGTGTTGGCAACCACCATAGGTATAGTGTTTGTGCCGCTATTCTTTGTGACGACCGCAGGCTGGGTAAAAAAGAAAACCATTAAACAACCTATTAAAACAAAAGAGGAATTACTCCTAGATCAAGAAACCGTTGAGGAGGTGAGCCGTGGTTAATCGCCTAACTCTATCCGACTCTCAATCAAGGGCGACTCAGCCTTGGATACAGTCCATTTCGTTGGGTTTTCGTTTGCGCGTAAAGCCGCTTTATCTAGGGCTAGTGACGGCATTAAGTGTTGCAGGTTGCGCCATGGGGCCAGATTACCAGCGACCCGAGCTGGCGTTACCGAGTCAGTACCAAGCGCAAATATTGTCGCAAACCACTGCCGAGCAGGGGAATGTAAAGGACGTCTCGGCCCTCTCTTGGCGGCATTTTTACCAAGATCCTGTACTGATTTCCTTGATTGAACATGCGCTGGCGAACAATCTGGATCTGCAAATGGCGCAGTCGCGCCTGCTCGCCGCCCGTTCAAAAATGACAGTAGTCGACAGTGCGCTTTGGCCAGAAGTCTCGGCGAACCTAGGCTATGAGCGCAGTCTCGATAGCGGTGCAACCAGTAAGGATCCCAGCCCGACTACCGCTGTGGATCTGGCGGGCACTGTTTCGTGGGAGCTCGATCTCTGGGGGGCAAATCGCAGGGCGAGTGAGGCCGCCATAGCCGATTATCTTTCGGAGGTTGAAAAGCTCAGGCTCACCTATGTCAGTCTTATCAGTGACATTGCCAGCCGTTATTACGAATGGCTCGATATTGAGCAGCGTTATAGTGTGTCTATCGACACCGTGGGCTTACGGCAGAAGGAGCTGGATATTGCCAAGCTTCGCCATGCCAACGGCGTGATTTCTGGCCTCGATGTGCGTCAGGCTGAAGTTGAGCTGCAGAGTACAAAAGTGACCTTGCCGACATTAGACTATGAAAGAAAATATAAAATAAATCAGCTGCATATATTGCTCGGTGAATACAATTACGCTTTACCATCCCCCCAGGGCTTACCCGAAAATATGGGGTTACCCTATGAGCTCAGCGCAGGCGTGCCCTCCGAATTACTGACGTTAAGGCCCGATGTCAAAATGTCGGAGCAAGCTATGGTAGCCACCAATGCGCAGGTAGGGATTGCCAAGGCGGCGTTTTTTCCTAAATTCACCATTTCGGGCCAATATGGCAGGGAAAACAATCACCTTAAGGATATTTTCGATAGCAATGGCGTGACTTGGTCGCTCCTTGGCGGCATTAGTGCACCGATTTTTAACCGAGGAAAAATTGCCGCCGAATACGATATCGCCACCGAAGAGGCGAAACAGGCGATGCTAAGTTATCGCAATGTGGTGTTGACCGCTTATTTTGATGTGAACGATGCGTTGAATAATCTTAAACGTGCCCAAGAGGCCATCAAAGCGCAAAGGGAATTAGTCCAATCTTCATCGGCTTATGCGCGTCTTGCACGACTGCGTTACCAAAATGGTGTCGCTACTTCGCTGGATTTAATGGATGCGCAGCGGCAATTATTTAGCGCTCAATTAGCCTACAGCGAGATCTTAAGGGATAAGCAATTGGCCAAAATTGCCCTGTACCGAGCCCTGGGTGGTGGTGCAGTCAGTGAATAAAAAAATCCCCGCATGGCGGGGATTTTTATCGGGTTTCGGTAAGGTGACGATTAGACCGCCACTTCTTTACCATCGAGTTTGCGGATCACTACCGTTGCCGCACGTGGGCGCAGTACGGTACCAGCTGGCGTTATTTCGGCGGCATTATTCGAATAGGGCCAGTTGCCCGGATGCTGAATGTTGGCAAAAACCGAAGTGTAATCGGGGCTGATAGCAAAACCTGTGACTTCACAATCGTTTGGTCCGACAAAGAAACGCTTCAATTCCATTTGGTTTTCAGCCGTCACACTCGCTTGCTTGTTAGCACTGTTGACTAAGGTTGATGGCACAATCGCCAGCATTTGATCGTTGGTTTCTTCGGCGACTTCTTTGGCACCATTATCGGTTTGCACCCATAAAATACCGCGGGCGTCGAAGGCCAATCCATCTGGGCTGGCAAATTGGTTTAGATCCGTTAAGCCCGACAGGTTGGTCTCGGCATTGCCATCACTCGGTGAGCCAAAGACAAAAATATCCCAGGTGAATTCAGTGTCTTTATCACCTTCATCCCAACGAATAATATGTCCAAAGGTGTTTTTAAGTCTGGGGTTGGCTGGGTTAGCTTCGGTACGTTTAGAGTTGTTAGTCAGTGTTAAGTAGGCTGAACCTGTGAAGGGGTCTACCGCACACCATTCAGGGCGATCCATAGGCGTCGCGCCAACTAAATCCGCAGCCCCCGCGGTATTTAAGATGATCTCGGCCAGACTGGCAAAGCTATCACCTAGGGTTTTGCCGTCTGTCGTTTGGCTATCTAAGGTTAAAGGTAGCCAGACACCACCGCCATTTTCGTTAAACTTTGCGGCATATAATGTTCCTTCATTCATATACTTATCACCCATTTGCAGGCGATTTGAGCTGTTGGCATCCTGTGGATCCCACACCGCATTTGACACAAATTTATATAAGTATTCGAATTGAGAATCGTGGCCAGAGTAGAACACCACAGGTTTACCTTCGGCTAATTTTCCGAAGGTACAACCCTCGTGGCGGAAGCGGCCAAGGGCTGTCCGTTTGATGGCGCGTGAACTTGGATTGTAGGGGTCAATTTCAACGATATAGCCGTGGCCATTGGCCTCGTTGCGATAATCATCTTGTGCACTATTGCCCTTAGGCGTGACATCAAAACGCGCGAATTCATCTAGACGTTCCTCGGCGTGACCCGCCAAATCATCCCAGCCATAGCGAGTGCTGCTCTTGCTGATCCCGATGCGGGCTTGATCGGCGGCTAAAGTGCCACGGTTGGCAAAGTAACCCGGCCAGTTTTCTTCGCAGGTCAAATAGGTGCCCCAAGGCGTGTAACCATTACCACAGTTATTTAAGGTGCCACGAGCCTGACTGCCATCGGGCGAGTAGCGGGTTTCGAGTAACGGTGAATAGGCGAGGGGGCCGGCGATATCCATTACAGTTGCGCCGGTAAAACGGCGATTATGGCTGTCGTTGTAAACAACCTCCCATTGATTATTAACGAGTTTAATTCTAACCACCGACACACCGTGGGCATTAATTTCCTTACGGATCTCATCGATAATGGTCCGTAATCCAGTGGTTTGATCCACGGTTGGGCCATTCGGATGCAGAGCTATCTCATCGATATATTCATGGTTGATACAGAGTAAACCGTCATCGCCTGCATCATTCAATGGGAAGAAATGCATACCATCATGGTGCATACCAACGGAGTTTGCTTGGTCATCGGCGGTGTTGCTGCCATCGGCTTTCCAAGGCGCGGCCTTAGAATTTAATGGTGTTCCCCAAGGGGCGAGTACTTGCGCGCTGTAACCTTCGGGGACCACAACCGCATCTAGGCGAGCGCCAGCGACGGATGTGAAGTTTAATTTAGCGCTACTTTGAGTCGGTGGCACTGGCGGGACGGGATCGATAGGTGTTGGGGCAGGGGAATTGTCCGAACCACAACCCACTAATCCCATGCCTGCGAAGGCGGTCATCGCACCTAGGCCTAATCCGCTTTTAACAAAATTACGGCGGGATAAATGTTTATCCAACACTTGATTAAAAAGTTCATTATTACTTTTATTATAAAGTGTCGGGTCAAAGGTGGCCTTGCTCATATTTTACTCCAGCTAGTTCGATGAATTAAATTTCGAACTAAGCCTAAAGTAGCAATATGACACTAAAGCTGAGTTTATATGACAGTAATACTGCAATATAATAATTTTTCTTGTTTATTAAAAATGACTTAAAAATAAAAATATTCTCAAAACAAATACTGAAAACAGTGTTATTAATTAAGTGCTAATGCTGTGGTTAATCTTCTTTTGGCTTGAGGTAATGGCGTAATGAGCGTGGATCCGTATGTCCTGTTCTTGCCATGATATACAAGGTATCTTTATTATTTTCATGAAGTTGTGTAACGCATCCACTACGTAAACTGTGGGCGCCATAATATTGCGCTGGTAAACCTGCCTTTAAACAATATTGCTTAATGATCCGATAAATATCGTCACCGTTTAAGAATCCACTATTTCGGATGAGTGATGATTTAGATGTAACATTATCGCTAACTTGATAAGGTCTTAAGGTTTTTCCATCTCGTGAAATTGAGCGAAATAAATGACCTTCGGTAATTTTACTTTCATTTAACCAGTCTTTGACAGCATTATAGGCGGCAAAGGGTTCCGAGTCGGGTAAATTCTTCCATTCCCTTAATCCCTGCTGATTGCTTTTAGAAAAAGGCAGCCGTACTTTTAATTTATCCCGCATAAAACTTAAATATTGTACTTTTAAATTGGCCAATTCTGAGCGGCGAAATCCACCTTGTAGTCCAAGTTGGATAATGGCCATATCCCTTGAGCGCAACAATGGATGGGGTTGTTGCTCTATCGTTTGGATCAATAGCTCGACCTCATCGTACATGATTGGTTGCTGATCATAATCTTGGACTTGCCTATGGTGATTACGACTAAGGCCGCGCATCACACGGATCACCAGTGGGTGTTCAGTGGGGGATGGAAATCCTGCTTGAATATGATAGTAACGGATCGCGGCTAGCCGAGTCGTTAAGGTTTGCTTTGAAAGCTGAGTCCCACTGCTTGCTTGGAGCAATTCTTTTTGATGACCGATAAAAGAAATAATACTGCGCGGATCGGCAGGTAAGGATTGTAGCTGATGCGTCGCGCAATATTGCTCAAATAGGCCAAAGCTGGTCCGATAAACCCGACGGGTATTGATGGATATTTCGTATTCAGTTTCGGCCGCCGCGTTAAAAAAATCACTGTGGACCGATTGGGGCAGTGAGCTTTCCTCAAAAAATGGCGAATCCATTTTTTTATCGCTTGCTGTGTATTCGATGCCATGCCAGAGGAACGGCTAGGAGCACTTCCACCTGTGGAATAATGGATAATCGATTTAGACATAGGAGTATTTTACGGCCGATAAAACTGACGCAATTATACGTAAAAGCAGCCTTTATCTACCAGTGATAATCGTCATTATCACTGGTAGAGCGGTTGTTTGTATTTTAATTAATCGTATCGGTCAAAAAGAAAGCATTATTTAAGATAGAGGGGTAGGCAAGGCGGGCCCAATACGAATTAAATGTATAAGGTGGGCTCAGATAAGAGGTTAATAAGCGATAAAGATGAACTTGGTTTATTGGTTGTTATTTCGTCAATTACAGCTGTGCGAGTTAAATTTGGCGAGAAAACAACCTGCATTTATTTTGCTAGTCGGTTAACTTTGTAGGGAAGTAGCTGCATTTTTAAAAGATGGTTTAACCATTTTATAGAGTTGAAAAGTAGAAGATAAATTTAACTTATGATTTGCTGATGTAAAACTGATATCGATTTAGCCATGCTAAAACAGGGGATTAGAGGACAAGAGAACTACGAGCTCCATCTCGTTTGTTTGTGGAGTGGCGCGTTTAACCTTGTGCTGTGAAAATGAACCTATAAAATGGTGTAACCATTCTTTTAATCTATACTGTTTGTCGGTATCATGAGTCTATTCATAAACCATTATTAGAACTATAAAACGGTACCAATGACGACAAACACGCTATGGGAATATCATCATGCCGCACCTACTGCGGGCCGAAAATTATTACTGTTAGATAAATCTGAATTAGTGTTTGCCTTGCCGTTAATTTATCGCATGGTTCATCCCGAAAGTGTCACTGAGCGGGCAGAGTGGTTTCAGTTAAATCAGTCCCAATCCAGTTATACCGAATTAATTGCTAATTTAAATTTACTGGTTCAACTGCGCAAAAAAAATCAGCCCGTTGACCAACAACTGCAATCTGTAAATCGAATGCTGAATCAATATTTCAGTGATTTGGGCTGGCGCATGGTGCGAAAAGAACTTTCACAAATTAAAAAGCGCCAGAAAAAATCCCATATTGAAGTCAGCAAAGATATTATTTTACGTTTGAAGCGTTATATGGAACTCGAACGTTTGGACAGTTTTGATCAAGCGCTCGATACGTTATTATCGGAACATGCCGCGGCCGTAGCTGCCATGGCTGAAGATGATAGTGAGGTTTAAAATATTCGTGCGTGATTTTTAACCTTAGTGTACGTGACTTCTTACGGGTGTCACATACACTCAAAGAGAGGGAGTTTAAGCGTGAATATAGCTTATTCGCTTGTCGTCACCTCTTTTGTAACTTTCTATTTTTGATGAGTTTTATACAGGGAATAGCATGTCACAGCATAGAACTGTTGCCGTCCTTTGCCGCGTGGAGCCAGGGTGTTTGGGACCCGATGGGCGTGAGCATATTGAAGCTTTTTGTGCCTTAGCGCAGCAAGCGATGAAGCACTTTGCCGCCGATGTGGTGACTTGGACGCTAGTGCCCCGTTACGATAAAACGCTGCCAGAAATGGAATACAGTATCGCCAACAAAAGTTTATCTCGCGCGCAAGTGACACAGTATTTCAATACCTTAGGTCAAGATGTTGATGCCTTTGAAGAAGCCTTCAATGACAAACTCACCGCCTTTATCAACTTATATTTAGCCAGAAAATCATAGCGACACGCTTACTCGCATTCACTAGTACATTCATCTGTTTGCGTGGTCGCCACCGCCTCCACACTTGTGGTGGCATAAGGATTTGTTTATGACTTATTCAATAACGCCGTCAGCGAACGCTACGGATTATGCTTCTTTATTACAGCAACAGTTTGGTTTTGATGGGTTCAGGCAAGGGCAGCATGAGGTTGTCTCGCAGTTGTTGTCGGGCCATTCGAGCCTTGCTATTTTCCCCACCGGCTCAGGAAAATCACTCTGTTATCAATTTACCGCTCTGCAACTTCCCCATTTAACTTTAGTGGTGTCACCCTTACTGGCGTTGATCAAAGATCAACTGAGTTTCCTGCATGAGAAGGGCATTAAAGCGGCAAGTATCGACTCAACCTTAACGCCTGAATTAACCCAACAGGTCATGCGTGATGCTCGCTCCGGCGAGTTAAAACTCCTGATGGTATCGGTTGAACGTTTTAAAAATGAGCGCTTTAGGCAATTTATTCAATCAATTCCTATCTCTATGCTGGTTGTCGATGAAGCGCACTGCATCTCGGAATGGGGACATAATTTTCGCCCCGACTATTTAAAGCTTCCCGATTATCGCCGTGAATTAGCAATTCCATTGGTGTTGTTACTCACGGCGACCGCGACACGTAAAGTGAAACTGGATATGGCGGCGCGTTTCGATATCAAGCCACAACATATTGTTCAAACAGGCTTTTATCGTTCAAACCTCGACTTGACCGTCTTACCTGTAACGAGCCAACACAAACTGACGGCATTGCAACAGCAGCTTAATCACTTTACTGGTGCGGGGATTGTGTATGTGACTTTGCAGCATACTGCGGAGGATGTTGCCGCGAAACTTTGCCAAATGGGCTTTGATGCGAGTGCCTATCATGCGGGGTTTGAGGATGAAAAACGTCAGCAAATTCAGCAGGATTTTATGCAAGGTAAGATCCGCATCGTGGTTGCGACTATCGCCTTTGGTATGGGCATAGACAAAAGCAATATTCGCTTTGTGGTTCACTACGATCTGCCTAAATCCATAGAGAATTATTGCCAAGAAATTGGCCGTGCAGGAAGGGATGGCCAGCTCTCACATTGCGTGACCTTGGCGAATTTAGATGGCATAAACACGGTCGAAAATTTTGTTTACGGCGATACGCCGGAACTGGCCAGTATTACTGCCGTGATTGATAACATTCGCGAAGAAACCCATAACGGACGTTGGGAGCTGCAACTTCATCAGCTATCAAATGTGAGTAATATCAGGCAGCTTCCCCTTAAAACCTTGCTAGTTCAGCTTGAAATGATGGGCGTGATTAAGCCGCTTTATGCTTATTACGCCGATATCAGTTACCGTTTTATTGAGCCACAGGCGCAGATCTTGAACCAGTTTTCCCCCGAGCGTCAGGCATTTTTAAATGACATCTTTACCCATACTCAGATGAAGCGAGTATGGGGCAGTTTAGATTTTTCCGCGCTCTACCAAGCCACAGGTGCGGAACGTACTCGCGTATTAGCGGCATTAGAATATCTTGCCAGTCAACAGCTTATCGAATTGGAAGCTAAGCGAGTAACGGATGTCTATCAAGTGAATGCTGAGGTGTTAGCACTGGGGCATTTAACCGACGAGCTCCATCAATACTTTACCGACAAAGAGACGAAAGAAGTCGCCCGTATTGCCCAGTTAGTGCGATTTTTTGAGCTAACAACTTGCTTAAATTACAATTTGGCCCGCTATTTTGATGATAATGCCGCGCCTCTATCCTGTGGTCATTGCAGTGTATGCCGTGGCCAATTGGCTAAATTGACGTATTCCGACGTGCCAAAGTGGCCTGATGATACGCAGCTTAAGGCCGATTTGCATGAGCTGGAGCGCGCGGCGGAGTCGAAAGGTTTAGCTTCATTATCCTTAGATACTCAATGCCGCTTTTTGGCCGGCATGACATTACCGCTGTTTACTCGCTTACAAGTACGGAAATTATCAGGTTTTGGTCGCTGCGAACACCTCAGATATGCAGAAATTAAAGCTAAATTAGCGCAGTTAGCTGACGCAGCTTGCTGAAAAAAAAGGGCATATCTTGTGAGATATGCCCTTTATATAAATGTACTTATATGTGCACTTATATTAGTGAACTTTTATTCTCGCTCGTTTATTTAGCGTAGTGATAAGTTGAATCGACTTTCCAAGTTCTAAAGCGCAGCTCTGTGCCTTCTGGTAGATAAAATACCTTAGGCAAACGGCTGTCGTAACGCATTTTAAGTTCACCAGGAATGCGGACAAAGGCTTCTTTTTTCGCCATATCTAAACAGGCCATCATAGTGCTTGGGCCTTCTGATACTTCAGACACTTGATAATAGCTATAACCCCAGCCCTTAACCGAGAGTTCTTTTAACCCGCCGTTCAAACCATGCTTATTACAGTCGACTAATTGGGTCTGGCCAATTTGGACTTCGACCATGTAGTCATCTTCATTCTCGAGTTTAGGTAAGGTCAAAATATGTTGCACCATACCCTCTTCAGGCGCTGGAAACATTTTCGTGGCTTCTTGCTCGGCATAATTTTTATTGTTAAAACTTGCGACACTGATCATAGGTGCATTTAATCCCGTTGGATGTGGTGGGCTCACTGCTGCGGCATTAAAAGACAGTAATGCAAAGGCAAGGGGAAGTGCCGCAGTGTTAAATACGTGAGTCAATTTCATAATAGTCTCCTAGTGATGTTGATAAGGCCTAGCACAGATGGTTGTACCATCATTTGCTGTATTCCTATCTTTGTAAACGTAGTTGCAGCAAAAAAGGGTTAATCATTTTGAAAAAAATTTCAAAAAAGATCGGTATTTTCTATAACCTTATGAAAACAACCGCTTTTAAAACTTAATCTATGCGTAAATTTCTAGCGTTATTATAGCTTCGTCGCGGTTAACCTGAGCTGAATAGCGCGGGAATATCCACCGAATGATTGATGGAGATATCTCTAAACGGCTTAATTTGTTGACTATAATCTGTTCAGAAACAATCAATATCGGGTTGAAATAGGGCATGAATGAATTTGAGCCATGGGATCAAGAAACGGTAGAACAGAACAAACAGGATCCGACCATTCTCAAGTTATTGGCCAAATTACCGCCACACATTGCCGACAGCTATACAAAAGAACAATTAATGGGGATACGTGTGGCCTTGGGGGATAGAACTTGGGGTAAACACTTTATAGATAACCGAGGTACGTTTGCGCTGCCTTTTATTAAATGGCGCTTTTATTATGTCTTTCTTTTAGGCAAAAACAGACGCGCTTATACACGCCGAGAAAAACGCTTCTCCTTAGTTATGTTTAGCCTGTTCTTTATTGCCTTTATCTTGCTGTGTACCTTGTTCGGCCTGTTGCTGTTATATCTGCTTAAATCGGCGCTCGGTATCGATTTATTACCCGAAACCTCACTCGGGATCTGGGATTGGTTTAAAGACACCTTCTTATAAATGGCTTTAAACCAGAGCCTTTATATCTGAACTTTCATATTTGAGGCTTGATATCAGTGCCAAAGGCCAACTTATACGACTGAGTTTGCCCTTGGCGCAGGTGCCGTTCTAAGCGTGCAAAACTATCATCATGTCTTTCATTCATAGATATACCAACCATAGATACACAAACCATAGATACACCATCAATAGAAAAACCATCTGTCGCTAAGCTATCCGCTGATACACCCGTAGCGTGCTGCGACCAATACAAACGCTGTAATTGTTTGTAAGCCTCGCAGGGCTGGTGTTTGGCGTTAAGTTGACTCATCTTCTGCAGCAATGCCAATAATTCATCGAATTGATAGGCAACCTGGCCAATACTGAGCGGATCTTGGCCTATATCGTAGCAATCGCGGCTCTGATTGAGATACTGCTCATGGTCAAAACGGTAGAAGAGGACAGGGATCTCAAGTGGCAGTACATCGATAAATAACGATGAATAATCGGTGATCAGCAGGTCGACACGATGCAAAATCCCATAAACATCGTCCCAATCGCTGATATCTAACACATTGGGATAGGCACAAAACTGCGATGCGTAGTGGCGTTCATTGGGATGCAGGCGTAACAGTAACAAGGTATCGGTGTCGACTAAATGGTGGGACAGGCTTTGCCAGTCAAAGGCGGCTTGGTAGGGCGAATCGCTATGACCTCCCGTTAAATGTGGGGTCGAATGTGAAGTTACATTCTGACTATTTTGCCATAGGGCATCCCGCCAAGAAGGGGCGTAGAGAATCACTCGGCGATAAGCCGTCGCATCCGCCTTTAAGGGCAGAGTTTGGCGTTGCTCTGGGTAACGCAGATAGTAATCGGTGCGCGGATTAGTGCTTGATAGCAGGGAATCTTCTTTTAACCGAAAGGCGCGTCGGAAACTCTCACCAACCAGTGGGCTTGGGCTTAGCATCAAACTCGGACGGACATATTCCTGATGATAACGCAGCGCCTGCAGCCCAGCTTGCCAAAGAGACTGGGTTTGATACTTGGGGGCTAATGGCCCTGTGGTGATATCAAACTCGATTTTTTTAAGTGGCGAGCCATGCCAGAGATTGATGCGAATCGTGCCCGCTGCAAGCCACTGATTAATATCGCCAATATAACTATTGTACACATAGTATTTGGCCGTGAGCGCATGGTAAATGCCTAGCAGGCTCCAGCGTGAATGGGCGGTATAGCCTTGTTGCCTGAGGGCATGGATAAGGGCTTTATCGCCGCTTATCCAAATGGTTTGCATAAAGTGCGTCTGCTGCCAATGCAAAAACAGGTATTTGCTATTGTCGGAAAAACGGTTCTTATAAGCCCAATACCGCCTTGTTGGCGTTTCTTGGCACAAGCCAAGAGAGGGCGAAAATGCATTTCTTCACTAAGGCTAACGCTAGATTTGTGCCCATGATATCCCTCGCTTACCCATTGAGATCCTGTAACAGGGTTCTGCTTACTTGACCAATAGTGGCGTTGCCAAATTGCCCCGGGTTTGCGGTATCGCTAGGTTAGTTTTGATTTCCGTCGTCGAAATGGCTTCGGTGCGGCCTAAGTAAATCACCTGACAAAGGGTGCCGAGATAATCAAACTTGCCTTGCCAGTCGTCACCCATGCCGAAGATGTCGACATCTAACGCCACAATATCCTGAGGTTTTTGCTGCCAGTGCGTCTCGGGGATTACGACATCGACATACTTACAGGCGGCCACCATTTCGGTGCGCTGTTGATAGTTGAAAAAGGCCGCTTTGCCCTTGAGCGCATTAAACTCATCGGTCGAGACGCCAACGATCAACTTATCGCCCATGGCCTTTAAGCGCTGAAACAGTCTCACATGACCATAGTGGAACAAGTCGTAGGTGCCATAAGTGATGATGGTTTTCATTGTCCGTTCCCCCATTCATTGGCGATATCTTGCTGGTTTGGAGTAAGTTGGCTTGCACTAAGCTGATTTGCATTAGATTGTGTTGGCGTGGCAGCGCCTGTTGAAGCTACTGATGTTGAAAGCGAAACGAAACACAGTTTGAGTATGTGAGACCATTGCGCAGCCTTAGGCTTGGCCAGAAACTCCTGCTCAATCAGCGTTTGTTCTTCCTCTGGCAGTTCTGTGCCAAGCAGCTGCAACGGGCCGTAAACGCCATATTGCGGCGCGGCGTCGCTAATCGAGGCGGCTGAATGTATCTCGGGGGATTGCGCGCCTAGCAGGAACAAGCGCCCCAGACACACTTGATAGAGTTGTGGCAGCAGTGCTAATCCCATGCAGGATTGCGACAGATTGACGCGCCAGAGTGTAATGGGCTGATGCGCAATACTCAGTGCCTGCCTTGATGCTGTCGCAGTTGATGAATTGCACAGACTCCACAGCCAGAGTATTGCCAAGAGTGGGACACTTAGGCCAAGTAATATCAACGCCATCAGTCGACTTGACCATGGCACATGGGCCTGCAACAGTGCTTGGGTCGAGGCGATAAGCCTAGGGTCTTCAACCTCAATGGCGGTATTAAAACCGACATTAATCAGCAGGTTTTTACTGATAATGCAGTTATCGACATTCAGCCCTTCACCGACAAAACTGTTGGTTAAGATCACGCTGTTACTCAAACGGCAGTTTTTCTCGATAACGCATTGATCGCCAATCATCAGTTGATCGTGCATATCCACATCGGGAGCTATCCAGGTTTGTTCACCTATAGCGCCCCAGGCTGCCTGTTGATCTAATTTGCCCGTTTGCGCCTTAGCCCCAAGGTGAAAAAACTTGGCGCTTCGACCACTTGGAATAGGACGGCCTGAGGGCACGAGTCCATCGAAGCAACCATCGCCGATCGCCAAGTTGGCATTTAAATAGGACTCGAAGCTGTCCAACATGGCGCATTGTCCATGGAGCGGCTCCATCATGGCATTGGTAATATTTGGATCTCGCTCTAACGGCCAATCGAGCAGATACAGGTGATTACAAGCACTTGGCAATAGCAACATGCCAGGATTGCAATCGGCCAGCACTGGCAGGACTAAGTGCTTGGGTCTGTTAACACTGTAATCGACAAAACGTTTGATGCAGGGGGAGCGCAATATATCGCCCCTTACCACAAGGTAGCTTTGGTCGAAATCCAGTTTTAAGCGCGACATCACGCAGTTAACAGGTTCTTGTTCTCTACTGAGGAAGTAATCAATCTTAACGCCCCAGCGGCTACCGTCGCCAAGATGTTGCTCTAAGGCTTTGGCATGGCTTGAGATAATCAGTTTTACCTCAACAATCCCCGCACTGGCGACATCTTCTAGGGTGTATTCAATCAGGGCACGGTTTCCCATGGGGAGTAATGCTGGACAGTATTGTTTATCCAGCGGCGCCAGTTCGTGTCCATGGCGATTGGCAAAAATAATGGCTTGCATAGTAACCCCCTTAGTAGGCTCCACGGCTGAAAATCACGGCGGGTATGGTCTTGAGTAGCAAGTACAGATCCGCCATTAAAGATTGTTGGTAGATATAATCCACATCCAACTCGACCTGACGGTCGAAGGGAATGTCAGAGCGACCAGACACTTGCCAGATACAGGTAATGCCGGGTTTCACTTCTAAACGGCGGCGATCGCTTGGGCTGTATTGCGCGACTTCTCTTGGCAGCGCTGGGCGTGGGCCAACCAGTGACATCTCGCCCTTGAGCACATTCCATAACTGTGGCAGCTCATCGATGGAGGTTTTACGGATAAATTGACCGACACGGGTGATGCGTGGGTCTTGTTTCATCTTAAACAGGACACCGCCTTGCATTTCGTTCGCCTGTTGTAGGCTAGCGAGCCGCGCCTCGGCGTCTTGGTACATGGAGCGGAACTTCCACATGGTAAAAGGTTGATTCCATTTGCCGACACGCTGCTGGCAAAACAGCACAGCGCCGGGGGATTCTAAACGGATAAGTAACGCCACGATGAGGAGCAGAGGCGATAGCAACAATATGGCGATGGCCGCGACCCCTATATCGAGGCAACGTTTGACTATGCGGTTTAATAGCAGATGCAAGCGGATGCGTTTGCAACGTTTGAGTGAGCCTGAGTCACTCAAGTTAGGATACTGCAGCGTTTCTTGCGGCTGTGCCTCTGCTTGAGTTGTCGCCTTGAGGCTAGCGTTAGCGCGCTGCGCTTTGTATACCCGATATAAAAACAGGGGGTTACCGAGAATATAGCGGCGCCACATTCTCTTGGGCTCTTGCATTAACCGCCAAATCCACTCCATGCCAATTTGTCTTAACCAGAGCGGGGCACGGCTAATGCGGTTGGAGTAAAAATCGAACAGCCCGCCCACACCGATCCCAACGGCTGGAGTGAGTTTGGCTTGATATTGATTAAGCCAAAGCTCTTGTTTAGGTGCGCCCATGGCCACCAAGAGCACGGCAGCGCCAGATTGATTAATCTTTTTAATGACTTGCTTGGTATCAGCCTCATGGAAATAACCATGATGTGTGCCTGCAATTTGCAATTGGGGAAAACGGCGTTGTAACTGCTCAGCAGCTTGGTGGGCAACTTCTGGCGCTCCGCCCAGAAGATAGAGCGATAGATTGGCCTCAATCAGGCGCTCACATAGGAGTGGCAACATATCTGTGCCATTCAAATTGCCTTTAAGATCGACACCTTGCCAACGGCAAGCCATACGTACGCCAATCCCATCGGCAAACACGGCCTCGCACTCATTGAGTTTTTGATGATATTGAGGATCGCAATAGGCTTTGTTTAAACAGTCCGCATTCACAAAGGCAAACGGGGTTAAGTGATGCTTTGGCCGCTGCGCTTGTTGTACGAGCATATCCAGCATTTGATTCATGCTGAGATTGCGCATGGTCACGTCAAAAATGGTGACTTGATTTGCGTGTGAGCGTGACTCTGAGGTCATAAGACGATTCAGTATGGCGCTCGCTAGTGTAAGGAGGTAACGGCTGAGGCTGCTATAGGCGTTAACTAAACTTTGCTCGCTGGACTCAAACCCAATCCCCATACGGCGCTGCATGGCACTAATCGAGAAAATCCCGATCCGGTAGATGCGGATTTCTTGCGAAACATGGATTGAAGGTTCGATAGCAAATTGCGCTTCAGCGCCCAATAGGCCTATGTCTCCTTTGAGTAGATTCAGCAGTTCCGGCAGGCGATAACCCGCACCTTGATAGGCAAATTGCCACAGCCCCACTTGGCCTTGAGCGCCATGCACATACACGCGTTCGAATACGCTTTGTCCCTGAAGCTTACGAAACACACAAACGCCAAGGAAAAAGGGCAAGCAGATCAATAGGACCAACGCGGCCACAGCGCTATCGAAGAGTCGAATAGACCAGCGTACTTGAGTCGAGTTCTGAGTATTCATCATGACCTCCATGCATTTCGCTTAGCATTACGCCTAGTGCCAAGTAGGGACGCTCGATAACGGCTTAAGTGTGCGCTTGGCAAGAGTCACAAAGCATAATGCAGGCCAGGTTGATAACTCATTTAAAAACAATAGTTAAGCTGTTTTCGTTTGATAGGCTAAGTGGTTTTTTGCAGTTTGCTTTGCAAGCTGCAAATCCTTTTGAGATGGAAATATCGGCTAAGGTGTGACTATCTCAGGCGTTGTTATTGTCTTCATCACCAATGCTCGAAAACAAACGCTCGAAATCGATATCAAAGCCATAGAGTGCCACTTACGACAAAAGCAAGGCGGCTGTGTGAGCCGCCTTAAATCTGCAAACGATATATGTGTCACGGTTAATACTGCCATTTATCTCATTTTAATTGGGTCGTGAGTAAGCTTGCCGTCACCCCATCACGTTTGATTTGCATACGTTGGCGATAGCCGAGGTACTTTTGCCCAAGGGTTTCGCACATTTGATATAAACCGCGGGGCATTAACCATTGCAAATAAGCCGCGACCAGTGTGGTCAGGGTGCGATTGGTTTCCTTGATTAAGATCTGCGGCGAAGTCAGCAGCGCTTGATTGACTAAATTTTTCGCCATACGGCCATCGCCTAAGCGAATGGCTTGTCTGGCTAAATAGCGAAGCTGATAGGCTCTCGCGGCATTTTCATGCTTTAACAATATCTTAGGGGCATAGCGGCGCGCCTTAGTGACCATTTGCTCCCAGGATGCCAGTTGTTTCACTAAATTCGCCGATAAGCCGCCGTGGTTTAAGCGGTAGTAAGTTAATGGCTCGGGGATCCCCTCCATTTGCCACTGGGTTGTCGCCACGATGCGAAACCAGCACTCGATATCTTCCGATTGGCGAAATTGTTCATCGAAATAGCAAGTGTAATGTTCGCTGTGGTTCAGCGCTTGGAAGCGAATGTCATTTAAGGTCTCGCGGCGGATCACCGGCGCAGAACCATTGCCCACTGGATTGCGGCACAGCAAATGGCCCGCATCTATGTCTGTGAGCTGCGGCATCTGGTAAAAATTGATCGGGTTGCCCCGATAATCGATAAAGCTTGAGCGCGAGAAGCTGATCCCGACCTTGGGCGATTTTTGTAGGTGATCCACATGCAGCTTTAACTTATCCGGATGCCAGAGGTCGTCCGAATCGATAAAGGCGACATAGCGACCAATCGCATGGCGAATGCCAGTATTACGCGCGGCGGCTAACCCCTTATTCACGGCGTGCTGCACCAGTCGAATGCGGCTGTCGCAAAATTGTTTACAGCGGGCAAGGCTATTATCGGTGGCACAGTCATTGACTATGATTAGCTCAAAATCCGTAAAACTTTGAGCTAATACAGAGGAAATGGCTTTTGATACAAAAGCTTCCACATTATAGACCGGCATCACCACAGAGACGGTAGGGATCATAATGAACCTCCTAATGAAGGGGATAAGGTGGGTAAACGCAGTTTTTGTGCGGTGGGTTTCATCACAAAATAGGCGAACAAAGGCATACAAATCAGGTAACAGAGGAAGATGCCCATGGCGACACCTTTTAACCCCCACAGGGTGCCTAGGCTGATACTCATGGCCAGTAGGCCAATAAAACTAGCATTAGCGACTAAGTTGAGTTTGCTAAGCTCGCAGGAAATCAGCAGTTGGCTCGCGGCCTCGCCTAAGGGGCGAGTTAAACCACTTAAACAGAGCAGAATAAAGACTGGCAATGCGCCAGCGTCGAGCCAGTGTTGGCCATAGACAAAGGGTAAGTACCAAGGGGCGAGCGCACTCTGTAACCCTATGATAGGCAAGGTTACCAACATGATACTCAGCAGGGCGTGGCGGTACTTTAGCAGCGCATCTTCACCATCACTCTGACAAAGATGGGAGTAAAAAGCGGTGCCAAAGCTTTGAATAAGACCAAGACTCATGCCAAGGCTGGTATTGACCGCGAAGAAATAGATCCCAAGCGCTTCGACACCTAAAAAGTAACCCACTAATAAATAATCAATATTTTGTCTCAGGGCGAGGCAAAGATCCCCAAGCGCCACCTGAGTACCAAAGCGAAATAGCGCGCGACATTGGCAAAAATCTATCTTGGAGAAACAATGCGCGAATGGGGTGGTGTGAATATTATTAATGCCCGAATGTTGCTTGTGCACGGCTATCCAAATCAAGACCACCAGCACCTTGGGCAGAATAATCCCCCAGATCCCCATTCCGCACAGCGCCAGAAGGGCGGTGAGCAAACCATCGGCTACCGTCTGCCACAGGTTGGCTTTTGCAACGATACGCATCTTATTTTGGCGTAGGTTGGCGGCGGCATGCAGCATGCCGAAGGGGAGGAGCAAATAGCTTGTTGCCATGAGTATCATAGGTTTCACTATCTGTGCGTCTTGATAGTAAAGGGCGAGCAATCCACTGAGTAAGCTCAAGGCAACAAAAGACAGTACACACACAAAAATGTTGATCAGATTTGCGCTGGCGAGATGAGCGGCAAAGGCGTTGTCGTCCATCTTGATCAGCGACGCCGAAGTGATCCTGCGGATGAAAATGCTGAGGATCTCAAAACTGGTCAAAATGATCGCAACTTGACCGAAGACCTCGGGGGTGAGTAAACGGGCTAAGATGATACTGCTGCCAAGGCGCACGATACGCCCGCCAACTTGGGCTGAGCCTAACCAAAGTATACTGCTGGCCAATTGGCGAATACTTTGGTTGTCCCTGAGGGTTTGTATCAATGCCCATCTGCTCATCGCAACACCTATCAGTTAAGAGTGCCTGTTCTGACTATTCAGTTTCTATGCCAGCTTTTTAATGTTTATTTTCTAATTTAAAAACAGGTGGTTATAGCGATTTTAACTAGTTTGCAATTTAGCAGAGCCTTAGGATTTGCGGCCCATTGCAAAATGCAAATCAAGATGCAACGGCCGCGAGTATTGAAAGGACAACGAAAAACTCGCGAAGGGATTTCACTGAGTACTTGGTTGAGTGGCTTCTGATGATTGTTGCGATGATTGTTGTGATGGTTCCAGAAATGAGCTCTTATGGCGAAGACTTACGGCTTGTCTTGCCTGATTGTGGGCAATACCGAGCACTATGAGTCCTGGCCAGAAGAGATAGGCGAGGATCTCCAGATTCTCGCCAAAGGTGTAAAGCAGTAAAATCATCAGCACAGCCATTCCTACCGCCGAGAGTCTCGATTGCATCAAACAGGGTAGCAGGCAGAGCACGCTGACAAACAAGGCCAACGCCAGTGCGAAGGCGCCAACGATCCCCTTCACAAACAAAAGGCCGTACCAAGTGTGGTGCGAGCCAATCGGCATGTACTCCACCATATGCGGGCCGCGCTCAACAATGCCATGGCCCCAGACAATTGCCTCGTTTGCCCAGCGCTCAAGGGCAATTTGGCCGAGGGCCTCACGAACCCGAGTCGAGTCGGCTCTGGCGGCTTTAACGCTGTGAATACTGGCTTCAATGCTAGAGAGTACCGACTCACCAAAAATGCCCGCCAATAAAAAACACGGACTGACTAATAAATACAACCAAGGGGATTTGGCATAGCGGATAAAGTTGAAATAACAGACGAGGGCAAGGCAGCAGAGGATGGCGAGTCTAGATTGGGAGATAAGCACCATCAAGATACTGCCAGCCAAGCCATAGAAGCGATAACGCTTGTTGGTTTCCTGCAGGGCAAACAGAAAATAAAAGTTGCCCACCATGCCAAGCGCGGGCGCCCAAGGGGTAAATAAGCGCCACCTTGGCATACCGCTGCCTGGGTCGATTTCATACAGGCTGACGGCGAAAAACTCAGGTCCAGGTCCTCCGACAATGCTTAAGGGGGAGACATACAAGGTCGTCGGCAGGTGGAGCAGCCAAGCAATCACAAAAAGCGGAAACAATATCAAGGTATGTTTGCCGACCACGCAGCAGGCGCGGTAAATCAGCTGTGGCCGAATGTGCAAACCACCAATCAGCGGAAATACTGCCAGCAGCGCCCAGCCCTTAGCCCAACCAATGGAGGATTTAATCAGTTGGGCTATGCCTAAATGCTCCACCAGATGGCCAATGACTAATGCCAGTAGCATCAACAACATGGCAAATATCCAACTTATTATCGGTAACGATATCCGGCATCCTTCGGCGTAAAACAGCAATCTGCCGAGCATTCGCAGCACCAAGATCCAACCAATCACTGGGGCAATCAAATACATGGCACCTAAGAACCAAAAGAAGTAGGTGCCCGTAATGGCGAACCAGACTAGTCGTTCGTCAGAATTTTCTGGAGTATAGGTTTGCGTATCCATAGTATGCTCAATCCGACAATGACCATCATTGAGGCGGCAATGCCACCCACTAAGGTTAGAATCAAGCCCAGCTTGTCAGGCTTTTCGGGGCGAGTCGGTGCTGCAAACAGCTGTAATAACGGGTAAGCGGAGAAAATGTCGGCCTTACCCACATCAATTTTAGCTATCGCAGAAGTAAACACTGCGGTGGCAAGTTGATGGTCACGGTGTAAATCCTCAAGCTTAGCGGCATCGTCATTACTGTGTTTAAGCCGGTTTTCCCATTCATCAATCTGGGTGCTCAAGGACGCCAGTTCATGGGCTAAGCCTTCGTTTTCTGTGGTGATATTAATCAGTTTTTGCATCAGTGCGGCGCGGCCATCGATATCATCGACGGAGAGGATCAACATCAACTTAGGATCGCAGCGCGCCAACAATTTTTGGCAGCGGCTATGCAATGCATCCAACATGGTTTTTTGCTCTGTCTTGGCGCTCAGCACTTGTGGATGTTGCTCGCCATAATGACCATTGAGTCCCACCAGTAGCGCGGTCGATTCGGTATATTTGAGTAAGAGTTGTTGGAACAGCTGATCGTTTTTCAGCTTGAGCAAGTCAGTGGATTGGGTTGCCGTCAGGGATAAATCGGCCTCCAGCAGTTGCTGGCTGGCAAGGCCGCCATTGAGTTTAGCGGTAAGATTGACTTGGCTTTGGCGTAAATGCTCAATGGTGACCGCCACTTCCTTAAATTGATCCAACGAGACCAGCCCAGTCTTAGATTGGAAGGCGACAATATTAGCCTGACTCTGATGCACTTTATCGGCAAAGCTCTCCAGTCCCATTCTGACGCCGTTTTCACGGATATGGATTTCATCGATTCTCAGGTGTGAGAGTGTGCCCTGCAGAGTGCGATAGTGTGCCCATGCCTTTTGCTCGGCAAGTTCGGCGCTGTTGGCGCTGATGCTGAATTCCATCAGCCCTGTTTGGCTGGGGAGCTTTAACTTAGGCGTGCCCAGCGCTGAGGCCTTAAGGTCTAATTGCGCTGCGGCATCGCTTAATAGCTTGTCGCTTAGGGCGATGGCCTTGTAGTTTTCCCGCGGATCGATGGCAGAACTCAGATATGGAGAACTGCTCGAACTGCTGGCTTGACCTAGGCTATCCAAACTCACGACGGCGCCTGCGCCCGCACCGGGTAAAATCAACACCCATTTGCAGGTGTAACGGGTTGGAGTGATAACGATGACAAGACCTGTGATCAGCCAAATCACCGCTAATGCCGATAACACTGTCTTTAGATATAACTTACGGCGGGCGGGGGCGGGCAGGCTGCTGCCATTGACCAGCGCACGCTTTAACCACAGTAGAGGGTAGCCTTCCTGAGATGCTTTCATGATCAATGTCCCCTCGTCGAATCATCCTAGGGGTGACGTAACCTGTCACCCAAGCGCTGGTTCCGAACTACAAATTCCGTACTACAGCAAACCGAGTAAACTTGCGGGCACCAGTAAGTCGGTTAAGCTGCGCGCAATCTCACGCACATTGGTCACGCCAGAGTCATAACAGGCAATGCCATCGCCGGGGAGCAACACGGGGTTCATTTGTGGCTGCCAAGACTCACGGATCAAGCTGTCCAATGAACGCTCGACGATATCGGTTTGATCCGAGAGCGGATTACGGGTCACCAGTAACACATGGCGACTGGCATTAGTGCTTTGGGCACCGCCAACACAGTTGGCCGCAATTGCACCTGTGAGCAGACGCGTGCCGTAGGGGAAACGTGTCGCTTCGGTATCGACGGCAGATTGCGAGTTACTGCTCGCCGGTTGAGTTAAGTTTGAAATAAACACGCGGATCCCAGGCGCGGTGATCTGCGAAGGGCGCACCAGTTTATCTTCAAAACGGCGTGTACTTGGGACAAAGATTTGATCGCCAGCACTTAAGAGGAAGCGTGGCACTTGGGTGCCGCTAATCACCCCGGATAAATCCAGTAAAAAATGCTGCTGGCCGCGGATCACGCGTACCTGACGGATCTGGGCGTCGGGTCTAACCCCACCGGATGCGCGAAGGGCGGCGGCTATGGTTCTGTCACTGGCCTGATCGCCGCTATGACTTTTATCGTCATCCTTAATTTCGGTATCGGATTTTTGATTGATAAAGTGCTGCCCAGGTTCAAACACTGAACCTAATACTGTCACTTCAATCGGAGCCCAGGCGATGGGGCTGATATTGACGCGTACACTGCTCGCCTGCATCAATTGCTCGCTCACTAAGGTTTGGCCTATACGCTGCTTGAGGGCGGCGATTGTTAAACCTTGGGCATTGATGGGCGGTAAGTAGGGCAGATAGATTTGACCGTTGGCATCAATCTCGACATCGGCACTGAAATCCTCGCCATGTAGAACACCTACCCGCAATTTGTCACCCACTGAGAGCTGCACATCGAGGGCGGCTGTATCGCTGAATGTGGCACTAACGTTTTGAACTTCTGTTGGATTAAGACTGATGTTCTCCGTTTGCGCCGTTAATAACTGTTGATCCGCCTGACGCAGATAGGAGGTTTGAGGCCCAAAGTAGTGACAATATTCTCCGGCCTGTTGCTGACAGAGTTGATCCTGAGCGGTGCGCTGGGGAGTGACGCAGGCCGTTAACATGCAAATAGAGGCACCTAGGGTTGCTAGGCTCAAGGAAAAACGGCGTTTGCATTCAATCTTGCCTACATGGCGGTGTGATAAGGTTTCCATGATGTCACTCCCTCTTAGCTGATGCTCACGCTGGATTAGTGGCAACTAAAATGCGCGATTGCCGCATCTTGATCTTCATAAATGCTGAATATCTGATGTAAGCGCGTCAGTTCAATCAGAGCACGCACATGGGCCGAGGGTGATAACAGCAGAATTTCACCATCTTGTTGCTGCGCCCGCTTAAGGGCGGAGATCAGCACCGACAATCCGCTAGAGTCGATATATTTCACTTGTTCAAGATTGATGATTAAGCGGTTGGTATTCTGCTCCATATGGCGCAATAGTGCGGCTCTATGGGTAGCTGTGTTGGCCATCATCATCTTGGTTGGAAATATCACTAGGCTCGCGTTGTATTTTTCAAGTGGGAAGAATTTCATGATAATCACCTCTGCCTGCCAGTTAGTATTGAAACCGCATCTTCAGATAGCATTTATCAGGCCAAGATTTTTATTGATTAAAATCAGGTGGTTAATTTGCTTGTTAACTGGGCGCTATAGTCAGATTTGAAATTGCATTGCAATTTGCAATGGGGATTGTGTAACGCGAAAACCAAACCTAGCGGTTGGTAAGCCTACCGCTAGGTTTGGTATCGAGCGGGTTTAATGATGACGCAGTAAGGTTAATCTTAAGTGTGAGCCAAGCACTGTGGTTTGAAAACGCACCGCATCCATCCAGTTGTACATGATCCACAGGCCACGGCCATGCTCGCTCAGTTGGTTTGGACACTCCTCGAAGGAAACCTTTGGCACTGTGGGGGAATGATCGAGTAAATCGACGACGATACGGTCATGGTTACAATGCACGATCAACACAATAGGCTCATGGGTATCCTGAGTATGGCTAATCACATTACTTACCGCTTCGAGTACGCAGGTAATCACTTTAAAGCGTTGGCGCTCATGCACATTTTGCATCAGCATAAACTGCTCTAACTCGTCACAGAAGGGATGTTGACGCCACTGTTCATGGGTGAGATTAAACTGCAAGCTGTTCATAGGGCCTCCAGAGCTATATTGGCATAGTTGGCAGATGGGTAAGTAATTAACATCATGGAAATATCATCTTGGGTTGTGCCGCTTTGCCACAGCTTTAAGGCGTGGCTTAAATGGCGCAGCAAGTCTTGATCGTTTAGGCTGTAGGCATTACGGCACAGGGCTTGTAACCGTTCTAAGCCAAAAAAACCAAATTTAGGGTGTTGGCACTCGTAGGCACCATCGGAAAACAGCAAGAGTCGAACCCCAGGTGCAAGCCTTATGATTTGATCTTGATACTGCACGGCGGAGTGGATCCCAAGGGGTAATTCGGTATCAAGAGACAAAGGCGCGCAGTCAGTTTCACTCAGTAGTAACGGCGAAGGATGGCCGGCGCTGCACAGGCGCAGCTCGCCAGTTTGGGTATGGATCTTTCCAAGTAGTAGGGTCACAAAACGGCCAGTATTATCAGGATCGCTCAACTCACGATTCAGCTGATTGACTATCTCCTGCGGCGACAAGCCACGCCAATCGGTTCGCTCTAGCGACAAACGCTGGGCAAGGCTGACACTCTGCAGCGCGGCGGCAACGCCATGGCCTGCGGCATCGATCAGGAAAAAACCAAGTTCACCATCACCCAAATCAAAACACTGATATAAATCCCCGGCAAGGTAATGGGCGGGTTGAAACTCATGGTGTAACTGCCAGCCCCTTGGCAAGGTTTTACTGCGGGGCAACAATTCCCGCTGCACTTTCGCGGCAGAAACTAAATCTTGTTTTAGGGTACTGAGCAAGGCGGATTCCTTAGCTAGCCCTTGCTGTAACAGTTGATTGTTGCGGCTCAGATGGTGCTGCAGCTGCACGATACGCATCGCGGCTAACATTCTGACCTTGAGTAGCTCCGGGTGAAACGGTTTACAGATAAAATCATCGGCGCCGGCTTCAATACCCAGCACTATGTCTGCGGTCTGATTATTAGAAGTTAACAGGATCACAAAGGGCGGTAACTGATGATTTTTTACGATTTGGCACAGCTCAATACCATTCATCTTGGGCATGCGCCAATCGCTGACAATGATATGTACCTCGTTGTGCGCGAGATAATCCACCGCCTCCTGACCATTGCTTAGGCTCTGGACTAACCAACCAAACTGCCTCAATAGCTGAGTGATATAAAGGCGTTCACTGTCCGTATCTTCCACAACCAGCACAGACAATGTAACGGCTTGCATCGATGACAACGAAGAGAGCGGCATAGTCTGGCTCCGATAATGGCGAATATTCTTCGATAGCAAGAGCTATGCCCATTTAAAAAAAGCCTGCTAATTGAGGTTGATACTGTCTACATGCGCTGGAAAGACCAAGCTAAAGACTGATTTTTTGTAGTTTGTTGCAAAATGCAAATCCGTCATCCATAGTGAGTTTATCTTTTGTGCAATGTTCTCCAAGGTGATTGTTTTTATTGGTGGTATTTTTTGTGGCATAGGGGTTGCTGATATCACCTCAGGGCGCGCTAGGTTGAGGCCCCCTGTGTAGCCTGCATATCATTAACAAAAGGACATTTAGCATGGATAAGTTTTCGACATTAGGCACCCTGTCGACCCCGAACAAGGCGAGTCATTGGCAATTTATCTGTTTGATAATTCTTATGATAAGTTTAATTTCACCGGTTAATGCTCAAGCTCCTCTCGTCGTAAAAAATACAAAACCCATATTGACCTTTGGCGTAGTTCCCCAGCAATCGGCTATTCAACTGGCTAAGCTATGGCCGCCAATCTTGGCGGCCTTGTCCGAAAATGCAAATTATCAATTGCAATTTGCAACGGCGCCCGACATTCCCACCTTTGAGCAACGCCTGAAAGACGGACAATACGATATTGCCTATATGAATCCCTATCATTATGTGGTGTTCCATGAAGCGCCTGGCTATCAGGCGCTTGCGCGGGAAAAGGACAAAAAACTGAAAGGATTACTCGTTGTCCGTAAGGATTCGCCGATAAAGTCCTTAACCGAGTTAGCGGGCAAAACCTTAGCTTTTCCCGCACCTGCCGCATTCGCGGCCAGCGTATTACCGAGAGCGCATTTAAAGCAGGGTAATATCGATGTGCAGGTGAAATATGTTGGCTCCCATGACTCGGTTTACTTAGCTGTACTTCAAGGACTCGTTGATGCTGGTGGCGGGGTGCAGCGCACCTTTAACAATTTGACCGATGCACAAAAACAGCAGCTAAATGTGCTTTGGCAGTCGCCAACCTACACGCCCCACGCCATTGCAACCCATCCGAGAGTGACAAAGGCGCAGCGTCAGCAGTTACTCGAACAATTAATGGCGCTATCCACGACGCCACAGGGGCAAGCCTTACTACAATCCGTCGACTTTTCTTCCTTTGTGGCGGCAGAAGACAAGGATTGGGATGATGTTCGTGAATTAAAACTGGGAACATTAACCAAGCCGCTCGAGGAGAAATAGTGTGTCCTTTAGACTGAAAACCATTTTAGGGATCGCCTTAATCGAAGGCTTACTCTTGTTTTTGTTGGTGTATACCAGCATTAACTACCTTAAATTGTCTAATCAGTCGCAAATTGAAAAACGGGCTGAGACCACCTTAACCTTGTTTTCGGTCGCCGCGCAGGATGCGGTGATCAGCAACGATCTCGCCACGCTGCAGTCATTGATCCAAGAGCTGCTGAGCCACAAGGAAGTGCTGTACGTCACTGTGTCTGATCAGAACCGTATTTTGGCCTATGGCGGCGCCGATAAATACATTCAAGTCTCCCATCAGGCGGATAAACACTTAGATCAAGTGGACGATGGGATCTTCGATCTGGTGCAATCCATTGAAGTCAACGGCTATCATTTTGGCTCAGTCAGTATGGGCTTTGAGACACAAAGCCTTGAGAAGCTCGTTCATACAGTGACACAGCAGATCCTCTCGATAGCAGGGGTAGAAATGTTGCTGGTGGCCTTGTTTTCACTGTTGCTGGGGCATTATCTCACCCGTAATTTAACCCAGCTGACCAGCGCCTCGAAACGCATTTTAGCGGGGGAATTGGGGGTGCGCGTCCCCGTGAAGGGCAAGGATGAAATCGCCCAGATGACTCGCGCTTTCAACAACATGGTGGATAAGGTCGATGCGCGTACTAAGGCGTTGGAAGCGGCGAATATCCGTCTTAACACCATTCTAGAATCGGCGGTCGATGGCTTTGTGATCATCAATGAATTTGGCATCATCACCGACATCAACCCCGCCGTCAGTCGACTCTTTGGTTATGCCCATAATGAATTGATTGGTCAGAATGTGTCGATTTTCATGCCGTTCGACCAAAGACCGCTGCACGATGGTTACATTCAGCAGTACTTCACGACCCATGTTGCCAAAATCATCGGCACCAGCCGCGAGTTAACCGCGCAACGTAAGGATGGGCAGTTATTTCCCATTGCTTTATCCGTGTCGCAGATGAGCATCGACAATCGGGCAATGTTTATCGGTTTGGTCAAAGACTTATCCGAAGCAAAACGCAAAGAAATTGCCGCGGCGAAAACCGAGTCCGTGCTCCTTGCCACCTTAGCGGCGAGCCAAGATTGTTTGATCACTATCGATATGTCGGGGAAAGTGATTGAGTTTAACCTCGCGGCCACACGACTCTTTGGTTACAGCCGCGAAGAGGCGGTTGGGGCCTTGTTAGAAGACTTAATCATTCCTGATGAGCACCACCATGGGCACCGACAAGGGATGGTCCATTATAAACAAACGGGTGAAGGGCAGATCCTCAATAAACGGGTTGAATTGCAGGCCCGTTGCAAGGCGGGTCATCAAATTCCCATTGAGCTTGAGGTGGTGCCTATTCAGCTTGGTGATGAAGTGCTGTTTACGGCCTTTTTACGGGATATTTCCGAGCGCAAAGCCAACGAACTCAAGTTGCAATTTGCTAAGGAACAAGCCGAGCAGGGCAGCCGAGTGAAATCGCGCTTCTTAGCGACCATGAGCCATGAGATCCGCTCGCCACTGAATGCAATTTTAGGCGGGGTGGAATTATTACTCGATTCATCCCTGAGTAAGGATCAGCGCATTCACGCCAATATCGCACGGGAAGCGGGCAGTGCGTTGCTGCATACCATTAACGATATTTTGGACTTCTCTAAGATTGAAGCCGGACAAATGGTGCTCGAGTCCCACGAATTTGAACCGGACAAACTGGTCGCCCAGGTGCTGCAAATTCTGGAGCCTAAGGCCTTTGAGAAGGGATTACAGCTGGTGAGCTTTGTGAACCGTAATGTGCCCCGCACTGTGGTTGGCGATCAGCAGCGCTTACGCCAAGTGCTGCATAACTTAGTGGATAATGCGATTAAGTTCACTTCGTCTGGCACCATTACCGTCGAAATGTGGCTGCCGGACAATCATCAAACAGAGGTGCAACTCTATTGCCGCGTTACCGATCCCGGTATTGGGATTGCGGCGGAGGCTCAAAGCAAATTATTTAAAGAATTCAGCCAAGTCCATGATACCCACAATACCAACTACAAGGGCACGGGCCTAGGTTTAGCCATCTGTAGCGAGCTTATCACTATGATGGGCGGCAGTATCGAATTACACAGCGAACTCGGTAAGGGCAGTTGCTTTACCTTTTATGTGTCTTTGCAGCTGCTCGATAGCAACTTCTGCCATAGCTATTACTTCCCCGCGCACTCGCGGGTACTGCTAGCCCATCAAGATGAGACCTGGCTCAGGCTAGTATCGAAACAATACTCGCAATATGGCGTGGAAACGGTCGAGGTGCAGGATTGGCCATCGATTAAACTCGCCAAGCAATTTAAGGGGCCGTTCAATCTTATCCTGCTCGATGAAACCTTTTTCTTCGAGGTGGATGAAAAAGATGTCCACCAATTACGAAAAGAACATTTAGCGCACGATGGCTCCATGGTGGCCTTAGTCTCGGGGATGAGCACTGAGATAGGCCAAACCTTGGCGACCTTAGGTCTAGATCAAGTGATCAATAAGCCATTAAGCCGTGCGATGCAGTTGGCACTCTTGAGTAAAGATGCGCTGGCAAACGAATTTGAAGAGGAATACGTGGCTCAGGAGAAATTCCAAGGCCATATTTTGCTGGCAGAGGATAGTCCTGCCAATCAAATTATTGCTGGGACTATGCTCACCAAGGCCGGCTTTGATGTCACTTACGCCTGTAATGGTGTCGAGGCGGTTAACTTAGTCGATAACAAGCCCTTCGATCTCGTCTTGATGGACGTACGTATGCCCGAAATGGATGGGCTTGAGGCCACACAAATTATTTTGCAGCAGCACCCAGAGCAAGTGATCCTCGCCATGTCCGCCAATGTGATGAAAGAAGAGATAGAGCATTGTTATCAAGTTGGAATGAAGGACTTTATCGCCAAACCGGTCAAACAAAAGACCTTGTTGCAGGTGATTCAAAAGTGGTTGCCCAATGCCGTTGTCAGTTTACAAAGCCCGGTAAAACCCGCTGAAAATACTGCGAGTTTGCTCGATGAGCCGCTACTTGCAGAGCTTGAGCAAACCCTGGGTAAGGCGAGTCTATCGAATATGATGAGTATCTTTTGCGATGAGTTAGCGCAGCGGCTCGAGAACTTAAGCACTCTCGCGGCCAGTCAAGTGGACGAGATAGAAGATCAAGCCCACACTCTAAAAAGCAGCTCGGGCAGCTTTGGGGCGGCGGCATTATTTGTACTCGCCCGAAAATTAGAAGCCTGCGCCCGAGAGCAGCAACTTGGCGCCATCCCAGAGCTGATGGCACAAATTGATGTCCTTGGTAAGCAGACACACAGCGTATTAACGGAACGTTTTATTCAATAGGGATAGCTATGAATTATTCTGCATTATTGGTCGAAGATAGCCTGTCACTCAGCGCGCTCTACACTGAGTATCTGCGTGCCGAGGACATAAAAGTGACCCATGCCCATTGCGGCGCAGACGCCTTAAGCGAGTTGTCCAACTGGCAGCCCGATCTGCTGATCCTCGATATCAAGCTGCCGGATATGTCGGGGCTGGATATCCTTAAGCAAGTGCAGCAGCGCTATCCCCATATCAGCACGATTATGATCACCGCCCACGGCAGTATCGATATAGCCATCGATGCCATGCGTTCAGGGGCATTCGATTTTTTAGTCAAACCCTTTGATAGTAAAAGGCTTTCTATTACCGTTCGCAATGCACTCAAGCAAAAGCAACTCTTAGAGCTCGTCACTCAATATGAAAACAGCTTACCGAAAGGCCATTACCAAGGGTTTATCGGTGATTCGCTGGCAATGCAGAGCGTGTACAAAACCATAGATTGTGTCGCTAACAGTAAGGCGTCGGTATTTATTATGGGGGAGAGCGGAACGGGTAAAGAGGTGTGCGCTCAGGCCATTCACCAAGTGGGTAACCGCGCCGACAAGCCTTTTATCGCCTTAAACTGCGCCTCTATTCCTAAGGATCTGATTGAAAGCGAAATTTTTGGCCACTGTAAGGGCGCATTTACCGGCGCCCACAGCAACCGAGATGGCGCAGCGACGCGTGCCGACGGTGGCACCTTGTTCCTTGACGAAATCTGCGAAATGGATTTAGAACTCCAGAGTAAACTACTGCGGTTTATCCAAACGGGGACTTTCCAGCGGGTGGGCGGCTCCAAGGAAGAGCATGTGGATATTCGTTTTATCAGCGCGACCAATCGCGAGCCCTGGGAAGAAGTCAAACTTGGGCATTTTCGTGAGGATTTGTTCTACCGCCTGCATGTTATCCCCATTGAACTGCCCCCTTTGCGCGCGCGGGGCAGCGATGTGCTCTTACTGGCCAAGCAATTATTAAAAACCTACAGCAAGGAAGAAGGAAAACAGTTTGTCGACTTTAACCCTCAAGCCGCGAGTATGCTGCAAGCCTATGATTGGCCGGGTAATGTGAGGCAACTTCAGAACGTTATTCGCCAAATTGTTGTGCTCAATGACGCAAGTCATGTCGAGCCCAGCATGTTCCCCGCACCGCTGAAGCAGCCCTCGCAACTGAGGAGCAATCAGCAAGTTCATACCAATATGCTTTCACAAAACAGTGCTAAGACTGAAACCCATACGCAGCTTCACAATCCACAGAACATAGATAACGCTATTCCACTGATAAGCAGCGAATTAGTGCCAGAGTCCACGCCAGAGGCGCATCCACACATCCAAGAGATGCGGATCCAACCACTGTGGTTAACCGAAAAGCAAACGATAGAAGGGGCGATTGCCCTGTGTGATGGTAATGTTCCAAAAGCGGCAGCACTACTGGATATCAGCCCATCGACCATTTATCGCAAACGGATGACATGGGAAGAACAAGAGGAACGTTCAACTTAATCAATCGCTGCATTTGAGGCGCAGACACTTTGCGTTAACACACAGCTTCAACAGCGAGCTTCCATATTGAACGTCAAAGTATCTGCGATTAGATATTTATCTACTTTTGTTGCGCAGCCTAGGCTCCACTGATCTAGACTCCACTAATCTAGGCTGCGCTACATCTCAAGCGTGCTAACACTGAGTGGTTCGGTTAACTCGTAATCGACCCACATTCTTAAACCTCTTCCCTAATCAATGGCGACGCTTGGTCTTGAAGAAGGCGAGTAATTGTTTTTGCTTACCCGCTTCTGATAACACATCGTGGCAAGCCTTACTGGCGTTACCGACTCCCACCACGTTTTGATCGACCATTTCTACCGTAGAAGAGATATTTCTGGAAATATCCTCTGTCACACTCGATTGTTCGCTCGAGGCCGTAGCGACCACTGTATTGACGTTAGAAATCGCATTGACTGAGGCCGAAATCCCCTGAAATGCTCTACGCACTTTTTCCGATACCATTTGAGACTCATCCAACAAACTGGTATTGTCCTTCATATAATGGTCTGCCTTTTCCGCCTGAGACTGTAATTTTGAAATAATTTCTTGGATATCAATGGTGGATTGCTGGGTTTTAGCCGCAAGAGAGCGAACCTCATCGGCGACAACGGCAAAACCGCGACCCGCTTCACCAGCCCTTGCCGCTTCAATTGCCGCATTGAGTGCCAGTAGGTTGGTTTGTTCGGAAATACTGGTAATCACATCGATAACCGAGCCAATTTCGATGGAATAGTCTTTCAACTGATTCACAATCGAGCCAGAATCTCGGATCGCCGCCCCAATTTTTACTGAAATATTATCAGACTCGCCGAGCGATTTATTGCCCTCAGAGACATTCGCCATCGCTTCGCCGGCACTGGTTTCGGCCTCGGTCGCATTTTTACTCACTTCTAGCGCGGTACTGGACATTTCATTGAGCGCCGTCGCAATTTGCTCGACCTGAACCAACATGTGCTGGGAATTATGTTCTACCTGATTCATGGTGGAGGCGAGGATTTCGGCCGAAGTGGCGGTATTGTCGGCGACGGTAATCAATTGCTCTGTCATCTCAGAAATTTTATCGGCTGTCTCATTACACCCCTGAGCCAAGAGGCCTAATTCATTGCTACCTGTATCCTGAATTCGGTCGGTAAGATCGCCATTAGCCAGTTTGGCAATAAAGCTCTGCACAGTTTTAATGGAGGTAATAATAAATTTTGAGATGAAGATGGAGGTGGCTAACACTAATAGCGACACTATGACTAAGATGGATACCATTATCGTTATCGACTCATCGTAAATCACATCGCCATAGCTGCTTGCATCCTGCGCGCCTTTGTAATTCAGATCCGATAACTTCAGCAATAAATCCGAATATTCGTTATACGCAGTGAGTGATTCAGTCAGCAGCAATTGCTTAGCATCTTCGTTTTTATTTGCCCGTGACAGTACCAGTAGCTTCTGATGAACGACAAGATATTCCTTATATAAGCGCTGAAAATCATTGAAGATATTTCGTTCTTCATTGCCGCTGATCAGTTGCTCGTAGGTGCGGATAGATTCATCGATTTGCGCTTTGGTTTTATCCAGCTCTCTTTCGGTTTCTTGCATCTGATCACTATCCAACGAAAGAATATGTCGGGATTCTAATACCCTAAGATCTGCGGTTTGACCGTTGAGTCGCTCAATGACCCGCACTGAGGGCAACCAGTCGTTGGATATGACGGTGGACTGATCATTGATGACTTGCATTTTGCTAATTGCCATCATGGTTAACCCTAGAATCGCAATAATAGGAATCGCAAACGCGCCAAGTAATAGGTGACTTATCTTTAGATTACGCATGTAAACCCCAGCAATGATGATTATGCCCAAATGTGTTTATCCGACGCCTGATACAGGCTTATTCCCTCCATAAATATATAAGCCAGACATTCAACTTTCGCTATGCCAACGAATAATTAATCGCTGAATTAACAGTAGTTATTTACAGGCTCCTAAAGGGGCTTTGTTTCCAAAATCGGTTTAACTGATTTAGATCTGACCCGATACTTTTGGACATCTCGCTAAGTGAGTAAACTCGCTTATTGAGGTGAAGTATGTCAACAAAGAAACCCCGCAAGATCCATACACAAGAATTTAAAGCCGAAGAGCTAAAGCTTGCTTAGAAGATTAGTGTAGCCGCCGCAACGCGTGAGGTTAATCCTACAAGTCACAGCTCTACAATTGGCGCGCCAGTGCCGAGACGAAATCCAACACTAGGTCTAGGGAAGCAGAACTAGCTGCCGAGGTCGCAAGACTTAAACGCCAACTTGCTGAACAAGCCGAAGATTTAGCCATTCAAAAATACCCAAGGGGTACACCGAGGCGGCGACCTACTTCGCGAAGAACAAAAGTAGCCAGATTTGAGTTATTCCTTGAGCATCAGCACCGCTTTTCTCTCTAGCAAGTGTTTAGCCAAGTGTCCACTATTACTGGATCAGATCATTTTTAGTCTCACTGTTTTGGCGCACAGGTTAGCCCATAACAATCTATTTCTACTTACTAAGAAATAAGCATCGTTATTCATTTTTTGGATAATTTCTTTGCTAGATTCAAGCTAATTTGAATTTTAAGCTGCTGTTGTGTGCCAACTAGGGTGGGGGTCAACAAAAAAATCGTCAAAAGCATCTTGTGCCAACAGGTTTGGCACGAAATGGGCACAAATTCAGAAAAACGGTGAATTAGAGGGAAATTTCGGTAAATCTGGATTAAGCAATAGAGGCAAAATCTGGCAGAGCCGAAGGGTGGGGCATGTTTATAAGAATCTTGATGGATGTTTTTATAGGGAGTTAAAGCGAGAAATGGTACACCCGAGTGGACTCGAACCACCGACCCCTACCATGTCAAGGTAGTGCTCTAACCAACTGAGCTACGGGTGCACTGTTTGAATTTCAAAATTTAGACTCTTTGAAGAGAGTGGTACACCCGAGTGGACTCGAACCACCGACCCCTACCATGTCAAGGTAGTGCTCTAACCAACTGAGCTACGGGTGCATTGTTTTAATCGTTACGGCAACACTACTTTGCGTTGTGCTTCGGAACGAGCGCTATATTAGGGGGATAGCGAAAGGCTGGCAAGCAAAAAAATGAATTTTATTGCCAAATGGTGAATTGCTGTGCAACTTGTCCAGTGTTTCAGCAAAGTTGTTGATAAAACGGCAAGTTAGACTGAGATGCAGGCCAAAATCACTCTGCGCGAAATAAAACGGCGAGCATTTAGCTCGCCGTTTTATCTTTCCATCTACTTAGTGATGCACGCTGCCGCCTTCAATCAAACTTAAATGCACACCATGCTTTTGAATATAACGGAGGCGGATGAAAAACAGCAGCGCCGCCGAGGTGAGGCCTGCAATTAATCCGGTCCAAAAACCATGGGCGCCCATGGCGGGTACGATAAAGTCGGTATACGCCAAGGTGTAACCTAAGGTCATGCCGATGCCCCAATAGGAGAACAGGGTAATGTAAAACGCACTGCGGGTATCTTTATATCCACGCAAGGCGCCGGCGGCGACCACCTGTACTGAGTCAGATAATTGATACAGCGCAGCCATCAGCATCAAACTGCCCGCAAGTACCACCACTTCGGGATCGCTGTTATACAACTCAGCGATTTGGAAGCGGAATAACACAGTTAAGATTGCCGTCGACAAGGCCAATGACAGCGCCAACCACAATCCGACCTTTGCCACCACGGCAGAAATATCCGCACGATCGCGACCAAGGTAGTAGCCAATGCGAATCGAGACAGCAATACCAATCGAGAGTGGCAACATAAATACTATGGCGGAGAAGTTCAACGCAATCTGATGGCTGGCCACCACAGTCGCGCCCAATGGAGCCAGCAGCAGGGCGATAATCGCAAACAGGCTCACCTCAAAGAAGAGTGCCATCGCAATCGGCATCCCAAGCTTCGTCATCTTTTTCATGGTGGCAAAATCGGGGCGATGGAACTGGCTAAAGGGCGCCAATGCGGCAAACTTTTTATGGAACTGCATATAAATCGTCATGGCAATCAACATGGCCCAAAACACCAGTGCTGTCGCGACACCACAACCGGCACCGCCCATGGCAGGCACGCCGAAATGACCATAAATAAAGATATAGTTCGCCGGAATATTCACCGCTAACCCCACGAATCCGATGATCATGGTCGGTAATGTGTAAGAAATCCCTTCACTGCAACCGCGTAATACCTGATAGAGCACAAATGCGGGCGCGCCCCATAAAATACCGTCGATATATCCTATGGTTAAGTTGTACAATTGGGGCTCTAAATTCATATGGCTGAGCACGAGTGGCGCGGATGCGAGAAACGCCATCACGCCAAGGCCACCAATTAAGGCCAGATAAGCGCCTTGAAACGCTAGCGGTTGAATAGCTTTCTGATTATTTGCGCCATTGTGATGGGCAAATAACGGCGTAAACGCCATCAGCAGCCCTTGGACAAATAAGATGGCAGGTAACCAAAGACTGGTTCCTACGGCCACGGCGGCCATATCGACAGCACTGACGCGGCCCGCCATGACAGTATCGATAAACCCCATCATGGTTTGTGTTACTTGGGCGATCAACACTGGGAGTGCGAGTTGAATTAAGCGTTTGGCCTGAAAGCCTGAATGATTCATAAATACAGCCTTTAACGAATAAGCGAGCAAAAAATGTTTACTGGTATAGTTCAAGCCACCTGTAAGGTGGTTGCAATACATAAGAAAGATGGCCTAAATACCCTTGAGGTAGCGTTTAAACCTGATTTGCATGAGGGACTTGCGATTGGTGCAAGTGTGGCAAATAACGGGGTATGTCTGACGGTGACTCAGGTCGTTGATGATAGGGTATTTTTCGATGTAGTGGAAGAGACCTTAAGGTTGACAAACCTTGCCAATTTGACCGTTGGCCAGCGGGTGAACATTGAGCGTTCTTTGACGTTCGGCAGCGAAATCGGCGGCCATATCCTCTCGGGACACATTCACACTAAGGCGAAAGTGAGTCACATTAGTCATACCGAGCAGCATTATGATCTGACCTTAAGTGTCGAGCCCAAATGGATGAACTATATCCTTTATAAAGGTTTTGTCGGGGTAAACGGTTGCAGCTTAACGGTAGGCGAGGTGACCGAAAGCAGTTTTATGCTGCACTTGATCCCAGAAACCCTCAAATTAACCAATTTAGGCCAGTGTCAGGTTGGAGATGAGTTAAATATCGAAATTGACAGCCAAACCCAAGCGATCGTCGACACCGTCGAGCGCGTGCTGGCCAAACGTTTTAGCGGCCAATCTTAATTAACATGCCTAGTAAATTTGCTCGTCGTCCGAGTCAATATATAACTCTATGGTGCGGCGGGCATCATCCACATGTAAACGCAAGTGGATGGGATTACAACAAATTCGGCAGTCATCGTAATAATCCTGATCGCCACTGCTGGCATCAATACTAATATGTTGATGGTGTCCGCAGTGGGGGCAGGCAATCACTTTATTCATGATCCTCATGGCGCAACTCCTCTCTAACGAATGCTAGGGATGACACTTGTCGCTAAGCCTTCACACTGGCTTTAGTTGAGTATACAAGAATGTGCCGTGGCAACTTAGATAAAGTCGGTATCAAAATCTCATTAACTAGATTTTTCCGTTCCGCTCAGCGCTGGGTACTTTTTCACTGAAATTTATCTAGCGTAAGAACCGTCAAGCATGCGCACCAGTTAAGTTAACTCAATCCTTTACTGTCATCAATTCGACAGGCACAGTCGGTAATATACCCTCCTCTATATTGTCACTAATGGCCTGCGATAGCTGTTCTATCTGCAGCAAAAGCTCGGCGTGGATATCGGCTTGTAAACCAATGGCGTCGAATTGCACCGCTTGGCGTTGAACCGCTCGGGGTTCAGGTTGAATGAGTGGCGTGGGGCTAACTGGGATTGGGTTCTGGGCGACTTGGCTAAGTGCAACCGTCAATAGGATACTCGTGAACATACCAACTCCTTTGGCTTCATTATTTACAGCGATGCGACTGCGCGATATGCGTGGTGGTAAACCTCCAACCTACCCGCAATCATTTAACGCGCATAGCGTAGGGGCGTTAAATGACTGCCACATGAACGATTGACTGCAATATGATGAATTCACGGCAAACTTTGCGGATTGATGTTAATAAAGGAGCTGATTTGGGGGCTAAGCCTCGCAATTGGCCCATTTAACTTGCGTGCCTTAAAGACTATCCCGTAGAATAACTGTCCTGCTACGCAAGGCGGCTAAGACTCCTGTACTGTCTTAACCTCGCGAGCATTCTCTTTTTACTTAATCACCATGTGGCCCTACGTGTGGGTCACCACTGGACAAGGATATTTCATGCCTGTAATTACACTTCCTGATGGTAGCAAACGCGAGTTTGCACATCCCGTATCGACTCTCGATGTTGCCGCTGATATCGGCCCTGGTCTTGCTAAAGCCTGTATCGCTGGTCGCGTGAATGGCGAACTCAAAGACGCTTGCGATCTTATCGAAACCGATGCTGAACTTTCTATTATTACCGCTAAAGACGAAGAAGGTATTGAAATCCTTCGCCATTCTTGCGCGCATTTATTAGGCCATGCAATCAAGCAATTATGGCCACAAACCAAGATGGCGATCGGTCCTGTGATCGATAACGGCTTCTATTACGACATCGATCTTGAGCACAAGCTGACTCAAGAAGATATCGAAGCCCTAGAAAAACGTATGCTTGAACTGGCGAAAACAAATTACGACGTAGTCAAACGCGTTGTGAGCTGGCAAGAAGCCCGTGATACCTTCGCCGCCCGCGGTGAAGAATACAAGATCGCGATTCTGGATGAGAACATCAGCAAAGATGCGACTCCAGCGCTCTATCATCACGAAGAATACACTGACATGTGCCGTGGTCCACACGTGCCAAACATGCGTTTCTGCCATCATTTCAAGTTGATGAGCATTGCCGGCGCTTATTGGCGCGGTAACTCTGAAAACAAGATGCTGCAACGTATTTACGGTACTGCATGGGCGGATAAAAAAGCCCTGAGCACCCATTTAGCCCGTCTTGAAGAAGCGGCTAAACGTGACCACCGTAAGATTGGTAAGCAGCTTGACCTCTACCATATGCAAGAAGAAGCTCCTGGCATGGTGTTCTGGCATAACGACGGTTGGAGCATCTTCCTCGAATTAGAACGTTTCATTCGCCGTAAGTTAAATCAATACACTTACCAAGAAGTGAAAGGTCCGTTGATGATGGACCGCGTATTATGGGAACGTTCTGGTCACTGGGATAAATACTCAGAAGCCATGTTCACAACCAGCAGTGAAAACCGTGAATACGCGGTTAAGCCAATGAACTGCCCAGGCCACGTACAGATCTTCAACCAAGGCTTGAAATCTTACCGTGATCTGCCACTGCGTATGGCGGAGTTTGGTTGCTGTCACCGTAATGAGCCATCAGGTTCGCTGCACGGTTTGATGCGCGTACGTGGTTTTACTCAAGACGATGCCCATATCTTCTGTACTGAAGATCAAGTTCAAGCAGAAGTGAGCTCTTGTATCCAAATGGTATACGACACTTACTCGACATTCGGCTTTGAAAACATCGTTGTAAAACTGTCGACTCGCCCAGAAAAACGTATCGGTGACGATGCCATGTGGGACAGAGCCGAAGAAGCACTTAAGCAAGCTTTACGTGCTAACAACATCGAGTTCACCATTTTACCGGGTGAAGGCGCCTTCTACGGTCCTAAGATTGAGTTCACGCTGCACGACTGTTTAGACCGTGCATGGCAATGCGGTACTGTGCAATTAGACTACGCATTACCAAGCCGTTTAGGTGCAACTTATGTCGCCGAAGATAACAGCCGTCAAACGCCAGTGATGATCCATCGTGCGATTTTAGGCTCGTTGGAGCGTTTCTTAGGTATTTTGATCGAAGAATACGCAGGTCGTTTCCCAACTTGGTTGGCTCCAATGCAAGTTGTCGTGATGAATATCACCGACAAACAGGCTGATTATGTTGAAGAAGTGGTCAAATTCTTCAAAGAACAAGGTATTCGCGCCTCATTTGACTTGAGGAATGAGAAAATAGGCTTTAAAATACGCGAGCACACCTTAAGGCGTGTTCCTTATTTATTGGTCGTTGGCGATCAGGAAATGGAAAATAAGGAAGTTGCGGTGCGTACACGTGATGGCGTTGACTTAGGTAAGATGCGAATCGAAGATTTCGCCGCTAAGATCCATCAACAAATTTCGCTCCGTAGTCTCAAATTGTTGGAGGAATAGGTCATAAAGATCAAGAAAACAGCAGGGCGTCAGCTGGCCCCTAATAGAATCAATGAAGAAATCACAGGTGTACCAGAAGTACGCTTAACTGGCATTGATGGTGAAGCTATTGGTGTGGTAAGCATCAGAGATGCTCAGAATTTGGCAGATGAAGCGGGTGTAGACCTAGTCGAAATTAGTCCAAACGCTGAACCTCCAGTATGTCGCATTATGGACTACGGTAAGTTCCTATTTGATAAAGCGAAAGCTCAAAAGGAACAAAAGAAGAAGCAAAAACAGGTTCAGGTTAAGGAAATTAAATTCCGTCCTGGAACTGACGAAAACGACTATCAGGTAAAACTACGCAACCTGATACGTTTTCTGGAAGACGGGGACAAAGCGAAAATTACGCTTCGTTTCCGAGGCCGCGAAATGGCTCACCAAAACCTGGGTATGGATCTGTTGAACCGTATCAAAACAGATTTGGATGAGTATGCAATTGTTGAATCCTTCCCGAAAATGGAAGGCCGACAAGCCATTATGGTGCTAGCGCCTAAAAAGAAATAAGTAGGGCAACCTATAAAAGTAGCGAAGGCTATATGCCTTCGCTCGCCTTGCTTTTTATTTAACATCCCAATGCGGAGTTTTAGTAATGCCTAAAATGAAAACCGACAGAGGTGTAGCGAAGCGTTTTAAGAAAACCGCTAATGGTTTCAAGCGCAAGCAAGCCCATTTACGTCACATTCTGACCAAAAAGAGCACTAAGCGTAAGCGTCACTTACGTAACAAGTGTTTAGTTGCTAAAGTTGACGTTCCAGCAATCGCGCGTCAATTACCATACGCTTAATTTAGGAGATTAGAAAATGCCAAGAGTTAAGCGTGGTGTAACCGCACGTGCTCGTCACAAGAAAGTTTTAAAATTAGCTAAAGGTTATTATGGCGCTCGTAGCCGTACTTACCGTGTTGCTGTTCAAGCAGTAACTAAAGCTGGTCAATATGCTTACCGTGACCGTCGTCAGAAAAAACGTCAATTCCGTCAACTGTGGATTGCACGTATTAATGCTGCAGCTCGTCAAAATGGTCTGTCTTACAGCCGTTTCATCAACGGTCTGAAAAAGGCGTCTATCGAAATCGATCGTAAGATTTTGGCTGACATCGCTGTATTCGACAAAGTTGTATTCGCAACTTTAGTTGAAAAAGCAAAAGAAGCGTTAAACTAAGCAATTAGTTTGTCGCACTTAAGAGGGGACCATTTGGTCCCTTTTTTTGTTGCTGCTGTGACCGTCTTAAATAGCGTTGAGGCTTGCTTCGAGCGAGTCACAAAATACAGATAAAAAATAGCAGGCTAATGCCTGCTATTTCATTTGAGTGGGCGAGCACCCGTAAAAGTCACACTCGATTGTTTCGGCGCGTAATTACTTTTTAGCGTCTAAGTAACGCTCAGCATCTAATGCTGCCATACAACCAGTTCCCGCAGAGGTAATCGCTTGACGGTAATGTTGATCCATAACGTCACCTGCGGCAAACACACCTTCGATGCTGGTTTGGGTCGCGTTACCTTGAAGGCCGCTTTGCACCTTCAGATAACCGTTGTTCATCTCTAATTGGCCTTCGAAAATCCCAGTATTGGGGCTGTGACCAATAGCCACGAACACACCGGCAACGGCCAGATCTGTGATAGCGCCATCTTTAGTGCTCTTCATTTTCAGGCCTGTTACACCCATAGCATCACCAACGACTTCTTCCATGGTTTGGTCAAGGTGCAGGATAATGTTGCCGTTAGCCACTTTATCCATTAAACGATCGATAAGGATTTTCTCTGAGCGGAAGGTGTCACGGCGGTGAATTAAGTGCACTTCGGCGGCGATGTTACTCAAATAAAGTGCTTCTTCAACGGCAGTGTTACCGCCACCAATGACGGCAACTTTCTGATTGCGATAGAAGAAACCATCACAGGTCGCACAGGCCGATACGCCGCGTCCTTTAAACGCTTCTTCAGACTCCAGACCTAAGTAACGGGCAGAAGCACCTGTCGCAATGATCAGCGCATCACAAGTGTATTCGCCATTGTCGCCTTTTAAACGGAAAGGGCGCTCAGTCAGCGTCACTTCATTGATATGGTCGAAAAGGATTTCAGTATCAAACTTTTCCGCATGCTTTTGCATACGTTCCATTAATGCGGGACCCGTTAAGTCTTCTGCATCACCTGGCCAGTTTTCAACTTCAGTCGTGGTCGTTAACTGACCACCTTGCTGCATACCTGTGATCATCACAGGCTTTAAGTTTGCGCGCGCAGCATAAACTGCGGCCGTGTATCCTGCGGGACCTGAACCTAAAATCAATAGGTTACTGTGTCTGACTTGGCTCATTTTTATCTCCGTGCCTTTAGCAAATTGCATGGATTGTAGGGAATTTACCTGTAGGGGTAAAGCGCTGTTTGGTGATTCTTTTAGATTATGCTAATCGAATCCTAAGGCAAATTGTCAGCCTGAGTTTACTAAGGCTTTGGCTTAAACCCCGCACGGGTGAAGATATTTGTGATCAGCATAAAAAATCGGCCTCAACAGAGTGAGGCCGAACAAAGCAGAGTAGGTCAGAAAGACCTAGGCTCTCATATGATTAGGCTAATAAACTTGCTGGCGCTGTGTACTCAAGATTTAATGCTTGCGCCACTTCTTTACAAACCAGTTTGCCGTGCATCACGTTCAAACCGTTCAGTAAGTGTTTGTCTTGTAACAAGGCGGCTTTATAACCTAAGTTAGCTAACTTAAGGATATAAGGCAGAGTCGCGTTATTCAGAGCGAAGGTAGAAGTGCGGGCAACTGCACCTGGCATGTTTGCCACACAGTAGTGCACTACGTCATCAACGATGTAGGTAGGATCTTGGTGAGTCGTTGCATGTGAAGTTTCCACACAACCACCTTGGTCGATTGCTACGTCAACGATAGCACTGCCAGGCTTCATGCGTGCGATCATGCTACGTGTTACAAGCTTAGGCGCTGCAGCACCTGGAATTAATACGCCACCAATCACAAGATCAGCTTCTAATACATGGCGCTCAATCGCATCGGCAGTTGAGTAAACAGCCTTAACTGCAGAACCAAATTGTACGTTTAAGCGACGCAGTGCATCGATGCTACGGTCAAGAACAACAACATCAGCGCCCATGCCTACCGCCATTTGTGCAGCATTGGTACCGACCATGCCACCACCGATGATCACTACTTTTGCAGGCTCAACACCTGGAACACCGCCTAATAACATGCCGCGACCACCAGAGGATTTCTCTAATGCCATCGCACCCGCTTGGATAGACATACGACCAGCCACTTCTGACATTGGGGCTAGCAGAGGTAAGCCTCCACGGTCATCAGTCACGGTTTCGTAAGCGATACACACGGCACCACTTTTAATTAAATCTTCAGTTTGTGGTAAATCTGGCGCTAAATGCAGATAAGTGAATAAAATCTGGTCATGACGCAGCATAGCGCGTTCGACTGCTTGAGGCTCTTTTACCTTTACGATCATCTCTGCTTTAGCAAAGACTTCAGCAGCAGTTGCTAATATTTTAGCACCTGCATCAACATAATCCTGATCTGAAAAACCAATTCCCGTGCCGGCATTAGTTTCAACAAACACTTCATGACCTTTGATGGTCAATTCGCGAACGCTTGAAGGAACCATACCGACACGATACTCGTGGTTTTTAATTTCCTTTGGTACACCAATAATCATTTTTGAGCCTCAATTGCCTGAAAAACCCACTTTTAATGGGCATAATTGTTATTTTATCGTGACCTGAACGTGATTAATTCAGGGATATCTAGTATAGTATCGGCGACGCAGTTTATGCTGCTGAACTTTTGACATACGTAGAATAAAATGTTGTTTTAGTGATAAAGCAAGGTTAAATAAATGGCATATAATAAAAAGAGTCCTGTAAAAGACTTGGATCGCATCGATCGCAACATTCTTAATGAATTACAAATTGATGGACGCATTTCAAATGTGGAACTATCTAAAAGAGTAGGATTAAGTCCAACTCCGTGTTTAGAAAGAGTGAAACGACTCGAAAAGCAAGGATATATCAATGGCTATACCGCCTTGGTCAATCCTCATTTCTTGGGTGCATCCCTACTGGTATTCGTGGAAATCACTTTAAGCCGTGATACTCCCGAAGTATTTGATAAGTTTAATCGCGCTGTGCAACTGTTAGATGATATTCAAGAGTGTCATCTGGTTTCTGGTGACTTTGACTACTTATTGAAGACGCGTGTTTCTGATATGTCAGCTTACCGCCGTTTACTCGGTGAGACGCTGCTGAAATTACCTTCTGTATCCGATACCCGTACTTACGTGGTGATGGAAGAAGTGAAACACACTAGCCGTGTCGCGATAAACCATCTGCTCTCCGATATTTAATACCCTGAACGTTTACAATAAGGGGCCTAGGCCCCTTATTTATTCCTACGTTAGCCGTTTCGAACTCAAAAATGACCTTGCTTAGCCCTTAGGTTTGCCAGCTTAAGGGCGAATTTTTATCTGGTTTTTATCTTCTCAATAGCGCGTAAATTGGTTGCGTAATAGCCAGTTAGTGCTGAAAACCTGTGCTTTAGCTCATTAGCGCCGATTTTTTGTCTTGTACCAGTAATTCTTAGGATAAAAACGCCCTAAGATGCTCCACATTTAGTGGGATTCTGGTATCGTTAGCCCACCTGTTTTCATTTTTATGGATTAAGTCGTTTGTCTCAAGGAAATAGTGTACGCACGCTCTCAGGGCTGCAGCGTCTGCTCGAAGGCGGACTCATCATTTGCTGTGTTTTAGCCACCTATATTTTGCTTGCCTTAACCAGTTTTAGTCCGTCCGATCCGGGCTGGAGCCAGTCTCATTTTCAAGGCGATATCAAAAACTGGACAGGTGCAGTCGGGGCGTGGATTGCCGACATTCTGCTGTACTTTTTTGGCGTCACTGCTTACATCATGCCGATCATTGTGGCCTCCACAGGTTGGCTGCTTTTCAAACGCGCCCATGATTTATTGGAAATTGACTACTTTTCAGTTGCACTGCGCATCATAGGTTTTCTACTGCTTATTCTTGGTTTTTCAGCATTAGCCAGCATGAATGCCAATAATATCTATGAGTTTTCCGCAGGTGGCGTGGCAGGGGATGTTATTGGCCAAGCCATGTTGCCGTATTTTAATAAGCTCGGTACGACCTTGTTGCTGCTGTGCTTCTTAGGCTCGGGCTTTACGCTGTTAACTGGGATCAGCTGGTTGACAGTGGTCGAGAAGGTCGGCTTTGTCTCCATTTGGTGTTTTAGAAAGCTCAAGCGTCTGCCGCAGGCGTTAAAACGCGAGCGTGAAACCGAAGATACCCGCGGTTTTATGACGGTCGTTGATAAGTTTAAACAGCGCCGTGACTCACAGCATCAACTTGAAAAAGCCCGGGTGCGTGAGCCTGAGGTTGCACCGAGTCGTATCTTTACGACTCGCTCCGCGAAGGAAGAAGAGGCCAGCGACGAAATCATCACCGAAACAAGCTCCGGTAAAGGTAAGCTGTCGGCGCTCGCAAAAATCTTAAGTTTAAACAGCAATAAAGCCAAGGCTGAACCTAAAGGCCTGCAAAGAGTTGAGCCCCAATTAGATCAAGCCAGTGCCGTGGCTGAGCATGGGCATTTTGAGGCGCCGCCTTGGGTCGCCAAGCCAAAAGAAGCCGAGTTAGATTTAGATGATGAAACTGAGTTCAAGGCGCACGTTTTCGAAGATGAAGATGACGACGATGAACCCGTATTCCATCGTGAAACCATGCTCGATGACGAGGATGAAGACGAGTTAGGTTTTAACGATGAAGATGTCATCGATTTTGATACTAAAGCCTCAACGGGCGCAGTGACTCAGGCGCAACGTCAAAAAGAAGCGCCAAAGGCGAAGATTGTCGATGGTATTGTGGTTTTACCGGGACAAGAGGATAAACCTGTACCTGCAAAACCTATGGATCCGCTGCCAAGCATCAGCTTGCTGGATGTGCCTAATCGTAAAAAGAATCCGATAAGCCCTGAGGAATTAGAGCAAGTTGCCCGCTTAGTCGAAGCCAAACTTGCCGATTTTAACATTGTGGCCACTGTAGTGGGGGTTTATCCCGGTCCAGTGATCACCCGTTTTGAGCTAGATTTAGCGCCAGGTATTAAAGCCTCGAAGATTTCAAACCTCGCAAACGACTTAGCGCGTTCGCTACTGGCCGAGCGAGTGCGTGTGGTTGAGGTGATTCCGGGTAAATCCTATGTGGGTCTCGAACTGCCAAACAAGTTCCGCGAAACCGTGTACATGCGCGATGTGCTCGATTGCGAAGCTTTTACCGAGAGCAAATCGAACCTGACCATGGTGCTTGGCCAAGATATTTCCGGCGAGCCTGTGGTGGTTGATTTAGGCAAAATGCCGCACTTACTGGTTGCCGGTACCACAGGTTCGGGTAAATCGGTCGGGGTGAACGTGATGATCACCAGCTTATTGTATAAGTCTGGCCCTGAAGATGTTCGCTTTATCATGATCGACCCGAAAATGCTGGAATTATCGGTTTATGAAGGTATCCCGCATCTACTCTGTGAAGTGGTTACCGACATGAAAGAAGCGGCCAATGCGCTGCGCTGGTGTGTGGGTGAGATGGAGCGCCGCTACAAGCTAATGTCTATGATGGGCGTTCGTAACATCAAGGGCTATAACGCTAAGATTGCCGAAGCGAAAGCAAATGGTGAAGTGATTTTAGATCCTATGTGGAAATCATCTGACAGCATGGAGCCAGAGGCGCCAGCCTTAGATAAACTGCCATCGATTGTGGTTGTCGTCGACGAATTTGCTGACATGATGATGATTGTCGGTAAAAAAGTGGAAGAACTGATCGCCCGTATCGCCCAAAAGGCTCGTGCTGCGGGTATCCATTTAATCCTCGCGACCCAACGTCCATCGGTGGATGTGATCACGGGCTTAATCAAGGCCAACATCCCGACACGGATGGCCTTCCAAGTGTCTTCTCGTATCGACTCCCGTACCATTTTGGATCAGCAGGGCGCTGAAACCTTATTGGGCATGGGTGACATGTTGTATTTACCGCCCGGCACTGCGGTGCCAAACCGCGTCCATGGTGCCTTTATCGATGACCATGAGGTTCACCGTGTGGTGGCCGATTGGTGCGCCCGGGGTAAGCCACAATACATTGATGAGATCCTCAATGGCGTGAGTGAAGGTGAACAAGTGCTCTTGCCGGGTGAAACCGCCGAATCCGATGAAGAATACGATCCGCTTTATGATGAGGCCGTCGCCTTCGTGACCGAAACTCGCCGCGGTTCAATTTCAAGCGTTCAGCGTAAATTTAAGATTGGTTATAACCGCGCAGCGCGTATTATCGAACAAATGGAAATGCAGGGCGTGGTCTCGGCTCAGGGCCATAATGGTAACCGCGAAGTGCTGGCACCGCCGGCCCCGAAACACTATTAATGTTAAGCTAGATGTCAGTTTGAACTCGCCATAATGCGGCGAGTTCAACTTTTAGTCCAAAGGATACCTATGAAAAAACTGTTGTGTGCTGTGTTGTTATCACCATTGTTATACAGCAATGCAGTATTGGCCGATGACGCAAAGCAATTACGCGAAACCTTAAACGGCACTGAGTCACTCAAGGCGGATTTCAAGCAAACCGTTACCGATATCAATAAAAAGGTTATCCAAACGGGCGCGGGTGTATTCGCACTGGCCCACCCAAACCAGTTCTATTGGCATTTAACCGCGCCCGATGAATCCCAAATTGTCGCCGACGGTAAAGATTTATGGATCTACAATCCCTTCGCCGAAGAAGTAGTGATTATGGATTTTGCCGAAGCCATTAATGCATCGCCCATCGCCTTATTGGTTCACCGCGATGACGCCACTTGGTCGCAATATAGCGTGACCAAGAAGCAAGATTGTTATGAAATCAAACCTAAGTCCACAGATGCCGGGATCACCTCGGTCAATGTCTGTTTTAACAAAGGCACACTGAATAAATTTAATGTGCTCGATGATAAAGGCAACCTAAGCCAATTTGACTTGAGCAATCAACACAGCATTAGCGCTGCGGATAAATCGCTGTTTAAGTTTGTGTTGCCAGAGAACGTTGATGTGGATGATCAACGTCTTAAAACCCAGTAGGTTAGCGCGTGAGCAGTTTATCGTTTAATTTTGCGCCTGATTTTCGTCCCTTAGCCGCGCGTATGCGGCCAAGGACGATTGCCGAGTATATCGGTCAAGCCCATTTGTTGGGGAAGGCCAACCATTGCGCCAAGCATTAGAAGCGGGCCGTGCCCATTCGATGATGTTATGGGGACCGCCGGGCACAGGTAAAACGACACTTGCCGAACTTATTGCCCATTATTCCAATGCCCATGTTGAACGCATTTCGGCGGTTACCTCGGGTGTAAAAGACATTCGCGCCGCCATCGAGCAGGCCCAAGCCGTTGCCCAATCCCGTGGACAACGCACCTTGCTGTTTGTCGACGAAGTGCATCGCTTTAATAAGAGTCAACAGGACGCCTTTTTGCCGTTTATTGAAGATGGCACTGTGATTTTTATAGGGGCGACCACTGAAAACCCTTCATTTGAAATCAATAACGCCTTACTGTCGCGGGCACGTGTCTATCTTATCAAGCGCTTAAGCCAAGACGAGATAGTGCATATCATCACCCAAGCCTTAACGGATACCGAGCGAGGTTTAGGGCAGCGTCAGTTAATTATGCCAACGGATGTGCTCAATAAGCTGGCGCAGCTCTGTGACGGTGATGCGCGCAAGGCGCTAAATCTGCTTGAGTTGATGAGCGATATGGTGGCCGATGGCGGCAGTTTTACCACTGAAATGCTGGTACAAGTCGCAGGCCATCAAGTGGCGGGGTTCGATAAAAATGGTGATCAGTTTTACGATTTGATTTCGGCGGTACACAAATCGATTCGCGGCTCGGCGCCCGATGCCGCATTGTATTGGTTCTGCCGCATTCTAGAAGGCGGCGGCGATCCGTTATATGTCGCCAGACGCTTATTAGCCATAGCCTCGGAAGATGTGGGCAATGCCGATCCTAATGCCATGACAGTCGCGCTCAATGCCTGGGATTGTTTCCACCGTGTCGGACCTGCCGAAGGTGAGCGGGCGATTGCCCAAGCGATTGTGTATTTAGCCAGTGCGCCTAAGAGTAATGCCGTTTACACCGCCTTTAAAGCGGCGAGGGCGCTCGCCCGCGAAACCGGCCAAGAGGCCGTGCCTTATCATCTGCGTAATGCGCCGACCAAACTCATGGCGGAAATGGGCTTTGGCGCCGAATATCGCTATGCCCACGATGAACCCAATGCCTATGCCAGTGGCGAGAATTATTTCCCCGAATCCTTACAAGCATCGCAATTTTATTTCCCGACCGAACGCGGATTTGAGAAGCGGATTAAGGACAAATTGGCGCAATTAGCGCAATTAGATCAAGCCAGTGGGAGAAAAAGGTATGAATAATCTCCTACTTGTGGCCCTAGGTGGTTCCATTGGTGCGGTTTTTCGCTATCTTATTTCAATATTCATGATCCAAGTATTTGGCAGCAGTTTTCCTTTTGGTACACTGTTGGTCAATGTCCTCGGTTCATTTTTAATGGGCGTCATTTACGCACTGGGACAAATGAGTCATATCAGCCCAGAACTCAAAGCCCTGATCGGCGTTGGCCTGTTAGGCGCTTTGACAACGTTTTCAACTTTCTCAAACGAAACTTTATTGCTGATGCAAGAAGGAGATTGGTTGAAGGCGGCTTTGAATGTGGTGTTGAACCTAAGTCTATGTTTGTTTATGGTTTACTTAGGCCAACAACTGGTTTTTTCTCGCATTTAACTATTAAGAATATATCACATGTTAGATCCTAAATTTTTGCGCAACGAATTAGCAGTTACCGCTGAGCGATTAGCTACCCGTGGTTTTATTTTAGATGTCGCTCATCTCACTCAATTAGAAGAAAAACGTAAGTCACTGCAAGTGGCGACTGAAGAGTTACAAGCTTCGCGTAATGCTATTTCCAAGTCCATCGGACAAGCAAAAGCCCGCGGCGAAGATGTGGATGCCATCATGGCGCAGGTTGGCGATTTAGGTGCGCAATTAGATGCGAAGAAAGTCGAGCTGGCTGCGGTACTTGAAGAAGTGAACGCGATTGCCATGTCGATGCCAAACCTGCCGGATGAGTCTGCGCCTATCGGTGCTGACGAGACTGAAAACGTTGAAATCCGTCGCTGGGGCACACCACGCAGCTTCGATTTCCCTGTTAAAGATCATATCGACTTAGGTGAAGGCCTAAACGGTTTAGATTTTAAGAGCGCAGTGAAAATCACTGGCTCGCGCTTTATCGTTATGAAGGGCCAACTCGCCCGTTTAAACCGCGCATTAGGTCAGTTCATGTTAGATCTGCACACCACTGAGCACGGTTATACCGAAGCTTACGTGCCATTACTGGTTAACGAAGCAAGCTTACTGGGTACTGGCCAATTGCCTAAGTTTGGTGAAGACTTGTTCCACACTAAACCTGCGACCGAAGAAGGCCAAGGTTTAAGCCTGATCCCAACCGCAGAAGTGCCATTAACGAACTTAGTGCGTGACAGCATTGTCGATGAAGACGAATTACCGATTAAGTTAACCGCGCATACCGCCTGTTTCCGCAGTGAAGCCGGCTCATACGGTAAAGATACCCGTGGTCTTATCCGTCAGCACCAATTCGATAAAGTGGAATTAGTGCAATTGGTTAAGCCCGAAGACTCAATGGCAGCGCTCGAAGCACTAACGGGCCACGCTGAAACCGTGCTGCAACGCCTCGGTCTGCCATACCGCACAGTGATCCTGTGTACTGGTGACATGGGCTTTGGTTCAAGCAAAACCTACGATATCGAAGTGTGGTTACCAGGCCAAAACACTTACCGCGAGATTTCTTCATGTTCAAATATGAAGGATTTCCAAGCGCGTCGTATGCAAGCCCGTTACCGCGTTAAGGCCGATAACAAGCCAGCCTTGCTGCACACCTTAAACGGCTCAGGCCTAGCGGTAGGTCGTACTTTAGTGGCGATTTTAGAGAACTATCAAAATGCCGATGGTAGCGTGACCATTCCTGAAGCTCTGCGTCCATACATGGGCGGACTGACTCAGATCGGTTAATTGGCGTAACACAACACCATGGATAAAGGTCAACGTTATCTTCGTTGGCTTTCCTACACCGCTGTCATCGCCGTGTTTTGCGCCGTGATGTTGGCCACCCTAGGTAAAGCCGTCTGGGTTGTGTTAGAAAACGTGAAATAGCACGACTCAAATAAAAAGGTATATTCCAGTGGAATATACCTTTTTTGTTAGCAGAAGTGATTAAACCTTAAATACACTTGGCAGGTTTAGGCAGGCCCGCAATCTTTGTCGCCTGTTTGGCAGGACCAACAGGAAAGAGGGTATAGAGGTACTTAGAGTTACCTTTATCCGGCCCTAATGTTTGACCAATGGCTTTGACTAACACCCTGATCGCAGGGCTGGTTTTATATTCCAGATAAAAATCTCGAACAAAGTGGATCACTTCCCAGTGGGCACTGGTCAGTTCAATCTGTTCTTCTTGGGCTAACAGCGGCGCCATATCCGGCTGCCAGTCGGCGATATTCTTTAAATAACCTTGATGGTCGCGTTCAATTTCGACGCCATTGAATATAAGCGGATTTACCACGTGATCACCTTATCGTGCTGCAAAGATTGAGCGACAAACTCGTTGTAATCAATCTGACTAATGTTTTTAAGACGTTCCGTTAAGCCGCGGGCGATGACATCGTCTTTCAGCACCATCACTTTAAAGGGCGATAGCGCCATGGCCCATTGGCGCAGTAATAATGCGTTAACGCCATCGCTCGAGAGTAAAATCGCATCCTCTTTGCAAGCATAACGCAGGCAAAGTTTGAGGGCATTGTCTCGGCTGGGCGAGGTTTGGATATGATGTAAAATCATTAGAATACTAAGACCTCATCGACGGCTTTTAAGTGAGCCGAGATGGCTTCATCGTTTAAGATAGTCACCGGAATCGACAGCAAGCCATGGCTTAAGCCGTAGTCACCTAAGGACTGTTTGCAGGCGAACACTGATTCGATGTCGTACAGCGGGAGCGCTTTTAGCGCGGCGAGGTAATCTTTACCGCCGATAAGCTCGGGTTGTTGGTCTTTTAGCAGATGCAACACGCCTTCATCGACAAACACTAAACTCACTTCTTGCTCAAAGCTGGCGCTTAACAGGGCAAAGTCTAAGGCTTCGCGGCCCTTAGTGGTGCCATGGGGCGCGCTTCGGAACAATATACAGATTTTTTTCATAACATTTCCGAAGCTTAAAAGCAGATCAAACGATCGGCTGATTCAATTCCCGTGACCAGTTCACCTAGTCCACCCATAATAAAAGAATGTTCAACATTCCAGTGGCTTAAGCCGTTCTCCTGCGCCTCTTGCTGCGAGACTATGCCACGTCGTAACGCCGCTGAAACACAGTTCACTAACGAGACTTGATGCTCGGCTGCCAGTTGTTTCCAACCTTTAACCACATCATATTCATCGGATGCGGGTAAGTTAAAGTCCGTCGAGTTATACACGCCATCCTGATAGAAAAACACGCAGACAATCTCATGTCCGCTTTGCAGGGAGGCTTGGGTGAAACGTAGGGCATTCACACTTGCCGACGTGCCATAGGCTGGCCCGTTTACTTGGATAATAAATTTGCTCATCATAAAAAAAATGGCCCTAAAAGTAGGGCCATTTTAGCGTAAGTTTCCCGAAAAGGGGATTAATCATCGTTACCAATGCCAAGCAAATGCAAAATGGCAATGAACAGGTTTAAAAAGTCCAGATACAAGGAGATAGTGGCGCGGATATAGTTAGTCTCGCCACCATTCACGATACGGCTAGTATCGAACAGGATAAAGCCGGTCATTAACAGCGCAAGACCCGCGTTAATCGCCATAAAGGCCACACTGTTACCCACGAAAATGTTAATCAGCGCAGCGGCGATCACCACAATCAATCCGGCGAACAGGAAACCACGTAGGAAAGAGAAATCTTTCTTCGTCGTGACTGCATAGGCCGAGAGCGCAATAAAGATAACCGAGGTTAATCCTAAAGCTTGCATGATAAGCTCAGAGCCATTGGTCATGCCAGCGTAGTGGTTAAGCATGTAACCTAATGAGGCGCCTTCCATACCAGTAAAGGCAAATACCCAGAAGATGCCCGCAGCCGAGTCAGCTTTGCGTAGGGTAACGAACAGCAGCACTAAACCACCGATAGATAAACCGAGTGACATCAGAGGGCTGATATTGAGTGCCATCGCTAAGCCTGCACACAATGCAGAGAAGGCGAGGGTCATGGCCAACAATAAATAGGTATTTTTAAGAAGTTTATTCACTTCTAGGGTGGATGCACTCGCTGAGTACAAGGTTTGCTGAGTCATATCTTTCTCCATTAGCTTTTAAATCCAAACTGATCATTTTGATTTTTAACGGGAACGAGAGTTCCCATCAATATCGCAAATCCAGTAAAACTGGGTGAATACTACCGAAAACAGCGCTGTGCTTAAAGGATTCACGCCACAAATAACAAGTTGTAATGACTGATTTTTCTGTGCGGCCTAACGCTTAAGGCGTATTTCGTTACACCAGTGCAACACAAAGACTTTAAAACAAGCTTAATCCTGTGGTAATACGGAAATATTACGCCAGCCATTCACGGTGTAATTTATCAGTATCCCCTAAGTAGTCGAGTACCCAAGCAAGGGCGGGCGACATCTTATCGGCGTTCCAAGCGAGGCAACAGGGGCTGGTTAATTTCGGATTTTCAAGCTGCTTTTCAACCAAGGCGCCCGCTTTAATAAATACGCTGGCCAAATGTACTGGCATATAGCCGATACCTAATCCCTCTCTAAAGCAGTTAATAGCGCGGATCCAATCCGGCACTACGAGTCTGCGTTGATTCTCCAATAACCAGGTCATGCGCTTAGGAATTTCCCGCGAGGTATCTTCCAAACAAATGGAGGGGAAGGGACGCAATTCATCATCGGTCAAGGGCCGGTCAATACTGGCTAAGGGATGGTTTTTACTCACCAAAAATGCCCATTGAATGTCGCCCATGTCTTTATATTGGTATACGCCCCCAACAGGGATCGCCGTTGTTGCACCAATGGCGATATCACTGCGACCGGTCGCAAGCGCCTCCCACACCCCGTTAAAGACCTCGATGCGGATGATAAGCTCAATATCATGGAAATGACGGTAAAAGTCGGCAATTAATACGCTAATTCTGTCGGCGCGCACTATGTTATCTAAGGCGATAGACAATGTGGGTTGCCAGCCGTTGGCCACACGCTGGGTGCCGCGTTTCATTTCATCCATTTGAGTCAGCAAGTTTCTGGCTTGCTTAACAAAATGCTCTCCCGCGGGGGTCAGGGTCACGCTGCGGTGGTGGCGCTCAAATAACACTACGCCAAGTTCTTCTTCGATTTGTTTAACGGCATAACTGACCGCAGAAGGGACCTTGTGCAGTCGATTGGCTGCCGCCGTAAAACTCCCAACACGGGCCACGATATCAATGAGTTCTAACGCTTGTTCCGAGAGCATAGCTGACATCCATTGTGATGAAAATAATTGATAGCATCTGTCAAAAATAAACGTTTCCAATCAAATTAACAAGTATTTAGACTGCACGCCTTAAGTCTTTTGACATGATTATTTTATGAAAACGTCTAGTAATATCTTTGTAAATATGAAGTTTTTTATATTTTTATTCTATTTGGCCTTATTAAGCATGTTAGGATTTATTGCCACTGACATGTACTTGCCTGCTTTCAAAGCAATTGAAAGTTCGTTCAATTCTTCACCGTCTCAAGTGGCGATGTCGCTCACCTGTTTCTTGGCTGGTTTAGCCTTAGGGCAACTGATTTATGGCCCTTTGGTCAGTAAACTCGGCAAACGTTACGCCCTGATCCTCGGCCTTGGCATTTTTGCGCTCGCCAGTGTGGCCATCGCCAATAGCGACTCGATACTGATGCTGAACATCGCTCGCTTCTTCCAAGCCGTTGGCGCCTGTAGTGCAGGGGTCATCTGGCAAGCGATTGTGGTCGAGCAATATGATGCCGAAAAAGCCCAGGGGATTTTCAGTAACATTATGCCGTTAGTGGCATTATCACCCGCATTAGCCCCCATCCTTGGCGCTTATATTCTGAACGATTTTGGATGGCGTGCAATCTTTATCTCATTGTGTGTGATTGCCTTTTTATTGGTGTTGATGACCTTATACTTCGTGCCGAGCCATGCAGAGCATAAGGATGCTAAGCCAAGCGCTGTTTCCTACGGCAAGATTTTGAAAAATACCCGTTACCTAGGCAATGTGGTGATTTTTGGTGCCTGTTCGGGTGCGTTTTTCGCATATCTTACTGTATGGCCGATTGTGATGGAGCAACACGGCTATCAGGCAACAGAGATTGGGCTGAGCTTTATTCCGCAAACCATCATGTTTATTGTGGGCGGATACGCAAGCAAGTTATTGATAAAACGCATTGGTGCCGACCGTACACTCAACGTATTGCTGGCCATTTTTGGACTCTGCGTTATCTCGATTGTGTTTTTCACCTTATTAATGAAGGCGGAAACCATTTTCCCACTGCTGATTTCCTTCTCGATACTCGCAGCGGCAAACGGGGCGATTTATCCCATAGTAGTGAACAGTGCTTTGCAGCAATTCACTCAAAATGCGGCTAAGGCGGCAGGATTACAGAACTTTTTGCAAATCACCATCGCCTTTGGCGCCTCGAGTTTAGTCGCACTCTGGGCAAGTTCAGGAGAAGTCGCCATTGGTTGGGGCATTCTGAGCTGTTCATTAGTGGTGATCTTGGGTTACCTGTTAAAAACCGAGCAAACTTGGGCGGATTTTGCCAAACACTTTACTGCGCCGGATCCTGCTCGTCTTGGGATCAATGCAGATACGAAGCAAAATCAAGCAGATTGAATGTAATACGAGCAGTTAGCGCATAATTATCAGTTAGTGCTTTACAGTCAGTAAACTAACTTATATTATGCGCATCGTTCGGAGGGGTGGCAGAGTGGTTTAATGCACCGGTCTTGAAAACCGGCGTGGGTTTATAGCCCACCCAGGGTTCAAATCCCTGCTCCTCCGCCATATTCTACGGAAAAGCCATCAGCAATGATGGCTTTTTTGTTTTTGCAGTTCCGGAAATTGAACCCTAGGGTTCCTCATGCTAACCACAGTACCTTCACCAAATTCAGATAAAAAGGCCGCTAATGATTAGCGGCCTTTTTCTTTCGCAATGGATTTCATTTACCCATTAGCCTAGTTGTTCAAATAGCAAACCTGCTTAGGTTAAATAAGGCTAAGTTAAGTAAGGCTAAGCTAAGTGAGCTTATGCCTGATAAGACTTAGCGCAAAATCTTCATAGGCTGCAACCGTTTCACTTCCCACCCATATACAGTCGATGCTGGCGGGGTCACTCAATTTAAGCCCCAGAGCGTCAAGATAGTAGGCGCCATTAACCACAAAGAACTGCTTTTTGTAGGGCAACAACACCATCTGTGGTGATTGCTTTAAAAAAGCCTGCGCCTCATCAAAACCGCTGAACCAGTGATTGAGCAAGCTATCGCAGCGCCTGCTATGGAATAGGGTACCTAAGTCTTCACCGATTTGTGCTTGACCCGATAACACTCTTTGACAGTGATTAAAATCAGTAAAACCGAGCTCACGAGCCAATAGGCTTTGGCAATGCTTAAGCTGAATATCCTGCTGGGTTAAACCTTGCTTATTCATCAAGGGGGCAAGTTTATCTAGCGCCACAGCATCGCCAGCTTGGCAGGCTTTAAGGTGCTTTTTAGCGAGGATTTTAACTTCGGTTAAGGCGCGTGGTGCTGGGGTAATTTGTTGTATCACAAACAATTCTCCTAAGTTTTATTGGCATCTCCGCTAAGCCAAACCTAATCAATTGTTGTGTCATACGTGTGATGCGAACATCGAGATATGAGTCAGAGTGATGTCATCTTCTGCGGATAGGCGTCTCTGCAACCTGGCGCCATTATTCGACTTCTTCATGCTCGAGTCAAGCTCAGCACTGCTTCTACCTTCCTTATGCTTCATCCCCTAAATCGTTACATGCTCAGCCTTAATGTTAAAAATTTTATCACTCAATAACTAAAATCATATTGTATTACTATTGAGCTGTAGTAATATTGTAGTACTAAATAATATTCACTCTACCTGCGTAAACCGGATCGGACGCAGATAAAATGTACGGGGATGCAAATGTCGAATGTTTTAGGGGCTTACGCGTTAGGGCTTGATTACGGCTCAGATTCAGTACGCGCGTTATTGGTGGATACCCAAACGGGCGCAGAAGTAGCAACAAATGTGGTGTACTACCCACGTTGGAAGAAGGGGCTTTTTTGCGATCCTGCCAAGAATCAATTTAGACAACATCCCCTCGATTACATCGAAAGCCTTATCGAGGTAGTACAAGGACTCTGGGCAAAAGCTCCCAGTGGCGCCGCGCAAAGAGTCTGCGGTTTGAGTGTTGATACCACAGGTTCAACCCCGATTGCAGTTGATGAATCCGGTGTTGCTTTAGCCTTAAAACCTGAGTTTGCGAGTAATCCCAATGCCATGTTTTTGCTTTGGAAAGATCACAGCGCCATTCTCGAAGCCCAGCAAATTACCGCTGCGGCAAACAATTCAAGTGAAAATTACCTGAAATATGAAGGGGGAATTTATTCCTCAGAATGGTTTTGGGCGAAAGCGCTATTCGTACTGCGTCACGACACAGAAGTCAGACAAGCGGCCTATAGCTGGATCGAACACTGTGATTGGATCACCGCATTAATGACAGGCACCACACATCCAAAAGTCTTTAAGGCAGGGCGCTGCGCCGCCGGTCACAAAGTGATGTGGCATGAGTCATGGAATGGTTATCCGCCGAATGACTTTTTCGTTGGTATCGACCCCTTACTCGATGGATTGAGAGACAAGTTACCGCTTGAAACCTGCACATCTGACAAAGTTTGCGGCCAGCTAACACCAGAGTGGGCACAGCATTTAGGACTATCGACCGAGGTTATCGTGTCTTTTGGCTCATTTGACTGCCACGCAGGCGCCGTTGGAGCCAATGTTAAACCTGGTGTCTTAACCAAGGTGATGGGGACTTCAACCTGCGACATTACGGTCGCCAGTTATGAAGATATTGGTGAGCGTTGTATCAAAGGCATTTGCGGTCAAGTGGATGGCTCAGTATTGCCCGGGATGATAGGGCTGGAAGCGGGTCAGTCTGCCTTTGGCGATCTCTACGCTTGGTTTAGGGATCTCACTGCATGGCCGATGCAACAGCTTGACACATCAGCCTTATTTGATGACAACACCAAGGCCAAACTCATTCAGCAACTCGAATCTGAAACTCTGACAATGTTAGGCAATGCGGCCGCGAAAATCCCCGTTGGCGAGACAGGTATTGTCGCGCTCGATTGGATTAACGGACGTCGCACGCCCGATGCCGACCAATCTGTTGCCATGGCTATCACAGGATTAACCATGGGCAGCCAAGCACCGCAAGTCTTCAAAGCTTTAGTGGAAGCCAGTGCCTATGGCGCACGGGCCATTATCGAGCGTTTCAAACAAGAAGGCGTTTGCATTGACCATGTGGTCACCATTGGTGGGATCTCGAAAAAATCCGACTTCATTATGCAAACCTGCGCCGATGTGTGGAATTGCAACATCGACGTACTCGAGAGCGAGCAAAGCTGTGCCCTAGGCGCCGCTATTTATGCTGCAACTGCAGCCGGGGTTTATCCGAATGTGCTAAGTGCCCAAGCTGCCATGGCCTCAAACGTTGCGAAAACCTATCAGCCAAATCCTGAAAACGCAGAGAAATATCAAGCGCTTTACCAAGGGTACTTAGCCCTTGGCCACTATGTTGATGGAGCGAAATAAGATGTCTTTTTTAGAGCTAAAACGCGAAGTATACGAAGCCAACATGGAGCTTGAGAAACGCAAACTGGTGACTTACACCTTCGGCAACGTTTCACAAATTGACCGCCAACTCGGCGTGATTGGTATCAAGCCCAGCGGTGTGCCCTATGAAGATTTGAAGGTTGAAGACATTGTGATTGTTGACCTTGAGAATCAAATCGTAGAAGGGCGCATGCGTCCTTCATCCGATACCAAGACACACACCTATTTGTATCGCCAGTGGCAGAGTATTGGTGGCATTACCCATACCCATTCAACCTATGCCACCGCCTGGGCGCAAGCGCAGATAGCGATTCCCTGCTTAGGCACGACACAAGCCGATTATGTGTATGGTGAAATCCCATGCACAGCAGTGATGCGCAACGATCAGATCAGTCGCGACTACGAAGAAGAAACCGGCGTGCAGATCCTCGATTGTTTCGCCGACCGAGATCCCAACGAGTCACCCATGGTGATAGTGGCAGGCCATGCACCGTTCACTTGGGGCGCGAATGCGGCTAAATCTGTGTACCACGCCGTGTTGCTCGAAGAAATCGCTCGGATGGCGTATCTCACCAAAACCTTATCACCAGGTATTAGTCAGTTAAAACAAGAGCTTATTGATAAGCATTATTTGCGTAAGCATGGAAAAGACGCTTATTACGGCCAAAGCAAGTAATTGCCAGTCGGGTCTCATTTCAAACTAGAGAGAGTAATATGAAAGCCTTCAAACAAAAACAAGTGTGGTTTATCACGGGTTCGCAGGATTTATACGGCCCGAAAGTATTAGAGCAAGTCGCTAAAAACAGTGAGCAAATTGTTCATGGCTTTAATGAATCATCCGCCATTTCCATCGAAGTGGTGTATAAGCCAACCGTCAAATCTCCACGGGAAATTCACGCCGTATGCCAAGCGGCCAACAGCGATGAAAACTGTGTTGGCGTTATTCTGTGGATGCACACTTTCTCTCCCGCCAAGATGTGGATTGCTGGTCTTAATGAATTAAGCAAGCCATTCATGCACTTACACACTCAGTTCAATGCCGAGCTCCCTTGGAGCGAAATCAACATGAACTACATGAACACCCACCAAAGTGCTCACGGTTGCCGCGAATTTGGTTTTATCGGCACTCGTATGCGTAAAGAGCGCAAAGTGGTTGTAGGTCACTGGCAATCGAGCGATGTACAGGCACAAATCGATGATTGGTGCCGCGCGGCGGCGGGTTGGCACGAGAGCCAAAACCTGCGTATCGCCCGCTTTGGCGACAACATGCGTCAAGTGGCCGTGACCGAAGGCGACAAAGTTGCCGCACAAATTCAATTCGGTTACGAAGTGCACGCCTACAGCTTAGGTGAACTCAATGAGGCGATTGCAGCCATTGCCGAAAGCGATGTGACTGCACAGCTCGACCGTTACGCCAGCGAATACCAAGTGGGTAACGAGCTATTTGGCGATGAATACCAATTAGACCGTTTAAGAAAAGAAGCCAAGATTGAACTCGGCTTAACCCAATTCTTAACCCAAGGTGGATTTGGTGCCTTTACCAACTGCTTTGAAAACCTCACCGGTATGACAGGATTACCGGGACTGGCTACCCAACGTCTGATGGCGAACGGTTTCGGTTACGGCGGCGAAGGCGACTGGAAAACGGCTGCCATGGTGCGCATCATGAAGGTGATGGGCCAAGGCCGTGCCGGTGGTACTTCATTTATGGAAGACTACACCTATAACTTTGGGGCGACTGACCAAGTTCTTGGCGCCCACATGTTAGAAGTGTGCCCATCGATTGCTGCAGCAAAACCGCGTTTAGAAGTTCACCGCCACACCATTGGTGTGCGTTGTGACGTGCCACGTCTGTTATTCACAGGTAAAGCGGGCCCAGCAATCAACGTATCGACTATCGATTTAGGCAACCGTTTCCGTATCATTCTTAATGAATTAGATACAGTAACGCCACCACAGGATCTGCCAAATCTGCCTGTCGCGTCTGCGCTGTGGGAGCCTCGTCCGAATTTAGCGGTTGCCGCCGCTGCTTGGATCCACGCCGGTGGGGCTCACCACTCAGCTTACAGCCAAGCCATCACGACGGATCAGATTGTCGACTTTGCTGAAATGGCCGGTGCTGAACTGGTTATCATCGATGCCGACACTAAGATCCGCGAGTTTAAGAATGAGCTTCGCCAAAATTCCGTTTATTACGGTTTAGCAAGAGGTTTATAATTCTCGCGCAGCAATAAAGCCGCCTTCGGGCGGCTTTCATTTTTCTGGCACCATTCATTTCATAGGGTTAACACAGATGTATACAGAATTTGACGGCATTATCTTCGATATGGATGGCACCTTAGTCGACAGCGGTCAGTTGCATGAGCAGGCATGGCGACAAACCTTGAATCACTTTGGGATCCCGGTAGAGCCTGCACTGATGCGCTCGTTAGCGGGCGTGCCCACCATTGGCACCTTAGAGATTTTGATCGCCCATTTTGGCGTCACGCCAACGGCCAGTTATGAGGCCATGAACGAGTATAAAGAAGCCCTAGTGCGCGACACTATGCATTTATATGTGAAACCGACAGCATTAGCCGAATTTGCCAAGCAGAATCAGGGCAAACGCCCAATGGCAGTCGGCACAGGCGCCTACACAGAGGAAGCAATTCAAATCTTGACCCTATGTGGATTGTTGGAATTAGTCGATTATGTGGTGGGCGCCGACCAAGTCGCGTCACCCAAACCTGCGCCCGATACCTTTTTACGCCGCGCCGAACTGATGGGCATAGCGCCTGAGCGCTGTATCGTATTTGAAGATGCGAAGGCGGGCATCCAAGCCGCCGAAGCTGCGGGGATGTTTGTGGTCGATGTACATGCCGAATTACAGATTGAAAATGACTATTTCCTAGGCACTCGGTAGCCGTTGCGAGCTTGTCCAATCACTGGCTAAAACGCAAAATTAGGCTTTACAATGTAAAAGTTTGGGGTAAGGTAGGGACAGTAAGTTTGAGGAAATTCCCATAAATTCTTAGCGTTAACAAAATTTTTATTACCTTTATCAGGAAAGGTAGTATCATAACATTTGTTTATCAGCGTTAAGCACCTTATCCAGCTGATTGGATTGAGCACAGAGATTGAGAGTTAAAGAGGGCACTATGGCAAATCAGGCAAATAACCGTCCGCAGAATATCCATAACTGGGTGGCAAGCGAATTAGGTTCTCGCATTGTGGGCGGCTTTTATGCGCCAGGTGAATATATCCCTAATGAAAATGCTATCTGTGAAGAGCTGGAAGTGTCACGCACCTCCTTAAGGGAAGCCTTTAAGGTGCTCACGGCAAAAGGGCTTATTGAATCTCGTCCTAAACTTGGCACCCGCATTCGTGAGCGTCGCCACTGGAATATGTTCGATCCGGTGATCTTAAACTGGTTTTCCCAATCTAAACCTTCGCCCGAGTTTTACACTTCTCTCTATGAAATCCGTGAAGTGTTTGAACCCGCAGCAACGGAACTGGCGGCGAAAAAACGCACCCCTGAGCAGCTTGAGGTGATTGCGGCGGCTTATGCCAAGATGGAAGCGGCCGAATTAGGTACAGATGAAGTCTATACCTCGGATATCGATTTCCACATGGCGATTTTAGATGCGACCAATAACGAGTTTATGGTGTCCCTCGGCGTGTCGATCCAATCTGCGCTGCTCGAAATCTTTAGACTCAGTAGCACAATTCAGGATGACTTTATCCAATCACTCCCAGGCCATAAGGCCATTTATACTGCGATTGCCGCAGGAGACAGTGAAGGCGCGAAAGCCGAGATGAATAAATTACTCTCAACGTCTCAAGATACAGTGCATAAAAATATTGAGCGTAAATAACGAGTTATTCATTTTGAACGCACTCTACCCATAAAAAAGGTGAACTTAGGTTCACCTTTTTTACTTTGGCGCGAGCAAAAAATAGGATTACTGCGGCTCGCTAATGCCTTCGCTCGTCATATGAATGCGCTGTAGGGTGCCATCGGCATTGTAATGCAGCGGGTCAATTGCCACTGAACGTCTAAACTCACCGCCACCATCCTGCGATGCGCCGGTATGGTAGATAAAGTAGGATTTACCTTTAAATTCAATAATCGCTTGATGGTTTGTCGGCGAGTTGCCCGCCACTTCATTTAAGATGCCTTGGTACTTCCACGGCCCCTGAATGCTATCACTGGTCGCATAGGCAATTTTTTCAGGGAAGCCTGAAGCGTATGAAAGATAATAAGTTTTATCTTTTTTATGTACCCAAAGCGCTTCGGTGAAGTTAGGGACATCAATGGCGTGTATTGGGCCATCGAGTTCAATCATATTGGGTTTTAACTTGGCAAATCTTGGCTTAGTGTTGCCCCAAAACAGATAGGCTTGCTTGTCATCATCGATAAAGACAGCAGGATCGATATCATCCCAATCAATCTCGGTATCTGTGGTCATGTCATTGGTGATAAGGGCGCTGCCGCGGGCATCCTTGAAGGGGCCAAGTGGACTATCTGCAACCGCGACACCAATAGCAAAACCATTGATTTTGTTGTGCCTTGCCGTTACATACCAGTAAAACTTACCTTCTTTTTCGATCACATGGCTAGCCCATGCATCTCCTTTAGCCCAGCTGAAATCTTTCACAGATAACTTGCTGCCATGGGCCGTCCAATTGTGCATATCCTTAGAGCTAAAAACGAGCCAATTATGCATTTCGAAGAAGGTGCGATTGTCCTTTGCAACGTCATGGCCAGTATAAAGATAGACAGTATCTTGGTGCACTATGGCGGCAGGATCGGCGGTAAATACATCCGTAAACAGAGGGTTAGCAGCAATCGCTGCAGTGCTGACACTCGTACTCAATGCCAAACACACACTCAAAAATGCCTTTTTCATACTTCCTCTATTGTTTTTTGATATTTTGGTATTATAGTAATACCAATACTTTTACGTGCTAGCAATATTAAAGTACAAATTGTTAACTCAGGGCATTAGGTTCGTCCGTTTGTTTTATGTTGAGTGTTACTCAATCGTTCGGGCAGGGCATGTGCCTTGGAAGACGAAGGTGTCATATGAATAATAAAAAACCGAAAACACTTCGTTCGGCTAGTTGGTTTGGTAGTGATGACAAAAATGGCTTTATGTATCGCAGTTGGATGAAAAACCAAGGCATACCCGAGCATCACTTTCAAAATAAGCCTGTGATTGGTATTTGCAATACCTGGTCAGAATTGACGCCCTGTAATGGTCATCTACGGGAATTGGCGCAAAGAGTAAAGAATGGCATTCGGGAAGCGGGTGGCATTCCAGTGGAGTTTCCAGTGTTTTCGAATGGCGAGTCCAATTTACGCCCAAGCGCCATGCTTACCCGTAACCTTGCGGCCATGGACACGGAAGAAGCCATTCGTGGCAACCCCATCGACGGTGTTGTGCTGTTAGTGGGCTGCGATAAAACGACTCCGGCTTTATTGATGGGCGCGGCCAGTTGTGATTTACCGACAATCGTTGTTACCGGTGGTCCCATGCTCAATGGTAAGCATAAGGGCAAGGATGTCGGTTCGGGCACACTCGTGTGGGAACTGCATCAAGAATATAAAGCGGGCAACATCAGTCTCGCCGCATTTATGAATGCCGAAGCGGATATGTCACGCTCAACGGGCACCTGCAACACTATGGGCACAGCATCGACCATGGCCTGTATGGTGGAAACCCTTGGGGTGAGTTTGCCACACAATGCAGCTATTCCTGCGGTGGATTCTCGCCGCCAAGTATTGGCGCATATGTCGGGAATGCGAATTGTGGAGATGGTCAAAGAGGATTTGACCTTAAGTAAAATTTTAAGCCGTGATGCTTTTATTAATGCCATCAAAGTCAATGCTGCCATTGGTGGTTCAACCAACGCCGTTATCCATTTAAAGGCGATTGCCGGCAGGATAGGGGTAGAGCTGTCACTCGATGACTGGCGCCATGGTTACACTGTACCGACCATAGTGAATCTTAAGCCTTCGGGTCAGTACTTAATGGAAGACTTTTACTACGCAGGTGGCCTGCCAGCAGTATTAAGGCAGCTGTTTGAACATGATTTACTGAGCAAAAACACGCTCACAGTCAATGCCGCTAGCCTCTGGGACAATGTCAAAGAGGCGCCTTGTTATAACCAAGAGGTGATTATGTCACTTGAAAATCCCTTGGTTGAAAATGGTGGCATTCGCGTACTGCGCGGCAATCTCGCGCCTCGCGGCGCAGTAATCAAACCCTCCGCCGCCAGCGCGCACCTGATGCGACACCGTGGCAAAGCGGTTGTGTTTGAAAGTTTTGATGATTACAACGCCCGCATTGGTGATCCTGAACTGGAGATAGATGAAACCAGTATAATGGTGCTTAAAAACTGTGGTCCTAAGGGATATCCGGGCATGGCCGAGGTCGGCAATATGGGACTTCCACCTAAGCTGTTGAAAAAAGGAATTAAAGACATGGTGAGGATCTCTGATGCGCGCATGAGTGGCACCGCCTTTGGTACCGTTGTTCTCCATGTTGCGCCAGAAGCACAAGCCCTTGGGCCGCTCGCCGCAGTACAAAATGGTGACATGATTGAACTGGATACTTTTGCAGGAAAGTTACAGCTGGAGATCAGCGACCAAGAGTTACAGGCGCGCCTAGCAAAACTCGCGGCGGTGAAATCCATTCCAATCAATGGCGGCTATCTCTCGCTCTTTAAAGACCATGTGCTCCAAGCGGATGAGGGATGTGATTTTGATTTTCTCGTGGGATGTCGAGGTGCAGAGATACCCGCACATTCCCATTAAATATGAACTCGTTTTCTTTTATAATGAAACCAAATAATTATTTTAATAAAAGGTTGAGTTATGAAGTTGACTAATCAATACCCGAGTTTACAAGGTAAGACCATTTTTATCAGTGGCGGTGGTACGGGTATTGGGGCTTGCTTAGTACGGTCTTTTTTAGAGCAGGGCGCTAAGGTGGCATTTGTCGACATTTTAGTTGAGGAGTCGACTCAACTTGTCACAGGCCTTAAGCAGACTCAGCCTGACGCCAGTGTGAAATTTTATCACTGTGATCTTGTCGATGTAGTTGCGCTTAAAAGCGTCATTGCACAGGTTGAAGACGATTTAGGCCCTATCTCAGTATTGATTAACAATGCCGCGTGCGATGAAAGGCATAGCATAGATGAAGTCACGCCAGAATATTGGGACCAATGCTTAAATACCAATTTGCGGCACTACTTTTTTGCCGTACAAGCGGTCAGGCCGCAAATGCAGCGGCTCGGCGGGGGTTCTGTTATCAACTTTGGATCTATGAGTTGGCACAATCGTCAAGCGGGAATGGCGGGATATACGGCCTCAAAAGCTGGTGTCATGGGCTTAACTCGAGGTTTAGCCGCCGATTTAGGCAAAGATAAAATCCGGATTAATACCTTAACGCCGGGTTGGGTGATGACAAAACGTCAACTCACACACTGGGTAGATAAAGATACGGCAAAACATATCGAAAATAACCAATGTATTAAAGAATATGTAATGCCCGAAGATATTGCTGCTATGGCGTTATTTTTAGCAGCAGATGATAGCAAACTCTGCACCGCACAAAATTTTATTGTCGATGGTGGTTGGATTTAAATATCACAATAAAATTTCAGTTCATTGAATAATGAGGTGAGTGCTGAGTTTATTTTTAAATAAAAGGTAAAGCACTCACCATGCAACTCTCCGTCTCTAAAAAAAATGTAAAACATGCCGCATTTGCGGATGAATTACAATTAGTCACGCTTGCCAATAGCCACGGGCTTGAAGTGGTTCTATCAAATTACGGCGCTAGCATTTGGTCGGTAAAACTTTATGGCAAAGATGAGCAACCTATTTCATTAAGTCTTGGCTATCAAGATATTAAAGATTGGGCGACTAATCCGTATTATTTTGGTATTACCGCCGGCCGTGTCGCAAATCGTATTGGTAAAGCACAATTTCCTTTAGCAGGTAAAACGATTCAATTAGTCGCCAACGAAGGCAATAACCAACTTCACGGCGGACCTAAAGGATTAAGCCATTGCACTTGGCAGGTTGAGACTTTGCAGGACAGTGACAGAGTGGCGGCGGTTTTCAGCATTACCAGTCCCGATGGCGATCAAGGATTTCCGGGTAATCTTGCCATTAAGCTAGAATACCGCCTCAATGAAAACAATGAATTAACCCTGAACTATCAAGCCGTTTGCGATCAAACCACCCCCGTCTGTTTAACCAATCATGCTTACTGGAATCTTGCCTCCAACAAACAGCAAGGCATTTTAGGGCACGAACTCTCCATTCAAGCCAGTCATTTCCTGGCGCTCGATAATGAACAGATCCCAACAGGCGAATTAATCCTAGTCGACAATGGCGCCTACGATTTTAAACAACCAAAGGCTATTGCCACGGATATTAAGCAATTAGCTAATGGTTATGATCATTATTTTGTGATGGATAGAAATCCTGACAATAAAAACAGTTTGCAGACTACTGCGGTATTAAAAGATCCGCTTTCTGGCCGAGAACTCGAAATTAGCACCACAGAAGTTGGCGTGCAATTTTACAGTGGCAACTTTCTCGATGGCAGCCATATTGACGATGAAGGTTATAGCATTAATCAATTCCATGGGCTCTGTTTAGAAACCCACGGTTATCCGAATGCGGTCAATATTGACCATTTTCCGAGTGTGATGCTTGAAGCAAATACTCAATATCAACAAATTACGGTACATAAGTTTAAGAATATTTAATTCAATCAAGGCGAAATAATATTTATACGAGTTAGCCTGCTGATTTTAGCAGGCTGGTGATCTCTGTTACCTAAAATTATAAAGGGAATAATAATGAAACATAATAAAATCATTACCGCATTGGGATTATGGGCTGTGAGTGCAACTTGTGCCTACGCCACTACGGTGGGCTTTTCACAGGTTGGATCCGAGAGTGGTTGGCGAACGAGCTTCAGTGAAGCTGTTAAAGCTGAGGCCAAACAGCGGGGTATCGATTTAAAATTTGCCGACGCTCAGCAAAAACAAGAAAACCAAATCAAAGCCGTGCGTAGCTTTATCGCCCAAGGCGTGGATGCCATTATTATCGCGCCTGTAGTGGAAACAGGCTGGAAGCCAGTGCTGAGAGAAGCGAAACGCGCCAACATCCCTGTAGTGATAGTAGACCGTAATATCAAGGTCGATGATGATTCCCTATTCCTCACCCGTATCGCCTCCGACTTTACCGAAGAAGGCCGCAAGATTGGCCAATGGCTCATGGATAAAACCCAAGGCAACTGCGATATCGCCGAATTACAGGGCACAGTCGGGGCAACCGCAGCGATTGATCGCGCCACAGGTTTTAACCAAGTGATTGCCAATTATCCCAATGCCAAGATTGTTCGCAGCCAAACCGGCGAATTTACCCGTGCTAAGGGTAAAGAAGTGATGGAAGGTTTCCTCAAGGCACAAAACGGTCAGCCACTGTGCGCCGTTTGGGCGCATAACGATGAAATGGCTCTGGGTGCCGTGCAAGCCATTAAAGAAGCGGGTTTAAAACCGGGCAAAGATATTCTGATCATCTCCGTGGACGGTGTCCCCGATTACTTTAAGGCCATGGCCGATGGTGATGTCAATGCCACGGTTGAGCTTAGCCCATACTTAGGCGGCCCAGCATTTGATGCGATTGATGCGTACCTGAAGGGTAACAAGGAACAGCCTAAGCTTATCAGCACCACGGGTGACGTATTTACCCAAGAAACCGCTGCCGCCGAGTACGAAAAGCGTCGCCAGCAATAGTCAGATTGACGCTTTCTTGGGGAATAGCTATGAGCCTTATTTTAGAACTCAAGCAGATCAGTAAGCACTATCCGGGCGTAAAAGCCCTTGAGGATGTGAGTTTGCGGTTATTTGCGGGGGAAGTTCACGCCCTGCTCGGCGAAAACGGTGCGGGTAAATCGACGCTGGTCAAAGTGATGACAGGCGCCCAGTCAAAAGATATGGGCGACATCCTCTTTCTTGGTGAGCCGCAACATTTCAACACACCAATGGATGCGCAAAAGGCGGGGATCAGCACGGTTTATCAGGAGGTGAACTTAGTGCCTAACCTGACCGTGGCACAAAATTTGTTCCTCGGTTACGAACCGCGCCGTCTTGGGCTGATCCATTTTAAAAAAATGTATGCCGACGCGCGGGCCGTGTTAACCCAGTTCAAGCTGGATATCGATGTTAGCGCGCCGCTGTCGGACTATTCCATCGCGGTGCAACAACTCATTGCCATCGCCCGCGGTGTTGCCATGTCGGCCAAGGTATTAGTGCTCGATGAGCCTACGGCAAGCTTAGATGCCACAGAAGTCCAAGTGCTATTTGGGATCTTAAACCAGCTCAAAGCCAAGGGTGTGGCCATCGTCTTTATCACTCACTTCCTCGATCAGGTTTACCAGATAAGCGATCGCATTACCGTGCTGCGTAACGGACGTTTTATTGGCGAATATCTTACGGCCGAGCTGCCACAACCTAAGCTGATTGAAGCCATGCTCGGGCGTTCTTTGCAGGAGCAATTGGTCGATAAGCAGGAAAAGGAACGCACGGTTGCCAGCGCCGATGCGGTGTTGTTATCCCTTGAAGGTGTGTCGGTAAAAGGCTCGATTCAATCGATGAATCTTACCGTACCTAAGGGGCAGGCGGTCGGACTTGCGGGTCTTTTAGGATCGGGGCGCAGCGAAGTCTGCAACGCCGTATTTGGGCTGGATTTAGTCGATAGCGGCAGTATTCATTTGGCGGGCCAGAAACTCAAGCTGTCGCAACCCGTGGATGCGATCAGCGCCGGGATAGCCCTGTGCCCTGAAGATCGTAAGATTGACGGCATTATCGGCCCTTTGTCTATCCGTGAAAACATCATACTCGCGCTGCAGGCGCGTATCGGTTGGTGGCGTTATTTATCTAAAGCTCGGCAGCAGGAAATTGCCCAGTTCTTTATCGATAAATTACAGATTGCGACACCGGACGCAGATAAACCCATAGAGCAATTAAGTGGCGGTAATCAGCAAAAGGTGATCCTCGCGCGTTGGTTAGCCATAGAGCCGATTTTATTGGTACTGGATGAGCCGACCCGTGGCATCGATATTGGTGCCCACGCTGAAATCGTCAAGCTTATCAGAAGCCTGTGTGATGAAGGCATGTCACTATTGGTCGCATCGTCCGAGCTTGATGAGCTTGTGGCCTTTTCAAATAAAGTCGTGGTGCTACGCGACAGATATGCAGTACGTGAACTTTCAGGCGCGGAATTAACCTCGCAGCACGTCATGCAAGCGATTGCGGAGGGATAAATGAAAAGCTCAGCCGAAACCCTATCATCCACACGCATATCCGCCGATTTGATCTCACCCCAGATGAATGCATCTGAGGCGCATTCATCTGAGCGGCAACCGCGGATGCAGGAAAGTCATAAGACCATGGTGAAAGAAAAAAACGCCCGTTACCAAGCGGGCAAGTCGACCTCCATTGGTCGATACCTCTGGCCACTATTGGCCTTAACTATTCTGTTACTGGCCAATCTGTTTATTGACAGCAGTTTCTTCAATATCAGCTATCAAGACGACAGACTCTATGGCTCCTTGATTGATATTTTAAATCGCAGTGCACCCGTGGCGCTGCTCTCAATTGGTATGAGTCTCGTTATTGCCACTGGCGGAATCGACCTGTCGGTTGGTGCCGTGATGGCGATTGCGGGCGCGGTTTGCGCCAATCTACTGTTAGTGCCGGATATTAGCTTAGTCACCGTTATCGCAGCAGGCTTGATCGTTGGGCTCTTAGCTGGCTGTATTAATGGCGGTCTGGTGAGTTTCTTAGGCATTCAACCAATTGTCGCGACCTTGCTGCTCATGGTGGCAGGGCGCGGTGTCGCTCAGCTTATCAACCAAGGGCAAATTATCACCTTCCAGCACCCAGGCTTTGCCGCCATTGGCGTGGGCCAGTTTTTAGGCCTGCCGATGCCAGTGTGGATTGTGATTGGGATGCTAACCTTCAGCCAATTACTGCTGCGTAAAACCGCTTTAGGGCTTTTTATCGAAGCGGTTGGCTGTAATGCCAAGGCGAGTCGTTACCTTGGGATCAACGATAAATCCATCAAACTGTTTGCCTATGGCATTGCGGGTCTGTGCGCGGCGTTGGCCGGCATGATCAGCACCGCCGATATTCAAGGCTCAGATGCGAATAATGCCGGGCTTTGGCTTGAGCTCGATGCGGTGCTCGCCGTCGTGATTGGCGGCGCTGCGCTCACGGGCGGGCGTTTCTCCTTGATTCTGTCGGTCGTCGGCGCGCTGATCATTCAAACCTTAGCGACGACCATTATCGTCAGTGGTTTACCTGCTAAGTTTAACCTGTTGATCAAGGCCATCGTTATCCTGACCGTGCTGCTGTTGCAATCGGCTAAATTTAGGCGCCAATTGTCGGCGCTGTTCACATCCAAGCGCGAAGCGGATGCCAAACCAGCAGAAAAGGGCACAAGTGCAAAAGCCAGTACTGCAACAGGAGAAAAACTATGATAGCAAGACGTTTTATCCCGCTGTGGATCACCGCCTCATTGCTGCTGACCATGTTTTTGGTCGGCACCTTTCAGTTTGACGGTTTTGCCAGTGGCCGAGTAGTCACCAACCTGTTGCGTGACAATGCATTCCTATTGATCACCGCATTAGGCATGACCTTAGTGATTATCTCTGGTGGGATCGATCTCTCTGTTGGCGCCGTCATCGCCTTAAGTGGGGTCGTCACCAGTTTATTGATCACCGAGTATCAGTGGCATCCATTGTTAGCCTTTGCGGTTATCCTGCCCCTGGGCACTCTGTTTGGCGCACTCATGGGCACTATTATCCATGTGTATAAGTTGCAGCCATTTATTGTGACACTTGCGGGGATGTTTCTGGCGCGGGGCTTAGCGACGACGCTCAGCGAAGAGTCGATTGCCATTGACCATCCATTTTACGATGCGGTGGCCGAGATGAGCATTGCACTACCAGGCAATGGCGCGCTCGATTTAAGCTCGCTGATCTTTATCCTGTTCTTTGTGATTATCGCCGTGGTTATGCATTACACCCGTTTTGGTACGAATGTGTATGCCATTGGTGGCAATCAACATTCCGCCGAGCTGATGGGGATTTTCATCGCTAAAACCACCATCAGTATTTACGCCATCAGTAGCTTTCTGGCGACGCTGGCGGGCATTGTCTTTACCTTTTACACCTTTTCTGGCTATGCGCTTGGCGCCATTGGCGTCGAACTGGATGCCATTGCGGCCGTGGTCATTGGCGGCACCCTGTTAACTGGCGGCAGTGGCTTTGTGCTCGGCACTGTGCTCGGGGTGATTTTGATGGGAGTGATTCAAACCTATATTACCTTCGATGGCAGCTTAAGCAGTTGGTGGACCAAGATTGTCATTGGCCTGTTACTGTTCTTCTTCATCCTGTTACAGAAACTCTTGAATGGACGCAAAACACAACATGGATAATCGTCAACCTAACCTGTCGGTCTTTCGGCGCTTGCCTTTGACCTGTGGCTTACTCGCCGCATTGGCGCTGCCATTAGCGCAAGCTGTGCCTGTACTTGAGATTAGCCGCGCACAATCCCAAAGCGCCACGGCGCAAACCCTAGATGCGAATGCGCCCTTTATCGAGAGAAGGGCGGATCCTTGGGTCATCCGCGACGATGACGGCAGTTACTACTTTATTGCCTCGGTGCCTGAGTTTGACCGCATCGAACTTCGCCACGCCAAAACCATCGACGGTTTACGCCAAGCTACACCTAAAACCCTGTGGCACAAGCATGAAACTGGCCCCATGAGTATCGATATTTGGGCGCCTGAGCTGCACAAAATCGATGGTCGCTGGTATATCTATTTTGCGGCCAGCAATAAGGATGTACGTTTTCATAACCGCATGTTTGTTTTAGGACTCGAGGGCGACTCACCGATGACAGGCCAATGGCAAGAGCTTGGCAAGTTACAATCGGCACAGGATGCTTTCTCCCTCGATGCGACCAGCTTTAGCCTGAAGGGCGAGCGTTATTTTATTTGGGCGCAGCAGGACAAAGCCAAGCGTTACAACACCGGCTTAGTGATTGCCAAAATGCTATCGCCAACTCAACTCTCTGATAACGAAACCATTATCAGCGAGCCCTTATTGGATTGGGAACGTTTAGGCTTTAAAGTCAACGAAGGCGCCGCTGTGTTGGTTAAAAACGGTAAAGTCTTCGTGACCTATTCCGCCAGTGCCACGGATGACCGTTATGCCATGGGGCTGTTATGGGCCGATGAAAATGCCGATTTACTCAATCCTAAGAGTTGGCATAAATCGCCAAGCCCAGTCTTTACCACAGAGCCTAGCTTGAATCGTTTTGGTCCTGGCCATAATAGTTTTGTGCTGGCAGAGGATGGTAAAACCGAGCTGATGTTTTACCATGCTCGTAATTACCTTGAGCTGCAGGGGACACCATTGACCGACGGTAATAGACACACTTACTACCGCGCCATTCGCTGGTCGGAGGACGGTTTCCCAGTATTTGATAATCAGCACAGCGATAGCCAAACCTTTAATCAGCAAGACACGCAATCCCGCGAATAAGCGAAATGCGTTTAATAGACACGAACAGCACACTTAAGTAATCGAAATAGACAGGTTTTCCATGATAAGAGCAACAAACAGCCCCCTCGTCGAGCAGCGCGCCGATCCCTTTGTGTACCTACATAGCGACGGTTATTACTACTTTACGGGCTCTGTTCCGACCTACGATCGGATTGAACTGCGTAAATCCAAGACCTTAGACGGCTTGAAAGACGCCCAAACCTTCGATATCTGGTTTAAACACCAAAGCGGCCCAATGAGCCGCCACGTGTGGGCGCCCGAGATCCATTATCTCGACGGCAAATGGTACATCTACTTTGCGGCCAGCGAAGAGGAAAATATTTGGGCCTTACGCCCCTATGTGCTTGAGTGTCTAGGACAAGATCCATTAAATGATGAATGGATTGAACTTGGCATGATGCAGGCGGCCGAGGGTGATAATAAATCATTTATCGACTTTTCCTTAGATGCGACCATTTTCGAAAACAACGGTAAGCGCTACTTCTGCTGGGCGGAGAAAACCGGTGGACAATTTGCGGCATCCAACCTGTATCTTGCGGAAATGGCATCGCCCATCAAGTTAAAGACGGCGCAATTTATGCTCACCACCCCAGATTACGATTGGGAGCGCGTCGATTTTTGGGTTAACGAAGGGCCTGCTGTACTTAAACATCAGGGGAAAATCTTCATTACCTTCTCAGCCAGCGCGACAGGTGCTTGTTATTGCATGGGTTATATGGAAGCCGATGAGCATGCTGATCTGCTCGATCGTAACTCCTGGAAGAAAACCCGCCAGCCAGTGCTGTGCACGGATGTCGACAAACAAATCTTCGGCCCTGGTCATAACAGTTTCACCGTGGCAGAAGATGGTGTAACGCCCATCTGTGTTTACCATGCCCGTGATTATGAACATGCGGTGGGCGATCCTAGCGTGGTGCCAAAGACAGATACCCGTCCATTAGCGCAAATCATTAAAGATCCACTCTATGATCCCAATCGCCATGCGCGAACGTTAGCGGTGTCATTTGATGAGAGCGGGCGCCCCTTGTTCAACCTCTACTAATTCATTTGCCGCCATAAATGATGTGACACCCGCGGGGCATGCTTCAGCAGCCCCGCTTTTTTATGCCTGACTTAAGCGCTATTGCTTAGGTGAATAGCGATTTTTAGGCTCGCACGCACAACAAGCTATTCCAGTCGCTATTTCAATCACTTAACCGATTCAACCTTTGAACCTAATGATGTTATATTGCCGCGCGAGCATTCAGATGGTGGGCAGAAGTACTGCCTGCGTGTGGAAGTGAATATCAGTGATGATGATTTTGCCAAGTTCGAGGAGTAGGGAAATGGCGATAAACAAGGACAAACTTAGTGCAAATATTGAAGCAAGAATGGATGAGTTTGCTCAAGAACTCACCCAGGCACTTGCGAAATATTACGATTGGTGGCTGTCACAATATCCGGTGCAGACCCTCTACGGTTTTTGCCTATACAGTACGCCCTTAGTGGAATATTTAGGCGTCACCCTTTTCACCGAGGAAGGCCTGACGGCCGCCGCAGATCAATATCAAAACGATGATCGATTTCTGCATAAATCCCTCGCACAGCTTAAGCAAACGCTGCGCTGGTCGGCCTGTGACTCTCCACATCACAATGAAAATGAAGATATTTTAGAGGCGATTAACGACAAACTGCAATTGCTGCAAGAAGACGCTGAGGCGCTCGAGTCCGAAGAGGCATACGATGCTTACCTTAAAGCCTTGTACGCCATATTAGTCAGGGCGCTCAATGAGGTTAAAGCCATGCGCCCGCTAAACCCGCAGGCAATATTGTTCTCCGTTTGGTTTGGCGATCAAAGCGATGCTGATATCGATTATTTTGTTCAAAATTGTAATGATAAAGAGATTATCGCTAGTTTTTATCAGCAATGGCGCTGAATATTGCCAACAAAAATTTTCAACTCAATTGGCTTATTTCGTCTATTACCGACGAGGTCCCACTCAATATTGACTGAAATGCTGACTGAAATATTGACGGCTAGTGACTGTTATTTACGGCGAGTCGCATAGGGCCACCAGCAAACATTAGGTAGTGCCAAGCGCAGAAACTCTGGGTTAGGGGATAAAAACAAGGGAAAGCGTTTCACTTTCCCTTATCTGAATCAGTGTTTTAAGCCCGAGTGCCTACATGCGCTCGGGATGCTCGCTTACAGAGTCGAGCTTGGCTCACTTTTTAGTAGGCGCACCTCATATAAACCGCCAGCAATCGAGCCCGGTTTTGCCACAAATTTCACCCTGAAGGGCACAGTGCTATCCGAAAGCATGTCGGCGGGAATAGGGTAGTCTACGTCGTAAAATGTCGGCCCCTTATCGGCAGGCAGAGTGACTTCGGCAAGGCGTTTATCGTTGATCAAAATGTCGAAACGTCGCCCAGCATCCAAGCCAAAGTAAGTTAAGCGTAATATGGGTTGCGGTTCACCTTTGGCATCGAGTTGATAGCTAAACCAATCCTCGGCATGGCGCCAATGCCGATTACCATTAATGCCCGCTTCACTCTTTGATGCCTTAAAGAAATGATCCGACTCAGGTTGCTGCTCTCCGGGCTGCACACTATCTAAGGTTTGCGCCATCAGCTTGGCTTCCATCTGGGCTTTTTGAGCTAACTCTTGCTGTTTCTGTTGCCATTCATCAGGAGCACTCTGGCCAAAATACAAGGTATAGCGGCTGTCATGCAGGCGAAAGAAGGGGATCAGCGTGATGGGGCTCGCTTGATTTGTACGGGCTTTCCCCGTGGTAAATTGCAGCTGACTCATGGGCTCACGGCGGATATCGGTTAAAAAGCGGGTACCATCACTGATAAAAATCGGCGCCTGACTGGGTTCGCACATAGGGCCACTGGCAATATGCCCCATGCGACTGGCATCGCCGATAAAGTTTAAGGCTTCATTGGCGATAGGCGCCGTTTTTGCCGCTAACACAATTGGTCCATAAAGCACTGAGTAATTGGCGGTTTTATCGGGTAGCTGCTCAAGACTAATGTCCATGGGTAAGGTGATAGTCACGCTATCGCCCTTGCGCCACTGCCGTGTTAAGGGAATATATTGCCCTTGAGTCGGTGTAAACCTTTGCGGCTCGCCATTAATGCTCACGGTCACGTCACCCTTAGCCCATGTGGGATAGCGCAGATTGAGGGTAAAGTCCGCTTCCTGATGGATAATCATCTGCGAAGTATTGTCATCGGGAAACTGAGTTTTTTGGCTAAGGCTGATGCCCTTAGCTTTCCAGTTGACCTCGGAATCGACAAACAGGTTCACAAACAGATTGTTGTCCTCCTCGGCATAGATGAGCTCGCCGTATTTAGCATGGTTTTCAATGCCTGAGCCGACACAACACCACATACTTTCCTGCGCCGAGGAATAGACGCGGTAATGGTCTGGGCGCATTGGCGTAAAATACACTAGGCCGCCAGTTTGCGGATGCTGGGACGAGAGGATATGGTTGTAGAGCGCACGCTCGTAGTAATCGATATAACGTAAATCACGTTTGTTTTCATAGAGTAATTTAGACAGCTTCAGCATGTTGTAGGTATTGCAGGTCTCAGGGCCTTCGACCGAATCGAGCATACTGCTGAAGTCTTCGCTGGGATGAAAATGCTCGCGCACACTATTGCCACCAATGGAAACGGTGCGCTGGTGTACCACTTGCTGCCAAAAGTAATCGGCGCTCTCTAACCAGGCCTTGTTATGACTGAGCTCGGCAATACGTGCCACACCCACAATTTTAGGAATTTGTGTATTGGCATGTAGGCCCGTCAGTTTATCTTGATGCTGCAACAGGGGTTGTAACAGGCTTTGATCCGTATAGCGATTCGCAAGATTTAAGTATTTGTTTTGACCAGTAATGCTGTACACATCCGCTAAGGTTTCATTTAAGCCACCGTATTCAGTGCGCAGCATAAGCTGCAGCTGCTCATCAGTTAGATTGCGACTTAAATCCAGCATCCAATCGGCAAAACCGACGAGCATTTTCTTCGCCGTAGGATTTTGAGTATAAAGATAGGCATCCCGCAGGCCGGCAAATACCTTATGCAGGTTATACCAAGGCACCCATGATTGGTTGAGCGTAAACAGATCCGCTTCGATATGACCAGCGGCGACCTGCTGCCATAATTTGTCTCCATGGGGGACACCACCCACGTAACCATTGCCATGGGCCTGTTGACACTTTTCCAACTCGGCCACCATGTAGTTGAGTCGCTCAAGCACCGCCTGATCGCCCGTAGCAGCATACATAAGGGCCAATGCCGATAGATAATGCCCACCGATATGGCCATCGAGGCCCGTATTTTCCCAATTGGGGTAGTTGTCGGCGGTAGTCGCGATTCCCGCTTCCTTACGGTAAGGGGCCAGTAGTCGCTCGGGATCCATCGACATGATGTAAGCCAAATCGGTCTGCTGGGCATGCAGAAACGGCCCGGCTGTGAGGCGCACATCGTTTAGGGGAATGGGGGTAAGGCTAGCAAAACTTGGCTGGGATACGAATGGGCAAGTTAATGGCAATAACAGGCAAAGGCCAAACAATCGGGCAGTGTTCATCTTGGCTCCCTTTATTATACGGATTGGAGTTTTACGTTTGGATTAACTCAGTTTTTGCGTGATAAAAAAGCCCCTGGGTAGGGGCTTAGGGTGTTATCGCAGATAGATTACGCCGATACTTGAGGCGCTGCAGTCTTAGGCGTTACGGCCTCAGAGGCTTCAGAGCTAGAGGCTAGAGCCTTAGACGTCAGGTTGGCGTCCGTTTGGCTTGAATGGGCCTGCTCGGGTAAAGCCTGTTTGATTTCTTCATAAACGCGGTCAGAAATCTTGTATTTGAACATCAGTAAGCCCATCAGCGCGTGGAATGCGCCAGGGATCACCGTCAGCATTAACGAAATACCGGTCAACGCAAACTCGCTTTGGGTTTCACCGGGTTGATAGTTGAAGTAGGTCAGCAGCATACCCACCACAAATCCCGCCGCGCCCATACCCGCTTTTTGGGCGAATGAAATCCCGCCAAAAGCAAGGCCAGAGACCCTGTGGCCCGTTTTGACTGTGCCATAATCCACCGACTCTGAAATCACCGACCAGAAGACTGGCGCATGTAAATCCACCACGAATGAAATCGCAAAGTAGAGTACAAAGGCCAGCACTATGTCGCCCGGCTGCACGGCAAAGAACATGATGGCGCTTAAGATCCCAACCACGATTTGGCTATAGCGGAAGAGTTTTAGTTTGCAGTAACGCTTTGTGATCCAAGTTGAAGCGACCATGGCCAGAATCGCAGCGCCCACACCGGTCGACAGGAATGCCGAGAGCATTTTCGCATCGCCGCCCAAGTAATAGGTGGCGTAGTAGGCTGCTACCGAGCCGCGGATCACATAGCCAATGGTGCCAATCACACAAATCGCGACTAACACTAACCATTGATCGTTTTTGAACAATAATCGCAATTGCATGCCAACAGGCTTAGTTTCCACCTTGTAGGCCACGCGCTCTGTGGTAGTGAAAAAGCAGAATAAAAATAGTAGTGTCGCCATCAATGCCATCACGCCCATGGCTTTTTGATAGCCCGCGGCAATGTTCTCACCGCCCCAAGATGACGCCAACATAGGCACGATAATGGTCACTAAAAAGGCGGCAATCTTAGCGAAGAACAAACGATAACCGTTGGCGGATAACCGCTCTTTAGGATCGTCGGTGATCACGCTGATAATCGAAATATATGGAATAGTCACAGTGGTGAAGATGATAGTGACCAGAATATAGGTCGAATAGGCCCAGATAAGTTTGGCATTGTAATCCCAATCCGGGGTTGAGAAGGTTAAGAAGACCGAAATACCAAAGGGAATCGCCATAAACAGGAAGTAGGGACGATATCTTCCCCAGCGGGTCGTCACTTTATCGTTAATAATGCCCATTAAAGGATCAGTAATGGCATCGATAAGACGGACCAGCAGGAACAAAATCCCGACATCGGCGGGCTTTAACCCAAAAATATCGGTATAAAAGAAGGTAATAATTAACATCATTGACGAAATCACCACGTTAACGGCCATGTCCCCGGAGCCGTAACCGATCTTTTCAATGACTGACAATTTATGAGAACTCATCAGAAATCCTTATTATATTTATTATAAACAGTGAGTTATTGTGTTATTTTGCGATTTATCGCATCCGCAATGTTAACACATTTTTCTCCTGTTAATTTTTTTGCATTTGATTGTTACTTCTTTGTCCGATAGTATGATAACTTAATTCATCATACAATAGCATAATAGCTATTTTATTAAATAGGATGAGGTAATAAGGAGAATTAATGCCAGCCATAAGAATCACACCGAAAACAGCCCTAAAACGTCACTTTAAGATGCTCAATTGTGCGCTGCTAGGCATATTGGCAACTCTAGGCCAAGTAAGTGCCAAGCAGGTGAGTATTCATGATCCTGTGATGGCGAAAGAGGCCGGACAGTATTATCTCTTTAGCACTGGCCCTGGCATTACCTATTATTCCTCAAAAGATAAAATCCATTGGACGCTGGCGGGTCGAGTATTTGAGACCGAACCTAGCTGGGCGAGTAAGGTGGCATCTGGGTTTAACGGCCATTTATGGGCGCCGGATATCATTGAGCATAACGGCTTGTTCTATCTGTATTACTCGGTATCTGCCTTTGGTAAAAACACCTCGGCCATTGGCGTGACAGTCAATAAAACCCTCGACAAAAACTCGAAGGACTACCAGTGGACAGATAAAGGCATCGTTATCCAATCTGTGCCAAATCGTGATGCATGGAACGCGATTGATCCCAATATTATTGTCGATGAAAAGGGCACGCCTTGGATGAGCTTTGGCTCCTTCTGGCAAGGGTTAAAACTGGTCAAACTCAACCCAGACTTTATCTCCATTGCCAAGCCTGAAGAATGGCACACCTTAGCCAAGTTAGAACGCCCGGCATTGCTTGGTGAAACCGAACCGGGCCCAGCACAAATCGAAGCGCCTTTTATCTATAAAAAAGATGACTATTACTACCTTTTTGTCTCCTATGGCCTTTGCTGCCGTGGGGATGACAGCACCTATCACTTAGCCGTGGGCCGAGCCAAAACGGTGACTGGGCCTTACCTTGATAAAGAGGGCAAAGACATGGCACAGGGCGGTGGCTCAGTATTACTGAAAGGCACTAAGGACTGGCCTGGATTGGGCCATAACAGTGTTTATAACTTCGATGGTAAAGATTACTTAGTCTTTCATGCCTATGAATCCGCCGATAATGGCTTACAAAAACTCAAGATGGCGGAACTGAGCTGGCGCCAAGGTTGGCCCGTGGTCGATCCTAAGGTGCTCAATCAATACCAGAGCGTATTAGTTGTACCCGAAGGAACAAAATAATAATGACTCACACAATCAACAAACGAATGGCTACGCTTGCGTTGGCCATGGGACTTAGTGCGACCTGCTTGGGGGAAGGTAACCTACATGCAGCAGAGAGTGCGAAGGGCGCGGATGAAAACCGCATTACCGCAGCCACTTTCGCCAATCCGTTATTTCGTAACGGTGCAGATCCTTGGCTCGAATACCACAATGGTAACTATTATCTAACCACCACCACGTGGACCTCTGAGCTGGTGATGCGTAAATCGCCCACCATTGCAGGGCTTGCCGATGCGCCAGCCCACAATATTTGGAGCGGCACCGATAAGTCCAACTGCTGTAATTTTTGGGCATTCGAATTCCACCCTCTGCAAACTGCGCAAGGATTACGTTGGTATGTGATTTACACCTCGGGCGTGGCAGAAAACTTCGATGGCCAGCGTAACCATATCCTCGAGAGTGAAGGCAGTGACCCCATGGGGCCATACCAGTTTAAGGGCACGCCAATGCCCGATCACTGGAATATCGACGGCAGCTATTTGGAGTATAAAGGCCAGTTATATTTTCTCTGGTCCGAATGGCACGGCCAAGATCAAGTGAACTTGATTGCCAAGATGAGTAACCCTTGGACCGTCGAGGGCAAACATAAGGTGATTACCGCACCTATTCACGACTGGGAAAAATCAGGCTTAAACGTCAATGAAGGCCCAGAGATCATTCAGCACGAGGGCAGAACCTTCTTAGTTCACTCGGCAAGTTTTTGTAACACTGAGGATTATTCCTTAGCCGTGGTCGAACTCACCGGTGACGACCCTATGGATCCCGCCGCATGGACCAAGTACGACAAACCTTTCTTTAGCAAAGCCAATGGCGTCTATGGCCCTGGGCATCATGGTTTCTTCAAGTCACCCGATGGGAAAGAAGATTGGCTTATATACCATGGCAACTCCTCGGCCTCCGACGGCTGTAGTGGTACCCGAGCGGCACGTGCTCAACCCTTTACATGGGATAACAAAGGCTTGCCTAAATTTGGCGAACCGATGGCGGATAAAAAGCAATTGCCCGTCCCAAGTGGCGAGTTTGGCCCGATAACCACTCAAGTGGAAGGCGTAAAATACCGCATCGTGAGCCGTGAAATCGGTCAATGCCTCGTGACCAATGCCAAGGGCCAGGTCAGTATCGGTAAGTGCGAGGATGACAACAGTCAATGGGTTATCGACCCGAGTAACGATGGCCTATACCGCTTTGCCAATGTGGGGCAGGGAACCTTTTTAACTCAGGCTCAGTGCCAAGATGAGTCTTCAACGGCACTGAATACGGCGCCTTGGGTCGCCTCACGTTGTCAGCGTTGGTCGGTGGATTCGACTCGTGAAGGCTGGTTCCGCTTTGCAAACGATCGCTCCATAGGTAATTTACAGGCGAAAAATTGCAGTAAAAAGGCCGGTGCCGAGGTGATTGCGGGCGAAAACCGTGTCAGTGAATGCACCGATTGGCGGATTGAGCCAGTCTCAACATTTGCCATAGTCAACGCCCATAGCGGCCGAGTGGTCAGCGCCGAACAATGTCAGCTTAAACCTAATGCCAATGTGGCTCAGTTTGAATACACCGGCGATGCCTGTCAGCAGTGGCAAGCAATGCCGACAACCGATGGATTTTACCGTCTGCAATCCATCCAACTTTCAAACAACAAGGCGCAACAATGCCTTGTGACCAACGAAGGTAATCTGGAGCTAGGGGCGTGTAATGCAATCGACAGTGAGTTCCGTAGCGAGTTGATGCCCAATGGCTCATTAAGGCTAGTGTCACGCAAGGGCGGTTCGTCCATGAAAGTGGCCAATGGATCCTATGCCAATGGCGATAACATAGTGGAAGACGTGTGGAAAAACACCATTTCACAACAGTTCTATTTTAGAGAGGTGAAATAATTCATCCCTCTAAATAACTGAGCATCACCACGGCGGTGGCTAAACGCGTGCTTGTAATGTCGTTTAAGTTGAGGTCGCTTAACGGCATCTTGGTTGAGCCTTGTTTGCTCGGCACCAGAGCAGTAGTTGTGTATGCATCTGCTGCTCTTTTTTATTCAGGCTCTCTTATCCCAAGTTTTATCCCACGAAGGCCTGCCACAATAAACGTATCGCCAGCAGTGTCAGCACCCAATTAAAGGCGACGCCGAAATGTTTATCCGTCACCCGCGCTAACATCTTAAAGCCAAGCCAGGTTCCCAAGGCGCCGCTTAAAATCATGCAAAGTAGCAGCGGCCACCACGGCAGGATAGGAATATCCAGCCCCTCAAAAACGATAATTTTGACGCCATGTTGCAACGACATCGCCATCGCAAAGGTCGCGACAGTGCGAAAACGGTCAATGTCTAATTGTTTGATAAAGGCCGCCACTAAGGGACCTGTCGCGCCGACAAATAACGAGATAAAGGTAGTTAACGCACCAGCGATTATCGTCCCGGCTGTTCCCAGCACCACACGGGGAATTTTCGGTCCCCAGCAGGAGTACAAAATAAACAGGGCTATGGTGAGGTACATGACCTTTGGCGGCAATGCGACTAACACTAAGCTCCCCAAGGCGGCGCCAACGAGCGCGCCGGGTAAGAAACGACTGATAAGCCACCACTGCACATGCTGCCAACCTAATAGGGCGCGGCCCAGATTCGAGCCCAATTGCACCACGCCATGGAGGGGAATTATCACTTGAGGCGGAAGGACTTGCGCCATCACGCCTAATAACATTACGCCACCACCAATCCCGAAGCAGGCGGTAAAAAACGAAGTAAACGCCGCAATAATTGTCAGCAGGGCAAAGATATCGATAGGGATCAGCGTAAAGTCGAACCAGGCGGTATGCATAGTCAATATTCGAGGAAGAGTGGGATCCTTAAACTAGCAAAGCTTGCTCAGAGACAAAAGCAGTTTGATGGCCAACGAGTTCTTCGCGGCTAAAGCTTTCGCTGTACATCTAGATGAAAAGCAAAAAAAGCTAATCCACTGGATTAGCTTTTTCGGTTTAAACAACAGTGGTCAATTAGAAGGAGTAACGAACGCCCAGAGCAAAGGTACGAGTGAAGATATTGTTCGTACGGTTGAATAGGGTCGAATCCTCATAGTATTCCTGATACACATCGTCCAGCAGGTTAGTCGCATCGAAGCTCACGACTAAGTCATCGCTGATGTTGTAGCTTAACTGGAAGTCCAATGACTGCTCAGGCTTACGATAGATACCGCGAGGCATGGCAAAGTTAGGAGCATCATAGGAGTTTAAGAACTCACTACGCCAGGTATAAGACATACGCGCGCTGAAGAAATCCTTATCGTAAATCAACACGGCACTATAAGACTCGTCTGATACCCCAAACATATCACGGGTTGTAACACCAATTCGCTCACCCGTCCCTGTGTTATATTCAGGAATATCCTGTGAAGAATCCAGCAGTGTCCCACTAAGCTGAGCGCCTAAACCGTCTAACAGACTAGGTAATCCTTCGGGGAAGTACACTGCACCTAATTCAAAGCCCGTTAACTTACCGTTAGAAGTGTTACCAGGACGACTTAGGATATAGGTTTCATCTACTCCATCGCCATCATAGTCGTAGAGCGTGGTCGATAGAGAGTTATATACTAAACCTTCAATATCGCGGCGGAAATAAGTACCGTAAATCGAATTGCCATTCCCAAAATAATACTCGAGGGTGAAGTCATAGTTTTTAGAGGTCACAGGCTCTAAATCAGGATTACCACCACTGGCAGAACCATAATTTGTCTTAGATAAGTCAGGTACGTAATAGGTGAAAGAGTTCAGATCCGCAAAGGCGGGTTGACGAATGGTTTCGGTATAGGCGAAACGCGCAACAAAATCATCCGTTAACCAGTAACGCATCACTAAACTAGGTAACAATTTTGAGCTGTCAGTGGTGTCGCTGCTAATGGCGGTATAAACATTGCCATTAGCGTCTTTGGCATCATTGTCAAAGAAGTCCATATCCGCTTTAGTGCCTTCGTAGCGAACACCCATTTGACCATCTAAACGCTTACCAAAGACTTCAGTATCAAAGTCAGCCATCAGGTAGCCAGCCCAAGCTTGTTCAGAGATATCAAAGGTTTTCATGAGTTGTAACTTTCTGGCTTCGAAGCCCCAAAGCTTTTCAAACTCACTGCGGTTTTTGTATAGGTTATAACCATTGATTACTGCCCATGAGTCAGGCACATTCGCGCGGCCTTCAAAGAAGCCCGATGTCACCATATACATGGAAGGATCTAAATCAGCATAGGCAATTTTCTTAGCGCTACTGACAGTGCGGCTGAAGTTAGTAGCGCCACGTTTTTCATAACGAGCGCCAAATTGCACTTTAGTGAAAATGGCATAATCCACATACACGCTGCCATCCATTGTCCAAGACAAGGAATCACCCTCGTCTTTGCTGCCATTATCAAAGAAATCAGCTGTTTGCCATAGATCTGGATTTGTCATGTCTGACTCATCGAGTACAGTATCGGGATTATCTAAATAACTCCAGCTTGGGATACCATCGTCGGCATTAGCATCAATCTCGACACCATAAACCGTTGCATCACCGCGCATTGCTGTAAATTCATTCTCATAGGTACTCTGTTGATAAACCACTTCCGACTTTAATTGGAACTCGTCGGTAATGTCCCATTTACCCCCTAAGGCGAAGACATAGCTATCTGTGCTGGCTTTAGAGTGATCGCCACTGGTGAAGTTGTAGGCATTGTATGCGGTGCGCGATTTCACCACATTGGTGCCATCGTACACTTCAATCCCATCCTGGATCACTTGCTGCCAGTTCGCAGGAGAATCAACAAAACTAAACAACATTGAGTTAAAACTTTCATTGCGATAACCATTGTAGAAGGCTTCGAAGGTGTATTCAGAGCTATCATTTGGCGCCCATTGCAATGAGATATTAAACGCAGGACGTTCACGCTCGCCCTCGAGAATGTTGCCAAACATCGCATCGCGAGCCAGTAGATATTCTTTGCCATCGATGGTGGCGCCAGCGCTGGTATCGATACCATGGGCAGAACCCACGTTCCAACCACTGGTAATGCGAGTACCATCTTCAACAAAGTAGGGGAAGGATGCACCAGGTGACACACTTTCATCTTTATAGTTAGTGCGGATATAAGACACGTTAACTAAAGCGCCCACTTCACCAATACTGGTATCCCAACGGTTACTTGCTAATGCACTGAAATTAGGGTCGATAGTATCGGGTTGGTCTGAATAGATGCCTTTAGCAGCAACTGAGACTTTACTGTCTTCAAAATCGAAAGGCTTATGGGTGCGGATATCAATTTGACCCGCAATACCGCTGGCCACTTGAGAAGAAGAACGGGTTTTAAAGACTTCAACACTGCCAAGCAGTGCGGCGGGAATATCGGCGATAGCAACTGAGCGGCCTGTTGCGGTGAAGATTTGACGGCCGTTCACTGTGGTCGTCACATCCGTTAAACCACGAATACTGACAACATTCGCCTCACCAGACGCGCGGTCAGTCACTTGAACACCGGTTACCCGTTGTAAGGCTTCAACCACGTTATTATCTGGGAATTTGCCAATATCTTCGGCAACGATGGCATCGACAACTTGAATGTTTTGACGTTTAAGTTCTACCGCTTTATTTAAACTACCGCGGATCCCCTGAACCTGTATGATCTCCATCTCTTCATTATTATTTTGCGCTTTGCCGCCAGAAGAGGGCTGTGCCGTTTCTTCTGCCTGAGGCGATTGTGTCGCTTCAGTTTCTGCCGCATACGTCGCTTGACTAGCAAGAGCAAGCAGAATAGCACTTGCCAAATAAGTCTGTTTAAACATCTAGTTAATCTCCGGTAGTTTTATTATTTGACCCGGTAGCCTAAGACACCATCTGACGTCCCGGTCTTTTTTATTCCACTTCAGAGTCACGGACATCCCCACAGTGTCCCTGAAAATTTAGAATTTTGTAGCCTATTTTGTAGCGTATAGTGCGCCGCGTTAAGTCAATTACGCTCCAACGGGCGAGGTTAAGAATTTATCACAACTGTTAAAATCATATTGTATGACTATTTACATGTCAACTCACTGTTTGACGCAATAGGAAAGCAAGATCACATTTCGTTAAAATGCGGAAAATGGGATGAATCACATTTATCCATATGAAATAAAATGAATTAATTGAAAATAATGATGGTTTAGTGGTGAAAACACGACCTGAATTGAATAGGCACAACAGACCCAGCAAGCTGACCTTAACGTCAAATGTTTTGCAAAATCTCACAAATCTCTGTCACAAGATATTTACTTCTATCCCCAGAATGCTAATGTAACTTTAGTGTTACAGTAGTATTGTATTACTTTTACATTTGATACATTGATACACGCTAACCTAATTATCAAACACAACAATAAAAGGAACGACGCTCATGGTGCTTAAACGCTCATTCGTGTCAGCAAGCTTGATCATGGCACTAGCCTCCTGTGGTGGGGACGACAGCAGCTACAGTGCGAACGACACAAATACCTTTACCCCTCCAGCCCCGGTGACATCGGCAGATCCAACAATTGCAGGTGAGGTGAGCTACAAAAACGCAGTAGTTCATGATCCTTCCATCATTAAAGATACCGATGGCACCTATTATGTTTTCGGCTCACATTTGGCGGTGGCCAGTTCTACAGACTTGATGAACTGGACACAAATTGCCTCGGATGGTGCAGCAAAGAGCAGCCTGTTTAATACCTATGAGTCAGAAATCGCGGAAGGCACAGCATGGACGGGCGGCTTTGTTGGTTCGTGGGCACCGGATGTGATAAAGCTTGCCGACGGTAAGTACCATTTCTATTACGACTTCTGTGGCGGCCCTGATAAGATTGATTGCGTATCGCGCTCCTATTTGGGGATGGCCACCTCGGACAATATTCTCGGTCCCTATGTTAACCAAGGCTTGATCCTGAAATCAGGTCAAGAGGGGGCTGAAAACCCTGGCGCAAACGGTCAAATTTACGATGGCTTTGTCGACCCTAACGCTATCGATCCAGCCGTGTTTTACGATAAAGATGGCGGTCTATGGATGACCTATGGTTCCTATTCCGGCGGGATCTGGGTGATGCAGTTAGATCCAGCAACGGGTAAACCGTTAGCGGATCAGGGCTATGGCACTAAGATCATGGGCGGCAACTACAGTGCGATTGAAGGGTCCTATGTTATCTATAGCCCTGAATCAGAATACTATTATATGTTTACCTCCTTTGGTGGCTTCGCCCAGAAAGACGGTTACAACATTCGTATCTCTCGCTCAAAAAATCCTAACGGTCCCTATGTGGATGCTGCGGGTCTGGACATGATTGGCGCAACAGCCGCAGGCAATATCGCCGACTATGGCGTCAAACTGATGGGCGGTTTCCAATTTGTGGCCCACCCGGGCGATGTGGGTCATGATCACGGTTACCTGTCACCCGGCCACAACTCCGCTTTTTATGATGCACAAACGGGCAAATACTTCTTAGTATTCCATACGCGCTTCCCCGATACCGGCGAAGGTCACAGCGTGCGCGTGCATGAGCTATTTCTCAACAGCGATGGTTGGTTAGTTGCCTCACCACAGCGTTATGCACCGAACAACGGCGATAACATTGTCGATGAAATCGATGTCACTGGTGATTATCAATTCATTAATCACGCAAAAGATATCAATACGGCGGCGCACACCTCCCTGCACATTAAGTTATCCCGTACTTGGACCGATAAAGGCAGTGTTTCTGGCGATGTGACTGGTACATACCAACAGGGCGATGACAACCAAATCACCTTAATGCTAGACAATTTAGGCACTTTTGAAGGCGTACTCGCTTGGCAATGGGATCCTGAGCAAAACAAACTCATGCCGACATTTAGCGCCATTTCTAATGATGGGGTGAGTATTTGGGGCGTGAAGCTCACCGATAAAACCACTGAGGAAATTTTAACGGCATCGGCAAACGGCATTAGCCTGCCGACCGAAGCTACCGAAGGTAAAATCGCCTTACCGACACAAGGTACCCGTGGATCAACTATCGAGTGGCAATCGAGCGACGAGTCAGTGATCCGTGCCGATGGCACCATTATCCGACCCAACGTGGGCGAGGGCGATAAGGTCGTCACCTTAACCGCGACGATCATGGTCAATGGTAAGAAGGTGACTAAAACCTTCCAAATCACCGTATTTGCCCGTAAAACCTATAACCGTATTGCCCAGTACAGCTTCGAGAATAACCTCAAGGATTCCTTAGGCTTATTTGGTGATGGTCAACCCACTGGCGATAGGATCTACAAAGCAGGTGATGCCATTGGCTACGCCACAGGTTTTGAAGGACAAGCCCTCTCATTAGATGGTGCCCACGGGGTGTTACTGCCATCGGGCATTATCTCCAGCTACGAGTACACAGTGTCTTTCTGGGCAAGTCCTGCGGTTATCACAGGATTTACCACGGCATTCTTCGGCGCAGTTAACGAGCAAACCGCTGAAGATGGTAGCAAGTTCTCTAATACTTGGGTCAGCTTGCTGCCACAGGGCTGGGACGGCAATACCATGTTCTGGAGCCATAATATCGATACCAGCGGCAGCTCAGTGCTGGAGACCTGGTTTGATGGTGTCACCGGTGAGCGCATCGCTGAAAACACTTGGTCGCATCTAGCGTTCTCCGTCAATAAAGGGCTAGTTAAAGTCTTTATCAACGGGGTTGAGCGCTTCAGTAGCGGTAACCTTGCCAACTACTATACGGGTGCACAGGGTATTTTCGGTCTTGGTGTTAACTACTGGGATCTGCCATACAACGGCCTTATCGATGAGCTGAAAGTATATGAAGCGGCATTAACGGCTGAAGAAGTCAAAGCCCTCGATATCGACAAGTTAGCCGACAGTGAACTCTTGTCTTCAGCAACGGCCATTCTGGAGCTAGGCGACTTATCGGCGGTGCGTGAAAACATCGAACTGCCAGTAACGGGTCCTTATGCTTCGGCAATTACTTGGGTCTCTTCCGATCCAACCATTATCGATACCCGCGGCACAGTCAATCAGCCTGGCCGTGAGGAAACCGATAAGGTGGTGACCCTCACGGCAACCTTAAAACTCGGTCAAGCGACGCAGACGAAAGTCTTCTCCGCCACCGTTAAATCTAAGGCGCCGCCAACACCGGTCGCAGTCTACAGCTTTGAAGACAATCTTAACGACAGTACCGCTAACTTCGGCGCGGGCACTGTAGTGGGTAACCTGATTGGCGTTGAAGGCGGTAAAATCAGCTATGTGGATGGCGCGGTAGGCAAGGCGGCGGTCTTTGATGGTGCCTCTGGTATTGTATTGCCGAATAACCTTATCAAAGACTACACCTATTCAGTGTCAATGTGGCTCAACCCTGAGCAGCTGAATAAGTACACTACAGCCTTGTTTGGTTATGCGACTGATTCTAGCTGGACCAGCGTCTTACCAGGCGGTCAAAATGATTATGAGCGCATGGTGTTATGGTCAGGCACAGCATGGTACGACGGTAGAACCGGTTTTGTGGTGCCAAAATCCCAATGGACGCACCTGGCGTACACTGTGAATGGCGGTGATGTGAAGGTCTATATCAATGGTGAATTGAAGTTTACCGGCGCGAACTTCCCGAACATCTTCTCAGTACCGACCACTAAGTTTGCGGTTGGGGTCAACTTCTGGGATGCACCTTTTAAAGGGGCAATCGATGAAATCAAGTTCTATGACGAAGCGATTACTGAGCAAGATGTAGCTGATTTATTTGGTGAATCTAATCAATAATCGAGATTAGCTGTCTATACTGAAAGCACCCATTCGGGTGCTTTTTTATTGTTTGCAGCATGGTAACTGAATTCTGGTTATCCGTGACTAAGGAATCTAATGACTGTTTTTCGTCTATTTACGCTGACAACGCTCACCATGTTTGCCTTTGCCTGTAACTCGATACTTTGCCGGCTCGCGTTAAAGGATGGCAGTATCGATGCGGGCAGCTTTACCCTGATCCGGTTGTTATCGGGTGCCATCATGCTCTGGCTATTAAGCCTTAACAAACCTGCGCTGGAGGCCAAGGGACATTGGGGCTCAGCCTTGGCATTGTTTGTCTACGCAGCCGGATTTTCCTACGCCTATATCAATATGACGGCCTCAATGGGGGCTCTGTTACTCTTTGGCGCCGTACAAGCCACCATGATTGGCTATGGGCTGTACCGAAAAGAAATCTTTAATACCAGACAATGGCTTGGATTGGCCTGCGCCGCTGCCGGTTTGATTTTTCTGCTTTTACCTGGGCTGTCGGCGCCGCCACTAATGAGTTCATTGCTGATGATAAGCGCTGGGGTCGCTTGGGGGATTTATTCGATTAAGGGTAAGGGAGCCAAGCATCCCATTCCTGTCAGTGCAGGCAACTTTATCCGCACTGTGCCGATGGCACTGTTATTAATGTTATTAGTTCGAGATCCCTTAGCAGTAAGTCAGATGGGAATTATCTATGCGTTAGCCTCGGGCGCCATCGCTTCAGGCTTAGGTTATGCGATTTGGTATTCCATTTTACCTTTATTGTCATCCACCTACGCCGCCACTGTACAGTTGAGTGTGCCGTTAATTGCCGCGGTTGGCGGAGTGCTATTGCTGGGTGAACCCCTAAGCCTTCGATTACTGCTAGCCTCCTGTGCCATCCTCGGTGGCATTGCACTAGTTGTCCTCAGCAAATCTGCACCACAAAATAAAAGCTAAATAGAAAGAAACATTTATCTTTTCCTTTTGCCCTTGCGTCTGCCAACGCCTTGTTTAAGAATAAGGCCATTCTGGGTAAAAGGACGTCTTGAGTAAATCATGCAAACGGTCACGGTTGGCGATCTGTTGATGACAATCCCTGTGGGCAACCGCCTTGGTGAAGGTGTGCTATGGGATGATTTACACCAATCTATTTGGTGGACCGACATTTTATCCTCTGTGATTTATCGTTTTCATCTCGCGAGCCGCTCCTTAGAGACTTTCCCCATGCCGCACCGCGTCGGCTCCTTTGGCCTCACGGCAAAGCCTACAACACTTATCGTCGCATTCGATATCGGTATTGCAATCTATGATATTGAAGATCAAAGCCTGACATGGTTGGCGCAGCCAGAATCTCATTTTGCTGGCAATCGCTTTAATGATGGTCGCATTGATAGGCAAGGGCGTTTTTGGGCGGGCACTATGGTTGAGCAGCGCGATACTTTGCAACAAACCGCAGCCCTGTATTGTCTAGATGAGAAAGGGCATTGCCACCAACACCTTACAAATCTCGAAATCTCCAACGGCCTGTGCTGGAGCGTGGATGGGCGAACGCTCTACCATGCTGATTCGCCAAAACACCAAATCTATCAATATGATTTTGATATTGAGCAGGGGTTATTGAGTCGTAAGCGCCTCTTTGCGAGCACGAGCCATCATATTTTCCCTGATGGTTCAGATGTCGATGCGGCGGGTTATCTCTGGAATGCCCAGTGGGGCGGTGGCCAGGTAGTGCGCTATCGTCCCGATGGTGAAGTCGATCTTATTCTCAAATTGCCCGTTACCCACCCAACCAGCATTGCTTTTGGCGGCGAAAAGCGTGATTTACTGATAGTCACCAGTGCCAAACACTCACTTGACGCATCGCAATTAGACCAAGAGCCGCAAGCAGGCGATGTGTTTATCTACCCATTACAGGGTATTTATGGTGTAAACAGCCCTCGTTTTGGCGGGCAGCTATAAGTTTAGATCAGCGTTTTTAGCGTAAATCTTGTTATCACAGCCACTCACCAATCCCTTAGACAAAAACGATTTACCGTAATTTCAGGTAAAATCCCCCTTTGTTGCCCCAATCATTTACCTTAAATTGTGATCTTGCTCAAAAAGCAGCTAATCGGTATTTTCACTCACAATCTGAGCAACTGGCGCCACTTTTGTGACGCGCATCAACAATAAGATTTACACCCATCGGAAATTGGTACAAAGTGGACAAAATGGCCAATCAAAATGTCCATATCATAAAAAGCATTTAATTCTATACATTGACGAAAATCAAAGGCATTAATCTTGTAACCTCGCAACAAATCCTTTTATTTAGATATTTATTCCATTGAAGGCTTAATGTGATTTTGATTACCTGTTAGAAATTGTCATTATTAGTCACTTTTTTATACTCGCACCATGAGTAGGGTTAAGTTCTCTACTCAAGCCTGCAGCGTATTCGCTGCAACTTGTGAGCACATTAAAAGAGAGTGTGTGAAATGACAATGAATAGACGACAGTTTTTTAAACTCTGTGCTGTAGGAGCCGCGACTTCTGCTATTTCTGCACTGGGGTTGATGTCCGAAAAGGCATTTGCATCCGTCAGAGGTTTTAAATTACTACGCGCAAAAGAGACGCGTAACAATTGTTGCTACTGCTCTGTGGGTTGTGGTTTGTTGATGTACAGCCATAGCAGCAACGGGAAGAATGCGGAGCAGAGCATTTTTCATATTGAGGGTGATGCCGATAATCCGATTAACCGCGGTGCTCTGTGTCCTAAGGGCGCAGGCTTGGTTGACTATGTAAACAGCCCGCACCGTTTGAAATATCCCGAAGTGCGTTTACCCGGTTCGGATAAATGGCAGCGCATTAGCTGGCATGAGGCTTTTAAGCGTATCGCAAGACTCATCAAAGACGAGCGTGATGCCAATCTGGTTGAGAAAAATGCCCAGGGGCAAACCGTTAACCGCTTAGTCAGCCTAGGCATGATGACCTCATCGGCCCAAGCAAACGAAGGCTGTTACATCACCCACAAGTTCGGTCGTGCCATTGGTATGCTAGGGATAGATAACATCGCCCGCGTTTGCCACGCCCCAACACCGGCCGCAATGGCGCCCACCTTTGGCCGCGGTGCTATGACTAACCACTGGGCGGATATGAAAAATACCGATCTGGCCATTGTGATGGGTGGTAATGCTGCAGAAGCACATCCCGTCGGCTTTGGTTGGGTGACAGAAGCGATGGAGCATAACAACGCCAAGTTGATTGTGGTCGATCCTCGCTTTAACCGCAGTGCCGCCGTCGCCGATTTATATGCGCCTATTCGTTCGGGCACTGATATTGCCTTCCTGCTCGGCATGATCCGCTATCTGCTCGAGACGCAGCAAATCAACCTTAACTATGTCAAAGCCTATACCAACGCCACGTTTATCGTGCGGGAAGACTTTGAATTTAACGACGGTTTATTCAGTGGCTACGACGAAGCTAACCATAAATACGACCAATCCACTTGGTTCTATGAGTTAGATGAAGAGGGCTACGCTAAGGTTGACCCTAGCTTAAGTCATCCTCGCTGCGTGATTAATCTGCTGAAAAAACACGTTGATCGCTACGATCCTGATACAGTGTCCAGCATCACGGGTACGCCGAAAGACGCCTATCTTGAAGTGTGTCAGCAAATTGGGGCGACCCATGTTGACCATAAAGCCGCAACCTTCCTGTATGCACTTGGTTGGACTCAGCACAGCGTCGGCGCGCAAAACATCCGCACCATGGCGATGATCCAATTGCTGCTTGGCAATATGGGGATCATGGGCGGCGGCGTCAACGCGCTGCGTGGTCACTCAAACGTTCAAGGCGCGACAGACTTAGGTTTATTGTGCCAAGGATTACCTGGCTACCTTAAACTGCCTCAAGATAAAGATGTTGATTTACAAAGCTATTTAGCCCATTACACCCCAAAAGCCTTAAGGCCAAACCAAACCAACTATTGGCACAATTACCCAGCCTTTACCGTGTCGTTGTTAAAAGCGTTTTTCGGTGATCATGCCACCGCAGAAAACGATTATGGTTATGACTGGCTGCCAAAGTGGGACCAACAGTACGATATCAATAAGCAAATCGACATGATGGTTCACGGTGAAGTTAATGGCTACTTTATCCAAGGTATCAACGCACTTAACTCCCAGCCTGATAAGCAAAAAGTGTCTAAGGGCTTATCTAATCTGAAGTTCTTAGTAGTGCTCGATGCGCTGGCAAACGAAACCTCCAGCTTCTGGCGTAATGCGGGTCAGTTTAACGATGTGGATACCACCAGCATTCAAACTGAAGTCTTCCGCTTACCCACAACCTGTTTTGCTGAGGAAAGTGGTTCAATTGCTAACTCGAGCCGTTGGTTACAATGGCACTTTAAGGGCGCCAATCCACCCGGCGAAGCCTTATCTGATCCGGCAATTCTTTCTGGCATCATGCTGGAATTAAAACGTTTATACCGTGAAGAGGGCGGCCGTTTACCTGAGCCTATCGAAGCCATCAAATGGGATTATGCGATGGAGCATGAACCCAGCTCCGAGGAAATCGCGCAGGAGATGAATGGCTATGATCTCACGACCGGTAAGCTACTCAATGGCTTCTCCGAGTTAAAAGCCGATGGCTCAACCTCATGCGGTATTTGGGTTTACTCAGGCATGTGGACCGAAGCGGGCAACCTCATGGCACGTCGCGATAATAGCGATCCATCCGGCAAAGGCATTACCCCGAATTGGTCATTCGCTTGGCCTGCAAACCGCCGTATTTTGTACAACCGCGCCTCCTGCGACGTGCAAGGTAAGCCGCGCGATCCTAGCCGTGTGCTGCTCGAATACAAGGACAACAAGTGGCAGGGCATTGATGTGCCAGACTTTAATGCCAAGTTGAATGCGGAAGATTCGGCCCATCCTTTCATCATGCAAGCCGATGGCGTTGGCCATTTATTTGCCCTGCGTGACTTAAAAGATGGTCCATTCCCAGAGCATTATGAGCCGTTCGAATCGCCACTGGCGAGTAACCCACTGCATCCTAAAGTCACCAATAACCCGGTGGCGCGGATGTTCAAAGGCTTACGTGAAAGCTTTGGTACCAACGAAGAGTTCCCCTATGTCGGCACTACTTACTCGATGACGGAGCACTTCAACAACTGGACCACGCATTGCCAGCTGGCCGCAATTACCCAGCCACAACACTTTATCGAAATCGATGAAACCTTGGCGGCAGAAAAGGGCATCAATAACGGTGATTGGGTCAAAGTGAGCTCTAAACGCTCGCATATTGTCACTAAGGCCTATGTCACTAAACGACTCCAACCCATGATGGTTCAGGGCAAAAAAGTCCACACCATTGGTATTCCACGCCATGGCAGTTACGAGGCCTTGACGCAGAAGAGTTATATCGTCAACGAGCTAACTTCATCTGTGGGCGATGCCAACACCCAAACCCCTGAATATAAAGCATTCCTTGTGAATATTGCCAAAGCGGAGGGCTTCTAATTATGGCTTCTCAAGATATTATCCGCATCTCAGGCACCACGGACATCACCCCCGCGTCTCAAGCACGCATTGGTGCGGTCCAGCAGGTGACTAAGCTGTTTGATGCGACTAAATGCACCGGCTGTAAGGCCTGTCAGGTTGCCTGCTCCGAATGGAATGACCTTCGTGAAGATGTCGGTACTTTCCAAGGCAGTTATCAGAACCCGATGATACTGTCACCCGAAAGCTGGAACATTATGCAGTATCACGAAGTGATGGATAACAATAAGTTGCGTTGGCAATTTACCCACACTGCCTGTATGCACTGTGCCGATCCAGCCTGCTTAAAAGCCTGCTCAACTAGCGGCGCGATTGTGCAACATGCTAATGGCACAGTGGACTTTGACTCGAACAAATGTATTGGCTGCGGCTATTGCGCCAGTGCCTGTCCTTTCAATGTGCCTAAGATCAGCGCCAAAGATAACAAAGCCTATAAGTGCACCCTGTGCTCCGATAGGCTCGCCGTTGGCCTAGAGCCTTCCTGCGTTAAAACCTGCACCGTAGGAGCACTGCGTTTTGGTACCCGCGAAGACATGTTGTTCTATGCTGAAAAACGCGTCGAGCAGTTAAAGGAGCGTGGTTTCAGCAAGGCGGGACTTTATAACCCCGAAGGTGTTGGCGGAACGCATATGATGATGATCCTCCACGACATCACACAACCCGAAACCTATGGTATGCCAAAGGATCCGCAAATCCCCGCCGCCACCGAATGGCGTCAAGATTGGCTCAAACCTTTAGGCACCGCAGGCTTGCTCGCAACGGCGGCGTTCGCCCTGATGCACCGCATTGCGGTAGGGCGCAACATCGTCGAAGAAGATCAACCCGGTTACATTGATGCCGGTGTCAAAGAGGAGGAAAAGCAATGAGTCATAAAGAGATGATAGTGCGCCATAAGCTCGATGATCGTCTATGTCACTGGACCATAGTCTTTGTGGGCTTAGTGACCTTTCTAACGGGATTCTCGTTTTTTTACCCTTCGTTCCAGTGGCTGAGTGGCATTGTTGGCACCCCACAACTGGCAAAAGTGATGCATCCATTCTTCGGGATCGCCATGTGTTTGCTGCTGGCGGTGATGCTGATCCGCTATTACCAGCACAATAAGTGGAATAAGTACGATTTGCCCTGGATGAAAGCCGTGGTGTGGGTGTTACTGCAAAAAGAAGAGAACATTCCGCCCGTGGGCCACTACAACCCAGGTCAGAAAATGTTATTCCGCGCCTTTGTGGTTTTTGTACTGGCGTTTCTGATCAGCGGTATCATGATGTGGCAACCTTATTTTGCTCCCATGTTCTCGGCAGAAGCCGTCAATTGGGCCACCTTAGTCCACTCGGCCTGCGGCATATTAATGCTGTTATCCCTAGTGGTACACGTATGGATGGCCTGCTGGATTGAAGGCTCGATCACAGGGATGCTTTACGGCAAAGTCTCGAAGGCTTGGGCCCGTAAGCACCACCCAGCCATGTTAGAAGAACACGAGGGAAAATAGCGATGAAGATGGCCAGCGATATCCCGTTAAGTTTTGTTGATAAATCCCCCTTGGCATTAAAACCGCTAAAAGCGGCAAATCCTGAGAAAATTTACCAACATAGAGCACGTCGTTTAGCCCAATTAGCGCAGGATTCTCCGCTGGCGGATTATCTCAAGCTCTGCCAAATCCTAGTGTCGACGCAGCAAAAACTTGCGGCAACGGATATGGGCACAGCACCAATGATTGACGCAGAGGTGCCATATCCGTTGTCCCTAAGCCAAACTCAAACGGCTCAGGATTGGTTAAAAGCATTGCAAGCATTGCTAACAGAATTGGTATCTCAAGTGCCCGCGCATTTAGTACCTGTTCTCCAGGAGTTACAGCAGCAGTCGCCAACTCTATTGCTAGAGTGGGGCACTCAACTGAGGCAAGGGGAGTTTAGTGCCGTGCCTGCACAGTTCAGCCTATTTATTTGGGCGGGATTGTCCTTGTATTGGTCACACTGGGCACCCATGGTGATTGCGCGAATGGATGTGAATAAGGTTAAACAGTCTAGCCTTTGCCCGGTGTGCGGCAGTCATCCCGTCGCCAGCATGATTGTCGATAAACCCCGCGAAGGGCTGCGTTATCTGCATTGCAGTCTGTGCGAAACTGAGTGGCATTATGTGCGTGCCCATTGTACTTGCTGCGAACAATCTCGGGAGATGTCCATTTGGTCCTTTGACGATCATAAAGCCAACGTGCGAATTGAGAGCTGTGAGACGTGTAAGGGCTACACTAAGATGTTGTTTACCAACCGTTTGCCATTATTAGATGCAGCTGCGGATGATATCGCAACGCTGGGGTTGGATGCCGAGCTCAATGCAAAGGGCTATGGTGCGACAACGGTAAATCCGCTGTTACTTGCACATGAGGCCTAACCAATAAAAAAGGATTGAATAAACAAGGCTATGGATGGCCTTTGATAAACATGTTCCATTCGGTCACCACTTAAGTTGTGACCGAATGATCATTGACTGTGATATCAAACTCACTCATCGATAAAGTCAGAGTGGGGCGGTTATCAGGTTTTTTGGCATACGGTGTATCGATTTGAATGCCCCTTCGCATTATCTCTAACACAGTACGGCCCCTTCATTTTATATCCACATTATCAAGACGCTAATGGTTATAAAACACCATGTGGAATGCCTAGATGAAACAATATTGGATTTTGCGGAGCTGAGTTTAAACTGCTTTATTTATAATTACTTAGCTAAATATAGTGGTTATATTGTGTCAAGATTACACTCGGCATTACAAAGTTTTTCTCCACAAAGCGAACCAAGAAGCTTCAATCATTCCATAAGCATACTTTCACTCCATAAGAATATTTTCGTCGCTCAAACCCGTTTGTCTAAACCTAGAAATCCTGCGACAAACAACAATAGCATTATTCATCTTGCACTCGAATGCGACAGGGATTTCGAGCGGGGAATTGAAATCATCATTCAAGCCAACAGACTTCTTTGTGTGGTAGGTTTAATAGCATTGAATCGTAATGCTCTGGGAATTTGGATAATTTAGGCGCATTGCACAACAGGCATTTTGCTCAAAGACGATTCAACTGATGGTAGATTGCGGGGATCTGCGTATTGTGAGTTTTCACCAAAAATAGGCGTGACTAAACAACGCGATTTAACCAGGTAAATCAACGCACTCATTAATAGCGCGTTAAGCGAGTCCATCTGAACTTATCGCTAAATCATCAATCCTTGTTAATCACAATCCTTTAGTCACATTCGTGCGCTACGTGAAATCTGCACAACTTGCAGGGCAATCCTAGCCAAATATTCGCGTAGAAACGCCTTAGATAAATCCATTAAACACATCCTTAGGCTGATGATTAAAAATCAACGGTGAGTGTTAAAACGAGGGGCATTCTTAACCCTTGATGTGAGTGACTAATGAGAGGGATTAATGAAACTCTGTCATTTGCATACGGAAGGTAATCAACCATATTGAGGTCCGGCCGGTAAAAGCGTTGGAATTAGCCACTTTGCAAATAAGACATTGATTCATTTAGCTTTTCTGACAAGGGCTGGATAAAATCCTTACCGAGATAGCGAATCCTGAAGCTGCTTAAACTGTCCCTGAATCACCGCTTTTTCCTGAAGAATCAACCTGTTCTCATCGGACAGAGCTTCCACTCTATTCTGAGAGACTATCAGATCCGTTTTAGTGGCCTCCAATGCTTGGGATAGTACGGCCACTTGCTTATCGGCATCTGCTTTCTGGCTGGTAAGTGCGGCAATATTATCCGCCAGTTGTTCACTTTTATGTTGCTGCTCCCGGCTTTTTGCCGAGGCGTCGTTAAGTCGATGCTCCAAGTTCTCGATATCGACCACTTGTCTATCCAAGGTGCTTTTGTTCATCGCATTGGCCTGTTCGAGCTCATGCGTTTGTCGTTGTAAGTGCGCATTAGTGTCTATCAGTTCGGACGCGCTTGACTCGGCTTGGATGAGCCGGTGTTGCAGGTCTTGAATCTGGTCTTTCAGGCCCCGGTTAACCACGTGGAATTGCTCGCGTTCCTGCTGCCGATCTTCGGCGGTGCGTTGCTGGTAGTGTTCAAAGTGATCACGAATATCCTTATTTTCCTGCTTGAGTTCTGCAACGCTTTCCTTTAATTCAGCAGTTCGTGAAAGGGCTTCGTCGCGTTGAGCCTCTGCCGTTGCTAGCTTAATGCGTACATCTTCCAGGGACTTGCTTTGCAGGGCTTTTGCTTCGGTAATTTGCGATAGCTGGGCGTTCAGATCCTGTTGGCGGTCGGTAAGCTGCGCGATGCTGTTACGGGCCTCAGTCAATTCTTTCCGGAGTTGATCATTCGATGCCTTGAATTCGTCGCGGGATTGCGCGATGCGCTGGTCGGCCATCTGCTGAACCCGTTCATGTAAGGCTTTTACTACCTCGACGAGATCATTCGGCAACCCGCTCACATCGACCACCTCCCCATTATCTGACCGCCAGCGCTTGAGTAGTGGTGCAATGGTGCTTTTGCTGCCGGTTCCCAAATGCTCGCGGACACGATCTACGGTAGGCTCCTGGTTCTGGATTTTGATAGCCTCTGCGGCTTTCGAGACATCGTAGTAAGTGATTCCGGCGCGAGCCATGACAGTTTCCCTCGGTGATTATTTAGTAACGTATTACATAGCACGTAATATAACATAATATATTGACTTTTATGCAGCCAATAAAAATTAAATAGTAACCTTCGATAATGAATGTTATCGTGGGTTATGAGTGAGAAATGAAAAATTGATGTTTGTAACACCAGTACATTGGTGCCTTCCAGCGACCCACAGAAAAGGGATAACCATGGATAACTACACACCCAAACTCACATCGGATTCGCCATTGTGTAGTGAGCAATCAGTTTTGCCGTCGCTGGCAGAATCCGACTCACTGCGCCACTATCTGCAAGCGGCGACCTCCAATAACACGCGAACGGCCTACCGTTCAGCGATTCGGCAGTTCGAAAAATGGGGCGGGCGGTTGCCCACGGATCGGGATACTCTGGTGCGTTACCTGGTGGCCAAGGCCGATGTGCTGAATAGCCGGACTCTCGCCCTTCACCTCACGGCCGTTAGCCAATGGCACCACTACCAAGGGTTGACTGACCCGGTTCGTGATCCGCTGGTATGTAAAACCATGGAGGGCATTCGCCGCACCCATGGACAGCCCAAGCGCAAGGCCAAGGCGTTGCGCTTGGAGCACATCGCCCAACTAGTAAATTACTTGCGGCACTTACCGGACAACAAAAAGAAATACCGGGATATTGCCTTGGTACTCACCGGGTTCTTCGGCGCCTTGCGTCGCAGTGAGCTGGTTGCTCTTCAGGTCAATGATCTGGTTTGGGAGCCGGAGGGGCTACTCATCCGGTTGCCGCGCTCCAAGACCGACCAGCAAGGCATGGGTTTAATGCGAGCTTTACCTTACGGAAAGGCCGCTTGTTGTCCGGCTACCGCCGTGAAAACTTGGTTAGATGCAGCGGGCATCACCAACGGTCCGGTGTTTCGTCCCACCAACCGCTGGGATCACATTCAGGAAAAAGCGCTGGCTCCAGGTGCGGTCAATGCTTTGCTCAAAACGCTGGGGCAAGCCTGTGAGTTTGATTTTGTGCCTGAACTCAGTAGCCACAGTTTCCGTAGAGGGTTATCCACATCGGCAGCGCGTGAGCGAGTGGATTTTGAGTTGATCAAGAAACAAGGCGGCTGGAAGAGCGATGCCACCGTCTGGGAGTATATCGAGGAAGGCCAGCAGCTCAGCAATAATGCGTCAATTATCTTAATGGAGAAGATGGCAACCCTGATGGATGCTGAATGATTCGGTCAACATTCGGGGCAGAATCAATGTATCGGGCCAAACCCAAATACCAAAGCTGGTAATGTTACCGCCACGATCATGGATCATTCTGGCCGCTTTACACCATCGATAAAATATTGTAGATTTTCCTACCTTTGTGTAACTAGATCTACAATATATGAAATGGGTATTACTGATCTTATCCCTGCCCACCCAAAACGCGACAGTGCGTATGCGGGTATGGCGAACCCTCAAGTCCTCCGGTGCAGCAGTATTGCGTGACGGCGTTTATCTGCTTCCCCATCGACCAGAACATCAGCAATTGTTCGATGGCTTGCTGCAAGAAGTAGAGGCAAGTGAAGGCTCAGCCTATGTGCTCCTGGTCGATACCGAAGATGCTGGCCAATTCAGCGGCCTGTTTGATCGTCAGGATGATTACGCCCATCTTTTACACGAGCTGCCCCCAATAAAAGAATTGGCCAGTAGTTCCCTGCAAGAAGCAACCAGACAGCTGCGTAAACTGCGCAAAAACTTCACCGCTATCGCCGCAACGGATTTTTTCCCCGGTGAAGCGCAGGCACAAACCCAGCAGGCGCTGCAACAGCTTGAACTTCAGCTCAATCGCCAGTTATCGCCCAACGAACCCCATGAGCACACCGGTGAAATCCCACGGTTGGATATCAGCCTCTATCGCGGGCGGTTATGGGCAACCCGTCAACGTCCCTGGGTGGATCGCCTTGCCTGTGCCTGGCTAATCCGCCGTTTTATCGATCCGGAGGCTCGCTTTGTGTGGTTGCAAGCACCGAAGGATTGTCCCGCCGATGCGCTGGGCTTTGATTTTGACGGAGCCAGTTTCACTCACCTGAATGGCAAGGTCACTTTTGAGGTTCTGCTTGACAGTTTTAGGCTCGATCACCCCGGCTTAACGCGCTTGGGAGCCTTGGTGCATTTTCTGGACGTAGGGGGTATCCAGCCCAGTGAAGCCAGTGGGCTGGAGCAAATCCTGTGGGGATTGCGCAACAGTATTCATGACGACGATCAACTCATCGCCACGGCTAATGGTGTCTTCGATGCCTTACTGGCTGCTTTTACAGATAAGGAAACACACCATGAGTAACACCACCGAATTAATAGCTCACCAGCCGGTTGAAGCGCCTGCGCCGGTCAGTTTTTGGGAAGCCTTCCGTTTCTGGTTAAAGCTCGGGTTTGTCAGCTTTGGTGGCCCGGCAGGCCAAATAGCCATCATGCACCAGGAGCTGGTGGAGCGCCGGCGCTGGATCAGCGAAAAACGGTTTTTGCATGCGCTCAATTACTGCATGGTGTTGCCTGGTCCGGAGGCGCAACAACTTGCCACTTACATTGGCTGGTTAATGCATCGTACCTGGGGCGGTATAGTGGCGGGTGTGCTGTTTTTGTTGCCATCACTCTTCATTTTGATTGGACTCTCGTGGGTATATATCGCTTACGGCGACGTAAGTTGGGTAGCCGGTTTGTTCTACGGTATCAAACCGGCGGTGACTGCCATCGTCGTGCATGCCGCCCATCGCATTGGTTCACGCGCGTTGAAAAATAATGTGATGTGGGCGATTGCTGCCGCCGCGTTTGTGGCCATTTTTGCACTCAATATCCCATTCCCTTACATCGTGATTGCAGCGGCACTGATTGGTTATTTGGGTGGGCGGTTTCTACCTGACTACTTCAACAGCGGCGGTGGCCATGGCAAGGCTGATAAATCCTTCGGCACCGCGTTATTCGATGATCACACACCCACGCCCGCGCACGCCATGTTCCGCTGGTCGCGTTTCAGCATGATCTTGATCTCCGGTGCATTACTCTGGGCTGTTCCGCTGTTTGCACTTTGGAGTTATTTCGGTTGGGATCACACACTGACACAAATGGCCTGGTTCTTTACCAAAGCGGCACTACTCACTTTCGGTGGTGCCTATGCGGTATTGCCCTATGTTTATCAGGGTGCGGTCGGCCACTATGGTTGGCTCACGCCCACGCAAATGATCGATGGCCTCGCGCTCGGTGAAACCACACCAGGGCCGCTGATTATGGTGGTGGCCTTTGTCGGTTTTATTGGGGGATATGTACAAGCCGTATTTGGCACCGACATGGTATTTCTCGCGGGCGCAGTAGCCGCCACCATTGTCACCTGGTTTACCTTCTTGCCCTCGTTTATTTTTATTTTTGCGGGTGCCCCCTTTATTGAAACGACGCACAATGATTTGAAATTCACTGCGCCACTCACGGCCATCACGGCGGCGGTGGTAGGTGTGATCTTGAATCTCGCCCTGTTTTTCTGTTACCACATTTTGTGGCCAGAAGGCTTTGATGGGCGGTTTGAATGGATATCAGCGGTAATTGCTGTTGCAGCGGGTATCGCATTATTTCGTTACAAAATGAATGTGATGAAGGTGATTGGCATGTCGGCGCTTGTTGGGCTTGCGGTGTCGTTAATGGGGATTAATTAAGTCATCTTTCGATCTGCTCGAACTCATTGCTTACACTTAACGGAGGAAAACCAATGAATGATTTTAACCAAAACAAACGTGATTTCCTGGCTACCAGTGCGACCGCTGCCGCAGGGTTGCTTATTGCATCGGCATCAAATGTTAGCGCAGCTGAATCGTCGTCTCAGGCAGCACCTAAAGGAGCAAATTGGATGATCACCGAAATAAAACCAAAACCTTTATCCTTCAATGCCGCAAAATTAAAAGGCCTTTCTGCCAATTTGATCGAGTCGCATTGGACTAACAATTACAGCGGTTCGGTAAAAACATTGAATGCGGTGAATGATCAGTTGAGTCAGGCACTCGCAAACCCCGACACGCCAGCGTTTCTCTACAATGATCTCAAGCGGGAGCATTTGATTCGCACAGGCTCGGTCATTTTGCACGAATTATATTTTGATAACCTGGGCGGTAATGGCAAAGCCGATGGTGAATTACGCTCAGCTTTCGCCAAACAATTTGGTACTTTTGATCGCTGGGAAACCGAATTCCGCAAAATCGCCCAAGGCTTGGGCGGTGGTTCCGGGTGGGTTGTTCTGGGGTATAACACGCATTTCAATAAGCTGGAAAATTATTGGATGGGTGATCACGCACATTTCCCGGTAGGCACAGTTCCGTTGTTGGTCATGGATATGTATGAACATTCTTATCACATGGACTTTGGCGCGGCTGCCGGTAAATATATTGATGCTTTTTTCAATAATATTAATTGGGATGAGGTTGCTCATCGGCTCCAAGCCACTCACACGAAGACAACATCCTAAAAACGCTATTGGTATGCCTTCTCTTAGGGGGCATACCATTCGCTTCGGCGCAACCAATCAAGGACACGGACGTTATTGATCCGGCGCTGAGTGACGTGTGACTAAATTAAGAGAAAACCAAATGGCGACCAGAAACCTGCAACTAGCCCACCTGCGAAAACTGTCCCAACTGAAACTGCCATTAACAAAGTAGCGGATCGATGGCGGCCATTTACCAGACAGCCTATCCGCGGATCAAGTCAGATATCACGCATGTCGAGTTAGGGGATGTCTACACACCGACACCGGAAGAGCAGCAGTTTGCTGTGAAACATTGCAAACGGGCGAGCACTTCCTTTCTGGGATTACTAATCCAGTTAAAGACGACCCAACGATTAGGCAGATTTGTCACATTGGGTGAAATTCCAAACGTCATCATCGCACACATCAAAAGCCAGTGTCGTTCAAGAGCATCATTCAAGGATCTTCAAACCTATTACGTGTCAGGGGCAAAGGATCGTCATGTAAAACTGATTCGACGTTATCTCGATATAAAACCCTACGATGCAGCCAAGACCTCCGGATTAACAAAGGGTTGGGCGCAAGAGGCAGCAACAACTAAAGAAGCCCTGCCGGATATCATCAATGTCACGTTGGAATACTTGGTCAAGGAGCGATACGAGTTGCCAGCGTTCAGCGTGCTTGAGCGAATCTGCCAAACAGCCAGAGCGGAAGTCAACACCCGGTATTACGGTCAACTGTGTGAATTTTTGACGGCTGAAAGTCGCCAGTGCATCACGGATATTCTCCGTTCCAGCACCGGGCCGAATGGTTTTGGCTGGAGCACGCTGAAAAATGAACCGAAACGCCCAACTCCTCGCAATATCCATGCGTACATCCACTACCTGGAATGGCTGACCTCCCTGCAAACACTACTGCCTGCGGATTTGGGGTTGCCACCGGTGAAACACCAGCAGTTTATCGACGAGGCCAAGGCCCTGGATTACGCCGAATTGATGAAGCTAAAGCTGAACAAGCGACTCGCTCTGGTCATCGTTTTAATCCGACACCAATACGCACGAACTCTGGATAATGCCGCCGATATTTTTATCAAACTGCTGTTAAAAATGGATCGCTCGGCGCAGAAACTGTTGGAGAAATACCTTGCAGACCATCAAAAGCAAACTGATCATTTGATTTCTGTGCTGACTGGAACGGTCAAGGTTTATTTGGATAAACCCGAATCGGTGTCAGCTTTTGATCCTGTCCTGGGAAAGAACAGCGATCAGTTGCTGCAAATGTGTGAACACTACATGGCGTTCGCGGGTAACAACTACTTGCCGTTCATGGTTCAACTCTACAAAAAGCAGCGATCAACGTTGTTTCGCACGATTGAAATACTCAATCTGGCTTCGTCCACGGAAGACAAGGATCTGCTGAATGCATTTCAATTTATTTTGAAATACAAACAACGGCGCGCCGAGTTCCTGTCCATTCAAAGTGATCCAAACGATCCATCCTCCAAAAATGTCATCAACATTCGCTGGATTCGCGAAAGCTGGTGGAAACTGGTCACAGGAAAATCGACTAAATCAGCGCAAGTCACCGAGGTCAATAAAACCTGTTTTGAGCTGTGTGTGTTTGAACGGATCGCCGAAGAACTGAGTACCGGTGACTTGTTCATTCCCTACAGTGAAACCTTCGATGATTACCGGGAGCAAATGATCACCTGGGAAGAATACGAGGCGCAGCTGCCTACCTATTGCGAGGAGGTAGGACTTATCGCCGGTGATACTGAATTTGCAAGAACACTGAAGGAGTCCATGGAGGCGAGCTGCCAGAAAGCTGATAGCCAATTTCCAGAGGATGAACTGGTCCGTATAGAAAACGGGAACCTGATTATCGGTAAACCAAAACCGGATCAACCTTCGCCAGAGGTCGAAGAAATTGGAGCGCTCTTGCGCGATCGCTTGGACAAGATCAACCTGCTCGATGTAATCATTAATGTCGAAAAATGGTTGAACTTGAACAAACATTTTGGCCCGTTGTCGGGTTTCGAGTCACGTATCAGCGACCCGGTGTTACGTTTTGTTCTGACTGTGTTTTGTTACGGCACCAATATTGGCCCTACCGAAACCGTGCGATCCGTGCAGGGTGTGTCGCGCAAGCAAGTTGCATGGCTTAACTTAAAGCGCACTACGGAAGCCCGTCTCGATAAAGCGATTGCTAAGATCAACAGCGAGTACAAGAAATACCGGCTCATTGAGTGTTGGGGTTCGGGCAACAGTGTGTCCGCTGATGGCAAGCTCTGGGATCTCTACGAAGATAATTTACTATCGGAATACCATATTCGTTACGGCAGCTATGGCGGCATTGCCTATTACCACGTCTCAGACACCTACATTGCGTTGTTCAGCCGGTTTATCCCCTGTGGTGTCTACGAGGCGATTTATATCCTGGACGGTCTGCTCAACGACGAATCAGATTTTAATCCAGACACCGTTCACGGGGATACGCAGGCGCAATCAACACCGGTATTTGGCCTGGCGTACCTACTGGGCATCAAGCTCATGCCGCGTATCCGAAATATCAAAGATCTCAGCTTCTACAAGCCTGACCGCGCTATGGTGCTTAAGCATATTCAGTCCTTGTTCAAAGAGCCTATCAAGTGGGACCTTATTGAAAAGCACTATGCGGATATGATGCGAACAGCTATGTCCGTTAAAGCAGGAAAAATTACCGCCTCGACAATCCTGCGCCGGTTCGGCACCAAGAACCGGAAAAACAAGCTGTATTTTGCGTTCCGCGAACTCGGGCGAGTGGTCAGAACTATGTTCCTTTTGGAATACATCACCGATGTTGATCTACGCAAAACGATCCAGGCAGCGACCTGTAAGAGTGAGGAGTTCAACGAGTTTGCACGTTGGTTGTTTTTTGCGAATGCCGGAAAAATTCCCGCTAACCTAAAGCATGAGCAAAGCAAAATCGTGAAATACAATCATTTGCTGGCGAACTTCACAATCCTATACAACGTGAACGCGATGACGGAAGTGTTTAACCAGTTGAAGTCGGAGGGCCACAATATCACCCGCGACCTCATGGCCGCATTCTCGCCGTACCATACCGAGCACTTGGGCAGATTGGGAAGCTTTGAGCTGGATTTGACCAAGCAGGTTAAACCAATGTCATTTGAGTTGCTGGTTGATTAAATCTTTATTATTCAGTTAGTTATACTCGAAGTGGCTAATTCCAACACTTTTACCGGCCGGACCTCATATTCACCTATATTATTTAACATAATATACATTGTACGCAGTTTTGTATGGGAGGGATTTGGGATGCCAGCGCGGTACTAGTCAATCCCTCGTAAATGGTCTAATGGCTTATTGAAGGCGCTTTCGTGTCTTTCTATTTGTGTGGTATGCAAATATTTCGATGTGGTGTCGATACTCTCATGGCCAGCATCGGCTTGTACGTGTGACAACGGCCGACGATTGATATTGATATCATGAGTGATCCCCGTGTGCCGAATGTTGTGCGCGGTGAGTTTTCGCATTTGCTCAGCATCCTGGTTAAAGCCATCGGTTTGAGCATTATCCGCGGCGAGATTGATAATGGTTTGAATGTCTTCACGAATTTGCCGGATCCCGAGATTGGCATTTACAAGACCCGCGTCGCGGCCACGACCGGCGGCGCGATGGCGAACAAACAAAGGATGATGTTCACCTTGGCTTGGAAAATCTGACAGCCCCAAAAATTGCCTGTATTTAACCAAACCAACGAGTAACGCCTTAGAAATCGCCACGCTACGTTTTTTCCCACCTTTACTGAGTGGAATGTGAAAACTCCAAATTCCAGTCTGTGGATTTTGCCTAAATTGCCCCATAACGGGCGAATAGCCAACCCGAGCCGAAACATCTGAAATTCGCAAATAACAGGAATAAATCAATGAAATCAAAAACAAACTACGTTGGTGTAATTCAGGTGTCGTTTCTGCCAGATGAGTCACTGTGCTCATCACATAGGACCACTGTAATTCTGTGAAAGCCAAGCTGTTTTCATCTTCATCAGTTTGTCTTTGATACTGCTTGTTTTGCGCAAAACGACTGTGATTCAACCAAATTTGCGCAGGATTACGCTCGCAAAATTCCTCGCTCATTAAATAGCTATAAAACGAGGATAAAATAGCAATCTTGGTCTTTAAGGCGTTATCGCTCAGTACATAAGGCTGTACTTGCCCAAGGGTTTTCTTGCCGACAAATGGCCGCCAAAGGCTGTTAGGCACTCGCTCATCCCGCAATTTATCGAGTTTAAACTGTGGCACGTTAAAGTAACCGATTAGCGTTATTGGTGGCGCCAAGCAATAATCCACATAGCGACTCATATCCTTACGCAACACCTGTGTGGGCGACATTTTCGCGACATCAAAACACCAATGTAGGAACGTTGTTACTTCACTCCGATAGGCTTTGTAGTTGTTTTCACTGTGTTTTTGCTCGAATAACCAATCAGTTGCGTGTTCCATTACTAAACCCGCATCAGGTACATCTGCAAGGCTGACTTGTGTGATGTATTGATTCACCACACTGTTTCCGTCTTGTATGAATTGAATTGAATCAAATAATGGTAATACTGGAGGAAGCTGCATATTAACTTTAAAATTTAATGGTTTATTGCATGATAATACTTAAATGCAAATGCCGATAACGTTATTTATCGGCATTAACCAAAAACTCAATTTGTGGACAGCTCATTTGTGTACATTGCTGGCAACCGATGCGTTTTTGGCAGCAAATCAGACAAAGCTGCCAGACTTTACGTTTTGATTGACTATCGAGACAAGAAAAGTCCGCCGCACATAACGTACCTTCGCGAATAAGCTGCGCGAGTTTTTCCTCTGATATGGATAGATTGATACGTTCAGCCATATAAATCCCCTGCGATTAACCCTGTGTCGATAATACTAAAATGAGAATAGTTATCAACAAGCTTAATGCAATAATGCTAACTCCCCCACTATCTTAATTATTTTCAACTGATCTGATTGGCTTCTACTACACTCTAACTGTGTGCTGCTCCTTTACGTGTTGAGGTACCGGATGGTGATTGATCTTACAAACAAAAAGCCGTTGTTCTCCACTAAGAAAACCACTGAAACATCTACCTCTGGGGCCCCCTGGAAGATCCTTGTTGTCGATGATGAGCCCGATGTCCATACCGTGACTAAACTCGCCCTTTCCCGTTTTCGCCTCGATGGCCGTGCCCTCACCTTTATTAATGCCTACAGTGGCGAACAGGCAAAGGATCTGCTCGCCCATGAACAAGATATTGCCGTTGCTTTTATCGATGTGGTGATGGAAAGCGACCATGCGGGACTCGAGCTGGTTAAATGGATCCGCGAAGTGCAAGTGAACAAAAATATTCGACTCATTCTCCGAACAGGCCAGCCCGGACAAGCCCCCGAAGAGGATGTAATAGTCAACTACGATATCAATGATTACAAAGCTAAATCTGAACTCGATTCCCGCAAACTCATGACCAGCGTCTACTCTGCCCTACGCTCCTATCGCGACATTATGGAAATTGAGCAAGCAAGGCGAGCGCAAGTGAATCATCGTAAGGGCTTAGAGCGGGTGCTTGAAGCCACCTCGGGTCTCTTTGAACTCAGAACCTTACATCGATTTGCCGATGGCCTACTCACTCAAGTTGCGACTCTGCTTAATCTTGATACCGAAACCTTGCTGCTGACCTGCAATGCCATGGATGCGATTAGTGGTCATGTGGATACGGCTGAAATCGAAATCCTCGCCGGTACAGGGCAATTTGCCAATAGCCCTTCACATAAAGAGCTCCCTGAGCATATTGCCACGCTGTTGCGTAGCGCCTTAATGCAAAAGCGCTGCTTGTACGAAGACAATTGTTTTATCGGCTATTTTCCAACAAAGAGCGGCCTTATTAACCTGCTTTATATGGATGGCATTGATAAAATTGATGATTTGGATAAAAAGCTGGTCGATATCTTTGCGATAAATGTCGGGGTTGCCTTTGAGAATCTCCTCTTAAATCAAGAGGTGGAAGACACTCAATCAGAACTGATCTTGCGTTTGGGCGATGTGGTCGAGAGTCGTTCTAAAGAAGCCGCCAATCATGTTAAGCGCATGGCGGAATATTGTGCCCAACTGGCGTTACTGGCGGGGTTAACCGAGACCGAAGCCGACTTGTTGCGCCGCGCCTCTCCAATGCACGATATAGGTAAAATCGCGATCCCCGATGCGGTATTACTTAAACCTGGCAAATTAGATGACCAAGAATGGTCTGTAATGCGTCAGCACCCCAGCATTGGATACCAGATCCTCGCCAATTCCGAACGGCCAATTTTAAAAGCTGCGGCGATTATCGCCCTACAACACCATGAAAAATTTGACGGCTCTGGCTATCCAAGCAATTTAAAACAAGATCAAATTCACATTTTTGCCCGCATAGTTGCTATCGCAGATGTGTTCGACGCCCTATCACACGCACGATGCTACAAAGCTGCCTGGCCATTAGAGGATGTTATTGTCGAAATGCGTAAAGGTGCGGGTAAACATTTTGACCCAGATTTGCTCGAACTCTTTATCAATAACATCGATATCTTTGTTCGAGTCAAAGATAACTGGAAGGACCATGACGAGTCATTAAAATAACCTTAAAAATCAGTATCAACTGAATGGTAAATAGCTGTATCTGCTATTTCTTCAGCAAAAACTCACGAAATAAGGTTTTATTTGGCTCAATCGTTCCAATCAACTCGGATTATCGGCCAGAAAGTCAAAAACGACGGCTTGTTGAACACCATTTCGGCTAAAACTGATAAATCCTCGCCACACCATGTATCCACTGCTGCAAGCGCCGTAAATCATCTGCCCTTCATAGGTGGTTTTATTCACTTCACGAAAATTAACAGGTATAACCCCCATAAACATGTCTCTGCCTTCTAAACGGATCTGAAGGTTTTCGATAGTATCGGATGTTAATAGCTTCAATGTTAATGGTTTTTCGCTCGGCGCATGGGCTGGGGTGAGACTAATACGCAGCTCAATATCGCCAATGCGTTTAATACAATCTCCCTGCGTAAAGACGCAAAGTGTTAGGTCTGCAGGCGTGGTTTTTATCTGTTGCGTGGTCTTTTCATTGCAAGCTGTGAGATTCATCATAACTAGCATGAGTGTGAGTGGCAGAAGTTTGCGTGTAAGCACAAAAATTAACCTTGTGATGCAAGATGTTAACATTCTATGGCGTAGGTTGATCTAGATCAACTTTCCAGACCCCATCTTTGGTATCTTTTTTGACATGGCTCAAGTATCATTGCAAAACCTCATATTTGAGCACAAATGTGTAGGTTAACGCATTGACATGGCTTCACAACCCTAATAGGGAAGCGAGCTTTGTGTCATATATAACAGGTAAAGCTTGTCTTTACTAAAAGTAAAAGTAATAAGCAGTGGAAGCATTATGATGAACCATTCCCAGCCAACAGGCGCTGATTACAATTACACCATTGTCCGCCAATTTGCCTTAACCACTGTTTTGTGGGGTATTGTTGGTATGTCAGTCGGTGTATTAATTGCGGCTCAGTTAATCTGGCCACATCTGAACTTTGATACTCCTTGGTTTACGTATAGTCGCTTGCGACCATTACATACCAATGCGGTTATCTTCGCGTTCGGAACATCAGCCCTCTTTGCAACATCCTATTATGTCGTACAACGCACCTGTCAAACCCGACTATTTGCACCTAAATTAGCTGCATTTACGTTTTGGGGATGGCAAGCCATCATTCTGTCAGCAGCCATTACGCTGCCAATGGGTTACACCAGTGGTAAAGAGTATGCTGAATTAGAATGGCCAATCGATATCGCTATCGCTATCGTCTGGGTATCTTATGCAATAGTGTTCTTCGGCACTATTATCAAACGAACAACATCGCATATCTACGTAGCGAACTGGTTCTTTGGTGCATTTATCATTACGGTTGCCGTGCTTCACATCGTGAACTCTATGGCTGTTCCTGTTAGCTTGTTCAAGTCATACTCTATGTACAGTGGCGCGGTCGATGCCATGGTGCAATGGTGGTATGGTCACAACGCAGTAGGCTTCCTGTTAACCGCAGGTTTCTTAGGGATGATGTACTACTTCGTGCCTAAGCAAGCGGGTCGTCCTGTTTACTCATATCGTCTGTCTATCGTGCACTTCTGGGCACTGATCGCACTGTACATTTGGGCGGGTCCTCACCACTTACACTACACTGCCCTGCCAGACTGGACTCAGTCTTTAGGTATGGTGATGTCACTGATCCTGTTCGCACCATCTTGGGGTGGTATGATCAACGGTATCATGACCTTATCTGGCGCATGGCACAAACTACGTACTGACCCAGTACTACGTTTCTTAGTGGTTTCTCTGTCTTTCTACGGTATGTCGACCTTCGAAGGTCCGATGATGGCCATCAAGACAGTTAACGCTTTATCTCACTACACAGACTGGACTGTCGGTCACGTTCACTCAGGCGCGCTAGGCTGGGTTGCAATGGTGTCTATCGGTTCTCTGTATCACTTGATCCCAGTACTGTTCGGCCATGGCCGTATGTACAGCATCAAGTTAGTTAACGTGCATTTCTGGTTAGCGACTATCGGTACTGTACTTTACATCGTGTCTATGTGGATTTCGGGTGTAATGCAAGGTCTGATGTGGCGTGCAGTTAACGCTGACGGTACTTTGACTTATAGCTTTGTTGAAAGTCTGGAAGCTTCTTATCCTTTCTACTTCGTACGTTTCCTCGGCGGTTGTTTCTTCTTAACCGGTATGCTGATCATGGCATACAACGTGATCCGTACTGTGAAAGCCTCTAAAGATTCATTGCCAGCACTGGCTGAAGCAAAAGCGGCTTAAGGAGCAAACTCGATGAAATTTAATCATGAGATAGTTGAAAAAAACATCGGTTTGTTAGCGATCTTCACTGTTATCGCTATCAGCTTCGGTAGCTTGGTAGAAATCACGCCGCTGATTTTCCAAAAAGATACCACTGAGCCTGTTGAAGGTTTGAAACCCTACACTGCCCTGCAACTTGAAGGCCGTGACATCTATGTGCGTGAAGGTTGCTACAACTGCCACAGCCAGATGATCCGTCCTTTACGTGCAGAGACTGAACGTTACGGTCACTACTCTGTAGCCGGTGAGTCTGTTTGGGATCACCCATTCCAATGGGGTTCTAAGCGTACTGGTCCAGACTTGGCTCGTGTTGGCGGTCGCTACAGCGATAAATGGCATGAAGTTCACTTAATCGATCCTCGTGCTGTGGTCCCTCAATCGAATATGCCAGCCTTCCCATGGCTTGCCGAAAACAAGTTAGACGGCAAGTTAACCGGCGACAAGATGACTATTCTGCGTAACATGCACAAAGGCGGTTACAAAGGTAATGATCTTTACACCGATGAAGAAATCGCAGGCGCTCAGAAAGCTGTTGAAGGTAAGACAGAGCTGGAAGCCTTGATTGCATATCTTCAGTCTTTGGGTCACGCACTCAAATAAGGAGGCAATATATGGATTACGGCACATTACAAGGTATTTTAACCATCATTGTGATGCTGACCTTCGTCGGTATATTTGCTTGGGCATATAGCTCGCGTCGTCAAAAATCCTTTGATGAAGCAGCCAATCTTGTGTTTTCCGATGAGGAAATCAGCAAGGAATCGAAGGACTCAGGAGAGAATAAGTGATGAGTAGCTTCTGGAGTATTTGGATTAGCGTACTCTCGTTAATTGTGATCGCAGGATGTTTTCTGTTGCTGCGTGTGTGTTCAAAGAACACCACGGATGTAAAAGAAGGCGAATCTATGGGTCACAGTTTCGATGGTATCGAAGAACTCAATAACCCACTGCCAAAATGGTGGAGTTATATGTTCTATATCACTATCGTGTTTGGCTTGGTTTACTTAGCCCTGTTCCCAGGTTTAGGTAACTACAAAGGTCTACTGAACTGGACCAGCTCTAACCAGAGCATTGGTACAGAGAAAGGTATTAAAGCCGATTCTGCAGCAGCGGTTGAGCTGGCAGCAAAAGAAGGCATGTACGTTCAGTATGACCAAGAAGTTAAACACGCTAACGAAAAATATGGCCCAATCTTCGCGGCTTACTTGGCTACACCACTCGAAGAGTTAGTGAAAAACCAAGAAGCGTTGAAAGTGGGCGGTCGTTTGTTCCTACAAAACTGCGCGCAGTGCCATGGCTCTGACGCACGTGGTAGCAAAGGCTTCCCTAACCTGACCGACAGTGATTGGTTATACGGTGGCGATTTAGCCACTATCAAGACCACTATCATGAACGGTCGTCATGGCATGATGCCACCAAAAGGTGGTTTGCCAATCGACGATAGCGAAATTGCTGGTCTGGCCGAGTACGTAGTTAAGTTATCTGGCCGTGAGCACGACGAGAAACTCGCCGCTCAAGGTCAAGGGTCATTCATGAAAGGTTGTTTTGCGTGTCACGGTATGGACGCAAAAGGCAACAAACTCATGGGCGCACCTAACTTAACTGACGATGTTTGGTTATATGGCGGTAGCCGTGGTGTGATCGAAGAAACGATCAAGCACGGCCGTGCAGGCGTGATGCCAGCATGGAAAGACGTTCTCGGTGAAGAGAAAGTCCACGTGATCGCAGCTTATGTTTATAGCTTGTCAAACAAGTAATTAGATGTGAGTAACGCTAAGGCCTCGATAACGTCGAGGCCTTTTTTTTAAAGTGCTAAAGCCACCTTTTAACGGTAAAATGGCGCAAATTTTTATTATGGGTATTTAACATGAGCGAACAACAACCCTGGTATAAGCAGTTTTGGCCTTGGTTTTTAATTATTCTTCCTTTGTGTGCCGTCGTCGCAAGTTTTACCACGCTAAAAATTGCCCTCTCTAACTCTGACTCTCTGGTCGCCGAGGATTATTACAAAGAAGGCAAAGCCATCAACATGGACTTGAGTAAAGTCAAATATGCCAAGCAACTTGGCATGCAATGGCAACTCGAACAAAATCACCACGAAGTACTCTTCACCCAACACGGTGGACCAGCCTATCAAGCCGCGTTAAAAGTCGAATTTTATCACCCAACGATTGCCGAAAAAGACATCAAGATGACGGTAACGGCCGATGCTAACCATGTGTATCGCATTACACTGCCCGATGTATTAACCGGTGCTTGGGAAGTCCGCCTAGAAGGTTTTGACGGTAAATGGCGTATTCATCAACGTGTCGAACTCAAAGACAACGTCCAATTGTGGTTGAACTAATTGTGGTTGAATGAATATTGCTATGACACATCCAAGTTGTTTTCACTGTAATGAGCCCGTGCTCACTGGGACTCAGTTTGTCACCCGCATTAATGACCGCGATGAACTCATGTGTTGCCCAGGCTGCCAAGCGGTATCCCAAGCCATTGTGGATGCAGGCTTATTAAGCTATTACAAGTTTCGAACCGAACCTGGCAGTAAACAGACGGCACTGGTACCTGATGAATTAAATCAGTTTAGTGCCTACGATTTGCCCGAAGTACAGCAGGACTTTGTCCACTCGGAGGAAAAGAGTGACTCTGTGTCACTGTCCATCGACGGCATTACCTGCGCGGCCTGCGCTTGGTTAATCGAACATAAAGTGAAACAACTGCCTGGCGTCAGCCAAGTGATGGTCAACTCCACCACCCAAAGGGCGATGATCAGCTGGGATAACCAGCAAGTTAAACTCAGTGATATTCTTGGACAAATTAGCCGTATAGGTTATCAAGCCGCGCCCTATCAAGTGGATGAGCAAGAACTGACCGCCAAGCAAAATAGCCGCAAATTCTTACTGCGCTTAGGTTTGGCGGGTTTTGCTACCATGCAAGTGATGATGTTCGCCCTCGCCCTCTATACCGGTTACTTTACCGATTTGGATGTGCAATATCGGGATTATTTCCGTTGGGTGAGCATGATTTTTGCCACACCCGTGGTGCTTTACTCGGCGCAGCCCTTCTATTTCAGCGCCATTCGCACCCTGCTCAGTGGCAAACTCAATATGGATGTGTCGGTCTCTATCGCTATTGGCGGCGCCTATATCGCCAGTTGCTTTGCGACTGTTAACGGCACGGGCGAAGTCTATTTTGAGTCCGTCTCCATGTTTACCTTCTTCCTGCTGCTAGGACGTTATTTCGAGCAAAAGGCAAGACAAAAAGCCTCCGTCAGTTCCAGTAACCTCCACAAATTAGTACCGTTAACGGCGCATTTGGTTACGGCCCAGGGGCAAGAAGAGATCCCCGCGAAAAAATTACGCCTCGGGGACATTATCCTTATTAAACCCGGCGAAATGGTCGCCGCCGACGGAATCGTGGTTGACGGCCACACCAGTATCAATGAAGCCATGCTCACCGGTGAGCAAATGCCGATTGAAAAGCCCGTCGATAGCCAAGTATTTGCTGGCACCATTAACCTAGACCAACCCATTAAGGTTAAAGTGACCGCCCTTGGGCAAGACCAATTGGTTGCCGAAATTATTCGCCTGCAGGAATTAGCCTCAAATACTAAACCTGCCGTCGCTATGTTGGCTGATAAACTGTCGCGTTATTTCTCAGGCACTATCTTATCGATTGCGACAATCACCTATCTGGTGTGGCTGCAAATCTCCCCCGAAGATGCCTTTTGGGTCACCTTGTCGGTATTAGTGGCAACTTGTCCTTGCGCGCTTGCACTGGCCACCCCCACCGCCGTCACCTGCGCGACCGCGATTTTTACTCGCCTTGGGATTATTACCCGTAAAGCCGGCGTATTTGAAAAACTGCCACAAATCAAACATGTGGTATTTGATAAAACCGGCACCCTCACCTGCGGCACCCTATCGATTGCCAAGGTTGAATGTCATAGCTATATCGAGAAAGAACAGGTACTGGCGATTGCAGCGGCGCTAGAAGCAGGCTCACGCCACCCTATTGCCGCGGCCTTTGCCAGCTTTGCCCAAGTCGATGTTGTGGCCGAGCAAGTTCACCATGAAGTGGGTTTTGGGGTGAAAGGCTTGATTAATGGCACTGAGTACCGCATTGGTAATTCAAACTTCACGGGGGCCGCCGAGCCCAAACTTGCAAACCAGCTGATTTGGCTCGCCCACAGTCAGAATGGCCAGCTTGAAGTCATTGCCACTATTGAGATCCAAGATAATATCCGTGTCGATAGCAAAGAAACCGTCGATATTTTGAAGCAACAAGGTTGCAAGGTCAGTATTGCCAGTGGCGATAGCTCAGGGCATGTGCATCAATTGGCGAAAGAACTCGGGATTAGCGATGTCCACAGTGGACTGACTCCAGCCGATAAACTGGCCCTGGTGACCAAACTACAGCAATCGACACCGGTTGCGATGTTCGGCGATGGCATCAACGATGCGCCAGTACTGGCGGGCGCCGATTTATCTGTGGCGATGGGGAGCGGCAGCGCGATTGCTAAAAACAGCGCCGACCTCATTCTGCTTGGCGATCACCTCTCTCGCTTCACCCAAGCGGTCAAGGTTGCTAAACTGACCACACAAATTATTCGTCAAAACCTCGCTTGGGCCTTAGGCTATAACGCGCTGATTTTACCGCTAGCGGTAACTGGGCATGTTGCGCCTTATATTGCCGCCCTTGGCATGTCGGCAAGCTCTTTGATTGTTGTGGGTAACAGTTTGAGATTATTACGAATTAAATTATAACAATGAAATAGGCTTAGGTTATGAGCATCATTTATGTACTAATCCCTATCGCGATGATCTTTGTGTTGATCGCCGTAGCCGTGTTCTTTTGGGCGGTAAAATCCGAACAATTCGATGACTTAGACCGTCAAAGCGTGTCGATTCTCTTCGATGAGGATGCAGACAAACCGACTCAAGCCAATCCATCGTCACAGGCACAAGATAAAGGCATGCCTCAGTGATTGGCTCTGTGATTGAATATAACGTCACAGGGGCATTTCTGGTGGGGTTAATGGGCGCAGCCCACTGCTTTGGCATGTGTGGCGGCCTCGTTGGTGCCTTTTCCTCCCAACTGCCGAATCCTAAACAGGGCAATCACTTAGCCCATCAACTCACCTACTTATTAAGCTATAACCTCGGCCGGATTTTAAGTTATACCCTCGCAGGTGCCTTAGTCGGCGGTTCATCGGCCATGCTTGGGCACTTATTTGAACTCGACAGTTACCTGTTGATCCTCAGGATCATTGCTGCCGTGATGATGATTGCAACCGGGCTTTACATTGCAAAAATCTGGGTGGGTATAGTGCAGATTGAGCGCCTTGGCCAAGTGTTATGGCGCTACCTGAAACCCTTAGCCCAGCGCCTCGTTCCCATCACTACGCCAATGCAGGCCATCACCGCCGGACTCATTTGGGGCTGGCTACCCTGCGGCTTGGTCTATAGTACCTTAACCTGGTCGGTGGCGGCAGGCTCTGCCAGCCAAGGCGCCTTGATTATGTTCGCCTTTGGATTAGGGACACTCCCAGCGCTCCTGATTGCCGGTGTTGCGGCCAAACGTTTGGCCAATTGGGTACAGCAAAAAACCGTTAGATTATTGAGTGGCTTACTTTTAATTGCCTTTGGCGCACAAACTTTATATATCGCCCTGTCGCAGCTAAACTAGCCCAAGCGAGTGAATTGGTTTAACATGGCTGCAGTGGATTAACTTGAGAACCGACATGACAATAGAGCAGAATAAAAACCGTCGTCCCGCCGCGAGTGGGTGCGCAATTCATTGTCACGATTGCAGTATGGGTACCCTTTGTATTCCGTTTACCCTCAATGCCAACGAGCTTGATCAGCTCGACGATATCATTGAGCGTAAAAAGCCAATTCAAAAAGGTGAGCAGATTTTTAAATCAGGCGATCCATTAAAGTCCCTGTTCGCCATCCGCTCTGGTACAGTCAAAAGTTATACGATTACCGAACAGGGCGATGAACAGATCACCGGTTTCCATTTAGCGGGCGATGTGATTGGTTTTGACGGTATTCACGCTCAATCCCACCAGAGTTTTGCCCAAGCCTTAGAAACCTCCATGGTATGTGAAATCCCCTTCAATATTCTCGATGAGCTTTCAGGCAGCATGCCCAAGTTGCGCCAACAAATCATGCGCTTAATGAGCAATGAAATCATGAGCGATCAAGAAATGATTTTATTGCTGAGCAAGAAAAACGCCGAGGAACGCCTCGCCGCGTTTATCAGCAATCTTGCTAACCGCTTTGGCAACCGTGGTTTTTCTCCGAAAGAATTCCGTTTAACCATGACCCGTGGTGATATTGGTAACTACCTTGGCTTAACCGTAGAAACCATCAGCCGCTTGTTAGGCCGTTTCCAAAAGTCAGGTTTGATTGAAGTGAAAGGCAAGTACATCACTATCCTTGACCACCACGAACTGAATCTCTTGGCAGGTAATGCTAGGATCGCCAGATAAGTCACACCTTCCTGCGTTTGTGCTTTAATATTCGTAATTAATGCGCTAGGCACTGGTTTTGAAAAGAGTTTTGATCTAGAACAATACAGATAATTGCCAAAGGCTCATGATGAACATGAGCCTATGACTAAAGGAACATGTTATGAAGGATTATCAAAAAATACTGGTAGTAGTCGACCCCACGACAGAGCATCAAGTTGCACTCGCCCGAGCGGTGACCTTGGCCAGTAAAAGTAACGCCCATGTGACTGTGTTTCTCTCTATTTTTGACTTCTCCTACGAAATGACATCGATTTTATCGAGCCAAGAGCGCGAAGCCATGCGCCAAGGTGTGATTGATCAGCGTCTGGCGTGGATCCAAGATCTGCTGACCGCCTATAACCACCTGCAACTCGATATTGATACTCAAGTTATTTGGCACAATCGCCCATTTGAAAGCATCATCAACCATGCGATTGCTGGGCAATATGATTTGATCGTCAAAGGCACCCACGCCCACGACAAGTTAAAGGCCGTCATTTTTACCCCAACCGATTGGCATTTAATGCGGAAAGCCCCTGTGCCTGTGTTGATGGTTAAAGATCATGATTGGCCTGAAGCGGGTAAGATCCTCTGCGCCGTCAACGTGGCAACCGAAGACACCGATCATCAGATGCTAAACGGCAAGATTATCGAACATGCCAAGGATTTAGCCGCAAAATTTGCCGCCGAAGTGCACTTAGTCAATGGTTATCCCGGCACACCGGTGAATCTTGCCATTGAACTGCCTGATTTCGATGCACAAACCTATAACGACACTATTCGCATGCAACATGAGCAACGAGTGCAATACCTTGCCAATGCCTATGGTATCGATACCCTGCACTGCCATGTGAAAGAAGGCTTGCCAGAGGATGTGATCCCTGAGCTTGCCGAACAACTCGATGCCGAGCTGGTCATTTTAGGTACTGTCGGTCGGACTGGATTCTCGGCGGCGCTTATCGGCAATACCGCAGAGCATGTGATTGATAGCATTAACTGTGATTTATTAGCCATCAAACCCGATGGTTATAAATCGCCGCTTGAAGAGGCATAACGCACGCCGCTCTTTACCCCGCCGTCGATAGCTGGAATAATACGCGCCCTGAAACTGAGTTACTGGGCGCTTTTTTATGTTGGAAGCTATGTCTGAAGTTACGGCGAGTCAAATGCCTGAAGAATTATCAAAAAAACAAATTACCCGTCTGAATAAATTACAGAAGCGTCTGCGCCGTGAAGTGGGTAGTGCCATCGCCGATTACAACATGATTGAAGATGGCGACCGAGTCATGTGCTGCTTAAGTGGCGGTAAAGACAGTTACGCCATGCTGGATATTCTGCTTAATCTACAGCAGCGCGCGCCCGTACAGTTCGAGATTATTGCCGTTAATTTAGATCAAAAACAGCCGGGTTTCCCTGAACACGTACTGCCAGCCTATTTAGACAGCCTAAATATTCCTTATCACATCCTCAAGAAAGACACTTACTCGATTGTGAAAGAAAAGATCCCTGAAGGCAAAACCACTTGCTCGCTGTGCTCTCGCCTGCGTCGCGGTACACTCTATGGCTTTGCCCAGCGCATTGGCGCAACCAAAATCGCCCTAGGCCACCACAGAGACGATATTATTGAGACCATGTTCCTCAATATGTTCTACGGCGGCAAGATGAAAGCCATGCCACCTAAGTTGCTCTCGGACGACGGCGCTAACGTGGTTATTCGTCCACTCGCCTATTGCCGCGAAAAGGATTTAGAAGAATATGCGGAATTGAAAAAATTCCCCATCATTCCCTGTAACCTTTGTGGCTCGCAGGAAAACCTCAAGCGCCAAGCAGTGAAAGACATGCTCAATCAGTGGGATAGACTCTACCCAGGCCGTATTGAAACCATTTTTACCGCCATGCAAAACACCGCCCCTTCACAGGGTGTTGACCGTGAGCAGTTTGACTTTGTGTCGTTGAAACGCGATCCCAACGCGCCAATGAAGGGTGATGTGGCCGAAGCCGATTTACCCGCATTTGACTTTTTGGATATCGCCAACAGCGGCCATATCGATTTAGATGCGGCAAAACGCATCAATATCGTCAACGTTTACGAAGCGTAAACGCGATACGCATAAAAAAGCCCACGAGAGTGGGCTTTTTTATAACTTAAATCTATCCTTACTTAACCCAAGGGCTCAATACGGTCGGCGCTTGGCTAAATTGCAACGACCTCAAACTGTTAAGCTGCTCAACACTCAACTTAAAGCTGCTGTTCACCTGTTGCTCACGCCCATCAAGCGTCACAGTAACGGCTTGGTCTTGAGCAAATTCAAAGTTTAATCCCGCGATTGGCTCCTTAAAATAGCGCATCGGGAACCCCTGCATGGCCCCGAGTAAAGCATCCATTTCGCTGGCGATTTGCGCTAGTCGCGCCTTGTCGTATGTGGCTAAAGTCTGCTTAGCTCTGACTTGCATCGAAATACCACAGCCCTCAGCCTTGCCCTCAAACTCTAGATTCACTAATGCGCGTTGATCTTTCAACGCGTCATCAAAGGGAATAAACAACCGCTGCGCCGCAGTATAAGTGAGTGGTGTTGAATTTAATTCACTCGAAATGCTTCCACTCTGGATCTGACAATTAGGCAGCATAGGCACACTAAAGGCGATTTCGACTAACTGATAATTCCCCTTATTGACTTGCTTTAATCTGTCATAAAAGCCTTTATATTCGAGGGAAATCGTTTCTGCCTGCAGGCTTGTCGCACACAAGCAAAGCCCTACTAACCACCATTTTTTATACATCCGCCTTCACCAAATATTTTTCATTATGACGTAACATATCGAGTAACTCGTCGATATAAGCTTCTTGCCTTTCAGAATAATTCACGAGTCCATAGATCAGTTGGTCGGCACTTAATTCGGCTTCCTGAGAGCGTAAATCTGCACGTATTGAGCGAAACAGCGTGTATGCCGTATTCGAGTTCAAATTGCGCATATAGGAAGAAACTGAAGCGTCCACCGAGGGAAACACTTTCACTTCATGGGTTTTGCCCGAACCTCGAGAGGATGGCACTATGCCGCAACCATTGCTAAAACACCATTCGCCGAAAAAGTTAAAGCCTTCACGGGCAAAACGCGAACTGCCCCACCCCGATTCATTGGCCGCCTGAATAAGCACCATAGATTCGGGAATAATATCGACCCGTTTCAGTAAACTGTTCAGGGATTTTGCATCCACATTACGGGCAGCATATTGATATTTATCAAATAACTGATTGAGCTGTGCTAACTGTTTATCCGACAAAGTGCTGTCGTTCTCCACTAAGGCCAACATGTCGGTGATAAAGTCACGCTCGGTGGCAATAATGGCGTTTTGTTGTTGAATGATCGGCCTGAGAAAATCAAAAAAGGCACGCTTTTTTTCCGCCACATCATTGATGGCAGAAAAGTCAGGCACTTGAGTAACGGGATCAACGGAGTTTTCCAGTTGGTTAACGATAGATTCAGGCTCATCAATTGTAGGAATGAGCCAGACTCTCAGCGAAAAAATCGCTAAGATCACTAGGGCTAACGCGAGTGTAAACGAACCAATTCTACCTGTTTTCAATAAGTCACCTTTGATATTGAGTCACGAGTGGCAAAATAAGCGCCAGATTATATGTCATATCTTGAAATTCACGAAATCTGACGACAAAACCGCCCATGTAAAGCGCAGTCAAAGCGTATCTGTGCTGAAAATGCGATCCCACGCTTAACTCATACACATTGGCACAATTTGAGCGTGAATATTTAGTGCATGCTTTTGACTGAGCTTTTATACTAAGGTTCCGTTAACGCAGGTATTGGCAACCGAGCCCAAACGAGGCTTCGCAACACCGCTTAACAACAGGACAGGATTTTTTGGGTATTCAGGAAGGAACCCTCATGCAGCATCAAATCTTAAATCAATACAGACACGTGGTCGCCATTGGCGGTGGTCACGGCTTAGGTCGTGTGCTCTCATCGCTGGATTTTCTAGGCAATCGTCTCACGGGCATTGTTGCAACCACAGATAATGGTGGCTCTACGGGCAGATTACGGGCCGAACAGGACTGTATTGCCTGGGGTGATCTGCGTAATTGTCTGTCTCAACTAGCCCATCGCCCATCGGTTAGCTCGCAATTATTTGAGTATCGCTTTCAGGGCGAAACCGAACTAAGCGGCCACAATCTGGGTAATTTGATGTTGCTTGCCCTCGACAAGCTTTGCGTTAGGCCCCTCGAGGCCGTCAATCTTATTCGTCATATGCTTAAGATTGAAACCAATATCATCCCTATGTCAGAGCAACCAACCCATTTAGTGGCATTGCAGGCCTCTGGCTGTAAGGTCTTTGGTGAGGTTAATGTCGATAAAATGAATGAGGCGCCCATTGCCTTATGTCTTGAACCACAGGTTGATGCGACTACCGAAGCCTGTGAAGCCATCAGCCGTGCGGATCTGATTATCCTAGGCCCAGGGAGCTTCCTGACCAGTATTATGCCACCGCTGTTACTGCCCTGCTTTGCTAAAGCCTTAGCGATGACCACTGCGCCCGTGGTTTTTATCGATAATCTGAATGAAGAAACTTCACCAGCCGGCCAGTTTAGTATTGAGCAGCGGATAGCTTGGTGCCATCAAGTGATTGGCAAGCCTGTGATCACTAAGGTACTGCGTCACGCTGAACAAGTGCGCCTTGGCACTTTAATGAATTACTTCCCGTTAAGAAATCGCCACAATCCGCAATTACACGATCAGGCGGGGCTGCGTGATGCGCTCAGCGCAGTATTGAGAATAAAGTCGGATTTACCGCTAGAAACCTTGGCGTCATAACGACAGACTAACCGCATCCTTTAGCATCCAACATATTCAAAATGCTAAAGGACAGCTCAAAATACAAAAAGGACAGCCTAGGCTGTCCTTTTTAGTGAGCCCTCTTCTAATATTAGAGGACTAAATTAAAGAGTTAAATTAAAGAACTAAATTAAAGAACTAAATTAAAGAACTAAGTTAAAGAACTTGGGCAATCGCTTTACAGATCACAGGCATATTGGTTTTGGTCATACCGGCAACACTAATACGGCCTGAGCCTACGATATAAATACCAAACTCGTCTTTCAAGCGTGCAACCTGCGCTTTGTTTAAACCAGAGAAGCTAAACATACCGTTTTGACGGGAAATAAAGCTAAAGTCCTGGGTGACGCCTTCATCCTTTAAGCTTTGGACGAACAGAGTACGCATCTCGGCGATACGCTCACGCATTTCGGTCAACTCTTGTACCCAAAGTGCTTTCAATGCCGCATCACTTAAAATGGTGCTAACGATTAACGCACCGTGTGCTGGTGGGTTTGAGTAATTAGCGCGGATAGTACGTTTCACTTGGCTAAAGGCACATACTGCTTCATCGGCATTTTGTGCAACCACAGTCACAGCACCGATACGCTCGTTATAAAGACCAAAGTTTTTAGAGAATGAGTTAGCCACTAACAACTCAGGTACTTTTGCAGCCACTAAACGTAGGCCTGCGGCATCTTCTTCAATCCCAGCACCAAAACCTTGGTAAGCAAAGTCAAACAATGGCACTAACTGTTTGTCTGCACACAGGTTAGCAACCAATTCCCATTGGGCTAAGGTCAAATCAATACCCGTTGGGTTATGGCAGCAGCCGTGCAGTAGAACAATGTCACCCGCCTGTGCATTGGCGAGATCTGTCATCATGCCATCGAAATCGATATCGTGGGCACTGGCATTGTAGTAACCGTATTCTTTAACCGTTAAACCTGCAGTTTCAAAAATATTCTGATGGTTCGCCCAAGTTGGGTTACTGACCCACACAGTGCGCGATGGCGTGTTGCGCAGTAGAAACTCGGCGGCAATACGCAGTGCACCAGTACCACCTGGCGCCTGAGCGGTCGCGGCACGGCCTGACGTCACAAGCGTACTGCCCTCGCCAAATAATAGCTCTTGTACCACGCGGTTATAGGTTTGAACCCCTTCGATACCTAAATAATTCTTGGTCTTCTCTTGCTCAAGCAATAGGGCTTCTGCTTTCTTCACTGACTGTAATACTGGAGTTTGCCCTGCTTCATCCTTATAAATGCCAACACCGAGGTTCACTTTATCTTGGCGTGGATCGGCCTTGAAGGTATCGGTTAAACCAAGGATGGGATCAGCGGGTGCGAGTACTACCTGAGAGAAAATCATGACTACTTATCCTAAATGTTCACGTGTAGGGGAAATTCGGCTTATTTATACCACTGTCTTAAGAGGGGGAATAGCGCCTATTGCCGCATCTTAAGGAAATAGTTTGCGTATTATGGATTGATTAAAATAAATAACAACTAAATGAGAGATCAATTGTCTTGAAGCTGAAATTTTTGATAATTGTGATTTTTAAGAGGCTGATCACTATTTGTTTAAGGATTAATTTGTAGGTGTTAGAACGGGATTTTCGGCAATAAAAAAGGCCTAACATCTGTTAGGCCTTTTTTATGTTATGGTACCCGAGGCCAGACTTGAACTGGCACGCTGTTACCAGCGAGGGATTTTAAATCCCTTGTGTCTACCGATTCCACCACTCGGGCAAACTCTTTATATTAACGACGGGAATCGTGTCATTAATACCTTAATCTATGGAGGCGCGACCCGGAGTCGAACCGAGATCGACGGATTTGCAATCCGCAGCATAGCCATTCTGCCATCGCGCCAGATTTCCAAACTCGTAAAGAGTTGGAGCGACATATCGGGTTCGAACCGATGACCTATACCTTGGCAAGGTATCGCTCTACCAACTGAGCTAATGTCGCATCGATGTCACAGCTTAATCAGCGATTAAGCTTAGGAGTTACGTTGCTACGCTTTCCCCTGACTGCGGATTGGCATTCTACCGATTTAACCTTCAGAGTCAATCAACAAATTTGAAATATTGCGCTTAGAAGCACTGTTTGCCCAATATTCAGCCACAGAAATAAAAACTTGCCGATGGAATATCAATTTGATGATTTTCTTTGCAACAACAAGAGCTGAAGTGATGTTATCCAGCCTTATCAACGCAATTTAGGACGGGTCCATGCCATAAAAAAAGCGCCCTACTGGGCGCTTTTCCTTGGACGTTTTTATGTGCGTAGCGATTATGCCGGCAGAGACAGAGTCGTCAGGCCTAACATCGTCTGCATCACACCAACTACTTGGCAGCTGTAACCAAATTCGTTGTCATACCATACGTACAGAATGGCACGTTTACCTTCGGCGATAGTCGCTTGTGAATCAACCACGCCCGCATAGCGAGAACCCACTAAATCGCTTGATACGATTTCAGTTGAGTCTGTGTAATCGATTTGGTTTTGCAATGGTGATTGCAGCGCAGTGTCTTTCAGGTATTCGTTCAATTCATCTTTGTTGGTCTCAGCATTGAGGTTCATGCTGATGATCGCCATAGATACGTTTGGTGTTGGCACGCGAATCGCGTTACCCGTCAGTTTACCCGCTAATACTGGCAGAGCTTTAGCCACGGCTTTAGCCGCGCCTGTTTCAGTGATCACCATGTTTAATGGTGCACTGCGACCACGACGGTCAGCACTGTGGTAGTTGTCGATCAGGTTTTGATCGTTCGTGTATGAGTGAATAGTCTCAACGTGACCATTCTCGATACCGTACTTGTCGTTTACCGCTTTCAGTACAGGTGTGATGGCGTTAGTGGTACAGCTCGCCGCAGACACAATGATATCTTCTGCAGTGATGTCGCCTTCATTCACGCCGTAAACGATGTTCTTGATGGCGCCTTTTGCAGGTGCAGTCAGTAACACTTTGCTCGCACCAGGGCTCTTCAAGTGTAAACCTAGGCCAGCTTCATCTTTCCAAATACCCGTGTTGTCTACCACTAAGGCATCTGTAATACCGTATTTGGTGTAATCCACTTCATCTGGCGAGTTTGCGTAAATAACTTGGATATAAGTGCCGTTAGCGATGATAGCGTTGTTCTCTTCATCCACTTCAACTGAACCGTTAAATGGACCATGAACAGAGTCACGACGCAGTAAGCTTGCGCGTTTTTCTAAATCGCCCTTCTTACCACCACGTAACACGATAGCGCGCAGTCTTAACTTGTTGCTGCGGCCAGTACGTTCGATCAGTAAGCGCGCTAATAAGCGGCCAATACGACCAAAACCATACAACACTACATCACGCGGGGCGATATCATCAGCATGATCAATCGCTGCCGCTAATTCACGTGCCATATAGCTTTCAATTTCGTTGGTATCGGTATGTTCAGCCCAGTATTTAACGGCAAGCTTACCAATATCCACTTTACATTGTTTAACAGCGAGTCTGCTTAAGGCTTGAACAAACGGGAAACTCTCGCGTAAACGTAATTTCTCGCCGACATGACGACGAACTAAACGGTGCGCTTTAATAATCTCAATAGTAGAAGCATTGAGTAATGGCTTACCATAAACCACAACTTCGACGCCTTGGTTACGGTACAACTTGCCCAGCAAAGGTTGCATTGCCTCTGCCATTTCAAAACGTTCTTGCCAACTTTGTAGGTGTTTATCAGCGCTCATTTACAGATCCTTTATCTCACTTTTCAATAAAATATATTGAAAGGTTTGAGTAACATGACGAAAAGACCAATAATCTTATGGAGGTTTTAGGGAAAACCCTGTGTTTTGGTCGGCGCCATTGTAATGAAAACTGACCCAGCTTGCCAGTAAGATATTTTCTGTAAATCTGTAATTTTATTAGAGAAAATTGCATTTTGGAGCGTATTTTGAGACAAAATCTAGTAATAATTACATCATTTACCCTCGCGATAAGCCTTTTCGGTTGTGATAATGGCCGAAATATCGAAACGATTTGTAAAAATAATCCTGAAATTTGTGCCGATTTGCATAAGGATGGATGGTGTTTAACCGAGAAAACCCTGCTGATCCAGAGCCGATTCGACCTATTAGACAACAAAAATCCTACGGGTAAGCAACTTTATCAACAGTTAACTTACCTTGAAGATTACAGCCGTTGTATTGAATTGGCCTCAGGGGTGCAACATATCATCCATACGAATCGCACGGCTGACCGCGCAAGAGCCTTTCGCCTAAGTACAGAAAACCTCAGCCGTCTACAGGAAGAAACCCGCGAACGCCAAGACCCCTTTATGTCTTACTATCAATGGACACGTTTTGCTGACACTGATGCCTTAAACCGACTATTAGCGCAAGAAAATGCTGGTGAAGTCACAGAGCCTTTTCTCTTAGCTCAAATCGCCACCTATTACAGCAATCGAAATGCCATCAAAGCGCAACAACTCTATCTTAAAGTGTTTGCAGAAATTCAATATGCCGACTTTGATCCCAACTGGTTGCTTGGGCTCGCCTCAGCCTATCGTCAAACCCAAGCGTTTGAAAAAACATATATGCTGACCAAAGCGAATTTACTACTTACGCAGCAGAAGTATTCTGAAGATAAGATGCTAGCCTTAATCGGTGGCGACAAGACGCTAGCGGCCAAATTAGATCAATACGCCCAGAACTTAATCGACGCGTTAGAAGATGGCCTCTATTCGACCAGTCCGGTTGCGCTCTGGCTTGCTCCGCCCCAGACGGAGGTCACACCGCCAGCGGCAACAACTGTCGAGCCAGAGAAGCCAAATTCACCTTAACTTACGTTTTGAAGAACGTCGGCAAAATGTTTGCCACCTTGTAATTTTTTACCCAAATACAGCGCTGAAAATGGTGTTTTCGCGAGCAATGTAAAAAAAAACCTAATTTGTTAACCGAATCCCGGCAAAATTGCCGAATTCACTTGACGATAGCTGTCAGTTTGGTAATTTTACTACCAGTTGAATTTTATAATCACCAGAGGGATATGAGATGACTATCCGTGTAGCAATAAATGGTTATGGCCGTATCGGTAGAAACGTATTACGCGCCCTGTATGAAAGCGAAAAAGCTTACCCAATCAAAATTGTTGCCATCAACGATTTAGGCGACGCTTCAATCAACGCTCACCTGACAAAATACGATTCTGTACATGGTCGTTTCAATGCCAAAGTTGAGCATGATGCTGAAGCAATTTATGTCAACGGCGACAAGATCCTCACCTTCCAAGAACGCGATCCAGGTAAATTACCTTGGGGCGACTTACAAGTTGACGTCGTGTTCGAATGTACTGGTATCTTCACTTCTAAAGAATCTGTACAGCCACATTTAGCGGCGGGCGCGAAGAAAGTCATTATATCTGCACCAGGTAAAAACGTTGATGCAACCGTCGTTTACGGTGTGAACAACAATGTGTTGACCGCGGATATGACAGTTATCTCTAATGCCTCATGTACCACTAACTGTTTAGCGCCTTTCGCTAAGCCGTTAAATGACGAAATTGGTATCGAATCAGGTCTGATGACCACCATTCATGCTTACACCAACGATCAACGTTTATCTGACGTATACCACACAGATTTACGCCGTGCCCGCGCTGCAGCACTGTCAATGATCCCAACTAAAACTGGCGCTGCCGCGGCAGTTGGTTTAGTCGTACCTGAATTACAAGGTAAATTTGATGGTTTAGCGGTACGTGTACCGACTGTTAACGTGTCTTTAGTGGATTTATCTTTCATTGCTGCACGTGATACCACTGTTGAAGAAGTTAACGCCATCATCGAACGTGCCGCTGCTGTTGCGCCTCTGAGCGAAGTGTTAGCGGTTAACAAAGAGCCACTGGTGTCTATCGACTTTAACCACAATGCGTTTTCATCTAACTTCGATGCGACTCAAACCCGCGTTAACGGCCGTCTAGTTAAAGTAATGGCATGGTACGATAACGAATGGGGCTTCAGTAACCGTATGTTAGATAACGCGGTTGCGCTGATGAACGCGAAGTAATCATTCTTCTTTATCAAAAAGCCCCGCTCTTGCGGGGCTTTTTTTATACCGATTTCACGGCTCATTAATCCACTGTCGTTACCAATGCGAGTATTTCGCCGCTAACAACTGAATGTGGCGATACATTAATTGATAATACCGCAGGCTACACGCGCACCGCCGCCACCTAAAGGCGCAGGGTGATCGGAATGGTTGTCACCACCGGCATGGATCATGATCGCATGGCCTTTAAGATCACCCATTTTTAAGCGCGGTGCCAGCACGGCCTGGCTAGCAGCACCGTCTGCATCGACAAATAATGGTGGCAGATCGCCTAAATGCCCTTCTCCCCATGGCGTACCGTGGGCCTTCGTGGCGGCAGGATCATAGTGGCCACCTGCCGCGCCAGCAGGGACAATTTTTCCATCCTTTTCCTTTGGATCACAGCTGCCGTTCTCATGTAGATGGAAACCATGTAATCCCGGCATTAAGCCTTTGAGTTATGGCGTAAATACCACTCCATACTGCGACTCAGAAATGGTCACTTGGCCGACACTTTCACCCACGCCCTTTTCGTTGACAAGATTCATTGGCACACTCACGTCTGCAAATGCACTGGCAGCAGACATTGATGCAAGCAGTAACACGATGTTTTTCATACCCTTCTCCATGGTTATCTTATACAAAATTGCATGAACACAGCGCAATGAGTGAACTCACCTACGCTTTGCTATATCAAATTTAGGCCAACAACACCGATCCAGTAAGTAAAAGAGCATGTATTTCTTTAAATTGAAGCATATATGCATCAATGAAGAATGGCGTCTAAAAGTTAGCGCACCTTATTAAGCACATACTTAGCAGCTTAGCTGCTGATCAATTTGAACCGATACAAAAATCCCCGCCAAGTGGCAGGGATTTCATTTTTCGTGAGTGTTATGAACGCTTGATTAAGCGTTGCCTTTCACTTTCATATTCAGTGTCTTAGCGAAATCGAGCATACGGGTCAGCGGGATTAAGGCTTTCACGCGTAAATCTTCATCGACAAAGATTTCGTGAGTCGTTTTGTCGTTGTCACTTAAGGACGCTTCAATCGCCTTTAAGCCATTCATCGCCATCCAAGGACAGTGAGCACAGCTCTTACAGGTGGCACCATTACCGCCAGTAGGCGCTTCAATCAGTGTTTTACCCGGCGCCGCTTGTTGCATTTTATAGAAAATACCGCGATCGGTCGCCACAATAAAACGCTCATTTGCCATGGTTTGCGCAGCTTTAATCAACTGGCTGGTGGAGCCGACAGCATCCGCCATCGCAACCACACTCGCGGGTGACTCTGGGTGCACTAGAATCGCCGCGTCAGGGTAAACACGCTTTAAATCTCGCAGCGCATTGGCCTTAAACTCATCGTGAACGATACAGTCACCCTGCCACATCAACATCTCGGCGCCCGTTTGTTTGGCAATATAACTGCCTAAATGACGGTCTGGGCCCCAAATGATTTTTTTGCCTTCGCTGTCTAAATGCTCAACGATTTCAAGGGCAATACTCAGGTGACCACCCAATCGGCACGGGCTTTTACCGCCGCCGAAGTGTTGGCATAAACGACTACGGTATGATCAGGATGCGCATCACAGAAGGCACTGAATTTATCGATGGGGCAACCTAAGTCCAATGAACAGGTCGCCTCCAAGGTCGGCATCAGAATGGTTTTTTCAGGGCTTAAGATTTTGGCGGTTTCACCCATAAATTTCACCCCGGCGACGATTAACGTCTTGGCGGGATGATCGCGGCCAAAGCGCGCCATTTCGAGTGAGTCAGAAACACAACCGCCAGTTTCTTCGGCCAGCGCTTGAATTTCAGGGTCGGTATAATAATGGGCAACCAATACCGCATCTTTTTCAATCAGCAGCTGCTTGATACGTGCCTTGTAGTCCGCCTTTTCGGCATCGGACAGAGGAATTGGCTTAGGCGGAAACGGATAATCAATAGTTTCGATTGTTGGGGCAAATGGGCTGGGGCTCATAACAAATCCATCAGGATAACAACGTTCGCGAATTATACGTAATTGGGATCAAAAGATTAACCCATTTATGGCCTGCGAATAAAAAAGGACGCTAAATTGCGTCCTTTTTTGCTGGATTGGCTGTAAGTATTGGCTGACAGCCGATTAGCGCATGGCTAACAGCATATCCTGCGGCTGCTCAAGGTATTGTTTCCAAAGGTTACAGAAACGAGCAATGGTGCCACCATCAATAACGCGGTGATCCCCAGACCAACTCACTTGCATGATCTGACGCGCTTCAACTTCACCTTTCGCATTAAAGCGCGGCAAGGTTTGCAACTTACCTAATGCGACAATCGCGACTTCCGGCTTATTGATAATAGGCGTTGCAACTGTGCCACCTAAGGCACCAATATTCGAAATCGAAATCGTGCCTTCTTTAAGATCCGCCGGCGCCACACGGCCGCTGCGCGCAGCACTGGTTAAGCGGGTGATTTCGGCCGCGACCTCGAGGATGCTCTTATCTTGTACATCCTTGACGTTTGGTACCAATAATCCCACCTTAGAGTCGACCGCCATACCGATGTTATGACGCGCCTTGTAGGTGATTTCCGTACAATCAGCATTCACTTGGCTGTTAAGCACAGGGAACTGCGTTAAGGCTAACGACATGGCCTTCATAAAGAATGGCATCATGGTCAGCTTTACTTCGTCGGAGGAATACTTGGCCTTCATGCTTTCACGCAGAGCGACTAAGTCTGTCAAATCAAACTCTTCGCAATAGGTGAAGTGTGGAATGGTCGATACCGATTCCACCATCATTTTCGCCATCACGGCTTTCACGCCACGGATAGGCTCAACAATGTCACCTCGTGCAGCGCTTGCCACTGCGGTAGAAACGGTCGATTGAGCCACAGTTGGGGCAGCAACCACTGGCGCAGCGGCAGGCACAGCGCCACCCTGTGCTTGGAAGCGAGTAATGTCTTCCTTATACACACGGCCATGTTTACCACTACCAGGGACGCGACTTAAATCGATATCTAAGGCGCGTGCCATACGGCGAACGGCTGGACTGGCTAAGGCTTTACCTTGGCGAGCAGGCTCCGAGGACACCGCCGCACAAGTGGCTGGTGCAGTAGTATTCACAGCGGCGGCACTTGCTTCCTGTGCATGGCTGACTGGCGCACTCACGCCACCTTCGACCTCAATCGCAAATAGTGGTGCATGTACTTTCGCTAACTGGCCCTTACGATAGTGCAGTTTAACAATTTTACCCGCTTTGATAGCAGGGATTTGCACTAGGGCTTTATCTGTCATCACATCGGCGATGGGTTGATCTTCAACCACAGTATCGCCTTCTTGGACTAGCCATTCGACCAGTTCACACTCAACAATGCCTTCGCCAATATCGGGTAGCAGAAACTCTTCGACGCTGGTACCCGCCGCGCTGGATTGGCTTGCAGGTGTTTGCGTCGCAGTGTGTGCTTCAGGCTGAGACGCAGCAACAGGTGCAGCTTCGTCGGACTCAATCTGCACGGCATAAAGCGGTGCATGCACCTTAGCGATATCGCCTTTGGCGTAATACAGCTTGGTCACGACTCCCGCAAAAGGCGCTGGAATTTGCACTAAGGCTTTGTCAGTCATCACATCGGCGATGGGCTGATCTTCAGCAATCGTATCGCCCTCTTGCACCAACCACTCGACGAGTTCGCACTCGACAACGCCTTCACCAATGTCCGGCAAAATAAAATCTTTAATCATACCGGACTCCTAGAAGTTCACCGATGCCTTAATGGCTTCAAAGGTTTTGAGCGCATCGGGCATATATTCTTTTTCGTGGACCAGTGGATATGGGGTATCTAGACCACATACACGGCTGATGGGTGATTCTAAATACAAGAAACACTCTTGCTGAATCGTCGCGGCGATTTCACCGGCAAAACCACCCGTTAATGGTGCTTCGTGGTTGATCAGTAAGCGGCCGGTCTTCTTCACAGAATCGGCAACTGTATCTACATCCCAAGGCGCGAGTGTACGTAGGTCGATAATTTCGCAGGAAATGCCCTCTTTTGCCGCCATGTCGGCCGCTTTTTCGATGATTTCCATCTGTGCGCCCCAGGCTACTAAGGTGATGTCTTTCCCTTCACGCACCACTTCAGCTTTACCCAGCTCGATTTCATAATCACCCGCAGGGACTTCACCCACTGAAGCACGGTATAAACGCTTTGGCTCAAAGAACACCACAGGGTTTTTATCGCGAATAGAGGCTAATAATAAACCCTTGGCCTGCTCAGGATTACGTGGCACAACCACTTTTAAGCCTGGGGTTTGGGTAAAATAAGCTTCTGGCGATTGTGAATGATAATGGCCGCCCGCAATACCTCCACCATAAGGTGTACGGAACACTAGGCTTCCCACATTAAATTCATTACCACTGCGGTAACGGAATTTAGCAGACTCGTTCACTATCTGATCGAACGCTGGAAAGATGTAATCGGCGAACTGGATTTCCGCTACGGCGGTCATCCCATTAGAGGCTAAACCGTTGGCAAAACCCGCAATGCCTTGTTCAGTCAGCGGCGTGTTAAAGCAGCGGCTACGACCAAACTTTTCCTGTAAACCTGAGGTTGCGCGAAACACACCGCCAAAGTGGCCAACGTCTTCACCAAATACCACCATGCGCTCGTCAGATTGCATGGCGATAGACAAGGCCTCATTGACGGCCTGTAACATATTCATTTCTGCCACGGCTTATAGCCTCCCTGCACTTTTGGGATAGGATTGCGGATATTTCTTGATGTGTTCTTTAAGTTCACTCAGCTGCTTTTTCAGCGCTGGTGTTGGCTTGTCGTACACATCTTCAATGATCTCATCCAGCATAGGGATAGGTAATTTTTCAGCGACTTTAACGGCGGCTAACACTTCTTCACGGTACTTCTCGTAACGCTGGGCATCATCGGCCTCGGCCAACCAACCTTTGTTGATCAACCATAACTTGAAGCGTTTGACTGGATCGTGTTGCTGCCATTTTGCCTCTTCTTCTTTGGAGCGATAGCCAGAAGGATCGTCAGAAGATGAGTGCGCGCCAAGGCGATAAGTCATGGCTTCAATCAACACGGGGGCATTGTGCTCAATCGCATAGGCACGCGCCTGTTGCGTCGCGGCTAACACCGCCAGCATATCGTTACCGTCGACACGAATGGTGTGCATGCCGTAACCCACACCGCGGCTAGCGATACCGTTACCAGCAAACTGTTCTTCGGTTGGGGTGGAAATCGCATAACCATTGTTACGGCAGAAGAAAATCACCGGGCATTTTAACACCGCAGCCATATTCAAGCCGGCGTGGAAGTCACCTTCAGACGCAGCGCCTTCACCGAAATAACAGACAGCGACATTACGTTTGCCCTGCATTTTCAGGCTATAACCGACACCTGTCGCTTGCGGGATTTGCGTGGCCAGTGGCGATGAAATGGTTTGGTAGTTTAACGCCGCGCAGCCGTAGTGGATTGGCATTTGACGACCTTTACCTAAGTCCTTCTCATTGCTGAACATTTGGTTCATAAACTGTTCAGTCGTAAAACCACGGTAGCGTAGCGCCGCATGTTCACGATATTGCGCGAGGATCACGTCTTCTTGATCAAGCGCCGCGACACTGCCGACGATCGCCGCTTCTTCACCCGTACAGGTCATATAGAAGCTGATCCGTCCCTGACGCTGTGCGCCTAACATACGTTCGTCGAGTACCCGCGTGAATACGCAAGTATCGTAAATTTTGGTGGCTAAGGCTTCATCTATTACAGGCAAAACCGCGGTTTCATAGGTAGTGCCGTCTGCTTGTAGAATTCGAAGGATAGGAATGTGAAGCGATGCCTTATCCAAGAAGCCGACACGGTGCACTGTATCAGTGTTGAGTGTTGCTTTGCTCATATTGTGCTCTTGTTATCTCGTTACGCCATGGAAAATCCACAACGCCTAATTTATACGAATATGCCGGATGAACATTACGTTAACGTAAACTACCTATCAACCGTTGGCACAGTTCAAACGACAACTAATCCCCTGAGGACATGTATATAATGCTTTACAAAACTAGCGAACATCTGGCGCGACTGAAGGGATCAGGCAAATCACAGTGCGATTGCCGATGGGCACCTTAGCATTGGGGAAGACAATCGCTTCAAATTCCTGTTCGACTTTAATTTCCTGCCCACCCTCTCGGGCCAATACAAAGCCTTTCGGGAACGATCGGAAGTTTTCGACATCGGTCGCGAAGGTAAATTCAAAATCATCAAAATGTTTGTTAATCACCCGACACACTTGATACAGATTCACCTTATCCGCTGAGAATGGCTCAAGCGCTAAGGGTTTGTCTGTGATAAGGCGCATAAACATCTCTTGGGCGGCAATAAAACGCGTCATATCGTTTTGGCCCATGGGATACACCTTACCTAATTCAATGGTAAAGGCATCGGCGCCATACTGCTCGGAGGAAAAATAGCTAAAGGTGGTTGTCGGCTCATGGTGAAATAACACAGTATCGACGCCACTGGCAGCTAAAAACATGATTTGCTCGGCGCTGTAAGCACGGCCTGGACGATAGGGATAGATCGCAAACTTTTCGTGTTTTGACGCCCGCATCGCTGTGTGTAAATCATAGTGAATGCGCTGGCGCCCTGCGGCTGCGCCCCTAAAGAAACGGTCGACATAAGCTTCTAATTTTTTTGCTCGCACCCGCTCAGGATTCACTAATCCCGGTGGGTTTGAATGCTCGCCACTAAACAGACGATTCATGTTCTCGTCGATAATGCGAGTCCCGTTATTAATCGCTAAAGGGTTACCAATAAGAAAGAGCGTGCGTTGTTTGGCGATGATTTTTTGTTGGAGAAGCTGTTTGATTAAGGTATTGCAGAGTTCGATGGGGGCGGTTTCATTACCGTGGACACCGCAGGAGAGAATGACATCCTTACCTTGGGCTTGTTCTGGCTCAAAGACGATGACGCCGGTGTCCCACACTTCGACTCGAGTATGTTCCCCTAAGGTGAAACTAAACTCATCCCCGAGTGTTTCAGGATTGGCGAGGGTCAGCGCGAGAAAATCCTTCGAATCTAACAGAGCTTGTAACACAGAATTCTCCTTATAATAGCGTGTTAAAGACGGGTGTGATGGCAATAACTGCCTGTTTCATAGCACTTATCGCAACCCGTCTTAAAAAGCGCATCCATACTAACACAAGTTTTTGGGCCGTTACTCTGTCATTCTGGTCAAACAAGCGCATTTCGCGGCAAAACCACAGCATCTTAGCCGCATTTGGTCGACATAGGATTAATTTTGTCGACACACTTGCTTTTAGGGATGAGTTTTATCACAATCCTTAGCCATCTAGACTTCTATCAGGATTTATCATGGCGTTAGCAACTTTCGGTGCCGGCTGTTTTTGGGGCGTGGAGTATTTCTTTAGACAAGTCAACGGCGTGACCAACGCGACCTGTGGCTATATGGGTGGCAATAACGAAGCGACCACCTATGAGGAAGTCAAAAAAGGCAAGACAGGCCATGCTGAAGTCGTGCAAGTGGAATTTGACCCTGCGATTGTCAGCTACGACGAGTTATTAGATGTGTTTTGGAAGAACCACAACCCCACCACACTCAATATGCAGGGCGGCGATATCGGCACTCAGTACCGCAGTACCATTTTCTTCCATGACCGTGAGCAAAAAGCGACGGCCGAAGCTTCTAAACTGGCCTTTGCCCGCTCGGGCCGCTGGGGATTACGCCACATTGTGACTGAAATTGTACCTTTGCAGCAATTCCATGTGGCAGAGGAATATCATCAAAACTATATCGATAAGAACAACTTACCAAGTTGCCATCTCAGTATTGATCATCACCATTTAGCATCTGCGTGAGCGGCTTGGCTTCTCATCGCTGCAAATAAAAACGCACTCATAGGATTTCCATGAGTGCGTTTTTTATCGGTAAAAAGAATGCTTAACTGCTAGGTCAGGCGCTAAGCGCCTTATCAATCAAGGCCTGTGCGTCCTTAATGATATCGGCAAGATGCTGCTCACTGATAAAGCTCTCACCGTAAATCTTAAATAACGCCTCAGTGCCCGACGGCCGCGCCGCGAACCAACCATTGGCCGTCGTCACTTTAATGCCACCTATCGAGGCGTTGTTACCAGGGGCGTGGGTCAATACGGCATCAATCTTCTCACCCGCCAGCATAGTGGCGTTTAAGGTTTCGGCATTAAGCTTGGCAAATTTGGCTTTGTTCTCAAGGCTGATCGGACTGTCGATACGCTTGTAAAAACTTTGACCGAATTGCGCCACTAATTCTTGATGGCGTTGCCCCGGTGTCTTGCCAGTAACCGCAAGCATTTCGGCCGCAAGCAGTACCAGAATAAAACCGTCTTTGTCGGTACACCACGTCGTGCCATCACGGCGCAGGAACGCCGCGCCAGCACTCTCCTCACCGCCAAATGCAATAGTTGCCTCGGCTAATCCATCAACGAACCACTTAAAGCCGACAGGGACTTCGAGTAATTTTTTGCCATGGAAGGTACAGATTTTATCGATAAGCGCGCTCGATACCAGCGTCTTGCCGATGGCTAACTGCTCGCTCCATTCGGGTCTGTGGGTCAGCAAATAATCAATTGCTACCGCTAAATAGTGGTTGGGATCCATCAGCCCTGTGCCCGGACACACGATGCCGTGTCTGTCGTAGTCAGGATCGTTACCGACACATAAATCGAAGGATTCCTTGTGGGCCAGTAAGCCTGCCATCGCATAGGGTGAAGAACAGTCCATGCGGATCTTGCCGTCTTTATCGAGCGACATAAAGCTAAAGCTTGGGTCGACCTTATCGTTAACTAAAGTGATATCAATGCCATAGTACTTGGCAATCGGCGCCCAATAATGAATACCCGAGCCGCCTAATGGGTCAACGCCCAATTTCAGCTTAGCCTTAGCGATAGCGTGCATATCGACCACATTGACTAAATCCGCGACATAGGGCGTGATCAAATCGATGGCATGCACATAACCCGAGGTTAACGCATCGGCATAAGCCAGCTTATTAACGCCCTTGAGTCCTGCGCGCAGGTAATCATTAGCACGGGACTCAACCCAAGCGGTGATATTGCCTTCGGCTGGGCCGCCATGGGGAGGATTGTACTTGATGCCACCATCCTGCGGTGGATTATGGGATGGCGTAATAATCAAACCATCGCTTAACGCGGCGCCACTCAGCGCCGCTTCACGATTAGCGCAAATAATGGCATGGGACACCACAGGCGTGGGGGTAAAGCCATCATTTTGCTGAATATGCACAGTCACCTTATTGGCCGCTAACACTTCAATCGCCGAAACATAAGCAGCATAAGATAAAGCGTGGGTATCGATACCTAAAAATAGCGGGCCGTCGATATTCACAGATTGGCGATAATCCACCACGGCCTGAGTAATCGTCCAAATATGGTCTTGGTTAAAACTTGCTTGAAACGCAGTTCCGCGGTGACCCGAGGTCCCGAACGTCACACGTTGCTCGGCAGCATCCACATTAGGTTTGATGCTGTAATAATGGCTCATCAGCTTTGGAATATTCACCAGATCCGTCTGACTCGCGGTTTGTCCTGCCCGTTGATGTATTGCCACCTGATCCTCTCCTACTGGAAAATCGGTTATTAAATGGAAACGCCGCATCATTGCGGCGTCGATAAAGGCGTTATACGCGTTCGGCAATGCCGTTGGCGATTTGGGCATCGCAGCCAAATTGCATTAAGGCTTCGACTAAAATCGCCCGTTTTTTGGCGGTGTTATTGTTGGTCGTGACCCAAAATCCGGTATTCCCGATTTCCTTCGGATTAGCGGTAGCACTGGCCTTGAGTAACTCTTCCCGTGAACGCGCAAAATAGAGTCGATCGCGACCTTGGATCTGTAAAATTTGCGAGAATTGCGCTTGGCTCTGTTGGTATAAACTCTCGAGCAAGAATAAGAAACGACCCACGGCGCCTTTTTGCTGCTCTAACTTATGCTCATCCACCAATTGATTGAAATCGGTCGCAGAGACTAAGGTTTCTATCTGAGGTGCTATCTGTGGCTCAGGCGTCGTTGCCTCTAAACTCGGTTGGCTAATGGCCTGTGGCTGCGCCTGTTCAACCGCATCGACGGACAGGCCGAGTAATCGACGGAGAATGTCAGAGGCGCTCTCACCAATACGTTCCGTTTTGCTGGCAATATGACGATAGAGCTCTTCATCCACTTCGATGTATTTCATAACCTTATTATCCTTTGTTATTCGATAGGCTTAACCGAAAAAGTGCACCACAGGCGATCCTCGCAAAGGATCTGTGCGATCGTTGCCTCAGTGTATCTATCTCTATCAATCTGATAAAGCATCATTAATCTAAAAATGCGTGAAATCGCACATCAAATTAGCACAAGCGCGTTAATCGCTGAAAAAGCCAGCAAGTTCGGCGCACTGTGCCTCAAAATCGCCTCAAGACTTGTCAAACTTAACCCATTAGGGGCACAATCCGCAGCACTTTATGTACCACAGCACAGGCGATTCCATGAATTTTGCATCCACAGGTCAAGGAGAAGCAGTCCTCCTTATCCACGGACTCTTTGGCAATTTAGATAATCTTAAGGGGCTAGGACAAGTCCTCGAAGCAAATCATCAGGTTATCCGCGTTGATGTGCCTAATCATGGTTTGAGTGAACATTGGCAGGAGATGGATTACCCAAGCTTAGCCAAGGCCATGGTGGCATTGTTAGATGAACTTGCGCTTGAGCGTGTACACATTGTTGGCCATTCCATGGGCGGTAAAATCGCCATGGCAACCGCCCTTGCCTATCCAGAACGCATCATCAGCATGGTAGCTGCCGATATTGCCCCAGTTGCTTATCAGCCGCGCCATGATGTGGTATTTGCGGCACTCGAAAGTTTGCCACTTGAAGGTCACACTGACCGCCGCTTTGCGTTATCGCATTTATTAGCGGGTGGCATCGATGAACCGACCGCGCAGTTTTTACTCAAAAACCTCCAGCGCACCGACACCGGCTTTCGTTGGAAGATGAACCTGACTGGCTTAAAAAGCTGTTATCCCAACATCATTGGTTGGCCAAATGAAAACCACAAATCGCAGCAAGTCTATAACGGACCGAGCCTTTTTATCCGTGGTGGCGAATCTAATTATGTGACCGCCGAACATCGCGACGAGATCATGCGTCAATTTCCCGCGGCACAGGCCAAAACATTAGAAGGTTGTGGCCATTGGCTACATGCTCAAAAACCAGCGGTGTTTAATCGTATTGTGTCTGAATTTATTGACAAACACTCAGTGTAAATGACAATGATTCTCGACCTAAATCATATAGCCGACACCCTGCTGATGTGATATATTCGCGCCTCTTTTAGCCTTAGAAGACTCTAGAGGACTAAGAAAGTATGTTATCTCAGTACATGGAACAAATTGAAACCATCGGCCTGAACCTGTTTTTTGCCGCGATATTTTTCTTTATCGGCATGGCCATCCACGATGTGCTTAAACAAGGTAATGTGCCGAAATTTGGTCGATTTATTGTGTGGTTAGTGTTATTTCTCGGCTGCGCCGGGTTTATTGCAAAAGGTATTATCCAGATGTCCTGGGAAGGTTCAGGCATCGGTTAAACAATAAGAACATGGCAAAAGAAACAACAGATAGAACAACCATTGACCTTTTTGCCAATGAAAAGCGCCGGGGCCGCCCACGTAGCAATCCTTTGTCCCGTAGCCAGCAACTTAAGGTCAATAAGCGCAACCAGATCCAGCGGGATAAAGCCAAAGGATTAAAGCGAATAGAGTTAAAGGTGTCACAAGATTTATATGACGCCTTGAATGAGCAGGCATTGGCCAGTAACATCAGCCGAAGCCAGTTAATCGAATTAATTCTTCAGCAAAAAATTGAATGCTGAGCAATCGATAGCAGCAAGATTAACGTATAAGTGAACTAGACATAAAGGATAGACAATGGCAACTGTAGGTCTTTTTTTCGGTAGCGACACAGGCAACACCGAAGCTGTCGCCAAGATGATCCAGAAGAAACTGGGTAAGAAAATGGTTGAGGTGAAAGATATCGCCAAGAGCACCAAAGAACAGATCGCAGAATACGACCTGCTGCTGTTCGGCATCCCAACCTGGTATTACGGTGAAGCACAGTGCGACTGGGATGACTTTTTCCCTGAATTAGAACAGATTGATTTTACAGACAAACTGGTTGCTATCTTCGGTTGTGGTGACCAAGAAGACTACGCAGAATACTTCCTCGATGCCATGGGCATGGTGGGCGATATCGTTCAAGCACGTGGCGGTATCATCATCGGTCACTGGCCAACGGCAGGTTATAACTTCGAAGCGTCAAAAGGCTTAGTCGATGATGACCACTTCATCGGTTTAGGCATTGACGAAGACCGTCAACCCGAGCTGACTGAAGAGCGTGTGGATGCTTGGGTTAAGCAAATCTACGAAGAAATGTGCTTAGCCGAGTTCGAAGACTAAGCTCAGTTCCGTAAATAAAGCGGCCGAAACGCCGCTTTTTTTATGTGTGCTCTCCCGATTAATGAAAGCGATACACTCAATGGCAACCACCGCTCCCCACTGGGACATCTTTTGCTGCGTCGTCGATAATTACGGCGATATCGGCGTCACTTGGCGCTTAGCCAAACAGCTGGTCAATGAATATCAGCTCCCCATTACACTCTGGGTCGATGACTTAAACAGCTTCTCGCATATTTTACCGAGCCTTGATCCAAACCAAAGCAGCCAAGTCTTTAATGGCGTCACCATCAATCATTGGACAACGCCCCTGCCCGTGGCATTTGTGCCCGGCGCCGTGTTAATTGAAGCCTTTGCCTGCGAACTGCCTGACGAGGTAAAACAACAACTCATCGCGCTGCACAGCACCACACCGCAAGCGGTGCCTGTATGGCTGAATTTAGAATATTTAAGCGCCGAAGACTGGGTCGATGGCTGCCATGGGCTACCCTCGATGCAGGCAAGCGGCATCAAAAAGTATTTCTTTTTCCCGGGTTTTACCCCAAAGACGGGTGGGCTGATCTGTGAACGGGAGTTATTTGCCGAACGCGATGCATGGCAACAGGATAGCGCCAATAAACTGCAATTATTTGAGCGCCTTGGTCTTAAGGATATTCAGGCGCAAGATACTGTCTACAGTGTCTTTAGCTATGAAACTGATTCTCTGCCGGCCTTGTGTGAGCTCTGGCAAGCCAGTGCAACAAGCGATGCCAAAATCCATGTGCTTATTCCCAAGGGACGCAGCTTAAACAGCTTACAACACTTATTACCCTGCAAGGTTGAGGCGCTCAGCCTCGGACAGCAAATTAAGCTAGGTCATTTGACCCTGCATATCTTGCCGATGACAGACCAACAAGGGTTTGACCGCCTGCTGTGGAGCTGCGACTTTAATATTGTCCGCGGAGAAGACAGCTTCCTGAGGGCGCAATGGGCCGCAAAACCCTTCATTTGGCATATTTATCCGCAAGAAGATGATTATCATCTAATAAAATTAGAAGCTTTTATCCAACTTTACTGCGATAATCTGCCCCCTGATATTGCCGACACTTGGTCTAGATTGAATGTTGCATTTAACCAAGGCGAGCAATCTGCCGTGAAAACTCACTGGCAAAACCTAAATCCTGTCAGTTTGCCACTCTTGCAACATGCTAAAGATTGGCCAATTGACGCAATAAATGCTGCAGATCTTGCGACTCGGCTAGTCCAATTCGTCAAAAAAAGCTAAGATGCTGCGCTGAAATAGAAAATCGACATATAGGAAATTGTGTAATGAAAACTGCTCATGAAGTCCGTCCTGGTAACGTGATCATGTTTGAAGGCAGCCCATGGGTTGTACAGAAAACAGAAACAACTCGTTCTGGCCGTAACGCTGCCATCGTTAAGTTAAAGCTGAAAAACTTACTGCTTAACTCTGGTACTGAAACCACTTTCAAAGGTGAAGATAAGATTGACGATATTATCCTAGATCGTCTGGATTGTACTTATTCTTACTTTGCTGATCCTATGTACGTGTTCATGGATGCAGAATACAACCAATACGACGTAGAAGCTGAGAACTTAGGTGATGCAGCGGCTTACATCGTTGACGGTATGGAAGAAACTTGCCAAGTAACTTTCTACGAAGGCAAAGCAATTTCTGTTGAAATGCCAACCACTATCGTACGTGAAGTGATCTACACTGAGCCATCTGCTCGTGGCGATACTTCAGGTAAAGTGATGAAGCCAGCAACTATCACTGGCGGCGGTACAATCAGCGTGGCTGACTTCGTTAAGGTTGGCGACAAGATTGAAATCGACACTCGTACTGGCGAATTCAAGAAGCGCGTATAATCGCCCTTCCTACTCCCAGATAAAAAAGCCAGTGCCTGCACTGGCTTTTTTATTGCCTCGAATTTGATGCTTCTAACGGTTTGCAGCGGACAGTTATCACATGGAATTGGGTATCGAGGTAAACAGCGAAGAGTTCTTTAGTAAACCGAGCCAGTCAACACGCTCAATAAACGTTAGCAATAAACATTGGCAATAAACGTTGGCAATAAAAAAACCAGCCGTAGCTGGTTTTTTATATTTACTGCATCGCAGCTTAGGCAATCAAGATAAAGCCAAAGAACGCAATCACAGCGGCAATTAACGCATAGGGTAACTGAGTCACCGCATGGCTCACTAAGTTACAACCAGAGCCTTGTGCGGCCAATACGGTTGAATCTGAGTAGAAACACGCTTGGCTACCAAATGATGATGCCGACAGCAGCGCACCAATCACCAGTGGAATATCCGCACCAACCGATTGCGCCAATGGCATCACAATTGGAATGGTCACCGCAAAAATACCCCAACTTGAACCCGTCGCAAAAGCAAGGATCGCCATAGAGAGGAATACTACCGCTGGCAACATCTTAGGCGTCATGAATGGGCTCAATGATTCAATCACATATTGTGGCAGCAGCAGCGCATCACACACATCCTTAAACACGAATGCGGCGATCACGGTACCAATGGCGGGCAACATGCTCTTAAAACCATCGATCATCTGATCCATCATCTCTGACAGTGGCATTAAACGTTGCACCGCATAGTAAGGCAACGTGATAACTAATGTCGCTAATAAGCCCTTCCACACGTCGATATCAAAATAAACGGTAAAGGCAACCAGTAGCAGAATAGGCACCAAGAAGTTGTGCAGCTTGCCCTGATTGTCGGCATGCTTAAACTCTTCTTCAATCGCAGCAATCGCGTATTCGTCAGAGGTTTGTACCTGGTCTAAATCGACTTGCGCCTCAGCAGGTTCACCCTGGGCGGCGCGCAGCTGGGCTTTTTTCATCGGACCAATGGCAGGCACAACACCTAACACCACCAGTAACACCATGGCTACGGCTAACCAAGCGTAAAGCATGTAGGGGATCGCCTGCATATATACGCTAATGCCCTGACCTTCTGCCGCCACACCGTTATCGACCAGCAAGCCACCAAAGAATACTGCCCAGGTGGATAATGGCACGAGCACGCACACTGGTGCTGCGGTAGAGTCAACCACATAGGCCAGCATTTCACGGGACACTTTAAACTTATCGGTCACACGCTTCATGGTTTCACCCACGGTTAACGCGTTCAAATAGTCATCGATAAAAATCACAATCCCGAGAATAAAGGTCATAAACAGGGAGGATTTAGGGCCTTTAGCAAATTTCAGTGCGTTTCGACCAAACGCCAGTGCACCACCAGTACGCACTAACAGGGCAATTAACGCACCAAAACAACCACACACTAAAATCAACCAACCGATGGTTTCATCGGCCATGACTTTTAATGAAGTACTGGCGAAATTATTTAAGACTTGCGACGGATCGAGTAACAGAAAACCAGTTACCGCACCAATGATCAGAGAAAGAATGGGGCGGCGTAACCAAATGGCCAACACCAATACCACCAGAGGTGGAATAAGACTTAACGCTGTCGGTTCAGACATGCACTTAGGTCCTCTAAATAAGTTGCCTAAAGGCAAAAGTTTTTAGAACAGCGCCTGAAATCACCTCGATAACGGACGCCAATATTGCTGCTTCATGATGACTAACTCCGCTGATAAAACCTGCTAAAAGCTTGTTATCTTAGGTGCCTTGCCAAAAACATCGCGCAGAAAATAAAGCGCATCGAATATCGAGTCAACCATAAATTTATGCTAACCATAAATAATTTTTAATACTGAAATAAGAATTGATATATCTGCCTGATTTTAAATGACTTTTAACCAGTTAAAAGAAATCTTTATTTGACCTTAAATGCTTAATAAGCATTCAGTTAATCTGCCTAAATATCAAAAAATCGCTGAACACCCGATAAAACCGCATTAACTAAAATCACCACTAGTAAATCAGCGGTTAAGCAAAAACTGATTAACAATTTCATTAACATTTAACCGCTGAATGGATTTTCAGTTTCAAAAAAAGCGAGCACAAGCTCAAGCAAGCCACTTGATAGTCGCAAAGGCTGACCCCATCAAAACCAATAGTGTATTAGCTTGATATTTTGCTCATACTCAGCATTTAAAACTTGTTTTAATTTATTTAAAGCTTGGTTAAAGCATATTTAACTGGCGAGTTTGATGAAAAAAACTTGTTATTTGTGCTCAAGCCCCCTTCCTTAAGCCAAATAATTTCGTTATGGTGCACAAACTTAAGCCTAAATTAACTGCATGTTTCGAGGTGTAAATGCGCCCTATCATCAAGTCCAACAAGTTGGATACTGTTTGCTACGACATCCGCGGCCCAGTGCACAAGGAAGCCAGACGTTTAGAAGACGAGGGACACCGCATCCTCAAACTCAACATTGGTAACCCCGCCCCCTTCGGTTTTGAAGCGCCGGAAGAAATTGTGCGCGATGTGATCCTCAATCTTCCCAGCGCCCAAGGCTACTGTGAGTCGAAAGGATTATTCTCTGCCCGCAAGGCGATTGTGCAGCATTATCAAGCGCAGGGCATTAAAGGCGTCGATATTGAAGATGTCTATATCGGTAATGGTGTGTCAGAGCTGATTATGATGGCCATGCAGGGCTTATTAAACACCGATGATGAAGTGCTTATCCCCTCGCCCGACTATCCGCTATGGACCGCCGCGGCAAATTTAGCCGGCGGTAAAGCGGTACATTACCGCTGTGATGAAGAGGCGGATTGGTTCCCAGATCTTGATGATATTAAGAGCAAAATTTCGTCTCGTACCCGTGGTATAGTGTTGATTAACCCAAACAACCCAACGGGCGCTGTCTACAGTAAAGCACTATTACTGGCCGTGATTGAGCTTTGCCGCGAGCACAACTTGATCCTGTTTGCCGATGAAATCTACGATAAGATTTTATACGACGAGGCCAAACATATTCCGGCCGCGAGTCTTTCTGACGATATCTTAACCGTGACCTTTAATGGTCTTTCAAAAGCCTATCGCGCAGCAGGCTTTCGTGTCGGTTGGATGATGTTGTCTGGCAATCTTAAGGCAGCCAAGAGTTATATCGAAGGTTTAGAGATGCTCTCCTCGATGCGCTTGTGTGCCAACGTGCCGAATCAACACGCGATTCAAACCGCGCTCGGCGGTTATCAAAGCATTAATGAGCTGATTTTACCTAGCGGCCGCTTAACGGTTCAGCGCGATACCTGTTATGAGTTATTGAACCAAATTCCCGGTGTGAGCGTGAAAAAGCCCAAGGGTGCACTGTACGCCTTCCCCAAATTGGACATGAAGAAGTTCAATCTCAGGGATGATGAACGCTTAGTACTCGATTTGCTCAGGGATAAAAAAATCCTCCTCGTGCACGGCAGCGCCTTTAACTGGCCAGAGCCAGATCATCTCAGAGTGGTATTTTTACCCTATAAGGAAGATTTAACTAAAGCATTGACAGAGTTTGGCAATTTCCTCGAGACCTACAAACAATAATGTTTTAGTCTCACCGCCAAGATGACCATTAGGTTAACCTCGACTAAAGCGATCCTCTGGGTCGCTTTATTTTTGCTGTGCGTAAAAACTCTTCAATCATTCCACTCACTTATCTACCTTGCCTGTGTTAGGCTAAAGCTTCATCGCCGTACTTTTTATGCAGTATTTTTAAGCCGTATTTTTAAGCCACGCTTCACGCCAATTTACCTCGAGTTGAGTGTTATGCGGTCCGGCATTCATATAAAGGAGCATTATGAGTCATTTATTTGCCCACCTCGCCCGAATGAAACTTATCCAGCGCTGGCCCTTAATGTACAACGTGCGCACCGAAAACGTTCAAGAGCATTCACTGCAAGTTGCCATGGTCGCCCATGCCCTAGTTATTATCAGTAATAAGAAATTTGGCACCACGCTCGATGCCCATCAGGCAACCAGTTTAGCGATTTTCCATGATGCCAGTGAGATTTTAACTGGCGACTTACCGACTCCGGTAAAGTACTTTAATAAAGAAATCGAAGCCGAGTATAAGAAGATTGAGGCCATTGCCGAGCAACGCATGCTCGATATGGTACCCGATGAATTTAAAGAGGATTATCGCAGCCTGTTTATTAGCGATTACGCCGATCCGATTTACAAAGCCATAGTCAAATCCGCCGATACCCTGTGCGCTTACCTTAAATGTCTAGAGGAAAACCGCGCCGGCAACACCGAATTTAATACCGCGCGTAAACGACTCGAAGCCATGCTGGCGGCCAATCCCGATCCGGCGGTGAAATATTTTATGGATTGCTTTGTGCCAAGTTTCACCTTGAATTTAGACGAAATTAACAAGATGTTGTGATGTATCACTCTCGCTAGGAATGCATATGAGCTCAAGTGTTTGGCAAGAACGCCGCCATGGCGAAGATAAACAAAGACGTAATGATCATCGAAGCCCTTTCCAAAGGGACAGAGCAAGGATCCTCCACTCCGCAGCTTTTCGCCGCCTACAGGCCAAAACCCAAGTGCTTGGGGTAGGCATGAATGATTTTTATCGCACGCGCTTAACCCATTCACTCGAAGTGTCTCAAATCGGCACTGGCATTGCGGCGCAGCTCAGCCGCAAGTATCCCGAGCATAAGCCCTTATTAGGCTCGATGAGCCTGCTCGAATCCCTCTGTCTAGCCCATGACATTGGCCATCCACCCTTTGGCCATGGCGGTGAAGTCGCGCTCAACTATATGATGCGCCACCACGGCGGCTTTGAAGGCAATGGCCAGACGTTTCGCATCCTCTCGAAACTTGAACCCTACACCTTAGATTTTGGGATGAACCTATGCCGCCGTACTATGCTCGGCATTTTAAAATATCCCGCGCCGCAATCACTGCTATTTGTGCCGGGATCACATCCTGAAATCACCAATCACAGACAGCTCAAACCGTCACAATGGCCGCCTGTTAAAGGCATATTCGACGATGATAGCGACATTTTCGATTGGGTACTGGAACCCTTATCCGTTGCCGATAGAGCGCGCTTTACCTCCGTTCAGCCGAGCCTGCAGCCAAACTACCCGCATCTACGCACTCAGTTTAAATCCTTCGATTGCTCGATTATGGAACTGGCGGACGACATCGCCTACGCGGTGCACGATCTTGAAGATGCGATTGTCATGGGCATAGTCACCGCCTCGCAATGGCAACAGGATGTGGCGCCGACACTTAAGCACAGTGGCGATCCTTGGATCCGCCAGGAGCTTGCCGATATCGGCACTAAGCTCTTCTCCCACGAACATCATCTGCGAAAGGATGCCATCGGCACCTTAGTAAATGGCTTTGTCACCGCCATAATCATCAACGACGATCCAACCTTCGAGGAACCGTTGCTGCGGTTTAATGCCAGCCTCGAACCCGAATTTGCTAATGCGCTCAATGTGCTAAAGCAGTTAGTGTTTAAATACGTTATCCGTAAACCCGAGATCCAGATGCTGGAATACAAGGGCCAACAGATAGTGATGGGACTCTTCGAAGCGTTCGCCTCGGATCCGGAGCGGTTATTACCACTCAATACCCAAGAACGCTGGCGCACCAGTGAGCAGCAAGGCCAAAACAGCCACAGGGTGTTGGCAGATTATATTTCTGGCATGACGGATGAATTTGCCGGACGACTGTACCAGCAGTTGTTTAGCCCCAAGGCTGGCTCCAACGTGGAACTCAGCAAAGAGATGTAGCGATGAACAGGCAATAAAAAACCACCTTGCGGTGGTTTTTTATTATCAGTGCGTTCTGCAAGTAAACGGCTTAGAGTCCGCCAATCGCATCTTTACACAATTGGGTGATACGCGCCCAATCGCCCTGCTCCATTGCATCCGTTGGGGCAATCCAGCTGCCGCCGATACAATCCACATTTTTCAGCGCTAAGTAATCTTTATAGCTGCTTGGCGTAATTCCACCCGTTGGGCAGAAACGGATATCCGCTAATGGGCCAGAGAATGCTTTTAGCGCATCCACACCGCCCGAAGCTTCCGCTGGGAAGAATTTAAAGTGAGTGTAACCGAGCGCCATGCCCGTCATCACTTCGGAGATGCTGGCAACGCCTGGGATCAAAGGCACAGGGCCTTGCATACCCGCTTTAAGCAGCTCGACCGTCGCCCCTGGGGTGATAATAAATTGTGCACCGGCAGCAATCGCCTGATCGAGCTGGGCTTCATTTAAAATGGTACCCGCGCCAACAAGTGCCTCAGGCACTTCTTGGGCGATCTTAGTGATAGCGTCGAGGGCGCATGGAGTACGTAATGTCACTTCCAAAACGCTGATCCCGCCAGCAACTAAGGCTTTAGCCAACGGCACCGCATGTTCAATCTTGTTAATGACCATAACAGGAACAATAGGGCTGCGTTTAAAAATATCTTGTGGTTGTAATGACCAGTTATTCTCAAGCATTGCGGTATTCTTCCTTTGTATTAATAAAGTTCGTCAATGGCGCTGGTACTGCGCGCACCGGTTTCTGGACTGCTTAAGTTTGAACGCAGTGCCCCAAACAACTCACGGCCCATTCCATAGCGTGAGTGGCGTAAATCGATTTCAGCGGCGGTTCTCGCGGCAAGTTCTGCATCGGGGACCAATAAGCTCAGCTCACCGGTCAGCGCATCGACACGAATAAGATCGCCATCTTGCACTTTGGCAATGAGCCCGCCATCGATAGCCTCTGGCGTTAAGTGAATCGCTGCTGGTACTTTGCCCGATGCGCCCGACATACGACCGTCGGTCATCAGTGCCACTTTAAAGCCTTTGTCCTGCAGAGAGCCTAACAGTGGCGTTAACTTGTGCAGCTCTGGCATACCGTTCGCTTTCGGCCCTTGACCTTTTACGACCACCACACAATCTCGGTCTAACGCGCCGGATTTAAACAGCGCATCGAGTTTGTTTTGATCGTCAATCACCACGGCAGGCGCTTCAACTACACGGTGCTTTTCTTGCACGGCTGACACTTTAATCACAGCGCGGCCCAAGTTGCCCTTAAGCAGTTTTAAGCCACCGTTGTTTTGGAAAGGCGTAGCGACAGACGTTAATACTTCAGTATCTAAGCTGACGGTTGGACCATCGACCCAGCGCAGCTCGCCATCGAGTAATTTTGGCTCTTGGGTGTAACGACGTAGACCAAAACCGGCAACTGTGTTGACATCCTCATGTAGGAGGCCCGCGTCGAGTAATTCCTTGATAAGGAAAGCCATACCGCCCGCGGCGTGGAAGTGGTTAATGTCCGCATGACCGTTTGGATAAACACGGGCCAGCAAAGGAACCGCGTCAGATAATTCAGAAAAATCATCCCAGTTCACGATAATGCCAGCCGCACGCGCCGCCGCCACAATGTGCATGGTTAAGTTAGTTGAACCACCCGTTGCCAGTAGCGCCACTATGCCGTTCACCACGGATTTCTCGTTAACCACTTCACCGATTGGGCTGTATTGAGTACCCAGTTCGGTTAAGCGGCACACTTGCTTGGCAGCCATTTTATTCAGCGCTTCACGCAGTGGGTCGTCAGGATTCACAAAGGATGAACCCGGCAATTGCAGGCCCATCACTTCGAGCATCAGCTGGTTCGAGTTAGCCGTACCGTAGAAGGTACAAGTGCCAGCGCTGTGGTAAGACTGCGCTTCGGCTTCAAGCAGCTGCGCTCTATCGACTTTGCCTTGGGCAAATTGCTGACGAATACGGGCTTTTTCCTTGTTAGGAATTCCCGACTTCATTGGGCCTGCAGGCACAAACAGCATGGGTAAATGGCCAAAACTTAAAGCGCCTATCAATAAACCCGGCACGATTTTGTCGCAGATACCCAGCAATAAGGCGCCATCAAACATGTTGTGGGATAAGCCCACCGCCGTCGCCATAGCAATCACTTCACGACTCAGTAAGCTCAGTTCCATCCCGGGTTGACCTTGAGTCACACCGTCACACATCGCGGGTACACCACCGGCGACCTGTGCAACACTGCCCACTTCCTGACAGGCTTTTTTCAGCAGTTCAGGATAGGTTTCATAGGGTTGGTGTGCAGACAACATGTCGTTGAATGCGGTAATAATCCCGATGTTGGCTTTGGTCAGTTGACGCAATGAATTTTTGTCATCTGGACTACAAGCAGCAAAACCGTGGGCTAAGTTACCGCAGCTTAAGGAGCTACGGTGTACGCCATGGTTACGAGCATCATTTAACGCGGCTAAATACGCTTCACGAGATGCTTTGCTACGGGCAATAATTCTGTCGGTAACAGATTGAACGACTGAGTGCATGAGAGTGACTCCTTAAGCGCTCCAGAACACGTCAACGGGCGTTTTACGCTGCGCTAACACTGCTCTGATGGGCATAGCATTAACATCATCATTTTCTAAGGCTTGACGATATACGGATAATTTCTGTTCCCCGACCAAATGCAGATAAATCTGTCTGCTATTGAGGATCGCATTCTTAGATAATGTGATCCGGCCATGGGGCGCCGTGGTGGGATTGGTTGCCACACACAAGGCTTGAGTGCTCAAGGCATCATTTAACTCGGCGCTGCAGGGGAACCATGAGCAAGTGTGACCATCGTTGCCCATACCGAGTACTACCACATCGAAGGGACGCGGGAAATTAGACAGCGACTCGGCTGTCATATCGGCGCCCGCTTCGGCGGTGGAAAACATATTCTTCAATCCACGGAACTTGGCATTGGCCGCACGGTTTTGCAGTAAATGTTCACGCACTAAACGCTCATTCGATGCACTGTCTTCCACATCTACCCAGCGCTCATCGGCGAGCGTGACATAAACATCACTCCAATCGATGGATTTCATGCTGAGGAGCTCAAACAGTTTAAGCGGTGTTGAGCCGCCGGAGACGACTAAGCTTGCCTTACCACGGGCATCCACGGCCTCTTGCAACTGGCTGGCGATCTTATTCGCCAACTGTTGCTCGAGCGCTGCAGGTGTATCAAAGGATTTAAATACGGTTTCTTTAATCATCAAAGCCCCCTATTCATCCCACGAACGGCCGTCTTTGGTGATCAGCGCGACCGACGCTACAGGTCCCCAAGTGCCCGCAGGATAAGGTTTCGGTTTCTCGTTACTTTGTTCCCATGATTGGATGATGCCATCCACCCAAGTCCAAGCCTGCTCTACTTCGTCACGGCGAACGAACAGTGCTTGGTTACCGAGCATGGCTTCGAGCAACAGACGCTCGTAAGCATCGGCGATACGCTCGTTTTTAAAGGTATCCGAGAAACTCAAGTCGAGTTTGGTGGTTTGTAAACGTTGTTTCTGCTCTAGCCCCGGCACCTTGTTCATCATCTGGATCTCTACCCCTTCATGTGGTTGCAGACGGATGGTTAACTTGTTAGGTGGCAAGTTACGGTAGCTTGAGCGATACAAGTTGTGGGGTGGGTTTTTAAAATACACCACAATTTCAGAGCTCTTGAACGGCATGCGTTTACCGCTACGCAGATAAAATGGCACGCCCGCCCAACGCCAGTTGTCGATATCGACACGCAGCGCCACAAAGGTTTCGGTGTGAGACTGAAGGTTAGCGCCCTCTTCCTCTAAATAGCCTGGCACTGGACTGCCTTTTAGGAAGCCTGCACTGTACTGACCACGGACAGTGTTCTCATACACATTGTCAGCATTAATTGGGCGCAGCGACTTCAGTACCTTCACTTTTTCATCGCGAATACTGTCGGCATCTAAGTTAACCGGAGGATCCATAGCAACCAGTGTCAACACTTGCAGTAAGTGGTTTTGGATCATATCGCGCATCTGACCAGCTTTGTCGAAGTAACCCCAACGGCCTTCGATACCCACTTCTTCAGCAACGGTGATCTGGACATGGTCAATGGTCCGGTTGTCCCACTTAGACGCGAATAACGAGTTAGCGAAACGCAGTGCAATCAGGTTTTGGACCGTCTCTTTACCTAAGTAATGGTCGATACGATAAACTTGGTTTTCTTTAAAATAGGCAGAAACTTGATCGTTAATCACACGGGAAGAAGCGAGGTCAGAGCCAATGGGCTTTTCGAGTACCACGCGAGAATCGCTATGGATAAGGTTTTGTTCGTGTAAACAGCGGCAGATATCGCCAAAAATCGCAGGAGGGGTGGCAAAATAACTGACCATGACGCGCTCTTCTGGTTTGAGCAATTCATGGAAGGCGCTGTAGCCTGCAGATTCTGTGAAATTCGTGCCGACATAATGGCAGCGGGACAAGAAGCGTTGGACAGTCTCTTCGCAGAGGGCTTCTTTTACGAAGGTTTTTAACGCAAGGATGACGAGTTCTCTAAATTCATCCTGACTGAACTCATCTTTGGCAACCCCAATGACTTTGGTGTTTTTATCCAGAAGTTCAGCTTTATCTAGCTGGTATAAAGAAGGTAACAACTTGCGTCGTGCCAAGTCGCCTTTAGTACCAAAGAGTACGAAGTCACAAGCTTTGGCGCCTGATGTTGTTTTGCCCATTGCGTTACGCTCTCCTTTGTATGTCGTGTCCCTTCAAGCCAATGAAGAAATCCACACTTTTGTTGTAATATAACAACAGAATTTGTTAAATGCATCTATTTTTATCAATATTAACATTCTTGCTAACTAGGCACCTAGGGCATAAATCTGATATGCTTTTTGTGCTTAAATTACTGATGATAGTAAATTCTTATTTCAAAAATGTACTTAAAACTTACTTAAGCAGTGTCGATTAGTGAGATCCTGAAACAGATCAGCAGCACTAAACAAAAATAAATAAAATTACATTCTCAATTTAGCGGACGTACGCGTATGAATACCCTAGAAAAGGTTCAAAAAAGCCTCACCCATTTTAGTAAGTCAGAACGCAAGGTTGCAGAGGTGATCTTAGCCTCTCCGCAAACAGCTATTCACTCCAGTATTGCCACTCTAGCTAAGATGGCAGATGTGAGTGAACCTACTGTGAACCGTTTCTGTCGCCGCTTAGATACTAAAGGCTTTCCTGATTTTAAGTTACATCTGGCGCAAAGTCTCGCAAACGGTACGCCTTATGTGAGCCGCCATGTGGAAGAAGATGACTCTCCAGAGTCTTACACCACAAAAATTTTCGAATCATCAATGGCTTCCTTAGATACAGCACGTCAAAGCTTAGACGTCACTGCTATCAATAAAGCCGTGGATATTCTGACTCAAGCCAAAACTATTTCCTTCTTTGGCTTAGGCGCTTCGGCCTCCGTTGCCCATGATGCCCAGAATAAATTTTTCCGTTTTAATGTGCCTGTCATCTGTTTTGACGATGTTCTAATGCAGCGCATGAGCTGTATTAACAGCAATGAAGGCGACGTTGTGGTGCTGATTTCCCATACAGGTCGCACTAAATCATTGATTGAAATAGCGCGTTTAGCGAGAGAAAACGGCGCAGCTGTGATTGGTATTACAGCTCGTAACTCACCGTTATCTATGGAATGTACACTGCCCGTGACGATGGAAGTGCCTGAAGATACCGATATGTATTTACCAATGGCCTCGCGTTTAGCGCAATTGGTGACTATAGATGTATTGGCGACTGGCTTTACCCTACGCCGCGGCCCGCGTTTCCGTGACAATTTAAAACGTGTGAAAGAAGTGTTGAAAGAGTCTCGTATCAATAAAGATCCGATACTGTAATTCACTTCCTATCTTAAAAAAGGCTAGTGCAAATCGTCCGTCTAGCCTTTTTTAAAGCAAATTTCAGCGATACCTCACAAATTTGAAACATAACTTTAGATCAATTTGATTGTAACTTTACTACATAATTTGGAATTGCATGGTAATATAGTCCCAAGATTTTTTTAACTTTAACGGAGTATCTTATGTTCCGCAGAACCAAAATCGTCACCACTCTGGGCCCCGCCACTGACCGTGACGATAACTTACGCCGTATTATCGCGGCAGGTGCAAACGTTGTTCGTCTTAACTTCTCCCACGGCTCCCCCGAAGATCATCTCAAACGCGCGACTCAAGCTCGCGAAATTGCAAAAGAATTAGGTGTCCATGTTGCTATTTTAGGTGACTTACAAGGTCCTAAGATCCGTGTATCTACCTTTAAAGACAACAAGAAAGTTCAACTGAACTTAGGTCAAGCCTACATTCTGGATGCCGAGTTAGGTAAAGGCGAAGGCGATGAGAATCAAGTTGGTATCGACTACAAGCAATTGCCAGACGATGTGAATGTTGGCGATATCCTGATGCTCGACGACGGCCGAGTTCAACTGCGTGTTGAGCGCGTTGAAGGTCGTAAAGTGCACACGACTGTTACCGTTGCTGGCCCTCTATCAAACAATAAAGGGATCAACAAACAAGGTGGTGGTCTATCGGCAGCAGCACTGACTGAAAAAGACAAGGCAGACATTCTGACTGCGGCCATGATCCAAGTAGATTACTTAGCCGTGTCTTTCCCACGTAGCGGCGCCGATCTGGAATACGCGCGTTCTTTAGCGCAACAAGCTGGCAGTAATGCACTGATCGTCGCAAAAGTAGAACGTGCTGAAGCCGTTGCTAGCGAAGAAGCGATGGATGATGTGATTTTAGCCTCTGACGTAGTCATGGTTGCCCGTGGTGACTTAGGGGTTGAGATTGGTGACGCAGCACTGGTTGCAGTGCAGAAGAAGCTTATCGCGCGCTCTCGTCAACTGAATAAAATCGTGATCACTGCGACTCAAATGATGGAGTCAATGATTTCGAGTCCAATGCCAACTCGAGCGGAAGTCATGGACGTGGCTAACGCAGTCCTCGATGGTACTGACGCTGTGATGTTGTCTGCCGAAACCGCTGCCGGTGACTTCCCAGAAGAAACCGTTAAGGCGATGGCGAATGTGTGTATCGGTGCCGAATCACACCCAAGCGTGAAAGTGTCTAAGCACAGATTAGATGCACGTTTCACTTCAGTTGAAGAAACGATTGCACTCTCTACTATGTATGCTGCTAACCACTTAGAAGGCGTTAAAGCAATTATTGCCTTAACTGAGTCCGGCGCAACACCTAAACTGATGTCACGTATCAGTTCATCTTTACCGATTCTTGGTTTATCACGCCATGAGACAACACTGGCGAAGATGGCACTGTATCGTGGTGTGTTACCGATTTACTTCGACTCAACCATTTATCCTGCCGATGAGTTAGCGCAAAAAGCGTTGGAATCATTAACAACTGCGGGTTATCTACAGAGTGGCGACTTGGTATTAATGACCAAGGGCGATGCGATGGAAACTATCGGCGGCACTAACACTTGTAAAGTGTTGATCGTTGCTTAATCTTTGCTGATTGGCGTTAGCTAGACGTAAAGAGTAAGGCTAACCGTCATCAAGCTTAAAAACAAAAACCACCTCAATTGAGGTGGTTTTTTTATCTCTTGTCACGGCTAGAAACGATTGTAGTCGCGATAGCCGATCCGTTTATAAGGCTTCAAAATCATTCACATTGATGGCCGCTAAGCGCAGCTTATCGGCATGTAACAGCTTTTGATGCTCATCTTGAGTCACAGTGCCCTGCTCCAGCGCTTTAGCAAATAACACTAAGTTAGGCACTTTGGCTGGTAACTCACCGGCGCGTTGTGCTTTCTTGAGCTTCTTGTAAATCTCTTTACAGGCATATTGCGCCACGAAGGCCTGTTCAACCTCTGCAATACCACCCACGTCGCCTTCAAACTCTGGGCATAGGAAAGTAATGCGTTCACGGGCAGGACTCGGTTTTAACATGCCAGAGACCAATTCAGTCGCCATTTTATCGCTAGGCGCATTGAAATGGTTGCCGATGGGGAAAATCAGCGCGCGTAGCAACCATGCAAATGGGCGGTTCGGGAAGTTACGGATCACTTCTTCAAGCGCTTTAGCTGCTAAGTGCAAGCGATTTGCCATTACATAGCGCACCGCGGGTAAATCGTCCTGTTGACGGCCATTGTCTTCAAACAGTTTTAAGGTGGCTGAGCCTAAGTACAGCTGGCTTAACACATCTCCCATACGTGCCGACAACATTTCCTTACGCTTCAAATCGCCGCCCATGATCAGCATTGAAATATCTGTCATCAAGGCTAATGCCGATGAAATGCGCGACATGTCTTTGTAATATTGCTTGGTTTCGCCGCTCACTGGCGCACTGCCGAAACGGCTGGCAGTCAAGGCGTTGAATAAGGCACTGAACGCGTTGCGAGTGGCGTAACCCATATGGCCCATTAACAGCGAGTCGAAACGCTCGAGCGCATCGTGCTCGTTTTCCATCGCCGCGGCTTCCATTTCGGCCAACACATATGGATGGCAACGGGTCGCACCTTGACCAAAGATCATCAAGGAACGCGTCAAAATGTTCGCCCCTTCAACGGTAATCGAAATCGGATTCGACATATAAGGGTGACCTAAGTAGTTTTTAGGTCCTAATTGGATGCCCTTACCCGACTGAATATCCATCGCATCGTTCATCACAGCGCGGCCAAGTTCAGTCATGTGGAATTTAGCAATTGCCGTCACCACTGAGGGTTTAACTTTAAGATCAATCCCCGTAGTGGTTAAACGGCGCGCCGCTTCCAATTGATAGGTATTGGCGATAATGCGCGCCAGCGCTTCTTGCACACCTTCAAAATTGCCAATCGCCATACCAAATTGATGACGCACATAGCTGTAAGCCGTTGTGGTTTTGGTCGCCATATGGCCAGACGCGGTAGCCAATGCAGGCAGAGAAATACCGCGACCCGCCGATAAACATTCAACCAGCATACGCCAGCCTCTGCCCGCAAACTCAGGACCACCGATGATCCAATCCAGCGGAATAAAGACTTCTTCGCCCTTAGTGGTCCCGTTCATAAACGCCATGTTAAGCGGATTATGACGACGGCCAATGATCACACCAGGATGATCGGTTGGGATCAAGGCGCAGGTAATACCTAAATTCTTTTTATCGCCCAGCAAACCATCAGGGTCGCGCATCTGGAAGGCTAAACCTAATACGGTTGCCACTGGTGCGAGCGTGATATAACGCTTATCCCAGGTTAATTTAAGGCCTAAAACTTCTTCGCCGTTAAACTCACCACGGCAAACAATACCCACATCGGGGATAGCGCCCGCATCACTACCTGCTTCAGGACCAGTTAATGCAAAGCATGGGATCTCATCACCCTTGGCTAATGCAGGTAACCAGCGCTCCTTTTGCTCTTTGGTACCATAATGAGTCAAAAGCTCGCCTGGGCCTAATGAGTTTGGCACCATCACAGTGACCGCGGCACTCACGCTGCGGCTGGCTAATTTACTCACAATCGTCGAGTTGGCGTAGGCAGAAAACGCACGACCACCGAACTTTTTCGGGATGATCAGCGCAAAAAAGCCTTCTTTCTTAAAGTAGTCCCACAGCTCTGGTGGCAAATCCTTGCGATTATGCACAATGTCGAAATCATCGATCATCTTCAGGGCGGTCATCACCTGATTATCGATAAAGTCTTTCTCTTCAGCCGTAAGAGTGGGTTTACCGTAACTGTGCAGGGTATTCCAATTCGGATTACCGCGGAATAGCTCGCCTTCCCACCACACATCACCCGCTTCCATCGCTTCGCGCTCGGTATCGGATAATGGCGGTAATACTTTTTTAAAGAAGTGAAACACAGGCTGGGTGATAAATTGCATCCGAAGGCTCTTTACTGCAAACAGTGCAATAATCGCAATCAGGGCAATAATTATAATCGTCAACATAATCAAGACCTTTTATTAAGAAGCCACGGGGACTGATACGCCCGCAGCCATGTAGGGGATCACTTTACGGATCACGGCTTCGATGTCGTTATGCTCACCAAATTCGGCCGCGGCAATATCATTGAGCGCATCGGCTGACGCCATAGTGAAAACAATCGTGCCTAGGGTAAAGTGTAAGCGCCAAAACATTTCAGCAGGAGGAATATGCGGTGCACTGGCCGAAACAGCTTTAACAAAGGTGTCTAAATGCTGCCCATAATGGGTGGTGATAAACCAACGTAGGTGACCTTGGCTTTCAATGTAACCGCGACCGAGCAATTGTAGGAAAATTGTCGTGCCTTCGGTGCGCAGCTCGTTCAAATCCAATAATGGATCGACTAACGCAGAGAAAATCTCCTCTAACGAAGCCTGTGTTGGCGCAGTATGTAAACGTTTTATGGCCGTCGATGCGGCGGGCATAAACACGTCTAAATAGCGGGCTAACACGGCGCGGATTAACTCTTTTTTAGAACCAAAGTGATAGTTCACCGAGGCTAAGTTAACCTCCGCCTTGCTCGTGATAAGTCGCAATGACGTCTCAGAAAACCCCCTTTCGGCAAATAGCTTCTCTGCGGCATCAAGTATTCTAGTTTTTGTATCGGATCGACTTGCCATTCCGTGACCTTGAATTAATTTAAAACACTCGTTTAAATTAAACATTGGTATGGGAGTTGTCAAACGAAAAATGGCCAAATAAGCTGCGCCTTGCTGACAGGGATTAACAGGCCACTCACATCCGTTGCAAAAAACAATGAAAAGTCATCAAGTCCTGTGCAAAAAACACTGTGCTTAGGTAGAATGCTTAACACAAAAACAACAAAGGACTGCAATACATGGCTATTCTATTGAATCGTCCCACCACTCTCGCGCTCACCATAGCGCTAACCTTAGGCGTAACCGCCTGTAATGATGCCCAAAGCAAGGCCGAAACCACTGCAGTAGCACCTGCTGCAACTAATGCTGCGCCCGATAAAGCTCAGGCCATCGCCTTTATTCAAGATGCTGAAGCCCAGATGGCGCAGCTCTCTATCGAAGCGAATCGCGCCGAATGGATTTACAGTAACTTCATCACCGAAGATACCGCTGCACTCTCGGCCGCAGTAGGTGAGAAAGTTAGTGCCGCGTCGGTCAAATTTGCCACCGAAGCTGCCAAATACGCCAATGTGGAACTCGATCCTGCCAATGCGCGCAAACTGAATATTCTGCGCAGCGCACTCGTGTTACCTGCGCCGCTTGATCCCGTCAAAAATGCTGAGCTGGCGCAAATCAGCTCCGAGCTCAATGGACTCTATGGTAAAGGCAAATACTGTTTCGCCGATGGCAAGTGTATGACCCAGCCAGAGCTGTCGAACCTGATGGCGGAATCGCGTGACCCAGCCAAACTGCTTGAAGCATGGAAAGGCTGGCGTGAAATTGCAAAACCGATGCGCCCACTATTTCAACGTGAAGTTGAACTCGCCAACGAAGGTGCAAAAGATCTTGGTTACGCTAACCTCTCTGAGCTATGGCGCAGCCAATACGATATGAAACCCGATGAATTTTCACAGGAATTAGATCGTTTATGGGGACAAGTTAAGCCCCTCTATGAATCCCTGCATTGTTACGTTCGCGGCGAGCTGAATAACGAATACGGTGATGCCATCGCGCCAAAAACAGGCCCTATTCCCGCCCACTTACTGGGAAATATGTGGGCGCAACAATGGGGTAATGTGTACGATCTCGTCGCCCCTGACGATGCCGATCCTGGCTATGATGTGACAGAGTTGCTCGAGCAGAAAGGCTATGATGAACACAAGATGGTTAAACAGGCCGAAAGCTTTTTCACCTCGTTAGGCTTTGCGCCACTGCCAGACAGTTTCTGGAGTCGCTCTTTATTCTTGCAACCCAAGGATCGTGATGTCGTTTGTCATGCCTCGGCGTGGGATTTGGATAACCTCGACGATATTCGCATCAAGATGTGTATCCAGAAAACCGCTGAAGACTTTACCGTTATTCACCACGAGCTTGGACACAACTTCTATCAACGTGCCTATAAACAGCAGCCTTTCCTGTTTAAAAACAGTGCCAATGATGGTTTCCATGAGGCCATTGGTGACACAATCGCGCTATCTATTACCCCTAGCTATCTAAAACAGATTGGCTTGCTCGAAGACGTGCCCGATGCTTCCAAGGATATTGGCTTACTGCTGAAACAAGCTCTGGATAAAATTGCCTTCCTGCCCTTTGGTTTGATGATTGACCAGTGGCGCTGGAAAGTCTTTAGCGGTGAAATCACTCCAGCACAATATAACCAAGCCTGGTGGGAATTAAGAGAGAAATACCAAGGCGTTAAGGCGCCAACAGACCGCAGCGAAGCCGATTTTGACCCAGGTGCCAAGTACCATGTGCCCGGTAACGTGCCTTATACGCGCTACTTCCTCGCGCATATTCTGCAATTCCAGTTCCATAAGGCACTGTGTGATACCGCCGGCGATAAAGGACCTGTACACAGATGCAGTATTTATGGCAATCAAGCCGCAGGGGAAAAACTCAATAAAATGTTAGAGCTAGGTGCAAGCCAACCTTGGCCAGTTGCTTTAAAAGAAGTGACAGGTACTGAGGGAATGGATGCCAAAGCCGTACTCGATTATTTTGCGCCGCTTAAAACCTGGCTCGATGAGCAAAACACAGCGGCGAATCGTCAATGTGGTTGGTAATTAAAACCAAGACGGAATGAAGACTCTAACGTCAGTAACACCTAGGCTCTTGGTGTGAAAATATAACCGATAAAAATGCCCAACGATGTTGGGCATTTTCTTTTTAAGCTTCGGCATTAATAACGAAAGCGAGTATCAATCAGATAAAATCAATGCGTTCAGAAACCTATTAACGCCAACCCATTCCCTTACGATTTGCCTCTTTGTTCTCGATCTTAAGCTGTTCGGATTTAGTGAGCATCACATACAAGGCGCCCGTGCCGCCCTGCTCGGTTTTAGCCGAATGATAGGCCAGCACCATATCAAGCTGAGACAACCAATGGCAGACGGCAGATTTCAACAGTCCGGCCACGGGTTTACTGTTATGGCCCTTACCATGGATAAGCATGACGCAGCGTTCCCCATGGGCCTGCGCTGCTAACAGATAATTGAGCAACGCATCACGGGCCTGACTTAAACGGTAGGCATGTACATCTAATTCCATCTTAATGCTGTACTGCCCCAGCCTTAAGCGCTTAAACACTGCACCTTGTACCCCTTCGCGCTTAAAACTGGCAATATCATCGGGCGCTATTATCGGGATCAAACTCAAATCCAAGGGCATACAGGCTAAATAAGCCTCGCGTTGCAACGCATCACGGCGCTGAAGTTGCTCCTCCGTTAGTGCCTTAGGCTGCAAATTCACCGCTTTCACATCACCCTTAAGTGGCACAACCCCCGCCATTTCTTCAAAAAACAGTGCCGATTCATCATCTAGCATGGCAAGCTCCTCCACTCTTAACGCTCAGTGTGCACTTTTAGAACAGAAACACACTTTGTAAACATTCAACCCTTTAGTTCAGCGGGCACCTCCATTATAGTGGCGCCATGAATGCTTGATTAGAATAATGTAATGAGATTTTTGCTGCTAGCCCTGATATGCCTATTGTCGCTTCCAAGTTTTGCAACTCCCGCAAAAGCCAAAACAACCATGACAACCGATCAGCTGATCAATGCTAATTATCCGCTGTTCACTAAAGCATTTACTGAGCTTGCCCCCGAAGTCACCGCAGAGATTTATGCGAAAGATGCAAGCTATCTCTCTGAAAGCCAAAGTAAAGAAATCTATTATGGCCGCGACAGTATCGTTGCTATTTACCAACGTTTTTTCGATAAAATCCGCAATAAAAAGGCCCGTATCGATATCGATTTCCGGGTGCTCAACCGTAAGCTTTCGGGCAACAGCGCGTTCGACACTGGCTATTATTTAGTGCGTTTTTACCCCGCAGAAGAAACTGGCGAACCAGTGAGTGAATTTGCTGGCAAATTTGTGATTGGCACCCAAAAAGACTCTCAGCAGCGCTGGAACGTCACACTGGATATGAATAACCGTGCCGAACCCAGTTTCTATTTGAATGCCAAACCTGTACCCAATCTTTACTATGGCCGCCAGTTCCCACCATTACCGGACAGCCAAAAGAAAAAGCAGTAATCTATTATATTTTAAAGCATTACCATTATGACACACGACAAAACCTGCCCTTGCGGCAACCCAAAAATCTATCAAGATTGCTGTCAAATACTGCATCTAGGGCTCGATTCAGGAGCACAACTGGCGACAAGTCCTGAGCAATTAATGCGCTCTCGCTACTGCGCTTTTGTGTTGAAAAATTTTGATTACATTATCAAAACACACCATGCAGCTTACCTCGATGGCTTAACCCTTGAGCAGCTCCAACAAGGTCCACATCCCGAATGGTTAGGGCTCGATGTATTATCCGCCAATGACACTACCCAGCCCGATGGCAGCAAGTTCGGTACTGTAACTTTCAAAGCCTGGTATAAAATGAGTGGCGAGATTGATGCCATTTACGAGCGCTCTGAGTTTATCTTCGAGCAAGGTCGTTGGTTTTACACTAAAGGCCATCAAATGCATGCCAAATTACCGGGGCGTAATGATCCTTGCGTCTGCCACAGCGGTAAAAAGTTTAAGCAGTGCTGCATGAAGGGTTAACCAAGTCCACAGATAAAACAAAAGGCAATCTATTGATTGCCTTTTGTTTTTATATCACCTGTACGACTAATCTAACTGGTTAATGCGTAACAAGATTAGGTTCTTTTGCCTCCAATAAGAATTGCGCAAATTCGGGCTCTCGCAACGCAGGACTGTATAAATACCCCTGCGCCTGATGGCAAAAACTCTTGGCTAAAAACGCTTCCTGCTCGGCGGTTTCAACCCCTTCGGCGGTCAAGGAAATATTAAGCGCGCTCGCCATCGCAATAATGGCCGAGACGATTTCTTGGCTTTCGCGGCTAATGGTGAGATCGGAGATAAAGGAGCGGTCGATTTTTAACTTACTGATCGGGAATTGTTTAAGATAGCGCATCGAGCTGTAACCCGTACCAAAGTCATCGATGGCCAGCCCCACACCCAGCTCTGCCAATTCCTGACATAAGAGCGTGGCATGGCGAATGTCGCCCATCAATTCCGTCTCGGTGATCTCAAGGATCAGGGTTTTAGGCTTTAAACGATAGCGCGTCAGCAGTTGCCAGACTTGCTCATACAGGTTTCCGCTAAAAAACTGCCGCGCCGACACGTTAACATGCATGCTTAAATCGGCATTATGGTGCTGCCATATATTCAATTGTCGGCACGCGGCCTCAAGCACCCAGCTGCCAATGGCATTTATCATCCCAGATTGCTCGGCAATATCGATAAAGGCGCCGGGATACAGCACACCTTTTTTCGGGTGATGCCAACGGATCAAGGCTTCAGCACCGATATAGGTTTTCTGCTCCAGATCCCGTAAGGGCTGATAATAAAGTTCGAATTGACGGCCGCGAATCGCACTATGCAAATCACGCTCGATTTGCGCATCTTCCTTAAAGGCACTGAGCAAGGTGCTGTTAAACACTTGAATAGCTGTGCCCTTTTTCTTCTTCGCGTATTGCACCGCAATATCGGCGCAGGTCAGCGGCGCGAACAGATTCGCCACCGAGGCGATATCGACAACCGCCAGTGCGGGTTTAGGTTCGATTTGCTCACGACCGATTAAAATCGGCATGGCTAAATGCTGATATAGGCGGGTACTGAAATAATCCAGATCGTAAACCGCGTTATCATCGGTAAGCAACACGGCAAACTCGTCGCTACCGACGCGGGCAATTTCGGTCGCCTTATTAATTTCAGAGAAATGTTTTAAGCGCCGGCCAATTTCAATCAGCAAGCTGTCGCCATTTTCGTGACCATAGGTATCGTTGAAACGCTTAAAGGCGACTAAATCGACCAACAGCAACAATCCATTGGTGGTGCGCTCCAATACGCGATTGAAGTGACTACGATTATTCAGCCCAGTGAGGCTACAACGCCAGGCTAAACGCTCAAGCTCCGCCTTATAGTTGTGCTCATCTGTGCTTTCTTCGCCGGAGACTAAGGCGTAATGATTGCCGCGATCGGTGATAAATTGGCTGACTACATACTTGAGCCAGTAGCGACTGCCATCGGCTCGATTAAATTGCACTTCGCCTTTAGCCTGCTCGCCTCTGAAAATTTTAGCCAAGGTCTGCTCGGCTAATTCACTGTGCTGCTTAAAGAAACTTAACTCGCGTAAATTGGTGCCTATGCTTTTTTCACGCGCTAAGCCGGTGATCTCCTCGTGGGCTTGATTCACGTATTCCACTTTTTCGGTGTGCAGGTTAATCAGCATGCTCATTTGACGAGACTGCTCGGTGGCACAGCGAAACAGGCTTAAGCGCTCTTCTTTATCATAGGTATGTTTGGTGGCCAGCGTGAGGGCCAGTTGATCGGCCATTTGGCAGGCAAGGTGAATTTCGCTGTCGTGCCAATGGTGAGTCAGTTGCGCTCGCTCAAGGCAAAGCACGCCTTCGAGATGACCATTAATGCGAATGCCAATCTCGAGACTAGATAAAATTTGCCGAGGGATAAAATAGTTATCGACTAACTCAGTCAAGCGCGGATCGATAAGCGTATTACTCGCATCGATATGGCGATGATTTTTAAGTTCATCTAAATAGCGCGGTAGCGTCTGCAACTGCGAAGGACGGTAAGTGTCTTGTAGGGCCATAGCGCCAAATTGCGCCACTAGGGATTGGCTCGATTGATCGGCGGAAAAAATCCAAACCGACACCAGAGAAACGGCTAAATTTTGGCAAAGTAGCTCAGTGGCTAACTCCGCGGTCTTAGTAAAATCACCCTGCTGTTTAGCCGTGGAATGCACTAAAGACTCTAATAAATGCTGATGCTGACGTCGCTTCACTCTGATCCCTACAAAACTTCGTGTTGGGTAAAACGGTACTGCTGCGACTAACACACTAAAGAAGCGTGTTAATAGAGCCTATTTATCTTTATTTTTGTTGATGCAGATTACACTATCTACATTTAAAACAGCAACATCGGCCACACTTTATTACAAATTAACGCTAACGGTGCTCACAGTCGCTTGCATCATAGGCCATTCTCTAATTGGAAAATCATTTTCTCGACACTCACATCGAAGACCAGCTTGAGGGTAACACCCGCTTCACCCTGCACAATATTCCCTTGGGTTTGGCTAAAACGCGCTCTAGCCCGCTCCAACATCTTAGTCGCTTCGACCTCAGCCTCTGCACCCGCGAAGGATAACTCCAGCACTGTATCCTGCTCGTCAATCACAGCGCCAATATCCACAAAACTGCCGCAATCGGTGCAAGTGTCGTTTACGGTAGCCGCTTGTCCTGCAATGATACCTTTCATCTGTTTTTCCTCTCTAATCGCTGTAAGGGTGATGCATCAACTTAAACCAGCATCATTAACGCCTTATTATAGGTAACAGTGGCGGCAGAGACTCAGCTTTAGCTCACGCTTATTATTGTGCATCGACACAGTTGAAGGCTATTTGGCCAACAAGTTCCTTTAATCCCAACCTGTGCTTTTAAAGACAGCATCTTGCTTAATAGCCCGATAGCGACTAGAAATCAAGACGACATACTCGTTAGGCGCTGGCCAATAACGGCACTAAGTTACGTTGAATCGCCAGTTGATCGGCAAAATGCATGACGTCCATTTTCGGGGATGGCAACTGGCCACGTTGGCGCAGACGTGTGGTGAGATCGCAATTGCTTAAGGCTTCGGCCATCGCGATAGGCTCACCACCGCGGATCACTAATGCCTCTGGGCGCAATGCCTGTTGCAGTTGAAACGCCCTCGCCCCTTGCTCGGCAAAAACAGCACTATTGTCGGTAACCTTGTTATCCGTCGATAAATCCGCCACAAGCGCTTGCTTTGGGGGTAACTCAAACTGGCGTTGTAATTTTTCAGCATTATCGAGCTCTTTTTTCCATTGAAACTGCGCCATGTCCCTCGCGTCTGCAGACAATAGCGACAGCAACAGGGCGAACTCACCTCGCCTGTTGTGTTCGATTGCCGCATTTAAGCGGGAGCCAATTTGGGCTTCGTTGATTAAAGGAACATCGATCTGCATAAAAAAACATCATTAAAACAACTCGTTGTTAGTTAATCGACCAGTTGAACCAGAACTTTAGGAAAATTTTCATATTTAGACTTTACATGCCAAACGTTTCTGACTACTATGGCGGCCGCAATTGAGGAGGGGTTCCCGAGTGGCCAAAGGGATCAGACTGTAAATCTGACGGCTCCGCCTTCGAAGGTTCGAATCCTTCTCCCTCCACCATTTGCACTAACAATTAGCGATGCTATAAAAGATACTCGTGGAGGGGTTCCCGAGTGGCCAAAGGGATCAGACTGTAAATCTGACGGCTCCGCCTTCGAAGGTTCGAATCCTTCTCCCTCCACCACTTTTATCTCATGTGGTTCGTCAATCGTTAGTTCGCTGTAGACTTGCTTTACCCTTAAATCCGGCCAAGATTTAAGATAACTTTTAAATCAGACTCGATGAGTCGGACTTAAAAGTTGAAGAAAATATGTGGAGGGGTTCCCGAGTGGCCAAAGGGATCAGACTGTAAATCTGACGGCTCCGCCTTCGAAGGTTCGAATCCTTCTCCCTCCACCACTTCTTTCTCATCTCACTCTTTATACCGCTTTATTCCCCAAGTTTTCTTTCTAGCATTGCAGCTTATCCAAAGTTATTTTTTATCGCTTACTTAAAACAATTGTCTGTAATCCGTAGATTTAGCTGATAAAAAACGCCCCATTCGGAGCGTTCAAGAAGAGTGTATAGCGCTAAGTGGCGATTAATCGATATTCAAGTACTTATGGGTCTGAATCGATAAACGCCAGTTGCGGGCAATACACACCTTCATGGCTAATTCCGTCGCCCTTGGTTTTTGGCTGATCGGTTGCAGACAAATCGTTTTCGCTGACACATCAATCCCTTTGAGTAACTCATCGAGTTCGTCGATATGATTTTCGGTCGCTATCGGGTGCTTAATCTCGTTGGCGCGGATCAAGGCTTGCGCTAACACCTTATAACCACCTTTCATATTGATCTTGGGCGAGACTGTCACCCAAGTATCAGCATCACACTTCACCTCAAAGGTGCCACTGGTCTCGATTTGAGTGGCAAAACCGGAAGCATGAAGCGTGTGAGTTAGTTCATTCAGATCGTACATACAAGGCTCACCACCAGTGATCACCACATGGCGCGCCGTGTATCCCTTAGCGTTGAACGCCTCAATAAGACTCTGCGCCGTATGATTAGCCCAGCGCCCCACGGAGCCATCGACGGTGATCACTTGTTCGGGTGACACCTTATTTTCCTCAAGCAGATCCCAAGTCTGTTTCGTATCACACCAAGCACATCCCACAGGGCAACCCTGTAAACGTACAAAAATGGCGGGCACTCCGGTAAAGACACCTTCACCTTGAATGGTTTCAAAGACTTCGTTGACTGGGTAATTCATGCTAGCGTTCCGTTTTTCTGGGGCGGCATTTATAGAGGATTTTAGCTGCAGCTGCAAGTTTTTACCGCCTCAGCCATTGTGATACCAAGTGCCGCATCCCCGTCGCCACGCGCCAGCAAAGAGTTTGCAAGCCCTAGCGCCTGAGTTACACTTACGCCCTATTTTATGTGTCAATTTAAGTGGATCCTATGTCAGCAGCATCAGTTTCAAAGGTGGTAGTGGTTTTCAGTGGCGGACAAGACTCGACGACTTGTCTTATTCAAGCCTTAACTCAGTTTGATGAAGTTCACGGGATCACCTTCGATTATGGTCAGCGTCACCGTGAAGAAATTGAAGTTGCTAAATCCCTCGCCAAGCGCTTAAAGATCACTAGCCATAAAGTGATGGATGTGAGTTTACTCAATGAGTTAGCTATTTCTGCGCTCACCCGTGATGCGATCCCTGTATCCCACGAATTAATGGAAAATGGCTTACCCAATACCTTTGTGCCCGGCCGTAATATCCTATTTTTGACTTTGGCGGGGATCTACGCCTATCAATTAGGGGCCGAGGCGATTATCACTGGTGTTTGCGAAACCGATTTTTCCGGTTATCCCGACTGTCGCCACGACTTTGTGCGCGCGATGGAATCGGCACTGGTGCAAGGCATGGATAAAAAGCTTGAGATCATCACCCCATTAATGTGGCTCAACAAGGCCCAAACCTGGGCGCTGGCCGATAAATACCAGCAACTCGATTTAGTTCGCCACCATACCCTAACCTGTTATAACGGCATTGTCGGCGATGGTTGTGGTGACTGCCCAGCCTGCCATCTACGCAAACGAGGCCTAGAGGATTACCTGCAAAATAAAGCAGAGGTGATGGCCTCGCTCGACAAGGCAACAGAAACGGGTAAACCGCAGGCGTGAGACTGGTGACGTTCAAAAAACTCGGCCCCTATTGGCTGGCGTTTATCGTCAGTCTGCTCTGCGCGCTCTTGTATATTGCGGGACTTTTTACCCCGAGCATAGATAACCTGCTCGCCTATCGCCGCAGCGCTATCAGTGACGGCCAGTGGTGGCGTCTGATCACAGGCAATCTGCTGCATACCAATCATTGGCACCTGCTGATGAACCTAGCGGGATTATGGGTAGTGTTGTTTTTGCACCACTTTCATTACCGACTTAACGGAGTAACCGCGCTGTTTATCCTGCTTTGTCTGTTTGAAGGCATTGGCCTGTATCTGGGTTATCCGCAACTCTTAGGCTATGTCGGGCTGAGCGGCATGTTACACGGCCTATTCACCTTTGGTGCAGTGCAGGATATACGCCGCAAAATGCGCTCGGGTTATTTGTTGCTGATCGGGGTGATAGTCAAAGTCGGCCATGAACAGTTCTATGGCGCCAGTGATGATGTGACCGCAATGATTGGTGCACGCGTGGCCACCGAGGCGCATTTAGTCGGCCTGATCTGCGGCTTAGTCTGCGCGCTTATGGTGTTTGTGTACCAACGAAGCAGATTCGCCAAGGAAACGCAGCGCTAATACCTCAAAGTTTGATTAATCCATACAATAAAAAAGCCGCCTTACATTATTGTATTGGCGGCTTTTTATTAGGTAGAGAAGCTTGGGATCAGTTTAATTAGCATCAAAGTCCTGAGTCTACCTCAGCTAAGACTTAGATTTTGTTAGGCTGTGATCAGCAACTCCCGTAACCGTTTCACCTCATCACGCAAGGCCGCAGCCTGTTCAAACTCCAAGTTACGCGCATGTTCATGCATTTGCTTCTCGAGCTTATCGATATCATGGCTAAGCTGCGCCGCATCGGCTTGATAACGTTTGGCTTTAGGTTCAGCCACTTTACCCAGTGACGATGGGCTATAGCCCTTTTCAGTGTCTCTGCCATCGTCGATATCCATCACATCGGTAATGCGCTTGACCACGCCTTTTGGCACTATGCCATGCTCAAGGTTGTAGGCGTGTTGTTTCTCGCGGCGACGCTCGGTTTCACCCATCGCCTTGGCCATCGACTGGGTGATCCTATCCGCATAGAGGATAACCTTGCCATTGACGTTACGCGCAGCGCGACCAATGGTCTGAATAAGCGAACGTTCCGAACGTAAAAAGCCTTCCTTATCCGCATCGAGAATACAGACTAAGGAAACTTCGGGCATGTCTAAACCTTCACGCAGCAAGTTGATACCGACCAACACATCAAACTTACCGAGGCGCAAATCGCGAATGATCTCCACCCGCTCCACGGTATCAATGTCCGAGTGCAAATAACGGACTTTGACGCCATGCTCATCGAGGTATTCAGTTAAATCCTCCGACATGCGCTTGGTTAAGGTGGTGACAAGCACTCGCTCGTTGACGGCGACGCGTTTGGCCACCTCTGAGAGTAAATCATCCACTTGAATGCTGACCGGGCGCACTTCTAACTCTGGATCGAGCAAACCCGTTGGCCGCACGACTTGCTCAACAATCTCACCACCACTCTTATCCAGCTCGTACGGGTTTGGTGTTGCCGACACATAAATGGTCTGCGGCATCAATTGCTCAAATTCTTCAAACTTCAGCGGCCGGTTATCCAGCGCCGAGGGTAAACGGAAGCCATATTCCACAAGCGTGGTTTTACGGGAGCGGTCACCCTTATACATGGCGCCAATTTGCGGCACAGTGACGTGGGACTCGTCGATAATCAACAAACCATCGGCGGGTAAATAATCGAGCAAGGTCGGCGGTCCTTCACCCGGTGCTCGGCCCGACAGATAGCGGGAGTAGTTTTCAATACCGGAGCAATAGCCCAGTTCAACCATCATCTCGATATCGTATTGCACCCGCTCATGGATCCGCTGGGCTTCAATCAACTTATTGTTGTCGAGCAGATACTGCTTACGCTCGCGCAGCTCTTCTTTAATTAACTCGGTCGCTTCGAGGATTTTTTCCCGTGGCGTCACATAGTGGGTTTTCGGATACACTGTGGTGCGCGCGATACGCTTAACTATCTGCCCCGTTAACGGGTCAAACTCGCTTAAGCGTTCAATTTCATCGTCAAAGAGTTCGACTCGAATCCCGTAGCGGTCAGAATCGGCGGGGAAAATATCGATAACTTCACCACGGGCGCGGAAAGTACCGCGCTGCAACTCGAGATCGTTGCGAGTATATTGCAGCTCACTCAAGCGCTTAAGAATATCCCGCTGCCCCATGGTATCGCCCTGGCGTAGATGCAAGAGCATCTTCATGTAGGAATCGGGATCGCCCAGACCGTAAATTGCCGATACAGAGGCAATCAAGACGACATCCTTACGCTCCAACAAGGCTTTCGTCGCCGAGAGTCGCATTTGCTCGATATGGGCGTTAACCGACGCATCCTTTTCAATAAAGGTGTTCGATGCGGGCACGTAGGCTTCTGGCTGGTAATAATCGTAATAGGAAACAAAGTATTCCACCGCATTATTGGGGAAAAACTCTTTCATCTCGCCATAAAGCTGCGCCGCCAGCGTCTTGTTTGGCGCCATAATAATGGTTGGGCGCCCCAGTTGGGCGATCACATTGGCGATAGTGAATGTCTTGCCCGAGCCTGTGACCCCCAATAGGGTTTGGCAAGCTAGGCCCGATTCTAAGCCATCGACCAACTTGGCAATGGCCGTGGGCTGATCCCCTGCGGGAGCAAATTGAGATTCAAGCTGAAAAACAGATTCTGACACGCGAACATATCCTTGTGGTTAGTCGCCCCATTCTAATCAACTCATCCTTTAAGCTCCAGCAGTTCTCCTTTAGAAGTCAAAGGGAGTATTAAGCCCTAAACTATCTGAATGACAGTTTGATGGACAGAAAATGAAACTTTTTGACCACGAGCTTTTAATGCTCAAATTGGCGATAAAACGCCCAAAAACACAGGGGAAATGCCAAATTAATACACAAGAGTTGACTTTCACTTGCTTACAAAATTGCAACCTCAAAGAAGACCCAAAAAGATAAGGCTTGCAATTCATATCTATTTGATAAATATATTATTAAATTTTTATCGCCAAAATAGTGCAATTTAAGTCCATCGCACGTGCAGCAAGGCTTTGCCGCCTGTTTCAAGCCGCAACTCACAGGGTTATCCACAGAATTTGTTGATAAGTCGAAATTAGTGAGAAACCATGCGGGATTGAGGACTATTCCACCCTTAGCCCGCGCGCTCGTCGGGTTTGGTAATTTTATTACATTTGATAAATGTTACTACTTGTTACAACCGATAACATTCACAAAATCTGATTGATCTCCTGCTGTTACGCCTTTATTCGTGTTTTACAGCATAAAATGACAGCGTTTTCCGCTTTATCCGTATCAGTCAGTAGAATTAGGGCTATCTGTTCGCAGAAAATAGTAGAAAGTGAATATTCATGACCGAGGGATAACTTGATTAGCGCTTAAATTAAGTCTTCTGCAAGCGCGGCCGCAAAAAGCGCTTCGTCCGTAGAGGCAACCACAAAGAGGATTTCGGCTAAATCTTGGATTTTTTGAAAATCAGGATCATCTAAATGCATGGACAACTCACGGTACTGACGCAGTACATCTAAGGTTATGGGCTGCTCGAGTAACGCTTCTGCTTGTTCTAATCGACTCATTGCCATTGTTTTCACCTCTCGATAAGTGTTTTGCCACTCGGCTGAGATGGGCTTCCCGCTGTCGCTTTAGGGATAACCAGTGGAAGCTACAGTGCTGCCTAATATACGTACCGCATAATGTGCACTTTATAAATTGTCAGCACCTCATTATTAGCACCTTATATTGTGAGCTCAGTAATTAATGCATCAGGTTAAGGCTTACCAAGCGAGTGGCAGCATGACTGCGTAAAGGTTTTGACCACAAAAGCATCGATTCGTTGCCACTCAAATAAACTTTATCTATTTAAGCCTGAGGTTTTTGAAATATCAAATGGGTCTCCCGCCAGAATAATGCTGAGAATTTAACCAACTAGGTCTATTTGCGCTTTTTGTCTCCGCTAAAAATCCCAAGTGTTTTTAAGATGAAGACACGCTATCTTACGAAAACATAAGTTATTTCTTCATCAAAATGCTGATTTTGGCACCACGATGCACATTAGATGAGCACTTAACAGCATAATTACACTTTTTTTAGTAACTCGAGTTGACTCATCCCACAGAGCGTTTTACTATGCGCTCCGTTCTCAACGAGTCATCGAGACGAGAGAAACGATTCCCCTGTAGTTCAGTCGGTAGAACGGCGGACTGTTAATCCGTATGTCACTGGTTCAAGTCCAGTCAGGGGAGCCAAATTTCAATCTCGATAAAAGTGAGGATGCAGTTAGGTAACTAACGATTCCCCTGTAGTTCAGTCGGTAGAACGGCGGACTGTTAATCCGTATGTCACTGGTTCAAGTCCAGTCAGGGGAGCCACTTAATTATCAAGCTGTTGCGTTAAACGATTCCCCTGTAGTTCAGTCGGTAGAACGGCGGACTGTTAATCCGTATGTCACTGGTTCAAGTCCAGTCAGGGGAGCCACTAACGCAAGACAACTTAAAGTCGATAGTAATATTGCATCATCTACTCCCCTGTAGTTCAGTCGGTAGAACGGCGGACTGTTAATCCGTATGTCACTGGTTCAAGTCCAGTCAGGGGAGCCACTTTAAAAGATGATATCTCAAGTCGATAGCAATATCGCACCCTCTACTCCCCTGTAGTTCAGTCGGTAGAACGGCGGACTGTTAATCCGTATGTCACTGGTTCAAGTCCAGTCAGGGGAGCCACTTTATTATCGCAATACACAATCCCCTCCTTTGTGACTCCGTTAAACTAATCGCTTTTCATTTCTGTTTTGCCTCAAATACAGTTACACTGTGATCTGCTTGTTAACCAAAATTTTGAGTATCATCACGCAGATAGGGATATTGACTGAGCATTCATTTAATATTCTGTCCGTAATACTGAGACACTTTGAGAGCGGATTTTTATGGCGATGTCTAAATCATATCCCATCTTTTTATTGCTGATTTTTTTAGGGCTGTTTGGTTGGATTTATCACAACGAAAATAACCAGCTCCAGGTCCAGCAACAACAAGAGCTCAGTAGCTTCAAACAATACTTGGGTAATTTTTCCCAGTGGCAAGGCAATGGCGCCGAGCTCTATCAAACTATTTCTGCCCATTACCCGCTGCAGTTTTTTCAATATATTGATGATACCGATGGACAGCTCAATTACACCCAAGGTGAGCTCAATTCCCAGGGTTCGCATCCACTGTCTGGATTATTTGCCTTAGATTTAGCTCATACGCAAAAACTGGCCGCGGGTCGTTTGCAGGTAAAACTCAGTGCCGACCAAGCGATTGAGACTGCTATCGGCAGCACTCAGCAACTCGGCTTAGTATTGATACTCACCTACATCATACTCTTGGTTGTGTTTGTATTGCTTAACAACAAGTTAAGATCGGCTATCCGTTATGCGGCTGAGTATATTTCCCACATTCCAGAGATGAATTTTTCCGCCATTGAGTCCTCCAAACTCAATGGTGAAATGACGCCAGTGAGATTGGCACTCGAAGACTGCCGGCTGCAGCTCAAATCGCAAATGGATACCCTCACCCAAGAAAACCAGAAACTGCATAAGGTGGCTTATCAGGATCCGATCACCGGATTTGGCAGTCGCCCACGTTTTACCACAAAGTTAGAAAGTATTAGTAACCGCAGCGTGCCGCAACTTGGGCTGCTGGCCATGGTTAAAGCGACTGAGCTTTCCCATGTGAACCAATTACAAGGTCGCTCCGCCGGTGATGATTATTTAGCCAGTGTCGCCAATTGCATTCGTAAAGCCTGTTCAAAATATCCCGATTCGGAATGTTACCGCGTCTCCAGCGCCGATTTTGCGATCTTTTTACCCGATTTAGTGTTAAAAGACGGCCCCAAGTTTTTAGAGCAACTTAAAGTATTCCTCGATGAATACCAGCAGATGACGAGAGCCGAATCCGTGGCGCACATTGGCTTAGTGCCTTACCAACAGGGCACAGATCCCATTAACTTGCTCTCCTTGGCGGACACCGCCGTGAGCATAGCGCAAACCTTAGGCCCCAACAGTTTCCATATTCAAGAGAAACTCAATGGTGACGAGCAGTTTGGCGACGACCGTTGGAAAGTGGCAATCAACGACTTAATTAGCCGCCAAGCGCTGAAATTTTTTCAACAACCCATTCAACCTTGCCGCAATGATGTCGAGGTCTACCGCGAGTTACTGGCACGCTTTTACAACAGCGAAGGCAAGTTTTTACCCACCACCACAGTTATCGCCATGGCCGAGCGCCACGGCATGAGCACCGAGTTAGATAAACTCGTGGTGATCAGCACATTAAGAATGCTTAAAGAAAATCCGACCATTAGCGGTAACTTTGGCATCAATATCAGCGCTTTTTCGGCCCATCAAGAACTGTTTGTCGGCTGGTTGCGAGATGTTCTCGGCAAGCACAGATATATCGCCTCACGTCTAGTGTTTGAGATCAACGAGTCCGGTATGCAAGCCAATTTAGGTGCCAGCTATAAGTTCGTCCGTGAGGTTCACAGTGTCGGTTCGCGGGTCTCAATTGAGCGATTTGGGATGAGCTTTACCTCCTTCAAATTCTTCAGCGAAGTGCGCCCAGACTACATTAAGCTCGATGGCAGCTACACCTCATCAATCGATGAGGACAGCAATAATAAGTTCTTCGTGCGGATGATGGTGGATGTGGCAAGACGTATCGGCATTCGTGTTATCGCGACGAGTGTCGAACGTCAGGAGGAAAAACTGACCCTCGAAAAACTCCTCGTCGATGGGCTGCAGGGCTATTATATTGCCCAGCCGCAAGCCATTACCTTAACTGACCAAATTTAAGCCAGCGCAGGGTTAACGGAGCGCGCAAATTTACAGTAAAGATAGTTAACCCTGCATTCTATATGTTGTTTATGCAAACGGAAAAGTCGATAATACGGCCAAGATCCGTTTAGACAAGTATTCAGATGAGTGAATATCTCCTGTTGTTGATCAGCACAGTGCTGGTTAACAATTTCGTTTTAGTGAAATTCTTAGGTTTATGTCCATTTATGGGGGTCTCCAGCAAGTTGGAGTCCGCTATCGGCATGTCTATGGCCACGACCTTTGTGTTGACCTTAGCGTCGATCCTCAGTTACCTCGTCAACCAATATCTGTTATTGCCCTTTGAATTAGGTTACCTGCGAACCATGAGCTTTATTCTGGTGATTGCCGTGGTGGTGCAATTTACTGAGATGGTGGTGCAAAAAACCAGTGCGGCTTTACACCGCGCCCTCGGTATCTATCTGCCGCTCATCACCACTAACTGCGCCGTACTCGGGGTTGCCCTGTTAAACGTGAACGAAAAACACGATTTTATTCAATCTGCTATCTATGGTTTTGGTGCTGCGGTGGGTTTTTCCTTAGTGTTAATTCTGTTTTCCGCGATGCGTGAACGTTTAGCTGCGGCCGACGTGCCTATGCCTTTCAAAGGTGGCGCGATTGCCATGATCACCGCAGGGCTGATGTCCTTGGCCTTTATGGGATTCACAGGATTGGTTAAATAGATGTCCACCATGTTAATTGCCGTTATTTTATTAACCCTATTGGCATTGTTCTTTGGGGTATTACTCGGATTTGCCGCCTTAAAATTTAAGGTTGAAGGCAATCCCATTGTCGATGAACTCGAAGCGATTCTGCCACAAACCCAATGCGGTCAATGTGGTTATCCCGGTTGTCGCCCTTACGCTGAAGCAATAGCCAATGGCGATAAAGTCAACAAGTGCCCGCCTGGCGGCACTGCGACCATGGAAAAGCTCGCCAGCTTAATGGGTGTAGAGCCAGAGCCGCTCAATGCAGAGGCCCAATCCCAAGTCAAAAAAGTCGCCTACATTCGCGAAGATGAATGTATTGGCTGCACTAAATGTATTCAGGCCTGTCCAGTCGATGCCATTATTGGTGCGGGCAAACTCATGCATACCGTGCTTACGGCAGACTGCACAGGTTGCGATCTCTGTGTCGAGCCCTGCCCCGTTGACTGTATCGATATGATCCCTGTGGGCCAAAATCTGAAAAACTGGAACTGGCGCTTAAATGCCATTCCCGTAACTCTTATCCAAGAGACCCCGCACGAAGAAAAGAGAGGATAAGCGGTGCTGACTTTATTAGATCAATTAGATAAAGGAACCCTTTGGCGCTCACCCGGTGGCATTCATCCGCCTGAAGTCAAATTCCTCTCCAACACCACACCGATTAGCCAACTGCCCTTAGCGCAGGAATACCTTGTACCTGTGCCACAGGTGGGCGAAAACTGCACCCTTGCTGTCAAAGTGGGTGACAAAGTATTAAAAGGCGCTCCATTAACTCAAGGCACCTCGATTTGGCATTTGCCCGTGCATGCGCCAACCTCTGGCACTGTCGTCGCCATTGAGCCAAGAGCCAGCAACCACGCCTCGGCCTTGCCGGTCAATACCTGCGTGATTGCCGCCGATGGTGAAGATCGCTGGTGCGAGTTAACGCCAGGCTCAATTGAGCTTAGCAATCAAGAGATGATTGCCAAAATCCATGGTGCAGGCATTGCCGGTATGGGCGGCGCCGCCTTCCCAAGCCATATCAAGCTGAATCCTGTCAGTGAAATCGAATTAGTGATTATCAACGGCGTGGAATGTGAGCCTTATATCAGCGCCGACGATCGCTTAATGCGCGAATACAGCCAAGACATTCTGGCAGGTATTGGGATTATCCATCGCCTCCTCGCGCCCAAGCGTATTGTGATTGCTATCGAAGACAACAAGCCCGAAGCCATCAAAGCCATGCAACAGGCGGTGAGTCAATCCACGCTCCCAGCGGGCAGCACGCGGGTGACGGCGATACCAACCAAGTATCCTTCTGGCGGCGAAAAGCAGCTTATTCAGATCATCACGGGGCGTGAAGTACCCTCTGGCTCCATCCCCGCTAAGCTTGGGATTGTCGTGCATAACGTGGGCACCGCGTTTGCAATTCACCAAGCCGTGACCCAAGGTAAGCCGTTGATTGAGAGAGTGGTTACCGTTACCGGGCAAAATGTCGGTAAGCCCGGCAACTATTGGTTACCCATAGGCACGCCCGTTGAACATGTGCTCAAACACACTGAATTTAACGCCGAAGCCGATCAAAAAGTGATTATTGGCGGTCCTATGATGGGCCATGCGTTACCCACCATCCAAGTGCCGATTTTAAAGGGCACAAACTGTATTTTGGTGCCAAGCAGTCAAGAGATTGGAACCACTCCAGAGGAAAAGGCCTGTATCCGCTGCGGCGAATGTGCCAATGCCTGCCCAGCACTCTTGCTACCACAACAGCTGTTTTGGCATGCAAAAGCCGAAGAATATGACAAGGCGGCCAGCTACAACCTTAAAGATTGTATCGAATGCGGTTGCTGTAGTTATGTGTGCCCCAGTGATATTCCACTGGTGGAATACTACCGCATCGCTAAATCGGCACTAAAACAAGCCGCCGATGAGAAACATCAAGCCGAGCGCGCCAAACTGCGTTTCGAGGCGCGTATTCAACGCCTCGAAGAAGAAAAGCTCGCCCGCGAAGCCAAGGCTAAGGAAGCCGCTGCGCGTCGTCAAGCGACCATGACCTCAACGGATAAAAATGCCGTTGCCGAAGCCATGGCGCGGATCGCGGCCAAAAAAGCAGCTGCGGCAGAAAACACAGCCGATAACGCGCCAGCCGAAGTCGTGAATGCTGATGCAAACAGCACTGAGGCGCCTAAGGGTAAAGCAGCCGTAGCCGCCGCGATTGCCCGCGCTAAAGCCAAGAAAGCGGCCGCTGCAGCTCAAAGTGCGGATGATGCCGAATCATCTAAGCAATCAGTCTCTTCTGAACAAACGGTATCTGCTGAGCAAAACGAACCAACTGAGCAGGCTGAGAAGTTATCGCAAAAAGATAAAGTCGCCGCTGCCATCGCTCGTGCCAAAGCGAAAAAAGCGGCGTTAAAGTCCGACTCGGATGCCAATGACGACACTGATGCCGCGACAGGCAACACAGATAAGTCAGCAACAGAGACTACGGCTAACGCAGAAGCCGATGACAAAAAAGCCAAGGTCGCTGCAGCCGTTGCCCGTGCTAAACCCAAAAAAGCCGCCGCGCAGCAGGCTGAATCGAGTGAGGTTGCCGAAGTTCAGCCCGAGCGAGTAGCTGACGCTAAGCCAGAATCAAAGTCAGGCTCTATTCCTAGCGCGCCACTCAGTCCTGAAGATGAGAAGAAAGCCAAAGTCGCAGCTGCGGTCGCTCGCGCAAAAGCCAAAAAGGCCTCCGCACAGCAAGCGGATTCGAGTGAGGTTGCCGAAGTTCAGCCCAAGCTAGCAGCAGAGGCTAAGCCTGAATCAGACGTTAAGCCAGGTTCTGAATCAGACTCTCAATCAGGAAATGAATCAAGCTCAGTCGCTGAACCAAACGCACCACTCAGCCCTGAAGATGAGAAAAAGGCCAAGATCGCTGCGGCCGTTGCCCGCGCGAAAGCCAAAAAAGCCGCCACGCAGCAGGCTGAATCGACTGAGGTTGCCGAAGTTCAGCCCAAGTTAGCCGTAGACGCTAAACCTGAATCAGACGTTAATTCAGGCTCTGAACCAGACGCTGAACCAGGCTCTGAACCAGACTCTGAATCAGGAAATGAATCAAGCTCAGTCGCTGAACCAAACGCACCACTCAGTCCTGAAGATGAGAAGAAAGCCAAGGTCGCTGCTGCTGTTGCCCGCGCGAAAGCCAAAAAAGCGGCCAGAGAAGCGAATGCGATCAGCGACGCAAATGAATAGCACTGCGGGTTTTAACCTCAGTGCTTTAAAAATGATTAGCTTAAAAATCAGTGACTCAAGATTAGATAAAAGGGATCACAATGGCGTTTAAAATAGCCTCATCACCCCATGTTACCCGTAATTTGCATACATCAACGGTTATGCAAAGGGTCATTTTATGCTTGTTACCCGGCCTTGTGGTGCAATGCGCCTTTTTCGGCTGGGGCACACTTATTCAAGTGTTACTTGCGATTATCGTTGCCCTAAGCTGTGAAGCCGCGGTAATGAAACTGCGTAACCGCAGCATCAAAGCGAGCTTAAGCGATAACAGCGCTATGTTAACGGCGATCTTAATCGGGGTTGCGATCCCGCCGCTGGCACCTTGGTGGATGATCGTTATGGGCACAGTGTTTGCGATTGTTATCGTCAAACACCTCTACGGTGGCCTAGGCCATAACCTGTTCAACCCCGCGATGGCCGCCTATGTGTTACTGCTGGTTTCATTCCCTGTGCAAATGACCAGTTGGATTGCGCCAAGTACGGTTGCGCTCAATACCCCAAGTGTGATCGATAGTTTGCAATTGATCTTCAATGTCGGCGCCCATGGTGGCATGGAGCAATTCCGCCTCGGTATCGATGGGATCAGTATGGCGACACCACTCGATACCCTCAAAACCGATCTGTCCTTAGGGCTCACCACCACTGAGAGTATGGCTAAAAGCATATTCGATGGCGGCACTGGCGTTGGTTGGTTTTGGGTCAATTTGGCTTATCTTGCTGGCGGTTTAGTGCTACTTAAATTAAAAGCCATCCGTTGGCATATCAGCACCGGCGTATTGGCGGGATTATTTGTGGCATCGAGCATTGGTTTTTTACTGTCGCCCGATACTCAGGCAAGCCCACTGTTCCATTTATTCTCGGGCGCGACCATGCTCGCCGCCTTCTTTATTGCAACCGATCCTGTCACCGCGGCGACCAGTCCGCGCGGCCGTTTGATTTTCGGCGCATTAATTGGCGTCTTGGTCTATGTCATTCGTACCCAAGGTGGCTACCCCGATGCCTTCGCCTTTGCCGTGCTGCTCGCAAACCTGTGCGCGCCATTTATTGACTACTATGTGCGTCCGCGCACCTATGGCCATTCAGCGCCCTAGGCCTGTGGCAAAAGAATCAAGCATGCTTGAACAAAGATTCTTGAGGAATAAAAGTGAATAATCCAATGATTAAAAATGGTCTGCTACTTGCCCTATTTGCCCTGCTCTGCACGGGCTTAGTCGCAGTGGTCAATCAACAGACCTTAGACAAAATTAAGCAGCAAGAGCAGCAGGAATTGATGCGCGTGCTGCATCAGCTGATCCCTGATGAGCTCCATGACAATGAGCTGACCGCGCAATGTACCCTGTTGCAGGATAAAGAGGCGCTCGGCACCGAAGATGCCATGCCTGCCTATATCGCTACCGCTGCTGGTAAACCCGTTGCTATCGCCCTAGAAGCCATTGCCCCCGATGGTTACAACGGCAATATTAAGCTGATTGTGGGCATCAATACCCAAGGTGAAGTATTAGGCGTGCGCACACTCGCCCACCAAGAAACCCCAGGCCTTGGGGATAAAATCGATTTACGTAAATCCGACTGGGTGACGCAATTCGTCGGTAAAGTGCTTAAATCAGAAGATGATAAGCAATGGCAAGTGCAAAAAGACGGGGGTGATTTCGACCAATTTACCGGCGCGACAATCACACCACGCGCCTATGTGAAAGCGGTTAAGCGCGCCGTATGGTACTTTACTCAGCATCAAGCAGAGATTTTCAGCCAACCTCTGAATTGTGAGGCCAACCATGACTAATTATCGCGAAATTGCCTGGCAAGGACTGTGGAAAAACAACCCTGGCTTAGTGCAATTACTGGGTCTGTGCCCCCTGTTAGCCGTAACGGCCACCCTCACCAACGCCCTCGGGCTTGGGGTCGCCACTATGTTGGTGCTGATAGGCTCCAACATTTTAGTCTCGTTGGTACGTGACTATGTGCCTAAGGAAATCCGTATCCCAGTATTTGTGATGATCATTGCGGCGCTGGTGACGGCGGTGCAACTACTGATCAACGCCTACGCCTATGGTCTGTATTTGTCCTTAGGGATCTTCTTGCCGCTGATTGTGACCAACTGCATTATCATTGGCCGCGCCGAAGCGTTTGCCTCCCGTAATAATGCCTTTAGCGCCGCCTTCGATGGACTGATGATGGGGCTTGGCTTTACCTTAGTCTTAGCGGTTCTTGGCGCAACGCGCGAAATTCTCGGCCAAGGCACCCTGTTTGATGGCGCCGACCAACTACTCGGCCCATGGGCTAAAGCCTTAACGATTCAGGTATGGCAAGTCGATACCCCCTTCCTGCTGGCGATGTTACCGCCCGGCGCCTTTATTGTGATGGGCCTACTTATCGCCCTGAAAAACGTTATCGATAAAAAGCTTAAAGAGCGTCAACCCGAAGCGGCTGTACAACCAAGCGTGACACGGGCACGGATCACCAAAGTGAGTTAAGCCCTTATTGAGATAACAGCTTAAGTGGTGGGTTTAGCGTTAAACCCACTACTTACAAGGATCACTATGAATCAAGAAAAACGCATCCAAATCCTCACCCGCCTTCGCGAAAACAATCCCAAACCCGAAACCGAGCTGAATTTCTCCAGTCCCTTTGAATTACTGGTGGCGGTGACTTTATCGGCGCAGGCAACCGATGTGAGCGTAAATAAGGCGACCGATAAACTGTTTCCGGTGGCCAATACCGCCCACAGTATTTATGCCTTAGGCGTGGATGGATTAAAGGAATATATTAAGACCATTGGCCTGTATAACAACAAGGCCATCAATGTGATTAAAGCCTGTGAGATCTTGATTGAAAAATACAATGGCGAAGTCCCAGAGGACAGAGAAGCGCTAGAGTCGCTTCCTGGTGTCGGCCGTAAAACCGCTAACGTGGTGCTGAATACCGCCTTTGGCTGGCCGACCATCGCCGTCGACACCCATATCTTTCGCATGGCAAACCGCACTAAATTTGCCCCCGGTAAAAATGTGGTCGAAGTCGAGGAGCGCATGTTAAAGGTTGTTCCCGCCGAATTTAAAGTCGATGTGCACCACTGGTTTATTCTGCATGGCCGCTATACCTGTCTGGCCCGCAAACCCCGTTGTGGTAGCTGCATTATTGAGGACCTTTGCGAATTTAAGGAAAAGGTCTATCCCGAAGAATAAAAGCGCCACAAGACTGTCGTTCAACGCTTTAACTAACGGAATGAACAAGTAACAAGGGCTTTCAGTCTTGCTGAAAGCCCTTTTGTTATTAGCGCTGTTTTAGCACCGTTCTAAGCACTGTGATTAGCACTGTGATTAGCACTGTGATTAGCACTGTGATTAGCACTGTGGTGCAGATTAATCGTTTTGCTGAGCAGCTTTTTGCTGCAATAGGGCGAGCAATTCTTCATATTTGGGCCCTTGGCCAAACTGAGGTAGCGCGACCGCAAAGACCACCAGCGCAAAGGCAATGTAAATCGCGTAAGAGTGACTCCAAAATCCTGCTAGCAGCGTAAGCGTGCCTAAGATAAGCAAAATAATCACCCCAACTCGCACCCGCTGCGCCATTTGCACTTTTTGTTTCGCGGCAGTGATTAGCGCAAGTTCTGCATTCGTAAATTCCATATCTAATCCTTTGCAGTCAGCCTATCCGATAAAAAATAACCCTCAGACACAGTTTGCACCTGAGGGCTACTTTACTGCAAACAATTAACGAGCGGTATTACTGAACTAACACCGCCTCGGGTACGGGCCATTGGCTGACTAACCATTCGCCCTGCCAATTTTGAATCGACACCCACAAGCTGTCCGTTGCCGCTAACTTAGCGCCAGTAATCGCATGCACATGCTGGCCATGTTTGCTGCCATGCAGAACCCCGTTTTCACCTTTTTGTAGGGCTTCTAAAGGCAGAGCCTCTGGGCCGATATTGGCATAACCTTGGCGAATATGGGCCACATTGCCCTGTTCAAAGATCAACATAAAATCTTTTACGTAATCATCGTGGTGCTTATAAGGTGCCTTTAAATCTAACGGCATTGGCGCGATTTTAAATTCACCTAATTGCTGGCTCGGCCACGCGGGGGGAAAACTCGGGTTAAGCGACTGATAGAGAAACACTAAGGGTAAGATCAAAATCAAACCACTGAGCTTGTATTTATGTTTTAACCAAAATACCGATGATGCCATTAGCGTGCCTCCCCTAACATATCTGCGGCTAAGTCTTTGCTTTCGGCCTGTTTAAAGGCACGGACATGGCGCAATCCCCACATCATAAAACCGGTGATCGACATCCCCGAAAGCACTAACCCAAAGAAGAACCAAATCAATTTGGTCCAAATCCCACCTAAGGTGCCGTAATGCAGCGGATCGGCAATATGCATTAAGGTTTGCATGCCTGTCATGGTGTCTGGCGAGGTCGCGCTAGCAATCTCACCCGTCCACGGATTGATACTGAGGTTGTAGGAATATTGATCGTAGAAAATATGATCGCCACTACCGCTCAGATGGTACATATCCCGTTGATGCTCAGGCAGCATCACATAACTTGGTTGAAAATCGGGAAAGCGCTGCTTAGCTAAACTTAAGGCCTCAGTAAAAGAAACATTGGCGCTTGGCAGTTGCGTATCACCCGCTTGCATCAGCGGCACTTGCTCGGAGGCAATCATAGGCGCATGGGGCTCGATATCAATATCCGCATGCCAGAAGATAGCTTGAACTAAATACCACAGCCCAGTCAGGCTCATAATCGCAATAAACCAAATCGACCAGACGCCGGATAATTTATGCAAATCAGAGAGTAAGGTCTTCTTCCCTTGGGTAAGTCTAAGTTTGGGTGCAAAAAAGCTGCGCCAAAAACGCTTATAAACGATTAACCCAGTAATCAATGAGGCGAGCATCATGAGTGCCATAGAGCAAACAAGGTAATAGCCGACGCTGTAACCGCTCTGCCAAGGAAACAATAACCAACCATGTAAGGAACGCATAAAGCCAATAAAAGTTAGGCCTTCGTTGATCTGCTGAATTTGTCCCGTATATTGATTCACATAGGCGATAGCATAAGGTTTATCGGCATCAGTAAAGGTAATCGCATTGACTAAGTAAGGCTCAAAGGTCATAGCACCCATCACCTGCGCATTCGGATAGGCCTTTTCGACCACCAGCATTAATTCATCGACGGGTTTCGCGGGTAGCTCATCTGGATTGAGCGCACGGGCGGCTGGGTTGGTCAGCCAAGTCAATTCATGACTGAGTACGGCAACCGTGCCCGTTAAGCAGATAAAACTGAATAAAATCCAGATGGGCAAAGATACCCAACCGTGTAACATAAACCAGAAGCGATTACTTATTTTCGCCATGGGGGATTGTTCCTACCTCTTTTTGAATCCCGATAGTGTAAGGTTAATACGAATTGTTATCAATACGACATATTGATAATACGATAGGTTTATAAGATTTGTCACAAATTAAGCAGATGTGAGAGTTGGCGAGACAGCTGACTGACGCTAATAATGCGTATAGATTGAATGCGAAAAGATTTGATGCGCATAGTTTTCAACACTCACACTTAATCATAGGCTTGCCTACATGTATAAAGCATTAGCTCCCCTCGTCTTTGTTACATGCTGTTTTACAGCCAACGCCGATACTATCAGTGTTGAAAAAGTCTCTGATCAACTACAGCTGTTGAAAGGTGTGGACTACGGAACCAATATCGGTGTGCTATCAACGAGCGAGGGCTTAGTGCTTATCGACCCTATGCCTGGGGATGAGTACTTAGATGCCTTAAGTCGCACCGTTCAATCCCTCTATGACAAACCCGTTAAATTTATCCTGAATACCCATGAACACGCCGATCATACCGGCGGTAATCAATATTTTATCCAACAAGGTGCCAGCTTAGCGCCAACACAAAGCCTCGCGGCAGCACAGCCATTCTTGGCAGAGATAGTGACCATTCAAGTTTCATCCCATTCTGCCGCCGACAGGATCTATTTTCATCCGCAAAGCAACAGCCTATTTGTCGGCGATATTGTCGATAACAGCTGGCACCCCACATTTTATGCTGGTGGCATACGCGGCTTTAATGCGGCAATTAACCACATTTTACGTCTCGGCGATGAAGACAGCCTTATCGTGCCGGGACATGGTAAGCCAAGTAATAAAGCATCACTTCGCAGCTTTCAGCAAAACACCAACGAGTGGGTACAATTGATTGAAGCCCAGCTAGATGCGGGTAAAAGTGTGGAGGACATCATTCAACATCAACAGGTCGCGACTCTTATTGCACGCTTTAATCAGGAGGATAAATCCCCTTTTCTACCGCCAAAGGCTTTAAGGAAATTTATCGAAAGAACCATTAGCGTGATTGAAAAAGCGCGTCTTAGCACGCCAACCAATAGCAACTAAATCATTCAGTGAGCCATTTAGTTAACTCACTAAAAACGCTAAATAATGAGTTCAAAAAGGCGTTCGATGGCATCAGGTTGCAAGTGTCTGTTTAAACTTGAAGCTCCCCATCAAACCTTAATAAAACAGTCTAACGTACTGTTATTGTGAAATTTTATTCATGAATCTACAGGGCATCGATAGGGAATAGCCCTTTAGTCAGCGGGGAAGTTCCAGTACAATTAGCCTCTTTGTTTTACAGAGTCCTTGCGAGTATGCCCTATCCACAGCCCTTAGCCGATGCGCCTCAATCACATACGCATATGCACCGTCAATTGGCTGAGCCACAACCCAGGATTTCTTTAAGCGCATTAGCCGAGCAGCTCAAGCTTGAGCAGGCCACCATTATCGGTAACGCTTCGGGCGACTGGCAACCCGCAAACAAAGGACTCACCTTTATCTTTAATGGCACCCAATGCCCCGAAGATGTATCCGCCCATGGCCAAGTGGTCAATATTGCCAATGGTGGCTTTGCCGAATCTCAATATGCCTTCGAAGTGCAAGGTCATCCCCAAGGCGTACAACTGGCAAAGGCTCTGACCCAAATCGCGACCGATCTCACCCCTTCCCTCGGCTGCTGGCCGTCATCGGGCCTAACCACAGTCGTGCTAATGATGTCATTAGCCCAAAAGGTACAAGTTCAGCGGATGTCGCTGTTGCCGAGCTTACAGCGCAGTATGGACCTGCCAGACAACATTCATTTGCCTTGTATGGTACACAACTGGCTTGGAGAGAGAAGAATCGCCCAAACGCTGCTTTGCGAGCGTATCGATTGGCCTGAATTTACCTTAACGCCGTGGGAGAGCATGCCTAAGGCCTGTGAGACTGATGGCGCAGAGAGTAAACCAACTCGCCACACTGACCGAAACGAACGATTTGAAGATCCCTTCGGCCAACTGGATTTACTCAGACAATCCACACTTACGCCAAACGTAAGTGAGCAAACAAAACAACAACTACGTGAACAGTTAGCCAAACTCGCCCTTACACCCAGTGCGATTTGGCAACAATTTGCTGAAAAATCGAGGCTTAAAGCATCGGAGTCACTGTTTTTCAATCATCAGCCCGAGAGCCAAATCAGCCCTTGGTATCTGATGGATTATGCCGCCTCGCAAACCCTCGATGCCATTCGCCACCAGCTCGCCTATTGCCAGCAGCAACACACGGACTAGCGCCTCAGGTTTATCCGGTTTTCCCTAACGCCATACCTAATGGCTCAAAGTAGGCAATCAAGGCATTGAAGATACGTTGTCTATGTGGCTCATCGGGGTAGGCCCCTTCCTTTGCCAGCGCTGAATAGCGCGTGCCAGAGACTAAATAGGGATTTTGGATCCCTTGATAGGATTCGATACAGGCCTCAAAGGCCCTCGCCATCATTTCCGTCGGTTTAGCAAAATACTGCGCGCCATAACGCTTATCCAAGGCAATTGCGCGGCGCACGTAATCACTTGGCTCCAAATTGTCCTCGGAGAGCAAGGTAACCCGAAAGATCTCAGCTAAACGGAGATTAAGGGGATGCTCGATAAGTGGCTGATCCGCAAGCCAGAGATCGCTGGCGCACTTAAAACGTCCTGTGGCGCGCGAAAACGCCTTAGGGGCAACATAGTGGTCAAACGCATGCCAAAACTCATGGGCCAGCGCCCCAGCACCCGCATTTTTCGCTAATGCCAATTCTCGCGCACCTGGCGCATAGTGTGCCTGCACACCCTTTTGCCCACCATGGCCAAAGGCAAGCCTTAAGGTTTGCCTTAGCCCTAAGGTCAACGGCGGTAAATTGAGGATAAAGGCAAGATCTGCCAGCGAATCAAATACCAAATTCGCGGCAATTAATGACTCCTCGCGCGTGACCCAACGTCCCACACGTACATGGCTAAAACCAAAGGTTTGCTTCACATCGAGAAAGGTCATTTGCTCCCCAAAGCGATAATCGGGGCCATGACGATGGTATTGCTTATGGATTAGCACGCGATCCCTTAAAACGGCAAGTGAAAGGTCGAGGACGGTTATTCTAAGTGAAACAAAACAGCATTTATAGCCCAGCCCCTCAACGATACAAGGCGCTTTAATACTCACATACCTAATGGCACAGACACAAAATCCATTTTGAGTATTTATTCGCGCATTTGCATAAATAAAAATATAACCCCCGGGAATTTTCTAACAAATATGCAAATCAACGAATAGTCATTCAGAAATGGATTGAGGTGGCTTATTTATCATCAGTCTGGAGGGAAATCGCGGGGAGCTGTTGTTTAAGCTAATTGGGACCTGGCTTATGGGATCTAGGCTAATTGAGGTCTAGGCTAACCAAAAGCGGAAATACGCAGGCAGTTGACCTGTCCAACGTTTAAAGGAACGCCTGAAATTACTGGCATCACTAAAGGATAGAGAATTAGCAATCGTGTGCGCATCTTGCTCGGGTTCGGCTAAAAAATACAGCGCCCGGATCAAACGCGTTTCGTCGGCAAGTTGCCCGTAACTTAAGCCCATCTCCGTCAGGCGGCGTTTTAAGGTTGCAGGGCTCATCTCCAGCGATTGTGCCATCTCTGGCAAGGAAAGAGTGCTGCGCATCAGTTTAAGGCGGATCCCTCCCGCCAACCCAAGGCGAAACTCATGTGCTAACAACGCTTGGCGAGCCGCGTGGGTCATATTCGGCGCTGGAGCGATATTCGGCACTGACATTATGTTTGGCGCCTCACTCAACCTATTCTGTTGAGATACGATAGGTTGAGACGATGTAGCTTGAGTTACGATAGTTTGCGGCGCTATGGCTTGAGATACCATGGCCGGAGAGTCACCCACAGAATGACTAGCGCCATGATGGTGTGATTCATCATGGATGACACCATCATGAATGAGATTGTCATCCCACTCTTCCCCAGTTGATACGGCATAGGCCGCGCTCTGGCGTGCAAATAATGAGGGTTGGCGTAACTGGGCTTTAGTCATTGAAATTCGGCAAAGGGGCGCATCGAAACTTAAGTCGGTACCAAAGTATTTATAGTAATGGGCCAAATTATCCGGCGCGCGGTAGGGAAAACACAGACTGCCGCGCCAAGCTTGCCCAAGCAGCTGCTTACAGGCTGCGGTGAGCGACGACAGACTCAGCTCAATCAAAAATTGCCGATGGCGCTGCATACCTAAGTCGAGACTCAAGAGATAATGCCACTCATGCTCGCCTTGGCAGCACCAAGTTTGCAGCCAAGGCTGAGTGAGCCAATGATACTTATGCCAAACGCGGCTTAATGCCTGTAAATCCTGCGCGCAAAACATGGCCGCCGTCAGCGCGCCGCTTTGGGATGGCAACCAACGCTGACCCAATAAAAAACTTAAATCGCCGCTTGGCCACAGGGAGAGCGCATTATCCAGCAGTCGTGATAATTGCTTGGGACTAATAAGGTGATCGGGTTTACGAATATCCGCGATAAAAATCCCTGTCCCGCGCAGTAACTTATCAGTATCCAGTTCACGCTGCTTAAACAACATCACTAAACTTGCCACCAGCAATTGGCTATCGATACATTTATCCTGCCATGTGGCGAGCGCGCGCATCAGTTAAGCCCGCTTTCAGTCGAGGTGCTGCTCGAATGAAACGGCTGAGTGATAGGCGCCGCTGAGGCGCGATCCGCTTTTTGCTGTGATATTTTTTGATTCAACGATTGCAACAGCGTTGCAGCCTCAGCCTTTGGACTATTCTGCTTGTCCTGCCTATCCAATGCTTTAGGAGAGGGCAGCGTCCAAACCACAGAAACAGAGCAGCCAAACTCCCTCACCCCTTGCTGTATCTGCTCTGCCATCACACTCACTAATGGCGGAATGGCGCCGCGCATCAGAATGATAAAGCGATCGCCAGCATAACGGCAGACTAAATCCTGACTTCTTAGGCTCGCGCTTAGCCACAATGCCAACTGGGACAACAGCCTATCGCCCTCTTCGACGCCGTTTGATGTGTTGTATTGATGAAAATTATCGACATCAAGCATAATCAGACCAAATGATTGATTTTGCGATATTTGTCTAATGAGATGCTGTTCAAATGCCTTGGCATCATTGAGTAAGGTCAAGCCGTCGGTTAACTGATGTTCGCGGTGAAACTGCTCCCGAGTTTGTAGCTGGCGATTCACGACGGTCTGCTCATCGCGCCATAACCATAAACCGTAGGTCAGCACCAGCAGCCCGACAGGCGTGGGCATTTTTTCAAACCAGTTATATACAGGAATGGTTTTGACGATAAAAATCTCGTCCAGTAAATCCAAATAACACCCCAAACAATAGCTTGAGAGGCCCGAGATCAACAGATTTGTCACTCTACCCGAGGGGCGCACCGAGACCATCACCATCAGCCAGCACATGCCGAGCACGAATAAGGCGCCCTCGGTGACCACATCAAACCAATCCACCCCCGTTACGGTTTTGGCCGTGGTGCTCTGCCAAAGCAGTAATGGCACTATAAAGATGATCAGCAGACTCACGCCATAGACGCTGGCGAGTCGTAATGATTTTGCAGGAGTTTCCAAAATACACACCTTGTTTAGCCCTAAAGGGAGAATTAAGCCTTGATACTATGGGGACGCAAGTTAGCGGGCTTTTATGACAACTCGGTGACGTCACTTGTCGCGACGTTACGATAGAAAATGCAGGATATATCTATAACTAATTAAATTTAAAGCAAAAAACAACCTTTTCAGCTCACAATAAGCACTGCTACTGCGGCAAATTAGCTCAGGCAGTTTTCCGCTGAGTCGAGAAAAGTGCCATCTTCGCTTAATTTGAGTCCCTTTGAACTCAATCTACGCCGTATTCGCGGCCCCAAAAACATCGCATCCCGCCATAAAGTAACGAGCCAAAATCTAAACAAACACTCTCTAACCCATTCTAAAACTGCGTTATTTTCACTTCAAACGGGATTGAATGATTGAATCATGCAAGCGCCCTATAACAGCCAACACCTTCTTATATGACGCTGATTCTGTAAGCGTCATTTTGGCTCAGCCTTAGCTCAAAATCGCCATTTCAGTGGGTAAAAGCGAGCCAAACCGTACGGCTCAACTATCCCGTCACAAATCTGACATTTTGCTCCCCTAACTTGGCCGCCATTACAAATCAGCCTTCCCACAAGGCTTGCAATAACACTCAACTGAAACAACTGAAACGGAACTCAAGATGCAATCTCCAATCGCTCGACAATTAGGTTCTCTGCCGCCACAACAAGCGCATCCTGTCGCTAGGGTCCACAAACGTCTCACGTCGCGTCTCTCAGCCTTAAGCTTAGCCCTGGTGCTCGCTGGACTGAGTCACAATGCTCTGGCCATAGGCAAACTTGAGGGGCAAATTCGCGATAACAGCAGCCAACAACCCCTTGCAGGTGCGACCGTCACCTTAAAAGAGCTCAACCTTAGCCAGCAGGCAGGCCGTGATGGGCGTTTCTTTTTTGTCGGTGTGCAGGATGGCGATTACACCTTAGTGGTCAACTACCTAGGGGCGATGCCAAACGAGCATAGGATCAGCATTCGCGATAAACAAACCACACTGCAAGATATCAACTTAAGCAGCCAAGATGATGTGGAGCATATCCGCGTGGTCGGCCAACAAGGCGCATTAAGTAAATCCATGAACCGCCAACGCGGCGCCGATAACGTGCTGAGCGTGGTCAGTGCCGATGTGCTGGGGAATTTCCCCGACAGCAATATCAGTGAATCACTGCAACGGGTGCCAGGGCTGTCTATCGAGCGGGATCAGGGCGAAGGTCGCTTTGTGCGCGTGCGCGGTATGGCGCCTGACTATAACTCAGTGTCGATGAACGGCACGCGCTTACCCTCACCCGAAAGCGATCGCCGTGCGGTTGCCCTCGATGTGGTGCCATCGGATCTATTGCAATCGGTAGAAGTGAGTAAAACCTTAACACCGGATATGGATGCCGATGCACTGGGCGGCGCCATTGAGGTCAAAAGTCTGTCGGCCTTCGATCGCGATGATACTTATCTCAACCTCAACGCCGAGGCGAGCCAAGATACCTTAACCGACAATACCAATCCCAAACTTGCCGCCAGCTACAGCGATATCTTTGCCGACAAGCTAGGGGTAGCCATAGGTGCCAGTTGGTATAACCGTGACTTTGGCTCAGACAACGTCGAAACCGGCGGTAAATGGGAATTTGCCGGGGATAACGGCTTTGAGGATGCAGCGCTTGAATCCGTCGATGCACGGGATTATGAAATCAATCGTGAGCGTTTAGGCATAGGCGTGAACTTCGATTATCGGCCGAGCGATGATACCGATCTATATCTACGCACCCTTTACAGTGAGTTTGATGATACCGAAACCCGCAACAGCGCTAAAACCAAGTGGAAATCGCCGCAGCAAGAAAATGCCCTCAGCCAAGGCAAAACCACTCGCTCACTAAAATCACGCACCGAAAACCAAAACATCACCTCCTTTGTGCTCGGAGGCCAAACCCGCTTCGAACGCTGGACCTTCGACTATCAAGCGAGCCACAGCACCGCCAGCGCCGACAAACCGCGGGATATCGCCGGCGCCGACTTTGTCGCCAAGATTGATAACACGGGCTTTAGCAATACCAAACAGCCACAAATTATCGCCCCCGAAGACTATTACCAAAACGACAATTTTGAATTAGATGAGATAGAAATCGCCGCCTCCAAGGCCGAAGACACCATCAACAGTGGTCAACTGGATCTTACCCGCCAGTTAACTATTGCGGATTACAGTGTCGAGCTAAAAACTGGGGTCAAGCTAAGCCGCCGCGATAAATCCAATCGCGAAGATATTTGGATCTACAGCGACTTAGGCGATCAAGGGGTAAGTGATGAAGACTTGTTATTGAGTCAATATGCAGGCAATGAGCTTGACTATGACCTCGGCCGCTTTGGCAGCGGCATCAATGCTGCGCCGCTATGGCAGCTAATCGACAGCCTAGATGCCGACAGCAATCGCGATGATATCGAGTCCACCATTAACGATTTTGATATCAGCGAAGATATCAACGCCGCCTACCTGATGGGCCACATCGATATCGATAAACTGCGTATCCTAACAGGGCTGCGTTTCGAGCAAAATCAATGGGATTCTAGTGGCTACGGTTACGATGGTGCCAAGGGCGAATTTATCGATATCAAGCATTCCCGCGATGAGGATCATTGGCTGCCCGCACTGCACCTCACTTACCGCTATAGCGACAATACCGTGCTGCGCGCCGCTTGGACCAACACCTTAGTGCGCCCAACATTCGGCCAATTGGCGCCGGGATATTTGCTCGAAGAGGATGATGGCGATATCGATTTAACCTTTGGCAATCCAAAACTAAAGTCGCTCGAATCGATGAACTTTGACTTAAGCCTCGAGCACTATTTTGGCAATATCGGCTTAATTTCGGCGGGGCTGTTTTATAAAGATATCGACAACTTTATCTATCAGGCGGATTTAGCTGGCCGTGGCGATTATATCGATGCCCATAGCGCCGTCACCTTTGTTAATGGCGATAGCGCCGACATCTACGGCGTCGAGCTCAGTTATGTGCAAGAGTTTAACTTTTTGCCCGAGCCCTTTAATGCGCTGGTGCTCAACTCTAACCTCACTTACACAGATTCCAGCGCCAAGATCAGTTGGCTGGAGGATGGCCAATTACTGAGCCGTGATATTCCGATGCCAAGCCAATCGGATCTCACCGCAAACCTGTCCCTTGGCTATGAAAACAGCTACGCCAGTGTCTGGTTATCGGCGGCCTATAAATCCGAATATTTACAGGAAGTCACAGAGCTCAGTGATGAGCGCTACGATCTCTATCAAGACAATCACTTGCAGTGGGACTTTGTCGCCAAGGCCCATTTAACCAGCAATTTAACCTTGTATTTCAAAGGGGTGAACCTGACCGACGAGCCCTACTACAGCTACACGGGTGACAGCAGCTACAACGCCCAATACGAAGCCTATGGCCGCACTTTCCAGTTAGGCGTGCAGTACACCAACTATTAATCACCCATTGAAAAGAACGAAGATATGACAACACCATTTACCCAAATTAGTGCCATAGCTGTGACCTTAGGCCTTATCAGTGCGCCCTTGAGCGCATTCGCTCAACCCATCTCAGCCCAAGCTTATAAAGGCAGCCAAGCCCAAGCCTTGCTGTTTAACAACGATAACCACGCAGTACTCCCTGCCGCCGATTGGCTGTGGGTGAGTGAAAAGCAAGGTTTGATGCTACAAAGCATGCCAAGCGCGGATAAAACGACCCTGCCCGCAGCTAAAACCTTAGTCAAAGGCGAGTTTGAATTGTTCGCCTTTAGCGATCCCTATGCTTTAACGCTGGATCGCCGCGCCGATCGCATTCGCCCTATCATGGTCAAACAGATAGAAGGCAAAGTCGCGACTAATGTATTGCCACTGCTGCCGATGACATCGTTTGAAATCAATTGGATCTGCATTCAACCAAGGCCGCAGGATGGCAATATCTACGCGTGGTTTGGCGGCGAAGACGGTTATAGCGAGCAATGGCTGTTAGGCGATGCCGGACACTTTATGCCGAAAAAGCTGCGCAGTCAGGCAATTCCCGTCAATAGTACTAGCTGCGCCATCGACGGCGACACACTATTAGTCAGTGAGCCAGAAGCCGGTGTCTGGCAATTTGATGCCAGCCCCTTTGCCAACAATAGCGCTAAGTTGGTTCTCGCCGCACTCAATAATGATATCGCGGGCATGCAAGTCATCGATGGCAAGTTATTGTTAAGCGATAAAAAAGGTACCCTGACCTTAGATCAACAGCCGATTGCAAACTACAACTTAGGGAAGGTACAGGGTTTCAGTGGTTATCTAAACGGAACCAGCACCAACAAGGCAATCCAGTTTGCCCTCTATGATGATAAAACCGATCAGTACTTATTTAGCCAAGCAGTCTTACCTATAGACCAGAGTCAGTCAAATAACGAGTCCAGCGATAATACTGTCGAAATCCCTGCTTGGGTTGAAAGCGCCCCATCCGATAGACCCGGCGATACCATGGACGACCCAGCGATTTGGGTGCATCCAACTCAACCGGAAAAAAGCCTAGTGCTTGGCACCAACAAACGTTGGGGACTCTTGAGCTTTAATATGCGTGGTGAGCAGGTTCAAGCCCTGCCGTCGGGGCGTATCAATAACGTCGATCTGCGCCAGCAAGTGATGCTGGGCGGTAAAAAACGCGATATCGCCGTGGCGACCTTAAGGGATAACGACAGCCTCGCCTTCTATGAAATCGATGCTGAAGGGAAGCTCAACGAGTATCCCAATCAAGCCACGAATATGCTGGATATTTATGGCATGTGCCTGTATCAAGATGCCGATACCCTGTATGTGTTCGCCAATGAAAAATCCGGCCGCATCGCCCAATACCGCGTCGATTGGCAGGCAAATGGCCCAAGTATCGCGCTTGTGCGTGATATCCATACCCCAAGCCAAGTCGAAGGTTGTGTGGTCGATGAGGCTCAGCACGCGCTGTTTATTGGTGAAGAAGACAAAGGCATTTGGCGCTTTAATGCCAAGGCTAATGGCGGCACTCAAGGCGAACTCATCATTAAAGCCGAGGGCGACTTAGTCGCCGATGTCGAAGGGATTTCACTCTACCAAGGCGCAACTATTCACGGTAAAAAACAGGATCTGCTGGTGGTCTCCAGCCAAGGCGATAACAGTTACTTGCTGTATCAGGCGCAGCCGCCCTACGCCCAATTAGGCAAATTTCGCCTTGGGGTAAACCTTAACGGCATGGAAAATGGCCGTGAAACCAGTATCGATGGCAGCAGTGAAACCGATGGCCTAGCCGTGACTCACTTAAGCGTCGGCACGGGAGCTTGGCAACAGGGAATGCTAGTGGTACAGGATGGGCATAATCATTTACCCGATAATAATCAATCTTTTAAATGGCTGCCTTGGCGCAGTATTATCGAGAAATTATCGCTTAACTGAATATTGAGCCAGTTGAATGCCGCATGATCTGGCGAGAGGAATGATAACCGAGTCCGAGTGGCTCGGTTTATTTTTGCCTTGAACCTTTTTGCTTGAAACTCGCATCTTGAGCCTGAAATCGCTATACTCCGCGCCCAAATCATTTGGCCAATAACTAGCTCGATATTGCAATACTGTTTGCGGTTGTCAGCTTTTTAAGCCGTTATTAACGACTTTTTCCTAGGACATACCCTTGATCTCTACCGCAAATATCACCATGCAATTCGGCCCAGAGCCATTATTTGAAAATATCTCGGCAAAATTTGGCAACGGCAACCGTTATGGTTTGATTGGCGCAAACGGCTGCGGCAAATCGACTTTTATGAAGATCTTAAGCGGCGCCCTCGCCCCAACCTCGGGCAACGTGTCGATCACGCCGGGTTTGAAGGTCGGCACCCTAAGCCAAGATCAATTTGCCTTCGAGCAATACACGGTAATCGATGCGGTGATTATGGGTGATACCCAACTGTGGAAAATCAAGCAAGAGCGTGACGCGATTTATGCCAAACCCGATATGACCGAAGAAGACGGTATGCGTGTGGGCGATCTCGAGAGTGAATTTGCCGAAATGGACGGCTACAGCGCCGAGAGCCGCGCGGGCGAAATCCTCATCGAAGCAGGTATTGAAGAATCTTACCACTATGGCCCAATGTCACAGGTCGCCCCTGGTTGGAAACTGCGCGTGCTGTTAGCCCAAGCCCTGTTTGCTAATCCTGATATCTTGCTTCTGGACGAACCCACCAACAACTTGGATATTCACACCATTAGTTGGCTCGAAACTGAGCTGAATAAGCGCAAATGCACCATGATCATCATTTCCCACGACAGACACTTCTTAAATGCTGTCTGTACCCATATGGCGGATATCGATTACGGTGAACTGCGGATTTATCCCGGCAACTACGAATACTTCCTCGAGCAATCGGCCCTGCAGCGCGAACAACTGCTGTCGAGCAACGCCAAGAAGAGCGCCGAGATTGAAGAGCTGCAGGACTTCGTTAACCGCTTTGGCGCTAACGCTTCTAAGGCAAAACTGGCTAGCTCACGCGCCAAGCGCATGGACAAAATTAAACTGGACGAAGTCAAATCCTCCAGCCGTATCGCGCCATCGATTCGCTTCGCGCCGGGTAAGAAAATGCACCGTCAGGCATTGGTGCTTGAGAACCTCGCCCACGGTTTTGATGGCGAATTATTATTCGAAGGCGGCGATTTAATCCTCGAAGCCGGTGCAAAGCTTGCGATTATCGGCGAGAACGGCGTAGGTAAAACAACTTTATTACGCTGTTTAGTCAATGAGTTAATCCATAATCAAGGCGTGATTAAGTGGTCCGAAAACGCTTCCATTGGTTACTGCCCGCAGGACAGCACCAGCGATTTTGATAATGATTTGACTATTATTGAATGGATGGACCAATGGCGTCAGCCAAAACACAACGATTTAATGGTACGAGCCATGTTAGGTCGTTTGCTGTTTACCGAAGATGATGCCAACAAAAAAGCGAAAAACTGCTCAGGCGGTGAGAAAAACCGTTTAATTTTCGGCAAGTTAATGATGCAAGATATCAACGTCATCATTATGGACGAACCGACTAACCATATGGATATGGAAGCGATTGAATCCTTAAATAATGCCATCAAAGATTTTGAAGGCACATTGATTTTCGTCAGCCACGACCGCGAATTTGTGTCCTCGTTAGCGACCCGCATTATCGATATTCGGGATAAAAAATTGGTGAACTTCCAAGGGACCTTTGATGAGTATCTGGCAAACCTTGCTAGTGCATAATCCTGCTGCTGTTGTGCGATAAGCCTTTTGTAAAAGGCTTTATCAAATAGCCCAATAAAAAGACGCTTCACTCTACTCGAGATAAGCGTCTTTTTTATATCCCCCTCTCAAATCCCCCTTTTATATCACCCAGTGACTGACGGCTTCATTCTGTTTTCGCTTCCACCAAAGCCGCAAGTTGCGTTAATGATTCCTGCCAACCTAAGTAACACATTTCCTCTGGGATCACGGCAGGAATGCCCTCCTGAGTGATCTGCAAATTGGTGCCGCAGGAAACCTCGGTTAATTCGATAGTCACCTGCATCACCCCAGGCAGATGTTCATCATCAAATTGGTCGGTATGGCGAATAAGTGTGTTGGGGATAAGCTCGGTATAGACCACCTTAAAGGAGTGACTGTGTCCGGTCGCTAATTGGGTAAAGCTCATGGAATACCCTGACCCAACGGCCAATTCAAACTCATGAATCGTTCCCACAAAGCCGTAAGGTGGTAACCAACGCTCTAGGGCCGCTTTATCGGTAAATGCCTTGTAGACTAACGCCGCTGGCGCACGCAGCACTCGATGTAACCTCACTGTACCTGTGTTATTGGGCATATCCTTATCCTTCCAGTTGCTTCTAGGCCAATGATGTTCTTAAAGATAGCGCAAGAATCCCATTCGTTATCACCTGCGCGAGAATATTAATTATCCCCTTAACTTGAGATGGTTGGCTCAATACGGCGATGCTTAAACTGCATTAAGTGCAATGATTTAGCATCAGAGTCTGACTGCTGCTGGGCAATATCCAGCCGTTCTGCGGCGACAGTGAATGCCAGATTTGTGCAGTGAGAGGTTTCCGTTATTTGCCCTTTATATTGAGCGATTAAACTCAAAAGTCCCGACTCATTCACCACATTTTTAGGCAACGGCGTTTTAAAGCTAGCCTCATCGCTAAACACGACGACCGAATGGAGCCCTTCGACTAACCCTAAGCAATGGGCAACCGCCAAACAATGTTTATAGTTCTGATGGAGAGGATTTTTAAAACTGGTTTGCTTGGTATAGATTTTCTGCGTCCACTGCGATTGCTTCTCGCCGCCAAATATCCAGCCGGAGTAATTTTTAACTTCAAGGACGAACACGCCGAAATGGGTCAGCAAGACTAAATCCACTTCCGTCAAAGCAGGCGTACCTTCATTTATCTCATCCATGGGCAAAATTAAATTGCGATAAAGTCGGTAGTCCTCATCTTTGAGTCCCTGTTTCAGTAACTTAGCGACTCGCTTTTCCCCCTGTTGACCTAATCTTTCATCTCTGTATTGCCTAAGTGACGGACGAAATAACAAGGTCACTATCGCAAACAGCAGCAAAAGGATTGGAATAACCAAAATAATCGACAACGACTCGAACATTGAAGAGATGGGAGAAATGGTGCTTGGCGCGGACGTAGGTTTCGCAGTTACCACGGCAGGTATTATATTGGGTTTCTGTTTAGGCGCGTCGTGGCGAACCGTAGTGGGTGTTGCTGGCTGCCTTAGCGTGGATTTAACACCGTTGGCGACGGGCTGCTGGCAATGCTCGTCAAATCTTGCCTTAAGCTCTTGGTAGCGCGGCGTAGTGGGATGCCAATCTTGCATCTCACTTTGGATAAGAATACAGATGGCCTTAGAGTCTTGTTTTACCAACGCCCATGCCGTTGAGCAAGATAAGCCGATACTCAGAGCGCTCATCCACAAGATTAACGGTCGAAAAAACACGGGATAAGCCCACTTATCTTTTACTCGTCCCTTCACTCTGTCTGTCCTCCTGTACGGTTTTGTTAATGCCCATGGCGGTTATAGAACACTTATAGGCATGTGTTTTTATCTTACAAGATTTAGCCAGTGCTACATTTGACTGAAATGTATCATATCGGTCTCTCGCAACATAAATATCGAGTGAAATCACAGCTCAAGCACCGCATTTTCTCAACCTTGGTTTACACTCTTAGGGTATCGAATAAGCAGAAAATCCCACTAATTGTGCCGACTAATACTTATGAGGTATTGCATACGCGCCCGCAGTGCACCAGCTTATCCTATAAATTCTGATGGTGGTGATAGCCTATGAGTCTTGAAGAATCCTTAGAACAACTAAAACGTCAGTACTTACATGCACTACCCGATAAGAAGAAACAAATTATCACCCTGTGGATCTCGCTACGGAAAAACTGGCAGAGCCATATGCTGTCGGCGGTCTACCGTGAAGTCCATAACTTAAAAGGCTCCTGCGAAACTTTTGGCTTGACCGACACCAAAGAGATTGTCGATAAGCTTGAACTGCTGTTAAAAAATTTACTCGATTCGCCCGCACCAGCGCTGAATGTGATCAAAAGCTTAGATACCCTCTTTCACCAACTGCTGCAAAATAACCTCCGTGGCGAGCCAGCGGCCCCCGTGGTTGAAGCGCAAATGCAGCACAGTCCCTATAAGCCGACAAAAGCACGGCACGAGTATCGAATAGCAATTATTGAGGATGACAATAATGTCGGGGCGATGATAACGAAGCAGCTGCATGAATTTGGTTTTAATGTGCAGCACTTTTTAAATTTCACCGACTTCCTCGAAATTCAAAATACCTCGCCCTTCGATTTGATTTTATTAGATCTCATCTTGCCCGATTATACCGAAGAAGCCTTATTTACCGCGGCGACCGAGTTTGAGAAGCACAATACCCGAGTGTTTGTTCTCTCTTCCCGCGGTGATTTTGAGATGCGACTGCTGGCGATCCGTGCCAATGTCAGCGAGTATTTTGTCAAACCCGCCGAAACCACCCTACTGGTACGCAAGATCCACCAGTGGCTCAAAATGTCAGAAAAACAGCCGCTTAAAATTTTGCTGGTGGACGATCAGCAATCCATGGTCGATTATTTTTCCAGTCTGCTTCGCAGTCATGGGCTGATGGTGAAAGGCATGACCAAACCCGAGCAAGTGCTGCCGACCCTAGAGCAATTTGAGCCAGATCTGTTTATTTTCGATTTGTATATGCCCGATGTGAATGGTTTAGAGCTGGCGAAAATGATCCGCCAATTAGATAAATACAGCTCAAGCCCTATCCTAGTGCTCAGTTCCGACGACACTATGCAGAACAAGGTCAGCATCATTCAGGCGGGCTCCGACGATTTAATCTCGAAACAAACCGCGCCAAGTCTGTTTGTGACGCAAGTGATTTCCCGCGCCCAGCGTGGCCATGATATTCGAAGCTCCGCCAGCCGCGATAGCTTAACGGGCCTGCTTAATCACACCCAGATCCTCGTTGCCGCCCGCCGCTGTTTTAACCTCGCCAAACGCATCAACTCCTCGGTGTGCATTGCTATGCTGGACTTAGATCACTTTAAGCAAGTGAATGATACCTACGGACATTCTGGCGGCGACAAAGTGCTGTTGGCCTTTGCCCATCTGTTGCAGCAATCCCTGCGTCCCGTGGATTTTATGGGCCGATACGGCGGCGAAGAATTTATGCTGGTCTTGCCCGATCTCCCCGCGCCCTTAGCTATTGCCAAGCTTAATGCTATTCGCGAGAGCTTTAGCCATATTGTGTTTGTCGAAGAAGGCGCCGAATTTAAAGTCACCTTAAGCGGGGGCTTAGCCTTCTCGACCGAATGCAGCGAGTTTCAAGACTGTCTATTGCTAGCGGATAAAAATCTGTATGAGGCAAAACGTACCGGGCGCAATCGTTTAATCACCACCTTAATAAAATAAACCCGACTCTCGCGATATGCTCTGATCATATGTTCCGGCGATAATCTCGTTATGTTAGGGCTTTAAATAATTGATCAATGGTAGTGTGCATGACTAACTACACGAATGCGCACAAATAAGAATGTTGTGTGGAATGACAAGGTAGCGCGTAATTTGCCATTGTTTGCGATTGATAAGAACAAAGTGCGTCGACGCGCTAGGCCTGCAATCTTAACAGACGTTGTCAGTGCTTTAGTCTCGCTTAAGCGAGGCTAAATAATTGAGCATCTTATCCGCCAGTTGCGGCAGTTCGACGACATGATGGATAACGCCGCGTTTGATCGCTTCCCTTGGCATGCCGAACACCACACAGCTCTGCTCTCCCTGCGCAAAGGTTTTACCGCCCTGTTCATCGATTAACGCCATACCATCGGCGCCATCTTTGCCCATGCCAGTTAGGATCGCCGCAGTGGTATTGGCCCCCGCGCACTCGGCAACCGAGTTAAATAGCACATCGACCGACGGCCTATGGCCACTCACCTTGTCGCCCTGGGTCAAGCGGGTCTTAAAACTGCCGCCGACCTTAATCACTTCTAGGTGCTGATCCCCCGGCGCAATATACACATAACAGGGCAGCAAACGTTCGCCATCTTCGGCCTGTTTGACATTCAAACGGGTGAGTTTATTTAGCCGCTCCGCAAAAGTACGAGTAAAGCCCGGTGGCATATGTTGGGTGATCACAATCGGTGGCATTACCGCCGGAAACTGCTGTAACAGCGACAAAATGGCTTCGGTACCGCCAGTGGAGGCGCCAATTGCCACCAATTGGGTGTTGATTACTCTGCTGCTCAGCGCGGGCTTATGGCTAGGTTGCACCACGACGGCAGGAGCTGCTCGTTGGGTTTTCAGTTTCGCGTGGGCGGCCGATTTAATTTTCTCCAAAATTAAATCTTGGTATTCATTAAAATCCTGGGGCGAATCTAATTTCGGCTTAGGGATAAAGTCCACCGCCCCGAGGGCGAGCGCGTTAAATGTAGCGTCAGCGCCTTCTTCGGTTAACGACGAAATCATCACCACCGCCGTGGGTCTAGCCTTCATTAATCGGTCTAAAAAGGTCAAGCCATCCACTTTAGGCATTTCAATATCTAAAGTGATCACATCGGGGCGATGCTGATTAACCATATCCTTGGCCATATAGGCATCGGCGGCCATGCCAACTAGGGAAAGTTCGCTATCGGCTTCGATCATCTTGCCCAATAAGTTACGGATCAATGCCGAATCATCAACCACCAGTACTTTTATCGTCATGTCTTAGTCACCAAAGAGTTCCACATCTCCGCCACTCGGCAAATTCCTGATCCTTAGGCGATACTCACTTTCCCTGTCCATAATGGTGCTATTATGCATTGTTCTGATTTTTCTAACTTTTACTAAACCTGTCGCCGGAAAAAAATACACTTTCCGAGGATAATAATCGAGTAAGTCTGCGGCCAAAATGGGGATTTGTTCCATCTGTAAATATTCGAGTACAAACTCCGCATTGCGCTCACCGATATTATGGGCGGTGATCCCATTGAGCATATTTCCGCCCCCGAACACTTTAGCGACCAAGGCACGACGCCGCGCACCGAGTTTGAGCAACTCATTGATCAGCAACTCCATAGCGTACACACCGTAACGGGCTGAATCGGTTAAGATCCCCGAACTGTTGCCATTATCACTCGGTAATAAAAAATGATTCATTCCACCAATTTTTAAATCGGGATCGGAGAGGCAAACGGACACACATGAACCTAGCACTGTGACTATCATGGTTTGGTCGCGGGTGGCGAAAAACTCCCCCGGCAGAATTTTGACCGCATCACAGCCAAAATGATGGTCATAATAGCGATTCGGCTCGATAACGGGGTATTCAATATTCGGCTTTGGCACTCATCAAGCTCCCTTTACCGCCTTGTAGGTTGTCTGGCCCACTGGCTTAATGATCTGGGGGAACATATTAAAGTTCTCCGAATGGCCTGCGATGTAGAGTCCATCATCGGCAAGGGAAAGCATCATGTGTTTAAGAATGCTTTCCTGCGTAGTTTTATCGAAATAAATCATCACGTTTCGACAAAAAATCACATCGATTGGCGTCTTGATTGACCAAAACTCATCGACTAAGTTGAGCCGAGTAAACTGCAGCATCTGTTTGAGCTCTGGCACCACGCGCACATTGCCTTGTTGTGCCCCGCGCCCCCGCTGAAAAAACGCCTTCTTGCGCTCGGCACTTACCGCCTCGATACGCTCGATAGGATAAATACCCAGCTGCGCCTTTTTCAGTACGCCGCTGTCGATATCCGAAGCAATGATTTCGATGGGCGTGTTGAAGCGGCCAAAATGCTCGGCCACCACCATAGCAATGGAGTAAGGCTCCTCCCCCGTGCTACTGGCCGCACACCAGATCCTTTTGGTGTGCGGATGGGCCTGTAAATATTGTTTTAAGATCTCAAAGTGATGGGGCTCGCGAAAGAACGCCGTCTGATTAGTGGTTAGCGCATTAATAAACTCCTGATGTTCACTCTCGTGCGCCTGCAAATACTCAAAATACGCGGTAAATCCCTCTAACTTGAGCGCCCTTATCCGCCGGACTAAACGGCTGTACACCATGGCGTCTTTACTGTCGGCTAACTTAATGCCGGCAAATTGGTACAGCCGGGTTTTCACCGTATTAAAGTGCACCGCCGTAAAAACAAACTCTTTTCCTAGAGGTTGATGTTCGCTCAATCAAAAATCTTCCCATTCATCTTGGTCGGCTTTATTGACCTTTGGCGCCATCGCCTTAGGTTTAACGGGCATGCGAGTGACAGTCGATGGCGGTTTAACCGCTAACTTCTTATGGCTCGCCAAGGGTTTTGGCGTAGCTGTGGTATCTTCGTCCACGGTAAAGTTGGCCACACTGTCCGCTAACTGCTGCGCCTGCGATTGCATGCTTTCGGCTGCGGCGGCGGCTTCTTCCACTAAGGCCGCGTTTTGCTGCGTCATTTCATCCATTTGCACTACGGCTTTACTGATCTCATCGATACCGATCGCCTGCTCATTCGAGGCTGAGGCAATTTCGGCCATGATGTCGTTCACCCGCTTAATAGCGATGACGATTTCTTTCATGGTGTCGCCGGATTTGCCGACTAAGCTGTTACCGCTTTCGATTTTGGTCACAGAGTCGGAGATCAAGGCTTTAATGTCCTTGGCTGCGTTGGCTGAACGTTGGGCCAAACTTCTCACCTCTGAGGCCACCACCGCAAATCCACGACCTTGCTCACCGGCTCTGGCCGCTTCGACCGCCGCATTTAGCGCTAAGATATTGGTTTGGAAGGCTATGCCATCAATAACACCGATAATATCCGCAATCTTACGTGCCGATTCGTTAATCGATGCCATGGTTTGCACCACTTGCTGAATAAGTTCGCCCCCATCGACGGCGACATCGGCGGCCTTAGAGGCAAGTGCATTGGCCTGGCTGGCGTTGTCGGCATTTAGCTTCACTGTGCCCGTCAGTTCTTCCATACTCGCCGAGGTTTGTTCAAGACTCGAGGCTTGCTCCTCGGTGCGGCTCGACAGATCAGCATTGCCCTGAGCGATTTCGGAAGAGGCGGTATTAATGGTATCGGCGGCCTTTTGAATGTCTCTTATCATGTAAGAGAGCTTTTCAGCGGTTTGATTTGAATAGTTTTTCAAATCATTAAAGGTGCCTTCGTAATCGTTATAGATACGCGTGGTTAAATCGCCTTCGGCGAGCGCCATCAACACCCGCGCCACATCCTGTAGACCGCGATCCGAGGTCTCAATCAAGGCATTGAGGCTGTTCGCCAGCATTAAAAAGAAGCCCTGCTTACCTTGTGTCTCAGCCCGTTGGGAGAAATCCCCCGCCGCCGCCGCATTGACGATACGCGAGATTTCCTGCTCGATTTGCACTTCGACCGTGCGGTCGAGCCATTCGACAACAGAACCTAACCGCTCGCCCGTTTTGGAAATAATCGGGCTTGCGGTTAAGCGGAAGTGACAACTGGCCACTTTGATTTGCGATTCATATTTACGGTCGAGCTTGTCTAACAGACTCGCTTGATGGGCTGGATTCTTATGGAAAATATCCATCGAGCTGCCAAGAATTTTATCGACGGAGAAATGCGGCAGCGCTTGCCTGATCTCACTCTCGGATTGGCGCAGCATCGACTCCACCGAGCGGTTCATATAGATGATGGTGCGGTTGGCATCGGCGATCATCACATTGGTACTGGTATTATTCAGCGCCTCTAAAATGCGCTGCGTCGCCCGCTCGGACTCTATGCTCTCCGTTCTATCAATCCATTCAACCCCCGTACCTAAGTGTTTATTTTCACGGGTGATAATGGGCGTCAGGATCAGCTTAAAAGTCCGTTTTCCAATGGTGATTTGCGCCGTATGGGATTGGGTAAGGCGCTCGAGCATATTGCGTTGATGGGCCGGATTTTTATGGAAAATATCGATATTACTGCCCACCACCTTGGCCACAGAGAACTGCGGCAGCTCTTTGCGAATGTCCGCCTCAGCCTCGGATAACATATTCAATACCGCTTTATTAGCGTAGATAATATTGCGGTTGCTGTCGGCGATCATAAAACTGTTGCCGCTGTTATCTAATAATTGGAAATAGCGTTGCAGCTCTTCTTCCTTTTGCTGGCGCGCCTCTTCATTTCCAAACACATTGAAAATACCCATTATGATTACTCCTGATCAGACAGACTATTTGCATCAATTAGACCCAGCTCATCACTGCTGATCAGAGCCTGTATATTTACCAAAATGATCATCTTGTCTTCTACCGTTGCCAGCCCCTTGAGGTAACGGCTATCGAAGGCCACCCCAAATTCGGGGGCGGGTAGAATTTCTTCGGCGGCGAGTTTAATCACATCCGACACCGCATCGACGACAATCCCGACGATACGATCAAACACATTCAACATAATGACGATGGTGAACTCGTTGTAGGTCGCACTGCCCACGGCAAACTTCATCCTTAAATCGACAATCGGTACGATATCCCCCCTAAGATTCAGTACGCCTTTGATAAAACTCGGCGCATTGGCGATTTTGGTGACGGGTTCATACCCACGGATCTCCTTCACCGACATAATGTCGAGCGCATAGTGTTCTTCACCCAGCACAAAGCTTAAAAACTCGACCACATCGTGGACGCTGTACTCCTGCTTACTCACCGTGTTCGTGCGGTTATCCATTGCGACATCCTTAGTTAATTTTTGATATGCAGTGCAAGTGATTCAACATCGAGGATCAAGGCCACGCTGCCATCGCCCATGATGGTCGCCCCCGATACGCCGGGGATCCGCCGATAATGTTTTTCAAGGCTCTTGATCACCACTTGTTGCTGCCCGACGAGAGCATCGACACACAGGCCAAAGCGTTTATTATTGCTTTCGAGCAAGACCACTATGCCGGCTTCTGGCGTCTTGGCTTGGGGTTCGATTTCCATTAATTGATAGAGGTTTAGCAGGGGTAAATATTCTTCCCGCACCCTGAGTAACCGCTCTTTGGCCAAAAATTTAAGCTGCTCAGTTTGCGGTTGTATCGATTCGATAATGTGTACTAAAGGTAAGATATAAATTTGATTGCCTACGCTGACGCTCATGCCATCGACAATGGCTAAGGTAAGGGGAAGCTGGATTTCGAAGGTCGCGCCCTGACCCGCAACGGAATCAATATCAATCCGACCACCTAAGGCCTCAATATTCTTGCGCACCACATCCATACCCACACCGCGCCCCGAGACATCGGTGACCTCAGCCGCCGTTGAGAACCCTGCGGCAAAGATCAATTGCCACACTTGTTTGTCCGTCATGTTCTCGGGCAGCGCCATGCCATTTTCCCGGGCTTTTTGTAAAATGCGCTCGCGGTTTAACCCGCCGCCATCATCGTGGACGGCGATCACTATACTGCCGCCGCGCTGACTGGCTTTAAGGGACAAGACACCGGCTTCACTTTTGCCTGCTGCAAGTCTTTTTTCTGGTTTTTCAATACCATGGTCAAGACTGTTACGAACGAGGTGGGTGAGCGGATCGACTAACTTTTCAATCATCCCCTTATCAATTTCAGTGTTGCCACCCTCAATCACCAGACTGACATTTTTTCCAAGCTGATCCGATAAATCCCGCACCAGTCGATGAAAACGGTTAAACACGAACGACACGGGTAACATGCGCACCGACATGACAGCTTCCTGCATCTCCCGGGTATTACGTTCTAACTCATTAAGCGCGGTTTTTAGCCGCTCACCTAATTCGCCGCCCAGTTCATTACCGATAAGGGTGAGCATAGATTGGGTGATCACCAATTCACCCGCAAGATTAACTAGAGTATCTATCTTGGAGGTTTCTACCCTCAACGTGGCATCTTGGCTGGCGGCACTGGCCTTTTTCGCTGCGGGTTGACTACTGCTAGATGCCGAGCCTATGGTTGAAGTAGAAGATTGCGGCGGCATTGCCTCGGCTTTAGCTGCCGATTTAGCGGGCTGTTTACTGGCTTCTTGTGCGGGCTTTTTGGCTCGAGTCGATTGCGGCTTTGCAGTGTCCGCTTCTGCTCGTGGCGCTGACGCCTGATTAGTGATGGACTTCTCTTTGACCGATGTTGACGTTAAGGCATCAATTTCAGTGGCGAATGTTTCGGGCGTTAATGATTCAAAAAAGCCGTAGCCTAATTCATCATCTAGCGCATCGTCGCTAACAGTCGCAACTTGATTGGCAGCCAGATCAGCAACCGTCAGTTCATGCGGTGTCGAACTCTGCTCAGTTGCGGTAGATGCGTGAATATCCTCGGCGCGGATTTCCTTTGCGGTATAGGCCTCGTCAAAAAAGCCGAAATGTTCCGTTTCATCGACTAACCCAAGCTCCACTTCATCCTCAAAAAAACCGAAGCTATCGTCTACTGATTGAGTCGCTACACTTGGCTTAACCGCTGCTGGTAAAGGTTTGTCTTCGCTCTGATTATTGGCATTAGCGCTTGCCGCATTGGCGGTTTGAGTGGAAAAGGGTTCACCATTTAAGGCCGCCACCAGCTGGTTTTTGGCAAATTCCACCTGCTGCCAATCGATGGGCTCCTCTTCCCGATAGAGGTTTAAAATATGTGAAAGGGTATCTACGGTACGAAGCAAGAGATCAATGACAGAAGAGGAAAGCTCAAACGTGCCCTTTCGGGTTTTATCGAGCAAATTCTCCATTACGTGGGTCACGCTAGTAAGCGCGGTAAAACCAAAGATGCCACTGCCCCCTTTAATCGAATGGGCAGCGCGGAAAATGGTATTTAATTCTTCGGGATCGGGGGCGTCTAAATCTAATGCAAGGAGCAATTGCTCCATATTTTCAAGATGTTCGTGGCTTTCTTCAAAAAAAACCTGATGGAACTCTGCCATATTAATGGACATAGCACACCCCGACCTAGGTTAGCCCAGCACTTTGGCTGTGATAGCTAATAGCTTCTGCGGGTCAAAGGGCTTGACCATCCATCCCGTAGCGCCAGCAGCTCGACCTTGCGCCTTCATATCTTCACCGGCTTCGGTGGTCAGCATGACAATGGGCGTACGCATAAACGCCGTCATGGCTCTGAGGGATTTTATGAGCGTCAAACCGTCCATACGGGGCATATTTTGATCCGTCAAAATAAAATCGAATCGTTGTCCGCCACATAAATCCAGGGCTTCACGACCATCTTTTGCGAGCACGACTTGATAATTTGCCGACTTTAACGTCGCCTCAACCATCTGTCTGATCGCGGCCGAGTCATCAACAATTAATATTTTTTTGCTCATTTACCATTCCATTATGACTTTAGTTTTATTTCCTGGAGCCACTAACTCATAGCTCTTAGAGAGGGATTTAACCAATAAAAGACCACGACCCGAAATTTGAAACCAATCTGCGATTTCCTCCTGCTCCTTCGGCACATACCCATCACCACTGTCGGATACAGTGATCCTGAGTTCACTGAGTTGTGCATGCCATTCCAGTTCAACCTTGACCCAATCTTCAGCCTTAAGCTTGTCGATGCTGCTTTCACGTATGCTGTGGTATAACTCAAAACGTTCAGGATCATTTTTAAGACGAGAGTCTAACTTGAGCACACCATGGTCAACTGCGTTAGTAACTAACTCAGAAACAACAGTAAATACCCTCTGACTAAACGTAGTAGAAAACCCAAAAATATTCAAAAACTGATTCAGTGAATTTAAATAGTCGGCATTTAATAACATGGCGCCCATCATTTTAATGGCCCAAGTAAACTCCCCTTTCATACAAATTTGACTCGATTTATGTTCTCGTTCTCGATACCAGTTATGTAATAACTCGAAATCGAGTACACACACCGCAATATCATCGGTGATCTCGTGTTCAAAAATGGTTTTGAGCTTTTTTCTTAGGTATTCAGTTAAATCGCGACCATAAAAACTCAGCAACGAAATCACGCTGTCCATGCCAAAAAATGTGCCGCCTTTACTCTGTTGCTCAATTAATCCGTCACTGAGTAAACAGATCCGCCCCGTCCGCGGAATGGGAAACGAGGCAATATTCGCGATAAACGCACTGGGCGACAAAATGCCTAGTGCCATATTTTTAGAGCGGTATTTCTGTATGTGCTCATGCTCGGCATAAGCCGAATCGCTTTCCAATTCATCTTGATAAAGCAATGCGTCCGGCATGCCGCCATTCCATAGATTGATTTGATTTTTAAAGAAATCTATCTCTAAGACCACGGCCGCCACAAAACGATCGCCGGGGCTGTCTTCATACACGTTGGCATTAAGTTCATAAATCAAACTGACGAGATTAAAGCCTTTCGCCACCATGGCCCTGAAGGTATTGGCTACCCGCAAAATCGGCACAGCCGCACTTAATCCATGGCCGGTAGAATCCGCAATAATTAAGAAAAAGTTTCCGTTGGGCCCAACGGTATTAAGAATAATATCGCCGCTAAAATTAGCACTTGCTTGAGTAAAGGATTTAACGAAATCAAAACTGACATTGCGAATATTGACCAGATGCTCGAATAAATGCCTTGCCATTTGTTCTTCACGGGCCTTTTGATAGAGCATTTTTTCTAATATTGAGCGTTGTTGCTTAACTTGTTTTTCTAAGGAAAAATGCGCTAATAACCCTTCAACTTTATGCCAGAACAGTTCTAAATTAATCGGTTTAATAATAAAATCCAAGGCTCCTAATCTAAAGCAGGATATTATTTTTTGATATTCGTTATCCGCGCTGATAACGATTACGGGTACGGGCGATTCTCGGTATCGCAGTCTTTCTAATAACGTCAGGGCGGTACCGTCGGGTAAATAATAGTCTAATAAAATAAGCTCAATATTTTGCTGGTTAATTTCTTCGTTTGCTTCCTCCAGATTACAGCAAGTAATCACCCCCCAACCTTTACTGTGAATAAACGCCGTAATAATTTGGTTTGTGACTAAGTCATCATCAATGACCAGAATATAACGTTGGCTTTTAGGCACTTACACATCCCGTTCAACAAGATACAAACGTCCCATATTGGCAATCGTTATAATTTCTTCCGCTTGCCCATGCAGTCCCCGAATCGCCGTGCTGATCTGACGCTCAAGCGCCTTACGATGCAGCAGTACCATCATCCCCAGTGCCGAGCTATCAATGTAGAGCACGCGGCTAAAATCCAGCACTAAGTGCTTAATGTCCTCTTCGAGAAAGGCCTTTTGATAATCGCTGGTGAATTTTTTATGATGATAAAAATCAAAACGTTCTGGCAAAGAGATATAAAAAATATTAGCCATCACAACCTTCCCTGTTTAGAAAAGCTCAATCTCACCACAACTGATTTGACTTGCGGATACTGGATTATGGGTGTTGGTACGCCGACCACTGATCTGCGAAACTAGACCATCACACTGCTCATCGAATTCTTCGGGCGACATTGCCGTGACCCGATTTAAGGATTCACGCAAGTGCTGCAAACTCTGATTGGTATAAATTAAACTTTGCGAGGTGATATCGCTAAATTGTAAGCCACGAATCGTGTCGGCAATGGCGCTCTCTAATTCGTGGGCGGAGGCGTCGATGCGGTCAATGACCACAGCGTCTTTTTCAGCTTTTACAATGATTTGTTCTAGCGCCGTATCGAGATCTTTTTTCGCCTCGATAATGTAAGACATATCCTGAGCGGCGACTTTACTCACTTGATGGGTTAACTGTTCAATTTGTACTTGAATTGTATGGAGCTGTTTTTGAATACTTTCACTAAAACCAGCGCTGCGATTAGAGAGGGCACGCACCTCATCGGCCACCACCGCAAAGCCTCTACCCGCATCCCCTGCACGGGCGGCCTCAATTGCCGCGTTCAATGCCAGTAAATTGGTTTGCGAAGAGATTTGGTCGATATCCTTCAATGCCTTCATCGCCTGCGGCATGGCTTCATAAATCACATTCACTTTCTCGAGCAAATCGATATTAGAAGCTGACATCTCAATGGTCGATTGAATAAAACGCTCCAGCGTGGTCGAGGTGTTATTGGCAAATAGCTTCATCTGCTCAGAATGGAAAATCTCTTCATCATCAGTGCTATGCACCAAGGCTGAAATAAACTCGCTTTGCTCGTGCATTAACTTACCTAGGCCATCAAAGGCGCCGCCCAATAGCTCGACCGCATCCGACTGCACCGACAGCACATCATCGATACTCTGCTCACAGGTTTTTAATGACACAGACACTTCTTGATACAGCGTCAGTTGGTCTTGCCAATCGGCGCGAGTACCAGATGTGGCATAGGCATGGGAGATGGGTTGAGACACTGAAGATTGTCGATAAAACTGCCAAGCAAGCATAATGATCACGGCGACTAAGGTACTCAGCATAAAACTGACTAGGCTGCCGATGAAATATCCTATTACTGCAGCAAACACTGCAACAATGCCATCCTTGTATGTCATAGAGACTTCGCAATTATTGATTTGTGATTAAAAAGTAGTTTCATATTCAGGGGTTTTCAAACAACTAATCGACTTTTTTCACTAAAATCAGAACGGCATGCGCAAAATGGTTACGCTATACAGGCATTCGGTCTGCAGTCAGGCGAATGACTGATTAATGTAGAGACTTGTCTAGTGGATACATAAACTTAGCTGTGCAGCCACCACAGGCTAGGTTACACTGGCGATGTCTTCGACTGGGATGGGATCATTTATGAGTCAACGTACATTACACTCCTTATTTAAACCCACATCCGTAGCCATTATTGGCGCCTCCAATAGCGAGAAACGTGCCGGTAATGTGCTGATGAAAAACCTGCTCTCGAGCGGATTTTCAGGCCCCATCATGCCCGTGACGCCAAAATACCGCGCGGTAATGGGGGTACTTGCCTATCCCAATATTGAAGCCTTGCCGATAAAGCCCGATTTAGCGGTCATCTGTACCCGCGCCAGCCGCGTGCCCGCCATCGTCGAAACTCTGGCCCAATTCGGCTGTAAAGTGGCGATTATCATGGCCTCCGGCATGGCACAGGAAGTCAATGAAGAAGGTGTCAGCCTACTCGACTTAGCCATGCAACATGCTAAACGCTATGGCATGCGCATTCTTGGCCCCAATAGTTTGGGGATGTTGTTGCCGCCGCTAGGACTCAATGCCAGTTTGGCCCATGCCAGCGCCCTGCCCGGTAAAATTGCCTTTGTATCGCAATCTGCCGCCATTTGTACCACAGTGCTGGATTGGGCAAACAACAAAGGCATCGGTTTCTCATCCTTTATCTCCCTTGGGGATGCCACCGATATTAACTTCGATGAGTTACTCGATTTCCTCGGCCGCGATAGCCGTACCAGCGCCATTATGTTGTATATCGATTCGGTCAATGAAAAACGCCATTTCCTCTCCGCCGCCCGCGCCGCTTCCCGCAATAAGCCCATATTAGTGATTAAATCAGGCCGCAGCGCCGAAGGCGTGCGTGCCGCCAAGTTACATACTGGTGGGATTGGCGGCAACGATGCCGTCTATGAGGCCGCCTTTAGGCGCGCGGGTATGCTGCGGGTGAATGATTTGATTGAACTTTTTGCCGCAGTAGAAAGTCTCGCCCATTCTAATCCATTGCAGGGCGAACGATTAGGCATTATCAGTAATGGTGGCGGCCCTGCGGTATTAGCCGTCGATGAACTGATCCTACGCGGTGGCAAACTGGCGGAATTATCCCAAGAGACCATAGCTAAACTCGATGCCGTGCTGCCCAATACTTGGTCGAAACAAAACCCCGTTGATATTATCGGCGATGCCAACGCCAGCCGTTACGCCAGCGCGCTTAATATCTTGATGGATTGTGAAGAATTAGACGCCATCTTAGTGCTGCATTCGCCGTCCGCCCTTGGCGAAAGTGTCGAAATTGCCGATGCCTTAATTAAAGTGATCCACGCGCATCCGAAGAAAAACCGCTTAAATATCCTCACCAATTGGAGCGGTGAAGACTCGGCCTATCAGGCCCGCAAACGCTTTACCAAAGGTGGCATCTCCACCTATCGCACCCCCGAAGGTGCGGTCGGTGCCTTTATGCATATGGTGGAATATCGTCGTAACCAAAAACTGCTGCAGGAAGTGCCGCAGTCCATCCCCGACAATATTCCAACCGATAGCCAAACGGCGCGAAAACTGCTGCAAGTGGCGCAGGCCAAGGGCAAAGCGGTGCTCGAAACCCACGAAGCCAGCCCGATTTTACGCGCCTATGGCCTCAATACTATCGACACTTGGTTTGTCAAAGATGCCGATGAGGCCGTCGCTATCGCTAACGAGGCGGGTTATCCCCTCGCGCTCAAGGTGCAATCACCGAATATTTTGCATAAATCCGATGTCCACGGCGTCATGCTTAACCTCACCTCGGCAGAAGATATTCGCCATGCCGCCAATGCAATTACCCAGCGGGTGCATCAGGCCAATCCCGACGCAATTATCGAGGGCATGATAGTGCAGAAGATGGCATTGACCGCCGGCGCGCAGGAAATTCGGGTTGCCGTGATAAGCGATCCCGTCTTCGGCCCAGCCATCTGTTTAGGTGAAGGTGGCTCGGAATGGGATCCGACTCAAGATGCTGCGGTCGCCTTGCCGCCACTCAATATGGCGCTGGCCCGCTACATGGTGATCCAAGCTTTAAAGACCCATAAGTTAAAGGACAGGCATTTACCGCTGGGGCTGGATATGAACGCTCTGTGCGTGATGCTGACGCAAATTTCCCACATCATCATCGACTGCCCAGAGATAGCATCGTTAGATCTTAACCCTGTGCTAGCGGCGGGGGAAAACATCACCCTACTCGATGTGAATATCCGTCTGCACGATGCCAATACCGATAACACCTCGCGCCTTGCCATCATGCCTTATCCCAAGGAATTAGAGGAATTTGCCGAGCTTAAAAATGGCCTTAAAGTTATGCTGCGCCCCATCCTGCCCGAGGATGAACCCAAGCATTTGGCCTTCGATAATTCCCTCTCCGATGAAGATAGATACAAACGCTACTTTGGCGTGCGATCTAAGATGACCCACGAGGAAATGGCGGTACTGACCCAAATCGACTACGCCCGCGAAATGGCGTTTATCGCCACCGCCAAGGGGCCGGACGGTGATGACATTACCTTAGGGGCGGTCAGGGCCTCCATCGATCCCGACAATACCGAAGCCGAATTTGCCATGGCGGTGCGAGGCGATCACCAAGGTATTGGGCTGGGTAAATTACTGCTCGAAAAATTGATTAAATACTATCAAGCCAACGACACTCCAGTGCTGACAGGCTTTACCATGTTTGAAAACCGTAATATGGCAAGCCTTGCCAAGAGCTTAGGCTTTAAGGTCACCTTCGATATGGAGGAACATTTGATCAAAATGCATATGGATCTTAAGGCGCCCAACGCCAATAGCAGTCAATAGCGCGAAGCAGTCTACGTTTCGCTGGACACAATAAAAAACGCCGCACTCAAAAGATGCGGCGTTTTTATTTATCATGCAGTTAACGCTTAGCTGAACCCACTAAACCCCGATTTACTGCTCATTTTATAGCTTTGGTTTTTTATGCACGCCTTTAAGCAGAAACACTAAGGGCACGGCGGATAACGTCACCCACATCATTAACCTAAAGTCCTGCAAATAGGCCAAGGTAGCCGCCTGACGATTCACTTCGGCATTGAGTAAGGCTATGCCCTGCGTCGTCGATAAATCTACCGCATGAACATCAACAGCATGTTGCAGCGCAAAACTAAAGGGATGAATGTAATCGGCAAACACCGCATGGTTCATCTGTGTGTGCTGGGCAAGATAGGTGATCACCACGGAGATCCCTATGCTGCTGCCGATATTTCGCATCAGGCTAAAGAGCGCGGTCCCCTCATTACGGTATTTCGCCGCTAAGGTTGCAAAGGTAATGGTCGAGAGCGGTACAAAGATAAACCCTAAGCCAAGGCCCTGGATAATCCCAGTGCGCACTATGTCCCAGCCGGTAATATTGGTGTTAAAACCCGTCATCTCCCATAGGGACAAAATAGTGAGCATCAAACCTAAAAAGATTTGGTAGCGAACATCCACTTTGCCCGCGAGTTTACCCACAGTCATCATGGCGATCATAGTGCCGACACCCCTTGGCGCCAGCAAGTAACCCACATCAATTACAGGATAACCTAACAGGTTCTGCATAAACGGCGGCAGTAAGGCCATGGTCGCCAGCAGAATAATCCCAATGATAAAGATGAAGATAAGCCCCACACTGAAGTTTCGGTCCTTAAACAGCCCGGGTTCAATAAAGGGATGTTTATGGGTAAAGATATGGGCCACAAACAAATAAAACGCCATGCCAGCAATAATGGCTTCGATAACAATTTCGCGACTAGAAAACCAATCGAGGGATTCTCCCCTGTCGAGCAACATTTGCAAGGCGCCAATGGCCAGACTCAACATGGCAAAACCGAGTAAATCGAACTTACGACTATGGTCCAGCGGCGTTTCTTTCACATAGACGGCAAGACCAAACCAGGCCAATAGTCCAAAAGGCAGGTTGATATAGAACACCCAGCGCCAGTTGTAATACTCAGTTAACCAACCACCGAGGGATGGCCCCAAAATCGGCCCGACCATCACACCCACTCCCCAAAGGGCCATGGCCGAACCATGGCGCTCTGGCGGGTAACTGTCGAGTAATACCGATTGGGATAAAGGTACTAAGCTGGCACCAAACACCCCTTGCAATAAGCGAAATAACACAATTTGCTCAAGGTTTTGCGCAGCGCCGCAGAGCATGGAGGCAATCGTAAAGCCAACCACGGCCCACATAAATACCCGTTTACGCCCAAGCCTGGCGGTTAAAAATCCCGTCAGCGGCATAAAAATCGCCGCGGCCACAATATAGGAGGTTAACACCCAAGAGATCTGATCCTGAGTCGCCCCCATGCTGCCCTGCATATGGGGCAAGGCCACGTTGGCAATCGTAGTATCCAGCGCCTGCATAATGGTCGCCAGCATTACCGAAAGCGTGATAAACCCAAGGTGTTGCTCAGACTTAGGTTTAGTATCGGTGTGTAAAACATCGCTCGAATTCACGCCCTTAGATTGGGCATGGTCTTGCCCTGCTATCACTTGCTGACTCACAGACTAAAACCCAACAACTGGCGTTGATATTCAGTATCGATATCCACCACGGCGCTTAATCCAGCACGCAGCGGCGCCTCGGGTAACACAGTATCAATGGCAATTCGCACCGGAACCCGCTGGGCGATTTTCACCCAGTTGCCCGTGGCATTTTGCGCGGGGATCAGCGAGAACTCAGCGCCCGTTGCCGGACTTAAACTCTCGACCGTACCTTGCCAGCGATTGTCGGGAAAGGTATCGATATGGATATTGACCTTTTGTCCGGGTTTGACGTGGGTTAAATCGGTTTCGGTGAAGTTCGCCTCAATCCAGAGGGCATGATCGGCCACCAGCGCTAAAGCGATGGCGCCAACATTCACATATTGTCCCAACTTAGGCAGTTGGCTAACGACGCCTGATACTGGGGCTTTAATCTCCACGCGGCTTAAATCAAGCTTGGCTTCATTTAATTGGGCTAAAGCTTCTAAATAGCTTGGATGTTGTTCAATCGGAAAATCGGGGCTGCCACCTAAGCTTTCGGCAATGCGGTGTAAATCTTTTTGCAGAGTCTGAATATTCTGCCGCGCAATATCGGTATTTTGTTTTGCATCCTCAAGCTGAGATTCGGACACAAAGTGTTTACCGATTAAATTCTCCTGGCGCTTTTGCTCTTTCTCGGCAAAGGTTAATTTGGTTTCAGCTAAGGTAATTTCGGCTTGCTTCTCATGGTAACTCGCCTTGAGTACCGCTAAATCGGTTTTGACCTGTGCCAGTTTGGCGCTCGCCTTATCGACCATCACCTTAAACATGGCATCGTCGAGGCGAAACAATACTTGCCCCTTCTCAACCCGTTGGTTTTCCACCACATACAAGCTGTCCACATTCCCCGCCACTTGAGCACTCACGGGGACTTTATCCGCCTTCACATAGGCGTTATCGGTTTCCATGTAGCGGCCGCCATGTAGATAAACCGCACCTATGGCCAAGACAGATAACAGGGGAACCACAATCAGTAACACACTGCGTTTTTTACGCATATTACCTTGAGGGGCTTGAGGGTTTGCGTCACTCATTACAACAACTCCAACTTCACTCACGTTCTATCACTGGGATGGGTTATCAGCTTTGATTAGGCTGAAAAATTTTTATGAATTTGCGACAACAAGCGGATCACCGTTTGTGACTCGGCGTCATCGAATCCTTTAAAGGCTTGGGCGTACACTATGGTTACGGCGCGTTCAATTTCGGCCAAATGGGGCGCAGCCGCTTCAGTCAAAAATAACTGAAAAGCGCGTCTGTCCTTGGCATCGGGTCTACGTTCAACCAAGCCTGCGTCACACAGCACATCAATTAATCTCGCGGCCGTGATAGGTTTAATCTCGAGGCGATCCGCCAGTTCAATCTGTTTAAGACCTTCATTACGCGCGATATGCAATAAGGCTCTCGCCTGAGACAGTGTCAGTGAGCAGTCTGCCGTGGGCCTGTAGGTTTCTTGGAATACGCGGCGCATCATGCGGGTAATATCACTTAAGAGTGCGCCTAGGGTATTTGATGATGATTTCATAAGCTATCCATATAGTAAGCATTGCTTATTATATGGATGCTATGCGATGTAAAGCAATTGCCCATTTAGGCAACATAGGTAACAAAATGCAAATGCTGCGGGAGGATCCTGATAACTAATTGATAAGAGTTGAGATTAATTTTTATTCATTGATTGATACAGGGTCATTAGCGAAAGTGTCTTTGAGCGAAAGAGCCTTAGAGCAAAAGTGCCTTAGCCGAATAGTCAACATGGCACAGACTTGCACCTCGGCTCATATGTTTATTGCACCTCATATTGCACCTCAGCTCACGCACGTATCAACAACCTTATCGGTTTACATTCGAGCGACCTGTCAGCTGAAAAAACTAGCCAAACTATCTCGATAAGTAAGCCTTCTCACGAAACTGTTTGCCAAGCCATCACACTAAACTATCTTGCCCAATTTGCTAGCCGCGCACGCAGTTACGGCCATCGGATTTGGCTTCATATAAGGCTTTATCCGCTCGGCTAAATAAGGTTTCGGCATCATCCCCTTTTTGCAACGAGGCTAGGCCGATAGACACAGTAATCGCGCCCAGTGAGAGTTTTTTATCTTTGCCTATAGCTAAACGCCGCTCAGAGATACGCTCCCTTAAGGTTTCGGCCACTTGGAGCGCATCGTGGAAATGGGTGTTAGGCAACACCACCACAAATTCTTCACCGCCATAGCGGGCGACAAAGTCATCCCCCCGCACACATTGTTTAAGGGCGAGCGCGACATAGGCTAACACTTTATCCCCCACTTGATGGCCATAGGTGTCGTTAAACAATTTAAAGCGGTCAATATCGATGAGTAACAGGCTGCAACGGGTTTGTTGCTCTTCGGCGCGGTGAATATGATCTTGAATGGCAATCTCGTAGGCGCGGCGGTTATGCAGTGAGGTCAATTGATCCGTCATGGCCGCTAAACTTAGGTTCTCCATCTCGGATTTTAAGTTTTGCACCTCTTGGCCCATGGCCGTTAAGCTTTGCTCCATGTTCTGGTTGTTGATTAAGAGATTTTGCATTTCATCTATCACCCCACCCACTAATTGGTTCAAGGTGCAGACATCGGGGGTTGATTGCAATTGCAGTCCAAAGTCCGCCAAGGTGCTAGAAAAAGCCTCCGTCCCTTGGGTTAACTGAGAAATTTTACTGATCAGTGAGTTGATCAATATTTGAGTTTCAATTTGGACATTCTCAATCACTTCTGGGGATTTTTCTTGAATAAAATTCTTGTACAGGCTGGTATTCACCTCCTTAGTAAACACCACTTTGTTTGCCAGAAAGCCATCAATGGCACGATTTAAGTCGAGGTTTGACTGGGCAAAATACTCATACCAAACCGTGTAGTTTTCGGGAGTCACGGGAATATCAAGCGCAGACATTTGTGGCACGGCTAATCGCAGGATTTGCGCCGCCGAATCGAGCTCTTTATTTGCTGCAGAAGAAGACATGAATCGCGCACCCAATGGTTGTTATGTTTTTGTATCATTTAAGTTAACTCAACTACTTCAATTTGGATACTGGGCACAATGATTATTATGATGGCGCGCAAAAAACAAAGGAGGATGTCGCCATCCTCCTTCATCTATTCACAAGCCTACTGAACTTAACCGCGGCAGCGGGCAAAAATATCTAACTTAGGCTGATACACTTGGGTCTGTACGTTCATTAATCCCAACAGACTGTCGAACAGATTGTCGTGGGAGAAGCCGCCCTTCTCGGCCTCTTTGGCCAAACACGCCATATTTAAATGGTTGTCTTGGCTGAAATCCTCAGACACCCAAGCCAGCATGGGAATACTGGTTTGTTCAATCGGCGCGATGCTGTACGGCGCACCATGCAGATACATGCCTTTCTCACCCAGAGATTCGCCGTGGTCCGACACATAGAACATGGCAGTATCAAACTTAGCTTGTTGCTGTTTAAGCTTATTCACCACTTCACTGATGATGTAATCGGTATACAAAATCGTGTTGTCATAGGTGTTCATCAGCTCTTCGGCGCTGCAGTTTTGAATGTCGCTGCGTGGGCAATCCGGCGTAAATTTACGGTGCTCTGGCGGATAACGCAGGAAGTACGTCGGCCCATGGCTGCCGATCACATGCAGGGCAATCACAGTGTCTTTCTGCTCCGCATTGGCTAAGGCTTCATCGAGTTTATTGAGCAGCACTTGATCGAAACAATATTGGCCCGAGCAGAGTTCAGGATCGCTATTAAGGTCGATGGTGATGTTTTCAACCTGATCGCACACCCCTTTACAACCCGAGTCATTATCAAACCACTGCACTTTAATCCCGCCGTGATTCAGTACATCCATGGCCGTGTCTTGGGCATAGGCGCGGCGAGAATCGTAATCCTCACGCCCCATACGCGAGAACATGCAAGGCAACGAGACCGCTGTAGCCGTACCGCAGGAATGGGTATCTTTAAAGGCAATCAAGCCTTGGCCCTGAGTATGAGCATTCGTGGGTTTATCGTAACCGTAGTATTGATAGTTCATCGAACGGGCAGTCTCACCCACCACCAGCACTAACAAGTTAGGTTTGCCGTTGGCATTGGTCGTCACATTTTTTGCATCTAAGCCCAGTTGCTGATATTCCATCGGCGTTTGCAAATAATGCACGTTAATGTATTTAGAAGCTGCACCAATAAAATAGGTCGGCACGATATAGCGCTTGATCTCATCATTATTGCGACCAAAGGCGGCGTAATCTTGAAAATAGAAGAAGGCGATAATCCCCAGTCCCGCTAGCATCGCCAGCATAAACAAGACTTTATGCAGCAATTCTTTAAAAAATGGCTTGTATTGGATATCGGCTTTATAAATTAAATAGGCGGGCAAAATCCCCGTGAGCAGCATGTTGAGAATGGAAGCAAAGTTCACATACATCAAGGCTTCTGCGCTGTTGGTTTGAAAGGTGTTTTCAATCATGCCGTAGTCGAAGACGACATTGTATTTGAGTGCGGCAAAAAACACGCTCGAGGAGAGCAGCGTAAGAATGATGAAAAAAGGTTTTACCAGATACTTCACCGTAAACAGTGAAAACACAAAACTCAGTGCAAAGGTTAAAAACAGCGGCATAGTGGCGATAAAGATCGGATCCACATCGGGTTGTTTTTCAATGCCTTTTTTGATGACTTCAAAGAGAGGGATATTAAAAACGCAAACGTAAAATAATGCGGTGAGGAAGGTGAAGCGATTCACAGTTAGGGTTTTAAATCTCGTCAGCACTGGTAATGGTCTCTCAAATAAATAGTGGGCCGAAGCTAACTTAGTTTTCTTAAGGTAATCTTATGCCTAAAAATGAATGTCATCTTAGCAACTGACCTTGGCTCACTCAATAAAATTATTAATATTATTAACAAGTTAAAATACGGATTAAAAAAACGGCCGAACCTGAATGAATTCGACCGTTTTTTGCTCCCCAACCTATAGGGACTTGCTCGGTGCTAATCGCGACACTTTTTGCGTGAAAAGGTCACGATTATTTTAACTGCTGTAATAAGTAGGCAAACGCCATTGAATTTAGTTCCGCAGCTTGGTTATTATCTGCAGCCCCAGCATGCCCACCTTCGATATTTTCATAGTAAAGCACATCGATACCCATGTCCTTCATCTTGGCCACCATCTTACGCGCATGCCCAGGGTGAACCCTGTCATCACGGGTTGAGGTGGTGAAGAACACCTTTGGATAATGCGTATCCTTGTGCAGATTATGGTATGGCGAATAGGTTTTAATGTAAGCCCATTCCTCAGGCACATCGGGATTTCCGTATTCCCCCATCCAACTTGCGCCGGCGAGTAACTTATTGAAGCGGTACATGTCGAGTAACGGCACTTGGCAGACCACGGCATTGTAGAGATCGGGACGACGGGTAAAGGCGGCGCCCATCAGCAAACCACCATTACTGCCACCTTGAATACCTAAATGCTTGCTTGAGGTAATCTTACGGGCAATGAGATCCTCGGCGATGGCTTCAAAGTCCTCGTAAGCCTTATGACGATTTTGCTTAAGCGCCGCTTGATGCCACGCAGGCCCATACTCGCCACCACCACGGATATTCGCCAGCACATACACACCGCCCTGCTCTAACCAGTTTTTACCAATGGTTGCAGAATAGGCTGGGCGCAGTGACACTTCAAAACCACCATAACCATAAAGCAGTGTTGGATTGCTGCCATCGAGTTTAAGATCTTTTGCCATCACCACAAAATACGGCACTTTGGTGCCATCCTTTGAGGTCGCAAAATACTGCTCGGTGGTAAATTCATCCGCCGCAAATTGCTGAGGCATACCTTTCATTTTTTGCGGTTTTAGCGCCTTAGCATTGACTGTATACAGGCTCGATGGCTCAAGGAAGCTTGTGTAATTGACAAAGAAATCATCACTGTCGCGCTCCATATCCATCACGGTAAGCGCGCCGTTGGCCTCAAAGGGTACCGGCGTGCTTTGCCATGCGCCTTTCGCGTCTTGCTCATAGCGAACCAGTTTGCTCTTCACGTTATCGAGCCAATTAACAAAAATCGCGCTCTTACTGAACGTTAACTGGGCGATTGATGCGGTCGGCGTTGGGCTGACAAATTCAGTAAAGGCGGCTTTTTGGGCAATCAAATCCGCCACATTAGCGTACACCACTGCGCCTTGGCTGAATGTCGCCGCAGGGGTTGCTAACTCACTCTTAAGCTCAATAAACAACTTGCCCTGGAAATAGCCTTTAATCTCGGCATCCTGTGGGAGTGGCAGCTTTATGAGTTTGCCGTCTTGGTAAACATATTGAGTGGCGGTGTAAAAGGTATGCGCCTCGGTGACTAGGCTCAGTGGGGTTTTGTCGTCAAACATCACCCAACCCGATACCGCGACCGAAGTTTTGTCGCCACTGAAAATGGTTTTCGCTTGCTCAAGCGGCGTACCACGTTGCCATAACTTCACCACGCGGGGATAACCCGAGTCCGTCATGCTTTGGCCATCGCCAAAATCGGTACCGACAAAGGCCTGATCGGTATTAATCCAGCTAAGGCTAGATTTCGCTTCTTTTAAGAAGAAAGGTTTGTCTTTCGCAGGCACAAAGTCTTTGGTGGTTAAATCAAATTCACGCACTTCGACCGCATCGGCGCCGCCACGGGATAAGGACACAAAGCAGCGCTGATTCTGTGGATACTGGCAATCAATGCCTTTGAATACCCAGTTCACCGCTTCGGTTTTGCCTAAGGCATCGACATCGAGCACGGTTTCCCACTTAGGATCCGCCTTGGCATATTCTTCCATCGTAGTGCGGCGGTAAATCCCCCGCACATGGGTATCATCCTTCCAAAAGTTATACAGCTTATCGTCGATATGGGTGGCGTAAGGAATACGCTCTTTGTCATTGAGGATAGCGAGGCTGTTGGCGACTAAGGTGTCGAAGCCTTTGAAGGCTTTAATTTCAGCGGCAGAAGTAGCATTTTGGGCCTTAACCCACTCCATTGGCTTTGCGCCTTCAACCTCTTCAAGCCAAAGGTATTTGTCTTCTTCGGCGTGGAGTTGACCACTCATAGTGAGTACCCCTGCGATGCACCAAGGCAGTAATTTACGATTCATGTTATTCCTTTTTAAACAGAGCCCTTAAACATAGTCCTTGAACAGAGTCCTTGACCAGAGCCCTTAGATTGAGTCCATCTTGATTTCTGCCCTACATTACCTTAATTGACCTCCAGTTCAACCTTTAATACAATAAGAATGTAACAAAAGGTAAGATATTGTAATCACGGATGATTAATCGAGAATGAATCGAAAATATTCGAGATGCTATGCGAGCGTGTTAACGTTTCGAGATTAGATTTTGTTCGCTCTGGCAAGTACGTACTCGCGAAACGAGGAATGAAGTGTAGTCTACTCAAATGACGAGCGGCTCTTATGACAGAAAGTAAGAACAAGGGCTTGCCAGACGAACCCTTCGGGCAGCATTTGGCTGGCGTTTCTGCCGCGTTATCGTCCGTTTATGTAGAATAACTACACTGCACGGACTTTGCCTTGCATAAAAGCCAGCCACATTGCTGCAAAAATAACCCTGAAACGTCAACACGCCCGCCAAAAAAAGCGCCCATCGGGGCGCTTTAATCAATACTGAATCGCGAGTAAACGCTGCCATTAAAACTCTTGATTCATCCGCGTCAGCAGACTCAGCAGTAAGCTTCGCTCCTCTGCACTCATCTTAGCGGTGAGATCGGTCGTTAATTGCAAATGCAGTGCATCATGCTCGAGGAACAGCGCCTGACCTTTCTCGGTGAGCTCAACCAGAATCGAGCGTCTGTCACTCTCATGGGGACGGCGCATCACCCACTGGGACTCGACCATTTTATCGATTTGTACGGTGAGCGTGCCTGTGGTCACACCGATTTTGTCGGCCAGTTCCTTCATTCGCATCGCACCGTGCACACCCAACAACTCTATCGTGTGTACCTGCGACAAGCTAAAACCCTTATCGCGCACAATAGCATGCTCCCACGATGATAATTTTTCATAAAACTCAATAATCACATGGTTCAAGGCCTGATCCGTAGAATGAGCGGACGTGGCAGATAAAGCATCATGCGGGTGTGCAACTGTCATTAGGCTTCCTTAGCCACACACTCACGTTGACGGCAAGTATGCAGCTCAATGGTAATATGGGATAACTCAGGGAACTTAGTCAGTAACTGATTAAAATAACTGGCTTCTTTCGGTGAGTGAGACACAATGGACACCATAATAGCATGGTGATCGGCACTCACGCGCCAAATATGTAAATCGGCCACTTGATGATCCGGTACCGCCTCTATGGTCTCACGCACTTTGCGCTGTAGCGAGGCTTTTACCCCACCGTCCAACAGAATTGGACTGGTCTGTTGGATAAGACCCCATGACCAGCGGCTGATAATAATCGCGCCAACAATCCCCATAATCGGATCGAGCCAAGTTAAGCCCATATATTTACCGAATAACAGCGCCGCAATCGCGAGCACTGAGGTTAACGCATCGGCTAAAACGTGGAAATAGGCGGCCCTCAGGTTGTGATCATGGCCCGTGTGCCCGTGTGAATGCCCATGGGAATGGCCCTGTGCGTGGCTGTGTGAATGGTCGTCATGGTCATGGTCATGGTCATGGTCATGGCCAGCAGCATGATGATCGTGCCCATTGCAGCAATGATTATCTTGATGCTCTTTATGATCATCATCGTCGTGATCATGGTCGTGTGAGTGACTGTGTGAATGTCCATGCGAGTGGCCGTGTGAATGCCCATGGTCGTGGGAATGGTGGTCTTTCAACAGGAACACACTCAATACGTTCACGCTTAAGCCAATCAGGGCGACAAAAATCGCTTCATTAAAGTGAATATCCTCAGGATTAATCAAGCGCATGCCCGATTCAATTAACATCACTAAGGCCACTAAGCCTAAGGCGATGGCGCTGGTGTAACCGCCAAGCACACTCACCTTTCCAGTCCCAAAAGCAAAGGCCGGATCATTGGCATGCTTACGGGCATAGGAATAGGCAAACAGGGTGATCATAAAGGCAGCGGCGTGGGTGCCCATATGCCAACCATCGGCCAGCAAGGCCATAGAGCCATAAATTGTCCCCGCCACAATCTCGGCCACCATGGTAATCACGGTGAGATACAACACATAGCGAGTGTTTTTTTCGCCCGCCGTATTTTGGTTAGAAAATCCATGGGAATGCTGCCACTGCGCGACAGAATGCCCAAGCCCGGTACTCTGCATCGGCTTCTCGGTTGAAGATGTTGTTTTCATTATTTTTTCCTAAGCGATTTTCCCTAGCTTGCATAAACGAGTGAGCGTAAATTCATGCAGCAAGAGCAAACACGCTGTGGTGATTGATGACTTCTGTCGTCAGTTTAGTTTGAAAATCAAAATATATAAATATCAAAATAATCATTTTTCAAACTATTTGCACAACTGTTGCTAAATATCACAGGATTTAACCCAGGCAAAACCAGCCCCGCGGGTGTTTAGCAATTACGCCATCGCTTAGTCGGCCCTAAGCACGACAGCTCATGACATTGAAATAAAGAACGGGATAAACGCTATGGGAGAAATAACACAAAGGCGCTTAAATCATTCGACTTAAGCGCCTCTGCATGGGAAGGGATTTGAATGCAATATCAGAATATGGATACAAAGAATGCACTGAAAAATAAAGCAATTACAACTGTCGTACCTAGCGCCATTTTTAGTTCGGTGTTCATATTCACTCTCCTAGTTGGTATAACCCATTATTATCAAGGCTGAGAAAAATGCCTATATTGAGATAGTTATTTTGTGAGCAAGAGCTAAATAATAGTGCACTTTTCACACCGCTCGGGCTGACAAAGTGATACCGCTCACATTACACCCTCTTCCCTAGCGCACGTAATTATCGAAATCAAGATTGGGCAATCCATTTATTCGATTAACATTCCGGCATGATTTTTGGCAAATTTTGATATACTGCCGACGTAATTCATTGACCGAGATAATCCTATGTCACAACTGTTACACACCATGCTTCGCGTCGGTAACTTAGAACGCAGTATCGCTTTTTACACTCAAGTGCTGGGCATGAAGCTGCTACGCACCTCCGAAAATCCAGAGTACAAATATTCCCTCGCCTTCGTGGGTTACGGTGAAGAATCAACGGGTCAGGCCGTCATCGAGTTAACCTACAACTGGGGTACGGAAAAATACGATCTCGGCACGGCCTTTGGTCATATTGCCATCGGTGATGAAGACATTTATGCCCGCTGCGAAGCCATTGCCGCTGCGGGTGGTAAAGTCACTCGCGCGCCCGGCCCTGTTGCTGGCGGCACCACTGAAATCGCGTTTGTGGAAGATCCCGACGGTTATAAGATTGAATTTATTCAAATGAAGTCGGCGACCCAAGGTTTAGGTTAAGCCTTTAATCTTCCCGCCTGATATAAAATCGGCGTTTGCATGCCCTGCAAACGCCGTTTTCTTTGCTCATTGATAAATGCCAACACTGCAGATTATCGCTTGCCCTCGGCGGCCATCGCGATACGGCTGCTGCGTTTCTTCTGCCAAATGGGTAAACGCCACGCGAGCAACAAACCAAAGCCGAGGATATACAAACTCGGTTCGATAATCTCGGATTTTACCGACCAATAAAAATGAATGGGCGCCAGAATCGCCACGACATACACCCCATTGTGTAGCGTTTGCCAACGGCGACCCATCTTACGCATCAAGGCTTTAAAGGACGTCAGCGCGAGCGCGGTGACTATCACATAGGCCAGTGCGCCGACTAAAATATAAGGCCGTTTCGCCACCTCGCTGAAGAATAACTCCCAGGCAAACAGCAGATCTAAACTAAAAAACGCCACAATATGCAAAGTCGCATAGGCAAACACATACAAGCCAACCAAGCGGCGCGTCTGCATTAACCAGCCTAACTTTAATCCCTTAGCAAGGGGCGAAATCAACAGCGTCGCCGCTAACGCATTCAACGCGCCAATGCCAGTAAAGTGGATAATATGCTGCACGGGATCGCCGCCAGCACGGTCCGACAGCACAGTAAAAACCAACCAAGCAATCGGGATAAGCCCAATCAAATGAAAGACTAGTTTGACCCAGAGCAGCTGTTTTGGCGTGACTCTTAACGCCGTGATGTTGAACATAAGACTCCTACTGTTCTTGCCCTTTAAAGGTGCTAACAACTCTCTCGCGAGATAGATATTGCCACTCGTTCACTAGGCGCAATCGATTGCGCCTAGGATACGGTCGCCATCGCTTAATAAAATTGCCTTAAATCCATGCCTTCATATAAAGAGGCGACAAACTCACCATAGCCATTAAAGGGCAAGGTATCGATGCGTTTTGCCGAGAACAACCCACCCTCGCCGATGCGCCGCTCGCTCGCCTGCGACCAACGGGGATGGTCCACCGCAGGATTCACATTGGCATAAAAGCCATACTCATGGGGCGCGAGTTGATTCCAACTTGTGGGCGGCTGCTTGTCCATCACCCGAATGCGGACAATGGATTTAATGCTCTTAAAACCGTATTTCCAAGGCACCACTAAGCGGATTGGCGCGCCGTTTTGCGGCGGCAAGGTTTTACCGTAGAGTCCGACCGACATCAGCGTCAGCTCATTCATCGCCTCGGCAATGGTTAAACCTTCCACATAGGGATAATGAATACCGCCGCCCATTAAACGGCTCTTTTGTCCCGGCATTTGCTCGGGATCGAAGGCGGTTTCAAAGGCAACATACTTACCTTTACTGGTCACCCCGACTTTTTTCAATAAAGCGGCGAGTGGAAAGCCCACCCAAGGGATCACCATGGACCAAGCTTCGACGCAGCGCAGCCGATAAATGCGTTCTTCTAGCGGAAATAGCTTAGTGAGATCTTGATAATCGAGCGTCATCGGGCGCTCCACTTCGCCTTCAATACGTAATTGCCAAGGGTCGACCTTAAACTGCTGGGCGTTATCAGACGGATCCTGCTTGCTGGTACCAAACTCATAAAAGTTATTGTGGGTGGTGACCTTATCGACGGGCGTTAGCACTTCGTCCTGGCCAAAGCGCGCATTGGCCTCAAAGGTTAATGGCGTGGTGATAAAGCTGGTTTTGGGTTGTTCGCCAAACAGATCGAATAATCCCGCCTGCACATAACCCGGAATACTCGCCCCAATCGCGCCAAGGCCCATGGCTTTGACTATATGGCGGCGCGCCTTAAACACCGATTCGGGTGTCACTTGATTATCTTGAATATGCCAGCGCGCTTTTTTCAAAATACCCGGTGTAAAACGTGATTGATTAGCCAATGGACACCTCTGCAAAAATAAATGTTATCTACCGACGCTTAACTCACCCTCAGCGCTCGCCCAAAAACCTCAGGTACATTTACCTGTGTTGATAAGCTGTAGGGATATAGACACAGATAACAGCAAAAAAATTTCATCCCTCACAGTATCTCAACTTAAGCGACTAAGTCTTGCTCATTTGAGTCATAGCCTAAACAGATTGTTTATTAAAGCACTTGAAGCCTTTTTTGGGGCATGCGACCCTAGGCGCCACAGCTAAAGGAGTGCTAGTAAGATGCCATTTTCTCAATCTTTTTCCCTCGCCCAGATCATCGGCCTACTCGCCGTGGCCTTTTTAGGACTGTTAATCGGTGCCCTGCTCAATCAACGTCTCACCCGTTCTCGCTGGCAACAGTTTAAAGACGAATTAGAGCAAGAAATGCGGCAGGTAAACGAAGACGCCGAGCTCTCCCTCGCCCAGCAGCAAATTTTAGTCGACGATAAAGACAGCCAACTGCGCCAGTGCCAACAGCGCTTAGAGCAAAAGATAGAACAACTGGGCAAAGCCGAAGCCATGGCCGAGCGCCTGCCGAGTTTAGAGCAACAACTTGCCGACAGCCATCGCCGCCAACTCGAACTACAGCTGGCCTTATCCAAATCCAATGCGATGCAACAAACCATTCAAGCCAAGGCCGATGCCCAGCAATCCGCGATGCAGGAAAAAATCGCCACTTTAGAAATGGCCGAAGTGCGCCTGCAAACTCAGTTTGAGAACCTTGCCAATCGTATTTTCGAAGAGCGCAGCGAAAGCTTTAAACATCAAAATGCTAACCAGTTAGAAGGCGTGCTCGGGCCGTTAAAGCAACAGTTAGAAGGATTTAGACAGCAAATTCGCGAATCCTACAACCATGAACAGTCGGAACGCAGCGCCCTTAAACATCAATTAGAACACCTGCGCGAGCTCAACTTAAAAATGAGCCAGGATGCCATCAACCTGACCAAAGCCTTAAAGGGCGATAACAAGCAGCAAGGTAACTGGGGCGAAGTGATTTTAGACCGCGTGCTGCAAGAAAGCGGCCTGCGCGAAGGACACGAATACCACACCCAGCAGGATCTTAAAGACGACAGCGGCAAACGCTTTAAGCCAGATGTGATCGTACATTTGCCTGAAAATAAAGATGTGGTTATCGATGCCAAAATGTCGCTTATCAGCTACGAGCGCTATTTTAATAGCGAAGATCCACTGGTGCGTGAACAGGCCATCAATGAACATGTTTTATCGATCCGCAATCATATTAAGGGATTGAGTCAAAAGGATTATCAGCGTTTACACGGCCTCAAAAGCTTAGATTATGTGCTGATGTTTATCCCGATTGAACCCGCGTTCTTACTGGCCCTAGAGCACGACCCAAGCCTTGTTAACTTTGCCCTCGAGCAAAATATTATGCTGGTCAGTCCAACCAACCTCTTGGTTGCCCTGAGAACAATCAATAATATCTGGCGTTACGAGTATCAAAACCAGCACGCCCAAACCATTGCCAAACAGGCGGGTCGCATCTACGACAAACTCTGTGGCTACCTCGATGATATGGAAAAACTCGGCCGAGCTCTGGATAACGCCGAAAAAACCTATCACAGTGCCATGAACAAATTGTCATCGGGCAAAGGCAATTTAGTGCGTCAAGCGCATTTAATGCAGCAACTAGGTGTTGATACCAGCAAACAACTCGATAAGATGTTACTTGAGAAGGCGCTCAATGAAGCCTTAGACGAGGGTGATGCCCAGGACAGCAGTGATGATGACACAAATCGCGATACGCTTTTGACCCATACTGAGGATGCCACCGCACTCGAACAATAACGATAACCACGCAGTTTAAAAGCCAATAACTCATAATCCTGAATCGATAGGGAAAAGTCGATTGTAACCTTGATGCCCGGAGGCAAGTTCTGCATGTGCAACCCATTGACAAAGATGGTGTTATCCAGCGCAATTATCATCGCAGGGGCATTCAATGCCTCTGCGGCTTTCGCGTTAACTTCTACCCAGAAGACCTTTCTTGAGGCTGAAAAAGCCTTAAAGAAACAAGACTATGCCACCTATAAGCCCCTGCGTGCTAAGTTAGGCGATTATCCGCTGGCGATTTATCTCGACCATGATATCGACATTGGCAAGCTTAACGATTTACGCGGCAACGACGCTAAGGCCATGATAGATAAATATCAAACCACGCCTATGTATCAGCGCCTTCGTTCAAAATATTTATTAAATGCCGGCGGCCAAAAGCGTTGGAATGACTTTTTGAGCCTCGCTCAAGACGCGCCAACCGATGTCAGGCTGCAGTGTTATTTTTATGAAGCCAAACTCGCCAAGGGCGAAACCCAAACCGCCTACACGGCGGCGCAGTCACTTTGGGTCTATGGCGATTCCCGTCCCAAAGAATGCGATCCCCTCTTCAATGCCTGGACCAAAGCCGGTAAGCGCACTCAAGATGTGATTTGGGCGCGGATGTTACTGAGTTTCGATGAGGGCCAAACCAGCCTGCTCAGTTACTTATCGCAAAAAATCACCGTGCATAGCGCCGAGGCAAAACGCTTAGTGGCAGTATTTAAAGATCCCAATAGCCTGCGCCATACCGAAAAATTTAAGGATAAAAATCCTATTGTTGGCGATATCGTTGCCGCGGGTTTAAAACGCCTTGCCCGTAAGGATCTCGACCAAGCCATCAATTTATATACTCGGTATCAAAAAGCGAAACGCTTTACCCCAGCGCAGGATCAACAGCTGCAAAAGTACTTGGTACGCCGCGTGTTGATTGAGCAGGATGATAACTTTAAAGACTGGGCCGATAACCTGCTGCCCGAGATGAAAAGCGATGATATGTTCGAGCGCCGCTTACGCTGGGCGATCCGCGAGCAGGACAACACCCATATCGCGCGCTACTTAGATTTATTATCGCCCGAGACCTTAGCCAAAGAGCGCTGGCAATATTGGCTGTATCGCACCAACGCGAAACACGCCCCCGAAAGCGCCACCAAGGCATTAGCGGCGGTCAGTAATGAGCGTAACTTTTACGGTTTTGCCGCGTCACAGTTATTGAATAAGCCCGTGTCCTTAAATCAAAGCCCAGAGCCTGTGGTGGATGGGACCAGCCAAAAACTCGAAGACGATTTAGGCTTTGTGCGCGTATTGGAACTGATGGCGCTGGACCGTTACTTCGATGCCCGCTATGAATGGGTTGCCCTGCTAAAACGCAGCAATAATGAGATGCGCGCCCGCTATGGTCGTTATGCCCACGATCAAGGCTGGTATGACTTTGGCGTGGAGGCCAGTATCCAAGGCAAGCTCTGGGATGATATTCCCCTGCGCTTCCCGATGGCGCATCAATCAGGCTTTGAACATGCCAGTAAAAAGCACAAGGTCAATATTGATGAAATTCGTGCCATTAGCCGCCGTGAAAGTGCGTTTTTCCTCTATGCAACCTCTGGTGTCGGTGCCCGCGGTTTAATGCAGATCATGCCTGCCACCGCTAAGGCGACCGCGAAGAAACACGGGGCTAAGTACAGCGATCCAAAGGATCTCTACAGCGCCGAGCTTAACTTAAACTTAGGCAGTGCCTATTACGCGCAATTGTTGAATGATTTCAATCAAAACCGCGTGTTAGCAACCGCCGCCTATAACGCTGGCCCATCGCGGGTTCGCCGCTGGTTAGCGGAGTCGAATGGTCAACTCGATGCCATGAGTTTTATCGAGTCCATTCCCTTCACCGAAACCCGTGAATATGTGCAAGCCGTGTTAAGTTATCGGTTGATTTACGAAGCGCAAAAACAAAAGCCGCAGCCTTTATTCAACGAGGCTGAGCTCAAGTTCCATTACTAAGTCGCATGGCGGAAATGGGATAGTTATCGAATAGTAATCAAACAGTAATCAAGGTGGCGTTGGCCACCTTGATTATTTTTGGAGGTATTAAAATGCCGTTTACACTCACGCTTAACCGTATGAGTATTAAATCGGCAAACGCACTCAAGCGAGGTAAACTTGTTTGCACTCTTGGCCACTAAATGCGAATAATTAGCGATTAGCCATTTACCCCCCCCAGTTTCGATGCTCAATCTCAGCGGTTTATCCTTAAGTTGCGAATACCAGCCCTTTGTCTGTCCCCACACTCAACGCATTCATGGCTATGAAGCACTCGCCCGTTTTTACCTCGAGCAGGGTCAAGCCATCGCCCCGAATCTAATCTTTGAGCAATTACACGAAGCCAGCGCACAACTGGCGGCGGTTGAGTTTCAGGCAAAAGCCTTTCAGCTCAAACACGCCCCTCAGGCGCAGCGGTTATTTGTGAATGTGGATCCCCACGCAGTAGATGGAGCGCATACCCCAAAGTTACTCGAACTGCTATCGCAGCATCCGCAATTGACGGTGGAAATCATTGAAAACACTTGCGTGAGTGATGCCGAGCTCGCGAATCGCTTGTTTCATCAATTTAAAGCGGCCAATATTCAAGTGGCGCTCGATGATATCGGCGCGCCCCACTCCATGCTCTCTATCGATTTAATGATGAATGTGGATTACCTCAAATTTGACCGCTACTGGCTTAAATTAATCGACGCGCCCCATGGTATCGCCCTGCTCTGCGCCCTGATTGAATTTGGCAAACGCACGGGTAAGCAGTGCATTTTAGAAGGCATAGAAACCGAGGCCCAGCTCCAGCAGGCCCGCGAGCTGAATGTCGATTGGGTTCAAGGATTCCTATTCAAACCTTGGTTTATCCGCCCAGAACAAAGCGAAAAGTTAATTTGTTAGGTAGAAAAAAATGGTTGCGGATGCCGATGGCGGCATTGATATCGTCGGCCCGTTCATCGTGCTAAAAACGAATACCCAAACAACGGTAAACTAAGCTCAGATTTTGGTTCTTATATCTGCGGACAAAATACATTTACTTACCTAAAAACAATTGGTTGATATCACCATAGCCGTTTACAGCACCGAAGCCATTCCAACAAAAAGGGCGCTCTCTAGAGCACCCTTTTTAAACGATATCTTATCGATGGTACAACTTAGAAGGTCGAAGCATCGATCACATAGCGATATCTGGCTTCTTTGTTGACGACACGCTCCCAAGCATCGTTAATCTGCATTGCTTTAATCTTTTGGATTTTTGGCAACACTTTGTTCGTGGCGCAATAATCCACCATTTCCTGAGTTTCTTTAATGCCACCAATCAGGGAAGCATTGAAATTCACGCGTGAGAAAGCAAGGCTCAGGGCGTTGATATTGACTTCGAAACCATTGGGCATACCCACTTGCGTGAACGTTCCATAAGGTTTAACTACCGATGCATAAGCGGCCACATCGTACTCATAGGGAATAGTGCTGAGCAAATAGTCCATTTGACCGCGGTAATCTGCCAACTTACTCAGATCCTTCACCACAATGGCCTCTTTGGCACCAAACGCGAGAATATCCTTCACTTTATCGGGAGAGGTTGTAAAGGCATACACTTCTGCGCCTTTTGATACTGCAATCTTGATTGCCAAATGCCCTAAACCGCCGATACCAGCAATGCCAACCTTAGTGCCAGGTTTAAGGTTTGCACGCATCAGTGGTGAATAAGTGGTGATCCCCGCACACATCAATGGTGCGGCGTCTGCTAGATCGACACTCTCAGGCACATGCATAACAAAGTTTTCTTCAACAACGATATTGTTTGCATAACCACCCTGCGTGATACCCGTTGGCGAGCGGTCATCTTTAGCACCATAGGTAAAAATAGTGTCGGGACTATATTGCTCCTCATTGGTTTGATGGCTGTGATTATGATTACCGACCATACAGCCGACACCCGCACGATCACCGACTTTAAACTTGGTCACATTCTTACCGACAGCGGCAACAATACCGACGATTTCATGGCCTGGTACTTGTGGATATTGCTGTTTACCCCAATGACCTTTTTCTTGGTGAATATCCGAGTGGCAGATGCTGGCAAATTTGATATCGATTAACACATCATTATCGCCAACGGGACGGCGTTCAAACTGCCATGGTTTGAGTTTGCCTGATTCATCAAACGCGGCATAACCACGGGATTGAATTTTGCCTGACGACTCGCTCGCAAACACATTCATAGAGCCGCCCAGCATAGCGCCTATGCCAATCGCGCCGGTCAGTTTAATAACGTTTCTACGCGTTTTATCTGTATCTTCACACATTTGATTATCTCCTTAACGAGTATGAATAATGTCGTGCCTGTAGCTGAGCGAACGCGCTCAGCTACAGGCGATAGCATTAATATTTGCGCTAAATTCCGTTGTTACCTTGCCGCTATGGCGCGATGTTCTGTCTAACCATGCGTGCTGATAGACAAGGTTTGGGAGTTAATCCCGGACAACGCATGTACCGTCGGCGAGTAACTTACCGCCGAACACAGGAAAAATATTGGCCTCGCCGTAGTGAGTTAATGGCTCAATTTGTTGCAGCAGCGCCATATCCGCGGCCGTGATGCTGAAGTTAACTTGGGCATTATCACGCATATGTGCGGGATTGGCGGTTTTAGGGAGTGGCAGCAAGCCAAGCTGTAAGCAGTATCGAATACAGAGTTGTGGCACAGTCACTTGGTATTGAGTCGCCAATGCCAGCAATGTCGGATTTCCCAAGGCCGCACCGTGTGCGACTGGCGAATAGGCTTGAACCAAAATATCTTGCTTTTGGGTATACTCAATCAGCTCAAAAGGCATATTGCCTACATGGGCGAGGATCTGATTGACCATAGGTTTAACCGTGCCGTTTTTAAGCAGGTTATCTAAATCAGGCTGCTCAAAATTGGAAACACCAATAGCGCGAAGTTTATTGGCTTGATAGGCATCTTCTAGCGCCCGCCACGCCTGCAAATTACCTTCAAAGAAATGTTCACCTGCTCGAAAATCCGTCCAAGGTTGAGGGCTATGGATGATCATGAGATCGATATAATCCAGACCTAGCGCCTGCAAGGACCCATCAATTGCATTCGCCGCTTCAGCATAGGTTTTAACTGCGGCATCGAGTTTCGTGGTAACAAAAATCTTATCGCGGGCAACACCACTGGTTCGCACGCCCTCGCCTACCCCAGCCTCATTGCCGTAAGCTTGTGCCGTATCAATATGGCGGTAGCCCGCTTCAATCGCATTGCGCACAGTTTGCGCCGCATCATTGTTGCCAATCATCCAAGTGCCGAGACCCAGCTTAGGAATTTGCACACCGTTTGAAAGTGTGAAGGTTTCGTTCAATATCATGCTATTGCTCCTTTCAACGATTTGGGACGACGCTCGTTATTCATTCGGGGCAGTACGAGCTAAGTTCGTTTTGATGATATTAAGCAACGACAGTAAAACCTTGAATGCACGTTCCTCGCAGTAACTTGCCTATTCCTGTTTTAGGCTTTCTATTTGGAGCAGATTTTTATAGATTCTCGGTGGATCAATATTGCAGATGGATAGACCATGACAGCACTCGCCGAACTAATGGCTGACTTAGACCTGATTGAAAATGATGCCACTGAAACCGCATTGAAGGGGGTTAGATTTTTCAAAGTCGTCACCCAAAGCCCAAGAACCCCAATGGTTTACGAACCGGGGATCTACATAGTGGCGCAAGGTCATAAGGTGGGCTATCTAGGCAAAGAATCATTCGTCTACAACGTAGATAATTACTTGGTTAATCTGGTGTCGATTCCCTTTGAATGTGAAACATTCGGCAGCAAGGAAGAGCCGCTCCTAGGTATTTACATTGAGATTGATGTTGAGCAGCTGTACCACATGATTGATCAAATTGGTTTTCAGCGGTCCAATAGTGACAACAGCAAAAAATTGAATCGCGCCATTGGGCCAGCATTTTTAGATAAAGAGATGAAAGACGCCGTGTGTCGCTTGGTCAGTTGCTTAAAGTCTAAAAATGACACGCAAATTTTAGGCCCCTCAATAGTAAATGAAATCATCTATCGCGCCCTTAATGGCGATCAGGCGGCGGTGCTTTATTCACTCGCAACACCGAATAGTGATTTTGATAAAATCACAAAGGTGCTGCGTTTTATTGAGCGTCAGTATGCGGAGAAAATAGATGTCGAGCAGCTAGCAGAACTCGCCAGCATGAGCCCATCAAAGTTCCATAAAGCATTTAAAGGCGTGACCAGCGAGACCCCGCTGCAATACCTTAAGAAGTTGCGCTTAAACAAAGCCAAATACCTTATCGCGCAGCAAGGAACCAAGGCCTATGTCGCAGCCTATCGCGTAGGCTATGAAAGCCCGTCACAATTTAGCCGCGAGTTTAAGCGTTATTTTGGTTATGGCCCTGCTGAGCTTCATCATGAGGAGGCTGCGCTAGTTTAAGGTTGATGACGCATTGCCAGGGCCGTCAGCAACGCCGCGCAGATGAGTATGCTCATACTGATCAAAAACCTGACTTTAACGCTGACGAATAAAGCTGACTAAATCGAACAACCCCCTCCCAATGTTGAACCTAGGGCTATGGCTAACTGCACGACAGTCACAAATAGCCAACCAACCGACAGACGTGGCTGTCGCGGTCAGTCTCCATCAACATCACCACAAACGCCACCGACAAACCCAATACGGTCAATAACACCGCAATGCACGCCAACGGTCACGGTTGCAATAGAGGCAATCTTAACGACCATTGAACTGTTCATCTGACGAAAGGCTTTTGCCCCAAAACGTGCCAGAGAGAACTTTAGACTCTCTTGGCAATAACTTGGTTGGCTTAGTTTTGGTAATGTTACAAACCAAGAGCTGGCGAGTAATGCACTAGTGTCCCAAAGTGAGCTTGAGTTCGTTGTGGGTTGACATGCTTTGTCCTTCTAAGCGATAAAGTTGTATGGGATAAGTTAAAATCTGACCATTTATGCAGTTTTTGTGCATTAGTGAAGTTTATCGACATAACCTAGCAATTCGGAATAACTCGTTTATTAAATATGGGGGGTGGATTAATTGGAGCACAGCCCCTAAGCTAATGATACGCCGACGAACATGGATAACAGTAGAATCCGTACCTAGTTAAATTCTTCAAGAGAGACAGAGACCGTGCGTCCAGCAATCAGTGTGAAGCCTTTTGGAATCGTGTCGATTTTGATACGAACGGGAATGCGCTGAGCGAGGCGAATCCAACTGAATGTTGGGTTCACGTTGGCCAGTAACGTCCCGGAGGCAGTGGTTCTCTCACTATCATTGATACCTGCCGATAAACCTTCCACATGTCCGAAGAGCGGTTGATGTTCGCCCATCACATAGATGGTGGCGACGGCGCCATTTCTAATACGGCTCAGTTTGGTCTCTTCAAAATAGCCTGAGACATAGAAGCTGTCTTGATCAACCAGTGCCATCACGGGCACACCTGCTGAGGCAAAGGTGCCTGGTCTGAGCGAAAAGTTAGTGATTACGCCATCAACGGGTGAGTATATATCGGCCCGATTTAGGTTGATTTCCGCCAGTTCAAGATCGGCCAAAGATTTGTCTAAGCGAGCCTGTGCCAAAATGCGTGAGTCGCGTTTATCGTCTAGTTGCTGCGCTGAAACGGCACTATTCAATCGTTGATAGCGTTTGTATTCGCGGTCCGCCGCGTAAAGAGTCGCCTGTGCTTGCTTCACCATTGCTTTGGCTTGTGTCACTTCACTACTCAAACGCTGTTTATCCAAGCTAAACAGTAGCGTGCCTTTGCTGACAATCTGGTTGTCGTGCACGTAAACCGCGTTAACAGTGCCTGAAATATCGGTGGCAAGCGGTACGATGTCTGCCCGAATTTTTCCGTCGCGAGTTTGCGGCGCGTAATGGTAGTAACTGTAGAGGTTCCATACGACGAAACCCGCCAGTAACACGGCACCTGTCGTCATCAGGATTTTAAAACTCGACATAATTTTGTGTTTCATCATGATAGTGAGTGACCTATTGGTGTGGTAATGAGCGCAAACAGGTGGAAAAGCAAACCAGTGAGCGAAATAAATAAAGCGGAATCAAAAATGGGTCTTTGTGCGATCAGCCGATACATTCCCGCCTTGACGAAAAGGCTCGAGAGGAGGATGCGGAGAAAGAAGGCCAACACCATGCACAGCAGCAATGGTGAAATGTATATCCCCAGAATATCAAGTTCGTTAAGCATACAAAGGTGTCCAATTGGGTGCCGTTGGATAAAGCGCGATTCTCAATCCCGTTAATAGGTGGACAACGTCCGTTTGGTGTTCGTGGTTTGCTCGTTCGAGGGCGCGATCGAGTTGACGGAGTAATTCGTCGCTCGACTGCACAGCGCGTTTGTCTCGCTGACTGAGCGCTTGCAATAGCGGTTGCAGTGTCGACGACATCGGGTGAGCGCTGTTCAACTGCCTCAACTTGGCCATCGTGATGTTGGCTTTCAGTTGATTCAGCAGAATAAGGCTCTCTTTGCCTAGCGACGCACCCAGTCTTGAGACCTGTAAGGCCATGCGATCTAAAGAACGTGTGGCGTAGGTTTCAATTGCGGCATCATCGAAGGTGTGAACCAATGTTTGTTGATCCTGATACTCGCGCTTGAGCAAGTGCTGTAGGGCATGTTGTGCTCCCCAACGTCTGGATAAGGCGATAGCAATGAACGCCACAAATACGCCCACCAACGTCGCAACGGAGCTTTCCAGAAAGAACCCAATGTTGAATGGGGTGTAATGATTCTGGAAGTTGACGTTACTCAGGCTTAATGCCAGTACCAACATCGCTAACGGATTCTTCGAGGCCCATACGCCCATTGGCAACATAAAAGCCGCCATGATGAGCAGAAAGCTGGTTTGGCTATTGGCCAGCGGTAATAACACATAGCCCAACGTAAATGCCGTTAACGCTGAGATAAAGGCAAAGCGTCCAAAGTGCGTGATCGCGATGCCGGGTTCATCGCTCCCGCCAAAAAAGCTGATGGCGACGACACCCAGCAAGACCATATTGGGGCCTTGGTTCCATCCGGTGAAGTACCAGATCGCGCTGAGCAACGAGTAGGTCAGCAATATTCCCATGAACATGCGCAGCATTAATCCGGTATCGGGCGGCAGTGGAAATGCCTTGGTTTTGAGTGCAGTGTAGCGCGTATAAGCGTGTGTTGGTTTCCCTGCCACAAGATCTTGAAACGCTGTGACCGATTCCCAGTCGGTGAGGTGCTGATTGAGCAGTCGCTGCACACGCTCAAGAACCAGTTTTTCCCAAGGTGATGCGTGTTGATAAACCGTTTTTGGTATCGCAATGGGGTGTATGACTTCGTTGTTTGCTTTCCAGCTTTCGACACTGGGCGACAAGCGAGCGCGTGTCTCTGACGACAAGCTATGAATGGCATCTCCGAGTGCAGACAAGGTCGGGATCATCGCCATGATCTGTCTTTGCAGCGCGATTATGGCTTGGCGAGTTTGTCGGTCGACAGCGTGGTCTAACTTCATGGTCGAAACCAACTGAGACAGTGATGACACGTCGGCAAGTATGGCCAGTCGATCCGATTCTGTGGTGTGATTTGCGATGCCGGTCAGGCAATCATCACGCCATGCTTTGAGATCGCGCATCCAGTTATCGACGCGTGATTGAAGCATCGGCTGCGTGGTCCCTGGGAAAACCAAGGCATCCACCAAGGTGACCGACAGAATACCAATGCAAATTTCGACTACGCGTGTTACCACCATGGTAAACATGTTTTCTGGCTGGCTAAGATAAGCCACCAGAACCAGCATAATTGTCACGCCAGTGAGTTGCAGGCTGTAGGCCCTAGGGGTTCGATCGGCATAAGATAACGCCAGAATCACTGATGAAACCAACCCCGTCACTATCATCAAAATGAGCGGTTCGTTCACGAACCAAGCCGAAAGCAGTAACGAGATGAATCCCGCGAAAAGTGTGCCTGCCAATCGGTAGGTAGCTCTGGCACGAACGGCACCAGATAGCGGGTTGCTGAGTACGCAGCAGGTAACCATCGCCCAATACGGATTGCTCAATCCCATCTCTACTGCGACGAAATAGGCAAGCATCGCCGAAATGTAGACTTTGGCGGAGAATAACAACTGTTGACGCGAAGTATTCATTTGTTCGATTTGTACAGCTAGTATGGAATGAGGATTGTCGATAATATCTTGTGATATCTGTTGTGCTGAGATCAGGCTTAGTTCGCTAAATTACTGAGCCATTGATGACTCAATGACTCAGTTGGCAAGTTGCTTAAAGAGCTTCAACCGGATTCTTCAGTGCCCCGGGGATTGCCGTTGCTTTGCCGCGTTCACGCCATTTAGCGAGATCACGGGCGCGTGATTCAACTGCACCATCCCACAACTGATACGCATCCTCGCCCAGCAATAAACGCACTGGGGCGCTGTCGCTTTCCACCATGTCGATAACCACTTGCATCCCCTTAATCGGGTCGCCCATTTGCTGGCCATTTTGAGTGGTGTAGTAGTCATCCATAGCCGCTGTCAGTGGAGCATACGCTTCAATTTGACCTTCTGCTTTCATTGCTGCGCTGCTGGCAAAATCGGTACGAAATGCGCCGGGTTCGATCAAAGTAACGCGAATGCCCAAGTGTTTTACTTCGTGATGCAGGGCTTCGGTAAAGCCTTCCAAGGCAAACTTGGAGGCGTTGTACAAACCGCTACCGGGGAATGCCACCATGCCAGCAATACTTGTTAAGTTAAGAATATGGCCGGACTGCTGCTGACGCATATATGGTAAAACTTCGCGGGATAGCTCTACAGCCGCAAAGAAATTTAGCTCCATCTGCTGACGGATCTGTTCCGAAGTGAAGTTTTCCAGCGCACCGTAAGAACCAGCACCAGCAATGTTCGCCAATACGTCGATGCGACCAAATTTCGCAATGGCAGCATTTAATGCTTGGGCGCGGTTATCCGCATCAGTGACATCTAACTGTACTGCCAAAGCACGTTCGCCAAACTCAGCAGCGATCTCTTGTAGTGACTCAAGACGGCGGGCACTCAGCACCGCGCTATCGCCTTTTGCCAAAACCAGTTTCGCTAATTCTTTACCAAAACCGGATGAAGCACCGGTAATCAACCAAACTTTATTCATTGTGTTCGTTCCTATGAAGGTTAGAAATTGATACCATTATCAACCGTTAACACACGCCCTGTTACCGCGCGCGACATGTCGCTGGCGAGATACAAAATGGCATTGGCTTGATCTTCTGCTTGGGTGGCAGGCAGCTCCAGATTGCTGTAGAGCGCCCCATATTTCGCCATGCCCGAACAGCCGCCGAGCATGTTGCCATCAAAGTAAGCTTGAGCGAGTTCAGTTTCCGTTGCGCCTGGTGCCACAGCATTACAACGTATGCCCGTGCCCGCAAAACGAATCGCGATATTCTGTGTTAAGTTATTCACCGCTCCTTTGGTGGAGGTATAAGCGGGGCCACACACCGGCAAATCCGCATTGACGGATGACACATTCACGATCACTCCCGCATTATTAGGCATAAAATGTTGTACCGCCTCGCGGCAGAAACGGAATACACCCAGATAGTTCACATTGACGACTTGCTCTAGCAGTTCATCAGTGGTCTCTTCAATTGAGCATAAATCGGCAATACCCGCATTGTTGACCAAAATCTCCACCTTGCCGAACGCATCAATGGCTTGTTCAAAAACCCGTTTTGGCGCATCACGGTCAGCAGAATCTGCGACCACACCAATCACCTTGCCACCTGATGCACTCAGTGCTTGCACTGCTTCATCCAATTTTTGTTGTCTACGAGCGGTGATCACCACGTTTGCCCCTTCAGCAAGAAACAACTCGGCCGTTGCGCGACCAATACCACCGCTGCCACCTGTAATAATGGCGGTTTTACCTTGTAGAAGTGCTTTCATTGTCTTTCTCTTCGTAAAAATGGTGTTTCTTCTCGTAAAATCGTTTACGCAAAAGCATTGATGCCGGTTAAATCGACTGATAAATCCCACAAGCGCTGCGCTTGCTCAGCGTCAATGGCGTAGCTGCGAACCGCGATTTCTTCCGCTTCATCACCGTCATTCAAAGGGGAAACATCGCAATCGGCGCAATACAAACCACCTTTGTCTGCCAACTGCGGTGACGTTGCTGCCCAAACTGTGGTGGCTGCGCCTTGTGTTGGCGTCTTGAAAGTTGGGTCGATAAGGTTGCCCTCAACATCAAACCAGCCAAGATCTTGCATTTCGGCCATATCCATGTGGCGTTGTAAAGGCGTGTAAATTTTACCCGGATGCACCGCAAAAGAGCGCACGCCCTTCGCTTGCCCCAAGATATCCAACTGCTTGGCAAACAGCGCAATAGCGGTTTTTGATTGCCCATACGCCAGCCATTTGTCGTAGCCGTTGTTAAATTGCACGTCATCCCAGCGCATTGGCGAATAGTGATGCCCCATAGATGAAAGCGACACCACACGCGCACCTTCGGCAATGGCTGGCCACAGCAGGTTAACCAAAGCGTAATGGCCTAAGTGGTTGGTGCCGAATTGCGATTCCCAGCCATCGCCCACACGGGTTTCAGGATTTGCCATTACTGCTGCGTTGCAGATAACCAGGTCGGCTTGCTTGCCGTTGGCAATAAAGCGCTCAGCACAGGCGCGAACGCTACTTAAATCGGCTAAATCAAGCTGATCAACATCGACGTTTTCTATGCCTTCAAGTGCTTCGCGGGCGGCTTGTGGGTTACGCGCCAGTACCAGAACTTTTGCTCCGGCTGAGCTAAGAGCCTTCGTTGTTTCAAGTCCTAAACCTGAATGGCCGCCGGTAACTATTGCCAACTGGCCTTGAAGATTTATGTCTTGTACAACTTCAAATGCCGTTGATTTGAAACCAAACCCGGAGCTCAGTGGGAATTGTTCTGAATTCATAATAGCCTCATAGATGTCGCTCTAAGTGTCGAGCAGTTGAGATCTATTTTAGGCGCCATACCATGAACGGTACATGCCGATAAATCCTAAATATCTTTTCGATCGTACGGGTAGGAGTGTCGACTTTTGGACACATAAATCGTTATAACAGCTCAACGAGCAATGCTCGCCATAATGTGATCGATTCAAGTTGGTCTTATAAAAGTGGGTTAAAGCAAGCGTGACAATTTACTTGCAGTAAAAAGTAGGCAACGTTGCCTACTTTGATTCAATCATTGTCGTACTTCAGTGCAATCAATAGATAACTACAATTGAATATCAACTATCTGAGCATCATCGAAGGCGGTATTTTCACCACGCTCACGCCAACTGCTTATATCTTCCAAGCGTTTGTTGATAGTGTTATCCCACATGCTATAGGCATCACGACCCAGCATGAGCCGATACGGCGCATTATCGCTAGCGACAACCTCGAGCATGCGCTGAGCGGCTTTTGCTGGATCACCCATTTGCTTACCAGCCGATTCTTTTAAGTAGGTTTCGAAGGGTTCAACCACGGGGCGGTAGGCTTCGATACTGTGTTCAGGGCGCATATTGGCATCACCTGCAAATTCGGTGCGAAATGCCCCAGGCTCTATCAACGTAACATCAATGCCCATGTGCTTTACCTCAAGTGCGAGCGACTCTGTCCAACCTTCAATCGCAAACTTCGCGGCGCAATAAGGGCCTGCTGCATTCATCGCCACTAAACCCGCAATGCTGCTTACAGTGAGAATATTGCCGGAACCCTGCTTTCTCATTTGCGGTAACACAGCTTTGGTAAGTTCAGCCGTAGCAAAAAAGTTAAGTTCCATTTGTTGGCGCATTTGCGATAGGCTAAATTCTTCACATGCACCGGCAACGCCGCTTCCGGCCATATTGGCAAGCACATCGATTCTGCCAAAATGACGGATTGCTTGTGCTATGGCCTGATTACGAGCTTGTTCATCAGTGACATCCATCGCAAGGGGTAATACGTTTCCCTCATGCCCGGCTGCGATTGCTTCGAGTCGATCTAGCCTGCGAGCGGTGATAATGGCTTTGTCACCGTTAGCGATGACGGCTTCTGCCAGAGACTTTCCTAGTCCTGATGAAGCACCACTGATAAACCATACGTTTTGGGTATTAACTGTCATATTTTATTACTCTTATATTCTAAGTTATCATTCGCCGATGGGTTTGGGCTGAGCGCCTTCACACGCTGTATCTAAGCCCAATTCTTTCCACGCATTGATGTCGTCTATTCGATCTGCAATGGTTCTCTCCCAAAGTGCAAAAGCGTCAGCACCAAGCATCAGGCGTTTTGGCGCTCGCGGTGACTGGGTCACCTTAATCATCGCCTCAGCTGCTTTGTTAGGATCACCCAGCTCGTTACCTGCATTATTCTTAAGAAAGTCCTCCACTGGCCCGACAATATCCTGATAGCTGTCAATACGATTTTTAGGTCGCACGTTTGCATCGCCTGCAAACCCTGTTCGAAATGAGCCAGGTTCAACTAAAGTGACTTTTATCCCAATCGACTCAACCTCTTGAGCAAGTGTTTCAGTCCATGCTTCTAGCGCGAACTTACTCGCACAATATGGACCAACGCCAGTAATAGGTGCTAATCCAGCAACACTTGTAACCGTAAGAATATGGCCACTACCTTGTTCTCGCATGTGCGGCAAGACTGCTCGGGTAAGCTCTGCTGTTGAGAAGAAGTTCAGCTCGAATTGTGACCTTAATTCTTGTTCACTAAACTCTTCAACGGCACCAAGAGAGCCACTACCTGCAACATTAGCCAGCACATCAATACGGCCAAAGTGTGAAATGGTTTCGTTAACTGCGTGATTTCTTGCTTCACTGTCGGTCATATCTACAGCTAAGACCAAGACTTGTGATTCGTTGCCTTTAGCCAATTCAGCTAGGCGCTCTAGACGTCGCGCAGTGATGGCTACATAATCTCCTTGTTTAATCACCGCCTGCGCGAGTGATTTGCCAAAACCTGAAGAGGCGCCTGTGATTAGCCATACTTTCTTATCAATACCCATATTTTCTTTGCACCAAGTTAAATAAGTGTCATTCCGCCATCGACAACAAGATCTGAGCCGATGATGTAAGATGATTCATCGCTCGCTAAGAACAACGCCACCTTAGCAATTTCTTCAGATGTTCCAGCACGGCCTAGGGGAATGCCTTGGCACAAGGTTTTCCTCATTTCTTCGTCTTCAGTAAAATGTGTCGCCATAGGCGTTGCGATTAGCCCCGGACTGATGCCGTTCACACGTATGCCACGTCGAGCGAAATCGACAGCTGCGGCCTTTGTTAAGTGACGACTTGCCCCTTTTGAAGCGCTATAACCCGGTGGTACATCAGGAAAAACAATGATTCCTGCAGCTGAACCAATGTTGACAATGGCGCCTTCACCAGACTTTTCCATAAACGGCGTTACTGCTTTAATACCGTAAAACTGACTGTTGAGGTTGACGTTCATTACATGGTGGAAGTCTTCCGCCGTTGCATTGTCCCAACTGCCGTCTCTGGGGCCCGGGGTGCCAGCATTATTAATAAGAATATCAATTTTTCCGTAGCGACTGATGGTGTCGTTAACGACATCATCCCATTGTGCTTGACTAGTGACGTCAAGTACTGCCATAGATGCGATCTGACCTTTAACGGTAATTTCATCAACCAGCGCATTCATGTTATCAACGCGGTTTTTATTACCAGTAATGACAACCACCGCGCCCTCGGCTGCGAATACTCGGGCAATGACTGCTCCCATACCAGTGCCGCTGCCGGCACCTGTTATAATTGCGACTTTGTTGACTAGACGTTTCATAGTTAATCTCCTGTTCGGGTTAGAGCGTAGTGAAGCGGCGCTGCCTAGTTGACGTTGATTTATTATGCAATAGCCAACTCGTACCACCCATGCTAAAAAGTCTAATTATTTTTGTAGATCGTACGGATTTTGAGTGTTGGGCCCGTTCAGGGAAAACGGTATTGACTCATATGATCTGTTTTGTGTAATCAATGACGGCCTATTTGCAGGTGCTAGCAAGCACCTTTTGATGATGTGTATACGGGGAAAGGTTAGGAGAAAACAATCAGGGTTCCCGTGGAGACAATATGATTAATGGAGCCTCGACTAGATTTTTTCATAACAGGAGTTACAGATTTAATTCCTAAAAAGGAACATTCAAATTAACAGCCATGAATTAAGGTTAAGATTTCTGTATGGAAATGAATCTTTAGTCACCAGCCCATGTTGCACTGGATATGATTACTAACATTCTTCGGTTAAAACATAATCTAATTTGCTATCACCCTGGGCGTTACCAGAGTGATAGCATGGCTATGATTTAACTTAGGAACTGCTTGAAGAAAGGAACGACCTGAGCCAAAGCCTGTTCAGTTGCTTGTGGTTGATCATACAAATCGTAATGCGTAGCGCCGTCTACCACTTGTATGGTTTTTTGGCTTGAACGCGCTCGATTAAATAAATCAAAGCCATCTCGGTATGAACCAAAAGCACCAGCTTTACCACCACCAATTACAATGTGTAGAGGCTGGGTAAGTAGTTGCTCTGCCATTGCGAACGCATCCCAACTGAATGCTGGCGCTAAGCTGGTAAAACGTAGCTTGTTTGGAGAGCCTGGTTGCTCACCTCGAGACGTACGGTAGTAATCAACCGCTTCAGTCAGATCTACATCAGTGACTCCTGCTTCGTCCAGCTCAACTTGGCTAGAGAACGGTACGTAGGGCACAATTAGTGAGTCGGCGCCTCTTGCTTCTGCGGTGCGTTGTGCACCTATAGCTTCGAGGGCTTTTAGAGCATTATCAGGCGTTAAGTCTCCTTCACGGACTATTCTCCCGTAATTTGCTGCTACGATAGTAGCGACGGCTTTAATTCGTCTTTCTGTCATTGCGGCATTTACAGCATAGCCACCACCGCCACACACGCCTAATACACCAATTTTTTGATCATCAACAAAAGGAAGGGTCACGAGATAATCTACTGCACAGCGAAAGTCTTCCACACGTTGAGAAGGGTCCTCACTGTATTTGGGTTCACCACCACTTGCACCTTGAGTCGAGGCATCAAAAGCTAAGGTAATAAACCCTGATTGTGTTAATGCTTCCCCGTAAATCTGACCTGAAGTCTGTTCTTTACAACTGCTTATTGGATGGGCACAAATAATCGCAGGGTACTTTTTATTTTCATCAAAATTTTCTGGTAGACGTAAAGTACCAGCAATGTTCCAAGTATTACTTTTGAAAGTGACTGATTTGACCATAATGATTGCTCCAAAGTTCGAAGATATTTACAACAATATAGTTGCCCTGTTTATTAATTTATCTCTTGCGCTTGGTACAAACCATGCTTTAAAGTACCTTAAACCTTTTAGATCGTACGAGTTGGCTATGGATCCTCTTTCTGATGTCTTGTCACTGTTGCAACCGCATAACCAATATTACGCTGGATTTGATGCTGCTGGAGATTGGTCGTTTAATTTCCCTCCCTACAAAGACAGTATAAAGTTTATGGCAATTACCAAAGGTTCTTGCTGGGGAATGACCGAAGATTCTCACGAACCAATTCAATTTAATGCAGGTGACTGTATTTTGCTTAATAGTGGTAGTAGATTAATTCTCTCGTCCCAGCCTGGCTTGGAAACTCAGGATGGTGAAGCACTGGCGAAAGCAGCAGCTAACGATGGACTTGCTATACACAATGGTGGTGGGGATGTTTTTATTATTAGCGGATTGTTTTCGTTTAAAAATAGTCACGTTGAAGTATTGTTGGATGCATTGCCCTCATTAATCTCAATATCTAAAGCAACGGAGCAGGCAGAAGTTATACGCTGGTCATTAACTCTTTGGGCGCAGGAACTGAAAAATAAACAACCGGGAGGAGCACTTGTTGCTACTCACATGGCGCATTTAATGTTAGTTCAGGTACTGCGTTTATATTTGGAAACTTCGAAAGATATGCCAATAGGCTGGTTTTCCGCCCTCACAGACAAACAAATTAGCCTGATCATAAGTGCTATTCATACAGAGCCAGAACATAATTGGACCTTAGCAGAGTTAGCGCGTATCGGAGGTTTATCTCGTACGGTATTTGCACAACGTTTTAAGGCTCTTGTGGGAAGTACCGCAATGGAGTACGTATTACGTTGGCGCATGTTACTCGCTGCCGACCGGCTAAAAAATACGGTCGATAACATTGCCACAATTGCATTTTCTCTTGGTTATGAATCTGAAAGCGCGTTTAGTACCGCATTTAAACGTGTGATGAACAGTTCACCGAGCCAGTATCGACGCAAGTTCATCACAACTGATTAATGTTTGCGATACTTAAAGTTATTCGTGTTTTACTAGAGGCTGTTGATCTTTGCTTAAATTTTATTCAGCAATGCATTGGTAACCAGACCATGACAAAGGCTAACGCGACATTACTGGCGTAGTTTTTTGCCAGTTTGTCGTAGCGAATCGCAATAGCCCGATATTTTTTAATCCTTAAAAAAGCGTTTTCAACTAAGTGCCGGTACTTATAAAAGCACCAGTCCATATGGCCATTCCCAGTTTTACTGTTCTCTTTCCTCGGAATATTGGCCACGCAACCTTGAGCTTTAATAAATGCTCGTAATGTTGTTGAAGCCATAAGTTGACATAGCCGCCTTTTATACATCATTAAGTTAGGAACTTTCTAAAACCATAAGTTGATATAATTTTTTGTTGCTATCAGCGTTCAGATGTCAGAAGAAAGAAAATTATATTCTCAACTTGTTCTATGTCAAAGTCGACCACAGCACAAATCGTTTATGCCGCTTTTCTTCTTTGGGCATGTATTTTTAGCATTTATTTTAGATTCTCTTTGACTTAGTTTTTCTCATCATGTTTATACCGAAAAATATCGGTGTAAGCACACTCCAGTTTTTGAAAATTTCTAATTTCAAACATCAGTTTATGAGGGAAGTTACAGAATAAATTAAGTAATTACAGAAACAAAGAAGACGTCAATTGTGACGTCTTCTTTGTTCATATTCACTCTAGTTCATCAAGTGTTTTTGATAAAACGGTACTAGTTGTTCAAGTGCTTTTGAGGTTGCTTCAGGCTGATCATAGAGGTCATAGTGGCTAGCGCCATCAACAACTTGAATTGATTTTTCACTTGAGCGTGCTTTTGTATACAACTCAAAGCCATCTCGGTATGAGCCAAAGGCACCAGCAACACTTCCCAAGACAACATGTAGGGGTTGTGTTAGAAGTTTATCTGCAAGGTGAAAAGCATCCCAACCGACAGCTGGCCCTGTACTCGATAAGCGCAGTTTGTTTGGTGAACCAGCCTGTTGGCCACGTGGTGTCAGGTAGTAATCAATAGCATTGACCATATCAACGTCTGTAATACCAGCACCTTCTCGCTCTACCTGGTTGTTGAACGGAATATAACCAACGATAAGAGGGTCTGCTCCTCGAGCTTCCGCTGTACGTAATTGACCAATCGTTTCTAGCAAGTTTAGAGCAGCATCAGGTGACATATCTCCGTCACGCATCATGCGACCGTAATTAGTTGCGACAACTGTACCAACCGCTTTAATACGTTTTTCTGTCATCGCCACATTAGCCGCATAAGCACCACCACCACATACACCAAGCACACCGATACGGTCCGCATCAACATAATCGAGTGTTACGAGGTAATCGACTGCACAACGGAAGTCTTCAGTACGTGTGCCAGGATCTTCACTGTATTGAGGTTGACCGCCACTCTGCCCTTGGGTCGAAGCGTCGAATGCTAGAGTAATAAAGCCTGCTTTTGCTAGTGCTTCACCATAGACATTCCCTGCCGTTTGTTCTTTGCAGCTACTAATTGGGTGTGCACAAATAATAGCTGGATAACTTTTTTGTGAATTAAAATTAGCAGGGAATCGAATCGTTGCGGCGATATCCCAATCTCGGTTTTTAAAAGTTACGTTCTTCATTTTATTAGCCCTTGTTTGATAACTAGAATACGTATCCTAAGACAGTGAAATGAGTATAGGTTTGAACTGTTTGTTTTATTAGATGCAATAATCAGAACGCAGTTATAAGAAGTTCTTATGAATTGAACGTGTTTTCTTTAAACGAAAAAGCCACTTTTCAAAGTGGCTTGTGGAGTTAATGGGGAATTAAATGATGGCCTTTCGCTGCATGCTGAAAGCTCAAGGCTTTCCCAATTCCTGAGCTAGCGCCTGTAATTAGTGGATATTTCATATTTTGACCAGCTAAATATCTTAGCAAACACACAGTAACTTGCTGCGCGCTTATATGGGTTACAAATTCGATAGGAAAAATGGCGCAAGTTTGCTGATCGCTTCAGCAACATTGTTTGGCTTGTCGTACATACTGATGTGCGTTGCACCATCAACGATATGAAGAGATTTTTCCTCACTTGCTGCTCGTTCAACTATTCGTTCACTTAACCAGCGTGTGCCAGCTTCACTACCAGCAATAATGCATAATGGCTGCGTAAGTAAAATTTCAGCATTATTAAATGCATCGTAAGTAACAAGTTGCGCTAAACTGCGGGTCGTCATTTTACTCGGCGCATTACAGTGCATGGCTCTTTCCGTGCGGTAGTACTCATACGCTTCAGCAAAGTCTTTGTTAGGCGCTTCTTCAATAGAGGTCGGTGTTGTTGGTAAATAGCCAATCTCCGCCCCTTTGGCTTCTGCACTCATTTGCTCTGCGGCCATCTCTAACAAAGGCATTGCTTCATCTGGAGTTAGGGTGCCATCCCAACCAAAGCGATACATATCACCATAGTTGACGGAACTCACAGTCCCTAACGCTTTTACTCGACGATCAACCATCGTTGCATGAGTAGCATAACCACCACCTGCACATACGCCCATAAGGCCGATACGGTCAGAGTTTACGTATTCCAAAGTGATCAAATAATCAATGGCAGCACTGATATCGTCAACACGCTGGTAAGGGTTCTCTAAGTGTCGAGGCAAACCCTCACTCGCTCCCTGACAAGATGCATCATAGGCTAATGTGATAAACCCATGTTGTGCCAGTTTTTCAGCATAAAGCCCTGCAGTTTGTTCTTTGACGCCGCCACTTGGGTGGACAAATACAATCGCTGGGTATTGGTTTCTTTCATCAAAATTTTCTGGGAAAAACAGGTTTGCAGCCATTTTGATGTTTGCATTCATAAAGTTTACTGGTTTCATAATGAATCACTCTCGCGTGTTGTCTGTTTTGTTCAGAAATATATTAGCCCTAGACATACTCTTTGATTAGAGCCAATAATGTGAACATTCTTATAAGAAAAGCTTATGAATCTATGAAAGAGAATTTGAGTGACCTTGTTACTTTCTTGAACGTAGTCAAAGAGGGAAGTTTTACCCGTGCTGCTGCTCTTGCAGGAACCTCGCAGTCAGCAGTAAGTCAAACAGTGAGTAATTTAGAGCAACGTCTACAACTCAAGTTACTTAATCGAACCACACGTAGCCTAACGTTGACAGAAGCTGGTGAGAGGCTAGTTACACTAGTGGCACCAGCAATTGAAGACATTAACCTTGGTCTAGAACAGTTAGGGGAGTTACGTGATACGCCTTCTGGAACAGTGCGTATTTCAGCCGATGAATACGCGATTCAGCAAGTCCTTTGGCCTAAGCTTGCCCCCGTCCTTAGACAGTTTCCAGAAATAAACCTCGAGTTAATCACGGATTATGGTTTAGTGGATATTGCGAAAGGAGGCTTTGATGCAGGAGTCCGTCGAGGCGGGCTAATTGCAAAAGATATGATTGCAATGCCAATTAGCAACGAGCATAAAATGTCTGTTGTTGTTTCTCCTGAATGTTCACAGCAAAATACTCTGCCTGAGATCCCAAGTGATTTAGTTTCGTTGTCTTGTATTAATCTAAAACTCCCGACTCATGGCGATAACTTTCCTTGGGTATTTAGCGTCGATGAGCAAGAATATAGGATCCGCGTAAAAGGACAAGTCGTCGTGAATGGTATAAATCAAGTCGTGCAAGCGGCGGTTGATGGCTATGGTTATGCATATGTACCCGAAGCCTTAGTTGCGAAGTATATCGACTCGGGTCAACTCATATCAGTGTTGCCTTCATATTGTATCACGCACCTAGGCTATTATCTTTACTATACCAGTCGACTCCAATCCTCGGCTGCTTTTAAGGTTATCTTAGACGCACTTAAACACACAAAATAATGAACAAAATATCTTTCGCCTGAATGTGGATTTAAGATACTTTTTCTAATGCTATAAAGCTGCTTGTAAAAATATCCCTAAATCGTTTATGTCCCAAAGCGTGCTGCGTAAAGCTTTTAAATCTACAGGTTAAGCTAATGCTAAAAAGGTGAGCCGTGGCGATTAGCGAGACGACCATCCGACCCACGGCCGCTCTTTGGCATCCATGCCATCGCGGCATTCGTGAATCCATTCACATCAGACTGGGCGGCCCTGCATCCACGGATGGACTTGAACAACATCCCTGTTTAACGGCCAGTTCGCCATCCATGGCTCTCGTTCATAAGCTCAGAAACCTAAGGTTTCTATTCACCGCGTCGGCGAGCAAATACCATGGTTCACCGATAAATCGCAGCAAAAAGAACCAAAAAACTAGTAAAGAATCCACCTTCTGAAGAAGGTGGCTTTGTTTTAACCCCCTAAAAGGGGGCCTTTATTCAAGAGCAAGTTGACCCTGCTCTTGCCGCTCTACTTTCTCTTGATGCCTAACGTATCTACGGATTATTTCCTCGTTAATTCCAATCGAATCGACGAAGTATCCTCTCTGCCAAAAATGATTTCCCCAAAGTTTATTCTTACGTAGGTAAGGAAATTTACTGAATATTTTCAACGCTATCTTACCTTTTAACGCCCCCATTAAATTCGATATAGATATCTTCGGAGGTACCTTCACCACTAAATGGACATGGTCAACTTGAACATTTAGCTCCATGACTATGCATCCCATTTGATGGCAATAAACCTGAATGCATCGATAAACCTCTTTTCCGACATTACCTTTCAATATCCGAAAGCGGTACTTTGGTGTCCAGACTATATGATATTGACATCGCCAGAACACATGCGATGCTTGCTCGTATCTACTCATGTTATTTGCCTCTTTTGACTTCGCTAAAAATCAAAGATGCATTTAACATGGGTAGGTATACAGGCAAAGCCTCAAATGATGATAACCACCTACTGAAGTAGGTGGTTTTGGGCTAAAAATAAACCAAAAGTTTACCCACTTGCACCTTTATCTACTCTATTAACGCTCTTAAGTCTCACAAATCATACAATGTGCAGATAATCGAATGCCTTGACTCACCCTCTGTGGACGATAGAAATCTCACTAAGCCGATTGATTTCACAGTAAAAGCGACTGGCTAAGCGCGTCATATTCCGCCATAGTGGTAGAGCGAATGACCTCATCCATGCACAAGGAGTCTCCCGTGGCACATTCTGGTTTAAGCCAACTATTACAACAACTTGAACAAGTATTATTAGGCAAGCCACGGCAAATTCGCTTAGCCCTCGCCTGTATTCTCGCCCGTGGGCACCTATTAATTGAAGATTTGCCCGGCATGGGCAAAACCAGCCTGTCCCATGCCCTCGCCCAAAGCCTCGGCCTTAGCTATCAACGTATTCAATTTACCAGTGATATGCTGCCCGCCGATATTCTCGGGGTATCAATTTTTGATAAACACCAAGCGCAATTTGTGTTTCATCCCGGCCCTATTTTTAAACAGATGGTGCTGGCCGATGAGATTAACCGCGCCAGCCCTAAGACTCAGAGCGCCCTGCTCGAGGCCATGGCCGAGCAGCAAATTTCTGTCGATGGCGTCACCCACAGATTACCCAATCCGTTTTTTGTGATTGCCACACAAAACCCCACGGAGCAATCGGGCACCTTTCCGCTGCCCGAATCCCAACTAGACCGCTTTATGATGCGGATTTCCATCGGTTATCCCAGCCACGATGCGGAGCTAGCGATGCTAAAAAGCGATCAAACGCCGCAAACCCTCGATAATTTACCCCAATGTTTAACCCCGCTGGCGTTAACCCAGTTGCAGGAGCAATGCGACAAAGTCGCGGCGTCCGATGCACTGCTCAATTATATCTTGGCCTTAGTGCATGACTCGCGCAATCAAACCGATGCCGTCGGCTTGTCGCCCCGCGCAACCAAAGCCCTATTGCAAGCCGCTAAAGCATGGGCATTTTTAGAAGGCAGACACTATTTAGTCCCCGAAGATGTGCAAGCGGTCTTTTGTAGCGTGGCTGAACATCGACTGCGCACCAGCAGCCAATTGCAGGGGGAAGCGCTATCGGAGCGGATCCTCGCCAGCGTCAATCCCATCATGTAATGCCTTGCTAATCATATCGATAAGGATGCTCACACTATGATGAGGACAGGATGAAACGAGTATTGACGGCTTTCTGGCAACGCTGGTTGGCAAGGCGCATGCCGCCTAGTTCTGAGTTTGTCCTCAGCCATCGCAGCATCTTTATTCTGCCCAGTGGCTTTGGTTTAGTCTGGCTTGGATTGGTACTGCTGCTGTATCTGTTTGGCACTAACTATCAAAACAATCTTGTAATTGGCCTGAGCATTTTGCTACTCAGTCTATTTAATACCTGCATCCTCTACAGCTATAAAAATCTTGCGGGTTTGCGCCTTCGCGCACTCACGGCGCCAGAGGTGTATGCGGGCGAAACCATCACCTTTCCGGTCCTGCTCACCTCAAATCACAGCAGCCACAATATCAGCTTAAATTACCCCAATAATTTGGCGTACTTACTCAAACAGGTCGGCGCCGATGAGGTGCAAGCTCTGGTCTCGTTTGCCCATGACTGCCGTGGTCTGGTATCGCCTGGCCGACTTAAGATTGAATCCTTTTATCCCTTAGGGCTTTGCCGCGCTTGGTCCCATATTGATCTCGATAATTCGCACATCGTCTACGCCCACCCGATTGAAAGCCCTTTGCAGCTAAAAGCAGCCACCGAATCCGGTGAAGACGAACGGTTAGAACGAGCTGGAAAATACATCGCTGGCATCGATGAATACAAAGGGCTTAAGCCCCATGTGCTCGGTGAATCCCTTAAACAAGTGGCATGGAAACAATGGGCTCAAGGGCGTGGCATGCTAACCAAGGAGTTCGAGCAGCCTCAAGGCGATCCCGTATGGTTAACCTTAGTCCCCGATCCCGCGCAGCTTGAACAGCAATTAGGTCAGCTCAGCTGGCAAGTCAACCATTTAAGTCAGCAGGAGCAATATTTTGGTCTGTGGCTGCAACGTGTTGGGGCGGAAGATCTGATCCTTACACCCGATACGGGCAATGCCCATCGTATCGCCTGCCAAAGGGCGCTCGCACTCTACGGGCAAGATCTCAGCACGCTGGATAAAACCGATAAATTGATGAATAACCAAGGTGTTAAGCATCAGCATCCGCTTCCTCCCCATGGGCAAAACGTGCGTCCTACAACAATGGAGCCGCGGCGATGACAACGCAAGCCTCGACACATCACAAGGCCAATCCTCCTAAGTTAACGAGCTATCATGCCAATGGGCCGCAGACGGGTGACAATATCAGCCGCCAAACGCTGTTTTGGCTGCTGCTGACCAATATTGCGGTACTCAGCCCCTTATTCGATAAAACGACACCTTGGACCCTTGGGATCTGCGCCATTTGCCTCGTGTGGCGAGTCGGCATCTATGTCGGTAAAGTGGCAAAGCCACCGCGCTACTTGGTCACAAGCCTTGCTATTGGCGCCGCTATTACCCTTGCGTTGGTATCGGGTGAGATTGGACTATTAAATGCCTTAGTCAACCTGCTGATTTTAGGTTATGCCTTAAAATACATTGAGATGCGCAGTGTCCGAGATGTGCGGGCCGTGGTGATTGTGGGCTACTTTTTAATTGCGCTGACCTTTATCGATCACCAATCCATGCTCAATACCGTGCATTTAATTGGGGTCACTATCATCAATACCTGCGTGCTGGTTACTCTCTATCAAAGCAAACACAACTGGCAACACACCGCTTGGATTGGCGCTAAATTATTACTGCAGAGTGTGCCACTGGCGTTACTGCTGTTTTTAGTCTTGCCGCGCTTTGCCCCGCTTTGGCTGGTCCCGAATATGAAGGAAGCCCAAACTGGACTCTCGGATACCCTTTCCGTGAGCGATATCAGCAAACTCACCCGCTCCTCCGCACTGGCCTTTAGGGTGAGCTTTACCGAGGCGAGCCCCATCCAAGCCGAACTCTATTGGCGCGCGCTGGTGCTGGAAGATTACGACGGCCAAACCTGGCGCCAAGATGTCGGCATCAAACAAATTCAAAAGGATGCGCTGTTTTTTCCGCCCTCAAGACCCGATCCCGCGCGGCAACTCCCCACAGCCATGACGGACGATACAGGCAGCCATGCGCCGCAGCGATACGACTATCAAGTGATTGTGGAACCTAGCCACCAGCCTTGGTTATTTGGGCTCGATGTGGCTTATAGCCAAGATGAAAAGGTCATTAACCTACCCGATTATCGACTCTATTCCCTACGTAATGTCGATCAGCGCATGGGCTACAGTGCCCGTTCTTGGCCCAAGGCCCAAATGGATCTCAAGTTAACGGCCAAACAGCGGCAAATAAACCTGAAACTGCCCGAGGGCACTAACCCCAAAACTCTGGCGCTCGCCGCCGAGTTTAAGGCCAACTATCCCGAGCCCAAGCAGCGTCTGCTCGCCATGATGGGTTATTTTAATCGCGAACCGTTTTTCTACACCCTCACCCCGCCGCCCATTGGCCCGCAGCAAGTTGATGATTTTCTGTTTGAAAATAAAGCCGGATTTTGCGCCCATTACGCCTCCGCCTTTATCTTTATGGCGCGCGCCACTGGCTTACCCGCGCGTATGGTCACCGGCTATCAAGGGGGCGAATACAACCCGCAGGCCGATTACCTGAGCGTGTATCAATACATGGCCCACGCTTGGGCCGAAGTCTGGCTCGAAAATGAAGGTTGGGTACGATTCGATCCAACGGCCATGGTCGCCCCCAACCGTATCGAACAAGGCTTCGATGCCGAGTTCTCCCCCGAGCAAAGCTACCTACAAGAAAGCCCTTTTAGCAGTTTGCGGTTTAAATCTATGCCTTGGCTCAACGAGTTAAGGCAGCGCTTTGCCAGCCTCGATTATTACTGGAGTCTCTGGGTGCTCGGTTTTAATCAGGAGCGGCAAAACAAAGTGTTAAGCGGCATTTTAGGGGATGTCACTAAAACCAAGGTGGCGGTGTTTATGAGTGTCTGTATTAGCCTTATCGGCCTCTATATCGCCTATAGCGTGGGGCTGTTTCGCTTTAAACGGGAGCAGGATCCCATCAGCGCCAAGTACCAAGGCATTTGTCAGCGCCTTAGTAAATTTGGCATCAATCGCCCCGCTCACCTTGGCCCGAACGCCTTTGCAGCCCAGCTTATTGACACGCACCAGCAGCAATCCCCAGAGTTTTGCCGCGAGTTTGACACCCTGACCCAAAGCTATGTCGCGCTAAAATACCAACAACTTGCGGACGGTGACTATCAAGTGGCGCTAAAGCGATTTAATAACGCCGCTAAAACCCTTAACTGGCGACTATTTGGCCCGAGTAAACAGTTAAAATAGGCGGGATAAACCGCAGGCGGACAAGATTGTTGAATCTTATAAATCAGTCACATAGAATTGCCAAGCCACTTTGCTATGCATAACAGCAATCCCAAATCGTGAGTCGAATATGCTGAAGTTAATCCAATCCAATCAAATGGAAGTGCTCTGTGCCCATCTTGCCGCGTATTTGCGCCAGCCGCTACCCGGCGCAGCGTTATTGCAAAGTGAGCATATTTTGGTACAAAGCCCCGGGATGTCGACTTGGTTACGCCTTGAAATTGCAAAACAAAATGGTATTGCCGCCGCACTGGAGTTCCCGCTACCTTCCAGCTTTATTTGGCAACTGTGCCACGATTTACTCCCCAATGTCCCCAAGGAAAACGCCTTCACTAAGGCGGCAATGACCTGGAAGCTGATGCAACTACTGCCACGGCTACTGAATGAACCTTCCTTTGGGCCACTGCGCCATTATTTGGGCCATACCATAGATAATCTGGAATCGAGCGCGGCTGACCCCCATAGCAACCATCAGCTTGGTGCCGTAAGCGCCGATGATATTAAGCTTTACCAGCTTTGCGGTCGCATCGCCGATATCTTCGACCAGTATTTGGTTTACCGCCCCGATTGGATTGCCGCGTGGGAAGCCAATGAACCGCTCGATTCACTCAAATTGAACGAGGAGCAAAGCTGGCAACCCATCCTCTGGCGTGCGCTGATTGCCTATAATCGCGATGAGCTGCGTCAAAGCCACTACCACAGGGCCAATCTGCATCAGGATTTGATTGCTGCATTGGGGGATAGCGCCAATTCCCTCGCAAAATTGCCGCAGCGTTTATTTGTGTTTGGGATCTCCTCCATGGCGCCCCAAACCATCGATGTGCTCCACCAGCTCGCGAGCCGCATCGATGTGATTATCTTAAGCCTTAGCCCCTGTCAGCATTACTGGGGCGACATTATCGACCCACGCCATCGGGCGCGTATGGCATTGCAATATGCCGGAAAACGCCAATTAGCTGAGCAATGGGAAGATAAACTCGAAGTCGGCAATCCCCTGCTCGCCAACAATGGCAAGATGGGCCGCGAATTACTCGATATGCTGCTCGAACTGCCCCCAGAGCACTGTGACTTTGGCGACGATGTGTACTGCGAGCCCTGCGGCGATCCTAACGATCCCCACGCTCGCGCCAGCATGCTGGCCGGGGTGCAATACGATATTTTAGAAATGCAGACACTCGATCGGGTACTCGGGCCAGATGCTGAGCTATATCAAGAGGTCGCGAATCGCCGAGTATTAACAGCCGACGATGATTCGATTCTAATCAAGAGTTGCCACAGCCCGCTTAGGGAAGTCGAAACCCTGCACGATCATTTACTCGACCTGCTGGATAGCGACAACCAACTCACGCCCAAAGACATAGTGGTAATGATGCCGGATGTCGCCGCCTACGCGCCTTATATCGATGCGGTGTTTGCAGCCAAACAGGGACTGGAATATATCCCCTATGCCATTGCCGACCGCGGCGCGGCGCAGGAATCACCACTCATAAATAGCTTTTTGAATTTACTCAATATCAATCAGAGCCGATTTGGACTGACCGATATTTTAAGCATTCTCGAAGTCCCAGCCATTTTGCGACGTTTTCAGCTCGAAGAAGACGAGCTGCCACTCATTCGCCGTTGGTTAGATGAAGCAGGCGTGCGTTGGGGCCGCGATGAACAGAGCCGCCTTAAACAGGGCGTGCCTGCTTTCGAGCAAAACTCCTGGGCCTTTGGTATAAAACGCTTAATCTTAGGCTATGCCTTAAGGGACGATGCGCCGCTATATCAATCATCCCCGCAGGGAATGCACTATTTAACCGTGGCAGGGGTGGAGGGCCAATCGGCACAGGCCCTTGGCAAACTGTTGAATTTTATTGAAGTCCTCGATGAGACCACCCAAGTATTAGCCAAGGCGCAAGCGCCCTCACTGCGGTTACTCGAACTCACCGAGCTGTTAAATGCCTTTTACGCCCCCGATGAGGACGAGCGTGAGCAGCTGCAAGAAATTCGCGATGCGATTGCCGCCCTAGAGCAAGAGCTGCTTGCCGCAAGCCCTGCCGATATGGTTGTACAGGCCAACGACTTAGATTTAAGCATCGAAGTGCTGGCGCTCTGGTTTAATCAACGCTTAACCGAGTCACGTGTCGGCCAGCGATACCTTGCGGGCAGCGTGAATTTTTGTACCTTAATGCCGATGCGCTCGATTCCCTTCAAGGTCGTTTGCCTGCTGGGGATGAATGATGGTGTCTATCCTAGGGTGCAACATCCAGTGGGCTTTGATCTGATGGCCCATTTTGGTGCGCGCAAAGGCGATCGTTCCCGCAGATTAGATGATAGATACCTGTTTTTAGAGGCGTTACTCTCGGCGCGGGAGCAGCTTTACATCAGTTATATTGGCCGTAGCGAACGGGATAACTCGGAGCGTATTCCATCTATGCTGGTCTCCGAGCTAATAGAATATTGCCAGTTATGTTATCTGCCTGAATCCCTTGCGGCAGAAGCTTCTACTGTCAGTAACGAAGTCGCCCAACAGGCATTACTTGAGGCTATTGTGAGCCATCAGCCGCTGCAACCTTTTGATCCTAAACTGTATCAAGCAGCACTGCCGCAAGCCCCCACCTTCCACGGGATAAAACAGAGTTATAGCCAGCAGTGGTGTCCGCCCGATAGTCACAGTCAGTTGCATCATGGCCGATTTATTGAAGCCCATACCCAGATAGTGCTCGAAGATGACGCAATTGGTGATAGTGTTCAGGATATTGAGCCCCTTGGCGAAGCTGAGCATGTCGATATCTCGGCCTTTATTCGCTTCTTTCGCAATCCCGCGCAGTATTTCTTTAATCGTACCCTGAAAGTCGATTTAAACCTGAATATTCAAGCGGATGACAACGATGAGCCCTTTAGTCTTAATGCGTTAGAGCGTTATTTATTACAGGCTCAACTCCTTGGCGATGCGCTCGAACAAGGGCAAAACGAACCCAGCGCTGAACTGTTACAACGCCTTAAGGCCAGCGGTAATTTGCCGATGCAGCCCTTTGATGATCTGCTGCTGCGCCAATACAGCCATGATATTGCGCCGCTGATTGGCAGAACCCTGTTTATGCGCGGCGATGTCGCTCCCCGCCATGCCGATATTCGGCTCAGCTTTGAGTTACCCCACCAGAACGCTGGGTCTCAGTTAAAAGCCAAGCGGGTGATCCTCGAAGGTCGAATCGATGATATCAGCCCTAAGGGATTGGTCACTTGCCGCCCCGGCAGTGCCCATGGGCGGGACATTTTAGCCTTGTATTTGCGTCATTTATGTTTGATGGCCGCAGGAGTGGCTCAACCTAGCTACCTGCAACCTAGCTATTTGCTGGATATGGGGCATTTTCATGCCCTCGCACCCATTACGCCAGCGCTTGCCCATGCGCAGCTCGCCAACTTATTACAGCTTTTTTATCAGGGACAAATTCATCCCCTGTGTTTTATGCCAAGAACCTCCCTCGCCTATGCCAGCACTGAGGCGGATGAAGAGGAAGCCCAACACACAAGCACAGATCCACACAAAGCCCGGCTCGAAGCGGCGCAAAGCGAATGGCTGGACGAGCAAGGTGAACTTGGCGAAGGCACAGATCCCCATTATCAGCGGCTGTTTCATTTTCCCGACGACTTTACCGAGGCACATTTTGGCAAGCTCGCCGATGACATTTATCGGCCAATGCTTAGCCTGTACCACAAGGATACCCTCGCCCAACTCGAGGAATTTGCCCTAAATGAAGCCACAACCGCCACGACAGAGGGAGCAGACTGATGACTAAGGTATCACCCGCTTTACCGTTAGATCCGCTCACCCTGCCATTTGGCGGCAGTCGCTTAATCGAGGCCAGTGCGGGCACGGGTAAAACCTATACCATTTCAGGCCTGTATCTCAGATTACTGCTTGGGGATGGCTTAGGCGAACCGCTCAATTGTGAACAAATTCTGGTCGTGACCTTTACCAATGCTGCCACCGAGGAGCTGCGGGACAGGATTCGCCGCCGCATTCAGGTGGCCTTTAAGTGTTTCTTAGGGCTTGAGATTAACGATCCTTTTGTGCAGGCGCTGTACGATAAGACCCCTGAAGCCGAGCGCGCTATCGCCCTGAGACGCTTCGATTTGGCGCTCAAATCCCTCGACGAAGCAGCGATTTTTACCATTCACGGATTTTGCCAACGGATCTTGGCCGATCTCGCCTTCGAATCATCATTGTTGTTTGAGTCGGATTTCACCTTGGACGACAGTGAGTTTTTGCACCATGCGGTACGGGATTTTTGGCGTGAGGCCTGTTATCCGCTGCCGGAGTATTTAGCCCAAATTATTGCCAGCGAATTTGGCGATCCCGACGGATTAGTCAAGCAGCTGAGAGCCTTGCTCGGTGCCAGTGAGGCCAAACCGCTTCAACCCGTGCAACCCTTTGCTCGTTTGGCAGAGTCCTTAAGCCAGAGTGTGCAGCGCTTTAAGCTCGCCTGGCCCCGTGGCCGCGATGCGCTGTTAGAGTTACTTCATAGCCTGCCACTTAACGGCCAACGTTTTGGTAAGGCGAGCGACAATTACCCTAAACTCGCGGAAATGTTCGACCAGCTGGATAACTTCTTAGCCTTTGGTCACGGCTTACCGCCGCTCAAAGTGCTCGAAGCGCTGTCGCTATCCGAGCTTAAGCTGAATAAAGGCGGCGTGCTCCCAAGTGCGAGCGAGGCGCCACTACTTGACCATATGGAGCAGTTAGCCGCGCTGATTAACACGATTAAACCCGCATTTCTCTATAGCGCCAAACAAGGGATCAGCGAGCGTTTTGCCAAGCAAAAACAGCAGAAAAATGTACTGACACCCGATGATCTGCTCACTACTTTGGCCGCAGCAATGCAGGCCAATCCCGACTCTTTGCCTAAGGCGGTGGCGAGCCGCTTCCCCGTGGCGCTTATCGATGAGTTCCAAGATACGGATCCACTGCAATTTGCTATTTTCTCAGGGATCTATCAAACCCGTTTGGGGATTGATACTCAAGATCCGGCTGCTGAACCTAAGCCTCGCACGGATAGCAAATTAAGCCTGCTGATGATTGGCGACCCTAAACAGGCGATTTATGCTTTCCGCGGCGCCGATATTTACACGTATATCGAGGCGCGCAGACAGACCCAGGCACACTATTTCCTCGACACTAACTATCGCTCGAGCCGCAATCTGGTTATGGGGGTGAATCATTTATTCGCCCAGCATTCGGATCCTTTTATCAGCCAATCTATTCCCTTCGATCCAGTCAAAACGCCTGCCAGTGCGGCGGCCAAACAACTCGTTGAGCATGCGCCCAATAGCGCCGCGCTGCGGTTAAAACTCTTGAGTGAAGGCGAAACGGGGCTTAATAAGGCCAGTGCTCGGCAAACCTTGGCCGAAGACACCGCCGCCGAAATCACCCGTTTACTGACGCAGGCCGCCAATGGCCAATGCAGCACGCCCAAAGGGCCATTAATTGCCAAAGATATCGCCATCTTAGTGCGCGATAGAAACGAAGCGGCCGTGATGAAAACCGCGCTGAGCAAGCGTCAGATTGGCGCCGTCTTTTTAAGCCGCGACAGCGTATTTGAAACCGTCGAAGCGCGGGAAATGGCGCTCATTCTGCGCGCCTTGGCCAGCCCCAAGGACGAGCGCGCCCTGCGTAGCGCCCTTGCTACCGCCCTGCTTGGTTATCGTGCCGAGCAAATCCATGCCTTTAACCAAGATGAAGAGCAGCGCCAAAGGCTGCTAGAGCAGTTTTTTGAGTTGCACCAGATCTGGCAAAAACGCGGCATTATGCCGGCGCTGCTTAGCCTAGCCAATGCCACCCAGATGGTTGCGCGGCTGCTGCATTCACCTATTCTGCCAAGCACTGACCAAGCGGAGCAAGATGCGGCCGCTCAGCTTGAGGCAAGCAATGGCGAACGTCGACTCACGGATTTTCGCCACTTAGCCGAGCTGTTGCAGCAAAAGGCGACCGAAATTGATGGGATCAGTGCCCTGCTCAACTGGTATGAGCAACAACTGATTGATAACACTGGGACAGATGAGCAGCAGCTACGCCTTGAAAGCGAGCAAAACTTAGTGCAAATCGTCACCATCCATAAGAGTAAGGGGCTGGAATACCCAGTGTGCTTCGTGCCCTTTGTCAGCCTTGCGCGGGATAATCGCCGTCGCCCGACGCCTATGCTCTACCACAGAACCAATGCCGATGGCGCGCAGGAACTGGTGTGGGATTTAGAGTGCACGGATGAAGGTTGGGAACAGGCAAAGCAGGAAACCTTAGCCGAAGATCTGCGTCTGCTCTATGTGGCGCTCACCCGCCCCGTGTACCTGTGTTATTTGTACATAGCCAACCATAGCCGCATGTTAAAGGCGGGGCTTAAAAGCCAGCTGCATGAAACCGCCATCGGTTATCTGCTTGGGATCACTGACACTGATTGTGATTTTTCGCGTCTGCAAAATGCCGCCAAGGCGCTGGTCGCGGGTCTCGAGGCGAGTCAATCTGCGATCAGCATTGAGGTAGTGGCCGACGACATTGCGGCTAACAAGCTGCATACGGGGGGAAGTGATTCTCAAACCTTGAGTGCCCGTAAGGTCAGCCGTCAGTATCGCACTCCATGGCGCGTCGGCAGTTATTCCGGCTTAGTTAAAAATGCGCCCCACGCTAAAGCCACTCCTGGTGCCGATGATGAAGTGAATGCCGTATTGGGCACCGATACAACAAACAGCTCTATTGACCCCTTGTGGCAAGAAGCAGATCCACAGCAAGCACAACCTCTGCTCAATCGCTTTAGTTTTGAGCGCGGCGCCAACGCGGGTAGCTTTATGCACTTAGTGCTTGAGTTAATTGATTTTACCCAAGCTCAAATCGACTTACCCCGAGAGCTACCTAAGGCCATGTTGCAATACGGCATTGCCCCCGAATGGCAGCCCGTATTAGAGGATTGGTATCTTGAGGTATTACAAGCACCACTGGCATTAATGGCGCAGGATAATCAGCTTATCAATCCCGAGCTGTGTTTAGCCGCACTCGCGCCGCAGCACACCTTAGTTGAGATGGAGTTTTACCTGCCTCTGAATCGCTTAAAGGACACAGAGCTTAATCAACTCCTTGGGCAATTTGGCTACGATACCGAGCTGCAGTTTGACGAATTACAGGGCATGCTCAAGGGCTTTATCGACTTAACCTTTGAATATCAAGGCAAGTTTTATATTGCCGACTATAAGTCAAACCATCTGGGGGATAATATTCAAGCCTATCATCATAGCGCGCTGAAACAGGCGATCAGCGACCATAGGTATGATTTGCAATATATCCTCTACTCCCTTGCGCTACACCGCTATTTAGCGATGCGCTTGCCCAATTATGATTACGATACCCATATCGGCGGCTGTTATTATTTGTTTTTACGGGGAATGTCGGTGCAATATCCAGGCTTTGGGATTTATTACGATAAACCACCCAAGGCGCTTATTTTGGCCTTAGATGCGCTGTTTCAGCGCAGCCTAGAGGCAACAACTGACTCAAATAAAAAGTCCGATGCTCAACTGGATACGGGAGCAATGGCATGATTAGCAGCGAACTCAATCACCCTAAAGCCCCATCAACCCCATGGGTCGAAGCTGGCGCACTCAGACTCAAGGCGCCGCTCACAGAGCTAGTCAAATACTGGGAAAAGGAGCGGCTGATCACCCCGCTGGATCGCCATTTTGCCCTTGAGATGGCAAGGCTTCACCCTAATGATGCTCAAGAGCCGCTGTTTATGCTGCTTTGCGCCCTGTTAAGTCAACAGCTCTCTGCCCAACATACTTGCCTAGTGCTCGAACATATAGTGCCAGCCAATCCGCTGGCAGAGCCGGTTAATCACTGCCAGATCCGTTTGAGCCTGCCAGAGCTGATTGCAAGGCTAGAAAATTTTGAAGCGGTTGGTGAACCTCACAGTAATAAGCCACTGATTTTTGATGGCGGCCGACTCTATCTTGAGCGTTATCATCATTTCGAAACCGAGGTGGCCAGTGCCCTGACGAGGCTCTCTTCGAGTCAACCCGTCAACAACACCGATAAAGATTCAGATGCGCCGCTACGTAGGCAGCTCGATTACTTATTTCCAAGCGCCGCATCTTCCCATGCAACCTCAGCCCTTGAGCCTCATATCGACTGGCAAAAAGTCGCGACGGCAACGGCGCTCGGCAAGAAGCTGGCGGTGATCACCGGCGGCCCGGGTACGGGCAAAACCACCACAGTAACTAAGCTACTGTTGTTACAGCAATTAGACTCACCAAAACAGATAAGACTCGTCGCCCCGACAGGCAAGGCCGCCGCCCGTTTAAGTGAATCGATAAAAGCCTCGAAAGCAAGACTCGAGCAGGAACTCAAACAGGCTCAAGCGACAAACGAGCAAGTACACAGTCACGAAACGCAAGTACTGTTAGCCGCGCTCAAGCAAGTGCCGGAAGAGGCATCAACCTTACATCGTCTGCTGGGGGTTATCCCCAATTCGGCGCAGTTTCGTCACCATCAAGGCAATCCCCTGCGGCTAGATCTGTTGATTGTCGACGAAGCCTCAATGGTCGATTTGCCTATGATGTATAAGCTGCTCACGGCCCTCCCCGAACAGGCGGGTTTGATACTGCTTGGGGATCAGGACCAACTCGCCTCGGTAGAAGCAGGCGCCGTGCTCGCCGATATTTGCGCAGGGCTAAAATACGAGTCGGAACACGAGTCGGAACAACACTCTGAATGGAGAATGCGTTATAGCCAAGCCCAGGCCGAGCAATTGAGCAAGCTCACAGGCTTTGACTTACGCGCCTATATTCATCGCGAACCAAAAATTGGTGACAGTTTGTGTATGTTGACCCACAGCCACAGATTTAAAGGCGATGCGGGCATTGGCCTATTAGCCAGTGCGGTAAATCGCTCCGATCTCGCGGGGATTTTGGCCGTATGGCAACGGGGATTGGCCGAGCTTACTTGGCTAGAACACAGTATGGATCTGAGCCAGACCCAAGCCAAAATCAGCGAGCCTGCAAACAACACTGGCCTTCACGCTCTGCTAACACAAGCCTGTGAGCAATACGCCGAGTATTTACGTCCGCTGCAAGTTTCAGATCCAAGCAGTGTGCCAAGCGCCATTGAAGCCATTGCCCGCTTTAACCAATATCGCATCCTATGCGCCATGCGCAGTGGCGATTATGGTGTCGAAGGTATCAATCAAGCCGTGACTAAAGCGCTGTCTCAGGCCAAGCTTATCCATCCCCAGCAAGAGTTTTACCTTGGCCGGCCAATTATTATCCAAAGCAACGACTATAACTTAGGCCTGTTTAACGGTGATATTGGTTTGATTTTACAGGATGAAGACAGGCCAGAGCGCCTGATGGCCCACTTTATCAAAGCCGATGGCAAACTGCTTAAAGTGCTCCCCGCAAGGCTGCCTAGCCATGAAACCTGCTACGCCATGACGGTACATAAAAGTCAGGGCAGTGAATTTAATCGAGTCGCTCTCGTTCTTCCACCCAATCCGAGCCTAGTACAGTGGCAATTGCTCACCAAGGAGCTGGTCTACACCGCTATTACCCGTGCAAAACAACACTTTAGCTGTTTAGGCACACAACAAGTCTTTGAGCGCGCAAGCCTGCAAGCTACCCAGCGAGCCTCAGGTTTAGCCGATAGACTCTGGCGCGGTAACGCGATGACTGATTAATGGTTAACTCATTGACTAACAGTAATAAAATTAAGGATAAAGGAGATTTAGATTGACGGAACAAGCCATGATTAAACTGCACCAGATGCAAGATGTCATCAATTTATTTGATGGCATTAAAGCTGAGGCACAATTACCCGCACAATACTACGAATGCTCACGTTATATTCGTTGGTCTGAGTTTGATGCAATGCAAGTATATGAGCTTGATTTTGAACCTTATTTAACCATAGCTGCCACCTGTGATATGCGTTTTTTTACCCTGCATCAAAGTCAGCACCGCTTATACCTTGCCCATTGTAATTATGCTGGTCACGCACCGCGATGGGAGGCTCGACCTATCACCCTGCCACAACTGACAGATACCGCGTTAATGACCAAGCTGATGCAAGACCACGCCTATCAATTAGGACTCAATATCAACCTCGATTTGGATTACCCAGTCTAGTCTCACTGTGTTCGCCTGAAATGAATTGTACTAGACTGATTATCACCAAAGTCTTTGGTCGCTGATAAAGGAAGCAAGGTTTGAAGGCGCAAGCACAGGATCACTATCAAGTCACAGTGGCGACCTTTGATAAATATGCCAAACAGTATCAGGACAAATACTTGGAATTTGCCCCATACATTCAAACCTATGAAAGCCTCCTGGGCTATCTCACCGAACATAGCCGCCTACTGGATATCAGTTGTGGACCAGGCAATATCAGTCGCTATTTAGTCGCGAAGGAACCTAGATTAACGGTCTTTGGTATCGACCTCGCTCCGCAAATGATTGCACTCGCGAAACAAAATGTCCCCTCGGGCCATTTTGAAGTCATGGATTGCCGCCATCTTTATGGGCTTATCGACCGTAACATGCCACCGTTTGATATCATTGCCTGTGGCTTTGCTCTGCCATATTTATCTCAAACTGATCTGGTCGCATTTTTTTCGCATATTCGTGAGCTTATTGCGCCGCAGGGAATAGTGTATCTCAGCACCATGGAAGGTGAAGCTAGCCGTTCTGGTTTACAAATCGGTAGCACTGGCGACAGTGTTTATGTGCATTATCATCAGTATGCGGTAATCGAACAGTTACTCGTAGCAAATGGTTTTAGGATCCTCGAGACCAAGCGGCAAACCTTTCAAACTCCTGAGGGTAACCCCCACACCACGGATTTATTTTTGCTGGCACAGACACTTAGTTAAAGGCTTAAGCATGCTTTGGTCATTGGAAATCTGCCAGCGATTTAAATTGCTGACGATAAACCGAGTAACCCCCTATTAATTCCGTAAAACTTATCACTTTCTGGTTAACGATCTGCCGATAAAGGTATTCATCCTTAAAATACGGCCGCCCTCTTTATTGATTATTTTAACGCCATATAACCAGTCAAAAGACTGAGCCAATAAAGGCTTGGTATATTTGCCATTCCTAAAATAAGCAGTTTTTTTGCATATCAACTCGGAAAATAACAGCACCACAAACTAGGCTTTGTTGAAAACCCATTCGATACGACTAAATAGCACATTGAATGTTGAGTTAAAAATATAATAAATATCATATGGATATAGAGAGCATCATACGATATGTTAATAAAAGATTAATTTTATAATGAGTATGACCCCTTACCTCCTGCATAAAGATTTAATGAGTTTATGATGTAAAAGTAGATGGCACAGTGCAGCTTTGATGCTTTCTTGTTAATAACCAAATGATTAATAAAGGAATAACATTATGTTTTGGTGGAAAGTTAAATCAAATATCAGGGATGAGAACAACGATTTATCACGCTTTACTGCTGCGGAGACGCTTGAGAATGAACTGGCGGCGATTCGGGCTTACACTGCCTATATTTGTTTCACGCCCAATGGTGAAATCATTGAAGCTAATGATATTTTTTTAGATGTGATGGGATATAGTGCTAACGAAATCCTTGGTAAACACCATAGGATGTTTTGCGCAGCACAATACTCAACTTCTGCTGAATATCAACAGTTTTGGCAAGACCTTGCCGCGGGAAAAGCGTTTACGGGCACATTTCAACGTTTCAAGAAAAACCAGAGCCCAGTTTATGTCGAAGCCAGTTATTTTCCGGTGAAAAACAGTGCAGGCCAAGTCGTAAAAATCATAAAAATAGCCAATGATGTCACGGCATCCCAACTGAATTTAATCGCTAAAAACGCCATTCTCGATGCGCTCGATCGTTCCCAAGCCGTTATTGAATTTTTACCCGATGGAACTGTGATTACTGCGAATCAAAACTTCTTGGATATTATGCATTACCGTCTAGATGAGATCCAAGGTAGGCATCATAAGATGTTCTGTGAAAACGATTTTTACCGGCTAAAACCCGACTTTTGGAAACGACTGGCCGCTGGTGAACACTTCACCGGACGCTTTAAACGCATCGATGCACATAACAATGTGATTTGGCTGGAAGCTACCTATAATCCCATCCGTGATGCTTCAAACAAAGTGTATAAAATCGTTAAGTTTGCTTCGGATATTTCCCACAGGGTCAATACTGCCCTGCAAGCAGTAGATATGGCTGCGGCAACGTCAGAGCAAACCTCACAAATCACCACTAATGCGGTGCAAGTGCTTAACGAAGCCGTGTGTACTTCTCATCAAATTGCCCAACAAGTGAAAAACGCCTCAGATATTGGAGGTGAACTGCTAGTCCAATCCAAGAATATCAACGATATCGTGGTCACCATCCGCGGCATTGCGGAACAAACAAACTTACTCGCGCTTAATGCGGCGATTGAGGCCGCAAGAGCGGGCGATCTTGGGCGAGGTTTTGCCGTCGTTGCCGATGAGGTCAGAAAGTTAGCCTCACGCACATCCACGGCCACCAGCGAAATCGCAAATGTAGTGCAGCAAAATACCGACCTAATCAAGAACATCGATCATCAGCTTAGCAATATCACCAATGTGGCGCTGCATGGGGAAGACAGTATCAATCATGTCGCAGCCGGCCTTGCCGATGTCGGAAATGGTGTCAGCCAGTTTGTGGCCATGGTTGAGCAGCTTAGACCCTAATATAGGGCAATGAATTGTCGAGTACATTTAATTTACAATAGGTTAGCAGCTCCTAAATGGGCGAACATTTGCGATTAATGGGTAAAACTATGCGAAATCGCGCCATGCCTTTGTTACAATGCCATCGTCTGAATGTTCTCAGACACTAACATTGAACAGTGTGGAGCCTATGTCTAGAACGCCAACCTATTCGCCCGCGAATACCCTTGTGGTACTCGATTTTGAAACTTCAGGGCTCTCACCCAATCAAGGGGCGCGCGCCATTGAGATTGGTGCAGTGTTGATTGAACAAGGGCAAATAACCGCGCGCTTTTCAGAATTAATGAATCCAGGTTTTCGGATAAACAGTTTTATCGAAGATTACACCGGGATCAGCAATCAAATGCTCGCCCATGCGGCGCCCTGCGCCGAGGTGATGGCACGTTTTGCCGCGTTTATCGGTAAACATCATCTGGTGGCCCATAATGCGGCTTTCGATCAACGTTTTCTGGATGCCGAATTTGCCCAGATAGGCCACCACTATCCCGGTCAATTTGGCTGCTCACTCCTGCTGGCAAGACGGTTATACCCTGAGGCTATCAATCATCAGTTGGCAACCCTAGTGCGCCATAAGCAGCTACCAAGCGATGGCACCTTTCACCGTGCCTTGGCGGACGCGGAAATGACGGGGCATTTATGGCTGCGCATGCTGGCCGATCTTAAACAAGGCTATGCGATTACTGAGCCGCCCTTTAGCCTGATGCAGAAAATCATGACCAAGACTAAGGCCGAGGTGCCTAAGTTTTTGCGCCAGTACGCCAGAGGTTAGCCTGTCATCGATTCAGTTTAGGCTCCTATCTGACACGCTTAGAAAACTGTCCAATAAAAAGCCGAGTGTTTGTTAACACTCGGCTTAGTGATTAAATCAAACTGGATGCGACTCAAGCGAGCGGCGTATGATCAATCCCGCAGGAGCTGCGAACCACTAAGGTCGTTGGGATTAATTGCGGGGTCACCGCTTGACCACGAATAAGCTTAAGTAAGCTTTCCACTAAAATCTCACCCGCCAACTGGGTATTTTGCTTAATCGTTGTTAGCGGCGGATTGGCAAAGCTTGCCACGGGAATATCATCGTATCCCACCACGGCGACTTGCTCCGGTACCAAGATCCCCTTCTCTTTTAAGGCGCGAATGGCTCCGATGGCGATTAAATCACTGGCGGCAAAAATCGCATCGAAATTCAATCCTTTATCAAGCAACTCCAGGGCTGCATCGTAACCTGCGCCCTCGGTGCTGATAGCCGAAATCTGTCGACGAGGGTCCACAGTCAACCCTGCGCACTGCAGTGCTTTGACATGACCTAAATATCTGTCCCTAAACTCAGGGCAATGACTCGATGCGCCACCGAGGAACGCAAAATCCTTGCGTCCGAGGGAAATCAAATGTTCAGTGGCAATCAGGCCGCCCTGATGGTTATCGCAGCCGATGGATAATACGGATTTATTGTTATGCTCCGCGCCCCAAATCACAAAGTGGGTGTTCTGTGCCAGCAATTTTTCGAGCTTTTGCTCGTAGTCCATATAGTCGCCGTACCCCAGTAAGATAATGCCATCGGCTTTATTGCTGTCTTCGTAATCGGCATGCCAATCGCTGGAAAGTTGCTGAAATGACACCAGTAAATCATAACCTTGTTGTGCTGTCGCCCGCGTGATTGAGCCTAACATCGACAGAAAGAATGGGTTGATGAGTGAATCATCATTGGTGGGATCTTCACACAACAACAAGGCTAAAGTATGGCTGTTTTGAGTGCGCAGGTTACTGGCGTTTTTATCGACTTTGTAATTGAGTTCCTTGGCAATCGCTTGGATCCGCTGACGGGTTTCTAAATTGACTAACGGACTATTTCTCAAAGCTCGGGAAACCGTAGACTGGGATACACCAGCACGATAAGCAATATCGATTGAGGTCGCTTTCGATGCCATAGCAAGGTCACCATAATTATTATTTTGTGGCGATACTAAAACAGTTCGAATGACTTGTATAGCCGAAGGGTTTACAACTGACTAACAAGTTAGCAGAGATCAATATCTTAGTGGAAATACTAAGGTTTTGTGATGTCGATACAAGCATACTTGTATCGACATTCTGCAAACACTTAACCTCTACATACCTAAGAATGCGATGCCGAGCTTATGAGCCAGCCAGTATTAAATCTAGAGCTAAATCCCAAGCTAAATGCCGAACTAAATGCCTAGCTCATCGAGCAAGTCATCGGCATCCATGCCGGCGTGCTGCTGACTGATCGCAGGTTTGTCCGCCATACGACTCCAAGGCGATGGTGTATACGCGCCTTGAGCGCCGTTCGTGCCTAAACCGTGCTGTTCTAGCAAGCTGTCAGGGTCGAACTCTTCGTCGAATTCAAACTCATCCAGCTTGATAAACTCGGTCTTATCCATGGCAAATTCGAGGTAGAAAATATGATTATTTTCAGTTTTAAACGACACGCGTCTGGCGACAGCATCGTCTAAGTTTGCATCGATTGAAATGGTCAACTCTTTGTTTATCGTTAACATTTTTGGCTGACTTTGACTAATGGAGGTTTGCAGTTCCTTAGAAATCTTATTGATAAAGTCACCCAAGATTTGGTTCATCAACTCACCCATCACGTTACCCACTTCATCGGAAGTGTGGGAGAAGGCAAGCTCTTCCTCCGGCATCCCCATATTGAGCATATAACGGCGGTAAATTTCGATGGCCGCAGGGGCAGAAAAGTTGATCACGACGAGGCCCGAAAAGCCACCATCAAAAATCGAAAAACAGCCTAAATCGGGCTTTAAGCGGGTACGGGCAATGCTCTGCACCATGCCGGCGTGGCTTACATGGCTGGCACTGGTGCTGGATAACACGTGGGCAACTGAGTGGCATAACTTCAACAGAATGTCATCAGAAGTCACAATAGTATTTGTCGTCATAATCGATTCTCAAACTTAACAGTTGATTAATCTTGCGCGTAAAAGAGTAAAAAATCAAAACTAAAACAACTAATTAGAAACACAGCGCACGCAGCGGTGCTCGTTAACCACATAACCAATTGAATTTGTTCAATACTTAGTATGATTTTCGCCTTGCTGGCGCTTTAAAAATCACAGATTAGCGATAAAATCATCGATTGAACACAATGCACAAAATATTCTGCTCGAGATCAAAGAATCCTAATATTCTTAACGGCTTTACACGAAATAAACTCAAGTTTGATTCATTTGATACCGATTCGAAGGTATATTGGACGCCATTCTTTTGCGCCTTAAGGAACCTAAATGATCACATTCTTGCGCCGATTCACCATTTTGCAACGACTCATGATGATGCTAGTAATGGCGGCCATTGGTACTGTTTGTTTTGCGAGTTTTTCCATTAAAGAGCAATACAGCAATCTTATTGAGCAAAAATGGCTGCAAATCGATGGCCAGCTTGGCAGTATCCTGAGTGTGATTGACGTATACCGCCAAGATGCCGTCGGCGGAAAATTAACAGAGTCACAAGCGCAACAAGCGGCGGCAAAACTTATTGACCAGACCCGCTATGCGGGTGTCGGCTACTTTATTGTGATCGACGATAACAACCAAATCTTGGCCCACGGCGAAAATTCAAACCTCATTGGCACCTCGGCGCAAAACTTTAAGCTGCCCAATGGCACCAATCCGCTGATCACTATGCTGTCTCAAGCACGTCAACAGGGTAAAGCCATGCTGGAATACCCGATTGCCAACCCAGCTTCTAAAGTCATCGAAGACAAACTCGCCGAAGCCCGCTATTACCCAGAATGGGGCTGGACAGTCATTACCGGAGCCTATCTAAGTGATGTGAAAGACAGCCTCGATAGCGTGATTATCGATTATTTGATTATCATGTTTTTAATTTCTGTGCCTATTTTCGCTTTCTTCCTGGTATTAAATCACTCCATTACCTCCCCTTTAAATGATGCTATTCACGCCCTTGAAGACATAGCCCAAGGTGAAGGTGATTTAAGCCAACGTTTGAGTACCCAAGGCAAAGATGAAGTGGCGCACCTTGCCCACGCCTTTAACCTGTTTGCCCAGAAGATTGGCGACATGGTGGGCCATCTGCAACCATTGGGACAGTCACTCGACAATGATGCTAAGCAGTTAATGCTAGCCGTTGAAGAATCGAACCAAAGCGCCGAGCATATCCACCGTGAAACCGGTAGCGTGGCAACCGCAGTGAATCAGATGCTCTCGACCACCCATGAGATGGCAAGCAACACCCAGCAGGCCGCCGATGCCGCTAACAGCGTGAAAAATCAGGCCCAGCAAAGCCAAGCGGTGATCGATGATACGGTGCGTGATACCGAAAAACTGGTGCAAGAGTTAAGAGCATCAGAAGTCATCACCCAAAAACTTGGGCAATCTTCGGCGCAAATTGGCAGTATCCTCGATGTCATTCGCTCTATTGCCGAACAAACTAACCTGTTAGCCCTCAATGCCGCCATCGAAGCCGCCCGCGCGGGTAGCCATGGCCGCGGTTTTGCCGTGGTCGCCGATGAAGTGCGCGCACTGGCTAATCGCACCCAAGACTCCACTAACGAAATCCAAAAAATCATCTCGGATATTCAAATGGGCGTGAACTCTGTGATGAAGAGCAATAGCCAAACACAGACTCAATCCGATGAATTGCAAGCTAAAGCCCGTGAAGCGGGTAATGCTATGGCGGCAATTTTGCAGCTTATCGCCCATATCAGCGACATGAATACTCAACTCGCCAGCGCGACCGAGGAGCAATCGCTGGTGACGGAGGAAATCAATCGTAATATCTGTAATATCTCAGAATTAACCGAAGTCTCAGTCAAGGCCAACGAAGGCAATAGCCGCGCGGCGCAGTCATTGCAGGATATCAGCCAAGATATGTCGCACACCTTAGGCCAATTCAAAATTTAACCCCATTGAGATAAAGCCACACTACACCAAAGAGGACGTATTAGAACGTCCTCTTTTAGTTTAAAATACGCCAATTCATGGGGTGAATGCCTGCTATCTAACGGGATATTCATGCTATAACCTAGGATGTGACCTTACCCTAAACCTTTATTGCCGATTGAGGAACGCCCATGCGCATGACCTTAGCCGTTCACCCACGGCAGTATACGATTCATAGCTTTAGCCCTAATGCTCAATTACCTAGCGAAGTGTTTGCCGAAGAAGTCTACTTTATTGGCCGAACCGAGGAAGGGCTAACTGTGGTGGTGTCCAGCGAACTAGAGCTCGACAGTTTGGAGCAAGAAACCCATTGGTGCTGTCTTGAAGTATTAGGCCCGCTGGGATTTTCGATGACAGGCATTTTATCGAAAATATCCGGCACTTTAGCCGATGTGCAAATCAGTATTTTTGCCCTTTCCACCTTCGATACCGACTATATTTTGGTAAAGAAAAATTGTCTCCAAAGCGCTGTTGCCGCCTTAAAAAAGGCGGGATACAAGATTATTGAGTCGAACGAAGCGCCATAATATTGATAAAGAGTTAACCCACTATGTACGAAAAATCTGTCACTATCACCGCAAAACATGGTATTCATACCCGCCCTGCCGCCCTGTTAGTGAAAGAAGCGAAAACCTTCAACTGTGATGTGTTAGTTGAATGCAATGGCAAGCAAGCCAGCGCCAAAAGCTTATTCAAATTGCAAACATTAGGCCTGTATCATGGGGTAACCGTGCGGGTGTTTGCCGAGGGTGAGCAGGCGCAGGAAGCGGTCGAGAAAGTCTCGGAACTGCTCATCACCTTAAGTTAAACGGCAACTTAGCCAGCTTAATAGGAACGAATATGTCGATTACGGGGATCATAGTGTCATCGGGGATTGCCTTCGGACAGGCACTCCACCTTACCCACGCCGAACACCACCTCGATTATCGTCCCGTTCCCCTATCTCGGATCCCGCAGCAACAGAGTAAATTTGCCAAAGCCCTACAGGCGCTGCAGCAGCAACTCAGCCACAGCCAAACAAAGCTCGACCCACAAAGCGAAAACTATCAGTTAATTGAAGCCGATTTGTTACTGCTAGAGGACGAAGAGCTTATCGACCAAGTGAAGGAAGCAATCCGCACCCTGCAGTTATCTGCTAGTGTCGCGGTTGAGCGGGTCTTCGCCCACCAGGCCAACGAGCTTGAATCCTTAGAGGATCCATATCTTGCTAATCGTGCCCAAGATGTGCGATGTCTTGGCCAGCGATTAGTTACTGCCATCAACGGCCGCTTAGATCAAGGCTTAGCGCAGCTAACGGAGCCGACGATCCTTTTAGCGCAAGACCTCACTCCCGCCGAATTTGCGTTGCTACCCAAAGAGCAGATCAGCGGCATAGTGCTTAAAACCGGCGGTTTAACCAGTCATACGGCGATTTTGGCCCGCGCGGCAGGGATCCCCGCCATTCTGAGCTGCCAGTTCGATGCCGAGTTTATTCCCAATGGCACGCCATTGGTGCTCGATGCCCTAAGTGGCGAGCTTTTTGTTAATCCTGCGCCCGAGCAGCAGGCACGCTTAACCGTTACATTGCACCATGAGCAAGCCAGACGCGCTGCCCTGCAAGCATACCGTGATGTTCCCGCCAAGACCCAAGATGGTCACCTCGTGGGTCTGATGGCCAACGTCGGCAACTTGAACGATATCACCCATGTTGGCGATGTGGGTGCCGATGGCATTGGCCTGTTTCGCACCGAGTTTATGCTGATGCACACCAGCACACTGCCGGATGAAAAGGCTCAATACAATCTTTACTGCGAAGCCTTGCATGCTTTAGGCGGTAAGACCTTTACGATCAGAACCTTAGATATTGGTGCCGATAAAGAGCTGCCCTGCCTCTGCCAGGAGGTTGAGGACAATCCCGCCCTGGGCCTACGCGGGGTTAGATACACCTTGGCGCATCCAGAGCTGTTTAAGACCCAGCTTAGGGCGATTTTACGGGCGGCCAACCATGGTCCCATTCGACTCATGTTTCCCATGGTGAATCAGGTCGAAGAACTCGATCAGATTTTTGCCCTCATCGCCGAATGCCAAGATGCCCTCGAAGAGGAAGAAAAAGGCTTCGGTGAACTCAGTTATGGCATAGTGGTCGAAACGCCCGCCGCCGTGATGAATCTTGCCTCCATGCTGCCACGGTTAGATTTTGTGAGCATAGGCACCAATGACTTAACCCAATATGCCATGGCGGCGGATCGCACGAATCCGCAATTGACACGGGATTATCCTTCCCTGTCACCGGCAATTTTAGGGCTCATCAAGATGACCGTCGAGCAATCCAAAGCCGCCGGGGTCAAAGTGTCACTCTGTGGCGAACTTGCCAGCTCGCCACAGATGGTCCCCCTCCTTATCGGCATGGGGCTCGATGAACTCAGCGTGAACTTAAGTGCGTTATTGGAGGTGAAAGCCGCCGTTTGCCAAGGGCAATTGGCGGAATTTTCTGCGTTAGCGCACACCGCCATGCAACAGAATAGAATTTCAGAACTACAGCAGTGTATAACAAACTATAAATAATACATTTTATTGGTTATGCTGCTTTACAGACTAAAAAGATAACAACAAAAACAAGCGAAGGGGCACAGGATAATGGGATTTTTAAGCCGAATAAGGCGATTGGTATCAGGACAACCACAACTGGCTGGCGGCATTATGGTTTACGCCCCTGTGAACGGGGAAATTGTGGCCATTGAAAAGGTTCCCGATGTGGTGTTTGCAGAGAAAATTGTCGGTGATGGTATCGCCATTGCACCAAAGGGAGACACGATTGTCGCGCCAATCGATGGCACCATAGGTAAGATTTTTGAGACTAATCATGCTTTTAGTATCGAATCACCACAGGGATTAGAGCTTTTCGTGCACTTTGGCGTAGGAACCGTTGAGCTAAGGGGCCGAGGTTTTAGCCGTTTGGCGGAGGAAGGCCAAGAGGTCAAAGTGGGCGATCCTATTCTGTCTTTCGATATTGATTACCTAAAAGATCAAGTAGATAGCCTACTCACTCCCGTTGTGCTGGCTAATATGGAAGATGTGAAATACTTAGATAAGGCCCAAGGTAGCGTCACCGCAGGTAAAGACGCGATTTTTACCGTTCAGCTTTAACTGTTAGCCGCTTTACCGCCCGCTTAGGTACGATACTGGCAGTGCCCCTTGCCTGCCAGTCGCTCTCCCAGATAACCCACAGCTCTCCACGCACAACTCCTCACGAATTGACATCGCTGTTAACTCACCTGTTTTAGTCAGCGTCGATTTTCGGCATTAATAAGCCGTGATCAGGATAGACTCGTCATCCTCTGTCAGCGGCAATTGCCCCAGTTGCATCAGCTTACGTCTTAGTTCTGCAAGTTCGACAGTAAATAAAGACCCGCTTGCTTGGTTTGAACTTTGCGTCTCGGCGGCGGGAGATACATTCTTCACAATCCGCAGCGCCGCAATATCTTTATAGGAGATAGTCTTACGGACAAACACAAAATCTCGAGTATCAATTTGGCTAATCACTCGATGGGCGGCTTCATAATCCATAGGGAAATCAACATCACCCACGAGGCGTAGTTGCAGATAAACCCGATGCGCCGCCAAGATACTCAAACATTCTCGCCACTTAGTATTATTCATATTCATCCTTGAAACGCTACTGCTTACAGCTCTTTGGATTGGCAATCGTTTTTGTATTGCTAGACACTCTGCTCAATCCTGCGTGAAAGCATTAGCCTTTGGCAGATTGGCGAGTCAGCGGTCGATCCTCAAGGTGCGCCACAATAAACACCAGAAACCGAAACAGTGATTTAATTTTAAGATCGTAATTGTTATCGGGTTTTGCCGACGCGAGTTTCTGTAACGATTTGATTTTTGAGTAGGCATTTTCCACCAGCTCGGCATTCTCTTTGCCCACATACTTAGCAAACTCGGCAAATTCACCGATAAATTTCAGTGCCACTTTACGGCGATTCAGGCTAGTCAACGCTAGGCCCTCTTTGATTTTGGCCTCAAAGAGTGTGCACTCAAGCCCCTGAATGATCGACTGTTGTGGCAAACCACTGCTCAACGCATCGGCGAGGAAACCCAAATTAGCCTTTAACTCGAAGCTGATGGCCTGCTTGCCCGCCGACGATTGCTGCCAGCGGCTGCGCTCTTTATCAAAAATGTCGTATAACTCTTTCCAAATACTCATGCCCTGTCCCTGCTGCAAGATGTCTGGCATTGCGGTTCTTTGCCGAGACACGATTTTATTAAGGCAAATTTATCATAGGGTTAAAAATGCTAACACTGTTACTGAGACATTTAGTAAAAAAATGGCCCGAACATGTCGGGCCATAATGGTCATTCGTTGAGCACGCACGCGCTCAAGAGCTCAGCTAGCACTTTATTGTTTAGCTTTGTTCTTTTCAGCCGATTGCTGGCGCAGTGCTTCTTTCTTTTGACGGCGGGCTTCAATCACTTGATTCACATCGCTACCAATGTGTGCTTCGTTACGTGATTTCGCTAAGTTTACTTGGCGCTCACGTTCAACAAAACGCTTACGCTGCTCGTCTGAAATTTTATCGATACAATGTGGGCAGCTAACGCCTTGCACATAGGCTGGACTTAATTTTTCGGCTTCAGTGATCGGCATACGACAAGCATTACATTGATCGTATTGGCCTTTCTTCAAGTCATGGTCAACGGCCACGCGGTTATCGAAGACGAAACATTCGCCTTCCCACAGGCTTTCTTCTTGTTTCACTTCTTCGAGGTATTTAAGGATACCGCCTTCGAGGTGATAGACCTCTTCAAAGCCTTGCTCTTTTAAATAAGCAGTCGATTTTTCGCAGCGAATACCGCCAGTACAGAACATCGCGACTTTCTTATGCTTGGCAGGATCGAGATTCTGCTTCACATACTCAGGGAATTCTCTGAAGGTTTCAGTCACAGGATTAATGGCATTTTTAAAGGTTCCAATTTGCACTTCGTAGTCGTTACGAGTATCGACTAGGATGACTTCTGGATCGGAAATCAGCGCGTTCCAGTCCTGCGGTTTAACATAGGTGCCGACCACTTTAAGCGGATCGATACCTTCAACGCCCATGGTAACGATTTCTTTTTTCAGCTTAACTTTAGTGCGGTAGAAAGGCATTTCATCGTCAAAGGATAACTTGTAAACGATATTTTCAAGGCCATTTTGGTTATTCAGCCAAGCCAGCAGTGCATCGATAGCGGCTTGAGAGCCGGCTACAGTGCCATTAATCCCTTCATTTGCCAGCAGTAATGTGCCTTTAATCTCGGCCTGTTCCATCATGGACAGGAGTGGCTCACGCAGCGACTCAAAATGCGGTAATGAAACAAACTTATATAAAGCACAAACAACAACGTTAGACATAACACCCTCAACTGCTGGCTGGAACTTAATTTCCAGTGCATTAACTAATAGCCAGCCTAAGCCTAGGCTGGGTCGCAAAAATCGGCCGAAATTCTACCTGAGTCACAGTCAGATAAACACTGACAAAAACCAAGGTCATTGTTTATTTACAAGGCAAATGGTGGAAAAATCAGTAATAAACGCAGTATTTCTGTTTTAAAGTCACTACTATTGCCGACTTTTCCCCTGCTGTGGCGAAATCGCTTTTATGATTGTTTTAAGGAACAAGACTATGCCTTTACCCATACTCTACAGTTTTCGCCGTTGTCCTTATGCCATGCGCGCTCGACTTGGCCTATTGCTCGGCCAATGCCAGGTCGAGGTTCGGGAAATCACCCTTAAAGCCAAACCTGCACCGATGTTAGCCATATCTCCCAAGGGAACAGTGCCAGTATTGCAACTCCCCACTGGTGAGGTGATTGCCGAGAGCTTGGAGATTATGCGCTGGGCATTGACCAAGACTGACTCGCCAGCGGCGCGGCAATTACTCGGACAGACGGCGTCAGCGCAAAGCTTAATTGCTGAGCTTATTGCACAGAATGATGTTGAATTTAAACCTTGGCTGGATAAGTACAAATATGCTGACCGTTATCCTGAATTCACTCAGGCGGATTATTTCGCCAAGGCCAGCACTTTTCTTGAGCGACTCGAAGCACAGCTTGAGCAACATCCCTATCTTATCGGCCCAGCGTTAAGCCTTGCAGATTTTGCGATTGTGCCTTTTATTCGCCAATTTACGGCGGTGGATACTAAACGGGATCTGAGTGTGGAGTTTCCATGCCTGATGAACTGGTTAACGATGCTCACCAGCAGTGAAATATTTCTGCAAGCAATGGAAAAATATGTGATCTGGCAAGCTGACAATCCGCCAGTTTACTTGTTAGGAACGTCTATAAGTGAATAAGAATTAACGTTTATTTTTTATATACCCAATAGCAATCGGTAAAATGTTCGCGTAAAGCACGTAGCGCTTAGGTAAACTAACTTAATCGTTTTTAACATTTTAGGCTAAATCATCAGGATGAATGACAGGGATCAGCTACTTGGAAAATACGGATATTAACATCATTGCAATGCTCTTAGGCTTGTTTCTACTCCATTGCCTGTTTGCGCGTAGAGTCTTTAAGAGTCAAGCCAAGCTCAGCACCAATGCGAAATGGTTCTGGTGTTTACTCAGCTTATTGTTAGGCCCCGTCGGCTACTACGCCTACCACGGTTTTATTCCCCTCGATAAATTGCAAAAAGACTAAGCATTATCCTTATCACGCTTAGCGTTAAGGTGCCAATGTTAAGTTGAGATAAAAAAGCGCGGACTATGCCGCGCTTTTTCGTTATCTTCAGAATATAACCGTGTGATCAACACCAGCCATTACACATGATTCACTACAAATGACTATGCAATAACACATCATCCTCAGGCGCTTTTTTGATCACCGGCGCCTGCCCTTCGGCTAACGCTTGTTTGTAGCTTTGGTTCATTTTCAGCGCCAGATATAAATCGGGTCGGATCAAAATGCCACCCTCGCCGGACTGCATTCCCGCCTGTTCAAACCAGCCGAGCATCTGCCGTTTGCGCCCTGCTAACACTAACCGTATGCCGCGCTTCTTCAATAATTGGTGTAAATCCGCAAGCATGGCCATCACACTCAAATCTAAGTGAGTAAAACACGGGACGGCATCGATGATGATGCAATCAACGGGCTCTGGTTCACGGATAAACTTCTCCAGTAACCGACGTTTAAAGTAAGTGGCATTAAAGTAGGTTAACGGCGAGTTGAAACGATAAATAAACACGCCGGGCACAGATTTGGCCTTACCCGAATCATCCACACTGCGAATAACCCCTTTTTGGTCAAGCCCGAGTACTTGGTCGGTTGGACGCATCACTGTGGCTAAAAACTGGAATAGACCCAGTAATACCGCCAAGGTAATGCCAGGAATAACCCCAATAAACAGCACCGAAAACAAGGTCGTGCAGGCGAGTAAAAAGGCGGAGCGGTCTCTTACGCGCAGGTTCCACAGCGCCTTTAAATCAATCAATGAAATCGAAGCAATCACAAGCACCACGCCGAGCGCAGAACTGGGGATATATTTCAGTGGTGCGGTAAAAAACAGTGCGACTAATGCAATTAATACCGCCGCAATGATGGACACCAACTGGCTCTTGCCGCCGTTTGCATCGTTCACCGCAGTGCGCGAATCGGCACCGCTGACCGCAAAACCTTGGGATAAGGCTGAAGCGATGTTCGCAATCCCGAGGGCGCGAAACTCTTTATCCGCATCGATATCGTAGCCATTTTTCGCCGCAAAACTGCGCGCCGTCAGCATCATGCTCACAAAGCTCACCATGGCTAAGTTGAGTGCGGGCACCACCAGTTCACGGGCAATACCGATATCGAACGCTGGTGCTTGGAATGATGGCAAGCCCGCGCTCACCTCACCCACCACATTGATATCTAAGCTGGTTAAGTTAAAGGCCCAGACTAAAAATGCCGCCATCGCCATCGCACACATTGAAGCAGGCCATTGGGGACGATAACGTTTCACTAAGGCATAAGTCGCTAAGGTCACTACTCCCATCAGCAAGGTGGGCCAGTGGGTTTTGGTTAAATAAGAAGGTGCGCCAGATAAGCGTTCAATCAAGTAACGCTCATCGAAGGTGAAACCAAAAATTTTCGAGAATTGACCGACAATAATGGTGATCGCCACACCATTGAGCAGCCCCATCAGAATAGGTTTGGAGAGAAAGTCCGCTAATACGCCAAGGCGAAAACGGCTGGCGATTAAACACCAAAAGCCTGTCATCGCCGTCATGGTCATCACCAGTTGCCAGTGTTTCATGCTGTCGCCAGCGGCAAGCGGCGTCACCACGGCGGCAATCACGGCGCAGGTGGCGGCATCGGGGCCAACAATTAATTGTCTAGAAGTGCCAAACAGTGCATACACCAACATGGGCAGCACACAGGAGTATAAACCGACAGCGGCATTGACGCCGGTTAATTGGGCGTAAGCAATAGCAACAGGTAAAGCGACCGCCGCCACCGATAATCCCGCCCTCACATCATCCTTGAGCCATTGCTTCTCATACTGCAGCATCTGCGCCAAACCGGGCATTAACGATACTAAACTGGGAAACTTCACGCAGTAACCTCCATATACTCACTCCCAAGTTAAGAACTAACTTGCGGTGGCTAAGTATAACTAAGCCTCATTGGGATCCCCAAAAGGCCGTTACCTAAAAAAGCCACCAATATTATGTTGGTTATGGCATAAAGCCAATCCTTACGCGAGTCAGTATCCCAGAATATTTAAGGTTTTAGCGCAATTAGGTCACTTTATCGCAGGATCATAGGTAAGGACACCAACAATAAACTGCCCATAAACCAGTTAAAATGGCGTCGACGTTTATCCGTATTGAGCTTTTTACTGATAGCCGCGCCGACAAACACCCAAGTAAAGGATGCGGGAAATCCCACCAGATTAAATACCAGCACGCCCAATACCGCACTGAGCCAAAAACCATCGCCCCCTAAGGTAAACGCGCTGCAAAGGGTAATGGTCGACATCCAGGATTTGGGATTAATCCACTGAAACAGCGCCGCCTCCATCAAACTCATCGGCTTACGCCCTTCATCCAATTGCGCCGCCTTTACGGGAGAGGTCACTAATCGATAGGCAAGATGCAGTAAATACAGCAATGCCGCGTATTTCAACGCTTGGTGCAACATCGGAAACGTCTCAAACAAAGCACCAAGGCCGAGTAATACCGACAGATGCAAAGAAGTCGAGCCTAAGCGGATCCCCGCGATATGTGGAATAGTGCGCATCACCCCGAAATGGGCACCTGAGCTGGCGAGTAAAATATTATTCGGCCCGGGAGTCATGGTCATGGTTGCACAAAAGAGTGCTGCTGAGGCCATTAATGCCCAGAGTTGTGGATCATTGACAAGTTGAATATCCATGAACACCTTAAATTGTACGCATACAATATTTGACAATAAACGAGACAATTAATAATATAGATAGCTTTATGGAGATCAATGGATTTATTGTCATGGGTACAATTTGGACGCCAGATCTAGAGGCATTTACAGGTCCTAAATATCAACGTCTGGTCAGTGCGATCGAGCAAGGCATTTTGTGCAAGGCCCTTCCCCATGGCACGAAACTTCCGCCACAGCGGCGTTTAGCCGATGCACTAGGGGTGACCATAGGCACTGTCACTCGGGCCTATGCTCTAGCGGAGCAACGCGGTTATGTCGAAGCGCGTATCGGTGATGGTACTTATGTCAACGCCTCTCCCGTGCCAGAGCTTAATCATTTGCAGCTCAATATGGCGACTTGTCAGCAACCGCTGACGGATCAAATAAGTACGCTGAGTGATTGCCTAAGCCAACTGGCTAAGGATCCGGCTAAACTGAGTCAACTCCTTGGCTATCGCGCCAGCCCCTTAGATCAGCATCAACAGATATTTCACCACTGGCTTGCGCAACGCGGCATTGAGCAACACCCAGAGCAATTGATCTTTACCCATGGTGGGCAACAGGCCATTTTTGCCTGCCTTAATGCTTTCCTGGCCAAGGGCGAGGTACTCCTGCACGAGCAGTACAGCTATCCCGGAGTGCGTATTTGCGCTAAACAATTGGGTATCAATAGTATTGGCGTACCGTTAACCTCTGACGGGGTCGATCTGGCAAGATTCGAGGCCTTAGTACAAATCCATCAACCTAAACTGGTGTACTTAACCCTCAACAATCAAAACCCCACCTGTATTCAATACAGTGAGCAACAGAGAGAAAAACTGTTGGCACTCGCGGAGCAGTACCAGTTTTATATCATTGAAGATGATGTGAATTATTGTCTCCCCGAGGAATGGCATCCTCCGCTTTGGCAGTTAGCTCAGACGCTGAATGTGCCGAGGGTCATTTACATTTCAAGCCTGTCTAAGCTGTTTTCAGGGGGCTTAAGGCAAGGTTTTATTTTAGTGCCCGAGCCGCTTATCGCGCCATTGCGCCTCGCCATTCATAGCCAATGTTGGATGGTTTCGCCGCTCAATGTGGAGCTCGCCTGTCAGCTTATCAAGCGCGGGCACATCACGGCCAATCGCGATGCGATTATTCGCGAGCGTCAGCAGCAATGCATAGCATTAGGTGACAAGCTGGGGTTAACTCAACGCTGGCGGGGTTTAAATGGCTGGATCCAGTTACCCGAAGACATTAAAGCCCATCATCTGGTGACCGCCTTAGCGGCAAAAGGCGTGCTGATCCGTAATGGGGATGACTTTAACTGCCATGACAACTTTATCCGATTAAGTTTAGGTGGCGCCGAAAACGATACCCAATTCCAGCTTGCGCTCGACTGCATCGAATCCACCTTTAACGCACTCAAGCAACACGCCTATTCGGTCGTATAGCAGTTCATTTTCGCGTTAGAAAGCGGCCAAAAAGAAACGCCAGAGTGATGCTCTGGCGTTTCTAGCTTGATCACAAGCATTTCTTGCGTTGGAATTTAACGTTATGGCAGCTTGAACACAAGCTATGGCTATTGCACCTTGATTTGGTACACGCTGGTTGTACCACTGACTTCATTACCAATGATCAACAGAGGCTGACCATTAGGGCTCTTCTCTGCACTCACAAACTTCATGCCTTCTGGCCCTAAATCTCCCGCTAAACTGGCATCGCCTTTCACTTCGCCTGTGTCCGTATCTATGCTGAAATCTGCCTCAAAATCACGGTTTACCACATAATCCACAAAATGCACGTCGAAGGGATTCGTCACGTCGTAAATCATAAAGCCAGAGGTACGTTCAAGCCCGATAAAGGCATAGAGTTTTTGACCAATTTTGCCTAAAGCTAAGGCTTCTGGCTCAGGGCCTTTATCGTCACTACGACTATCGCCTTTGTTTTCTTCATTGTTATTGTTGAAGTTATTGCCTAACAAGGCTGCGGTGATCCGCTCAAAATCGCTGCCACTGTCAAACACCTGTTGACCATCGGCTGTCCAGATTGAGAAAGAACGCGCGCCGAAGCTCACGATTTTGTCGTAATCGCCGTCGTTATCGTCATCACCCATACTCTTAGTCACTTTCAAACGGGCTAATTGGGTCTTATCTTTTGCGGCGGCAAATTGTGGATGATTAGGATCTAAGGTTAAGTCACCGGCGCGGGCTTCCTCCGAAAACCCAGCATAATCGCGGGAATCCCCTTCGTTAGCGGTGACAATAAAGTCAGTATTATTCCAACGGTAACTCGCTACGGTATCGGGTTGATACATGCCATACACGCCCGCATAGGCCTGAAGGTTAACCATATCGTCCTTGTCACTTGCATCAATTTTATTCACATCAAGACCATAATCCTTCAGTCCTAAGGGTAAAATCTTTGCTACTTTGGCATTGGCGATATCAATCACTGCGATGGCATTGTTCTCCTGCAAGCTCACAAAGGCACGGCTGTTATCGGGGCTGACACTGATATACTCAGGCTCTAAGTCCTGCGCGACAGTGGCCATAGGGCCATTAATTTTAATGTCCTTAGTGATTTCATTGTAGCGAGCATTGCCCTGATTAAACTCGGTGAATGTCACTCGCGTCGCCGTTGCTGCGGGTTTACCATCCGTAATGGCGATAATGGCCACACTGCCTTCAGGGTCGATACTATAATCTTGATTTGGTTCACCTTCATTCGCAACGAGTACCGTTTTGCCATCATGACTAAAGACGACGTTATCCGGTAATGCACCGACTTCAACCGCGCTAAGATACTGCGGTGTCTCATTGCCATTGAGTTGGTAGAAAGCCACATAGCCATTGGCTTGAGTCTTATTGCCGGCTGCATCGCCGCGCTCAATGGCCGCCGCTAACAAGTTACCAGAAATACTGACACTGTTAACGCTGCCCATAAAACTCAAGCCCACATCCTTGGCGACATCCAGCTCAGCTAGCTTATCAAGATTATTCAAGGCTAATGGCGCAGTTGCCTTAGCAGCGTTGCTGAGCAAGTTAGCGTCGATAATGTCGACCTTACCGCTTTTCGCATTAACAACAAAAATTCGCTGAGAAGCACTGTGGTATTCAACAATTTCAGCAGCGCTCAGGCCATAAGTGCCTGTTTGATGACGGCCGATCAGCTCCGCCGACACTCCCGCAGATTGGGGTTGGCAAATAAATTGGGTTTGCGCCGCATCGATTTCAGTCTCTTCCAACTGGCCATTACGATTTGTATCGAGCCCTGTATCGATGCGTTGACCACCAGCGGGACAGTTTGCATCACCTATAGCGAGTGCAGTCACGTTAACTAATGAATTTAAGCCGTTCTCCCCCTGCTCACCATTGGTACCGTCATCACCATTACAGGCACCAAGGAGTAAACTTGCCAGTATCGCACCGGCCAGCGGCAGTCGTTTTGTGTTCATTGCATCATTCCTGAATGTGTTGTTATTAGTCGTAGGGTTAAGCTAAAGCCCATTAAACTAATCCGCATTCAAGACGGTTAGATGACATACAGATGACACTGGAGTGACAATCTCAGTCGAATGAATGACGCTAAGGCGTGCCTGAGCACATCAATGCAATACAAGGACATAAAATCCATTTTGGTTACAATTTAAGTGTAAAGATATCGTCATCGAGATTGGCTTATTTGCCTGAGCGTTTTACTATGTTATGCCTTAATATCCTTAGACTCGATACAAAGCCGAGGACTTAAATCAACTGTGCCTATGACGGTTGAGAGACTCTTCGCCGGCCACTCATTTCTTCCCTATACTCCTCCAATCTTCATGGCGAAATTACGCTATGGTAATTGAGGCAAAATGAGTCGCCATTAGGCAAAATTGTTACCCTACAATTTTGGTTTCGAGTGACATAACACATAATATCGCCTTCTTTCGCCACCCGAGGTAACTGTGGACCCACAACCGTCAAGCTATCCGACTAAACCGAGCAGCATTCCCCACTTGGCACTGCTGATCCCTATGCTCGCCGCCATCGTCGCGATCACGCCGCTCGCGATCGACATGTATTTGCCCGCTATGGCAACACTTGCCCAGAGTTTTCATACCGATATCACCCTAGTCCAACAATCCTTGAGTGTTTACTTAGGAGGCTATGCCCTCGGCATGCTGTGTTTTGGCCCCCTTGCCGACCGTATTGGCCGTCGCCCTTTGGTAATAATGGGCATCTCAGGCTTTATGTTAGTCAGCCTATTGCTCGGCTTAGCCGAACAGATTGAAGTGTTTTTAGGCCTGCGCTTTTTACAAGCCTTTATCGGCGCAGCGGCCACTGTGGTTGTCCCTGGGTATATCAAAGAAGTCTATGGTGAAAACACGGCTAAAGGCATGTCTTATGTCAGTTTAATCATGATGTTAGCGCCATTATTAGCCCCAAGCATCGGCAGCCTTATCCTCGAGCTTGGTGAATGGCATTTGATCTTCTTTATCCAATCGGCCTATGCCATGTTGTTGCTGTTGTTGGTCATTACTCTGTTGAGAATGCCCAGCGATAAAGATCAGAGTAGCCGGAGTCAAAAATCCTTTTTAGGGGCTTATGCGACGGTGTTTTCACGTCCCGGCGTTAAATTAAATATTGCCAGCGGTGTACTCACCTCCTTTGCGTTTTTCTGTTATTTAACCGCATCGCCCTTTGTCTATATGGAGGTTTTCTCCTTAGACAAATCCTTATTTGCCCTACTCTTTAGTACCAATGTGGGCGCGCTGATGCTAGCAAATATTATCAATACCCGAATTGTGGGCCGTTATGGCTCGCTAAGAATGCTGCACGTATCGACCTTCTTCGGTGCGCTGGCGGCGGTCGGTTTACTGGGGGTGAATTTACTGGGGCTCAGTTATCACTTCACCGTGTTGATGCTTATCCCACTTATGGGCAGTCTTGGTATCATGTCGGTCAACGCCGATGCCATTGTTCTGATGAAGTTTAAGCAGGAAACGGGCACGGCCACGGCGGTAATTGGCACCTTACGATTTGGCTGCGGCGCCTTAGCCGGGCCATTACTCGCGCTGTTTTATAATGGCACCGCAGTGCCCTTCTCGGCATTAATGCTGACGGCGGTATTGTTGGTGGGATTCTGTCAATTTAACCGTTCGACTCATCAAGCTAAGCCGAAGGAGTGATGGCATCTTTATGCCACCTAAACCAAGCAATTATGGTTTGCCTCACTTTTGTAGTTGATTTGTAACAGATTAAGCGTTCTCTAAATAAACGGCACTTAGGTAATATATAGTACCTTGGGTGCCGTTTTTCATTGTAAATCAGCTAACCCATTCTAATTAAACTAATTAAATAAAATGACCCCACACAAAAACTCCCGTTTCATGAGGGTTTATCGCGCCTAAACATGAAATTGTTTCAAGTTGGTTATTTTTTACATAAAAGCCTTGAAATGTGTTCTTTTTTGAATATGATGAAATTCTGTTCATTGCAACAGCTGCTGCATCCAAAGGGATGAGCGCTTGAAATCGATGATTTCAAGCTCAGCAATCGGAGTCTGAATTACCCTTCAGGCTTATTTTTAGAGCGATTACCGTCGCTGTAACAAGATACTGTTTACCGTAACGGTACTATGCAATAGGAGTTTCACATGGAGAAGTTATCCGGCGCCAGCATGATTGTGCGATCCCTTATCGATGAAGGTGTAAAGCACATATTTGGTTACCCTGGCGGCTCAGTGTTAGATATCTACGACGCCCTGCACCTTATCCCCGGTATTGAACATATTCTGGTTCGTCACGAACAAGCCGCCGTGCATATGGCCGATGGTTATGCCCGTGCCACGGGTAAAGTGGGCGTGGTACTCGTGACCTCAGGCCCAGGTGCCACCAATGCTATTACCGGCATCGCCACCGCCTATATGGATTCAATTCCATTAGTGGTGTTATCTGGCCAAGTACCGAGCAATTTAATCGGTAACGATGCGTTCCAAGAATGCGACATGATTGGGATTTCACGCCCAGTCGTCAAACACAGCTTTTTAGTACAAGATCCCACTCAAATTCCTGAGATCATTAAAAAAGCCTTTTATATTGCCTCCACGGGTCGCCCCGGCCCCGTGGTTGTCGACTTGCCAAAGGATTGCCTCAATCCAGCATTACTGCACGACTATATTTATCCCGAGAGCATTAAAATGCGCTCCTATAATCCAACGACATCGGGCCATAAAGGTCAAATTCGCCGTGGATTACAGGCATTACTCGCCGCGAAAAAACCTGTGCTTTATGTGGGTGGCGGCGCCATTATCTCAAGCAGTGAAAAGCAAATCTTAGCCCTAGCGGAAAAGTTAAATATCCCCGTTGTCAGCACCTTGATGGGGCTTGGCGCCTTCCCTGGCACCCATAAAAACAACTTAGGAATGCTGGGGATGCACGGTCGTTATGAAGCCAACATGACCATGCATAACTGCGATCTTATCTTCGGGATTGGTGTGCGTTTCGATGATAGAACCACCAACAACATCGAAAAATACTGCCCTAATGCCACCATCTTACATATTGATATCGACCCTTCATCGATTTCAAAAACCGTACGAGTGGATATCCCCATCGTTGGCTCTGCCGATATCGTATTAGACAGCATGCTAGCCCTGCTCGAGGAGTCGAAGGAGAGCAACGATAGCGAGGCAATTAATCAATGGTGGCAAGAAATCACTGTGTGGCGTAACCGCAACTGCTTGGCATACGATAAGGAAAGCAACCGGATAAAACCACAGCAAGTAATTGAAACCCTTTACAAACTCACTAATGGTGAGGCCTATGTCGCCTCGGATGTAGGCCAGCATCAAATGTTTGCCGCGCTCTATTATCCCTTTGATAAACCTCGTCATTGGATTAACTCCGGTGGCCTTGGCACCATGGGCTTTGGCTTACCCGCTGCTATGGGAGTCAAAATGGCAATGCCGGACGAAACCGTTGTGTGCGTCACGGGCGATGGTTCGATTCAGATGAATATTCAAGAGCTTTCAACCGCTCTGCAATACGATACGCCGGTTAAAATTATCAACTTAAACAACCGTTTCCTTGGCATGGTGAAACAGTGGCAGGATATGATCTACTCGGGTCGCCATTCCCATTCCTATATGGATTCGGTCCCCAACTTTGCCAAAATTGCCGAAGCCTATGGCCATGTTGGCATGACGATTAGCGATCCTGCTGAGCTTGAGTCTAAGATGGCCGAAGCCCTTGCCATGAAAGACAGACTGGTATTTATCGACATTATGGTGGATGAGACTGAGCACGTGTATCCAATGCTTATCCGCGGCGGCGCGATGAATGAAATGTGGTTAAGCAAAACGGAGAAATGCTAATGCGTCGAATTATATCTGTATTACTCGAAAACCAATCCGGCGCCCTATCCCGTGTTGTCGGCCTGTTTTCCCAGCGCGGCTACAACATCGAAAGTTTAACTGTGGCACCAACCGATGATAACACCTTATCGCGCCTCAATATTACCGTAGTAGCCGACGAGAAAGTGCTAGAGCAAATCGAGAAACAGCTGCACAAGTTAGTCGATGTGCTTAAGGTGTCGAATGTCACCGAATCGGCTTATATTGAGCGGGAGTTGGCACTGGTTAAAGTCCGCGCCCAAGGGGAATTACGGGAAGAAATTAAGCGCACCGCCGATATCTTCCGTGGGCAGATTGTCGATGTCACCGCCAATCTCTACACCATTCAATTGGTGGGCACGACCGAGAAACTCGATGCCTTTATTCACTCCATGGGTGAAGTGACCAAAGTCGTTGAAGTATCGCGCTCGGGCGTTGTGGGTCTGGCCCGCGGCGAGAAAGCAATGAGAGCATAGCCCCATTAACCCTATGTGAGCTTGCCATCGCAAGGCTTTGACATAGACCTCATGGGATTTTAATTGGTGAGATAACAATAAGGGGAGCACTAAGCTCCCCTTCTCTATCCGTGCGATTCTGGATTAGGATTGACCATCTAATAGGCGCGAGGTGGTGATTTCAATCTTGCGTGGTTTTAACGCTTCTGGGATTTCACGCACTAAATCAATGTTCAATAAACCATTCTCTAAACTGGCACCCAATACGGTCACATAATCCGCCAGTTGGAAGGTACGTTCAAACCCGCGCTCGGCAATACCTTGGTATAGGTATTTACGCTCGGTTTGGCTCTCGGCCTTATTGCCTTTAACCAGTAATTTCTCACCTTCGCTACTGATCTCAAGCTCTTCCATCGAGAACCCGGCCACGGCCATAGTAATGCGATAACGATTTTCGCCAAGGAGTTCAATGTTATATGGAGGATAACCTGAGTTGCCATTATTCGCGGCAGCATGTTCTGCCATCTGGGCTAAACGATCAAAACCAATAGCACTACGGTAAAGAGGAGTTAAATCATAAGTACGCATATTCATATCCTTGTCTTAAGCAATATGGAAAGTGGCGAACGTTTTTCAATTGAAAACGCATTTACCTCGCCTAAATTAACTTCTGTCCTAGCGGCACAGAATCGATTGGGATCCTCATCGAGCGATCCTGCAATAGATATAAGGATAGGAAAGCGGATTTCAAGTAAGGTTTTTAAAATTTTTTAAAAACTGAATAAAAATAATCTGTTACTAGCATTAAACACTTTATCTTTGCCGTAATGAGCAAAATGCCGCCAATAAAAAAGGAGCCCTTAGGCTCCCTTCTTCGGTCTGGCACTCAGATTAACGAGTACGTGGACACAGTTCTTCAGCACTGAAGAAGTAAGCAATTTCACGTGCTGCTGATTCTAAAGAATCAGAACCGTGAGCTGCGTTTTCGTCGATGCTTTGAGCGAAATCAGCACGGATAGTACCAGGAGCCGCTTGAGCTGGGTTAGTTGCACCTAAAATTTCGCGGTGAGCTAAAACAGCGTTTTCGCCTTCTAATACTTGAACCATGATTGGGCCAGAAGTCATGAAAGCAACCAGAGCACCGAAGAAGCCACGCTCGCTATGCTCAGCATAGAAACCTTCAGCTTGTTCTTTAGTCAGGTGTAACATTTTAGCTGCAACGATCTTCAGACCAGCAGTTTCAAAACGGTTGTAGATTGCACCGATGTGGTTTTTAGCAACTGCATCAGGCTTAATGATAGAAAATGTGCGTTCGATCGCCATAACAAGCTTCCTTTGTCAGCAAGTTTGAAAAATTCGCGCGGATTATACGAAATTTAAAAAACAAATCCTATCTTTAAAGCAAATAAGTCTGAGATATTGCGCACATTGGCTGGATTTGTAACCAGATTGATCACACAAAAACGCCAGACCTGTCATTCGACTGGACTGGCGAAAGGATAACAACACAACTAAATTGGCATATTTGCCAAAGACTCAGGGGTTATTTTTTATTTTTTGCCCAAATGCTCGCCCACGCAATCAACGCGACCAAAATAATGGCAGAGGCTAAATCGAGCAAATGATGGAAGATACCAACGCCACCATGACCAGGATGAGCCCATGCCAAGGCGGGTAACAGTGTGAATAACAAAGCAAACAAAAGTTTCATGTAAACATCCTTGCGTAGCCAGAATAACATTAAGCGCTTAACCACTTAACTGATACATAACAAGGTACGTCATTCACTTAAAATGAATTTGATGCCGATCAAACTCCTACAAAAATCCCCTTTTAGTGATCACTAAATGTGACAATTGTCACGTAAGTACGGTTTTTGCGGGACAAGATGCCCCATGGGGCGATGGTTATTTCTCTTCAATCCAGCATTGCTGAATGGCTTCTAATATCCGCTCATTACAATGCTTAGGATCGTCATCAAAATCATCGAGGGCTAATACCCACTCATATAACTGAGTAAAATGCAGCTTGTGGGGGTCAACCTCAGAATGCTTCTCCAGCAATTCTAAGGCGATATCTAATGAGTCAATCCACTTTAACGACATCTGCTCCCCCTTGTGCCATCTGCAGCTAAACCTTGCTCTCCTGAGTGTAGCTTAAGAACGCGTTAACTCTACGCTTGAGTGGGCTTTTTTGCCTTGAGGGCGTTCTTTTCAACAAACTCAATAATGGCACCGGCAACATCTTTTGCGGTGGCGCCTTCAATCCCTTCGAGGCCTGGCGAGGAGTTTACTTCCATCACCACAGGGCCATGATTTGAACGCAGTAAATCGACACCCGCCACATTGAGGCCCATGGTCTTGGCTGCACGAATTGCGACTGAACGCTCTTCAGGGGTCAGTTTAACTAAACTTGCGGTGCCGCCACGGTGTAAGTTTGAGCGAAACTCTCCAGGCATGGCTTGACGTTTCATCGCTGCAATCACTTTATCACCCAACACAAAGCAGCGAATGTCGGCGCCATTGGCTTCTTTAATGTATTCCTGCACCATGATGTTGGCTTTTAATCCCATAAAAGCTTCAATCACGCTCTCAGCCGCTTTACGGGTTTCGGCTAACACCACCCCAATGCCCTGCGTGCCCTCAAGCAACTTGATCACTAACGGCGCGCCGCCCACCATGTCGATAAGATCTGGAATATCGCTCGGCTTATTGGCAAAGCCAGTAATTGGCAAACCGATACCACGGCGTGACATCAACTGCATCGACCGTAACTTATCGCGGGAGCGCGAAATGCCGACGGAATCATTGAGCGCATACACGCCCATCATCTCAAACTGGCGCAGCACAGCTGAGCCATAAAACGTAATAGATGCACCAATACGCGGGATCACCGCATCAAAAGGCGGCAATTCTTCTCCACCAATATGGATGCTCGACTGACGCATATTGATGTTCATATAGCATTCGAGCGGGTTGATCACTTTGACTTCGTGACCACGTAATGTCGCAGCCTCAACGAGTCGCTTTGTGGAATATAGCTCAGGCCCTTGCGATAGGATCGCGATTCTCATTTTGGTCTCCGACAACCATTTCATTTTGAGCGCATCATACGCTCGGATTAGGATAAATCAATCATGGCAATTATTGCTTGCGCAAATGCTGGGCGCCAGAAGCCAAAAACCAGTCACATGGACTGGTTTTTGACGATATCATCGCATCGGGTTGATTAACCTTCGCTCACCATATTCACAGTGTACTTCGGAATTTCAATCACCAGATCGCTATCGACAACTTTGGCTTGGCAAGACAAGCGGCTCTCAGGCTCAAGTCCCCATGCCTTATCGAGCATATCATCTTCAAGCTCATCGCTTGACTCTAACTCATCAAAACCTTCACGCACGATGCAATGGCATGTAGTGCAGGCGCAGGATTTTTCACAGGCATGCTCAATATTGATGCCGTTACGCAGCGCCACATCGAGAATCGTTTCACCTACTTTGGCTTCCAACACTGCGCCATCGGGACATAACTCAGCATGGGGAAGAAAGACTAACTGGGGCATCACATCACCTATATGTTGTCAATTGACTGACCCTTAAAGGCCACTCGAATAGAATTGTCCATACGCTTCGCGGCGAAATCCTGAGTATGTTCATCAAGGACTTCAATCGCTTGCTTAATCGCATCGGCATCATCACCACGGGCAATTTCGGCAAGTTGCGCCATGACTGAATCAATCTGCTGACGCTCATCACTTGTTAGCAGGTCGCCATCTTTTGCAAGCGCCGCATTTAACGACTCAAGTACCCTTGCCGCCTCTACTTGCTGCTCGGCCAGCATACGACGACTAATGTCTTCCTTCGCATGCTTCATCGAGTCCTTGAGCATAGTCGCGATCTCTGTATCCGATAAACCAAACGAAGGCTTCACTTGAATACTCGATTGCACGCCGGTGGATTTCTCCATCGCGGTGACGCTGAGCAACCCATCGGCATCGACTTGGAAGGTCACACGAATATGGGCTGCGCCCGCCGCTAACGGGGGAATACCTTTAAGCGTAAAGCGTGCGAGTGAGCGACAATCATCGACTAACTCACGCTCGCCCTGCACCACATGGAAGGCCATCGCCGTTTGACCATCCTTAAAGGTGGTAAACTCTTGGGCGCGGGCCACTGGAATCGTGGTGTTACGAGAAACCACTTTTTCCACTAAACCGCCCATGGTTTCAATCCCTAATGACAAGGGGATCACATCGAGCAGTAATAATTCAGACTCGGGTTTGTTACCGACCAGAATATCGGCCTGAATCGCCGCGCCAATCGCAACTACGCGATCTGGGTCGATAGAGGTTAATGGCGCCTTACCGAAAAAGGCTTCAACCTGTTCACGCACTAATGGCACGCGGGTTGAACCACCTACCATCACGGTTTCTAACACTTCATCAGCCGTTACGCCCGCATCACGGAGGGTACGACGACAGCTGGCGATGGTTTTCTTCACTAATGCGCTGATTAAGTTATCAAATTCAGCTTTGGTCACGACTTGCTTGAGCACAGTGCCATCGGCAAGTGTCAGGCTCGCTTCGACGTCACTCGCATCGGTTAAGGCTTCTTTCACGCGGCGCGCTTCAATCAATAACTGACGGCTTAGCTGCGGATCAAGGTTCGTCAATTGCCATACTTGCTGCATATGTGCCTGCAACAGATGGTCAAAGTCATCGCCGCCCAGCGCCGAATCGCCGCCCGTGGCCAGCACTTCAAAAACGCCGCGATTTAAACGCAGAATAGAGATATCAAAGGTACCGCCGCCGAGATCGTAAATCGCGATCACACCTTCTTGCTTAGAATCTAACCCGTAGGCGATTGCCGCCGCAGTAGGCTCGTTTAGCAGGCGCAATACTTTAACACCGAGCAAAGACGCGGCATCTTTAGTCCCTTGACGCTGCGCATCATCGAAATACGCCGGCACAGTGATCACGACACCCTGCAGTTCGCCACCAAGGGTTTTCTCGGCGCGTTCAACCAGAGGACGTAAAATCTCCGCCGACACTTGCACCGGATTCACTTGCCCTTGAGGCGTAACAAACAGCGGTAAACCGTTTTCACTGGCTTCAAACTGGTATGGGAACGCTTGCTCACCAGATTGAATATCCGTGAGGCTGCGGCCCATAAAGCGCTTGACCGATACGATAGTGTTTTTTGGATCCTGCGCAGAACTTAACGCCGCCACCTGACCGACTTCAATGCCATCTTGAGTGTAACGGACGATAGAAGGTAAAGAATGCTGTCCATATTCATCGGGTAAGGTCGCCGTTACGCCGCTGCGAACTGCGGCCACGAGGGAATTAGTGGTACCTAAATCGATGCCAACGGCAAGTCTATGTTGGTGCGGCGCGGCGCTTTGTCCGGGCTCTGCAATCTGCAAAAGGGCCATATGTATCCAACTTAGTAACGCCGACTCAGACCCGTCTGAATCGGCTAAATAACTGCAATAGGGAAAATTAATCGAGCAGCGCGTCTTCGATACGCGTCAGCTCATCGTGTAATTTTGCCATAAATTTAAGCTTGCGTACTTGATCTGCCGCTAACAAGGCATCTTCTTCACTGTCACTGCTTAGCTGTGCGGTGAGCAATTTCGTCAACTTTGTTCGGTAGGCCGCGAAAGAGTCGTATAACTCATCAATGCTTTCTTGAGGATCGGCGCTATCGCGAATGTCTTCTAACGCCTCGCGCCATTCCATCTGCTGCATCAAAAATGCAGTGTCTTTCACTGTAGTGGTTTCGTGGCTTAAATCGATACCACGTAGCGACAGCATATGCTCGGCACGGCGGATAGGATCTTTTAGGGTTTGATAACCGTCATTCACTTGCGCAGTGCGTTGCACCGACAATAAGCGTTGTTGCTCGGTATCGTTGGCAAACTTATCGGGATGCACCGCCCGTTGCAGTTCGCGGTAGCGTTCTGCAAGCACAGCGGTGTCAATATCGAAGGCAGGGGAAAACTTAAACAGCTCGAAATAATTCATGCGTCAATTCGGCAATTAAACAGTGAAACTCTCACCGCAACCGCACTCACCTTTTGCGTTAGGATTGTTAAATTGGAAACCTTCGTTCAGGCCTTCTTTAACAAAATCCAACTCAATGCCCTGTAGATAGATGAAGCTTTTCGCATCGATAATGATTTTAACACCATCAATATCATACACTTCATCGTCATCATTCAGCGCATCAACAAACTCAAGCACATAAGCCATACCCGAACAGCCAGAGGTCTTTAAGCCGAGGCGCAGGCCGATGCCCTTGCCTCGATTCGCTAAGAAAGATCTGACACGCTCAGTTGCCGCTGGGGTCATTGTAATCGCCATCTTAACTCCAGATGTTACTTAGCTTGTTTCGATTTGTACTCGTCGATCGCCGCTTTAATGGCATCTTCTGCCAAAATGGAACAGTGGATTTTCACTGGTGGCAAGGCCAATTCTTCCGCGATATCGGTGTTTTTGATGGCAGCCGCTTGCTCGATAGTCTTGCCTTTCACCCACTCGGTTACCAGTGAGCTAGACGCAATCGCGCTGCCACAACCGTAGGTTTTGAACTTAGCGTCTTCGATGATGCCGTCTGCGCCGATTTTCAGCTGTAACTTCATCACGTCACCACAGGCAGGTGCTCCCACCATACCGGTCACGACTGAAGGATCGTTCTTGTCGAAAGAACCAACGTTACGTGGGTTCTCATAATGATCTATCACTTTTTCACTGTAAGCCATGGTACTGCTCCAAAATTATCTATTGTAAATGGTCGAATTAATGATGTGCCCACTGCACCTGATTCAGGTCGATGCCATCTTTGAACATCTCCCACAATGGAGACATTTCTCTTAATTTATCAATAGATTGTGTAATAGTTTCGATAGCGTGGTCGATTTCTTCTTCGGTGGTAAAACGACCGATTGAGAAACGAATTGAGCTATGCGCCATTTCATCATTTAAACCGAGCGCACGTAACACGTAGCTTGGCTCGAGACTGGCTGACGTACAGGCAGAACCCGATGAAACCGCTAAATCTTTTAATGCCATCATCAGCGACTCACCTTCAACATAGTTGAAGCTGACGTTCAGGCTACCGCTCACACGGTGAGTCATATCGCCGTTTACATACGTCTCTTCGATGTGCTTGATGCCATTCCATAACTTGTCACGCAGCTTAGCGATACGGGCGTTGTCCGTTGCCATTTCAGCTTTTGCAATCGCCGCCGCTTCACCTAAACCAACTATTTGGTGAGTCGCCAGTGTACCACTGCGCATACCACGCTCATGACCACCGCCGTGCATTTGGGCTTCTAAGCGAATACGTGGCTTACGGCGAACGTACAGAGCACCAATCCCTTTTGGACCATACATTTTGTGGCCAGAAATAGAGATCAGGTCAACCTTAGTCGTTTGTACATCGATAGGTAATTTGCCCGCGCTTTGTGCAGCATCCATATGGAAGATAATGCCTTTTGAGCGGCATAATTCGCCGATGGCATCTACATCATGGATCACGCCGATTTCGTTATTCACATGCATGATGCTGACAAGAATGGTGTCATCGCGCATCGCCGCTTCTAAACGTTCCATCGGAATGATGCCGTTGGCATCTGGCTCTAAGTAAGTGACTTCAAAACCTTCACGCTCAAGCTGACGGCAGGTATCGAGTACCGCTTTATGTTCAGTCTTGCTGGTGATGATGTGCTTGCCTTTCTTATTGTAGAAATGCGCTACGCCTTTGATCGCCAGGTTGTTTGATTCAGTTGCACCTGAGGTAAACACGATTTCACGGTGATCGGCATTGATCAAATCAGCCACTTGGCTGCGCGCCACATCCACCGCTTCTTCCGCTTGCCAGCCATAACGGTGAGAACGTGATGCTGGGTTACCGAAGATGCCATCCATCGTCATGTATTGGAACATTTTTTCCGCGACTCGCGGATCAACTGGCGTGGTGGCGGCATAATCTAAATAGATAGGAAGCTTCATAACACACTCCGTACTTAGCAGTCTCTGCCGAGGCTACATACAACGTACAAAAATAATTTTTATCGTATAACAAAAAGCCTATAAGCTGACTCTTTGCTCCTTTTGCATAGTGTCTTGCTTAAGCGAGATAAACTGCACATCTCGTTTCTGCATTAAGCCAGCAAGACTGATACCATCTAAAAAATCTGAAATTTGTTTGCTTAAATCGCCCCAGAGCGAGTGCGTTAAGCAGCGAGTTCCACTCTGGCAATTGCCTAATCCTTGACAACGAGTCGCATCGACAGACTCGTCCACGGCATGGACAACCATGCCAACAGAAATATCATTAGCTTCGAGGCCTAAGCGATAACCACCACCTGGACCTCGGACACTAGCCACTAGGCCATGTTTACGTAACTTTGCGAAGAGTTGTTCCAGATAGGAAAGCGAAATCCCTTGTCTTTCAGAGATATCCGCTAAGGGAACCGGTCCCGAAGCCGAGTGGATGGCCACATCGAGCATTGCGGTTACTGCATAACGACCTTTAGATGTAAGTTTCATAACTACCATAGCTCCCAAACAGGTATGGGGTTATTTCAACATACCTGAGTATTTCAGTCAAGTATAAAACCTAGTAAAACACTCAGGTATATAAGCGTGCAGTGAACCAATACCCTTTCATCTTGGTGGGGTATTTAACCTTTTTCTGCCCTAAGATTCAATGCTAAAGGGGCAATTAATCGTCCTAATCGCCCCCATATCGGGATCTAACGCACTCTCTTGGAATGAAAGCTAGCCACCTAGGTCCACTCTGTTTAAAAACCGTGCAACCACAGTAGTAATTGAACTGCAATCATCGGTGGCAAAGCGTGTGGATTAACATCTACACGCCACTACGCCACACGCCTCAGTTAAATGCTGGGGTCAAACTCGTCGAGTGCACTCTGGCGCTTGTCGGCGGCGGCTTTTTCGGCGTCGTTAAACTCACCCACATTCAGCTCTGGCAATCTTTCGGTGCATACATCGCCACCTAAACGCTGAATGGCTTGACACAATTCCTGCACTTTTGAGTCCATTAAATGCATGTGGTCCAGCATTTGACCGATAGCGTTCGCGACGGGATCCGGATTGTCAGGAGACACAGCATACGCATCGAAACCATATTTCTTGGCCATGGCGCTGCGACGCTCAGACTTCTCTTTCGATTGTGGCGAGGGAGTAGCCACTACGCGCCCAGGGATCCCGACTACAGTCGTGTCCTTAGGCACATCTTTCACCACCACAGAGTTAGAGCCGACACGCGCCCCATCATGCATAGTGATAGGACCTAAAATCTTAGCCCCTGCGCCCACGACCACGTTATTGCCTAGTGTGGGATGGCGTTTACCCGCTTGCCAAGTGGTGCCGCCGAGTGTCACGCCGTGATACAAAGTACAGTCATCACCAATCTCGGCGGTTTCACCGATCACCACGCCCATACCATGGTCGATAAAGAAACGATCACCAATGGTGGCACCCGGATGGATCTCCACTCCCGTCAGCCAGCGCGAAAAAGTCGATAAACAACGGGCCATTAAGCGCCAATCACGCTTCCATAACTTATGGCTTATCCGGTGCAGCCAAATGGCGTGCATGCCAGGATAGTTGACCAAGATCTCAAAGGCGCTGCGCGCCGCAGGATCACGGTGATATATAGATTCAATGTCTTCTTTTAGCCTAGCTATCACACCCATGCTTCAATCCTTCGCGATTAGCGTTATATGCCAAATGTGTTTTGGCTATTTTTGTTTGTTACCCACCACTTTATCTATCGAAGTTAGAATGCCTCGAAGAATATTCATCTCTTGGCTTTCGATACGTGCACGGCTAAACAGACGACGTAACTTAGTCATCACTTGGCCGGGGTGGTTTTTAATAATAAAACCTGTCGATGATAAGGTGCTTTCTAAGTGCACAAAGAAACGCTCAAGATCGGCAGAAAGCGGATACTCTTCCTCCACTTGCGGCGCCTCAGTTTGCGCTAAGTGTGCCACACGCGTCTCATAACAAATGATCTGCACTGCTTGCGCTAAATTCAACGAGCTGTATTCAGGATTAGCAGGAATAGCCACATGATATGTACATTGCTGCAATTCTTCATTGGTCAAACCATGATTTTCACGGCCAAAGACAATGGCAACAGGTCCTGATAAGCCCTCAGTGACCAGCTTTTGCCCCGCTTCACACGGATCGAGCATTGGCCAATCTAAGGTACGACTGCGAGCACTGGTGGCAATCACTAAACTGCAATCGGCGATGGCTTCTTCTAAGGAATCCACTTTCACCAAATGCTTTAAGATGTCAGACGCACCAGCCGCCAAGGCAATGGACTGACCATCTACTTCACATCTTGGTTCGGCAAGATACAGGGTCGATAACCCCATGGTCTTCATCGCTCTGGCGGTCGAGCCAATATTGCCGGGGTGCGATGTCCCCACTAAAATCACACGAATATTACTTAGCATGAAACGACTTAATTTAATTCACAAAACACAGGGAGCGAATACTATCACAGGCGTGCGTGAATGCTTATATGAAAATCGGTATTTGATATAACATTCAAATCGAGTATAATGCCGCCCGCTATTTTTAACGTTCTTTAACATCCAGGGGATTGCAATGCATCCGATGCTGACGATTGCTGTTCGCGCTGCCCGCGCGGCCGGCCAAACTATTATGCGCGCCTACACTGAACTTGACCGAGTTGAAGTCAGTGCTAAAGGTGTCAACGATTTTGTTACCAGTGTAGATAAGGAAGCAGAAGCCGCCATTACCTATCAAATTCGCAAATCTTACCCTGATCACACCATCGTGGGTGAAGAAAAAGGCGAAAACCGTGGCGAAAATAAAGACTATGTATGGATAGTCGATCCTCTGGATGGCACTAACAACTTCGTTAGAGGCATTCCCCACTTCGCGGTTTCTATCGCACTGCAACACAAAGGCAAAACTGAAGTTGCCGTAGTGTACGATCCTGTGCGTGAAGAACTATTTACCGCTATCCGTGGTAAAGGCGCCAAATTAAACGATTTCCGTATCCGCGTAACTAACGTGACTGAACTGGCTCCAACCATTATCGGTACAGGTTTCCCATTCAAAGCCCGTCAACACACCGAAAGCTACATGGCAATCTTTGGCGAAGTGTTCGGTCAGTGTTCTGACTTACGCCGTGCAGGTTCTGCCGCATTAGATTTAGCCTATGTGGCGGCTGGCCGTTTAGACGGTTTCTTCGAAATCGGTTTAAAGCCATGGGATATCGCCGCTGGCGACTTAATCTGCCGCGAAGCGGGTGGCACAGTCACCGATTTCACTGGCGGTCATAACTACCTGATCTCTGGCAACATCGTTGCGGGTTCACCGAAAGTGACCACTGAGTTAGTGAAAACCATGCGTCCTTTGCTGAACGAAGGTTTAAAGCGTTAATCACGCCCTTTCAAGCGTAACGCATATTAAAAAGGCCAGTGAATTCACTGGCCTTTTTGTTTGCTGCTTTCGTTATTCTGTTTTAGCTATTCCGCGCTTTGGCTAAGCGCTTATCGGCTCAAGACTTTCTATCTACCCGCCAATGCTTGCGCAGGGCCAATCTGGCTCGCCTTCCACGCGGGATACAGAGTTGCGATAAGACTCATCACAAACGCCGTAGCAATCACTAAACCAGCATCCGTCATATGTAGCTCTGACGGCAGGAAATCCACAAAATACACATCGGCAGACAGGAGTTGAATACCAAGCAGCTGCTCAATACCACGGGCAATACCACTGAGATTCACCGCGGTCGCAATCCCGATCACGCCGCCAAGAGCACAGCCCACAAGGCCATTTAACGCGCCTTGCACCATAAAAATCCCCATCACTGAGAGACGGCTTAGCCCCATGGTCATCAGAATGGCGATTTCACTGGCTTTATCCCGCACCGCCATGACTAGCGTTGAGACTATATTGAAACAGGCCACACCAATCACTAACACCAAAACGAGATACATAATGGTGCGAACCAATTGAATATCTTGGTATAAATGCCCTTGGGTACGCGTCCAATCACTGATATAAACTGACTGGTTTAAGGCATAACCCAACTCGCGAATTTTCGCTGGCGCATCAAACACCTGCGCCACACTGATCCGCACGCCAGTGACACCTTGATGTAAATTCAGGATATTCGCCGCATAGCGCATCGGAATATACGCCGTGGTTAACTCAAGCTCGCCGCCTAAACGGTACACACCCGACACCACAAAACGATGGCTCTTGGCCGCCCGTAAACTGCCGGCATGTTCAGGATCAAGATCTTGCACATACAGAGCGAGGGTATCGCCAACTTCGAGGCCTAACTTTTTCAGCAGACTCTCCCCGAGAACGATGTGATTGTCTTCCTCGCTCAAGCCTTGCCAAGTCTCTTTCGACATAAATTGCGAGAGGGTCGAGACTTTTGCTTCTTGCTCAGGGTCGATTCCCACAACGGCAAGCCCCTGAAAACCACCGGGCTTTTGCACTAATCCTTGCATCCGAATAAAAGGTGCCGCCGCCGTAATGCCTTCAATCTGCATGGCGGTTTGCTCAACCGCACGCCAGTCGGCAATCGGCTCATTCACGCCAACCACATCGGCTTGGGAGATCACGCCTAACAGACGCTGCTCTAACTCACGCTCAAAGCCATTCATCGCCGAGAGCACCACAATCAGCACTGCAACCCCTAGCGCAATGCCCGCGGTCGATGCAAAGGAGATAAAGCTAATAAAACTATTGGATTGGCGCGCACGATAAAAACGCCAACCAATGGAGAGGGCTAATGGTCCTTTCATTGGGCATGTTCCGCAACAGCTTGCAGATAACCATTCTTCATGGTGAGTTGTCTGTCCATCCGCGCCGCCAATTTGGGATCGTGGGTCACCACCACAAACGCCGTTCCGAGTTGATTGGCTAATTCGCGGATCAGCTCATACACCGCCTCGCCGCTCTTGGCATCGAGGTTGCCCGTCGGTTCATCGGCCAGTACGAGTTTGGGTTTGTTGATCAGCGCCCGGGCAATTGCCACCCGTTGACGCTCGCCGCCCGAAAGCTCGGCGGGAATATGGCTCATTCTGTGCCCAAGCCCTACTCTTTCGAGCAACACTTTTGCATCGGACTGCGCCTGAGCGCGATCTCTGCCTTGAATAAACGCTGGCATAGCGACGTTTTCCAGCGCACTAAATTCAGGCAAAAGGTGATGAAACTGATAGATAAAACCTAAATCTTGGTTGCGGATCTGCGCCTGACGGGCACTGCTCACCTGATATAAATCCTCACCCGCTAACAATACTTTGCCGGCAGAAGGTTTATCTAAGGTGCCCATAATATGCAGCAGCGTACTCTTGCCCGAGCCAGAGGTACCGACAATCGCCAGTTGCTCGCCCTTAAATACCTGTAAATCTACCTCAGACAGCACTTGAGTGGTCACATCGCCATCGTGATAACTTTTACTCACCGCCTGCACTTGCAGTAACACGTCTTGCATTGAGATTCTCGCTATTGATTCTAAATGACATGGATAAACCCCATGTCCAAACACGTCTCTCATCATGGGAGCGACGTTGTAATTTGTTACATCGCAGCTATTCGTAACGCAGCGCCGTGGCAGGTTGCACCCGTGCCGCTCGCAATGCGGGGTAAAGGGTCGCCACTAAGGTCACGACTAAAGTGCCGACAATAATCATCGACAATTGCTCCAGCTCCAATTTAACCGGCAGCACTTGCCCAGTGCCTAAAATGGAAATCCCTAGGGTCGCCATAATGCCATTCAAATTAAGGGTGAGCAGTATGCCGACCACCAGCCCCAGCACTAAACCTAATACCGCATTCAATAAACCTTGCACCACAAAAATGCCCATCACCGCCGAGGTACGTAAGCCTTGGGTTTTGAGTACCGCCACGTCGGTGGTTTTATCCACCACCATCATCACCAGCGCTGACACTATATTAAACGCCGCTACGGCCACAATCAGGCTCAACATAAGCGACATCATGTTTTTCTCCATCTTCACGGCACTAAACAGATGACCATAGGTGTCGCGCCAATCACTGGTCGTCGCCTCAATGCCCTGCTGAGTAAGAACCTGCTTTACATCCTTAGCCAGTGCTGGCGCCATAAAAGGATCGCTCAAATACAGTCTTAATTGATTGATTTCATCGCTCGGTTGACGCATTAAACGTTTGGCATCTTGATAATGAATATAGGCAACGCCCGCATCCACCTGTGAGCCCATCTCAAACACGGCAGACACTAAAAACTTACGTTGGCTCGGGACTGGGCCGAGCGGCGAATACACTACCCCATCGCCACTTAACAGGCGCACGGTATCACCCGGGCTCACCTTTAATTGGCGCGCAAGCTCGCTGCCTAAGATGACCTTATATTGGCCGCTAGTTAGCTCGTTAAACGCGCCCGAATAAGTATGCTGCGCCACCATAGAGAGTTTTTCGGCAAGCTCTGGAAACACCCCAAAGACTTGCACGGCGCGGATATTCGCCGCCGACTGCACCATGGCTTGAGTCGACACACTCGGCGTCACGCCCTGCACGCCCGGCAAGGCTTTAAGTTTGTCCGCTGGAATGGTCCAATCGCTTAAGGGCGCCTCAGTCACCACGGTTAATTGGGGGACGGCGCCTAGAATGCGCTGTTTTAATTGTCCTTCGAGGCCATTCATCACCGAACTGACCACAATTAAGGCCGCCACCCCTAAAAAAATGCCCGAAACGGCAAATAAGGTAATAAAAGAAGCAAAGGCGTTTGCTTTTCTGGCCCGCCAATAACGGTAACCAACGTAGAGAGGAAATCGAAGATCCATTGAAAGAGGGCTGCGTCCTGTGTGCTGAACTTGCTAAATCATAAAGATGGGCACGATAATAGGGGTTTAGGTCCTATAAATAAAGAGGCAAGCCTTGTTCACTGACACCAATCCGTATTTTAGTGTGCCTCATCCCTTCACCGCTTACTTAAGCCTTTGGGACGAAAACCAGCCACTACCCAGTGAAATGGCTTTAAGATCAATGCAATCCTTAGGGATCCAGCTACTGAGCGAAGTCAAAGCCCTCGAGGCCAGTTGCCTGCTGCAACTGCGGCATTTAGACAACGAAGCCAAGGTAGTGGTGGACTTTCTCAAACTCCAATCTCGCAAGGTCGATTTAGTCCTGCAGCATGTGCTCGAAAAAGAAGTGCAAGAAGGCGAGAAGTTTAGCGGTTGTCAGTTTGGTGGCAGTGGTATTCGCCTGATGAGCAGTGAGGCCCTCCCCCTTGGCCGCCAATATAAAGTGACCTTATTTATCCACGAAGAATTGGTCGCCATTTTATGTTTTGCCAAGGTCACGGCCTGTTTAGTTTCGCAGGAAGGCCAATCCGATGGGCAAGTACAGAGCCCCAACGCCGCATTGCCCTATCTCGTTGACCTCGAGTTTAGTCAAATACTGGATGCAGATGTCGAGCAACTGGTCAAAGCGAGCCTCAATGTGCAACAAAAACAACTTAAACTGCGTAAACAGGCCCGTGACGAGCGCCAATAAAGGCTAGCGTTTTTGCTGGCACCCTAGCGCCCAAGTCACTACAATGAACGCAACTTATTGTGAATGAATCAGTTTATCCCACGCCAATGACACAAATTTCAGCCCTAACACCGCCCGTTGTCAAAAATGGAACTCAAATGCAAACCCTGTCGTGTCTCGCCGGGGTTGGTCAAGCCGTTACCCTTGCCAGCCTAGTTCGCCAACACAAGGGCACAACACTGATTGTGACCAGTGATACGCCGACGGCATTGAGTATCGAGTTAGAGCTCAACTATTTGTTGGCTAAAAGTGCGATTAAGGTGCGACTGTTCCCTGACCGTGAAACCCTGCCCTACGACAGTTTTTCGCCCCATCAGGATTTGATTTCCCAGCGTTTAGAAACCCTGTCGCAAATCACCCAAGCCGAGCACAGCGTAGTGATAGTGCCAGTGACAACGCTGATGATGCGCCTGCCACCAAAATCCTATTTAAGCTCTAATGTGTTTGTGCTTAAAAAAGGCGATAAATATCAGCTGCATGATGTGCGCCAACAGTTAACTGACACGGGTTATCACTTGGTCGAACAGGTTTACGAACATGGCGAGTTTGCCATTCGTGGCTCGATTCTCGATATCTTCCCCACCGGCGTGAATATGCCGCTGCGTATCGAACTGTTCGATGATGAAGTCGAGACCATTCGCCATTTCGATCCTGAAACCCAACGCTCATCCACTCCAGTCGATGCGGTGCGCCTATTACCCGCCAAGGAATTCCCTACCGACAGCAGCGCCATCGAAGGTTTTAGGCAACGTTATCGCCGACGCTTTGAGGTCATAGTCAAAGAGCCTGAATCAGTTTATCAACTGGTGAGCCGCAATTTGATGCCCGCCGGCATTGAGAACTATCTGCCCCTGTTTTTCGATGAGGTTGCGACACTGTTCGATTACCTGCCGAAGGACACTCAGTTAGTCACCCTAGGCGATATCGAAAAGTCCGCCCGTGCTCATTTGCAAGAGGTGGAAACCCGTTATGAGGACAGACGGGTCGACCCATTGCGGCCGCTGTTGGCACCCAAAGAGCTGTATTTACTGATAGAAGAATTATTTGCCGCCTTTAAGCCGCTGCCTCGCTATCAGTTTATTACGCCGCAACCCGATGCCGTCGCTGGCGCAGTACAAATTGATGCCAGTGTATTGCCCGAGGTAAGCGCTAATCACAAGTTAAAGCAACCACTGATTGCGCTGCAAGATTACGCCGAGCGTGCGCCGCGGATGTTGTTTAGTGCCGAATCGGAAGGCCGCCGCGAAGCCTTGCTCGAACTCTTAGGTAAAATCCAGTTAAAACCGGTGTTATTCAGCCATTTCGATGAGTTTATTCAAAGTGATGCCAAACTGGGTTTAATCGTTTCTCCCCTCTCCCGTGGTTGTTTACTCGGGCTAGGAAAGCAAACCGCCGTCAGCATCATCTGCGAAACCGAACTCTTTGGTCATCGCATTTCCCAGCAGCGCCGCCGCGAAAAACAACGCCAGATCAGCAACGATACCCTGATCAAAAACTTAGCCGAGCTCAAAGTCGGTCAGCCGATTGTACACTTAGAGCACGGTGTGGCGCTGTATCAAGGCTTAGTCACCTTAGATACCGGCGGATTAGTGGCCGAATACCTACAGCTGGAATACTCGGGCGGCGATAAACTCTATGTGCCCGTGTCTAACCTGCACATGATCAGCCGCTACAGCGTCGGCGCCGATGGTGAGGCTCACCTCAATAAACTCGGTAACGACACTTGGGCCAAGGCAAAAAACAAAGCGATTGAGAAAATCCGCGATGTGGCTGCCGAGCTGCTCGATGTCTACGCTCGCCGTCAAGCACGTCCCGGCGAAAGCTGCGACATCAACGATGAAGAGTATGCGCAATTTGCCCAAGGTTTCCCCTTTGAAGAAACCGTCGATCAGGAAAGCGCAATTCATGCCGTACTTGCCGATATGCAATCCCCCGTCGCCATGGACCGCCTCGTCTGCGGTGACGTGGGCTTTGGTAAGACTGAAGTCGCGATGCGCGCCGCCTTTGTGGCGGTGAATGCGGGTAAACAGGTAGTTGTGCTAGTGCCCACCACGCTACTCGCCCAGCAGCACTACGAAAACTTTAAGGACAGATTTGCCGACTGGCCCGTCGTAATTGAGGTGATGTCCCGCTTTAGAACCGCCAAAGAGCAGACCCAAGTGCTGAAACTACTCGAAGAAGGCAAAGTCGATATCGTCATTGGCACCCATAAGCTGCTGCAATCCGAGGCAAAATTTGAAAACTTAGGCCTGCTTATCATCGATGAAGAACACAGATTCGGCGTAAGACAAAAAGAGAAAATCAAGGCGCTACGTGCCAACGTGGATATTTTGACCCTCACAGCCACTCCGATCCCCCGCACCTTAAACATGGCGATGTCGGGGATGCGCGACCTATCAATTATTGCGACTCCTCCCGCTAAGCGCTTGGCGGTGAAGACCTTTGTGCGCGAATCCGATCCCGCCACCGTGCGTGAGGCCATACTGCGTGAAATCCTCCGTGGTGGCCAAGTGTATTATTTGCACAACAATGTCGAAACCATTGAGAAATGCGCCCAAGATATTAGTACCCTGCTACCCGAAGCGCGGGTGGTTGTGGCCCATGGCCAAATGCGTGAACGGGATCTTGAGCGGGTGATGTCGGACTTTTATCACCAAAGATTCAACGTGTTAGTCTGTACCACTATTATCGAAACCGGTATCGACGTCCCTAGTGCTAACACGATTATTATCGAACGCGCCGACACCTTCGGCTTAGCCCAGTTGCACCAACTGCGTGGCCGCGTCGGACGCTCTCACCATCAAGCCTATGCGTATTTGATGACGCCGCATCCTAAACGCATGACCAGTGATGCCCGCAAACGTCTCGAAGCCATCGACGCCCTAGAGGATTTAGGCGCTGGCTTTATGCTCGCGACCCAAGACTTAGAAATTCGCGGCGCGGGCGAGTTATTGGGCGATGAGCAGAGCGGTCATATTTCTAAAATTGGCTTTAGTCTCTACATGGAAATGTTGGAATCGGCGGTCAAGGCGCTCAAACAGGGTAAAGAGCCATCGCTGGCGCAAATGCTCAATCAGCAATGTGAGATGGAGCTAAGGATCCCTGCGCTATTGCCCGAAGACTATGTTGGTGATGTGAATATTCGCCTGTCACTCTATAAGCGCATCGCCAGTTGTGACAGTGAAGAAGCTTTAGATGAACTCAAGGTTGAGCTTATCGACCGCTTCGGTCTGCTACCCGAGGCCACCAAAAACCTGATGGAAATGACGTTATATAAACATCAGGCAACTCGGCTGGGCGCGACTAAAATTGAGGTACATGCCAAGGGCGGCAGCATCGAATTTAGTGATGATCATGTGATTGATCCCGGCTTTATCATCGGATTACTGCAAAGTCAGCCACAAATCTATCGAATGGATGGGCCGAATAAGTTAAAGTTCATCCTCAATGCCGAAACGGCAAAAGATAGGCTCGCTTTGGTCAAACTCTTGCTCGAACAACTATCGCAACATCGTCTTGGAGATAAATAGTGTTACGTCAACTCGCGGTCTCTATCGCTACACTTATTGCACTTTCACACAGTTCACTTGCCCGTGCTGAAGCTTGGTTCGAGGTTGAAGTCTATATTTTTGAACGCCAAAGCCAGTCGACTGAACAATGGCCGATGGCGCCAATTGAGACCAAAACCAACCGCGCTATCGATCTGATCTCACCGGTTGTGGGTCAAGCTGTGGTCTCCATGAGCAATGAATCCGCACCCTGCACCTTAGTGTATGACGCCGATGCTAATAGCCATTGCGCTGAAAACATGAGCACAGGTACGAATACGGACGCCACTCCCGGGATGAGTAACGGCGGCGCCTTAGCCATTTCAGGCCCAAGCACTGCAAGCTCAAATGCGGTGACCAGCTATCGCTACCCGAGTGTGATCCCATCGGAAATCGGCAGTGGTAGCCAAGCCTACGCGTCTCAAGGCAGTGGCCCAGTATTACTCGCCAGCAGCCAAGGCCAATTTGCAAGCATCATCAATAGCCTATCGAGAGAACGTGGTAACCGCAGCTTACTGCATATGACGTGGCAACAACCTATGATGGGTAAGAGTGGCTCAGTGCCCATTCGCCTGTTTGCGGGTAAAGATTATTCCGCCAGTTATCACTTCGATGGTCGTCAAATTGTGCAGCAAGCCATGGCCACCTCAATGCTAGGTGCTAACGGCATGATGGCTGAAACATCTACGCCACTACTGCCCTCTCCCGTGTGGCAACTCGATGGCACGCTCAATATTTATCTTAGCCATTATCTGTATATCGAAACCGCGCTCAATTTGCGTAAAGAAGGCCGCAAATTGATGCCTGTGGCAGCCGATGAAGCGAGCATGAACACAGCAACAAGTACTGCCGTAGCCCCAGCTAAAGTGATGACGCCTTACTTAATGTCTATTCCGTTGGAGCAAAATCGTCGAGTGAAAAGTGATGAGATCCATTATCTCGATCATCCTGAAATGGGCATGGTGATCCAAATCCGTAAGATGGCGCAACCTAACGCTTAAAACCTATTAGCCCTGCTCGAATAAAAAAGCGGTCATGCAATGCATACCGCTTTTTTATTTTTAGCCCAAAACCACCTACTTCAGTAGGTGGTTATCATCATTTGAGGCTTTGCCTGTATACCTACCCATGTTAAATGCATCTTTGATTTTTAGCGAAGTCAAAAGAGGCAAATAACATGAGTAGATACGAGCAAGCATCGCATGTGTTCTGGCGATGTCAATATCATATAGTCTGGACACCAAAGTACCGCTTTCGGATATTGAAAGGTAATGTCGGAAAAGAGGTTTATCGATGCATTCAGGTTTATTGCCATCAAATGGGGTGCATAGTCATGGAGCTAAATGTTCAAGTTGACCATGTCCATTTAGTGGTGAAGGTACCTCCGAAGATATCTATATCGAATTTAATGGGGGCGTTAAAAGGTAAGATAGCGTTGAAAATATTCAGTAAATTTCCTTACCTACGTAAGAATAAACGTTGGGGAAATCATTTTTGGCAGAGAGGATACTTCGTCGATTCGATTGGAATTAACGAGGAAATAATCCGTAGATACGTTAGGCATCAAGAGAAAGTAGAGCGGCAAGAGCAGGGTCAACTTGCTCTTGAATAAAGGCCCCCTTTTAGGGGGTTAAAACAAAGCCACCTTCTTCAGAAGGTGGATTCTTTACTGCCTAAGGTTTTTTATTACCTAAGGTTTTTTATTGCCTAAGGGGTGAACAGCCATTCAGGTGACGCCGAAAAGCGTAAAAAATTAGCGTACTATCGAGAAATCCAAATAAATATCATCACCTTGGTCTTCATTCACCGTCACCCTCAGTCCATCGGTACAAGGTACTCCGACCTCACACCAGGCGATAAGACTATCCACCGCAGGATCACTGCCCTGGGCAAGAATTTCAACACTACCATCGGCGCAGTTAGTCACATAACCTGTGACACCAAGCGTACGAGCCTTTGTTAGGGTCGCATGTCTGCAGCCCACGCCCTGCACTTTTCCCGTTAATTGAATAAGCACCCGTTTCATTGCGCCTCCCCTGTAAGGTGAGCCTTGTTATTAGCATGCGGTTATTATCATGCGGCTATTATCATGCGTCTTTGCGTCGCTCACGTAAAAACGATTCCAGCCTAAGCATAGCCGAGTTTTCAGCTGCGATGAGGGAGAGTTTTGCTAAGTAATGGATTTAAGAGTAAAAAACAAGCATAAAAAAACAGCTAACGAGACCGCTGTTAGCTGTGTCGGGCGACATACGCAAAAGGTTATCCATGAATGGACAAATTGGCATAAAAGTTTGTAGCATTTTGTAACAAACTATTAAGAGGGGCTACTTTACACAATTCATGATTAATTTCAACAAAATGATAGATAAAGCCATACAAACAGAGTCTATTTAATGCTTTTTGCTGAAATAACCAGCTAAACCAACCATATATACCGTCTACAATTCCAAATAACAGCATAACTTCATCGCAGGTCTGGCTTCACTCATACGAGGTAACCAAACACCAACAGCTTGAAAATAGGATGCTTCTTGAAGGGGAAAACATAAACAGATGCAAAAGCGCTTATCGCCAGAATATTCCGCGATAAGCCTCTTTAACGAAAAGATAAGCGAATAACGATTTAACCCAACTTAAAAGCTTTTATCTTAGGTAAATGGGCGGCTAACTGCGGAAATTTATGGGGCTGCGTCTCATCCCATTCGATGGTGTAATAAGGCTTAAGCGCCTCGGCCGTCGCCTCACTGTCGAGCACTTCATCCACACGAGACAAAATACACATGGCTCTGTGGGTATTCTTCAACCTGAATTCAGAGACACACTTATTGGCGATATCGGCATACTCTTCCGGGCGGTCAATTTTCCCTTGCATCGTCTCTTCGGGATGAAGATTGGGATTGATTAACACTGACTTTAATCCGTTTAAAAAGCCAATTCGCTCTGCCCAATACGCCCCTAGGCCGACCCCGACCATTAACGGTGCGGGATCGTCGCAATACTGCATTTGCTTGGCGACTTCTTTCAATAAATGCTGCATATCATGCTTGGGATGCAAAGTGCTGTAGCTGATAAGCCGCACATCAGGGTCAATAAACTGCAACTGACGCATTTTTTCGTGATTACCAGGGCTAGTTGCATCGAATCCATGAAGATAAAAAATCATATTGAGACCTTTTAACAATCTGCCAAACACGGCGCATGCTACTAACCCTAGCAAATATTCATTGCAGAACCTTGCGCTACATCAAACTTTTGCCTGTTGTGCGAGCTGGATTTGCTCAGCCAGCTGCTTGGCATTTTCCCAACGGCTAGCGTTTTCTAATGCGATAGCTGTCTGCGCAGCATTGGGTTTGAGTAAACTCGCCGGATGTTGTGGCGCCGCGGCGGGCCACACAAAGCCATTTAACAGTGACATAACGCCCGGATTATCGTTGCAGACCAAAATCATATCGCAACCCGCATCCAAGGCAGCTTCAGCGCGGCCTAAATAATCCCCTGCAAAGGCAGCGCCTTTCATCCCCAGATCGTCGGAGAAAATTACTCCTTCAAAGCCCAGCTCTTTGCGTAGGATCTGCTTTAACCAGTAGCTTGAAAAGCCCGCAGGATTAGGGTCAACTTTAGGATAAATGACATGGGCTGGCATAATGCCCGATAATTGCCCCTTAGCAATCAACTCTTTAAACGGCAAAATATCTTGATTAAAAATCGCCTCGGCTTCACGTTCATCGATAGGTTGCGCGATATGGGAGTCCGCCGCCACGCTACCATGACCGGGGAAATGTTTACCCACAGCGCCCATGCCCGCCTCGGCCATACCCTCAATAAAACTCTGCGCTAATGCAATCACTTCCTCGGGCTTTGCACTAAAACTACGTTTACCGATCACTTGGCTAATGCCATTAAGATCGAGCACGGGCGCAAAGCTTAAGTCGATATCACAGGCGAGTAATTCGATAGCCATTAAAAAGCCTAATTCACAGGCCCAACGTTTAGCGAGAACCATATCGCCCTTAGCCGCTGGCAAAATATCACCCATGGCCGGGATCAGGGTAAAGCCTTCACGGAAACGCTGTACTCGCCCGCCCTCATGGTCAACGGCAATCAAAATCTCGGGACGAATTTGGCGGATCTGTTGCACTAAGCGAATTAACTGCTCACGGCTGGAAAAATTGCGGGAAAACAGGATCAAACCACCCACCTGCGGATGGCGCAGCATCTCGGCTTCAGCTTCGCTAACGTCTAAAGACAGCAGATCCAACATTAGATAACTCATATTTCTCCCTAAAAATTCTTATTCATACTCAAAAAATAACCATAGCGATACTGACCACTGGGTTCACAAAAATCCCCGAAAAGCGAGCCATTCGCCGTCAGACTTTGCCACAAAGCAATTATGTTGCCGATAAATTCGACATTCACCATAAGCTAATTAAGCTCAGCTTATCCGAAGTCTTTCTAATCAAAAAAACTAATGTGAATCTTAATACTAAACTGTGGGATACTGACCTTAAACGTATCACACAAGCACATTTTGTGTGGTTGATGCCTGCAGTTTGCCAGAGTTTACGACATAAAAACCAGCGTATTGGCGCGGTAACTGCAAAGATCTTCCACGCACAGACTAAAATAAAAATCGAGACACAACAGGACTTCAATCATGATTAGCGTATTCGATATGTTCAAGATCGGCATTGGCCCTTCGAGTTCACACACTGTTGGCCCAATGAAAGCGGGCAAAATTTTTATGCAGCACCTTGCTGATTCGGGCCAGATTGCCCAAGTGGATGAATTAAGAGCAGAACTGTTTGGCTCACTCGGCCAAACCGGTAAAGGCCACGGCACGGGGAAAGCCGTTATTTTAGGCTTAATGGGTGAAGATCCAGAAACCGTCGACACCGACAGCATCGATGGCATTCTTGAGCAAGTGTCTAAAAACGAGACCCTCACCCTGAGCTGCGGCAAAGTAGTTAAGTTTACCCGTGAAGACGGCATTACCTACCACAGACGTAAAACGCTCCCCGCCCATGCCAACGCCATGACACTGTATGCCTACAGCAAAGGCGAATGTATTTTTGAACGCACTTACTACTCTGTCGGTGGCGGGTTTATCTTAGACGAAGATGAAATCCATCAGCGCAATGCCTCACCAGCATCGCAAATTGAATCAGCACCTTACGATTTTAATAGCAGCGCCCAATTACTTGATTTATGTACTGAGCATGGCCTGAGCATTTCTTCCCTGATGATGGCCAACGAGCTTAGCCTCGCCAGCGAAGAAGAAGTCAAAGCAAAACTGTGGAATATCTGGCAAACCATGAAAACCTGTATCGAACGGGGTTATCAGAAGGAAGGTATTCTGCCTGGCGGTTTAAAGCTGCGTCGCCGCGCACCTGCACTCTATCGTCGTCTCAAAGCAGAAGGCCGTAACAACGTCGATCCGTTAACCGCAATGGATTGGGTCGATTTATTCGCCCTCTCGGTTAACGAGCAAAACGCTGCCGGCGATCGCGTTGTCACCGCACCAACAAACGGCGCCGCGGGCATTATCCCTGCCGTGCTGTGCTACTACGATACCTTCGTGCAAGAAGTCGATATCGATGTTTGCGCCCGTTACCTGTTAACCGCTGCTGCGATTGGTATTTTGTACAAGAAAAATGCCTCGATTTCGGGCGCAGAAGTCGGCTGTCAGGGCGAAGTTGGCGTAGCCTGCTCAATGGCGGCCGGCGCATTGACCGAGATCATGGGCGGCACAGTCGAGCATGTTGAAAACGCGGCTGAAATTGGCATGGAACATAACTTAGGCTTGACCTGCGATCCCGTAGGCGGCCTAGTACAAGTTCCTTGTATTGAACGTAATGCGATGGGTGCAATCAAGGCGATTAACGCATCACGCATGGCGCTGCGCGGCGACGGTAACCACAAGGTATCACTGGATAAAGTGATAAAAACCATGATGGATACAGGTAAAGATATGCGCAGTAAATACAAAGAAACCGCCAAAGGCGGCCTCGCAGTGAACATTGTTGAGTGTTAATCCACTCAAGCTGATAATCGACTTAACGATTTAACACTGTCATGCCGCGCTTAACCGTTCAAACCTAAACGATTAAGCGCGGCATTTGTTTATCTGAAAACGCATCAAAGTTTAGTTCGTCACCTTCATTGATGAATTCGAATATTCGGCAATCACTCCTGCCCATGTTTTTTCAATTTCAGGAATAAGCTGCGAAAACGCCTGTTTTTCGGTCACCCTACGCAAATCATCGACTGCATCAGAGGTGCTCCATACCGACGCGTTTCGACTCTCCTTAGCCGTCGACTCCGCTAATCCATACAAATATTCGGTGCGCACATCAAACAGAGCCGCCGATACGGTTGTCGTCACACTCACTTCTTTATTCTTTAATAGCCCAAGGGAAATGACATTTAACGGCGCAAATTGCTGCTCACCCGCATGGAAAGAGGTATCGAAGGTATAAATAAGTAAGATATCCGCCTTGAGCCTTGCCGCGGCTTCCCGCAGTGATTTGATAGAATCTAACTGCTCCGGCAATAAAATACGGTTTAACGGTGCAATCCCTGCCACCTGCGGCATTTTGGCTAGCTGAGTAAAATCGGCTTCTGTTTCGACTTCACGGGTTGTCACCACACTGTAACGCCCAGTCCCAAAACTGCTTAAACGATAGGATGCATAACCCGGCGCCTGAATACGTGCAACAGCAATATGTGCGGGGAATGTGGCAGCCGCTTGGACTGACATCAGCGTATTAATATCCGATTCCGCCAAACTACCAATAACCACACTGCCACCGGGCGTAGTGTAGGAAGCGCAGCCTCCCAACAAGAGTAGACTCAGTAACGCCACTTGTTTTATCTTTCTCATCACAACTCCTTTATGTGAACCGCTGTTTGGCAATCGCCACTAACGCCAATTAATCGTTTAAACCTCTCCATCAAGTATCACTAACTTACTGTTGATGAATGATTTTAACAATCCTCACCTTGAATTATCTGTGCGGTACGGTAAATCCAAAGCGATATGTGTATCCGCTCAGCGTACAAGTTATTGGATAAACTATTCTTGAATATAAGAATCTGCCAGATTTAGAAATGTATATGGTGGTACATATACGATTAAAATGTATCCACTAAAGTAACCATTAGTACAGTGCAACAGCGGTTGATAACGACCATAAAAAAGCCCTCGTTTGAGGGCTTTTTTATTGATGAAACTTAAGAAAAATCAATTGTTCACGCCATGCTAGCGTTACAATTGTTCAAGCCAAGTATCAAACAAACTCAATTAGTTCAACGCTAACACATAGTCGATGGCACTGGTGATTGCTGCGACTTGGGCTAAGTTGCACTCTGCGGGCGTGGCCGATGGGCTGTCGGGATACACTTCTGTGGTGGTGTTATAAATACAGCCCGTCACACTGCTGCATAAACCTAGTGCTTTCAATGGGTAGTTGATCACCCCGTGTTGCACCACAGTCGAGCCGATAATCTCGCCCTTTTCATCGGCGGGCGCGATGTGAGTGACTTTGCTCACCCCGTCGATAATCGCCTTTTGGAAGGCATCCTGCGGATTTTCGGTATCGCCTACGGCGTAAAATCCATCTGGAATGGTGCCGGGGATAAAGTCTTTGCCATCACGCGCGGCCAAGGCTGGACGAAATTCATCTTCATCCGAGTCGGTGGTTTCATGTAAATCCACATGCACATCAAAACCTTGTGGGACGCTTGCCACCAGTGCCATCAGTGCTGCCGACTCTTCTGCTGGACTATTAGCGTAAAACGAGCGGTTTGGATCGATAGCTTTCGGGTTCCAGCGATTAATGGTCTCATAACCCCAAGGGCTCACGCACACTGCCACCACTAAGTTTACCCGGTTCGCATAGTAAGCCGCGTTGTTAGCCAAAAAAGCCATGGCGCCATGCACACCACTGGTTTCGTAGCCGTGTACGCCACCTGTGACTAAGACGGTTTTCTTGTTCGGATCGAACGTAGCAGATTTAACCGCAAACAAGGGATAACGCGCAGAGTCAATCGATAAGGCGCCATATTGCACCACACTCAGCCCTAATTCGGTCAGTTGTGACGCCATCGCCTTTAGTGGCGTGACAACATTGTCTTGGTAAGAACGTTTAATTTGCGTGCTAGCAAACCATGCGGCCTTTTCTTCATCGCCCCATTTTTCACCGACAGTCCCGATTGGGTAAAAACTCACATTCGCCATAGGTTCTCTTCTTCTGATTTTATGTTTTGGTCTTATGGTTAAAGATCGCTATACATCAAAGCACGAGTTGCATTGGAATATCGCGGATCCCACCGCGCTCGCGAATATCACCTTGTGCAACAAAGCCAAAGTGCTGATAAACAGGCAGCGCATTCACCGCCGAGTTAACGGTAAAAGTGCCTGGATTTCCCTTAGCAAGACACTCAGCTTTGGCAAGCTCCCACAGCTGACGCGACAGGCCTTGCCCCTTGGCAATATCCGCCACAAATAGATGATAAAGATGACTGTTATCCTTCATCCCCACCACACCGACAAGTTCGCCAGTCTCATTAATTGCAACATGATATTGATAACCTAAGGCAAAATAATGAGCCACTGACTCAACAGACATGGCGTTGACTAAGGTTTCAGCGCCCACATCAGTGCACGTGGGAGCGATATAAACTCGTGTAAGCTGCGTGATTAATGCGCTTATCGCCTCAATATCTGTTGTCGTCGCCGCTCTGATCAGCATCTTCATTCCTTGATAAGTCCAGTGTGTAACTGACTTAGATTCACAATCCTAGTATTAAAAAGCCAGAACAGGTTTCTGGCTTTGGCAACTGGTTAACGGGACTTAATATCCAGTGGATTTAAGTCCATCATCCTCGGTTACTTTTTCGTCCAGCTGTCCATCCAACGGAACACGTTCGCGTACCATTGTTCGAGGTTTTCTGGCTTTAAGATCCAGTGGTTTTCATCAGGGAAAATCAGCAGCTCTGATGGAATTCCCTTGCGTTGCATATAGCTAAATGAGGCTAAACCTTGGCCATAAGGCACGCGGAAGTCCTTCTCGCCATGGATAACAAGCATTGGCGTCTTCCAGTTTTCCACATAGTTTACTGGGTTGAACTTCTCATATAAGGCTTTGTTATCTGAGTAAGTGCCGCCAAACTCATGCTCTGGGAACCATACTTCTTCGGTCACATAGTACATAGAGCGCATATCGAACAGACCCGCGTGGTTAACGAGGCACTTAAAGCCATCGTTCCAGTTGCCTTGGATCCAGTTCATCATGTAGCCGCCGTAAGAGCCACCCAAAGCACAGGCATTTTGTGGATCGAGCCATTTTTGTTGTTGGCTCACCGCTGCCAAACCTTTTTGTAAGTCTTCTAATGGCTTACCGCCCCAATCTTGGCTGATAGAATCGGTAAAGGCTTGGCCGTAACCGGTTGAACCGTGGAAGTCCACCATCACAACGCCATAACCCGCGCCAGCCCATAACTGGGCGTTCCAACGACCACTGAAGGCGTTACCAAATGACCCCTGCGGACCACCGTGGACTAGGTATGCAATCGGATACTTTTTGCCTTCTTGGTAGTTGGCAGGTTTGATCCAGTAACCGTAAACATCTTCGTTGTTCCAACCTTTAAAGCTAAATTGTTGGAATTCACCGAATTTGATTTCGGCCAGTTTGTCTTTGTTGACTTCAGTCAGACGTTTCAGGCCTTGGCCGTCGGTGTTGATGCGATACAGATCGCCCGGCTCAACTAAGGTTTTGCTGTCGAAGATCAGTTGATCGTCGGCGATCGCAATCAGGCTATTGCTGCCGTCACTGTAGACAGACTGCACATCACCAAACTGAGTATTCACTTTGAAAATAGACACTTGGCCAATGTCTTGTGCCGTCACATACAGAGTACGGTTGTCCGGTGCAAACATCAGCGAGCTTGGGCTTCTGTCCCACAGCGGTGCCACTTCCTTCGACTGCCCAGTGCTGGTATCACGCAGCATAATGCGGTAACGGTCAGCTTCGAAGCCGGGTTTAGTCATCGCGAGGTACGCCATGTAACGACCATCGCTGGAGAATGTTGGTTGAGCGTCCCAAGCGATGTTATCGGCGGTTAAGTTAGTGGCTTTGCCACCGTTTACACTCACCTGCCACAGATCGTAGTTTGTCGTCCAAGCTTGATCTTTGCTTGGCGCTTTGGCGCTGTACACCACATATTTGCCATCAGGAGTGAAGGTCACTTCTTCCATACCTGAGAATGGCTTAGGTGGGGTTTCTGTGTCTAAACCTTGGGTGATGTCCACCACTTTGGTCAGCTTCTCGCCGTTAAGGGCCCCCACAAATAAGTGGTTACGGGCATGATCTTCCCAAGTATCCCAGTGACGCACCATCAACTGTTTGTATTCACGGCCCGTCGATTTACGCTCTTCTTCGGCCTTAAATTTGTCTTTTGAACAAGCTAAGTCTTTACACTCTGGGAATACACGCATGCTAAGCACGATTTGCTTACCATCGTTAGAGAGTTTGTAACCATCAATATCCAATGGCAGATCAGAAACTTGCTGCGCTTCACCGCCCGTTAATGGCAGTTGGAACAGTTGGCTTGAACCACTGCGGCTGGCGAGGAAATAAATCGATTTGTCATCGTTTGCGAAGCTGACATCGTGCTCAGTACCGGCAGCAGAAGTGATCTGCATCGGTTTAGCGTCCGCTTGCGTCAAATCGAGAATATATAAATCTGAGCTCGCCTCTCCCTTGTCATTAACGGTTTTCAGGCCGTAGACCAATTTTGTGCCATCGTGGGACACCGCGGCTGAATGCAATTTGTTGAGTTTAACCAGCTGTTGCACAGTAAAAGGCTTAGGATCGGCCGCGTGGGCTGAACAGGCCAAACCTGCCGCGCCAAGCGCCAATAGGAGAGGAGCTATTTTCATTGTTATATCCATCTTTTGTTAAATACATTCGGTAGTTGTACCGAATGAACGGTCAAAACGATCATCAATCGTCTTTGTGAAGATAAGTTTGCCACACTAACGAAACAAAAACGCTCAAGCAAGCCAAAAGGCGTACTTGAGCGTATTTTTTTGTGACAAATTGTCAGTCAGCATCGAATGGCGTCATTGAGCGCCACTCGCCGCCCTTTCCCGCTCAAATCCCGCTTAAAAAAGCGACATTTTTGCAAGAAGGACATTCGCTTAGGCCATTTGCTTAGGCTTTGGCGTTAGCGATATTCACTTTCCAAATCGCAGGGCCAGTTTCATGGGCATTCACGCCGTTTGAATCCACCGCTACAGTCACTGGCATATCTTGTACGTCAAACTCGTAAATTGCTTCCATACCTAAATCGGCAAAGGCCACCACGCGGGATTTCTTAATGGCTTTCGACACTAAGTAAGCCGCACCGCCCACTGCCATCAGGTACACAGCTTTGTGCTTCTTGATAGACTCAACGGTCGCAGGACCACGTTCAGCCTTACCAATCATGCCCATCAGGCCAGTTTTATCCAGCATCAGATCGGTGAACTTGTCCATACGAGTCGCAGTTGTTGGGCCAGCAGGACCCACGACTTCGTTACCTACTGGGTCAACTGGGCCCACGTAGTAGATAAACTTGCCAGTAAAGTCGACGCCTTCTGGTAAACCTTCGCCGCTTTCAATCAGGCTTTGGATACGTTTATGGGCAGCATCACGGCCGGTGAGCATTTTACCGCTTAACAGAATGGTTTCACCGCTCTTCCACTGCTCGATATCGGCTTGAGTGACTGTGTCTAAGTTAACACGGCGCACATCGCTGCCCACTTCGCGGGTGATTTCTGGCCAGTCGCTCAGTGATGGTGGTGCAAGATCAGCAGGGCCCGTACCATCTAAATGGAAGTGTACGTGGCGAGTTGCCGCGCAGTTCGGGATCATCACCACAGGTTTTGATGCTGCATGAGTAGGTGCAGATTTGATTTTCACGTCTAACACTGTGGTTAAACCGCCAAGACCCTGCGCACCAATACCGAGGTTGTTAGCACGCTCGAAAATGTCTAAACGCAGTTTTTCTTCGCTGGTTTCTGCACCGCGCGCCATTAACTCATGGATATCCACGCTTTCCATCAGGGCTTCTTTCGCCAGCACCGCGGCTTTTTCAGCGGTGCCGCCAATACCGATGCCGAGCATACCTGGAGGACACCAGCCCGCACCCATGGTTGGCAGCGTTTTTTCAACCCAAGCGGCGATATCATCAGATGGGTTTAACATCACCATCTTGGCTTTGTTTTCACTGCCGCCGCCCTTGGCCGCGATAGCGACTTCAATATGATTGCCTGGCACCATATCGATATGCACTACAGATGGCGTGTTGTCTTTGGTGTTTTTACGGCTACCAGCAGGATCAGCCACAATCGATGCACGCAGTGGGTTATCTGGATTGGTATAAGCACGACGCACACCTTCATCGACCATTTGTTGCACGGTCATATCGGTTTTGTCCCACTTAACCCCCATACCAATCTTAACGAAGGTGGTCACAATACCCGTGTCTTGACACAGTGGGCGTTTACCTTCGGCAGACATACGCGAGTTAATCAAAATTTGCGCAATCGCATCCTTCGCCGCCGCACTTTGCTCACGCTCATAAGCTTCGCTCATGGCATCAACAAAATCTTTGGGATGATAATAGGAGATGTATTGCAGGGCATCGGCCACACTTTCAATAAAGTCGGCTTGTTTAATCACTACATTTTCAGACGTTTCATGGTGAGATGACATAGTAGGTGCGCTCCAGCAGCCTTTAGGGCCTTACTTGTTTTTTGTGTAATTCTTTCTGGGCCAATATGATACTCTTTCCCATCTTTTTGGGCTACATCACATTTTTAGATAGGGTTAATTGATGGCAAATAGGGCGGCATTACCGCTGGCAGTACGCCAACTTGACTGGACTTTCAGCACAGCAGCAATCTTCGAACACTTTGCGGCAGAACCTTGGGCGATACTGCTCGATTCAGCCAATGCGCCCCATCAGGACGCTAAATTCGATATGATTTGCGCAGATCCCATTGCCACCCTCATCACCCAAGGCGAGCTGACTGACATTCAAGTTCATCAGCCTGAATTAACCAAACCGACTCACCTCAGCCCGCAGGATGACCCTTTTACCCTGGTCAAACAGCTGCTGCGCCATTGGTATCCACACTCTTTTGCCTGCGATTTGCCCTTTAGTGGCGGCGCCATGGGCAGCTTGAGTTATGACTTAGGCCGCCGAATTGAACAGCTCCCCTGCACTGCGGCGCAGGATATTCACCTCGGCGAGATGAATATTGGCTTTTACGACTGGGCATTGATTTTCGATTATCAGCAGCAAAGCTGGTTTATGGTGCACTATTTAGGGGATGCCGCCCTCGATACTCAATTGAAAATAATTGAATCTAAAATAGCCAATACCACAAAACAGGCCGAATTTCGTCTCACAAGCCCTTGGTCGGCGCAGCTGACCAAAGCCCAGTACACTGCAAAATTTAATCAAGTACAGGCGTATCTGCATAGCGGCGATTGCTATCAAATTAATTTAACCCAGCGCTTTAGTGCAGAGTATCAAGGTGATGAATGGCGTGCTTACTGCAAATTACGAAGTGCCAATCAGGCGCCCTTCTCCGCCTTTATGCGGCTTGATGCCAACGCGATTTTATCGATTTCGCCCGAGCGTTTTATTCAGCTGCGCGGTGACGACATTCAAACCAAACCGATTAAAGGCACGCTGCCGCGCCATAGCGACCCGATGCTAGATAAGCAAGCAGCGCAAGCCCTTGCCCATTCGCCCAAGGATCGCGCCGAAAACGTGATGATTGTGGATTTACTGCGCAATGACATAGGTAAAGTCGCGGCGCCCGGCACTGTGCAAGTGCCACATCTATTTGCCGTCGAAAGCTTTCCTGCGGTGCACCATTTAGTCAGTACCATCACCGCCAAACTCGACCCACAATACCACGCCTGTGACTTGCTGCGGGCGGCCTTTCCTGGCGGCTCGATTACCGGAGCGCCTAAAATCCGCGCCATGGAAATTATTGAAGAGCTGGAACCCTCACGCCGCAGTCTGTATTGTGGCTCCATGGGGTATATCAGCCAAGATGGGCAAATGGATACCAGTATCACCATCCGCACTATTGTGGCAGAGCAAGGTAAACTCTATTGCTGGGCGGGCGGCGGTATTGTCGCGGACTCCAATGTCGATGCCGAGTACCAAGAAAGCTTCGATAAGATAAGCCGCATCTTACCCTTACTCGATAGCCCTCAATAAGCGTCAGGAAACGAATAGGAAGCCTATGGATCAAGCGGAATTTAGACTCAGATTTAATCTGCATCCTTTAGCCACGCAAGATCCGGCGGCTATCCCTCACCTAGGGTTGCGTAAAGCTGCGGTACTTATTCCCTTGCAGGAAATCCAGGGCGAGCTCAATCTGATTTTAACCCAAAGGCCGATGCACCTTAGGGCGCACCCTGGGCAAATTAGCTTTCCTGGCGGCAAGATTGAACCCAGTGACAGCAGTGCCATTACGGCTGCGCTGCGGGAAGCGGAAGAAGAAATTGGTCTTTGCCGGGAAAATGTTGAAGTGATAGGCACTTTCCCCGCCCATAACACCTTTACCGGTTTTGAAATCACCCCAGTGGTGGGCATGATTAAGCAGGATTTTGCCTTAAGGCTCGATCCCGGTGAAGTCGCCGATTGCTTTACCGTGCCCTTAAGCTTTTTTATCGAACCGCAAAATCGCCACCGCAAACAGTTTTTACGCCAAGGGCGTTATTACAGCGTGCATTTTATTCCGTATCAGCAACGTTTTATCTGGGGCGCGACGGCGGCGATTATCGATCACCTCTGTCGGCATTTGAGTCTTCCCGAGGAGATGCTGTAAACCCGCATTGCTCATTTGGATAATTCAAATCACAAAATGCACATATAAGCCCGCCACTAACGAGGTTAGCAGCAGCAAGGGAATATTAAACCAATAACCCAGTTTGCTGTGGTGGGCGACATAGTAATTAAACGCCAGACTTATCAGGCTTATCGCACCGCAACCCCAAATGATGTATTGCAGTAATTCGGTTTCGCTTGGGTCCCAATAATGTCTGAAGGTTTCACCGCGACTCAAGTAGGATCCGACCTCTCGTTCGGGGCGAGCCTCGCCAAACACCATCAGCGCGTACACCGCCAAGGTCCAACCCAGAATGGATAATGTGGCGAGGATCATCTGAAATATTTTGACTTTCCGCATACCGCCTCCCAAGTTTTAAGGCACCCTATCACTCAATATTAGTAATATTAACCTCAGGATACCTTTTTCAGCTTGAGAAAAGCCACCAGCAAGGTAATATAAACCTCCAAAAATTTTCATATAAAACGTTTCGTTGGAGAACTAAGCAACAATGAGCATTGCATCGGTCGCTTCTGTATTTAAAGGTGAGCACGCAGTTGGTTCGACAGTCACAGTCCGTGGCTGGGTCAGAACCCGTCGTGACTCGAAAGCTGGCATCTCTTTTTTAGCTGTCTATGACGGCTCCTGCTTTAATCCTATCCAAGGTGTTGTGCCAAATAGCTTAGAAAATTACGACAACGAAGTGTTAAAGCTGACAGCTGGCTGCTCTGTGATCGTAACCGGTGAGATTGTGGAATCTCCTGGCGCTGGCCAAGCCTACGAGCTGCAAGTCACTCAAGTTGAAGTGACGGGTTGGGTTGAAGATCCAGACACTTACCCAATGGCGGCTAAGCGTCACTCTATTGAGCATTTACGCGAACTGGCCCACTTACGCCCACGTACCAACATCATTGGTGCCGTTGCCCGCGTACGTAACTGTTTGTCTCAAGCGATTCACCGTTTCTACCACGAAAATGGTTTCGTGTGGGTGTCTACACCGCTGATCACCGCATCAGACTGTGAAGGCGCGGGTGAAATGTTCCGAGTCTCCACACTGGATATGGAAAACCTGCCACGCACCAGCGATGGCAAAGTAGACTATGACAAAGACTTCTTCGGTAAAGAGGCATTCTTAACCGTATCGGGCCAGTTGAACGGCGAAACCTACGCCTGTGCCCTGTCAAAAATCTATACCTTTGGCCCGACGTTCCGTGCTGAAAACTCAAACACCAGCCGCCACTTAGCGGAATTCTGGATGGTTGAGCCTGAAGTGGCCTTCGCGACCTTAAGCGATATCGCAAGCCTTGCCGAAGGCATGCTGAAATACGCCTTTAACGCCGTATTAGCTGAGCGTATGGACGATTTACAATTCTTCGCCCAGCACGTGGATAAAACCGTGATTGAGCGTCTGCAATCTTTCGTATCGAGTGATTTCGCCCAAGTGGATTACACCGATGCGGTTGAGATCCTGCAAAAATGTGGTCGTGAGTTCGAATTCCCTGTGTCTTGGGGTATCGACTTATCCTCTGAGCACGAGCGTTATCTGGCCGAAGAGCACTTCAAAGCCCCTGTGGTTGTGAAGAACTATCCAAAAGATATCAAAGCCTTCTACATGCGCCTCAACGAAGACGGTAAAACCGTTGCCGCGATGGACGTATTAGCCCCAGGCATAGGTGAAATCATCGGTGGTTCGCAACGTGAAGAGCGTTTAGACGTACTGGATATGCGTTTAGAAGAAATGGATCTGAACAAAGAAGATTACTGGTGGTACCGCGATCTGCGCCGTTACGGTACAGTGCCACACGCAGGTTTCGGTCTGGGCTTCGAGCGTTTAGTGTCTTACGTGACGGGCGTATCGAACATCCGTGACGTGATCCCATTCCCACGCGCGCCACGCACTGCGAACTTCTAATTTGTCCGTTAAAAGACAGATCCTTTAAAACGCGCCTCGGCGCGTTTTTTATTGCCCAATAAAAAATGCGTTAAAATTCATCACTCGGTCAAACTCCTTTGCCTGAGTCCTTGCACTTTAGGGGGCAAGAAATCTAAGATGGCTGCGGCTAACTTATGTGCGAGTCGCGAATAACAGCCCTGTGGCAGGAAGCCACCAAGTTGTCGTTAGTAAGCGAGTTGCAAAAGGCAACTCAACAGCATTTTGCTCAATCGAGGAATCACAATGTCAAAAATCAATTTACTTTTGCTGTGCGGCGGTGGAAGTGCGGAACACGATATTTCCCTACTGTCGGCTAATTATTTTGAAACCTCATTAGCAAAATCCGAGCAGTTTAATGTACTGCGCGTAGTACTGGACAAGTTTGGCCAATACCAAACCGCCGCTGGCGATGACTGTGAGCTGACCAATAACCGCGAAATCCGCTTCCGTGATGAGACCAAGGCGCCTTGGCCTGTGGATTATGTGATCCCTTGTATTCACGGCTATCCGGGCGAGACAGGCGACATTCAGTCGTACTTTAACCTTATCCAACTGCCCTACTTTGGTTGCGAATCCGAAGCCAGCAGCAACTGTTTTAACAAGATCACCGCTAAGATGTGGTTCAGTGCCTTAGGCATTCCTAACACACCTTATATCTTCTTAAATCAATACGATGATGAAGCGATTGCCCAAACCCAAGCCGCGCTCGAAAACTGGGGTTCGATTTTCGTCAAAGCCGCATCTCAAGGTTCTTCTGTGGGTTGCTATAAAGTCGATGACAGCAGCAAAGTCGCAGGCGTGTTAAAAGATGCCTTTGGTTATGCACCCTATGTGATTGTCGAAAAAACCATTAAAGCCCGTGAGCTTGAAGTCGCCGTTTATGAGTATCAAGGCGAAGTGGTTGCGACTCTGCCGGGCGAAATCATCTGCGATAGCAATACCTTCTACACCTTCGATGAAAAATACGCCAAGAGCAGTAAGGCCCGCACCGATGTGGTCGCGCAAAACGTACCAACTGACATCAGCGAGCAGATCCGCGCCTATGCGATTAAAGCCTTTAAGGGCATGAAGCTGCGCCATCTGTCACGTATCGACTTTTTCTTAACCCAAGATAATGAAATCCTGCTCAACGAAATCAATACCTTCCCGGGTTCGACGCCGATTTCGATGTTCCCTAAGATGTTACAAAACCATGGGCATGATTTTACCGAATACTTAAGTTTGGTGATTAACGGCCAGTTAGCGGCTAAGTGATAAACAAAGAGCGCCTATGGCGCTCTTCTTTTTTGAGGTTAGTTTGAACTCATCATGAATGGTGATGGGCCGCAGCTTGCTCGGCAAGTAACTCAAAAAATGCCGCCTTGGGCATGGGCTTATAAAAGATATAGCCTTGAATTTCTTGAATATGGTTTTCCATCATCACCTTAAGCTGCGCCTCGGTTTCGACCCCTTCTGCCGTCACACTCAAATTCAGCGCATGACTTAAACGCACAATCGCCTCAATCAATGCGAGGTGGCGCTCCCCTTCATCCAACCTATCGATAAAACTCTTATCGATTTTGATTTGATCGATCGGGAAATTCGCCAAATAGGATAAAGAGGAATAGCCAGTACCAAAATCATCGAGGGAGATTTTAATGCCTCGGCCGCGTAACTCGTTCAGCACTTGGATTAAATGCACATGCTGTTTCATCAGCAACGATTCGGTGATTTCTAAGGTGATAAGCTCGTAGGGAAACTCAATTAACCCCAGCTCTTCGATAATATCGGCGAAGGAGTCGCAAAACGCATCCTGCAACTCGTGGGACCAAAACTCGAAGGTCGATACGTTCACCGCTAAATTGATTGGCCAGCCCAATGCTTGCATGTCGATGATGGTTTGCATCACGGATTTGCGTACATAGCGACCAATATTAACGATTAAACCGCTGTTCTCGGCGATAGGAATAAACTCATCGGGGGAAATAAACTGCCCCTCGTGCTGCCATCGCAGTAGTACTTCGGCGCGCAAAACCAGCCCAGTTGTCGCATCCACAATCGGCTGAAAATACAGCTCGAAGGCTTCTTGCTCTAAGGCTTGTTTCAGCAGTGTATGTAAATTCGCAATGCGCTCGGCATTCTGCTGCATTTGCTCGGTGAAAAAATGATAGCGGTTACGGCCATTCGCCTTGGAGATATACATGGCCTGATCGGCGCAGTTCAACAGCTGCTCCAAATCCAGCGCATCCTCGGGAAAGCGCGCAATCCCAATACTCACAGAGCTATACACCCCTTTATCTTGGGACAGCTCATAACGGCGATAAACCTGCTGATTAATTTTCTCCGCCAGTTGTGATAATTCTCTTTGTGTCACAAGGCCCGGCAGCAGCAGCGCAAACTCATCGCCCCCAAGGCGTGAGAATACCGCTTGATCATTCAAACAGGTCTTAATCTGCTCCACGACCTGCACCAGCAGCGCATCCCCTTTGTCGTGGCCGTAGGTATCGTTCACTTGTTTAAAGTTGTCCAAATCCATCAGCATAAAGCTGAAACCCGGGGTTAAGCTGTCGGCGGAGATCAGCTCTTGGATTTGTCTAAACAAGGCATTACGGTTTGCCAGCCCAGTGAGGGAATCATTGTTGGCTTGATACTTAATTAACTGCGCTGCCTTTTTACGCTCACTGATATCAGAAAATAACCAAGCAAAACCATTCTCGTTGCTATGGGGCTCACGAAACACGGTCACGGTTAAATCGAGGTAAAAGGTTTCACCGTTATTGCGCAGGCCAATCAACTCACCCTGCCACATTTTGCCCTCGGACAGATGTTGAAACAGCGAATCGATTTCGTGGGGCTCAGAGGGAGAGAAAAAGTGTTCGGGGCAAAAATCATGAATATCAGTGGTTTCAGGATAAACCATCTGGGTGAATGCATCGTTAGCATAGAGCACGGAATGGCTGGCATTGGTGATGACTAACGACAGAGGTAGGCGATCAAATATTTTCACCGCAAGGCGCTGAAACTCGAGTGACCGACTGCGCTCTACCGCTAAACTCGCCAGTCTCGCCGCCTCGGCTATCAAGGTTAAATCCGCGGCAGTCGGCGATTTAACCTCCTCATAATACATGGCAAAACTACCTAGGACCTTGCCTTGAGTATCTTTGATGGGTTCAGACCAACAAGCCCTAAGCCCGTGGGCTAATGCAAACTCTTTATACAGTGCCCAATAGGGATGATGTTCAATGTCATCGACAATCACCCGTTGACCAGTAAACGCCGCGGTACCACAGGAGCCAACCCCAGGACCAATTTCGACCCCATGAATGGCTTGGTTATAACTATCGGGTAAATGTGGCGCAGCCCCCGTGAGCAGCTTTTTGCCGTCTTCGCTCAGTAGCAATACGGAGGCATGCGTGCCTAAACGCTGATCTTCAATTTTTAACACTAAAGCATGGAGGATTTCTGCTAATGGAGCACCATTGAGCAGCATAGACAAGATGCCGTTATAGCATTCTAAGCTAACGCTTTGATTAAACTGAGCATTAATCTCGCCGATACTGCCCGTAACCGCAATTCCTTCGTCCATACATCCCTTAGTCATTTAGCGCTTAAGTTAACGACCTTACTAAGATGAACAATCTTTGTAAATCAGGGGTGAATTTTAGGTATTTAGTCGCACTAAAGCAACTTTTCAATGATGGATGAAAACGTGCTTTAGTGGCGAGATAAAATGCGGGTTTATTCTTGAATTCGCTCAAGTTTTGCTAAATAAAAGCCATCGAAACCCGTTTCGGCGGGACTGATGGTTTCATCTTCGAGTAAACGGAAATTGGGGTTTTCCGCTAAGAAAGCATCCACTTGGCCACGGTTTTCACAGGGAAAAATTGAGCAGGTCGCGTATACCACAATGCCACCAACCTTCACCATGCGGCTATAGCTGCTTAAGATATGCTTTTGCAGTTCCATCAGTACTGGCAAACGCTCGGCGGTATCACGCCATTTGGCATCGGGATTGCGCTTTAATACCCCAAGGCCAGAGCAAGGTACATCGAGCAGCACACGATCGGCACTGAGTTTTAAGCGTTTGATGGTTTTTGAGCCGACAATTAATCGGGTTTCGATATTGTGGGCACCATTACGGCGGGCGCGTTCCTTGAGGTTGTCGAGTTTCCATTGCTCCACATCCATCGCCAATAAACGGCCTTTGCCCTGCATCTGAGCGGCGATATGTAGGGTCTTGCCCCCCGCTCCCGCGCAGGCATCGATCACTCGCATTCCCGGTTTGGCATCAAGCGCGGCGGCCACACGTTGTGAGCCCGCATCTTGCTGCTCAAATAGACCGTCTTTAAAGCAGTTCGTGCGAAACAGCGCAGAATCAGAGGTCACTTCAAGGGCAGAATCAACGCCCTCCACCGCTTGGGTAGTGACAAACTCGGCCGCCAGTTTTTGCGCTAGCTCATCACGACTCACTTTAAGACCATTGACCCGCAGGAAACGTTTTGGCGGAGTGCTTAAGGCGGCGCGCTCCTTCTCCCAAGATGCACCAAGTTGGGCTTGACCCATAGCATCTAGCCATTCTGGGCAACCGTCCCAAAGTACGGGTTGGCGCTGCGCCTGCTCGATACGCTCGGCTAAACGCTCGGCATCGACAGGCAAGGAATACTGCATTTTAGGCAGTTCTAGCTTGTGGAATAAATGCCACACATTAAGCAGCTTGGAGCCTAAACGCTCCATTTCTTCTGGCTTAATTTCGGCTAAGAAACAATACAGATTTAACCGGCGCAAAATATCGCCCGTCACAGTGGCAATACGCGCCTGTTCGGCGGGTACTAACTTTAACCCCGAAAAATGCTGAGAATAGGCCCGGTCTAAGGGTTTTCCTTCGCTCAGTACCATAGCTAAGATACTGATCACTAATTCATTCGAGCTGGCAGAAAGCGGAGAATTCAACATTTACAGGTCACCGTGAGTAATAAAACCGGGGGATCATAGGAGGTCAGGCACTAATACGCAAGTAAACTGATGCCCAGTTGCCTTTTAGAGGCAAAAAAGTCCAATAAAAAAGCGATCCATGGGGATCGCTTTTATCGAATCGGTCAAAGCCGTTACATCTTAGAGCCTTTCGCTCCATAGAACAGGATAAAACCGTAGCACACTACTGGCAGAATAAAGGCCAATTGAATGCCTAAGTTATCGGCTAACACGCCTTGTAATAATGGCACAATCGCACCACCCACAATGGCTAAACAGAGAATACCGCTACCCTGCGACGTGTGCGGACCTAGGTCACGCAGCGCTAAGCTGAAAATTGTGGGGAACATAATCGAGTTAAATAATCCCACGCCCAAAATCGCCCACATCGCCAGCGTGCCGCTGCTAGTGATCGCCACCAGCACCAACAATGCCGCCATCAAGGCATTGAAAGCCAGCACTGTGCCAGCAGGAATTTTTTGCATTACCGCCGAGCCGATAAAGCGTCCGACCATAGCGCCGCCCCAGTAATAGGCGATGTAATGGGCCGCTTGCTCTTCTGGCATGCCGACGATGTGTGATTCGCCAAGGAAGTTAACTAAGAAGCTACCAATCGACACTTCTGCGCCCACATAAACAAAAATCCCCACCGCACCTAACACTAAATGGGTGCTTTGCAGCGCACTGGTCTTGCCTAAATGGGTTTGTACTTCGCCCGCAGCGGCTTCGCTGTGTTCACGGATCACTGGCAAATCTAACTTAGCGAAAATCACCGCCAGTACTGCAAGCGCAGTCGCTAACAGTAAATAAGGCAACTTAACCACTTCCGCCTCGGCATTGGCTTGCGCTAATTCAGAGGATGCCGTGGCTGCAACGGACAAAATCAAAATCGAGCCAAAAAATGGCGCAACTGTAGTCCCTAGCGCGTTAAAGGCTTGCGTCAGGTTTAAGCGGCTCGATGCCGTCTGGCTGCTACCTAGCGCGTTAACATAGGGGTTAGCCGCCACTTGTAAAATCGTGATCCCTGCGGCCAAGACAAACAGCGCACCGAGGAACAATCCGTAGGTCGCAAAGGACGCGGCGGGATAGAACAAACCACAGCCGATACTCGCAATCACTAACCCTGTGACTATGCCTTTTTGATAACCGAGTCGTTTCACTAACTGCCCCGCCGGGATCGACACCAGAAAATAAGCGCCAAAGAAACAGAACTGGATCAACATCGCTTGGGTGTAATTGAGTGAAAACACCGCCTTAAGATGGGGGATCAGAATATCGTTCAGACAAGTAATAAAGCCCCACATAAAAAACAGTGAGGTCAATGAGACTAACGCAAAACGATAATTACCGTTTCTCGCCTCACTCACGCTGCTCGTGTGGCTGCTGGTGTTTATAGATGACGCCATAGTTGTGCTCTCTAATCATGTTTTTATTATCTAAAGGGAATGTCCCTTAGGCGTTTTCGTTCCACGACAGGCAGTCACAATGAATTTGTGCTGCCCATCCGAAGTGATGTTATGCGCGGTTGAAAACTAGTTCAACAGCGCATAAAAGCAGGCGTAGGCCGAAAATGTCAATGTGTCGGCGACCCTTTGCGCAGTTTTCAACCCGTGACCGGTAATTTCTTGCTGTAGGTTGAGCTCCTTCAGTGACCATTCAATTTCCTGATCTAACAGATTGAAGCACACCAGTAACTTTTGCTCACCGAGCGTGCGCACAAATACCAATAAGGGTTCTGGCGCGTCGAGGAACTCAATCTCCCCTTCGATTAAAATAGGATAGCCTTTGCGCCACGCGAGGAACTGACGATAGCCCTGCAGCATTGAAGCGGGATCGGCCTCCTGCACATCGACCGCTAGTGCTCTGTGTGCATCCGCCACAGGCAACCAAGGTGTCACTTGGCTAAAGCCGCTAAAATCGGCGTGCTGTTCCCACGGCATCGGAGTACGGCAACCATCACGGCCCTTAAACATTGGCCAGAAAGTTTTACCGAAGGGATCCTGCAATTCATGGTATTCAATTGGCGCCTCGGTTAAGCCAAGCTCTTCTCCTTGGTAACTACAAACACTGCCGCGAAGTGAGCTGAGCATGGCATTAAGCATTTTCACCATGTCGTGGGTTTGCTTGCCCCGTCCCCAACGGCTGGCGACGCGCTGCACATCGTGGTTACCAATCGCCCAACAAGGCCAACCATCACCAATACTCGCTTCCAGTGCTTCGACGGTTTGGCGAATATAAGCGGCGCTATAGTCATCGGTCAGCAGCTCAAAACTGTAGGCCATATGTAAGCGGTCTTCACCCTTGGTATAGGCAGCCATCACCGCGAGAGAATCCTCAGCAGAGACTTCGCCTAAGGTCACAGCGCCCGGATAGCGATTGATCAACTGGCGCAATTCTTCAATAAATAGAATTGTTTGCGGACGATCATTATTGTAGTAATGGTACTGATAGGCATAGGGATTATCTTCACTGAATCCGCGACCTTGGCGTTTATCCTTAGGTTTTGCCGGATTATCCCGCAGCTGCTCATCGTGATAACAGAAGGTAATGGCATCTAAGCGGAAACCATCGACGCCCTTCTTCAACCAAAACTCCACATTATCTAACACGGCTTGACGCACTTCAGGATTATGGAAGTTTATATCGGGCTGACTGCGTAAAAAGTTGTGCAGATAATATTGTTGTCTGCGCGGTTCCCACTCCCAGGCGCAACCACCGAAAATCGCTAACCAGTTGTTTGGCGCCGTTCCATCTTCCTTAGGATCGGCCCACACATACCAATCGGCCTTAGGATTGGTGCGGCTCTCGCGGCTCTCACAAAACCAAGCATGCTGATCTGAGGTATGGCTTAGCACTTGGTCGATAATGACCTTAATGCCGCGTTGATGGGCTTTTTCAATCAGCTCATCGAAATCCTGCATCGAACCAAATAAGGGATCGACCTCACGATAGTCACTGATATCGTAACCAAAATCGTCCATGGGCGATTTAAAGAACGGCGAAATCCAAATGGCATCCACATTCAGGCTGGCAATATAGTCCAACTTGGTGATAATACCGCGCAGATCGCCAACGCCATCACCATTAGTATCCAAAAGGCTACGTGGATAGATTTGATAGATCACGGCTCCACGCCACCAAGTTAACTCACTCATATTGCCCCTTTATCCTTATTCTTCAGCGCGCTAACCCAAAAACTCTCACATGAGCAGTTACAATCATGTTACTGCGGAGTAAAGGCGCTACGGCTTGTATTAGTGACAACGAGCATACGTGAACAGGGAAATAAGGTTCAATACGCCTGCATACGTATGCAAAACGGACTATCATTAGACTTGTCTGACAAAGATAAAATTAACCCTTTACTAACATAAGGTTGCGTTGAAATAGCCAGAGATAAAATCGGAGTTTTTTTGGCCGAAATGCCGGTTTTGGCAGGCCAATGACCTATTGAATACGTATGCACAATATTGTGACCCCAAGATTAGCGGGAGTAGTATCTTCACCGTTGCATAACAATTTGGTCATAAACGCAGCACTTATGCAGTCAATTAAGCGCCGAAATACCAAAAAAGGCCGCATAAACAATGCGGTAATAACGATAAAACGCTCTACATAAGCGGTAAAAAGCGACTTCAAGGGGAAGATAGAAATGATGCGATTTAAACCCAGCTTGCTGACCTTAGCACTCGTTGCTGCAGGCGCCAGTATGCACACCTACGCAGCAGATGATACTACTGCACAATCGACAGCAACCAAAGACGAAAATATAGAAGTCATTCAGGTGACTGGTATTCGCCGTAGCTTGCAAGAATCCCAATCTTTAAAAATGTCATCTTCTTCTATCGTTGAAGCGATTTCTGCTGAAGATATTGGTAAGTTACCTGATGTGAGTATTGCCGAATCGCTTGCCCGTCTGCCAGGCGTCTCAGCCCAACGTTTAGATGGTCGTGCAAACGTGATTTCGATTCGCGGAATGGGACCCGATTTTACCACAGCAACACTCAATGGTCGTGAACAAGCCTCAGTTAACGATAACCGCAGTGTTGAGTTTGACCAATATCCATCCGAATTACTTAACCGTGTCGTCGTGTACAAAACACCAGATGCATCGGTAATGGCACAAGCTATTGGCGGTACCGTTGATATGCAAACCATTAGCCCTCTTTCACATGGTGAACAAACGATTGCAGTAGCAGTGCGCGGTGAAATGAACGACCTGGGCGCACTCAACAGTGGCTCCGACGACAAAGGTTACCGCGGAAGTATTTCTTATATTGACCAATTTGCCGATGATACCTTAGGTGTCGCCATTGGTTATGCCCGCATGATGTCTCCCAACCAAGAAGAACGTTGGCAAGCCTGGGGTTATCCAGATAATGCTAATGGTGACAGTGTATTAGGTGGTGCAAAACCCTTTGTTCGCTCGAGTGAATTAGAGCGTGATGGCCTACTGGCTGTGGTTGAGTATGCACCAAACGACCGATTCCATTCTACATTGGATGTCTATTACTCAAAATTTGTAGATGACCAACGTTTGCGTGGTATTGAAATCCCTGCTGCTTGGGGCACCAATGGCGGCGTTGTTGCCACTACGACTGTCGATGGTCTGGTGACTGAAGGTGTAATCAAAGGCGCTGAAGTGGTTGTACGTAACGATGTCAACAAACGTGACGCGGACTCTTTATCCCTCGGTTGGAACAACAAATTCAGCGTCAATGATAGTTGGAACCTTGAAGCTGACGTGTCACTCTCTAAGGCAAATCGTACCGACATCGGTATGGAGAGCTACTCAGGCACTGGTCGCGGTACAGGTGTTGGCGCTGTTGATGACTTAAGCTTTGCCTACAATGGTAAAGGCGGATATGTTTTTGATCATAATCTTGATTATGCAGATAAAAACCTAATCAAACTTGGTGACCCTCTCGGTTGGGGCAGCCCGCTTGGCGCCAATACTCAGGATGGTTTTATTAACAAGCCTGAAATTGAAGATGAACTCACCTCTTTGCGTCTCAGTGCCGAATACATTCTCGATGGTGGCGCAGTTCGCAGTATAGAATTTGGTGTAAACCGGACCGATCGTGATAAAACCAAAGTCGACAAAGGTTATTATTTAACGCTCAAAGGCTATGATGGTTCTGCCGATTACACCATGACAGTACCCGATAAGTATTTACTCGATCCGACCTCCCTCGCCTTCTTTGGCATGGGCAATGTGCTAAGTTATGACTCTTTAGCGTTCTACAACGATGGCAACTATATCGAAACAGACGTCGCCGGTGTGGATTTAAGCCGCGCGACTAATTCTTGGGCGGTACAGGAAAAAGTTACTACGGGTTACGTATTAGCAAATCTTGAATCTGAAGTCTTTGGTATTCCATTCACGGGTAACGCCGGCCTTCAGGCAGTTCATACTGATCAGTCGTCGGATGGGACTGTTTCCACTGTAGAAGCCGGCAAAGTAATTTTAACACCACGCACCGCGGGTGACTCCTACGTTGAATGGCTGCCAAGCTTGAACTTAAGTTTTGAAGTGGCCGATAGCCAAGTGGTGCGTTTTGCAGCTGCGCGTACACTAACCCGTTCACGTATGGATAAAATGAATGCCAACCTGAACTACAGTTATACAGCCAATCCAAGTAGTGGCAATCTTAACTGGAATGGTAACGCGGGTAACCCTGAACTTCGTCCCTGGTTAGCCCGTCAATATGATTTAGGTTATGAAAACTACTTCAGTGATCAAGGGTATTTCTCGGTCGCCGTATTCTATAAGGATCTTGAAAACTACGTTTACAATCAATTTACCGAATTTGATTTCAGCACCCTATTCCCACAAAAGCCAACAGACAACCCGATTGGTAATATCGACCAACCTCAAAATGGTGAAGGAGGTTATGTTCAAGGAATTGAGGCTGCCGTTTCAGTAGATTTTGGCATGTTCGCTGATGTGCTCGGTGGCTTTGGTACTGTACTGAGTGGTTCATACAATGACAGTGAAGTGAAAGAAACACCAACGAGCGAACCCACAACCCTGCCTGGCTTGTCTGAAAAAACCTTTAACGCCACAGTTTATTATGAAAACTCAGGCTTTGAAGCGCGTATCAGCTCACGTTACCGCAGTGACTTCCTCGGTGAAGTAACTAAGATCAGTCTGCAACGTGAAAACGTCAACATTAAAGCGGAAACAGTGGTCGATGCCCAAGTCAGCTATGACTTTAGCGAAAGTGGAATTGAATCATTGTATGGTCTGTCAGTTCTTTTCCAAGTCAACAACTTAACCAATGAACCCTTTACGTCTTACTTCGGTTCTGATCAACGTTTAGTGCGTGATTATCAAAACTATGGTCGTAACTTTATGTTAGGCGCTAACTACAAGTTCTAATCGTTTACGTACCAAGCCTCTGCAATCTAATGCAGAGGCTTTTCTCTTTATTGTTCAATTATCAGTAATTTCCCATTGAGTCATCAGCCTTAAACATCAACTAAAGGGCTTAGATCATGAGTCAAATCAAAGATATTGTCATTGTAGGTGGCGGCACTTCGGGTTGGATGACGGCCGCATTATTAGCAAAATTATTTAAACATACCCTTAGCATTACTCTCGTAGAGTCAGAAGATATTGGCACCATTGGTGTAGGTGAGGCCACTATTCCACCACTGCAATTATTCAACAGTGTTCTAGGGATCCCCGAAAACGAATTTATCAAAGCAACCCATGCCACCTTTAAACTCGGTATTCAATTTGAGCACTGGGGGAATCAGGGTGATAGCTATATGCATGCCTTTGGTAACTTTGGCAAAGACATAGGGTTTACTCAATTCCACCACTATTGGCTAAGTACAAAACCCCAAACTATCAGCGCATTTTGGGATTACTCGCTCAATTACCAGGCTGCAATAAACCATAAATTTCAAGCTATTGAACATATTCCCCACTCACCTTTAGCGGGGATCACTCATGCGTATCATTTTGATGCCGCTTGCTACGCTCAGTTACTGCGACAATATAGTGAAAAAGCGGGTGTAAAACGCGTTGAAGGTAAAGTTGAAACTGTCAACCGCAGTGAAAATGGCCATATCGCTAGCCTCAGTCTAATCTCTGGCGTAGAAGTCCAGGGCGACTTCTTTATCGATTGCTCAGGCTTTGCCGCCCTTTTGATTGGAAAAACACTTAATGTTGGCTATGAGAGTTACCAAGATTGGCTACTGTGTGACAGTGCTTTCGCGGTACCCAGTGAAAAAGTCGCTGAGATCCCCCCTTACACACGAGCCATAGCCCATGAGGCGGGATGGCAATGGCGGATCCCACTGCAACATAGAACGGGAAATGGCATTGTCTACTCTAGTCGCTACATGAGTGATGACGAAGCAAAAGCAAAGTTACTGTCGACGCTTGATGGCAAGCCACTCTGTGAACCCAAAAAAATATCATTTATTCCTGGGCGTAGGTTAAAGCAGTGGCAACATAATTGTGTAGCGATTGGTCTATCGAGTGGCTTTTTAGAGCCCCTTGAATCTACAAGTATTCATTTAGTGCAATCGGCCATCATTCGATTAACGAAACTCTTTCCCCACCAAGGTGTGGAGCAAGCCAATGTGGATGAGTTTAATCGCCAATCTCAACTCGAATTCGAACAAATCCGGGATTTTATTATCCTGCACTATCATCTCAATCAAAGATCAGTATCGAATCAAGACTCTCTTTGGCACGCCTGTCAACGGATGCAAGTCCCTGAAAGTTTGCAGCAAAAAATTACCTTATTTAATCAAACCGGCTCAATTTTCAGGCATAAAGAAGAACTCTTCACGGAAGTGGCTTGGGCTCAAGTCATGCTAGGTCAAGGGATTATTCCCCAGGATTTTAATCCATTAGCTCACACGATTGAACAACAAGACTTAGCTGAATTTTTTAGTAATATCAGAGTAATAATAAATAATAGCGTCAGTAAAATGCCAACTCATGAGCAATATCTCGCACAGTTGGTTTAATGCCATACGGTTAACATTTACTTGAAGGGTACTACGCATTCTCAACTTGTTAGGGAAGTAAGGAACACTTATGATCTTAAAACGACAACATCTTTTACTTAGCATTAGTCTGCTATTTAGCTGGAATACACAAGCAGATACTATTGGTTCTGCAGCTTTATTATCAGCAAACCTTATTCCTACAGAAGAGAGCTCAACGGCACCTTTAACAATCGAACCACTTTCTTGGTGGGCGGGCATGCATAATCCTAAGTTGCAACTGATGCTCCACAGCAATGCACTGCCCGCGGATGCTACGCAACTTAAGGTTGAGATTACTGGCCAAGATGTGGTGTTTGAAGGAATAGAGCAGACGGATAATCCCCATTATTTGTTTATCAATTTAGACTTGCGCAAAGCCAAGCCGCAGACCTTTGATATCCGCATTCTCGCTGGCGATAAGCAGCTCTTCCAACTGCCCTACACTTTAGCTGCTCGAGCTGATGGCAGCCGCGAACGCCAAGGCTTTAGCAATAAAGATGTGATTTACCTTATCACCCCAGACCGATTCGCCAATGGCAACCCAAGCAATGATAATCAGGCCGATATGCTCGAGCATGCGGCGCCTGATAATTCCGATGGTCGCCATGGCGGCGATATCGAAGGTATACGCCAGCACTTAGATTACTTAGCCAAATTAGGTGTCACTCAGCTGTGGATCAACCCACTGCTTGAAAATAACCAAGCCCAATACTCCTATCATGGTTACGCCATTACCAATCTGTATCGGGTCGACCCGCGTTTTGGCAGCAATCAGGATTACCAAAAGTTAGTCACAGAGGCCAAACAGCATGGCCTTGGGGTGATTAAAGACGTAGTACTTAACCATATTGGCTCAAACCATTGGTGGTTAAAGGATTTACCGAGCAGTGACTGGCTCAATTACCCACTAAAGCCCAATACAACTGACGCCAAAACGGCTCCAGCCGCCAGTTCTACCAGCCCTAGTTCTACCAGCCCGAGCTTTACCAGTCATAGACGCACCACAGTGCAAGATCCCTACGCCGACACACAGGATAAAAGTGACTTTGTCGACGGTTGGTTTGTCGATTCGATGCCCGATCTCAATCAGAGCAACCCAAAACTTGCGACTTATCTAATTCAAAACAGCATTTGGTGGGTGGAATACGCAGGGCTTTCGGGCATTCGCGAAGACACCTATTCCTACGCCGATAAAACCTTTTTAGCCCAATGGTCAAAGGCCTTAATGGCCGAATACCCACATTTTAATATTGTCGGCGAAGAGTGGACCGCCAATCCCATTACCGTCTCCTATTGGCAAAAAGGCAAAATCAATGCCGATGGCTATACCTCAGATTTACCTAGCCTGATGGACTTTCCGCTCTATGAAAAGCTACTTGAAAGCCTAAATGAGCCAGAAGGCTGGGATACTGGTTTTATCAAGCTTTACGAGATGTTAGCGAATGATGTGGTGTATGCAAACCCAAGCCAGTTAGTCCTCTTTGAAGGCAACCACGACACAAATCGGATTTATAGCCTGCTAAAAGAAAACCTGCCGTTGTATCAAATGGCCCTCACCTATGTAATGACAGCCAAACGCATTCCACAGCTGTTTTACGGCACAGAAGTGTTGATGACCAGCCCGACCAAAGATCGCCACGACGGTGTCGTGCGTAGTGATTTTCCGGGGGGATTTGCTAATAGCAAAGTCAACGCTTTTAGCGGTAAAGGGCTAAACGAAAAACAGCAACAAGCCCAAGCATTTATTCGCACCCTGCTTAATTACCGTAAGCATTCAGCCGCGCTGCAAACGGGCGATTTACTGCACTTTGTGCCACAAAACGGCATTTATGTGCAATTTCGATGCGTCGCTAAACATGCCGCCGCGGACAATGCCTGCTACCAAACCGATGCGGATAAAGTGATGGTGATTTACAACAAGAATGACCAAGCACAAACGCTGGATTTAAGCCGCTTTAGTAAGGTATTGGCGGGCAATAGCTCGGCAAACTCAGTCTTCACAGGTGATAAGTTCAAGCTTAATCAATCAGTTACTCTGCCACATGCTGGCGTTATGCTGCTTGAACTCAATCATCAATAACCCATACTCAATCAAACAGCTAAACATACTTAGCTAACAGCGCGGCCAAACCACCGTTTGGCCGCCAAGTCAGTAAAGGAATCTAGGTTGAATTTTCTATTATCTAACAGCAGCAAACGTCGCGCTTATCGCTGGCAACAGGGATTTAGCTTACTGGCCCTCAGCAGCATTAGCACCTTTTGCACCATGGCCGAACCAGCAATCATCACTCAAGCAACGGCGTTACAAGCAGGGGCGGCTAAAACTATGGCTGCCAATCCAAATGTGGCCGAAGGAAAAATCCTGCCAGCCCATCACAATGGCGAGCAAGCAGACAAGTTTAAGCCCGTTATTTATCAAATTTTTACCCGACTCTATGGCAATAAAAACACCACCAATAAACCTTGGGGCACGATTAGCGAAAACGGTGTGGGTAAATTTAATGATATTGATGACACAGCGCTCAAAAGTATCAAAGACTTAGGCGTTACCCATGTATGGTATACGGGTGTGCCCCACCACGCCTTAATTGGCGATTACAGTGCGATTGGCGTCAGTCACGATGATCCCGATGTGGTTAAGGGCCGCGCCGGTTCGCCCTATGCGGTTAAAGATTATTACAACGTAAACCCCGATTTAGCCGTCGATCCCGCAAAGCGCTTACAGGAGTTTCAGGCACTTATCGAGCGCACCCACAAGCAAGGCTTAAAGGTGATTATCGATATAGTCCCTAACCATGTGGCGCGTAATTACCATTCCATCACTAAGCCCGAGGGCGTGCGTGATTTTGGTGAAGTCGATAATCAAACCCTTGAATATGCAAAGCATAATAACTTTTACTATGTGACTGATAAAAAGCAATCCTCTGGCTTCCAAGTGCCCGATTTGCCAGAGAGTCTCAAACCGTTAGGCGGCGAGTCGCATCCCCTAAGTGATGGTCAATTTGAAGAGATCCCCGCCAAATGGACGGGCAACGGCTCACGCCTGGCCAAGCCGGATATGAACGACTGGTATGAAACCGTTAAAATCAATTACGGTGTCCGCCCCGATGGCAGCCATGATTTCCCCGCACTGCCGCCACGCTATGCCACACTCGGCGCCGAGCAGCACTATGCTTTTTGGCAGCAACGAACCCGTGAATTACCGAACTCTTGGATCAAGTTCAATCAAATTGCCCAGTATTGGTTAGCGATGGGAGTCGATGGATTTCGTTACGATATGGCCGAAATGGTGCCAGTCGAGTTTTGGAGCTATTTAAATAGCCATATAAAACATAGCCATCCCGAAACCTTTATCTTAGCTGAGGTCTACAACCCAGCGCTGTATTGCGACTATATTCAGCTCGGCAAAATGGATTACCTCTACGACAAGGTCGATCTTTACGACACCCTCAAAGCCATTATGGCAGGGCAAAAAAGTACCGCGCAGATCGCCGCGGATCAGGCCAAAGTGCAAGATATCGACTCGCATATGCTGCACTTTTTAGAAAACCACGACGAACAGCGCATCGCCAATGCCGCCTTTTTAGGCGCCTTAACTGGTAACACCTCAACAGATGCGGTCGCTCCCCGCTACGCCCTGCCTGCAATGGTGGTGTCAGCAACCTTAAGTGCCTCACCCACCTTGCTTTATTTCGGTCAAGAAGTAGGAGAAGCGGCGACGCAAAACCTAGGCTTTGGCCATGCGTCACGCACCAGTATTTTTGATTATGCGGGTGTTCCCGCCCATCAGCGCTGGATGAATCAAGGTAAGTTTGATGGTGGCCAATCAACCGCCACAGAAGTCGCGCTGCGCACCTATTATCAAAAATTATTGAACCTCAGCACGGGGAAAAATACGCCTGCACTCTTGGGGCAATATTTCTCGCTGGATGAAACTAACCGCAGCGCGGTATCAGCCGCAAATGCTAGCAATAAGACTAATAATAAGACCAACAATGGCAGCGCAACGGGTTATGATGACTCAACCTTCGCCTTTGTCCGCTTTGAGGCCAATGCCGACGATTTCAAAGGTCAAAAGCTGATTATTGTCAGTAACTTTAGTCAAACCCAAGCCAAGTCATTCTCCCTTAAACTGCCCCGATCTCTGATTGCGCAATGGCAGTTAACCGATACAAACTATCCCCTTAAGGATTTACTGGAAGACCATACGGCGCAGTTAATTGTCGAGCGAGGTGAAGGACAAGTTCAGTTGCAGCTTGCACCTCTCTCCTCCGCGATATTTGAACTCGTCCATTAGCCCTCTAGCGAAGTAAGAAAAAATCTTAGGTTAGCGCCAGAGTCACACTTAGTTGTGACTCTGGCTTTTTTAAAACACACTAGCGTAAACATCAGTTAAACAGTACAGAGGCAAGCCATGTTACTCGGCATTCACCATGCAGCGATTATTTGCAGTGACTATCAAAAGTCCAAACACTTTTATGTGACTATTCTTGGCCTTAGCGTGCTTGCAGAGCATTATCGTGAGGCACGCCAGTCCTACAAACTCGATTTACAACTGCCGGATATGAGTCAAATCGAGTTGTTTTCCTTCGACAATCCTCCCAAACGCCCAAGCTATCCCGAAGCCTGCGGCCTTAGGCATCTCGCCTTTCGCGTCGCATCGATTGAAACGGCGATCGAGCATCTTACGGCCCATGATGTCGCAGTCGAACCCGTCCGCATCGACGAATACACAGGCAAAAAGTTCACCTTCTTTAGCGATCCCGACGGCTTACCCCTAGAGTTATATGAGCTATAACCAGAATCCTCACTGTATTAAAAATATAAATAAAACAGTGCACTAAAATAGTGGATTCACGCAACGAATAAGATGAATAAAGCTTAATTACGCAAAGGGATATTTAGCAGTAGACTCAATTCAGCGGCGCAGCACTAGCTCATCGTTTGACCAATACGGCACAGTAACAGGGCTGCGCTTACCAAGCGCTAATCATTGAGGAACTTAAGGTGTTTGATAATCCAGCAATATTGTTATGGAGTTTAGTCTTTGGCCTCTTTGGTCTTGGCTTTTTCACCTACGGCAAACGCCAAGCCGCCCCCATCCCTCTGGCCGTCGGCCTCACCCTGATGATTTACCCTTATTTTGTCACCAATCTCGCGCTACTTATCGCCATCGGCATCGCCCTTATCGCACTTCCCTATGTTGTAAGAATATGATTTGGGGTAGTAGAAACAATCTAAACCAGAAGTAGGAGTGAAAGATGGGAAAAGATAAAATAATTGAGTGAAAGTGTCTCGTCCTGAAATAAGTTGACACTTATTTCCACCTAAAACGCCTGATGTACCTCATCGGGCGTTTTGTACTTTAAGGCCAAATGTGGCCGCCGTTGATTATAGATGGCAACGGCTTCTGCCACCATTTGTCGCGCCTCCTCCAGCGTTGCGGGCTTATGTGTTAAAAACTCCTGCTTCAATATGCCGTTTACTCGCTCTGCTAAGGCATTTTGATAGCAGTCATATCCGTCTGTCATTGAACATGTCACGCCATGATGTGCGTGAACCGCTTGATACGCGTTTGAGCAGTACTGTATCCCTCGGTCTGAGTGGTGTATCAGCGGTTTACTTTTATCTTGTCGCTGCTTCAGCGCCCGTTTGTAGGCCGTGAGCACCCCGTCTGTTTTAAGATTATCATCAACATGATAGCCCACAATTTTTCGTGACCAGGCATCGGTCACCAAGCTTAAATAGGCTTCATTATCTTGCAGTGGTAGATAGGTAATATCAGCCACCCAGACTTGCTCTGAGCGGCTGATGTCCACTTGCTGCTCACTGGGCTTAAGCAAGTTGGGATGACACCTGAATCGATGATGGCTATGGGTCGTTTTATGGTACGCCCGTTTCGGCGTGACCAACAAACGATGCGTCCTAAGACAGCGAAATAACCGGTCTCGTCCTATCACTATTTGATGCATTTTGTTGAGTAAATACTGCAGTTTACGCGTACCGACTCGCGGTTGAAATAACCGTTCATATTGCACCGTTTGCACCACCTGTCGCTCCCTTTGCTCCCATTCTGTTTGCCGCTGGCATTGCTGATAATACGCCTGGCGACTGATGCCAAGGTAACGACAGTATTGAGTGACGCGATAACCTACGGTCGTTTTTTCTTGGAGCGTTTCGCGGGTGGCTTTTTACGACGGATATCCCGTAGTCAGTTCTGAGTTTTTCGACAATGGCTTCGAAGAACGCCGCTTTCATGCGGGTATCTTCAAGTTCAGCTTCGAGGGCTTTTATCTTTTGCTCGGGGTAAGCTCGGTGGGTTCAGTCATCAACTGTCCTCGCATTGATGTAGGCGGCGTCCCTAGGGACCAGTCCAGTTTGCCGTGCTTGCGTAACCACACTAACACGGTGGAGCACCCTTGAATACCGTACTTGTCTTGCGCCTGCTTATAGGTCAGTTCGCCTTTTTCCACTTGGTCGACAACCGCCAATTTAAAAGCGAGGGAATAATCACGTTGAGTTCGTTTAATTGTTGAAGTCATTACACTCTCCAAAATGAGTTTGAAAAGTGTCAACGCTATTTAGGACGGGTCAGACTAAAATCAAAAAGCCCATGCTATTTAATAGCATGGGCTTCATGAATGTTGGCGGAGCGGACGGGACTCGAACCCGCGACCCCCGGCGTGACAGGCCGGTATTCTAACCAACTGAACTACCGCTCCAAACTTTTATTATACCGCTACTAGAGCACTATAATATTAACTTTCAACAACTTGACTGGCGGAGCGGACGGGACTCGAACCCGCGACCCCCGGCGTGACAGGCCGGTATTCTAACCAACTGAACTACCGCTCCACTCAAGTTGCGGTGAATAATACGGTTGAGCGTTCGAAGCGTCAACCGTTTTTTTCACTCAATTGCATCGTTTAGTTAAAATTTCACCAAACTTAACAAAACCCCATGATAAATGAACAAAATATCTTCAAACTGGCGTCTAAAACGCCTGACTGTTGGCCATTGATTTAGCGGCGATGATCCGGCTCGTCTGGCATGGTCAAATCAATCTCATCGAGCGATGGCGCCTCTGGCTTATTCTGCCCTGCCTCATCTAACATCCGTTGCTCTGCGGCGGCCAGTGCCTGCGCGAGACTTTGACGCTTACGCCAAACTATCAGCCCCACAACCCCAAGCAGTAGTAACACAGCATTGATGGTGATGATCCAAAACAGCGCATCCTGTTTTGCCACGGCTTCTTCTTCTGCGGCCTTTTGCGCTGCAACCGCAGCTAACTCCTCGGCACTCGGCGGCGGTTCGGGTGGCTGCACTAAGTTAAAGAAGAGTTCTGGCAAATCGAGCAGGATTTCACGGCCTGTGACTGTGGTGGTCGCCACAGTGCCTTTAATTCGATAACTGCCAAACTCGGTCACAGGCGGTATCGGCAGTTCAGTGTCGCTCTCTTTAAGCCCATGAACGACGAGGGGAAGTTGCAAACCTGCCGGTCCAACAAGCTCGAATGAAAAATGGGTTTCAGCCAGTTGCAGCACACTGCTATCGGCGTGCAGCATTATTTTCCATCGCCCCGTTAACGGATCATCAGGGGTGATCACCTCGGCATTCACAGGGCGTGGCGATAAGGTAAAGGGAAAAGAAACCTGTCGTTCAAACACATTATTACGGGCTTGGACCACAAAGTCGTACTCACCCCAGGGCTGTTTTAGATTGATATCGCTGGTAAACATGCCATCGTCGGGTCTTTCATCGAACTTTTCGCCATTATCTTTGTAAGAGCCGACGATAATGTCACCGGCGGCAAAGTTTTCATCCCCAGCGCGATGTTTACTGACAAAATGCGCGGTCCACTCGACAAGATAATCGAGCCCCGGCATGCGCACCCGCTCCGCATCTCCCATCAGTTGAGCAACGACTTTGGTTTCTTCACCTTGGAATAACGGCTGCGGCAGTTGCTGCACTTCAATCTCAAGTTTAGAAACCCGCTTAAGTTGCGAGCCCGGCACGACCTTACCCACCAGCTGCCAAGGGCCTGGCTGAGGCGACTCGATATATATAATGTCGCCAGTAATGCCATCGACCCATTTAACCGTTTCAGGGTGACGGTTGGAGTACCACTTGCTGCCGTCGGGCAATACGATGACCACTGGCGCAGAGCCGTACTCCCGCTGGATCAACAGCGTCATGCTGCTGACCATATGATCCACCCGAAAGCGATTTTTAAGCTCAGAGGCGGTATCGACGGGCACCACTTTTCGAGTAGCAGGCTTGGTCGGCTTGGCTTGAGTGGTTTGACTCGGCTTAGCATCAACTGGCTTTTCGGCGCTCGCTTTCACGTCAGCGGGTTTATCTGCACTCGTTTTAGCCTCAGTGACTTTTGGCTCACTGACTTTGAGCTCACTAACCTTAGATGCACTGACTTGAGCATCATTGGGTTTAGCGGCACTGGGCTGCGCCTCTTGGGCCTTTGACGCCATATTGGCGGGCGACTGAGCGGTATTAACGGCAGGTTCGGCATCGGCCGCCAGCAAAGAGGTGCTCAAGCAGAGGCCGCCGAGCACTAATGTGGTATTTCGTAGGGATTTTCGCAGCGACATCGTCATAGGCAATAAATTATCCTCTCCAGAGGCATTTTCCTGATTTTGCGACTAAATCAAGACGCTTTTCATGCATAACGAGTTCATCGGCCGATGCGCTGATCACTTTAAGATTAAGTGATGCGGGATCAAAGCGTTGGATGCCCCCCGCCTCTTGACCGACTTCATCGTTGGAGAGATTGAACTTGGTCTGTCCGCCTGTCATCGCCAAATACACATCGGCTAAGATCTCGGCGTCGAGTAATGCTCCGTGGTACAGGCGGCGGGAGTTATCGATACCGTAGCGCTTACACAGGGCGTCTAAGTTGTTCTTTTGGCCGGGATGCAAAAATTTTGCGATATCGAGGGAGTCTAAGATCTCACAGATTTCACTGGTCTTTGGCCCTAATGGCTGCAGCAGCGAAAATTCATGGTCCATAAAGCTCACGTCGAAGTTTGCGTTATGGGCCACAATTTCGGCGCCACTGATAAAATCGATAAACTCTTGCGCTATCTGATGGAATCTAGGCTCATTGGCGACACGCTCATCGGTAATGCCGTGAACCGCAATCGCTTCTGGGTCAATCGCTTGGCCGGGATTGATATATTGATGGAAATAACGGCCCGTTAAACGGCGGTTGATCACCTCAACACACCCTATCTCAATAATTCTGTGGCCTAAATACACTGCACCACTGCCTTGGTTCATACCCGTGGTTTCAGTATCCAAAATAACCTGACGGCTTGCGTTTGAGATAATATTCATACTTTTATGCGCTTCTTATGACATTTTTTGGTTATACTCGGCCGGTATTTACGCTGCGGATAACCATTTGATGACTGAACTAAAACTGATCCACATCTTCACCGATGGCTCTTGCTTAGGCAACCCTGGCCCCGGTGGCTATGGCATTGTAATGAATTATAAGGGCCATACAAAGGAGATGTCCGATGGTTTTGCCCTGACGACCAATAATCGCATGGAATTATTAGCCCCCATCGTTGCCCTCGAGGCGTTAAAAGAGCCTTGCAAGGTCATTTTAACCAGCGATAGCCAATATATGCGCCAAGGGATCACCACTTGGATCCATGGCTGGAAGAAAAAAGGCTGGATGACCTCGAATCGTACACCAGTGAAAAATGTCGACCTCTGGAAACGGTTAGACAAAGCCGCCCAGCTGCATCAAATTGATTGGCGTTGGGTTAAAGGCCACGCGGGTCACGCCGAAAACGAGCGCTGCGATCAACTCGCTCGCGCCGCCGCTGAAGCAAGCCCTACCCAAGTCGATGAAGGCTATCAGGCAGAGTCCTAATACCTGCATTCATTTCGCCGCTGAACGTTGCGCCGTTTATTCCCGAGATAAATGGAAAAAATTACCGCAAAACTGCACAAAGGCTAGACCTAATGATGTGGCTTGGCGGCTCTTGTGAGTAATGCGATAAAACTGTCGCTCCAGCACTAGGCCTTCGATGGTTACCAGTGCCAGCTCTTTTCGGCTGATATCTTTATCCAGTGCCAGTTCCGAGAGCACGCCCAATCCAGCGCCTTGTTTAACCGCAAGCTTAATGGCATCGGGCGTGGTAAAACAAAATTTTGCCTCGGGCTGCATACCTAATTCATTGGCTGCATTGACAAAATATTCACGCGTGCCGGAGCCTTCTTCCCTTAATACCCAAGATTGGCCTTTGACCGCTGCGGGTTTAACCGTCTGCCCCGCGAGGGGATGCGCCGGATGACAAAAGACTAATAGTCTGTCCTTATGCCAAGGCTCAATATTCAAGCGATTATCGGTGCAATGTCCTTCGATAAACCCCATTTCGGCGCGAAATTGTGCGACCGATTGGATCACTTCTTGGGTATTGGTAATGGCCACATCCACATGGGTTTGCGTATGTTGCTGACAAAAGGCCACCGCCGCTTTTGCTAACAAATAGTTACCAATCGTGGAACTGGCGCTCACGCTTAAATGCCCGACTAAATCGCCGTCTTGGCGCGTGAACGCCTGCTCGATTTGCTCGACTCTATGTAACAAGTCCGTCGCCAGTGGCAGTAACAAATTCCCTTGGGAGTTGAGCTGTAATCGATTGCCAATCCGCTCAAATAAACGAGCGTTGAGCTGCTTTTCTAATTCGGCCAAGGCCATGGAGGTCGCAGGCGGCGATAGATTAACTTGCTCCGCCGCTTTTGCTACTTGTCCACTGCGTGCAACGGCTTCAAATACCGCAAGTTGCCTTAAGGTTATTCGCATAACAGACTCATTAATGAATGAAATTATTTGGTATGTTCGGATAAATGCCCAGTTCGACCCGCGCTCGGGGCCGTGGTCCAATTTGGCTGTAACACTTTACGTTTGTCGCGGATAGGCGTTAATGGCGACTCTAATTTACGCGCCACAATCAAATATAAGCTGCCCGCACTGGGTAGCCATGAGGCCAAGGTTTGCTGCATAAAACGGCCGTCATTAAACTCACCAATTAACGGGTGATAGACTAAACGTTCATCGCTGACCACTTGATAGCCCAATAGTCCTAACCAGTCTCGTACTCGAGACGGCATAAAAAAACGCCCACACCAGGGTAGATTGTCCTGATATTTTGGCCATAACTTACCGAGAAACACTGGGCTTAAGGGATTAAAACCCACAATAAATAAGTATCCGCCGGCGATCAGCACCCTGTCGGTTTCCCGCAGGATACGGTAGGGATCTGCTTCAAATTCGAGCAACAGACTCATCAGCACGGCATCGATCACCCCATTCTGTAGGGGTAAATGGCAAAAATCACCAATTAACGAGGCATTAGGTTCTGAGCACAGAGAGAAATGGTGGGCAACGGGGGATGCCATACTCGAAAGATCGGCGCTTAAGGGGCCAAGTTTGAGTAAGTGGTAGCCAAACACCCTTGGCCACCAATCGGCAAGCTTATCGGCAACGGCTTGTTGGAGTGCAGGACCATTGGGCAAATCGTCCCATTGCTCGGGTTTGCGCATAGCACTGTTATACGACACAAGTCTCCTCCCTTCCCGTTACTCTTAACTTAATGGTGGATGCAATCACCCATCTTGCTCTTTGCCACCATAGCGTTGTCTTTAGCGTATGTCATGAGCAATTATCATGCACTGTCGCCAAGTGAGCCCCTCTTATGGATAATAACCTTATCTTCAAAACGAAATACAGCAATCGGCGGTGCTATGCTCACTATAACAGCGATTAATGCCTTTAATGACAATTATATCTGGGTGTTGCGACAAGACTCCCAGCAAGCCGTATATGTGGTTGACCCGGGCGATGCCAATGTCGTACTCGACTACTTGTGCGCCCAGCAACTCTCACTAGCGGGTATTTTGATCACCCATCACCACAGGGATCACACGGGTGGGATCCCCGCCCTCGCGGCCCATGTTAAGCAGACCACAGGCCATGCCTTAGCCGTTTATGGTCCACAAAGTGAAGATATTCACGGCATCAATCAGCCAATTGACCCAACGCTGAGTGATACGCTCGTCCTACCTTTTATTGATTCGCCCGTACGTATCCTGTCCGTTCCCGGGCATACGGCTGGGCATATCGCCTATCTGGTTGATGACGCACTATTTTGCGGTGATACGCTCTTTAGCGCAGGCTGCGGCCGCTTATTTGAGGGCACACCAAGCCAAATGTGGCAATCCTTAAGCCTGCTCGCGGCGCTGCCCGATAAAACCCGAGTGTATTGCGCCCATGAGTACACCCTCGCCAACCTGAAATTTGCCCAAACGGTCGATGCAGATAATGAAGCGCTCAACGCCTATGTGGAGCAAGCAAGCACCCTTCGCGCGCAAGGCAAAGCCACCATTCCTTCCACGATCGGATTAGAGCGAGCCATTAATCCCTTCCTTAGACCGTTGGCGCCCACCATAGTCAACAGCATAAAAAATCAGTTTTGTGATCAAGATCTGACTAAAGCAGACGAACTGACCTGTTTTACCCTACTCAGGCAGTGGAAAGATATTTTTTAGTAAAAAACGATCTATTTATGGCTGAAATTTATACAGTTTTTTCCATTTTTGATGATGTAAATCAAAAGTGACCCTACAAGATGTACGATAATTTAGGGACAAGATCAAAAAGATCCCATAGAATGGCTCGTTTTTGCGTGAATACTTTGCGCTCTGTGTTGCCACTATTTACATAATAATCAATTTGTTAGCTCAACGAGGCTCGATGAGATTGTGCAGTGGCAATGCACTAACAGAGGACTATCGTTTTCCATGAGAGTATCACTTTATGTTGTAGTAGGGGGATTTGCCCTACTCACAGGTTGTCAGACTTTAGACAACCATCAGGTGACCAAACCTGAAGCTGAAACCGTCACAACCGAAAATACCGTCCCACAGTATTATCTCGCAACCGAACCCGAGTCGGCGCAAATTACTGATGTGTGGGAGCGAATTCGTCAAGGAATGCAACTCCCAGTTCCTGACAAAAAATTAGTTAATTATTATCGCGATTGGTACATCAAGAACCCTAAACATCTCGAAGTGATTTCTGAGCGTGCGGCGCCTTACATGTATTTGATCGTCGAAGAGCTTGAAAAGCGCCATCTCCCCATTGAGATCGCGTTGCTGCCGATTATCGAAAGCGCCTTCGATCCCAGTGCGTCCTCTGCCAGTGCCGCCTCAGGGCTTTGGCAATTTACAACCCCAATGGCCAGCCATTTTGGGTTAGAGATGAACTGGTGGTACGACGGCCGTCGTGATGTGCCCGCCTCCACGGTGGCCGCGTTGGACATGCTCGAATACCTGTACGACAAAACCAATAATAATTGGCTTTATGCGATTGCAGCTTACAACTCGGGTGAGTCTCGCGTCCTCAATGCGATTAAACGCAATGAAGATAAAGGCCTTAAAACCGACTTTTGGTCACTGGATCTGCCAAAAGAGACAGAGCGTTATGTGCCACAATTGTTGGCCCTCGCCGAAGTGATTAAACATGCCGACGAGTACGGCATTACACTAGCGCCAATTGACAACAGCCCTTCTATTGAAGTGGTTGATATCGATAGCCAAATTGACTTGGCCATGGCGGCTGGGCTCGCCAATATGACGACCCATGAGCTATTAAAACTCAATCCTGGATACAACCGCTGGGCCACTGCACCGACGGGACCCCATACGCTGGTATTGCCGATTGATAAGTCAGAAGAGTTTAAAAAAGCACTGGCCGAAACCGAGAGTGAAGCCCGTGTAAGTTGGCTCAGATACACCATTAAATCCGGTGACAGTATCGGCGCCATTGCCAAGAAACACCATACCACAGTCAATGCGATCCGTGCGGCTAATGGTATGAAAAGTAACAATATTGTTGCGGGTAGGCACCTAATTATTCCGGTCTCTGCCGACGATAAACAGCTGTATGCGATGTCGACCAGCCAGAAGTTACCTAAAAAAGCGGCAACTTCCACCTCTGGTAATAAGTTGACTTACCAAGTGAAATCCGGCGATACCCTGTGGCAAATCGCACAAAATCATAAGGTATCGGTGAAGCAACTCACCGCTTGGAACCATTTAAGCAAAGACAGTAAATTGCAGATGGGCCAAAAACTGACCATAGTTGCGCCGTCAACCCAAGCGGAAGCGGAGCAAATTCGCACCGTCAGCTACAAGGTGAAATCTGGCGACTCCTTAGCGCGTATTGCTAGCAAGTTTAAAGTCACGGTTGCCGAGCTGCTCGAGTGGAACAGCTTAACCTCATCGCAATACATTCAACCCGGCCAAGTGTTAAAGCTGGTTGTGGATGAAAGCAATTTAAATGCCTAATGCTGAGTTTGAAAACGACTTAGATATTGAGTTAAGTCTGACTCATCGGCGAAAGAGCCACAAGCCTTCACACTTAAGCCATTTGTAATAATGGCAAACAAAAAGGCAGTAACCCTGGGTTACTGCCTTTTTTATTCGCAAGGATCCAGACTAAATTGCCTCGAGGCTTGTCCTTTGAAAACCGCTACCTTTCAATCTGCAATGTTAAATACACTGCAGTTTGAAGGAATCACGTAATCTTTAGCTCGCGTTACTCAAGGGTTAGCAAGTACACGACGGGCGCCATTGCTGGCAATTCGCTCTCCAGCGCCTTAGCGGCAAATTGCGCCTCAAGATGGGCTCCTTCATTTGGGATCCCTGCCAAGGCTTTTGGCGGGATCGCAAACCTGACCACCAGCTCCTCACCTGCGGCTAACTGAGTATCACGCAGGGCTTGAGTAAACATCATATCGTCAGACCAAGCCCAAAGACGCTTTCCTTGCACTGTGGTCAGTAGCAAATCGGCAGTCATACCCGAGTGATAACGCAGTGCAACCGCCTGAGTCGAGGGATTGCGAACCGTTAATGTTGCCTTAAGCGGTTGTTTAAAATCCACAAAAGCATCGAGGGAAAGCGTACCCGTGAGCAAAGCCTGAGACGGTTTGTTCGATACCTGTTCCACTTTTAAGCTGGATTTTGCTTCAATTCCCTGTAGTTTCGCCGCTAAATCGGCGGTCTGTACCACTTCAGGTTGTTTAGCCGCCTCGGTACGAATATCGGTTTTTGGCACATTCGTCTGGGCTTGCGGGGCAAAGCAGCCAAACAGCTGCCCCGCCACCAATGCCATCCCAAGCGGGCGCGCAATGCGCGTTAATGCCTGCTTAGGTTGAAGCTTGCTCCCGGACACTTGCTTAGCGGTGTGTTTTCCCATGCCTAAAAACCACCGAGTTTTTTCAGTAGGGAGTCCTTTAATTTATCCTTGGCTTTATCCGTTTCTTCCTTCAACTGATTGTTCAGCAGCGCTTGGGTATCTAAAGCATATTCAGGTTTTTGGAAGGTACCGGTGATCGCAAGTGGAATATCAATGCCAGCCAAGGCATTTTTCTCGCTACCGCCCTGACCTTTGAGGGAGTTCACTAAGGTCGTGGTCAATCGGTAATCCAAGCCTTCGGTCAGCAGGTTTGCACTGCCCTTACCCGCTACCCGTAATAGCGGTGATGACATGGCAAGATCAGGATTTGTCGCTACACCGTTCTCCAGGCTGAAGTTACCCGTCAGGCTCGAGAAGTCGGTTTTACGCTCTTCTTTGGTGTCGGCGGACATATCCCCCTTTAACTTGGCCTGAGCGCTACGGATCATTTGCGGAATATTCACCCCGTAAAGGGCACCGTCGGTAATATCAAAACGGCCATTAGCAAGTAGGTTTTTCTTCAACTGCTCTGGAATTAAACTCTTACCTTTACCCTTAACGTTGAAATTGGCTGTACCGGCCAGAATTTCCAGCTCGGCGGCATCTTTTAGTAATGGACGGATCTGAACACCCGAAATTTGCTTATCAAATTGGTAACTGGCAACTTTTGAGCGGGCATCAACCTGCGCATTCAGCATCAACTTACCTTGGTAAAGATCCGCAGTCAGTTGCTTAAGGTCAACCACACCATTCTTAATGCCTAAATCCATCAACCAGTTTTGCGTTGATAAGTTCGCCACCTTGATGGATTTGACCGCTAATGTCAGTTTGGCATCTAAGCCATTGAGCGCGGTCAGGTCGGGCTCTACCGCCTGAGCCTGTGAAGGCGTGGCAGCAGCTTGCTTTTCGGTCGTATCAGATTTTGGCAATAAGGCATCGAGGTCAATGTCACCCAGCTGGAAATCTGCGTTAATTTGCGGCACTTTACCGCCGTAATTCACCGCCAACTTACCCGCTGCATTGATATCCATCGCCGTTAATTTACTGATGTCTGCCGACAACTGCTTTTTATCTAATGCGATTTGGCTGTTTAGGCTAACCTCAGCAGTCAATTTTTTATTGGGGATCCCCTCGCCTTCAACTTGAGTCTCAATATCCAGCTTCTCAATCACCAGCTGATTAAAATCATGGCTTAACTTGATTTGTCCTTCGCCTTTGCTGCTCACTGTCATATCCGGCAGGGTCGCGGCAAATTCGTAGGCCATAGGCGCAAATTTATCGAGTGAAAATGCCCCCAGCGTAAATTGCTTCAAGGTTAAGGTTTGGGTTTGTCCCTTGGCTTCATCAATCAAATTGATTTCGGTATTGGTAATCGAAACGCCGCCCACATCAATGCTCGTTAATTGTGCTTTGGCGCTTGGCTCGGCAGGCGTTGTTGGTTTTTCAGCGCCCTTGCCAGTTAAGCCATCGAGGCTCGAACTGCCATTTTTACGGGTGACCAGATTGATTTTTGCACCATCAAGGCTTAGCTGCGCAATTTCAATTTGCTTGCTAAACAGTGGCATAAGCTCAACTTCTGCCACAGCCTTATTCACTTCAAGCATCGCTTTGGGTGTAAATCCCTCGGGATTAGAGAGTGAAATCCCCCCTAGATTAATCCCAACCGTCGGGAAAAATGTCCACGACAAATCATCACCGATGACAAGCTCACGCCCTGTCTGCTTTTTAACGGCGTTGACAATTTCTGGTTTAAAATCATTAGGGTCGAAAAATACGGTGAGATATAAGGTGACTGCAACCACTAAGGTCACCAGAAGAGCTAAAAGCCACTTAATGAATTTCATAGAAACATCCTTATCAATAACATCTTGAATTTTTGATAACACTTAACTTAGAAAGGCAAAATTTAATGACGCCTCGCTCACGGCAATGCCATTCTCATCGGCATAAAGCATCATGCCGGGTTTTACTGTCACAGCGCCAAACTCAATCGGCACATCGATTTGGCCTTGGTTTAATTTTTCGGTCTTGATGGGCATTGCCCCTAATGCATAGACGCCAAGATTAAAAGTAGAAAGCCTTGCCACATCACGGACATAGCCATTAATCACCACACCTTGCCAACCGTTATCGAGGGCACTTTGCGCAATCAAATCCCCTAATAACGCCCGCCGGGGTGAGCCGCCGCCATCAACCACCAATACTTTTCCATGACCGGGCTGGGCCAGCACTTCTTTCACTTTGGAGTTATCTTCAAAACATTTGACCGTTACAACTTCACCCCAAAACAAACGCTTACCACCAAAACTGCGAAATTTGAGCGGTAACAGCGACAGTTTTGTAGGGTAGTGATCGAACAAATCAGGCAATAGATCAAGCATTTGGATCTCCGCGAAGTGAAAAGTTTAGACTAACCATTATTGTAGACCCCTACAAGCCCAATGCGAAACTCGACTTTTTAATGAGGTTTACACTTTAAATAGTTTATGAGCATTGGCATAAACATGATAATCTGCGATAGTTAACCTCCTATGACACCCGCTTGGGTACGTTAATTCATTATTTAGCTTCTCAACTTCTTGTAATAAAGTGAACACCAAATGACAACAGATCTTGATTTGCAAAGCGCTATTGCCGCGCTCGATGAATATGGATATGAGAAAAAAGCCTCAACGGATCTTGAGCAAGCCCGTAATAAACAACAAATGGGGAAATATATCAAATCCCTAGACTACAGTTTACGTCGATTATTGATATTGCAAGAAACTGTTAACGAATTAGTAGAAGAAAAGAAACATCAGCTCGCACAACAAGAAAACATTCAAACCTATAAAACCAAAATCATCAACCTCTCTCGCGAATTAAACCTTTCCTACGAAGAAGTTTTAGCCATCATGGCAGAGTCTAGCACTAAGAAATAACCCCCTTCGATAATCAGCACATCTCCCTTTGTCTGCGAACATCTCGATTCAATACGGAATATCAGGATTTTTGCTTGAGTGATTTTGCGATCTTAAGGACATCATGAAATATCATTCATGATTAATGCATGATGTTAGCGAATGACGTTTAGAGAACAGATATAAGGCGCTCAGTTAGCGCCTTATATCTGGGTGATGGATTACTGCTCTAACATTAATTGGCGAATATATTTCACCGGCGCGCTACCATAACTTAAAAACTTCTCATGGAATGCTTTTAGGTCAAAATCCTTGCCTTTGAGCTGCTTATATTCTTCGCGGAAATCGTAAATTTCGCGGTAACCCGAGTAGTAACTGGTCAGCTGCACTTGGCTTAGGGTGGCACGGCGCCATTTACCTTCCGCCTCAGCACGTTGCTGGAACGCTTCATCCATCATCAGACTAATGGCTTGCTCTTCAGTCATGCCTTTAACATGAATGCTGTAGTCTAAGATGGTGTTACAGATAACACGTAAATTCCACTTGTAATACATCAACCACATTTCAGGCTCGAAATTACCATAACCCTCTTCGAGCATCATGCGTTCGGTATAAACGGCCCAACCTTCGACCATAGCGCCATTACCAAATAAGCTTTTCACTAAGCTTGGTGACTCATTGGAATAAACTAATTGGGTGTAGTGTCCAGGAATCGCCTCATGGATATTTAAAATCTGTAATATCCAGTGGTTATATTCGCGTAAATAGCTTTCTGCGGATTCATCACTCATACCATCGAGTGGCGTGACGTTATAATAGGTATTGCCTAATTTATCATAGGGGCCAGGGGCACTAATCGAAGCTCCCGCATAACCACGCATATACTCAGGGGTTTCACGCACGACTAATGGTTTTTTAGGATCTAAGGTCACTAAGTCTTTTTGATTTACAAATTCAATCAACTCAGGAATTTGTTTACGCACTTCGCTCACAAAGTCATCACGCTTAACGTGCTCTGTCGATAATTTATCAATCAATTGGCGAATCGCGATTTTATTGTCGGCAGGTTTTGGCGTAGTGAAATATTTTGGCCACAGCTTGTCGGTGATCTTCGCCATTTCACCTTGCACTCTTTCTTTATCCGCCATGGCTTTTTGATAAAGCTGTTTTGCTGTCATGCCCGCTTGGATATCAAAGGCAAACTTTTGCTCGTATAATTCTTCACCAATTCTAAAACTGCGAGCGCCGTCTTTTTTCAATTGGCTGACCTGTGCATTTAACCAAGTAATATGTTCGTTAATCGCTTTCGTTGCCGTGTCGAAACGGGATTTAAACAGCGATTTTTCCGCATCTGACAGACCCGAATCCGCCACTTGCTTCAATAAATCATCGGAAAAGACCGAAAACGCACCTTGGTTTTGCATCACAGCCAATTCAGTGTGTTCTAGCGTTGGCCGCTGAATATTGCTGCGCGCCGCGGCGTAATAGGCAGGGATGTTTTCCATTCTGGCCAATACGGAGCGTAATCTGCCATCCAGTGGCGCAAAGTTTTCATTGATGATTTGTGCAAAACCGCCCGCTACGTTATAGCTCGAGGGATCCCATTGCCAAGATTTAAAGTCGGTGATTTCCCACGCCATGCTGTTTAGTAGGTTATCAATTAAGTGATAATCGATGGTTTCGTTAGAGCTCAGTGACTTAAGTTCAAACTGTTTCAGCTTTGCCTGCTGAGTTTTTACAAAGGCAAGCGTCTTAACACGGCTGGCTTCATTGGGGATTTCTAAATAGCCATCATTAACATGTTTGCCGCTGTAGAGCGCCCAGGTTGGCGCTAATTGCCACAAATCATCGATAAAGGTCTGGCTAAATTGTGCAAAGGGGCTGGTCTTCACATCAGCACCGACCACGCTTGATTTGGCGGTATCGGCTGACGCTTGAGTTGATTGCGATTGGCAACCCGCAAGGCTAGTGAGCGATAACAAGATCGCAAGAGAGATGGCGGTTTTCTTCATTCTTTTTCGTCCTTTTTATATTTATGCGTTAATTCCAGTGCCTCGAGGCGACCGTAAGCGTCTAAAACTTAACTCATCAGACGCCAATAAAAGGACTTAAGTTAATCATATCAGCCGCCTAATTGCAGCTGTGTTGCAAGCGAATACATGCCCAGTTACAAATTTGTAAGCTCGAGTGCCGATAGCGCTCAGCTATCAACCTGCGTGAGATAATCCCCTATTCCACTATTGCTACTGCTATAATAGCGACCTGCTTCGCTGTTCGCCTCAGGCCTACAGTTTGCCAATAAATCATTTAGTTGAGACTCTCAATGCCATTCTCCCAACTTGGATTACACAGCGCGCTTGTCAAAGCGGTGACTGAACTGGGTTACACGAACCCCACGCCGATACAGACAAAGGCCATACCCAGCATTTTAGCGGGCAAGAATGTGCTTGCCGCAGCGCAAACGGGCACAGGTAAAACCGCCAGTTTTGTGCTGCCGCTGCTACACAGATTCGCCGATGCCCCCAAGATCCGCCCTAAGCGAGTGCGCGCCATCATACTCACCCCGACACGTGAGTTAGCGCTTCAGGTCGAAGAAAATATCAACCAATATGCCAAGTATTTACCTTTAACAGCCATGGCCATGTACGGTGGTGTCGACGCCGCGCCGCAAAAGAAACGGCTGATTGAAGGCGTGGATTTACTGGTGGCCACACCTGGGCGTTTGCTCGACATGTATACCCAAAGGGCTATTCGATTCGATGAAGTCTCAGTATTGGTGCTCGACGAAGCCGACCGCATGCTCGATATGGGCTTTATCGAAGATATTAATAGCATCATCGAAAAGCTGCCCGAGCAGAGACAAAACCTCTTATTTTCAGCCACCTTATCGAAACAGGTGAAAGCGCTGGCGAAATCCGCTATTCCGGACGCCATCGAAATTGAAATCAGCCGTAAGAGCGCGGCGTCGACTCATATTGACCAATGGTTGACCACAGTCGATAAAGATAAAAAGTCAGCGTTGCTGAGTCATTTGATCCAAGAAAATAACTGGTCACAGGCGTTAATTTTTATCCAAACCAAACACGGCGCAGCCAAATTGGTTAGCCAGTTAGAAAAGCGTGGCATTGTTGCAGAGGCTTTTCACAGTGGCCGCAGCCAAGCGGTGCGCGAGCAACTGCTGATCGATTTTAAAGCGGGTAAAGTCTCCTTCTTGGTCGCCACGGGCGTGGCCTCACGTGGCATTGATATCGATGCCTTAGCGCGGGTGATTAACTACGACTTACCCGATGAAGCCGACGACTATATTCACCGCATTGGCCGTACCGGACGTGCGGGTAATCAAGGTGAAGCGATTTCCTTTGTTTCTAAGGATGATTTCAGAAACCTATGCGCCATCGAGCGTCGCTTGGGTCATGTTATCGTGCGCAGGGAGATAGCAGGCTTTGAGCCGAAAAAAGTTGTGCCGATTTCTATACTCGATTTTGTGCCTAAATCGGCATCGACAACAGAGCGTAAACCCCATAAATCCGCCGACACAAGTGCTCAACCCCGCCCCTATTCGAGTGGCAAGCCGGGCACCTTTGAGGCGACACAAGCCAAGAAACATCGTAGTGCCAAAGCGACTCCTGCGCCTAAGGCCCCAAAGACAGGGACGGATACTCGTTCAGATAGCCGCCCTGCAAACCCTCTGCAAGGTAATCCATGGCAAAACAGCATTAAGCCGCAGGGCGATAGCGAACCCCAAGCAAATCCTTGGCACAAAAGCACTAAGTGAATTAGCAGCTTATTAACGAATTAACTCAAAATAGCAGAAGCAAATATGACGATTATTTTTACAACCAACCTCGGTGATATCAGTATCGAACTCGATATGGAGCGCGCGCCCGTTACCGCCAAAAACTTTATCCGCTACTGCCAAGAAGGTTTTTATGAACACACGATTTTCCATCGAGTGATCAAAGGCTTTATGATTCAAGGCGGAGGCTTTACCGCCAAAATGAAAGAAAAGCCCACCCACGAGCCGATTGTCAACGAAGCCAACAAAGGCCTATCGAATGTGTTTGGCACTATCGCTATGGCCCGTACCGATGCACCGCACTCGGCGACCGCGCAGTTTTTTATCAATACGGCCAACAATGAGTTCCTCGACCACACGGCAACCACGAACAACGGTTGGGGTTATGCGGTATTTGGTAAAGTCACCGCGGGACTCGAGGTCGTGCTGCAAATTGAAGGCGTAAAAACCACCCGTGTTGCAGGCCATGAAGACGTGCCCCGTGAGCCGATTATTATCGAAAAAGTAACTATTGTTGAAAAATAGTCATTATCGTTGAATAAGTTACTTTATCTAATCGAGGAATAGTGTGGCGTTACTTAGCTGTGACCAGTAATAACACCACAATCCATTGATAGATAAAAATTTTTCTTTGAAGCCTAGATAGAAAAAAAGGAGCACTCAACCCAATAGTTAGTTGCTCCTTTTTGTTTATTAACGTCTGGCTGTTTATTAACGTCAGTTATTAGAGACAAAAGCTGCTGTAATAGCGTTAATCTAGATCTTTCAGCGGCCACAGCACGATATGATCTTCAATATCTTTAACCCTGCGCTCATCCACCACTTTGCCTTGAATCGACATGCCCGCCAGGTGCATGGCCTCTTTAGAGCCCGTGAGTAATGGATGCCAGCTTGGCAAGTCTCGACCGGCGGCTAAACGACGATAGGCACAGCTATCGGGTAACCACGTCAGTTCATGGACGTTTTGCGGTGTGATCACAGTACATTGGGGAACATGGCTAAAACGGTCACTATAATGCTTGCAGCTGGCACTTTGATGATCGAGCAGTAGGCAAGCTGCATTGGTGTAATACAACTCCTCAGTTTCATCATCGATCAACTTGTTTAAACAACACTTACCACAACCATCGCAGAGGGACTCCCACTCCTGCGATGTCAACTCGGTTAACGCTTTATTCTGCCAAAATGCCATGTTTACGCTTATCTTCATAATAAAAAACCCGCTTAATGCGGGCCATTTTACACCAATTTACTGGGGAGTCTTAATTCTCTCCGATAAATGCACCACAGAGATGCCAAAATAATCGCCCTCGCCTAAATAATTCACCGCTTGCCAGTGCATTAAGGCGCGGTAATTGCCATAGACCAAATATTTTCGGCCCTTGGCACCGTCGGGCATGATAAGCGAAGCGTGAATATCCTCACGATTCGGTAAATCCGTATTATCGAAACGCCTGACACCTAGCTGCTGCCACTTGGCTAAGGTTTGGGATTGATTGAGTCCGATAAACTCGGCCTTCAGATCCACCGGTGCTTGAACCTGACGTCCCCAGGTATCCTCCCCATTCCAGCCCTGCTGCTTAAGCAGGTTCGCGGCAGAGGCAAAGGCATCGGCCACATTGTGCCAAATGTCTTTTTTGCCATCACCGTCGCCATCTTGGCCGTAGGCTAAATATTCACTCGGAAGCAATTGGGTTTGCCCCATAAAGCCTTTGTCATTGCTTTTAAGATCTTCAAACTTAAGATGCTCTTTATCCATGATGGAAAGCGCAGCCATAAACTCCCGCTGGTAACGCGCCGTATCTTCGTCCGTAAAGGCTAACGACGCCATCACAGACAGCACAGGATAATCCCCCGACGCATCACCAAAGTTAGACACTAAGCTCCAGAGCGCCACTAAAAACCGCGGCTGCACTTGATACTTATCAGCAATATTGCTCAATAGCACCTCATGCTCGTTAAAGAGCACGCGCGCCGTATCCACCTTCCATTCTGGAACGACTTCTGGCAAATAGGTTTCAAGGGTTTTAGATTGGCTTGGCGCTGCGGCCACATTGGCTTTTTTAAAGCGTTTTATCTGCGGGAAAGCGGCGTTGATCGTCGCTTGGCTAATGCCTTGGGCACTTGCCTCTTGTTTTAGCTTAAGGAGGTAATCGTTGAAGGAAGCGTCTTGCCCTCGCGCGCTATGGCTTATCAAGGGCAAGAAAATCAATGTACATGCTGCAACGCGTTTAAGGAGGGTCTTTGGCATATACCTTTGTCCGCAGTTTATGGGCTAGTCTTTAATCCCAAGACTTTCTCTGTGTTCGGCCAATAAATTAACCTGCGGTGGCGGAATTTGTAAATAAAAACCCTTTTCCTCGAGTGCTGCTCTGACCTTTTGAATATCGGCGATACCGAGGGATTCACGCTTAGCGATGGGGAACACCATCACTAACTGAGGCACGCCAAACATATCCAACAGCGCTTGGGGAACATCATCAAAGCAGTCCCTTTTGTTCACAAATAAATAAGTTTCAGCCTTTCGACTACTTTTATAAACCGCACATAGCATAAGAGTATAAATATCCAATAGTTCAAACTTGCCAGTCAATGGGGCACACTATAACATGGTCGCCTAGTAATTTAATTGTAAAATCAGCGAACCGACTGATGATTTCTGGAGAATAGTGCCGGGATGTCAAAACCTAGCTTAGAGTTAAAAGGCGCTTCTTTTACTCTTTCAGTGCTTCATATCAATAGCAGCGACTTAAATGCTGTCATGGCTGAATTAGATAGCAAATTGGCACAAGCCCCTCAATTTTTTCTGGGTGCCCCTTTAGTCGTCAACCTCAGCGCCATCCAAGATAACGATTTCAATTTACACGGCTTAAAAGAGTTATTACTTTCCCGTCAGTTAGTTATCGTGGGGATCACCGGGGCAACCATCGCTCTCAGTAATCAAGCCAAAACCCTAGGACTTGCCATCGTCAAAGCCGGCAAACAAAGCGTGACGCCTCCTCCTGCGCCGCGTCAAACGAAGGTTTTGAAGCAAAATATCCGCTCAGGCCAGCAGGTCTATGCAAAAAATGGCGATTTAATCATATTTGGTGCCGTAGGTAATGGCGCTGAAGTCATCGCCGATGGTAGCATTCATATTTATGGCGCATTACGAGGAAAAGCCATGGCGGGCGCGGCCGGCGACAGCAGCGCGGTGATCATCGCCCATTCCCTCGAGGCTGAATTAGTTTCAATAGCAGGGCAATATTGGCTCGCTGAAAATCTACAACAACATAGCTCAGATAAAAGCGGCTGCATTCGCTTAAATGGCGAGTCGCTTATCGTTGAATCATTGCCCCTCTAAATGGCATAAAAAAGGATAGAGAGAAACATGGCACAAATTATTGTTGTCACTTCAGGTAAAGGTGGTGTTGGTAAAACCACATCCAGTGCGGCGATTGCAACTGGACTTGCAATACAAGGGCATAAAACTGTTGTTATCGATTTCGATATTGGTTTACGTAACTTAGATTTGATCATGGGCTGCGAGCGCCGCGTCGTCTATGACTTTGTCAATGTGATCAACGGTGAAGCCAATTTAAATCAGGCACTGATTAAAGACAAACGCTGTGAAAAACTGTTTGTACTGCCTGCATCGCAAACCCGCGATAAAGATGCACTGACCAAAGAAGGCGTGGGTCGTGTGCTCGATGATTTAGCGAAAGAATTTGATTTTATTATTTGTGACTCACCCGCAGGGATTGAGCAAGGCGCAATGATGGCACTGTACTTTGCCGATATCGCTATTGTGACCACCAACCCTGAAGTGAGCTCGGTTCGCGACTCTGACCGTATTCTGGGCATGCTGCAGAGTAAGTCACGCCGTGCCGAACTGAATTTAGAGCCGATAAAAGAGTACTTACTGCTGACTCGTTATTCGCCGAGTCGGGTAAAATCGGGCGAAATGTTAAGTGTTGACGATGTAAAAGAAATCCTTGCCATTGAATTACTTGGTGTTATCCCTGAATCACAATCTGTACTCAAGGCCTCTAACTCGGGTGTGCCTGTGATTATCGATCAAGAGAGTGATGCAGGTGCGGCTTACAGTGATACGGTCGCGCGTTTACTGGGTGAAGATGTGCCAGTACGCTTCATTACGGAAGAGAAAAAAGGTTTCTTACAACGGATATTTGGTAGCTAATTATGTCTTTACTCGACTATTTCAAAAGCAAGAAAAAGCCTAGCACTGCGGTAATGGCAAAAGAGCGACTACAAATTATTGTGGCCCATCAACGTGGACAACGGGATACCCCGGATTATTTTCCACAGATGAAACAAGAAATTATCGCCGTTATCCGCAAATATGTGCATATTTCTGATGATCAAGTTTCTGTGCAGTTAGATCAGAACGACGATAACCTGTCGGTACTCGAACTTAACGTCACATTGCCTGACAGATAAGTCGAGCGTTGGCGTCATCCTCATCACGGGGATGACGCTTTCTGCTGCGTGTTTGTCGAATTTTAAGCGAAATAAGCTAAGCCTTGATATAACAGATAAAGGCCTTAACAACGCGCCAAGACCTTAATATTACTGCAGATTATGTATTAATCAGCTCAAATTAGACTTCAAGCTTTGCCAACGACTCGGCGGCGATTTGTCCACGCCAGCCACTTAAGACCGTCGGTAACTCACCCTGCTGTTTATCCCAACGCCATTGTAAATACTCATGAATATGACGTTTAGAGCCCAGCATCTCCATCGGGATGGCATGCTGCTCGCACAGTTCAGTTAAGCAGGTTTTAATATTCTTAAAGGCCGATTTGTAACCAGGTTTGAGCGCTAAGACATCCACTAATTCGGGTGGATTGCTTAAATCCGCGGTCTGCATCACCCGTAAAATATCTTTACCGTGAATGCGTTTCTCTTGCTCGGTCAAATCGTTCAGTTTTAGCAAATCGCCCATGCTCTTAGGCTGCTTCTTCGCTAGCGCGATCAGGCCGTGATCTTTAATCACAAACCCTAAGGCTAAATCCCGCGCTAAGGCTTTTTCTAAGCGCCACTTCGCCAACACTTTAAGGTAAGCCAACTGATGCTCAGTAAGCTGAAAGGCATTCTTCACTCTCAGGTACGCAGTCTCAACATCAGGCACAGCTAAGCGCCCTTCAGTCATTCGCTCGCCTTCTTCATACAGCCAGCCTAAGCGATCTTGCGCCTTAAGCTTGTCGGCAAGTTGCGGATAGAGTTGATACAGATACAACACATCGTTGGCGGCGTAGCTCAGCTGCGCCTCACTCAAGGGGCGGCGCATCCAGTCGGTGCGCGACTCACCTTTATCAATCACTTCACCTAAGCAGGTTTCAACTAACTTGGCATAACCTAGGCCATGGCCCATGCCACATAAAGAGGCTGCGATTTGGCTATCGAACAAAGGCGTAGGTTGACGCTGACCATAGTGGGCAAAAACTTCTAAGTCCTCGCTGCAGGAATGCACTAGCTTGATGATGTTGGGATTATCCAGCAAAGACCAGAATGCACTGAGATCTGGCAGCGCAACCGGGTCAATTAAGGCTAAGGTTTTACCATCATAGGCTTGAATGAGGCCAAGCTTAGCGTAGTAGGTACGTGTGCGCACAAACTCGGTATCTAATACGAGCAGCGGACTCTGTTGATATTGAGCGACGAGGGCATTGAGGCTCGCTTCGTCGCTCACATACTGAAACACTGACAAATTCTTCTCCAGTTCCTGTGGGTTAAGCACAGTCCATAAAAACAAAAGCCGGCTCATTGCCGGCTTCAATCTTACGCACGCTTCACTTCGTCTCGAAGTTCTCGTCGCAAGATCTTACCCACGTTGGTTTTAGGTAACTCGTCCCTAAATTCTACCAGCTTCGGTACTTTATATCCCGTTAAATGCGCACGGCAATGCTTAATGATGTCATCAGCGGTTAAAGATTTATCTTTTGCCACCACAAACACCTTCACTAATTCACCGCTGGCGTCATTTGGCACGCCAACCGCAGCCACTTCAATCACTTTAGGATGTAACGCGACGACTTCTTCGACTTCATTGGGGAAGACGTTGAAGCCCGAAACCAAAATCATGTCTTTCTTACGGTCGACGATATAGAAGAAACCTTGTTCATCCATATTGCCGATATCACCGGTGGCAAGCCAGCCGTCTTTATCAATCACTTTGGCCGTTTCCTCTGGACGCTGCCAGTAGCCTTTCATGATCTGTGGCCCTTTACCAAATAGCTCACCTGTCTCGCCCTGCGGCAACACATTACCCGCATCATCACGCACTTGAATTAAGGTTGATGGCGCAGGGAAACCGATAGAACCATTGTAGCCATCTAAGTTATAGGGGCAGCACGTGAGTAGCGGCGACGCTTCGGTTAAACCGTAACCTTCGAGTAAACGGGTTTTTGTGATGCTTTGCCATTTGTCGGCTACGGCTTTTTGTACTGCCATCCCGCCACCAATGGATAATTTTAGGCGAGAAAAATCCAGTTCCGCAAAATCGCTACTGTTCACTAACGCATTGAACAGGGTGTTGACACCTGTCAGCGCGGTAAAAGGATATTTTTTCAGTTCGGCCACAAAGCCTGGAATATCCCGCGGATTGGTGATTAACAGATTTTGACTGCCCTTATGTAAGAACAGTAAGCAGTTCACTGTTAAGGCAAAAATATGGTAAAGCGGCAAGGCTGTTACCACAAATTCGTTGCCATCACGCAGTGCAGGTGAATAGGCACCATTGGCCTGTAAAACGTTTGCGACCACGTTTCTGTGGGTCAACATGGCGCCCTTTGACACCCCTGTCGTTCCACCTGTGTATTGCAAAAAGGCTAAGTCATCGCCCGTAATAACGGGTTTGACATACTGCATTCTGCGCCCTCTTGAGAGAGTTTCGCGCATTGAAAGTGCATGGGGTAAATCGTATTTAGGCACCAGTTTTTTGATGTACTTGACCACAAAGTTAACTAAGGTGCGTTTTGGCGCGCTCAGCAGATCCCCAAGCCCGGTGATAATCACACTTTTAACTGGTGTCTGGTCGACAACTTCTTCCAAGGTACGGGCAAAGTTTGATACGACAACAATGGCCTTAGCGCCAGAGTCGACTAATTGGTGCTTTAATTCGCGGGGAGTGTAAAGCGGGTTAACGTTCACCACCACCATGCCCGCACGTAAAATACCAAATAGCGCAATGGGATATTGCAGCAGGTTCGGCATCATCAGGGCGACACGGTCACCCTTTTGTAGCTTTAATTCATTTTGCAGATAAGCGGCAAACGCACGGCTGCGTTCTTCAAGTTTACGGTAAGTTAGCGTGGCACCCATGTTGATAAATGCCGGTTGATCTGCATATTTGGCCACCGCCGTCTCGAACATATCGACGAGCGATGAATACTGATCCGCATTAATCTCAGCAGGTACATCTTTTGGCAAATGATTAATCCAAGGCTGATCCACTACTTTCTCCTAAATCCCCACAACTGCGGACACGGTATCCCTACTACCGTCAATACTCGACAAATACCGAGTTAAAATACCGACTTACATTTTATTGTTATTGATTGACCCGCATAAATCATACGGGCGTTTTAATTTTGATCATCATCACATAAAAAAAACAAAAAACCTAGCGTCTTTTTTATGTAAGCAAAAGCGATTATTCGACAAACTGCTGGATCAAGTGCGCGACCCCTTTGGCGTTATCCATGTGCACATGGTGGTCGCCCTCGAGCATATGCTCAGACAAATGTGTGAACCATTTCCTCGCCTTAGGCAGCGCCGCCTGCAACTGGCTAAAGCCCTGTTTACCGCAGATTAATAAGGTCGAGACCGAAATATGCTGCATCAATGCATCGACCTGCTCAAAGGTCAGCCGCATGGGCGAGTCGAGCCTTAATCTTGGATCACTGCGCCACGCAACACCATCGGTGGTAGGTTGCATATTGCGCTCGAGTAACAAGCGGCACCAAGGCTCCGCCAGCCCCGTTAAGTGCACTCTGGCTTTTACTGCGGTGTCCATGTTGTCGTAGACTTTTAGCTGTTTATGCTTTTGCGCTAAAAACTTCTCGTGCTGATAAAAACTCTTTCGCAGCCGCGTTTTCGCTTGAGTCGCTGACTCAAACAATGGGCTTAACGCCTCAATCAAAATCAGTTTGTTGACCTTTTCAGGAAAGGTTGCGGTGTATGCCGAGGCAATAATGCCCCCTAACGAATGCCCTATGATGGCCAACGGCTTTTGCGGCAACATCGCCAGTAACGCATCGAGATCGTATAAATAGTCAATCCAATGCAATGGATAATGTCCCGGCCGATGCGCTGAAAAGCCATGACCGGGCCAATCTATGGCAAGTATCTGATAATGAGGCAAATACTCAGCGATAGGCTCAAAGCTGTTCGCATTATCTAACCAGCCATGCAACGCGAGCAATAACGGCTTATCTTTCGCTCCCCACAATCGACCACTCAGCTTGATATGGGGTAACACAAACTCGACTTGATTTTTGGGGGCGAAAGATTGCCACATATTGCCTCTAATGTCAGGTGATTAGCGCGATTTTTTGATAAATTTGAGCGTCATGCGATCGCTCTCACCAATTGCTTGGTATTTTTCCTTATCGGTATCGCCCAAGGCAAACGAAGGTGGCAGCGTCCAGACGCCCTTGGCGTAGTCCTTAGTGTCTTTCGGATTAGCGTTGATTTCGGAGCTTTCGGCTAAGGTAAAACCCACTTTTTTGGCCAGCGCGATCATCTCGTCTTGGTCCATGTAGCCCGTGCTCATATTCATGCCTTTATTGGCTCTATGTTCGACCACGCCAAACACACCGCCATCTTTCAGCACTTTATAGGAGGCGGCAAACACGTTTTCGAGCTGATCGCTTGAGGCCCAGTTATGTAAGTTACGGAAGGTTAATACCAAGTCCGCACTGCCATCGGCGCCTAAATTCATCTTGGCCGGAGGGTCGAGAACCACCATTTTCGCATTACCAAATAAGGCTTTATTGGCCGTCATCCAAGTATCGAATTTCACGCCCGCATTGGCGCGATAGCGATTACCTGGGGTGTCGGTGCTGGGGGTCGTTTCGAAACTGGCGGCAATATACTGCCCCTTAGGCGCAAGATAAGGGGCAAGAATTTCAGTGTACCAGCCATTGCCGGGCCAGAGTTCAATGACGGTTTGTGTCGGGGTGATACCAAAAAATGTGAGGGTTTCTGCGGGATGACGATAAATATCGCGGCTGGCGTTTTTCGCTTGGCGAAATTCGCTCTTAATGGCCTTATCCAAGCCTTCATCGGCATAGGCCATACCTGAACATAAACCAGCAATCAGCATACTGGCGACGAGTGTGACTTTTTTCATAATAATTCTCCTTGGATACCGAAGACTTAAGCTAGCAGTCTATATAAAAAAATCCAAGAATTAGCCGCACAAGTTGACTATTTAGGCTGTAAATATTTGTGATGTCACAGCGGCATGATGTCGCCATAGATCAGCGAGAGGTAGCGGAGTCCACCCGGCGCCAAGCCATAAACAAGGCGCAGATACTGCAAAATAGCCAAATGGCGACCCAAATCCATGCTGGGATCCATGAACGCTCGGCCAACAGTACCGCATCGCCCTGCCCTTCGAGCCCGAGCAATACCGTCGGGCTTGCCAGCGCATTGAGCATGATCATCAGGCCAATAATGCGTAAAAATTGCGTGAGGATTATATTTTTGCTGAGTTTTAGCGGCAGTAATAACACTATCGTCAGCACAGCTAAAATGGCTAAGGTCAGTAAATCTCGCCCCCACAGCAGGCCGCTTAACACCACTAAACCGCCTAAAAACGCAAAGCTTAGGCGAATGCCCTTAGGCCACGTTGCCAATAGATAAATAAGGTATCCCCAACAGGCTGCGCCAAAATAGCCCGCAAATCCAATCACCAGTGGCGAGCCACCTTGGCTAAAGCAAAAACCCGCACCATTGGGAAAGAGTTGTATATGACTCACTATGCCGCCACTGAGCACTGTCGCTATCCCATGGGACAACTCGTGGAAATAACTCTCTAACCACTTAAAAGGCACGCTTAGATAAGGAATGCGCGTCAATATGAGTGCCAGCATCAGTTCGATGATAAACAAACCGCGGCTAGGAAGACCGCCAGTTAAACGAGGAGTTAAACGGGATTGAGAAGACACGGGCACACTATCAGGCATAAATATCCACACCGACCATCTGCTGAATTTCTTCACGTTTGGCAGCATGTTGCGTTTGTAGGTATTGGGCGATAGCCCCTTGATGACCTCGGGTGCTTTGTTCGTATTCGAGCTGGGCACCGAGTCTGGATTGTAGGTTTTGTGATGATCCTTCCGCGGTATCATCAAAGGCTAAGGCAGAAACCGCATCGAGCTCAAGCACAGGGCGCGGCGCTTCAGTGGGCGACATTCCCTGCATGACTGCGGGGCGATTACTCGCAACCGCTTGTGTCAAACTCGTTTGAAGCGAATTTACCTGCATCGAAATGCCCAGTTTATATCCTATTTGCCTAGTTAACCTTGTTAGGCGGTTGTGACGAGTACCTAACTAGGAATTAATGTCTGCATCGAGAATCCATGCAGACAGTTTAGATTCTAACGTATCACGGGGAAGAATGAACAGTTTATTCACGTCCCGGTAACTTTTTCCATGTCACAGTATCACGTAGGTACACAGGTTCGAGTTCATCGACACTGGTGGTTAATCCCGCTTTGATACCCGCTTCGGCTAACGCTAACATGGCACGGGCATCGGGATACTTCACCGCCGCTAAGGAGGTAATGCCGCTGCCTAACGCTAATAACTCGGGATAAGCATCAAACCCAGTGCCACAGCCGACAATGGTTTTATTAAGATCGAATGCCAGCTCAACCTGCTCTGGCGCACTCACTACCTCTTTACCGACTAAGGTGGCAATACCATCGACGGCAACGAATTGCCCCCAGTACACTTCTCCCATGCGCGCATCGATACAGCAGAGTACTTGCTCGGCAGCGTGCTCAGCAATCGCCATTTGTGCCATGGCCGCTAAGGTTGAAATGCCGATAACGGGTAAGTCTAACCCTAGGGCTAAACCTTGGGTCATGCTGGTACAAATACGGATCCCCGTAAAACTGCCTGGCCCACGGCCGTAGGCAATGGCATCCAGTTTATCTAAGCCGACATTGGCTTGTTTTAATACTGCTTCCACCATAGGCAATAAACGCTGACTATGCTCCCGAGGCGCATCGGCTAACTCAGCAAAAACCTGTCCTTGATAATACAGGGCAGCCGAACAAGCTTCGGTACAAGTGTCGAGGGCGAGAATACAAACAGAGTCTTGGGGTGTTGTCATATAAAAACCGCGCTGTGGGCATAGTTGGACTGAAAAAGTGACTTATCGAAATCCTGCACTATACCAAGTGTAAATTGGCGCAAATGATAACATCAAATAATCGAAAGCAAAGGCTTAAAAACAGCGGCTAATGACTCGATTAGCTTAGCGCTGGGTTTGTGATCGCCATCACTAACTCAACAACCTCTTCAGCCTTTGGCCAAATATTGGGAAACTTTTGCCCTATTTTAGGTCAGAGCAAACAGTGCTGAAGCTTTTGTCTCACGTCACTTAGCACCTCTATGCAACTGCAAAACACCAGCTAAGCAGGTCCTAAGCATCGTTTTTACTCTCTCCCACTTACACGAAGCTTCGCGTGATGCTTTCACACCGTTAATAAGGAAATTCAATGAGCAGTACACAAGAAAATACCCTTAAACCCCTTCGCCGTTTAAGACGCCTGCGCCGCACCGAGGCCATGCGTGACCTCGTGCGTGAAACCCAGATTTCCCTAAGCGACTTGGTTCACCCACTTTTCATCGAAGAACACATCAGCCAAGCAGTGCCCATTTCAACCTTGCCGGGGATCAGCCGTCTGCCCGAGAGTACGCTTGCCGATGAAATTCAAAGGCTTTACGCATTAGGGATCCGTTATGTGATGCCCTTTGGTATTTCCCACACCAAAGATGCACAGGGCAGCGACACTTGGGATGACAATGGCTTGCTCGCACGAATGATCCGCACCATCAAAACCGCCGCGCCAGAGATGATGGTGATCCCCGATATTTGTTTTTGTGAATATACCGACCACGGACACTGCGGCGTATTGCACCATGACGAAGTCTGTAACGATCAAACCGTGGCTAACTTAGTCAAACAATCCATTACCGCCGCCAAAGCCGGAGCCGATATGCTGGCGCCATCGGCGATGATGGACGGCCAGATTAAAGCCATTCGCCAAGGGCTGGATGAGGCAGACTTTGAGCACATTGCCATTTTGGCCCATGCAGCCAAATTCGCCTCCTCCTTCTATGGGCCTTTTAGGGCCGCGGTGGATTGTGAACTTAGCGGAAACCGTAAGGGCTACCAACTCGATTACGCCAATGGTCGCCAAGCCTTGCTCGAAGCGTTGCTCGATGAAGAAGAAGGCGCGGATATATTGATGGTGAAACCCGGCACGCCCTATTTGGATGTGTTAAGTCGCCTAAGACAGGAAACCCACCTTCCCTTAGCGGCTTATCAAGTCGGCGGCGAATATGCCGGCATTAAGTTTGCCGCACTGGCGGGCGCCCTCGATGAGCGCGCCGTCGTCACCGAAACCTTTATAGGGTTAAAGCGTGCCGGCGCCGATTTAATTGTCAGTTATTACGCAAAACAATATGCCGAGTGGTTAGCGCAATCCCGTTAATGCACTGAGTCTTCAGCCTATCAGGCAAGCAATTAACGAAAACGCCACCCTATCGGTGGCGTTTTTTATCCATCAATTTGCCCGCACATTAAGCCTATGCTTGTAGCTCGGCAAAGAGGGCTCTTACCTTTTCAACCTTTGGTCGCACCACAATCTGGCAATAGGGCTGCTCACCATGCAGGGCGAAGTAGTCATTGTGGTAATCCTCAGCGGGATAAAATGACTCAAAAGCCACCACTTGGGTCACTATCGGCGCATCAAATACCCTTGCCTCGGTTAATTTGGCAATCATGGCATTGGTCTCTTCAATCTGCGCCGCATCGTGGGCAAAGACGACGGAGCGATACTGCGGCCCTTTATCATTGCCTTGGCGATTAAGCGTGGTGGGATCGTGACTCTCAAATAACACCTGCAGCAGCGTCGTAAAGCTGATTTGCGCGGGGTCAAACTCGATGTGCACCACTTCGGCATGCCCAGTTAATCCCGAACACACCGACTTATAATCGGCATCGCTCGCCTCGCCGCCCGCGTAACCTGAGCTGACGTTCAGCACGCCCTTAAGGCTCTTAAAAATCGCTTCAACACACCAAAAACAGCCCGCACCAAAGGTGGCAAAGGCTGTGTTATGCGTCGATGCAGCCGCCTCATCGGCCGCTTGAAACACCATGGAGACAGAGTTAACGCAGTGACGAATATTCTTCGGCGTTAAATATTCCCCTTCAAACACATGGCCTAAATGGCCGCCACACTGGCTACAGACGATTTCGGTACGGCGACCATCGGCGTCGACATGACGACTCACCGCCCCCGGAATTTCATCATCGAAGGCTGGCCAACCACAGTGGGCATTAAACTTATCTTCTGAGCGATACAAAGGCGCATGGCATTTTTTGCACAAATACACGCCTTTGGCGTCATGTTTATAGTACTCTCCGCTAAAGGGACGTTCAGTGCCCTTTTCTTCTATGACATAGCGTTCAAAATCAGTCAGTTTGTTCATAAAAGTCTCCTTTAGCTCCTAAGGTATTCACCTGCATAAGACCGTTTATTCCTCAGGTTTATTGCGCCTCGGCCTGAATTGGCTTTTTGGCATAGTAGCCGCTTTAGTCGATAAAATCCTGTTGATTGAGCCATTGCTTAAATAACTGGAGGAAAATTCAGCAGTAATCTCAGTCCATCGTCTTGAGTGTTTGCACCAAACAGAGTGCAAAGCTACACTTGCTGCGGGTCAATTCTCTACCCAAATGCTTTCTATTTTGGCCGCTTTGCACTAGGGCTTAGCGCACCATACCGATAATGAGATAAGTGGCAATGACTCCTTACCTTTATCCTTAGAAAGTGTTTGGTTAACAACCATATATAACAAGTAGAAACAATATGAAATTAGAAACCATTGATTATCGCGCAGCCGATAGCGCCAAACGCTTTGTCGAATCCCTACGTGAAACGGGCTTTGGTGTGCTCTCTAACCACCCTATCGATAAAGAGCTGGTCGAAAACATTTACGCTGAGTGGCAAGCCTTTTTCAATTCTGACGCTAAGAACGAGTTTATGTTCAATCGTGAAACCCACGATGGCTTCTTCCCCGCGTCGATTTCTGAAACCGCAAAAGGTCACACGGTTAAAGACATCAAAGAGTATTACCACGTGTACCCTTGGGGTCGTATTCCAGATTCTTTGCGTACCAATATTCTGGCCTACTATGAAAAAGCCAATGCGCTGGCCTCTGAACTGTTAGAGTGGATTGAAACCTATTCACCAGACGAAGTTAAAGCCAAATTCTCTATCCCGCTGCCAGAAATGATTGCCGACAGCCACAAAACTCTGCTGCGCATTCTGCATTATCCACCGATGACGGGCGATGAAGAAATGGGCGCTATCCGCGCGGCGGCCCACGAAGATATTAACCTTATCACTGTGCTGCCCGCAGCCAACGAGCCAGGGCTGCAAGTCAAAGCCAAAGACGGTTCTTGGTTAGATGTACCAAGCGATTTTGGCAATATTATCATCAACATTGGTGATATGTTGCAGGAAGCCTCGGGCGGTTACTTCCCATCGACCTCACACCGCGTGATTAACCCAGAAGGCACGGATAAGACTAAGTCGCGTATTTCACTGCCCCTATTCTTACATCCTAAGCCTTCGGTAGTGCTGTCTGAGCGTTATACCGCCGACAGCTACTTAATGGAAAGATTGCGCGAGCTGGGCGTCCTGTAATTTCAACTACGCGTTAGCGAAATGAGTGATAAGCTCAAATTCGCATCAAGATTAAGCAATTAAGCGCCTTCGGGCGCTTTTTTTATGACATTCGTCGCCTTCAAGGTAGAATAGCCGTCTTTAGGTCATTAAGAACAAGGCGCTATCATGGCAATTCAATGGTATCCGGGGCACATGCACAAGGCACGCAAAGAGATCGAAGAGGCTATGCCTCAGGTCGATCTGGTGATTGAGGTGCTGGACGCCCGTATTCCCTACAGTAGTGAAAACCCCATGGTGTCAAAGCTTCGCGGCGACAAACCTTGTATTAAGCTACTGAATAAATCCGACTTAGCCGATCCTGAGATCACCGCCCAATGGATTGAATACCTTGAGCGTGAACAAGGGGTAAAAGCCACTGCGATTACCACACTGCAACCGGGTATGTTGAAAATGCTGCCGGATCTTTGCCGTAAGTTAGTGCCGAGTCGTGATAAGACCGAAAAGGACATTCGCACTATGATTATGGGGATCCCTAACGTGGGTAAGTCCACCATTATCAATACCTTAGCCGGTCGTGTTATCGCCAAAACCGGTAACGAACCCGCCGTCACTAAAAGCCAGCAACGTATTAACCTACGTAATGGCATTGTGCTCTCGGACACGCCAGGGATTTTATGGCCTAAAGTCGATAACGAAGCCAGTAGCTATCGTCTCGCCGTCACGGGTGCCATTAAAGATACCGCCATGGAGTACGAAGATGTGGCACTGTTTGCCGCAGGTTATTTCTTAAAGGCGTACCCGAAGGAAATTTGCGAGCGTTATAACATCAGTGAATTACCTAAGGATGATATGGCGTTACTCGAAGAAATCGGTCGTAAACGCGGTGCCCTGCGTCCCGGTGGTCGCATCGATTTACATAAAGCTTCGGAAGTCGTGTTACACGACTATCGCTCTGGTCGAATTGGCCTGTTATCCCTCGAAACCCCAGCGATGGCCGAAATCGAGAAAGCCGAAGTGGAACGCATTCTGGCTGAAAAAGCCGCCGAAAAAGCCGCTAAGCTAGAAGCGGAAAAACTGAAACGCTCAGGTAAACGACATAACGTTTAAGCGCTGTGTTTAATCACTTTGCCCGTCAATAACGGGCTAAAGTGACTCATTAAAGTGATGATTTAGATTAAAAGTGATGATTTAAATTAAAAGTCATTATTTATATTAAGAATTACCGCACAGCAGAATGTATTCACAGCCCTCAGTTTAACTGATAAGCCAGCGCCATCTCAGCGCTGGCTTTTTATTTACTCCCACGTATTTATGGTTCGCTAAGCAATCTCACTCAATCTACAGCAAAATTAACTGCGAAGTGGGTAGGCATCTATTCGCGACAATATAAGCCTTAAGCCATTTATGCTTAGTGGCTATTCCATTAATACAAACCAGAAGCACTATTGGCTTCGAACACTGGGGCTTGGCCTGCCGCTATCATGTTGTAACTCAACATAAAGGGCACTCCACTCTCCGAGGCCATAATATTATCCATCCAGCCAATCGGATTATTAAACAAGGAGTTATCGTGATTTAATACCCCAATGGCGCCGTTGGCTTCATCAAAGTCCCAAACGACTGAGCCCCAGTGCCAATTGAGCCCTCTCACATATTGCCAGCCAAGCAAGGCACCGAGTGCGTACAGCACATCATCATCCATCACTCGTTGATTTGCCCGATAGTCACGCGTCAGTTCCGTAATGGCCGCCACTATCTCCTGCGGCGGAGTCGTCTCAGACAAACTGAGCAATGCGAGCCCTTTTTCGGCTAACTGTTCGAGTTCTTTCTGTATTTCCTCAGATATCGCATTAATTTCAGCCATAATACCTCCCTTAGAATGAGCCAAATATCCAAAACAAGATACGGATAAAACCCATTGGCGCCAATACCACATTGGGATGAAAACACTAAAGCAGATCACCCATTGTAGATAAATCCATCAGCATGAAATGGGACAATTTCGTGTTACGAATAGAAACAACAAAATCCCAGTTTGCATGAGAAAATGTATGGAAAAAATTAACCACATTGAACAAGTTTATGGTTCAATACTTTTTTCACAGTAAAAGCTAATGACGACGTGATAAATTGAAACAGTAACGTTACCTACCACGCTGGAGTTCTTCTTTTCCCATCCAAAAGGTATCTGAATCTTCAGCATTTACAGTTTCAAGAGCATAACCATTTGCTTTGGTAAAACCTTTGTGCTGACGTTGTTTTATGTGGTTCTTATACTTCTCCAATAGGGTGACAAAATCTTTATCGAATGCATATACGACAACAAATATCGTATTAAAGCCCTCTTGAGCATACCCCGCCAACTTATCCATATGCTCATTGATATCGGTAGTACCCCATTTTAGAAGACGAAACGCTTCAAATAACGCAATACGTCTACTTTTATTATTATCTACTATGACACCATCCACCTCACCATAGCTTTTACCTGAAGATGAACTGCCTATTTGACTTTGATCCGAAATGTGAAGTGGAGAGCTTTTTTCTCTCATGTTAAAAAGACTACAAAACCATTGATTAATTCGGTCTTCGTTTGCTGGCTGACTAGAATATCCAGATAAGGATTCCTCATCTTTGACAGGTATGTAAATATTTTTGCTACGGCTAAGTAATTCTTTAGAGACTGAAGAAACTGTTTCAACTAAATACTCTTCAACAGAACTGTTATTTGTTATCTTCACATATGTTTCGACATCACTACCGTTAATCAGTTTAAAATAAATTTAGCCACCCAATATAAATCAATAACATAATGCACTTTATGTTTGCCTACAACTTGTCCGAGTTAAAATGGTTTAAATAGGGACCATCAACAATCGCGGAGACAGCATCTAAGGCAAAAAATTACGCTAATTCCTTAAAAAATGGAGTATTTCAGACGAGGTAAGTCATCCCTTAGTGCTTGGGATATGTTCTGGGTGGGACTTTTGAAGTGACATAAGCAGTAATCAGTTACTGTTAAAGTGCTGGCAGCTTGCCGCAAAGTGCCGTCGTCGCTTTTCGAGATGTTCGCAATAATCGGTTAGTGCTTGCAATGTACCTACTGGGCCATGAAATAGCTTGCCAAAATCTGTAGTCAGCTTGAGCCAATTTTCATGGGGGATATTTAATTTTGTCAGTATCTTGGCGCTATTTTCACTTATGAATCCACGTTTATCGTTGCGAATAATGTGGCCTGTATCATCTACCAATTGAAGATAATCAATTAATGAAAACGCAATGCCATTGGCTTGGTTATCGCACTCGTTACCAATAAAAGGCAGGAGATTGCTGGGTTGCTCACCTTTTAATGCGGCCCGAATACGTAGTTGAATACTGGTATGGTCGGATTGTTCTGGTGTATCAGCGAGTTGGGCTCTAATCGGATTTAAATCAACGTAAGTCATACAGGCTAATACCGCAGTTTCATCGAGTAGGGCTTGCGATTTGAATCGCCCCTCCCAGAAACGACCTGTACAGTTATCCTCTTGATTTGCTTGTCTTGCAATCGGTTCGTTGAGGCAGCGCATAAACCATGAGATATCACACAAACGACTGCGATAAAGGGCGATTGAATGCTTTAATCTGTTCACCTCATGCGCTTCAACTAACTCACCTTTAGCGAATTTGTGCGTTAACTCATCGCCTTTAAACAACTTATGCCATTGCTCAAGCACTTCGCGGTCAGTCCAACGATTGGCAGTCTCGATATCGACTCGCAGCACCACATGCAGATGATTCGACATCACAGCAAAGGCTGCCACATCAATAGCAAAAACCGCTTCAAGTTCAAACAGTAGCGATTCTACCCAAGCGCGGCGATGGTCGTAGTTTTTACCCGAGTAACTATCATCACCACATAAAAATGCCCGCCGAACAACGCGGCTACAGCAATGGTAATAAGGTGTGTCTTCAAGACTTATCTGAGTTCGGCGAGGGCGCGGCATACAAACCTCCTTGTTCAATGCTTAACCAAAGCATAGTAGGAGGTTTACTTCCGCGCTATTAAGGCTGGGTGTCTATGTTTTAATTAATGTTTTATTGGTTATCGCAATACTTGGTTTAGGGAAGTCGAACGCCATGGTTGGTTTTGGCTAGGGAGAGTTCGCGGTGACGTCAGTTTTATGCTCAACGGCCAAACATCATGGCAGTCAAATAAATCCCTCTATCCTAAAGCGAATTCAACCGCGAAATACATAGGTAGCGTCAAGTTAGCACGCAAGTCTCCACTACAATGTTGCCTGCACTTGTTTAAAGCTAAACCTAAGCTGCGTAATGATAAACGCTCTTCTAAGGCTGGACGAAATCACACCGCACAAAAGCGTTACAGCTTAGGAAGTAAAGAGCCTTGGCTACTCGCCACCAATCTACCTCCAGATTACTTTGGCCCTTCGAAGGTCGTCGATTTGTATGCTAAACGAATGCAAATTGAAGAAACCTTCCGCGATTTAAAAAGTCCGCAATATGGCATGGGCCTCAGACAAAGCCGCAGCCGTTGTCCAAAGCGATATGATGTATTGCTGCTCATCGCTATGCTCGCTGAAATCGTGTTGTGGTGTATTGGGTTAGCGGCACAACACCTTGGATGGCAAAGATATTTTCAAGCCAATACAGTGAAACAGCGGGCAGTGCTATCAATTGTTAGACTTGGAAAAGAAGTACGTAAAAGAGACAAATATCCGGTAAAGGAGACAATTTTTCGCTGGGCATTAGTCGAATATATAAACTTAGTTCATGACGCTGGAAGACCTCAATTATGAGGGGATCCCCCAGCGCCGCAATATGGGGCGTATTAAGCTTGGCTAAAATTAGCGAAGAATGAGCGCCAGCCAAGCTTTAGACGTCCCACACATAATTGCCTTGTTATATACCTTTTACTTACCTGCCTTTATTTTAGACAGTTGCACTTGCAATATAACAAATGCAGGAATCAATGGTAAAAACGCTAACCAAGATAATGGAGTAACAACCCAAAACCAGATAAACCACGCTTCCACGATCATTAATAGGAATAATTTATTAACACGCTTAAAAAGCATTAAGTCACCCATAGCCGCTAAAGGTAAACCAAAACCTAGCGAACCAAATAAGGCTATAGATGGGTGAATAATCTCAATTTTAATGCTTTTTATCACTGAAAAATAAAATTCGTAGCCATAGCTAAATAGCAAAGGACTCAATAGACAAAACATCCAAACAGTGCTCCAGCTAGCATTACGCTGATGCTTAGAGTGGATTTTATTTTTTTCTTGAAGCTTGCTCAATGCATCCATTTAACTCAGGCTATCCCTAGGTATATAACGCTTGGTTAAGGGGCCGGCTTTAGCCGGTCCCGAGTGAGCGAAGCGAACGACTTGAACCAATTGTTATATTTCACTCGCCAAATTCTTTGAGAAAGCTCTCTGGGTCTTTAACGAACTTGGCTGCATTTGATTTGAGAATATACTGCTTGAGCTCAAAAATATTTGGGTTAAGCATTGCTTTTTGTCCAGGAATAAACAGCACGCAATTTAGTGTGATTGCTGCTTTGCAGAGAGTAGACATAAAGTTTGTGATGTTTTCTCTAAGGTCGATCCTGAATCCAATTGAAAGTATATCGCCGTCTTCGTGCCATACACTTATATCATGTGTCTTTTCATTGCCCCAGAGTAATAATTTCTCAGACCATGAGTCTGCTTTGGGCAGTATAGATGAAAGTATTGCGTCAAAGTCTTTGGTTGGCTGGTTGTCAACCCACGCACAAGTAGTATCAAAGCCATCCTCTCCATAAAGAAGTTCAACCTCAAAATTATGTTCTTCAGCCCATTTGGCAGGGACGAACTCAATTGGAATTTGCCAGGCTGCCACTTAACTCTCCTGAAACATAACGCCCGGCTCACCAGCGCCCAAACTGGAGGGGCTTTTGTGGTAAAGTGTAGCGCAGCGTAACCCACAAAAGCAGCGTAGGTTTGGGCGTCTGCGTGGAGCCGTTTGTTATGCTTAGCATATATACACAGCCATACCCAGATTATTATTGGCACAATTAGCAACGAAGCTTTTAAGATTTACAAAGTATTCCGTAATATACTCCAAGCCTTCGTCGCCATCTCTGCTCCATATGTTTGGGTATATGTCTAGCTTGTCCATATCCTGTGGATCGTAGTTCGCTGACAGGTCTGCATCAGTTATGTTTGAAAGGCGTGAATGGATTTCTTTTACCGTCTCGCTATTGAACAAACGCGCAGGTCCGTAGCCTACGTCAATATCACCAGCGACTTCTCCACCTACAGTAATGAAATCCATTGGAGGTTCCGCTTCATATGCGGTTTTATTTATGCAGTAGTGAATTCCTTGCCACGACTTATCTAAGTCGTCATCGACGTTCTCACCTTCGACAAAAATTAAATTTGGTATTTCGGTGCCCGTTGTAGCTTTCTTTCCGAACAGCTTTGAGAGAAAGCCAACTTGATTTTTTTCCTTAACCGTTTCTTCATATATTTCTGGATCATCTGAAGCAATAAGCCTCCAGATAAGCTCGGGTCGCTCTAATATTTTTTTAATATTTGCATCTGATACACTATGAAGTGCTAAACACATACCCATGATTTACTTCCTTGCTAGTTTTGAAGCATAACATCTATGGACACCCCATTTTTTGCAAGAAAAATCAACCGATAACAAATGTGGTTTTGCAGCCATCTATTCGGATTCCTTGTAAGAGACTCGCTCTTGATCCCCGATGAACTTCGCTGACTTGGCTCTAATCATTTTATCGTTTTCTAAGAAACGATGTTAGGCACAGAGTTTCCAAGTCACGGTCTAACCTGTCTTGTCATCACTTGCTTTCACTTAGCAAAACTGGATGTACTTTTATTTACTTAATAGGTTCGTCCTGCGCTAAAACTTTCTTCTTTGGCTAATATGGCCCAAGAGATACGAACCAGTTTATTTGCTAATGCCACTATCACTTTGTTTTTATTCATTCTCTTGAGCAACGAGGTTACCCATTCAAAGAACGGTTTTCCTTCTTTTAAATGCCTAATCACCGCTCTAGCACCATGGATAAACATGCGTCTTAAGTAGGTATCTCCTCGCTTACTGATACCTAGCAGTAGTGACTTACCTCCGCTAGAGTGCTGGCTTGGTACTAACCCCATCCAAGCGGATAACTGACGCCCTGATGAAAACGCTTTTGCATCACCAATACTGGCAATTAATGCGGATGATGTTAAGCGACCAACACCTGGGATCTGTCTTACTTTCTGACACTCATCACTGACTTCACTCGTGAGATCTATCTGCTTATCCAAATATTCTGCATACTGTTCGAGCTCCCTCAAACGTGTTTGCATTAAACTAATGTGCTCAACTAGCAGCTTTGGCAACTTATGCTCGACCAAGCTAAAACCTTCTCTAAACCATTTTCTTAGCTGAAATCTTCCTGCAGGAACACTAACACCAAATTCTTGAAGGCTTGCCCTGATTCTATTGATTAATGCGGTACGGTCTCTGATTACGCCTTCTCTTTCTCGATGAAGCAGCAATAAAGCTTGTTGCTCTTCACTTTTAACAGAAACAAATCGCATCGTGGGGCGGCGAACCGCTTCGCAAATCGCTTCAGCATCAGCCATATCGTTCTTATTTGTATTTACATAAGGCTTAACATACTGAGGTGGCATGAGTTTGACTTCATGACCCAGCTTTTTTATTTCTCGTGCCCAATAATGAGAACTAGAACATGCTTCCATTCCAATCAGACAAGGAGCAATATTGCTCAAAAATTTAATGACTTGATTTCTTTTTAGTGATCTATTAATCAGTTTTTTCCCTGTCTTATCAAACGCACATAATTGAAAAACAGACTTTGCTAGATCAATTCCGATTGTATAAATATCACTCATGACGGTCTCCTTTTAAACTGACTTCCTCAGTATAGAAGGGGTGTCCATTTCATTATTTTATTAGTGCGCATGCGCGTTTATCACGTTGGACCAGTAAAAACGCGCATAGTTAACTATCTGTATGTAAAGAAGTTATCAGTTTTTTATTAAATATACCATCCGTAAAAACGCGCATGCGCGTTTTCCAAACCTATTATCTAATCTTAGCAGTTTCTATCGTACTGATTTTAAATGACTTTAAATTGTTATCATTGGAAAAATGCGCACGGATATTGCACTAAAAACCTCAAAATAAGCCTATTTCAGATATGACTGTGTATTTACGGCTCTTCTCTGAACATGGTGGAGTAGGTATAGTTCTAGCCAAATTCCTCTTAAATTTCAGTGATGAGTGAAGCTGCTTTATATCAACATATCTTGGGGTTAAAGGCACCTTGGGTCGTATCCAGTGTTCAACTCGATGAACCACGTCAGAGCATAATTGTTACCATCGCCTACGCTTCTCAAGCAGGCTTTAAATGCCCTATATGCCACAATGCGAGTCGCCATTACGATTCCCGTTTACGAAAATGGCGTCACTTGGATACCTGCCAGTATCAAACGCTCATTCAAGCTAACGTGCCACGAGTACACTGTACCTCACACGGTTATCAAACCCTCCAAGTCCCATGGGCCAGTGGCAGCAGTCGTTACACTGAATTGTTTGAGATGCGTGTATTAACCTTGCTTGCGATGAGTTCTCTTAATGCCGTCAGTCGGTTCTTTAAACTGAGCTGGGGAGCCATAGATAGGATTATGGCGCGCGCTGTTTATCGTGGACTGGCAAAACGCAAACTGATTAATACCGATTATTTATTGGTCGATGAAACCGCTCTTAAAAAGGGGCATGAATATGTCACGCTGCTCTCTAATCATGAAGGACAAGTTTTAGCGGTTTCAGAGGGACGTTCAGCTGCAAGTTTTGATGCCTGCCTAACACAGCTGCCTGCAGATGCATTACGTCAAACTCAGTCTATCTGTATGGATATGAGCCCTGCTTACATTAAAGCAGCAAAGAAAGCGCTGCCCAATGCAGAGAGGAAAATCGCATTTGATCACTTCCATGTAGCCAAGATGCTAACGGAGGCGGTTAACCGGATCCGCAAAGACGAGTTATTCAGGTTGGCGCCGTCAATGCGGCAAGAGGCACATCGCACACGTTTTTACTGGTTAAAGCGACGAGATAATCTCAGCGAACCCGACCGAGAGAGGGTCAATAGACTCATCCCGGCAATGATGAATACGGCTCTTGCATGGTATTTTAAAGACCAGGCTCGGAACATCTGGCATGGCAATAGTGTTCGAGGAACAAAGCAGCGATGGAAAGATTGGATAGCTTTAGCTAAAGCCAGCGGTCTCAAACCCTTAATGGCGGTGGCAGATACAATCGAGAACAAACTCTGGGGCATACTTAATGCCATGCGCTTTGGTCTATCAAACGGTTTGGCAGAAGCAATCAATAGCCAAGTTAGACAGCTCAGAGTAAAGGCTATGGGGTATCGAAATTCAGAGCGATTTCAACGTGCCATCCTCTTTCACTTTGGAAAGCTGGATATGGGGTTCCACCAATAACAACGAAGAGCCGTATTTACCCAGTATCTAGCTGTTATAGAGAAGCACAAAAATTGGGAGCTAATAGATGAGATTTTGTAAGGAAACTCTTTCGTAAAGCCCCGAATGAACAAACGAGTGCTAAATTGGAATGGGGCACGAACGTGTCAGCTTCATTCCTCTGACACGTATAGGGACAGAAGCTAGCTAGAATCTAAGCTCTAATTTGTAGGTTTCGGATTAAAATTTCTGTGGAGATAACGTTGCCCGCAGCGGCGATCGTAGCGAGTCCAGCAGCCAAAGGCTGCGTGCTGCCGGATCTTGTTAAGTGACGAGTCGTAAGATGATGTTATTCTTGAAATTCCCATGGGATTTCCTTTTTAAATAGCGCAATTGCTTGCTCTACAAGCTCAAGATCGAGTTCCATTTTGTAAAGGGTTACTTCTCTGGTTTTTTTAGTGTCATCGCGAAAGACTTCCAGAAGCAAGTCGTTGCCAGAATAAACCTCTATTCCGATCCCATCCCGACCTGAGCTAACATCACTTGCCACAATGTACTTTTCGATTTTGGAATGTTCATCCATGCTCGTTACTCAACGATTTCCACATAACTATAAGCGCACGGCGCGAACCTTGGTGAGCGTCGCTGCGGCCGAAGGCCGCAAAGTGCCACGCATTGTTATGTCTATTGGGGGGGCAGGCTTTTTTATAAATATCGATTAAAACAAGCCCTTTAGAACCCCATTGTTTATCATAAGGTAGGTAGTACATTGCGATATACTCTTCATCCTTCCAATAATCTTTCTCGATGTGCTCAGTCGTATTATGAATAGCATCCATCAGATCATGAATCATCAGTAAATTGTCATGATTCATGCACTTGTATCTGGCAAAAACTGTAGCCTCTCTAATAACTTGTAAATGAGCACTAATATTTTTCAATCAGATTTCCCTATGTATTAAGACATAACGTCTTAGTATTTATGCGCTGCGCTGTTTGCAAGGCATAAATCGCTTGTTGGACTTGGCCGCTGCCACATCCGTGTAAATGGGGGTATAAATGATGCTATAGGAATTTTCTTTTTTGCGGTAGCGGTTTTTTATACAGTTTGATGGGTAATTACTTGATATCGTTTTAGCTTTCTCATTCTTTTACGCTCACACCTGATTAATTATTGTTCTTGATTGACAGCATTTTGGCCTCGCATTCCGGTTGAAACTCGTACCACCTTTTCTCATTGGCTAACGTAATTTCGGTTGGATAACGGATTAAGGCCAGAACTAGGGGGCATTACTAAAATTGGGTCAATGTTCTGATGTTGGAGTTCGCTAGATGTCACTTTGCTAACGAGGAATGGGGCATTAGCTTTTTTGCCAAATGAACAGTTCAATGGTCATTAAAATTGCCATTGTTGCAACAGTGACCGTTGGCGGCATGGATGCCGCCGTCGAGCCCTCTGGGATGAGTTTATGGCGTGTCACAGGGTTAACTCTGCCCATGCTTATCACGCGATAAAGAATTACGCTTTCTGGCTTCGATTAATTGCACTGCATCCAACCGTACTTAAGCCTTAAATCCTTATCGACGCATTTGTTGCTGGCTAATTTGTTTTTCCAGTTAACTGATCTAATAAGGCATCCATACTCTGTTCGAGTAGATCGAGGACTAATTCGAATCCTCGCGTACCGCCGTAGTAGGGATCGGGCACTTCATCCGTGTCGCAATCACCGTAGGACAACATCAGCTTTAATTTGTATTGATATTCGGGTGGGCAGCGGCGGCGTAAATCCGCGAGGTTGCTATTATCTGCCGCTAAAATAAGATCGAAATGCTCAAAATCGGCATCAATTACTTGTCTTGCACGCATGCCGTCGAAACTCAAACCGCGTTTTTTACCTGCCGCCATCGAGCGACTGTCGGGGGAATCCCCTTGGTGATAACCAATAGTGCCCGCCGAATCGACTTCGATATTAAGACGGCGATCGCGAATTTTAGCGCGGCAAACGGCCTCGGCAGTGGGCGAACGACAAATATTGCCCATACAGACCATTAAGATGCGTCGTACATGCTGATCTTTTGCTAACGCTTTATCTTCTAACAACTTAACATCCTCTCGTACTGTTACTTAGGTGTTGATGCCATCTGACCAAAGGCGGGGGAAATACATTTTTTGACTTCAAAATGGTAACCATACTGCTCATTGGCAGACTCGGTAATTTCCAATATTTCATAGTCATTTAGCTCAATCACCACTGAGTCGGCTAATTTATCACACCGACTGCGACCATCGGCTTCAAATTTATAGGCAAATAAGGCAATTAAATCGCGGATCCCTTTGTAATAGCTATGACCAAAGGCCTTAAGTGTCTCGGTTGTGTCGGTTTGATTAGGTTGCTGCGTGAGTTCAGTTCCCGTTTGTTCAATACTATCCTCGGCTTTGAGAATGGTTTCGCCTTCATCCACAACTTTAACTTCAAGCATATCGCCTTTTATCCCTTGGGTAGTCTTGGCTAAATCCCCTACCCAGTTTTCACCATCGGTAATCGCAACTAGGTTTAATAACAACACCACAGACAGAATCATACGCACCAGAGAAGTTGTCACCACAAATCGTTTTTTACTGCCTTGCTGCTTGGCTTCGAGTCCTAAAATCCGCAATCCGATATGGAAAAACAAATAGCAAGGGATCACCAATTGCAGCAGGAGTAAGGCGAGGATTGAGATACACACAAACCAAATCGGCAGATACAGCAGAATGGCAAAGTTATGGGTGTAGGACAAATGCGAGGCCGATACACCGGTGATTTCGTTCACGACACTACCGCTGGCCGCGAGGGCGAAGTTTGCGATAACCGCATAAAACAGCAGGAAAATAGCTTTGCCCGCCAACGTATGCCAAGCCATGGCAAATCTGGGCCAAAACTCAATAATCAAGGCAACAGCGGTGATGATGGCAGCAATCCAAATTTCGGGCTGGAATAACATTAACGCCAGTAACGCTAACAAGTAACAACGCTGGGCAAGATTTAAGCTTAACCAAAATTGCTTAAGTGTCACGAATGGATGTTTAAGCCATTTAGGCACAGTCAAGGCTTGCTGCACACGCTGCTTCCAAAGGGTTAATCCATGTTGACTGTCGACCAAAACTCACTCCTTGATATGATTGCCCATTAATAATCAATACGATACTCGGCAAAACGAATGTTAAGTGTTCGATTTTTATCAAAATTCAACAATTTCGCAACCTATTCTTTATCCTCTGGCGGTATGTCGCTTCTTATCCGCAGGAAGCTCGCAAAGCGCGGTAAGCCATTGACGGTTAATCCAAGATATTTGTAAGTGATAATCGTGCCTATTGCGGGCGGATGCTGACGCTCGGCCAAGCTAAAACCCGTGCCAATACTAAAGACACGGCCATCTGCGGTTTGCACTCTCAATGCGCCCAGTTGCCCGGCAAATTGCCCTTTACCCGCAATATGCCCAATCACTTTGGCCTCGGCATCTAAATAGGGCTTTAACTTCATTACGTTAGGATTACGACCCGGCGTATATAACGCCGTGCGTCGATGCAAGATTAAGCCTTCACCGCCTTGCGCTATTGTGGTGTCTAATTTCTGGTAGAGCGCCTCGACACTTTCTACGCTCACTTGCTCAATCACTTGCAGGTAAACCGATTTACCTGCAAGCAAGGTTTGCATCTGCTGATACCGCGCTTCAAAGCTTCCTTGCGCCTTGGGTAAATCAAACACCATAAAACGCACATTCTGCCACTCGCTCTCATTCGCTGATGCTTGGCGGATAAGGCCCGATATGGCTTCAAATCGTCCTCGCCCGAGCCATAACTCGCCGTCCATTGGGGTTGGCGGAAAATCCGCAGTAAACCAACTTGGCGCTAAGATGGGATTCCCCTGACGAGTCACTAAACGTTTTCCATCCCAATAACCGCGCACACCATCGAGTTTTTCGCTGACGAGAAAATCACTAATATGGGCACTATTCACCTTTGAGAACTCAGTCGCTAATTGAATATTCGGCACTTGGGGATTGGCGTAACTCACGGCCATGAATAAACCGCAAATTCCGCAGTAAAGCCCGAAGAAAACAGCGAAACACAGCACAAATGCAAATGTTAAAAAAGGTAAGCGAGTTGTAAGAGTCATTCCTTTGCCTCTTCAATAAAGCGGTATGGAATTTCAAGCTTAGCCGTAAGCCTGCGCGACGGCGAACCCTGCAATGTCCCACTAACACCCTAGCAGGACTGCGAATTTGTCGGCCTAGCTATTTATACGCTGGGGTTATCGGGCTATACTGCGGCCTCTTTTTTAAGCTCGTTCAAATGTTAACACGCGAGTCGTAGGCGATTTGAACGGGTAAAAGCTTCGCGAACAATCGCCCAAGTCGATGGAATTATTATGAAACCAGCAAACAACCACGGTATTAAACGCATCTTTAGAGCGACGGGATTTTCGATGAAGGGCTTAAAAGCCGCTTGGATCCACGAAGCCGCTTTTAGACAGGAATTGATGCTGGCCGTGGTCATGCTGCCAATCGCCCTGTTGGTCGATATCAGCACCTTGGAACGGCTGATGCTGATCTTAACCTTGTTTATCGTGTTGATTGTGGAGCTATTAAATTCGGCGATTGAAGCCGTGGTTGACCGTGTTGGCAGTGAAATCCATCACCTCAGTGGGCAAGCAAAAGATATCGCCTCCGCCGCTGTGTTTATGAGTCTAGCGCTTTGCGGTATTACTTGGCTTGTTGTACTGCTACCGCTATTTATTTAATACGCTGTTGATTTTATGCCTGTTATGTAGCGCAGTCTTTAACGAGCGCATTTATCTAACAAAGCTAAGTGTTACTTCTTAACTGATTGTTCTGCTCTAAAAAAACGCCTTTGAGATATCTCCCAAAGGCGTTTTTTATATGCAGTTGTTACAGATTAGCGTATTTCAGCTGACGTATCGGCTAAAAAGCCAATCGCCTGTTTGATTTGCTCTAAGCGGTCATTCTCGGCCCAATAGGCAACATACACACTACGCGAAATGGGGCTCGCTCCCGCAACTAAATGCAGCTCGCCGCGGTTCAGCAGTGGCTGAACCAAATGCTCGGGTAAAAACGCGCAGCCACCGTTATTCAAGATAAAATCCAAGGCGATACGGGCCGAGCTAGTGTGTAAGGTCGGCACGGGTAAAGCAGCATATTCCTGGGCATGCAGGATATTAAAGGCCGTACCCCAATCCACTTTGACATATTGCCCTGCCTGCACCGCGTTCACCGCCACATCCATGGTCTTGGACACCAGCAATAAATTGATTTGGCCTAATTGCACCAGTTCGAATTGGTCCAGTTTAGGTGGGTCGAAGGAAATCGCCAAATCGAGGGTGCGGTCCATCAATTGCCGTGTCATCACAGTTAATGGCAGCACTTCGGTCCGCAGGGCAACACCGGGCAATCCCACATGCAAATGCTGTAAATGCCTCTGCAAATAGGCGTCCCAAATATTGGGGCCTGCGCCAATGGCGAGTTGAGTCGATTGTAACTGACTGAGAGAGACATCCTGCTTGGCACGCTCCCAAGCGGTTAATACCGCTTCAGCATGTCCAAGCATACGTTCGCCCGCCGGAGTGGGCTGAATATTGTTGCGTTGGCGCTCAAATAAGGCCACGCCTAGAATACTTTCGAGCTGTTTTACCCGAAAGCTTACCGCGCTGCGGGTAAGGTAAAGATTTTCCGCGGCCTTGCCAAAATGACGGGTACGGGAGACTTCCAAAAAGGTCTTAAGTAAATCGGTATCCATAAAAATTCTTGACCAACATTGGCAAATTTTTTTGATTTATAAATCAATAATACTAGCCAATACTCCAGTTGCAAATCTTTGTATATCAAAAACTAGAAGGTAACAGCCATGTCTGAACAGTCTTTTTCAAACGCTAACAAGGGTTCTGAGACGGTGAACGGCTCAGCTGCCAGCTTTGTATCCCATAAACGTTTTTATGACGATGCCAATTTCCCGAAAGGTTTTAAGCGCAGTGGCGACTTCACCAGTAAAGAAGCCGAACTGCTTGAAATACATGGCCATGCCATGAAAAATCTCGACGAAGGCAAGACACTCCCCGTCACCGCCGATGAAGCGCAATTTGTCGAAGTCATCAAAGGAAACATCGCTCCCAGTAGCTTGTTAGAGCAGATCTGGTTAAAGTACCGCAAACTCGCCCTAGGTAAACCCTTTTATGCAGTGGTTGGCACAGTACATTTGCCCCCCACTAAGCCTGAGGCCGAGCCCGAAGCGGCATTCGATGTGGATGTCGAAATTGACGATGATGTTCAGGATGAAGCTGAACCCGAGGATAAAGAATGAAAATGAAGGTTTGCGATTAAATGCGTGGGTGGATTTTATATAAAGAAACCGCGACTCAGCTAAAACCTGAATTGTATGAAATTGAACGTCTATTGGCAGCAGCCAAGGCCGACAATATTGAGTTAGAAGTGTATGCTCCGGATGAGTTCGATCTCACCGTGACGAGAGAAGACAACAAGAGTATTTTGTTAAACGGCCAACCCGTTGAATTACCAGATTTTATCATCCCGAGAATGGGCTCCGGCACCACTTACTTTGCGTTGGCGATCATTCGCCATTTAGAACGTTTAGGGGTGTACTGCTTAAATCCATCAAAAGCCATTGAAATCGTTAAAGATAAGCTCTTTTCCCAGCAATTACTGGCCGAGAAGAATTTACCCACGCCCAAAACTATGTTGGTGAAGTTCCCCGTCGATATCGAACTGGTTGAACGTCACCTAGGTTTTCCCGTGGTGATTAAAACCCTTTCGGGTTCACAGGGTAGCGGCGTATTTTTGTCCCATAAGGCCCGCGAATTTGATGATTTAATGCAATTAATCGAAGCGACCAATAAAAACGCCAACATTATTTTGCAGGAGTTTATCGCCAACAGTCACGGCCGCGATCTCAGGGTATTTACCATTGGTGGACGCGTGGCCGGCTGCTATGAGCGCCGTGGCCAAGAAGACAGCTTTAAAGCCAATGTCAGCGCGGGAGGTTCGGCGCGCCCCTTCGAGATCACACCTGAAATCGAATGGTTGGCAACACAAACCGCCAATATTCTCGATTTAGATGTGGCGGGTATCGATTTGTTATTCGATAACGGCCACTACAAAATTTGTGAAGCCAACTCATCCCCCGGTTTCGAAGGCCTGGAATCCTGCTTAAACGTGGATATTGCGGCGCAAATCCTGCACTTTATCCGCATCCGTTTAGGCATGTTTAACAAGGATGATAAAGCTAGCGAGCCACAGCCAGTTCAAGCGCTGGGGTCCGAGGTCAGCGCGGCAGACGTCAGTACGTCTGAGCCCAAATCTGCGACTAACTAGTACAGCAATTGATACTCTATCCTTAAGCTCTTATCTGCGGCCCAGTCTCTACTGGGCCGTTTTTTTGGCTGAACCATACATTTTCTTCACAAATCACCAAGATGCAAATTACCGTGATCTCTCCCACAAGCTCGCCATACCAAGCCAAATAGCCGTACTACTTTTGTTTTAAATCACGAAACAACGCATTTTTTAAAACATTTTATTCACATTTTGAAATTTGCTGTTACACTCCAAATGTCCATAGCTTATGGCACTAAAGTCTGATGTTATCGCTGGATATAATAAGAAGAATACTGGAGTAACGTTGATTTCCACTCGTCTAACACCCCTAGTGATCGCCCTACTCGGCAGCAGCCCTGTGCTGGCGGGCGAATTGAGCCTTGAGCTAGGGGGATTTTATTCACAGTCGGATACCAATATGGAGGTGACAAACCCGAACACGGGGAACAACTTCACCTTAGACTATGAATCCGATCTACAACTGGCCGAGAATGAGTTTTTACCCTTTGTTGAAGTCAATTATCACTTTAACGAGCGGCATAATATTTACCTCGACTGGAAACAGCTGCACCGCGACGCCGAAACGCAAGCCTTATCCAAACCCTTTCAAATTGAAATCAACGACACCATTTACGATATCAAGGCTGGTGGCCGACTCAACTCCACCTTAAATATTGATATTCTGCGCGTGGGTTACGGTTATGATGCAATCCAGGGTAGCGATTACGATGTGGGCTTCTCCCTCGGTTTGCATACTATGTTTATCAAAACGGGTTTTGAAGGCGTTATCGGTGTCTGTCATGCCTCTGAGCTACTAAACAATGTCTGTGGTAGCCAAGCCATTCCCCGCATCGTCGATGAAAATGTCACCGCACCTTTGCCGGATTTTGGCGTCTATGCCAACTATGAATTTATCCCAGGCTGGAAGCTGACGACTCACGCCCAGTATTTCTACATTAAACTCAATGATGTAAAGGGTGAGTTGGTAGACGTTAAACTCGGCATCGATGCCAATATCACCGACAACTGGCGCATGAGCGTGGCCTATAACTACTACAAGGTCGATGTGGATATCGCCCAAAAATCACCGAATAAAGATACCCAAATCGCCGACTACAACATTTACTACAGTTTTATCGGCCCTATGCTTTCGGTCAGTTATACTTTCTAACGGATTGATAAGCATAAAAAAGGACGCCTTAGCGTCCTTTTTGCATTTTATATAATTACTTTTTACGACCGTCTTGCTCACGCTTGGTCTTAAAGTCCGAAGCCTCTAACCAATGGGGCCAATCTTTTCCATTCGCTAAAATAGTGAGCATGCTGGCCATCAGATCTAAATCCTGCTTCACCCCTTCGAGTGTCCAGTTAGGATCATAATCATCGGCGCCCTTGTGGTATTTATGGGCAATATAGTCAGGATCCGTATCCCCAAGGCTCATAAATAACAAGCCAGGCACACCTTGTTGGGCCAGTGCGAAGTGGTCCGATCTAAACATCAAACCATTTTGTGGTCTTGGATCGCCCTTCACCACCCGCCCCTGCGCCTTAGCGGCCTTGTCCAAATAGGTTTCTAACTCAGACACGCCCTCACCATAGCGCAGAATATAATCCACACCTTGGTTCATATTCATGCCGTCGATATTCAAAAAGGCGACGATGTTTTTAGTCGGCACACTCGGATGCTGAGCAAAGTGCTGGGCACCAATCAAGCCGGTTTCTTCGGCAGTAAAGGCACTAAACAGGATTGAACGCTCAAGCGGCGCGGTTTGCGCTTGTTTGGCAAAGTAACGCGCCAGCGCCAACACGCCCGCCACACCACTGGCGTTATCCACGGCGCCATTGATGATCTCTGGCTTGCCATCTTCAATCACTGTACCAAGATGATCCCAATGGGCGTGCATCATCACCACTTCATCGGGGCGGCTCTTGCCCGGCAACAGGGCCGCCACATTGTGGGATTCGGCGCGTTCAATCGTATTGTTTAAACTGACATTGGCCTTGAGCTTTAAGGGAATGGCCTTAAAGTTTGGCTTGGCGGCTTGTTGCTTTAAGGTATCGAAGTCCATGCCCGCCTTGGCAAAAATCTTATTGGCAACATCATGTTGCACCCAACCCATCACGCCCACCTGCCCTTGATTATTATTGGCATCGACCAAGGTGAATTTAGTGCCTGTATTGGAGTTTTGCACTACTCCCCAGCCATAGGCGGCAGGTGCCGTCTCATGGACAATAAATACAGCTTCGGCGCCTTGACGCGCGGCCTCTTCGTATTTGTAAGTCCAGCGGCCATAGTAGGTCATGGCATTGCCTTTAAAGACCTGGGGGTCTTGAGTTGCAAAACCTGGGTCATTGACTAACACAATCACGGTTTTGCCTTTTACATCGAGGCCTTGGTAGTCATTCCAGCCATATTCAGGCGCATTTATGCCATAACCGACAAACACCACATCGCTATTATTAAGGTTGACTTTATCGCTAATTCTCTGAGTTCTGGCGGTAAATTCACTGCCATTGGCAAACTTAAGTCCACCGATATCGAGTTGCATGTTTTGATCGGCGGTGATTTTCGCCAGCGGCACTGCCTGCAAATAGCTGTCGCCAAACCCCGGCTTAAGCCCTATCTCTTTAAAGGCTTTCTCAAGGTAATCAATCGTCAGTTGCTCACCTTCAGATAAGGGCGCGCGACCGCCGAAGGCATCACTGGCTAAGGTTTTGACGTCGGTGCGATACTGGCCGAGATCCAGGCTGTCACTGAGGGAAGATGCGGCCATAGTAGGCAGTGACAGTAAGGAACCTAGGGCACCGGCAAGGATGAAATTTTTCAAGACTTTCTCCCAAGTTATTATCATTATTTAATTTTAGCGATAAACTCTATCATATCCCCCAACGCTTTTGGCAGGTAATTCAGCCTGCATTTGGGCATTAGTTGTAACGGGATTTAACGAGCAAAACTGTTTACCCAAATGTGGTATACCAAGTTTATCGAGTTATTTTTATTGGGATGTATCCATGTCACGAGATTTATTACAAACCGCAGCCTTGAATCTTAAAAAAGCGGTGCCTTTAATGCTCAAGCATCAAATTCCCACCACGCCAATCAATTATGCCCTGTGGTATACCTACGTGGGCGAACAAAACCCAGCGTTAAACGCCCAGCTCGATACGGTTATCGCCCACTACAACACTTGCCCACCCGTGAGCAGCGAGTTGTTGTTCCGCCAGTATGTCGCCGATCCGGTTGAGTTGGATGTGCGCGATATGCGACTTAACCTTGAGGCCATGTCCACCGAGCTGTCGCAATCGATTCGGGATACGAATCTCGATGCGACTGAGTTCCAAACCTGTATCAACGACAATTTTGCCAAACTCAATGGCATCGAAGAAGGTGCACTCAGCGTTGAGCAAGTGCTCGATTTAGTGCGTAATTTGGTGAAGGAATCCGAAAATATTCGCTCGAGCACTGAGTATTTCACTACTCAGTTACAAAAAGCGCAGACTGAGATTGATGCGTTAAAACAAAAGCTTGAAAAAACAGAGAAAGATGTACTTTACGATGCGCTCACTGGCTGTTTAAACCGCCGCGCATTCGATGCCGATATAGCTGGCATGTTGGCGCAGGCCCCCGAAGGCACCTGCCTTATCTTGGTCGATATCGATCACTTTAAGGCCTTTAATGACAACTATGGCCACCAACTGGGAGACCAAGTATTAAAAGCCGTTGCCAAGCGCCTACAAGAAGCCTGCAGAGATGGCAGTAAACTGTACCGTTTTGGCGGTGAAGAGTTTGCTATTTTGGTGCCCAAAAGCCAACTACGTATAACAAGGCAACTGGCTGAGGCCATGCGCCGTGGGCTTGAAAAACTCAGTCTTAAGGATAGGCGTAGAGACCAACGCATTGAAAATATCACCGCCTCCTTTGGCGTCGCCCAGTGGCAGGAAAAACAAGTGGCGATCCAACTGATTGAAAGAGCGGATATGTTACTTTACGAAGCCAAACGCTTAGGTCGAAATCGGGTGATGCCGATGAGCAACTAGCTCGAATAAAAAGGCAGAACTCAGGTTCTGCCTTTTTGTTTATCACGCCTTAATAAATTCTTGCTCGCTACGCAACCTTTTGAACCCTCGCCTGAGTAACAATCGTTTCAGCGGATTGCACCGCAGCAGGTTCGGGCTCGACCGGAATAGCCTGCACCACAAAACGCAGTTCGGCACCGCCTTGCAGCGCATCGAAGGGATAGCAAGTGATCAGCGTTAAGCGATTACCCTCACTTGGCGCCATCCACTCAGTTTGCGATTCATGCACCACTTCGGTCGCCACCACTTGGTAAACAATTTCTTTGCCCGTCGCAGTTTGCAGCGCCAAGCGGCGTCCAACACTGATGCCATTTAACATCGCGAAATGCGTATCCCTGTGCCCTGCAATCACAGTGTTGCCTTGCGCGCCAGCGGGCGCACTCGATAGCACTAAGGCTGGCCCGAAGGCCAAATTACGACCAGATGCGCCCGCCAGTACATATAAGCTATCGTTGGATGCCGGACCATCGAAGTGATTCGGTCTTTTAGCTTGCTCGATGGAGAGCTTAGCTACGGGATAGGTATCGGCCCAGGACCAAGGTTTATGGGACTGACCATCGATTAAGGTTTTAGCCCAGGCTTGTTCAATCAAATATTGGGCAAAGTGTGCTTTCGCTTGCATATAGAATCCTTTTCCAAACAACGTGATGCCGAGTAATACCAATCCCACCAGCAACCCTATTTGTATCTGTTGAGTCATGCGCATGCTCATGGACATGACTCAAGTATTCAGCGCTAATGACAGCGCGCGTTGCTGCCGCTGCTGGCGACGAATCGACAGCGCCAACATCAAGGTAAGCAGTAACACTGCGCCCCCTAAGAGCATGTCGAAACGGCTCGAGGTCGATGTTTGTGGTAGAACCCCCATAGGCTGCCACCCCAAGGGCAAATGCTGGCGCACCACCGCATCGCGGCTCATGGCATTGCTGGTGATGGGGGTTAAATCCACCGCAACCAAGCTGGTATAAGGGCTGACTAAGTGGTAGTTCAGCGACAGCGCCGTGACCTGTTGCTTGACCTTGTCATCGTTAGCGCCGTTTTTACTCAGCTCTAATGCCGCAATCTGTTTGCGCGCCCAGAGTAAATCGAGCCCAGCTGCTGGTTGCGCTACCTCAGTTGCAGAATGGCTTGCGTCATTGGCTTGTAAAGATAATGACTGTTGCCAGTTTTTATGGCCCTGACGACCGGAGATCACGAGTTCCTGAGGCTCTCGTGGGTGACGCTTTAGGCTAATCAACACCGGTTCACCGCGGTAAAGATCGGGAATAGGCGCTGGCCAGTAGTCAGGCACTGAGCCATCGTCAAAGCGCACCTGCAAATCGGTGAGTACCGGATACTGGATTTTGCCCAGCAATTGACTGATCTTTTGTTCCACCTCATCCACATCACCAATGTAAGTAAAAGTGCCACGTCCAAGTTCAGCCGCACGCTGCATAAAATGCGAGTTCGGCGCCGAGCCAATGCCTACGGTGAAAAGACGGTTGTCGCCGATTTGATTCCGGATTAACTCAAATAACGCCGCCTCATTGCCGACGGAACCATCGGTCATAAAGATCACTTGTCTTAACGACTTCTGCTCACTCGACGCTGTGTTAAACGCCTGTCTTGGCAGCGCGGCATTTAAAGCCTGCGCCATCTCGGTGCCGCCATCGGCCTGTAAACGATTCACAAACTGACGAGCCTTGTCCAGATTACTCGCAGTTGCGGGCAGTGGTGTTGACGATAATAAAGACACATCGGAGTTAAATTCGATAAGGTTAAAACTATCCTGTGGCCTTAAACCACGCAGCGCATAACGCAGGGCATTTTTCGCCTGAATGATGGAATCCCCCGCCATCGACCCCGAAGTATCAATCACTAAAATAAGCTCACGGGGCAAGTTAAGTTGTTCACTCGCCTCGACTTTGGGCGGCAGAACCATCACTAAGCTGTAGTTATCTGTATTGCTACTATTGTCAGTTGAACCTGTATCCGCACTTGCATTGTCGTCCTGTGACACATGGGTTTTGCCCGCTTGGTTGAATACCCAAGCCACGGGACTCGTGCCCTGCTTAAGACGCCATTGCAGCACAAAGTCACTATTAGCGGGCACGCGATTGGCCAAAGCGGCCGTCAGTTGGCCCTGTTTTTCCTCTATCTTAATGGGATGATACGGACTCACCACGGCTGATTTGTCCACGCCTTCACCGAGTTTGACCTTAATATCGGCCTTAAGCACAGGGTCTGCCTCGCTATTGGCATCGCGGATGGGGGCAATAATCCGGTCGGCATCGAAGACTTGGCTGCTGGTCACGCGCTCACCATTATTCCCACCCAGTGTTAGGCCTGGAATATAGCGCGGAGCCACCACTAGCGGAAAACGTAGGCTAAAGAGACCATCTTCATAATGAATGGTTTCTTGATAACTGATTTCAACCACCAACTGCTCATCGGGAGCGAGGTTGGCGACTTCGGTCGTGAACATATTGGGCCGTTCTTGGCTGACTAGACTGGCACGTTTCCCTTCGGCTTTGGCCTGTTCAAAAATCTGTTTTGCCAGCTGTTTCGGGTGAATTTGACCTTCGATGATCCGCTCACCAATGTGCAAACGCAGTGAGTCCACCGCCGCCTCATTGGGTAAAGGGAACAGATAGCGGCCATTGAGGACAAATCCCGTTTGATTACTGAAAACCTGCTTTACGCTCACCCTATTGGCTAACCCCGAGACCTGCATCGACACTTGCGTGTCCACGGGTAAGGACGGCATTAAACGGCCGCTGGCGGTTTGATACACCAACATCCCTTGGGTGATATCGTCGAAACTGAAGGGGGGCAATGTGCTCGCCGTGTGTTCATCGAAGGTCGCGGCAATATTTTGCGGTGCCGATAAGGTGCCCACACTGTTCGGTGAGGCTAACACCGCAAATGGTAGCCCCCAACAAATGGAGGCGCCGATCACTAGCATCGCCAGTGTTTGACAAACTTCTTTTACCCTTTTCCCTGTGATCATCACAAAGGCTCCTGCTCTTGATTGAATACGATTGATATTGTTGAACTATTCGGTCACGCGGCTCGCCATCAGCCCTTGGTTAGGCTGCATGGTCAGAGTGACTCGGCGGTCGAACACATCGGATTCACTATCTTGCTGATCATTGAGTGGCATTCTGGCGCCGAAGGCTTGGGTGGTGATCCGCTCGGGGGCAACGCCTTGCTTAATCAAGTAGCCCCGCACTTCTAACAAACGTTGCTCCGAGAGCGCTTGGTTGTAGGCCAGATCACCGCGACGGTCGGCATAACCTTTCAGCTCGAGATTGGACTCGCTCGAGCGCTTCATCACCTTGGCGACATTGTCTAATTGGGGCAAAAAATGGCTTTCAAGCTCCGACGAACCCGTACGGAACTGCACATTCATGCCCAGTGCCAACTCACTTAACAGTTGTTGTTGCTCGGCGAGCAGTTCATCGAGTTGCTTTTGGGTTAAGGCGTATTCGGCGGCGCGTTGCTCGCTGGCCTGTTGTTTAGCCGATAAGCTCGCCAGTTGTTGGCGCTGCAGGGCAATATGCTGTTGCTGGGTTTTAACCGTGTCGGTATCGGAGACCGATTGACCGATTAAGGTGCCGGTAAATCCGCCGATAATGGCGCCAACAGGGCCCCCCACTAGGGCGCCAAGTAACGCTCCGCCGCCAAGACCTATCAGCGCTTCACCATCATCCTCATCTTGCTCAAGCATCTCAGTCTGTGGCTCTGAGAGCACGGGCTGATTTTGCAGGGATACCCTTGCCGATACGCTAGCGATGGGCGCGGCGAATACACTCAGTACCAAGATATTAATCAGCGTCTTTTTCATCATCTCATTCCTTTTGATTTGTGCTGCGCTTACCCACCTAAGTCATTAGCGCGACGGGTAAAACGGAATGAGCTTATTAAACACAAGCGCCATGGCATAAGCGGGGATGGAAAATGGCAATGCGACTATCAATTGTGGCAACAAAATGGCAATTGCATTTGGGAGCTTTTCTCAGAAATAAATTCCTGTATAGTCACGAAAACTTATCCCCAGACACTTAGTCCCAGCAGTCAATAGGAAGATGGCTAATGAAACGTATCGCCATTGTGGAAGATGAAGCGGCCATTCGCGAAAATTACAAGGATGTGTTGCAGCAACACGGTTACAGTGTGCAAACCTATGCCGACAGGCCATCGGCCATGTTGGCGTTTAATACCCGTCTGCCGGATTTAGCCATTATCGATATAGGCCTTGGCAATGAAATTGACGGCGGTTTTATGCTGTGTCAGTCCCTGCGCGCCATGTCGAACACTCTGCCGATCATCTTCTTAACCGCGCGGGATAGCGATTTTGATACTGTGTGCGGCCTGCGTTTAGGCGCCGATGATTACCTGAGCAAAGAAGTGAGTTTCCCCCATTTGACCGCTCGCTTAGCCGCGCTGTTTCGCCGCTCTGAGTTAGCCACCAGTCAAACGCCGCAGGAAAATTTACTGGAGCGCGGGCCGCTCACCATCGACGCCAATCGGATGCAGGTTTCTTGGAACCAGATCCCGATTGAACTCACAGTTACCGAATTTTGGATGGTGCACGCCCTGGCCAAACACCCGGGGCATGTCCGTAGCCGTCATGAGCTGATGCAAGAGGCGAAGATTTTTGTCGATGACAGCACTATTACTTCCCATGTGAAGCGCATCCGTAAGAAGTTTATGGCCGCCGCGCCCGAATTTGATTGTATCGATACCGTTTATGGCATGGGCTATCGCTGGGACAGCCTAGCCTAAACCATGTAGCAGATTAGCCAGCATTCTATGACACGTTTTCCCTTCGGTCTTCGCACTAAAGTTATTGGCCTCAGCCTGTTTTTACTCTGCCTACCTTGGTTGGGGTACCAATATGTGTGGGAGATGGAAAAATACCTGCGCCACGGTCAGGAACGCACCTTAGAGGGCACTACTCAAGCCTTAGCGACCGCCTTACACGAGCGTCCCAAGCTATTCGACGGTCAGGCCAGCTTTTTAAAGCAGGTTGAAAAGAGTCGCGATCTCTATGCTTACCCCCTCGCGGGCGCGATCCTGCTCGATGGTAAACTCAATGAATGGCAGGAATATCAGCACAGATTTATCCAGTACGGCGAGGCGAATCTTATCATGCGCGCCGATCCCAGCACGCCGCTCACCTTGAGTTTTACCCATATGGTGGGTCAGTACGATGGTTATCTGTATGCCTTTTTTCAGGTGGTCGATCCCAATGTGGTGTTTCGGGGCAAAAATGCCTTAAGCGTCGATAGAAACGATCACCTGTCGATTGCGACCCTTGCCCCCGACAATAAATTTAAACGCTATATCGTGGCCACGACTCAGCCTGGCTGGATCAGTGCCTTCGAGCTGCCCGCCAACCCTAAGCAAACCGTGCCCGTGACGCCCGAAGTCCGAATTCAAGGACAATGGGCCACCACGGATGTGGGCTACAATATCGAATTGCGTATCCCCTTAGACATGGTGGGCAGCAAACTGGGGTTTGCAATTTCCGATGTCAACGACAGCAAGTACCGCGATATCACTGCCGTTGTCGGCACCTCCGCCTTAGATACCGTCGATAAACTGGGTACAGTCCTAGTGCCATCACCCGAAATTGAAAATATTATCAAAGGGATGAGCCACTACAGCTCACGGATTTGGGTGGTCGACAAACACGGCCGTGTGCTCGCGAAGTCTGGCGATATCCGTGATAGCAACAGTGTATGGACGCGCACCCTCGATGATGAAAACAGCAATTCTATGTGGCAACGTTTTCAGCGCGACTACCTGCACCCGCTCTATTATAAAATCCTCACTAAACCACCTAAGGATTTTATCGATTCCCTGCAGGACTCGACCGAACTCGACGGCAGCCATATTCAAAAGGCGCTCGCGGGACAACAAAGCTCGACCTGGCGACTGACGCCAGACAATAAGGCTGTGGTGCTTGCGGCCGCCAGCCCCATTTGGATAGATAACAATGTGATGGGCGCCGTGGTGGCCGAAGAAACCACCCACGGTATTCGCACCCTGCGTAACCGCGCGCTGGAAAAACTGTTTAACGTGATCCTGACCATTATGAGCATGGGCACCTTAGCGCTGTTTTTCTTCGCCTCGAGTATTTCGAATCGTATCCGCAAACTGCGTGATGAAGCCGAAAATGCCATCGACAGCCAAGGTCGTGTGCGTAACCATTTAAAACCCTCTAAGGCACGGGACGAGATTGGCGACTTATCCCGCAGCTTTGCCAGTATTGTCGGCCGTTTGGGTCAATACACCCATTATCTAGAGAATATGTCGTCGCGCCTGTCCCATGAGCTACGCACCCCGGTGGCCGTAGTGCGCTCCTCTTTAGAGCACTTAAATCTGCAAACCTTAGATAAAGACACCCAAAAGTACGTCGACCGCGCCCAAGAAGGGGTGAGCCGATTAAGCATGATTTTAAACAACATGAGTGAGGCAACGCGCCTTGAGCAGAGCCTTACTCAGGCCGATGTGGCTAAGTTCCCACTGTCCCAAGTGGTGAGCGGCTGTATGCAGGGCTATCAAATGACCTACCCTGAGCAGCAATTTAGCGTCAAAGTGCCCGAGCAACCTTTGATGATGCAGGGCGTGCCCGAATACATCGCCCAATTGATGGACAAACTTATCGCCAACGCCATCGAATTTTGCCATCAAGGCAGTGCGATTGAAGTCACCCTCACCCAAGTTGGCAAACAAGCCACTTTGCTTATCAGTAACTTAGGACCACAGTTGCCAGTGGATATGTCGGAGCAGATCTTCGACTCCATGGTTTCGGTGCGGATCAATCAAGCCCAAGACAAACCTCACCTAGGCTTAGGTTTGTATATTGCGCGGCTCGTGACCGAGTTCCATCAGGGTAAAATTTTGGCTCGCAACCGCAGCGAAAACGATGGGGTCGATATTCTGGTCACCCTACCGCTGAGCTAATCCACGCTCTGCAACTTGAGGCAAACTCATCTGTTTGCCTCCTGCCATTTTCACGGGCAGATGCTAAGATGACGGCCATCACAATGGATAACAACATAAAAACTGACTCGCCAAGGTAAGCCCTATGACAGATAAACATCAGCTAGCCACCCAAATCGTCAGCGTCGGTCGAGATAAAAAATGGACCAAGGGTGTGATTAACCCACCCGTATTTCGCGCATCGACTATCGTCTTCGACACAATGGAAGATATGCGTCACGCCGCCAAAAACAAAACCAATGGCGAAATGTTTTATGGCCGCCGTGGCACCCCGACCCATTTTGCGTTTCAGGCGGCGATCAGTGAGCTCGAAGGTGGCGCAGGTACGGCGCTGTATCCCTCGGGTGCGGCGGCGATTAGCGCGGCTTTGTTATCGTTTTTACAGGCGGGCGATCACCTGCTGATGGTCGACAGTGTGTACGAGCCAACCCGCGATCTCTGTAGCCATATTCTGGCGGGCTTTAATATTGAGACCACCTATTACGATCCCCTGATTGGTGAAGGTATTCGCGCGCTTATTCGCCCCAATACTAAGGTGCTGTTTTTAGAGTCTCCCGGCTCCATCACCATGGAAGTGCAGGACGTCCCGACCCTGTGCCGTATCGCCCATGAACATGGATTAGTGACTATTCTCGACAACACTTGGGCCTCGCCAATCAATAGCAAGCCATTCGAGATGGGTGTCGATGTGTCGATTCAAGCCGCGACCAAATATATCGTCGGTCACTCTGATGTGATGATTGGCACCGCGACTGCCAACGAAAAGCACTGGCCGCAGCTGCGTGAACGCAGTTATTTATTGGGGCAAACGACTTCCCCCGACGATGTGTATCTCGCTACGCGCGGATTACGCACCCTTGGCGTGCGCATGGCGCAACATGAGAAAAATGCTCTTAAAGTGGCTAACTGGTTGAAAACTCGCCCCGAGGTTGACCATTTACGTCACCCCGCCTTCGATACCTGCCCGGGACATGAGTTCTTTAAACGCGACTTTAGCGCAGCCAACGGTCTGTTCTCCTTCGTGTTAAAGCAAGGGGATCAGGAGGCGGTGACCGCGCTCGTTGAAAATATGCAGCATTTTAAAATGGGGTTTTCTTGGGGCGGTTATGAGAGTCTGATCCTAGGGATTTTCGGGATTGAAAAAATCCGCAGTGCCACTCAGTGGGATGCAAGCAAGCCATTGATCCGTGTGCATATTGGCCTCGAAGATCCCGATGATTTAATTGCCGATCTCAGCGCAGGCTTCGATCGCTTTAATGCCGTACTCGCCGCCAAGGCTAAATAAAGCTTAAACAAATTATGTGAAAACAACGAAGGCGGGAGCTTACTCGCCTTTATTTTGCCCTGCCTTCGTTTTGTTCTACATTCGTCGCGAGTGAACCTTCAATTCACCTTTGCTATTTGGGCTGCGCCGCACTTATTGCGGGGTCAATCCACGCCTGAGAACCGTACAAAGGCACGGTCGATAAGGCATGTTTGTGGCTGCCATTGGTCTCTTTGGTCGAATAGGATAAATACAGCAGGGTTTGATTAGGCGCATCGTAAATTCGGCGCACTTTTAAGCTCTTAAATAAGATACTTAAGGATTCGGTAAAGACCACTTCGCCGTGTTTGCTCTTATCGATGTTGGCGATATCGGCGGCGGAAATCGGCCCGGTTTGACGACAACTGATGCCCATATCCGAAGGATCGGCAAAATCGAGGTTCGCTTCGATACGGCTAATATGGCAAGTCACCCCAGGGATTTTTGGATCCTGCTTGGCATCGATAATCACATCTTTAGTGGTAAATAACCCAAGGCTCACTTTACCTACGTCATCGCCGCAGCCTGTGAGCAGAGTCCCCGCCAGCGTCACCGCCAGCAAAGACATTAAAGCCTTATTGACTCTTTTCATCTGTTTATCCTTATTCATCATCCTTCCCTATTGAGCAAAACACTTTTGTGCCCAGCGCGTTAATCCCGCCGTCACCGAACCAAAGTGGTCACCGACGACCACTGGGGTATCGGGATAAAGGCTAGTGATTTTAGCGTAAATCGCGGGGCTGCGCGCGGTGCCGCCCGTCACATAAATCACATCGGGTTTGCACTCTAGACTATCGGCATCCACGGACAGCTCCTCTGGCGCTAAACCATTGCCTGCAAGACTCTTTGCCGCCTGAGTCAGCGCTTGGTGCATCAACGCCTCAACCTTGGTGAGCGAAGGCTCAATCGCCGTTTCAAACCCCGTGCGGCTCACTTCTGCCTGAAGTGATGCTTCAATAAAGTCCAGCGCACTCTCAGTCGTTTGCGCTTCAGACAGGGCAATTTTGGCGCGCTCGGCGAGTCGTACAATTTGGTAGCTTAACTGTTGTTGCTGCACTTTGAGCAATCTTTTTAGCAGCTGCGGCTGCTCGGCCTCTTTAATGAGTTCATCGATCAGCTTGCGAGTGCTTAGGGTGGCAAACTCACGCTGAGCGCTAATATCGTTGACGGCGACGGCATTCCAAAAGGGATTGCTCGGCATTGGCTTACCGTTGCTCATTAGCGAACCTAAACCAAAGTGCGGCATAAAGGCATTCATCGCCAGCGCGATATCCAAATCATTCCCGCCAATCCGCTGGCCGCTGTGGCCGAGGCAATCGGCACTGCGATCGAAACTTGCCTGATGCTTTGGCCCCATTTTGACCACAGAGCAGTCGGTCGTACCGCCACCCACATCGACCACCAGCACGGTTTGGTCGGCACTGAGACTCGCCTCATAATCCATCCCCGCGGCCAGTGGTTCGAACAGAAATGCTACATCAACAAACCCCGCCCGTTTCGCGGCTAAGGTTAAAATGGCCTCGGCTTGGCGGTTGCTCTCTTCACCACCAATGCCTTGAAAGTTCACTGGGCGACCAATCACCGCATGGGTAATGCTTGTCTCTCCCTCTGATGTGACGTCCTTTTCAGCGAGTACGGCTTCGGCGCGCACTTTAATATGCTGCATCATTAAGGTGACTATGTCTTCAAACAGGGCGACTTGTTCGGGTCTCAGGCCCGTTGCCCCTAAGAAGGATTTTGGTGAACGGACATAAAAACCTTCTTCCGGCATTTCAAGATAAGCTGCCACGGCCTCCTCACCCACAAACACCGCTTGGGTTTCGGCATCGAGATCTAATTCATGGCGCACCATACGGGCGCGGCTCAATTGCGCGGCACGCTTCTTGGCATAATCCGCTTTCAACGCCTGTGGCAAGCCACGGTAAACGGCCTCGGCAATAAGCTCTCTATCCATTGCATACACAGTGGAAGGTAAATAAGCTGAATCGCTCGATAAGGGTAACAGTGAAACTTCATCTCCCTGCATGATCCCAACGGCACAGTTGGCACTGCCATAATCAAATCCGACAAACATCCGCTTACCCCTACAGTCAAACCACAATCAAAAAGCCGAGCAAGGTAACACAGTTTGCCCCAATCCCAAAGGAAGCCCCGCACAGTTCCCCTGCTTTACCTTGTAAATTTGCGGCTAAATGCAAGTTCATTTTAAAGTCACATTTCTGTCACACTTGTCATCAATCTGACATATTCAGCTCGTATCTTTGAGCGCATATCACTTTCGCCTGAAGGGGAAATGGTCTGTAAATCCCTTCATTTTTCAGTAGCAAATCTGATTGCACTCCGATGGATGAATGCTATTGTATATTGCGCCATGACGCTTGCTTAAAGGAGCTGTGCAGTGTCCCCGAATACCGATAAACTGTCGATCGATAAAGAAATCTCTTGGTTGTCATTCAACGAGCGGGTGCTGCAGGAGGCCTGTGATCCCAATGTGCCTATCGTGGAGCGGGTGCGCTTTTTAGGCATATTCTCCAATAATATGGATGAGTTCTTCCGGGTGCGGGTGGCCGCGGTCAGACGCTCAATTCTGCTCTCCGCGCTGCAGGAAGGTCGCAGCAATAGCCGCCATCTAATGGCCAAAATTCAGACCAAAGTGATAGCATTGCAGGAACGTTTTGACAGTATTTACGTCGAGCTGATGCGTGAGTTAGTCCGCCGCAATATTTTGTTAATCAACGAAAAACAATTAAGCGAGTTCCACAGTAACTGGCTTAAAAAGCATTTTCGCGATCACTTTAAACGCCATATCGCGCCGCTTATCGTCAACAACAATCGCGACCTAGTGAAGCATATCAACGACGACGCCACCTATCTGTGTGTATGTTTATTCACTAAATCCCGCAGACAATATGCCCTCGTGGAAGTGCCAACCAAAAATGTGCCGCGTTTCATCGAGTTACCCGCCGAAAAATCGAAGGCGAAAAAATACTTGATCCTGCTGGATAACATTATTCGCCACTGTGTGGATGACCTCTTTGGTCCCTTCTTCGAGTACGAAGCGATTGAAGTCTATTCGATGAAACTGACCCGCGACGCCGAGTTCGATATTACCGACGAACTTGAACAAACCCAGCTCGAGAAAATGACTAAGGGTTTGAAAAAACGCCTGACCGCCGAACCCGTGCGTTTGGTGTATGACAAAGAAATGCCCGAGCACATGCTCGAAATGCTAAAAGAAAATTTAAACATCAGCTCGACTGAGTGTTTGATCCCCGGCGGGCGTTACCATAGCTTTAAGGACTTTATCGGCTTCCCTAACCCTAGTCGTGATTACCTCGAAAACGAAAAATTGCCCGCGCTCAATAGCTCGGGCTTTGGCCGCAGCGCCAACAGTTTCGATGCGATCAAGATGGGCGATATTATGGTCAACTACCCGTACCATAAGTTCTCCCACTTTACCGAAATGGTGCGTCAGGCCGCCTACGATCCTGCGGTGCGTTTTATTCGGATCAACCTTTACCGTGTTGCGAAAAAATCCCATGTGATGCAATCGCTTATCGATGCGGTGAAAAATGGCAAACAAGTTACCGCCGTGATTGAGCTGCGGGCACGCTTTGACGAGCAATCTAATATTGAGTGGACACGGGTGCTCGCCGAGGCGGGGGTGAAGGTCCACCATGGGATCACCAGCTTAAAAGTACACTCTAAGTTGTGTTTGATTGGCCGCGAAGAGCAAGGCGAGATGAAACTCTATTGCCACGTGGGGTCAGGCAACTTTAACGAAGGCACGGCGCGGGTCTATACCGACTTATCGCTGTTTACTGCCAATCAGGAAATCGCCCGCGAAGTGGAGCAAGTGTTCGACTTGATTGAACATCCTTACCGCCGCGATAACTTCCAGCATTTGATTGTGTCGCCCTATGATGCGAGACAAAAACTGACCCATTTGATTGATAACGAAATCGTCAATGCCCAGAGCCATATTAAGGCGGCGATTACCTTAAAATTGAACAACCTGCTCGATGAGTCCTTAGTCCAAAAACTTTACGAGGCCTCGGCTGCGGGGGTCAAAATCAAACTGTTGATCCGCGGTATGTGTTCGCTTATTCCACAAATTCCGGGGATCAGCGACAACATCGAGATCTACAGTATTGTCGACCGATTTTTAGAACATTCACGGGTGATGCTGTTCCACGCCGGTGGTGAGAATAAATTATTTATCAGCTCCGCCGATTGGATGAGCCGCAACATAGATAACCGCGTCGAAGTAAGTGTGCCTATTTATGATCCGCGTCTAAAACAAATGGTGATGGATATTTTATCGTTACAGTTCAATGACAACACTAAGGCGCGCATCATCAATAAGGAACAGAGCAATCCTTATCGTAACCGCGGTAATAAACGTAAAGTGCGTTCTCAAATTGCCATTTATCAATATCTGATTAATTATGAGAAGCGGTTGCAGCAAGAATTTAGCGCCCAGCGCGAAGCCGCAAAGCTTGAAGCGGAGCACGCGGCGGAACTTGCCCACAATCCAGAATTACAGGCCAAAGCCAGCTAATGCTGGCTTTATCATCGTCTCGATTGCCTAAGGATAATCCGATTGGTTGCCACACATTCACAACCGCGACACTTTGTCGCTATCGACATGGGCTCAAACAGTTTTCATCTGGTTATCGCCCGTGAGCAAGACGGCAGCTTGCAAATATTGCACAAAGAAAAACAACAAGTTCAGTTAGCGACAGGCCTCAATGCGCAGAACATCCTCAGCGTGGATGCTATCGAGCGCGGCCTCAATTGCCTGCGGGACTTTAATCAGCGTTTTTCCAACCTCGACCAAGCCCAAGTGCGTTTAGTCGCCACCCACACCCTAAGGGTGGCCAAAAACCGTGAGCAGTTTATTGAAGCGGCGCTCAGCATCATGCCCTACCCGGTGGAGGTGATTTCTGGCCACGAGGAAGCGCGCCTCATCTATAACGGCATTGCCCAAAGCCAAGTGCTTGGCAAACGCAATATAGTGATCGACATTGGTGGCGGCTCGACCGAAGTGGTCCTCGGGCAAAAAAATACCCCCACCCATTTATCTAGCCTGCGTTGTGGCTGCGTGAGTTTTAACGAGCGCTTTTTTATCGATGGCCAAATCACGCCAGCCTCATTTCGCGGAGCCCAAAGCGCCGCCGATAAACAATTTGCCTCGCTCTCAAAGGAATATTTCAGCAGCGATTGGGACTTAGTGCTTGGTAGCTCAGGCACAGTCAAAGCCATTTGCGAAGCGATTCAGGAAGATCATGGCGATGAAATCGTCACACTCGCCCGTCTCAAACAATTAAAGCTGAAACTGATTAAGTGCGGACACATCAGCCAAGTGCAATTTGCTAATGTCGATGATAAACGCACGCCACTCGTACCCGCAGGTCTTGCAATATTAATCAGCTTTTTTAGGCGCTTACCCATTGAGCAATTGGAGTTTAGCCCGGGCGCCCTGCGCGAAGGCGTACTCTACGAATTAGCGAAAATCGGCCAATATCAAGATATTCGCCACCGTACAGTTGAAAGCATCGCCCAGCTTTATCATGTGGATATGCCCCATGCGGCCAAAGTGCGGGACACCGCCATGGCGCTGTTTGAGCAGGTCGCCGATGAATGGGGATTAAGACCCCATGCGCGTTTGCTCTCCTACGCCGCCACCTTGCATGAGATAGGGCTGCACATTAACTCAAAGGCATTGCATAAACACGGCGCTTATATCATTAGTAACAGCGACTTACCCGGTTTTAGCGAGGCGCTGCAACAGGATTTAGCCAGACTGATTGCTAACCACCGTAAGAAACCCAATGAATTGCTACTGGCTGAATTAGAGCCAGGCCACAAGCTCACCCTCATTCGTCTCGCCTGTCTGCTGCGTTTGGCGGTGTTAGTGCATTTAGGTCGAATTGCCAAAGCCTTGGTGCTTGAGAAAATCCAAGTGGTTCCAGATGGCCTCATGCTAGTGCTACCCAGCCATAAACGTAAAATCAGTTTGTTTATGAAAGATTTGCAGCGTGAACAAAAACAGATGGCGGCTTTAGGGATGCAGCTGCGTTTAGTCTCTAGCCTTGGGCTGAATCAGGATAAAAATCTCGAGGTAAAAGACGACACATTGAACGCCGTCGCCAGCTAATCTGTTCGTCCTTTCTCATCTCTTCGCCCCTTCATCCCTTAGTGCCGTTAACGCACTAAGGGAAGAAAACTCTCCAATTACTTGTCCCCTTTCCCGTGGGGCGCTTCTAGCTTATCCAGCTCACAACCGCAACGATTACAATAGGTGGCATCGAGATCGTGGCCCATCTTATGGCATTGATTGCAGGAGCGCAGATCCCTATGACGGCCCACTTCTTGGGAAATTTCCGCCGTTAAAATCCCCGTTGGGATCGCAATAATCGAATAACCCAGCAACATAGTAAAAGCCGCAATCGCTTGACCTAATTCGGTTTTCGGCGTGATATCGCCGTAACCTACAGTCGTGATTGTCACAATGGTCCAGTAGACGGATTTGGGAATAGAGCTAAAACCATTCTCAGGGCCTTCGACCACATACATCACGGCGCTTAACACCATGATGATTAAACTCACCGAGAAGAAAAACAAAAACACCTTGCGGCTCGACTGCAACATGGCCTTGAGCAGCAGATTACCTTCGCTTAAATAACGCAGTAATTTCAGTACCCTAAAGATCCTAAAGAGACGCAGCACCCTGATCACTAAGGTGAAATTCGCCCCTGGAATAAACAGTGCCAGATAACTCGGTAGTACCGACAATAAATCCACTAAACCGTAAAAGCTGCGGGCATACAGCACAGGATGGGTCGCGCAGTACAACCTTAAACCATATTCAATGGTAAAAATCAGCGTAAACACCCACTCTAAAACGCGAATGATGTGCCCATAATCTTGGTGAACCGCTTCGACCGTATCGAGGAACACCAGCGCAACACTCAGCACAATACAGACCATTAAGCCGATATCGAAGTAGCGCCCTGCGGGCGTATCTGTGCCAAAAATAATAGTGCGTAGCTGGCGTTTTAATGGGCTTTCGGTGTCTGGTTTTTCAGGCGACAGATCTGACATAAGGGAAAACTTCCTTGCGATAAAAAGCGTTATCTTTTCCAAATCCCCAAAGTCTGCCATGCAATTGCCACTAGCTCAAAATTATCTACTCACATAGACATAAAATTGCGGTATGATGCGCGAAAAACCTATATCTGCGTCATTTTTAGAGGAAGACATGCGCGTACCCCTACTCACTAAAACAATTACTGTGGCCATGACTCTCGCCGCACTGATTTCACCCCAAGTGCTCGCCTCATCGGGTATAGGTAAAGTCGATTTAGTGGTGATCACTAAGTCTGAGTCCAATATGGCGCTGTTAAGGGACGGCAAAATCCTCAAGCAATATCGTATTGCCATGGGTGACTTGCCGACGGGCCACAAGTTAACTGAAGGCGACCAACGTACGCCGCAGGGCCGTTATATTCTGGACTATAAAAAATCCGATAGCGCCTATTACAAATCGATCCACATTTCTTATCCAAATGAAGAAGATAAGTTAAGAGCCAAGGCGCTGGGGATCCGCCCGGGCGGCATGATCATGATCCACGGCCAGAACCCACGTTCACCTCTCTCGCCCGAGCAGGCACAGCAGTACAACTGGACCGACGGTTGTATCGCCATTACCAACGCCGAGATGGATGAAGTGTGGAAAGCCGTCGATGAAGGCACACCCATCGAGATTTGGCCCTAAGCGCTAAGCACTAAGCACTAAGCTTGATTAGCCTATGCGACTCAACGCCCAGTCAAATGGGCGTTTTTATTTGTATTCCCCGCTTTAAGGATGTTTTATGTCAACAATCACGACAGAGGCTGCGGTATTCAGCTACGCCACCTTAGAACAAACATGGCCAGAGTTTGAGGCGAAGATCCTCACGTTTCTTGGCAAATTAGGCTTAGCGGACAAGGCGCTGCATTGTGATCATGTCGCCTTGCGAGTGAACAGCATCGCAGCTGCCGATGCGCTCAAGCAGGCCTTTAGTGCACGCGGGCGGATCATCTCGGATAATCAAATTAATGGCCGTACGATCCTTATCATCGAACTGGATAAGCCCCTAAAATTAGGCAGCTTTAGCATTGACTGCGTCGAGCTGCCCTATCCCGGCGATACCCTCTATCCCCAAGAAGGCTGGGAGCATATCGAACTGGTACTGCCATCGACGGCACAGGACTGCGACGGTCTAAGCCAAGAGCTGGCTCAGTTGAGCCCATCACTTGTGCCCTTACTCCAAGGGCAAGCGGCATCCTTAACCGAAGCGCCGATAAAAGTGAAATTCAGCTCGCCCAAGGGTAATAAAGAACGCTTAGCCAACCCTACCATTGCCTTTAAACAAGCCGATGTCTGTATCAAAATCCATCCGCACAGCATTAAAGCAGTTATCGCCAGCGAACAGGACTAACGGAAACAGCAATCTATGTGCGCTCCTTCTCGCAGGGAGTGTGAGCCCCATACCAATTACTGACAATCGCTTGCACAAAGCAGGCAGTTTGAGAAAAAGTCAGCAACAATAAAGGTGGAAATAGTCTAGTTTGTGATTATTAACGCTTTGATTCGCCATTAGGTTTTATCGAGTTTTGTGTTATCGACCGCGGGAATGCCAGCGGGCTTCCCGTGATATCCATAAGGACGCAGCGCATGAAACCCCACAAGCATGAAGCACAGCTACTCAAACTCGCCTTGGAGATTGGTATCGGCTACGCCAAAAAACGCGGTTTTGATGACTTTGACAAAGGTGTGTCGCCCAAGGATAAAGTGGAATGTATTTATCGGCTGTTAGTGACCGATAATTTGATCCAACCCTTAGCCAAAGATAAGGAGGATGGCCCGAATATGAAGCACAAGCTGGTACTGTGGATCATCCGCCATTTGCCGACTGATCACCCGTTATTGCAATAAGCCCCAAGCATAAAAACAGGGCGCCAATGATTGGGCGCCCTGTATGGAAATAAGAGATAGACGCGGGAGTTACTTAGCGACTTTCTGTGCTTTTTCCGCCGCCAGCACAGTCGCCATAGATGGCACTATGGTTGTCGGATCGAGGCGCATTTGAAACCAATTCACGCGCCAATCTAAATGTGGGCCATTCGCTCGCCCTGTCGCGCCGACTTCTGCTACGGCTTGGCCCTGCTTAACGGTTTCGCCCGCATTGACATAGAGTTTGCTTAAGTGCAAAAAGCTTGAACTCACGCCATAACCATGGTCGATGATCATAGTACCGCCCGAATAAAACATATCGGGAACCGACAGGCTAATCACGCCATCGGCTGGCGCCACTACCACAGTACCAGTTTTCGCAGCGACATCCACCCCAAAATGAGGGTTGCCAGGCACATCGTTATAAATCCGCTGACTACCATAGACACCCGAGATCCTGCCGGTTAATGGCCAAATAAACGACTGTAAAAATGCCGTTTGCTCGCTAAAAGTGCCACGGGCCGCTTTCACCTGCGCCGTATCTTTGGCCGCTCGCTCCTGCGCTACGGGATCGGGTTTCATGATCTTATTGCTGATGCCCTTAACGCTTTGAATATTGTATTCGCGCTTAGTGACACTGAGCGGTTTGACTTCGGTTAAGCCATCGGGATAGACCAAGCGTAGTTCTTGGCTCAGCTGCGCATCCCGATCAAAACCAAAGGCAAAATGGCCGTCTGGTGTCACTTTTAATGCCTCACCGTTAAGACTTACCTGCGTGCCCGCCGGCGCTTTACCACGAATTAACGCGCCTTGCTGAAATTGCCCTTCAAAGCTCACCTGTGCCTGAGTCGATAAGCTAAACAGAGTTAAGAACGACAAGACTGCCGCCTTACAACTGAGTGATGGTGTGTTCGGTAAAGTTTTTAACAACTTAGGCAGGGCATTAGGTAAAGCGTTTAGCATCTTCTCAAAAATCCTTATTCAAACAATAACGCCCTAAAGATTAGGGCGTTATAAAAAATCGACGGGCTTAATTGCCTTTGCTCACTATGGCACCTTTACCCACGCCTTCATAGGCGATCACAGTAAATTGGCTTGAAGGCACTTTTGCCACTAAGGTGGTTGCCATATAGTCGGCCAGCAATTCGACCGTGGTATCGTGCGGGATCAAATCACAACATTCCTTGGGCATGGCCAGTTGGAAATCCCCCTGCGGCGCTTGATAGTGGAAACCATAATGGCTGTCATCACTGATCCGCGTTTGCGGCGATAGGTTAAGGGTCTTCACTGACACTAAATCCTCCTCGCTACCGAGGTAGATATCGTGCCAACGCTTGGCCCAATATTCATCCCATTTCGGTGCCGGAATACCGTTTTCAAACACTTGCACCGGACTGCGATGACCATGGGCAATCCGCTGGCAATTGCCATCGTGTTTACGTAAACCATGGCTGTAATGATAGTAAGGCGAATTGAGGATCTCATGCCTTAAAGTGAGGCTAATACCTTCAACATTATCGGGCAGAGTTTCCCGCAGTGCTTTTTGTAAAAAGGCGTTAACGCTTGGAATATCAATCTGTTCAGATGGAACGAGTGCAAAGGCTTGGGAAGGACAAGCTAAGTGGATCTCACCGAGCGCGCTATCGAAATCCATCCATACCCGATCGCCCTGTTGCTGCCAACGCACACCACTGTAGGCGGTCGGTACCAATAAACGATGATCGGCCACCGCATCTATAGTCTGCTTGATGGTTCGTTTCACTTTAGCGAAATCGAGCACCATATTTTGCTCGTCTAGGCCGCCTTCTAATACCACATCGACAATCCAGCTTTCCCCTACCATGCCACGCTTGGGGCAAAGATAGGAAAAATCGATCACGGTTAAATCTTTTACAAACAGTTGCATTGACTCTCCTCGGCAGAAAAACAGTCCGCCTTAATAGGGATTGCGCCACTTAGCGATGGCCGAGCACGCTCACTTGGCCATAACCAAGCTTACCCAAACAGTAAATAAGGATTCTAATCAATTCTGCCTCGCCCCGCGACAAATGAATCCGCTGTTAGGCGCTTTTTATCTGGATGACACAACAAATGCACAAGCATCGCGTATGAGTTAGCCAATTCGCTGGCTCATTCAATGACTGAGTAAGCAAAACGCAAAATGCACTTATGCTACTCGCCCCGCCCAACAACGCGGAAAAATCTCGATAACGGCGTCAAGGATGTCACCACTGAGCCAATAGCGATGAATAGACGAGAACAAATACAGACTGCTTAATAGATACTCGCGATTAGCAGATGAATTGCTAAACGAAACACCATTCACCCTACCGAGATAATCAAACAAAAACAGCGAATTAGCTCACAAAAACCTAATCCACAACTGCGATAGACCCAATCGAAACAAGGCGTTATCCCTAAGGCGATTAAGCCGTTAGTATCGCCCTATAAACCATACATAAAGCAAGGTTAATAAGGGAGAGACCAGATGATAAAACTCACCGCTATCGCGATCAGTATTATGGCCATGTTAGGCGGACACTACGCTGTTGCTGCCGAACCGATTGAAGTAATTACCCCAGCTAAAATCACCGAGCCAGAAAAAGTCGAGCTGGGTAAAGAACAAATACAGACTGCTTAATAGATACTCGCGATTAGCAGATGAATTGCTAAACGAAACACCATTCACCCTACCGAGATAATCAAACAAAAACAGCGAATTAGCTCACAAAAACCTAATCCACAACTGCGATAGACCCAATCGAAACAAGGCGTTATCCCTAAGGCGATTAAGCCGTTAGTATCGCCCTATAAACCATACATAAAGCAAGGTTAATAAGGGAGAGACCAGATGATAAAACTCACCGCTATCGCGATCAGTATTATGGCCATGTTAGGCGGACACTACGCTGTTGCTGCCGAACCGATTGAAGTAATTACCCCAGCTAAAATCACCGAGCCAGAAAAAGTCGAGCTGGGTAAGATGCTGTTTTTCGAACCCAGACTGTCGAAATCAGGCTTTATCTCCTGTAATTCTTGCCACAATCTTTCTACTGGCGGCGTGGATGCCCTGCCCACATCGATTGGCCACCATTGGCAAGAAGGTCCAATTAACTCCCCAACCGTGCTGAACGCCGACTTTATGCTGGCGCAATTCTGGGATGGCCGCGCCAGCGACTTAAAAGAGCAAGCCGCAGGACCGATTGCCAATCCAAAGGAAATGGGCTTTACCCATGAACTTGCCACCGAAACCATTGCCTCAATGCCCGCATACCGTGCCCGCTTCGCTAAGGTTTATGGCGATGATAAAGTCGATATCGATCGTTTAACCGATGCCATTGCCGCCTTCGAAAAAACCTTAGTCACGCCGAATAGTCCATTCGATCAATATTTATTAGGTAAACAGGATGCGATTAGTAGCGAAGCCAAAGCCGGTTACCAACTGTTTAAGGACAAAGGTTGTGTCAGCTGCCACAATGGCCCCGCGGTCGGTGGCACTATGTTTATGAAGATGGGCCTCATCAAACCATTCCACACCAATAATCCTGCCGAAGGGCGTAAAGGTGTGACGGGCAAAGAAGCCGATAAATATGTGTTTAAAGTACCGACGCTGCGTAATATCGAGCTCACTTATCCCTACTTCCACGATGGCAGCGTATGGACGCTTGAAGAAGCGGTCAATACCATGGCGGATATTCAGTTAGGACAAAAGCTCACCGACAAAGAAACTAAGGAAATGGTGTCGTTTTTAAATTCGCTAACAGGTGAACAGCCGCAGATCACCCTGCCAATTCTGCCACCGTCGAATAAAGCAACACCGCGCCCTGTGCCATTTGCGGCAGCGACCAAGTAGGTCGAGCTAAACGGCACTTCAGATAAGTCGCTTACGCGCAAAAGTTAAAGGCCGAGGATTCATCCTCGGCCTTTTTGTTTAATATTTGATGCTTAAAAAGCGGACGCCTAAAGCTTAAGCGATCTAATCCAAAGTGAATTATTCGCCCTTAAGACGTCTATCTAACTGATCTTTTAAGTTAGCGGGCACGCCTTTAATCAAGAGCGTGTCGGAAATTGGATCGTAAATCACTCGCTGACCTAAATGGCCGCCATCGAAGCTAATGGTGACGCCGCCACCGGTCCCTGAAAACTTCTTCAATTGTCTTAAAGTCGATTTGTCGGCGGGGAATTCTTCATCCAGCTCATAACTGCCGCCACGGGCAAAGTCATAGAAAGACTCCATACCTTGGTCGGCGAGTTCATCCGCTAAATCTTTGATCTCAATGTCGGCACCTTCGTCAAAACGCTCGGAGCAATACTCAAACACTTTGTTACGGCATTGCTGACGTTCTTCTTTGGTCAGATCGCTGCTGGCAACAAAATCTTCCACCGCATTCATTAGGGTCTTATTTTGCGCTTTTGTATTTACGCCTTCGACACAACCCATAAAGTCGAGGAAAAAGTCCGCCACCTTACGGCCAGCTCGACCGCGGATAAAGGAGATGTACTTGCGGGAGTCCTTGTCGGCCTGCCATTCGGTAAGGTCAATACGCGCCGCTAATTGAATATTGTTTAAATCCAAATGGTTGTTTTGCGACAGCTCCATATCGTCAAGAACCGTCATCGACGACTTGGCACTCAGCAACGCCACAAACAAAAAGTCACTCGCCATGCTGGTATAGCAGGACATCAACAGGAATCCGCCTTGGCTAAAATCATATTTTGCCAACTCTTCCTGTAACAACTTACTGGCTTGACCGGTAAATTCGACAAAGCCTAAATCCCCTGCACGGTATTCCTGCAACGCATTAGAAAACGCAGGATTGGCTTCACCGTCATCACCGTGGATACCAAAATAACCAAATCCTTTGCCGGATTTGCTGGTATAGGTCTGATGCAATTCTTCCAGCATCATCTCGACAGCCTGACTGTTCAGCAGAGGTTGAGGACGTAAACGGCAGCGTAATTGCCCCTGACTGTCCTGGGAAATCTCGTGAATAATTGCTTGTTCGATGTTAATACTCATAAGCCCTGATAGTGATGCTGGAATAAATCCGCTATTATATGCCGCTAATCCATTCCAAAGTGAAACATTTTTTGATTATGGCAATCCAATCGAAATACTCAAACGCACAAGTTGAATCATTAATCGCCGAGATTTTAGCGGTACTCGACAAGCACAAAGCCCCTACTGACTTAAGCCTGATGGCACTGGGCAACTGTGTCACTCACCTGCTCGAGCGCAAAGTGCCAAGCGAATCTCGCCAAGCAGTCGCTGAACAATTTGCAAAAGCACTCGCACAATCGGTGAAATCCAATTAAGTTAGTCGAGTAACAATCGTTAAAACAACATAAGATACAACGTCTTTTAGGAATAAGCGGATCACTATGGTCGAGCGAAAAAAGCAAATGAGCCGCGATCGCGTGTCACGACTCATCAACTGGGGACATTGGTTCGCCTTCTTTAATGGCCTGTTGGCCATGATTGTCGGCACACGCTATCTGAGCAGTGTGGGTTATCCCGAAACTTGGTTTGGCTGGGGCTACCTCGCCGTCAGCACCATTGGCCAGTTCAGTTTTCTTGCTTTTATCGCCTACTTGATCTGCCTATTCCCGCTGACCTTAATCTTACCTTATTCCAAGATTTTAAGGGGCTTAGCGGCGGTTATCGCCACCTTAAGCCTGTGTATCTTATTGTATGACACCATAGTGTATGCCGATTATGGCATGCACTTGAGCCCCTTCGCCTTCGACTTAGCCTGGGCCGATTTAAATGCCCTGCTCCACGGTACCTCTTATATTGTGACGCCGATTGCCATTTTGGTGATTGAGCTAACGGCGGCCAACTTCCTGTGGAAACGGATTGAGAAAATCCAAAAGCTAAATCTTGGCAATAAGGTTATTACCCTGATTGGGGTGTGTTTTGTCAGCAGTCATTTGATCCACATTTGGGCCGATGCCGCCGATATCACCGAAATTACCCGTTTCGATGATACTTATCCGTTGTCATACCCCGCCACAGCTCGCTCTTTTATGGAAAGCCATGGGATCGATGGTTCTTCGCAATCGGATGATGAAGCCAATCATGCGACCAGCACGCTCAGTTATCCCGCACAGCCACTACAATGCCAAGCCGACAGCAAACCCAATGTGTTAATGCTGACCATCGATAGCTTACGTGCCGACATGGTGGACGCTAAGACCATGCCGTTTTTGCATCAATACACTGAGCAGAATCAGAGCTTTACTCAGCATTACAGTGGCGGTAATCAATTTAGAACCGGCATGTTCTCCCTACTCTATGGCTTACAAGGCAGCTATGGCGATGCGCGCATCTTCAATAGCACTAGCCCAATCATGACCCAAAGCTTTAGACAGGCGGGTTATCAGCTTGGCTTATTTATCCCCGAAACCAATCTGAATTTACGCTCGGCGCAGGCCATGTTTAATGACTTTACCCCCGTCATCGCCAAAGAAACCAATGGCAGTGCCGATGCCGATTTACGCAGCGTAGGCCACTTTAAGCAATGGCAAAGCGTGCAGCAGAGCCCATGGTTTGCCCTCGTCAATCTAAAGGCGCCGGAGAATTTTGACACTCCAGTCGGCTTCCTTGGCATCGAAACCGTCAAGGCCGATGCGAATTTGAAACCAGCGCAAAAGGTGCTGTTTAACCAATATCGCCAATCGTTGAATTTTATTGATAAGCAAATCCAAGCGATAGTGAGTGAGTTGCCGAGCGATACCTTAGTGGTAATCACCGGCGTTAATGGCAAAATTTTCACCAGCAACAGCGATGAAGCCCAGCGCAATCTGTCTCCCGAGAGTGTCAGAGTGCCTATGGTCATTCATTGGCCTAATGTCGGCGCCAGTAAGGTTAAATACCGCACGAGCCACTATGGCGTAGTGCCTACCTTGATGACCCATATCTTAGGGTGCACCAATAACACCACGGACTACAGCGCGGGCCGTAGCCTGTTGCAACCAAGCCAAGAGACCTGGATTTACATCGGTGACAGTCGCATATTTGCCATTTACCAACAGTCAGAAATCACCGTCATCGACCGCCATGGTAAATACCGCATATACGATGAGAACTTTGAACACAGACTGCATAAGAAGATGAGTGCGCCTGAGCTTATCCAAGTGATGCGAGAGGGCCGTCGCCTCTACAATCATTAAGTAAAGCGTCACTAAGCGAGCAATCGTTGCTGGCCGATATCGCCCCTGTAAAAGTTTGCGTTAAAGCGAGATGTCTCGTCCTAAGATAGGTTGACAGTTTTTAGGCCAGCTCCAGTAGCTGGCCTTTTCTATTGTGCACCTGATTAGGGGAGTCCATATTCAAACTCAGATGCGGTCTCATATTGTTGTATATTGCTATCGATTCTCTAACAAGTATCTTCAGCTCCGCAAATGTCCTACATCGGTGCAGTAAAAACTCCTGCTTCAGTATGCCATTTACTCTTTCTGCTAATGCATTTTGGTAGCAATCATAACCATCCGTCATTGACGGCTGGATTTGGCTCGCCTGAAGCGCATTCTGATAAACGGCTGAGCAGTACTGTAAGCCTCTGTCTGAGTGATGCACCGCGTTGCCGATATAGCGCTTATCTTTGATGGCCATTTTTAACGCTTTCACCACACTCTCGGCTTTCATGTCTTTACTCACGTGATGACCGACTATTTTACGAGAACTGGCATCGGTGATCAGTGACAGGTAGTGCACACCTTGGTCTGACTCAAGATAGGTGATATCGCTGACCAGTACATGCCCTGCATCGTGCAGTCCCTCCTCTTTCAGCAGATTAGGATGCTTCTTCATCCAGTGTTTGCTGAACGTGGTTTTTGTGTAGCTTTTCTTCGGTTTAACCAGTAAACCTTCACTTCTCAAATAGGTAAAGAACCCATCTCGCCCGAGTTTAATATCGTGCTCAACCAGCTTGGATTTTATCAACGTGTAGAGCTTACGGGCCCCTAACCTTGGCATATATTTACGCCAGTACTGGACCCAGTCTTTGATAACCGATAGCTCAGCTCTACGACTTTCCATTCGAGCAACTGCCTGATAAATACCTTGCCTCGACATACCCGCAGCACGACATGCGGCAGCGAGGTTTATTTCTCCGTTGCCTTTTGCTTGCCAGACGTACCGGATAAGTACTTTTTTCTGAGGCCTGCTCCATATTCATTGTCCATGATATCAACCATGCCATTGAGGATTTGGTTACGCAGTTTATCTTCTGCTAACTCACGTTCAAGGCGCTTGATCGTTTCGGCAGGTGTTTCTTTTGACTTAGTCATAAGGGGATGCTGAAAAAGTTTCGACCAATCGAGTCTACCATGTTTTCTAAGCCAGACGAGTACCGTTGAACGGCCTTGAATACCAAAATGGGCTTGGGCTTGTTTGTACGTCATTTCGCCTTTTTCAACACGCTCTACAACGCCTAATTTAAAGGCTAAGGTGTAATCTCGTTGTGTGCGCTTACGGCTTGAGTTAATTGATGTTGTCATAAAGAAGTCCTCTTTATGTCAACGTATTTCAGGACTAGACAAGAATAAACAAAAAGCCCCACCTTAATCGTGGGGCTTTTTATTTGGCGAACAACTCATCTCAATCTATGGATGATTCCGCTTTCACGGTGGAATAACGTTCTAACCAATGGGCGTAGGATGAAGGTAACACCCAAGATGGACGCGAGACCTTTAAGGTTTGCGCCGCTTGATAAGGCCAGTGAGGGTTAGCTAAAAACGCTTTACCTATCATCACTATATCCATTTGCTGATCTTGAATCGCTTGCTCCGCATGGTGAGGATTATCCATGCCCCATGACGTTGCGACCGGGAAACCTACTTCTCGACGCACTCGCTCGGCAATAGGCGCCAAAAAGGCCGGGCGCCAAGGAATATTGGCCATGGGGGTTGAAAAACAAATACTGACGTTAAGCATATCGAGGCCCGCGCGCTTAAATTGCTTTACCAAGGCGATGGATTCACTCAGGGTTTGCTCGTCTTTATCATCAAATTCAATCACACCAAAGCGCGCCGTTAACGGCAAATGCTCAGGCCAAACCGCCCTCACCGCCTCCACTGTCTCGATAAGGAAACGGCCTCGTCCTTCGGCATCACCACCGTATTCATCGGTTCTTTGGTTGGCATAGGTAGAGAAGAAGCTTTGCGCTAAATAGCCGTGGGCAAAATGCAGCTCTAACCATTCAAACCCAGCGTCGAGCGCCCGCTTGGCCGCCGCCACAAAATCGGCTTTCACGCGCTGAATATCATCAATCGTCATGGCTGTCGGTACTTTGCCAAGGTTAGCGCCAAATGCCACGGCCGATGGCGACAGCGTTTGCCAGCCTTGCTCCCCCTCAATATGGTCATCCCCTTCCCAAGGAATGTTAGCACTGGCTTTACGACCAGCATGGGCGATTTGGATCCCCGCCACCGCACCAGCCCCTTTAATCGCCGAGGCGATGTTGGCTAAACCTGCTGCTTGTTCCTCGTTCCACAATCCTAAGCAGCGCGGAGTGATCCGCCCCTCTGGCGATACGGCTGTCGCCTCAACCACCACTAAACCTGCGCCGCCGCGAGCTAAGCTAGTGTAATGTACTTGATGCCAATCGTTACTCAGCCCGTCGTGAGCCTGATACTGGCACATAGGTGCCACGGCAATGCGGTTTTTAAGCGTGATATCTTTTAATCTGAAAGGAGAAAATAGCTGGGTCATCTGACAGTCCTAACCATGGGTTAACTATGATGAGGACAGACTAAAACGAACGTGCCATAATTAAAAGCATCACCATATTATAGGTTCTATAAGATTTCATTATGATAAACCCACAATGGCTCAATACCTTTGCAGTGTTAGTGGAAAAGGGAAACTTTACCCGCACGGCCGAAGCCATAGGTATCACCCAAGCAGCGGTCAGCCAACATATCAGTCGCTTAGAGGAAGAATACGGCACTCTCTTTTTGCGCCGTAGCCGCCAACTCGAAATCACGCCCGTTGGTGAGCATTTGTTGAGTTACGTCAAAGACATAAACTGCGCACAGAAGCGATTACAGCAAAAACTCATTCAAGACGATGCCCATATTGGCGAGATAAGCCTTATCACCCCAGGCAGTATTGGCTTAACGCTCTACCCGTTACTATTACAGCTACAAACGGAGTTTTCGCAGCTAAAAATTCATCATCGTTTTGCCCCCGATAATGAAATCCTCTCAGCCATTCTTGCTAATCAACATGAGCTAGGGATGGTGACCTTTAAACCGTCGGATCCTTGTATCAGCAGCAGCCATTTTACTGAAGAACCCCTCGAGCTGGTTGTGCCTGCAGGGCATAAAATTACCAGCTGGCAAGATTTGCAGCGCCTCGGATTTATCTCCCACCCCGATGGCGAAGCCATGGCCACCCGTTTATTAAGCCGCAAATATCCAGGGAGTCCAGGCATTCAAGAGATCCCTTGTAAAGGGTTTATTAATCAGATCAGCTTAATTCTCGAGCCCGTCGCCAAGGGGCTCGGCTTTACCGTGATCCCTCGCTATGCCCGTAAAGCCTTTGAACGACAAGATGAAATCTATGTGGTTGAGTGTGGCAGCCCAGTGGTGGACACCATTTGGCTGATCCACAGAGCCGAGTGGCCTTTGTCTCGCCGGGCACAAACGGCCATCGCTTACTTAAAAAGCCAGATTTAACCAAAAACAGAGAGATAGAAACGCCACGGCGAAAGGCGTTAAACCGGCAAACTGAACGCCTAGCAATAAAAAACTAGCCATTTTAGAGCAACATAATTAATTGAATATCGGACAGATTTATTTTAATGAGTTATATTAACAACCATAAAGAGTACCCCATGTTGTTAGAACTCATTCATTGCACGGCTGCGATCCATGACAAAAAATGCCCCACAACACACAGAAGCGGGTCCCGATTCCAACCATAGTCAGGCCATTGATACTATTTTGAATAGCCTCGATGCATTGGTTTATGTCTCTGATTTGGCGACCTATGATCTGCTCTATCTCAATGACTACGGTGTATCAGCTTGGGGTGAGGCAAAAGGTAAAAAATGCTATCAAGTGCTGCAATCGGGGCAAAGTTCACCTTGTCAATTTTGTACTAACCCTAAGCTGCTGGATGACAAAGGGGATCCTGCTGGCGTCCATGTGTGGGAGTTTCAAAATACGCAAAATAAGCGTTGGTACCAATGTCGCGATCAAGCCATTCGTTGGACCGATGGCCGATTAGTAAGAATAGAAATCGCCACCGATATCACCGAACGCAAGCAGATGGAGCAAGCGCTAATAGAGGCAAAATCCATAGCCGAACGCCTTGCCGATACTGACGAACTGACCCAGCTCTATAATCGCCGGGCTTTTTTCAATCTCGGTCGTCAAATCGCGCAGCAAGCCCAACAACCGCTGGCCTTTATCATGTTCGATATTGACCATTTTAAGCGAATTAACGACCACTGGGGCCATGCGATGGGGGATGCAGCGCTTATCCATATCGCAAAATTGACGCAAACCAAACTGAGATCTCAGGATATTCTCGCCCGCCTCGGGGGCGAAGAATTTGGCCTGATTTTACCCAACACTCACCTTGAGCAAGCATGGCAAGTGGCAGAGTCAATTCGCCACGGGTTTGATACGCAGCCACTGCAGCTTGACGGCCACAGCATTCACTGCACCGCAAGTTTTGGCATTGCATCCTTAAGCTTGCCTCAAGTCAATCATCCCGATGAGGCACAAACCCTGTTAGAGACCCTTTTCAATAATGCCGATCAGGCCATGATGCAAGCCAAGCGCGCTGGTAGGAATCAAGTCTGTGATGCGGCTTGACCTATTGCAAACATGTCCATTGCAAACATGTCCTTTGCAAGGAAGTTAAGGAAGTTAAGCCATTTAAGACGCTGTAAGACACGTGATGAGATAAAAAGCTTTCACTTGATGACCAATAAAGCCGTTTTGGCCGCCATTGGGTTCAGTTTAAGACCCCAAAGCATGGCTAAACGGCTTAAAAGCTTGTCTCCATTGCGCTGGTGCGTAATCAACTAAATCTAAAGTCGTCGCAAGGAATAGCCCTTATTTAGCTCATGATCCAGCTCTAAAAGTTTCTTGATTTAAAGATCTTAAGCCCACCTTCTAGCATCAATACAATAACGGCAAACCAAATACCGATATAAGTCGGCCATTCACTTCGGCTAATTGTCTCGCCAAGCATGATTGCAACAACGAGTAACAATAAGGGTTCAACATAGATAAGTAACCCGAACAGGCTCAGATTCAAGTGCGGTGCAGATAAGGATTGCAATCCAAGAGCTAAAGCACTGATGGCACCTAAACCTATGGCTAACCACAGCGGCAAGCTACTCTCGCCAAAGCTGCCAATCACGCAGCCGCCATTTAAGATGAAGTAAATGCAGAATGGTACGCTGAGCAGCATATCAAACCAGACGCCACCAATATTATTGGTATCGGTTTTGTGCCTTAGCCAAAAATAGATTGGATATCCTAAGCAGATAGCCAGTGTTGGCCAAGTCAAGGTTTGAGAAATACCAACCTGATTCATAACCCCAAGTAAAGCTAACAGGCAGGCGATCCACTGCATTTTAGACATCTTGTCATTAAAGGCGAATCGGCCAACCAACACCATGGTAATAGGCATAATAAAATATCCCAGTGATACAGCTAAGCCGTACCCATTGCCAGGAGCCCACATAAATAACCAAAGTTGAATGCCGATTAAAAAGCTGGATGCGATTCGAGTTAACCAAAAGTGTTTTTCGTGAATGACTCGCTGATAAATAACGATGACTTGCGACCAGTAGCCCCGAACAAGAATGAAGAGGGTTAACATTGGCATGGTGAATAAAATGCGCCAACCATATATTTCTTCACCACTGAGCGCGTCGAGCAGAGCCGTGTAAGCAAACATTATCGCAAAGAGCGCCGAAGCGGCCACATTTAAGCTGACACCGAGCAAAGTATTGGGAGCTGATTTCATAACGTCCAACAGAAAATGGGTAATTGAGTGGTATTTTATTGTGTTAACTTAGGGATTATTTCTCTAAATTGATGCTATTTTCGATAAAATTTCTCACTTGGATGCCAATATGTCGCTCGATAAATACGATCATGCTCTTCTAGCCTTGCTGCAAGTGAACTGTCAAACTTCGTTACGAGAGTTGGCAGAATCCGTTCACTTGTCTACGGCTTCAGTTCAGCGGCGCATTCAAAAGCTGAAAGACGAGGGTTATATCCAATCTACAGTCGCTATTTTAAACCCCGATAAACTTAATAAAGTCATAACCATTTTTGTAGAAGTTCAGGTTGAGAAAACCGATATCAATGCGCTAAGGCAATTGAAACAAGACTTTTCTGGTCCAGAAGTTCAGCAATGCTACTACGTTACTGGGGATGCCGATTTTATGCTGGTACTGCTAGTACCGCACATGCAACGTTTCCAAGCACTTTGTGATCAAATGTTCCACAACAATCCGAATGTTAAATGGTTCAGAACCATAGTGGCGTTAGACCGAGTTAAGACGACGTTAAATGTCTTGTAACGTCGCATAATATATTGTTTTGTTTGAAATTAGCTACGTCATTGCAATGGACTCATCCATTGATAACGGCATCGATTGCTCCAACCGGATAGCCAGTAATAGTGCAGCGCCATAACATCTCATACTAAGCATTACTGCATCCACTTAACTTGCTGTATTTCATTGATATTTTCTATTTACATCAGGAATACCCCAAAGTGTGTTTTGCAGTTCAAAGGGTATTGGCCAAGTAACGTTTTGCCTGTAAAAAAGTTGATGGTTCAACTTAGAAGTTATACATTCCATCTTTTTTGTAGTTTGAATGCTTTAATCAAAATCGTGGGGCTTCCCCACTGATTTATAATCAAGAGTCGACCTAGGAGGACTGCTCGTCCTATCAAAAACGTCCATGTTAAACTACCAGCTCGATATCCCTATCTCGCGCTCAAAATGACCGTTAGCCTTAGCCCTTGGGTGCTCCAAGACGCCCCAACAGAGTTGAAAACCACTTGTGCTCATCGCCAAATTTGCTATCGCTTTCCAAGGGTAACAGAGGTTAATCCAAATGAGTGTTATGACTTTATTTTTGCAAACCTAGAACCGACTCAGGCGTAAAAGCTAATGGACATCAAAGCACTAATTAAACAAATAGAAAATACTGACTGGCTAAGCCAAGCAGAGCACATCTTAGCGATTTCTCAATTACAAATTGAATGGGATTGGTTGCCGAGCAGCAGAGATCAATCCGATCCTTTCGAAGGAACATATCCAACTAAACCAGACGAACAGATCTACGACAAAGAGGCTGAGAAAATGGTTTATAAAGCCGCGTTGAGATCGTTGCGAAGCGTTGGTAAGGCTCATCCTAAACTCGTCGATGGCCCCCATAACTACACTGAGGCAATGAAAGGTAGCGCGCTGTTCGCTTGCAAACACGCAGCCAAAGAGGTCATTTCCAATCAGCCAGGAAAGTGGGTAGCAATTTTAGCATTATATAATAGTGGCGTGTGGCCATGTGGCATAACACAAACTGGGGAATTGGTGATCCTGTAAAAACAGTCAGGACACAGGAGCTGCTTCGTATTCAGCAACCTTCAGTGATACAGCACCTAGCTAAAGTTGAAAGTCGCACTCGATTACTTAAAGTTGTTGCTAAGTTTATCGCCTTACAGGTTAAACCTATGACTTCCTTTCAATCTCAAGATAGCAGTAAAAAGCCAAATTACAGACACAAAAAAGCCCGCAACTGATTAAGATTGCAGGCTTTATTGTTTATGAATTTGGTCGGTATGAGAGGATTCGAACCTCCGACCCCTGACACCCCATAAATATTTTTATATGTATTAATGTGCAAGAACGCATGATAATGCGCAATAATGAAATCAAAATAAACTTATAATTGACATATAGTTATACCAAAAGTTAGTCTTAATGCATCAGAGTGAATTTGAGTGTTGATTTGAAGTGCCGTGCTACACAGGGTGCTACAAATAGCAGGCTATTGAGTAATGGTGCTAAAAATGAAGAGCGTGAAAATAAAGATAACTGATTCCATTGTCAAGCAAGTACCTGAAGAGGTGAGCCGTATCAATGACACTGAGCTATCTGGCTTTTACGTACAGATCGGCGAACGTTCACCTAATGGTACTCGTTCGTTCACTTACTATCTGTACTACCGAATCGGAGGCCGTAGCGGAATTCAGCGGCGTTACCCTATTGGCAATGCCAATGTGCTTACTGCCTCAGAGGCCCGAAAAGAGGCGACAAGGCTTAAAGGTAGGGTTGCTATTGGTGAAGATGTGTTTTTAACCAGAAAAGACGCCCATGCTGCAATAGCAAAATCTAAAACAGAGCCTAAAGTCGCATTACTCGCTAAAGAATTTATGGATATCTACATTAATCAACATCGTAGACGACCTGAAGAAGTCCAGCGCATGATGGATGCAGATATATTACCAACGTTAGGGAAAATTAAGCTGAGTCAACTCGACAGACGCTTGGTCATTTCTAAAACGTTAGATCCTATTTTAGAACGTGGTTCTAAAGTTCAAGCGAATAAGACACTCTCTGTTTTAAAGCAAATGTTTGACTTTGGTATTCAACGTGGTTGGCTAGACAATAATCCTTTGACTGGCACTAAACGACAAGTGATTGGCGGGAATGAAAGCTCAAGAGATAGGCACCTATCTTTAACTGAGGTTAAAACGGTTTTTGAAAGGCTTCCACAATTAGGTGTTTCCCATCAGGTTATTACCATTTTAAAGCTCATACTGCTAACCGGTTGTCGAGTCAATGAAGTAGCCTCCGCAAAGTGGCGGGAATTTGATTTTGATAATCAACTTTGGACAATCCCTAAAGAAAATGTAAAAGCCAAAAAAGGCAAAGAAAAGGAGCATTACGTTCCGCTGAACGATCACCTAATTGCATTGCTTGATGAAGCAAAAAAGGCCTACGCTTACTTAAATTCTGAATACGTGTTCCCAAGCCTATCTTGCACAACTGTTGCACCAGGTATTAAGCCCATAGATAAACGTTCAGTAGCAAGGGCTGTGAAACGCCATATTGAAGAGCTAGGTGTTGAGCCATTCACGCCACACGATTTACGCCGAACAACCGCAACTATGTTGAGTGAATTAGGTGTTGATCCTATCGTGGTTGAAAAGATACTTAACCATGAATTAATGGGAGTAATGGCGGTCTACAACCGCCATCAATATATGGATAAAAGAAAAGAGGCAATGAAATGCTTGAGCATTCATTTAAGCGGATTATAATGCTCCTTCATTCACAATAGCGGATGTCGGAATTGAAACCCAAACTTCACTCGAGTTTGATGGTGAGATAATAACTTTGTCTTTTAACGAAAGTAAGACCCAAATATTTTTTAACTCAGCTACATTATCAATAGATTGTATTAGATACTCGCCGTCTTTATTTTTCCACATATCTTTTTTTATATTGCTAATACTTTCTGTTCTAACGGTGTAAGACGATGAAAAATTACCAAGTCCTAGCTGCGATACCACATTTGATGACACTTCCGACTGAAACAGTAATGAAATGACACTAGATATCAAAAAAAATAAATACGCAAAAAAAAGCGAGTCTCTAAAACTGATAACAGATGCAACTAGTATGCTATAAAATAAATACACCGCTGAAAGTGTTACCCAAAAAACAACCCCATCATTACCAATTAAAAAATGCATTGCTTTTAACATCAAAAAAATTGAGAATAGTAAAATACTAATTCCTAAAGATGTTGATACTGCGGATATAAAAAATGACTTTGCATTACATTTATTAACAATTATCAACCCCTTAAGTTTAAGAGGTCTTTTTTCATAAAGCCAGCTTTGTCGGCTTGAAATAAGCAACCCTAAACAAAAGACTAAAGCTATAATCAACAAACCTAACCTTTCATGCGTTTTTACATCAGAAAAATATAATGACAAGGTTAAAGTCAGTAACGAGAACATAAATAAAAATGATATAAGAATTAACAAATCCCCTTTTGATTTTGAATATTTTTCAGATTCCCACTGCAGACTTCCTAAAAACACAAGCGTGCCAGGCAAGAGTAAAAGTAGCGCAAAAAATATTGCAATAAAAATAGAATACAACGCTATAGCAATCAACACTGTAGGCGAACTTATAACTGAAATAAACTCTCTTTCTAGGCCAACTTTCTTTAAGTAAAACAGGACAAGAAATACTCCGGTTGCACTTATTATTGGTGTTATTACTGTTAAAGTTTTCGACATAAAATCTGAAATCAAACTAAGTATTTTGAAAAACCGACTTCTTTCGAAAATTTCTTCATATTTTAAAGTTCTCAAAGAATTTCTGTGTTCCATTATTGTAATTCATCCGCATATTATTAAATAATTGATTCTAAATGATCATCTTAAGTAAACCAATGTTATTTCGGATCTAAAAATCATTTAATTCAAGACTCACCACAAAGCAGCCTCCCCTCTTCTGCATTACAGGTATAGCAAAGCCATTACGCATAACCCATAGCTGCCAACAACGGCCAGAACGCACACGATAAAACTTATCTGTAATGATTAAGTCCTTTAGTGTTATATCTACCGTCTTTGTCTTCGCTTTGGCTAAAAGGCTGTAATCGACATCCTTTGCTGTAGCAAAGTAATATGTGATGGTGTCTTGATGTGTAGTTGATCTATTCATTCTTAATATCCTCGTTCAGTGGTAAGCCAGATACTCAGGCGCTGTTTGCCTGAGGTGGTGCGCTTTACCGCTAACGACAGCGGCTCTACGAATGAACAAGACGGTCAAGATGCTAAATCGCCCCGCTCTATGGGGCGCAAAGCGGGGGGCCCCTTTGGGGTTCCGATTTAGCATTTGATGGGATTGGAATGAGTGGAAGTTGTTTTGAATGACAGCGCATACCATTGCAAACTAAAAGGAGTAACTAAAGGCTCCGCGCGTATATTCAGTAGACTATCCTCAGAGGCTCTGACGGTAAACCCATAACGTCAGGTGGGATTACGTCCCTCTCGGGGCGACCCCGAATGCACCATCACCCAAGAGCGCCTAGCTGTGGGCCGATTGCTATCGGCAACCAATCGCGGCATGCGCTGCCAAGTTTCAGTCTCTCATAAAGAGCAAATTTTTTACGGCGAAAAGCACAGGTAAATTTAACGGGGGTTTTCTGTGCAGCATTATTGCTTCGAGTCGTCCCTACTCAAAGAGGTAGGGACGACTCGCAGAGTCGCCAACACAGGCCATTGCTCGTGATGCCTGTGTACAAACCAGCACAGAAAAAATCTAAGGGACAGTAAAGGGACGGATTTTTTTAAACAATAAAATCTGTGAGAAAAAGATCTTAGATAAGAGGGGAAAACGCATCGTATTTAGCTACTCGTCATGCCAATACCTACACTTTTGATTCGTACGACGCGAGATAATGTTGACGGGATAATCACAATGTATCATGTTGGATTACAGTATGAGATGAGACACCGCTAGGAACAGAATGAAACTTTACGAAAAGCAGCTAGTGAATACTGTCGTGGATCGGGTATGTGACGTCTGCGGTAACAGTGTCATGATTGACGTTAACGGCCATAAGTATGAAGAGGTTGGCGAACTAAAAGCTCACTGGGGTTATGGCTCGAAAGAAGATGGCACAGCATACCACTTAGATTTATGTGAAGCTTGCTTTAGATACGCTGTATCGTCACTACGCGAGCTTAGACGAAGCACCATTATGTTCGATAAAGATCAAGAGTTCCCGAGCGAAGATTTCGGTATAGATAAATCTCGAACGTAATGATGATGGCAACGCATTTGTAAAACAGTTATGCCCCAAAACGAGTTAGCTGGTTGTTTGAGGCGCAGTTAAACGCCGACTTTCTCGCCTACAAATTTTCATCCATTTTATTCAAATATTTTTATTCTTGGACATGTCTAATAGCTGGGCAGGCATACAGTTATATTAGAATTATGGCGATTTTATCCTAATTTTATGCGCGTTTCCACATTCTATTCCAAATAAACACTTATAAAATCATATTGTTATAATTCTCATGGGTTAGATAATGGGTTTGAAAAACACGCATGCGCGTTTCGCTGGATAGTGTATTTGCTAAAAAGGTGATAACTTCTTTGCAATACAATTAGCTAACCGTGTGCATTTTTACTGGTCTAATGAGATAAACGCGCATGCGCACTAATAAACTGTTGGGCGGTGGACCTCCTCGGCGCTAATAGGAATGATTTGCCAATCAGTTTACTATAGTATTTGATAGAAGTAAGGTTGTATAAATGAATTGGAAAATTTTTGATTTAAAATACGATAAACAAGAGACATGGGCATTTGAACAAATGTCTTATTTGCTTTTTTGTGCAGAGTTTAACAATAGAATTGGACTATTTCGATACAAGAATCAAACTGGAATTGAGACAGAACCGTTTGAAAAAGACGGAAAACTATATGGATTTCAAGCTAAATACTACACAACCTCAATTTCTGTAAATAAAAACGACATAATAGACTCAATAAAAAAAGCCAAATCCAAAAATAAAAAATTAGACGTATTACTTCTATACGTCAACCAAGAACATTCTGAAAGCACTTATAAAACGAAGAAGAAACCTCAATACCAATTAGACATTGAAAAATCCGCCGAGGAAACTGGAATAGATATTGAGTGGCGAGTCCCAAGCCATTTTGAACTACAATTGTCTTTGCCTGAAAATAAATACATAAATGACATTTTTTTCAGTCTTGACCCAAACGAAGGAGATTTACTTGATGAGGTTTATAAACATAACGAAAATATTTTACAAGCAATACAGACTGAAATACCCTTTGGTGATAACAAAATTAAAATTGACAGAATACCTATTATTGAAGCAATAGCAAATTCTTTTGAAAAGAGAAATAATATCATTATTTCCGGCGAAGGTGGTTGCGGTAAAACCGCAATTCTCAAGGAATTTTATAATTCTAACGTTAAGAAAATACCAATTTGTGTCTTTAAAGCAAACGAACTTAAAGTTAATCATGTTAATGACATATTTAAATTTGAAAAAAAATTTACATTTAAACAATTTCTCAATATTTTTAAAGATGAACCTATTAAAATTTTTGTAATTGATTCAGCAGAAAAACTTGCAGAAATTTCAAATAACGACATTCTAACAACACTAATTATAAAATTAAAAGAGCATGCTTGGAATATCATCTTCACAACACGCTATGCTTATCTTAATGATTTAACATTTCACATTAAAGAGAATTATCATTTATCATTTGAAGTTAATGACATTTCATTAATTAGTGTTGATGAGCTAAAGTCAATATCAGCAGAATTTAAGTTTTCACTCCCCTCCAACCAAAAGTTTGTAGAAAGACTTAGAAACCTATTTTATCTACGTGAATATATTCAGCAATATTTGAACATTGACAAACAAGAAAACTTCAAGGGGTTTATTGACCTACTTTGGAAAAAGCGAATACAAAACAATTTTATTCAAAAAGACAACCTACATCTTGAAAGAGAGAAGTGCATTATTAATATCGCAAAACAAAGATGTAGAACTGGGCGGTTTTATATAAATGCAGATGATTTACCACAATCAGCATTGTTTCAATTAAAACAAGACGAAATTATTGGTTATGATGATGCCCATGACGGATACTTTATCACTCATGACATTTATGAAGAATGGACTTTGGATAAAATTGTCTCTCGCAGTTTTTTAAATCATTCAAATACAAAACAATTTTTCGACGAATTAGGAGATTCGCTTCCTATACGAAGAGCGTTTAGATTATGGTTATCTGACCACTTATTTGAAGATAGTAAAGAGATAAAAGTTTTTATCCAGGGAGCATTTGCAAATGATGAAACCACACAATTTTGGAAAGATGAGATTTTAATTTCTGTTCTATTGTCAGATTATTCGGAGACGTTTTTTAAGTCTTTCGAGAATGAAATCATTGCAAATGATTTTAAAATATTAAAACGCATTTTATTCTTATTAAGAATTGCATGCACTGATATTTCTTCAATTGCAAGCATTGATGTAATTAAACCAAAAGGTAAAGGTTGGGAAGAAATAATTGCTGTTATTTACAAACACAAATCCATTTTTTTTGATAACAATCTAAAAATAGTTTTACCCATTTTAACAGATTGGTGCGATTTCAAAAAAAACGGAGCAACAACAAAATACTCTGGTTTACTAGCATTGAGTGTAATACAAAAAACTGAAACTGATGTAAAATTTTACTTTGACAATGTTGCAGAAGAAAATATTTTAAAAGTGGTTTTCAATGCTGCCAATGAACTACAGTCAGAATTAAAGGAAATATTCGATAAGGTCATTACTAATAAATGGATAGGCCATGGAGACCCATACGAAGGGCTTTGTTCAAAGATATTAGAGAAACCATACATAGCAACGGAATTAATTAAAACACTTCCATTATCTGTTATCCGATTGTGCGACTTGTTTTGGCGAAAACAGCCGGGAAAGCATGATAGATTTGGATATTATAGAGATAGTATGGAAATCTGTTATGGCTTAACAGAAAAACATAGCTTCAATTATTTCCCCTCAAGCGCTAATCAAACTCCAGTAAAGTGGTTATTGCAAATAGCCTTCCATGAAACACTTGATTTTATTATTGATTTTACAAATAGAGCTGTTGAATCTTATAGTCAGTCCAACTATGGGAAAGAAGATGTTGTGAAAATCACATTATATATAAATGAAAAAGAAATAACACAGCATTTGAGTTGGGCTATTTGGAGTATGTATCGTGGTAATGGAAGCCCTGTTGTTCCAAGTGTACTACAATCCATGCACATGGCATTAGAAAGTATTCTTTTAGAGTTTTCGCAAATAATAAAGTCCGAAATCATTCAGAAAATACTTCTTAAAATTCTCATTCAATCAAAATCAACCTCTCTTACTTCGGTTGTTTGCAGTGTTGTGCTTGCAAACCCTGATAAATTCTATGATATAGCTTTAATACTATTTAAAACGATTGAATTATTTCATATGGATACTATCAGAAGCACAAATGAGTTTCAGGCTAAATCGTTATATTCAATTGGATATGGCATTAATAAAATTAGAGATGTTTTATACGCAGATGAAAGATTAAAATCATGCGAAGATAAGCATAGAGAATTAAATTTAGAATCATTGTTTATTAATTATCAGTTTTTCGGTGTAAAAGGTTTTACGGAGGAACAGAATACGGAATTCATCGAAAAATTGTATGGGATAATTGACCAACACAAATCCAATGCTTCAAAAAGTAAATCATTCGGAATATTGCTGGCAAGAATGGATAGAAGAAATCTTAATCCTAAAGTATCGAAACAAGACGAAAACCATCTTCTAATAGAATTTAGTCCAAAAGAACTTTCAGATGAGCATAGAAAAGAAAGCGAACAAGCACAGAATCAATACCAAGAAATGTTGAAATATTCCTCTCTAAGGGTTTGGTCAGATTTTTTGATTGGTGATAGAATCCAAAATAAAAGCAAAAAACAGGAGGAATATGACAACGATCCTCTTATAGCTTTATCAGACACGAAAAAACTTCTTGAAGACCTGAAATCGGGACGCAACGGAATAGGTATGCTTGATTATTCCATACCTGCGTTTTCGTGTTCTAAATTATTGATTGAACACAAAGATAAACTATCAATAGAAGATAAGGATTTTTGCAAAGAAATCGTTCTTTCAACAATATCTAATCTTTTTTACGATGATTACGCCTACCAAATAAGTGACGGAGTTGAGGCGTCTGTCCATGCGATTCCATCATTAGTGAATGAATATCCTGAAGAAGCAGAAAATTATATTTCATTAATGGTTTTGATCCTTCTGGATGAAACACCAATTGGACATTACAAAAGAATATGCGATTATGTCATAGAATCAATTCATAAATCAAAATTGTGGAAACAAAATGAAAATGTTGCTCAATCAGTTTTGTTCGGATATGTAAAACTCAAGCCTATTTACAGTACAATTATTGCAGAAATAAGGAAAGAACAAGGTTGGGGGCGTATTTCTAAAAGGACAATAATAGAAAAGTTATATGAGATAAATACTGATTTCACTTTTAAAAATATATCATTTGATATCGATGATGTTGACTCACTTGTCATTCATGGTTTGGAAATAGTTCTCCAGCTAATTCCTTCTGACACGAAAAATATAATTCACTTAAACATTTACGCAAGATCATTGCCATCCTTGGCTTCACAGTTGTTGAAAAACAGAAGAAGTTACAAAGACGATTCAGGAGACGAATCTAATATTTATTCATTACGTTTACATGTTTTCAAAAAATTTGCTCACTTTATCTTACATAGAGATATAACCGAAATTAACACCTTTCTTGAACCATTTCTTAATTCTTTTTCATCAACAGAAGAAACAGCTTCTTTTATTGAAGAACTTGTAATTGCGGAAGATTCACTTAACAAATACGAACAATTTTGGTATATTTGGGATAGCTTATTTCTGAAAATAAAGGAATTAGACATTAATCCTCGTAACTATTATTTAAAAGAAATCATAATAAATTATTTATTAGCATGGCCTTGGTGGCGCGAAGGTATTGAAGCATGGCATAGCTTAAGAAGCGAGAATTTATCCCTATATACTAATGCTTCTAAAGAATTAGGAAGCATTCCTGCAGTATTGTATTCTATTGTAAGAGTTCTGAATACAATTGGAGCTAACTTTAAAGATGAAGGTATTGATTGGATTCATACAATTGTATCAACCAATAGCTCTTTAAGTCTTAATGATTTAGAATCAAATACATTATACTACTTAGAGAAATTTTTAAGGAAATTTATTTTCATTAATAGAAAAAATATAAAGGAAGAAATAAGATTGAAAAACAAAGTTATTCCGATTCTTGATTTCATGATTGAACGAGGTTCTATACATGGCTACTTGTTACGAGAATCTATTCTTTGATTTGACCATAGAAATGTGATGCGCCCGACAAGGCGCTGCACTGGACAGAGATTCCGCTGCGCGCCATCCCTGCCAGTGAGCTTTATCGTTAACCCATAGATATTTTTATCCGAAACTGACGAGTTAGAGTTAAGGCTTTAACTCGAAAATGCCCCTAAATGAGTTTTGAGATATGTTGCAAAAAGACTTGTAATAATTGATCAGTTTGATAACATAAATTCTGTAAATAGCTCTTAAAGAGCATTCAAAACAGGCGTCGTTTGACTGCCTACAACACGTAAAGAGGGCTGTGTTTGCAGCTATCACGAAATTCCCCTCAATAGTCTTTGGGTCATATCAGACCAATAAATAAGCACAGTAGACTGTCATGTATTCCCACAGGAACGTGCAGCTCAGCTTATTCGCTTTAGATCAGTTTAGCCCCTGTGTTAGTTAATTCTGACAGCATTCATAGTCAAGGCTATGAATTGCGGCTTTAAAACTCACCAAATTCGGCTTACGCCCCCTGATCTCGCTTATTTATTAATGTTATGACCTTCGGCTTTTCTCATTTGATCTATTCATTCTTTTTACGTGCGAGAAAACAGCTATGAGTCAGCTTGGCTTCAAATTAGGCAAGTTAGTCAAAGATTTTAAGCAAGACAGTTATTCAACAAGAAGTACACGCAAAAATATATTAAACCTATGTGCAAAACAACTGCTTGCGGCAGGCTTTAAACTACGTGATCCATCAGGCTTAAAACCAAAGCATATTGAAGTCCTCGTCAACCAATGGAAAGCAGAAGGTATTGCTGACAAAACACTTAAAAACCGCCTTTCAGAATTACGGTGGTGGTCACGAACTATCGGCAAACCTAACATTGTAGCGCGAGATAACTCAGCGTATAGCATTGGTAAGATCAAAAGTAACCCTGTAGGTAAATCAAAAGAATTAGATCTCCAAAAACTCAACAACGTCACCTGCCCCTACGTACAACATTCCTTGAGACTTCAACAAGCTTTCGGCCTAAGACGCGAAGAAGCAATCAAGTTCAACGTAGCATATGCGGACCAAGGCGAGTATATTCGTCTCAAAGGTTCTTGGACTAAAGGCGGCAAATACCGAGAAGTGCCAATTACCACAAACGCACAACGGCAGCTAATCAATGATATTAGAGCGTTTACCAAAGGTGGTTCTCTTATCCCAGCTCAGAATAACTACAAACAACAACTAGGGAAATATGAACGAGAAACCGCAAATGCAGGATTAAACAAAAATCACGGGTTACGGCATCATTATGCAAGAGAACGGTATTTAGCATTAACAGGATGGAAATGCCCTGCAGATGGCGGTACAAGCCGAAAATCTTTGTCTGAAACAGAGCTAGCTAGGGATGTTGAAGTCAGGCTTATCATTAGCCGGGAACTAGGACATGAACGCTTTAGTATCAGTTATACCTACCTTGGCAGTTAACTATTTTGGCATGCCAAAATGAGCTTACTGCTGCTTACTCCATTCTAAAATTTTTAGCGCTAAGTCATCGTCTTCACAAAAAAGATAAGCCGTGGGGACATTAAGTACCGCTGCAATAGCTCTAGCGGTGCCATAGTCAGGGAAATGCACACCTTTCTCGTAGCGATTCATTCGTGTCGATGCCACAAATGCATCTAGTCCAATCTGAAGACCTAACTGCTTTTGCGACAAACCACTCAACCGTCTCGCTTCTTTCATTCGTGTCGGAAAGGGGCTGTAGCCACTCGTTTTCATTCAAAACCAAAAATTTACTTGAAAACAAGGATATTGTTCGTTTTAATGACTTTCAGATACTACGTATTTCGTAGCTTTATTTTAGAGAGAGTCGCTATGCTGCTTAAAGCACTAAAAGTTGTCGGATGGGTTGCGGCTGAAGTGTTGCTTCATGAAGATAAAGAAGGTGATAAAAAACGCTTTATGGAAGAACATGGCGATGGACTAGGTAACATTAATCACTATGGTAAAAGCTATACAGGTAGTGAAGCCAGTGATGCCTATGACCGTGGGGAATTTTACTAATGATGAACTTGGACAGTTATTTCAGTGCAAATAAATCGCTTCCTTCTGAAATTCGACCATTCCTTCCTGCACTCCATATCATCCTTTCTAGGCTTGAAGGGCTTATTCCGCCACATGATACTCAGCTTGCCTTTTTATCTGAATTGCCAGGAATGAAAGAGGAAGAATTATTGGTTGCACTTCTTCAAATGGATTTTCTAAAACACCAATATCAAGCTGTAAATGGTGAGTTTTGGGATATTCAGCGGGAGTCATATCTGGATTTTTGTGCAAGAAATACAGAGGCTATTATTCAACCACTTAATAACAATAATGCTGTCTTGGCCTCGTTTAGCATGTGGGTTATCACGCTATGTGATTGGGAAAGTACCGCTTTAGCGTCCACTCAACAACATTGAATTTTGGCATGCCAAAACAGGAGGAAGTCATGACGACATTTAGCATATTTTCGATTGTTATATGTGGTTGGTTAATCACGAATACAAGCATTCGCATTATGCATTTTTTAAAGCAAGTCAGCGTGATTAAGTAAGTATTTTGGCATGCCAAAATACTTACCACTTTAAAGCCTGAAAATATTTATGCATGTGTTTTGCTTAGGCAAAGCGCAAAGGGAGTCTTTTGTCTGAAGTTCGGCAGTTCCAGTATTTAGTTGATGATAACTATGGAGAAATAAAATGAATCAACGTTATATCGCATTAGCTTTACCCTTTGTCGTGTTATCCGCAAAAGCTACTGATATTCGCCCTCTTGCCGTCAATGAAGTCCATAACCAAATCTTGTCTCCTATTGCAACTAGCAACAACGCAGATACCGTTGCCGATGTTGTCGTGTTTTACCAACCCTCGTTTTATGCAAAGTATGGTGAATATGCAGCATTAAAACGAATTGAGGCTTGGTTTGATATCGCCAATGAAAGCTATAAGGCCCACGGTACAAACTTTAGACTCAACATCGCCGATGTGCTTCCCGTTGAATCTATTGGGGATGATATCCCCTTTGATGATGTCACTGATGCTAATGGTAAGATCATCCAAGATGGCGCAGAGTATTTATTTTCCTTAGCAGTATTAAATGCGGGCTCTGCGGAATATGCCGCCTATCAAACAAAATGGAAGGGTGATTTGGTCGTGTATGTCCGAGAGATGCGCCCCAATGACACTGTACTTGGCCGAGCAAGCATTGGTGGGGAGATGTCTAGCGTACTTGATGATGGACGATTGCCGCAACAATTCACTGCACTAGCGCACGAGATTGGGCACAATATCGGGATGAACCATGAGGCAGCTAAAGCTAATATAGGTCCTGACTATGCCCGAGCTTGGAAGTGTGGAGGCAAGCAAACTATCATGTACTCTTCCTCATCCGCGTCAACGACCTTACTTCACTACTCTTCACCAGAACTCTTTAATGGCGGCATGGCATGTGGAGATGGCAAACTAGCCGATAATGCTCGGATCTTAAAAGAAAACTTTCCTTCAATTACCACTCGCCGAGAAGGAGTGGCATCTATTGGTAAAGTCAGATTTGCTAATACGGTATTTTCTGGAAATGAAACAGATGGCATCAACGTCACGCTAATTCGAGATGGTGATTTAACTCAAGCTGCTTCTGTTAAGATATTTGCCGAAAATGGTAGCGCTATCTGGGGCAGCGATTTTTTGGAGTCTCATATTATTGCTCACTTTGCTGTTGGCTCAGATACCAGCACAGTTACATACCCTATTGTGAAGGACACACTGAGCGAAGGTATAGAGGATTTTACCCTTAACTTACAGTTTCCCTACAAACTGACCGCAGATACAGCGACCGCACAAGTAAAGCTCCAAGATGGAAATCAAACCGGTTATGCAGGTTTATTCTCAATTGATGGTGCATCTGTAATAAATGAAGGCGAAAGCGCCCAATTTGTGATCACTCGTGTTGGCGGCACTGGCGAAGTAGCAGTAAACATTAAAGCTGTGAGTGGTACAGCTACTGCTGGCAACGATTATGTCGACCTAAATCAAAACGTACTGTTTGCAGAAGGCCAAACCAGCGCCACGGTGACACTCAACACCATTGATGATATAGAATACAAATCTTTTAAAGCGTTAAAACTCATTATCACTGCCGCTAGCGATAACGCTGAATACGATGTTCAAGAGTTACCTATCACTATCATTGATAATGATCCTGCCCCCACAGCTCAAGGCATATTTACACTATCAATTAGTACATCATCCATTTCAGAATCTGCTGGCAGTATCACCCTGACTATCACACGGACAGACGGAATTAGCGGCGCAGTTTTAATGCGTGTTTTGACACAAGACGGCACAGCTAAGGCTGGAACCGATTATCAAGCTCTGGCTCAAGACGTAAGTTTTGCTGATGGTGAAACCAGTAAAACACTATCCGTCGGCATTATCGGCAATTCATCTGTTGATGGTAGTCGTACATTCACGATTAATCTTGTAGGTGAAGCCACCATCAGCACACCATCAATAACGCTCACAATCACCGATGATGATTCAGCTAACAACGGTCAGAATGGCAATGACTCTAACGAAAGTAGCGGCGGAAATCTGGACAGCTTAGGGATACTTTTACTCAGCGTCACAGCCCTCTTCCGTAGAAAAAAATAGTGGAATAGCTGTTAGCCTCTCTTAAGGCATTTATTTTTTGGCATGCCAAAATTAAATGCCTTTCCCCACCTAGAATAACGATTTTTGCAAAAAACAGCGAAAAACCTCTTCGTCCAATTAGTTCTTACAATCAATTTAAAAAAAAATGAAGGGTTTATCGCTGGGGTTTATATAACAAAATTAAGCGCTATGAAATTACTCAAGCCAATTTTTGGGGCTTTGTGGAGAACCACAGAAATTTAAGCTTTTTTTGATTAGAACTATACCTAATGAAACTAATGTACATCAGTGAAATGACAGTTATCTGAGTGAATTTAGATCTGATTTTTTTTGCAAAAAAATTTTTATTCGTAAAAAAATTTTTTTATTGGTAATAAAACTTATAAAACAACATGATAAATCACAATCATGCATTGACGCACTCGATAATAAACTCTAGCATTAATCCTGTGAGGTAATTTTAAAACAGGCGCTCACGAGCTGCCTTTTACACGTAACGAGGAACCCCTAACGGGTTGATTAAGTTGAGTCCCAATATCTATTTCAACGATTCCTCACGTACTGTAAAAGGCAACTACTATGATCAAAAACTACAACGCCCAAGAAGTCGCATCTCTGCTACACATCGAAAAAAGAACACTTCAGAACCGCATTTCCGCACAAAATAGAGCCATGTTGTCCGCAAACCCCGAAGCTATCGAGGCCGCGGCTAAACTCGTCCCTCCATCTTTTAAGATTGGTAAGATTAGGCTATTTCCTGCACGGCAATTTGAGCAGTGGTTAGCCAGTTTCAGCAATAACGTTCAATAACTCAGAGCCCCAGTCAAATCACATAACCATCTAAATTTAAGTGCAAAATATGCTTAAGCCATATTTAGAATCAGGCTGCGATCGTTGGCCTAGCTATACACTCGCAGCTCCAAATCATTTTTTATCACTACTTGATTTCAACAAGGAAACCTATACACGGGTGCTGTGGTGGAATGCAAGTAGTAAGAACGGTAAATTCAAACTTAAAACACACTGCTTACTCGGCTTTAAGCATTTGAAATCGTCGCCCCCAACTAAGCAACTTGGTGACTGGTACGACTTCAAACTCAAATCACAAGTTAAGCATACAATCTCAGGTGAAACTCGAAGTTCAACAGATTGCTATTTCACGCCAAACGAATTTTTTGTATGGAGAAAAACATCCAATCTAGCGTCACTGCACGCAAATTGGATCGAAGTTGATATCATCAAATCGACAAAGGGTGACCAGAAAAAGGTAACTCGGGAAGTTATAACAAATATTGCTAAAAAGGTGTTCTCTGAAGTAAGCGAGCTGCTTATTGACGCTCAAATACCTCCCCCCACAGGCTATGTATCCTCAGGTTCAGGCGGTATTCACCTTTATTGGGTATATACGGCGGTTAACGCTTACCCACAAACTGTCCGTATATGGCGAATGGTTGCCGAGGCTTTATGTCGCCCGTTAAAAAAACAGCAAAAGAGAATTTGGCAACTTGACGCTAATGCAAGTAAACGCCCTGCAGGATTACTACGTTTGCCTGGCACCTGGCACAGCCAAACCAGTTGTTCAGTCCTAGCTTACACAGGTGGTCAACTATATCGATTCGAGCAACTTGCAGCATCACTTGGAATTCGTGACGGCATGCTGGAACCCGCCAGTAAAAACCGCTTGAAACCCAAAAAATCTGAAAAGTACCATACCCATCAGCCCCAACATAATTACTCCGGAAAACACACTATTGGTCAATGGTGGTTCAAAATCCACTTACATATTTGTAGTCATTTTCGGCGGCAAGGTTTCGTACCTGTAGGCATGCGAAATCACTTTTTATACATCAACTATGTTGCTTTAAGATATATCAATAAATGTCCACAGAAAGCTTTCGAGCGATTAAAAAAGCTAAATAACGAGTTAGTTGGATGGAGTGCTGCAGAACTACGCGGCCTAGAAATGGCGTCAAAAACACAATACAAATATCTAAAAAAGACGATTGCTGACTATTTAGAAGATAACTTGCAGATGGATAGCAGCTTTCTCTATCAAGCTGTACGTATTCCATTGGAGAAAGATGAAATCAAGCGGCGTCAATCTGAAGCTGCAAAGCATACCGCTAATACACGTAAAACAGGTACATTTAAAAAGCTATACAATGGCTATGTATCTCTGAAACAGACTAGCGAAAAGGTCACGCAGAAAACATTAGCTGAAGCGGTTAAGTACAGTGTAAGAACAGTTAGGCGTTACTGGCAAGAATTAATAACGTCAACTAGACAAACGCAATTAGAACCATTTTGTCTACAAGAGGACAATCGCTGTCTTTCTATATATCCCCCATCTCTAAAGCTGTCCGTTGTAAGAGCAGAGATCCAAATTGATTATAGTCTTGGACATATGGACTTAGTGGATCAGGTCACGAGAGTTGCCAACTGCTGTGAACTAACTGCGCGGGCTGCTTGTCGATCCCAAAGTTATCCATAAGTCTTGCCAATACGGCAGGCTGTTACGAAGTAAATTCACAAACCCACAGGCTTTAAATCTGGAGCTACAAATGTGCTATAAAAAAGTAAAAGCCCGTTCTAGCTGTGCTAAATAACGGGCCTTTGACTTAGCTTAATAACCTTAGTAATCAAGCGTTTAATTTGGTCGGTATGAGAGGATTCGAACCTCCGACCCCTGACACCCCATGACAGTGCGCTACCGGGCTGCGCTACATACCGAAAATTTTCGTGCTTAAATAAACTGACTTGGTTAAGCTTAAGCACTTGTTACTTAAGATGCTATCGAGTGGGGTTCACCTTAAGTGACGCAGACTTTATCAAGTGGATTGCATCAACGCAAGTGCTTAGTGAAATGAGTTTGACCAACTGCTTAGTTTCTGGTCTGAATGGTGAGTTTTTACAAGAACCATCGCCTCTTTTGCCCCTAAATGCGGCGGAGAGGCCCAGACTGTGACCTGAGGCGAAACTTAAGTTTTCGCATTCAATATCAAATTAAGAAACATCTGCTAAGCTAGTTATCATTAATCGTTTCAGTGCAATAGATTGCTTTTTAAGCATAAATTTTTGATGAAAAGGAATTATCATTGCGTCTACCTGCTGTGAATAGCGCCCATTTAAAGTTAGCCACCTTCCTCGGCCTACTGGGTTTAGTACTTAACATCTACCCTATTCCGCTCTTTGCCAACGTCCAGCTTATTTTAGGTAATGCGGCGGTGGTGATAGTGGCCATTCTGCTTGGGCCTTGGTATGCCCTGTTTACCGCCTTATTTACGGCAACGGGCTTGATGTTGGCCTGGTCCAGTGCCCACGTGTATCTGGTGTTTTTGCTCGAAGCGCTGTGGTTAGGGTTTGCTCGGCGCAAAGATGTGCCTATCTTGTATGCCAGCATAGGTTATTGGTTACTGCTCGGCTTGCCATTGATGAGTTTGTACCTGTGGTTAATTACCGGCATGCCGAGTTACCACATCCCCTTCACCACGATAAAACAAGCCTTTAATGGGATTTTTTACACCACTCTCGGCGAGCTTTGCGTGGTGGCGCTTCCCAGTTTGTGGCATTTAAAAGATAAGTTAGTGAATCACACTCGCCGCACTATGAGTGCGCAGCTTAGCTATCTGTTTATTTTGATCACTACCATCAGCTTACTGACCTCATCTTTAGTGTTTAACCATTATTTTATGGATAAACAACAGGTGTTAATTAATCGGAATCTCGATGACACAGGCATATCTCTCGGGCATGCCACCGAGAGCTATATCGCGGTCAACACCCGAACCATTGCCAGTGTCGGTAAATTTATCAGTGATTCTGGCATTCCCTTTGAACAGTGGCAAACCACACTTAGCAGTGTGCAAGGACTCACGCAAAGCTTTACCACCATGTTTATTGCCAATGAACGGGGTGAGATAGTCGCAGGTAGCCCAATCGAAAAGTTTCAGCAATTAAAGCAAATGGGAAAAATGTTTACAGTGAAGGATAGGGACTACTTTATCCAATCCTTTAATCATCACAACACCTTTGTGTCGCCAGTATTTGTGGGGCGATTTATTGGCAAAGAAATTATCATTGCCATCAGTGCACCGATTTTCAAAGAAGGCACAAACGACACCGTAGGCATAGTGCAAGGCAGTCTCGACTTAAGCTTTTTCTCGAGTATTGATAAACAAAATCAACACCATGAGACGCAGTCCATCATCTTATTAGATGAGAAGAAAAATATCGTTTATGCCTCAGAAAGGCTCGGACTCACCCCATTAGCCCCCTTTAATTTCGTCACCGGCAGCACTGAATACCGCACGCGATTAAAACTGATGGATATCAATCAAACCGAGGCGGATACCCCTGAGTATATTTATGCTCACCATCAACTAAATAATGGCTGGCATCTGTATGTGGTTGAGCCGTTTGTCCCGCTACTCACCTTGGCTCAGGAACAGTATACCAAGACCATAGTACTGCTCTTGCTTAGTATGTTAGGTGCCGTGATTATCGCTAAGGCGATCAGTCGCTTAACCACGACGCCCCTCGCCTTACTCGCACAGCACTTTAGCCAGACCAAAGATGGCAGTTTTAATGAAGAAAAGTTTGAGCATGAGCTGTTAGATAATAGTACCCCTAAAGAAATCTACAGCCTGTACGAGAGCTTAGAAGCCAATCAACAAGCACTGCTCAGTTATCAACTCGAGTTAGAGGATAAAGTCAAACAGCGCACCATGGACTTGGAAATCGCGAATCGCAAACTCAAAGACATGGCGGAGCGCGATTCACTCACCAATCTGTATAACCGCCGTTATACCGAGAAACAGTTCCTGCATATCCAAGATCTGTGCGAGCGTGGCCAAGATGCGATTGCCGTGGTGCTACTGGATCTCGACTTCTTCAAAAAAGTGAATGATACCTACGGCCACCTTGCCGGCGATGAATGCCTGCGGGTGATGGCGGAAGTATTATCGAGTCACTTTAAGCGCGATGTCGATTTGCTCTGCCGTTACGGTGGTGAAGAGTTCGTGTTGATATTACCTATGTGTAATACCTTAAAAGTTGAGCAACATCTTAATGATTTCCGTGAGAAACTCGCTAGCGTGGTGATTACTAACCCGGCCGATCAAGTAACCTTTAGCGTCACCGTAAGCATAGGCGCCATCATTGCCGATGCAGCCTACAGCTCAACGCTTGAAGTCTGGTTAAAGCAGGCGGATGAGAACCTGTATAAGGCTAAGGAGCAAGGGCGCAACTGCGTGGTTTGCACCCTTATGAGTGCTTAGTTCGGCATGTGCGCGGCGCGATACTGGTCAATCCGCGTTAACATGTAGGGGAAAAACGGATTCCATTTTTGGCGTAACATTTCCGAGGCGGGCACGCTATACACCCCACGCTCGCCACGGGATGCAGCCGCGCCAATTTGGATCCTGAGTAATTTTTCATTATTTTTAATGCCATACAGCCCATCATCCTCATCGAATGGCAAGGCCACATGGGACAAGGAATACACGCCCGCAGGCCAGTGCAAGGATAACGACTCCACCTCTGGCTCGCTGTTATCCTGCGGCATAACCCCAAACTCCCGCGCTTGAACCTGCGTAGTCTCGCTGTCTTGATTTTCAATCAAGGTGCCACGGTAATGGATACTATCGCGCGACGTCGGTAATAAGCTCGGCAGCGGATCATTGACCATCAACTTACTGTTAATCACGGTTCGGTTCATATCAAACAGTACTAATTCATGGCCCTTCTCGGGCAGAACTTGGTAAAGCAAATCCACCACGGCGGCACTTGAGACAGTTGCATCGGCGACGGATTGAAAGGTTAAAATGTCAGGGATCTGCCCACGCTGCGAAGGCGTTAAGCCACTCAATAGGCTCTGATTACGCAGCGCTAATTGGTAAACCACATCACCCGCGTTTACCGCAAAAGAAGTGTATTTAAAGGGATCGTATTCCATTTGAATACTGTTCCACTGCAACTTATCTAAGTCGAGTAAACGGCCAATCCAGCTTTGCCAACGGGCCGCAGCCGCAATCGGTGCAAGCCCGATGGCGGGCGACATAAAAATCATCCCTGCGTAATCGGGCGCTTTTTCTTGATTGATGAGCTCAAGTTCATGGTTAAGCGCTACTGCGGCGCCCGTTGAAAAGCCAATCACAAACAGCGGCTTACCTTTAAGCTCTTGTTTCATATGCGCCGTCGCCAAATTCATCGCGGCGGCTAAGTCCTGCCAGTACAGGCTTGTCAAACCACTCGGAATAGTGCCATGGCCAGGGAGTCTTAATCCGAGCACATGGGCTTTACCCTTAAAATGTGCCGCCACATTTGACATGGCATAGGGCGAATCCGACATACCATGGAGAAGAAGCACGCCAAAGGGCGCATTGGCCTTAGGCCACTCGAAGGTGCGATTCCAGTTATGGGGCCAACGGGCGGGATCCGACAGGCTATTTTTAACATAACGATTCACGGGTGATGCATCCGTCGCCGAGACTTTTCTGAGGACTTTATTCTCCACTTCGGCAAATAACTTATCTTCTAAGGCGATGTAATCACTGAATTTGTCTAATTTGGTGTTGTAGCGAAATTCGTTTTTAAGTTCTGTAGTGTGCCAGAGGGAGAGATCGGGCCTAGCATTGAGAAAGTGGATGCCTGTCACCAACAGGGCGACGGCAATCCCCAAACAGGCATAAAATGCCGCGAAAAATAAATGCTTGGTTGAGCCTATGATGATGGCTTTCATTCTCGTCCCTTGGATCCCATAAAATGCGCAATCAGATTATAAGGTTAGATAAAAAAAAACCTCAACTTTCATGTTTAAGATTTGATCTCGCAGCCATTTAGTTTCGGCAGCGCGCCTAAGTTAGGGTAAGATCCGCCCCACTTTGCCACTCATTTTCGACTTTTATGCACATTGGCCCACCCGCAGCCACCTATGCGTTTTATCTCCCCAATCCCCCACTCTTCCCCGAAGATTGGCATTGGTCGCAGGATAATGCGATAGCAGAGCTTATCGCCTTAAATGGTAATCATTGGCGTAAGATATTCACAATTATGGCAAAAATTTGCGCCCCCAGTGAGGATTGGCGCAATTATCGCGACAACCAGTTACTCAAACAGCAGCAAATATTATTGATAGGTGCCAATGCCCTCTCGCCACATGCCAATATTCATATTGTCTGTGGGCAAGCCGCCGCCACGGCATTAGAGATTGCAGCCGATAGCCACATCGCCACTCACTCACAGCAAACAAACGCGCAGCAAACAACCGAGCTACAATTGATGCAAGACTCGCAAGCTAAACTGCAAGACGTCACAGCGATGCTGCATGCACAATCCCCACACTCAAGCTGTATACTGCTCACGCCCTATTTAGACTATCGCCAATACTCAAACGCTTTGATTGCCCTGACGCGTTGCCACCTTCAAGCGAAGCACAGCTAAAGGAATGCGGTTAAGCACAATGTGATTAAGTTCGAATCGAGACACTTAGCGAGATAGCATTAAGCATTCGCACATAAAAAAGCACCCAACTAGGGTGCTTTTTCATTAATTTTTAGACGGTAAACATTTTAAATCAATCGTAAATAGTGGGGATAGGTTGACGCTTATGCTGCGTAGCCTTGTAGATATTGATAAGTTTCTCTTCCACGGCTTTATCGACGGCTTTTCCTTCAAGGAAATCATCGATTTGCTCGTAGGTCAGTCCGAGCGCCACTTCATCTTCGAGTAGCGGTTGATTGTCTTCCAAATCCGCGGTTGGTGCTTTATAGACTAAGGACTCTGGTGCGCCCAAATACGCCGCTATCTGACGCACTTGGCGTTTGTTGAGGCCAAATAAAGGCGCCAGATCGCAGGCGCCATCGCCCCATTTAGTATAAAAACCCGTGATATTCTCGGCGCTATGATCTGTACCCACCACTAAGCCACCCACTAAACCGGCTAACTCATACTGGGCAATCATGCGCATCCGCGCTTTCACGTTACCTTTAATAAAATCGACTTTCGCCGCATCCGGTGAGTGCAATCCCGCTTCGACAAAGGCCGTTAAGGTGGCTTGATGCACACCATCAACCCCTTGATGCACATTGATGGTAACTAATTTGGTCGGCTGAATAAATTGGCAAGCCTGCTGAGCTTCGTGCTCATCTTTTTGAATTTGATAGGGTAAGCGCACCGCAATAAACTGATAGCCGCCGTCTGGATGCTCGCTATTGAGGCTATCAACGGCCAACTGGCATAAACGCCCTGCCGTGGACGAATCCACACCACCGCTGATCCCAAGGACCAAGGCTTTGCTGCGGGCTGCTTGCAGTTTAGATTTTATAAACGCCACACGGCGCTGCACTTCGAACTCAGGATCGATTGTCTTGAGTACCTTCATTTCTGTTAAGATCTGCGCTTTCACCGAAAATTCCACCTTAATATTCGCTGTTATTGGGAGCAGTGATTCGGCTAACGTTATCATTTATTCGGGTCTGCCTGTAGCAAAAATTAACATCCACAGGGTTAATTGTTGAGAAAACGTCATTGGCTCAAGTTTTCGTCTGTTCCAAAAACAATAAGGGCAATAACGGTTTGCCGCTATTGCCCTTATATACTTAAACCTATGTAGGCTTATCTTTCCCAGTAGGATTCTTCTAAGCTGTCTTCACGCTCAGGCAAACCGCGGGAGAGACGCGGACTGTGCTGCGCCAACACCTCGTAAGCCACGCGGTTAGCATACTTACAAATTTGGGAGAATGACGAATAACACAGACCATCACGCTTGTGCTTGCTTGAGCCAGGCACATTGGTCTTGTGGAAGGTATTGGCCGCCAAGTCGTGCAACAACGCCGACAACGCGCCATCACCTGCACCATTGGTGTTACCGATTTTCTCTGGGCCGCCCATGTAAGGCGAAATATGCGCAAACACTTTAATTGGGTTTTCGCAGTCACGCTTAAGCTTTGGACGCGAGAACTCATAACGGTTAAATTCGGGGATAGCACCGGGCAACAGTGTATGGGTGGTTTCGCGCTTTTCGGCATCATCGGTATAACCTGCGGTGTAAAGCCCGATTGGGCCAGCAGTAGTTAACACCATATCACACCACTCGAGGGCTTTTTCGCTGGCCAGCAGCGGATCGCGAAATCCGGTTAAGGCCTCACCTTCATCTTCGTTCATCGCCAAAATGGTCACATGCTCTTGGATAAAGTTTTGCCACCAGACCGGATCTTCTTCGATTAAGAAGCGTGTGCCTAAGGTCAATACCACGGGGACTTCGGCCGCTTTGGCATATTCAATCGCGCACATGGCCGCATCGGTGATCCTGTCGCCACCGCTGGCACGCATTAAATAGGCGGTTAATACCAAGGCAGAGCTGCCCTGCACTACGTCTTTATCAATGTATTCTGGGGTTAACTTGTCCATCGCGCCTTTACTGATCGCAAAGGTACGCTCACCGCAATCCGAAATCAGAGTGAAACAACGGCCGATAGGACCATCGACGGGTTGCAGGAAGTTAAGGTCAACCTTAGAGGAGGTGTTGCAAAGATAACGGTAGGCGTAACTGCCGACTTCGATATTTTGGCTCATCACCCCAAACAACACTGAGCGGTCATCGGCCAAAATAGAATAATTGTGCACTGTGTTACCAATAGTGCCGCCCGCAAACTCATCGCTGATCAAACCGTTTTGTTTCAGCTCGGTATACAGAGCATGCGCTTGCTCGTCATTGATAAGCGTCGAATTGCCCTTAGGTAAACCATAACGGCCGAGCAACTCATCCTCTACCTTGGCTTCGATATCCACTAGGGTTTGATCGATACCGCTGACATAAGTCGAAAAGGGTTGAGGTTGCTGCGTTAATTGCTCAAGCAATGGGTCACGGGTTTTGACCGGAAAATAATGTTTCGATTTGCGCTGACCGGGAAACTTCATAGTGGCTCTCTTTTCCTGGCGTCCATGCTAATGGGCATTACAATGAGCCTGCGCTCATCGTGTCCTAAAAATAATGAGTCTAGGCTAGAGAGATAAAAAATCCACTCCCGAGCCACAAAGGGCGCAGATTCTACCATAAAATCAGCATGAAACTAGGCCGTCTTTCGGTTTCAACGGGAGAAATTTACCGTCACTCTGCGCGTATCCAAGGTTGAGCTTGTTCTTGCACCAGTTGCCTGAGCAGCTCGATATGGAGCTCATCATCATTTAAACAGGGAATAAAGTGATAGGCCTCGCCGCCCGCATGCAGGAAAGTCTCTTTACCGCCAATGGAAATTTCTTCTAAGGTTTCAAGGCAATCGGTGGCAAAGGCTGGGCAAATGACATCGACACTTTTCACGCCTTGGCGGGGTAAATCGGCCAGCAGCTCATCGGCATAGGGGGTTAACCACTCTTCTTTACCGAAACGGGATTGGAAACACACCTGCCATTGTCCTTCGGTTAACTCCAGCGCCTGCGCCAATAACTTAGCCGTCGTACGGCACTGCTCAGGATAGGGATCGCCTTCGGTGGCATAACGCAGCGGAATACCGTGGAAGGATAAAATCAACTTGTCGGCCTGCCCATGGGTTTTCCAATGGCGCTTAACCGAATGCGCTAAAGCCTCGATATAGGCGTCATGGTCAAAATACTGTTTGCTGAAACGCAGCTCAGGAATGTCACGCACTTGGGTAAAATACTGCGCCACCGCATCGAACACACTGGCGACGGTCGAGCAGGAATATTGCGGATACAGCGGCAGTACCACGATACGTTCGGCGCCTTGGGCCTTAAGTTTGGCAAAGCCGCTCTCAATCGAAGGATTGCCATAGCTCATGCCCAGTTCCACCGGAATGGTTTGATTAAAGGTCGCGCTCAGATCCGTAGCTAACTTTTGCGCCTGCTGCTCGCTTATCACCATCAGCGGCGAGCCCTGCTCCGTCCACACGCTCTGATAAAGCTTGGCCACCTTGGCGGGTCGGGTGTTAAGGATTATCCCCTGCAAAATCGGCTGCCACAGCCAAGGGGACAAATCGACGACCCGAGGATCACTTAAAAACTGTTTGAGGAATCGCTTAACCGCTTTGGGAGTGGGTTCATCGGGCGTGCCGAGATTGACCAATAACACGCCAAATGCAGGAGAGGGAGAAGTCAATGTGGTACCTTTTATCAGCCAAATACCTCGGCAGGCTAACATTCGATCGCCAATAAAAAAAGCCTGCAATAGCAGGCTTTTTCTTAATATGAGAACTTGTTCTCGAATTTAGCAATGATGCTTATTTCAGCACGCTGGCTAATTGTGCACTCACAGCCGCTACCGACTGAGTACCATCAAACTTGTGGTATTGAGTGTTACCCGCCGCAGCCACTTTGCCATAGTATTCAACCAATGGCTTAGTTTGCTCGTGGTAAATGCCTAAACGCTTACGCACTGTGGCTTCTTCGTCATCTGGACGAATCGCTAAGTCTTCGCCTGTTACATCGTCCTTGCCTTCCACTTTAGGTGGATTGAATACCACGTGGTAAACACGGCCAGAACCTGGGTGAACGCGACGACCGCTCATGCGCTTAACAATTTCTTCGTCTGGCACATCGATTTCGATCACGTGATCAATGCTGATACCGTTTGCCGCCATCGCATCCGCTTGTGGGATAGTGCGTGGGAAACCGTCTAACAGGAAACCTTTAACACAGTCGTCCTGTGCGATACGCTCTTTAACCAGTCCAATGATCAGATCATCAGAAACCAGTTGGCCTGCATCCATCACTTTCTTCGCTTCTAAACCCAGCGGAGTACCGGCTTTAACGGCAGCACGTAACATGTCGCCAGTAGAAATTTGTGGGATACCATACTGTTCCATAATGAACTGGGCCTGGGTACCTTTACCGGCACCTGGGGCGCCCAATAGGATAATGCGCATCTCAAGAGTCCTCTTTTTCGCATTGATATTCTTCTTAGGGCGGCGATCTTCGCACATCTGGCCGCCATTGAGAAGGCTTTTAGCTTCGACTTTAGCCTCAGAAACCGCAAATAAATCGCAGTTTTGCGGCCAATTTAATCCTTAATAGAGCAAGGTATAGAGCTTACGGCGATACTGATTCGCCAGACTATTGCCTTGCCCAAGCGCCGTTAAAATCTCCATAAAGACTTGTTTTACTTTGCCATTTTCAGCGGTTAAGTCTTTAGATAAGACACTGTATAAATGTGCGAGCGCTTCTTCGTCTCTGTGGGCCGAATGCAAGGCCTTACAAAGTTCGAGTAATAACACTAAATCCTGCGGATTATGCTCGAACTTCTGCTGCAAATCACGAATTTCTGGCGTGTCCGCCGCATCCAAGGCAAGGGTTAATTTCGCCTTTAAGCTCTGGTAATAACCATCTTGGTCGGCAAGGCCAATCTGCTCGAGTAGCAGCTGCGCTTGGGCGAGTTCACCTTGCATCAAATACACATCGGCAAGCACTAAACTCACCTCGGCCGCCTGATTGGAGGCGCTGTAGGCGTCTTTCAGTAACACGGCCGCCGTGGATAAATCTTCCGCCGATACTTGGCTTAAGGCTAACAGGGCTTTGGCTTGCTCAAGCTGTAATTGCCATAAGGGTGGCAAGTGTTTCTCCAGCATAGCGTTGACCTGCGCTACCTCTTGCATGCCCGCAAAGCCATCTATTGGCTGGCCCTTATCAAGCACTAAGGTGGTCGGCAGTGCTTGAATGCGGAAATAGTTAGCGATTTCCAGCTCGGTTTCGCAGTTCACTTTCGCCAGCACAAAACGGCCAGCATGTTGCGCGGCAAGTTGCTCGAGTGTTTGCACCATGGCAACACTCTGCGGCTGTGGCTGGGCCCAAAACACCATCACCACCAGTTGCTGCATCGAAGCATCAACCACTTGCTGAATATTGTCTTTCGTTAGATCGAGGATATTGTCCATGGTTTTCCTTACTCCCAAACTGGCACCTCTACGGGGAAATGCCCTAGGATAATGCTCTTTGCGGTGCCTAAAACGGAATCGGGGCACTTGAGTCTCGACTCAAGTGCCCCGAATGTCTTACTTCAGGCTCGCCAATAGCATTTGGTTCATCAGCTTAATAAAGGCCGATGGATCCGCTAGGCTGCCCTTCTCCGACAATTGCGCCTGTTGCAATAACAGATTCGACCAATCGGCGAAGGCGGCTTCATCTTGTAGATCGTTTAAGCGCGACACTAATGGGTGCGCTGGGTTTACCTCAAACGTCGGCTTGACCTCTGGCACTGGCTGACCCGCAGCCTGCATCAGTTTGATCATCTGGCTCGACATCTCACCTTCACCCGTCACCACACAGGCTGGGGTATCGGTTAAGCGTGAAGTGACTTTCACATCTGCCACGCTAGCGCCTAATGCCGCTTTAATGCGTTCAACCAAAGGTGCAGACTCTTCGGCGAGTTTCTCCTGCGCTTCCTTCTCGGCCGCATCTTCCAGCTCACCTAATTCCAGCTCGCCACGGGTCACTGAGTGCAGCTGCTTCTCTTTGTATTCGGTTAAGTGATTGATTAACCACTCGTCGATACGTTCTGACATCAGCAACACTTCGATGCCTTTCTTACGCAGCAGTTCTAAGTGTGGGCTGTTAGCCGCGGCTTCGTGGCTGTCGGCAACGATATAGTAAATCTTGTTTTGGCCTTCCTTCATGCGGCTAATGTAATCATCGAGTGACACAGTTGGGGCCGCGCTGCCAGTATGGGTAGACGCAAAACGCAGTAAGCCAGCAATACGTTCACGATTTGCAAAGTCTTCCGCAGGGCCTTCCTTCAACACTTGACCAAATTCGGCCCAGAATTGTTGGTATTTTTCCGCATCGTCTTTTGCCAATTTTTCCAACATACCCAGCACGCGCTTAGTGATACCAGTGCGCATCGCCTTGGTGATGTGGTTGTCCTGCAAAATCTCGCGAGACACGTTCAGCGGCAGATCGTTAGAGTCAATCAAACCCTGTACAAAGCGCAGGTAAGATGGCATAAACTGCTCAGCATCATCCATAATAAACACGCGCTGAACAAAGAGTTTCAGGCCATGCTTACGGTCGCGGTTCCACAGATCCCAAGGCGCTTTTGAAGGGATATACAACAGGTTAGTGTATTCCTGTTTACCTTCTACGCGGTTATGGCTCCACAGCAGTGCGTCTGTGTAGTCGTGGGAAATGTGCTTATAAAATTCTTGGTACTCTTCGTCACTGATCTCAGACTTATTGCGCATCCACAGCGCAGTCGCCTTGTTCATGACCTTCCAGTAACCTTCGGTAGCGGGGATTTTTTCACCGTCTGGGCCATCGCGCTCAGGGGTGCCTTCCTGCCACATTTCAACGGGTACGGAGATATGATCTGAGTATTTAGTGATGATGGAACGCAGGCGCCACTCATCGGCAAACTCTTTCTCTTCATCACGCAGGTGCAGGGTGATCTCAGTACCACGGCTCGCCTTAGTGATGGTATCGACGGTGAAACTGCCCTCACCTTCCGATTCCCACAATACGGCTTCATTGGCCTTATGGCCTGCGGCACGGGTGCGTACTGTGACTTTTTTCGCCACGATAAAGGCGGAATAGAAGCCCACACCGAATTGACCAATCAGCTGCGAATCCTTTGAGGCTTCGCCTGAGAGGTTTTTAAAGAATTCGGCGGTGCCCGATTTGGCGATCGTGCCTAAATGCTCAATCACGCCATCGCGGGTCATACCCACACCGTTGTCTTCGATGGTCACAGTGCCTTTTTCTTTGTCTGCGCTGATACGCACACGGAGCTCACCGTCACCTTCGTATAGTGCGTCGTTGGTCAACGCAAGGTAACGCAGCTTATCGGCCGCATCCGCAGCGTTGGAGACCAGTTCACGCAAGAAAATTTCTTTGTTGGAATACAAAGAATGGATCATCAAATGCAACAGCTGTTTGACTTCAGTTTGAAAACCATGAGTTTCTTGTTGTGACATGAAATTTTCCTTATTTGTTACGCAATTTGGTTAAAGCAAACGCTTAGTGATTAATAAAATGGGGCTGTAAATCCACTTTTCAAGGGGGGAGATAAAATCACAGATCAAATGGCGAAAAATAAGGCAATCTGAGGCGAAAACACGGTCAATGGCCGAGATATTTGGGAAGTCAGTCGTGAACGAGGGAGGCTAACGCGGCGAACAACAACACGTAAGAGCACTGCTCAATACTCTTTATTCACATCATCCTGCACCTATAAAAGAAAAACCCGCGAGCACTGGGCTGGCGGGTTTTCTCTTTAGACCATCACACGCTACAGCGGGATACGCCCATTGAAGGACAGCGCTAAGGTGGTGCTGTCGACATATTCCAGCTCACCACCCACGGGGACGCCGTGGGCGATACGGCTGATCACCACCTTATGGCGCCGTGCCATATCGGCAATAAAGTGGGCGGTGGCCTCACCTTCTACCGTTGGATTGGTCGCGAGGATAAGCTCGGCAACATCGCCCGAGGCTAAGTGACGCTCTAATAGCGCCAAACCTAACTCCTCAGGTCCCACCCCATCGAGCGGTGATAAATGGCCCAGCAATACAAAGTAGCGACCGGTAAAATGTCCACCCGCTTCAATGGCTAACACATCGGCCGGCGTTTCGACCACACAAATCGTCGACGAAGACCCGCGTTTATGGCTAGCACAAATCGGACAGAGGCTTTCTTCAGTGTAGGTTCGGCAAGACTGACAATGACCGATATCGCTCATGGCACTCGACAGCGCTGAGGCTAATTTAAGCCCGGCTTTTCTATCGCGCTCAAGCAATTGAAACGCCATACGTTGAGCCGATTTAGGCCCAACCCCTGGCAAACAACGCAGAGACTGAATTAACTCGTCAAGCAGGGGACTAAATTTCATTGTCTATCTCAATTAAAATGGCATTTTCATGCCTGGTGGTAATTGCATACCGCCAGTCACTTCGGCCATTTTGGCTTTTTGGTTTTCTTCGATACGACGCGCGGCATCGTTACACGCTGCTGCAATCAAATCTTCTAACATCTCTTTATCGTCTTCCATCAAGCTTGGATCGATTTCGACTTTACGTACTGTGTGTGAGCCAGTCATGGTCACTTTAACCAGACCTGCACCCGATTCACCGACCATTTCCATGCGGGCAATTTCTTCCTGCATTTTTGCCATTCTTTCTTGCATCATCTGGGCTTGTTTCATCAGATTGCCCATACCGCCTTTTCCAAACATAGTCATTTCTCTTCTATTAGGGTTAGTCGCAAGCTTTTAAGCTGGCTAATCTTACTGAAATAAATGGGATTGGCAATCAATGCCGATATCCCATCGCTAAACTTATGATCTTGATAGCGAGTTTTTAACAAACTCTGCCACTCCACGCAGCATATGCACAGAGGAAATATTACTCGGGCTCAGGCAGTGCGGGAATGAGCCCACTACGCTGAGCTAACAACTCTGGTGGATAAAGTAAGGTATCCTGATCCAGCTCGGCACCAAAACGGTTAATCAACCATTGCACATTATCGTCCATCATTAGCGATTGACGTGCCTGTTGCAGTAACTCTTGGTGAAAACGTTTGCGCATCTCTAAGGGCGTTTCGCGCGAAGGATCGCTTCCTATGACCACCTCAACCTGCCTCGGGTTCCCCAATGCGGCTGTCAATGCCTGCTCGAGCTGCTCAATCGCCACGGGCGCCGCCAAGTGTTTTTGGTCGGGTTTAAGCAGCAACGGCAAGGGGTTAGCCTGCAGCTGACAAATCGAGTTTACCGCCAACTGACGCACACGGCCGCCAATCTCTAGGCTCGCCATAAGCTTATACCAGTGCAAGTCTAAGGGATGACCGGTAATCGATTGCGCCAGCGTTAATGCGGTGGATGACGTTGGTTGTACCGTCTTATTTGGCTGTGACTGCACCGATGCTGGTTGCTGAGTTAACTGCTGAATCGGTTGCTGAATTAGCTGCTGAGTTTGTGGTTGAGTTTTTGGTTGTGTAAGTTCCTGCGCCTGAGGCTGCGGCGTCGAATTCAGCTCAAGGCTTTGCGCAGCAGGCTCGCTGTCTTGTACTGCCGCTTGCTCTAACGCTTGCACAACCCGTGTCGGCTCGTTATCCGTTGGCGATGTTTGAGCGGCGACGGGCGCAGCGCCTAAATCCTCAACAGCTGTTTGCGGCGCGACAGGGGTTTCAGTCTGTAGGTTAACACTTGCAGCCGACGCATTGGCATCATCCATCGCCGCGACGGGCGCCTCTTCCCATGGCGGGCGATCGTTCGGATCAAGCGGCTGAGTTGGCGTAACATTTGACTGTGACTCAAGAAGGAGCTCGGCCTCGAAATCATCATCAAAGGGCAGCTCAAAGTCGTTATCAGACGCGTTTTTAGCGACTTGCGGCTCGATAGATGCATCAACTGAGGACGTGTTATGTGAAGTCGTGTTAGAGACTGGCGCGGAATGCGCACTCTGGCTCGGAGTTTTAAGCTTAACTTCCGCTGCCTGCTTTTTTCCATCACCATCCTTGGTGCTGAGCGCATCGAGATCGGAGAGTAAGGAGTCGCGCGCTGCTAATACCGCCGATAAAATATCGTCATCCTCGAGGGACACTGTAGCTGTTGAAACCGGAGGTGTTGTTGAAGCTGAATTGTCGGCAAAAGACGGCGATTTGGGGTCAGCGGCGGACTCATGCACAACATCCGTGTGGTCGATAGACTGAGCACTGTCGCTCATCAAGGAGCTATCTTCCATGCCAGAGAACCCGCCCTGCTCCTCAGCTATAAATTGCGAATAATCATCCTGATAGGCATCGAGCGGCGCGGCGGCATAATCGTATTGTCCGAAATCCTCTGCAGAATATTCATCTGGCGCTAGCGCATCTGCACTCTGATTAACACTCGCTTGAGTATCGTCCTCGATATCATCATGAGATAAGGCAACGGGTTCTGTTAACACCGCAGGAGAAGGTTTCTGGCCAGAGCTTTCGGGATCCACCATCGCCGCTTGATTATGCTCAGCATAAAGATTCGATGCAGGCGTAGATACTGAGTTCGATTCAGGGCTTGATTCTGAAATTAAGACGGCCTCAGTACGCGATACCGTCTCGGTACTTGCGCCAAAGCCTTGGCTTTGGGCTTGACTTAAGATCACTTGCTGCTCGGCAATCAATGCGGCGTTGAGTGTAGATTCTTCATCAAGTGCATCCTCGTCAACTAAAGCATCCTCGGATACAGCTTGCTGCGCGGCTTCGGCTTGAAAAGCTGAAGATTCCTGAGATTGAGCCATAGACTCAGAGATTGCAGCTTGTGGCAGAGCCTGTGAGTCACGCTCTGCGGTTAGCGGAGTTTTTTTTTCAGCCACTGCTTGATTTACTGCTAGTTCCGCCGCGGGCATATTTGGTGCGGGCGTCGCTGACATTGGCTGCTGAGCTGGCAAACTCACCTTAGCAGCGTCTTCAACCTGCCAACGTTTCACGGGCTTTTCGGGAACAAATGCCACCGCTCGGAGCAACGCCATTTCGAGGCCCGATTTAGGATCCGGCGCATGGGGTAAGTCTTTACGGCCAGTCAGTAAAATCTGGTAATACAGCTGCACTTGTTCCGGTGCTAACTGCTCGGCAAAGGCCTGGATTTGTGCGCTATAAAGGGATTGCTGCGCGGCGGCAGGTGCAAATTGCGTCAGGGTAATTTGATGCAATAATTCCAGTAAACTGCGCAGCACTTCTTGGGCGTCCGCGCCATAGGCGAGCACCTGTGCGCAGCTTTGCATTAAAGCCCCAATATCGGCATCAGTTAAGGCTTTGAGTAAGTGCAGCACATGCTGCTCATCGATGCTGCCCAGCATAGATTGCACTTGGTTGAGCATTACCGTGCCACCACCAAAGGCAATGGCCTGATCGGTCAAACTTAAGGCATCGCGCATACTGCCATTGGCCGCTTTGGCGAGCAGAGTTAAGGCTTCGTGCTCAAAGGGTAATTGCTCTTGGGTTAAAATATGCTGAAGCTGAGTGCCAATTTCCTGCTGGGTTAAGCTCTTTAAATTAAATTGCAGACAGCGGGATAACACAGTCACCGGCAGCTTTTGCGGATCGGTCGTCGCCAGTAAAAATTTCACATGCTCTGGCGGTTCTTCGAGGGTTTTTAGCAGCGCATTAAAACTGCTGCGGGAGAGCATGTGCACTTCGTCAATCAGGTAGACCTTAAAACGGCCACGGGTCGGGCGATATTGCACATTATCTAAGAGTTCACGGGTGTCATCGACTTTAGTGCGCGAGGCGGCATCGACTTCGATCAAGTCAACAAAGCGGCCTTGGGCAATTTCGACACAGCTGCCACACACACCACAGGGGGAAGCCGTTACGCCCTTTTCACAGTTGAGGCCTTTGGCGAACAGGCGCGCCAAACTGGTCTTGCCCACACCGCGTGTACCCGTAAAAAGATAAGCATGGTGTAAACGTTGTTGCGTTAACGCATTCGTGAGCGCGTGCAACACGTGGCTTTGGCCGACCATCTGTTCGAATGTGGCAGGGCGCCATTTTCTGGCTAACACCTGATATGACATGGAACTCCCCAATGCGCATGACAAGAATGTTGGTACAAAAAAGGGGATCGCGCCCCGAGATAGTTGCAAGATAACATGTCAATTAACGACATGCCATTAAACTATCCCTAGGCGCCTTTGGCTGAAGAATTATTCGCCTTCAAACTCACAAAGTTTAACCAACTCAAGACCTAAGGCCGTTAAACGGGCTTCGCCACCGAGATCGGGTAATGAAATCACAAAGGCCGCATCTTGCACTTCACCACCCAGTTGGCGGATAAGTTTGACTGTGGCTTCGATAGTGCCGCCAGTGGCCAGCAAATCGTCAACCACCAATACTTTGTCATTCGCGGTAATCGCATCGGTATGGATTTCAAGGCTATCGTGGCCATATTCCAGCTCATAGCTTTGGCTAATGGTCGCACGTGGCAACTTACCTGGCTTACGAACAGGCACAAAACCAATGCCTAATTCCAGTGCTAAAGGCGCACCAAACAAGAAACCACGGGCTTCGGTGCCCACAATCTTGGTAAAGCCTTTATTGCGATATTGCTCAACTAATAAATCGATAGTCGCTTTATAGGCTGCGGCATTTTCCAGCAGACTGGTCACATCGCGAAATAGAATCCCTTCCTTAGGATAATTAGGAATCGTTTTAATGCTTTGCTTTATCAAGGATAAGGTTTCTGTATTCATAGCCATTTAATTTAACTTAATCGTTTCGCCACGCGTAACTGCTGGCGGTAAAAACAAAACGTCCACAGCGAGTGTGGACGAGCTTTAATAATTCGCACAAAGCTTATGCCGCTTTGGTTTGAGTTGCAATAAGCAGCGTATTCAAGTGACGAATTGGTTACCAATTTGTGCCTTAGATCAAATGTGCTTAGGATTCGATTTCAGGAATGGTTTTAAGATACCAAAGTAATCCGCAAGCCATGGTGAGCAGCAGCAACTTCACCCATACTATCGGGACCACCAGAATGCTAACGCTAAAACTGAGTCCCGTGAGCAACATCGCTCGGCGTTTAAGGCCGGGGCGCATCGCCCTGTGTTGTTGCCATTGGGTCAGCGCATCGGCAAACCAAGGGTGTGTCATCAACCACTGGTGTAAGCGCTCGCTTGAGCGGGCAAAACAAAAAGCCGCCAATAGAATAAACGGCACAGTCGGTAGTAGAGGCAATACGATACCCAGCAGTCCAAGGCCCAACGCCAAGCAACCTATCAATAAAAACAAACCGCGTTTCAATATCATAGTTTGTAAATGATCATAGTATGTAGATGCCTCAAACCTGAAAAACAAAAGCCACTCAAAGAGTGGCCAGTAGTATACTCAATTTGAGATTAAAACCTGCTTAAATTAAGCCTAATTGCTTTAACCAAGTCAGGCTTGCTGGTAGCGTCGGCAACAGTAAGACTAAAATAAAACCAATAAAATACATAAAGTTAAATGGGTCTTTAAATGGCTGACTGCTCATTACAGCTCCTCAAATGTGTGCAAAGATAAGTGCGCAGGAATCGTACAGTGATTAAGATCACAAAACGGGCGCCATTGTAGCGGTTTGTCAAATCAACAAAAACCCTTTTTATGTAAGGTTATTGCATTTATTTTGCTGATTTTAGCAACATGCAGCTTAAATTCCGCGCACTATCCCTTTAACGGCGAGCTGTTCGAGTAACTGAATACAGCCTTGGGTTAAGATCTCCGGTTGCATTTGCGGATAAATCCCTTGCAACCAGTTCAGTATGTCATCGAGGCGACTCTGCCCTTGTTCTACCAAATATCCCAGCACTTGCGCACTTAACGGTGTTAATTGCAAGAAACCCACCTCGCCCGCCTCATCCTGATAGAGGCAAAAAAACACTGGCTGCGGCAGCGGCGCTGTCGGGCGATAATCTTGGCGGATCTGCTGCACAGGATATTGGTACTGGGCCACACTCGCCGTTGCCGCTAAACACAAATTACGCTGCAAAATATCTGCGCTGGACAGTCTCTCTTGCTGGTCAACTTGTTGCGCCGTTGCCACTCGCAGCTCGAGCCATTCATAGTGCGCCAGCTCCAACATAAAGGGCGGATCACTTTCTGCTGGTGAATATTCAAATTGCAGGAATTGTAAAAATTCTCCTGCAATATCAATAAAAATTGGGGACTTACAATCATGTTGACTGAAAAAAGCCTGCACTAAGGCTTGCCACTGTGCATGGCTATAAAGACTTTTAAGAACGGGAAAGGCATTAGACACAAAGCCCATCACATTATTAAAGAATAGCTCTCGATAAACCTGCATCCGCTCAAAGGGCACACCGCTCGGCACAGGATTTTGGGGATCGCGAATATAATCGATAAAAGACTGTTGTACTTGCGTAAAATCCATCAGGCAATCCTCTTGTCTAAACGATTTTTCGCCCGCGCTTGATAGGCATGGATTTGATTAATCTCATCCAATAACTGCACCGTTTCAGGCAGATTAAAGTCACGCTCGAGCAGTGTCGGCAAGACGCCATGCTGGGCATAGCACTTATCCAACAGTGCCCAAACCGGATCGTTGATGTCGCGGCCATGGGTGTCGATCAGCAAGGTTTCAGACTGTTGGTAATGCCCTGCGATATGCAAATAGGCGATGCGCTCCGTTGGCATGGCCTTTAAATAAGCCTCGGCATCGTATTGATGATTTACCGAGTTCACATAGATATTATTCACATCTAACAGCAGCTTACAGTCGGCCTCTTCTAACACTGCGGTCAAAAACGCCTGCTCACTCATCTGCGCGCTCGGCGCGGCATAAAAGGAAATATTCTCGAGGATCAAAGGCCGCTCTAAAATATCCTCTACCTGTTTTACCCGCCTCGCCACATGCTTAACGGCGTCATAGGTAAAGGGAATGGGCATGAGATCGTATAAATGACCACCACCCGAGCAATAACTTAAATGCTCCGAATAGACGTCGATTTGGTGCAGATCCATAAACGCCTTCACTTGGCGGACAAATTCCAAATCTAAGGGGGCTGGACTGCCGATAGAGAGTGATAGACCATGGCAGAAAAAAGTATGTTGCTCAGTAAGCTGCCTAAATTGCTTGCCGTATTTTCCACCGAGCGTCATCCAGTTTTCAGGGGCGACCTCTAAAAAATCGATAGCCGTTGGCAGCGCTTGGCAAAACTCACTGAGCATTTCACGCCGTAAGCCTAATCCAACCAATCCACTCTCTTGCATTGCTTTCACCTCTTACCTAGGGCGTGTTGACGTGTCGAGATTACCTTTTCGTTCTGGCAAGCCCACACTCGAATGCTGCTAAACAAAGGCCAGCTGAGGCTGGCCAAGTGTAGAGCTGAAGCTCGATAGTATCGACTCGCGCTTATTTCATTTCTTTTTTGACTGCATCGGCCTTAGCTTCGACTTTTTCAGCGGTTTTCTTCATATCGCCACCGCATTTAGCTTCACCACATTTACCTTCGTGGGCTTTATCGGCTGCGGCTTTTTTCATGTCGGCGCCACATTTAGCTTCACCGCATTTGCCTTCGTGGGCTTTATCGGCTGCGGCTTTTTTCATATCAGCGCCACATTTGGCTTCGCCACATTTACCTTCTTTGGCTTTTTCGGCTGCGGCTTTTTTCATATCGCCACCACATTTGCCTTCGCCGCATTTACCTTCTGAACCGACGATTTGATAACCCGCTTCCATGGTTTCAAATCCGAATGGGTTGGTTTGCGCATTCACGGCGAACGCAGAACCGACCACCACTGTACCTAACGCAACTGCAACGGCTGTTTGCTTAACAGACTTCATATATTTCTTCCTTTTATTTGATGAATGGTGGCCAACAACAGTGTTGTAGCTGGCTTACTGCAAAAGACCCGCCCCATCTCGGTTTCATTTCAAAAAATATCACCAAATCACAGAAATAATCAAAATATGCTGATAGGAAACAGAATTTAGTCGTAAAAATCCCCAAAAACAGCTCTTACCCTTCCCTCGCAATGCTTTGTAACCACAGTCCAATAGGATAGAATGCACGCCCTTTGAAACTGGATATGGGTTTGTTGCAGTGCGCGTAATTTTGGCTCCGATGGAAGGCGTGGTTGACGACTTAATGCGAGATATTTTGTCTTCAATTAATCCCTACGATTTGCTCGTCACCGAATTTGTGCGCGTGGTTGACCAACTCTTACCCGAAAAAGTGTTTCTCAAACTCTGCCCAGAACTGCTCAAAGGCGGCTTTACCCCCTCGGGCACGCCGGTTCGTGTACAGCTTTTAGGGCAAGAGCCCAACTGCATGGCCGAAAACGCGATGCGCGCGATTGAGCTTGGCTCCCACGGCGTTGATGCAAACTTTGGTTGCCCCGCTAAGATGGTGAACCGCAGTAATGGCGGCGCGGTGTTGCTGCAATACCCTAATACGATTCACGACATTGTGCGCGCCATGCGCCAAGCCGTGCCCGCCGAGCATCCAGTGACGGCGAAAATTCGGTTAGGCTACGAAGACAAATCCCTGTTTATGGAAAATGCGCTGGCCGTTTATGAAGCAGGCGCGACTGAGCTGGCTATCCATGCCCGCAGTAAGGTCGATGGTTACAAACCGCCCGCCTACTGGGAATACATCACCGAAGTGCGCGAGCGTTTGCCCATTCCAGTGATTGCTAATGGTGAGATTTGGAACCGCGAAGATGCCGAGCGTTGTATGGCGGTGACGGGCTGCGACAGTATTATGATAGGTCGCGGCGCCATTTCGCTACCCAATCTTGCCGACACGATTAAGGCTGGCGCGGCGCCTTACAGCTGGGCTGATACCTTAGGCTTGATGCTAAGCTACACCCAACGCGAGCTAAGCGGCCGTAAAAGTGATTATTATCCGGCGCGAATTAAGCAGTGGTTTAGTTATTTGAATCGCCAATACCCCGAGGCAGACACCCTGTTTAGGGAGCTACGCATCTATAAGACCACAGAGGAAATTGTGCGAGTGCTGGAAGAGGCGCAGCAACGCCTTGGCGAATAGCCACGTAAAGCGCATAGGATAATCCCATGAGAAAGTGGTGAATTTTTATTTAAAACACCACTAAATCCCTGCAAATCGGACAGATACTTGATCTTTATCATAGTCGTTGATAGTGGAACTATTAGACTGAATGTCCAGAGTCAGATAAAACAGGCGATTTTACGTGAGCACCACCCATATCAGACAAGAATTGTCAGAGCTTGAAGCTAATCTAAGGAAGGAAATCGGCGCGCTCCCTCAGTTTATTGAAATACTTGGGGCGCATTATGCCAATCTCAGCTTAGGCGAGTTAATTGACCGCCTGGCACAGAGTCACCTCGCAGAACATCCGCTATTTTGTCGTTTAAACCGCCTCGATGCCGCCTTCTGTCAACTCGACTTAGGCTTATATGGCCTATGCTCAGATTGCGAAACCGAAATCGAAGCCGAGCGTTTAACTCAAGATCCCACCGAGCAACGTTGCAGCAGCTGCGCCGAGCATTATCAGCATGAGCATCGCCATGAGCTTAGACTAAGCCATTAACAGCTTAAGACTTTATCTGTTCACTCAGTCAGTTCACCAATAAAAATGCCACTCAAATGAGTGGCATTTTTTACGATAATTTATCGCGTGTGATTACAGCTGACAGCCTTCAACACTGTTTGAGTTTTCGTAAACAATGTCGCCCACTGGGTTGTAGTCTGCAGCAACGATAGCTTGTTTCTCTTTCAGGAATGAATAGAGTAAGTCCGCATCCACATAACCTGTTTGGATTGGGCTAGCCAGTTTTGGATAACCGTCACCACCTGCAGCGTTAAAGCTAGGTACGGTGAACTTATAGTTTGCCGTTGCGCTGAACTCTTTGCCGTTGATTTCACTGATATTAGCCGTCTTAGCCACACAGTCGATGGTCATTTTCACGCCAGTGATCTGCGCATAACCACCCGAACCGATTTGGATACTGCCCACAGCGCCTAAGTAAGCCGCGACTTCAGTACCTGTCATTTCGTTCAGGGTCACCATGTTGCCGAAAGGTTGAACCGTCAGCACGTCACGGTAAGTAATGTCGCCCGCTTGGATAGAAGCGCGCACACCACCTGAGTTCATTACACCAAAGTCAGCAGACACTTTACCGCTTTGCGCCATGGCTAACATACGGCCTAAGTTGGTTTGCTTGTTACGTACGTTTGCACGTTCACCGTCGAGCAACGCATCGGTAGTCGCAATCACTTCGTCTAACTTAGCTTGGCCTTTCTCTTGGTAGTAAGACAGCAGCTCTTTTAACTCAGCATCTGGCTCAATCTTAGTGCCAGCCAGCTCAGTGGTTTTCTTGCCTGCTTCGTCCAGCTTACGCATGTTCACAGGGATCAGCTTGTAGCTAGCTAAGTGCAGTTCGCCATTGAAGTATTCGAAATCCGCACGGCCAACATACTTACCCCATTCGTGGGCTTGCATGATCCAAGTGCCGTTTTGTTGGTCTGGCGCGCAATCATCACCAGGTTTGAAGTCGGCGTAAGACTTGTTGTCAGTACCCGGTTCCATACACACTGGGTTTTGTGAGTGACCACCGATAACAACTTGTAAGTCGCCTTTAGTTAACGCACGCGCCATTGCGACGTCGCCAGGAGCGTTGCTACCGTTTTGACCATCGGCATAGTGACCCATGTGAGTCGTTGCGAAGATCACATCAGCCGCTTTGGCGTCTTTAATTTCTTTGATAACTTTCGCCACTTCCACTTTAGGATCGGTGAAAATCAAATCGCTGATAAATTCTGGGTTACCAATTTTTGCAGTGTCTTCGGTGGTTAAACCAATCACAGCCACTTTAAGACCGTTAATATCGAACACTTTGTAAGGCTCGAAATAACGCTCACCTTGACCACCCTCAGCGTTTTTACGGTAAATGTTTGCCGCCAGCATTGGGAATTCGGCTAAACGACGCTGCATATCTAAAACAGATAATGGGTTATCGAATTCATGGTTACCAACTGCCATTGCGTCGTAACCAATTTTGTTCATACCAGTAAAGTCAGGAATCGCATCTTGTAAATCAGATTCTGGTACGCCGGTGTTAATATCACCGCCAGACAATAATAATGTTTGGCCGCCATTCTTGCTGACTTCAGCACGAATTTGATCGACTAGGGCTTTACGAGCCGCCATACCATATTCGCCATCACTGTTTTCCCAGAAACGGCCATGGTTATCGTTGGTGTGTAATACGGTAAATGTTTTACAAGCGCTGCCCGCTTCGGCACAGGTTGTTGGTACTTTAGTATTATCATCATCACTATTACAACCTGCTAGCGCAGCAAGCACTGCAGTCGCAATTAATCCTTTAATAAGCTTATTTGTCATTACATCAACCCCTTGATTTTAATTATTTTATCATAGATAGATTGTGCGAGTACCATCGACTCTCGCGCCACGCATAATAACAAAGAGTAAAGACGAATTGTGTCATTTTTATTAATAAACGTGACTTTAATGTGGGATCTTTAATGAGTTTTAAGACAGATTTGTTTCAAATAAAAAATAAGCTAAACGACTTATTTTGTATTTCACAATTAAATGGGGAAGGCATTTAAAAAGAAAAGATTTAACGCTTTAATTTAAGCAACTTAGATAGCGCTGGCAATATAATGGATTGTTCTCTATATAAAACACCATGCAGCCAAAATTTAATTTACCGCATGGTGTTTTTATCAGCATTTAGATTTTTCTACATTTCAAAACACTGTTGTAACCAAGTGCTTATTGCTTTTAATTGTACCGGGATAACCGAATGCGGCATCGGGTAGGTTTGCCATTGCACCGAATATCCTCCGGCCATTAACGCGTCTTTCGCTAATAAACCTGCGGATAATGGCACTACATCATCCTGTTCACCGTGCTGATGTAAAATAGGCGTTTTCGCATTGGCTGCACTTAATTGGCTGGGTAATACATCACCCGTCGGTAAATAACAGGACAGCGCCATAATGCCTGCGAGTTTTTTGGGATAACGTAATCCGGTAAATAAACTCATCACCCCACCTTGGCTAAATCCGGCTAAGACGATGCGCTCACTGGGGATCCCCGCGGCGATTTGTTCGTCAATCAAGGCCTGTACACTCAGCTCCGAGGCCATCACGCCCTGCATATCGGCTCTATCGTGCAAATCCATGCTTTTAATGTCATACCAAGCGCGCATAATGTAACCGCCGTTGATGGTCACCGCTTGCTCTGGCGCATGGGGGAAGATAAAGCGAATGCAGTGTCCCGCTGGCAAGCCTAATGCTGGAACCACAGGTGCAAATCCTGCGCCCGAGTCCCCTAAACCGTGTAACCAAATCACCGCAGCCGTCGCCTTAACTTGAGGCTCAATCACAATACGTTCAAGTGTCATACTGACAAATCCCTTATAAATCAAAAGTTATTATGCTCGCCCTGCGAGCGTTTTACAGATAATCAATACCAAGGAGAGCTTGCAATGCGTCGAGCTGGTTGGTGTTATCTAATTTAATGCTCCAACGCACGCCACCGCCATTGGCGATGATCATTGGCGGCTCCAGCCTAAGGCTGATGTCTTCGGCCGCAGCTTGAAGCACCACATTGGCCATGTTCAGCCGGATCTGCACTTCAAATTCAGTGGCAATCAACTTACCCTGAGAAAATTCCACTAGCATAGCAATTCCGCTCTCGTGATGAACCACTCTTAAAACGCGCCATAATAGCAAAGTTATATCGCTAAGGATGAACTTTTAAACTCGCATTACCGCTGATGACAGACACGCCATAGGTTGAAAAAGCTTAGATTTACACATCGACAGCAAATCTACATCGCTCGGTATTGAGTGCGCTTACCTCAAGTCCTGCGCACTCGGCATAGGCTGTTAACCCTGCGTTTTAGCAAGGCAATCCGAGAGTCTAGATAAAGTTTAATTACATTTTAGTGTCAGCTAAATTGCCCCAAACCAGAGCAGTTCGAGTAAAATCCCGCATCAGCGATGACAGCCCGCTCACGGCTAACGCGTTTTACACCATAACAAGAATCACAACACTGGGTGGTTATATGTTTTTATCCCGTCGTACCCTCATTAGCAGCGCACTCTTAATGCTGCTGCCATTAGTACAGTATGCCAATGCGGCCAATACCTTACCGAATACCAACCTGGCAAGCACCACTGCAAGCCAAATGCACTCTGTCACCGATGAGCTGACCTTTGCCAATTACCAGCAAGTGAGCATTCATCACATCGCATTGGCATTAAAGGTAGATTTTGCGCAGCAGCAACTCGCGGGGGATGCGATTCTCGAGCTGGATTGGCATCAGGCCGGAAAACTACTCGTGCTCGATACCCGTGACCTGACGATTAACAGTGTCAGCATGTTAAATGCAAATGGCCAATGGCAATCCGTGCCCTTTAGTTTAGGTGCGACCGATAAGGTCAAAGGCGCCGCACTCACCATCAATCTGCCTCAAGAACGAGTCGCCAAGGTCAAAATTAATTATCATACATCCAAGAATCCATCAGGCATTCAATGGCTCACCCCAGAGCAAACCCAAGGTAAGCAATGGCCATTTATGTTTAGCCAGAGCCAAGCCATCCATGCCAGAAGCTGGATCCCTCTGCAAGATACGCCCGCAGTGCGCCAAACCTACAGCGCCACCGTCACAGCCAAGCAAGGCATTAGTGTCGTGATGAGTGCCGACCGAGAGAGCGTGTCTGCGACGCAAACCCAATTCACTATGCGGCAGGCGATTCCTGCTTACTTGATTGCCATTGCCGCAGGACACCTGCAATTTGCCGCCTTAGACGACACCTCAGGCATTTGGGCCGAGCCCGAAATGCTCGACAAGGCCAGCAAAGAATTTGCCGATACGCCGGAGATGATTGCCATCGCCGCCAAACGCTACGGCGATTACCGTTGGGGTCGATACGATTTACTGATCCTTCCGCCGAGTTTTCCCTTCGGCGGGATGGAAAACCCGCGATTATCCTTTATTACCCCCACGGTGATCGCAGGAGATAAAAGCCTAGTGAGCTTAATCGCCCACGAGCTGGCCCATTCTTGGTCGGGCAATTTAGTCACTAACGCCACCTGGCGCGATCTCTGGCTTAACGAAGGTTTTACCACTTATGTGGAAAACCGCATTATGGAAGATCTCTATGGCCGCGACCGCGCCCTGATGGAGCAAACCATTGGTTACTCTGAGCTATTGGCCGAATTAGCCGAGTTGCCCGCCGGTGATTCTGTACTGCATATTGACTTAGGCGAGCGCGATCCCGACGATGCCTTTAGCGGCGTCCCCTATGTGAAAGGACAATTATTTTTGCGCTTCCTCGAGCAAAAATTTGGCCGCGAGCGGTTCGACACCTTTGTGAAAAGCTACTTCGATCACTTTGCGTTTCAAAGCATTACCACGGAGCAGTTCCGCAATTACCTCACGCAGCAGTTATTGCAAAAATATCCCAATATCGTCAGCGAGTCCGAAGTGGATACTTGGGTGAAGGGACAAGGTTTACCCAGCTTTTTAGTGCCACCCAACTCACACGCCTTCGATGATATTGATGCCCAGCGCCAAGCGTGGTTAGAAGGCAAACGTGCCGCCAGCGCCCTAAACACTCAGGGCTGGACAGTGCATCAATGGCTACGCTTTATTAATGAAATGCCAAGGCTAAATCTCACTGAGCAGCAATTAGCCGAGTTAGATAAGGCCTTTCATTTTACTGGCACCCACAATAATGAAATCGCCTTTGCTTGGTATGCCCTCGCCCTCGATAACGGTTACTACAGTGTCTTGCCGGCACTGAAACAACATTTAACCGAGATTGGCCGGCGCAGACTGATTGTGCCTTTATATCAAAAACTGGCGAGCAGCGAGCACTATGACTGGGCAAAAACCGTTTACTTGGCGGCTCGCAGTGGTTACCACCCTCAGACCCAAGCGAGTCTCGATATGATGTTTAGTGATAAACCGATGGAGCATGTTCATTAAGCGGTGTGCATGTTTGGGATTGGCGCAGGATAGCCTGTGCTCAAGCCTCTCCCTGAAAAGAGGGCATAAGTTTAGCGGTGAATCCTTTGCACCAAAAACCACGATGTTGAGTACGAGACTTTGATTACAAAACATGGCTTGCAAAACAAAGCATTAGCGCACAAAAAAGCCCAAACCTAGGTTTGGGCTTTTGTTTACTTATCTGGTCATTACTCCCGAGCACCCCTGCTGTAGCAGAATATTGATGGGAGAACCACACAGATTAGTGGTGGTGACCGCCTACACCGTGGGCATGACCGTGGGCGATTTCTTCATCGGTCGCATCACGGGCACCAACCACTTCGATATCGAAGGTTAAGTCACGGCCCGCTAATGGATGGTTAACATCCACAGTCGCCATAAACTTACCCACTTTGACGATAGTCACTTGACGTTGACCCTGATCAGTGTGAACCACAGCCGTCATGCCTGGCTTCCACACGCTAGCGCCTAACAGGTGCTTCACAGACACACGTTGCTGCGCCGCTTCACCTTCGATACGTTGACCATAGGTTTCAGTGCATGGCAGAGTAACAGTGAACTTTTCACCAATTGCTTTACCATTAATCGCATTCTCAACACCTGGCATCATGTTGTCATGGCCGTGTAAGTAAGCAATCGGCTCGCGACCTTCGTTCGTCTCGATCACTTCGCCTTTTTCGTCGCGCAGGGTGTAGTTAAACTGCACAACCATATCGTCTTTAATGCTCATCGAATATCCTTTGATTTGCTTCGATTTCAAATGTCGGCCGAGCTTAACAAAACTGGCCTTTGCACTCCACTGTTTTATCCCTGCGATACATCACCAACGCTTAAGCGGCTGCGGATCAGCAAGCACAGCGTCTAAAGTGGCATAGGTTGAGTAAACCATAGGCCACTTGCGGCAATATTCGCAGGCAGTACGACACTACGTAAAGACTTTAGAGCGAAATCCCCAATGCGCTAAAGACTTCATGGCTTGGGAAACCGTCGGCAATCATATTCTTACTGCGCTGGAATGCTTGGATCCCCGCCGAAGAGTTACGCCCAAGTACGCCGTCGGGTTTACCGACATCGAAGCCTGATTCATTCAACTTGGTTTGTAACTGTTTGATTTGCTCACGACTCAAACGTGGCTGCTCGGGCGGTGCCACTTTTAATGGTTCGCCACCATTAATTCTATCGGCCAAATGACCAACGGTAATGGCGTAAAACTCAGAGCGGTTCCAACGCATGATCACATTGAAGTTTTCATAGCCTAAAACGCGGGACCAGTATGACCCGAGGGCAAATACAGCGCCGCCTTCATATCGATAGCGGGTAAAGGCAGTCCATTACTTTGCACTACGGATTGCGCCGCCCATTGGGATAGCGGCTGCGCCTGTTTAGCGCCAAGGTTTTCATAGTTGAAATTGCGCGGCAATATCACTTCACGCCCCCAACGCTCATTGCGTTGCCAGCCTAAGTGCTGCAAAAAATTCGCCGCCGAAGTGAGTGCATCTTCGGTGCTATTCCACAAATCGGCCTTACCGTCGCCATCCCCATCGATGGCATATTTTGCATAGGCCGAGGGCATAAACTGGGTGTGCCCCATGGCGCCGGCCCAAGAGCCCACCATAGTGCTCTTATCAAAGCCGTATTTTTCTTTTAACTTAAGCGCTTGCATCAGCTCAGTCGTAAAATAGCCACTGCGACGCGGCTCACAGGCCAAGGTAGCAAGGGAATCTAACACGGACATTTTGCCTTTGTAGGAACCGTAGTTAGTCTCAAGTCCCCAGAAAGACAGAATATATTGTGGTGGTACACCGTATTCCTGCGCCAATTTATCGAGCAGCGCGCGGTGTTTTTTCAGTAAACGGCGGCCTTCATTCACCCGCCAATCGGTCGCCCGCTTGGTAAAATAGTTGTTGAAGGTTTGACTAAACTCGGGCTGAGCTTGGTCAAGCTCAATCACTTTAGGCACAAACTGCAAACTAGCAACTGTGTCTTGGATGGTGGCTTCGGATAAGCCTTCGGTACGTGCGCGCTCCTGTAGGTTAGCCACACAGGTCGGAAATGCCGCGGCATGGGCGGCGATGGTGTCACTGAGTGGCATTTCTTGCACGGCGGCCTGCGTCTCGGCGATCGCGGTTTGACTATTACCGCTCGAGGTTGGCGCGCTCGAGCACGCACTTAAGCTCACACACGCGGCGATACTGGCGGCAAGATAGGACATTCCTTTCAGTTTGATCAAATCAATTACTCCTACAGTCAGTGCTAAGAGTTTATCTTAGCTGAGCGAGGCAAGAGGTGAATAACCCCAAGCCAAGAGAGATACGATATTTAGCCATAAACAGGTTGCCGCTGTGTTGATGGGACAACAAACAGGGCAACGGCCAAACATCCACGAAATTATTTTCTCCCCCAGAAAATCGAGCCAGATACTCACCAACAATCACTCATCATTATCGGTGCCTCTGCTCGGCACATCCTGACCCATAGCGCCCGCTAACACAATGCTTATCACCACAAATCGCCAGATAAATTCACTTATTGCTCAGTTAACCAACAGCGAAAAAATCTTAGCAAAGAATCCCTTGGACTATCTATCCGTTGCCGTATAATGGACAAGTTAACAGCATACTTCAAAGAGACCTATCATGACTGAAATCAACGCGGCGTTGGCTGGCTTTATCGAAAACGTAAAAGAACATCAAACACTCTGGGGTTTGATGGATGAAACTGGCGAAGGCTGGGTCGTTTGTGACTCGGGCGAGTTCGAAGATACTGATGTTATGCCTTTATGGTCGAGTGAAGCGCAGGCGAAATCTCACTGCACCGAAGAATGGAAAGACTACCAAGCGGTGGCCATTAGCCTCGAAGAATTCCTCGAGTACTGGGTATCGGATCTTAACGATGATGGTGTGTTGATTGGTGTTGATTGGCAGAGCGATGAAGACTGCTTAGAGTTAGATCCTATCGTTCTGGCGAAAGATTTAGTTGATGTTGAAGAGGTTTAATTCCATCAACCCAAACAGCAAGTTTAAGGCATCAAGGGCTGAGGTATTTAGCTCTTGATGTCCGCTTTCCCTTGTATCGACATTCCCTTCGATAAACGTCACCTCTGTTGGTTTTGCGGCGAGCCCTGCAAAGACCGATTGGATTATCAAGCCGAGTCACACACGCCCCACCCAGCATTGGCCGTCCCTTGCTGCGCTGAATGCTTAAAATTGGCCCAAAAACATACCTTAACCTCTATCTGGGATTGCCGTGTGGCGGTTAAAGATGCCCTTATGAGCATTTATGCCAAGCACTTAGCCATTGGGATTAATTGGACAGAGGAAGAGCTAGCCGAGTCTGAATTTTCCTGCAAAGTGTTTGAAGGTTTTAAAAAAAGCGCTTGGATGATGTATCAAATCGCCCGCGACAGGATTAACTTTCCGGGCTGGCCGATACAGCTTGAAGGGGTCGAACTCGAATGCCAGTTAGACAGTACCCGCTTTGAGTTTGATGGGGTGACTTACACCTCTTTACCCGCGGCTATTCACTACTACAGCCAACAATTCTGCTTGGATCCAGTATTTTTTGCCGAGCTTATCCGATTAGTCGGTAGGCAGAGATTTAACTATGCCCTAAGGCTTGCGCGGATCCATATCGCCGCAGCCAAAGAGATGAAGCGCCAAGTCCTTGCCGATGTTAAAGCCGAACTCAGCCAATAAACCGTATCGCGGTAAGTCGTCTACATCACTGCAAATAACCCGAGTTACGACAATAGTACGAGTCACAAGTGAAATACTCAAATCGAGTACTGAAAATAACAAGGCCGCCAATCGCAGGTTGCTAGGGCGGCCTATGGGGTTCAAACCTGTTATTGAATAATCGGTTAAATCAGTGGCGTTATTTGCCAATAACTTGTTTTAATCTGTCCTGCACCACTTCTACCAACAAGTCGGGCTGGAACTTAGAAATAAACCTGTCGCAGCCTACCTTTTCGACCATTGCATTATTAAAGCTGCCACTGAGTGAAGTATTTAAGGTGATAAATAAGTCCGACATGGCCTTATCGTTACGCACTTCATAGGTCAGTTTGTAGCCGTCCATCTCCGGCATTTCGGCATCGGTTATCATCATCAAAAGCTCTTGGGCGACATTCTTGCCTTCATCGCGCCATTTTTGCAGTAAATGCAATGCCTGCAAGCCATCGGAGGCTTCGATAATTTCAATCCCGAGTTGGCCTAAGGTCTCGCGCACTTGGCGCCTTGCGGTTGAAGAGTCATCGACAATCAACACCTTCTTACCGGGCATCTTGTCTAACAGGCTCTCATCTAACACCCCTTCGGAGAGACGAATATCGTAATGGACGATTTCCGCTAATACCTTCTCGACATCGATAATCGACACCAGTTGCGACTGACCTTGGTATTCAATGCGGGTGATGGCCGTGAGGTAATTATTACGCCCAGCCGTTTTAGGCGGCGGCATAATATCGCTCCAGGTCATGTTGATAATGTGCTCTACCTTACCGACTAAGAAGCCCTGCACACTGCGGTTATATTCGGTGATGATCATATTGGCATCATCTCCCGGAGGCACGGGTTTAAAACCGATAGCCGAACGCAAATCAATCACGGGAATCGACATGCCGCGAATATTCGCCACCCCAAAAATATGGGGATGACTACCGGGCATAGAATTTAATGGCGGTAACTTGACGACTTCTTTGACTTTAAAGACGTTAATCGCAAATAACTGGGTAGAGTTAATTCGAAACAGCAGCAGTTCGAGCCGATTTTCACCGACGAGTTTGGTTCGTTGATCTACGGTTGCAAGCACGTTTGCCATAATGCGACTTCTCTACTTTGGAGGAACAGCTTTCCTCACCAGTGACGGATTAAGCTAAATTATAGCGGTAAACTCACCATGAGAACCATGCGATAAGTCGATTTTATCTAAAAATTACAATCACTCGGCAATCCTTTATCCTTCGCAAGCGCCCCAATAAATAAATGATTCGCTTACGGCTATCGCCGCAATTTATCCCCTTTATGCCATGCGTTTTTGGGCCAACAGCATGCCCGAAAGATTGAGAAGATTTCTCTCGCAGAGGATCTCAAATCCCCCTTGGCTCAGTCCTGTTAACCATTCTTGATGGTTAAATCGATTCTGTTGTGGATGCTCAAACAACCGTCGACTCAAGGGATTGCAAATGGCGGCGCGGTATAAATCTTCCACCACAAAGTAACCGTTGGGTTTTAGCACCCTTGCCACCTCGGCAACCGCCGCTTGCCAATCGGGAATATGGTGAAACACGGCGAAATTGAACACCACATCAAACTGGGCATTTGCAAAAGGCAATGCAGTAGCATCGGCAACACTGAATGCCAATTGGCTTAACCCATGGGGTGAATCATGCCAGCGCGCTTTAGCGGCTGCGACCATCTCAGGATCAAGATCGACGGCCGTCACTTGCTCGGCCCCAAAATGATCGCGGATCAGCTGAACTCCGTTACCAAAACCACAACCAATTTCGAGGGCGTGACGTAGATAAGGAAGAGGTTTGGGCATCATAGATGTCAGTAATGGCGCTTCAACATGGTTTTGCAACCAAAAACGCAGCGGATGCTGGACTAACTTTTTCTCGAATGGATTTAACTTCATCTCATCCCCTTAAATGAATCGGTTATTGCTTGGTACACTGATCAAATTCTGTATATGGTACGTAATGATATAGACATAAGTTCACTTGAGGCCACTATGAAATTACCTCTTTTTCCTTTGCCAATCTGTTTATTACCAGAGGGATATACTCAGTTGCGCATTTTTGAACCTAGGTATAAACGCTTAGTCGCTGAATCCCTAAAATCGGCGGATGGCTTTGGCCTGTGTATGACATCGGAAGATGGCAAAACCCTTTATCCCATCGGAACGCTGGTGCATATCATCGATTTTGAAACCTTACCCGATGGAATGCTCGGAATCAGCATTCAAGGAAAACAACGCTTCACATTCGGCGATATCAGCATAGAGTCGGACGGATTAAAACGCGCCGAGGTGAAGCTTATCGATAATTGGCCGAGTACACCGATTGAAGACAATGAGCGTTACTTGAGTGAGATGCTGCAAAACATACTCAAGGAGTTCCCCCAGCACCTGCAACATTATCAGGTGGAACAATTTGAAGATATCGCTTGGGTGTGCCAACGCTGGTTAGAAATTCTGCCAGTGCAAGCAGCAGAGAAATACTCTTGCATCAATGCGTTAGATCATCAACTGACACAGGACTTATTACATACTGTCATTCAATCCGCTTGAGTGATCCAACTTCCCGCGCACTACGTATTGCTCTGTATGCTTATCGACTGTCAGCCCTGACGTACCATCTTTTGTGATGTTCAGACTGGATTGAACCTTAAGTAAAGAGCTCAATAATGGAAAATTTTCAATCACATTTAGCGCAAAATCGCTATGATAGGCAGTTATCATCCCCTATCGATATGGCTATGGAAAACGATAGCACTATTTCAACTGCTAATGAGCCAATCACAGATGCGGATCCTTTGACGCGCGCCATTATCAGAGTCGCAAATCAACGGGATAAAGCCGCCTTTGCAGAATTGTTCAGCCATTTTATGCCCAAAATTCGTGCATTCGGTCTGCAACGCTTAAATCAGCAAGGGCTGGCCATGGATCTGGTGCAAGAAACCATGTCCTTAGTGTGGACCAAAGCCCATTTGTACAATGCCGACAAAGGCTCGGTGGCGACTTGGGTATTTACCATTATGCGCAACCAGTGTTTCGACATGCTTAGGCGCATCCAACATAACCGTGAAGATGCCTTCGGAGATGATATTTGGCCTATTTACGATGTGGCCGTCAGTCAAGAAGGCGGCCCAGATCATAAACTCACCGCCAAGCTACTCGCGCACTTAGATGCTTTGCCCCTGCCTCAACGCCAAGTGGTTCAAGGGATCTATATGCAAGAACTCACGCAACAAGAATTAGCCGATGCCTTAAAAGTCCCGATTGGTACGATAAAATCGCGACTCAGATTGGGGTTAGAAAAGCTGAAAAGCTTTTTGGAGACGCAACATGATTAAACATCATCCCCATACCGATTTGCTGTTAGCCCATGCTCAAGGCGAGCTGCCGTTGTCTATGTCAATTGCCATTGCGGCCCATTGTGCCCTTTGCCACGAATGCCAATCGCAAGTTAGCCGCTTTACTGAACAAGCTGCAGAACAGGCCTTTTTAGCGCCGAGCAACATCACTGAACAAGCTTTAATCAACGAAACCGATTCAGCACAAGACGACGCTTGGCAGCAAATGTTGTCGCATATTATGGACTTGCCCGAAGCAACGCCAGCTGAAAGCGACTATCCCGCCAAAGCGACGGTTTCCCTTAATCATAAGCATGTTCGCTATGAGATCCCGACAGTATTTCGCCAACATATTGCTCATCCATGGCAGCAGATTGGTAAAGTCAGCCGAATGCGTTTCGATGTGGATGAAAGCCATACCCGCGCCAGCCTATTACATATCGACGCCTTAGGTGAAATCCCGCAGCACACCCATAAGGGATACGAGCTGACCCTATTATTGGCGGGGGAATTTTCGGACCTCAACGGGCAGTATGTTCCCGGCGATTTCATCATCTTAGATGGCAACACACATCATTCACCTAAGACCCAGTCAGGCTGCCTCTGCTACACAGTTTTAGATGCGCCGTTATATTTTACCAAAGGGCTCAGTAAATTATTGAATCCCATTGGTGAGCTGATTTATTAATCTCGCTGACATTTAAAATAAGCTGGCAGAGTGAATAACCGATAAACGCAAATTTACAACAAAATACCAACAAGCCTTTTTCCCGCTGAGTAAAAAATAAACTTGCCAGCGGGAATTTTGCTGTTATACTGCCCGCCGTTTTGAGAAGTATCTTGTCGTTATCCTTTTTATATCGATTTGTACATTCGCGCAAGCAATGACAAACACGATCCTCACGAAGAAAGCCTACTACAAGTAAGTCCCACAAAAATAATGAGTTAGTGATTTTCTGCATCGACTCAAAAACAGTGAACTATTTAATTAAACCCATGTCATAGTATTGTCACTTTGCTATGGTCAACTGGGCTAATTGAGATATTCCATTGACATAATCGCTGATATGCATTAGTTATCAATAAGGCATCTCTTGATTAATGATCATGGAATGGGTAACCTCAAGACTCATTGGTATCATCTTTCGCAATTATGCTAAGGATATTTTATTGTTACAACTTACTCACCTAAGGGTGAATTGAATTAAAAGGAGTGTGGCCTATGTCATACAAAATTAACGGACATGAAATCACAGTGAACTTCCCTGTAGACTCTATTTCAGTTAACAAAACATCCATTGCTTTTACCGATAGACAAGGTAAAAACAAGCAGACTTTTTCAAAGCGTACCGAAGCCTTAAACTTTATGAAATGGCTATTGTCGGCAAATAAATAAGTCTGATTGTGTACTCCTTAGAGTACTAAAAACGGTGTTTAGGTTTATTCGGTTCCCATTTTCCTCGCCATACCGAAACCTAATGACCGAAATAGATAGCCCAATATCACGATTTGCTATCCCCTTACGTCGAATGACGAACTCGTTTGGTTCAGGCGGTATCTAGCTCACACAGATACGTGCCGAACCAAATGTGTATTCCACTAACCTAGATCAAATTAATCTGTATTTGTCCCTGCTAATATAATCACTCACTCAATTTGTGAATGTATTTTCTATGTCAAAACCCGATACTAAAACGGCTATGCTGACCTTAATAACCCAGATTAAACAGGTTATTCCGCTTAACTTAGATGAAGCACAAATGTGCCAAGGTGAGTGTTTAGGCTGTTCTAAAAAAATGCTGGAAATGTTGGATGGTGAAATAAGCTATTGGCAATATTCAACCGATACGCCGGGATTGAAAGATCTTAAACATCTTGAAAAGATAGCCACACGCACCCACAAAATATTAAAGCGTAATAAGTTAGTTGGCTAAACGCTATCCTGCGTCGCCCTCACCGTATTTTCGTCTATATCTTGGCAACATGGTTTGATTTCCTAATAGCCCCCCCTGATGAATATAGAGGATGGAGGCATGTTGCTCGCACTGTAAATAATCCTCTAACACAATAAAGCCTAAGGGATCGTAGAGTAATTCAAATTGCACACCGCTGGCACTGAGTCGTTGCCACATGGCATAAAACTCAGGATAGAGTTTCCCAAAATGGTATTTCTTCCCCACATTCAAAATCTGCGGATGTTCAGCAGAGTTGGGATTTAACTCATAAAACTGCTGCATTAAATACTCATCGCCGCCGACAACGGCGCAGGTAAGCACTCGAATATTCAATTGCTGACGCACAAAATATTGATTTAAAAAGAGTGCCGTTGTTCCTGTACCTGCAGGTAAAAACACCTTGAGATCGGAAATTTGCTGTGACTCGGCCCAAGCAACTATTTCAGCGGCTAACTGACTAACACCATATTGCGCATACTGGCAGCGCCCGCCTTCAGGAATAAACAAAGCGTTAGGTTCAGCCGGCAAGACTTGTTGCTCAATATAATCCTGGCAAGTCCAATTAGGCTCACGGTGGAGAGAAGGATTGCTTGTAATCAGGCTAGATAAATCAATGACACGCGTACCATTGCCGATGGCAGCGGCATAATTACCCGTCGGCAAGGTGCGGATATGGCTGGCAATATGATCCACATAAAAATCGCACTGCCAGCCCTTCAGCTTGGCGAGCGCCGACAGTGAATACAACGAGTTAGCCTGCGCGGAGCCATAACCAATCAGCTTAGTCACCTCAGCAAAATCATGGTCTAGAAAATAGGCAAACTTACGCGCTTTATTGCCACTAAACGCAGGATGCAATAAATCGTCTCGTTTGAGAAATATCTTGCGTCCGGCAAAGGAAAAAGACTCTACAGGACTGTCAGAGAGCAGGCTTTTGGCTAACATGGATACACTCGAAGGAAACAAGGCCGTTAGTGTACCGCGAGCTTGCCTACATCGTCCGTAATTATTAAGCATTTTCGCGAAAATCTAGCCTTTTTTACAACGTCATACCGTCGCCAAGATAAATATTCCACTGATAAATAAGGAAAAATATTTTGGCACAATTCTCGCTTACTCCATTTAAGTATCAATTAATGATTCTGTGTGTTGGCCAAGGTAATGCCAACACAGATTTAAAATGAGTTAAGGAGTATTCAATGTCACTTTTACGGTTAATTTTCAATATTGCTTGGTTTGTCCTTGGTGGATTTGTGATGGGACTCGCCTGGTGGCTCGCGGGGATTTTGTGTTTTATCAGTATTATCGGTATTCCCTTCGGCCGCGCCTGCTTTGTCATTGGCGAATTGACCTTCTGGCCCTTTGGACAAGAGCAAATGAATCGTCGCCATTTAACCGGACGTGAAGATTTAGGCACAGGCGCCTTTGGTATGGTGGGCAATATTATTTGGTTCTTGCTGTTTGGGATTTGGTTGGCCATAGGCCATTTGGCCCATGCCCTCGCCTGCTTTGTGACGATTATTGGTATCCCCTTTGGGATCCAACATATCAAGCTGGCGCTATTAAGCCTGACACCGATTGGGCAAACCATAGTAGCTAAAGCGTAATAATCACAGTAGCTAAAGCGTAATAAACATAGTCGCTAAAGCCTAAGTCGGATCACTCAGCACTACTCTGCATCACTGGGTAGTGCTGATGTATAGTTAGGCAGTGATTGCACTAATCTTGCTTCGTGATAGTCCCTTTCTTCATCGAGTAAATCAGTGTAATCAGCAAATGGCTCACTCACTTCCCCTTGTTCTAGACTTATCATTTCGAATAGATAATGCGCCAGTTTGGCTGGCGCATCTATGGTGATGTCATGACCACAATAGGCCAAGACAACTAAGTCGACATTAAAATGTTGTGCTAATGCCCTGCTGGTTTGAATATTCACTAAGGCATCACGATCACCCGATAAAATACTGACTGGAACAGGCAAAGACGCTGGGCAGCGATAACGAAACGCCGCCCACAACTGACGACACGCATTACTAATATGCGGTGTCGACTCGTGGCGATAGTGGCTCCAACGTGCAATCAAGGCGACATCGCGCCGATGGCGATAGCTGGTTAAGCGCACAATCGTCGATTCAATAGAATTAAGCTGTCGACCACGGCAACGTTTGACCCAAGCACTCAGGGCATTCAATCCATTAAATCGCTGATACCAAGGTGATAAGTTAGCCGCGCTACTATTCAGCACAAAAACGTGTTTTATCTGCTCGGGGCGCTGCTTAGCCATTTCCATGGCGAGCATACCGCCCATCGATAAGCCCAGCAGATAAAAGGCTTGTCCCGCTAAATGCTCATCCAATTGTTGCCATATCGAGCTGGCATATTCAGGGATAGTTAAAGGGCTGACTTGGTGAGTGAGGATCCCATTACCGGGCAAGTCTGGGGTAAAAACGGTGCAGCCCCTTTGCCTTAATCTCTGATCAAAGCCATTCCAATGGCGTTGATCGCGCATCAAGCCTCTGAGTAATACCCACGTTGTCATCAAAAACGCTCCCGATACCAAAACTGCTGCGCACTCTGCGCCAGTTGTATGAGATGTTCGGGCGTCAGCCCCTCTAACTCCCGTGCGTACGCCGCCTCCATCAAGAACTGCATCAGTACTGTGTGCCGGCGTAAAATCCTGTGGTGCCTGTGTGTTTTTTGCGGATTAAAGAAGCCCGCAAAATTAAATATTTGCCTTGGATTTTTCTTAATCCATGCCCATGAGCCCATCTCTAAGGTCAAAGGTAAGAATGGAATATTGGCTTGAGGATCATGGGTATGATGCTGGCGGTACAAGTAATCCCAAATATCACCATGGGTGCGATAAAACTGGCTCTGGGGCGCAAGCCGATAATGACCATGATGGGGATAGCTCGCTTCAAATAACTGTTTTAGGTGATAAATGAAGTGGGCATTTTCAAAGGACGCGCGCGTGTGGGCATAGGGAAACCAGATATGATCCGTCAAACCAAAGCCAGAATGCGCATCGAGGGAAATAAGACTGGTGCTTTGTCTAAGCAGTTGTTGCACATAGGCCACCAGTCCCGCTGTTTCAAGCTCCATGCCGCCAAGGCCACGAAACCAAGGCAGCTTGGAAGAGAGCCGCTGCCCTCCAACCATAAAAGACACTTTTTCCCGGGACTCTATCGGCGCGTTGCGCATCAAGTCGACCTGATTGCCATTACCGCGACTGCCCAGCAGTAACCCGACAGGATTCACCACCGGGACAAAGGCTAAGCGGATGTCCGTTAACAACTGTTGTAGGTGTTTGTCCCACGCAAGGCGCTGCAACAGGCTGTTAAGCAAAGCTAAAATCACCTGGGAGCCAATCCGCTCCACCCCATGCACACCACCAACGAATAATACGGTCGGACATGGACGTTCGGTCACGCCTAACTCGACACTGTAGAGCGGAAAATGTTGGTGCCGAAATGGAATGTCCGCAAGAACCTGATATTTGAGTTTAAGATGATGAGTATCAATGAGTTGTGATAGTGTATCTAACTCGAATGGAATGTTATTCATATCATCCTAGAAAGTGAAATGAGCATCGACTCATAGCCTTAGGACGATATTAATGGCGAACCACGACAAATTTATGACAACAGATTAAGCCACAGCCAAGCTCACTTTAGTGGCGTGTGACTTCCTCCTGAAACAGCAACTCCCCCATAATGCTTTCAATATCCAGTTGAGCTAAGCCCTGGTCGAAAACATCCCGCCAATGGCGCCCCTCCTCAGTATTACGAAACGCAACATAGAGCTGTTTATTGGCAAGCAGTTGTTTATTCACCTGTAATTTATCCGCCAATGGCTGCAAATGAGGTTGCTTTAACAGGAAATAAAGTACGTTGACATCAATCACTGCGCCATCGATGCGACCAGCTGCCACCTTCTTGATATTTTGTTCATCGGAGGTCACGGCCTCGACGGGCTGCGAACCAGAAGCAATCATCAAATCCAGCGAGTCGGTATTCACATAGTCCTTTACAACCCCTAAGGTATAGCGGTTCAAATCGGCTAAATAATGCCAACTAATGGGATGAGATTTTTGCTCAACAATACCTAATGTACTGATCCCTATTGGTTTTGAAAAAACAAATTTGTCTGTTTCAAAATAATATTCTGGAAAATAGCCGATGTAATCGGAGCTGGGCATGGCTGCCAATTTTATCGCTCGGCTCCACGGATAAAAATCGACAACAAGTTGTTGCTCCATGCGCTCGAAGGCGGCTTGAGCGACCGCGACACTGGCCCCCTGTTGTGCCAACTGCTGACCGGAATAAGGCGGCCAGAGTAATGAGGTAAGCTTGAGCGTGTCGGCAAATGCGCTATTGGCCATAGTGAAAAGGCAACAGAGCATCAGTGGGCACCAGCGGATCATAACACCTCCCTCAAAGGATCATCTGTTTTAATGGATTGAAAAACAAACAATTCATCACATGCTCAGCGGTTAAACTCTTTTCAGTATAATCAGCCATCCCTCAAGGTACAGTGAATATTTGTTACATATTTAACCGGCGGGAACCTAGCTTAAGCAGAAATGATAGGAGTAGACTGAATTTGCATCGATATTCACTGTTCGTCATTCTTGCGGCTAAAGTGGAAGATGAGGCCAACCTGATGAGGTCAACATGGGGGACGCGATATGCCAATTTCTTTCAAAGACAGTAAGTTGAATTTTATGCACCCCGCGATGACTCGAACCGTCATTACCGTGATAGGTGCATGTTTTACCTTAGTCGGAGGGATATTTTTACTCTTACCCGGACCGGGACTGCTCTTTATCCTGATAGGACTAACCCTCTTGAGTACTCAGTATCCTTGGGCAAAGCGTTGGCTGCGCCTAAGCCAGCGACAATTAAGTAAGAGTGCGGCTTGGCTCGACAATCAAATTCGGCGTCTCCGCCGATAATCTTGAGTCTCCACCTAAATATCAACCCAAGCACTCGAACTTGGGTTGATTTATCTTAATATGCCCTTGGGCGTAATGACGTTTTAGGGGAATTTTTGCAGCGATATGGCTGACATTTATGCAAGGCAGAGTCCGTGCTGTGTAGTGATTCCACATAAACGGACGATAACGCAGCAGAAACGCTAGCTAAACGCTGCCCGAAGGATTTCATCTCAAAACGTCATCATGCCTTAGGCATTAATATCCTCATATAGCTCTTGATACATCAGCTCACGCATTTTAAATTTTTGGATTTTGCCCGTGACTGTCATGGGGTATTGCTCCACAAACTTGATGTAGCGAGGCACTTTAAAGTAGGCGAACTTTTCGGTGAGGAAATGCCGAATATCCTCCTCTGAAATCGTGGCGCCACTGCGAATCTTGATCCACGCGCACACTTCTTCGCCGTATTTATCACTATGAACCCCAAACACTGCTGCATCTTGCACATCTTTATGGGTATAGAGTTTCTCTTCAATTTCACGGGGATAGATATTCTCGCCACCGCGAATAATCATATCTTTAATACGGCCAACGATTTGCACATAACCTTGCTCATCCATTTGCCCAATATCGCCAGAATGTAGCCAGCCTTCACTGTCGATAGTTGCCGCCGTTTTTTCAGGATCATTCCAATAACACTGCATGATGCAATAGCCACGGCTACAGACTTCACCGGGCGTATTGATAGGCAGCACTTCACCAAATTCATCGACGATTTTCACTTCGGTATGAGGTAAAGCACGGCCAACGGTAAGCACACGTTTCTCAACTGGTGAGTCGATTTCAGTAATGTGGTTCAGCGGGCTACACTCGGTTTGCCCATACCCAATTAACACTTCCTGCATATACATCAGGTTTTGTACCCGGCGCATCACTTCTTCAGGACAAGTCGCTCCCGCCATAACACCGGTACGCAGCGAGCTTAAGTCAAAGCGTTTAAATTCGGGGTGCTCTAACTCGGCGATAAACATAGTGGGTACACCGTGCAATGCGGTGCAGCGTTCACGCTCAACCACCTCTAAGGTGGTCAGCGGATCGAAGGAATCTCCTGGAAAGACCGCCGCGGCCCCCTTAGCGAGGCACACAAGGTTACCGAGCACCATCCCAAAACAATGGTATAAAGGTACTGGAATGCAGAGCTTATCTTCACAGGTAAACTTCATCGCCTCGGCCACTAAGTAGCCATTATTCAGGATGTTGTGGTGCGATAAGGTCGCACCCTTTGGGCTACCCGTAGTGCCAGAGGTAAATTGAATATTAATCGCATCAAAAGGGCTAAGTGATTCGGCGATTTGCTCGAGCGCAGTCTTGTCATCGGCCGTCACTTCAACCAATAAATCATCAAAGTTCAACATGCCGGGAGACTTTTCAGCCCCCATGCGGATCACAAATTGTAACTCGGGCAACGCCTTGGCCTGTAATTGCCCTGCGGCGCACACCTTAAGCTCTGGCGCTAACTCGTAGAGCATCTGCAAGTAATTACTGGACTTGAATTTATCGGCGCAGATCACCGCTCTACAGCCCACGTTAGTCAGGGCATATTGTAATTCTTCAGGTCGATAAGCGGGGTTGATACACACCATAATGGCGCCAATTTTGGCGGTGGCGAATTGGGTTAGACACCACTCAATATTATTGGGCGACCAAATGCCGACGCGATCTCCAGGACCTATGCCCAGTTTAAGTAAGCCTGTGGCCAAGGCATCAATTTGCGCAAGGTATTGGCGATAATTCCAGCGGATATCTTGATGATTCACGACAACGGCTAACTGTTCGGGATAAGTGTTAGCGATATCGTTAAGGTACTGTCCTATCGTTTTTTCAACAAGCTCCGGGGAATTTGGTCCCCGGAACTCACTGTACTTAAGTGGGTTTGTTGCTTGAGTCGTTGAAACAGACATTAAGGCCTCCGTGCTTTTTTATTATGGTTAGCGGGATTAAAACTAACCAAACCTCGGAACATCTCACAAGTAAAAAAGCACGGTATTAGACTAAAGAGTAAGGATGTTCTATTACTCGAACATCTTGATTAACGGGTAATAAACGCCACCTGTTTATCAGTGGTTAACACCTCTAAACGCTGCAAACGCTCCATAATCGCCAGCAATACCCCTTGGCGGCGCATATTCTCTAACACCCCAGGACTGAACACTTCGAGGCGAGTCATCGCAGTTAATAACAGACGGCATTGAGCGACACTGGCATCACGGATATAAGCAGGTTTATCAACTAAGTAACTGTTGTTATACCAGTAATCCCAAGTGAAATTAGCAAGTAACCAGCCCTGAGTAGTTAAATCGCTGACAAATTCCAACATGCGATCGCGGTGCAGGCTCACATCACCCGCGGTGAAATCTTTAAGGTATTTAGTGAATAGGCCACTGTCTGTGGTCATTGCTGAAGTTTCCATAGCACACCTCACTGTCTCAACATCACTCATATAAGTCGGGTATTGAAATAAGGCTTGGATTGGGACCTAAATCTGCCTACATTGCATCTATTTGCGGCGTCATAGCACCAGTGCATGAGGCATACCAGACTCGATAGAGATGACAGGGTAAGCGGTGTTAACTGAACGCTGACTTAACGCTCTCAATAATCTGCTCAGAGTACGGTTAATTGTGGGGCAAACAAAAAGTAAGATAAACTCAATGCATTAACTCGAAGAGACTGGCTGTTTTTGTGAAGGATAAAAGATGAACTACTGGCTGATGAAATCAGAGCCCGACGAATTTAGTATCGACGATCTTAAGGCTTGCCCCAATCAAACCGAAGCTTGGTTTGGGATCCGTAACTACCAAGCGCGTAACTATATGCGCGACGCGATGCAAATTGGTGATAAGATATTTTTTTACCATTCAAGCTGCAAAGTCCCTGGTATTGTCGGCATTGCTGAAGTGGTAACAAATGCTTATCCTGACAGCACTGCCTTTGATCCCGAATCAACCTATTTTGATCCTAAGTCAGATCCTAGCAACCCAAGATGGCTCAGGGTCGATATTCGCTTTGTGGAACAATTTAAGCAAATCATTCCATTGAGTTTGATTAAAAGCTTGCCACAATTAGCTGATATGTACTTAGTATCCAAAGGTTCAAGGCTGAGTATTCAACCCGTTACCGCCGAGCAATGGCAAGCCGTACTGATGCTCATTCGATAACAGCTTATGTTGAGCTCAAAATTCATCCATACGAGGTTGAATTTAACAGAGCGCAAGTATGAATAAATTCACCACTTCACTGATTGGCGGAGTCGTTTTCAGCTTAATCGCCCCGATAAACGCTTTGGCAAAACACGATAATGATAAAAAGGACAAAGACTTACCTCCAGGCTTACAGAAGAAAGTCGATAACGGCCAACCTCTCCCGCCTGGATGGCAGAAAAAACTGCACCGTGGCGATATCCTAGATTACGATATTTACAACCGTGGTCGCGTGGTAGTTTCGCTAGATAAAGACGGTGAGATAAGTATTCAAATTGAAGGTTCTATCATCAAACTCGATGAAAAAAGCCGCAAGATCCTTGATATTGTAAATATCATTACAGATTAAGATGAAATAAAAGCGCACATTTAAATTGTATTATGTGCGCTTTAGTAAAACCAAGAATACTTAAGCTTTCCACCATTTTTAACCTTTTTTAAAATCATACCAATAGCATAATTTAACTCAATTTCCCTCCGTTTCTCACATCCAAACATCCAAATTGATAAATCAGAAATTCAGCGTTATTTAAAAAACACAAAAAACACCCTAAGCACTACTCACTGATGAGGCTCATCTAACGATCAACATAACGAAGGGTAAAGTCACTCAAGCCGCAACAATTAGAAACAAACACACAGCATAAATTCTATTTAAAAATGAAAAGTAAATACAACTTTTGCTCTACTTTATAAAAGTATATGCAGAACGGCGCCCCATAAGATCACTCCTAACAAACGCCAATAACAATAAGTTACAAATTAAAGACACAAAAAAATCAAAATCAATTACATTAAAAATATTCACTTAATAACAATAGGTTAGATAAACAACAAAAACATAACCTATCAAATTTTGTTAAAATATAGTTATTTTTTTGTTTAATTTGTAACTTATAGCTTAATTTAATCTTAATTATTGACTATGTTCCACTCCGTTTATCTTCTCCGTATTGACATTAATGTAATCAACAAATAAATATATTGATGAAATTGTTAACAACCGATTTCACAAAAGAAAAACAATTAACCAATTAGAAATATAAATATAAAGGAGAAATGTATGAACTCGTTGTCTCTGACGGCAAAAGCAGTTCGCTACGGCATATTTGCCGCAGCAAGCTTAACAGCTTCAAACTTAGTTTATGCTCAAGCTGAAGAACAAGCTGAAACAATTGAACGTATTGAAGTCACTGGCTCAAAAATTAAGCGTATTGGTGAACTTGCACCGACTCCAGTTACCGTCATTACTGGTGATGGCTTAGTTGATGCAGGCGTTGTAAACGTTGCCGACTTATTACACAAAATGCCAAATACCTTAGTTGGTTTATCACCTGAAACGACCAACAATACCGTATTTGCTAGCGGTTTAAATAACACTGACCTTAGGGGTTTAGGTTCTGACCGTACCCTCGTGCTCGTTAACGGACGTCGATTTGTTGCAGGTGCACCAGGTTCAGGCGCCGTAGACCTTAACAATATTCCAACTGCGATGGTCGAGCGTATCGAAATTACCACAGGTGGCGCCTCAGCAGTCTATGGTTCCGATGCTATTGCGGGTGTAGTAAACATTATCACGAAGAAGAGTTTTGATGGCATTGCTGTAGACGTGTCAACCACTCAGCCGACAGAAGATGGTGGCGAAGAAGAATACGCCTCGATCACATTCGGTTCGGAGATTGGCAAAGCAAGCTTTGTGACAAACTTGAGCTGGGCACGTCAAGGCCAATTGTCTTATATGGACAGAGAGTTCTTACGTGACGCTCCTATTGTTGTCAGAAACCAAAATGCAACAGGTCCAGATGATCCACAAGCGGTTGTTTGGGGATATGGTCAGCAAGTACTTGCTTCATATAGCAAAACGGGTACTTTTGTTTCTAACGGTACGCGCTATACATTTGATGAAAATGGCAATGTTCGTCCAATGCAACTCGGTGAGCCTTTACCACCGCTAACTTCTGGCCGCGTGGATTATTTGGGCGGTGAGGGTTATAACTTTGCCGAAAACTCATTCATCAAAACCCCATTGGATCGTATCAACTTCTTCTCAGTAATGAGCTACGACATCAATGACAACCATAAAATGACAATGGAAGCGACTTTAAGCAAATCAGACGCTTATGGTGAAAGCTCTCCTGCGTTTTTAAACTTCAGATTATACGAAGATAACGGCTTCTTATCTCCAGAGGCGTCAGCACTTGTTAGTGCTGGTCAATCGGGTCCAGGCAAAGGTGTGAATGTTGGTTACTTAGCATCTGACTTCGGTAACCGCAAATATAGTCAAGAACGAACAACAGCCCGAATAGCATTAGGATTCGAGGGTTCTTTATCTGAACACTGGTCATATGATACCTACGCTACCATTGGTCATGTCCAAGCGGATACCGAATGGTATGGTGAAATGTTTGAACAACGCTTCTACGATGCTGTTGATACTGTAAAAGATGCTAATGGTAATGTTGTTTGTCGTAGCGAAAGCGCCAGAGATAATGGCTGCTTGCCTTTAAACGTCTTTGGCCGAGGTATTTTCGACCAAGATGCCTACGACTGGGTTAGCACTGACGCAATTCGTCGTTCGTCAATCACTCAATCTGCATTAGGCGCATCAGTAAGTGGTGACTTATTCGAATTACCCGCTGGTTTTGTATCAAGTGCATTCAGTGTTGAATATAGAAAAGAGAAAGCTGACACGTTACCCGATCCAGCAATGCGAGAAGGTTTGCTATTCAACAACCAATCTCAACCATTAGAAGGTGAGTTTGACGTAACAGAAGCTTCTGCAGAGTTTTCTATTCCATTGTTAAGTGATGTGACTTTAGTGCAAGACTTAACGTTAGAAACAGCATACCGCTACATGGATTACTCTACCTCAGGCTCTGATACAGCTTGGAAAGTTGGTTTGAACTGGGCTGTTTATGATGATTTAAGACTGCGTTTCAACCGTTCTAAGTCTGTTAGAGCTCCGAATATTGGTGAGTTGTATAACCCACCAGGGCAAACATTCAGAACGATGAGAGATTACTGTGCTGCAAGTTACCGTAATCAAATCAATCCTGACTATTTAGATAATGTGCTAGCAAACTGTGCGGCTCAGGGTATCCCTGCTGATTTCGAACCTTCACAGGATTGGTATGGCTCTACACGTCCTGGATTCATTGTAGGTAACGAAGATCTGAAGAACGAAGTAGCAGATGACATCACAATCGGCTTCGTTTACACCCCAAGCTATATTGAAAATCTTAGCTTTACAGTGGACTACTGGACGTTTGACATGAAAAATGTCATCAACAGTTTCACAGGTCAGGAAGTAGTAAAATATTGTTATCAATCAAGTACATTGAACAACCCATTCTGTCCTCTGCTTGAACGTGATCCTAATACTCATGAGATCGTTAACTACTACGAGAAACCAGTTAACTCAGCCACCAGCAAAACTTCAGGTTTTGATATCGAAGCTAACTACACCTTAGAAACGAGCTTTGGTGATTGGGGCTTCCGTTTATTCAGTACTTACCTAGAAGAACGCTCGTTCAACTCTACAGGTTTTGCTGAAGACGAAGTCAAAGAAACGGGTGAGCAGGAAAGACCACGTTGGCGTCATCGTTTCACTACAGACTATACCTATGAAGATTTTTCTGCAGTGTTAACCGCAAACTACCGTAGCAGCACAGTCCTCAGTAATGACTGGTCACCGAATCAAAACAATTACAACGATATTCCATCGTATATGACGTTTGATTTAACGACACGTTACAACATTACTGATGCACTACAAGTACGTGCAGGTATCCTAAACATGTTTGATGAAACCCCACCACGTCAACCAAGTGTTTACAACCAAGGTGCATACTATGACATCCTAGGTCAACGTATTACCGTTGGTGTTAACTATAAGTTTTAATTAGCTTTAATTAAGATCTCCCATTCAAAGTGACATATCTTCAATTTCGATATGTCACTTTTTTTACCTTGATGTTATAGCATAAACCTGCACACACTTAGCGCCCATCAAGCATACGGCCAAGCCCGCCGAGGACTGAACCTTCGCCGCGGTCGCTACCACCAGCAGAAGGAGCGTGAGCAATAATGCGATCCGCCATCCGCGAGAAGGGTAGACTCTGCAGCCACACAGTGCCATGGCCTTTTAAGGTCGCTAAAAACAGCCCTTCTCCGCCAAACACCATCGACTTCAATGAACCAGCGCGCTCGATATCGTAATCAATACCAGGGGTAAAACCGACCAAACAACCTGTGTCGACACGCAAGGTTTCACCTTTTAGTTCTTTCTTAACTAAAGTGCCTCCCGCATGGATAAACGCCATGCCATCGCCTTGTAAACTCTGCAGAATAAACCCTTCACCGCCAAAAAAGCCTGTACCTAAACGGCGATTAAACTTCATGCTAACGCGAGTTCCAAGGGCTGCAGCGAGAAAACTGTCTTTCTGGCAAATCAGCTCGCCACCATATTGGGCAAGATCTATCGCCAAAATCGTACCGGGATAAGGCGCTGCAAAGGCGACTTTGCGTTTTTGATGCCCGAGGTTCGTAAAGTGCGTCATAAAGATGCTCTCACCCGTCAGCACACGTTTACCGGCCCCCATCAACTTGCCAAAAAAGCCTGACTCCGGCTCGGAGCCATCACCCATTTTGGCCTCAAAGCTGATGTCCTGCTCCAAATAATTCATAGCACCAGCTTCAGCGATCACAGTCTCATTAGGGTCGAGCTCCACTTCAACCAACTGCATACTGTGGCCGATAATTTCATAGTCCACTTCATGGCAACGTCTAGACATACAATTCCCCTTTACTCTGTCAGTCCTTATTGATTTGATAAGTCGTAAAACATAGTTCGATTTAGGACTTACTCTATGACATAAAATGTCAGAATGCGATTATTTTTATCTCAATGTTGCAGCAGAAAATTGTTTCAAAACATGACAAGTAGCAGCGGATTAACCTAAACCCACTCCATTAAACTGCTCTGCTTTAGCAAATTCCTCTAGGATCAACTCAGTAAACAGCTTACCCGCACGGCCCAGGGGGCGCTCAAGGGTCGACACTAATTGGGGAATAAAGGTATAACGACTGCCACCGACAAAATCGACCTCCACAAGCTCACCTCTCAATAACTCCTCCTGCACTAAAAAATCTGGCAACCAGCCAAAGCCCAATCCTTTTAATAACGCGTTTTTTTTCATAATAAAACCAGAAAGATAAAACACTTTATCGCCACCGAATTGCAGCTCATCTCGATAGGTTTTATTGGGGGAGGAATCTTCGATGGTCAGCTCAACATGCTGCTGTAACTCAGGCAGACTGATTTTTTTTAATAGTGCCAGCGGATGTGAAGCACTCGTCACCAGCACGCTAGTAATCGCTGGCAGCGGCTGTGGGTGATAATAGGGGCCGGTGCGGTAGTCTTTAACCAACATCAGATCCGCATTATCACGTTCAAATCTGTGCTGCACACCGCCGAGAAACTCCATGTTGAGCTGAATTTTCGTCGGGATTTGATGCTCAGCCATTCGTTTAAGCGCCGTCATAATCGGCTCCATCGGCAAGGCGCCATCGATCACTAACTCCAGTTTTGGTTCCCAACCTTCACTAAAACGACTGGCAAGATGTTCAATATTGGCAAGGTGTTGTAACAGTCTTTGCCCCTCGGCCAAGATCACCCGCCCTTCACTCGTCAGCTCGGCGCGGTATTGGTCACGGCTAAAAAGTTGCACACCTAAATGTTCCTCTAGCTTTTTGACCTGATAGCTGACCGCCGATTGCGCCTTATGTAAACGCTCGGCAGCCTTAGCAAAACTGCCCTCTTCCACTAACACTTGCAACACATTAAAAGCATCAATATCGATGCGCATGGGGACTCCTTGGCGCGAATATAAATGTCACGCAAACGCTACGAAGCGTAAAGCAGCTAATACCATCTATTTTTTAGATTGAGATGACAGATTTATTATTCTTTTTTTTGTTCATCTAAGCAACTAAATTGATAAGAAGATCACAGTAATGCAACTTGCAACATAACAATAAGCCCTGTAGAGCCCCACTCACAGCGCATAAAACTCAAGGATCCACCATGCCATTTTATGTGAAACAAGGCCAAGTCCCCCATAAGCGCCATATCGCATTTGAGAAGGAAAACGGCGAACTATATCGTGAAGAGCTGTTTTCAACCCATGGTTTTTCCAATATTTATTCCAATAAATATCATCACAATATGCCGACGAAGGCGCTGGAAGTGGCGCCCTACCACCTCGGTCACGGTGCCCAATGGGAAGATTCTTTAGTTCAAAACTATAAATTGGACTCTCGCACGGCCGATCGTGAAGGCAACTTTTTTAGCGCCCGCAACAAAATCTTCTATAACAATGATGTGGCCATTTACACCGCAAAAGTCACCCAAGACACCGCTGAGTTTTACCGCAATGCATACGCTGATGAAGTGGTATTTGTGCACGAAGGTGAAGGCACGCTCTACAGTGAATATGGCACCCTAGAGATTAAAAAATGGGACTACTTAGTGATCCCACGCGGCACCACACATCAGCTCAAATTTAACGATTACAGTAATGTGCGCTTATTTGTGATTGAAGCCTTTTCAATGGTGGAAGTGCCAAAGCATTTCCGTAATGAATACGGTCAATTACTCGAGTCAGCGCCCTATTGTGAACGCGATCTACGCACGCCCGTATTGCAAGATGCCGTAGTTCAACGCGGCGCCTTCCCGCTGGTATGTAAATTTGGTGATAAGTACCAACTGACCACCTTAGAGTGGCATCCCTTTGACCTTGTGGGTTGGGACGGCTGTGTTTACCCTTGGGCATTTAACATCACCGAATACGCGCCGAAAGTCGGCAAAATTCACTTACCGCCTTCGGATCACTTAGTGTTTACCGCCCACAACTTTGTGGTGTGTAACTTTGTACCGCGTCCTTACGACTTCCACGAGCGCGCCATTCCTGCACCTTACTATCACAACAATATCGATAGTGACGAAGTGCTGTACTACGTTGATGGTGACTTTATGAGTCGCACCGGGATTGAAGCAGGCTACATCACCCTACACCAAAAAGGGGTGGCACACGGCCCACAACCTGGCCGCACCGAAGCCTCGATTGGCAAAAAAGAAACCTATGAATATGCAGTGATGGTGGACACCTTCGCCCCACTGAAACTAACCGAACATGTGCAAAATTGCATGAGTAAAGACTACAACCGCTCTTGGCTAGAAAACTAACGCTGCACAGCAGCATGAGTAAATGGCTTTACTAAACCGACTAGCCGTAAGTCACCACAGTGTACAAAGCAACAAGAGTGACTGCGTGTTGAATTAATCAAGAGGAACAGATCATGGCAAGCGAACTCAATCCACTGGGCTTACTCGGTATCGAATTCACCGAATTCGCCAGCCCCGACAGCGATTTTATGCACAAAGTGTTTATCGACTTTGGTTTTTCACTGCTGAAAAAAGCCAAGAATAAAGACATTTTGTACTACAAACAAAATGATATTAACTTCCTGCTCAACAACGAGCGCGAAGGGTTTTCGGCAGAATTTGCCAAATCCCACGGTCCTGCAATTTGCTCTATGGGCTGGCGTGTAGAAGATGCCGGCTTTGCTCACCGTGTGGCGGTAGAGCGCGGCGCCAAAGCCGTAGCCGATTCGGCCAAGGATCTGCCCTATCCTGCAATTTATGGTATTGGCGATAGCTTAATTTATTTTATCGACACCTTCGGTGCCGACAACAATATCTATGCCACTGACTTTGAAGACTTAAGTGAACAAGTTATCACCCAAGAGAAAGGCTTTATCGAAGTCGACCACTTAACCAATAACGTCTATAAAGGCACCATGGAACATTGGGCCAACTTCTACAAAAACATCTTTGGTTTTACCGAAGTCCGCTACTTCGACATCAGCGGCGTACAAACCGCATTGGTGTCTTACGCCCTGCGCTCACCCGATGGCAGCTTCTGCATTCCGATTAACGAAGGTAAAGGCAACGATAAGAACCAAATCGATGAATACCTGAAGGAATACAATGGTCCTGGCGTACAACACTTAGCCTTTAGAAGCCGTGATATCGTAAAATCCTTGGATGCGATGGAAGGCAGCTCTATTCAATGCTTGGATATTATTCCCGAATATTACGACACCATTTTCGATAAAGTCCCGCAAGTGACTGAAAACCGTGAGCGTATCAAGCATCACCAAATTTTGGTGGATGGCGACGAATCAGGCTATTTATTACAGATCTTCACTAAGAACCTGTTCGGCCCGATCTTTATCGAAATCATTCAACGTAAGAACAACTTAGGTTTTGGTGAAGGTAACTTTACCGCCCTGTTCCAATCGATTGAGCGGGATCAAATGCGCCGCGGCGTGCTGTAATCGCAGCCTTTAATACATAAGAAACAAAAACGGTACGCTCTGCGTACCGTTTTTTTATGTCCTATTGTCATCCCTTGTTTGTCACTCTTGTCGGATGGCCTTTCAATTATTGTCTTTCGCTCACGGCCTTTTGAGTATCGCCCCTTGCCCCCTTGGCTATAAACCGCTTGAGCATCACCAATTCGAACAACACCTATTGGCATTGCGCTTAAGCTTGATACTTTACAATCGTGTTTTTGCCCTTTGCCTTGGCTTGATACAAGGCCTTGTCCGCCAAATGCAGCAACGACTCGCCAGCGATGCCTTGCTGATACTCCACCCAACCAATGCTGACAGTGCAGTAAATCGTGTGCTCCTCGGCCGCTATCGACATCTCTGCAAAGGATTTTCTAATACGCTCAAGTACAGGCTGCACCTGCGCTGCATCGATATCCCTAAGTACAAGGGCGAACTCTTCACCGCCTAGACGCGCAGCAATATCTTGGCTGCGGCTGTGATTGTGTATCAACTGCGCCAACAGCTGGATGACCCTATCGCCCACGCTGTGACCATAGGTGTCATTAATCATCTTAAAGTTATCGAGATCCAACATTGCGACCGAATAAGACGTCGTTGATGTATCCAGATCCACTAGTTGTGGCATAAAACCACGACGATTTAATAAACCAGAGAGTGGATCATACAGGGCTTCTTGCTCTGCCGTTTGTTTGTCCTGCTCGGTGCGGCGCAACTGCGCTCTTTGTAGTGACACCCCAAAAATGGTCAATGCAGATGACAATACAAAGGCCATCATTTCGGTATTGGTTTGAAATGGTGTGGGATTAATAAAAGGACCATACCCCTGCGCCGTCGCTATAATCATAAACAGCATGGAGGCGCTACTAAAGAGTGCAAGGTAAAAGCGCGTCACCTCAAAGGACAGGACGATTAATAACGGTGGGATAATGTAAAACAACCAACCTAAGTCAAAATTTACGCCAATCAAACAAAATAGTGGCAGACCAATCAAAGGCAAAAGGAGATGACGCTTTTTAGTAATATTCAGTGCATTCGGTTCTACCCAACCTGCATAAAGCTGATACACCAACACTATGCCTAGAATATCGGCAAATAAGAACATTTGTCCCATCCGCCAAAATGCACTCGAGGGAATATAGCCGCCTAATACTAAATTTCCCGATAACAGGGCGCTCGAGCCTAAAATAGGCACTATGCACGCTACAACCACAAACTTCATCAAATCGTTTGCACTGCGAGTCCCAAGGGGTAAGAAACGTCGTAGCAAATACATAGACATAGCGGGAGAAAGCATATCAATCAACGCCGCTATCGCCGTATGGGCTATCGAGAGAATCAGCGAAGTATCCTGCGTCATTCCTTGATAATTCAGCATAAAGCTTGCCAGGAAGATAAGCGCCAACGCCTTACGCCCCCAGATTAACAGCATGACTAATGCCACGCCCGATGGTAGCCAAATCAAGGTGATATTCGCGGGCTGTAAACTAAATAAAGTTTGCCCCCAAGCGCCCGTCATCCAATAGATCACCGACGCCAATAGCAGCGCAGCATTGCTCTGTCGAAGTGGAAAAAATGGCGTAAAAAGTGTCTTCAATCCGTCATCAACCCTGCAAAGTGATAAGGCTATTAATCTGAATAGAGCTAACTAAACGCAAATGCGCGACACCATAAAATGTATTAGGCGCAACAGTCTAGGCTAAGTGTAATAGATAAAAGGCTTTTTGCTTTAACACGCCTATTCGCCACCCCGATTTACCGCTGAAGGCGCACTTAAACCGTATCGTGGATCTGTTTAATCACTTTACAAGGATTACCTACGGCGACACTGTTAGCGGGAATATCTTTATTCACCACACTCCCCGCACCGATCACACAATTATCACCAATGGTCACGCCGGGCAACACGCAGACATTACCTCCTAGCCATACATGGTGGCCAATCTGAACAGGCTTACCGTATTCAGTTGTGAGGCGTGCACTGGGTTCAATAGGATGTGTTGCGGTAGAGAGCAACACATTGGGACCAAACATCACATGGTCGCCAATGGTCACTTGGCAAACATCGAGTATGGTTAAGTTATGGTTAGCGTAAAATTGCTTACCGATTTGAATGTTATAACCGTAATCACAAAAGAAGTTAGGTTCGATATGGCCGCAATTCGGGATGAGCAACAATTCCCGTAAATAGGCCATGCGTGCCTCAAGCTGCGTAGGATCGGCATGATTGAATCGATGACACATCAATTTAGCCTGCATTCTTTCAGCTAATAAGGTTTCATCTGAGGCGATATAGGGTTGGCCCGCCAACATTTTTTGCTTTTCTGTTATCAAGTTTCAACACTAACTGCTTGTAATAATGACGCAACCCTAACAATCGACCAGCAAAAATTCAAGAAACATAACAACTGCGGACAAAAATGAGTCAAAGGCGACTGAAAGCGCCGCCCAGCGTAAAGCGTTAGTCGGCATACAACTCAGCAAATAAATAGACTAAACATAAGCTGTTTAAGGGCATCACAGGATTAGTCCAAATCATCCGGCTATGTCGCCCAGCCTCGCCAAACACTTGCAGTAGCAAATCAGAAGCACCATCTAATGCTTGTGGATGCTCACCACAGAATTCGTGGACACTTAATACCCCCTCCAAACGATAAATTTGCTTGATCCGCGACAACTCACCGCACGCCTGTTTAAGCTGAGCAATAGCATTGAGCGCCGCAAGCCGGCAGGCCGCATAACCTTCAAGCAAGGTATGGTCGCGCCCAAGCTGCCCTTTATACATCAGCTCACCATTTAAGTAAGGAAACTGCCCAGAGGTCATCAGTTGCGAGCCAACAATCACATAGGGTTCATAATGCCCCAGGGCATTGGCGACTTCGGGCAAAGCAATCCCAGCCTCTGCAAGCCTAGTCTCTGGTGTACAATGATTAGGCTTGCTCATAGTGTGGCCTTCTTTATCATCTGCGTTAACAGTGGCGTAAGCCAAGCCGTCAATACTGCGGGATTGTTCGTTAAAAACTGTGATGCAACTTGATCTTCGCTTAATCCTAAACGGTTCACACCATAATCTAACTCGGCAACAATTTGATTAGACAGTGTTATGTTATCTAACACGGTAATTTGTTCAGGAGTAAAGTGCTCGATTAACTTATCCTCCCTTGCGAGCAATACGGCTCTGTCTTTGCCCCCAAGCAATCCCTTAACATCCTTAAGCTCACGAATTGCATATTGGTGATGTAAAAATTGTGGATGCCAGAGTGGCACAACGACCCACTCTTTTACCGACACAGCTGACTCAAATGCCGCGACGCAATCAGCTTGAGTACCCGTTCTAAACTGATAGCCCGCTGCGGTTAATTGGTATTCACGCATGATATTTTTAGAGAAACGGGTAATACCCGCCCCCTCACCAATACCTTGAATCATCGGCCGCATCCGTTGTTTTACCTCAGGTTTTAGCAGATCTTCGATGCGAGAAATCGCATCCTCTGGTACATAATCTGGTACTCCCCAGAGTGCGTACGGCTCATAATGTAGTCCCAATTCTCGCGTTGCGACCTGGGTCTCAACATCCTGCTGATAAACGCCATGACTGTGAGGCAACCAAGCTGAGCTCAACAAATCTATCTGCCCAAGCTTGAGCCGATGAAAATTTGCCTCGTGCAACGCATAACTTATTTCAACTTGTTTGCCCATTAACCGCATTACGTGGGCAACAACTGCCGCCGTTACTCGATGAAAACTTAGATCTGTAACGCCTAACTGGATCAGTTGCCCTGAGGCCTGCATCTGAGGCTTTTGACCATGTTCATATTGATTTTCTTGATTGATATTCGGTAAATTCATCGCTATCGCTCCGAGGCTTAATAAACTAGATGAGGCCATGCTGCCGACACTTAGTGCCTGTAATAATTGTCGACGCTTTGGGTCGATTGCTGTCATTTATACCAATCACATTAAATATCTAATCAGTTCAGAGCCTCACAGGCATCTCAATCCAAGGCGCATTGACGAAGAAATGGTTATTCCCTTTTAAGTCAATGTAACACGGGAGTGAGATGCCTGTGAGGCTCCCGCAGGGCGGGGTTGAACGGGCTTTATACTGCGTTTAAGGCTTTCGACAGAGCACCACTATGCCTTCAACCCTTCGCCTTGTCTAAAGCCCGTTTAACTCCCGCTGAATGAACAGATATTTAATACGATTGGTATTAGACTTCATCCTCAGGTAGAATCGCGAGCCTTTCCATTGCAATCCCGACCACAGCATTATCCCTAGAGTAAAGAAAAATCATTTCCACAGTGATACCGTTTGGATCTTCGATAAATAATTGATGCTCAAAAATTTCTGGAACAATTCGCTCCCTAAACGGGTATTTTAGTTGGCATAAATGCTGCTGCATTTGCGCAAGATCTGTCCCTCGAAACGATAAATGATCGACTCGACCAGAACCAAACTGGACTAGACTTTCTCCTAAATAGGCATCCAAGGCACGGCTACCAACCTCCACTAAATGCAGCACGGGTTTATCTGCCGCATAGAGCCAATGTCCAGGAAAGCCAAACCGAGGTCGCCATCCCAGTGTTAAACCCAACACATCTTGAAAAAACGCGACGGTTTCGGCCAACTTCGGGGTACGGATGGTAAAATGATCTAATCCAACAATGTTCATATGACTTTCTCCCTGTGAGTGTTAATTGCCAGGCACACCAGCAGCTAAGGGTTTAAAACGAAAGATATAATACGGCGGGTAGTTTTCTGCTTTGCCATGATTCAACGCCGCGGATAGAGGTAATTGTGCTGCGCCCGAATACAGGTAGCCGTCTTTGCCAAAGCTCACGCCATCGGGCCAAACCATACGCTCGTCATAGGCATAGGTTTGATACTGGCGCGTGTTCGCGGGGATGATGCCAATAGCACGCTCACCCACTTCGGTAAGGTAAAGATTATTAGCAGCATCAATGCTGAGGCCACCGTTGTTGGGTTTGTCGGCGTAGGCTTCCACCTTGGCAGATAAAGCTTGAGTGCTTAAATCCGGATTGAGCAAATCCTCCATTGCGACTCGGTAAACTTTGTCCTTGTTCATTGGTGCAAAGTAAAGCCAATGCTGAGCGCTATCTAAAGCGATACCATCAGCGCCAACATATACGTCAATTTGTTTAGGTTTGGCGCTGTGGCTATCGATAATAAGTGGCCGCTGCAAATCAGGCATCACACTGTTATCACCTTGCAATACCCGGCGACTCTTACCCGTGGTGAGATCGACTACGACTAACGCAGCTTTATCACCAATAGGACCCGTCGCAATGCCTTCGTCCGCGATGATGATGGCTTGATGGCGAGATGAAATCACAAAGTCATTGTGCTGTGACTCAGGGATCGATACGGGAAAAGGCAGATGAATAATCCGATCTAACTGATTTTTACGGGTATCCCACGCCACCAACTTAGGTTCGATTCGAGGCTCTGCTTGACCCGAGTCAAGCAGCCATACTTTATCTTGATTGTCGGTGCGCAGCCCTAAAACCCAATTCAAGCAGGTATCGGGATCTTTGGGTTTACCTTGAGGATCATGACATTGCTGCCAATCTGAGTTCGGAAAGGGAGTGACCTTACCGTTAGCCAGCAATTCCCCCACCTTGATATTAGGTTGATAGAAAGGATGGTAACTAAAGATAAGCCTATCGGTTGAGGTAAAACTAATGCCACCTACGGCACCATCGAGGCTGGCATAAACCTCAGGTTGAACTTGAGCAATGGCCTGTTGATCAGGCTGCTGTGCTATTACTTGTGATGCAACCAACACTTGGCTTACTAATAACAGATTAAGCACAAAGGTTTTATTGTAAGAACGTAATGCATATTTGTTCATTGGTTTAACCCTCTTTCGAACCAGCTAAGAAGGTCAAACTGGCTTCACCTAGTCTATGCTGCCACAGATAAAACCCAACTAAAGCGGGAGTAGCATTGGCATCTATCGGTAATTTGGCCACATCTAAAGCATGAACAGTCCACACATATCTATGCTCACGACCTTTAGGTGGGCAAGGTCCAAAAAATCCCGGCTTACCTAAATCCGTATTAGCTTCAACAGCACCAGCAGGCAATTCACCGCCATTGACACCACCGGCTAATATATTGATTTGTTTTGGAATGTTGTAGACCACACGATGCCAAAAACCACTGCCCGTTGGGGCATCTTTATCATAAAAAGTCATCGCAAAACTTTGGGTGCCCTTAGGGGCATTTTCCCAAGTTAAAGAAGGTGCGATATTTGCGCCTGAACAGCCAAAGTTATTCCAATAATAATCGGCAGGAATTAACTCGTTAGCTGTTAAATTACTTTTTAAGTTAAACGGGGTTTGCGAACTCTCTAATAAGGTTGTTTCAGTCGCGTTAGCTTCCGCATTAATACTGGCCATATTAAAAATAATCACTGTTGCCACTAGTGAATATTTAATCGAATAACCAATTGAAAATTTTTGCATAATAAGATCAACTCACAGTAAAAAGTGTCATGATGATTAAGCATAACCTGGCTCAAAATTTTGATAAGCCACGCTTTACTGATATGAGTTTCAAAAATTATTAGATAATCGCCATGGATGAATCCTTAAAAAATAGGTTATGCTGCTTTATCAGAGGCACTATTTAACGTATTCGGCCTAATGTTATCTGGGAATATAAACAGTTTTTATCAAAAACCTTTATAATTAATGGAGGATAAATCTATGGTATCAACCCGCTACCAACCTTGGTTTCCCCTTGAGCGCAGCCTAAGCCCTTATCCTCTGATTAACTGCCAACTCAATAACTTATCGTTAACACTTAGTTGGCAAGGACAAAGCGGCATGCCTCTAGCCATGGAAATTTATTTTCCAACTATCGCAGGGCTTCAAATCATTGATGAGTCCAGCTATCAAACCTATTGTCATCAACTCAATAATAACGAAACAGCATTCCCTTTAGAGCAAGAGTTAAATATTGATTTTATCAAGCGTGATGACTTTAGTTTGCCTTGGCCAGCATGGAAGTCGGTAAAAAATGCAAGGCTACATTGTTATGGGCAGTTAGGTGAGCATATTTATCAAAATTTATATAGTTATTATATTATTGGCCAAGAGACAGTTTATTTAATTGATACAGAATGCGAACCTGTAATTACTCAGTTATTGATTTAACTATCATTGCTTTGATCAATTTCAGCATATTACCCTTATGCTTACAGCCGTTTGTAACAGTAAGTAACATAATCGAAAGAAAGCCTGAGCACTGATCCGTTGCTAAATCAGTCATTTTGATTACACTAGCGTTCCAGTTATTTCACACCGAGCGCCAAAAACATGCCAGACTTTGCCTTACTTGCTGTTTTTATTCCGACTTTTTTCTTTGTTTCTATCACCCCCGGTATGTGTATGACACTTGCCATGACGCTTGGGATGAGCATTGGTGTGCGCCGTACCCTGTGGATGATGCTCGGCGAGCTTGTTGGGGTAGCCTTGGTCGCGACCGCTGCGGTCATGGGAGTGGCCAGCATTATGCTTAACTACCCTGAGGTTTTTCAGGTATTTAAATGGGTTGGTGGCATTTACTTAGGCTATATCGGCGTGCAGATGTGGCGCGCACGAGGCAAGATGGCCATGCTCAGCGATGATGACACTAACCCAAGAGCCAGTAACTTTACGCTGATTTCACAGGGGTTTATTACCGCCATTGCTAACCCTAAGGGTTGGGCGTTTATGGTGTCGCTATTACCGCCATTTATTAATGCCGAGCGCGAGGTTGCGCCGCAACTCCTAGCCCTACTTAGCATTATTATGGTGACAGAGTTTACTTCTATGTTGGCCTACGCCAGTGGCGGTAAGAGTCTGAGAATATTTTTAAGTCGTGGCGATAATATTCGTTGGCTAAATCGTATCGCCGGCAGCCTTATGATTGGCGTTGGCATCTGGTTAGCGGTGAGCTAGTTAAACATGCTGTCTTGAGTGATATGTGCTTAGTACATCACTCTTTTGTGTAAACCCATTCGCGTCGAGCCAACGTATTTGTTGACGCGACGCTCTACGTTTATGGTGGTTATTAGCCCTTTTTATAGGGCAACACCTCGCGCATCTGCTGCATATACACTTGCATTTGTGCAGCTTCCTCCTCGGTAAAATGCGCTATGGCTCGCTTAAAGTCGGGATGAGCAATATTGTGGTAAGAATAAAGCGCCACAGGCTCGAAGCCGCGCAGTACTTTATGTTCGCCCTGAGCGCCTGCATCAAAGATATCAATTCCGTGGGCGATACAGTATTCAATCCCCTGATAATAACAGGCCTCAAAGTGTAATCCCTCAAGCTCGACAGTACTGCCCCAGTAACGACCAAACAGACATGTCTGCCCTTGCTCGTTGCGGCCCGTAAAATACAGCGCGCCCGCTAACATCTGCCCTTTCGCGTCACTTACGACGAGCAAGACAATTTGCTCAGCCAACCGTTCGGCAATCATGTTAAAAAATGTTGGGGTTAAATAGCCACGATGGCCGGAGCGTTTAAGGTAGGTTAATTGATAACATTCAATAAAATGCTGCCATTGCTCACGGCTAATATCCGCTCCCGCGACAAACTCATATTGAAAACCATAGGGCTGTAGCTGGGCGCGCTCCTTAAGGATGTTTTTACGCTTACGGGAGGTGAGCGCCGCTAAAAACGCTTCAAAATCTTTATAGCCACGATTATGCCAATGGAACTGGGTACTTAAACGCTTAAGGGAAGTGTGATTAGATGCCTCTGCAAATAGCGCTTGCTGCGAAGACGAGACAAATAAACTATGCCAAGAAGACATAGGCGCATCCGCATTGGCTAATTGCTCATTTAAACACGTAAATACGACGCGACTTAGCTGCTGCGCTTCCTCTGCCAAAAGCGTAGGCGATAACCCCAACCGCCGCCCCTGCACCGGCGTAAACGGAATGGCATTTAACAATTTAGGATAATATTCAAGGCCATGGCGCTCATAGGCCTGCCCCCATGCCCAATCAAACACATATTCACCATAGGAGTGGGATTTTTGATAGAGCGGCATCAAAGCCAGTAGCGGTAAAGCCATAAAATCTGCAGCATCTTTTGGACTAATGATGATATCGGCCTCAAACTCTTGCGCAAATTCACTGCCAGTGGCGTCGTAAACACACAAATGATGTGGCCGCCAGCCCGTCGCGGCACAGGCCGACAAACTCTGCTCTAAGCTGAGGAAATAAGCATGCTGGCAAAAGGGATTGTCCTTCCCCATCAATCGATCCCAGCTGTTAGCGTCAATACTCTGCGCTGCGCTGGCAAAGGCCAATATCAGTTGTCTCATTCGTTGAATTCTTATCCGTTAAACACACTAAGCCAAGATCCAAGGTTGCAATTAAGCCTAATTCTCGGCACATTGCATAGTCAAAATGAAAATAAATTCAGGATTGAATATGCGCCGCGCAGTACCTTTTAGACCTCTTATTCTCGCCATCGCCATGGCACTGCCTTTGTTGTCATCGCCCACTCTCCATGCTGATGAGCCTTCGATTTTTAGCCAAATGGCCACGGCACAACCCGTATGGGCAAAACATGGTATGGTCGCCAGCCAAGAAATGTTGGCCAGTCGCACAGGGGTTGAGATCTTGAAACAAGGCGGTAATGCCGTCGATGCTGCGGTGGCGGTCGCATTCAGTTTAGCCGTCACTCTACCCCGCGCGGGCAATATTGGCGGCGGCGGATTTATGCTTGTCCATCTAGCCAAAGAAAATAAAACCATTGCCATCGATTACCGCGAAATGGCACCTTCGAAAGCGAAAAAAGATATTTTCCTCGATGAGAATGGCGATGCGGTGACTAAATTAAGCCGTGAGCATGGCCTGGCTGTCGGCGTACCCGGCACGGTAATGGGCATGAGTTTAGCCCTTGAAAAATATGGCACTATGACCATGGCGCAAGTCACTGCGCCCGCCATCAAAATGGCGCAGGAAGGGATTAGCGTTAGCCCAGATTTGGCGGTATCCCTTGCAGGTTTAAAACGCCGCATGAGCCAATGGCCAAGCACGGCGGCTATCTTCTATAAGGCCGACGGTAGCGACTACCAAGTAGATGATATTTTAAAGCAGCCAGAACTTGCCCACTCCCTGCAACTCATCGCCGAGAAAGGCACCAAAGGGTTCTATGAAGGTGAAACCGCAGAAAAGCTAGTTAAGGCCGTGCAAGACGCTGGCGGTATCATGACCTTAGAAGATCTAAAACACTACAAAGCCGTCGAGCGTGAACCCGTTCGCGGTCAATACCGTGGATATGAGGTGGTTTCTATGCCACCGCCGTCCTCAGGTGGCGTGCACATTATCGAAATGCTTAATGTGTTGCAGCAGTTCCCTATAGATCAATTTGGCCACAATACGGCGCAAACCATTCATGTGATGGCCGAAACCATGAAGCATGCCTACGCCGATCGCAGCGAGTATTTAGGCGATCCCGATTTTTATAAGGTGCCCGCCCAGCAGTTAACCGATAAGCATTACGCCCAAAAGATTGCCAGCCAAATTGCGCTAAACAAAACCACGCCTAGTACCGAAATCAAACCCGGTAATCTAGCACCCTATGAGAGTGACCAAACCACCCACTTCTCGGTGGTCGATAAATGGGGCAATGCGGTGTCTAACACTTACACCTTAAACTTTAGCTACGGCTCGGGTTTAGTTGCCAAAGGCACGGGGATTTTACTCAATAACGAAATGGATGATTTTTCCGCTAAACCCGGCACACCTAACGGTTATGGCCTAGTGGGTGGCGATGCCAACGCGGTGGAAGGTAATAAACGCCCGTTGAGTTCAATGAGCCCCACCATAGTGATGAAAGACGGCAAACCTTTCTTAGTGACGGGCAGCCCAGGCGGTTCACGCATCATTACCACCACGCTGCAAATCATTATGAATGTGATTGATCACGGCTTAAACATTGCCGAAGCCAGCAATGCCGCGCGGGTACACCACCAATGGCTCCCCGATGAGCTTAGGGTCGAAACCAGCCTGAACCGCGATACTATTTCGTTACTCGAAGCCAAAGGGCATAAGGTGAAAGTACAATCGGCCATGGGCAGCACTCAATCCATTATGGTGACTGACCAAGGGATTTTTGGTGCCACCGATCCCCGTCATTCGGGTAGCGAAGCCGTCGGTTACTAATCACTGATTGGCATACAAGCGCTATGTAAATGGTATGGATAGGAGTGATAAGGCTAATTGCCAAGCAGCTCGATATTGAGCATTCAAGCTAAGCCGCGATATAGAATCGTTCAGGAAGAGTTAGCCGGTTCAACAAGCCCTGCTATACACCACTGTATACGCAGGGCTTTTTACTCTTTGAGATAAAAGCCTAGCCCAGTCACACCATTCAGTCTTTACCATCTTCGACCGCGCTACGGTCGAGATATCAAGATGATAATACCGCTATCCCAACACGAAACTGTAAGCAGAACAGATGCTAAGCTATCAAACAGGTAAAGTGAGTTTAGCTTTAACGTGGTTTACTCAATGAAAAAGATAAAATGTAACTGAATGTCTTTCTGGAGGGGAATGGATTGACTCAGCATTAACTCGCTCTATAGTATCCAGCTCTAACATACAAATTGAAAAGGAATTTATTGTGTCAATAGTATCGCTGATTTTGCTATTGCTCTTAGCTAGCATGATGTTTTTCGGTATGTTGAGTTATTCGCTCGGTCGCAAAAAGACCACGAACCCTAAGCTCACAGGGATGCTAGGCGCAGTATTGGGATTGTTTCCGTTATTAGGTGTTATTTTTTTGATTGTCTTAGTGCTAAAAGCCGACATCACAACCCCAAGCATGCCCCAAGGATAATAGCCTGCTCTAGCTAAAATGCGGTTAACCGACCTAGATTTATTTCAACAGTTAATTTAGAGCGAACATATAGCCGCAATACGCTTTTAGTCAGTAGCACTCATCAGGAGACTGTTGGGATTGTGTTAGTTTCAACTGTCATTTTCAGATGTCGATTCTAAAGAAGATACTTGACTCGCTTTGGGACAAAAACATGGTAGATTTTGAATCTCTAATTTTTGAGTTTCGGATTATAACCTCTATGGAGATAATGCCTTGCTAATGGGCTGCCAAAACACCATGTAGGCTGCTCTTTTTATTGCCGGAACGAAATTTAGCCGCTTGTTATATTAACCCCTTGCTGTTTAACACAACTACTTGCTCAAATGTGGCAAACATTTTTAGTAATACCTGTTCATCGGGGAAATTTGAGCATCCCAAATTATGGGCTACTGTTAACTCCGTCTCTTGAAGCTGAACACCAATAGATACTGTCGGATGGTCTGTTTCATATGAACCACACTTGAATGTTGCCCCCTCTGAATTGGATTTTCCGTAATATCCAATTCGAGACAATTTGAGAAAGTTATTGTTATCAACCAAGTTGATTAAACTTTTGAATGTACCTGCCTCAAGAGCGCCCCTATAAGCTCCCATTTTTTTTACGTGAGCCCTACCAATAAACACAAAGTTATCATCAGGAAAAATATAAAAATCATAAATTGGACAAGTGCCGTAACAAGCACCACGGCTGAAAGGTACAACTTGTGCTTTGGTCGGAGAATCTGCAACCATCCTCTCTATTTTTGGCTGCCATTGCTCTGTATCAGAGCACCCAAACAATAGAGTCAAAACTACTAAATAGATTACCTTTTTGATGATAGGTCTCTCCGATGATAATTGGTTAATTTAACGCCCGCAGCACGTGCGGTTTTGTAGAGAAAGCTAAGTCGCAACGCAAAACCATCGCGGAACCTGCGATGTTAAGAGCTGAAGTACGCACGAGCCTTCTCATTAATGAAAAGGTAGCTAATGATTGCACATGATAGTACAACCCCAAACAGCGCTAGTACTAGCTGCAGCCGTACGAGGTAGGGCGCAACCAGCACCGATACTAGAATTAGAGTATAAAGTTGCCGTGAATATGGCCAGCGCTTAAGAATTTGCACACCAACTACAGGCAGAGCTAGGCCAACAGCTGGCAGCATACCTAACCCTCTTGACCAGAGCTCGGATGACTCCATTACCTCACCATTAACCATTATCGGCATATCAGGGATTACAACAGCCAAAAAGAAGACAAAGCAGATCAGGGCATGGACAGTTATGAATTTTAGCAGCGTCGGCATTTCTCGAAACGCTTGATACATTATAGGCCTCTTAATGCTTGTTTATGTTTGAACGCAGTGAATCCGGCAAGCTTTGTTTGCGAAGATAAAAACACTTGTTATAGGCACTTTTCGCCATGTCTATCATAGGGATAAGACTGGAGTTCGGAGCAAGTGCTACCATAACACTTAACAATAAAGTTTATGCATCGGCCACCGCCTTTATACATAAAAGAGAAGTCAGCAATATCTCTATTTTGAGAGATTGAAACTTCTAGATTTTCATTCGGAAGGTTGTGACCATTTAGATATTTAACCACGGTAGCCATAGCTTGCTCTCGCATTTCTGATGTCAATTATTGAGGCTCATTTGAACATCCAAATATGAGAAATATAGTGGAGAGTAAAAGGCCTACTCGATTCATAATGTGCCTATTAATGCTTGCATTTGCGCTTAGTTTGAAGCGCAACGGAAAACCAATCCGACAACATGCGCTAGTTATCCTTGCCAACCAGAGCATATACGCTCAATTAATAGAGTTATCCTAAATCACCTTCCCTATCTCAGTAAATAAGCCTAAACCCAATCAACTCAATTATTCTCTGCAGATAGTTAAACGGCGAAGCGCAAATATGCCCAGTAGCGAAAGGATTAATAGGGATAAACTGCCACCGCCGCTATAACCTTGTTTATGTTCAATGGTCGCAATATGTTCTTCTTTTACGCGGGTTTTAAAGCGGGCTAATTCGGCGTCTAAGTTAGTGATCATATCGTTTACCGCTAGTTCAAAGCCTTCGGCGGATTTTTCACGTAACACGTTTGTGACGCTCACCGCGGTTGAAGTATCAGTAAGTTGGTTGATGCCGGGCGCCCTAAACAGCATCTTTTGGCTGCGCATATCAAATACGGCGGTATCGACAAAGGTTTGGATCGCGTTTTCATTGCCGGGAACCATATACATGCCGACTATGGTCCAATACAGCAGTGACGCCTTATTCTCGCTGCTTTGTAACAGTTGATCGTAAGACACCAGTGCCATCACATCGACATCGTGTAAGCGGGCGACCTGCTGCAAGGTACTAAAACCTTTGCCATTTTTAAGGTAAGTGCTGGGGATTAATTCGATACGATCAATAAAGTCATATTTAACAAAGGATTGTTTCACTTTATCCAGCAATGCGATTTGCGAGCTGCTATCGAGGGCTTCGAATTGCCAATGGGTGGAAGGTAAAAAGGCGATGCCAACCGTGATGGGAAGACGCAAAACCGGAATACTGGGTTGCTGAGCCTCGCGTTGTTTATCATCGGGATAGATATATTCAACCAGACTGCTGGAAACTACGTTTTTTTCAGTGGTGTTACCGTTAAAAAAAGCACTGCAACCACCAAGCAAGATGCTAATCGATGCCAGCGCACCCACAAGCGCTATGAATTTTGTCTTCATTTGTTTCCCTACCGTATCCTTACTGCGCACAGGCCATGCAACCCGTGCATATTGCCGCTACCTTAGCGAGTCACTGCTGTAAAAACAAGCCGTTAACTTCACATATCGCGCTTTTGTTTGGCTTTTTAAATGCTTAGAAACAACAAAGCCGCATCGGAATGCGGCTTTGACTTAGATAAAGACGACAATCAGTCGCGCAAATTCATCTACTTAGGCGTATTTACGCACTTTTTTCAACGCGATTTGCTGCTTTAAGGTCGATAAATGTTCGATAAACACTTTACCATGTAAATGGTCGATTTCATGTTGTAAAACAATGGCTAAAAAGTCATCGGTTTCGATTTCAATCGCTTTGCCCTGTCTGTCTAAGGCGGTGACTTTAACCTTTTCAAAACGGCTCACTTTGGCGCGGTAACCTGGGATAGAAAGACAGCCTTCTTCACCCACGTATTCACCTGACTTCTCAACAATCTCTGGATTAATCAGCACTAAGGGTTGATCGCGATTTTCGGATAAATCGATCACAATCACCGCATCTGTGCTGCCCACTTGGGTCGAGGCCAGACCGATACCATCGTCGGTGTGGTACATGGTTTCGATTAAATCGTCGATAAATCCCTGAATCGCTTCAATGTCTTTTACGGGTTGTGCTTTGCGCTTTAGACGCTCATCGGGAATTGTCAGAATATCGAGTACAGCCATGCCTGTTTCATCTCTTAGTGAGTCAAAAAATTTGGCGCTATTATGAACTATTCCTGTGTTTTCTCAATATTCAAAACTAAATAGTTTAATAAAAATCATTACAATCGATTTTTTAGATTTAAATTGCAGCAGTATCAACCGTCCTCTGTTTCACTTAAGCGGAAATTAACGCTACACTGGCTCACCTCTTTCATGGTTTTATTTGGCATCATCATGCGGTTTGCAAAAGATAAATCCCCACTTTATCGCTACTTAGAGCAAGATAAGGCCATTACGCCAGACGAAACAAACAGCACACAAGAGACACAAAACACCCTCTCGCCGATGGCGAAGATTTGGCATATTGTCGCGATGATCCCACCAGGCAAAGTCAGCAGTTATGGCAAAGTGGCCGATTTTGCCGGTTTACCCGGGCGCGCCCGCTATGTGTCAAAGGCGCTCAAATCAGCCCCCGAACATTTGTCACTTCCTTGGCATAGAGTACTCAACAGCCAAGGGAAAATTTCCTTCGAAAAGCATTCAGTCTCCTTTCAGGAACAGATGGAATTATTGCGTATTGAAGGCGTTACAGTGAACTGTGGCAAAGTAGACTTGTCTGAGTTTGAGTGGCAACCGGATATGGCAACCTTAGTGATGTCAATCCCCTTCTAGTTTAATATATTGATCTATAAACTGTTTACACCCGATATGGCCTCAGCTATAAACAATTAAGCTTGGCAGTTCAGCCAATGAGATAAGCGGTGTTAGCCGAAATCTGTTTGCGATATAAAGGAGCATTAATTGCGCACAATTCCAACGTTATTCGTGAGTCTCGCACTCACCCACAGCGTATTTGCGATGGCGGCGCCAACGCCTTTAACGCCTCAAACTGCTGAATATCAAGTTAATTATGGTGATATTGAGTTGGGTAAGGCCAAGTATCAACTGCCCGCCATGGAGGATGGGATCTACAAATATCGCTTCGACAGCGATCTTAGCCTGTTATTACTCACCGATGTGCGCCATGTGCTGAGTGAATTTGCTCAGGATGGCAATCAATTATTACCCCTACGCTATTTGCATGAGCGCCAAGGTGTCGGCCCGAATTTTATCGAGCAAACCGCCTTTGCCAAGGGACAAGGGATGATCCACACCCGTTATAAGGATGAAAAAGGTAAATTCCCCTTCGAAGGCGATATTTTCGATCCGTTAATGGTGCAGCTGCAGTTTCGTCTAGATATCAGCGCTGGTAAAGAAGTTCTTGATTATAAGATGATTAAATCTAACGAACTCGATGAGTATAAGTTCCATGTGATAGGTAAGGAACGGATGACAATTGAGAGCGGCAGTTACGATACAGTCAAAATTGAGGTCGTGCGGGACAATAATAAACGCCAAACCTTCTTCTGGATGGCGCCGGATTTAGCCTACCTCCCCGTTCGTCTAACGCACTTTGAAAAAGGCAGTAAACAGTTGGATATCAAACTGCTGAATTATCATTTCGACGATGTGCCAGTTGAAGCCGTACCCGCAGCCGTTGAAGCCGCTACCGTTGAAAAAGATGTTGCGACGGAGCAGAAAGTACCTAAACTCCTCGGCACAGGCGCGAATTAAGTCTGATATACCGTTATCGCTGGTGTAAGACGGATTGAGTGCTGTTGCTAAGATGCCGTAACAGCGCAGCACATAACACAAAAGGCCGAACGTGAGTGACTCCGTTTGGCCTTTTTGTTTCTGATTTAATTCCGTCAAAGTGGAATGACTACGACAGCACCCCAATTACAAATCGATAAGCAGCTCACCTAAGCGGAACAACTTCCAATTGCCAGGCTGCATCACCTGCCAGTCTTCGTTTTCGGTAAGCGGCCGAGTGGCAATGACAGTCACTACATCGTGTGGCGTGGTTTCTTTATCAAAATCAATCACGACATCGGTATCAATTAATTTTGCCTTGCCAAACGGCGCCCTGCGGGTGATGTAACACAGATTATTACTGCAATAGCTTATCAAGTATTCACCATCGCTGAGGATCATATTAAACACCCCAAGGGCGCGGATTTGTTCGGCAAGCGTAGCCACAAATCGAAACACCGCTTGCATATCCTCTGGGCGGCGGTCGCCAAACTTGGCCGCGACTTGCTCCAATATCCAGCAAAAAGCTAGCTCGCTGTCGGTATCACCAACACTCTGATAACGGGACACCTGAAACTTCGCCTGATAGTCGCTTAACTGACCATTATGGGCATAGGTCCAATAACGGCCCCACAACTCACGGGTAAAAGGATGAGTATTTTCAAGGGAAACACAACCACGATTGGCCTGACGAATATGGCTTATCACCACTTCGCTTTTAATCGGATAGGATTTGATTAATTTTGCAATGTGCGACTCACTACTTGGGCAGGCATCTTTAAACGTACGGCTACCACGGCCCTCATAGAAAGTGATCCCCCAACCGTCGACATGGGGCCCAGTGACGCCACCACGCTGTGCTAAACCCGTAAAACTAAACACTATATCGGTCGGCACATTGGCGCTCATCGCCAGTAACTCACACATATTTCTCGCCTTTCTCAATCCAAATATCCACGGTTTTGCATTGTAACTAGTTGATGACATTTGTGGAATGATCAAAGGTGACAAAAAATTTAAACAATTGTTTGAAAAATACTTGTATTAAAACTGCCTTAGGTTTAACTTTTATGCGACACAGGTCAGACCACAAACTATAATTGTGATCGCAATCAACAAAACTCGTTATGACCTGTGATTGGCACTCGGTCATACTTAAGGAGAAATACAGTGACTACCCTACTTTGGATCATCGCCATGATCTTAGTGCTAGGAGCCCTAGCTTACCTTCGGGTATCTTTGCTCACTGCCACTATTGCAGCCGCTGTTGTGATGACAGCCGGATGGACACTCGATGTTGTTGGCCCTATCTCTTGGATTATCTTCCTCGTGATCGCGCTGCCCCTCAATATCAGTGCATTTAGACAAAATGTTATCAGTCGCCCACTGATGAAGATGTACCGAGGCATCATGCCCGAAATGTCTTCTACCGAAAAAGAAGCGATTGAAGCAGGTACCACTTGGTGGGAAGCCGATCTGTTTGCGGGTAACCCAAACTGGAAAAAACTCCACAATTACCCTGTCGCTCGTTTAAGTGCCGATGAGCAAGCCTTCTTAGACGGTCCAGTTGAAGAAGTGTGCCGCATGGTGAACCAACACCAAGTATCACATCAACTGGCTGATTTGCCTGCTGAAGTATGGCAATACCTGAAAGATCACGGCTTCTTCGCCATGATCATCAAGAAAAAATACGGCGGTTTAGAGTACTCAGCCTACGCCCAATCACGCGTGCTACAAAAGCTTGCTGGTTTAAGCAGCGAGCTGGCATCTACTGTAGGTGTGCCTAACTCCTTAGGCCCTGGCGAACTGTTACAACACTATGGTACGCCTGAGCAGCAAAACCATTACCTGCCGCGTTTAGCCAAAGGTTTAGAAGTCCCTTGTTTCGCATTAACTAGCCCAGAGGCTGGTAGCGACGCGGGTTCTATCCCTGACTTTGGTATCGTGTGTAAAGGTCAATGGGAAGGCGAAGAAGTCTTAGGTATGCGCTTAACCTGGAACAAGCGTTATATCACCCTAGCGCCAGTTGCGACTGTATTAGGTCTGGCGTTTAAACTGCGTGACCCTGATCACCTGTTAGGCGATAAAGAAGAGCTGGGCATTACCTGTGCGCTGATCCCAACTGACGTTGAAGGCGTTGAAACGGGTCGTCGTCACTTCCCGCTGAACTGTATGTTCCAAAACGGTCCTACTCGCGGTAAAGACGTATTCGTACCTTTAAGCTTTATCATCGGTGGTCCGAAAATGGCTGGCCAAGGCTGGCGTATGTTGGTTGAGTGTTTGTCTGTTGGCCGTGGTATCACGCTACCATCAAACTCTGCCGGTGGCGTGAAAACAGCCGCGCTTGCAACGGGTGCCTATGCACGTATTCGTCGTCAATTCAAACTGCCGATTGGTAAGTTAGAAGGGATTGAAGAGCCAATGGCACGCATCGGTGGTAACGCCTACCTGATGGATGCAGTGACCTCATTAACTACCACAGGTATCGACTTAGGTGAAAAACCTTCGGTTATCTCGGCTATCGTGAAATATCACCTGACCGATCGTATGCAGAAATGCGTTATCGACGCCATGGATATCCACGGTGGTAAAGGTGTGTGTTTAGGCCCTAACAACTACTTAGGCCGTGGCTATCAAGCGGCTCCGATTGCGATTACCGTTGAAGGCGCAAACATCCTGACACGTTCGATGATCATCTATGGTCAAGGTGCAATCCGTTGTCATCCTTATGTATTGGCCGAAATGGAGTCAGCGTTTGACACTGAGTCTGGCCAAGGTTTAGCCAACTTCGATGCGGCCATCTTCGGTCACATTGGTTTTGCGACCAGTAACTTTGTCCGTAGCTTCTGGTTAGGTCTGACATCAAGCCGTTTCTCTAACGCGCCTTACTCAGATAAAACCAAGCGTTATTATCAACATATGAACCGTTTCAGTGCCAACTTAGCCCTGCTTTCAGACTTAGCCATGGCAACCTTAGGCGGTAACTTAAAACGTAAAGAGCGTATTTCTGCCCGCTTAGGCGATCTGTTAAGCCAGTTATACCTCGCTTCTGCGACTTTAAAACGTTACCAAGATGAAGGCCGTCAAACCGACGATCTGCCACTGGTACAATGGGCGGTTGAAGATGCACTGTACAAGTTACAGGCTTCATTAGACGATTTACTGGATAATTTCCCTATGGGTCTAGGCGGCGTACTACGCGCCATCATGTTCCCATTCGGCCGTCCACTAAAACGTCCAAGCGATGTGTTAGACCATAAAGTAGCTAAGATCATGCAAACCCCTTGTGAAAGCCGTGATCGTTTAGGTAAAGGCCAATTCTGGACTAACTCTGAGCACAATGCTGTGGGTATCCAAGAGCAAACGTTGAAGGATATTCTGGCTGCCGAACCTTTATTCGATAAAGTCTGTAAGGCCAGTGGCAAGCGTTTACCTTTCATGTGGTTAGATAAAGTCGCCGCTGAAGGTAAAGCCTTAGGTGTATTGAGTGACAGCGAAGTACAACTGTTGGAACGTGCCGAAATCGGCCGTATGAAGTCTATCAATGTGGATGACTTTGACCCAGCAGAGCTGCGCCCTGAAGTCGTCGCAACGACATCACAGGAACGCGCCGCTTAATCGCTAAGCTGTACTGCTAAGCCCCTCTTAATAAACAAAAAGGCACTACATAGTAGTGCCTTTTTTATTGTCATCCCAAAACCACCGCCTCTGGCGGTGGTGATTGTCCCTTAAGGCTATAGCCTGAATAACGCCCATGTTAAAAGAGACCTTCTTATTCACCACAAGTAAGAGGAAACGAGAAACATGGGCGATTACAGAAGTTCATCACATGTTTACTTTCGTCTCACTTAACAGGCTTATCTCTTCGCAAATGCCAAGCTCATCTTAGCTAACCTTGGCCTCGCCATTATCCCTTCGCCAACGTTTCATCCGCGGTGTTGATGTTATCTTGTTCGTCAACCTCAGCTTGTGATGGTTCATCAGCATTGATTTTCGCTTGCTGCTCAAGCTGTTGGCGCTCAGCTTCAGCTTCCTCCTCGGCCTTGGCTTTCGCAAGGGCCGCTTCTTCCGCCGCTTTGGCCTGTGCAGCTATCGCCTCTTGCTCGGCAATCGCCTGCTGGATTTTTGCTTCTTCAAGCGCCTCAACGGGCAATAGGCTGATTAACTCTATGCCATTGGGGAATTGGGTATCATTGCCTGAAACAATCACCACTTTGCCCTCTTTGGTCAGATACACTAACGGCAATGCCGTTTCGCCATAACGTTTACGGAAATGCTCGAAGGTGAAGTTTTCAGTTAAGTTAGTGACTTTAAGCTGCGCCCCTTTCGCCATTTGACTGGCAATTTTGGCGTAGGACACCGCATCACCAAACAAACATAATCGCTGTTTGTAAGTCTCAGATAATTGATGGCGCGCGCTGCCTTGCTCGGCATTATTAAGGCCGAAGACCTTTTTAGAACCTAACACATCTTGAAAATAAAAAGTCACCAGCGGGTTTAACTGCTTATAAGGCGACATGATCAGCACTCGACCAATCCCAGTTAAATCCATATAGGTTTCAGCATGTTCTGAGGCAGGGTTACCAAAATAGACCGGAATATTATCCATCCGCGCAAGGCGAATGTTATCCCAGTTGCTGTCGGCCAACAGCACTTTGACATCTTTGCTTTTTAAGATTTTTGCCAGTTCGCGGGAAAACTTCGAGGCTCCGAAAATTAATAATCCTTGCGCCGAACCCGATGTCACTCCAAGGTATTTCGCCCAGCGGCCCGCGGTTAAACTTTGAATAACGACAGTGCCGATAATGATTAAAAATACCAAGGGCACTATGGCATCGGCGCCCTGCACATTGGTTGCCTCTAACTTAATGGCGAATAAGGAAGATACGGCCGCCGCCACAATCCCCCGCGGGGCAATCCAACATAGGAACCATTTATCGGCTCTTGAGAGTGACGTCCCAATGCCTGACACCCAAATACTGAGCGGCCGTGCAATCAGCATAGTCACGGCGAGCACTCCTACGCCGCCCCAGCCTAAATCCATCATCGCACTCGAATCGAGTCTTGCGGCTAACAAGATAAACAATGCTGAAATCAACAGCACTGTTAGCGTTTCTTTAAATTCAAGGATTTCAGCAATATCCACACCGCGCATATTCGCCAGCCAAATCCCCATCACAGTCACTGTGAGTAATCCAGACTCTTCCTGCAGTAGGTTGGAGCCGACAAAAATCCCCAGCATAAGGGTTAATACTGCGGTATTACGTAAATAATGCGGCAATAAATTGCGGCGGATGACTTGGCCAATGAGGTAACCTGACGCCGCGCCTAAGCCTAAGCCAAGCGTGAGCATGGAGCCTAGTGCATAGAGCACATGGCTAGTGGGGTCACCGGATACCGTAATGTATTCAAATACTAATACAGCAAGTAGCGCACCAATGGGGTCAATCACAATCCCTTCCCAGCGTAAAATACTCGCCAGTTGCGACTTTGGCCGTACGCTGCGCAGCATAGGGACAATCACGGTCGGCCCCGTGACCACAACGAGGGCGCCAAATAACAATGCGACCTCCCAGCTAAAATTGAGCAAATAAAAGGTCGCGACACTGATACAGCCCCAGGTGATCACCATGCCGATGCTCACTAAGTGGGTCACCATGCGGCCATGGTCTTTAATCTCTTTAAAATTGAGGGTCAATGCCCCCTCAAACAGGATCACGGCGACACCGAGTGAAATGATAGGAAACAATAAATCCCCAAAGATTTCATCGGGATTGAGTACCCCAAATGCTGGGCCTAACATCAAACCACAGAGTAATAACGGTAAAATTGCAGGTAACCTAAGCTTCCAACCAACCCATTGACAAAATAACGAAAGCACCCCGATAAGTGCTAACATCCCAGTGATTTTTTCAACCATATAACTTCCTTTAGTTGGCATGGAGTGGTCTTTATTAACCCAACCTAACACGCTTTTTTCATACAGAAAAATGAACTATTGGTGATAACAATAGCAGCAAAAAATGCAGTCCTGTAACTCGAATATGTCGATTGACAGCGAATATTCAGCTTTCAGTAGAAATAAAGGGATAAAAAGAAACAATACCTTAGGCATTAGGTAAAGGTATTAAGCAGAAATACAGAGGCAAATACTCTGAAAAGATTTTAAATTCAAGTTTCTGTGGGTAACGTATGAGTCGCTCCCCGTACAAGCGAGGCTTAGCCTGATGCGATTAGATTGCACAGCAAATGAAGGCGCATCAAGGCAGTCCTCTTGAACGAATCGTTATATTTTGCATGTCTATTACGATGGCCGATTCTGTGCTTATTTCGCATCAGGTGCCAACAATAGCCTGAATGCTTTCAACGCGGCACCATGCAGAATCGTGGCATGACTTTCCTCCGGCATGGGATAATAAAACAGCGTCGTTTGGTCTTTAAGTAAAGTGGCCATTTGAGCAACGGATTCTTGCATACCTTCTGTTTTATCAGCCATGGTCAGAAAAACTTTCTTTCCTTTCAGTGATTTCCCCGCCAGAAGGTTGGCGCCTTCGCGGATCAAATACTCATTATTCCACCAGAGACTAGGACTCACCGCAATGTAGTCATCGAAAAGCTCCGGCTGGTGCAACAGAGTATCGATGATAAATAGACCTGCAAATGACTCACCGGCAATAGCAACTTCTTTTGACGTACGGTAGTCGTGACTGATTTTCGGCAACAGTTCTTCTGCAAGAAATCGGCGAAACTCGTTAGCACCACCAACGATGGGTGCAACTTGTCGATCTCGTGGGTCATCTGTTGGCGGCGTAAAATCACGGCGACGTTGTGTATTTTCGATCCCAACAACAATAAAGGGGTGCATTGAGCCATTACCGATAGACACTTGTACTATGCCGGATAAATGATGGAAGTCCTCATTGGCCCCACCATCAAGCAAAATCAGCAGCGGGTATAGCTCCTTACCTTCCTCATATCCCGGCGGTAACATGACGTTAAAGCGACGAGTCTCTTTAAGAATTTTTGAGTTTAATGTATAGGATTTTGCAATGACGACCGGTTCACCATCATCGACTGCGAGAACTGGAACCGCTGTAAAAAATAGTAAAACACAAGTGATTAAGGTACGCATGGCAGACTCTATAATTGTTGAGTGAATAAAAATATAACGCTTTGTGAATCGGTGTAAAAGGCTTGGCTAAAAACGCACTATTTTGCCGCAGTTAACTCAATAAAGGCGGCGGTGTACATTTTCAGATTCAGCATAAACTGTTTATGGGTAATAAATTCTTTCTCCGTGTGGCCAGTGTATTCCACGCCCGGCATGGCTGGACCAAAACTTAAGGCGTTGGGGAATAACTTACTGTTGGTTGAGCCGCCAATGGCCACAGGTTTGGGTGATGCTATGCCAGTAAAGTGGGCAAATACATCGAGTAAGGTCTGCTGATGCGGTGCATCTTTCATCACCATAGGTTCGCCCCAATAACTTTCTACGTCGATGAGTGTCACTTGATGATCAGCTTGCCATTTGTTCAGTGCATCCTTGGCTTGGGCGGAGAGTAACTCAGGCGTTTTGCCCACTGGGCGACGTAGATTAATGGTGACTTCCGTCCCTTTACTCGTTTGCGCAACGACTGTGGGAGCCAGCGTTAACGCGCCCATGAAATCATCTTTATAGGCCAGCTCGCCAAACTGTTCGGCATAAATCCCTAACCCCACTAACTCATTCATAGCAGCCACAGTGAGTGCCGCCGTAGTTTTAGGCCAAGTATATGGCTGCAGTAACGCGGCCAAATGCGTCACAGCATTCACCCCATCTTCTGGTGTGGAGGAATGGGCCGCCTTACCGTCGGCAAAAATATGCAAGTCGCACACGGCCTGCTCGCAAGTTCGCTCGAATCGATACTTCATCCCCTGTTGGTTGGCAGCGCTCGCCTGTAACTGTGCCAATAAGCTTGGGGTGATGGCATGAATTTTCGCCTCGGCTTGCTGTGGCACTTGGCTAGCAAAATAGCCGCCTGAGAATGCCGTTAGGCTAGGGACATTCGCAGCAGTCCCCTGCTCCTGCGTTGGCTCGAGATTCGGTACAGTAAACCCAATCTTACTCCAACCCTTTTCGGCGGTAACCACAGGATACTCAGCATCTATGGTGATATTCATCTGCGCTGGGGTGTAATGGGCTAAAAGGCCTTTAGCGGATCCCAATCGGACTCTTCGGCTAAATACACCAACAGCTCAATGCGTTTTTCCCGTTTGAGTTGTTTATCTTTGATGGCCTTCATCGCATACATGGCGGTGACAATAGCGCCTTTATCATCTTCGGTGCCACGACCTATCAGCTTGCCAGGTTCAGACTCGGTATCCAGCACATAGGGGCTCTTGGCCCAGAGCGCGGGATTGGCGGGTTGCACATCGCCGTGGGTGACGATGCCCAATTTCTCAACCTGTGAGCGTTGGGCATCGACAACATTGGCATCGAGGCCAATCAGCACCACATAACCGTGGTCTGCATAATCGAGCCCGAGTTCTTGGCTCAAGCTTTTTAAACTCGACTTAAAACCAATAAAGGCAGGGTTGGTATCGGGTGTCTGCCCTTCCACCGCTTGGGTATTAAAACTGATTAAATGCGCCAGACTCTCGACCATCTGCGCGTCATAGGTGCTCACCGCATAATCGGCCACCTTAAGCGCATCTTGGCTAAGCGTGATTGGCGACGCTGCAGCTTGCGTCGATGTCCACAGCGCAGCGGCTAATAGGGAATAAGAAAAACGACGACAAAGGCTCGTATAGTTAAACTGAGGCAATTCCATAGAGGTCCTATTTATTATTTGTATGATTAGGGACTTACATTAAAACGCACCCAAGCAATGGCTTTATCCTTTACCTAATATTGCTTTAGTGCGGGCCTCAGTTTGCCATAGTTCTTCCGTTAAAAACCGCAGACTAACCATTTGTTACAAACAAAACACAAAATCGATGGAACCCTTAGTCGGATACATGCTAAACAGTCACCTTAAAATAACATTAATGGTCTGCAGTACCATTAATCCAACAGAATAATAATCACCTAACGGGGAATTGACATGAAGGGACTAAGCCTAAAATCACAGGCCCTTAACGCGCGCACACTCAAACCACGCGCTATTAAACTGACCTTTAGCGCCATCACACTCGCCCTCGCCTTAAGTGGCTGCAGCGCACAGCACAGCGATACTGCGGCGCAGGCGACAGTCGCACCGAATGCGATGTCGGCGCAAATCATCAGCCAAAATGCCAGCAACCCATTCTTTAAACCCTATGATACATTTATGGAAATTCCGGCCTTCGACAAGATTAAGCCAGAGCATTTCCTCCCTGCATTTAAGGCGGGTATCGCCCAGCAACACGAAGAAATTCAAGCGATTGTCGATAACAAAGACAAGCCTACCTTTGCCAATACCATCGAAGCGATGGAGTTTTCAGGCGATCTCGTCACCCGCGTATCCAACGTCTTCTTTAACTTAACTGGCGCTGATACCACTCCTGAGCTGCAAGCAATTTCCAAGGAAATCTCGCCAATGTTATCGTCCGCCGAAGACGATATCTTATTGAACGATAAACTGTTTCAACGTGTTAAAGCCGTCTATAACAGCAAAGACAGCCTAAAGCTCAACACGGCGCAGGCCAAATTATTGGAAGACACCTATAAGTCGTTCACCCGTGGCGGTGCTAACCTCAGCGAGCAGGATAAAACCAAGCTGCGCGCCCTGAATGAAGAAATCGGCAAGCTTAACTTAGCCTTTGGTGACAATCTGTTAGCAGAAACCAATGCCTTCGAGCTGGTGATTGATAAGCAAGCTGACCTGTCTGGTTTACCCGCTGATGTGATTGCCACTGCCGCCGAAACCGCGAAAAAGCGTGGTCATGAAGGCAAATGGGTATTTACCACCTCACGCCCATCTATCACGCCGTTTTTAACGTATGCCGATAATCGCGAACTACGCGAAAAGCTCTATAAGGGTTATATCGAGCGCGGTAACAACAATAATGCCAATGATAACAAAGTCATTCTGGCAAAAATTGCCGCGTTGCGCGCCGAACGTGCACAGCTCATGGGCTATAAAACCCATGCGGATTTTGTGTTAGAAGAGCGCACCGCCAAGACACCAGAAAATGTCTATGGCTTACTCAATAAAGTCTGGCCAGCAGCCCTTGCTCAAGCCAAGGCCGAAGTTGCGGATATGCAGGCATTAATCGACAGCCAAGGCGGTAAGTTTAAGCTGCAAGCTTGGGATTGGGATTACTATGCCGACAAAATCCGTGTCGCGAAGTACAGCTTTAACGAGCAGCAAACTCGCCCTTACTTCTCCCTCGACAGCACCCTAAAAGGCGTGTTCTACACAGCCAATCGCCTCTATGGCTTAACCTTTAAAGAACGCACCGACTTACCCAAATACAACCCAGAAGTGCGTACTTGGGAAGTGTACGATAAAGACGGCAAGCTTATGGCCATCTTTATGGGTGACTATTTTACCCGTGATAGCAAACGCGGCGGCGCTTGGATGAACTCGTTCCGCAAGCAATACCATATGAACGGTGTCGATTCTAAACCCATTATTGTTAACGTGTTGAACTACCCTCGCCCAGCGGGTAATGAGCCTGCGTTACTCACCTTCGATGAAGCCAGCACCCTGTTCCATGAGTTTGGCCATGCGCTCCACGGCATGTTATCCAATGTCGAATATCGCTCTCAAGGCGGAACGGCAGTACCTCGCGACTATGTAGAGTTCCCTTCACAGGTCAACGAAAACTGGATGACTCAGCCTGAAGTGCTCGCGCAATTTGCTAAGCACTACAAAACTGGTGAAGTAATCCCGCAGGAACTGGTCAAAAAAATCCAAGCCGCCAGCAAATTCAACCAAGGCTTTGCGACCGTTGAATATATGGCCGCCACTAAGCTCGATTTAGATTGGCACACCCTGACCGATACCACGCCTAAGGATGCCGCCAAGTTTGAGGCCGACTCCTTAGCTGCCATGGGATTGATTAATGAGATCAGCCCACGTTACCGCAGCACTTACTTCTCGCATATCTTCGCGGGCGGTTATTCAGCAGGTTACTACAGCTACCTCTGGTCAGATATTTTAGGTGCCGATGCCTTCGAAGCCTTTAAAGAAAATGGCATTTTCGATAAAGCGACGGCCGATGCCTTCCGTAACAACATCTTGTCTAAGGGTGGCAGTGACGACCCTATGCTGATGTATAAAAACTTCCGTGGTAAAGAAGCTGGCATTGAGCCGTTGCTGCGTAGCCGTGGTCTGTTAGCGGATTAATCTCATCCCCTAAGGGAAAAGCAAAAGAGATAAAAATGGGGAGCTAAGCTCCCCATTTTATTGCGCGTAGACGCACTCACTCGCACATAAAACCACTGCTTAGCTAAACAGCTCCACCGGCGCATCGTTAGGGGTAAGCTGCAACTGGGTTTCAAACGACATGCCTAATTTATTCAGCAGCGACTTAGAGGCCTGATTATGCGGGCTGACGATCGCGACAATCCGTTCAATCCCTAAGGTTTTAGCAAACTCCAGTGAGGCCTTAGCGGCTTCAAACGCATAACCTTTACCCCAATACTGCGGCAAAAAGGCATAGCCTAAGTCCACATCCGCCAGCGTTGGCCGTTTAATCAGGCCGCAAATGCCAATCGGAAAACCATTTTCGGCCAGCACCACGGCAAACAAGCCAAAACCATGCTCGCGATAGCTAATCGCGGGTCCATTGGCGATATAGTCCTTGGCATCTTGCAAACTACGTACACCCTTATCACCGATATTGTCGATAAATCCTTGGGTGTTGAGTAAGACCAAAATAAATGACGCATCATCGGGCGTTAACTGCCGAAGCAGCAATCTTGGGGTGTGGGCAACTTGCATACTAAGGACTCCCATTCAGAGGGGATAAACTAGGTTATAGGTAGCGGGCGTACTGGCTGCCATCCTTTTGCGGTTTTTTCGGTGCGGCTACCGCTGGGGTGCCCACGTATAAAAAGCCAACGATTTGATCCTCTGGCGCTAAGCCTAATGCCGCATTCACGTTGGCGTCGAAGGCAAAATCCCCGGTGCGCCACACAGCGCCTAATCCTAGCGCGAATGCCGCTTGCTGCATCGCCATCGTGGCGCAGCCCGCCGCGATTTGCTGCTCAAGCACTGGCACTTTAGGGTGTTGTTGGGTTTTCGCCACAACGGTAATCACCATAGGAGCGCGCATCGGCATCCCTTTGGCTTTATTGATAAAATCTTCATCGGCGCCGCTGGCTTTGGCCGCGTTAACATAGATATCTGCTAAGGTGTCTAACCCTTGGCCTGTGGCAATAATAAATTCCCACGGTGCTAAGGCACCATGATCTGGCACTCGAATCGCCGCATCTAAAATGATTTTAAGCTCATGATCGTTGGGCGCTGGCGCGGTTAATCTTGGAGTGGATTGGCGGGTGAGTAAAAGTTCGATAGCGTCCAAGTGATTATCCCTGTTCTGAAAAATAGGTGCGTGTAAATTGGCTCAAGCATAGCAAATTGCGGCTAAAGAGGTACAAAAAATCCCACGCAAAAGTGGGATTGAAAGTGTTACAAGCAAAGTCACTTGGATTACTTTACGCTATAACGCTTCGCAATAAAGTAATCGAGACTGGCATAACGCCCGCCTCCTAGGCTTAAGAGTGCCAGCAACATAATAAAATAGGTCGCTGCGAACTCAATACCATTATTCAGCACCACCAAGTTACCCGAGCTGGTCAACCAATCGTAATTGCCGTATTCCTGCAACAGGGATTTGGCCTTATCCAGCTTATCACCCGCCTCAAGCACCCGCTCATTGGCGAGCCATGAACTGCCATCGGCAATCGCCAGCCAACCATTAGGCCAATGCACAGTAAACGCCGCCACCAGCATGGTTATCATCAAAGGGATAGAAATCAGCCGCGTCGCTAAGCCAACGAGTAACAAAAACGCGCCAAAAAACTCAGTGCCCGCTGCCAGCGCCGCCATTAACGTCGGCATAGGTAAACCCAATCCCCAATCGGGATTAGCAAACCAAGTCACAGTGTCTTCAAAGTGCGCAAGTTTGTTATAGCCAGCTTGCATTAGCACTGGCGCGAGATAAAGCCTAAGGGCTAAGGGAGCAAGCCCCTCAGCATAACGGCTCGCATTGAGGAATTTTTGATAAATTTTCACAAGGGACATGGGCAATCTCAACATTAGATGGAGTTGCCCAATAGACCTTGGCTTAGGGATTAATCTTTCGTGACTTCTGCCACTTTTTCGATCCCCTCTTGATTTAATTCACGAAGATCTTGAATAAGCTTATTCAGCTTTTTATAAAAATGCTTGGACTGCTTCGATGACAGACTGGCATTGATCGTGAGTAACAAGCCGCCGAAGGCTTCGGTGTTTTGCCTTAAAATGGCGCGATGTTTTTCCGACTTAAGCTCGTCAGGGCGCGTCATCAGCAGGGTCAATCGTTCGGTCAGCAGCGGAATATCGCTGCGCTGCCCAAGGGCAACTTCAAATTGGCGCAGCCATTCGTGGCGGTAATCGAGCCACATATCTAAAGTCGACAGTCGCTGCTGATTATATTGATGAATAAGCGTTTTTTGCTCATCCGTTACGCTACCCAGCCAGTCATCAAATTGCTCAATAAGATTCTCATCGGCCTCTTGCTGTAACTGCTCGGGGGTTTTACCGGCAAATTCCTTAATCAATTCCTGCTCGTCTTTTCGCGACTGGGCAAGAATTTGCTTCACCTGTTCATCGGTTAACGATGAGATGATCGGCAACATTTCCGGCAGCGCAAACTCAAATAACCGAAACCAATGCCGTTTGGCGAGTGTGACCTGCTCGGCCCACAATGCGGGTGTTAAGGTATTGGTTTGGATCTGCTGCTCAACTTCGGTTAGCTGCGCCACATAATAGCCGAGTTCTTCGGATTGGTGCCAAAGTACAAACTTGTCGATAAGCCCATCAACGACCTTTTGCTGGTTTTTATCAAGGCTGACATAGTCATCCAGCTCCCAACCTATGGCCCAGTCGAGAAAATGATAACTAAATTTGGTCGAGCAGGCCGTTAAGCCAAACAGCAACACCAGTAACAACACACCTTTTTTCATCAATTTGCATCCGTTCAGCCTTGGTCATCCTATGACACTGAGGTTAATAGAAAGTTTATTTTTTTAACACAGCAACCTTTACCAAGCCGAGGCGGTGAGAAACAAAATACTTAAGATGCTTGGCTGATAAGTGGCCAAAAATGATCGAACCAGTTGAAGTATTCCTGCTGCCGCTCGCCATGGGTGTGCGCCGCCATTAATAATGCCCAATACACGGCAAACACCCAATACATCTCGATGGCAGCGGGTATCGCCTTGATGGCATCCGAGGTTAAACCGGGGTGTCCTGCCAGATACTGTCGCACTAACAGATGCCGCTGCGCAGGTGTTAATAGGTGCGTGGCGAGCACAACGGCCAGTTCACACAGTGGATGGGAAGCGGTTGTATACTCAAAATCGATGCAATACAACTGGTTATCTTTAAGCAGCAGATTATGGGGATTTAAGTCGCGATGGCAAAACTGCGGTTTGACTAAACAATCGGCTAAGGTTGCCGTCCAGCCATGGATCGGCCTTTGAATGCTGAGCAATTGCGCCAATCGGCTCTGCCACGCCTCACCCTTATCCGCTGCGGCAAAGGCTAACAACTGCGTGTGATATTCCTGCCATTGCTCAGTGATACTGATGTGGTACGGCCCAGTCGCTTGCTCGCGAAGCTGTTGCAGCAATTGCAGTAACAGGCTGTGGGCGCAATTCGGCGTTATGGCTTCCAATAGGGCGAGCCGTTCGGACGGATACCAAGCCAGCTTGTCTGCTGCGCCCTTGATATCGGCATGAGATTGCAACCAAGCCTCAATATGCGCTTCACCTTGGCAAAAGGTCGCCGCACAGCATTGAGACTCTAATTCTTTCCAGCTAAATTCTTTCGAGCTTAGTTCTTTCGAGCTTAAGTTTGGCAGGCTTAAGTTTGGCAGGCTCTGTTCTTGATAACCTGATGCCATACTTGGCTCGCGTGGCACTAGGTTATCAAGTCGATCAATACCACTTGCCGCAATAGGCTCTTCGGTAAGCAGATTTGCCCTGCCCTCAATATCCTCCATCAGCGGCGCAAACTGAGATGCTATAGGAAGGCTTGGGAGAGATTGCGCAAAGATAAACTCGCTTAGGTAATAACGCTGATCGCCACTCACCCACAGTAACTCGGGGGCAAGCTTTGCCTTGGCAAGATGGCGCCAATAGAACAACTCTTGCTCCCGCGAACAAAAGCTGTCGGCGGCATCGGCGTTTTCACGCAAGACATAATGCGCCATCGGTGTCTCGATATGATAGTTGTGGTTACTTAATCCATCCGCTAACGGCTGGATTTGGCGGATATCAGTAAGCCCTGCCTGCGCTAATACCGCAAGCAGCGTATCTTTGTCCTGATCAACAATGGGCGGCATTAGTGGCTTACCAGAACAATCATGTTAAATAGCGTATTAGGCATTCGCAGCCCTTGTGTATTGGCCATCATCTGTTGATATCTGCCACCGTTAGCCGAGTAGTTTTGCGGCGCTCGACTCCAGATGGGGATTGCGGCTATCGGCAAGGGCAGCGCGCCACAGGAAATAGCCTACAACCGCCAGGCCAACATAGAGCACAAATAATAATGAAGTCAGCATCAGTCCCTTACTGAGATAAAGGTAAATCGACACCAGATCGATAACCACCCAATACAGCCAATTCTCCAACACTTTTTTAGCGACTAAATAGGTCGTCATCACCGCAAAACAAGTAGTGGCCGCATCGAGATAGGGAAAGGAAGCCTGGGTAAAAGTTGCCATCCCATGGCCAACACCAAGGGAAACAATACCCGTCGCAACAATCAACTTTAAATGGGTTTTCAGCGGCCAAGTAGTCACTTTCACCCCTTGATGTTTATCGCCACCTTGGGTCCAGAGCCAGTAACCATAGAGGGCCATGGCCATATAATAGATATTCAGCACCGACTCCATCAGCAGTGCTACTTTCCAAAACAAGACAGTGTAAATGGCCGTGCTGGTAAATGCCGCCGCCCAGCACCAAACGCTTGCCTTCATGGCCAGAAGCAAATAGGCCATGGCCAATACCACGGCTAAGGCTTCCCATGCTGTCATCACATGGACTTCCCCTAGGGCCGCATTAACACTATTGACCAGCGTTAACCATAATTCTGTCATTGCCTTACTCTCATTCAATATCGCTTGCTTGAATCACTTCGCTTTAGCGTTCAAGTTAACTTAGGGCGTTACTCGCTGTGGGCTAAATTCAGCTCACCACCAATAAACTTACATACAAACACGGCTTTGCCCCATTTTTCATGGGCGGCTTGCATCTCGGTCGCGAGCATTGCCATCACGTCTTGATAGTCGCCGCACACTTGCGTCGCCATGGCATTGGTAACACGTTGAATCCTTGGGTAATTATCCAAGCGATGGATAAACCATTTGATCGGGTCAAGATAATTTTCATTAAAGGGATACATGCTAATTTCGGCGGTGAGTTTCATCTTCACTCCTTGGGTCAAATGCTAATAATGCAATCGTCAGGCGGTGACGCAATGAGCGAGCACAGCCTGACATCTGATGTCTCATTCTTCTGGGATTACATAAACTTAACGTTTAGTGTCACCCCAATTTGGCGAGGGTCGCCGTAACGGATATATTGCTTTTCCGCCCAGCCGTTATCCGGCTCATTACCAAAATAGAAACCACGCACGCCATATTCTTCATCGAACAGGTTGCGGCCCCATAAATACGCCGACCAAGCACTCGCCTCGTAACCTAAGCGCGCATTCACAATGGTGTATGGCTCAGAGCGCGAGTCGTTGCTGTCTGAGTAGTAAAACTCACTCTTACCACTCATGTTGACGTTGGCAAACCAACCCGAGTTCGCACGATACGTACCGCCTAAGCTGTAGGTCAAGTGTGGTGAATGGGCCAAATCGCGACCCGTTAAGTCCACATCGCTACCGTATTTATCTTGGTACTGGTAATCGCCGTACGCCGTCTCTAACCAACCTAGGCTTGAGTAAAACTGGAGATTATCGGTGGCATACCAAGTGGCGTCCAACTCGGCACCGTAGTTGTGTGAGCTACCCGCATTTTCAGTGTAGAGGATAAAGCGTTGTGGCTTGTTAGGATCTTGCTGGGATGCGGCCACTTGCTGATCCTGTCTGTCCATATAGAACAGCGCCAGATTCGTATCGATAAGCCCTTCAAACCAATGGGATTTAAGACCGATTTCGTAGTTGTATAGGGTTTCGGTATCAAACTCTTTTTTATCATTGAGTTCGACTGGCAAAGTCATGTTAAAACCGCCCGCCTTGTAACCGCGCGCCACACGGGCGTACACATTATGGGACTCATTCAGCACTTTGCTCAGCGCAATATGGCCGCCCCACATGGTTTCGCTCGGGTCAAAATTATCATTGTTGGTGTCTGAGTAATGGCTATTGCGACGCTCGACACGCAGTCCCACAGACAAGGCATAATCGGCACCTAAATCCGTATCCAGCTGACCAAATACGGCGTAATTGGTTGCTTCATATTCAGAATCTAATACCTCATCGGGCCAAGTATTATATTCAGAATACAGTTGGTTATCTTCTTTAAGGTTCATTGCATAAACCCCAAGTAACCAGTCGGTTGAGCCGGCAAAAATACGGCCTTGGTCGGTCGAGCTTAAGCGGAACTCTTGGGATAAGGTCTTACGCTGACCGGTTTTGTCCCAGAAGTAATCGTACTGACAAGGGGCGAGATTGCCCTCATCCTCACATTGCTTGGAGGCCCAATATTCAGGGTTCGCCCAATCGCCATCGTAACTATAATGGTGATCGGTATTGGCAAATGAAGTCAGCGAGGTTAACTCAAACGACTCAGCGCCCGAGTAAGTTGCTTTAAATCCTGCGCCCGTGGTGCGCTGGCTATCGACACCCGGCTGATCCGAAATAGTATGTTTAGGATCGTTGGTTAAGCTCCAGGCATCGTAGCCGTTATCAAAATCGGCATGCAGCAGAGTTAAATCGAGTTGCAGATTGTCGGTGGCATACCAGCGTAATTTAGCGCGACCAGTAAATTCATCACGACCATTGGTATCTTCTTTATTTAAATACAGATTATCGCGATAACCGTTTTGTTGATGTTGCTGCAGCGACACGCGGTACAACAATTTACCCGAATCGGTTAACGGCCCTGAGCTAAAACCGCTGAAGGTTTGCAAATCGTCATTGCCTAAAGAGACCTCGGCGCCATGTTCAAACACATCGGTCGGGTCATTACTCTTAAGGTAAATCAAGCCCGCTAACGCATTGGCGCCATAGCGGGTACCCTGCGGGCCGCGTAACACTTCGACCTGCTGCAGATCGTACATACTCGACACCATGCCGATACCAGATAAATCTATATCATCAATGATATAACCTACAGATGAGTTAGGCGCGCCTTGATATTGTTCCTGTTCACCCACACCGCGGATCTGGAAATACTTAGGACGTGAGCTGCCACCCGACCAGTTAAAGTTGGCGATGGAATTCATCACATCTTCAAAGTGCTGGGCACTTTCATCTTGAATTTGCTGGGCATCGATAACGGTAATGCTCGATGGCATTTTTTCTAAGCTGGCACTGCGAAAATCTGCAGTCACCACCATGATTTCCATATCATTGCTAGGCTCAGGTTTATCGATAGCATCGGTTTGCGCCCATGCGGCCGTGCTTAACGCCGCCGAAATGGCCAGCGCCAATGGCGCACGCGTTAACGATAAGGAGAAGGTGGAACTCTTGGTAGACTTTTTGTTAGACATAGGACCTCAAATACATGTTTGAGATCCGGCAACGAATAAGCGATTCAGAAGTGTGCTGTTGATTGGCCCATTCCTACGCCGGTATTAGCCGGATCAGGTTCTAAGGGTTCGTCTGATGACATCTCAGTCTGCCACTTTATTGGCAAACACCCCTTGGCGGCGCTAAGTATACATGACAAGCAGGAAAGAACGACACTTTGAAATGAAAAATGCCAGCATTGCTGGCATTTTTTGGCTTAATGGCCGTTTAATCGATATCGACTGGGTGTTAGCGTAACGAAATACCGCTGTATTCTTTAGCCCACACTCACATTCACACTAACACTCGCAAAACGTTAGTTTGAATAAGTCTCGCGCACATAGACATCGAATTTCGCCACTTGTGCATTTGGGGCCACGGCCGATACTTGCAGCTGTTGTTTACCGTGTAATTTCACCGATTTCCAACTGGTGGCTTCATCTTCGATGGTAAAGCCGCTGGCGTCGTACCAAGTAAACTTATATTGCACTCGCATATCGCTTGAGGACTTGCTGACAATCAACGCCGAACCTTGGATAAGATCGCCAACACGGCGCGCCTCAACCCCTTCAACACTGATATCACGGGCAAAACTTTTGCTATCGACGCGGGTTTCTCCCAGTGAGTTCACCGAAATGCCCGCCGTATTAGTACAGGCACCGAGTGTCAGTGCTGCAGCCAAGATTAATCCACTGTAAATTGCTTTCATTTTGTTTTCCCTCACTCACAAAAACCTAGGTGCCGAACAACGGATGGGCAATGACACTACGCCAGCTGAACTTATGCTTAACGTACTCATCCTGCCCTAGCCTCGCGATTAATCGATTAAAAAGTGCGCCCTTGCGGTAGCGATCAACTGCTTACGATTGGTTTGCCAACAATTGATATTCACATTGGCGACCCGTCGACCCTGACGGGTGATACGACATTCGGCGAAGCTGTCCTTATGTAGGCCAGCACGCAGGTAATCAATCGAGAAATCAACTACTTTTGGTACTTTTGCCGTTTGCATAAACACCATTAACTGCACTATGGCTGACATTTCCATAAAACCAGCAATCACTCCACCATGAATCGCGGGCAGGATGGGATTACCGATATTGTCGTCCTTAGCGGGGAGTTTAAAAATCAGCTCGTCGCCAAAACGCTCGACCTTCATGCCAATAAACTTAGCATAAGGTACATGTTCGAGTAGATGACCAAAGTCGTTCAGCTCGGTGGCGCGTTTTACAATTCCCTGCACATCGAGGGTTTTCTGCTCGGTCGGCTTATTTGAGTTCATCTGTCTCTCCTAAGGGCGGCACGGCTTCTCCCATCAAGGCTTGTCTAAAGGCATCGCCCACCATTTCGGGGCTGATCCGCATAAAAGAGCCCACCGCATGGGCGATAGGATCATCAATGCTGTCCTGATAGGCGATGGCGCGGGTAAAGGCAATATTAGATGACAACTTATAGCACTCGGCGAAGCCATAAACTGGCTTATGGGGCTGCGCGGGCTTCATATAATCGACCCGTAAGTCGAGGGTCGGCGAAATTTCTAAGGATTGATATTTTTGAAAAATCGCACTCACTACCGCGCTGCCACAGGCGGTGTCCATCAAGGTGGTGATCACCCCGCCGTGGATAACCCCCGTATCGGGATAACCAATTAACTCAGTGCTATAGGGCAACTCAATCAGTACATGGTGCTCACTGGCTTCGAGCACGGTTAACCCTAAGCGACGGCACTGGGCGAGCTGATCGACAAATCGCTGCGCCATTTGAGTCAGCGGAAAAAAATCAGGATTTACCTTCATTGACCTTGGCTCAGCATGGGTCCCAATGGCTCTCCGCCAACGAGATGAATATGGATATGGTACACTTCCTGTCCGCCATGTTTGTTGCAGTTCATGATCAAACGATAACCATCTTTGGCAATCCCCGCCTCTGCCGCCAATTTGGCCGCCACTGTCATCATCCGGCCGAGTGCAGGCTCATCCGAAGCTTTCATATCATTTGCAGTTGGGATCAAATGATTCGGCACAATCAGAATATGGGTTGGCGCCTTTGGTGAGATGTCTCTAAATGCGGTCACCAGCTCGTCTTGATACAGAATGTCGGCGGGAATTTCGCGGCGGATAATTTTGCTGAAAATGGTTTCTTCGGCCATGGGGAGTCCTCCTTGGGTTAATTGGGATAGTATACTAGCAATTCAACGCTTTGTGTCTCCAGATATTTTGCGTTTCATTTGCCTGTTGTGCGCATTTTTGGCAGCATGACGCCCATTAAAACGCATCGGTTTTACAGGATAAATTATGATCCACTATCACATCATTCCCGTCGATCCCAAGGCGCACTTGTTCGCCGTCACCATGACGGTACAAAAGCCTCACCCTAAACAAGTTTTTAGCCTTCCCGCGTGGCTTCCCGGCAGTTATATGGTGCGGGATTTTGCCAAGAATATTATCGATCTTAAAGCCACGGGCGATAACGGCGAGCCGCTTAAGCTCACTCAGCTGGATAAACAAACCTGGTCGGTCGAACATCAAAGCACCCAACTCACCTTAACCTATCAAGTGTATGCTTGGGACTTGTCGGTACGCACCGCGCACCTCGATATGACCCACGGTTTCTTTAACGGCAGCAGTGTATTTTTAGCCGCCCACGGCTTTGAGGCAGGCTTACACACAGTAACGATGGCGGCGCCGACCGAGCCGAGCCTAAGCGAATGGCGACTCGCGACTCGCATGACACGTCAAAGCGGTGATGAATTTGCCTTTGGTGAATTTTGCGCACAAAGCTATGACGAACTTATCGATCATCCAGTTGAGATGGGGCTATTCACCCACGCCAGTTTTGAAGCCTGTGGCGTGAGACACGATATTGTATTAAACGGTCGCCACCGCGCCCATATGCCGAGACTCTGCCAAGATTTAAAGGCGATTTGCGAATATCAAATCAAGCTGTTTGGCACACCAGCGCCCTTTGAACGTTATCTGTTTATGACAACAGTGCTCGACAATGGCTTTGGTGGTTTAGAACATAGGGCATCGACAGCACTCATGTGCTCGCGCAAAGATTTGCCGCTGTCGATGGATGCACCGATTAATAACGACTACCGCACCTATTTATCGCTCTGCAGCCATGAATATTTCCACAGCTGGAATGTCAAGCGCATCAAGCCAGAATGCTTCTTACCCTATCAACTCGAGGCGGAAACCTATACTCCGCAACTGTGGGCCTATGAGGGCATCACCTCCTATTATGATGATTTCCTTACCTATCGCGCAGGCTTAGTCGATGAGCAAAGCTACCTAGATATGCTGAGCGAAACCTTTACAAGGGTGTATCGCAGTCAAGGCCGCTTTAAACAAAGCATTAAGGACTCGAGCTTTAACGCTTGGACTAAGTTCTACAAACAGGATGAAAACGCCCAAAACGCCATTATCAGTTATTACACTAAGGGCGCACTGTTTGCTCTGTATCTCGATTTAACCCTCAGAAGCGAGACTCAAGGAAAATACAACCTCGACGATCTAATGACCATTCTGTGGCAGGAATATGCCCTGCAAAATCGCGGCACCACAGATGAATGTCATCAAAGGATTGTTGAACGCTTATTGGGGCGCGATTGCCAAGATCTCTTCGCCTATTTAGACAACACCGACGATATCCCGCTGGCACCGCTACTGGCCGAGTTTGGCGTTGAATTGACCCTGAGAGCGAGCCAAGGCGCGCAGGATGTCGGCGGTGGCTCGGCCAAAGGGTATGAGATTGCCTTTGGCGCTAAGACGCAAGCCGCACCAATCGGCCTTAAAGTAACCACGGTCGCCCAAGGCAGCCCTGCGCACCTTGCGGGCTTAAGCGCCGGAGATATCTTAATTGCGGCGGATAATCTGCAGGTGACAGGTCAATTTGAAGCGCAGCTTCAGCAATACCCACTCGGACAACACTTAACCCTGCATTGGTTTAGACGCGATGAATTGATGACGGGAGAACTGATTATTGCCGAGGCGCCAAAGGATACGGTTGCCTTAAGCATCACAGATAAAGACAAACTGCAGGCTTGGTTAGGTCGCTAATTTTTAATGCATTTATATTTAATGCAATAGTCTTTAATGCACTAGTTTTTAGTGCATTAGTCTTAATCCATAAAGCACAAAAGGGGCAATCGTATCGACGATTGCCCCTTTCTATTTGTTTCTTTGTTTGTGCAATTGAATATTAGCTTAGCGACCCATCAACAATGGGTTACACCACCACATCGTGTAAATAGGTTTGCGCCCAAGCGATGGCTTGACCACGGCTCGACACACCAATCTTACGGAAGACACGGTACAAGTGAGTCTTAATGGTGCTTTCACTCACAAACAATTGATTGGCGATATCGAGGTTAGTGCTGCCAGACAGCAGGGCTTGTAACACTTCGCGCTCACGGATAGTTAATGGCTCGGTATCTTCGAACAGTCCAAAGTCATCATTCACCCCATTCACCAATTGGATAGGGATCACTCTGTGTCCACGCAGGATGTTGGAGAGGCCAAGGCTGATTTCAGTCAGTCCTGCATCCAGATAAAACACCCCTGCCGTAGTCGAGGCTTGCATTAAGAAACGGGCATCAACCTGTTTAGGGAACTGGATATAAACGACTCGCACACTCGGGTGTTCGCGGGCAAGCAAGCGTTGAAATTGATAGGCTTTTTGAAGATCGACGGTGGAAAGGTCAATCACCACCATGGAAGCTTGGTTATCTTTGATTTGATCGCACATCTCGTCTGGGCTGACTTGGGACAGCTTAACGAGAAACTCCTGCGGCCAGCGTCCGGCCAGTAATTCCATCAGAACTTGCGATCTTGACACTACAATCCAATGTAATATTTTGAACATCCTGCTCACTCCCTGTCTGGTTAACGATTATTCATTTTGAGAGGAGAAACATCTCTCAATACCACTTCAACATCCGTTCAATAGACTTCCAAGTCTACCGTGCACACGATATTAGCATTAGATAAAACAGATTCAAAAGACTTACGATAAAAATATTTACCGTACGCAAATCAAAAACTTCTGCAACTTTAGCATTGAGTATTGTCAATCAGAAGGCTGAATCTAAACTGAAAATAATGCGCTATTCATGATTGAAAGGCGTAAGATAAATCAACATAAATAATAAGGAAATATTATGTCAAATCAACAACCAATCCCAGTCGAAATGAAATCATATCGGGTATGGGACAGACCGACCCGCCTGTTTCATTGGATCAATCTGCTCCTCGTGCTCGCCCTACTGATTGTGGGTGGCATGATGATGTTTCGCAGCGATTTAGGCATAACCGAACTCTCCGGCAAAATCGGGCTTAAAACCCTGCATGTCATCATTGGCTATGGCTTTGCGATTAATTTACTTATCCGCTTAGTGTGGGGGTTTATGGGCAATAAATACGCCCGCTTTAGCCATATGTTCCCCAATGCCAATAGCAAGGCCGAGTTACAAACCTATAAAACAGAGCTTGCTGCGGGTAAAAATCCCCAATACCTAGGCCACAATCCTAAGGGAAAATTTGCCGTGCTCGCCATCATGCTCTTATTGGTCACTATAATGTTTACTGGCCTGATCCGCGCTGGCACTGATATTTACTATCCACCGCTCGGCAGCACAGTACAACAGTATTTAGCGGCAGCGAATGTCGACCCGAGTAGTTTAAAACCCTACGATGCCACGGGCGTAGATACCGATAAAGCCAATGCCATCAAGCCCATGAAGGGGCTGGCCGGTGAAGTCCACGTATACGCAGTGTATTTATTAATGCTCCTGATCGTGCTGCATGTATTTGCGGTGGTCTATACCGAAATCAAACGTCAACCTGGGATCATTTCGGCCATGTTTTCCGGCAAAAAACTGATCCAAGGGCAACCCAAGGACGAGTGAGATAAATCATGCATATAAAAAAACGCCAGCAATTGCTGGCGTTTTTTATCAAGCTTATACCGAAGTAGTGATTACTTCTTCAGGATAGAGTCTGGAGTACGACCATCATCATGGCAGCTTTCACAGGTAGGTTTTTGACCTACGTTCATATCATGAGGAGCGTGGCAGTCAGCACAAACTAAGTTGCCATCGTGTGGCTTATGTACTGCGTCCATTTCAGCCAAAGAGCCGTGGCAGCTTTGACATTGTTCAAATTCGAAAGCACCATCAGCAGAAGGCGTACCATCCTTATGACAGCTTTCACAACCACCTGACTCAGCATGGAAGTCTGATAATTTTTGATCCGCGGCAAATGCGGTTGGTGACAGCGCCAGCGCTGCAAGACTTGCCCCGAAAAGCGCACTTAATAGTTTTTTGCTCACAATTGTATCCTCCAATGGCGATTGACAGTGGAAATTCTTGTCAGGGTGACTTCCATCTCGCAACCAATGTAAATAGCACGACTCGATTTAACTTAGCTAAGGATTGAGCAATAAGCAACCCAATCTTAATGCAAAGTAACTTTATCAATATACCAAGGGGTAAAATGTGCGCTGCATCATGTAACCACATGCTTATATAAGAGTTTTACATTGACTTAACCTATCGCTCACAACTAAAAACGGCCCTAGCCTAATCCGTAGAAAAAGAAAAGCCCCAATAAAAAAGGAGACGCTAGGTCTCCTTTTTTGATCTTACAGCCTCAATTAACGGGTCTGTAAAGCGGCGATACGCTTCTCTAATGGCGGGTGGCTCATCATCAGCTCTGCCATTGAACGCTTGCCGTTAATACCGAAGGCAGACATTTGCGCAGGCATTGCTGAGCTTTCAGGGCCTTGGCGTAAACGCTCAAGCGCTGCAATCATCTTATGCTTACCCGCTAAACGTGCTGCACCTTCGTCTGCGCGGTATTCACGGATGCGTGAGAAGTAAGCCACGATAATCGAGGCCAAGATACCAAACAACATGTCGAGGACAAACACGACCGCCATATAAGCGAACATGCCTAAACCTTCACCTTCTTCGTCGTTGCTCGAGACGAAGTTATTGATAATGCCCGCAACAACACGCGCAGCAAAGATAACAAAGGTGTTCACCACGCCTTGAATTAAGGTCAGTGTCACCATATCGCCGTTAGCAACGTGGCTCACTTCGTGGGCAAGTACCCCTTCAACTTCATCTTGGCTCATGCCGTACAACAGACCGGTACTCACGGCAACTAATGAGTTGTCTTTACTTGGGCCTGTGGCAAAAGCGTTCATCTCTGGCGATTGGTAAATTGCCACTTCTGGCATTTTAATTCCAGCTTGCTGCGCTTGGCGGGCAACAGTGTCTAATAACCAACGCTCAGTGCTATCACGTGGCGTGGTGATCACTTCACAACCCATAGTCTTTTTCGCCATCCATTTTGAAATGGCTAAGCTGATGAAGGCTCCGCCGAATCCAAAAATCGCAGCGAACACAAGTAGTCCACCCATAGTAGACGTATTCACGCCCAGAATAGACATCACAATTGAGGCTACCAGCAACACGGCTAGGTTAGTCGCAATCAATAAAAAAATACGCTTCATTTCAGCTCCTTTACGGCAAACACATGCCATTTAACTTTGCTCAAAGACATAATATGTCCAATTAATCGAAATTCAAGGGGTAAAGATAAGAGTTTTTCTACTCGCTAATTTTTCTCTCAATTTAGACATTGCCTTTCATGGCTCGTGAGTCTAGGGACAGTATATTAATCCAAGCTTAAATCTAGGCTCTGTCAGCATTACAGCCAAATTCATGTGTGTTTATCTATGTTTATCGCGATTAAACTTTGTTAACATGCCAGCACATTCCGAGATTTCAGGATAAAAAAATGACAGTCAATGCCCTACTACTGAGCAGTTCTCGCGTCGGTGATACGCCTTACCTTTCCCATGCGATTCCCTTTATCAAACCGCTCACCGCTAACGCCCAAAAATGGATCTTTATCCCCTATGCCGGTGTCAGCATGAGTTACGACACTTATTTGGCCTCAGTCGTGGCGGGATTAAGCGAACTCAGGCTCGATATCAGCGGCATTCATCAACATCCTGATCCGCGCCAAGCGATTAAAGATGCCGACGGCATTTTGATCGGTGGCGGCAACACCTTCCATTTATTACACGAGCTCTATAAGTACGATTTAGTGCATCTTATCCGTGAAGAAGTTCTGAATGGTAAACCTTATATTGGTTGGAGCGCGGGCTCTAACGTCTCTGGATTGAGCATTCGCACCACCAACGATATGCCGATTATCGAGCCGCCGTCGTTTACCGCGTTAAATATTGTGCCGTTTCAGTTAAATCCACATTATTCGAACTACCGCGCTCCGGGACATAACGGCGAAACCCGCGCCCAGCGCTTACTCGAATTCACCCGTGTCGATCCTATCACCCCAGTTGTTGGTATCGTCGAAGGCAGCGCACTCTGGCGTCAAGGAGACACTTTATCCCTGCTCGGTGACAACCCAGCCTATTTATTCAGTGGTGAGCAGCAAGAGATCCCTATCCCTGTAGGAAGCGATTTATCCCATTTACTGAAATAAGATCTATTCGGCGGCATTGCCTCAGCTAATCTGCTAATATCGGCCACCGAGTGTGAGTTTGTCATCAGACTTGCTGGCCGATAAAATGCCGCAAAATATCATATAAAAGAGGCCTCTATACCTCGTGCGGTGAAACCGGATAGCAGTAATATCCCAAGTTAACACCCAAGCTACCTGATGCTTTAACCGATAAGGTCAGCACTTATCCTGCGGGAGAAAATACTTGCACCACTTAAGTAACTGCTCTAATTTCGTTGTCGAACACTTTGATTAACAAGATTAAATTTTTATCCACCCCTAAGCACTTCCCGAACTAATGCATTCTAAGTGATTTATAAATCGGGAGTTTTGGGCACGTTACGGGTGCCAATCTTGCACCTTAGCCCATTGAAGTGAGGAGTTCCTATTTTGCGACTGCATTCAACAATCAATCATTTAGCCCCTATCACACAGCGAAAAACGAGCCAACCGCGGTTTTTTCTCGGTTCTTTACTCGCTTGTATGGTGGGCATCAGCAGTTTAATCCCTGCCTATGGTGCCGACTCGACCCCAGAGAAAAAAGCCAAGGCCTTCTCCCATGACACTGTCATTGAACTGGCTCAGCAACTGGCACAAAAACCGTTTAAAGAAGCAAGAAAAGCCCCCAAAGAGCTCATTGATCTTGATTACGCCACCTACGGCAAAATTAATTATCAAGAAAACGCCGCGATTTGGGGCGGCACTCCCACTAAGTTTTCGGTACAACTCTTTGCCCCCGGTTTTTTATACAAAAACCTCGTGGATATCGATGTAGTTGAAAACAGCCAAGCCTTGCCCATCGAGCTAACTGAGTATTCCTTTAGTGTCCCTAATGGCGCCATTGAAAAATTACTCACTCAGGTTGGCCAATATGCGGGCGTGCGTCTGCACTACCCTATCAATGACGATGAGGTAAAAGACGAGTTCATCATGTTCCAAGGCGCGAGCTATTTTAGAGCGCTGTCTAAAGGACAAATTTATGGCTTATCTAACCGTGGGCTGGCTATCGATGTGGCCCAGCCCAAAGGTGAAGAATATCCATTATTCAAGCGTTTTTGGGTAGAGCGCCCCTCTAAGTATCAAACCGCCATTGTGGTGCATGCGCTGTTAGACAGTCAGAGCGTTACTGGGGCCTACCGCTTTGGTATTTACCCTGGCGCGCCAACGCGGGTCGAAGTGGATGTCACGCTATTCCCACGCAGAGACATCGCCCATGTGGGCCTCGCACCGCTGACCTCGATGTTCCTCTATGGCGGGTTAGATACTTCAGATAAGCCAGACTATCGTCCTGCGGTACATAACTCCGAAGGATTACAAATCGATCGCGGAAATGGCGAGCGCTTATGGCGCCCACTTAATAACCCAAATAAATTGCAGATCAGCGCCTTTGGCGACGAGGACATCAAAGGTTTTGGCTTAATCCAACGTCATCGTAACTTCGATTACTATGAAGATCTGAGCGCAAACTATCAGCAACGTCCTTCCGCTTGGATTGAACCGCTAAACGATTGGGGTAAAGGCCAGTTAGTGCTGCTGGAAATCCCATCGAGCGCCGAAACCAACGACAATATCGTCACCTACTGGGAGCCTCAGGGCGGCTTAAAGCAAGGCGAGCCCTATCGCTATTCCTATCGCATCACGGCGTCTAACGATAGCCCTAGTGCCAACACTAAGGCTCGAGTGGTTCGCAGCTCTAAGGGACAAAAACAAGCGAAAGGTAAAGAGTTGCTGATCGATTACAGCAATATCAAGCCGCAAGAGATTGAAAAAATTGCCATTGATGCCAGTATCAGCAAAGGCAAAATTCTGTCTTCCCGCATAGTGGCTCATCCCGATATCAATGGTGCTCGCGTTTTCGTGACCTTTGAACCTGAAAGCACCAATGTGGCAGAGCTCAGAATTCAACTGCGTAAAGATGAAAAGCCCCTTGCCGCTACTTGGTTGTATCGCTGGAACAGTGATGATTGGCCCTAGGCTAATAAGCTAACACTCGATTATCGCTTTACTTAACACCATAAAAAACGCCGGAAGTCCGGCGTTTTTTATGGGGAAAATTGATATTGCAATACTCAGTTAATAACCTTACAGTTAAGCGGTTTAATATTTCCGCTGACTTATCACAGTATTTTGCGGAATAAATAGGATTATTTTTATCTAACAAAAATAGGGATTTTCAGTTCCAGTTTTTGAATCCTATTTCACGGCTCATAAGATTTACTCCCCAATCCTACGGCGTTATATTAGCCCCTCAAAGCAACTGAATACTTGCACAAATCACGTTTTTATAAGATATCTATCTATTGCGCTCACCATATTCAGTTTTTGTTATATTTCGCATCATGAATATGTCAGAGATAAAATGAAGTTACCCATATTAACGGCTGCATATTTGCGTAAGCCAACAACAATATTGTTAATTATGAGTGTATTACTCGCCCTGTATTCACTCCCCATGCTGGGGCGTGTTATTTGGCTTGCGATCGTATTACTTTGCTACACACTGCTCTAAATGAAATTAAAATGTTAATTTCGCCACAATAATTAACATTTTAATTTCTATTGCGTGCGCACTTTCTTTGCTCGCAATATTCAGTTTCATCAACCATCGAACCGACTCTATTTTTAATAAAGTGGGTGGATATTTACGCTATGCCATTGTTACCTCTAAAACCAACACTCGCGCTTTCGTTGCTGCTGGTGCCTAATGCCTTTGCTAACACTGTCGATTATCACGATTACGGCCCACTACGCAGCTATGCGCAATCTCCGACCCAAGCGGGCAGTTTGACCCCAATGTTACGCTCGGGATTCTCCTTACCCGAAGGACAAAAAGAGTTACACCTCTCCGCCAGTGCCGCCAGCGTCTGGGCTGAAACCGATGATTACTTTGCCGATTATTACCATAACACCCTCGAAGGCGGGCTCTCCTGGCAAATCAACGATAAATGGCTGTTAGACACAAGCTATCACTGGCGCTTTAGTGGTGATAATCACTTAGACTCAGTGACTATGTGGTTCCATGATGCATTTGGATTTAGCCAAAATGGCCGCGAAGATGCCGCTAAACATCAGAATCAAATCTTCTCCAAGGATGGAATTAATCAGCAAAACATTTCGGGGGAAACCTTAAATAATGCGATAACGCTTTATCTTGGCTATCAATTATTTGAGAACTCACACCACGGCTTATCTCTTGGCGGCAGTTTATATTATAACTATGTCGACACTGGCCCCTTTGAAAATGAGGCCTTTGAACAAGCACTGCAGCTTAATTACAGTTTCCGCTATGCCAATCATTATTTTCACTCCACCGCTGCCGTCAGTTTTAGGCAGGGGAATGAGGTGCTTTCAGGGATCCGCTACGATAATCATGCTTATACTGTTAATTTAGGCTATGAATATATCACGGGGCGCCATGGTTGGTTAATTGAACTGCATCATTACCAAGGGTTACTCGAAACCGAAAATGATTTTTCAAAAGCCTCAAATGAGATATTACTCGGCTACCGCTATTACTTAGACAATAGTGCAATAGAGTTCGCCATCGTTGAAAATTATTTCAATATGGATAACAGCACTGACATTGCCTTTAATATTGGGTATCGCGTTAAATTATAATCACAATATTTTAAAGCTATGCTAACAAAAACAGAGGCGATATAGCCTCTGTTTTTATATCAAACTTATTAGTTGAATAAGCTTATTTCAGCAATAAGGGCTGGATATCGATAAAGTTGGCGGCATGTTCCGCATCCGCTTGTGTAAGATGAGGAATACAACCAAGAAATGGTGCTGTCATCATCTCTTTGAGCGATGCTAAGTTTTCATCGAACACGCTCATATTGGGATCGACACAGTTTGCCACCCAACCCGCAACGGTTAAGCCATCGGCTATTATCGCCTCTTGGGTTAATAAGGCATGATTTAGGCAGCCAAGTTTCATCCCCACGACCAAGATCACCTCTAAATTAAGCTGCTGCACTAATTCCGATAAATAGCGTCCGTCCCCTAAGGGTAAACGCCAGCCGCCCGCACCTTCTATCAAGCAAAAATCAGCCTGTTCAAAGGCTTGTCTGTCGAGTTTTGCCAAAATCGCCTCTGGCGATATGTTAATCCCCAGCTGTTTTGCCGCTATATGCGGTGCGATGGCAGGCTCAAAACTCACTGGGTTGACCTGCTCATAGTTAAGCTTTAAAGATGAGGCCGACATCAGTTTCAACGCATCACTGTTACGTAAACCCAGCTCTGTGGTTTCACAACCCGATGCAACAGGTTTTACCCCAAGGCTTAAGTGTGCAGCACCTGTACGAGCAGCTTCACGATTGAATGCGGTTAAAAGCGTCGTCGACACTAAGGTTTTACCGCTGTCGGTATCTGTTCCCGTTACAAAAAACATGATTTTTCCTTGTAAAGCTGTACCAATAACGCGCCAAGTCATGGCCTAGCGTCTTATACCGAGCCGCCTTGGCGACGTACACGAAATTGGGCAATTTGATAAGTTAAAGGCAGGCCCTGTGTTTCACGAAACTGCTCAGCACGTTGCTGTAAAGCCTGCCAATCGCGACGGCCACGCAATTTGCCTAAGTGGGAGTGGGAGCCAGATACTGATATATCACTCCCCTGCTCTGCTGACATTGATGGCTCTATAGATGATTGGGCAAAGGATTGTACCGATGCGCCCACACCTTTAATGGAATAGAGCAAGGTTTTAAGGTCGTGAAAATAGACGGTCATTGGCACAAGTTGGACATCAAACAACTGCCACTCAGAGGTATCAAAGGCCGCTTTTAAGCTTTCAAGGGAGAGAAAACCGTTCACCCTCAAACCAAGATGGGATAACTGCGCCAGACTGCCTTCGGCCACGATACTCAGATGCGCTTCTCCACCGGATTTTAAGACTCTAGCCATTTCGCGGGTCGCAGCCGGAAAATCCTGGCACCACTGCAGGGCTAAATTGGAGTAAATACTATCGATACTGCCATCGGCAAAGGGGAGTTGCTCGGCATTACCGCACACGCATAGGTAGCTAGCAAAAGTCGCTTGAAGTTGTTGCAGCATCCCCAGGGCGATATCGAGGGCATAAACCCTCATCTCCTCGCCAATTGCTCGGTTAGCGAAATCGGTTCCCGGCCCTGCGCCAATATCAAGAATTGCGCCTTTGGCAGCAAATCCCTGCAACAAACTCGCGCCGCTTAAACGCTGTAAACAGTCATGCTCTTGATAGTGCTTAGCCGCAGCAGAAAACCTATCGGCAATATGCTCGACCTGACTGGCAGATTGATGGGAATTAACACTCACGCCAAGCGGCATAGACATCACAGATTATTCTCACTTTAACATCAAACTTTTACTTATAAGCTTTTACGTTCAAGCTCTTACTTTCAGACTCTTATCATCAAGCTCTTATCTTCAAGCTCTCAATACTCGAGCATTGAAGTGCCCTGCCATTCACCGGATATTCTGAATCAAACACTGGCTTACCGTTCAGGCCGCTCAGAAACCCTCGGCAGTACGCACTCGGCCAGCACAGTGGCAATCCCATTGACGCAGCGCCGTATTGCCGCCTCGCTATGGGATGCACTTAAGGTAATGCGCAATCTTGCCGAGCCGACGGGCACTGTGGGTGGACGAATGGCGCCGACCCAAATGCCTAATGCTTTAAGCTTTTCCGCCACCAGCAAGGTTTGCGCCGCATCCCCAATTATCAAAGGTTGAATCGCAGTGTCGCTACCTAAGAGTGGAATGTCAGCATCTTGGCACAACTGCTTGAACAATAAGATATTGCTCTGCAATTTTTGCTTAAGCTCAGGATGGGCCTCTGCGTATTCAACAGCGGCCAAGGCAAGGGCCGCATTGGCGGGCGACAAGGCGGTGGAATAGATATATTCCCGCGCATTGCTTACGAGAAATTCAATCAACTGCCGACTCCCGAGGATCGCGGCTCCCTGACAACCTAACGCCTTACCAAAGGTCACTATCTGGATATCGATAAGGTTGGAAGCTAAAGTCGACTCAACTTGAGCACTCACAGCATCCACCACGCCAAAACCATGGGCATCATCGACAATTAACCAAGCCTTATGTGCTCGGCAAAGTGCGGATAACGCCGGAATCGGCGCGATATCGCCATCCATGCTGAACACACTCTCAGTGATCAAGGCTGAAACGGCGTTTTTCGCTAATAGGCGCTCGGCGCTATCGGTGGCGTTATGCAAAAAACGCTTAAAATCCGCACCGCTGTCGCGCAATCCATCGATAATCGATGCATGGACCAGTTTATCGGCCAGCACCACATCCTGCTTATCGAATAAGGTCTTACACAAGGTGGTATTGGCGCTAAACCCTGAGCTAAAGAGTAGTGCCGCCTCAAATCCCGTCATCTGGCACAGCTTAGTTTCTAGCGCCAAATGCGCCTCGCTGTAGCCCGTCACCAGCGGTGATGCGCCGCTACCAACGCCATATTGCTTAGCGCCAAGGTGCAGCGCCTCGGCCAATTCGGGAGCACGGGATAGCCCTAAGTAATCATTGCTGCTGAAGTTAAGATAGTGCCGATCCGCTAAGTCAAACTGAGGGCCATCCTCACTGAGTGCTGCCGCGCACGACAGTGCCTGACGCTGCCTAAGTAAGCCTTGCTCGGCTAACGCCTGCTGACGGGCGAGGATTTTTGCCTCCAGTTTAGAGGTGAGTGGTGAACTCATTTTTCTTACTCAACTTTATCTTGCTCAACTTGTCTTGCTGTGCATTTTACTTTGCAGGTTTACTCGGCGTCTTGACTCGTTATTCGCTTAGCCTCTGGCATAACGACGGCTAAATTCTCGCAGAGTCTCGCCGCCCACATCCTCTTTGGGGCCTGCGCTTCGCCGCTTAACGAAGCACAAGTCCAAAGAGCGAGTTTTACTGAAGCGATAAGTCTTAGTTACAGCGCCGCCGCATCATAAAAAGGTGCCGAGGCTTTATCTTGGTGGGCCGCAGCTTTGGCTAAGACCGCTTGTTCATCATCGATAGTTGCAGCAGCGCCCTGCTCAGGGCGTAAGCCCAGACGGCGGAACAGGCCCATATCATCACTTTCTTCAGGGTTTGGCGTCGTCAGTAACTTGCAGCCGTAGAAAATCGAGTTCGCCCCCGCAAAGAAACACATGGCCTGCAGTTCGTCAGTCATGTTTTCACGGCCCGCCGATAAACGCACTCGGGACTTAGGCATTAAAATACGCGCCACGGCGATGGTACGGACAAACTCCAGCGGATCTAAATCATCGAGTTTTTCGAAGGGAGTGCCCGCCACTTTGACCAACATGTTAATGGGCACAGAATCAGGATGCTGAGGCAAATTCGCCAGTTGTTGCAATAAACCCGCTCTGTCTGTGGCCTTTTCGCCCATGCCAACAATACCGCCAGAGCAGACTTTCATGCCCGATGCGCGCACGTGGCTTAAGGTATCTAAACGGTTTTGATAGGTACGGGTGGTGATCACATCGCCGTAATATTCAGGCGAGGTATCTAAATTGTGGTTGTAATAATCAAGGCCGGCATCGGCCAGCTCATTGGCTTGCTCGGCACTAAGCATGCCTAAGGTCATGCAGGTTTCCATGCCGAGGGCTTTCACCTCTTGCACCATTTGCTTGAGGTATGGCATGTCTTTATCTTTCGGGTTACGCCAAGCGGCGCCCATACAGAAACGAGAAGCGCCCGCGGCTTTAGCACTGCGCGCTTCGGTCAATACGGTTTCCATCGCCAATAGGCGCTCTTTTTCAAGGCCAGTGTCGTAACGCGCACTCTGCGGACAATATTTACAATCCTCAGGACAAGCACCGGTTTTGATCGACAATAAGCGGCTGATCTGCACTTCGTTAGGATCGTACACTTCACGGTGGATACTGTGTGCTTTAAATAATAAGTCATTCATCGGCAGCGCAAATAAGGCTTCGATTTCTTCCCGCTTCCAATCATGACGAACTTGCAACTGCGACATTGAACACCCTTTTATTTTTGTATTTTACCTTGGCTAGGATAACCTCAGCCCTTAAACTGTCAACGCCAACCAGTGATACAGGTTTACCACTGATTATTTTTTAATCAACACTGTGAGCTTTTATGCGCAATTTACTCGATTTTGATTTTGATAGCGCCCATATTTGGCATCCTTATACTTCAATGACCCACGCACTTCCTGTTTTTGGGGTACACAGTGCCCAAGGCTGCGAGCTGGAATTGGTCGATGGCCGTAAGCTTATCGATGGCACCAGCTCATGGTGGGCCTGCGTACATGGTTATGGACACCCGGCGATATTAGCGGCGATGGAGCAGCAACTGCAGCAACTCAGCCATGTCATGTTTGGCGGCATTACCCACAAGCCCGCCATTACACTCTGTAAAAAACTGCTGGCGATGACCTGCGAGCCCCTTACTAAAGTCTTTCTGTGCGACTCGGGCTCAATTGCCGTTGAAGTTGCCATCAAAATGGCGCTGCAATATTGGCAGGGGCAAGATTTGCCTTTAGCGCAAAAGGCCCAAAAACAGCGCATTCTCACGGTGAAAAAGGGATACCATGGCGATACCTTTGCCGCCATGAGTGTCTGCGATCCCGAAGGGGGCATGCATACCATGTTTGGCGAGGCTGTAACGAAACAGTGTTTTGTCGACGCGCCGCAAACGCCCTTCGGCGAGCCATTAGGCCAAGATGATTTAGCGCCAATGCAGCGTATTTTACGCGAGCAACATCAAGAGATTGCCGCCGTGATTATCGAGCCGATTATGCAGGGCGCAGGGGGAATGCGATTCTACAGCAGCGAATATTTACGCGGCCTGCGTGCCCTGTGTGATGAATATAATGTGCTGCTTATCCTCGATGAAATCGCCACGGGTTTTGGCCGAACCGGTAAGTTATTTGCCTATGAACATGCCGATATCATGCCCGACATTCTCTGCCTAGGCAAAGCCTTAACGGGGGGTTATATCAGCCTTGCCGCCACCTTATGCACAGATAACGTCGCCCAAGGCATTAGCCAATCGCCCGCAGGTGTCTTTATGCATGGCCCGACATTTATGGGCAATCCCCTCGCCTGCGCTGCCGCCTGCGCAAGCTTAGATCTGATCAATCAGCAGGAGTGGCCAGCGCTGGTTGCCGCCATCGAGCAGCAAATGCAGCGCGAGCTTGCCGATGCCATCGATATTCCCAGCGTGAAAGAGGTGCGCGTGCTCGGCGCGGTCGGCGTGCTCGAAATGCACCAAGCGGTCAATACCGCGGCGCTGCAGCAGCAATTTGTTGACTTAGGCGTATGGGTGCGCCCCTTTGCCAACCTAATTTATATTATGCCGCCCTATGTGATAAGCCCCGAGCAGCTGACACAACTGACTCGGGCGATGAAGCAAGTGGCAGCGACGATTACGCCGCCACAGGCCGCTCAAACCGAGGTACTTGCGAATGAAAGCATCACCATCAGCCACGGTTAAATGTGGCTAACACATTGGTCATTAAGCCTTTTTGACAAGGCTTGAGATCAAGGCTCGCAGCGCCGCCGGTTTAATCATTTTCGCCATGTAGTGATAACCGCGGCGCTGCACATCCTCCACCAACTCTTTACGAGTATTGGCGGTGATTAAAATCCCTGGTAACTCTTTGCCATAGAGCGCCCGGATCCCATCCATCGCATCGACGCCGTTTTGGCCATCGTCCAAGTGGAAATCCGCTAACACTATGTCTGGCGCCACCCCTTTCAGGCCTAGTTTTATTCGCGCATCGGACAAGTCTTTGGCGCATATCACCTCGCACTGCCAGCGGCTGAGTAGACTCTCAAGCCCCGCTAAAATAGCTTCTTCGTTGTCGATACACAGGACTTTAATCCCTGACAAAGGTTGCAATAGAGATGGCAAAGCCTTCACCTGCGGCTGACGCACGGTTTCCCCTAGGGGCACGCAGATAGAAAACACTGAGCCTCGTCCCAATTGCGACGACACTTGGATCCCGTGATTCAGCACCCGGCTGATCCTATCGGCAATCGCCAGCCCTAGGCCGAGGCCGCTGACGCTTTTACTACGTGGATTATTTAAGCGCTTAAACTCTTTGAAAATTTCGCGGGTTTCGTGCTCATCAATCCCGCAGCCCGTGTCCAATACTTGGATCTCTAACTCACTGCCACGATGGCGACAGCCAAACAGCACCCGTCCACCACGGGCATAACGGTAAGCATTGGTTAAGAAGTTTTGCAGCACGCGCCGCAGTAGCGAAGGATCGGAGTTAACCGTCGCGCTACAGGGGATCATCTTAAAGCGAATTTGATTGTCCGCCGCCATCGCCTCAAATTCGACTGACAGACCATTGAGCAGCTCGGATATGGCAAAATCGCGGCGATTGACTTCCACCATGCCGGAATCCAGCTTCGAAATATCCAATAAGTCAGTAAGTAACTCACCTGCGGTTTTGAGCGAGCTATTCACATGGGATAAGGTGGTGCGCGCCTCGCGGTCCAAATTAGGATACTGGGACAAAGATGCGGTAAACAATCTCGCCGCATTCAAGGGTTGCATTAAGTCGTGCCCTACCGCCGCTAAGAAACGACTCTTAGAAGCGTTCGCCATTTCTTCCTGCGCCTTGGCCTCAAGTAACTCACTGTTTAGCATGGCTAACTCGTAGGTACGCTCTTTGACGCGTGATTCGAGGGTTTCATTGGCCTCAAGCAAAGCGCGCTCCTGCTCACGGTATTGAGTAATGTCGGTAAAGGTCATCACAAAGCCGCCATCGGGCATAGGATTACCTTGAATTTTAATCACTTTGCCGTCTTTACGTTGCCGCTCTGAGGTATGCGGCGTGCCGTTACGCATATGCTGCACGCGTTTTTCGACCTGCGACTCAATATCCCCCTCGCCGCAATATCCCCGCGCCGCGTTAAAGCGGATCACTTCGCCAATCGGCATGCCTTGCTGTAAAAATCCTTCAGGATATTGATACAGCTCGACGTATTTGTAGTTCCATGCCACCAAGTTGAGGTCGCTGTCGATAACGCTCATCCCTTCATAGGCATGCTCGATAGCCCCGCGCAGCATATCTTGGCTGAGCATGATTTTGGATGAGGCTTCATCCACTAGGCTAAAGACTTCATCCAAGGCCAAGTCGCGCCCCTGTAACACCGAGTCCATCACCAAGGAGGCACTGGAAGCGCCAAGCACACCGGCGAGTAAACGTTCGGTGTGGGCGATAAGCTCAGGTGTCGCAGCCTTGTGCCAGCTGTCACTCTTAACCGCCTCGGTGGAGAATCGGCTAAAGCTTTCATAGGCGCGGGTTGGGCTAACAAAGCGGCTGGCTAAGATCAGCAGATCCTGCTGGGAGATAGGGCCATTTTTCTTATTGGCATTATTTTTAAGCTTACCCGGGCTGACAAAGGCACTGGCTTGAATACGCTCGGCCACTCCTGCCCTAAACCAAATCGAGCCTAAGATATAGCAGGCAATATTGGCGAACAAGGCAGTGAGGGCATCGCGCACATTGGGGGTAATGGCATCTAACAGATCGATATTACTCGACAATAAGGTCGCCACATTTTGGCCGTCATTCATGCCGCTTAGCATGATGTAAAACCACAGGCCAAAACCCACACTCAAGCCTAAAAACACCCCGGCGCGATTACCGTGTTTCCAATAGAGCCCACCCACCAGCGCTGGCGCTAATTGGGCAAACGCCCCGAAGGATAACATCCCAAGGTGTGATAGCGAGTCACTGTCGGCGAGCGCCAGATAACTGCCATACCCCAAACCAAGGATAATGACGATGGCAAGGCGGCGCGCATTTAACAGCATCTGTGAAAACTGGCTAAAGTTTTTCTCACGGATATTACCCGTGCGCAGCATCACTGGCACCAACCACTCGTTACTCACCATCACGCTTATCGTCACTACCGCCACAATCACCATGCCGGTTGCCGCAGATAAAGTGCCTAACAGCGCAATGACGGCGAGCAATGGATGATCTAAGGCAAGCGGTAAATTGATCACATAAGTATCGGCGGCAACGCTATCACCGAGGATTACTTTTCCCGCCAAAGCCAGTGGCCCAACGAATAAGCCAAATAAGGCTAAATACAGCGGAAATAACCAGCGCCCCTTGGACAACACCGACTCATCGGCACACTCCACCACCATCACGTGGAATTGCCGCGGCATACATAAAAACGCCGCCATGCCGACGAGCAGCTCAGGCATTAAGGCTTCGATTCGAGGATTTGGGTAATTAATTAATGCCTTTTCGCTAGCCTGCTGCCAGATATCACCAAAACCGTCGAACACGCCAAAGCTAATCACAATCCCCACCAGCAAAAACGCCGCCAGTTTGACTAACGATTCAAAGGCAATCGCCAGCATCATGCCGGGGTTATGCTCGGTGGCGTCGAGCTTACGCGTTCCAAATAGAATGGCAAAAATCGCCAGCAATGCTGTGATAAGTAAAGGAATAGTAATGCCGTTTAAAGGATCGTCTGCTGGCTGAAACAAGTTAAGGCTAAACACCATCGCCTTAAGTTGCAGGGCAATGTAGGGCATGATGCCAAATAGCGCGATGAGGGTAACAATGGCCGCTAAGGTTTGTGACTTACCGTAACGGGCGGCGATAAAGTCGGCGACCGAGGTAATATTTTGCGCCTTGGACACGAGGACCATCTTGCGCAGCATGCCAAAACCTAAGGTGAAAATAATAATTGGGCCGATAAAAATCGGGATGAAGGACCAAAAATCATTAGCCGACTGCCCAACCGTGCCTAAAAAGCTCCAGGAAGAACAATAAACCGCCAGACTTAAACCATAAATGCCGACCTGCAGCTTCTTGGTCACGCCGCTAAACCAACGCTCCGCGCCCCAGGCTAAAAGGAATAAAAGTGAGACATAACAAATAGCAATAACGGCGACGACTAAGGTTAGATTCATATTTTGCTCTTTTTTTCCATTATTGTGCGATAAATAATGGCTGAAATCTAGCCAGATTTTCGAGTGCAACAGCCTAAATATAAAGGAAATTTTAAAACTAGACCAAGGTCTAATGGAGTTGCCAGCCCCTTGCATACCATACTCAGACTACGCAATTTTTAGAAAGGGAAGCCCTATGAGCTCGCAGTCTCTCTACAAAGTCTCCGGCAATATCGCTGCCAATGCACTTGTAAATAACGATCAATATAAAAAAATGTACCAAGAGTCGATTGTCAATCCAGAGGGTTTCTGGAGAGAGCACGGCAAACGGATCGATTGGATAAAGCCATACACTAAAATCAAAAAAACCACTTTTGACGATCATAACTTATCGATTAACTGGTTCTACGACGGCACCCTAAACGCCTCGGCCAACTGCTTAGATCGCCATCTAGCAGAACACAGCGACCGCGTTGCCATCATTTGGGAAGGCGATAACGCCAGCGAACAACGTAAAATCACTTACGGTGAGCTGCACACTCAAGTGTGTAAGTTTGCCAACGCCCTACGCAGCCAAGGCGTGCGTCGTGGCGATATTGTGACCATTTATATGCCAATGGTGCCAGAAGCGGCGGTGGCTATGTTGGCCTGTGCCCGCATCGGTGCCGTGCACTCGGTGGTCTTTGGTGGCTTCTCACCCGATTCTATCGCTTCACGGGTCATCGACGGTAAATCTAAAGTGGTTATCACCGCCGACGAAGGTATGCGTGGTGGTCGTGCGATCCCACTCAAGCGCAACATCGACGATGCGCTCAAGCATCCCGATGTCACTAGCGTTGAGAAGGTAATCGTACTTAAACGTACTGGCGGCAAGGTTGATTGGGTAGAAGGCCGCGATGTGTGGTGGCACTCACTAGTTGAAACCGCATCCGAGCACTGCGCCATTGAAGAAATGGGCGCCGAAGATCCACTCTTCTTACTTTATACCTCAGGCTCAACCGGTAATCCCAAGGGCGTATTACACACCACCGGCGGTTATATGGTGTATGCCTCTATGACCCACGAGTATGTGTTTGATTACAAACCCGGTGAGATTTACTGGTGTACCGCAGACGTGGGTTGGATCACGGGTCATTCCTACATGGTGTACGGCCCACTCGCGAACGGTGCGACCGTGCTTATCCACGAGGGGATCCCTAATTACCCAAGCCCTGCGCGTTTAGGCGAGATGATTGACCGTCACAAGGTGAATATTCTCTATACCGCGCCGACACTTATCCGTGCACTGATGGCCGAAGGTAAACAGCATTTTGACAAGTATGATGGCAGCTCGCTGCGCATCATGGGCTCAGTGGGTGAACCTATCAACCCAGAAGCTTGGCGCTGGTACCACGAGGTCATCGGCCATGAACATTGCCCGATTGTCGATACCTGGTGGCAAACCGAAACTGGCGGCATTTTGATTACGCCATTACCCGGCGCAACCGATACCAAACCCGGCTCGGCAACTCGCCCTTTCTTTGGGGTACAACCGGCGCTCGTGGACAACATGGGTAACATTTTAGAAGGCGCAACCGAAGGTAACTTAGTGCTGCTCGACTCATGGCCAGGCCAAATGCGTACCGTTTATGGCGACCATGAACGCTTCGTACTGACCTACTTCAAAACCTTCCGTGGCATGTACTTTACCGGTGACGGCGCGCGCCGGGATGAAGACGGTTACTACTGGATCACTGGCCGTGTGGACGATGTGATTAACGTCTCCGGCCACAGATTAGGTACCGCTGAAGTAGAAAGTGCACTGGTATCACACGAACTGGTCGCTGAAGCCGCAGTTGTGGGCTATCCCCATGATATTAAAGGCCAAGGTATTTACGCTTATGTGACCTTAACCCGTGGCACAGAAGAGAGTGAAGAACTTCGCCAAGAGCTGCGCCAATGGGTTCGCAAAGAAATTGGCGCCCTAGCCACACCGGATCTTATCCAGTGGGCAACAGGATTACCTAAGACCCGTTCTGGCAAAATCATGCGCCGCTTCCTGCGTAAGATTGCCGCAAACGAAGTGACCAACTTAGGTGATGCGTCAACACTGGCCGATCCAGCCGTGATTGAGACCTTGATTGAAACTCGCTTGAATCGTAACGAGTAATCGTTATCCCGCGCTTAATCGTGATTTATCGCGGTTAAGCGCTGCTTTAGCTCCTGTACGTTTGAACCTGACTCCGTCGAGTACTGGTTCCTTTAAATGAAGCAAACCCTGTTGAGAAAGTGCCTGATTGCCCCTTTCTCTTAGTTGCCCCTCCAACCAAGGGGCATTTTTTTGGTTCTGTGTTAAGCTTGGCGCCAAACTCAGTCGACCAAGAATATCTAGCAGCGTGTCAGTTAATTCCAGCCCAAGCGTTACCCTCAGGGATTATCAGCAACAAGCCGTCGATGCCGCCATCGCGCATTTTAAAAAAAGCACCGATTCCGCCGTGTTAGTGCTACCAACGGGTGCCGGAAAAAGTATCGTTATTGCCGAGCTGGCCCGCATCGCCAGAGGACGAGTGCTGGTTTTAACCCATGTGAAGGAACTGGTTGCCCAAAACGCACAAAAGGTCGGATTACTGACGACTGAGGCCAGCATTTACTCCGCTGGGTTAAATCAAAAATCGACTGACGGCAAAACCGTCGTGGCCAGTATCCAATCCGCCGCGCGCGCCTTAACTCAATTCGATGAGCTCTTCTCGTTAGTGATTATCGATGAGTGCCACAGAGTCAGCCTCGAAAAAACCAGCCAATATCAGCAACTCTTAAGTCATTTACAAGAGCGTAACCCCAAGCTCAAATTATTAGGCCTGACGGCCACTCCCTATCGGCTAGGGACTGGTTGGATTTACAAACGCCACTACCACGGCAAAGTCGGCTCGCCTGAACTTGGGATCTTCGATCAGTGTATTTTCGAGCTCCCCATCCGTCCGCTGATTAAACAAGGCTATTTAACCGCGCCCACTTTATTTGATGGTTTAAGCGCCCAATATGACTTCAGCCAAATCAAGCCCAATGAAAATGGCGAATATCCCGAGGCCCAAGTCAATGCGCTGCTGAATCACGCTGGGCGTGCGACAACGGCGATTGTGAAACAACTGATTGAACTGAGTCACCATCGCCAGGGGATCATTATTTTTGCGGCAACAGTGCGCCATGCAGAAGAAATTGTCAGCCAGCTTAACAAGGAGCACAGCGAGGAAACGGCAATCGTCACGGCGCAAACGCCAGATAATGAACGTGATGAACTTATCGAGCGCTTTAAAGCCAGAGAACTTAAGTTCCTTGTCAACGTCGCGGTATTGACCACCGGATTCGATGCGCCCCATGTGGATTTGATTGCGATTTTACGCCCCACCGCATCGGTGAGTTTGTTTCAACAAATGATTGGCCGCGGTCTTAGGATCTGTGAAGGTAAAAAAGATTGTTTAGTGATTGATTACGCTGCCAATGGCTATGATTTGTATTTTCCAGAAGTAGGTCAAGCCAAACCCAATAGCAAGTCGGTTCCGGTACAAGTGCACTGCCCTCTCTGCCAGTTTGCTAATATCTTTTGGGGATTAACTGACAATGATGGCGATATTATCGAACACTTTGGCCGTCGCTGTCAGGGCATAGTCGAGCATCATGGGCAAAAGCAGCAATGTGACTTTCGATTTAGATCTAAATCCTGTCCCGATTGCGGACAAGAGAACGACATAGCAGCGCGTATTTGCCAGCATTGCCAGTCGACCTTAATCGATCCCGATAAACGCCTTAAGCAAGTATTGAATAAGCAACACCATCATCTGTTCCGCTGCCAGCATATGACGTTAATGGATGATGCGGGCGATCTTAAGGTGCAATATCTGGATATTGAAGGAAACGAGTTTAATCGGCGCTTTAAACTGCAAACACCCGCCCAATGGCGAGCCTTGTATGCGCTATTTATTTTCCCCCATAGCCGCACGCCGGGCCTAAAACCTAAGCAATACAAAAAAGTGTCTGAGGTGATTGCCGATAGTGCCGCCTTTCGGATGCCAGATCTGTTACTGCTGAAAAAGCATAAAAAAGGCTGGGATCTGCTCGAAAGCTATTTCGATTACCAAGGGCGCTATCAAACTGAAAATAAACACATCTGACATTATCAATTCGGTTAGCGCTATGGTATAAAACGCTTAAAGTAATCCTAAGGAGCTATTATGTACGTTGTTATTTTTGGCCGTCCTGGCTGTCCTTATTGCGTGCGAGCAGTACAACTGTCAGAGCAACTCGTTGAAAAACGTGATGACTTTAAATTTAGATACGTGGATATCCACGCCGAAGGGATTTCTAAAGCGGATCTCGAGAAGACTGTCGGCAAGCCAGTCGAAACTGTGCCACAGATCTTCGTTGATGAAAAACACGTAGGTGGTTGCACCGATTTCGAACAATATGTTCGCGATAACAATCTGTTAGGTTAATCCTAATGTGATGTAAAAGGAGACCTGAGGTCTCCTTTTATTTATCTATATAAAACCTTAGAGCACATACTTCGCCGAGAAGATGATCCGGCTTAAATCACCATCATCACCATTCTCTTTACTATTCTGGGCGTACATATATTCCACGCCAAAGGTCAGTGGTTTGCTCGGGGAATACAACAGGTTGATATAGCCAGAATAGGCATCCTTATTCACCCCTGTGCCTGTTAAAGCCACATCATTATCCGCTTGCATGCCAGAGAATGTCACACTGGTGCGCCACTGTTCGTTCCACCAATGACGGTAGGACACAAAGCCACCGAAGGTACGAATGGATTCAATATCACCGCTCGCGTCTAACACGCCGGCATTAATATAGTTAAGCGCCATATAACGCCCTAAACCGTCACCATAGGTTGCGGTAAAGCGCAGATCATCTTTACCAATGGGAATAATCCCCGCCACACTGGCGCCGTAACCGAAGCTCGAACTATCGATTTGGGTCGTACCGATTTTGGTTTCTAAATTGAGTTGACGAGCAATACCCGCAAACGAGAATGAAGCACCACCGTCCGTCTTGAGATTGTATCTCGCCACCACATCAGGCACGACACCATTACCACTGGTGATGCGTGCACCACCTTGGTTCGGTGTTACCGTTGTTTCAGGGTTTTCTATCGCAAATTGGAAATTACCATGGGTATAACGCAGTAACGATTGGCGCACAAAGGGCGTACCATCTGCAGCACCCACAAAGTCGAGGTTTTCAGGCAAGGCAGCAGGGTTTTGAAATGTGGTCCAGGTTTGACCTACGGTCCAATTATCATAGGACACATAGGCATGGCGGATACGTGGTGAATAGCTGTTAGACACCCGCTCATTACCATCTGTGTGGGTCATAAAATCCAGCTCAATAAAGCCCGATAAGCTATGGCCATCAAGATCCGTTGCCGCTTTGAAATTGAATCGCGTCTCACGGGCTTGGAAATCCACCACTTGGTTACCATTGCCTTCTTTACCGTAAATGGTACCCGGTACATAAAACTGACGGGATAAATCCCCCGAATCTGGTGCCCCATTGCCATAATCGCTGAACATTACGTCCGCCTTGATATAGCCACCAAATTCAACGTCAGTATTTTTTAAAGAAGCCGCATTGGCAGAGCCCATAAATGCCAATAAGGTTGCAGAGTAAAGCAAGCTAAGTTTTGCTTGTTTCATTTTATGTTTCCCCAGTTGTTATTATTTGTCCGCAGCCAATATGGACAATTTAACAAGCGAGCAACATTGGCAATAAGTCTATGAGACAAAAGTAGAAAATGCTAAAAATAAAGCGAAAATACTTTGTGATTACAAGATGAGGAAGAGTTTACTAGGGGAATTTAAGAGTGGTGGGTCGTGAAGGATTCGAACCTTCGACCAATTGGTTAAAAGCCAACTGCTCTACCGACTGAGCTAACGACCCATTTAAGGACTCTGAATTTTACACTCTCAGAAAAGTGGTGGGTCGTGAAGGATTCGAACCTTCGACCAATTGGTTAAAAGCCAACTGCTCTACCGACTGAGCTAACGACCCATCTAGGACTCTGAATTTTACACTTCCAGAAAAGTGGCGAATCGTGAAGGATTTAAACCATTCGACTGATTGGTTAAAAGCCAACTGCCCTAGCTTTATAAAAAAAGCGAGTGAGCTAACGACCCATCTGTTTTTGCACTGATTTATTCACTTTCAGTAAAGTGGTGGGTCGTGAAGGATTCGAACCTTCGACCAATTGGTTAAAAGCCAACTGCTCTACCGACTGAGCTAACGACCCATCTAGGACTCTGAATTTTACACTCTCAGAAAAGTGGCGAATCGTGAAGGATTTAAACCATTCGACTGATTGGTTAAATGCCAACTGCCCTAGCTTTATAAAAAAAGCGACTGAGCTAACGACCCGTCTATTTTGGCGCTGATTTATTCACTTTCAGTAAAGTGGTGGGTCGTGAAGGATTCGAACCTTCGACCAATTGGTTAAAAGCCAACTGCTCTACCGACTGAGCTAACGACCCATCTGTTTTTGCGCTGATTTATTCACTTTCAGTAAAGTGGTGGGTCGTGAAGGATTCGAACCTTCGACCAATTGGTTAAAAGCCAACTGCTCTACCGACTGAGCTAACGACCCATCTAAGGATTCTGAATTTTACACTGTCAGAAAAGTGGTGGGTCGTGAAGGATTCGAACCTTCGACCAATTGGTTAAAAGCCAACTGCTCTACCGACTGAGCTAACGACCCATCTTATTTACAACACTTCAAATACCGCTAACTTATTCTATTTACTAGAGTAAGTGGTGGGTCGTGAAGGATTCGAACCTTCGACCAATTGGTTAAAAGCCAACTGCTCTACCGACTGAGCTAACGACCCATTTACTGGTATTTTGCGCCCCGAACGACCTCGCCGTTCCGAGGGCGCCTATAATACCTTTTTCATTTTCCCATGCAAGCGTAAATTCCCAATTTTTTGTCGTTTGCATGAAAAACAGACTAAGAGTATGTTTTTTAGTTAATTATGCTTTAATTGCAGCCAATTGTTGTTGGGCAATGCGTGCTGCAGCGCTGTTCGCGTAGTCTTTTACTACTTGTTGGTAGTATTGAGTCGCACCGGCTTTATCACCGGTTTTCTCTGCGATCATGCCAAGCTTCACTAGACTGTCACCGCGTTTGTTAGAATCACTAAAACGGGTCACGACGGTATTGAAGGCTTGTTTGGCTTCAGCAAATTCACTCTTGTTAAACAGTAACTGTCCTAACCAATAGTTGGCATTGGCAGCATAAACGGAATCTGGATACTGTTTAATGAAGGCGCGAAACGCTGGGATAGCATCGTCATACTTGCGCTCTTTCAGCACTAAGTTCACCGCACCTTCGTAGCTGGCCGTTTCACTTAAGCTACTGGCGGCAGCATTGGCACTTGCTGCGGCAGCAGCGGGCGTTGCAGGAGTAGAAGCTGCTGGCGCGGCAGCGGCTTTGGAGGATAAATTGGCAATTTCATCGTAAAGCTGACGCTGACGTTGTTGCATCTGCTCTATTTGATAATTCTGTTGTTCGGTCAAACCACGTAAGTCGAGAACTTCTTGCTGCAAAGTATCCAGACGGCGCTGCATATCAATTTCGCTTTGTTGTCTCGATTTTACAATGCGCTCTAAACGAGCAAGTCTGTCATCACCTGAACCACCAGCAATATCTTCAACAGGAGCAGGAGCTGCCACTGCAGCTCCTGCGCCGAAGAACATTGCCGTAATTAAGACGGCACGTTTCATCTAGTTACTCTCCGTAATTCAATCTTAGTAAACTAAAACTGCACGACGGTTTTTAGCAAAACCTTCATCGGTACGAGTGAAGTCAAGTGGCTTCTCTTCGCCATAGCTTACGATGCTCATTTGGCTAGGTTGTACACCCATGCCTTGTAAGTATTTAGCAACAGCTTTAGCACGACGCTCACCCAATGCGATGTTGTATTCTGGCGTGCCACGTTCGTCGGCATGACCTTCAATCAATACGCGTACGCTTGGGTGCTCAACTAAATAAGTACCGTGTGCTTCGAGTACAGCGGCATATTCAGTTTGAACTTCACTGCGGTCGAAGTCGAAGTAAATGATGTGTTCTTTTCTCAACTGCTCGAGTTGCTGACGTTGTTGCTCTTCAGGTGACAACATTCCACCAATACCGCCAGTTTGAACGCCACCACCATTCAGTTCGCTACCAGAACCGTTTGTAGAGCCCATTGCATCAGTTTCTGATTCAGAAGTTGAGCTACACGCACTAATAGCCATAATTGGAAGTGCTACCAACATAGCTTTTAACAACTTGTTCAGATCCATTATCTGTTCCTTATAAAATTAAATGTGAATAAATCTAGCTAATACATTAGAGAAACGGAGACCAAGAAGGTGATTTCACCTCGCCCTGACCTACCGGTAATCTCGCTTTAAAGCGTCCGTCCGTAGAAACAGCTGCTAAAACTTGCTTGCCTTGATACGTAGTGCCATAAATCACCATAGTACCATTAGGGGCCACACTTGGAGATTCGTCCAAACGTGTCGATGTCAGCACCTGCATAAAGCGCGTACTTAAATCCATACGTGCAATATTAAATTTACCGTTTGTGCGATTCACAAAAATCATGCTGCGACCATCAGGGGTAATTGAACCACCTAAATTCCATTCACCTTCAAAGGTTTCACGGGTCACTTTGCCTGAATTTAAATCTACACGATATAACTGTGGTCTACCACCGCGCTCGGAGGTAAACAACAATGACTTGCCATCGGGATACCAAGATGGCTCAGTATCGATGGAATAGTGGTTGGTAATACGTTTTGCTGCCTTAGTGGCGATATCGATAACGTAAATCTCAGGTTGACCATCCTTTGAGAGGGTCACTGCTAAGGATTTACCATCGGGCGAGAATGTCGGTGCACCGTTAATGCCAGGGAAGCTACTCACCTTAGTACGTACTTGGGTGTAAAGATCCTGAACAAAAATCTCAGCCTTTTTGTTTTCAAAGCTCACATAAGCTAAACGACGGCCATCGGGAGACCAAGAAGGAGACATCAGCGGCTCTGGAGAGCGCAGTAACATCTGCTCGTTGTAACCGTCATAGTCGGCGATCATCAGTGAATAAGCCGCTTTCTGGCTGTGGTTAACCACCACGTAGGAAATACGGGTTAAGAAAGCACCACGAATACCCGTCAGTTTCTCATAGACGATATCGCTGATACGGTGGCCATATTGACGGAACTGCGCCGCAGAAATCACCGTTTGGCGACTATCCATCAAAAACTCTGTCGCACTGGTAGGCCCTTTTAGCGCTTGGTTTTGCGCTTTAACCAAATCGATAAGGTCAAAGCTCACCAAAAACTGATCTGTGCCATAGGGTTTTACCGATCCCACAACAACGGCTTCGGCACCCACATTGGCCCACGCACTCGCGTCAAACTGGGCTAAAGCACCGATACCACGTTGTGGTAACCCTAATTCATCTAATGGTTTGAAGGTACCGCTACGTATTAAGTCTGACATCACCACATCGGCGATCGCCTGAGGTGGTGCACCCGCTCCTTGCCATTGGAATGGCATCACTGCGATTGGACGCGCCGCATCCACACCCTCAGTGATCACAATATCCAGCGCCGCTTTTGCCGGCATAGTGCAAAGCAGAACCGCCAATGCTAACCATTTTGCCAAAATTTTCATGGGACTCCTTTAATTAAACGTTGGTTCAACGATTAAGTTAATTTCTTTCATCAAGTTATAAACCGCAGGATCCGGAGACACTGGTAACTTGCCCGCTTTTAAGATCGCCGCTTTAGTTGCACGGCACACGTTAGGATCGCCACCCTGTGTCTGACTGCTGATCACAAAACCATCATTGGCTAAACGCACAGAAACAGTGCAGGTTTTACCACGCATCGACTCGTCAACCACTAGGTTGCGTTGAATCGTCGATTTAATCATCGCGGTGTATTTACCCACTTCCGTCTGCATTTGCTTATTCATGGTTTGCGATAACGCAGCCTGTTCGGCGGCTAACGCATCGGCCATTTCCTGCTCTTGCTGGGCACGCGCTTTGGCTTCTGCATCCGCTTTTGCCTTAGCTTCGGCCTTTGCTTTCGCTTCAGCATCTGCCTTGGCTTTTGCCTCCGCTTTGGCCTTAGCGTCTGCCTCTGCTTTCGCCTTGGCTTCGGCTTCCTTCTGCTTACGGTCTGCCTCGGCTTTCGCGGCTGCGGCCTCTTCTACTTTGCGTTTTTCCGCCGCTTTTTGAGCTGCATCTTCAGCAAGTTTACGTTCTTGCTCCTTCTGCTTGCGGTCGGCTTCAGCTTTCTGCGCTTTTTCCTTTTCCTGTTGCTGCTTCACCTGCGCGGCTTTCGCGGCATCATTGGCCTTTTGGGTCTCAATTTCCTGCTGCTTACGTTCTTCCGCCAGTTTCTTCAACTGTGCTTGTTCACGCTCACGGGCTTGCTTTGCTTCCTGTGCTTTGCGTTCAAGTTCGGCTTGGCGCTCACGTTCGCGGCGCTCAGCATCGCGCTTTTCCTGCTTAAGCTTTTCAACTTGATTAGCCACTTTTTGCTGATCAACCATAACAGCTTTTACTGCAGGGGCGCTAACTTGTTGCACAGGTTCAGGTTTATGGGTGAAATCTATGCCAATGGCCAGAATAATTATCACGCCAATATGAATACCTGCTGAAATTGACAGAGGTAATGCAACATTTGAATTATCCGCCACCTATTTCTCCTTGGGTGAATCCGTCATCAAACCGACTGAGGGGACGCCTGCTTGCTGCAGGGTCACCATCAATTGGATCACGTTATCGTAAGGAATATTTCTATCGGCTTTCACCACCACTGGGCGCTCTGGCTCTGTCACCATGATCGCCGCGACGGCGGTGGCTAACTCATCCAATTCCATCTCTTCGTTATTAGAACCGCCCTGATTGAGGAAATAAGCCCCGTCGGCATCGATAGACGCGACCACTGGCGGCTTACTGTCCGCAGGCAGTACTTCGGCCGCCCCTTGAGGCAGCTCCACTTTCACCCCTTGGGTCACAATCGGCGCTGTTACCATGAAAATAATCAGCAGCACGAGCATGACGTCGATATAAGGCACCACGTTGATTTCGGCAACGGGGCGACGACGTTTACGCTGATAACCGACTTGCATTATACGCCTTCCTTCTCACTGTATGCTTGGCGATGCAGGATGCTAGAAAACTCTTCCATAAAGTTAGCGTAACCGATTTCCAGCTTTTCAACTTGAGTCGCAAAACGGTTATAAGCGATAACGGCTGGGATTGCCGCAAACAGACCCATTGCAGTTGCGATCAGTGCTTCTGCAATACCTGGCGCCACCATGGCGAGCGTCGCGTTTTCCATTGAGCCGATAGCGATAAATGAATTCATAATACCCCATACCGTACCAAACAAACCGATATAAGGGCTAGTCGAACCAATAGTAGCCAATAAAGGTAAGTTGGCTTCTAACTTTTCTAATTCACGGGATAAGGTGACGCGCATGGCACGTGAAGTCCCATCCATCACCGCATCGGGCACTTTGTTATTTAATTTATTTAGACGTGAATATTCTTTAAAACCCGTCACAAATAATGACTCTAAGCCAGTATTATCTGGACGAGCCGATAATTCTTTATACAGACGATTTAAATCAACGCCTGACCAAAATTTATCTTCAAATTTTGCCGATTTACTTTTTGCAGATGTCAATAAGCTACGGCGTTGTAAAATCACCGTCCAAGACATTACAGACAAGCAAAGTAAAGTGAACATCACAAATTTCACTAATAAACTGGCTTGTAAAAATAACCCAACAATCGACATATCAGCTTGCACTGTCAAACTCCTGCACAATATTTAAGGGAATAGCTCGGGGACGCATTCGTGATAAGGCAACACAGGCCACTAGCACTGTACCTTCACAATAACAGTCTCCCTGATGATCAACCAAACGTTGATGAAATACCAACGAGGCCTTTTTCAACTCTATGACCTTAGTTTCTACAATAAGGTTCTGTTCAAAACGCGCGGCTTTTTTAAAATCTAATTCCGCCCGCTTAACCACAAACGCCGTATCATCGGCTAACAGTGCAGTCTGGCTTACGCCTAAGGCTCTTAACCACTCGGTTCGCGCCCGCTCAAAAAAATTGAGATAGTTCGAATGATAGACAACGCCGCCTGCGTCGGTGTCTTCGTAATAGACTGAAATGGGCCAATTAAACGTCATTTGAAATCAGCAAATTTTGGTTGAAAAATTGACGCTTACTATACCTAGGGAAACAAGACTTGTGAATGACCCGACGAAGATATAGATAGGGATAGCGCGGGTTTCAGCGCAATTGAGGGATTTGTAAATAACAATGGGGTCAAACGACCCCATTTCATTAACATAGTTCGCTATTTTGCGAGGGTTTGCGGCAATGTCAGCCCAAAGCTTTGCCACAGGAAGCTGTAAATGTCGGCAAACTCGTCAATCTTCATTGCCGTCGGTTTGCCCGCACCGTGCCCTGCATTGGACTCAATGCGCATAATGACGGGTTTATCGCCCTGCTGCTTCTCTTGCATCATGGCGGCAAACTTAAAGCTGTGAAGTGGTACCACGCGATCATCATGGTCAGCCGTCATCACCATAGTTGCAGGATAGGCCTGCGCTTTAACGTTATGGTAAGGAGAGTAAGCCAATAACGCAGGGAATTGCTCAGCGTTGTCAGCACTGCCGTATTCACTGGTCCAAGCCCAACCAATAGTGAACTTGTGGAAGCGCAGCATATCCAGCACACCCACGGCAGGTAACACGGCGGCGAACAGTTCCGGACGTTGAGTAACCGCAGCGCCCATCAACAAACCACCGTTACTGCGACCATAGGCACCTAACTTAGTGCTGTTGGTGTATTTTTCGTTGATTAGGTATTCTGCCGCCGCAAAATAGTCATCAAACACATTTTGCTTTTTATCGAACATCCCTGCTTGGTGCCAGCTTTCGCCGTAATCCGCGCCGCCACGTAGGCTTGGTACGGCGTAAATGCCGCCCATGTCTAACCAAGCGATGTTGGCAGGACTAAAACGCGGTGTCATTGAAATCGCAAAACCACCATAGGCATACAGTAACGTTGGGTTTTGACCATTCTTCACCAGCCCTTTCTTGTAGGACACCATCATAGGGACGCGAGTACCGTCCTTACTGGTGTAGAACACTTGCTCAGACACATAATCATCGGGATTGAACGACACCTGCGGCTTAGCGACTACTGTCGACTCTGCCGTTTTAAAATCGAACTTATAGGTGGTTTCGGGTTGAATATAGCTGTTAAAGACATAGTAGAAATAGTCTTTGCTCGCCTTACCGAAAGGCCCAGCGACATTACCTTTGCCAGGTAAAGTGACATCCTGACGCTTTTGTCCGCCCATGCTGAAAATCGATAATTGTCCCAATACATCGTGCAAATAACTCACGACTAAATGGTCATTAATAATGGCCACTTTATTAATAGGATCTTTCGATTCTGGAATAATGGTTTGCCACTGGGATTTATCACTATTACGGGTATCGATGGCAATCACTTTGCCGTTTGGCGCATCTAAATCGGTCTTGAAATAAAATACTGCGCCATCATTACCTAAAAACTCATATTCCGCTTCGAGGTTAAGGATTAATTCAACCACCTGCGCTTTAGGTTCAAACAGTGATTTATAGAAGAAACGATTACGTTTGTCTGTGCCTTGCGAAATTGACAACAGTAAATATTCGCCCTGCTCAGACACATCGATGCCAAAACCCCAATCTTTATTTTGTGGGCGTTCGTAAATCAATAAATCTTGGCGCTGATCAGTGCCTAATTTGTGGTAATACACTTTTTGATTAAAATTCACATCGGCCAGTAAATCACCGCCCGCGGGCGCATCGTAACGGGCATAGAAAACACCTTGGTTTTCCTTGTCCCACACTGCGCTGGAGAATTTAATCCAGTTGAGTTCATCTTTCAGCTTTTTACCCGTAGCAATATCGATAAACTGCCACTGCTGCCAGTCAGAGCCCGACTTAGACACACCATAGGCTAAAATCTTGCCGTCATTACTGACTGAAACGCCAGAAAGTGCCACAGTTCCATCGGCTGAAAAACCATTTGGATCCAGTACAGGTTTCTCAACGCCGTCTTTGCCTTTTACATAGAGCACCGATTGCGCTTGTAAACCATCGTTACGGTAATAAAACTGGTTATCGCCATTCTCGAAGGGAGCAGAGATTTTCTCGTAGTTCCACAGCTCAGTGATACGGTCAACCACGGCTTGTTTGTTGGGTATCTTCGCCAAGTAAGCTTGACCAAAGGCCTGTTGTTCTTTTACCCAGCTTTCAGTTTCTGGCGTGTTTTCTTCAAGGTGGCGGTAAGGGTCCGCCACTGCAACACCGTGAATAGTCTCGACTAAGTTGTCTTTTCGGGTTTCTGGGTAAACCAATTTGTTTGCGCTGATCTGCTGTGCGGCCTCTTCTGGCGTATTGCCACTCTGGCAGGCGGCCAACGCCATGCCCAATGTGGCCACTAATAAACCTTGCTGGGCAAGGCGAAATCTTAATGCCATCTTTTATCGTCCTTTTGGTGATGTCCGGCTTAACGCTCTTTTGCAGCAAGTACTATACAAGCAAAATTTTTCATGGCAATGCCGCAGCAAAAGATGAGCTTTTCTAGCGAAGAAGCAAGATTTAACAAAGTGGTAGCAATGATGAGTTTATTGAAGTGTATTTTTATGCATTAATTCTGACTGACAAGTTGTTAATCAAGCTAAATAGTGACTTAAGTGAGCCAGATCACTTAATTAGTCATTAGTTTTGCTAATGTGTCAGGGCAATTTTTCTCGTTTGCTTGAGCCCTTGGGACACACTAGAATGTGCTTGTTTTCAGGAGATATCCGCTAGCGGATATGGAAAACAAAGAACTTTTAAACTGGTGTCTTTTTAAGACGTCAGTTCATCCCTGGTTCTTATGCTTGACTTCCTTCCTTCAATTTGTTGATTGCAAATGCATTTTTTGCGGCCCGCTTAATTTAAGCGGGCTTTTTTTTATCTCGATTCAAACACGCCACGAAAATCTAGCGATTTTCAGTCGTCTTTTGTTACATAAAAATCTAATCCTCTTCGCTAAAAACGCAGCAATGACCTCATGCCTTAGCGTCACTCTTAGCATTGCCGAACTTTAAAAAGCCAAAAGCTTGAATGATTGAGATTGGAATAACACGCATGCATTCGCGAGATGCACGCTTCAGAAATGACAATACCAAGTCCGAAGACTTGGCATTGCTGTTTGTAACGTATTAACACTAGGCGTAACGCTATCTTTTAAACGATAAGCTATGGGCATTAACTTAGAGACAATAACTCACATCAGCGGCTTACTGATCCGGATAACCACGCGGCGGTTGAGGGCTCGCTCCTCAATATCGTCATTCGACGCCACATGACGGCGCTCACCATGGCCGACGGTCACAATCCTATCCTGTGGGATCCCACTGGCGACAAAGAAATCTTTTACCGATTCAGCGCGCTTGTCCGACACTTTTTGGTTAACGGAACGACCACCGTAACTGTCGGTATAGGCATCGACTAACACCAACTCCACATCAGGATCGTAGGACAAATATTCCTGAATACGCGAAAGCTGTTGCTGTGAGAACCGCGTTAAGTCGGTTCCACCTTCTTCGTAATTAAGTACGGTAAAGGCAATATCTTCGAAGCTATAGGGCAATAAATGCGATAAGCACGACTTAAACTCAGCATATTTACGGCCAAAGTTCGCCGCCGACAGCCCTACAGCAATTTTATTGGACTGGTTATACCAATCGGCATAATAAAACGTTGGTTCCATGCCACGGCTCAACTCACTCAACATCGACCAAGCAGCACGTTTTGGCACTTCACCATTAAAGTACTTTTGGTAACGTAATGAAGTGATTTCTTTCGACACCACGCCAGGACGCCATTGGGGAGCACGGCTCATCAAGGTCGCCTGTGTGACTTGGTCCGGTTTCACCCACATGTCCAAGGTAAAATTAAGATTTAACTGTTTACCCGCTTCGCTGGTGAAAATCGCCTTACCGTAAGATGGAATATCATGCTCAAGACGGCACACGATGGGGCTGTTTTGACTGACTCGCCATTGGGATTCACCCAAAGAGGCCACATAGTGGCGCAACTCTGCCATTGCAGTTGCTGGAACGCATAAAATTGATACTAATATCAGTTTTCGCCACATAGCCCTTACTCGTGTTTATTCGGTTACGAAGTTTTATCGGCAAACTTTTTAGTTCCTTTAGCTCATAAAACCACCAATCAAACATGACACATCCTAGTTCATTTAGCATAATAGCGCCCTATCATTTTTCTTGGGTACTTTAATGAGCGATATTAGCGACGCAAACAAATTGAAACACCGATTTCGAGGCTACTTTCCAGTAGTGATAGATGTCGAAACCGCGGGCTTCAACTCTCAAACCGATGCGTTGCTGGAAATAGCCGTCACGCTGTTAAAAATGGATGATGAAGGCTTGCTCGGCATTGATAAAACCCTGCATTTCAATATTGAGCCCTTTGAAGGCGCCAACTTAGAACCTGAGGCACTGGCCTTTAATGGTATTGATCCCACCAATCCATTACGCGGCGCAGTAAGCGAAAAAGAAGCCTTTTTAGAGATTTTTAAAGCTGTTAAAAAAGCGCAGAAGGCCTCCGATTGCCACCGCAGTATTATCGTGGCGCACAATGCCGCCTTCGATCATGGCTTTGTGAGTAAAGCGATTGAGCGTTGTGACTTAAAACGCTCACCCTTCCACCCTTTTGCCACCTTTGATACGGCAACACTCGCAGGTTTAGCTATCGGCCATACCGTGCTGGCCAAAGCCTGCATCATGGCGGGGATCCCCTTCGATAATAAAGAAGCTCACTCTGCACTTTACGATACAGAGCGCACCGCGGAGCTGTTTTGCTATATCGTCAACCGCTGGAAGCACTTAGGCGGTTGGCCACTCTTAGCCGCTGGTGAGTCAGAGGATACAGATGGTGAGGAATAAGCGTTAATGCTTATAACCGCTGTCACACGCCCAATAAAAAAGCTGCCCTGAGGCAGCTTTTTTATTACAAGAAAATCAGCAAATTACAGAGAGCTTGCGTTTTCTGCTAAGTAAGCCGCAACACCTTCAGTGCTTGCGTTCATACCTTTGTCGCCTTTTTCCCAACCTGCTGGGCAAACATCACCGTGCTCTTCGTGGAATTGCAGAGCGTCGATCATACGCAGCATTTCGTCAACGTTACGGCCTAATGGCAGATCGTTAACCACTTGGTGACGTACCATACCTTCTTTGTCGATCAGGAATGAACCACGGAAAGCCACACCAGCTTCTGGGTGCTCAACATCGTATGCTTTACAGATGTCGTGTTTAACGTCAGCAACTAAAGTGTATTTCACTTGGCCAATACCACCTTTTTCTACTGGGGTGTTGCGCCATGCGTTGTGAGTGAATTGAGAATCGATAGACACACCGATCACTTCAACACCACGCTTAGTGAACTCTTCCATGCGGTGATCGAAAGCGATCAACTCTGATGGACAAACGAAAGTGAAGTCAAGTGGATAGAAAAATACAACCGCTGGCTTACCTTTGATGGCCGCAGTTAAGTTAAAGCTATCTACGATTTCGCCAGAACCTAATACAGCTGCAGCAGTAAAATCAGGAGCCGGACGGCCTACTAATACGCTCATTTTATATCTCCATCTATGAGTTGAACTAACTATTAAAGTAAAACATCCCTTAAACACGCTAGCACCGATTTGCGCGAGTGTATTTGAGGGAGCTTACCAATCAAATCTTTAGGCATTATAAGTCGTGCGTTTTGCCTTACAACCTATTTAAGACCAATATCACATTTTTCAAGGGCATTTTGACACTACTGCTTAAGGATAGAGCAATCTGGACGAGTGGTAAGCGTACGAGAACACATTCGTCTAACAGTAAAAACCCACCCAATTCACATTTTCAGATATTTTTCAGATTAAGCCGCCGTAAACTGGACAGACACAGCCTTTGCAGTCAAAAATAGTCCCTTTGGTTTACAGAATTAAGATATTGTCTATGAATGCAGTCGTTATTGCTGTGTGTTTAATGTTAGCCCTCAGTTTAGCGAGGGTGAATGTGGTTATTGCCCTCACCATCAGTGCCCTCATTGCCGGTTTAGTGGGGGGAATGGATCTGCATCAAACGATTGATGCCTTCAATACGGGATTAGGTGGCGGTGCACAAATCGCCCTCAGCTACGCCTTACTCGGTGCGTTTGCCGTAGCACTATCCCATTCAGGCTTAACGACACTGATCTCCAACTCCATCATTAAAAGCCTTGGCAAAGATCCCAATGCCACCAACACCAACTGGGTCCGCTGGTTATTGTTGTTATCCCTGCTCCTGATGTCGATGGCATCGCAAAATATCCTGCCAATCCATATCGCCTTTATTCCGATACTCGTGCCGCCGCTGCTGCATGTGATGACTAAGCTGAATATCGACCGCCGTCTGGTCGCCTGCGTGCTGACCTTTGGCCTTGTGACCACCTACATGATTTTACCTGTGGGCTTTGGCGGGATTTTCTTGAATGATATTTTGCTCTCTAACCTAACGGGCAATGGATTGGTCGCCGTACGCGATCAAATTCCCCCCGCTATGCTAATCCCCGCTGCAGGGATGGTGGTCGGCTTACTCATCGCAGTATTTTTCAGCTATCGCAAACCTAGGGTTTACGATGAAGCTAAGGTCCTGACCGCAGAGCCTGAAGAGACCCTCAATAAACGCAATATCGCTATCGCTGCATTTGCGATTCTGGCGACCCTGTTTGTGCAACTTGAAACCGATTCGATGATCTTTGGCGCCTTAGTCGGCTTTATGATCTTCAGTTTTTCAGGCGCGCTAAAGCACGTTGCCGATCAAGATATTTTCACCCAAGGCGTGCGCATGATGGCCAATATAGGCTTTATCATGATCTCCGCTGCAGGCTTTGCTGCGGTAGTCAAAGAAACTGGTGAAGTCGGCACACTTGTCTCGTCACTAAGTTCATTGATTGGCGACAATAAAGCCCTTGCCGCCTTTTTGATGTTACTGGTCGGCCTTTTGATCACTATGGGCATTGGCTCGTCTTTCTCGACCATTCCGATTATCGCGACGATTTACGTCCCCTTGGCCTTAAGCTTCGGATTTTCCGTGCCTGCGACTATCGCACTCGTCGGTACCGCTGCGGCATTGGGAGACGCTGGCTCACCAGCATCTGACTCAACATTGGGCCCCACATCGGGTTTAAATGCCGATGGTCAACACGACCATATTCGCGATAGCGTGATCCCAACCTTTATCCATTACAATATTCCCTTACTGGTCTTTGGTTGGATTGCCGCCATGGTGCTCTAGGGACTAGACTCATGGGCGCTAAAATAAAAAAGCGTGGATAATTCCACGCTTTTTTATTTGCTAGGCACACAAGTCAGGTACGAATAACGACCGTCCCGGCTAAATAGTCATGAATGGCTCTGTTTTTCTCATTAAATAACATGGTAATGATTTCGAGTAGATGCCATATAAGAAAAGAAATACTTAAACCTATGATGGTATAAAGCTTCCAACTCGACAAATCCTCTGTAGTCTCAAGCGGGAAAAATACACTGAAAAACACAAGTAAAATTAACATGATGATGGGAACACTATCCCTTAATAGCGCTTGATTAAGACTAATGGAACCTTCAGTTTTATAGTCAACTACCTTGATATCAAAGATCATTTTCCCAAATGTTTGACCATAAAGGGTGTGGAGCAGCACGGAATACAATGCAAATTTCCAAGTATCGAAATAATTTAACGCGACTTGGAATACGGGCGCTACGTGCGTAATCGCAGATACAATAATCACAGAACAAATACTGATAATTACGCTATCGATTATAGAGGACCAAAATCGAGGACCAAACGTAGCGTACTTTTCTGATTCCGCTTGTTTATCCATGGTCGATTTAATCTCAGGATCCTGAAGTTTTAGCGAGATAAGTACATCAACCACTGCCGCTCTATCAGGATATTTGTCCCGATTGATATTTCTTTGGACATCAATCAGTTCATCCAAGGTGTAATTATCATAATTTGGAACAAAATCCATTAAATGCATTCTCCGTGCACATTCGTCTTAGCCTCAACCAAAAACCATGATTAATGCTAGGCATATCATTAAACGCAGAAAAATAGCATTGCCACCGCTCCAACTCAACAATTCATTAACACGCAGAAATATCACAACTCAAGAGTCATTAGGAAAAAGCGCATTAAAAAAGGGAGCTAATGCTCCCTTTTTTAATGGTAAAAACTAAATCAACAAATTATTTAGTCCCAAAAATCTTATCACCCGCATCGCCTAAACCAGGCAGAATATAGCCCTTCTCATTTAAGCATCTGTCGATAGCAGCAGTATACAGCTCTACATCAGGGTGAGCCGCTTCAAGGGCTTTAATTCCTTCAGGCGCAGCGACTAACACTAGGGCTTTAATCGACGTACAACCGCGTTTTTTCAGCAGGTCGATAGTCGCAATCATAGAACCGCCGGTTGCCAGCATAGGGTCAACGATCAGCGCGATACGCTCGTTCATGTCGCTGGCCAGCTTCTCAAAATATGGCACTGGCTCTAAGGTTTCTTCGTCGCGGTAAATACCCACAACCGAAATACGCGCACTTGGAATATGCTCAAGTACGCCATCCATCATGCCTAAACCTGCACGCAGGATAGGCACAACAGTCACTTTCTTGCCCTTGATCTGATCCACATCCACCGGACCATTCCAGCCTTCAATCGTAACAGTTTCGGTTTCGAAATCTGCGGTAGCTTCATAGGTTAACAAGCTACCCACTTCGGCGGCTAGCTCACGGAAACGTTTAGTGCTAATGTCACCTTCACGCATCAGGCCGATTTTGTGACGCACTAACGGGTGTTTAACCTCGACAACTTTCATTTTTCTCTCCTACTGTTGTTCGCGAAATATCTTAGGCAAATTTTTCAGATTTTAGATGATTTGTTTATTGGGTAAAACATAAAGTTTTGCCATTCGAGCTAATCGTGAGCAATATCCCAAGAATTATTGCCTATCGCTTAAGATACACTCATTAAGACGCTATTTTATGACCAATTGCAGGATAGAAAATGTGAAATATCCCGCTGTGAAGCTAAAAATACTCCCGACAAGTCGATAAATCCAAATCATGGCTTTCGACCCCTAGCACAAGCTGGTAGAATACCGCCGCATAAAAATCCAATAACGATGTACCCGAGAGGATCCTCCGTGAGCACTCCTACCCCACTGAGCTATAAAGACGCTGGCGTTGATATTGATGCTGGTAATGCACTGGTAAGTAACATTAAAGCGGCTGTTAAACGTACCCGTCGTCCAGAGGTAATGGGCAACTTAGGTGGTTTTGGCGCATTGTGTGAATTACCCACTAAATACAAGCAACCTGTTTTAGTGTCAGGCACCGATGGTGTTGGTACTAAATTGCGTTTAGCTATCGATTACAAAAAACACGACACAGTCGGTATCGACTTAGTGGCCATGTGTGTGAACGATTTGATCGTTCAAGGCGCTGAGCCATTGTTTTTCCTCGATTACTATGCAACAGGCAAGCTCGATGTTGAAACAGCAACCTCTGTTGTTAACGGCATCGGCGAAGGTTGTTTCCAATCTGGTTGTGCGTTAATCGGCGGCGAAACCGCTGAAATGCCAGGCATGTATGAAGGTGAAGATTACGACCTCGCAGGTTTCTGTGTGGGCGTGGTTGAAAAGGCCGACATCATTGACGGGAGTAAAGTGGCCGCGGGTGATGCACTGATCGCCTTAGCTTCAAGTGGTCCTCATTCAAATGGCTATTCATTAGTTCGTAAAGTATTAGAAGTCAGCCAAGCGGACCCTCAACAGGATCTCAATGGCAAGCCATTGATCCAACATCTGTTAGAACCAACCAAAATTTACGTTAAATCATTGCTCAAGCTGATCGAAGCATCGGACGTGCACGCAATGGCGCACATCACTGGCGGTGGTTTCTGGGAGAACATTCCTCGCGTACTGCCTGAAAACTGCAAAGCCGTTATTCAAGGTGATTCATGGCAATGGCCAGCTGTTTTCAATTGGTTAATGGAAAACGGTAACATTGCAGAATATGAAATGTACCGTACCTTTAACTGTGGTGTCGGCATGATCGTTGCGCTGCCAGCCGATAAAGTGGATGCCGCACTTGCGCTGCTGGCAGCGGAAGGCGAACAAGCATGGCTTATCGGTGCTATCGCTGCTCGCGAAGGCAATGAAGAGCAAGTGGAGATCCTGTAATGCCCCAAAGCTGTCGTGTAGTTGTATTAATTTCCGGAAATGGCAGTAATCTTCAAGCCGTTATCGACGGTTGTGACGATAATTTGCAAGCCGAAGTTGTCGGAGTGATCAGTAATAAACCCGATGCCTACGGCCTAGTTCGTGCCCATCATAGTGAAATTGATACCAGCTGCGTGATTGCTCGCACAGGTGAATCTCGCTCTGATTACGATGCACGGTTAATGGCTGCAGTTGAACAATACCAACCGGATTTAATCGTGTTGGCTGGATTTATGCGCATTCTAACCGATGAATTCGTGAATCATTATTTAGGTCGCATGATCAATATCCACCCTTCATTGCTGCCCAAATTTACCGGATTACACACCCACCAACGTGCCATTGATGCCAAAGAAACAGAACATGGCGCAAGTGTGCATTTTGTTACCCCAGCGCTAGATGCTGGTCCGGTGATTTTACAGGCGAAAGTCCCAGTTTATGAAGACGATACCGCAGAGATGCTCGCTGCGCGTGTCCACGAGCAAGAGCATGCTATTTACCCCCTAGTGGTGAAATGGTTTAGCCATCAACGCCTAAAAATGCAAGACGGCCAAGCCTATCTTGATGGCACGCTCATCGGACCTAATGGTTACGCACCCGATTAATCTCTGAATATTGGAAAAAGAGACCTTAAAGGTCTCTTTTTTTTGGGCTATGACATACAAAACCATTGTTTTATGGACTAATGTGGCATTAGATAAGCTAACAAAAAGTGATTTTGTTCGGCATAAAAGAGATTATTAGATGAAAAATATTATCTGCGATATCGATGGTGTACTCCTGCACGACAATAAGCTGATCCCCGGCAGTGATAAATTTATCCAGCGCATTCTCCAGCAAGGCAATCCCCTTGTCATTCTCACTAACTATCCGGTACAAACAGGCAAAGATCTGCAAAACCGCCTTAGCGCAGCAGGGATAGACATCCCAGAAGAATGTTTTTATACCTCGGCCATGGCTACCGCCGACTTTTTAAAACATCAAGAGGGCAGTAAAGCCTTTGTGATTGGTGAAGGTGCCCTCACCCATGAACTCTATAAAGCCGGTTTTACTATTACCGACATTAATCCCGATTTTGTGATTGTTGGCGAAACCCGTTCCTACAATTGGGATATGATCCATAAGGCTGCCGGATTCGTCGCTCGTGGCGCCCGTTTTATCGCCACCAATCCCGACACTCACGGCCCCGCTTACAGTCCCGCCTGCGGCGCGCTGTGTTCACCGATTGAGCGTATTACCGGCAAAAAGCCTTTCTACGTCGGTAAACCGAGTTCATGGATTATCCGCTCGGCGCTCAATCATATTGACGGTCATTCCGAAAATACCGTGATCATCGGCGACAATATGCGTACCGATATCTTGGCAGGCTTCCAAGCCGGACTTGAGACCATTCTGGTTACCAGCGGCGTAAGTAAACTTGAAGATATCGATAAAGAACCTTTCCGCCCAAATCATGTTTTCGCCTGTGCCGGCGATATCGATGTCGTTTAAGCATCAAACTGCCAGCTTCTCAGCACCTTAGCGTGCTGAGAAACACCACTGACCTTAACATTAAGTAACATATTTGCCGTTGGACTTCCCTTGTACCCCATTGTCGCTTGCTTCATGATAAGGCACGACATACCCCTTCAATATTCGCGTTAAACACGCCCTAAAAATAACAGTAGGATCAACCTATGCGACCTTTGTATCCGTTTTGCGCGCTAGCCATGCTCAGTGCCTGCAGCCCTAATTCGGCCCAACCCGATGCCAACAGCAGTGCCGCACTGAAACCCGTGCAAATGAATGAAGCACGCTTTAGAAACGATATTAAAGCCCTGTCTTCCGATGAGTTTGAAGGCCGCGCCCCAGCCACTCAGGGTGAAAAACTCACTTTGGATTATTTATCCAAAGCCTTTACAGAGATGGGACTTAAGGGCGGCTACCAAGGCAGCTTTTTACAACCTGTGCCTATGGTGAGCTATACCGCAGATGAAGCGCAGCAAGTCACGCTGGCAGGATTACCCTTTAAATACCGTCAAGATCTGGTACTCAGCAGTCGCCACGATAACGGTGGTGTGAACATTGAGAGCGCGCCACTGGTATTTGTTGGCTATGGTGTGAATGCACCTGAATATGCCTGGAACGATTACCAAGATCTCGACATGAAAGGCAAAATCGCGGTGATCTTAGTAAACGATCCCGGTTTTGCCCGCCCAGATTCAGGCAAATTTAATGGCAAAGCGATGACCTACTACGGCCGCTGGAGTTATAAATTTGAAGAAGCCAGCCGCCAAGGTGCGCTTGGTGCATTGATTATTCACGATACTGAGCCTGCCTCTTATCCTTGGTCCGTGGTCGAAAACAGTTGGACAGGACCACAGCAGGATTTGGTCCTCAGCAAAGCCGAGCAAGATAGCCGCGTGCAAGTCGAAGGCTGGTTAACCTTAGATGCTGCAACACAATTATTTGAAAAAGCAGGTTTATCTCTACCAACGCTGATGGCGCGCGCAGCCGATAGTCCGATTAACTTATCCCTAGAGCAAACGGCCAACATCGCCTTTAAAAACAAAGCCGAATACGCTAACAGCTATAACGTGGTCGCCACCCTTCCCGGCACTAAGCAAGCCGATGAACACATCCTGTTCACGGGCCATTGGGACCATATTGGCAAAGATGATAGTAAAGAAGGCGATAAAATTTACAATGGCGCAATGGATAACGCTTCCGGTATTGCCGGTATTTTAGAAATCGCCAGACAACTTGCCGATAATGCCAAACAAGGCCACGGTTTAGCCCGCTCAGTGACATTTATCGCCACCACGGGCGAAGAGCAAGGTTTGCTTGGCTCACGTTATTATGCAGCAAATCCTATCTATCCGATTGATAAAACGGTGGCGGTACTCAATCTAGATAGCACCAATATCTATGGAAAAACCAAGGACTTTACCATTGTTGGCAAAGGCAAGTCTGAGCTTGAAAACTACTTAGTCGATGCCGCCAAACAACAAAACCGCATTGCTTTGGGTGAAAAAAATCCTGCCTCGGGCGGTTTTTTCCGCTCTGATCACTTCAGCTTCGCCAAACTCGGCGTACCCGCGGTCTTTGCCGGTGGCGGAAGCGAACCCGTAGATGCCGCAACGGCAAGCTATAAGACTCAAATGCAGGCGACCATGAAGGGTTGCTACCACAATGTCTGCGATGAATACCGTGAAGACTGGGATCTGAGCGGTGCGATTCAAGATCTCGAAGTTTACTATCAAGTGACTCGCAGCTTAGGCAACAGCCAAGATTGGCCTGGCTATTATCAAGGCACTGAGTTTAACAGCCTGCGTCCTGCCAAAACGGAACTTGCCACGGCCGCAAAATAAGCACTTGAAAACGATTCATCGCTGAAAAATCCCATAAGGCACCTTGAGAGGTGCCTTATTATTTTATGAGCCGCCCCACTTTATATTCACAGTTTGACCTTGACTGTAGCAACACGCGCAATGACCGCCGACAAACTGTTTATTAAATCAGCAACACTTGCGATTGGATCACTATCTTGCTCACATTTATGATGATTTTCCTAAAAACGGATTTTCTTGAGTCAACATTACGTATTTACCAATATCCCGCTTCACAACCCACCACCAAAAACACTTTATTCATAAAAATGCGAAATTAATTAAATAAACCTCAATTAAAACCATTTTAAAGATAGATCAAACTCATCAATAACACCAAAAAGCGAACAAATCATCAAAAATAATATTTGGCAAAATTCCGAATCACTGGCACATTGATACTCAATTGAGACATCCTCAAATGAAATACAGCGGTTTAGGAGTGGGATTATGTGTTCGATTTTTTCAATTTTAGATATTCAATCCGATGCGAAAGAGCTACGCCAAGTGGCACTGGAAATGTCCAAACTGATGCGCCATCGCGGCCCCGATTGGTCAGGCATTTACGCCAGCGATAAGGCTATTTTGGCCCACGAACGTTTAGCCATTGTCGATATAGAACATGGCGCGCAGCCACTGCTAACCGAAGATGGCAGCCTTATCCTCGCGGTCAACGGTGAAATCTATAACCACAAAGAACTCAAAGCCCAACTCGGCGATAAATATAGCTATCAAACCAACTCAGATTGCGAAGTCATTCTGGCGTTGTATCAGGAATACGGCACTGAATTTCTTGATAAATTAAACGGTATTTTCGCCTTCGTACTCTACGACAAAGCCAAAGACGCTTACCTAATTGGTCGCGATCATATGGGTATTATTCCGCTCTATACTGGGCGTGATTCAGCGGGTAACTTCTACGTTGCCTCCGAAATGAAGGCGCTGATGCCCGTCTGTAAAACCGTGGCCGAATTTCAGCCCGGGCAATATCTGTACTCAAGCATCGGTGAGCCAGTGCAATACTACACTCGCGATTGGCGAAGCTTTGATGCGGTGAAAGATAACGGCGCCAGCCAAGAAGAATTGCGTGAAGCTCTAGAAGCCGCAGTTAAGCGCCAATTGATGTCCGATGTACCTTACGGAGTATTACTCTCCGGCGGTTTAGACTCATCGGTGATCTCGGCGATAACCCAAACCTTTGCCAAACGCCGTATCGAAGATGACGGTGAAACAGGAGCTTGGTGGCCGCAGCTACACTCCTTTGCTGTCGGTTTAAAAGGCGCACCGGATTTAGCCGCAGCGAAGAAGGTTGCCGATGCGATTGGAACGATTCACCATGAGATCAACTTTACCTTCCAAGAAGGGCTAGATGCGATTAAAGAAGTGATTTATCACTTAGAAACCTATGATGTCACCACCATTCGTGCTGCCACACCAATGTATTTAATGGCACGAAAAATCAAGGCGATGGGCATTAAAATGGTGTTATCGGGTGAAGGTGCCGACGAACTCTTTGGCGGTTATTTGTACTTCCATAAGGCGCCAAACGCACAGGCTTTCCATGAGGAATTAGTCCGTAAGCTGGATAAACTGCATCTGTTCGACTGCCTGCGCGCCAACAAAGCCATGGCCGCATGGGGACTCGAAGCCCGCGTACCCTTCCTCGATAAGGAATTTATGGATGTGGCGATGCGTATCAACCCTGAGGCAAAAATGTCTAAGGATGGCCGGATTGAGAAACACATTCTGCGTCAAGCCTTTGAGCATAAATTACCCAAAGAAGTCGCCTGGCGTCAAAAGGAGCAATTCAGTGATGGCGTGGGTTACTCTTGGATCGATGGTTTGAAGGCCCATGCCGCCGAGCAAGTAGACGACTTGCAACTGGCCAACGCGAAGTTCCGCTTCCCGTACAACACGCCAGAAACCAAGGAAGCCTATTTCTACCGTTGTTTCTTTGAGGAGCATTATCCCTTAGCTAGCGCGGCCGAAACCGTGCCCGGTGGCAAGTCAGTCGCCTGCTCTACTCCAGAAGCGCTGGCATGGGACGAAAGCTTACGTGGCATTATCGACCCTTCTGGCCGTGCCGTACGCTCAGTGCATGCTGCCAGCTATTAATCGCCAACGCATCTCATTAAGATAAAAGCCACCCAAGGGTGGCTTTTATCTTTAACTCATTAACTCATTTCTTTAAGAATGGGAGCTAGCTCTGCCGCGCTAGGCAAACGCAAAGACGACCAAGCAATATCCCTTAAGTGCTCTAGGCAGATACTCCATGACCTAGACCGATATCGCCAGTGGTGAAAAAGGCGTCACATCTTTAACCTTGGCAATTTGCCAAGAAGACTTAGCAAGAAACGCCTTCCCCGCCTTTATCCCTTGTTGGTAATCAATCCGTAAATCCGCATCTGTGCTACCTAACAACTTGCTCTGTAATGGTGCCTTCGCAAAAATCTGCACAATTTCGACATCATCGGGAGGATTGGCAATAAAATCTAACTCGGCCTGATAGGCCTCTTCATGCTGCACTAAGTAATCAATGGTCTTAGGGCAAAAACCAGAAACACAGATCCACGATTTAAGCTTATGTACCCAAGCCGATTGAGCTTGAAAGTCTGCATTGACCGTCCTCACTACCACAATTTTGCGGGCACCCCGTTTATACGCCTCACGCACGGGCAGCGGCGCCGCTAAGCCACCATCGAGGTAAAAGTCTTGCTCGGGTTCGAGTGTCGCATCGCTATGATTGGCAGATTCAATCCCTAGCCAAGGCGTTAACTTCACTCCCTGTTTATATAAAAAAGGCAATGCGCTAGAGGCTTTAAGTAACTCACGCCAGTGCTCATGACTGGTTGGACTCAAGAAATACCCTTGGCGATCGCTAACTCTCGTGGTGGTGATAAGGAGTTCTCGCCCATTGAGGGATTGACTCGCCGCGGCTAAATCCAGCTTAAAGCTGCCACGCTGAGTCTGCGCAAAATACCAGTCGAGATCGATAACATTCGCACCAATCAGACCGCGCCCTAGCTGATAAAAGCGTTTATGGCGCGTTAGCCCCCGGATTAGTTTTTTGGCGTAACCCTTTTGTCTGGCTAAAAAGCTGGTCAAGTTTTGCGAGCCTGCGGAGGTGCCAATCAATAAGTCGAAGGGGTCGAACTCCGCCTCAAGCCAAGCATCCAGTACGCCTGCGGTAAAAATGCCACGCTGGCCGCCGCCTTCTGCAATTAACGCCACTTTCGACGCGGCAACAGATTGAGAGGCAGAAGATAAATGGCTAATCGGCGGCATAACTGACCTTATCGCAACAAAGACGCAATGGAGAATAGATAAGCTCAGTCTAAACAAAGATTGCGATAGCAAAAAACGGATAGAATCAATCGCGGTAATCGAAAATTAAAATAAGCTGCGAATGATATACATGATGCAGGCGTTATCATCTGGCGTGAACGACTCGCCAATCACGGGATGATTAAGGGTGCTGGTGAGAGAGTGAATGATTAACCATGCCTGCCGCACAGGATAAAACAAATCCTTGGCAGCACATTCGCATGAGAAAAACATGAGAAAGAGATGAGCGAGTCATCAAATAAATATCGAGTAAAAGATAAAGAGCCAACCCAAGTTAGCTCGTTATCTGCAAGGCCTATCCCACTAGAACTTATGGCTCAGTTCAAGCGTGACATTGCGAGGCTCGCCAGGGAAATGGCCATTGCGCTCACTAAATCCACTGACAGCATATTCCTTATCGAAGATATTCTTCAGATTTACGCGCACTTGGGTTTGGTCCCACTGGGTCGTCCAGCTCATATCAAACACAGTATGGGGTTTTACCGTTTGACCATTGAGGCTAAATTGCTCACCCACATAGTCCATCCCAAAGGCGATGGCCGAATCAATCGCTTGAATATCATAGCGCGTCCATAAGCCCGCTTGGTGACGCGGCGCATTGGCAAAACGTTTACCGTCACCGAAGGTGTTGGTCAGGCTGTCGTTGGTCACGCCTTTGATCACTTCGGTATCGTTATAGGCATAGTTAGCGGTCATGGTCAGGTTATCGGTTAAGTCCCCCACCAGCGTCCATTCGACGCCTTGACTGCGCACTTCGCCTAAATTCACTAAGTCAGGAATTCCATCATCCTTGCCGGTATCGAGCGGGTTCGCCTGAGCCACGTTTTGTTTTTCAATACGATAGAGCGCGAGTGTGGTCATAAACTGGCCATCCAACCACTCGTTTTTCATCCCAAGCTCAATTTGATTACCGGTTTCAGGATCAAGATAGCCATCGCCCCCTTCCTGCTCCTGATCGCTCAATGAAGCGGGATTAAAGCTCTCTGAATAGTTCAAGTAAAAGGACATAGACTCGAGTGGACGATAATTCAGGCCCGCCCTTGGGGTAATGGCATTATCGCTAAAGGAGAATCCGGTCTTCTTGTTGTAATCTTCAAACTGACTGAAACGCAGGCCTGCAATCAGTGACCACTGTTCGTTAAAATGCAGATGCTCTTGCAGATACAGGCCAAAGCGGTTGGCACGGGTACCGTCAGTATCCATGTCTTTTAACTGATAAGTACTAGGATCAGTCTCACCGTAGTTAAGCTCATAAATATTCAGGTTACCGACGCCGGTTTTATCCGTCGCCAGTTTGTAATGGTACTCGGTTTCAACATAGTGATAATCGCCGCCGAACAGGAACTCATGCTCAAAACCTAAGGCATTAAAACGATAAACAAAATCATTGGTTAAACTGATTTCATCATTAGCACGGGCTTGCACCCGATATTCACGTTTGATCGTGCCATCCGCGCTGTTAGCTTTGCCGTCACCGTTGACATCGACCCAACCACGGGACTCGTGGTACTGCTGATCGGAGTCATTCGTGAGATAACGGAGCTGCGTTTTCACCGAAAAATCATCCGTAAATTGATGATCGAGAATCGCTTGCAGCACCAAAGCATCCATCTTTTGGAAGTCGCTCTTCTCGTTGGCATTGTAGGATGGGTCAACCAGGAAATTCCCCGCATCATCCACGGGTACACCACGGAGTCGATTACCGCCCAAATCCTGTTTGATCAGATCGAATGTGGTGGTGAGCTTAGTATCGTCACTGATTTCATACAGTAAGCCACCCGCCACTTCGGCATTCATGCTATCGGCATTGTTACGAAAGCTATTTTCCTGCTGATAATAGCCCCCTAAACGATAGGCTAAATCCTCAGTTAAGCCACCGGTGAAATCCAGCGAGCCGCCCATCATGTCGTAACTGCCTGTGCTTAGGGTGAGCTCTTTACGCTCAACAAACGTCGGCTTTTTAGTGACATAGTTGATCATGCCGCCGGGTTCACCGCCGCCATAGAGTGCCGATGCGGGGCCTTTTAACACTTCAACCCGCTGCACGTTGAACAGTTGTGGCACCGAAAAGCCCGAATACGGATCGCCACGTACGCCGTCGTAAAACACGTTGGCATCGTCGCGAAAACCACGAAAGGTCACACCGGAATAGCTAAATTCACTCACCCCCGCAATGGAGCGGTATAAGTCGGTAATATTGCGAGCGGCTTGGTCGTCAATCAGTTGCTCGGTCAGCACTTGTACCGACTGCGGCAGCTCCATCACATTAACCGCCGTTTTTGTACCAATTTCCGTCTCTTTATCGACGTACATTTGCATGGCGCGACCACGTACCACAATCCGCTCGGGCGCTTTAGTGTCAGTCTGAGCACTGGTTTGCGCTAAAGCTTGAGTGCTTGCTTGGGTAGCGGATTGTGCCGCTGAAGCATTTTCTTGCTCGGGTTTGCTCTCTTGAGCGTTAGACGCAGCCGCAAAAACCAAATGCGGCATCAGGGCAAGCGTTAGTATTGAATAGGCAAAACGAGATTTCACAAAGTCCCCCAACCTCGAGTAGACCTGTGGTCTACTCCTGTCATCTTAAGTTGGCGTCATTATAAAGTTTGAATCGTAGGTGACAATAATTCTCATTTAAATTTACATGGATGGGTTTTTGTAACAATTGTAAAGATGGGAGCGTCACTCCAATACAGGAGCGCAATTCTTATCTAGGTCAGCGCCAGCATCAAAAAGCCAGCATCACTCTGCTGGCTTATTACTGTTTTACTGGCTATAACGCTTTGAATGTAAAGACTTAAAAAATAGCCTCATCGAGCGTTGTTAACATCTCACTCGCCTGCTCCAACTGTTTACGCAGGCTGCGGCTTTGCACGGCCCAATACGCCATATAAAAGTCCGCCGTTTTCAGTTTAGCTTGATAAAAGTCGGTCTCTTGCGTGCCATTTTCGAGTGCCGTCAGGGCAATCTTAGCCATACGAGCCCACATCCACGCGAGGGCGGTTATGCCAAATAACTCTAGATACGCCATCGATGCCGCGCCGATAATGTCGGGATTGCTCGCCGCATGGGTCGCTAAATAACCACTCGCCTTTTGTAAATCGGTGGCGCAATCCATTAGCCCGCTTACATAGGGCTGCATTTGCGGATCTTTGCCCTGTGATTGAATAAACTCAGTCACTAGCGCTGACCATTGCTGCATGGCAGCGCCGCGATCGCTCAGCAGCTTACGCCCAACTAAATCGAGCGCCTGAATGCCATTCGTGCCTTCATAAATCAAAGCGATGCGGCTATCACGCACAAACTGCTCCATTCCCCACTCGTGGATATAGCCATGACCGCCAAACACTTGCTGGGCATCCACACAGGCATTAAAGCCACGATTAGTGATAAAGCCTTTCACCACTGGGGTAAATAAGGCCGCTAACTGGGCAGCCACTTTCGCCTTGGCAGGATCGCTATGGCGCTCAGCCTCATCGAGCCACAGCGCCTGCTGGCCAACGAGAGCACGGGCACCTTCGTTAAAGGCTTTTTGCGATAACAACATTCGGCGCACATCACCGTGAACCAAAATCGGATCGGCGGCTTTTTCGGGCGCCTTAGCCCCACTAATGGCGCGGCTCTGCAATCTGTCCTTGGCGTAGGCCAAGGCGTTTTGATAGGCGATTTCGGACACGCCTAACCCCTGCATCCCAACACCTAAGCGTGCTTGGTTCATCATGGTAAACATAGCGCGCAGCCCTTGGTGGGGTTCGCCGACTAACTCACCGAGTGCCCCCTCAAATACCATCACGCAGGTTGAGTTGCCGTGGATCCCCATTTTGTGCTCAAGGCCGCTAGCATAGAGGCTGTTCGCCTCTCCTAAACTGCCATCACTGTTCACTAACACTTTAGGCACGGCAAACAGCGAAATCCCCTTCACACCTTCGGGCGCATCGGGTAAACGGGCGAGTACCAGATGCACTATGTTATCGGTAAATTGATGGTCACCCGAGGAAATAAAAATTTTCTCCCCAGTGATGGCAAAGTAGCCGTCCGCCGCGGGAACGGCCTTAGTGCGCAATAGCGCTAAATCGGTTCCGGCATGGGATTCTGTGAGGTTCATGGTGCCAGTCCATTCACCACTCACTAATTTGGCTAAATATTTCTGTTTAAGTGCCTCACTGCCGTGGGCATGAATGGCCGAATAGGCGCCATGGGTAAGGCCGGGATACATGGCAAAGGCCATGTTGGTCGAGGTTTGCATCTCGGTCGCAAAAATCCCGACCACTTCGGGCAGTCCTTGACCACCGTAGGCGGGATCGCAGGTCAGTGTCGGCCAGCCATTGTCGACAAACTGCTGATAGGCGTCGGCAAAACCTTCGGGGGTAACCACTTTGCCATCCACGAGTTTGCAGCCCTGCACATCCCCCACGCTATTTAACGGCAACATCACCTCAGTACTGAAATCCGCCATACCTTGCAGGATGGCATCGACCAGATCAGGGTCGATTTCATCGAAGCCTTTTAGGGCATCTTGCTGATAAATATGCAACATTTCATCGAGGATAAATTGATAGTCACGTAGTGGTGCTTGATAGACTGGCATAATCGCTTCCCTTTCTTGTTTTATGGCAATGGACTAAGTGCTCTGACCACTTTAGCTAAATCTGTTGAAAAAGGAAGCATCTGAGACTCTGTGCAGTGACTTTTGTTTACACAATCGAACAGCGAAACCGTAAATTGATCGCAACAAAGGCTTATGCTCAAGTGCAAAAGTTTGTAAGCTAAGTGTCTGTATTGCTGATACGTCATCAGGTTGAGGATATTGTTACTATGGGTTCTGTTACCACCAAAAAACACGCAAACGGGCTCGATTATGTCGAAGTAAACACTGCGTTATGCCAAGCAAGGATTTTTTTACAGGGCGCGCAAATCGACCATTTTCAACCCGTAGGTAAGCCGCCCTTGTTATGGGTGTCTTCGGCGGATGACTATCAACCCGGTAATGGGATCCGTGGCGGTGTACCCGTCTGCTGGCCTTGGTTTGGCATGAGCAATCAAGCTAATTTTCCACAACATGGGTTTGCCCGCACCCGTATTTGGACACTCGAGTCGGTTGAGATGCGGAATCAACTGGTGGATTTGCGTTTCAGTTTAACGATCAGCGAAGAAGACAAGGTCTTTTGGCCGCACCATACCCAAGTCAACGTGCTCTTTACCTTAGGTGAAACCTTAAGTATCAGCTTAGTTAATACTAACCTTGGCGATGTGCCCGTTACGCTCACCCAAGCACTACACAGCTATTTTCCGATTGAAGATATTCACCAGCTTAAAGCCACTGGTTTTAGTGGCGCTCAATATATTGAGTTTGCCGAAGGGCCTTATCCGCAAACGACAGATGATGTGCTATTTGACCGCGAAACCGACCGCGTTTACACCAACCTAGGTCCAGTTCAACACTTACATACGCCCCAAGGTGTGATTGAAGTGAGCCGCGAAAATAGCCACTCGGCCGTACTGTGGAACCCTTGGATTGAAAAATCGACTCGCCTTGCCCGCTTTAATCACGATGATTATCAGACCATGGTGTGTCTTGAAGCCGCCAATGTGCTTGAAGATAAATTAACGCTGGCTCCTGGCGAGAGTCACAGTTTAGTCACCCATATTCGCTGGGCAGACTAATCCGTCTTTATCCCCCATCAATGCAAAAGCCCAGTGCATGACTGGGCTTTTTTATGCCATCAAATTCACGATGGCAATCTATTTGGCAATCACCGCCTATTTAGTGTTTTTCTCAAAACGCGCTAACAAGCTAGAAGTATCCCAACGATTGCCACCCATGGCTTGAACTTCTGAGTAAAACTGATCCACTAGCGCGGTTAAGGGTAAGTGCGAGCCATTGCGGCGAGCTTCTTCTAGGGCAATGCCTAAATCCTTACGCATCCAATCGACGGCAAAACCAAAATCATAGCTCTGTCCCCACATGGTTTTGTAGCGATTTTCCATCTGCCAACTTTGCGCCGCGCCTTTACTGATCACCTCAACCACTTTTTCACCGTCAAGACCAGCCTTACGGGCAAATTGGAGTGCTTCGGCAAGGCCTTGAACCACACCTGCGATACAAATTTGGTTGACCATCTTAGTGAGCTGGCCTGCACCAACCTCACCTAAACGCTCTGCGCAGCGCGCAAACGCTTCGATAACGGGCTTAACACGCTCGAACACAGCTTGATCGCCCCCGACCATCACAGTCAGTACGCCATTTTCGGCACCAGCTTGGCCACCAGATACAGGCGCATCGAGAAAATCGACGCCTTTTTCGGCCAGCACTTTATGTAATTCACGGGCCACATCGGCTGAAGCCGTCGTATGGTCCACCAATACAGTGCCTTGAGCCATACCATGGATCAGGCCATCATTGCCTAATACCACTTCACGCAAGTCGTTATCGTTGCCTACGCAGGTAAAAACAATATCTTGGCCGATTGCCGCCTCTTTAGGCGTTGGGCAGCAGCGACCACCGTAGTTCTCGACCCAGGTTTGTGCCTTGGCAAAAGTGCGGTTATACACAGTAACCTCATGGCCCTTGTTGAGTAAGTGTCTTGCCATGGGGTAACCCATTACGCCTAAACCAATAAATGCGACTTTTGCCATGAGGAACTCCTTTAATTGATAAACAAGGTGAAACGTTTTACACCACACATTTGCACTGCGTTCATTTAACCTCACTGAATTAACACAATAAATTAACGACACACAGGATGCGCGCTTATGTTACTCCGAGAAAGACCCTACCCAAACTAAAAAAATGCGAGCAAGTGTTTCAACTTAAAAGGTCAATCTGTAGCTAAAACGGTGGCGGCAGTGTAGCACTCGATTAGGCGAGCGTCAGAGTAAAAATGCACTTGGCAACAAACGCAGTGTTCGACAGAAACAACAAAGGCGCACAGAGGCGCCTTTGTTTTTATAACTAACCCAAATCACTTTTGTACGTGTGCTTCCATTTCGGCGCCAATTTTCTTGCGCATTTCCATTAAGCGCAGTGCGGAATCACGCAGATGAATATCATACTCAGTCTGCGGCACCCATTCAGGCACGGGTGTAGGTTGACCATTTTCATCCACGGCAACCATGATGACAATACAGTGAGTGGTGAGATGACGCTCAGAGACCTTAGGATCCCCTGCCCGCACATCAATACCGATGTGCATAGAGGTCTTACCGGTATAAATCACCTTAGCGCTGACTTCGACGATATTTCCCACGAGGATAGGCTGAACAAATCGAATTCCACCCGCATAGGCGGTAATACAATATTTACCACTCCAGCCCGCAGCACAGGCATAAGCCGCAAGGTCAATCCATTTCATCACAGCGCCACCGTGAACCTTACCACCAAAATTCACATCTGCGGGTTCTGACAAAAATCTCAGGGTAATTTGTCTATCGATACCAGCCATATAACCTCAACTTATTCAGCCTCTGTGGCTCAATGATTTTGCAATAAGTTGAGTTTACGATAGAAATGCGCAATAGCGTAAAGATAATTACGATTGTCCCAGTGAAGAGAACCGATTTAGCCAAAGTAACTTATTAGCCCACAGGAGAGTAATAATCCCGGCAACGCCAGGCGATACAACCACAGCTGTAATTGACTGCTAACAAAGCGAGTGCCCTTGCCATAAGTGTAAACACCCAACCCAGCCAAAAACAACCCAATCACTTCAAATCCCGATGACATATGGTTACTGCCACCGACACTGATGGCGGTCACCAATAAGGCGAACCACACCAACACATATGCCGCAATCGCAAAGGTGAAGGTCTTCATGCCGATATCCATATTAGGATGCCAAGCTTTGGATTCACCACGAATTAATTCGGTCAAATTTGCGGTTACGGCACCAACGATAGGCACAAGCGGGATCACCAGAGGGTTTAACATGACAGATTTCCTTTTAAATAGAATATGCCTGTCATTATCGGCGGCAAAGGGCATTAAACAAGCTTGATGAACAAAGGTTAACTATTTGGATATCAGCAGGTTAGAAAGTGATATTAGGCACAATTCGAGCATAAAAAAATGCGCCAGTAGGCGCATTTTTTATCGAGCTAACCGCTGTTTAGACTTTCTTAAACAGCAATGAACCGTTAGTGCCACCAAATCCGAAGGAGTTACACAGAGCATACTCTAACTTTACATCACGGGCAGTGTGCGCCACGAAGTCTAAATCACAGCCTTCATCTGGATTATCGAGGTTGATGGTCGGTGGTACGGCTTGATCGCGCAGCGCAAGCAGAGTGAAAATCGCTTCAACCGCACCCGCAGCGCCCAGCAAGTGACCCGTCATAGACTTAGTCGAGCTTACAAGCAGGTTGTAGGCATGATCGCCAAACACAGATTTCACCGCTGCCGCTTCAGCTTTATCACCCGCAGGCGTTGAAGTGCCGTGCGCATTGATATAACCAATTTTTTCAAATGGCAGCTTAGCATCATTCACTGCATTGACCATAGCGGCCGCAGCGCCCGCTCCATCACTTGGAGGCGATGTCATATGGAACGCATCACCACTCATACCAAAGCCGACGAGTTCACCATAAATGGTCGCACCGCGCGCCTTCGCGTGCTCGTATTCTTCCATCACCATCACACCCGCACCATCACCGATGACAAAACCATCACGGTCTTTATCCCATGGGCGACTGGCCGCCGTTGGGTCATCGTTACGGGTTGACAGCGCTTTGGCCGCACCAAAACCACCAACACCGAGTGGACAAGTCACATCTTCGGCGCCACCGGCAACCATTACGTCAGCATCGCCATAGGCAATAGTGCGCGCCGCAAAACCGATATTATGCACACCGGTAGTACAGGCGGTAGTGACGGCAAAGTTAGGGCCCGTCATACCGTACATAATCGATAAATGGCCGGCAATCATATTGATAATGGTGCTTGGCACGAAGAAAGGCGAAATTTTACGAGGGCCACCACTTAATAGCGCGCTGTGGTTTTGTTCAATCAACCACATACCGCCCATGCCAGCACCGATTGCGGTACCCACACGGCCAGGGTTTTCTTTGCTCATATCCAGACCTGAGTCTTGGATAGCTTGGATGCCCGCAGCCATACCATACTGAATAAAGAGGTCCATTTTGCGGGCGTCTTTTTTAGTTAAGTACTGCTCAACATCGAAATCTTTTACAGAACCACTGAAACGAGTGGTAAATTCGCTGGCATCAAATTTGGTTATGGGCGCAATCCCACTCTTACCCGAAAGCAGGGCTTTCCAAGTAGTGTCGACAGTATTGCCCACGGGCGTTACTAACCCTAAACCGGTTACCACTACACGACGTTTAGACACGGCAGTCACCTTTTGAATGCTAAATAGATTAAGTTATGACAGACAAATGCAGTTCTATCATTAAAATGTCTTCGCCAATCTGCGGCGAGCATCTCATGGATAAATTCAACACAGCTTCCAGAGACGATTGAATGGCACTATTGCAGAATTAGGCGGGGATAAAACAAAAACAGGCGGCATATTTGCCGCCTGTTCTCTAGAATTCAGAATTACTGATTCTTAGAAACGTAATCGATCGCTGCTTGAACAGTAGTGATCTTTTCAGCTTCTTCATCAGGGATCTCGGTATCAAACTCTTCTTCCAGAGCCATAACCAACTCAACAGTGTCCAGAGAATCTGCACCCAGATCGTCAACGAAAGATGCCGCTGGTTTAACGTCTTCTTCTTTAACGCCCAGTTGCTCTACAATGATTTTCTTTACACGTTCTTCGATGTTGCTCATTAGTTTTCTTTCCTATTCAAATTACGCACTTGCGTAAGATTGCGAGTAGTTTATTAGATTTGGCTGACAATGCAAGCTTAGTTTTCGTGGTCTAACCACGAAATTTAGCGACCAATTGATACAGATCACTACTCAGTTGCGACAGTATCCCTGCCATCCGCCCTTAAACCATGTACATTCCGCCATTCACATGCAAAGTCTCGCCTGTGATATAAGCGGCAGAGTCCGACGCCAAGAAGAGTACGGCATTGGCAATTTCTTGCGCTTGCCCTAATCGTTCCATCGGAACCTGAGACATGATAGCTTTTTGCTGATCTTCGGTCAGCTCATCAGTCATATCGGTCTGGATAAATCCAGGAGCGATAGCATTAACTGTAATTTGACGAGATGCAACCTCTCTTGCAAGAGATTTTGTAAATCCGATCAAACCAGCTTTTGCTGCCGAGTAGTTAACTTGACCTGCATTGCCCATAGTGCCTACCACTGAACCGATATTGATGATCCGGCCGAAACGCTTTTTCATCATGGTACGCATCACAGGTTTTGATAGTCTGAACAATGATGTCAGGTTGGTATCGATGATATCGTTCCATTCATCATCTTTCATTCGCATCAGCAAATTATCACGGGTGATACCCGCGTTGTTGACTAGAATATCAACATCACCCGCTTTTTCTTTGATCGAATCGAATAAATCGGTGACGGATTGACTATCGGTAACATTAAGCACTAAACCAAAACCTTTGTCACCCAGATATTCTTGAATTGCTTCGGCGCCCTTCTCACTTGTGGCAGTTCCAACCACAATCGCACCGGCTTCGACTAAGGTTTCGGCAATCGCACGGCCAATACCACGACTCGCGCCTGTCACTAAGGCAACTTTGCCCGCTAAACTCAGATTGATACTCATACAAACTCCTTATTCAGTTAACGCGGCAAGGGATGCAACGTCATTAACTGCTTGGGCAGAAAGAGATTTATTAATGCGTTTCGCAAGACCTGTCAATACTTTACCAGGACCGCACTCAACTAACTGGGTAATGCCTTTTTCGGCCATTAATTCAACAGTTTCGCTCCAGCGTACAGGGCAATACAGTTGACGCACCAGCGCATCTTTAATGTCGGCAACCGCAGTGGGTGATGCCACATCTACGTTATTAATAACGGTAATGCTCGGCGCATTAAACTGCACATCGTTTAACGCAAGAGCTAATTTATCAGCAGCAGGTTTCATTAATGCGCAGTGTGATGGCACGCTGACAGGCAAGGCTACCGCCATTTTGGCGCCCGCCGCTTTACAGGCCGCAGCAGCGCGTTCAACCGCATCTTTTTGACCGGCGATAACCACTTGGCCAGGGCTGTTGAAGTTAACTGGGCTTACCACTTCGCCTTGAGCGGCTTCAATACACGCATTAGCAATACCGTCATTATCTAAACCGATAATCGCGTACATAGCGCCAGTACCGGCGGGTACGGCTTGCTGCATCAATTGACCACGTAGTTCAACAAGTTTGATCGCATCTTTAAAGTCGATCACACCAGCACAAACTAATGCAGAATATTCGCCTAGGCTGTGACCCGCTAACATCGCAGGCATAGCTTTACCAGAGGCAACATAGGCACGCCAAATCGCCACACTTGCCGCTAATAAAGCAGGCTGAGTTTTATCGGTTTCATTTAAGGTTTCAACGGGGCCGTCTTGCACTAATGCCCACAAATCATACCCTAACACCTCACTCGCTTCGACAAAGGTTTGTCCCACGATCGGCTGTACAGCAGCCAGCTCGGCTAACATGCCAAGGGCCTGTGAACCTTGGCCTGGGAATACAAAAGCTACATTTTCCATATCAAATTACCTATGGCGAACTTAATTTATTGAACACTAAACCGTTATCTTGGACAGCTAACCAAGATAACGATGAGCAGGAATTTATTCGTATACAGATACGGTTAAAAACGGACGAGCGCACTGCCCCACGCAAAACCAGCGCCAAAGGCTTCGAGCAGCAAGAGCTGACCACGTTGGATCCGACCATCACGCACAGCTTCATCCAGAGCAATAGGTACCGAAGCCGCCGAGGTATTACCATGCTTAGCAAGGGTTAACACCACTTTATCTAAGCTCATGTCTAGCTTTTTCGCCGTGGCATTAATAATGCGGAAGTTAGCCTGATGCGGCACCAACCAGTCGATTTCCGACTTATCGATATTATTCAGGCGCAAGGTTTCAGTCACGACATGGGATAACTGAGTCACCGCCACTTTAAAGACGTCATTGCCTTTCATCGTCATAAAACCAACCGCTTCAGAGGTTTCCCCCTGACGTGGTGGGAAAGCGCACTTAAGCAAATCGCCTTGACGACCATCGGCATAAATATGGGTTGAAATAATCCCGGGCTCATCGGAAGCACCGATAACCGCCGCCCCCGCACCATCCCCAAACAGAATAATGGTGGTACGATCTTCCGGCTCACACAGACGGGATAATACATCAGCGCCAATCACGAGGACTTTTTTCGCGGTACCGTTTTTAACGAATTGGTCCGCAACCGATAAGGCATACACAAAGCCTGAACAAGCCGCCGCGATATCGAAGGCTGGAATGGTGTGCACACCGAGCATGGCTTGGATTTCGCAGGCCGCGGCAGGGAATGCATTTGCCGCACTGGTTGTACCGCAAATGATCATATCTAAATCTGATGCCTCAATACCGGCCATCTCTAACGCATTTAATGCCGCCTGATAGCCCATCGTTGAGACAGTTTCGTCTTGCGCTGCAATGCGGCGCTCTGAAATACCAGTGCGTTCAACAATCCATTGGTCACTGGTTTCCACCATTTTTTCCAAATCTTGATTACTACGCACCTGCACCGGTAGGTAACTACCAGTTCCGAGAATTTTTGTATGCATAAGGAGGAATCAGTTATTTATATCTAAAAGAATCGACTCCAAACGATCTTTTATCATTTCGGGGAGTCGACGTTGCGCTTCAGTCACTGCCAAACTAATTGCTTGTAAATAGGCAGTTTCATCCGCATTTCCATGGCTCTTTACAACTATGCCGCGCAATCCTATCAGACTTGCACCATTATAGTGGTCGGGGTTCATCTGGCTGAGAACCGCCTGAATGCGGGGGGCGATGAGTTTTGCCAAAAAACGCACGAAGAAACCTTGGGTTAGTCCACGTTTTAACTGATGAACCAATAACTTGGCAATGCCTTCAGAGGTTTTGAGCGTGATGTTACCCACAAAACCGTCACAAACGATCACATCCACATTGCCCGAGTAGATTTCATCACCTTCAATAAAACCGGTGTAATTAATCTGATCGGTGTTTTGCAGTATTTGCGCCGCTTGTTGAACCTGATCGTTGCCTTTGATTTCTTCTGTGCCCACATTAAGGAGTGCAACTTTAGGGCGGGATTTTTTATCCACTGCCTCACACAGCACAGAGCCCATCACGGCAAATTGGAAAAGCGTTTCTGAATCGCAGGAGATATTGGCACCTAAGTCCAATAAATAAACCGGCTTTTGCGTGACCGAGGGTAAACAACTGACCAACGCGGGTCTGTCTACGCCGGGCAAGGTTTTTAATAACACCTTGGCCATGGCCATCAAGGCACCAGTATTGCCCGCACTCACACACGCCGCCGCTCGTCCGTCACGCACCAGTTCAATCGACAAGCGCATCGAACTATTCTTGCGGGTACGCAAAGCGTGCACGGGTCTATCGGACATGCTCACCACTTCATCGGTGTGAATGACTTCAATACGTGAGAGTAACGGTTGTTCTGCTTGACGCAGATAGACATCAATTTCAGTCTTATCGCCGACTAAAATGATTTTAAGAGAAGAGTGAGATTTTAGTGCCCGCAAGGCTGCAGGCACCGTGACGTGGGGGCCATGATCGCCACCCATCGCATCTAACGCGAGCGTCAGACTCGTCATTAGGAAACCAACAAATTACTTGTTGATTACCTTTTTACCGCGATAGAAACCATCAGCAGTCACATTGTGACGCATATGGACTTCACCGCTGGTAGCGTCAACAGACAGCTGAGCAGTGCTCAGTGCGTCATGTGAACGGCGCATACCGCGCTTAGAACGAGATTTTTTATTCTGTTGTACAGCCATTGGCCCTGTCTCCTAGATTACTTGCTCTTCAGTTTTTCTAACACTGCAAACGGATTTGGACGCTCCTCTTGAGCGGGTTCGATCTCGCCTACAACTATGTCCATTGACCCGATGTTGCAATCAGTTTCTTCATGCATCGGGATGATAGGCATAGCGACTATCAATTCATCTTCGATCAATTGATGCAGACGTACTTCGCCAATCTCATTGCACTCAATTGGGTCATACGCATCCGGGAGCTCATCGATTTCTGCCTTAGTCCGGCATGGACCGAAGCAAAACTCGACCGTAACCTCAGTGGTAAATAGCGTCATGCAACGTTGACAAACCAGAGTGAGCTCCGTCACAGCCTTCCCTTTCAGGTAGACTATCCCCTGCAAATCTACGCCACATTCAATCGACACTGCCACATCGGAACAGTCGCCGGCACATAACTCATTTAATCTTTTCAATTGCTGCCCTGGCACTATCCCCTCATAGGTAGAACGGCTCGAGGCGGCGCGAATAGGATCAATTGAAACCGGTATCTTTACTGTTTGCATAAGGCGCGCATATTATAGTTTGAAAACGCTAGAGTCAAAGAAAAATTTCTAACTTAAGTCCCAGTTTGCGACTTAAGTGATTCTCTAGCCCCAACATTGAAATTAACGGAAGCGAAATTTTACCCAAGCACGGGGCGGCGCACAAGCGTAAGCCGTCTAAAATAGCCGCACTCATCGTAAGAATCCCCGATTACCGCCCTAAAGTCATTCTATCAGCCACCACTCGCTTGCATTCAAGCGTGACGATTAGCGACAATGAGTCAGGTTTTCTTATGGATTTTTACCGATGACGCCCCAGTTAATCCTCGCTTCTACCTCTGTTTACCGGCAAGCACTATTGCAAAAGTTAGGCTTAGCCTTTGAGACTTGCAATCCGGATATCGATGAAAGCCCCATGGCAAATGAGTCCGCTCAAGACTTAGTCTTACGACTCGCCAAAGCTAAGGCCAAGGCAGGTGCAAGCCATTTTCCACATGGATTAATTATAGGCTCAGATCAGGTCGCCGTGATTGACGGCAAGATTATTGGTAAGCCATTAAATCGAGACAATGCGATTAAGCAGCTCAGCCAAGCCTCTAGCAAAGCTATCACCTTTTATACCGGTCTTGCGCTCTACCATGCTAAGACTGGAGAAGTGACTGCTCAGGTCGAACCTTTCACCGTGCATTTTCGTCAGCTGACGGCCGCGCAAATCGCCGCTTATGTCGATAAAGAGCAACCTTTTTATTGTGCGGGCAGCTTTAAGAGTGAAGGTTTAGGGATTGCCTTGTTTACTCGCTTAGAGGGCCGAGATCCTAACACCCTGATTGGGCTGCCCTTGATACTGTTAACTGAAATGCTGCTCAATTATGGAATCGATGTCTTAGCCGGCTAGCGTGAAGTGGTTATTAAGGTGGCATGACGTAAGTGCGGATCGAGATGGGCAAGCGAGATGGCACTGTTATCCATAATCGCTTGCCTAGATAACTCAACAAGCACTTAGGTTTTTAGCGATTCAGCTCAGCATTCGTCATTAATCGGCGCAGATGAGTCAATCACTATAAATGCAGCAAGAGTTTTTCAGGGGAATCGATTAAAGCGATGGGATTAGCTTGCTGGAGCATTTCTTTACTATGGGCGCCGTAAGTGACACCCACACCGTCGATACCCGCATTCGCCGCCATGGTTAAATCCAACAAAGAGTCTCCGACCATCAATGCTCGTTCAGGCTGAACACCAAGCTCCTGCAGCAAACTTAAGATCATTTCTGGGTGAGGTTTACTCTGCGCCTCATCGGCGCAGCGCGAAGCAATAAAATAGTGACCTAAGCCGGATTGCTCCCACACGCGCACTAAGCCTGCTCTCGCCTTACCCGTTGCGACAGCAAGTTGATATCCTGCTGTTGATAATGATTCGAGTAATTGGGGAGCTTGGTTAAAAATCGGCGTTGGCGTGGTATCAAGGTGCAAATACTGCGTCTTAAACTCGGCGCGCATCTTTATATAGCAATCATCAGTGCCAACAAGTGCTTGAGTTGCCCCCGCTTGTGCTGCGCTGCTTGCAGATCCGTTACGCGGCGGCACTGAAGTCAAACCTTCTGGAAATAACACCTGTAACGCCTGCGTCATCGACAAGCCAATCACATTGCGAATATCCGCCTCAGCAGGCACTGGCAACGCCAGCGCCCTTGCCATATTCTCAATGCAAACAATGATTTTGCCGATAGAATCCATTAACGTGCCATCCCAATCAAAAATCACTAAATCGTATTTTCGTTGGCTTGAATGACTCACTGACACTTTCACGTTCTCAGGTTATCCGAAGGTAATAGGCGCAGAAAAAACGCTAAGCGCGCTTTAACTTGCCGAGCAGTTGCTGCAAATTATCATCGAGCGGCGCTGAGACTCGCATCACCTCATCATTTTCAGGATGAATAAACATTAACTCTGCCGCATGTAAAAACAGTCGGGTCAGACCGAGTGCGCGCATACTGTCATCAAACGCCTGCTCGCTGTATTTCTCATCACAGGCGATAGGATGCCCCATATATTGGCAATGCACCCGAATCTGGTGGGTACGTCCTGTCACAGGACTCGCCTGCACCAGAGTACAACCTTGATAACGCTGTACAATTTTAAAGCGCGTTTCCGAGGGTTTGCCTTCGGCATTGACTCGAACGATACGCTCGCCCGACTTAAGCGTTAATTTTAATAGCGGCTGTTTAACCACTTTATCCTGCGCCGACCACTCACCTTTGACTAATGCCAAGTAATCTTTCTGCATCTTTTTATAACGCAACTGATCGTGCATATGTTTAAGGGCGCTGCGTTTTTTGGCCACCAACAACACGCCCGAGGTGTCTTTATCGAGACGGTGAACCAGTTCTAAAAACTTTTGTTGTGGACGCAAGGAACGCAATGCTTCAATCACACCATAATCGACGCCACTGCCACCATGGACCGCAATGCCCGCAGGTTTATTCAAAACAATCAGATGATTGTCTTCATGCAAAATACGGTCTTCAAGCTGTGACACTCTACTCAAGTTTGCGGAAGGCGCGGTACGATTATCCTGCTCAGCCATTCTGACCGGCGGTACGCGAACCACATCACCGATTTGCAATTTGTACTCGGGCTTAATGCGTTTTTTATTCACCCGTACCTCGCCCTTACGAACGATACGGTAAATCATGCTCTTAGGAACGCCCTTGAGCACTGTGATTAAAAAATTGTCGATTCGTTGGTCGAGGTGGTCTTCGTCAATCGTGATCAACTGCACCTGTAGCTGTGGAGATTCTGTATTCATGATGTGCCATCTGCTTAAAACGGCGGCCATTGTACAACACTTAAGAAGAATTGTGCCTTTCCATTGCTGAATTTTTTGATTATTGCTATATTTCACCAGCGATTAGGGATAAGCCGTGAATAAAGTGTTCACAAGGTCCCAGTCCCAAGTGAAAAGCTTTATAGATTAAAAAAGATTTTCTTGATAGCAACTCATTGATTTGCAAATCGTATACTGAGTAAAAATACCACAAATGCGTTTTTTACGATTAAATCGAGAATCTAACCTTACTTTGACTAGGTTTATCTAAAGTTTTTCTCACCGATTTCGAAATATATTTTAACTTGTCGTCAGACAAACCGATTCGACTTGGGCATTACCGGAACGAAATTAAAGAATTTATGGGGTTGGTTGATGTTTTACAACGAATTCCTTGTTTTTGTAATCATTAAAAAATAAGCCATAAATAGGATGCGACACGCAGCGACTGCGTCTAACAGTAATGCGCACCTTGCCTAGCCACCAGCCGTGAGGCTTCGTTGACCTACTGCTAGGCCCGTAATGCAGCGAAACGCGATTGTTTGATGACCTCCATTTAAAGAAGAATGACGTCATCATGAAACGTATGTTAATCAATGCAACTCAATCAGAAGAGTTGCGTGTTGCCCTGGTTGACGGGCAACAACTGTACGATCTGGATATTGAAAGTCCTGGTCACGAGCAAAAAAAATCCAACATTTACAAGGGTAAAATCACCCGCGTAGAACCCTCTTTAGAAGCCGCTTTCGTTGACTATGGTGCCGAGCGCCACGGCTTTTTACCGCTAAAAGAAATAGCCAGAGAATACTTCCCTAAAGGTTATTCTTTCCAAGGCCGCCCAAATATCAAAGAAGTGGTCAGTGAAGGACAAGAAGTTATTGTTCAAATTGACAAAGAAGAGCGCGGCAACAAAGGTGCTGCACTGACGACCTTCATCAGCTTAGCGGGTTCTTACTTAGTCCTGATGCCAAACAACCCTCGTGCTGGCGGTATTTCTCGCCGTATCGAAGGTGATGAGCGCACCGAATTAAAAGAAGCCATGGCCGATTTAGAAGTACCAGCGGGTATGGGGCTTATCGTGCGTACCGCGGGTGTTGGCAAAGAATCAGCCGAACTTAAGTGGGACTTGAAAGTTCTACAACACCACTGGGCCGCCATTACCGAAGCCGCACAAAGCCGCAATGCACCTTTCTTAATTCACCAAGAAAGTAACGTGATTGTGCGTGCAATTCGTGATTATCTGCGCCGTGATGTGGGCGAGATTTTAATCGATCACCCACGTATTTACGAAGAAGCCAAGCAACATATCGCACTGGTACGCCCTGATTTCGTTGAGCGTGTAAAACTCTACGAAGCCGAAGTGCCATTATTTACTCACTTCCAAATCGAGTCGCAAATTGAATCCGCGTTCCAACGTGAAGTGCGTCTGCCATCGGGCGGCTCGATTGTTATCGACCCAACTGAGGCATTAACCTCAATCGATATCAACTCTGCCCGCGCAACGAAGGGCGGCGATATTGAAGAAACCGCATTAAATACCAACCTTGAAGCCGCCGATGAGATTGCCCGTCAATTACGTCTGCGTGACTTAGGTGGTCTGGTCGTGATCGACTTTATTGATATGACGCCAGTGCGCCATCAACGTGAAGTTGAAAACCGCCTGCGTGATGCAGTGCACCACGACCGTGCCCGCGTACAATTGGGCCGCATTTCTCGCTTCGGTCTGATGGAAATGTCGCGTCAACGTCTGCGTCCATCCTTAGAAGAATCGGCTGCACATATCTGCCCTCGCTGTCATGGCCAAGGCACGATTCGTAGTACCGAATCTTTAGCGCTGTCGATTCTTCGTTTGATGGAAGAAGAAGCCATCAAGGAAAACACCTCACAAATCGAAGCCATCGTGCCTGTCGATGTGGCGGCCTTCCTGCTGAACGAAAAACGCAAAGCGATTCGTATCACTGAGCAACGCCATGATGTAGAGGTCTATGTGATCCCAGATCCACATATGATGACTCCTGATTATCGCGTTATTCGTCACCGCACTGACGATGAAATCGATGAATCCAGCTACAAGCGCATCGAACAGCCTGAAGCCAAGTTATACGAACCCCGTAAACTGGAACGCACTGCTGCGCCAGCACCAGCCCTAAAAGGCTTCACCGCACCGCAGAAAGTCGAACAAGCCGCTGCACCTGTTGCCAACAAAGTGGAAGCAACCGAGCCAGGTTTCTTCAGCAAACTGTTCAGTGCCATTGGCGCCTTCTTCAGCTCAAGCGATAAGCCTGCGGCAGAAAAGACCACAGAAACCAAAAAGTCTGACAGCCAAACTGCCAATGCGAACCGTCGTAATCGTCGTAATGACACTCGCCGCACTCGCAATAACCAAGATGCTGACAAAGCGAAAGAAGGCACCCGCGAGCCACGCACTCGCAATGCCAAGAAGTCGGCTGATGTACCTCAGGCTCAAGAGCGCCCAGCTCGTGAAAAAGATGAGAATGCAAAGCGCACTAAACCAGAGCCTAAGAGTCGTAATCAAGCACCAAAAGAAGTGGTTGCTGAGTCTCAAGACGACACACCAAAGCAAGAAGTGGCCCGTGAGCGTCGTCAGCGCCGTAACATGCGTCGTAAAGTACGCATCGATAACGCCAATGAAACGACCGAAGCGCCAATTCAAGAAGAAGTGGTATTAGCCGAAGTGGCCGCCGTTAATGCTGCCAATACTGACGTTGCAACAGAGCCACAAGCTGAGACGAAAGCACCGCGCTCACGCCGCCAGCCACGCAAAGAAGCTGCTGTTGCCAATGAGACAGCAGAAGCGACTGACGCAGCAAGCCAAGTGGAAGCAAGCACTGAAGTTAGCGCTGAAAAGCCAGTGGTTGAAAACCGTGCTGAGGCCCCAGCTGACGTAATCGAAGTGAAGACCGAAGCAGAGACCGATGCAGATAACGCCGAAGTCAGTGCCGATGCAGATGATAAAGCGAAACGCGAATCTCGCGATGGACAACGTCGTAGTCGCCGTAGCCCACGTCATTTAAGAGCGGCCGGTCAACGTCGTCGCCGTGATGAAGATGAGCAAGGCGTCTCTGCACCTGCGCAATTCGTACCAAACGATGCACTCGGTGATGCTCAAGACTACCCAGCGCCAACCGCTCAAACTGCAGAAGCAGCTGAGACCACAGAAGCAAAAGCAATTGAAGTCGCCGCAGAACCGACAGTGACTTCTCCTGCAGCTGTAGTCGAAACGGCAGATGTCATTGTAGTTGCTGAAACAACCGCCAATAAAGCTGTTGAGACTGAAGTTGTTGAGGTAGTAGCTACAGAGCAAGTGGCTGAGATTAAAGCTGAAGTTGCAGTAACAGAAGCGCCTGCTGACACTGCGGTAAACAACAAGCCAGAGACGAGCGTTAAGGCTGAAGAAGTTGCTGTTGAGCCAGCTAAAACTGTAGAAGCGGTTACAGAAGCCATTGTGACCCCAGCTGAAACTCCAGTTGCTCAAGCGAAATCAGAAACTGTTGCAATTGAAGCAGTAGCGCCCGAAGTGGAAAAAGCCGAAGTGAAAGAAGCCGTGAAATCAGTGGCCTCAGCTCCAATGGCAAAACCTGCGCCAATCGTTAAACCACAGGCGAAACCCGTTGTGACTCAAGCTGTCGCAGCCCCTGCAGCTGAAACCGTGGTGAGCAAACCCAAAGCCGCTAGCCGTTTTGGTTCAATGGTGTCATCAGATATGACCAAGCCGACGGTAGAAGTCAGAACACAGGTAGAAGTGCCAAAAGGCCGCGAGTATGACAATACCGCCTCAGCCGAAGTCACTGCCCCTAAGCTGAAGCAAAGCAATAGCGCCGAATCGGATATGGCTCGTCCATAATCGCCAAGTCGTTGTTAAAAAGCCATGCACTTGCATGGCTTTTTTATTTTCAGCCAATTAAGTCATATTTAAGGTTTAGCTGAATCGGCTTTTTTGTTAGTATTCGCGGCTATTTTGCCAACACAAATGATTAACAGAGGTTTCATGTTCGATCTCTTTCGCCACAAAACATCTAGTCACAAAGCCGATATTCTCTCGGGACTGACGGTCGCCCTAGCGCTGATCCCTGAGGCCGTAGCCTTCGCCTTCGTCGCCAACGTCGAACCTATGGTCGGACTCTATGCAGCCTTTATTATGGGATTAGTTACCGCATTAATAGGCGGACGCCCAGGCATGATTTCTGGCGCAACGGGTGCAATGGCCGTGGTGATGGTGTCCCTCGTGGTTGAACATGGCGTGCAATACTTATTTGCTGCTGTGGTACTGGCTGGATTAATCCAAATCAGCGCAGGGATATTTAAACTGGGTAAGTTTATCCGAATTGTCCCCTATCCTGTGATGATAGGTTTTGTGAACGGCCTCGCCATTGTGATTTTCTTGGCTCAGCTCGGGCAATTTAAAGTCAAAAATGCCGCAGGGGAATTAGTCTGGCTCCCCCAAGAACCTTTGATGCTAATGCTAGGGCTAGTCGCACTGACTATGGCGATTATTTACTTTCTCCCCAAACTGACTACAGCTGTGCCCTCATCGTTAGTTGCGATTCTAAGCGTGACCGCCATCGTGATCGGTTTTGACTTAGACACCCGAAATGTGTTGGATTTTCTTAAAACCATGAGTGGCGATGAGCATGCGACCATCGCAGGTTCACTCCCAAGCTTTGCGATCCCACAAGTGCCTTTTAACCTTGAGACACTCTACATTATTCTGCCCTATTCCTTTATTTTAGCCGCCGTCGGATTAATCGAATCCCTGTTAACATTAACGGTTATCGATGAGATGACTAATACCCGAGGACGAAGCAATAAAGAATGTATTGGTCAAGGCGTAGGTAACATCACTAGCGGCTTTTTTGGTGCCATGGGCGGTTGTGCCATGATTGGTCAATCTATGATCAACATTAACTCAGGTGGACGCGGCAGATTATCTGGTATAACTGCGGCTATCGGTTTACTGACTTTTATCCTCTTTGGTGCATCCTTTATCGAAATTATTCCACTAGCAGCCTTGGTTGGGGTGATGTTTATCGTGGTGCTCGGCACATTCGAATGGGCAAGCTTTAAGTTTATGGGCAAAGTGCCGAAACATGATGCTTTTGTCATTGTGCTCGTGACCACTGTGACCGTCTTTACCGATCTCGCCTTTGCCGTCTTTGTCGGTGTCGTGGTGTCAGCGCTTGTGTTTGCATGGCAACATGCCAAACACATCAGTGTAAAAGCAACCTCAAATAGCCTTGGCTGGAAAGTCTATGAGCTGAACGGCCCACTCTTTTTTGGCTCAGTGGCCAGTTTCCTCGAACTCTTCGATGCCTCGCAGGATCCCCAAGATGTTATCATCGACTTTAAACATTCACGTGTAGCCGATCACTCGGCGCTAGAAGCCATAGATACCCTTGCCGAACGTTATGTCACGCTGGGTAAAAAGCTGCATTTGGTGCATTTAAGTGCCGACTGCAAGGCCTTACTTCACAAAGCGGGCGATCTGGTTGAAGTGAATTTGCTGGACGATCCCCACTATAAAGTCGCGGACGATAAGCTAGATTCTTAAAAAGCACCTAATAAAACTGCATAACCCACGGTCTGAAGGATAACGTCACAAAAGATCGTGGGTTTATTTTTATATTGAAAACAAGACTTGATGTGTATAAACACCTGATGACTTAACATCACACCCAAACTTAGGTTTGATAAATAGGAGATAACAATAGAGAAAACGAGCTATGAGCTATGAGCAATGAGCAATGAGCAATGAGCAATGAGCAATGAGCAATGAGCAATGAGCAATGAGCAATGAGCAATGAGCAATGAGCAATGAGCAAGAAAACTATCGAATCAACACGCAGGGACGTAAAGCAATAACGCAGAAAACTTAAACGCGGCACAAATAAAAAGAGCCATGGTATCAACCACAGCTCTTAAATCCCTTGCTATTAGCACCTAGGCTAACAGCACTGAAAATTAACCGATTACGGTTACGTTTTCAGCTTGAGGACCTTTTTGACCTTGAGTCACAGTGAAAGACACTTTTTGACCTTCGTCAAGAGTTTTGAAACCGTCAGAGTTGATTGCACGGAAGTGAACGAATACGTCTGGACCAGATTCTTGCTCGATGAAACCAAAACCTTTGTCAGAGTTGAACCACTTAACTACACCAGTAACTTGAGACATGATATAAATCCTGTAAATAAAAAATTAAAGCCTTAACGGCGGTGGAGCTGGAAAATGCCGGTATTACTTATGTTTACAGGACGAACTGGTCGTATTGAACACATAAATATAAGCCCAACCTTCAAGCTAGTAAAACTATAAACCATTCTAAAGATAAGTCAACACACTGCGACACTTTGAAAAATTTATTTAAACCAAGCCAGTTTAAGGTTTTGCTACCGGCTCGCAGAACAGCATGTTCTTACGGCTTAAGCATCGACAGTTAAGCATTTTAAATAATTTATTTCAATAGCTTAAAATCAATCTCTAGACTGAAATGCGATGTACTTCAATCTGAAAATCTAATTCGCAACTTAACCCACTTCGAGCAAATGCTTGCTTTTGTTCCGCAGAAAACTTCCAAGCATAGGGAGTCATTTCAAGAAAATGGCTAATATCTTGGCTGATATTTAGCTCAAGTTGTGACCTTAGCCGCTCTTGATGTAAGCAGTCGAAGCCTACTATCTTTGCGTCTGACACTGGATGTAATCTAGGTTCAGCATAAATTTGCTGTTTCAATGCAAAATGATGCAAAGGCCCAGGTGACACAGTGATCAGTATCCCGCCAGTCGCCATGATCCGCTGTAATTCTTCCACCTTTGATGGGGCATAAATGCGAATCGCTAAATCGATGCTGTTGGCTGGAATTGGCATTTCGTAGGCACTCGCCACACAAAAGCTTAAGCCAGGATAACGTTTGGCGGCATATTTTATTGCCGATTTCGAGATATCAACACCTTGTAATAGGCAAGGATGACTGGCTGCCAGAGTATCGTATAGACGATGGCTGTAATACCCCTCACCACAGCCGATATCGAGGATCCGCTGCGCCTCGCTGGCATACTCAAGTGCCAACGCATTCACTCTGTCACTTAAACTTTGATAGTAACCCGCATTTAAAAACTCCCTGCGAGCCAACATCATCTGCTGATTATCACCGGGATCTTTGGAATTTTTCTTCTGCACGGGGAGCAGATTCACATAACCTTCTTTGGCCATGTCGAACTTGTGTGCCTGCGGGCATCCCCAAGTTCGTTCAGTCAAGGTGAGCGGTAAAGCACACAAAGGACATATATATTGCATTGGTTAACTCTTAAATGTTTGGAATGGCTAGCTTATGCCTCATCTTCCATGAGTCGCTCCACCATTTGCAGTAATTCAGGGGAAGCGAGTAGCTCAAAACATTCGAGCTTCCTTAAGGCTTTATCAATATTCAAACCGTCATTGGCGGCGCGACTAAAGTTTGGTCGCTCGAACATATGGGTATAAGTGCGAAACAGCCATTGACGTTTTTGTTGCAGCAAGGGATCGAGTCGAACCGCCTCTTCGGCTAAACTGGCATGGCAGAGTCCTACTTCCCCCCGCAAAAACGCTTGCAGCTCAAGCCGGACTTGCTCGATCTCAGTCAAGCATACAGCAAGGGATTCGGCAGTGGCATTATAGTCATATTCCCGCGCTAAAATAGCTTTAGCCATCATTAGCACTTTGGGCTCGTGTAAACTCCGAACATCGGATTCGAGTGTGACTAACTCAAACTTAGACGCAGATTGTAGTGACAAAGCGACTCCGTCCGGCACATCCACTTTAATGGATATCCCTGTCCGCAGCTCTTGGGCGCAAAATTTAGGTGCAGTCCCCAGACGAGGATAAAGCCGAACGCCCTGCCCCCGATGCCGTAAACTAGATGTGGTAAAGCTTGCGGCATCAACCACAACTGCATTGAGCTTAAGTCCCAAAATAGGCTGGAAGCGGACGGCAATTTGCGGCTGTGGTGTTTCTGACACTACAATCAACTCGAGCAATGGTCCCCCCATCGCCTCAAGCACGATGAAATCGCTAATATTGCTGGGCAAGGTTAAGGTCAGCGTCGAGGCCAGCCCGACATCGAGTACCATAGGTTCATTAAGATATTGATGATGCATATGACTGATTCCCTGTTCAAGGGGGAATTGTAACTGTCAACCGAGGTAAAGATCACCTCTTAAGCGCTTATCTTTTCAATATAATTTCTCAATCTCGGTTTTTGCTAATGAATATTGCGGTGAGTTTAAGTGTTAAGATGCTATCATTCGACAAAACCGTCATTTGATTGAAATTATGTATACAGCATCTCAGCCAAGTATTTTTTGGCACGATTATGAAACCTTCGGAGCCACTCCAGCCAAGGATAGACCGGCCCAGTTTGCCGGGATCCGCACAGACTTAGATCTCAATATCATCAGTGAACCCGAGACTTTTTACTGTAAACAATCAACGGATTATCTCCCCTCGCCCGAAGCCATTTTAATCACAGGGATCACACCACAATTAGCCAACTTAAAAGGCTTGCCAGAAACCGAGTTTATGGGGCGCATTCATGCACTCTTTAGCCAACCGAATACCTGTGTCGCAGGCTATAACTCCTTACGTTTTGACGATGAAGTCACCCGTTACGGATTCTACCGTAACTTTATCGATCCCTATGCCCGCGAATGGCAAAATGGCAATACACGTTGGGATATCATCGATTTAGTCAGAGCTTGCTATGCGTTTAGACCAGATGGGATCCATTGGCCTTTAAAAGAAGATGGCTCACCCAGTTTTAAGTTAGAGCACCTGACGCAAGCCAATGGTTTAAGCCATGAAAAAGCCCACGATGCCATGTCCGATGTGTACGCCACCATCGCCATGGCCAAGCTGATTAAAGAAAAGCAACCCAAGTTATATCAATACTATTTTGAGCTGCGTCGTAAACAGGCCGTGAGTGCACAAATCGATGTATTGAATATGCAACCGCTTGCCCATGTGAGTTCCAAAATCAGTGCGCTGCAGGGTTGTACGACGCTGATAGCCCCCGTTGCCCACCATCCAAGCAACAAAAACGCCATCATTTGCGTTAACTTAGCGATGGATTTAAGCCCGCTGTTTGAGCTGGATGTCGAGCAAATAAAGACTCGCATGTATACACCAAGAGCCGAACTTGCCGCAGATGAGTTACCTATTCCCGTCAAACAAGTTCACCTTAACAAATGTCCTTTTATTACCTCGGCCAAGATTTTGGATGATGCCCAAGCAGACAGACTCAATATCGATAAAGCCTTTGCTAGAGAGCAATACAAACGCTTAAAGGCTCATCCAGAATTGCGGGAAAAACTCGCGCAACTCTTTGAGCATGAAGGCGAAGTGACAACCACAGATCCCGATTTGATGCTGTATTCCGGTGGTTTTTTCAGCCCCGCCGATAAAGCCAAGATGGAGATCATTCGCCATACCTTGCCACAAAATCTAGCGGCGCTAGATCTGCAGTTTGACGATGGACGTATCCCCGAGATGCTGTTTCGCTATCGGGCACGTAACTACCCAGAGCAGCTGAATGATCAAGAGGCCCAGCGTTGGCGTACCTTCTGCCAGCAACGTTTGAGCGATCAGGATTATTTACTGAAACTTGAAAATCTGCTGCAAGATACCGAGGGTGATGAACACAAACAGAAGTTACTCGCAGCTCTGTGTCACTATTTACGCGGGCTCTAAAGCGACGCGAACGCTAAAACACCGATAGTGAACCGATAAGCAGATAGCTAAATAAGACCGTTAGTTAACGCCAGACAGTGATAACGACTTTCAGATGTAACCTATCTGGCGTTAAATTGAGGTGTAAACGCGAACTAACTCGCATTTATACCGTAACAAAATTACTAGAATGTTCTTCCATGAACTTAACAAACAAGGAGTCGGGAAATGCAAGATAGATTTATCAGAAGCATAACCCAGCTGCCAACACCATTGGCTGACGCATTAATTCCCCTATTACATCAAAATTTTGCGGGACATATTGATGCACAGCAACTGGCAGAGTTAGTCCAAAGCAGCAAAATGACCGAAGCCGAAGTGTTACTGGCACTGCTGCCTATTGCCGCCGCCTTAGCGAAACCGCCGATCAGCGAGTTTTATGTCGGAGCGATTGCCAAAGGCAAAAGTGGCGACATCTATATGGGCGCCAACTTAGAACTGCCCGGCGAGGCCCTGTTTCACTCAGTGCATGCGGAGCAAAGCGCCATCAGCCACGCATGGTTAAGTGGCGAGAGCCAAATTGTCGACATGATAGTCAATGCCAGCCCCTGTGGTCATTGCCGTCAGTTTATGAACGAACTCGTCGAGGGTGGCCAAATTAAGATCCATCTGCCATCGCAAGACAGCCATTTACTGTCCTATTACTTACCCTACGCATTTGGGCCAAAGGACTTAAATGTACAGTCGCCCTTGCTGGTCAAGCATGAAACCGAATTTGCCCTCGATAGCAGCGATCCTATGGTGATTGAGGCATTAGATCATGCGGGTTTAAGCTATGCACCTTATACCCAAAGTTACGCGGCTGTCGTATTAGAAACGGCAGATGGTGCAACCTATTGTGGTCGCTACGCTGAAAACGCGGCGTTTAACCCTTCCATGCTGCCAATGCAGATGGCCTTATCGAATCTGACTCGACATAACCGTGATTTTGGCGAGATCCGCCGTGCAGTGTTGGTCGAATCGTCACAGGGGAAAATCAGTTTAGTGGGCGCAACTATGGATGCTTTACATGCCGTTGCGGCCATCGAACTTGAGCACATTGTGGTCGACCCCGTCTAACGCGAGTCTAGCGGCGCTTTAGCTTTATACACTTGTATTTGCTAAGCGCCGTTTTTCTAGCTGTTACAATAAGATACTCTTAATTTACCGCCTACAGCTTAAAGATTAACACTTAAGGATTAGCGCTTCGTTTAGCCTCGAACAACGCCTTTCGCTCAGCCATTCTCAAGTAACAATCATCGCGCTGCGCCTGTGTCATGGTGCGCCACGCTAAGATCTCATCCAAATGCCTAAAGCAGCCCATGCAGATATCTTGCTGATCGAGGCAGCAATTTCGCACGCAGGGATGTTCGAGGTGATTACTCTGACCAGACCGCATATTCGTTGCCCGCAGGCTCGATAAAGTGGAAACGCCGTCCACCGGGAAAGCTGAAAATATCTGCACTGATATCGCCGCCCGCCGCCGTCACCGCCGCTTGAGTTTGTTCTAAGTCCTTGCTGTACAACACGATGAGCGGGCAACCTTTTTCGAGGTTAAAATTCACCTCTGCTTGATAAAACCCTCCCGTGATCCCCGCATCAATAAAACAGCTGTACTGCGGGCTGTAATCTTCAAAGCGCCAGCCAAATACCGTATTAAAAAAGGCCTTGGAGCGGCTAATATCTGTGGTGGGGATTTCTAAATAATTAATACTGTGATGATCCATAACGTTCCCTGCTCATGATTAATCAAAGTAAAGAATCCACCTTCTGAAGAAGGTGGCTTTGTTTTAACCCCCTAAAAGGGGGCCTTTATTCAAGAGCAAGTTGACCCTGCTCTTGCCGCTCTACTTTCTCTTGATGCCTAACGTATCTACGGATTATTTCCTCGTTAATTCCAATCGAATCGACGAAGTATCCTCTCTGCCAAAAATGATTTCCCCAAAGTTTATTCTTACGTAGGTAAGGAAATTTACTGAATATTTTCAACGCTATCTTACCTTTTAACGCCCCCATTAAATTCGATATAGATATCTTCGGAGGTACCTTCACCACTAAATGGACATGGTCAACTTGAACATTTAGCTCCATGACTATGCATCCCATTTGATGGCAATAAACCTGAATGCATCGATAAACCTCTTTTCCGACATTACCTTTCAATATCCGAAAGCGGTACTTTGGTGTCCAGACTATATGATATTGACATCGCCAGAACACATGCGATGCTTGCTCGTATCTACTCATGTTATTTGCCTCTTTTGACTTCGCTAAAAATCAAAGATGCATTTAACATGGGTAGGTATACAGGCAAAGCCTCAAATGATGATAACCACCTACTGAAGTAGGTGGTTTTGGGCTAAAAATAAAAAAGGGAGCCAATGCTCCCTTTAGTATGCTGGCTATTGCCAGATTAACCTTGTACTAAGGCGGCGACAAGTCCGATGGCGCCACCAAATACCCCGCCCCACACGACCAACCAACCTAAATGTGTTTGGATCATCTCCTGCACGATTTGTTTAACCATTTGCGGCGTTAATTCACTCAGGCGTTGTTCAACGATATTGGCGATCTTCGTTTGTAGATCGGCCATCACACTCGGCTGTTCAATCTCTTGTTTCAATAAGTTGCGGAACTGTTCACTCTCGGACATTTCCACCAAAGAGGCTTTCATTTTCTCGATAAAGGGTTCCTTTAACGGCATTAACGCCTCTGTGCCGCCAAACATGGATAACATGCCACCGAAGGAAGATTGTGCCACAGTGTTAACTAAGGCATCGAAAGAAGGTGCTAAGTCGACTTTATCAATCACTGGCGCCAAATCGATTTGGCTAATCCCCTCTTTTTCCGACAGAAAACGGTCAATATTCTCTGTGGTGAAGAACTGCTTCATCATAAGATGTGCAATCCCCGCTTTGAACTCTTCAAAACGCGATGGCACCACGCCAGAACCATATAAACCTGGGACCTTCTCAAACAGCATATACACCGCAAGCCAGTTAGTTATGGCGCCAGATAGGGCAAACAAACCCACATTAAACAGAATGGGTAAGCTCAGTGCGTATCCCAAAATCACACAAATGGCCGCTAACACATTTGTCACTAAACTCTTATTCAATCTTACTCCCCTCTTAAGCTATCGATGCGATTGCAAATGGCGCTAGTTTAGCAAGCGAAGGGGATGCAGGTCTAATGCTGAAAAGAGATGCGAAGCGTCACCAAAGATCAATAAAACATCGCGAAAACCCAGCTAACTCAAGCGGTATCGAACCGGCGTTACTTAGATGATGATGAGCGAAGCGAATGAGGTTATTTCATTAATTAACATTAACTTAGTTTAATGATTATTAAACAAAAATAATTGCACATTTCTCAAGGCGCTTAGGAATTATTGAAAAGCATCGTCTACACTCAAGGTGGCTATTACTTCACCCGTTTGCTCAATAACTCAAAACATAAGGGATGCGCTTATGGACTCTGCATTTAACACCGCTGGTGCCTTAGGTTGGCATGAACTCAGTACCCACGATTCCGAAGAAGCCATGCGCTTTTATGGCGAAGTGTTTGGTTGGCAGTTTAGAACGGTCAAAATGCCCCATGGTCAGTATCACCTCATTGAAAATCAAGGTGTTGGCATCGGAGGGATCACAGATAATCTAATCCCCGCACTACCTTGCCATTGGACGGGTTATGTCACTGTCGCCGATGTCGATATAGTGGCAATTAATGCCAAAAAACTTGGTGGAGACATACTCTTTGGCCCAGAGGATATTCCCAAAGTAGGTCGTTTTTGTTGGATAAAAGACCCACAGGGTGCCATTATCGCGGCGATAAGTTATCTCTCGGTATAACAGAGCATTGAGCTCGCGCATTATCTGATTATTAATATGAGGCTCAACTTGTCAGCCAAAGTTGAGCGGCACAAAAATGTTGCCCCTGTGAATCTAGGGTTATCACTTAATATCGCTTATCACCTAAATGGGTTATCGCAAGGTAATGCTCAGATTTTATTGGGAAAAATCAAAACAAATCATGCACACTTAAGCATTATTCGCTAGAATAGCCGCATTAATTGATAGATTTCGCGCCAGCGTGCGTATTGGAGCCTTAATCTCACTATGTTGACTCAGCTATCACGGTTAAAACTCGCGTTCTTTAGCCGCCCACGATACCAACGAATTCTCGCCTATTTAGCGATAACCTACTTAAGTTACCTAATTATCCTTGGACTGGTACTCCCCAAGGCCGTAGTGTCTTTCGCCCCAGAGAAGCTTACCGAAGTCTTGGGCCGTCCTGTGTCATTACAGGATCTGCGAATTAATCCTTTTACCTATAGAGTCAATATCGAACAGTTCGAAGTTAAAGAGAGTGACAATCAAGCCTTTGCGGGATTATCTCAGCTTCAATTTGAAGTGAACTTCTGGCAATCCGTGTTTAATCAAGCCCTTGTGATTGACCATATCCAGCTGCAAGGGCCCTTCGCCAATGTCAGCCGTTTTCAATCTAAAGGGGCAACGCAGTTCAATTTTGACGACATTCTGACTCGGCTTAATCAGGCAAAAACCCCGAATGAGCCAGAAACCACCACAGAAAATACCCGCCCACTGCGAGTGATTTTAGGTGAATTCAGCTTAACGGCGGGTAAGGTCAAATTTGAGGATAACATCACCCATGCTTTAGTTGATTATCCCAATATCAATTTTAAACTCAGTCAGTTAGATACTGAGTATTTGATGACGGCCAATCCCGCTAACCCTGCAACTGCTCAAGCGACTCAATCTCAGGATAAGCCTGCAACGGCTGCGCCTACGGCTCAGGCCAACACTGCATCGAATCCTCCGAGCATTCTGCACAACCAATTTGTCGCCCAGCTACAGGATGCCCATGCGGGTGAAGTCAGCCTTGCCGGACAATTCCAGCTTTTCCCTTTTAAACTTGTCGGGGATGTACAACTCGCAAAACTGCAACTCGCCCCCTTCTGGCCATTTGTTGCTGAGCAATTCAAGGTAAAACTGGCGACGGGTGAACTCAGTATCAACAGTCATTACCAAGTTGAGTTGCCAGCGGATGGAAACGTACAACTCACGGCCGATCGCGGCCAAGTGATTGTAGAGAAAGTTGATTTACTCAATGGCGACCAGTCCATTATCGCCTTACCCTTGCTGGCGATAGATGGAGTAAACCTCAACCTCGCCAAGCAGCGCATCAACATTAAGCAAATCCACAGTGAAGGTTTAAGCCTTAAGGCCAAGCTGGATGAACAAGGCATCGATTTAGCGCAGCTGTTAATGCCAACATCTATGGCTGCCAGCCCAGATACCGCAACGCCGAACACACCTGCAGAAGCGCAAACAACAGAAGCGTCAGCTGAAACGAACACGTCCGCCGCATCGCCTTCACAAAAGGCCTCGGAAAAGAGCGCCACTGAACAGCAAGATGCTTGGTTAGTGACACTGGGCGGGCTGAGTATCGAAAACTACGATATTCAACTTGAGGAGCATAAACTCACCCAAACCCCACAGCAATGGCGTGTTTATCCCCTTAATTTTGCAACACAAGCCATTGTGAGTGATTTAAAAGCACCCATCGACTACGAACTTTCCTTTGGTCTGAATGACAAAGGGCGCTTCCACTCTCAAGGGCAGGTCGATGTGCCTGGCGAAGCCATTAGTGCCAATCTGAAAGTCGAACAGCTCGCCTTAGCCCAATTCCAACCCTATCTTGCACCCTATGTGAATATGCAGCTCAGCAGCGGCCTATTCAGCAGTGAGGGTAAGCTAAACGCCGATGGCAAAGGTAAGGCGATTTATCAAGGCAGTGTTGAACTGAATGAGCTGAGTATCCTCGACAACATTCGTAAAGCGCCCTTGGTTAAATGGCAAAAAATGCATATTAATCAGCTCGATTTTGACCAACAGCTGAATAAAATTAATATCGACCATTTAAGCTTTGACCAGCCCTACGCTAAAGTGGTTATCGCTAAGGATCGCACGACCAATATCAGTAATCTGATAGTGGAAACGCCTGCGACCGACGCACCTAAGATTACTGCTTCAACGGCAAAGACAGTGGCTAAGCCGCAGAGCAGCCCCGATGCAACGGCTAAGCAGCCCGAGTTAAGCTTAGATATTCAGACAATCAGCTTTAACCAAGGCTCGGCGTTTTTCGCCGATAACTCCCTCACGCCTAACTTTGCCTCAGGCATTGAGCAGCTTGAAGGCAATATCAGTCACTTATCCTCTAAACCCGGCACTAAGGCATCGGTCGATATTAAGGGGAAAATTGACCGTTATGCGCCAGTGACCCTAAAAGGGGATATTAACCCACTACTGGATAAGCCTTATCTTGACTTAGACCTAGTGTTTAAGAGTGTCGAGCTAACCTCAGTAAATCCTTATTCAGGCACCTATGCTGGCTATTACATCGATAAAGGGCAATTATCCTTAGCGCTCAACTACAAACTGGAGCAAAACCAACTCAAGGGCAGCAACCACTTAGTGATTGATCAGCTCAAACTGGGTAAACGCAGTAACAGTGACTTAGCTACCAGTTTACCGGTGACATTAGCGATTGCCCTGTTGCAGGACCGCCACGGCGTGATTGACCTTGGGATGGAAGTCTCCGGCGACTTAGACTCACCCAGCTTTAGTGTCGGCGGTATTATCATGACGGCCATCACCAATGTGATCACTAAGGCCGTAACAGCGCCCTTCTCTTTCCTTGCGGGTCTGGTGGGCTCCGATGAAACCTTGGATAAAATCCCCTTCAATCCAGGGCAATTTGTACTCAGTCCACATGAGCAGGAAAGCTTAGATAAACTCGCTAAAGGCTTAGACGATCGCCCAATGCTCAAGTTGAGTCTCGAAGGCAGCGTGGATGCCGTCAAGGATAGCCAAGCGATTGCCGAGCGTATGATGAAGCGTAAGCTGGCCACACTAGCCAATCTGCCACTGACAGAATTACCCGCGGATCTCAGTCCGAGCCAATTCCCAACCGAGGGTCCACTGGCCGATGCACTGGTCAAACTGTACGAGCAGGAAGTCAAAACCAATCCGGATGATGTGAAAGACACTATTATTGCCGAGACCAAAGATGCACCACTCAGCAAAGAGGAACTCACTACCCGTTGGCACATCGCCCTGTATAACCTCACGGTAAAAGCGCAAAACGTCAGCCAAGGTATGCTTGGTGATTTAGCCCAAGAGAGGGCGAAGTCGGTGAAGGCCTATCTTGTCGACAGTAAAGGGATAGCGCCGGAGCGGATTTTCCTACTCGAGAGCCGCGTGACCCTGAACCAAGATGCGGCGCAGGTGAATATGAGCATCGACGCGAACTAATACTCACCAATATCAAAACATGGATAATAAAACGCCCAGTGCCCACTGGGCGTTTTTATACCGCGAGTCGACAAACAGCCTCACTCTCAATTGCTTGGCCTCACGCATCCCTTAGGTTACACTCTGCGGCTTTATGCGAACGGAATCACATTTCGCCAAGTATTTTCGACAACGAAATGCCCTTTTGCACCACCCATACTGCGGCGCGCTAACACACTTTATTCGAGGTAATTATGTTTATTATTCGCTGGATTTTAGGTCGGATCATTTTGTTACTGAACTTTGTGTTCACTCCAAAGAAGCGCAAGCGCCCACAGGCAGAGCAACAACAGATTGACGCCCAGACCCAAGCGTTGGCCTTATATCAGTACAATGCCTGCCCTTTCTGCGTAAAAGTGCGCCGCGCCATGCGTCGTCAAGGACTAAATATTCAAACGGTTGATGCAAAACAATCACCGCACAAAGATGAGCTCATCGCAAAGGGGGGTAAACAACAGGTTCCTTGTTTACGCATCGAAGAAAATGGCCAAGTGCAATGGCTGTATGAATCGAAAGAAATTATTAATTACTTAGATCAACGCTTTGCCTAAGTGAAATGCGCGCCCTATGGCGCGCTTTTTATTTGCCTCTTGCTTTACAGGCACCACGTTTATTTACGCCAAAGATATTCGCGATCGGAATAGTCAAACAACCACTGGGGTTGGTACACCACCAAAAGCGTCACCGCCATACCATTGAGTAGCGCTTCGGGGAAGGCTAATAGTGGGATTAACATCAGATAGTTATCAATCAACACGCCCCAGTCGTAATCCATTGACCACCACAGCCAGAATGCCCAACTGAATTGATGAAAAACCGTCGACAAACCAGCGTTAATAAAAGCGCCAACAAAAATAAACACAAAAATATGCTTAGGGAACAAATGATAACTACGGCTGTAGAGAATAAAAGCACAGAACAGCGGAATCGCAATCGCAAACAGGCTAAAGGCACCAAACTCGGCGGGCTGCTTTAACACAAAGACACTGAAAAAAGCGCTCGGTAGCAGCAAGGCAACCGTGGCTAAACGCCAACCAAACATCAGTAGGCAAGTGACTATGCCTAAAAAGTGTAAATGCAATCCCACTTGAATACTGGCATTGAGCAGCCACAGGGTGTTCACCGCAATCAAGGTCAGTAACAGTCGCCATTGTAGGCCTTTGTCCTTCAGTACCTGTTGTAACTCTTCCTTGGGCCAGATGGCATAAATCCACAGTCCCAGCAGCAACAGACTCAGGCACTGCAATGGGCTGATATCCCATTCGATTTGTGCAAAACGATTCGCCCAAAAGTCCAACATGAGTAAGGCTCCCTCGGTACAGCGCCATTCGGCGTGCTAAAGCGGTAAAGATAAGCGGTATACGAGAGTGAGTATATCGCGAATAAAACCCATAATTGCATGATATTTCGCGGCATATTAAGGTATTCTTCGATAAGTGAATCACCTAAGAGTAATCCCTCATATGCCATTAAGATCGATAAGTCTGACACTGCTGAGCTGCTTTACCCTACTCGCCTGTAGCAGCGCCCCGATAGATCCCGCTGAATTTGCGGGGAAGTTTAAAGATAAGCTCACCACAGATATCCGCGCCGATGGCCTGAAACTCTTTACCTATCAAGCCGGTTTAGCCGAAGACAAATCGAAAAAGGATAATGCCGAGCGCCCCTTCCCCCACGAAGAACGCATGCGCCAAGTCGCCCAAGATCCTAGAGAGCAACGCCGTAGCCGCAAAGAGCAGGCCGACTCACTCGAGATTTGGGGTAAACAAGTCGAGCTGGGATTAGATAAAACCTTAGAAATGACAGGATATTGCCGCGAGGGTTATTTCGAGTTGAGTCGAAATATTGAATCGGGACGCGGCGAAATTCGTGGAGAATGTAAAGAAGGCGCCACCGAGGAAGATAAACAAAAATTCGTGCGTTTTTAAAACATTAAGAGGGCGAGATTATCGCCCTCTTAAGCTTGCCATTTATAGACCGAAGCATCTTAAGCCCCAAATGGCCTACCGATGATTCACAATGGCCCAGCAGATCAAACTGCTTCGTTTAAAGGAACGGCACGGTTTTCGAGTAACACAGGGATCCCATCCGTGATTGGATAGGCTAATTTGTCTGCCTTACAAATCAATTGTTGCGTTGTTTTATCGTATTCCAATTTTCCCTTACACACTGGGCAAGCGACTATGTCTAACAGTTTTTTATCAAACGCCATGGGATTTTCCTTGTTTAGCTGCAGCCACAGAGCGCACACGGCTCAGCAGCTGTTGATCAAATTGTGGCGATAGCTTGGCATCCACAGCCAAATACCACCAGTTTTCTTGTGCAAAATCGCGACATTTAACCGCATCTTTTTCTGTCATCATCAGCGGGCGAGATGCCGCAAGCTCGCATAACACGTGTTTATCGTAGGCTTGGTGATCATCAAAACCATGGGATAACGCGAGTTGAATACCTTGCTGCGTTAACGTCTCAAAAAAACGCGCCGGATGACCAATGCCCGCCATCGCCACCACGGGTTGCGTCGGGTCAAACACGGCCTCAGCCTTGGGATTTACCGGCAACACCGCACTCGGACTCAGCTGCATCTCATATTGATTCGCCTGAGCGGGCCCACCGTTGACCACTACAAAATCCACTTGGTTTAGGCGCCAAGCACCTTCCCGTAGCGGCCCTGCTGGCAGCAAATGACGATTCCCTAAACCGCGTTTTCCATCAATCACCACCAGCTCAATGTCACGGCCAAGGGCGTAATGTTGCAAGCCATCGTCACAGATAATCACATCCACGGCAAACTGTGCCAGCAACGCCTTGGCGGTATCGACACGTTTGGCTCCCACCACCATAGGTACGCCGGTGCGCGCGACTATCATGGCGGGCTCATCGCCTACAGCCGCCGCACTATCCGCTGCGGTAACGACTTTGACCCCTTGGATATCCGCACCATAACCACGGCTGATCACGCCAGGGTTAAACCCCTGTTGCCGTAGCAGTTCAATCAAATAAATGACTGTGGGAGTTTTACCGCTGCCACCAACGGTAATGTTTCCCACCACAATAACAGGCACGGGTAATGGGGTTTGGGATTTGAATTCCAAGCGAAACAGGCTGCGACGAATCGCGGTGATCAAAGCGAATAACACAGAAAACGGCAGCAAGAGCCACCGCAATGGGTGACCCTCGTACCAAATTTTATTTACCAGCGCCTGCATTTAGCTACCAAACTGCATTTGGTATAACTTGGCATACATGCCGCCAAGTTCCAGCAGGGATTTATGGGTACCGCGCTCGACGATACGGCCTTGATCGACCACTAAAATTTGATCGGCACTTTCAATGGTCGACAAACGGTGGGCAATCACAACCGAGGTACGGTTTTGACGTAGATTATCCAGCCCCTGCTGAATCGCCTTTTCAGATTCGGTATCGAGTGCCGAGGTGGCTTCATCGAGGATCAGCACTGGCGCATCACGCAGCATAGCGCGGGCGATCGCGATACGTTGTCTCTGGCCGCCCGATAATAACACGCCGTTTTCACCCACTTGAGTATCTAAACCTTCAGGCAATTGCTCGATAAATTCCATCGCATGGGCCAAGGTCGCCGCTTGGATAATCTGCTCGCGGGTCGCTTCACCGGGATAGGCATAGGCGATGTTATTGGCAATGGTATCGTTAAACAACGTCACTTGCTGCGACACTAGCGCCACTTGATTACGTAATGATTTCAATGAGTAATCATAGATGCTCACATCATCGAGCAGAATGTCACCAGATTCCAAGCCAGTATAAAAACGCGTTACCAGACTGGCGATAGTGGATTTACCCGAGCCAGAACGGCCGACTAAGGCCAAGGTTTGCCCTTGGGTGACCTCGAAGTCGATTTTATCTAAGGCGCGGCGCTCCTGCCCATCGTAGCTGAAGGACACATTATCGAAACGTAAGTTGCCCTTAGCACGCTTGACGGTATAAGTCCCCGTATCGGATTCAGGCAAAGTGTCTAACAGTTCAAAGACCGTGGTACAGGCCGCGATACCGCGCTGAAATTCGGCATTCACACGCGTGAGGTTTTTGATCGGTTGTAACATGGCCATCATAGCGCCGAGGATGGTTGCGAAGGTACCTGCGGTCAGATCGGCTTTCATGCTATCGAGGCTCGCTGCATACAGCACAAAGGCCAAGGCAAAGGAGCCAATTACCATGATAAGCGGCTGGCTAATCGCCTGCGCCACGGCGAGTTTCATGTTTTGATGACGGTTTCTGTCATTCACTTTGGCGAAACGCGCCGTTTCGGTTTCTTGTCCGCCGAAGGCCAAGACGTTTTTATGGCCCTTGATCATCTGTTCGGTCGCGGCACTGACATCGCCCATCGCCGTTTGGATTTGTTTCGATACCTTACGGAAGCGGCGACTAACAATAGTGATCACCAATCCCATAATCGGGCCAATCACTAAAATACAGAGGGAAAGCTTCCAAGAGTTATAAAACATCAGGGCAAGCATACCGATAACCGTCACCCCATCACGCACGATGGAAATCAAGGCACTCCCCGATGCACGGGCAATTTGCTCGGTATCGAAGGTCACTTTTGAAATCAAGTTCCCGGTGTTTTCTTTGTCCATGTAGCTCACGGGCAGGCTCAGATAGTGCTCAAACACTTGCTGACGCATATCCATGATCAAACGCGCACTCATGTAAGAAATGCCGTAGGTGGAGACAAAGTTCGCAAAACCGCGCAGGGAGAACATCAAAATAACCACTATCGGTGCCATTAATAACACTTGGTTATCGGCATGGAAGCCTTGGCTAGTGGGGAGTGCGATACCGTTACTGATCGCCGGAGCACTGGAAAAGCCTTTATCGATAAAAGGACCGATAAAAGAAATAAAGGCCGCGTCGACAAGCCCATATACAATCAGGCCGACAACGGAAAGCAAAAACATGCCCTTCATCGGTTTGAGGTAGCTCAGTAGTCGCTTGAAAACTGTCCACATTTCGTCTTTAGGAGATGCTGTCATTGAAAACACTAAATTATGGCAAAGTGGCCATTCTACTCTGGATTAATCAAGTCACCAAATCTAAACAAGCGGTTATACCAAAATGGCGCAAAATCACGCCGATAGGTCTTCACCTCCAATCGTTCAGCACCAAAAGAAACACTGATCTGTCCTTCTCGCCCCGTCGTTAAATAAGCAATATTCCGCGCCTGATAACGTGCAACCACATCGGGCTTTGGGAAGCCATAACGATTATTCAGACCTGCCGGAAACAACACTAACTCAGGGGCGACCGCATCGATAAAGGCAGGGGTTGATGAGGTGCGACTGCCATGGTGCGGCGCAATAAGCACTTGGCTTTTAAGCTGGGCGCCTTTGAGTGCTTGCTCAATCAATACCGCTTCGGTTTCCTTCTCAATATCACCACTGAGTAACGCACTGTGCACGCTATCCTCAATGCGCAGTACGCAAGAGGCGTTATTCCCACCCAGCGCTGTCTGCGTGGAAATAAAGTTTAACGTTAATTGCTGCCACTGAATTTGCTGCGGCAAACAGGGCATGCCAGCTAAATGAGCCACATCGGTTATCCAGTTTGCCCTTGGATAGGCTCTGGCCAACACCTCGGCACCGCCGGCATGATCGTTATCGCCATGACTCACAACAATATAATCCACCTGAGCTAAACCTTTACTGTTAAGAAACGGGATAATCACCCGTTCGCTATAGCTAAAATCCTCACCAAAGGCGGCGCCCGTGTCATAGATAAGTGCCCGTTTATCCTGTGCAATCACCACGGCTAAGCCCTGCCCAACATCGAGTAGATGCAGCGTCCACTGAGGCGAAGATGACACAGTCACCCGTGGAAAAATCACTAATATGAACGGAATAAACAGCAAGACTATGGGTAAATGCCATAGTCCATATCGACTATGATGCGGAAGGTAACGCCATAGAATCAAGGCCAACAATACGCACAGACTAGCTCCAAGCAAGGTATCTGAGACCGAATGCCAATGGGCGGGTAAATTACCGCTGAGTTTGAGTAACCAGCCATAGGGTAACAGTGTTAAATCAGCCAGATGGAACAAGCCAAACCATGCTTGACCAAAAAGTGTGCCCAACCACCAGAGGATAAACGCCAGCATAGACAAGGGGATAACGATTAAGCTAAACCACGGCACCACCAGCATATTCATCCACAGACTGTGTACACTAAGGCCGCCGAAAAACACCGCCTGCACCAGCCCTAATACCAGACTTAAACGCCATTGAATTGACCAAAACTGCGCAAGTCTTCCTCTCGCTTTTGCTCTAAAGCTCGCGTTACCTTCAACGGGCTGAATACGCGGCACGCTTTCCAAGGTATACAAAATAATCGCCAAGGCGCAAAACGACAGCCAAAAACCAGCACTCAAACAGGCAAGCGGATCGAGCAAAAGCACAATAAAGAGTGCAAACAGTAAACGATCCCACGCACTCGAGTAGCGTCTTAATAAACTCAGCAGCATGATCAATAGGATCATCACTAACGCGCGTTGGGTCGAAACGGCAAATCCCGCTAAATAGCTATAAAAGAAGGCACTGCAGCCAGAGAGCAATAGTGCAATCACTAGATTGCGCCGACTGGGATGCGCCGCGAAGCGGCTCAATAGAAACAGCGTACACACATACACCCAGGCGGTGACCACAGATAAATGCAGCCCAGATATCGCCACTAAATGCCCGGTTCCCGTTTGCCTTAATGCCTGCCACTTACTGGCGGGTATGAGTTGCTTATCGCCCAAAATCAGCGCCAGCAAAATATCCCCCTGCGCGAATGTCGACAACTTAGGGGATAATTGGCTAATCAGGTGATTCCTTAATGAAAAATGAGTCGTGAGCAGTTGAGCATGAATGACTCGTCCTTTGCCAACAATATGCTGACTAATCAATTGCTTTTGTTCGTTGTAACCGCCTTGATTTAACACGCTTGAGATACTTTTAGGCATCAGCGTAAATGACCAAACTTGTCCCACTTGCACCGCTTCGGGAGATTGCCAAGTGAGTCGCAACTTAGCCCTTGGCCAAAAGATTAAATTTGGTTTATCGACAATAATATCGAAGCTAACCCAGTCGCTGTTTTGACTAACTAGTGATATGATTTCGGCCCTCACTTGAATTGGCTGTTGCGATAAAGGAAGATCCTGCCGAGATAAGACTAAGCAAAACCCCGTAAGCCAACACATCGCGAAAAGCATGCCAGACAAACTAGGCGCTTTTTTGAATAAGATGAGTGCCCCAAGGCAAAGGTAGGGTAAACAATTGATTGGCAGCAGCGAGGGCCACAACATCGCTGATAATAAGGTGGCACTAAAGCCAAAAATGAATCCATTCATAGTGAATTAAGTTAAGACAGCAATTTCAGCCTATGCCAAAAAAATTAATCAAAAAATATATGCCTAAGCCTGAAACCCTGCGTGAGCACAAACACCTACGCATTTTCGGTCGCTTATTACATAACCCCAATCTGTGGGCGCTTAATCGCCGCTCTGCCCCGGGGGCCTTTGCCATAGGTTTGTTTGTCGCTTGGATCCCAATGCCCTTTCAAATGGTCGTCGCCGCCGCTTTCGCCATCCTGTTTAATGTCAATATTCCTGTCTCTGTCGCATTAGTGTGGATCACCAATCCGCTCACCATGCCCGTGATGTTTTATGGCGCTTATTTATTGGGCGCAAAACTTCTGGGCCATGCGCCGCAAGAGTTTGCCTTTGAAGCCAGCTGGCAATGGATTGAATCCTCACTAGCCACTATTGGTCCTGCATTTTTGCTGGGTTGCTTAGTATTAGGAGTAATATTTTCCGCCGTGGGATATCTAACGATCAGTAATCTGTGGAAATATTCCATCATGTTTAAATGGCAAAAGCGTAAGACAAAATAATTTGTCGAATCTTTGCCGCACCATCCCATACTCACCTGGGCTGTATCTAAGCGCATCCAATAGCATCTAAGCACTTTGACTAGCGCTTAGATGCCTTGTTATTGATTCGGATTAGATACCATTAGCTTAATCTGTAGTATCGAGTTTTTCTGGCTCACCAGCTCTAGCTATTGAACAAGTTAACTCCTCTGTGCATTCCCCTCCCAGACCTTGTCACACTTGCAACTTGCTAAACTCGAATCGTAAAGCAGCCTGTTATCTCGTCTCGCATCTAAGAGCCAATCCGTTGCAGCTAACAACAAAATAAACAGCTTTCACCACAGTAAACTGACTGTTACTCAAAAGGAGATATATACATTCATTTTATTTGCAGCTTAAAATATTCCCATGTTCACCTTCACCACTGATCTGTATGCTGAATATTGATGAACCCGCACACTTACAACCTAAAGTGGCTTTGTTTCGCTTAGGTTTTAGACCCTTTTTCCTGTTTGCAAGCCTGTTTAGTCTCTTAAGTTTGGGTATTTGGGGCGGTTTGCTCTCCGGCAAGTCGTTACTGCCAAGTACACTCAATCCACTCTGGTGGCATGGCCATGAGATGATTTTTGGCTTTGTCTGCGCAGTGGTTGCAGGCTTTTTACTGACGGCCGTTCAAAACTGGACGGGGCGCCCCGGCGTTAAAGGCTTGCCTTTAGCTGGGCTATTTTTAGTCTGGCTACTGCCTCGGTTGTTGTTCATATTGCCCTTCAACATTCCGTTTGTTGTCATTATGACCATCGATCTGCTGTTTTTACCCTTAACTGCGGTCTTGTTAGCCATTTCGGTGATAGAGGTTCGCCAGTGGCGCAACTTTGTGTTTATTCCCATTCTTAGTTTACTCACCCTCTTCAACGGCGTGAGTTATTACGGCTTAATGACGAATCAATTGAATTGGATGAATAACGGACTCTATGCCGCTGTGATATTGGTCGCCGTGATAGTGGCGCTGCTCGGTGGACGAGTGATCCCATTTTTCACTGAGCGCGCAACCCAATGGCAAAAGCAAGCCCCTATCCCAGCAATTGAGTTTGTCAGTTTTGCGAGCCTCTTTGCCCTCGTGCTGAGCCTCTTTTTCACTGAAACCCTATTAACTCGCCTTCTGGCGGGCGTCGCAGGCGTAGTCCTGTTATTTCGATGGTCACGTTGGGGATGGCGCGCGAGTTGGCCCGTGCCACTATTATGGTCGCTGCATTTAAGTTACTTATGCATCCCCATCGGCTTAGGGCTGATTGCTGCGGGATTACCACTTTCCGTTGGCATGCATGCGATTACTGTTGGGGGATTAGGCGGAATGATCCTCGCCATGATGTCACGGGTCTCACTCGGACATACAGGCCGCACGCTAACACCGCCACGACCCATGGCGTTGGCTTTTGCCTTGATCCTCTTCGCCACATTGCTGCGCGTCCTCGCGGGCTTGTTCAGTGCATGGTTTATCGAACTCATGCTCGCCGCCATTGCACTGTGGATCATAGCCTTTGGTTGTTTCTGTTACTGCTATGGGCCCATGCTTTGTCGCGTAAGGGCCGATGGACGCCCAGGCTAAAGCGGCGTCTAAAATCGTGGCGCTTGATTCTGTGGCTCAACGAGCATTTGTTATCTTGTGAATTGAGTCACAGAGAATCACGCCTCTTTTCCCTACCTAAGGTATTTTTACTGTTACTATTTATAAAAATATTCAGTAGGGAGTACCTATGCCATTTTATCGTCAATACGGTGCTAAGGGCTTAAAAGCCGTTGAGCATCTAGTATTAATCATCATCGCGATTGCGACTGTTGTCGCCATCGGCCAAGAAATTGTTCATGTCTTTAATGTCGGCGCCGTAGCGCTTGCCGATCTGCTGTTATTGTTTATTTACCTTGAAGTGCTCGCCATGGTGGCCAACTACGCCGAATCGGGCAAATTACCCGTGCGTATGCCGCTGTACATTGCGATTGTCGCCCTAGCGCGGTATTTAATTTTAGATATGAAGAGCATGGATGACTGGCGAATTGCCGCCATTTCACTCTCTACGTTGATCTTAGCGGCTACGGTTATCGTTATCCGTTGGGGCCAATTAAAAATGCCTTACCCTAAAAATCAAGAATACGATAATTAACTCTCCCACGCGCCATTGCCAGCCAAACGCAATGGCGCGTTGTTCCTGCCAGTAAAATCCCCGTCAAAGACCTCGCTTTCACATTGGTATTCTGCCAAAAAGCAATTATGCTAGTTTTACTGAGATCAATTATTTACGGGGCAATTGAGTTATGGGTGACCATCCAACAGGATTTGAAGAAAAACGTGGGTCGCTTCGCGTGGATATGGAAGCCGAACGTGTACTTTTACATTGGACTGACAATAACGGTATAGAGCATACCGACCAAGGTGTGTGCATCGATTTAGCCCGTAGAGGCATACTGTTTGATTACAAAAAACCCTTCACATTGGGTGATTTAGTTAGCGTGACCTTTAATCCAGACACAGATCATGAGAATAGTGTTAAGGGTCAGGTCTGCCGCTGCTCTAAACGTCATGATCAAAGTTATCATGTCGCCATGCAATTGCTTTAATTTCAATCCAGCTACGCAGGGTCGATTGAGCTGTTCTACACTGAATTAGTTGAACTATTCGTACAGGGGACATAGCTATGATATTGCTGGTGGGTGGTGAAAAAGGTGGCAGTGGCAAGAGTTGCCTCGCGCAAAATCTGGCGGTTTATATAAAACAGAAATTTGACGCCAATGTGCTGATGGTCGACTGTGACCCACAACGTACCACATCCGATTGGATCCAAGCCCGAAACAACGACCCTAGCCTCCCTGCCATTAACTGTATTCAACTCTACGGCAAAATTCGTAACGATTTGCTCAGTCTTAATGAGCGTTTCGACTATGTGATTGTCGACTGTGGTGGCCAAGATAACCTTGCGATGCGCGCCGCGATGTCGGTGGCCACTTACGTGGTGATCCCCCTAAGACCTAAGCGTCGCGATCTAAAAACCTTGCCCCATATGGAAGACATGCTCAGCACCTGTAAGATGGTTAACCCCAAAATGGTGGCCACCATAGTACTCACCCAATGTCCCGCACTGCCCACACAGGTCAAACGGATCCTTGAGGCGAAAGAAGTTGTCCAATCCTTTGGCCTACGCGTGCTCAACTCGGTCACGTTCTGCCGCAATATTTACGATGACAGTGAGGAAAAAGGATCGTCCGTGATGGAAATTGAGCCCGATGGAAAAGCGGCCGACGAAATCCGCGCAATTGTGGATGAGCTGTTCACCTTACCTCCAGAAAATAGTTATGAGCTTAACTGATCTTAAACGTAAGAAACCCAAACAAGTCATCAAGTCGGTTTCTGTTGATGATTTTATTGAAGATGCCAATAACTATGCTCTTGGTAAAGCAAGTATTCTTAGCATCCCCACTCCCGAGCCAAAGGGATTAGATAAAAAGTCCGCCAAGATCTACCGTCACGCGACTTTTACCTTAACCGAAACCAGTATTTCCCAGCTCGATGGCCTGGCAAAAGAAACCAAGATTGCCAAATCGCGTCTGCTGCGTATTTTGATTGATGAATTCAGCCGAAAAACCGCCGATGAACAGCTTAAAGTAGTCAATAAAAGTAAGAAAGATGAAGGCTAACCCTGCTCTTTATTCATTGATATTAATCGTTTATCCAAAACCGATTAAATTTTTCCGCAATAGCAACTGCCAGGATGCAACTTTCTCCTTCTATAAAATTGCGCTTTCGGGAGATTTCATTGGCCGCAACCTAATGCGGCCAATGTTGCTAAACTGGACTGGCGCTATATCGACTAAGATCCGTTCGCCGAGGCTCATATGAAGCCTGACTGCAATTAGGCTAGGCTTCGATTAGCAAGGCTTAGATTAACAAGAGTACTTCAATCATCTTAGTGGTGTGAATGATTACACTGCCGACCCGCGACCAGTGTGAGCCCTTGCGCAGACTCCAGCATTTTCCCCTTGCGGATCAATAAACTGATTAGCTCTTCTGCCTTTAGATTATCGGCGCTGCAGGTATGATAACGCGCATTGTCACCAAAGGTTTGTGCCATCAAGGCGATAAACTCAGGCTTTAAAAGCGGATTTTCTTGCGCTACCATCAGCGCCATAACGTCATGACCGTGAACAGAATCGGACATAGTCTCTCCAAAAGATGTAAATAAGATTAAGCTTTATATCCGAACTGTTGAATTTTAACCCTGATCTTGCGCACATACTGCCGATTTCTATGCCTGTGCCGACTGCATTGACGATAAAGTGAGCCACTATGTCCTTGATCTTGCTCCTGACTCAACAGATGTCACTCTACTTAGTGATAGTGTATTTGGTCAGTAAAACGCCACTCTTTAAACTGTTCGCCGAAACCGCGCCTCGCCTACCGCACAAGGTATTTATTTACCTCATCTTTTCAAGCTTTTGCATCATGGCAACCTATTTTGGCGAGCAAACCTCGGGCGCCATTGCCAATACTCGCGCGATGGGCGCCGTCTTAGGTGGCTTACTCGGCGGGCCTGTCACGGGATTTTTCGTCGGTATCACGGGTGGTTTGCACCGTTACAGCATGGGGGGATTTACCGATTTAGCCTGCGCGATTTCCACCACTCTCGAAGGCCTGTCGGCGGGCATGATCAGTTTTTACCTGCGCCGCGCGGGCAAAAGTGAGCTTATCTACAATCCACTGTTAGTTTGCCTAGTGACCTTTTACGCTGAAATGATGCAGATGAGCATTATTCTACTGATCGCTCGCCCATTTGATGATGCCTGGGAATTAGTTCGACAGATTGCGCCGCCGATGCTCTTGGTTAACTCCATCGGTGCGGCGCTGTTTATGAGCATGATCCGTGACCAAAAAACCATGTTCGATAAACTATCCTCCAGCTTCTCGACTAAGGCGCTCAAGATTGCCGAGCGCAGCGTGGGCTTGCTCTCCAAGGGGTTTAACGAAGAGAGCAGCGGCAAGGTCGCACAAATTGTGATCCAAGAGACCAATGTCGGTGCTGTAGCCATTACCGACCGCGAAAAACTCTTGGCTTTTATTGGCATAGGCGCCGACCATCATATCCCTGGCACACCGATTTCCTCAAAAATCACCCTTGAGGCCATAAACCAAAACAAGGTGATGTTCGCCGATGGAGTGGAGATGCCCTATTCCTGCTCGATTTCAAGCCAGTGTAAACTCGGTTCGAGCCTGGTGATCCCACTTCGCAGCGACACCGAAGTCATTGGCACCATCAAGTTATATGAACCCAAAAATAAACTGTTCTTGAACATTAACCGCACCTTAGGGGAAGGGATCGCGCGGCTATTGTCGAACCAGATCCTCTATGGCCGTTTTGAGCAGCAGCAAAATCTACTGACCCAAGCCGAACTCAAATTGCTGCAAGCTCAAGTGAATCCCCATTTTTTATTCAACGCACTCAATACCATCAGTGCGATTATTAAGCGCGATCCCGATATGTCGAAGCAACTGTTACAGCAGTTGTCGCAATTTTTGCGGATCAATTTAAAGCGTACCACGGGTTTAGTGACACTCGGGGATGAGCTCGATCACATCGCCTCCTATCTCACCATTGAGAAAGCTAGATTTATTGATAAATTACAGGTCAATATCGCTATCCCTGAGTCACTCTATCACTGCAAAGTGCCTGCCTTTACCCTGCAGCCCATCATTGAGAATGCCGTCAAACACGGCACCTCCCATATGATTGAACAAGGGCAAATCAAGGTGACAGGCCGGATGGATGAACAGGTATTGGTCTTAGAAGTCACTGATAATGCGGGGCTTTACCAACCCATTATTGGTTCTGAAGGGCTAGGCATGAATTTAGTCCATAAACGGATACAAAACCTGTTTGGCGAGCAGTATGGCATTCAGGTGGAATGCGAGCCGGATGAGTACACCAAAGTCACCATCCGCTTACCCATAGAACAGACGGAAACTAGCACGTGATCACTTGTTTAATTGTCGACGATGAATTGTTTGCCCGCGAAGAACTGGCCGATCTGCTCGGTCAAGAAGCCGATATTGACATTATTGGCCAATGCTCCAATGCGATTGAAGCACTGCAAACCATTGCCAAAGAAAAACCTCAATTGATTTTTCTCGACATTCAAATGCCGCGGATTTCCGGCATGGAGTTGATTGCCATGCTCGACCCCGACACTTTGCCGAAAATCGTGTTTGTGACCGCGTTCGATGAGTTTGCAGTAAAAGCCTTTGATAATCATGCCTTTGATTATCTACTCAAACCCATAGATGCCGAGCGTCTCAGCCAAACCTTGAAACGAGTACGTAAGGATCTTACGCCACAAGCCGTGAATCTGATCGCGCCATCGACTCTGGAACATTTGCCCTGTTACAGCGGCAGTAAGTTAAAAGTCATTCCCATTCAAGATGTCGAATATGTCTTTAGCGATTTAAGCGGTATCCATGTCGCCTGTACCAAAGGCAAGGTCCACACTCAGCTCACGCTGAAGGTGTTAGAGGAAAAAACGCCGCTGGTGCGTTGTCATCGCCAATATCTGATTTCGCCCAAAGCCATTGCCGAGATAGAACTGCTCGATACAGGCGCCGAAGTCACCACCCTGCTTGGTGACAAAGTGCCCGTATCCCGCCGCTACCTCAAAAGCCTTAAGCAATTGTTTGGCTTCCAATAGTCCGATTATTAACTGCTGATGCTCATATCCTAACCGCTCGGGGCGTTTAATACTTATGAATGACATACGTATGCAACCGCTCGCCCCATTCTATTACCGCTGAGTCAGCGTTATCGACCTCTCAGCCAGTTAGCCCTGTTTTGTGTAAACAACTTGTTTACACTCTGCACAACTCAAAATGGGGAGATAACTAAAATGATGTGGTTCCTACTCTGCGTCGGTCTATTGATCGGCGGTTACTTTATCTACGGTACCTTTGTTGAAAAGGTATTTGGTATCAACGAAAAACGTCAAACACCGGCTTTCAGCCAAACCGACGGCGTAGACTATGTGCCTATGTCGAAAGGCAAGGTGTACTTAATCCAATTATTAAATATCGCGGGTGTGGGTCCAATCTTCGGCCCAATCCTAGGTGCGCTTTACGGTCCAGCAGCCATGCTGTGGATTGTGATCGGTTGTATTTTTGCCGGTGCGGTGCACGATTACTTCTCGGGTATGCTGTCTGTCCGTAACGGCGGCCAATCTGTGCCAAACCTTGCGGGTAAATACTTAGGTAAGAGCGCCAAACACTTTATGAACGTGTTTGCCATCATCCTGCTGTTACTTGTGGGTGTGGTGTTTATCTCTGCTCCAGCAGGTCTGTTAGGCAAGCTAACTGGTTGGGATGTCAGCATTTTCGTTGCAATTATCTTCGTTTACTACCTGATTGCGACTGTGGTACCTGTCGATAAAATTATCGGCCGTCTGTATCCATTCTTTGGCGCGCTGCTGTTCTTCATGTCCTTTGGTTTAGCCTTTGCGATCATATTATCGAGCGAACACACACTGCTGCCCAATGTGCAAGCAGGTGACTTCTTCCAAAACTTAAACCCTAAAGACATGCCACTGTGGCCTGCACTGTTTATCACCATTGCTTGTGGTGCAATTTCAGGCTTCCACGCGACACAATCACCTCTGATGGCACGTTGTGTTGAAAACGAAAAGAACGGCCGTTTCGTGTTCTTTGGCGCCATGATCGGTGAAGGTATCATCGCCCTACTCTGGTGTGCGATTGCACTGTCTTACTTCCACGGTGTTGAAGGGTTAAGCACTGGCATGGCAGGCAACCCTGCAAACGTAGTATACGAAGCCTCTACTGGTCTATTAGGTGCTGTAGGTGGCTTTATGGCAATCCTTGGGGTAATTATTCTGCCAATTACTTCAGGCGACACCGCTTTCCGCTCTGCCCGTTTGATCTTGGCTGAGTTCTTTAAAATGCCACAGGTTGCGTTACCAAAACGTTTAGCCCTAGCCATCCCATTATTTGTGATTGGTGGTTTACTGACTCAAGTTGACTTCGGCGTGATCTGGCGCTACTTCGGTGTGGCTAACCAAGCGACTGCAGTATTGATGCTCTGGACAGCCTCTGCTTACCTACTGCGTCACAATAAACTGCACTGGATCACCACTATTCCAGCGATGTTTATGACTACTGTGGTTATTACCTTCCTGCTCAACTCGGCAACCTTAGGCGCGGGCTTACCTATGACCCTGTCGACCATTGCAGGTACCATTTCAACCTTAGTGATCACAGGCTTACTGATTGTGAAAACCAAAGGTAAAGGCGAAGTCGATAGCGACAGCGAATTACCCGATGAAGCCTAATTTCTAGCAAAATCACTAGAAATATCGCGACTCAAATTGAACGGGCACTCAATAGTGCCCGTTTTTTTATCCATCAACTTAAGCCTAGGCGCATATTACTGGTATAATCCTGCCATTGTTCACGGCTGTTTATTCAAGATGACTCAAACAAATAACCCATTACACGGCATCACACTCGAAGCCATAGTCACCCAACTGGTGGAACACTATGGCTGGGAAGAACTCGGCGCTCGTATCAAAATCCGTTGTTTTACCGAAGATCCGAGTATCAAATCGAGCCTGCGCTTTTTAAGAAAAACCGACTGGGCGCGTGAAAAGGTGGAATATTTGTATTTAAAAACTAATAAACTGCCGCTGCCAGCCACAAAATCATCCAATACCCCGTCGAAAACTGCGACCAAAAAACCTGCAAAACCAGCGCAGAAATCTGCTCAGGCGAACGCAGCGGCATCGACAACGGATGGCCAGATCAATAGCCATATTTGGGGCAAGCGCGACTAATTTCGCGAGCACATTCAAAGCGTACTAATAAGAACAGACAAAAAAGAACAGACAAAAATGCGCGGGATAATTCACTCGATTATCCCGCGCATTATTTTTAAGCGGTTTATCAGCAGGGTTAGCGTTTAGACTTTACCTTTAGGCTACTTTGTCTGCGGATAAGTCACACGGTAAATTGCTCCCGCATAATCATCCGACACCAGTAAACTGCCATCGGCCAATTCAGCAAAGGCCACAGGGCGACCAAAGGTTTGTTCATCCTGCATAAAGCCAGTTAAAAATGGGGTGTATTTGACTACCTTACCTTGCTCTATTGTCGCCACGGCCACTTTATAACCCGCTTTCTTAGTGCGATTCCACGAACCATGCTCGGCCACAAACAACTGCTGTTGATAATCGCTAGGGAACTGTTTACCAAGATAAAAATGAATACCCAGCGGCGCCACATGCGCACCTAGGGATAGCGCTGGAGCAGTGTATTTGGCGGGATCTTTACCATTGCCAAACTCAGGGTCAAGAATCGTACCTGCATGCACATAAGGGAAACCAAAATGTTCACCCAAGTAACTGACCTTATTGATTTCGCAGGGAGGAATATCATCGCCCATCATGTCGCGGCCATTATCGCTAAACCAAAGAGTTTGAGTGCCAGGCTGAAAATCAAATCCGACGGAATTACGAACGCCTTGGGCGATAGTGGTTAATTTTTTGGTCTCCAGATTCAGCGAGAATATACGCCCATAGCGTTCATTCTCCGCGCACACATTACAGGGTACGCCCACTGGAATGATTAACTCACCTGTCGGTGAAACCCCTAACACTTTCCAGCCATGGTGGGTTTCACTTGGAAATCCATCGAAGACCACATCAAATTTGGCTGAGTTTAAGTTATTGTCGATATCCTTGAATCGAATGATGCGCTCGACTTCAGAGACATACAAATCGCCATCTTTGATGACCACGCCCGAAGGTAGCTTAAGTCCTGAGGCTACCAGGATTTTCTCATCGGCAACGCCGTCTTGGTTGCGGTCGATAAGGGCATAAACATTCCCAGCCTTCATCGAGCCAGCATAGACAATACCTTTATCGGATACGGCAATTTCGCGCGCATTTTCAACATCATCAGCGAATAAACTTACGTTAAAACCTTCGGCAACCGTCAGTTTATCTAAGATATTCTTGGCCATCGCCGGAGCAGAAATGCCACTCAAGACACTGAGGGATAAGAGAGAAACCGCCTTAAAAGTGGCGGTATTGAATAGTGCGGCGCGTTTTTTATGATCCATTGACTCGCATCCTAGTAGGGTAAAATTATTGTCGTACAATTAATTGGCCTACGTTACCTTAGATATACCGTATTACCAAATCCTCTGATTTAGCAGGTCAATCCGACTATGCGCCCCCTTAAGCGATAACTCACTGTCTGTTTGCCCTGTTCTTAATCCCACATATCGCGCCCTTTGCAAAATAAGGAGGAAAATCTGCTTGAGTTTTTTATCCATCTGCCGATAGCTCGATAAAGCACACTCTGCGCTCACTACTTAGCACTCAAAACTTAGCACTCAGATGTGTGACTCAGCTTTTGTCACTCTGATGAAGATAGTTGAACAGCCACATTGAAGTCTCAAAGGAATCTATCGTGAACATTAATGGATTAAATACTGCGGCAAGCAGCGGCGCCTTTAAGTCAGTGTCCAGTGCCTATATCACCACCACGCCTTCATCCAACGGCTCAACAGAGACCATAGACTCGTCACCTCAAGAAACGGTCAATATCTCCAATGCGGGAAGACAAGCCCTCGCCACTGAAGTAGGTTCAGCTTTAAGGGGACAAGCAGCAGAAAAACTGCAGCAGACGGAAACGACTGATACCGAAGAGCCCACATCGATTATTGATGAGCAAATTAAACGCATAAAGGAACAAATCAAAGCCTTGCAGGAAATGCTCACCAAACTCGAAGGAGATGATTCTGAAGCCGCAGCTCAGCAACGTAAGCTATTGCAGGAGCAAATTATGCAACTCGGTAATCAAATTGCCGTGTTAATGGATAAGAAAATGCGGGATGCGCAAAAATCTGCAGGCTAAGGCTTAATAGCGCCAATCTGCGTTAGTGTTTGTATATCAACACGTCATGAGCTTGGGTTGAAACAGATTAAATCGGAAAACTAAATAATAGTCGCCAGATATTTAACCCGTCGCCGGTGCGATAACTGATCCCGATTCTATCTATGCCGAGGAGCTCTCCGCCCAAGGGCTTAGAAAACGCTAGCGTGGCACCAATCTCATAGCTGCCGGAGACTATGGTTTCATTTTCAGCATCTTGGCTAAAATCCAGCTCGTTGAAATACCAATAACCGACCGCAAAGACTCTCGGCTGCACCTGAATATTCAACCATTGCCAGCGCGGTGAAAGACCAATATCCACCCCAGTTTGCAGCACTGCAAATTGGTCGGTTAATTTCCCTACCCGCTCACTGTAACCAGCAAACCTGAGTCTCGACACCCAAACGCTGTCTTCACCCGCAAGGCTGAAGTCATACAAGCTACTCACGCCAGAGGCTAAAATTGCCACGTTCGCATCGGTATCGAAATTTGTCCCAAAGCCCACATCCAGATAGGCTTCCATCCGCGTGTTTACCGTTGCCTGCCAATGATGCTCTATGCCTGGAGTCATCGTCATAGTGCCGACCGAGGAAGGCAATTCACCATCGGTAATATCTTTGGCTAAGTAGTCAAAAAAACCGAAGGATAAGGGTAAACGCAGCCAGGTTTGGCTGCTCTCATCCTTTAAGAAATCAAAGCTTAGGGGAATACTCACCACTGTGGCATTTTGATCGGCGGCACGATATACCCCCGTACCAAGATAACTGCCAAAGGCATAAACAGAGTTAGGATTATTTTGACCATCAATCGGCGATTCCGGGCTCATTTGAGCAAGCGACTGAGATTGCTGTCCGGTCTGCACTGGGGTGTGGCTTGCAATGGGAGCGGTCGACGCCAACAGTGGGAAGACACACCCCATTGATAGCGCCGAACAGGAAAAGCATTTAACGAGTAACCGGCTAAAGATGGTCTTCAATTTATGCAAACAGATCCTGATTTGCTAAGCCTAATCGGTTATCGCTTGGGTTAAAGATTACTCTTCATCCGTAAAATGATACTCAGACATCATATGGCCAAGTTCGGTGGATTTGGTCTTTAAGTAAGCTTCATTGTAGCGATTTTTACCGACTTGCAGGGGAACACGCTCAACCACTTCGATGCCGATTTCTTTCATCGCTTTGACTTTGCGAGGGTTATTGGTCATTAAGCGTACATGCTTCACGCCAATTTGTTCAAGCATAGGTTGGATCATATCGTACTTACGCATGTCCGCCGGGAAACCTAATTGCTCGTTCGCCTCAACCGTATTGGCGCCTTTATCTTGTAATTCATAGGCACGGATCTTATTCAGCAGACCAATACCACGGCCTTCTTGGCGCAAATATAAGATAAATCCACTGCCGGTTTCGGCAATGTTCTGCATCGCGGTTTGCAGCTGGAAGCCACAGTCACAGCGTAAGCTAAACAAGGCATCGCCCGTAAGACATTCAGAGTGAATACGACCTAATACGGGGGCATCGCTACTTAGGGTGCCAAATGTGAGGGCAACATGCTCTTTACCGGTTTCAGTATCTTCAAAACCGTGCATGGCAAAAACGCCCCAGGGAGTGGGTAATTTTGACGTCGCGACATATTTTATCGACATGACTTAACCTTAACGACTACTCTCATTCCATGAGACGGAAGGAACATCCATAAACAAAACGATGATTGGGCTCTTCGCCTACTGAGCGCCTATTCTAAAGCGTTTTCCGTGTTCACGAAATACTTTAGTAATTTAATCAACTATAAATCTAAGCCTGCGGCGCTATCACGGGTATAACTCAATCTGTCGAACAACCATTCAAGGCGCTGCAAAATAGGCATGTGCCTTATTTTGCAACTCAATGAATAACTTGCCAATAAAACTTAAAACTTTGCTGGCGCAAAACCTGTGACTTCGGTTAAGCCCATTTCGCGTCCTAATGCTGTCATTGGATGCACAACCACTAGGCCTTTAACTGACTTTTTCAGTTGACCCATGTCGGCTTGCTCAGCTTTGGTGAGGGCGCGGTGGAATGGCAAGTGTTGAATATCTGTGCCTTGCTTTTGTAAAAGACGCGACTGCTGCGTTTTTACACTATTGATTTGCTTAGTGACCGCTGCTATATCGCGTTTAAATTGCGCCACAATAACGGCATCGCCACGTTGCTCTGCTGCCGCCAGTTTACGACGAAACTTATCTAACTTATCGTTAAGCTGCTGCAGTTCTTGCTTTAAATTCATCATTTTACCTTAAATTACTTAAGTGAATCCCAGTCGATATGTGCACCATTTAGGGCCTGAATGTCCGGGTCACTGTGTCAAGGTGTGGGATTATAACAGCAAGTTAGCGATCCTCGTTACCGCTTTTATAAGAAACGGATCACCTGATTGCTGCTGCCGCGATATGGCAAACTCGGATCGGCAAGGCTCTGCTCGAATTTACCATCCACCAGCACGTCCACATATTCCAATACCGCCCGCTGCTTATCCGTTAGCGCATCCCAGGTATAACCTGTCCACAGCCAAATATCTTTACCCGGACATTCGGTTTTCACTCGCTTCACTAACGCGAGGATCCCCTCAAGGTTGGCGGGTAAGAGCGGATCGCCGCCAGAGAGTGACAAGCCGCGGCGCACGATGCGCTCATCCTGTAGATCGGCGATAAGCGTATCTTCCATCGTCTTATCAAACAAATGGCCTGAGCGCACATCCCAAGTACTTTGATTATAGCAACCTCGGCATTGGTGCTCACAACCTGACACAAATAGGGTGACCCGGGTGCCGGGACCGTTCACCACGTCAACGGGATAATATTGGTGATAGTTCATTGCTGCGTCCGCGCTAGAGCCCAATATGATTACGGGCTAAACATCAAAGCACAGTCACCACCAGTGCGACTGTGCCAGTGTAACAAAACAAACAAGGCAAAAGTGTTACAAGTGTTTGATCCTGCGTTTCACTTCTTCTTGCTTGCCATGGTTGAATGGTCTGGCATCTGGGCTACCTAAGTAACCACACACTCGGCGAGTGACAGACACTCGGCTTGGCTCATGGTTACCGCATTTAGGGCAAGTAAAACCTTTACTGGTACAGCTAAACTCACCGGTAAAACCGCAGTCGTAGCATTCATCAATCGGCGTGTTAGTACCGTAGTAAGGCACGCGACTATAGCTGTAATCCCACACATTTTCGAGTGCTTCGATGTTGTGCTGCATATTCGGATATTCGCCGTAGCAGATAAATCCGCCATTGGCGATCGCAGGATATGGCTGCTCAAAATCAATTTTATCGTAGGGATTCACCCGCTTTTCCACATCCAAGTGGAAGCTATTGGTGTAATAGCCCTTATCGGTTACCCCTGCAACCACGCCGAATTGGCGCGCATCGAGTTTACAGAAACGGCTGCAGAGACTCTCACTCGGGGTGCTATAAAGGCTAAACCCATAACCGGTTTCGGCCTTCCATGCATCGGTAGCCGCTTTAAGGTGCGCGACAATCGCCACCGCTTTTTCACGAAGCTTGGCATCATCAAATACATGGGTTTCAGTGCCATAGAGCGCATTGATGGTTTCATGCAAACCGATATAGCCTAATGAAATCGATGCCCGACCATTTTTAAAAATTTGGGCGATATCATCATCGGCGCGCAGGCGCACACCGCAGGCGCCTTCCATATACAGAATGGGCGCAACTCTGGCTTTAACGCCGTTTAAACGTTCGATGCGGGTGTCTAATGCGCGGCGGGCAAGCAGTAAACGCTCATCTAAAATGCGATAAAATTCAGCCTCATCGCCATTGGCCTCGAGGGCTACGCGGGGCAAGTTTAAGCTCACAACCCCAAGGTTATTGCGCCCTTCATGGACCAATTCGCCATTTTCTTTATAGGAGCCTAAAAAGCTGCGACAGCCCATAGGGGTTTTAAATGACCCCGTGACCTTTTCCACTTGCTCGTAGTTCAAAATATCCGGATACATACGCATGCTGGCGCATTTTAGGGCCATTTGTTTGACATCGTAGTTGCAATCACCGGCCTTGTGGTTAATGCCATCTCGAATCGCAAACACCAGTTTAGGGAACACGGCAGTCTTACGATTTTTGCCTAGGCCCGTCATACGCACTTTCAACATAGATTGCTGAATTAAACGCGATTCCCACGAAGTACCCAGACCAAAACCAAAGGTGACAAAGGGGGTTTGCCCATTGGCGGTATGTAAGGTATTCACTTCATATTCGAGGGATTGGAAAGCGTCATGACATTCTTTTTCGGTGAGCGCCGTCGCATAGGCCTTGGCATCTTTAATCTGCCAGTTGAGCGCCACTTGATAGTGTTTGTCGTAGCTCTTCGCCACAAAAGGCGCGAGCACTTCATCGATGCGGTTAATCGTGGTGCCGCCATAAATATGACTGGCCACTTGGGCAATGATCTGCGCCGTGACCGCCGTAGCGGTGGAGATGGATTTTGGGGTCTCAATTTCGGCGTTGCCCATCTTAAAACCGTGGGTCAACATGCCCGCCAAATCAATCAACATGCAGTTAAACATCGGGAAAAATGGCGAATAATCGAGATCGTGGTAATGGATTTCACCAAGTTCATGGGCGGCCACTACATCCTTAGGCAGAATATGGCTCTTGGCGTAATGTTTCGCGACGATACCCGCGAGTAAATCCCGCTGGGTAGGGATCACTTTAGAGTCTTTATTAGCGTTTTCATTTAGCAGCGCCGCATTGCTCTGCTCGACTAAACCACGGATTTCGAGATTGAGTTTACTGGTCGCATCGCGGCAAATGTCTCTGTCATGGCGATACTCGATATAGACCCGCGCCAGAGACTTGTAAGGTCCTTCCATCAGTAGGTTTTCAACCGCATCCTGTAAATGGTGGATCTCGACTTCTGCCAGATTGGCCACTCGCTCCCTCACACAAGCGGCAACCGTCGCGGCATAGTCAGCATCCTCTATCCCAACCGAGTTTGCAGCCGCTATCACTGCATCTCTTATCCTTGTTTCATCAAAAGGTGTGCGGCAACCATCCCGCTTGATCACGACTGGCATTGTTCAGTTCCTCTCCATTCCGATTAAAATTAACACTACATATAGTGTTTAGATAATCAACAAACACAATATCTAGGCAATTAAGCGGCATTAACACCTAAAATTCCATGATCCAGATCATGATTTATCGGATGGATAAAAAGAACAAAGAAGAACTGTAGCCAAGCCCAATGATCTCAGTTTTAAGCCTTGACCTTGGCCATAAAGCAGGATAGCGGACGCTAAAAATGCCCGCTAATCACGACAAAGGACCTTGGCCAGAAAGCCAAAGTCCTTGTAATCAAAAGTCCTTGGAATAAAAGCAGTCCGTAGCTCGGCGTTTGCCTTAGCTAAGGTTTACACTCAAACAGAGTTAACGCTTGGCTAAGGCAAGATAGCTACTCAGTTGCCCCGATGCCGATTGCTGCATCCCCATAGAGGAAGCCACTTGCATAGTCGATTTAAGCCCTTGCCATAACTGTTTTTGGCTGTCGCTCAGAGTTGGATTGCTATTTAGATAATCGGTTAACTGGCCAAATACCTTAGTGGCTTTTTGTGCCAGCACAGGAGATTGTGCATCATCCATATTCGACAATACGTTTTTAGCATCGACTAAGGTGTTGATCATCGGACTGTTTGGTGACTTTTCCGCTAAGGACTTTAGCTCGTCGTCGATAAAGTCCTGTAGGGATTGCTTGCTCGGCTTTTGACTCGGCAAATTAATGCCATTTTGTGACAGGCGCTCAACCTGTGCATCGGACAAAATGCCGTCCTTTTGCAGCCGAGACACTAGGGCCGGAATATCAGACACACTAAACTGGCCATCGGCAAAAAAATCCTTCGACATGGCTTGGATTTTTTGCGCCCTAAGCGCGCGGGGTGACAAGGCAATCTCATCACTCGGTTTCGCTTCAGTCTTAGGCGTATCCTTGGTGGATGACTTGGCATCCGTCAAGGATTCTGTCTTACTCGTGTCCGTCTTCTTGCTGTTCAGGCCATAGGCATCGGCAACACTGCTACGGTTCAGATTTAAGGCATTTAAAAGAGGATTCATCGTCAATAATTCGGCATCTAACACTGTGTGATGGGGTTAAAGCAAAAAATAAGCCAATCAAACAGTCACTTGCCTAAATTATTATTCGAAGACTAAGTATCCTCACAACTTAGCCTTTCCAAATCGCGGCTTCAATCAAGTGCGCCACTTTCGCGACAGCCGCCTCCCCCGCCGCAATCGCTTCATCGGCGCGGTGAAATTCCATAGTGCCGATATTGGCCACTTCTGGCACTACGAGAACATCGGGAGGATCTCCCATCAACCGTGCCCGCTTATGGCGCTGCTCTAAAATCCCCATCGACTGTGACATCACCGCAATCATACCGGGATTGGATTTAGTACCGAGGGAAAACTTGTCGGTTAAGCTGCTGACATACTCCCGCCCCCTCGCAAATAAATCCATAAAGCCGGTTTCTTGGCGTGCTGGCATTTCGGTTTCTTCCTTCGGCGCCTTATGACTGGTCATATTGACGGGCAATACCTGCAGCCGCCCCGAATGAAACCCGTGCAAATCCACAGCAATCACAATATCCACGCCCATGGCACGGCTCACCGACACGGGCACAGGGTTCACCACGGCGCCATCGACTAACCAACGCTCCCCTTGGCGCACGGGGGCTAATATCCCCGGCATAGAGCATGATGCGCGCACGGCTTGGCGTAAATCGCCATGACGAAACCAGATTTCTTGCCCTGAATATAGGTCCGTCGCAATGGCCGCAAAGGGGCGATCTAAATCTTCAATATTGATATCCCCAATACGTGATTGCAGCACATCGAAGACTTTCTCACCGCCAATCAAACCGCCCTTGCGCCAACGAATATCCATCAGCCCGAGGACATCCCAGCTCGAAAAACTGCGCACCCATTCCTCAAGCTCGGTCAAATGATTATGGGCATAGGCCGCCCCGACAAGCGCGCCGATTGAACATCCGGCCACTTTATCGGGTTTGACTCCCATGGCGGCTAGGCCATTGAGTACACCGATGTGAGCCCAGCCTTTGGCGGCTCCGCTTCCAAGCGCAATGCCAATGGTGGGTTTTGTCCCTTTGCCCATAATATGTTTCCCTTAACAACTCAATGATTTGAATAAGCTAAATTCCGCCCTAAGTACTGTCAATCATTTATGGATTTATTCCACTTAGCGCGTTAAAAGGCCGCTGTGGAAATGAATCCAAGGTCCATCGAATACGCGTACCCCAAGGAGCAGCCTAACCCGTTATACGCATGTTGGGGGATTACTGCTCACGTCTTTGTTACATCGCCAGCCATAACAGCGGCTATTTAGCGGATTCAGTAAGATAATGACCAATCAAGATAGCTGAGCATAGTGATTTAAGGCTATAATCTGCCCTCACTCAGATTTAGGGGATATACCTTTGCAGTTTACTGATTTTTCTCTGGACCAGCGTCTGTTACAAAGCTTAAAGCATATGGGGATTGCAACCCCAACCGCCATCCAGGAACAAGCACTGCCTATCGCATTGGCAGGTAAAGATTTAATGGCATCATCAAAGACAGGGTCGGGTAAGACCTTGGCATTTTTGTTGCCAGCAATGCAAAGGGTTATTTCCACCCGCGCCTTGACCAAGCGCGATCCTAGAGTACTGATTTTATTACCAACCCGCGAATTGGCCCACCAAGTGTATAGCCAGCTACGTTTGCTGGTTGCCAACACTCAATACAAAGCCATTAGCGTTTTGGGCGGTGAGAACTTTAACGATCAAGCCAAAGCACTGGCAAAAGAGCCGCATTTTATCGTGGCAACGCCAGGACGCATCGCCGATCATTTAGAGCAAAAAAACCTCTTCCTCAATGGATTAGAACTGCTTGTCCTCGATGAAGCAGACCGTATGCTGGATCTAGGTTTTGCGCCGCAATTAAAAGCCATCAACGCTGCTGCCGATCATAAGCGTCGTCAAACCTTAATGTTTTCGGCCACCTTAGATCACAGTGAAATCAATGAGATTGCCGCAGCATTACTTAAAAATCCGTCGCATGTGGCGATTGGTGCTGCCCACACTGAACACCAAGACATTACCCAACGGATTTATCTGTGTGATCACTTAGATCACAAAGAAGCCCTGCTCACGCATTTGCTTAGCGACGAAACCCACAAGCAAGTGATTATTTTTACCGCCACCCGAGCAGATACCGAGCGCTTAGCGAGCAAACTCTCGGCGCAGGGTTTTGCCACAGCCGCCCTAAGCGGCGAGCTGAAGCAGGCGGCCCGTAATCAAATCATGGATCAATTTGCCCGTGGTCAGCAGCAGATTCTGGTGACCACAGATGTGGCATCCCGTGGCTTAGACTTACTCAATGTCTCCCTTGTCATTAACTTCGACATGCCAAAATTTGCCGAAGAATATGTCCACCGTATCGGTCGTACCGGCCGCGCGGGCGCCAAAGGTGATGCAATCTCCCTCGTTGGCCCTAAGGATTGGGATAACTTTAAGAAAGTACAACTCTTCCTTAGAAAGACCTTTGAGATCAGTGTGATTCAGGGCCTCGAAGCTAAATTTAGTGGCTTAAAAGACAAGCCAAAGACTGCCGCAACTAAAGCGGTCGCTAAGGCAGGTACCAAGGCCAAAGCAAAAACCAAGTCAAAAACGGTTAAAACCGCCGCCTCCCGTGACAAACGCTTTATCACAGGGGTTGATGTGGGTGATGCACCCATGCGGAAAAAACCTGCGGCGCCATTGTTGCAGGATCATGACGACGAGCGTTAATGATTTACTCGCGAGAGTCCATAGTGCAGACTCTCGACATTACGGGTGGGAATATGCTCCTGCCATATGTAAGAAATGTTGATATTTAAAGGTGTAACATGCGAATTTGTGGTGTTGAATTAAAAGGCGGCGAAGCCATTATCAGTCTGCTGAGCTACGAAGGTGAAACCTTCAACGTACCAAGCTGCCGTAAAGTGTCTTTTAGCGTCGCTCAATCCGCCTCAGCGGAAACTATCCGTGAATTTCACTTCGCTTTCCATAAGTTAATGGAAGATTATAAGGTCGATGAAATCGTCGTTATCGAGCGCGAGCAAAAAGGCAAACTGGCTGGTTCTGCCACCAGCTTTAAACTCGAAGCCGCAATTCAACTCGGCGATCTGCCGGTGACCTTGTTATCACCTGTTGCTATCAAGGAACAAAACAAGCGTAATCCACCTCAAGTTGATTTTGACAGCTTAGATCTTAAACGCTTCCAACAACCCGCCTTTGAGGCGGCCTACGCTCAGCAAAATCGCCGTATTTTCGGTAAAGCTTAAAGCCCTGTGAGCTTAGCGCAACTGTAGCGCTAAGCTCGTTTCTCCACAGCTAGAAGCAATGCAAACCTTAAAATATTTAAGCGGTTATAGTCCGGATATCCAACGCCAAGTTCAGCAACTACTCGAAGGTGGAAAGCTTGCGGATGTTTTGCTGCGTCGTCATCCCACTGTCCACGAGATCCGCAGCGACAAAGCCCTCTATGACTATACCCAAGGGATAAAAAATCAGTTTTTACGCCAATCCTCTCCCCTGTCAAAAGTGATCTTCGATGACAAAATTAGCATGAGTCATCATGCACTTGGCTTACATTCTTACGTCTCCAGAGTGCAAGGGAATAAAATCAAGGCTAAGAACGAAATCCGTATCTCTTCACGTTTAAAGCGCGTCCCCGAACCCTTGCTCAGAATGGTGGTGGTACACGAACTCGCCCACTTAAAAGAGAAGGATCATAATAAAGCTTTCTATAAATTGTGTACTTATATGGAGCCCGATTACCATCAATTCGAATTCGATCTGCGTTTACTGCTAACCTGTATCGACGCTAATCAATCGCCCTACTCAAACTAAATAAACTTTTTCGACTAGGCTCGCATTTTACTCGTCGATTTATCACGCGCAGTTGACTGATAATAATTTTCATTTAGAATGAATCTGTCTTATCCGTTACTGCACTCAAGCCGTGTAAAAAGTCGTATGAAAAAGCAAAAGATTGGTAAAAAGCTAGAAAAGTGGTGTAACAAACAGGCCAAGAAACTGCAAAAGCAGCAGGCAAAATCTAATAGCCCTGTTGAATTGCAAAACCTTTATTCGGCAAATACCCCAATAATGCATGCGACTCGCGCTCAACATAAAAAACAGCAGCGTAAACACTTAAGCCAATTATTAGCCGAATATGTGGCGAAACAGCAAATCCAAACCCTCGATAAGACCGCCCGCAAGAAACAACTTAAATTAGCTAAAGCCCATTTTAGTGCCGCAAATGATGCTAAATTTTTATCATCCGCCGTTATTAAGCGTATTCGTCCATTAGCCACTGAACGCAGTTTTGCACTTCGTCCTTATAAAAAATCCCCCTGCGGAGGCTGCCCAGCTTTAAAAGGTCGTCTGTGTAAATGTGCGTTAAAGGCAATGCAGAAACGTCAGGCCAGTTAATTCGTTTGAATTGACGGTTTATTCTGCGTCACTGAATCAAACTAGATACAAGCTAATGTAGTGCCAAGTGACTTGCTTATATCGCACTCAGAGCATCTATAAGGCGATATCTGCTTGTACCCTTTATGTTGTGCCAGTTTCACTCTATTCAACGCTTATTAAAGCAGTAACACTCATTGCTTATTCGGCCAAGCATCAATCCCATTAAACTTGTATTTTGATGAATACAGCGTTTTCTTGCCGTTATCGTTAAACACAGCGCAAATAAAAACGCCGATGACATCAAATTCATCAGCGTTTTTATATTCTGCTCTCTCGGATTAATGAATGGGTTAGCCTAAGTTCATTAACGCTTGGCGGCTCTTCACGATATTGGTGAAGGTACGTAATTCTTGATTCGCTAATTGGCTCGCCATCGGGATATCGGCTCTCATAGGATCCACTGGCTTGCCGTTAACATGGAATTCATAGTGCAAATGTGGACCGGTAGAACGTCCTGTATTGCCTGATAAAGCAATCACTTGGCCACGGGTGACGCGTTGACCTTTACGTACTAATGCCTTAGAAAGGTGTAAATAGCGTGTACGGTACTTACCACCGTGTTCAATCACAATATATTTACCCGCGAATTGGTGATCGGTGACTAAGCTTACGACACCATCGCCAGGGGCAATAACTTTAGTACCAATAGGCACTGAAAAGTCGGTACCATTGTGTGGTGAAATACGGCCAGTAATAGGATGTTTACGCGTCGGGTTAAAACGAGAACTCATGCGTGGTTGTTTTGCCAACGGAATACGTTGGAAAGCACGCACTAAGCTTTGGCCTTTAGCATCGTAATAACTGCCATCGGTATGTTGGAATGCACTAATTTCGGAGCGGCCCGTTTTAATGCTCACGCCTAATATTTGGCTGCTTCCCGTTGCTTCGCCCTCAACATATTGATCATTTACCAAAACAGAAAATTTATCGCCAGCACGTAAATCCCGAGCAAAATTCACTTTCTCTTTGAGTAAATCTTCAATCCGCTGAATATCGGCCGCTGCTAAACCCATTTTTTGCGCCGAAACGTAGAATGAACCTTTAATATCGCCGGTGAGAATACGGTTTTGCCACACACCTTCAACGTTAATTTCTTCAACGTTAAAGCTGCCATCTTCATAACGGGTAAATACCACTTGGCGGGCAGCGTTAAAATACAGCTCTAACTTTTGCAGTTGACCTTCATTATCCAGCCAAAATTGAATACGGTTGCCAGGTAATAAGGTATCGAGCGCCAGAATGTTTAAGTCGGCTTCTAACACTTTATACATGGTTTGCTGATCAACACCGGCTTTAGAAAATAAAGCACTTAAGGTATCGCCGGAAGCAATGACGCGTTCAAAATGAGGGGTATTATCAACAATTGGAGCTGTTTCAACAGGCTCAGAAACCTGCGGCAAAATCGTCTCGAGATCGAGTGCGACGGGAATACGTTGAGCAGTAGGAACCACATGGTTGGCATTCGGCATTAACATCGCCGCACCGATTAATAAACCACCAACGAGGAGAATATTCTTATGGGCTGAAGATAAATTCTGCAAACGAATTTGCGGAAAATTAGCCAAATTGGGTTTACCTGTCTGCAACGCTTTCACCTTTTGTTATCGTTATTGCGTTATATTTTTGAACCAGTCCCTCAGGGGGAAGCCCGAATTTTGTCAACTTATCCCAAAAAACCGATTATGACAAACGCTATTTTGCACTTTTATAGCACTATTTACTAAAAACATGCGTCAGTTAGCACTTTAAACCGATTGTGTGTTCTGTATATAGATGTTAAATAGCGCAAAATCTCGTTTGTCATTTCAATAAAAACAAGGTGTTAAGCTAATATTTCTCCGCTTAAGTTAGACTAAGGCAAAATCACCTTGATTTCACTCCCATGGGAGGTTTTCAAGATATCAATTCGAGTGCCTATCTGTTCTTTCATTTCGGATACATGGGAAATCACCCCAATCATCCTCCCTGCCGACTGCAAATCCATCAGCGTGCGAATGGCAAGTTCGAGGGAGTCCTGATCTAGGCTGCCAAAGCCTTCGTCAATAAATAAGGTATCGAGTTTTATCCCCCCTGCGTAGGCTTGAACCACATCCGATAAGCCCAAGGCCATCGACAAAGCTGCCATAAAACTCTCACCACCACTTAAGGTCCCCACGGGACGCACTTTAGAGGTGTAGGCATCCTCGACTTCAAGCTCTAGCCCTGAGGCCTTATTGCCCTTCGCCCTGTCCTCTTTACGCAGTAATCGGTAGCGCCCTTTACTCATTAAATGCAGCCTCTGCGTTGCCGCAAGCAACACATCGTCGAGCAGTACGCTGAGCACAAAGCGTTGCAGGGAAATTTTGTTGCCCGTATTACCGTTGGCAAAATCGGCCAAGGTGCCAATCACAGCGTATTCATCCTCGAGGGATTTGGCCTTTTGATCGACCACCGCCAGCTGAGTTTGGGTATTGTTAAGCAGGGTGAGCCGAGTATTGAGTTGGCTCCATACCTCTTCCGCTGCTTTAAGCTGCGCGAGTCGCTCACTGAGCAAGGCCTCTAAGGCGTCAAGATCGGGTGATGTCGACTCGCTCAACTTGGTTGTAAGCTGAGTCAGTTGCGACTGATTTAAGGCGCACTGTCTGTGATAGGTTTCTATACCCTCGGCCAGCGTCTGCATTTGCTCATCAGTTAACAAGGCTTCGCGCAATGCATCCCTATCAATAAAGCCTGCGTTTTCGAGCGCCGTCAGTAGTGTCTGCTGTGCTTGCGCCTGCAGATCTGCCGTAGCATGACAACGCTCTATTGCCGCCGATAATGCCGTTTGCGCCGCTACACTCTGCTGCGCCGCCTGCTGCTGCGCGGTTCTCAATGCATCAATCTGACGCTTTATCTGTTCGAGTTGCTGCTGGTTATTCGCAATCGCTTGATTCAATACCTCCAGTGTTCGGTATTCTTCTGGGATCCTCAGCGCTTTTTCCGCAAATTGACCCGATAGCCGCTCGACTTTGCCTTCTTGCTCACGGTAACGCTCACGCTCAAGTTCCAGTTGCTGTGTCAAAGTCGACTCTTGCTGCTGCAAGGTTTTGATCTGTTGCTGTAACTGCTGCAGCGCCTGCGCCGCATCATCGGCTTGCCTCGCTTGCAGCATGAGTATTTCTAAGGTTTGGCTATGGGATTCGAGCGACAACTCAACCTTATCGCCAAGGACTGTTGCCAGCTCATTCGCCTGCTGTTGCTGTGCTTCTAATTGCTTTTGCAGCCCGCGATATTCTGCCCGCGCTTTATTGAGATTATCGAGCGCCAAAGCCTCGGCATCCAGCGCCGCCTGCAATTGTAGATCCGTTGGTAAATCCTCATGACTCACCGCGGGATGAGGATGGGCCGAACTGCCACAAACCGGGCATGGTTCATGGGGTTTTAACTCTCTAGCTAAAATGGCTGCCTGACCTTGAAACCATTTTAGCTGCAAAGACTTGTAAGCCGTTGAGGCTCCTTGATATTGGGTATTAAGTGCTTTTCCTTGTGAGCCGACCTGCTCAAGAATCCCTTGAGTGTGCGCGACTTTGGCACAGATCTGCTGCCACTGCTTGAACTGCTCGAGCATATGACGGTGCTGCTGCAGCGCCTGCGCAGTGGCAAGTTGCTGCTCACTTTGCGATTGCAAGGCTGGCAATTGATTCTCACAATGACTGCGCTGCTCAACTAAGGTTGCAAGTGCAGTTTTACTCTCCTGCCCCTGCAGCTTGGTGTGTTGCAGTATCTCTTTTGCCTGCGCTAAAGCTTGTTCCAAGCTGGCAAACTCTGCCAGCTGCGGCACTAACGCACTGAGATGACTGTGTTGCTGCTCAACCTCACGCAGCTTATGTTCAAGGGGGATAATGTCCTGCGCCGCAGTTTCAGCATGAGCGAGGGCGAGCTTAGCGGCATCGAGCGTCAACTGTGCGCTATCGCGCTGAGCGGCTGCAACACTCGCTTCTTGCTCCCGCGACAAGGCATTATCTAATAAGGGTTTTACCCGCAGTGCTTGCTTGGCCACCTCAAGCCGTGTCGTTTGGGTTGCAATATGCGCTTGCTGCTCATTAAGACGAAGCGCCTCAGCCTGCAATTCCTCTAAGCGAGTAAATTCCGCAAAGAGTTGCTGCGCGCTATCACGCTGTTTTAATGCCGCCAAATGCGCCGCAACGCTTTGCTCTTTTGCTGCCGTCGCCGCCGCAAATTCGGGTTCTATGCGGCTAAACTCAGCGGCAAGTTCATCATCGGATGTGAGTGCTGCCGTTTGCAAAATACCGTCGCGGCGAGCGCGCTGTTCTTTCACTAAGGCACGAATATCCGCCGCCTTTGCCTTTAGAGTATCTTCGATGCGCTTATAGATATGGGTTTGGAATAATTGGCTAAAAATCTGCTCACGCGCCTTAGAGTCGGCCATCAGCAATTCGCGAAATTTCCCCTGCGGCAGCACCATCACTTGGCGGAACTGCTCCACATCTAGGCCAGTTAATGCCTCGATTTCGGCCGTGGCGTCAGACACTTTACTGGCAACGATAAGGGTTTCACTGCCATCTGGGGCAATCTTATACAGCTGCGCCTCACTCTTTTGTACCGTTGAGCCATCACCGCTTTTCTTTAATCTTTCCTGCTCGGGGACGCGGCGAATACGATAACCCGTACTACCTAATTGAAAATGAAAGGTTACCTCAGTCAGTACGCTATCATCGGCCATATCGCAGCGCATCTGACTGCCTTCGCGTTCGTTACCCGTGGTTTTGCCGTAAAGCGCAAAACAAATTCCGTCGAGCAACGTAGTTTTGCCCGCGCCTGTTGGCCCGTTGATCAGGAATAAGGGGTTATTCCCCAGTTCGGTAAAATCAATAGTTTGAGTCGAAGCAAAGGGGCCAAAGGCCGACATCGACAGCGAGAGTGGCTTCATGCGGATTGCTCCCCTTTTGCTACAACGCGAGTAGATCCACCGCTATCACCTTCATCCCTGTGAAGCTTAGTTAAAATCTCATCCATGACCGCTTGCTGCGCATCACTCAATTCCTCGCCAGAGACTTGACTGAAAAAATCACGGAACATGGCCATTTCGCCTTTTTTGATATGGTCGCGATTGAGTGCGATGGCCTGTTCGCCCGCCATTAATCCAGTACGTTCTAGATGCAGCACATTGGGATAGACACTGCGCAATTTGCCCATGGCATCTAAAATGGCGTGCTTATCAAGGAGTCTGACCATCAGATAATCCTCACGCTTGGCATCGGTCTTCCCAAGATCTAATAAATACGCCAATTCTCCCTCGATAATCCGCACATCGCGCAGCGCAGTTAAGGGCAAGAGTTGGATCTGCGCCGGAGTGTGCGCGGCGAGATCCACTAAAGTGACAGACTTATGTTGATGCTGTTCGCTAAAGGAGTATTTCAAAATCGAGCCAGAATAACGTACATGTTCACGGCCTTTATATTGCGGTCCGTGTAAGTGGCCGAGGGCGACATAGTCAAACTCACTAAAAAGCCGTGGGGAAATTTTATCGGCGCCACCAATACTCAATGGCCGCTCGGACTCGGATTCACTGCCACCATCTAAAAAGCAATGACTAACAACGACTTTAGGTAACCCTTGGCTATCGTGGCTGCGGACTTGCTCTAGCAGTAGCGCCATCGCCTCTTCATGGCTGGATACGCTGAGCCCCTTAGCATCCGCATCAAATACTTGGCGCACGGTTGCTGGTTCGGCGTAAGGCAGCGGATAAAAGTAAGCATCGCCACTTGGGCTGCTTAAGCGGATCGGCGTTAAATCAGCCTGAAGCGGCCCAATAATGTGTAAGCCACTTGCCGCCATTTGTTTAGCCGCAAAGCCTAAACGTTCGTGCCCGTCGTGGTTACCGGCAATCATCAGCACTTGTAATCCTAACTCGGTGATGAGGCGATTAAGCACCTCATCGAGCAAAGCCACGGCGCTGGCAGGAGGAATCGACCTATCGTAAATATCCCCGGCAATAATCACCGCATCGACAGTGTGCTGCTCAGCCAATGTCACGATTTGATCAAGCACATAGGCTTGGTCTTCTAAGAGTGATTGATTGTGTAACTGGCGACCAATGTGCCAGTCCGAGGTATGGATAAATCTCATCGTTGCTAAACCTTAATGGATACTAAGCCGATTCTATCGCGTGGGCGCATACCATTTAACGTGTGAAGTCTCAGGCGTAAACCCTTGGCAATAACACAGCCAATTGCCCCTAAAAACGCTTTAAAAATGCTAGGTTATCCTAAACATGACTGCGGAGTATAGCGAATACCAAGGGAGTGAAGAGATTTGCAGCAGTAAGGCCGAAAACTATGCTCATGGACTATGCCGCACAAATAGGCAATCGGCCTTATCAGGGAGAGTTAAATACGATTCAGGCTATATCAAAACAGGTGATATTGGCTGGCTAGCAGCTTCACACTCATGGCTAAGGACATAGTCACCACTAAAGGCTTAATGATCTTAGTGCCCTTGGTCACGACTAAGCGCGAACCTAAGGTGGCGCCGATTGCCTGCCCGGCAAGCATCACTAAACCAAGCACCCAAATCACTTTGCCACCTAAGGTAAAGAAGATAAGCGAAGCGATATTGGTCGAGAAGTTTAACACCTTGGCGTGTGCCGTCGCCTTTGCTAGACCAAAACCGGCCAAGGTCACAAAGGCCAGCGCGAAGAAACTCCCTGTGCCAGGACCAAAAAAGCCATCATACAAACCCACACCGAGCGCGGCGGTAAAGGCAAAGGCGGTAGGCGTTAATACTTGGTGGCGGTCATCTTCCGAAATCTTTTTCGAAAACAAGAAATAACAACCAATCGCGAGGATTAAAAAGGGTAAGACTAACTCCAGCACTTTGGCATCGACCAACTGCACCAGAATAGTGCCTAAGGCTGCGCCCGCAAAGGCACAGATAAGGGACAGTTTAACGGCCTTCAAATCGACCAATCCCTTACGCACAAAGTACAAACTCGCAAAGAAGCTGCCACCGCAGGCCTGTAATTTGTTGGTCCCGAGCGCTACCGCCGGCGGTAAACCCGCCCACATTAACGCAGGGATAGTCAGCAATCCCCCGCCGCCAGCGATAGAGTCGATAAACCCCGCCACCATAGCCACGCCAAAGAGTAATGCCGCAATTTGTAGAGTCAATTCAAATTCCATGATTGTTATTATTGAGTAATAGGAGCTAAGGCTTCGCATTACACTGCGTTTGCCTTATAAACGCAAAGGAGTTATTGTCGCGCTAGCGTGAGCAAAGCTCACACTAAATACCCTTATCATTTACTCGATTCGGATACGCCTATGTTTACTTCCTTGCCGCCCCTCAATGCATTACGGGCTTTCGAGTCTGCCGCCCGCTTGCAAAGCATGACTCTTGCCAGCAAAGAACTGCATGTCACCCACGGCGCCATCAGTAAACAAATCCGTGTACTAGAGGAATTCTTAGGTTTTGCCCTCTTCGTGCGCCTGCATAAAAAAGTCGCACTCACGGACGAAGCCAAGCGCTACTTGCCCCATGTGCAAGCGGCTCTGCAAACCTTGTCCAGTGCCACCGCCGATTTACGTAGTCAAGGCTCGCGGCCACAAACTTTAGCGATCAATGTGTTACCCAGTTTAACCATCAACTGGTTAATCCCCCGGATGGAGCAATTTAAATCTCGGCATCCGCATTTGTATGTGGATCTCTCGATTGGTGACTTCGCCGTCGATTTCAGCCAAGGCCGTTACGACATCGCCATTCGCAGCAGCACTCAGCTCCCCAGAGGGGTAAATTACATCAAGCTGATGGATGAAGACTTGTGCTTAGTGTGCGCACCGTCACTCGCGCCTAAGCTCAAAAGCATCGAAGACATCAATCAGGTCACCCTGCTGAAACACACCACACGGCCAGAGCTATGGGAGTATTGGGCGGATAAAGTGGGACTGGTACTCACGCAGGCACAAACCTTTGGCGTCGAGCATTTTTATATGTTGAGTCAAGCCGCAGCCAGTGGCATGGGCGCAGCACTGATCCCACGTTTTTTTATCGAAGATCAATTGGCCAATGGCAGCTTAGTGATCCCGTTTCAAGCGCCTTTTACCAGCCCATACGCTTATTACTTGCTCACCCCAAAATCCCCTAGCTTACCGCTAAAGGTGCAAGCCTTTATCGATTGGATGCTCGAGTTATTTGCCCCATATCGGCAATCGTCAGATATCGACAAAGCTTAGATAGCAAAAAACCACCTGAGCGGTGGTTTTTAATGCTTATCCGGCAATAGGCTTAGTGATGGCAATGTTCATCGTGAACATGGTCGTCATCCATAAACTCATCATCACCTTCTTGATGTTGCATCACGCCCCATCCATCGGTCATGCCGCCAAACTCAGCCGCAAAATCATTGAGAATGGTTTCTTGCTCAACCAAGTCATCGTAGTCCGGCACCATGTTGATGCATACGATGATTTCCCACTTGCCAAGTTCATCGTTAAGGTTCAGCTCAACTTCGCCTTCTAAATCGGAGTTGGCTAACTCTTCGAGTGCAGATTCAGCATCACGCTGATCATCGAAAACTAAAAAGAAATCAACATCTAGGGCTTTAGTGAGGTCAATTCCGGCTTCGGCCATCGCAGCCAGCATTTTGCCATTATCGTCGTCTGGAAATTGCATATCCTACTCCACAGTATCTGGCTTATTCAGCCGCAATGATTTGAACCGATTGACCATTAAAGCTGACGATGTCACCCGCAACAACTTTTTTACGTTTGCGTGTTTCCACTTCGCCATTGACGGTAACCAAACCTTCATCAATAACATGCTTTGCTTCGCCACCGGCATTCGACATGCCTTGTACTTTTAATACTTTGTACAATTCAATAAAATCTTCGCCAGGATACAAAGCTAACTGATTAATTTGCGCCACTTAAACACGCCTCAAAAAAATAAACCTGCGGCATTATAGCAGCATGTCCCATGGGATGCAGATAATTTAACTTATCTTTGCCTTTCATCGGCGAGCAGCCCATAGGCGGATTCATCTAGCCACTCATCGCCTATCTTAAAATGCTGCCGAAACACGCCTTCGAGTTGAAAGCCACATTTCTCCATTACCCGGGCTGAGCCGATATTATCTTTGGCGCAATGCCCAACCAATTTATGGACTGACAGACTTAAACAAGCCCAATCGACAACCGCCTGTAAACTCTCAGTGGCATAGCCTTTACCTTGCCCTGCGTGCGCCAGCAAATAACCGACCTCGGCACGTTGCTCCTCCACACTATGGCAATGAAGCCCGGTTAAACCGATAAACTCAGCGCAATCAAGGGTTTCAATTACCAGCGTGAGCCAATCGCCAGAGGCATAGTCCCAGGTGGCTGAGCGCTGCTCAAACTTTTGTCTGATCACTTCGGGAGCTTCAGGAATACGCACGTAACGATTGATGTCAGGATCTTGATGTAATGCCAAGAAATGTGGCCAATCCTGCTCTTGTAAACTGCGAAGTCTTAGTCTGTCGGTATAGAGTTCAAGCATAGCGGCTCCCCAATGGATGGACGAACTAAAAAAAATGGCAGCCAAACGCTGCCATTGTCTCGGCAAGAAGACGATTAACCGCGGCTGGTGACTTCGAGTAAGTGATAACCAAACTGGGTTTTAACTGGACCTTGAACCACGTTTAATGGTGCACTAAATACCACTTCATCAAACTCACGCACCATCATGCCTGGGCCGAATGAACCTAATTCACCACCTTGTGCACCCGATGGACATGAAGAATGGGCGCGGGCGATTTGCGCAAAATCGGCACCGTCGAGGACCTGTTGTTTAAGTGCTTGGCACTGCTCTTCGCTGCTCACTAACAAATGTCTTGCTGTAGCCTGAACCATGATAAAACTCCCTGAATAATCCTGAGACATTTGCCCCAAATATCATATGGTTCCCGTTTTTATGACTGAAAACGGGATGTGAATGTTGAGTATAAAAACATTCTGTTTAATTAAAAAGTCTTAAACCGCGCCGTCATTAATTTTGTTATCGATAACGGCGCAGCATAATCGACTCTGTGTTAAGCCTTAGTCGCAGCAATCCAACGGTCGATCTTCTGCTCCATCACCGCCATAGGTAATGAGCCAGAGGTGAGGATTTGATCATGGAAAGCCTTAAGGTCAAACTTATCACCTAGGGCTTTTTCAGCACGCTCACGCAGGGCGAGGATTTTTAGCTGGCCCACTTTGTAGGAGAGTGCTTGACCCGGAATCGCCATGTAACGTTCAACCTCAGCAATAATATCCGACTCGGCCATGGGCGAATTATCCTTCATATATTGAATCGCTTGTTCGCGGCTCCAGCCTTTGGCATGTAATCCCGTATCCACCACCAAACGCATTGCACGCAGCATTTCGTCTGAAAGCTTACCAAAGTACTGATAAGGGTCGCTAAATAGCCCCATTTCGATGCCTAAGTATTCAGCATACAGCGCCCAGCCCTCTTCGAAGGCGGTATAGCCACTGAAACGTTGGAACTCAGGAACGCCTGTTAGCTCTTGCTTAATGGCGATTTGGAAATGGTGACCAGGCGCAGCCTCATGTAATGATAACGTCGTCATGCCCCATTTCGGCTGCGCTTTCAGGTTATAAGTGTTGATATAAAACACCCCAGGACGGCTCCCATCCACAGCTGGTGATTCATAGGACGCGCCCGCAGCAGATTGCTCTCTAAAGCTTTCAACCGGTTTAACCACATAGTCGGCCTTTGGCATTACATTAAAATACTGTGGCAATACTTGGTTAATCTTATCTTTCAGCACCATATAACCATCGATTAAGCCTTGGCGATCGCCATAGAAGTATTGTGGCTCAGACGATAAAGAGGCAAAAAAGGCTTTTAAGTCACCTTTAAAACCAACTTGCTCACGCACTTTGTCCATCTCAGAAAGAATGCGTGCGACCTCATTGAGACCAATTTGGTGAATTTCATCCACTGGCATGGTTGTGGTGGTATGAGAATTGGCTAAATGCTGATACCAAGCTTTACCATTTGGTAGACCAGACCAACCATCCGTCGCGCGGGACTTAGGTAAGTAAGTCTGCTTGAAGTAATCGCGCAGCCCCGTTAATGCAGGCACTAAACGCTCATTAATCATCGCCTGATAACTTGCCGTTAGCTCCGCTTTATCTTGATCCGAAAACCCTTCTGGGAAGTGATTAATCGGTGAATAGAAAATGCTTTGGCTGGCATCCGTAGTAAGCATGGCATCAAGCTGTGGAATAATCCGCTCAACTAACACGCGCGGTAACACCACTTTACTGGCAATACCTTCATTCATGCGATTCTCGGCCAATTGGATCCAATCAATAAAGCCGTTAACACGCTGCTCCCAGTTGCGATAATCCTGTACTGTGTTAAACGGCTGTGCACTCTCACCGCTACCCAGTTGCACCATAGTGATCACTGTGCTGTAGAACTGGCTGATCGGCATAAAGCGTGATGGGAAAGTTTCGTCTACTAAGGCCATTTCGCGGTCATACACAAACAGCGCATAGCTGAGTTGTAAATCGGCTGGCAATTGCTCAAGGTCAATCGCCCTCACTTGCGCTAAATAACGGGTATTAAGATCATGACGCGCCTTAAGATATTCCTCGGTTAAGTCTCCACCAAACTGCGCGTTGTAATCATTAACACCGACAAAAGTGGCGTAAATCGGTTCTAACTTTAAGTAATCTTTAAAATAGGCATCGACTAAGGCAGCGTATTTAGACTCAGCGGTTTGAGCTTCACTTTGCGCCGGAGCGGCTTGGGTCGTACCTTCCTGTACTGCTGTCGTTGTTTCCGGCTTTGAGCAGCCTTGTAAAGCAAACACTAACGCTATCGTTCCCGCTAATAAACTTAATTTCATCTTATATATTTCTCCTTTTGGGTCCGTGATAGCCAAACTCTTCCTATACTTAGTTCAAAGTCTGCTTACGGGATTCATCTATGATCTACTCATTTCGTAACTCAGGTTTTAGGGATCCTGAAACAGGGGTCTATAACCAAACCTATTTCATGGAAGTATTCAACCGAGAGTGGCACAGGCACATACGCGAGCAACAAAGCTTGGCGTTATTGTATCTGTGCCCTCACATTCATGAAACCGTCAAACAACCCCATTTACTCGAATTCTTTACTAAACAGGTACAAGAAGCACTGCTACGGGCGACAGATTTGATTGCAAGGTTAGATCACAACCATTTTGCGTTAGGACTTTTCAATATTGATGAGGAAGGTACGGAAGTCGTTTTAAAAAGGATAGCGAAACATATTCAAGAGTTTAACCAAGAATTTGGAAAAAATCATAAGCTGAAGATTGATTATAAACTCGCAGCCTGCATCTGCTTACCGAGCCAAGAACAAAAAATAGAATCATTATTTAATCATGTCTCCAGGTTGTCATTGGAGCTAGAGCGCGATCAAAATCAATCGCAAGCACTGATAAAACTTCAATAAAGAAAAAGCCCCTTACGGGGCTTTTTAGATCTGCATTGCGAATACAGTGAGTTACAGTTCGACGTTGTGCATACGCGCTTTTTCTTTGATATAAGCGATATAGCTGTTTGCACTCTTCTCAGTCTTCTTATCCTTCGCGGCTAATACAGCGCGGTTATAAGCTGACTTGTACTGTTTCAAACTTAAATGGGCTAATGCCAATTCGAAGTTTGCTTCACCTGGATGTTCGATACCTAAAGAGATGGCTTTCTCAAGCACTGGAATCGCTTCAGAGTATTTTTCATTCAAGCTCAGTAAACGGCCTTGTTTCAGGTACAGCTTGCCATCGTTATTGATAGCAGCCGCTTTTCCATAAAACTCAGCAGCTTCTTTGAACTCTTTCGCGTTTTGGTAGAAACCAGCCAGAATCTCATAGGATTTAGCATCCTGAGTGATTAGACCTGACTTCATGTTCTTCTCAAATACTTTAGCAGCTTGGTATGGCGCACCTTTCTGTGCCATTAGCTGAGCTAAACGAGTGATGTTAGCTCCTGTATCCAAGAAACCATTACGGTAAGCCAAATCATAAGTCGCGAGCGACTTATCATAGTCTTCTACCATCAGATAAAACTGTGCTAACTGAACCCATAATCTGCCATCATCCGGGAATAACGGCACCATGACTTCTAACACACCAACGGCTTTTTTATACTTCTTCTGGTTGAAGTAAGACGTCAGTTTCATCTGATACAGACCTTTATCAGGAGCTTCGGCGAGAGAAAGACCTTTATCAGCCACTTCAATCACTTTGTCCCACTGTTTCAGTTCTGTGTAAGCAATACCGATACGACGATACATTTGAGAATCAGCCTTACAAGTAAAGTCCATCCACTTGTAATAATAAGGAATCGCTTCCTTAAACTTCTTCTCTTGTAACAATAAGTCGGCATAGAGGCGCAGTGTCGCCGCGTGATCTGTTCCACCTAAAATATCCGCTTCAACGGCTTGTTTCAGGTACTTGATCGCAGTATCCATCTTGCCCTTTTCGGCATAGAAGTTACCGAGCATACGCGCAACATACGCTTTATCGAAATCATTCTTTGGGTTTGCTTCTAACAAAATAGCGATTGCTTCATCAAGCTGACCATTTGTATAAGCTTCAAAGGATTTCTGAACCTTTTTAGCAGCACTTTCGCCTACCGCTTTAGATTGACGCTTATCTACTTCACATTTCTCAGCTGCAACAGCTGATGAAACCGATAATGCACCACCACAAAGAGACAGCAATAACGCAACTGCGATTTTATTTGCATTACGCATTGTTATTTGCCTCCTTTATCTAAAGTGAAGTCTAATTGCACAGTCATGCCAGGTTGTTTAAGTGGCTTGCCATCAACAATCTTTGGCTTATATTTCCACTTTTTCAGTGCACGAATTGCTTCTTTATCAAACAAACGTTTAGGTTCAGCATTGATAATTTCAACATCATCAACACCACCCAACTCGTTAATGGTAAAGCGTAACTGCACCCAACCTTCTTTACCGTCACGTGCCGCAGCAATTGGATATTGAGGCTCAATACGGACGATTGGTGTTGCATCGCCGTCACGCGTCATCATATTACCCAATTTGAAACCACCGGCACTATGACCACCAGCTTCAACACCACCCATATTGAACGACATAGACGTATCAATATTTGATGAAGTGTCTGGTGGCGTAGTATCAGGCTTTTGTGGTTGCTCTGGTGGTGGTGGCGGCTTAGGCACTACCCTTGGTTTATTCTGTGCTTTTGCATCCTGTCTATCCATGGTGATTTCAATTACAGGGGTCTCGGCCGATGTTTCAGCGCGTTGCGCCCCACCACCGACCAAGAACGCCATAAAAGCGAACAGACCAAAAGTCACAGCAGCACCAATAATGATTGATACTAGTGCTCTTAGCATATTAATCGTTCCCCGCAGATACCGAAATCTTATCTATACCAGCCGCTTTGACTTGGTCTAGAACTTTAACAACTAAGCCGTGTTGCGTATCTTTGTCGGCCTGGATCAGCACTGCTGCTTCAGGCGCTTCAGCTAGCATACGCTCAACGTTTGCAGTTACACGCTCGATATCAACCTGACGGTTTTCCATCATAATCACGCCAGTTTTGCTGACGCCGATAAAGATGTTCGCCGAAGGCTTAGAAGTCGCTTGTGAAGCTTTTGGTTTATTGTAGTCCAAACCAGATGGTTTCACGAATGACGTTGTTACAATGAAGAAGATCAGCATGATGAACACGATGTCGAGCATCGGTGTCATATCAATTTGCGCTTCCTCGTCTACACTGGAATGCTTTTTACGTGCCATGTTCAATCTCTCTCTAGTGGTGCGGCATGCTGTCTTTTAGCTTTTCTAAGCTGATTTTCATTTTCACATCAAGGCGAGTACTGAAGAATACTCCCGATAATGCGGCAACCATTCCCGCCATAGTGGGCATGGTTGCCATTGAAATACCAGCCGCCATTAAACGAGCATTACTCGTCCCCTGAACTGCCATCACATCGAACACTGAAATCATACCGGTAACGGTACCTAATAAACCTATCATAGGACAAATCGCTACTAAGGTTTTAATCATCAGCATACGTGCATTCAAATCTTGCTTCGCTTGGGACAGCCAAGCTTCACGGATACGGTGTGCATACCAAGAGGTAGTTTCCTCTCTAGCATCCCATGCAGCTATGATTGCTTTATGTTGCTTTGGTGATATCCAATTTAGATACCAGTAACGTTCAAGCATCAATACCCACATTAAGAACAGCACAAACGCAACTAACCAGAGGACGTTGCCTCCGGAGGCCATGAAGCCCCTGACGGAATCCCATATGTCCATCAGGTGAATCATCATTAGTTAGCCCTCTTCTCAGCATGTGCTGCGATGATACCCGCACTTTGTTCTTCCAAAATTTGGGTGATTGATTTACTACGTGCAACTAAAAGTGCATGCAATAACATCAGAGGTAGAGCCGCAACCAGACCTTGAACCGTCGTTACCAGCGCCATTGAGATACCGCCAGCCATCAGTTTTGGATCGCCAGTACCGAACAATTGAATACTTTGGAAAGTTGCAATCATACCGGTTACTGTACCTAGCAGACCTAACATAGGACCGATAGCAGCAATCACTTTTAGAATTGGAATACGCGCTTCTAATGCTGGGGTTTCTTTCAGAATGGCTTCATCCAATTTCAACTCCAACGTTTCAACATCAACGTCTTTGTTTTCATGGTAAACCTTCAAGATACGGCCAAGAGCGTTATTACCTGGTTTATCAACATTCTTCGCTTGATTTTTAACTTTTGCACCAATAGCAGCCAGAACAATAAAACGCTCTGCAGCAATTAATAAGCCAAGTGCAAGTAATACCAGAATGATATAACCAATTGTGCCACCAGACTCTAAACGATCTTCCATACTCGCTTTGTTTGTAAAGATATTTAACAAAACACCACGAGCGGGGTCAATGTAGAATGGTGCAGTACCTGAAGTAGTTTGTTCCCATTTACCAACAGCACTGACTTGATAACCTTCTGGCTGTTGTGATAACTCTTGAACTAAACCTAATTCAGGATTGTAAACAACATATTTGCCATCAGCCGTTAGGTTATAAGTACCAATACGGTGAATAGTGGTATTTTTTACACTACCATCAATCGCAGTAACAGACGCATTAAATTTAACAACCTTACCAGATTGCACCATTTCGAATAACTGTTCTTGCCAGAATTGCTCTAATTCTTCAATTTTTGGTAATTGCTTACGCGCACCTAAATCAGCAACAAATTTGTCACGATTAGGAAATTGAGCACTGACGTTTGAACTCGCTAATTTACCAGCGAAATCACCCGCTTCACCTTTAACCACACCGAACATCTCACCCAAGTCACCTTGAGCAGTTTTCAGATCTTCTTCTAACTGGGCGATTTTGCGCTCATTATCTAAGAAGGCTTGGTTTAAATCTTTACCGCGTTGTTTTTCAGCCGCTAAAGCGTCTTTTTCACGCTTCAATAATGCCGCTTTATCGCCACGCTCAGCTTGGAACTCTTGCTCACGCTTGCTGTTAACTTTGCCTTCAGCAGCGCGATCAACTTTAACTTGCTGCAATAATTGGTCGATGGTCTTAGGTGCATCAGCAGCGCTAGCCATACCAGCAGTTAAAGAAAAACTTGCAGCTAATACAGCTGTAGTAATTAACTTCTTCATTATTGTGCAGTCTCCGCAGCAGGAATTGGTAATGCGAATAGATCTAGAGCGCCTTGTTTACGGGCAATGCGGATACCTTTAGTCAGTTCACGCAGATAGCTGTCATCTAACTTATCCCAACCCTTAGTTTCTGGGTTGTACATCCAGCCAGTCTTTTGATCTAAGCTTTGTGCATACAGAGCAACACGACCCAAGTTAAAGAAGTCTACTAATACTTCTTTACCATCTAAGGTCAACTTACCTTGGTTAACTGCAACAGCACTACCATACTCACGCTCGATGCTGTACGCATCTAGGATCAAACGGTATTTTTCAGCTAAAGTCACTTCTGCTGTGTTTAGCAGTGTTTTTAACTCTTTAACACGGTTAGCACGGACTTCAGAGTTGAATGGCAAGTCTAATTGAACGAATTGTTCTAAAGACTCAACCATTTTAAACATTAAAGGCACAACGCCCTGACGCAGTTTATCTACGCCATTAATGTCATTTTGAACTGCGTCCATTGTTTTTTGTTGATCAGCAACCAAGCTGGCAACGTAATCGTTATAGGACTTCAGTGACTCACGCTCATCAGCAACTGAACCATACTCAAAAAGCATGTCTTGTGCTTGATCGAAATACTTATCAACGTTCTTTTGCGACGCAGCAGCATCAGCATGGATCATACTATCCGCTTTCTGCACGTCGGTAAGAGGATCTGCAACTACTAAGTTGCTGCTCGCTAATGCCAGCACGCCAACAAGTGCAGTAGCGATTTTTGTTCTATTGCTTACCTTGGACATAGTTCCCAACCAATTTGAAGTGAATAAAAAAGTTAACTTACCAGCAACATCACTTTAAGCAAGACTTACTTTAGGAAATGCTTACCGTAAGCTCATCTTTCTCTTGTGATTCTTAGTTTTTTCTTCCCTTTCCTATGCCCTTACAGGCATAGACCCGCTGGCATCATTTCACAAAATGTTGACCTGTGTCAACATTCAGAACATGTAAAAACGAGTGTAAAGAAGTCTTAGTTATGAATTTTTTTACGAAAGGTGTTTTTTTAAGCAACATAATCTTTATGCGTATGCTCTAAATTCCCAACCCTACTGAAAAGCAGTATCTAACCCACTAAAAAATAATGCTTTTTAAGAAATGAAACCAAAATTGGTCGTTAACGGAATTTAAACATTTACTTGGGTATCACTCATTAACAAGCTATGACTTGAAATGAACCTATTGATAGATAAACTTGCATTTTCTGTGCTTAAGCATTTTTAAATGTCGAATATCGCATGTGCCATGCAATGACTTCATTCTTCTCATTATGCACTTCTTCTACCGCAAGCCCTTCTACTTTTAGCGTTATAAGATATTGTTTAAGAGTATTTATTTTCTCTGAATCCATAGCCGCAGCAACGAGCTCACTTAGTCGGTTTTTGTACACTTCGAGTTGCGTATTAACAAAATCAAGATACTCAAGCTTTTTATCTACAGGCCAAAAAAGTCCATTCTTGAAAAAATTGTTCACATAACTAAGAAGCTCAGTTTCATGTAATGCCATCTCATCGATTGTGGCAACCTCGGACAAATGCCGATTAATGTCCATTCGACTCTGTTCGCATTTAGGACAAGACTTCACCCGCTTTAAATCGTCTGGGCCACGCAATGTTCCCATATCCTGAGCAAGTTGTCTCAATAATTGAGTGATGATATCAATCTGTTTAAGCCGCAAGAAATCAAGTAACCTACTATTACTCCTGATAATGGAAGAACCCTTATTGTGGATAATTGACTCAAACACTCCACCTTTAACCAGCACTCGGTTCACTTCATAAAAAGACTTCTCTATGTCTGAATATTCGATACCAAATTGAGAAATTACCATATCAAATTCACTATCTGAAAAAGGTAAACTCTCTGCTCTAACATTCCCGATGAGCTCAATGCTAATATTATTATTAAGATGATGCTCGATCAACGGTTGAGAATTTATGTTAGCAAAATCAATGCCTTTAATCGCTCCTTTAACATCAGATTTTTTGAAATGATCCTGTGCTAAAAGGGGTAATGCGCCATTCCCTGTCGCGATATCTAGTAATCTAAAATTATCAGGCAAACGGTTAAAGATGCGCTCCCAGATACTGCGTAAGTGGCCTGTATAATTCTCACTAAATTCATTACCGAATGAAGTTAAGTGTCCAGATTTCCAATACTCACTCCAGTGTTCACTCATTCATATATCCCACTATTCAAACCAAACTACTGAACAGCCTACATCTTAAATAACTATTTTCAACTGTTTGAGTAATCAGACTGAATGCTCAACTTTCTTTCAAGATGTAATTAAAGGCTGGTTCTTCAAGTACGACCAAGCTTAAAAAATTTAGACTTCAAAATTTGGCCAATAAATTAATAAAAAGGCCAGTATATAACTGGCCTTTTAACTGCAAGAAGTTTATTAACTATGCATTAGAATTTGATTGTATAAGAAGCACGGTACTCACGTCCGTAGTTGTTATACAGATCAGCATTCTCATAAACGCCTTCATTCAATATTGGGTCTTCATCTGTTAGGTTATTAACCATTAACGTAACAGCACCAAAGTTTCCGGCGTCATATGTATAACTAATATTATGAATCAACCATGAGTCCAGATGACCCTCTGGCACGAGAATAAGACCAGCGGGATCAATAGCTTTATCTTTAGCATATGTACTTGCTGTGTAATTCATATTCCATGCAAAGGTATGGTCCGCAATTTTATAAGTTGTAGTGAAGACGCTCTTATAATCTGGTTGACCTTCCCAACCGGCTGTATTAGTAGCATTCGCACCACCAATCTGCTCAGACGTATAATCTAAAACAAACGAGTTATTCCAATTTACAGAAAAGTCACCAATTTCGGTCTCAATGTTCCCATTTAATACAACATCAATACCTTCAATTTTTAATTTATCACCATTGGCATAACCTGTACCAACTTTAAGCGTTTTCCCTAAAGTACCGTCGGATGTTGGAGCTCGCTCAACATAAAAAGTATCATCTGGGGTTAGTTGCCCGTTTGCAATACCACGCATCACGTTTGTGACACTTCTTTGAGCAATAGCGTTATCGATATCTAGGTTAAAGTAATCAACCTTAATTGATAACTGTTCGATAACATCCCAAGCTACACCAAAGTTAATATATTTAGACGTTTCTGCATCTAAATCCTTATTTGATGAAATGTAAGTATCAAATTGCTTAGTTGGACAAGTCCCACTACTATTCGGATTTGATACGCAGAAAGGGTAATCTTTTCCGCTTTCAGCACTAAAAGTATCTACTGCATTAAGCTGATCTAATCGTGGAGCACGGAAAGCTTCAGAATAAGAAGCCCTGACAACCACATTGTCTAACGCTTGCCATCTTGCAGAAACTTTAGGAGAAATATTACTACCGAAGTCACTATACTTATCGTATCTAGCTGCTAAGTTAACTTCTACACTATCGATAACGGGTAATGCAGCTTCGTAAAATGCAGCAAATACTTCTCTTTCCCCACTAGAAGAGTTACCAGCACTACCACCAATTAACCCTGCTTGTGATTGAGCATCATAAACCTCAGAAAAATCTTGAGTAAAGTATTCCATCCCAAAATAATGCGCAACAGCCCCACCAGGAAGTTCAAAAGCATCAAATCCTATACCGCCATTATATTGATGAAATTCGGCACGACTTTGAGTCAAAGTCGTTGCCTTCATATTAGCAATGCCTTCCTCAGAACCAAGATCGATACCATTTGCGATATTGTAAGCAAGACCTGCATAACTTAAATAGTACTCACCAATTGACTTATTATCAGCTTTATTGTAGTGGTAGTAAAACTCCCACTGAGCATCATTTAAAGCACTTATTGTCCCTCTCAATCCAGTTAAGTAATCTTGATTATAGTCATCAACATTACCATCGCGAGTTCCAATCCCAACCCAACGCCAATAACCAGTTGTTTCCTCACCATATGGATTATTAGGATTATCTGCAGACATTTTATTCCATGCTGCTGCAGGTGGCGCATAGCGACCAAATGAATTGTTTTGGGTGAACATTGTACGGCCAAACCATTCAACGTTTTCAGAAATCTCATAATTTGCATCAACGTATACAGTATTACGGTCTATTGATGCTTTATTATATGAAACGTTTGCAAACGCATACATACAGTAGGTTGAACCTGGCCCCCAATCATCATCTGCAGCAACTTTCTTAAATACATCTGATCCATATTGAGCGGCTAGATCATCACACAATGGTGATGCTTGAGCTTCAGAAAAATCTGGTGACGCAACAGTTGCGCCATAGATACTCCAACCTATTGTATCTGTATAAGCTTGAATTATTCCGTCGCCATTATTATCAGTCATACTTGCAGCAGTATAAGGACGGTCACCATCCGAAATACCTTTGCGGTCTTGATGGTCAAAAGCGAACGTTATATTACCTTTATCCATCTGATAACCAGCAACAACAGAAAATTCTTTGCTAGTCTGGCCACCATCTGCTTCACGCGAACCACTTCCAACATTAAATTCTATGCCTTGATAGTTCTTCTTCATAATGATGTTAACAACACCAGCAATGGCATCTGAACCATAGGTTGAAGAAGCGCCGTCAGTTAGGATCTCAATACGTTCCACTGCTGCCATTGGAATAGCGTTAAGGTTCGCAGAACCTCCGCCTAATGTTGGTGATCCTGGGAAACGTTTACCATCGATCAACACAAGCGTTCGATCAGAGCCCGCACCACGTAAATCAATGGTTGCTTGTGACTGAGCAGAACTACCAGACCTTTCGGAAAAAGAACCGAAAGTGTTTAAGTTGCTGTTACGTAAGGCATCTGCAACAGTAAGGTTTCCTTCCATTTTCATATCTTCTGATGAAATGGTTGTTACAGGTGATGCACCTTCTAAATCACTACGTTTAATACGTGAACCAGTTACCTCAATACGTTCTACTTTCTCGGCGCTAGCTTCATCAGCAGCCATTACTAATGGCACGTTTAGCGCAGTTGCAGCCACACCACCAATCAATGCGAAACGCACAGACTTGGCTAAAAAGTTATTCTTATGCATTGTCTATCTCCCTGGACATATTATGTCTTTATTATAATCCGCTTATTTAATAAGCAGTTTCAAACAGGAGTACCTCGCAAAACAACGGAGTACTCAATGGAAACAATAAAATCACATATAAAACCTTTAATCAACATAAAATAAACAAATAAAACAAAATGCAGACAAGATACAGTGGGAGACCTGAATGACGGCGGCATAAACAAAAACGCCAGTCATTGCTGACTGGCGTTTTTTGTTAACTTTTAGTTATCTAGTTTCTAGATAAACAGCTGAGGCTTAAAGCGTATAGCGGATACCAATGGCGATGCCGTCGTCTTCTGACAATGACATTCTGGCTTCTTGCGCTTGGTCTGCGCTGGTAAAATCGCTGAAGTCTTTACGTGCTTCAACATAGAGTACCGTGCTTGGATCCCAAACAAAGTGTAAACCTACAACTACAAACTGACGCTTGAACACATCATTAGGATCGGCGTTAAAGTTTGGTTGAATTACATAATCTTTACCGGCATCCAGAATGTTGTAAGACACAAATGGGCGTAAACCGTTATCAAACTTATAAGAAACTAAAGTTTCAACACCATAGGCATCTTTGATCAAGCGGCCAATATTATCGGTATCATGGTTTTCTTCTTTGTGAACGTTGGCCGCAACATATAAACCATCTTTATCGAAGTCGCCCCAAGTTGCGCCCACGCCGTAGATCAAATCAACAGCGGTTTTTTGATCGCCATTGCCATAGGCAATATCAAATTCACCGCGGTTGATACCCGCCATCAAGCTAAGCTTATCTGTCGCTTTGTAAGTTACAGAGCCGCCATAGGTGTAATCATAGGTGACTTGTTGCGCTTCTTTCTTACCAGCGTTCCATTCTACTTCGCAGGCTTCTTCTGTGATATTTTCAATATCACAGGTATAGAAACTGCTGTTTTTTAATTGTGTCTGAACCGCAAAACTCACATCGCCTATGCTATTACGGTATTGAACAATCTTATCACCACGACCAACACCGTTTACCGCACCGTCATCTTTGTTGAAGGTGTAAACACCCGCAGCGTTACCATCCCATACGAAACCGTAGTTGGTGTTGTAAACCACGTCATACCAAGCACCCCATTGCTTACCAATAGTGATAGTGCCGTATTCATCATGGCTAATGCCTGCGTAACCTAAACGGTTGTAGAAAAACTCATTTTGCACTGATTCGAAGCGGTTGTTATAGACAATATCGCTGTTGCCGACAGGGTTCACACCCCATTCCAATTTGGCAAAGGCGTTCCAACCGTGTGTTAACTCACGGCTGAAACCAAAATTAATTCGAGAAGCACCATTAACAACCTCAGTTTCACCTTGAGTGTTGATTACGCGCGCATCAATAAAGCCACCGATTTCTACCGCATTTTTATTGTCTTTGTAGATTTCGATTGCAGATACCGTTGGGGCGAGAAAGAGTGCTGCTAGCGCAGTAGCTACTAACGTTTTGTTCATTTGGTGCTTAACCTTTTCGTCTATAGTTTTATCAACGTCATTCCGTTGTTATATTTCCTTACAATTTCCCACCGAGAGTAGCAAACTTTCATCAAACTCTCCAAGCGAAACCGAAGGAATATCTAGATAAACATCACAAAAACGTCGCGCTTAACCTCTACAAAACAGCTTAAATCACTACAAACAACCGCAAATAAAACATAAAAAACACAATGAAAACACTAAATTAACAATAGCTGATTCGACGTAATGCTGGTGTAATTTAGTTTCATTATTGAAAAAACAGGCTCTGCAATAGGGCCTATTTGCTTATCTATGTAGTACTGATAATCAATTGTAGACGATCTATGCGAAACAGGTTCAGGACCGTTTACAGTAATTACATAATCAATCTGCGCCCCTCGCTTGCCAAAGGATGACTTTCCTGTTAGCTCACAAAGCTGTCGCGCGACTTTCACATGGGGAGAAGACTTAGCCGTGTATTCTTCTAAATTACGGCGCATACGCTTACTAAACACTAACTCATCATCGCGCTTGCCCGCTTGAAGTTCGCCGATAACATCAGCCAAATAACCACTAATATCCCGTTGGTTAAACATGCGTTCATAGAGTTCTGCCTGCACCTTCCGGGCTAAGGGACTCCAATCGCTACGAACCTGCTCCATTCCCTTAAAAGTGATTTCTAACGCTCCGCTATGGTTACGCCACGCTCCAACATAGCGCTTCTTACTCCCCTCTTCCGAGCCGCGCAGGGTCGGCATAAAAAACTGTTCGTAGTGGCGCTCAAACTGTAGCTCAAGGAAGCTTTCTAGCTGAAACTCCTTTACGATTTTACTCTGCCATTGCTGATTAATTCGCGCGGCAATCTGCTTACCTAAGGCATTAATATCACTGAGATCGGGTTCTGGGCCTAAATAGACGAAGGTAGAGTCAGTATCTCCATAAATGACTTGGTAGCCCATCTCCTCAATCCACGCGCGGGTTTGTTTCATAATTTGATGACCGCGCATGGTGATGGAGCTTGCCAGTTTCGCATCATGGAACACACAGCCTTGGGAGCCTAAAACCCCATATAGCGAATTCATAATGATTTTAATCGCTTGCGATAAAGGCGCATTCGCCTCCCGCTTAGCTTTTTCACGTTGCTCTGAGAGATTTTGGATGAGTTTGGGCAGGATCGGTTGGTGCCGACTAAACCGCGCGCCCAAAAAACCCGGAACAGTTTCAGGCTTATCTAATGCAGATCCGTTCTCATTATCTAAACCTTCAATCAACCCCTTAGGATCAATCAAAAAAGTTCGGATAATCGATGGGTAAAGGCTTTTAAAGTCAAACACTAAAATATGCTGATAAAAACCAGGGACAGAATCCATCACATAACCGCCAGGGCTTTCTATCCCTTGGCTAGCAGGCTCTGCGGGCGCGACGAAACCCGCTCTATGTAAATGCGGTAGATACAAGTGGTTGAATGCGGCGACTGAGGCGCCTACGCGCCCCAGTTCTAACCCCGTTAACTCGGCGCGAGCGAGGGCAAAATCCCACAATTGCGTATGTTCAAAGATATCCCACACTAAGCGACTATCGGTCAGATTATAATGTGCAAGCCCTTGTTTATTTTCGGCAAATAGCGCATCAATCTCTTGCGCTCGATTTTCTACATCATGAATCGCTTTGCCTTCACCTAGTAGCGCTTGGGCGACAAACTCCAAGGAGAAGCGCTCGAATTGATAAAAGGCCGCCTTTAACCAATCAATACCATCGAGCACCACTCGCCCCGGTAAACTTAAGGTTTCTGGCCGAAATTTATTCTCGACCTTCCACTCAAGGAGCGCGCCACCACGCCCAATGCGTAACGGAATGCGATGCAACATGGCACGCCGATATAACAGCGCTAAGTCAAAGGTCACCACCGACCAACCAATGATCACATCGGGATCAAACTCAGTAAACCAAGCGATGAGACTATGGATAAGCGCTGCCTCATCGTTCACCCATTCGATATAGATTGCAGCATCATGCTGCGGCTCGCCCACCATAATGACTTTTTCATAGGGCTGAGATTGCACATCGCGTCCATAAAGGGCCACGGAATAGAGTAAACCATCAAAACTGCATTCAAAATCGAGGGAGATAGAGCGCAGTTTAATTGCTGGCTGCGACGCAACCGCTTTGGCGCGTATGGCGCTAAAAACAGGCAACTGTCCATCTATGCCAGCTTTGCTGACAAAATGCCCTAAAAATGCCACATCGAGCGCCACAAAACGCTCGATTAAAAAACGCTGCTCGGGACGGATATCCGCCTCAAATAAGGGAATCCCCGCATCCGTCGCTATCCGCTGCAAGTGACGAAACACACTACTCGATGGAGCATATATTGCCGCCACGGATTGTCTTTTAAAGCTTTTAAGCGTAAGCGGTACAAAGCGCAGCGCCAGCCCCGGCGTTTGTAACTGCAATGCCACCATATCGCTTTGATGACAAAAACAAATGTACTCAGAGTCAGGTAACTCCACCAGCACAGGGCCTGAAACGGTGGCGAGATAATACTGCAGCACAAGCGTTGCACCGCGCGTAATAGCATGGCGCGTCAGGACGCGTCCCTGTACACTCACGGGCGCAGCCGTGTCATGTGTCAGACTCTCGGGGGGATTCAACTGCGGTTTCACTCTAAGGCTCTCGCTGCTTATTGATTCTCGGGATACAGAATAAAATTGCCATAAAATAGCAGAAAAGTTTCTTAGGCTATGCAATCACTGTTATTATGTACAGCATTAATTCGATAAAGTAGTGCCGCATGTTACCTGACAACGTAAAAAACCAGATCCGCGCTATCTATAAAGATATTGCCGCCTCTTTGCCTAATTTTAGGCCACGCCGCGAGCAAAATTTTATGGTGGCAGAAATCTCTAAGACCCTAGCTGGCGACTATGACAAAGATAGACGCATCATAGTGGTCGAAGCGGGTACGGGGATTGGTAAATCATTGTCTTATATTTTGGGCACGATCCCGCTTGCACTCGCGAGTAAGAAAAAAGTCTGTATCGCTACGGCAACCGTGGCGCTGCAGGAGCAGTTACTGCACAAAGACTTACCGTTTTTTCTCGAACAATCAGGACTAAACTTTCGCTTCGGTCTGGTAAAAGGGCGCCAGCGTTATGTCTGTTTATCCAAGCTTGCGATGCTAATAGGCGATGATAACAGTACCCAAATGGCCATGTGGCAAACAAAGCCGGATAACAGCCAAATTGCCATGCTGCAGGAGCTACTCAGCGACTTTAATGAAGGCCGCTGGAACGGTGAAATCGATACGCTATCGACACCGATACCAGACCATCTCTGGCAGCAAATCGCCTGCGATAAACATAGTTGTCATCGGCAACTCGCCAGTCATCGAAATTGCCCGTTTCACAAGGCCCGCGAGGACGTGGATACCTGGGATGTACTGATCGCCAACCACAGTTTGCTGTTTGCAGACTTAGAGCTCGGTGGCGGGGTGATTTTACCCGATCCCGAAGACGTATTTTACGTCATTGACGAAGCCCATCACTTACCTATCGTTGCCCGGGACTTTTCTAGCGCACAGGCAACACTTAGGGGCGCCGCCGACTGGCTCGAAAAAGTCGGGAAGACCAGTGCAAAGTTACAAAATCAGATAAAGAGCAACAATATTATCGCCCCAGCGCAGGCGATGCAGGATCATATCGGTGACTTAATCGCTCAGCTCAATCAAGTCGCCCACTTTTGTGACACTCAAACCAAACAGTTTGCCAATCCCGAGAGCCGCTATCGGTTCGAACACGGTAAATTGCCCGATGCACTAAAAATCCCAGCCGAAAATCTCGCGGCCACCTCTAATCTTGCCCTCAAGCAATTTAACAAGATGCAATTATTGCTGGCCGAGGCGATAAAAGATGGCGACATTCCTAAGCATCAAGCAGAAGCGCTACAGGCCGAAATGGGCTTTATGTTGCAGCGACTCGAAAACCTGCAAAAGCTCTGGAAAATGATGGCAAAGGAAGATTCCACTAAAGGCGCGCCCCTCGCCCGCTGGATTGAATTACTCACGGGCAAACAGGTCGATTACCTGTTTAGCGCCTCGCCGATTGAAGTTGGGTTTATGCTCGAGTCTATGCTGTGGCAAAAGGCGGCTGGCGTCGTATTATGCAGCGCAACGCTGCGGGCGCTGAATAACTTCGACCATTTCGCCCATCAGGTGGGATTATCGGTAAAGGACGGCAGTCGTTATCTCGCCCTGCAATCCCCCTTCGATTATCCGAATAACGCCACGCTCTACTTACCTAAGATGAAAACCGAGCCGACGGATGATGCCTATACCGCTGAGCTTGCCGAACACATTTTGGAACTGATTGAAGGCGAAATGGCCACCTTAGTGTTGTTTGCTTCTTACTGGCAAATGGAGAAAGTGACCGAGCTGCTCGAGGGCAAGCTCACGCAGGAAATTCTTATTCAAGGTAATGCACCGCGCCAGCAATTACTTGAGACCCACAAAGCCAAGTGCGACAAAGGTGAACCGAGTATCTTGTTCGGTACCGGCAGTTTTTCTGAAGGCCTAGACTTACCCGGGGATTACCTCACCAACCTCATTGTGACTAAACTGCCCTTTGCCGTGCCAACCTCACCCGTCGAGCAAGCCCATGCCGAGTATGTGAAAATAAAGGGCGGAAATCCGTTTCTGCAACTTACCATTCCAGATGCATCGCGAAAGCTTATCCAAAGTTGTGGTAGATTACTGCGTAAAGAGCAGGATTATGGCCGAGTCACTATCCTAGATAGACGATTAGTGACTAAACGTTACGGCAAATCCTTGCTAGACGCACTGCCCCCCTTTAGACGAGTCATTGAGTAGGATTAAGATTTGGAGTTGTTACTCGAGCCCAGCAACTGGGCCCTGTTGGCTGTCATTGGCTTAATTGCAGGTTTTATCGATGCCGTGGTCGGTGGTGGAGGCCTGCTCTCTATTCCAGCCCTGCTCACCCTCGGGATCCCACCCCACACCGCCTTAGGTACCAATAAATTTGCCGCCAGTTTTGGCTCGTCCATGGCGGCTTGGACCTATTATCGCCAACATCTGCTCAGACCCAGTTTTTGGTATATGGCGTTTATCGCCACCTTTATTGGCGCGGTACTCGGCAGTGTGTTGGTGTACCTGTTAAATGCTCAGTGGCTCGAAAAAGCCTTGCCACTGCTCATTATTGGCATCGCGATTTACAGCTTGCTTAGCCCAAATGCTATCTCGGATACCGATTGTCAGGCACCAACAAAAGCCCAACCTAAACTAAAACAAAGCCTACAAGGTTTATTATTAGGCATATACGATGGTTTTGCAGGCCCCGGCATTGGTGCCTTTTGGACCGTGAGTTCAGGTTCATTATATCAATTACCTCTTTTACACAGTTGTGCACTCGCGAGAGCGATGACCTTTACTAGCAACTTGACGGCGCTGGCGATTTTTGGCTTTCTAGGGCAAGTCCATTGGCAAATCGGTCTGTGGATGGGATTATCTATGATGCTCGGCTCCTTTATCGGAGCCCGCTGCGCGATAAAATTTGGTATGCCTTTTATTCGGCCGTTGTTTATATTAATTGTCCTGTCAATTGCCGCTAATCTGGCGTGGAGCGCATGGTTTTGAACACTTCGCAGCTAATCAGCACGTTGAAAAATCAGCTCACAACGCTTGAGCAAGAAGTACTGCAACACGACAGTCATCTTGCGCCGAGCCAGCGTAAACTTCTGCAGGATATTGAGCGCTTTAATCAGTCGCTGTTTATTCAAAATGGCGCCCAACTCATGCCTTGCATTGAACAAATTCGTAATAGTATCGGTCAGTTAGAGAAGCAAATCGCCCTAAAACTCGCGCCGCAAACCATCGCCCTAAGCTGTGAACGTATTCAAGACCGTTTTACCGCGGTTAAACGGGCGCTACTGACGACCTCAATCGATATAAAGTCTAAAAATCAACAACGTGCCAGTAAACGTGCGCGTTTTGCCCAACAACAGACCCAATCGCACCAAGCCAGTGGGTTTGCTTGGATTGCCAGCAATGTGTTACAAAATAGCCACGAAATCTATGCCGAACTGAATAAGCATCTGAATTGGGCTAAGAAATTTGAACAAAAAATTGCAGAAATGGAATCAAAACTTGAAAACTGTCATAGTGCTGACAAAATCCGTTTGCAAAATGACATCCTTTTGATGCATCGTCGTTTGGGTAAATGCAGGCAAGCCATCAGTTATATCGAAGATCGCATTCAAGCATTCGAACGTCCGCATCAGAGTCATAATCGTTAAGGAGCAACAATGAAATCACTTTTGCCAATCAGCAGCCTGCTAGTGCTACTCGGCTCTGCCTCAGCCTTTGCCGCAGATCTGAATATCCCTATGTCCTTCGAATACCTTGCCCTCGATGGCAAAAAAGTCGAGTCCAGCGTATTCAACCATAAAAGCAGCTTAGAGTTGGCGCCCGGCACTCACAAAATCGCGATCCGTTACCATGAGATGGTTGAAGACGATTTCAGTGACAGCCAGACCTTCGTAAAGTCTTCCCCTTTTATCGTGACCTTAGAAGTGGACGGCGATCATCAATATTATTTGCAAGCCGCTGAGGGCAAGGTCGTTAAAAAGCCTAAAACCTTCGCTCAAAATCCTCAGGTTGTATTAACCCGCTCAGACAAAGGTCAGGTGAATTACAAAGTGACAAACACCGACATTGAAGAAGAGAGCTTTGTCTCCCGTCTCTTTAGCGGTAACCAAGCGGTAGATGTGTCAGGCACTGCAGCCGCTGCAACGGGCGCAGCAGGCACAGCGGCGGTTGTTGCCGCGCCAGCCCCCACTTCGGCGCAGGCAGCTGTGAACGCCACCTCATTAACCGCTCCGGTTGATACTTCTAAAGCGGCTGGCGCGAATCCACAACAGATGTTGCAATACTGGTGGTTACAAGCCGATGAGAAAACACGTAAAGAGTTTATGAGCTGGGCTATTTCACAACTCTAATCAAGATGATCCCATTGGTTTATCACGCCAGCTACTCCAAGCTGGCGTTACCCTCCCACCACCGCTTTCCCACAACCAAATACGCACGTCTTTATCAGTATCTGCTCGATAATCAACTGGCTGTTCCGGCTCAATTTCATACTCCCTCACCGATGACGGCAGAAGATGTAATGCAGGTGCATCAGCAAGATTATGTCGAACAATTTATCCAAGGCAGCTTAGCCAATACGGCCTTTAGACGCATCGGCTTTCCATGGAGTGAGGCCTTAGTCGAACGTACTTTGCACTCGGTATCGGGGACGAGTTTAACCGCACATTTAGCCTTGCAAACGGGTATCGCCCTTCACTTAACGGGCGGTTATCACCATGCACACTATGACTTTGGCAGCGGCTACTGTATTTTCAACGACTTGATTATCGCCGCCCGTAAACTGATGGCCGAGCAGCAATTACATAAGGTGCTGATTTTTGACTGTGACGTACATCAAGGTGATGGCACAGCCACCCTCAGCCACAGGCATCAAGGCATTATCAGTTGCTCCATCCACTGCAAAGAGAATTTTCCCAGTCGTAAACAGCAGTCACACTATGATATTGAATTGACGAAAGGTGCAGATGACAGCGCTTATCAGGAAACCGTCGAACAGACTCTTGAGTTGTTGATTCGACTCCATCAACCAGATCTCATCCTGTATGACGCCGGCGTCGATATTCATCAAGATGATGACTTAGGGCACCTAAAGATCAGCAAGCAGGGATTGTATCAACGTGATCTAACCGTGTTATCTATGGCAAAAGCGGCAAATATTCCTGTTGCGGCGGTAATTGGCGGCGGCTACAGCCGAGACGAACTACAATTAAGCCAAAGACATAGCCAACTTTTTATTGCAGCCAACCATTTGTGGTAGCAAACTCAATAAAAATCATCATGGAGCACAGCGATGCAACTCGAAATCCGTAACTATTACGAAGTTCTCTTAATGGAAATGTTATCCGATGAAGGCCTGATGGATGAATTACCGGAGGATTATTTAGCCGATCTCTGCTGTGTGACACTCAATCAACTGCCCGTGCGCTATATTCGTCACCTAGTCGACACCTATTTCTTCGAAGATTACAACGAGTTACAAGAGCTCAAACGAGAAATCCAAGCAGCATTAGAGAAATCACGCGCCTTTCTTAAACAGAATCTACAAAAAAGAATGCAGCAGGAAGAAGCCGACAGCTAAGTCATATGGTATTGGTATCGCTACATCGATTTGCAACAAGCTTTTTCGAGTAAATTTAGCTGTGTTGCTAAATGCTAAGTAGAGCAGTTATTGCTAATAGCTGAGTTAAAGATAAAGAAGATTGGAAAAGGATGGGGACAATTGGAGGTTCCCCTAGAGCCGACACCCCGGCACACGAGTCGCTTGCTGCGGTTGCTCCCTTCCGGGCCTAGCCGAGTTCACAAGTTATCATTGCGGGGGTTGCAAGGTAAGCAACCATTCACATGCTTAAAGATACCTAAGTGGCGTTAAAACGTTGAATGACCCACTGTTTGTACCCCTTATGACGCAATGACGTCAAGTTAAATTAACCATTGCCGTACACAATGTAATGTGTTGAATTACCATGAAGGGAGCATAAGTAAACTCATAATTTGTTGCTGCTAACTATTTGGTCAATAAATAGAAATATTACGAGGCTGAACATGGAAGTGTTGAAGTTCTTTCAGGAGGGCTGGTCTATCCTGACAGGTATTGGCGTCTGTATCTGGGTTATTTATTATTACTCGAGTCCTTCAGAATGCGAGTGTGCTAGATGCAAAATAACTATCAATCATAAAGCCGATAGATTCAAAGCAGATATCCAAGGACATACAAGATATATCTGCCATAGCTGCCAAAGTAAAATCAACGAGATTGGTCTCAAAGTGGATCGTAGTACTGGACTCTGGACTCAACAGTGTCAGTACTGCAAAACTCCATTTAACCGCAATGACCAACGGAATTATATCGATGTACGAGGTGAACTGTTCGTAGTTTGCAATACTTGTGTATCATCGATTGGTAAAAATGCCCATATTCCCTTGGAAGGCAAACTATCTGAACTTCTCAGTGCGGAGTTTTTATCTAAATGTTCAGCCCACACTGATTGGCAGATCTTCATAGGAGAATCAGGTCTATTACCTTTCACCCAGACTACCATGCAAAGCCAAGAATGGAATGACTATGTAAGACGTAACACTTCGTTTAACTCTTGGGACGAGCTATTCAAGGCAGCATCGATTTGGGTTAGAGATAATCACTTGCTGCAGATACTTAGGCAGTAACATGTATCTTCCCAAATAAATTATACTTTTGTTATTTTGACGAACCTATATTTTTAGTAGTCCCAAGACTCTAAAATAGGCCAAAAATTTCTGAGGCCTTTATAAAAATAGCAATTGCCTAATTTCCCCCCTCCCCCCTAGTTGTACATAATTAACTCTCTGAATCATTTTTTAGTCTTCTAGAGTAATTTGTCTATTTGGATAGTGGAGTCGTTTTTATAGATGCTGAAGACCAAGCAGGAATGAATAACCTACTAGGGAAGCCCTAAGATGTGTTCTAAGCATGTGACAGAAATGACTTCAGCGTCTTTATTATGAATAAAGAGCATCCATGCTCAGAAGACGAACTGGTTAGTGCTGCTATACTACCTTTATAATCGAGTAACTGTGGGATCTTAGCGTTCTTTATTCGATTGGCTCAGGACTGATGCCGCCAATTCTTTTGTGCCTTCATTGTATTTGTTGCTTTTGAGAACCTTTGACGCAAATTCTTCCATTTCTGCACCAGTCTGTTTACCAGTGGAACTTTGAGCGAGAGCAGAGGCAGCCAGTTTTTTGGCTACTTGTGACGCAGAAGGGTTCGCAAGAGTCTTAGCAGCATTAGAGGCTACTTGTTTTGAGGTTTGTTTAGTGTTTTTTGACATATATGAAGCTCCAACAAAGTGAGTGAATGGTTTAGTTGACACAACGTCATATACACAGATTGGGGGTGATGTCTAAAAATTCAACAGACCTAAATTCCACCCAATAAAATTCAGTCCTTTGTTGTATATGTAAGGAAGTCTTATCACCATAGTTCACTGGATGCTGCGGTCTATTCATTGCGTAGTCTCATTATTGAATCAATGTCATTCCTATAATTTGTACAATTTTTATTTATGTGAAGACTAAATGGACAACAAAAATCTCCGAGTATTATATGGGTTTTATTCTCAATAGATTGTCGAGCCCAAGTAAATGTATGTCAGCAAAAATACTTAAGCTCTATAGATTAATTTATGTATAAAGATCTTTAACCTTTGTTTTGAATCTGCGCAGGGACTACCGCAGCAATCAGGCCATAGCCAATCTTCTCTGCAATGTCACCTTTACCGATCTTACCCCTAATGTAATTCGGAAACTTTTCAGGCAGATAGACTTCATTCATCCATTGTCTAAATTCACCAAGAGCTGCTATTGGGTAAATCCATGCGGCACAATCTCGTTGCGGCCAATCATCAGGGAATTTATGAGGGTGCTTAGTCCGCTCTCCATACTTATTAGTCAACCCATAGGCTTCCCAGTGCTTGGACCAAAAAGTTCCTACGCTCCCATCAGGAACAGTCCCTTTGTCGAAAGGCATGCCATTACGAATTGCATCAACGGTAAGACTGCTCATCTCTTGGAATACGCTGAAATATGCGGGAGGAACACGATTAAGTGTCATACGCTCATGAAACACTGTCCATGATGGAGGAAGATGGAGATTAGGGTTGTAGCCTGTACTCCTATAGATGTATTCCCTTAAGCTATAACGCGCCAGTTCTCTATAATTCTGCCTAGCACGTTCACTAGAAGTTTGAGCCTCGAAGGCGTAGTATTCCAATATTGCCATGCAGTGTTTATCTGAAATAGCATGCACAGGCGTATTTTGAAAGTTCACCCTTCTATATAAATTATTCGGGTCAGCTCCCTGCTGAACAAGCATCTGTTCTATCAGTTTCCCCCTAGGTTTATCTCTTTGCTCTTGCCATCCACTAGTCAGCGTAATAATTACGCTTGGTGCTACACCGCATAATTCGGCTAGCCCTCGAGCAGAAAGATAAGGTGTTCCATCGGTAAGAACACCCATTTCAATTCCATTTGGAGTGCTATGAACAGCGGGTATCAGCTCAAGTTCTTGCTGACTAGGTAAATTTTGCATTCAGTATCTCCGGCTTCTTATTTATTCAATATCTATATGGTGATTTGCGATTAAAAAACAACCTGAATAGTGTGTTAATTGAAAAAATAGTAATAAAGTTGTATGCAAAATTCGAAACAAAAGAGCGCTACTAGTTCAATAATGTTGTCCATCAGGCTCCCTAATATCTTCCATCTGTCTCAACAAACCATCGTTTAATGACACCGTGAATTGTGGGCCTTATCTGGTATCAATAAATTACCAATTGACATTGTTGAACCCAAAAAGCATTCTTGACACCAATTATGACACCAACTGAGAATTACCCCATGAGAACTTTTGCTTACTGTCGTGTTTCCACCGTCGAGCAGAATGCCGAGACTCAAGCCCACCAGCTCAAGGAGCGTATCCCAGAGTTACTGGATAGTCGTATCATTAGCGAGTCTATCTCTGGAGGTTTAGCTGCCATGGCTCGGCCAGCCTTCAAGAACCTAGTAGAGCACAAGTTGGAAGCTGGAGACCGACTAGTAGTCTTGAAGCTGGATAGATTGGGAAGGGATGCTATAGACGTACTCCAGACCATACAGCATCTGACCTCAAGGGGTATTAGCGTTCAGTCCTTAGACCTCCCAGTGTCAGACCTCAGCACGCCTGAGGGAAAGCTGATGCTGTCCCTGATGACAGCCTTTGCCGAGTTCGAGAAGTCCCGCATCATAGAGCGAACTCAGGAAGGACTGGCAAGGGCCAAGGCTGAAGGTAAAAAGCTCGGCCGTCCTGTAGCCAAAGGAACGACAGAGACAGTGCAGAAAGCAAGAGAGCAAGGGCTATCGCAATCCAAGGCTAGTGAGGTCTTGGGATTGTCTCTGGCGACAGTCAAGAGACACTGGAATAAGAGCCTATAAACGCTCTGGACAATCTGCAGTGGCCTCTAGAGTCTTAAGGTATTCCTTAGAGCTAATCGAGGCTCTGAGGCGTTCTGAGGATCTTCTGTAGCCCTTGTCTCTGCCTCCCTGTTTTGGTGTTGTCACTAGGCTGCCTTACGGTCATCAAGACCACCAGTAAGAGGTCATCTGCTAATTGTCCCTCCATATACGACAGAGAAATGAAGGTAACCTTAAGTTTTCCTCCGCTTCCTTTAGACTACACTGTATCCTCTGCTGTTCAGTGGTCATCCCAAAGAACTTCAGGACTGCTAGTAGGTAATCCTCAGCCCTCTCCAAAGTGTTGTGGTCTACGTATATCGGTCTTCCTTAACCTTAAGACACCTCAGACCTAAGGACACCTAAAGACCAAGGTACTCCTCAGCCTGTATAGCCAATCAGGATAATATTCCCTTTCAAGACAGAGCCTTAGATCTAAGGACATCTTTAGTCTAGCTAACTAATCTGGATAGTCATTTCCTCAGCAAGACTCTGCTCTATTAGCTTCTTCATAGTCTCGAAGACAAACATGCGTCGTAAAGACAAGGCCCATGCCCACATATTGTATTGGTCTTCGGCTCCCTGCATTAGCTAGGGGTCTTTAAGTCATCCTAAGCCAGCCTCCTAGTTCTTATATATAGCAAACCATTCCCTCAAATCCTCTACATCCCTTGGTAATAAAGGGTTTCAGCACTTTTATGGTGGACACATTTCCTATGAAAAAACCTCTTACGTCAAAACAATATCAGCTACTCATAGATATCATTAGTCATCACTCCTTGTTTGATAAGCATGACAATTGCTTTCAGGCATCAAGGCGAGAGATAGCCCTCAAATGTGGTCTTAAAAGTAAGACTACTGTTGATAGACTATTCACGAGCCTGAGAAGTCTGGGCCGCATGAAAGATGTGAAGGATATACAGCAAGAGACTCGCCCCATGCTTGACCCTCGTTTTTACTGGAAGCATTCCCCTTTAGAGAAACCTTTTGCCCTAGCCATGTTTGACCTAGAGTCATATGAAAAAGCGGTACTTTGGAGACGGGACTGCATGCTAGTTGGCCACTATATTCATGCTCAAACAGGACAGTTACTTAAGCCTTATCCTTACAAAGAAATGTGGGAGTATCGAAACTCGTATCTGAGTACAGACCGAACTAAGCACAGGGGAAAAACAAGCGCTACTGAGAGGTCGGCTACGGCGCTACTGAACTGCTATGAAGGTGAGCAAGAAGATTTAACTTTTGACTTACCTAATGCAGCCTGAGCGTCACCCCACTACTTATTGATAAACCTTGGGTAATGTTGTGGTTTCCTAGCTTCTCAGCTTTAGTTCATCCTTCGATAGACAGTACACCTTATCGGCTCAGTGTCATGTTGGGGATTTGGCGTTGCTTGGTCTCCAGCTCCAGCCAGCGGTCGATGACAGCGGCTCTGCGAACTACGTAATAGCAACAGACCAGAATCTCACACTCGCGGCGAGGCAGAAGGTAGGCACTGATTCGCTTAGTCTGTGGGCATTGCTCTGTAACCACTTGATTTTGTTGATAACCCAAATTTGGGGCATCGGCTAATTGCTCTAGCATGTTACGAATGTCACGGCAAACATGGTCGTGGCGCTTACCTGTCAGCTCGGAAATCTCGCGGCTTGACATAGTTGGGACGTTGTTGGTTGAAGTCCACTTGTATGTAACTCAGGATTTAGTCGGCTTTGACTATACAGCCATCATTCCCAATCAAGAGCCTCAACCACTTTTACTAGGTTATCTATCTTGTATTCCTTTCCATAGCGGTCAAAGGTAATTGAACCATGAGAATGACCCAATAACCCAGCAACTAAATCTGAGCTAAACTCCTTGCGCTTCAATTGTGTTGCTACTGCATGGCGTATCCCATGTAAGGTTTCACGCTCCCCCCAATCAAGCTTTTTCTTGAAATAACAGAACCACTTAGAAACTGCATGGGAATATCCCCTTGCCTCTTTCTTAGGTAATTCAGGGAATAGGCGCAAGTGACCAAGGGAGCGTTGTCGTTCCACAAAGTGAAGAAAGCCCATTGCTATTAACTTGCTATGAATTGGGATAGCCCTTTCACTACTAGGGGTCTTGATAGACTGGTCTGCTCGATTGGCTCTGATAAGGATGCAGGGATGACCGTCAATTATCGTGAAGTCATCTAGATACAGTTGAGCTAACTCTCCGACTCTAGCGCCTGTGTATGCTGCAAGTCTTGGAAGCCAATATCTATATGAAAACTTAGGATTAGTGTGAAGTGAAGTCCCTTGGAATAATTGCTTTATTTGGAATGGGGTTAATGCCTCTCTTTCTTTGGATATCTTAACCTTTTCGGATACCTGAATGCTCATGCCAACCATAGGATTTGACGTCCCATAGTGAGACGATGCCCACTGTAATAAAGCAGTCACTCGAGTCAGGTATTTGTTGATGGTTGCAACTGAAAGTTCTTTCTTCGCGCTATAGTGCTGCTTATATTTCTGAGCCTTTTCCTTGGTGAACTGGTCAATTCGAATGTCGCCCAGCAAGGCAATCATGTCTCTATATGTCTTACGATTGGTAATTTCAGTCTGTTTAGACCATGCACCACCTAAGAGCTTTTCTCGACTGTATTCTTGTGCTACTTGGCTAAGTTTCGGTAAAGATGACTGATGATAAGGCTCAGGAATAGGCTTGGAGTAAACAATAACCTTAGGATGAATATCAGAGAGACCTTCGGAGCCTGTTGTGACAGATTGAGGCTGTTTACCTTCGGCCATTAAACGTAAGGCTTTAAGAACATCCCATGATTTACGAATAGCTTCAAACTTGTCACGAGTCGACAATGAGCGTCTCAGCTCTCGCTTTCCAATGACGTCCCTCTGGGTTTCAGGTACGACTATACGCGCATACCAAATGCCGTGACGAGATTGAAATAAGTAAGGGCTTGATAATGGTTTGGCTGAACTCAAGTGCACCACCTTGTGTACCACAAGGCTTATCTCAAGCTAACCTATTGAAAAGATTAAAGAATGGAGGTTCCCCTAGAGCCGACACCCCGGCACACGAGTCGCTTGCTGCGGTTGCTCCCTTCCGGGCCTGGCCGAGTTCACAAGTTATCATTGCGGGGGGACCCTAGGGTCACCATAACTTCGAGTGTATCACTTGGTGGATAATCACCGAACGACGCGGATTATCCCCCATGGCTCCTATGGGATCAAGTGCTAATCCGTCCGTTTGGCAAATATCCGGTTTAACTGGACAATCTATAGGCAAACTAGACAAGTGAAAATGATAAAAGCCTGCTAATGCAGGCTTTTTCTTATAAGGGCTCCAGTCTGGAGGCGCCTTATCCCTAGAGCTTTATCATATGGCGATTTTGCTCAATCAGCTTAGCACCAATGCCTGAGACATTGGCCAACTCATCAATGGCCTTAAATTTACCATTCTGCGTTCGATAGTCTATGATGGCCTGCGCCTTGGCCACCCCAATGCCCTTGAGCATTTGTAACTGCTCAGACGAGGCAGTATTGATATTCACCTGAGCCGAATCAGGCATGGCTTGCTTAGCATCCATTGCCATATTTTTAGCATCGGTCTTAGCTTGGGTTTGTACTTTACTGGCTTCTTTAACGGGATCGGCCGCCATCGCAGGTAGTGCAAACAGGGCTGAAAAGACAATGGCGCTCACCATTGCGGGTAAACGGTGTGTTACTTTCATAATGCTTCCTCTCTCCTTGAAATTCGGCCTTTCGTCCTACTTCCGTGGCCGTCAATCAAACATAGACGAAGCTTTTATGAATTTCCAAACGGCTCAAAACAAATATTGTGAATCGCTAACATAACCCCATTCTTTGCAGATAGCGTTGTTGGTGATGTAGCAGGTGATATAGCAAATTGTGTCGTGCCATAAAACAAAAGGATGCCATAAAACAAAAAGGATGCCATAAGGGCATCCTTTCACTAAACCTCGCAGAGCCTTATGCCAGCATGGCGAAGGCTTGGTTTAAATCTTCGATGATATCGTCACAATCCTCTAAACCGATTGAGATCCGCAGTAAATTATCACTTATCCCCGCGGCCTGGCGCGCCTCTGGCGTGTAGGGCGAATGGGTCATAGAGGCCGGATGTTGAATAAGGGATTCCGCATCCCCCAAGCTTACGGCGATTGAAAACAGCTTAAGGTAACCCACAAAGACCATGGCTTGCTCAAGAGAGGCTGCTAATTCAAAGGCAATCACGCCACCAGCTCTCGCCATCTGTCCACCGATAAATCGATGCCCTGAATGGGATTTAAGTCCGGGATAATACACCCGAGTCACAGCAGGATGTTGCTCCAAAAACTCGGCAACGCGCTGGGCACTGTCACAATGGCGCTGCAAACGCACATCTAAGGTTTTCAGCCCGCGCAAAATCAACCAAGCATCGTGGGGAGACATGACGGCACCGATATCTTTTAGAATTTCATATTTAACTCTGTGCAGCTGCTCTTCACTGCCACACACGACGCCGGCAATCACATCGCCGTGTCCATTCAAATACTTAGTCGCACTGTGTACCACTAAATCGATGCCGAATGCCAAGGGTTGCTGTAGCAGCGGCGTCATAAAAGTATTATCGACAATGCTGACAAGCTGATGCCGTTTCGCAATATCGGCGATACCTTTGAGATCAAACACCTGTAAATGAGGATTAACCGGAGTTTCGCAAAAAATCACCCGAGTGTTGGCTTTGATGGCCCGCTCAATGGCCGCTAAATCGGTAAAATCGACTAAGGTGACTTCGATACCGAAGCGGGCAAATTGGCTGGTCATAAGGGCAAAGGTGCAGCCATAAACCGCATTGGAAGCCACTAAATGATCGCCCATCTGCAGGTTAGCCAGCAGCGCCGCCGATACGGCTCCCATGCCAGAAGCCGTTGCCGCCGCAGCTTCTGCCCCTTCCAAAATCGCCATTTTACGTTCCAGCTCGGCAACTGTCGGGTTACCTAGGCGAGTATAAATGTAACCGGGTTCGTTGCCAGCGAATCGCTCACCACCTTGCTGCGCCGACTCAAAGACAAAGGTCGCCGTTTGATAAAGTGGCGTCACCAAAGTACCAAAGGCTTCTCGCTCATGTCCGGCATGAATGGCTTGGGTTGCGGCTTTCCACTGCTTGCTTGATTCATCTTGCATTGCTCACTCCTTGTTGTCGCAGTGCCTCATTCTTTGTTGTGTCATTGTTCGTTTTAATGAGGCCATGCTTAGGGTCTTGATAAGTCCTATTGATAAGTTAATGAAACATTAGCCCTATCGAATAAGCACTAACATACCCCGCCGAGCGGGTGAAACCAGTGCCATGGTGAAAATAGCATCAGCGGCGCTGTAACTAAGTTGTTACATTCAGAGGTTTGGGGCAGGAAATCTGCGATAAAAAATGCGCTAATGACAGGGTCATTAGCGCATTAGCATTTAGCCTAAAGTGCAGTCGCGGTGTTGCGCACTCGGATAGGTTATTTCTCTTTAGGTGTTGAGCCTGTTTTAAGCTCAGCAGCCTCTAATTGGCTCTTAAGCGCATCGCGCCCGTCTTTAGTCAATAACTTACCGGCAAACTGTTTAAGCTCAATCAACAACTCTTGATGAACTTTCGATAATTTGGGGCGCTGCTCCTCCCTCAACTGAATTGGTCGACACAACGCCATGGCTTGATACCCTAAGCGCGCTGTGAGCAGCCCGCCACCTAAACCTTGGGCGAGCCGTGCAGATAATTTCCCCGTCATCTCAACCGACAGCAGTTGGGTACCCAAATCGGTCACTAGCTCGCTGGTACCGGCATAGATGATGTTAATGATGATGCTGCGAATGAGTTTAATCCGGCTCCAATAGCCTAACTCGATCCCATAACAGACGGCGACATCCCGCAGCATGCGTTGGTTACGCCAAAGAATAATGGCCATATCCAATGCCGCCAGCGGACTCGCGGCAAGCAACACGGCAGACTCGGCCGCGTATCGACGGACGATTTTTTTCGCCAGTTCATCCCGCTCAGTAAGCACTAAGTCCTCAAATAACAGCACTTTTTCAGCATCGTTATGTTCATCTTTGAGCGACTGACGCAGCCGCTGTAACCCCTGACTATCGGGATAATGCCGCACTATATTATTGATAAAACCATCGGCCTCGCCCATTTGCATACTGAGGGCAAGCCTTGCGCCCGACTCTTGCGTATCGGCAACCTGCTTGAGGCGTTTTAATTTACGGTATTCGCCCAAGGCTGTGACCATTGCCCAGCTGCCGACTAAACCGAGTACTGCGCCATAAAAGCTAAATAACCAAGGGCTTGATAACCAAGCGTCCCGCAAACCTAGTGCCGTTTGCACTAAAACCAGTAGCAATAACCCAAAGACGGATAAGCGCGCTAGCCAAGACCAACGGCGAGATTGATGCAGTTTTGGCCGAATGGATGACACATCCAATGCTTGTGGATGAGCCGCTAAGGCATCATCGACAACTTCATCCACCGCTTTTAAGGGTGTCTGTGGTGCAAAAGCTTGGGCACTCTTTAGCTCATCAGAGGCAGACTGCAGTTTGACCTTATCAGAATCAAATACTTGTTGTTTTTTGAGCGGTTGGCTTCCAAGTGTATTTTCAGACATTGGCTTATCAAGCCCGTTTGTCTCTGACTCACTTGAAGGTGGTAACGAATCTAAACTCATTCCAATTTATCCCCCACGAGATACTGCAGAAGGTGATCGAGACGGATATGGTCAAAATGCACCGAAGATGGGTCCACATTGCTGTTATTCGGCGGAGCAAATCCCATAAAATGAAACCCTTGGTCGCGCCAAAAGTTGGGCTCGGGTAAGCGAGTGGGCACTTCGCCGGGAAAAAGCGTCAGGGCTTGGCCGTTCAATCCAATCCCCTGCACGACTTCCACATCCCCTTCTTGAGTGGTTACCATGCCATGACGCGTCGCCTTAATAGCACTAATGGCCATAGTCTCGACTTTACAACCATCGAAACTGGCAAAGTGTTGGCTGTGTTTGAGCATATCGGTGAGCAGGGATAACACATGACTTTGTTGGTCCCGCGTCACATGGTCAACCTTACTGGCAGCAAATAATAATCTGTCTATCCGCGGCGCAAACAATCGGCGTAAGTAACTGGATTGGCCGTATTGAAAACTCTCCATAATGGCATTTAATGCGGCGCCCATATCCTCAAACTGGGTTTTGCCACGGTTTAAGGCGCTGAAGCAATCAACCAGCACTAACTGGCGATCAAACCCCGCAAAATGCTGTTTATAGAAAGGTTTAACAACCTTGGCTACGTATTCTTGGTAGCGTTTTTCTAGGACATGAAAAGCACTGTGTTTATCGCTTTGCTTAAGCTCGCTCCATTGATTGTCTGTCACCGATAACAGCGGAAAAAACGCCAGCAGCGGCGCGCCTTCCCATTCCCCTGGTAATAACATTCGTCCGGGTTGTGCCTGATAATACCCCTGCACATGCACTAAATCGTGCAAGAGTTGCTGATACTGATCGGCAATGCGTTTAAGCTGCAGCTCATCGGCCGCCTCGGTTAAATTGAGCGCACTTAACGAAGTTTGAAACTCTGCATACAAAGGCGAGCTTTTTAACACAGCGACACGTTGTTGCTGCGCGCTGCACCACTCGATAAAGCTTTGACGCAGCATAGGTAAATCTAATAGCCACTCGCCGGGATAATCGACAATATCTAAATACAGCGTTGCGGTATCGGCAAACTTGGCTAGCAGCCCCTTCTGCGGCTGGTATTTGATGGCTAAGCGCAACTCAGAAATTGTACGGGTCGATGCTGGCCAAGTCGGAGGCGTCGAAGTAAGCGCTAACATTGCGCCCTGATAATCGAAGCTGGCAATTTCAAGATCCGGCTGCATCGCCCGCTTCACCCCGAGCAAACGTTGCTCACGGCTTACTTGCCACAGAGGTAAAGCATTCCCATGGCGGGAATGGGATACCTGAGAAGCCGCGCCACTATTGAGTAGTTGGTTGACTAATCCGGTAATAAATGCGGTTTTGCCCGCCCCCGATAACCCTGTTACCGCGAGTCGTAAATGCCTGTCTGCCGTTCTATGGAGCAGGGATTGGCTCTTCTGAGTTAATTTATGGAGCGAAACGTCAAGCATTCCCATAAGGATGTCCCTAAATGTTGAATGAGGTTAACTATACACTGGAATTGACGGGAGATTAAGCAACAAGGGCGGACATGGCCGCCCTTTAGAGGGATTACAAGCTATTGATTTGTCTTTTTAAATCAAAGTTATCAGATGTTACATGGCGTTCAAGGTTTTGCAGTCTCACCTCTAGGCTTCTAAATTGCCTGCTCACATCGCTCAGCGCTTGTTTAGCAGGCTCTCCCGATTGCCAAGGTTTCTTCTTCACCTCGATGTCATCCCTAACAGTGCTATTTTGGGGTTTGATGTCGAGTATCACCCATAACGCAACATAGATGATAAACACAACGCCCGAACCACCTAATAGGAAGATAGAAACCGCAAGTACCCGCACTAACCATGTTTCAATTGCAAAGTATTCGGCTATCCCCGCACACACACCTGCGACTTTACCTGACTGGGGAATGCGATACAAAGTACGGCCACTAGTTCCTCTCATGTTTGCCCCTCCATTCAGGCGATTCTGTATCCAGAATAGCCTCTAAGGTTTCGATGCGTGCAGCCATCTTATCGGCTTTAGCAATCAAATCATTGAGCTGTGAAAACTCTTCCTCAGTGAGTCCCTGGCTCACTTGTCGCTTACTGCGATAATGAAGAACTAACCATATTGGCGCCACCACTATCATAAAGATGATAATTGGTGCCATTAGTATGTCCATATCCATAACTCACCTCTGAATTGTTATTCTTTTGACTTAGTCGCGGCTTTGCCTTTTACTTTGGCCTTTAATGCTTCCAGCTCGGCATTCACTGAATCTTCAGCTTCCAGTGCGGCAAACTCATCGGCTAATGTCTTTTTATTACCCAGATCGTAAGATTCAACCTGCGCTTCTAACCCTTCGACACGGCGCTCATATTGCTCAAATTTCAGCATAGCGTTGTCGATTTTGCTTGAGTCTAACTGCTTCTTCACTTCTAAACGTGATGAGGCGGTTTGTTTACGCAAAATAATGGTCTTTTGGCGCGCCTTAGCATCCAGCAACTTTTCTTGCAGCAGGCTAACTTCATCCTTTAAGCGCACAATGTGCTCATCGATCACGGCCAACTCTTGGTTTAAGGTATCCACTAAACCCGCGGCTTTTTGTTTTTCAACTAAAGCTGCTTTGGCTAAATCTTCGCGATCCTTCGACAGTGCCAGCTCTGCTTTGTCTTGCCAATCTTGAACTTGTTCTTCAACACGGCTGATACGACGGATTAATTCTTTCTTTTCAGCTAACACTTTTGCTGATGTTGAACGAACTTCTACCAGTGTATCTTCCATCTCTTGGATAATCAGACGAACCATTTTTTCAGGGTCTTCTGCTTTATCGAGTAATGCGCTGATATTGGAGTTAATGATATCGGCGAAACGAGAGAAAATTCCCATAATGCTATCCTCAAATTGATGTTGGTCTCGCTTAGGGCAATACACTAAGTGTGCCAACTTTTATTTTGTGTTTAAATTCATAAAGATAAACATATTTTTAACTTTTTTCTTTATTTTATGGCTCAAGCCACTTATTATCATTTTCACCAAAATTTAGCGCGAAAGACTAAAAAATATCGTGGATAATAAATTTCAGCAAGACAACCTCATCGGCCAATCGAACGCCCTACTCGAAGTATTAGAGCATGTGTCGCAGATTGCGCCGCTCTCTAAACCTGTGCTCATTATTGGGGAACGGGGTACGGGGAAAGAGCTGATTGCTGAACGCTTACATTATCTGTCTAAACGCTGGGATCAAAGTTTTATTAAACTAAATTGTTCATCTTTGAGTGAAAATTTGCTCGAAAGTGAATTATTCGGCCATGAGTCAGGTGCCTTTACTGGCGCCAAAGGTAAACACGAAGGCCGTTTTGAGCGCGCCGACGGCGGCACCCTATTCCTCGATGAGCTAGCCAACACCTCGGGATTAATCCAAGAAAAACTGCTGCGGGTCATCGAATATGGTGAGTTTGAACGGGTCGGCGGCAGTAGAACTATTCAAGCGGATGTGCGCCTGATTTGCGCCGCGAACGAAGATTTACCTTCACTGGCCGACGCCGGCGAATTTAGGGCCGACTTGCTCGACCGTCTGGCGTTCGATGTGATCACCTTGCCGCCGCTGCGTTGTCGCCCCGAAGATATCATGACCTTAGCCGAATACTTTGCCGTGGGCATGGCTAGGCAACTTAAGCTGGAACTCTTCAGTGGCTTCAGTGCCAGCGCGGTCGAACAGCTGATGAGTCATGACTGGCCGGGGAATATCCGTGAACTTAAAAACGTGGTCGAGCGCAGTGTGTATCGCAGCAGCGGCGAAAACCGCCCTATTGAGCAGATTATTCTCGACCCTTTTGCCTCCCCCTATCGCCCAACCACGCGAGTGCGTACCCGCGAGCGTCAAATCACGGCACCTGAAGCGCCGCAGAGCGCGCCAGTAGTCACGTCGACCAAAACCGATACCGACACGGCGGTCATTGCAGAGTCCATCAGCAACTCATTTAGTTTTCCCTTGGACTTTAAAGAGCAAACCGAGCGCTATGAGATGGAGCTCATTCAACAAGCCTTATCGGCCAGTCAGTACAATCAAAAGAAGACGGCTGAAATCCTTGGTTTAAGCTATCACCAGCTGCGCGGCATTCTGAAAAAGTACAATTTGCTCGATAAAGCATAAGCAGATTGCCCACGGGCGAGATGCACTGCTAAAATAGCCGTTCATAGTCGATAAAATAATGATTTATAAATGAGTGTGCTAATAAGACGCCTGTGCCTATCAACTGCAGTTTTCTGCATGAGTGGGTTGTTGGTTGCATGTGGCCCCCAACGACTCCCTTCTGGTTTGGTCTATTGTTCCGAAGGGAATCCCGAGTCTTTTAATCCGCAGTTAGTGACCTCAGGCACCACTATCGACGCGACCTCACACCAAATTTATAGCCGCTTAGTGGACTATGACGCGCTCTCAGGTCAGCTGGTACCTGCGCTGGCCACCAGTTGGGCCGAGAGTGATGATGGCTTAAGTTACCGTTTTACCCTCAGGGAAAATGTTAAGTTTCAACATTCCTCCCGTTTTACCCCGAGTCGCGATTTTAACGCCGACGATGTGCTGTTTTCCTTCAATCGGATTATCGACAAACATCACCCTTACCATGGCGTATCACGTACCGGTTATCCCTTTTTCCAAAGTATTGGCTTTTCTGAACAAGTTAAAAGTGTCGAAAAAATCAATGACCACGAGGTGATCTTTCGGCTAGCGCGCAAAGATGCATCGTTTTTATCGAATCTCGCCACCGACTTTGCCGTTATCCTCTCGAGCGAATATGCCGATCAGCAACTAGCACTTGGGCATCCAGAAAATCTCGATCATTTCGCCATCGGTACAGGACCTTTTACCTTAGTGCATTACGCCAAAAACGAATATATTCGCTATCGACGCAATCCCGACTTTTGGGGCGAGCCCGCCAAAGTCGATATGCTGGTATACGATATCACCCCAAAAAGCACAGTCAGACTGGCCAAACTTATCGCCGGTGATTGCAGCGTATCGGCCCTGCCCAAAGCGGGTGAGTTGCCCGTTATCAAGCAACATGAACAGCTGAGCATTGAGTCTCAACCCGGTCTTAACGTAGCCTTTTGGGCCTTTAACACGCAAAAACCTCCTTTAGATGATGTACGCGTGCGCCGCGCCCTCGCCTATGCCGTTGATAAGCAAAATATCTTACGGGCCGTATATCAAAACACCGCCATAGAAGCCATAGGGGTGTTGCCGCCAGCGTCTTGGGCCTACGACAGCAATAAAAAACTGTTAGATTACAATCCGCAAAAAGCGCGCGATTTGTTGAAAGAAGCGGGAATAAAACATCTCAGCATCGATATTTGGGCCATGCCCGTTGCCCGCGCTTACAACCCTAACGCGTTAAAAACCGCCGAGTTAATTCAATCTGACTTGGCCAATATCGGTGTAAAGGTCAATATCATCAGTTACGACTGGAGCGTCTTTAGCCAAAGATTGAGCCGAGATGAATATGACTCAGTCCTCATCGGCTGGAACGCCGATAACAGCGACCCCGATAACTTCTTCACGCCATTGCTGAGTTGCTCGGCGATGCAATCAAACAACAACCGCTCTCGCTGGTGCAACAAAGAGTTTGATGCCATTCTAGACAGAGCGAGGGAAGTCTCGACTCAGGCCGAGCGCAAGGAAATTTACCAAGAGGCCGAGGCCTTCTTAGCCGAGCAAGTGCCAATGTTGAGTCTGGCCCACGCCAAGCGAGTCGCACTCACTCGCAGCAATATCCATGATATGCAGTTAACCCCTTTTGGCGGCATCTCATTTGCCCGAACCAGCCAAGCTGAGCAGGAGACGCACTGATGTTCAGATACCTGTTACGGCGCCTCAATCTGTTTCTTGCCACTTCGCTAGTGATGGTCGGCGTGTTGTTTTATGCAACTGGCTTGTTTCCGGTTGAACGCACCTTCGCCCTCACAGGGATCCATGCGCCATCAGAGAGCCAACTGGTGCAAATTGAGCAGGACTATAAGTTAGATAGCAATAAAGCCATGCAGTTTATTGCTTATTTACAGCAAAGGCTGAGCGGCAATTTGGGCGTTTCTGTCACCTCGCACCAGAGCGTGGCCGAAGAATTAAGCTCTGTGCTACCCGCCTCCTTCGAACTTGCGGTGATGGCGGCTGTGATAGCCATTGGTTTAGGTGTGCCGCTTGGCGTGTTAGCCTCCCAGAGTCAACATAAACTCACCCAAAATACCATTATGGCGATTACCCTGACGGGCTATTCTGTTCCTGTATTCTGGTTAGGTTTGTATTTGTCACTCTGGTTTGGTGTCGACCTAGGCTGGCTGCCAATTTCAGGGCAACTCAATCTTTTATATGAGATAAAACCCGTTACGGGATTTATGTTGGTCGACATTTTACTGTCCGATTCGGAATATCGCATATCGGCCTTTAAAGATGCCTTATTGCATATCGTGCTGCCCGCCACCACACTCGCAGTGCTACCTTTTACCGTGGTCGTACGCAGCACTCGCTCGGCAATGATGAATGTGATGAACCAAACCTTTATCCGCGCCGCCGAAGCCAGAGGCATGCACACCAACACCATTATTTTGCGCCACGCCTTACCCAACGCGCTGATCCCAGTATTAAAGCATTTGGGGTTAATGCTCGGAGCATTTGCGAGCTATGCGATTGTTGTTGAAATGATTTTCTCTTGGCCGGGAGTAGGTTCTTGGTTGGTGTCGGGTATTTATCAGCGGGATTATACGGTTATCCAGGGCGGGATTTTAGCCGTAGCCTTGTTGATCATCTTTTTAAGTATTTTGATTGAAGTGCTGCATACCGTCTTCAATCCCTTGAGCAGAAAAGATCTTTATGCCTCCAATTAAAATTTATCAGGAAGATCAAATCGCCTCGCCCATGATGCGGGTCTGGCAGAATTTTTCGGCAAACCCCTTTGCCTTAGCGGGTCTGTGGACCATTGCTTTTCTGCTGCTGCTCACCCTGTTCGGGCCTATGATTGCCCCCTTCTCCCCTGAGGCGCAGGATCCACGGGCATTACTCTTGCCGCCCTCTTGGGACCCTTCGGGCACAGTGGCGCACTTTTTGGGCACCGACGATCTAGGTCGTGATATTTTTAGCCGCTTGCTACATGGGGCACATTTAACCTTCGGCATGGCGCTGATGATTGTCGGCACCGCATTGTTTATGGGGTTCATCATCGGCTCGCTCTCCGGCATGATGCGCGGCCTAAAGTCCAGTATTTTGGGGCACTTGCTCGATGCATTGCTGTCTATCCCTTCACTATTAATGGCGATTTTAGTGGTTGCCGTGATGGGGCCTGGGCTTGAAAACGTCTTCTGGGCTGTGGGCATTGCCTTAACGCCGCAGTTTGTACGTTCCATTCACCAATCGGTGCATGAAGAGTTACAGAAAGAATATGTGACTGCCGCCCGTTTAGACGGTGCTAATTCGCTGCAGATTTTTTGGTATGTGATCATGCCAAACGTCTGGGAAGTAGTGATTATTCAAACCACGTTAGCCATTTCTGCCGCGATTTTAGATATTGCCGCACTTGGCTTTTTAAGCCTTGGCGCCCAAGCTCCCAGTCCTGAATGGGGTGCAATGGTCGCCCAAGGTATGGATAATTTGTTGACCGCCCCTTGGACAGTGACCATTCCAGGGCTGGCGATTCTTTTTAGTGTGCTCGCCATTAACTTGGTGGGCGATGGCTTGAGATCGGCGCTTGCGCCCATCAGAAACTAACCTATGCCATTACTCGACGTTAGAAACCTGACCATTGAACTCGATACGCCCCACGGCAGAGTTCGCGCCCTTGAGAAAGTGAGTTTGACCCTGAACGCAGGGGAAATCCACGGTCTCGTGGGAGAATCAGGCTCGGGCCGTAGTCTGCTCGCTAGAGCCATTCTTGGGATCCCAGGCCCCAATTGGACCATTACCGCCGACCGCATGATGTGGGATGGTAATAATCTGATGGCTATGACCTCGAAGGAGCGCCGTAATCTGATGGGTTCAGATATGGCGATGATCTTCCAAGACCCGTCTGGCAGTCTTGACCCTTCGCAAACCGTGGGTAGTCAGCTGATGCAGGCCATGCCTAAGAATCCTAAGGCTTACTTTTGGCAAAAGCACAAACACGCCAAACAGACAGCGCAAAAATGGCTGCATAAGGTCGGGATTAAGAATCCGCAAAAGGTCATGTCCAGCTATGCTTGGGAGCTTTCGGAAGGCGAATGCCAAAAAGTGATGATCGCGATGGCAATTGCCAACCAACCGCGATTATTGATCGCCGACGAACCGACAAACTCGATGGAGCTGAGCACTCAGGCACAGATTTTCCGCCTACTATCACAGCTTAACCAGCTACAAAACGTGTCAATTTTAATCATCAGCCACGAGCTTGAAACCCTGGCACAATGGTGCGATCACCTATCCGTGCTCTATTGCGGTCAAGTGATGGAGTCAGGCCCAACGGAAGAACTGATCAATCAGCCCTATCATCCTTACACTAAGGCACTCTTGGATAATATGCCGGATTACTCGGGGATAGAGGCGCACAAGGCCATTATGCCGACCCTGCCAGGCTCGGCCCCCGCCCTGCAGCATCTGCCTATTGGTTGCCGCTTAGGGCCACGATGCCCTGAGGCACAAAAGAAATGCGTTAATCAGCCAAGTTTGAGTCATTTACGAGACCGCTACTTTGCCTGCCATTTCCCTTACCACGGTGAAACGACAAATGACGACCCCACTGCTTAAAGTTAACGACCTCTTTAAGAGGTACGATACCGGCTATAAAGGCTTTACCCGCCAATATAACGATGCCTTAGCACCGGTTTCATTTGAATTAAACCGCGGCGAAACCTTAGCTATCGTGGGTGAAGCGGGTTCAGGTAAGAGTACCCTCGCGCGTATTTTGGTGGGCGCAGAACCCCGTAGCGGCGGTGAAATTTACTTTGAGGGCGAGGCGCTGGACAGCCGCAATATTAAGCAGCGCTGCCGTCTTATTCGGATGATTTTCCAAGATCCCAATACCTCACTCAATCCAAGGCTCACCATTGGCCAATTACTGGATGAACCGCTGCGCTTTAACACTGAGTTATCCGCCAAGGAGCGTAATGGCCAAGTGATTGATACCTTGAGGAAGGTCGGTTTATTACCCGAGCATGCGGATTTTTATCCTCATATGATTTCCGAGGGGCAAAAACAGCGGGTTGCGGTGGCACGGGCACTGATGCTCAATCCAAAAATCATCATCGCCGACGAGGCCTTAACCGCCTTGGATCTCTCGGTACGCTCACAGATCCTTAATCTGCTGCTTAAACTGCAGAAGGACTTAGGCTTGTCCTATATCTTCGTGTCCCATAACCTGAATATTATTCGCCATGTCAGCGATAAAATTATGGTGTTACACAAAGGCGTGATGGTTGAGAAAGCCCCAACAGAACAGATATTTAATTCGCCTCAGCACGAATATACCCAAAGGCTGATTCAGGAGCAGAGCCTGTTTGTTCATAAGCGTTAAACTGCTCCAACCACTTAAATATTCAGGCGAATTGGCTAAAAATAGATGCCATTTAGCCGCCGAAGTATTTATCCTATTGGTCATTTTGATAGAAGAAGCTTAAACATGATTATCAAACCCAAAATTCGTGGATTCATTTGTACCACAACTCATCCCGTTGGTTGTGAAGCTAACGTTCAAGAACAAATTGCTTTAACCAAAGCCAAAGGCAAAATCGCCAACGGTCCGAAGAAAGTACTTGTTGTTGGTTCATCAAGTGGTTATGGCCTGTCTTCACGCATTGCCGCCGCCTTCGGTAGCGACGCTGCAACTATTGGTGTGTTCTTCGAAAAGCCGGGTACTGAAGCCAAACCTGGTACCGCGGGCTGGTACAACTCTGCCGCTTTCGACAAGTTTGCCAAAGCTGAAGGTCTGTACTCTAAGAGCATCAACTGCGATGCCTTCAGCCATGAAGCTAAGCAAAAAGTTATCGACCTTATCAAGCAAGATTTAGGTCAAGTCGACATGGTGGTCTACTCATTAGCATCACCCGTGCGCAAACTGCCTGACTCTGGTGAGCTAGTGCGTTCTGCGCTCAAGCCAATCGGTGAAGTGTATACAGCGACCGCCGTTGATACCAACAAAGACTGCATTATCGAAGCCACCGTAGAGCCTGCGACTGAGCAAGAAATTGCCGATACTGTCACTGTGATGGGCGGTCAAGATTGGGAACTGTGGATTAACGCACTTGCCGAGGCTGGTGTATTAAGCGATAACTGCAAAACCGTAGCCTACAGCTATATCGGTACTGAGTTAACCTGGCCAATCTACTGGCACGGCGCATTAGGTCAAGCCAAGATGGACTTAGACCGCGCAGCTAAAGCCCTAAATGATAAACTCGCGGCCAAAGGCGGTAGCGCTAACGTTGCCGTGCTGAAGAGCGTTGTGACTCAAGCCAGCTCTGCCATCCCTGTGATGCCACTGTATATTGCAATGGTATTTAAGAAGATGCGCCAAGAAGGCCTGCACGAAGGCTGTATGGAGCAAATCTATCGCATGTTCAGCGAGCGTCTGTTCCGTGCCGATGGTGCAAAACCAGAAACCGACAGCGACAACCGTCTGCGTTTAGACGATTGGGAGCTGCGCGAAGATATCCAGCAGCATTGCCGTGATCTGTGGCCACAAGTGACCACTGAAAATCTGTCAGAGCTGACCGATTATCAAGAATATAAAGCCGAGTTTATCAAACTGTTCGGCTTTGGCATCGAAGGCATCGACTACGATGCAGATGTGAATCCATACGTTGAGTTCGATGTGATCGAGCTGCAATCGAATTGATTGAATAATCACGATAAAGCGCCACCCTCGGGTGGTGTTTTTATTTGCCGCAAATGCCGTACGATAGGCTAAACTAGCATGACCATTCAACACAAACTAAGGACAAAGAATGAAAATCAGTGCACGTAATACCCTGAGTGGCACTATTACCGCTATCGAAATTGGCTCTGTAAACAACGAAGTCACTATCGAACTGGCACCGGGCGTAGTGTTAACCTCTGTCGTCACTAAAGCATCCTGTGAGCGTTTAAACTTGAAGGTAGGTGATTCGGCTTATGCACTCATTAAAGCCAGCTGCGTGATGATTGGCGTGGATGATTAAGCGGCAGAAATAGCGCACTTATCGTTTGATAACGCGGGTTCAAGACAAACAAAAAGGCCAAGTAAACACTTGGCCTTTTTCTATTTGCATCGCGAAAGCAGTTTTTGCTTCGCAAAAATAAGGGATAAGCTCAGTTATCCCTTATTGCCATTAACCTTCTACAGGATAATGAACTTTCGCATTCGCTTTCAGTGACTCAATCAGACCGCGGTAATCCGCTTCGCTGTATTGTGCATTTAAGCGTTGTTTCAGCGCATTGACTAACTCATCGCTAACTGACTCTGCCGCGTTCACTTTATCCAGTGCAATCACAGCGTAGCCATTGGCTAAACCAACAGTGTCAACCACAGGTGCAGCACTCGGCGTCGGCATTTGGAAGGCTTTGCCCACAATGGCTGCATCTACATCTTGTGCGCCACGGCCCAGTTTAGTCTTAGCCGTTAGAGTCACATCCGTCGCACCCGCTTTAACTTGGGTCATCAGCTCTTGCGCTTTAGCACGTGCCGCTTCGTTCGCTTGATCTTGCTTCAAACGCTCAGCGATGTCGGCCTTCACTTCGGCTAATGGCATAGTGCCCGCATCGTGATGTTCCTTCATACGGATAACCACAACATGGTTTGGCTCAAGTTCAATGACTTCACTGTTTAGACCTTGGCGTAAAACCGTGTCAGAGAATGCGGCTTTAACTACGTCAGGCTTGTTCAATGCCGCTGGCACATCATCGCGTGAGAACATTGGCGTAGTCTTAATCTCAACGCCAACCACTTTCGCGGTTTCGGCTAAAGTATCAGGCACTTCGTAGCTGGTATCAGCCAGTTTGCTCTGTAAGCTATAGAATTGATCGACCGCTTTTTTCTCTTGCAACTGAGCCACAATCTTCGTTTTGACATCGGCAAATGGCACTGTTGTACCAGGCTGAACGTCTAACAATTTGATGATGTGGAAACCAAAATCCGTTTTCACGACCGCTGAATGCTGACCTTTTTGCAGTGCAAACAGTGCAGTATCAAAGCTTGGGTCCATTACACCGGGTTCAAACCAGTCTAATTTACCGCCCTGCTCCGCACTTAAGGTATCTTCAGAATTGGCTTTGGCTAACTCGGCAAAATCAGCACCGTTATCTAGCTGCTTAGCTAAATCTTCAGCCTTGGCTTTCGCCGCCGCTTCATCGCTGCCTGGGCCAATGAGAATGTGCGCCGCTAAACGTTTCTCGTTAGACACATATTGCGTCTTGTGTTCATCGTAGTAAGCCTGAGCTTCTTCATCGGTAACTTTGCTGTCTTTAGCAAAATCAGCCGCGTTTAACTCAACGTACTCTAAGCTCACCTTCTCAGGGCTCATAAACTGGCCTTGGTTAGTGTCGTAGTAGTTTTTAACTTGCTCGTCTGTCACAGAGGCATTAGCAAGGAATGGCGCAGAATCCACGACTAAGTAGCGAATGTCGCGAGTTTGACCTTGCAGCTCAGCTAGTTGCTTAGCTTCACCAGGTAGTACGAATTCAGTGCCCACTAACGCCGCAGTTAACTGACGACGAGTCATATCGACACGCATCATGCTTCTGAAGGTTTGTGGCTGATAGCCTAACTGACGCAAAATCGCCTGATAACGGTCGTTATCGAATTTGCCATCGGTTTGGAAAGCGGGTTCTGATTTAATCGCCGTGATAATTTGTTCGTCAGACACACGTAGCCCCATCGCGGCGGCAGCTTGGTCAATCAATTTATCGGCCACTAAACGTTCGAGTACGCTCTGCTTGATGCTTTCTAGGTATCTTTCGTCGGCAGATAACGCAGCAAACATTTCGCCCAGTTGTTGCTCCATACGAGCGCGTTCGCTCTGATAGGCCTGCTCTAACTCGGCTTTAGTGATTTTGTCACCGTTGACTTCTGCGGCAGGGACGTCCGATTTTGAGCCTAGATAGCTACTTACGCCTGCAAATGCAAAAGATAAAATCACAAGTACGAGAATGCCTTTAGCAATCACGCCTTGCGAACCGTCGCGGATCTTTTCTAACATCAGATTTCTCGCTCGTTGCGATTAACAAAATAAAAAGGCGCATCAATTTGAGATGCGCCTTTCTGTAATTTATGGGGATTATTCAGACGCTACCACTGGTAAGTACTAAAACCCCGAGTAATGGTAGAAATTGTGCTTCAAAATCCATTACTTTCAATTCGTAAAAAGCACTGTTTAAACAGTGCTTATCATTACGAACGCCTTACAAAGGCTACGATATCAAAAATTAATTGACAGCGTCTTTCAGAGCTTTACCAGCTTTGAATGCTGGAATTTTTGCTGCTGCGATTTTGATTTCTTGACCCGTTTGTGGGTTGCGACCAGTACGCTCAGCACGTTCACGCACTTCAAAAGTACCAAAACCAACAAGAGAAATTTTATCGCCTTCTTTCAGACCTTCGGTCACAGCAGCGATAAAAGAATCCAGTGCACGGCCAGCAGCGGCTTTAGAAATGTCAGCACCAGAAGCGATTTTCTCGATTAGTTCAGATTTGTTCATGTCATCCCCTTGAATGTAATTTTTTTGCGCCGCAACCAAATCCGTCTCTAGAGCGGTCTGCGGAGGCTTTTATAACAAGCTTGAATTCAAAGTTCAAGCTGAGTTCGAAAACCAAAGAAATAAAACTGGATACAGCTCAAAGCCAGTTGCGCCAAGGGCTTGGAGCAACCGACTCTCCACAGACCTAGGCTACCACAGGTCTGCGCTTTGTTAAGCCCCTTTTTTCATTTTTTTTAGCGTGATAGCGCATTTTCTTGCGTTATGCCAAGTTTTTAACCACTTCGAAGCCTTCAACCGGTCTTTCCAGCGCCAGTTTTAACACTTCGTCGACCCAACGCACGGGACGAATTTCCAAATCGGCAATCACATTGGCAGGAATTTCTTCCAGATCACGCTCGTTTTCTTTTGGAATAAGTACCAATTTAATGCCACCACGGTGTGCCGCGAGCAGTTTTTCTTTTAAACCGCCGATAGGTAACACTTCTCCGCGTAAGGTAATTTCACCCGTCATCGCCACATCGGCGCGCACAGGATTACCCGTTAAGCTAGACACTAATGCGGTACACATTGCCGCGCCCGCAGATGGACCATCTTTTGGCGTCGCCCCTTCTGGCACGTGAACATGGATATCACGCTTCTCATAAAAGTCGCCGTTGATACCTAATTGTTCCGCACGGGCACGTACGACCGTCATTGCCGCTTGAATCGACTCTTGCATCACATCGCCAAGTGAGCCTGTATAGGTCAACTTACCTTTGCCTGGCACTGATGTCGCTTCAATGGTGAGCAGATCGCCACCCACTTCGGTCCACGCCAAACCTGTGACTTGACCGATTTGGTTGTTCGACTCCGCCTTACCATAATCAAAACGTTGCACACCGAGGAAAGACTTGAGATTGTCCGCGGTCACCGTGACTGACTTGATGGATTTATCCAGCAGGATCATTTTCACGACCTTGCGGCAGATCTTCGACAATTCACGCTCTAGTGCACGCACACCAGCTTCACGGGTGTAGTAGCGGATAATGCCGACGATTGCACTGTCTTCGATATGAATTTCGTTCGCTTTAAGACCGTTACGCTCGATTTGCTTGGTCAGTAAATGCTGCTTAGCAATATTGAGCTTCTCATCTTCGGTGTAACCCGACAGACGAATGACTTCCATACGGTCCAGAAGTGGACCTGGAATATTCATCGAGTTCGAGGTCGCCACGAACATCACATCGGATAAGTCGTAGTCGACTTCGAGGTAATGGTCGTTAAAGGTCGCGTTTTGTTCAGGATCAAGCACCTCTAACAGTGCTGACGCTGGGTCGCCACGCATATCCGAGCTCATTTTGTCGATTTCATCGAGCAGGAATAAGGGGTTTTTCACGCCCACTTTAGCCATCTTTTGAATGACTTTACCCGGCATTGAGCCAATGTAAGTACGGCGATGACCACGGATTTCCGCTTCATCACGCACACCGCCTAAGGCAACACGCACATACTTACGACCGGTTGCTTTCGCAATCGATTGACCTAATGAGGTTTTACCTACCCCTGGTGGGCCGACTAAGCACAGGATAGGCCCTTTAAGTTGACGCACACGGCTCTGCACTGCCAAGTATTCCAGAATACGGTCCTTGACCTTTTCTAGACCATAGTGGTCGGTATCCAGTACTTCTTGGGCTTTGGCTAAATCACGTTTGATTTTAGAGCGTTGGCTCCAAGGCACTGAGGTCATCCAATCCACGTAGCTGCGAACCACGGTCGCTTCGGCAGACATAGGTGACATCATGCGTAATTTATTGAGCTCAGCGACGGCCTTCTCTTTGGCATCACTTGGCATGTTGGCTTCTTCAATCTTACGATTTAAGACTTCAAACTCGTCGTGGCCTTCGTCTAAGTCACCCAATTCTTTTTGGATGGCTTTCATCTGCTCGTTCAGATAATACTCACGCTGGCTCTTTTCCATCTGTTTTTTAACGCGGGTACGGATACGTTTCTCGACCTGTAGCAGGTCAATTTCCGACTCCATCATCGCCATTAAATATTCCAGACGCTCACCGACGTTAGTCATCTCCAGCACGGACTGTTTGTCCTCAAGCTTGAGTGGCATGTGGGCCGCCATAGTATCGGCAAGGCGCGCCGCTTCATCGATGCCCGAGAGCGAGGTTAAGACTTCAGGCGGGATCTTCTTGTTGAGCTTGATATAGCCTTCAAACTGGCCAATCGCGCTGCGAACCAAGACTTCCTCTTCTTTATCTTCTAAAGGCTCAGATTCTAGATACTCCGCCTTAGCCACAAAGAAATCTACTTCTTGGGTATAACGGGTAATACGGGCGCGACGACCACCTTCGACCAGTACTTTTACCGTACCGTCAGGCAGTTTAAGCAGTTGCAGAATAGACGCCACTGTACCGACTTCAAAGATATCGTCTTTGGTCGGCTCGTCTAACTCAGCGTCACGCTGAGCGACTAAAATAATTTGCTTATCCTGGGCCATTGCCGTTTCGAGACAACGAATCGATTTTTCTCGGCCAACGAACAACGGAATTACCATATGGGGATAGACCACCACATCTCTCAGTGGTAGCACGGGGAGTTCGATATGCGCTTCACGCTCTAAGGTCAGTTCGATTCCGTTTAGATGAAAGGGATTAGTTAAGGAGTATATTGGGGCGCTTTAGTGGGTTTCAATGGGCAAAATAAAAAAAGGAGCCCGATGGACTCCTTGATTTTCAGATTATTAGCAATCAGTACAATTATTGCTCGCCAGAGGCAGCTTGCGCTTCGTTGCGCTCGTAAATCAGGATTGGTGCAGACTCACCATTCACCACTGATTCATCGACAACCGCCTTCACCACGCCCTCAATCGAAGGAATATCGTACATAGTATCGAGTAAGATACCTTCAACGATTGAACGTAGACCACGGGCACCGGTTTTGCGTGACATGGCTTTATGTGCAATCGCTTTGAGCGCATCTTCGCGGAACTCTAGCTCAACCCCTTCCATCTCAAACAGCGCGTTGTATTGTTTTGTCAGCGCGTTTTTAGGCTCAGACAGAATTTGCACTAATGCTTCTTCGTCCAGCTCGGTCAGCGTCGCTACAACGGGCAGACGACCGATAAACTCAGGGATCAAGCCGTATTTAACTAAGTCCTCGGGTTCGACTTGAGATAAGGTTTGCGAAATCGTTGCCTTATCTTTCTCACCCTTGACCTGCGCACCGAAACCGATGCCTGAACCGACGTGAGCACGCTGTTCAATCACTTTTTCAAGGCCAGCAAAAGCACCACCACAGATAAACAGGATCTTAGAGGTATCTACCTGTAAAAACTCTTGCTGCGGATGCTTACGACCACCTTGAGGTGGAACCGCGGCAACCGTACCTTCAATAAGCTTCAGCAACGCTTGCTGTACGCCTTCACCCGATACGTCACGGGTAATCGACGGGTTATCCGATTTACGGCTGATTTTGTCGATTTCGTCGATATAGACGATACCGCGCTGTGCCTTTTCAACATCGTAATCGCACTTTTGCAGCAGCTTTTGAATGATGTTTTCAACGTCTTCACCCACATAACCCGCTTCGGTTAAGGTGGTGGCGTCCGCCATAGTAAATGGGACATTCAATGAGCGCGCCAACGTTTCTGCCAGCAGTGTCTTACCACTGCCCGTTGGACCAATCAGCAGAATGTTACTCTTGCCTAATTCTACGCCATCTTTAGGAGAAGAATTTCTCAGGCGCTTATAGTGATTGTATACAGCGACAGACAGCACTTTCTTGGCTCTGTCCTGACCAATCACATAATCGTCTAAATGCGCACGCAACTCATGTGGCGTTGGCAATTTATCATTATCACGCTTAGGGGAGATTTCTTTAATCTCTTCACGAATGATGTCGTTGCATAATTCAACACATTCGTCGCATACGTATACTGATGGGCCTGCAATCAGTTTTCTGACTTCATGCTGGCTCTTACCGCAAAAAGAGCAGTACAGCAATTTACCGCTGTCACCATTATTTTTGTTGTCGCCCATTAATTACCTCATTTGCAGTCTGCTCTACTGCTTGTCTTAAACTTGCTAACCCTTTACTGGGCTTTGCTTAATAGAGCATAGCCCAGTCAAAAGTAAAAATCAGCCGCGTTTAGTCATCACTGCGTCAACTAAACCATATTCAACAGCTTGAGTCGCACTCATGAAGTTGTCGCGATCGGTATCACGTTCAATCACTTCGAGTGGCTGGCCAGTGTGCTCTGACAACATCAGGTTCAGTTTATGCTTGATGCCTAAGATCTCTTGGGCATGAATAGCGATATCAGAAGCCTGACCTTGGAATCCACCCAGTGGTTGGTGGATCATCACGCGAGAGTTAGGTAAGCAGAAACGCTTGCCCTTTTCACCACCGGCTAATAAAAACGCGCCCATGCTGGCCGCTTGACCAATACACACAGTGCTGACGTTCGGCTTAATAAACTGCATGGTATCGTAAATCGCCATACCCGCAGTGACTGAGCCACCGGGTGAGTTGATATATAAGAAGATATCTTTATCTGGGCTTTCTGACTCGAGGAATAGCAACTGCGCCACAATCAGATTCGCCATATGCTCTTCAACTTGACCCACTAAAAAGATAATCCGCTCTTTTAACAGACGAGAATAAATATCGAATGAGCGTTCACCCTTAGCCGTCTGTTCGATCACCATAGGCACTAAAGCACTTTGTATGTCTGACGCATTATGCATTATTCGTTTCCCTAAATAAAAATGGCTCGCATGAGGAGCCTCATACGAGCCATTATAAATGGCGAACTGCCAATCAAGTCAAGCTTAGCTTATGCGCGACCTGTAGCCTTGTTCATAAATTCTTCAAAAGCGACTTCTTTTTCGGTCACTTTGGCAGTTTTCAGCAGTGCTTCAACAGCTTGCTCTTCAAGCGCAACGTTGCGCATGTTTTGCATCAGCTCTTTGTTGCTGTTGTAATACGCAACAACTTCACTTGGATCTTCGTAAGCAGAAGCCATAGAAGCGATTAACGCTTGTACACGCTCATCTTCAGCTTTCAGCTCGTTAGTCTTGATAACTTCGCCTAATAACAGACCGATTTTCACGCGACGAGCCGCTTGCTCAGTGAATAATTCAGCTGGCAGTTCTGGCATGTTAGCCGTTTGACCGCCGAAACGTTGCATCGCTTGTTGGCGCAGTACGTTAACTTCGCCATCGATCAGTGCTTTTGGCAGTTCGATGTCGTTGTTGGCTAATAAACCAGTGATCACTTGCTCTTTCACGTTTGCTTTTAACGCTTGCTCAAGTTCACGGTTCATGTTTTTACGGATTTCAGTTTTCAGAGCTTCTAAGCCGCCTTCGCTGATTCCGAATAATGCTGCAAACTCATCGTTTACTTCTGGTAAGTTAGCCGCTAACACTTCAGTTAACGTGATAGCAAACTTAGCTGCTTTACCTTTTAAGTTTTCAGCGTGATATTCTTCTGGGAAAGTCACGTCGATAACGAATTCTTCACCCGCTTTGTGACCTAAGATACCCGCTTCGAAACCAGGGATCATACGGCCGCTGCCTAATTGCAGTTCGAAATCATCAGCTTTACCGCCTTCGAATTCAACACCGTCAACTGAACCAACGAAGTTCATTTTCACTTTGTCGCCATCAGCCGCTTCACGCTCAACCGCTGCGAAAGTCGCGTGTTGCTTACGTAAGGTTTCGATCATGCTGTCTACGTCAGCATCGGTTACAGACGCTTTTGGTTGTTCTACTTCGATTGCATCTAAACCTTTCAGCTCGACTTCTGGGTAGATTTCGAAAGTCGCTACGAATTCGAATTTTTCACCGTCAGTCGCACCAGGTACGAAAGTGGGTGCGCCAGCTGGGTTTAATTTCTCAGCGATGATCGCTTCGATAAAGTTACGTTGCATCACTTCACCAGTGATGTCTTGACGAATAGCGGCGCCATAACGTTTGTTGATTACAGTAACAGGCACTTTGCCAGGACGGAAACCTGGGATACGAGCACGCTTAGCTTCACGTTGTAAACTGTCTTTAACCAGTTTTTCAATTTGTTCAGCAGGAACAGAAATGGTCAGGCGACGCTCTAGGCCTTGGGTTGCTTCAACAGAAACTTGCATTGTTTTACCTCGAAATTTGTCTAACGTCCTTTGTAATAGTCGAGTCATCAACTATTCAGGTATTCGTTTCTTGATCATTAAATTTGACTACAATGCCCACCACTATTGGCTTTCGGCACAGGTCGCTGTTAGTTGATATCTATCAAGACGCGACATTATAGCCACCGTTTTGTGCAGAGTCGAGCCTCTACGGCCGAATCTAGGGTATAAAAAAAGCGACCAGAGGTCGCTTTTTTTATTTTGTACTCAAAGTACTTAAAAATGGGGTGACTGATGGGGCTCGAACCCACGACAACCGGAATCACAATCCGGGACTCTACCAACTGAGCTACAATCACCACTGAAACTGGCACGCCCGGCAGGATTCGAACCTGCGACCATCCGCTTAGAAGGCGGATGCTCTATCCAACTGAGCTACGGGCGCATGGTTTACAGACTCTGCTGTATCCTAACCTACGTGGGATAACTGACTTAGGTTATCCGCTATTACCCGCTCAAATTAACTGAATAATCATGAGCCAATAATATTAAAGTGGTCGGTGATAGAGGATTCGAACCTCTGACCCTCTGGTCCCAAACCAGATGCGCTACCGGACTGCGCTAATCACCGATAATCATTGTTTTCAGAGCAAATGAGCACATCTGCTTGAGAACGGAGCGCATCTTAGCCCCTCACTTTGCACCCGTCAACGATTTTTTTAAGCATTCAAACTAGATGCTGAATTATCAGGCGAATACGCCTGTTTTTATCCATTTCGCCGCGGCTTTCACCATGACACACCCGCAACGCCCTGTTAAAATAGCCGCGATTGCCACTCTCTGTGTTAACGACAGTTTTCACCATCGCCCATATAAAGGATATCCTACACCCATGACAGCCCAAATAATCGACGGCAAGGCGATTGCTCAATCCATCCGCACACAACTTCGCGAAAAAGTAACTGCCCGCAAAGAGGCAGGACAACGCGTACCAGGTTTAGCCGTCATTCTCGTGGGAGCCGACCCCGCTTCTCAGGTTTATGTTGGTAGTAAACGTAAAGCCTGTGAAGAAGTGGGATTTATTTCTCGCTCTTACGATCTCGATACCAGTTATACCGAAGAAGCATTATTAGCCCTTATCGACGAACTCAATGATGATCCGACGATCGACGGTATCTTAGTGCAGCTCCCTCTACCTGCGCATATCGAAGACTCTAAAGTGATCGAGCGTATTCGTCCCGATAAAGATGTCGACGGTTTCCACCCCTATAACGTTGGCCGTTTAGCCCAGCGCATCCCCGTATTACGTTCATGCACCCCCATGGGGATCATGACTTTAATCAAATCAACGGGTGTCGATACCTATGGATTAGATGCCGTTGTGGTAGGCGCATCAAACATTGTCGGCCGCCCAATGACACTTGAGCTATTGCTTGCGGGCTGCACCACAACCACATGCCATCGCTTTACGAAAAATCTCGAACAAAAAATCCGTCAGGCCGATTTAGTCGTGGTAGCCGTGGGTAAACCTGGCTTTATCCCAGGTGAATGGATTAAACCGGGCGCCATTGTTATCGATGTGGGTATTAACCGCTTAGAAAACGGCACCTTAGTGGGCGACGTGCAATATGATGTCGCGGCGCAAAACGCCAGCTTTATCACCCCAGTCCCAGGTGGTGTCGGCCCTATGACGATTGCCAGCCTACTTGAAAATACCCTGTATGCGGCAGAGCAATATCACGACTAATGTGCTTCGCCATCGCGTAGATAATGGCTTAAGTTATGGCGTAAGTTATGGCGCAAATCGCAGCATTTAAACCTGCGATTTAGCCATCTAAGCTCAGTAGCCGGTAACGCAATAACATGAGCTTAATCAAATACGTGAGACCATAAAAAAACCTGCCATTGGCAGGTTTTTTATTATCGCTACGAATCAAACTTAAGCGATGGGATTATTTCTTACGACAACCTATTTCTTACGCCAAGTCGTACCGCTTGGACCATCTTCTAAAACCACACCAAGCTCATTTAAACGATTACGCGCAACATCAGCCGCAGGCCAATCTTTCTCGGCGCGGGCACGATTACGCTCAACGATCAGCGCTTCAATCTCTGCCACTTCATCATCGCTCCCCTCGCCTTTAAAGAAGGCATCGGGCGCTTGATGCAATAATCCCAACACATCGGCCAGTTGCTTCATGGCAACGGCCATAGCAGAAGCCTGCGCCATATCAGTGGTTTTCAAACGGTTGATTTCACGTACCATATCAAACAGCACTGAGTAAGCTTCTGGCGTATTAAAGTCATCATCCATTGCCGCTTTAAACTTAGCGACAAACTCTTCAGCTGGTGCAGGCGCTACCGTCAGGTCAACATCTTTAATCGCAGTGTATAAACGCTCTAAGGCGGCACGCGCCTGCTTGAGGTTTTCTTCTGAGTAGTTAATCTGGCTACGGTAGTGACCCGATAGCAGGAAGTAACGCACAGTTTCAGCGTCGTAATGGCCTAATACATCACGAATAGTGAAGAAGTTACCTAGAGACTTGGACATCTTCTCGCGGTCAACCATCACCATGCCTGTGTGCATCCAGTAATTCACGTACGGCGTATCATGGGCGCAGCAAGACTGAGCAATTTCGTTCTCATGGTGAGGAAATTGTAAATCTGAACCGCCACCGTGAATATCAAAATGCAGACCTAAGTGCTTACTGTTCATTGCCGAACATTCGATATGCCAGCCTGGACGGCCCGGACCCCATGGCGATTCCCATGTTGGCTCGCCCGGTTTAGACATTTTCCATAGCACGAAATCCATTGGATTTTGCTTGTTATCGTCAATCTCAACCCGTGCGCCCGCCTGTAATTGCTCTAAGTTCTGACCGGACAGACGGCCGTACTCAGGGAATGAGGCCACACTGAATAGCACATCGCCATCGGCTGCCACATAGGCATGACCACGGGCCAGTAAGCGCTCAACCATATCGATGATTTCGGCAATGTGCAGAGTAGCACGCGGTTCGAAATCGGGACGGATCATATTCAGCGCATCGAAATCCTTGTGCATTTCACCAATCAAGCGATCGGTTAATGTATTGCAATCTTCTTGGTTTTCGTTGGCGCGTTTGATGATTTTGTCATCAATATCGGTGATGTTACGTTGAAAATTCACTTCATAACCCGCGTAACGCAGGTAACGAACGATCATATCGAAGGAAACAAAAGTACGCCCATGGCCAATATGACACAGATCGTATACGGTCACCCCGCATACATACATCCCAACTTTTCCGGGAGTAATTGGCTTAAATTCCTGTTTTTGGCGGGTAATACTGTTGTAAATCTTCAACATCGGCATTCTCTTCAATGATAGATTCGAGTGTAAAATCAAGGGGTCAGTCTACCACGCTGACGAGGGTTTTGAATACTGCACTTTGCGTGCAATCCGAGATAAGTTAGAATCGCGCCACTATTTACTGAGAGTATGAAAACATGATCACATTACACACTAATTTTGGCGACATTAAACTGCAACTGAACGCCGAAAAAGCACCGCTGACCGTGGCAAACTTTATGAAATATGTTGACGAAGGTTTCTTCGACGGCACCATTTTCCACCGTGTAATTGACGGCTTTATGATCCAAGGTGGTGGCTTCACCACTGAAATGAGCCAAAAACGTTGCCATGAGCCAGTGAAAAACGAAGCCAACAACGGTTTATCAAACCGTACCGGTACTATCGCGATGGCGCGTACTTCTGATCCACACTCAGCGACGGCTCAGTTCTTCATCAACGTAAACGATAACACCTTCCTCGATTTCAAATCTGAAAGCATGCAAGGCTGGGGTTACTGCGTATTTGGTGAAGTGGTTGAAGGCATGGACATCGTTGAAAAAATCAAAGCTGTCAGCACTGGTAACCGTGGCATGCACCAAGATGTGCCATTAGAAGCGGTTGTGATTGAAAAAGTAAGTGCGGCCTAATTCCCTAGGATGCGGACCTTATTTATTGGCGATCTGCACTTAAGTGCCGATCGCCTCGATATCACCCAAGCCTTTAATCGTTTCCTCGATACAGAACTTGATGATGCCGATGCCCTCTACATTCTGGGGGATTTATTTGAGGTATGGGTCGGTGACGATTTAGCCGCGCCTTTTGCCCTCGAATTAGCGCGCAAGCTCAAACAAATCTCCCAGAGATTGCCCATCTACTTTATTCACGGAAATCGTGACTTTATGTTAGGCAAGCAATTTGCCGATGCTGCGGGTATGCAAATGTTGCCCGAAGTCACTTGCTTAGATCTCTATGGTGTTAATACAGTTATCTTGCACGGCGATAGCTTGTGCACCTTAGATAAAGCCTACCAACGCTTTCGTAAATTACGCAGTTTTGCCTTCGCCCGTTGGCTTTATAGCTGTTTGCCGAAGAGAAAACGTCAAGCGATTGCCAATAAGATCCGCAGCAATAGTCAGAGCAGCAATCAACAAAAAAGCTATGTCATCATGGATGTGGAACCGAGTGCGGTGGATGCATTATTTGCCCAGACTCACTGCAAACAGATGATCCACGGTCATACCCACAGACCCGCCATCCACAACTTAACTCATGGCTGTAAACGTATTGTGGTCGGTGATTGGTACGAGCAAGGCAGTGTGTTGGTGGTCAGCGCCGACGGCGTAGATTTAAAAAGCCTGCCCTTCGACGCCAGCTAAGAAACGATAGTGTCTTCACCATTAATACATCGAACCGCTTAGGCCTCATACCTGAATATGGTTGAGGCCGCTACTTGTATTGCCACTAGGCAACTGAGGGTTATTGCCACTAGGCAACTAAGGGTTGACCACTGTGGAAATGAAACTCGTCATCGGGCGCGATAATTAATTCAGCTTCCCTCTCGCCCAAATAAGCCACCCGCTCAGTAATATCTTCCGTTGAAACGAGCTGCGCCAGCTTAAGATAATCCTCAAAATGACGCGCCTCAGAGCGCAGTAAGGACACATAAAACTTACTTAACTCTGCATCCAAGTAAGGCGCTAATTTGGCAAAGCGCTCACAGGAGCGCGCCTCAATGTACGCACCCACAATCAACTTATCCCGCAGAATATCCTTCTCATGGGTGGTCACGTGGCTCATCATGCCCTTTGCGTAACGCCCGGCACGAATATTGCGATACGGAATGTGCCGTGCGTGCATCAACTCCAGCACTTGCTCAAAATGATGGAATTCTTCTTTTATCAAACGAATGAGTGGCGGAATAAGATCCTGAGCAAAGGCAAAATGCTGATTCGGCTGTAGATTGGCAACCAGCTCGTTCTTTTTAACGTCGCGAGCCAAAAACTGCTCGATATCGCGATCCTTGTGATAAACAAATTCCTCATAGGGTTTTGCCCACGCCAATAGCGATTGCCCGCTGTCTTTATCTAATGCGTATCGCCTCAATAAGAACATCGCAGTCTGCGCCGCTTTTAGCTCACAATTACAATGGTCGATTAAGAGTTCATCTAACGAGGCAGAGGCTCTTGCCATATCAATCCAAGTTTGCGGCGTCTCACAACGAAGAAACGCATGAACAGGTGCCAATAATTGCTGCATGGGATCACTCAAAATCAGTAAAAAATATCGTCATATTTTACGCGTAATTATCGACAAGCTATAGCTTTACACCGCAGTAAACTTGACTAGATGAACTTTTTGTTCAATAAATAATCTACACCTTAAGAACTGAGATCCTGATCACACCGCGTCTCAATTCGGAGTGTACGCAGTCGGGCGTTAAGGGATAGGAGAGCGTTTAACCCTGATTGTAGAGCTGTTGTCAGCTCGTCTGACGTTTGGCGAGCCATCATCAATGCTAAACAAGGATAATTATAATGATACTGAATCACTTAATGGGGTTATACACTCATCCAAAACAAGAGTGGCACGCGATTGAGAAGAATCACGAGGCACTCAAAAGTAGTTTAAGTCACGTTATTCTCATCGCACTCATTCCGGCTGTCTGTAGTTTTATCGCCACCGCATATATTGGTTGGAATCCGGGTTCGGGTGATCCGATTTATCTCACACCACAAAGCGCCATGTTTATGTCCGTCGGAATGTACTTTGGTCTGATTGCTGGTGTGTTTGCCCTCGCCTATTTAGCCTACTGGATGGCAAAAACCTTCGATGCCCAGCCTACCTTCACCCAAGCGTTAGAGCTCGCATCCTACACCGCAACGCCTCTATTTATGGTCGGTCTGGCGGCGCTCTACCCTGTGCTCTGGTTTATTATGATTGTTGGGTTGGTAGGATTGGCCTACTCGGTTTATCTGCTATACGCTGGTGTGCCCATCATTATGAATATCCCTGAAGAGAAAGGCTTTATTTACGCCAGCTCTATGGTCACTGCCGGTTTAGTGCTCTTGGTCGGTTTAATGGCCACCAGCGTTATCCTCTGGAGCATTGGCTTTGGTCCTATGTACCAATAAGGTATTAATCCGCACTCAGGCGCAAACGGCTTGAAATACAGATAGTGACAAATTGATAGTGGCAAATTGACGTGTTGAAAACGAAAAGTTGTAAAACAGAAAAGGCCCTTAGCTTGAAAACCCTAAGGGCCTTTTTATGCTTTACTGCAGTTGACTGTTAGTCAGTTGCGACAGAGATTATCGCGGCCAACAACTTGCTATTCAAACGAGTCACGCAGTGCAACCGTTAGGTTAAAGACTAAATGCTCGGCTGATGAGTCTTTATTGTCAGCACAGAAATAACCTTCACGCTCAAACTGATATGCTTTTTCCGCTGGCGCATTCACAAGACTGGCTTCAACTAAACCATTCACCACTTCAAGTGAGTTAGGATTAAGCACTTCATCCACTGTCTCTGCTGCTGCTGGATTTGGATCCGTGAACAAACGTTGGTATAAACGGAATTCAGCAGGTTTAGCCGTAGTCGCCTCCACCCAATGGATTACGCCTTTTACCTTGCGACCATCGGCAGGGTTTTTACCCAAGGTATCTGCATCGTAGCTACAGTAAACCGTGGTGATATTGCCGTCGCTGTCTTTGTCACAACGCTCAGCCTTAATCACATAAGCGTTACGCAGACGCACTTCTTTACCCATCACCAGACGTTTGTATTGCTTATTGGCTTCTTCTCTGAAATCCGCCACATCGATATACAGTTCACGGCCAAAGGCAAGTTCACGTGTGCCCATGCTTTCATCACTTGGGTGAGAAGCCGCTTGAATCGTCTCGATTTGACCTTCTGGGTAGTTCTCAATCACGACTTTTAATGGGCGCAGTACGGCCATCGCACGTGGCGCATGTTCGTTGAGCTCTTCACGGATGCAGGCATCGAGCATCGCCGCTTCAATCATGTTTTCTTGCTTAGTGATACCAATACGTTGGCAAAACTCGCGGATAGACGCCGGGGTATAACCACGACGACGCAGGCCAGCAATCGTTGGCATACGTGGGTCATCCCATCCAGAAACTAACTTACGTGTCACTAAGTCATTTAATTTACGCTTAGACATCAGCGTATATTCAAGATTTAAGCGAGAAAACTCGTACTGACGAGTACGGTTCGGCGCTTGGAAATCATCTAAATTGTCGAGAACCCAATCGTAAAGACGACGGTTGTCTTGGAACTCAAGCGTACATAACGAGTGAGTAATATGCTCCAGCGCATCCGAAATACAGTGAGTGAAGTCGTACATTGGGTAAATGCACCACTTGTCACCCGTTTGATGATGGTGAGCGAAACGAATACGGTAAATCACCGGATCGCGCATACACATGAAAGGCGATGCCATGTCGATTTTGGCACGCAATGCACACTCACCTTCTTTGAATTCACCCTTACGCATTTTTTCAAATAATTGCAGGTTTTCTTCAACGGAAGTATCACGGTACGGGCTGTTTTTACCCGGCTCTTTTAAGGTGCCGCGGTATTCACGGGTTTCATCGGCATTGAGGAAACACACATAGGCTAAGCCTTTGTTGATCAACTCAACAGCGTATTGGTGTAATTGGTCGAAATAGTTAGAGGAATAACGGACTTCACCATCCCACTGGAATCCCAACCAACGCACATCCGCCTGAATAGAATTCACATAATCGATGTCTTCTTTTTCAGGATTGGTATCATCAAAACGTAAATTACAAAGGCCTTGGTAATCGCGCGCGATGCCGAAGTTCAAACAGATAGACTTAGCATGACCTATATGCAAATAACCATTTGGCTCGGGAGGAAAACGCGTCTGCACACTGGTGTGCTTACCGCTTTTCAGATCCTCATCAATGATATTACGGATAAAGTTACTCGGACGTACTTCAGTGTCCACATGACTCATGGAATTCCTCTTTGCGAACAATGGCAATTTTAACAAAACCCGCATGATCCTACAGATCTCGGCCAGTTACAATGCCCAGTATAAAAAACTAGGGTTATGGCATGGATAGTAAAACAATAAAAGCAGCCATGAAAGCTGCTTTTACCTTTGTCATCACTAAGCTGACATTTATTACTCTACGATTACTCGGTAATAATCCTAATGCCAGGGATGATCTGTTGGGTTCTGCGCCCTTTACGTTTAAGCCACAGATAGAACACCACGAGCGCTCCGAGGAAGAAACCAATCCACAAACTCGATTGCACCGGATGCGCGCTAAAGGTCGCCGCTTGATAGGCAATAGTTGCACTGCCGTAGGCCAGTGAGAATGTCCAAGTTGCCGCAAACGTTGCCCAGCGGCTGCCAAACTCATGTACCAAGGCACCCATAGCAGCAACACACGGCGTATAGAGTAAGATAAACAGCAGATAAGAGAACGCAGCCACCGTAGTGGTAAAGCCTGACTGTAACGCACTAAAGGTTGACGTTGCTACACCTTGCGCCTCTGCGGCAACGTCGGTGCTGGACACATCACCCACAGATAACTTAAGCGGATCTTCCAAATCTAAACCGAACAAGTTTGCAGGAATCGTCGCTAGTGCTTCATTGAAACTATCGGCTAAGGGGGTTAATTCACCATCCTCAGGAGCCGCATTGGTATATAAGCTATTGAGAGTTCCAACCACGGCTTCTTTAGCGAAAATACCCGTAATAATACCCACAGTCGCAGGCCAGTTCTCTTGCTCAATACCCATCGGAGCAAAGATAGGTGTCACTTTTTGGCTCGCCACACTCAAAAGTGAGGCTTGGCTATCTTCATGGCCGAAGGTGCCATCGACGCCAATCGCGTTGATAAAGTTAAGCAGTGTCACCACAAGCACGATGGTTTTACCCGCACCAAGAATAAAGCTCTTCGTCCGCTTACCAGTACGTACCATCACGGCTTTAAATTTAGGCAGTTCATAGCTTGGCAGCTCCATCACCACCGCACTGCTCGTGCCCGGTAATAAGGTGCTACGCAGTAATAATCCTGTACCAATCGCCGCAAAAATCCCAATCACATACAGTAAAAACACCAGGTTTTGACCAGAGTCAGGGAAGAACGCCGCCGCAAATAGCGCATACACAGGTAAACGCGCACCGCAGGACATAAAGGGCGCCATCATACCTGTCACGATACGCTCACGCTCACTGCCTAAGGTACGGGTTGCCATAATGGCAGGAACCGAACAACCAAAGCCCACAATCATAGGTACGAAGGCTTTACCTGGTAGGCCAATACGGCGCATTAAGCCATCCACCACGAAGGCCGCGCGGGCCATATAGCCTGAGCTTTCAAGGATAGATAAACCGAGAAATAGCGCTGCGATAACCGGAATAAAAGTAGAAACAGTTTGAATACCTTGACCGACACCACCCGCGAGAATCGTTACAAGCCATGCCGGCGCGCCCATATTGCCAAGGAATGCACCAAAATGATCGACCAGCAATGCCCCAACAAACACATCGAAGAAATCGATAAACGCACTGCCGATGTTGATGCTGAACATAAACATCAAATACATGACAAATAAGAACACCGGAATGCCAAGCACGGGATGTAAGACTAATTTATCGAGTTTATCGCTCAGCGTGAGGAAACCATCGGTCTTAACGGAACCTTGAAACACACGTTCAACAAAGTTAAAACGCGTCGTAGCGACCATCACTTCGATGTCATGCCCTTGCTGCGCAATTTGCTCGGTGCAAGTGCTAACTTCATCCTGTAGCTCAGCATTTTTGCAGCTGCCACAACCAGAACCGTTACCCAGCATCGCTAAAGCGCGGCCACGGCTTAAGTTGGGGTCTTTACTGCAAAGGAGTTGCACGCCCGCTTCAATCTGTTCGTCGTAATCGAGTAGTAGAGGCGCTTCGGATACGCGGCCTTGGAGTAAGTCCAATACCTGCGCTTGCACTTTGGCCACATCGGCAGGGTCGCGAGAACACACGCCAATCACAGGGCAACCTAACTCTTGGCTCATTTTCTTTAAATCGACACGGATCCCACGCTTGATAGCCGCATCGATTTTATTCAATACCACTACCATAGGGATCGACAGCTCACGAAGCTGTGCCGTCAAATAGAGGTGACGCTCAATATTGGTCGCATCGACTAAGTTAATGATGCCATCGACACGTTGTTCGGCGAGATACTGCTGAGCAATCTGCTCATCAAGGGAACAATCACAACTGTTACCCGCGGGGAGTAAATCGTAAATGCCAGGTAAGTCGGTTAAGTAAACGTCGGCGCCATTAAGGGTAAAATGACCGGTTTTTTTCTCAACGGTCACACCGGACCAGTTGCCCACTTGCTGATTCGCGCCGGTTAGCGCGTTAAAGAGTGTTGATTTTCCCGCGTTTGGGTTACCAACAGTGACGCAATGAAACTGCTTAGTCATTCGCCTTTTCCACCTCTATGATGTCTGCCAGGTCTCTGCGCATACAAAGCTTACTGCCACGAATATCCAACTCTAAACCAGAGCCCATAGGCGCTCTGCGGATCAACGAAAATCGTGTATTTGGGGTGATGCCCATGGATAATAATTTACGCTTCACTGTCTGCGGCAGATCTAAACGCCCGATTTCAGAAATAATGCCACGGTCACCGGGACTGAGTTCGCTTAACTTCATTACCTATTTCACCTTGTAACAGCTTCAGCTTGAAAAACTGCGCCCATTGTAACTGAGCGATGGCTCTAATAACTTTACCTAGATCAAGCTTTATGACTGGTAACGATAATAGTTTTCAATTGTGTTGAGTATTATGTGACAAAAATCTCAATGAATAAACGCCTGACCAAAAATAAAAATCCCCATAAAGGCACATCACTCTTCGCAAGTTAGAGTAAAAGTCAATGAGCTGTAAACGAGTGCCCCACAAACCAAAGTGAGAACAAGATCACACTTTGTTATTTATCACTAACAAAATCATCCTTCTTTACTGTCAATGACCACAAAAATGTTACGCGATTGTCGCAAATTTGTTCTAGTATTAATCAGCTAAATTAGTGATGTCGAAAGCTTGAAAAATAACAAATAAAACGCACTCGGGAATAGATGAACATGGATATTGGGTTAAAGTTCAAAAGCATAACTCAGGTTATGCTTGTTGTGATGTTATCGATACTCAGCCTTTCAACGTTAGCGACACCTTGGGATGACAAGCCACCTGAGGAGGTCGTCGCGACTTTGGACAAAAAATTTGCCGAAGGTAAGTACTCGGCCAAAGGGGCTGACACTTGCCTAATGTGCCATAAAAAAAGTGCCACTGTGATGGCCATTTTTGATGGTGTACATGGTAATCCTAATGTCAAAGATTCCCCCATGGCCGACTTACAGTGTGAAGCTTGCCACGGCCCACTCGGTAATCATAACAAGGGCGGCAAAGAGCCGATGATCACCTTCGGCCAGAATTCCCCCGTTCCCGCGCAAAAACAAAACAGTGTCTGCATGAGTTGCCATAACGACGATCAACGCATCGCGTGGAAAGGCAATCACCATGACAATGCCGATATTCCCTGCAGTAGCTGTCACCAAGTACACCTAGCAAAAGACCCTATTAGCGACAAAGCCAACGAAGTGGCGATTTGCACCCAATGCCACACTCAACAAAAAGCGGATATGCACAAACGCTCATCCCATCCATTGCAATGGCAACAAATGGTCTGTAGCGATTGCCACAATCCCCATGGCAGTTTAAATGACGCCAGTCTGAAACAAATGAGCGTCAACGAAAACTGTTACAGCTGCCACGCTGAAAAACGCGGTCCAAAATTGTGGGAACATGCGCCAGTCACCGACAATTGCGCGAACTGCCATAACCCCCATGGCAGCGTCAACGAATCCATGCTTATTAGCAAACCGCCACAGTTATGCCAACAGTGCCACGCCTCCGATGGCCACAGCAGTAATGCTTACTTTGGTAATCAAACTAATGCCTTCACCTCGGGTAATTCCTGTATGAATTGCCATGGACAAGTGCATGGTTCAAACCATCCATCCGGCAAGTTGCTCCAGAGATAACAAGGGAATGATCATGCAAATAATGAACATATCGACTCCTAAAGCTTGTTTCTCACTCACATTACTGGCTTGGGCGATTAGTGGCGTACTCAACACAGCCCATGCAGAAGGATATGAAATCCAAAAAGCGAATCGCAGTGGCGTAAAAAGTGAGGCATGGAGCTGCAAGCAATGCCAGCCCAAAACAGGGCGCCAAGGCAACGTCAGCGCCACCCTCGCCTACAATGACGGTGAAGACAGCCGTTTTGGTAATCGCACTGGCACGGATAAAGATGGCATGGTCGGTGCCGTGGGCGCCGATATGCAATATCAGGCAGAGAGTGGTTACCAAACCCGGCTAGAGGCCGATAAATTGGGATTTGACACGGGCTCAGCCAAGCTCACCACAGGCCAACCCGGGCACTATCAAATCCAATTGGGTTATAAAGGTCTCGCCAATTATCAATACAATCAGCTAAAAAGCCCTTATCTCACCGATAACGATAAGATGCTCTTGCCTGATAATTGGGTAGAGGGAGCTACGACCCAATCGATGCCGTTACTGCAATCGAGTTTAATCGAGCAGGACTTAAGCATTACGCGGGATAGATTCAACCTCGGCGGCTACTATGCTGGCCATATCTCATCGAGCAGCCGCTACAAAGCCTCGGTAAACTACCAACATGAAAACCGCAGTGGTGCGAAAAAGACCAGCGCAAATATTCTCACTAACAGTGTGATGTTGGCGCAGCCAATCGATGACAGCACAGATGAAATCGATGCCAGAGTCTATTTTGGCGGCGCAGGCTGGCAAGCAGGCATTAACAGCCAGATAAGCCAATACAAGAATGACCATCAGGCACTGCTATGGCAATCGGCCTATACGCCCACATTTGGTGCGGCCTACTTTGGGCAAAATGCCGTCGACCCAGATAACAAGGCCTATCGGATCGCAGCCGAGGCCAGTGGTGGCCAAAATGGCCATAACATCCTTATGCACGCGGGTATCAGCAAAATGTCACAGGATGAGGCTTTTCTTCCCGCGACCATTAATGGCCCCTCCCCTGTACTGCCAACCGATAATTTAGATGCCCAAGTGGACATCCTAGATATGGTGCTTAAGTATTCAGGACGCATCACACAGGATTTGAGTGTTCAAGCCAGTTATAACTATCAAGACAGGGAAAACAAAACGGCTCAACTGGATTTCCCACAGGTCGTGACCGACAGCTTTCATCAAGGCGCAGAACAAAATCGCCTCTACGATAAACGCAGCAAACAATTCGACCTTAAAGGAAAATACCGCTTAACCCCGTCGGCCTATGCTGAGGCGGGATATAGTCGTGATGAAGTCATCTATTCTGAACTAGACAGGCAATCCGTTGACGAATCAGGGCTGTTTGCCAAACTCAGCTACCGTTATTCGCCCGCTTGGTCTGCTTGGTTAAAGGGAGAAGCGTTAGAACGCAATGGCAGTGAATACAATCCTGTGACCAGCACCCAAAGTCCAAGCAACCCTTGGCTGCGTAAATCCTATCTCGCGGACAGAAAACGTCAAAAAATCACCCTACACACAGATTATCAAAGTGATATTGGCTTATCTGTTGGGGCGAGTTTACACAGCATCGACGATGATTATGACCATACCTTGGTCGGGCTCACCCAAGTCTCTTACCTTGGCTATGACGTCTCCACACAATATTTGATTAGCGATAATTTAAGTGTTAATGCCTATCTCAACCAAGACTGGCGCGATTCCGATCAGGCCGGAAGCAATCGTTTCTCAACCCCAGATTGGTACAGCACATCTGAAGATAAATCGACCCTGATCGGCGCGGGTATCGCCTATCAAAACCTGTTGGATAATCGTTTAGATCTTGGCTTGGACTACAGCTACTCCGATGGCCAAAGCGACACCGAAGTCACCTACGGTATCAACAGTCCCTACGGCGACTATTACAGTCGTAAGCACAATATTAACGCCTACGCCAAATATAAGCTGGCCGACAGTATGTCGTTACGCTTCGATTGGTTGTTCGAGAAATATCAAGATGCAAACTGGCAAAACCAAAACACCACTTGGGACACAGTCCCCAATGTGCTCAGTTTTGGCGATATCAGCCACGACTACAATGCTCATTACTTAGGTTTGACCTTAAGCTACCAAATGTAACTTAGGCACTGACAGCGTATTCCAAGGATAGAAATATGAACAAGTTTGCAAGATTTAGCACACAATTCAGTCTGTTGCTGGCCTTAACCACCCTACTTACCGCCTGTGGTGGCAGTGACGGTAACGATGGCTCACCCGGTGAGCCAGGTAAACCACCCGCGATGACGATCACTAGCCTAAACATCATGGTCGATAAAGTCGCCGTGACCGACGGCATTGCTCAAGTCGATTATCAGGTGAGCAACCAAGATGATGAAGCCGTAGTCGGTATTCCCTCGGCCACCTTCATTGCAGCGCAATTACTGCCTCAGGGTGCGACAGGTGCGGGTAATAGCAGTGAGTGGCAACATTTTACCTCTGAAACGTGCGCCGCTTCTTGCCCTGGCACGTTTGTCGACCATAAAAACGGCCATTACAGTTATCGTTTTAGTACCGCATTTAATGGCATGAATGGTGTGACATTCCTTAACGATGCCACCCAGCGAGTCGTCATCAAACTGGGCGGCGATGCACTAGCCGATGGCACGGCGCTCCCTATTACCAATCAACACTACGATTGGCAAACCTCGGGTAATGCCCTCGCTTACACCCGTAACTTAATCACTATTGAAACCTGTAATAGCTGTCACAGTAATTTGGCTTTCCATGGTGGCCGTTACAACCAAGTTGAAACCTGCGTAACTTGCCATAACAGTAAAAAAGTCAGTGATCCTGCGGATATTTTCCCGCAAATGATCCACAGCAAACACTTAGCGGGTTTCCCTCAATCCATCAGTAATTGCCAGACTTGCCACGTTGATAATCCTGATTTAGCCGAAGCTCAAAACTGGCATAGAGTCCCCACCATGGAAGCCTGTGGTGCCTGCCATACCCAAATTAACTTCCCTGCGGGCCAAGGCCATCCTGCGCAAGCAGATAATAGCAATTGCGTTGCCTGCCATAATGCCGATTGGACCGCCAGCGTACACGGTAATGAAGACCAAACAGCCGCGTTAGCCCAGTTTAGTCCGAGCATCAGCAGCGCAAGCATGGATGCCAATGGCACAGTGACAGTTGCCGTGACGCTAAACAATCCATCAACTGGCACTGTATACAGTGATAGTGCAGATAAGCTCAAATTTATCAGTGACCTAAGGGTCTATGCTAACTGGGGAACCAGTTTCGATTACAGTACCCGCTCCGCGCGCTCTATTCGTCTCCCTGAGTCCACACCGGTCTCTGGCAGCAACGGCACTTACACTTATACCATTTCGGGTCTCACGATTCCGGCAGGAACTGAATCGGACCACGGCGGCTTAGCGATTCAAGGCCGAGTTTGCGCCAAAGATAAAGTATTAGTGGATTGCAGCACTGAACTTGCCGAAGTTCTGGTTATCAAGGCAAGCCATAGTTACTTTAATATGTCAGCCTTAAGTACCACCGGCAGACGTGAAGTCATTAGCAATGCCAACTGTGCTAGCTGCCACGGCGATCAACAACTGAATATTCATGGCGCACGCAACGATTTAGCGGGCCAATGCCAACTTTGCCACAACCCGAATATGCAGGCCGATGCGACAGCGGCAAATCCCTCCATTACCTCCTTTGACTTTAAGCAGTTAATCCATGGGATCCATACCAGCCAATTTGCTGGTTTTGAAGACCTCAACTACCCAGGCAAAATCGGTAATTGTGCTCAATGCCATATCAAAGATGCTGCGGGAGTTTCAACGGTTGCCCTGCCCTTAAACGCAGCAGTTCAACCACTTGCACTGAACAACGGTACCTTTACCAGCCCAATAGCTGCGGTGTGCAGTAACTGTCACTCAAGTGATACCACCCGCAACCATATGATGCAGCAAGGCGCGGTATTTGCGGGAACAAAAGCCGACGCCACCGCAGTCACAGAAACCTGTGCTTTCTGCCACGGACAAGGCGCTGTCGCCGACGTTTTAAAAGTGCACCCTATTAAATAACCCTATGATGCAGGCCGAAAAGGCCTGCTACTGCAAATATAAAAGGAACTCATACTATGCAGTCATCTACCCCTAAAGAAATAGTCAGATCTCAATCACATTACCCGCTTAAAGTGACTGATAAATACCAATGACTTAGTTAGCCTTACAGGTGGGATCTAATTCCACACATTAAATGCGGTTAATGAGATTTATTCTTATTTGCTAAGCGCTTAATGATGATTAAAACTATTGCAGGGAAATATCATGATGAAACGGTTCAATTTCAATACCGCAACAAAAGCGATGTTGGGTGCCGGTTTACTTTCACTTCTTCTCACTGGTTGTGGTGGCAGTGATGGTAAAGATGGTGAAGACGGTAAACCAGGCGTTGTTGGTGTTAATATCGACTCAACCTCAACGTTAAAAGCGAAATTCACAAATGCCACTGTTGATGCTGGCAAAGTCACCGTTGATTTTACATTGGAAAATGCCAATGGTGTGGCCGTACTCGGCTTAACGAAAGATCACGATTTACGATTCGGTATTGCTCAGCTCACCCATGTGACTGAAGCAACGGACGATCCAGCTAAACCAGCGGATCGCGGCTATCAATGGCAAGCCTATATCAATGCCAAAAAAGAGCCTGGTACAGTTCCATCAGGTGTCGATAACCTAAATCCATCGGCCCAATACCAAGCCAACGTGGAAGCGGCAAATAAATGCGACACTTGCTTAGTTGACCACGGTGACGGTAGCTATAGCTACACCTATCAGGCCAACATTGCCAATGTAACTGAGCCACTCACAGTCACTTACAGTGCCGATGCGACTCAACGCGCCACAATGGAGCTGGATTTACCACAGGTTGTGGCCAACGCCCATTTCGATTGGCAACCGTCTACAGGTAAGACTGAAGGTATTCAAACCCGCAATGTGGTTTCTATCCAAGCCTGTTATACCTGTCACCAACCAGAAAGCTTAGAGCTGCATGGTGGTCGTCGTATTGATCTTGAAAACTGTGCCTCTTGCCATACTGCAACTTCTGGCGACCCAGAATCAGGCAATAGCATTGAATTCACTTACATGATCCACGCTATCCACAAAGGTGGTGAGCGTCATACCTTCGATGAGACAGGTGCAGAAGTTCCAGCGCCTTACAAGATTGTCGGTTACGGTGGTTCATTACACGACTACGGTAAAGTAGGCTTCCCATTGAAACCTGCCGCCGATTGCTCTGCATGTCACGTTGAAGGTGCGGGAGCGCCTGCGAATGCCGACCTCTTCAAAGCCGATTTAAGCAATCAAGCTTGTATTGCTTGTCATACCGAAAAACCATCTTCACACCACAGCAGCACAGATTGTATGTCTTGCCACAATGCGACCGAACCATACGGCGGTACTGGCAGCGCGGCTAGGCGTCATGGTGATGTACTGAAAGCCTATTCTGATACTCAAGCAATGGGCATCAAGTTCAGCAATGTGGGTGTGAATGACACAGGTAAGATTACCTTTGATGTTCAAGTGGTTGATAAAGATGGCAACGCTATCGATAAAGCACTTGTAAACCAAGGCTCACGCGTTGTAGTGGCATGGGATTCTGATAAAGATTACCCAAGCTATGCTGATGCCTCTTACAGCAACCGTCGTATCGCACTGAGTGAAGGCACTTACAACGAAGCGACCAAAACCTATACGTTAACTGGCACTAAGTTCAACCTGCCAGCGGATGCTAACGGTAAGACCTTTGAACTCTGGTCAACATTAGAAGTGTGTTTCAACAATGGTGGTTACGGTGTTGCCGAAATCGTTCCAACCGATTGTAGTGTAGCGAACGTGCGTAAAGTGCCAGTGAAAGAAGCCCCTTACCACTTCGTTTGGAAAGACACTGGTGTAGATAGCGCAGCAACAGCTAAGACACGTCGTGAAATCATCGACCCAACTAAGTGCCAAGGCTGTCACAATCAAGAAATCCACCACTATGACAACGGCGTAAACTGCCAAACTTGTCATACATCGGATAAGACCCTAAAGTCAGATACAGCCTATCCAGGCGGCAAGATCCCAACCAGCTTTGCTTGGAAAGCGCACGAACGTGAAGGCCATTACCTCAAGTATGCGGGCGTTCAATCAGGTACTGTACTTAAGACCGATTGTTCAACCTGTCACACTGATAAAGGTATCACCCTAGGACGTGCTCCTGAGCGTGTATGGCGCTATGGCGACATCACCAACGGTGGCGCTGATATTTGGGTATCTTCAGATGCGGGTGCATGTTTAAGCTGTCACCAGAAGTATCTGTCTGATGCGGCTAAGTCTCACATTGAAGCTAACGGCGGTATCTTAAATGGTACCAGTGCTGCGGATGTTCAAACCCGTGCGTCTGAAAGCTGTGCAACTTGCCATACTCCAACTCAGTTACGCGAAGCACACGGTAACTAAGTAAACCACCTCTTTAGCGATTAAAGAGACTGGACAAAAAGAGAGAGGTAACCCCTCTCTCTTTTTTATTTTCCACCTCACTATCTGCCGTTTTTTTGATCTAAATTTGTTTTTCCCCTGTGGTTTAACTACCTCTTTAGAAATAGAAAGATCCAAGTCACACATTAGCAAAGGCCTTGAAGATTTTAGGGGCATGTTAGGTTAGCCTTTCCTTGGGGAATTCTATTTCCAGCATCCACTTAAGTCGCCTTCGAGACCAAAGCACAGACAAAGAATCTGTCGGGCGAAGAAGACAAGCGCTTAAGTAATGCCAAACCTATGCAGGGAAAAAAATGATGAACGCACAAAAATCAAAAATCGCACTGCTGCTCGCAGCAAGTGCTGTCACTGTGGCCTTAACCGGCTGTGGTGGAAGTGATGGTAACGATGGTAAACCCGGTGAACCCGGTGGCGAGCCAGCTCCAGCCATTCAAAAACTCAATTTTACATTCAACAAATCAGTAGTGACTAACGGTATCCCAAGTGTGGAATTCACCGTCACTAACGAAGACGATTTACCCGTTGTTGGTCTGCAGAAAATGCGCTTTGCTGCAGCTCAGCTGATTCCACAGGGTGCAACAGGTGCCGGTAATGCCTCTCAGTGGCAATACTTCGGTGATGAGACCTGTGATGTGGCATCTACTTGTCCCGGTACCTTCTTGGACATGAAGAACGGCCACTACAGCTACACCTTCAAGATGAACCTTAGCGCCAACGCTAAGATCACCTACAACGATCAGTTAGCGCAACGTGTTCTGATCCGAGCTTACAACACGCCATTACCAGATGGCACACAAGTCCCTAATAGCAACGCTTATGTTGATTTTACCGCTGACACAGGTGCAACACCGGGTTACAGCCGCAAAGTCGTCGCCACAGAAAGCTGTAATGCTTGTCACCAAGACTTAGCCAATGTGAAACACGGCGGCGCTTACTCAGATGTGAACTACTGCGCGACTTGCCACACTTCTGGCAAAGTGGGTGTAGGTAAAGAATTTAACGTGTTAGTCCACGCTAAACATAAAGACCTCACCTTAGGTTCGTTAGAAAGCTGCCAAAGCTGTCACGTTGAAACCGAAGCCGCACCTGATTGGGGCAACTGGTCACGTATTCCAACCGCCGCAACCTGTGGTAGCTGCCATACTGCCGTTGATTTTGCCGCAGGCAAAGGCCACTCTCAGCAGTTAGATAACTCTAACTGTATCGCTTGTCACAACAGCAATTGGACCGCCGAGTTACACACAGGCAAAACCGCTGAGAAGAAAGCTGTCATGGCTCAGTTAGGTATGTCTGCAACACTCGCGGGTCAAGAAGACAATACTGCGGTATTAACCGTATCTATCTTAGATAAAGACGGTAATGCCATCGATGCTGCAAGCGTACAAGATAAGATCAAACGTTTAGAAACGATCACGAACGTCGGTCCTAACTTCCCAATCATGGGCTACAACAAGAGCCCAGGTAGCGGTGCTGCGAAGATAGCCAAAGACCTCGTTAAAGATGGTGCACTGCAAGATGGTGTGACCTTAGTTGACGGTAAACTGGTATTTACTACCCCTGCACTGCCATTTGGTGCTGGCGATACTGATACCGCCTTTACCTTTATCGGTCTGGAAATGTGTAACACTGGCACCACGCTGACGGCTTGTACTGCTGATAGCACAACCACCAGCATGAAAGCCGACTTAGTCTTCGGTACTAAATCAGGCAATGCACCTAGCATGCGCCATGTGAACTCAGTGAACTTCAGCACTTGTCAAAACTGTCACAGTGATACCTTCGAGCTACACAAAGGTCACCACTCAGGCTTTGTGATGACAGAACAAGTTTCACATGCCAAAGACGCCAACGGTAAGCCAATCGTCGGTGTGGATGCCTGTGTGGCCTGTCATACCCCTGATGGTACCTATGCAAGCGGTGCCAAGAAAGGTGGTTTCGAAATGAAACTGCACGTAGTTCACGGTGAGCAAGGCGTTATCAAAGAATGTACTCAGTGCCACAACGACTTCAACTTAGACGCGTTCAAAGTGAAGGGTGCACTGGCCACTTCTGCCGGTAAATACACCACCCCAATCACAGCAACTTGTACTTCATGCCACGCGCCAGAATCTATTGGTCACGGCTTAGAAAATATGGGTGCGATTGTGAACGGTGATTATACTCAAGCCAACCAAGCGGCACAGTCAGAAACCTGTTTCTACTGCCATACCCCAACAGTTGCAGATCACACTCAAGTGAAAATGTAATTTGCCCAAGCAGGGGGAGTTCGCTCCCCCTTTCTTGAATTTTGTTGGGACAAATTGGGAAGCCTATTATGAAGAACAGCCACAAAATGAAAAACCTACTGCCGGCATTGATGATGTCAGCGGTCATGGCATTTGCCATCGCACCGAGTGCTCACGCCTCCAAGTGGGATGAAAAAATGACGCCAGAGCAAGTCGAAGCGACCTTAGATAAGAAGTTTGCCGAAGGCAACTACTCACCAAAAGGCGCCGACTCTTGCTTGATGTGCCATAAAAAATCCGAAAAAGTGATGGACCTTTTCAAAGGTGTCCACGGCGCCATTGACTCCACTAAGAGCCCAATGGCTGGCCTACAATGTGAGGCTTGCCACGGACCTATGGGTCAACACAACAAGGGCGGCAACGAGCCGATGATCACTTTTGGTAAGCAATCGACCTTAAGTGCCGACAAGCAAAACAGCGTATGTATGAGCTGTCACCAAGACGATAAGCGTATGTCTTGGAATGGCGGTCACCATGACAATGCCGATGTTGCTTGTGCCTCGTGCCACCAAGTACACGTCGCGAAAGACCCTGTGTTATCTAAAAACACTGAGATGGACGTCTGTACAAGCTGCCACACTAAGCAAAAAGCGGATATGAACAAACGCTCAAGTCACCCACTCAAATGGGCACAAATGACCTGTAGCGACTGTCACAATCCCCATGGGAGCATGACAGATTCTGACCTGAACAAGCCAAGCATTAACGAAACTTGTTATTCCTGTCACGCCGAGAAGCGCGGCCCAAAACTCTGGGAGCATGCACCCGTTACTGAAAACTGTGTCACTTGTCATAATCCCCATGGCAGCGTGAACGATGCCATGCTGAAAACCCGTGCGCCGCAGCTGTGTCAGCAATGTCACGCCAGCGATGGCCACGCCAGCAATGCCTACTTAGGTAACACTGGTTTAGGTTCAAATGTCGGTGACAATGCCTTTACGGGTGGAAGAAGCTGCTTAAATTGCCATAGTCAGGTCCATGGTTCTAACCATCCATCTGGCAAGCTATTACAGCGCTAAGGAGACGAGAAGATGAAATTCAAACTCAATTTGATCACTCTAGCGTTATTAGCCAACACAGGCTTCGCCGTAGCTGCCGATGGTTATGGCCTCGCCAATGCCAATACCGACAAAGTGAAATTCGCCGCATGGAGCTGTAAAGGCTGCGTGGTTGAAACGGGCGTATCTGGCACTGTCGGTGTCAGCGTAGGTTACAATGGCGAAGAGGACATTCGCTCTGCCAATGCCTTTGGTTCTAAAAACGAAGTTGCGGGTAAGTTCGATGCAGACCTTGCCTACCGTGGTGAAAAAGGTTACCGCGCCAGTGTTGAAGCCTATCAGCTGGGAATGGACGGCGGACGTTTAGATGTAAATGCGGGCAAACAAGGCCAGTACAATATCAATCTGAACTACCGCCAAATTGCCACCTACGATAGCAATAGTGCCCTCTCGCCCTATTCTGGTATCGGCGGCAATAACCTGACCTTACCCGATAACTGGGTCACTGCAGGTTCGAGCAGCCAAATGCCACTGTTGATGGACAGCCTCAACAGCCTCGAGTTATCACTGAAACGTGAACGCGCGGGCCTTGGGTTCGAATATCAGGGTGAATCGCTGTGGAGCACCTATGTGAACTACATGCGTGAAGAAAAAACCGGTTTAAAACAAACCTCTGGTAGCTTCTTCAACCAATCTATGATGTTGGCAGAACCCGTGGATTACACCACTGACACCATAGAAGCGGGCGTGAAACTCAAAGGCGATCGTTGGTTCACTGCGCTCAGTTACAATGGTTCAATTTTCAAAAATGAATACAACCAGCTGAACTTTGACAGTGCCTTCAACCCCACCTTTGGTGCGCAAACGACTGGTGCCATTGCACTCGATCCTGATAACCAGTCACACACAGTGTCGCTGATGGGTCAGTATAACGATGGCAGTAACTCACTGTCTGGCCGTATTTTAACCGGACAAATGAGCCAAGATCAGTCACTGGTGACCTCTGGTTACGGTTATCAACTGCCAACGGATGCGGTAGACGCCAAAGTCGATCTGCTGGGCATGAACCTCAAAGTCGTGAGCAAGGTCAGCAACTCCCTTCGCTTGACCGGTAGTTACGATTATTACGATCGTGACAACAATACCCCAATCGAAGAGTGGACTCAGATCAGCATTAACAATGTCAGTGGTAAGGTGGCCTATAACACCCCTTACGATAACCGCACACAGCGCTTTAAAGTGGCGGCGGATTATCGTATTACCCACGGCATTAAGCTCGATGGTGGTTATGACTTCAAGCGTGACGAACGTGAATATCAAGACCGTGAAAGCACAGATGAAAACACCGTTTGGGCCCGTTTGCGCGTCAATAGTTTCGACATGTGGGACATGTGGGTAAAAGGCAGTTACGGCAACCGTGACGGCTCACAATACCAAGCGTCTGAATGGACCTCTTCTGAAACCAACAGCCTGTTACGTAAGTACAATCTGGCTGACCGTGACAGAACCCAAATCGAAGCACGCATCACTCACACGCCACTCGAAAGCCTGACCATAGACTTCGGTGCCCGTTATGCGCTGGATGATTATACCGATACTGTGATTGGCTTAACTGAGTCAAAAGACACCAGTTACGATGCCAATATCAGCTATATGATCACCGCTGACTTACTGGCAACGGCCTTCTACAACCACCAAACCATAGAATCAGAACAAGCGGGTAGCAGCAATTACAGCAACCCAACTTGGACTGGCTTTATTGAAGACAAAGTGGATGTGGTTGGCGCAGGCATCAGCTACAACAATCTGCTGGAGAACAAGTTACGCCTAGGTCTGGATTACACTTACTCAGACTCCGACAGTAACACTCAAGTCAGACAAGGTATCACCGGCGACTATGGCGACTATTTTGCCAAAGTCCATAACATTAACTTATATGCTCAATATCAAGCGACCGAGAAACTCGCGCTACGCTTCGATTACAAAATTGAGAACTATAAGGACAATGACGCAGCTAACGATATCGCCGTTGATGGCATTTGGAACGTCGTAGGCTTTGGCAGCAACAGCCATGACTACACTGCACAAATGCTGATGTTGAGCATGAGTTACAAGCTCTAATCTGCGTTTATTGATAATCAAAAGCCCGCACTGCGGGCTTTTTTATTGCCAACGAACACTCACCGCGCTTTAGATACAGGTCCAGTCTATTCCTGCGGCCAAAATCTTGAATAAGATCAGACTCTGAGGCAAAACTTACGCCGAAGATGAGGTATTCCTTGAGTTTACTGGCACTTTAGCGGATGTTAATTCAGTGAGTTAACTATCATTGGATCTTAGATGTCGTCCTTCACTTGTTGCTTGTGGCGTTTGTGGCGTTTATCGCCTCTGCCCGCCTCGATAGGCTTAAGTTTGCTCGCCACCCCAGCCATGGCATTCGATTCCAGCGGTGGCACGGCGAGTTTATTTATCATCGTTGGACTGGGTGGATTTACTCTTATCAACGCATTGATGCAGGGGCTATTCTTTTTTGCGGGTCAGTATCGTAATCCCCTCTTTGCCAAACGCCACGTGCTGACCGCACAGATAGTGCCTCTGCTCGCCTTTGCCTTAACCCTTTATGATCACCGTGCTTGGAGTGACTTTGCACTCAATCTCGGCATGATCATTGTCGGCGTTGGGCTGATTTTATTACCGCTGCAGTTACGCCAACTTAACCAGCCCAGCAACCAACACGCGAACTGGCTGCTGAGTCTTGGTGCCCTATTCGTCTTAGGCATCAGTTATCTGCTGCCACCCTGCGCCCTGTTTGCGATTATCTTGGGCCATATTGCATTAGCCTCCCATGCCAAAGCTCCCACTAAAGCCTTGGGCGCCAAATTATTGAGTTACCTTGTATTAGTCGCCTCCTATGCGCTCTTTGGGTATTGGCTCTACCAGCTATTGAGCAAACTTGGGGCTTGATGATGACAGACATGTCGCACCCAGCTATCGAGCCAAACGGCTCAGCCGAGCTCAATGTACTGCTTAAACAAATCCGCGCTTGCCAACTGTGTCAGGCCGAATTACCCCTACCAGCAAAACCCATCTTACAAGCCAGTAGCCAAGCACGGATCTTAATCGCCGGCCAAGCCCCCGGCGTAAAAACCCACCATAAGGACATCCCCTTCGACGATGCCAGTGGTGAGCGGCTGCGAGCTTGGCTTAATGTCACTCGGGAACAATTTTATGATCCCGCACTGTTTGCCATAGTGCCGATGGGATTTTGTTTTCCGGGAACCATTGAACGCAATGGAAAAAAGCAGGGTGATAAACCGCCACGCCCCGAGTGCGCCGCAACTTGGCATGCGAAGTTATTGGCCTTGATGCCACAAATAGAATTAGTGCTGGTCCTTGGCCAATATGCCATTGATTACCATCTACCGCGCACACGGGCCATAGATACGACAGACGTAGCGTTAAGCTCTCAAGCGATAGCGATATCTACCCCACAAACGAACAAGAAGATCACAGTAACCCAAGCCATTGAACAATGGTCGTTATATTGGCCTAGGCTAATGGTCATGCCCCACCCTAGCCCGCGCAACAATCTTTGGCTAAAACAGCATCCCGAGTTTGAGCGCGAACAGCTCCCCACACTTCAAGCGCGTATCGCAGGCCTGCTGGCAAGTTCTAAGCCTATGTAAACCCTAATCAAATCCCAATGAAAAGCCCCATTAAGGGGCTTATAGACTGGAACTTGGAAACTAGAACTCAAAAACTGGAGCTTAGAAAGGTTTTGGCGAGCGACTTAATCGCTCTCCAAACATTGCACGGCTCTCAATATCACTGGCAACTCACGCCAACCACAGCAAATGCCGCAGCCACATCCGCCACAGGATAGGCAGAACCATTGGCACTCGCCGCCTGCAGCACACCACAGGCCGCTTGGTTAAAGGTCGAGGTTGGTGTCCAATACAGCTGGTTCGCTAACACAAACACATCGAACGCCTTGCGGGTATTCCAACCACTCTTGGTCGCCAGTGTGTAAAAAGCTTTGTTAAATACCCCTGAGGAATAATGCACATCCATGGAGCTAGTGTAGTTGGCGGCATTGTCGATTGAGCGGCCATCCTTAGGTGGATTATCCATATAACGCAGTGCGCCACTGCCTTTAACTATGTCGTAGCCCACTTTCCAGTCGTTACTGCCACGCATGTAGAACTCGGCCGCCTCACCGGCAATATCCGAAAACGCTTCATTGATGCCGCCGGACTGGCCGCTGTAATTTAAGCCCGAGTTCTGCTCGGTAAAGCCGTGGCTCACTTCATGGGCGGAAACGTCCAAACTCACGAGGGGATAGAAGTAACTCGCACCATCACCGAAGGACATAGCCGAGCCGTCCCAGAAGGCATTTTCATAGTTACGGCCATAATGCACCCGCATTTCTAACTGAAACGTTAACGGTGCAGTGTTGTACCAATCCTTATACATATTAAAAATAACGCCACCGAAATAGTGGGCATCATTTAAAGGCGAATAAGCGCCATTGACAGCCTGATAAGTGTTCTCCGGACAAGTAAAAGTAAACACAGAACCTCGACGGGTCGAGTTCGCCATGTTCACGGTTTTCACATTGGTGTTGGTCATAGTGCATGTACCATTAGACTCACTCACCTTAAGAAAACCGTAATCACTGCCGTAGTAGTAACCACCGATTTTTGCATTGCCACCAGGACCCGTTGCATCCAAGGGAGTACTGCTGCCGCCTGAGCCGCCTCCACCACCACCGGGTTTACCCACGTTATTCTTGGCGGTCATGATCTCATTCCAATGCTCAAGCACCTCGCCGGTTTGCGCATCGACAAAGCCCGTTGGCCGAGATAACGCATCGGTTTGATCGCTTAAGTAAGACACCCGATACACTAACCTCGGGGTATCCTCGGTCATCAAGATCACCAGTTGCACATCCTTTTTACCGGTTGCCACCGAACCTGGATATAACCGATTCAACGCCGCAATCGCCTGCCCTTGAGAAATCCCTGCCGCTACCGAAAAATCATCCGCAATTTGTGCCACATCCCCCATGGCGCTTTGTTCTGTATCATCCGTGCTCACAACCAGATGATGGCCATACACCAGCACACCATCGAAATACTGCAACGCTTTCGTTTTGCTTTGACCTTTATTGAGCGTTACCGTTTTGACCTCTTTAAAGCTGTGTTTTTGGCTCAACCCTGCCGCTGCCGAGAGGGATTGCCCGTGATTAACGTTGAACTCAGCGGCCTGCGCCTGAAGGCTTGCCGCAACGCACATACTGAGTACAGAAGGTAAGAGATAGACTTTCATCGTGATATCCTTCGCCCTGTCCACAAAGGGACAAATGACACTTAAGGGAACAAAATACCGCCATAACCTTTCCCCAACTCAAATGTTAAAAATAGGTTAACAAGAGTAAGGTTCAATTCTCAGTATAGAAGATAAAAAAACACCTGCCCTTTTCTGTCGTTTGCCTTTACCCTTATGGCGTCGCCGTTTAAGCGAACCTCTGTATCAATCCTTTGAAAATTAAGGTGAGTTATGTACGTTTTGGATCAACACATCGCTAAACAAATTGTGAGTCGCACCATGAAAATCATTGGGCACAATATCAATGTGATGAATGGTCAGGGCGTGATCTTAGGTTCCGGCGATCCCAAACGTATTGGCTCGACCCACGAGGGTGCGCTGCTCGCTATCGCCCAAAACCGCAATGTGGAACTGAGTGAAGAAGTGGCCTCTGGTTTACATGGTGTCAAACCCGGCATCAACTTACCCTTGCATTATCAAGGGCAAATTATTGGTGTGATTGGTATTACTGGCGATCCAGCCGAGTTAACCCACTACGGTGAGCTGCTAAAAATGACCGCCGAAATGATTGTCGAACAAGCCAACCAGCAGGATCAGCTGCAGTGGGAAAATCGTCAGCGTGAAGAATTTATTTTGCAGTTGATTAAGGCGCAAACCGATGACGATGAGCAATTGCATCGCTGGGCCAAGCAACTCGACATCGATATCAATTTGCCGCGAGTGGCCGCCATAATTGAAGTCAGTGAAAAACAATCCGCGCCACCCCAGCAAAAATCCGCTGGGTTTACTTCAGTAGTCCAGAGCGAGCAAAGCGCAGACGAGCGTAATCCCAGAGTCAGCGAAATCCTCAAGCAAGTGCTGCATTTACTGCAAAATCCCGATCGCGGCAACTTGATAGCCATGACCTCGATGTCGCAACTGGTGATCTTAAAACCGGCGTTTCTGGATGGTAAACAATGGGATCCCGAGCTTGAGAACCAGCGTATCGATAAACTGCTGCAGCGTTTACCGGCGCAAATGGATTTACATTTTAAAATCGCTCTTGGACATTTTTTCCCTGAAAAAGGCGGCATTGCCCGCTCCTACCAAACCGCGCAGGAAACCTTGAACTTAGGCAAGCAGCTTAACCCCGAGGGCACTAAATACCTGTTTGAAGACTACTCCTTGCAAGTGCTGTTATCTGGGCTCAAGCATGATTGGCGTGGTCAAGCGCTGGCCAGCCCCTACCAACAATTAGCCAAGGCCGATAAAAATGGTCAGCTACGCAAAACCCTAGCCGCCTATATCACTCACTTTGGTGATGCGCAGCAATGCGCTAATGCGCTGTTTATTCACCGAAATACCCTAAGGTATCGGTTAGATAAAATTCAGCAACTCACCAAGAGTGACATCCATTCCCTCCACGGATTGTTAAGCCTTTATCTTGGGCAGTTGATAGATACCTCAAATTACCGACTCGAGTAGTGCCCCATATCACCACTAGCGTAAAACTCAACATCAGCAAGCGTTAACTCAATGAATGAATTGAAATTAGCCAAGATATTTCACTCATACAAGCTCAGGCATAATCCAGCAGTCTTGGCTTAGTTTTGCCGTCCTCTGGCCAGATATTCACAAAATGAGTGAAAGATAATTTCGCCTCGTCCTTTCCTATCAATGCACAAGACACCCATACGGTTAAATTGTTAAGGAAGGAAATCCATGCAGCCATATCATGCCAAACTCAGCTCATTCGCCACAGCGTGCCTAATGGTCAGCTCAGTGTTTGTCGCCCCACTTGCCAGCGCGGCGGAGCGTACCATTCCAGAATTAGTAGATGCAGTGAACGGCACGCCAGATGCAGCGAGTCGCGAGGCGGGTAAAAAAGTTAAACTGCGTAATCATACAAAAGGGTTTTGTACCTCGGGCTACTTTGCCCCCAATCCCCAATTGCACGATTCACTCAACATTCCCTTTTTTAATCAAAATCCCATCAAAGTGACCGCTCGTTTTTCCCTCGGCGGCACTAATCCTAAGCTGTCCGATAAAACCCCGGGGCGCTTCATGTCATTAAAAATCGATGGCGAGCGGGAAAACCTCAACTTTGTTACCACCAATGTGCCGATGTTTTTTGCCAGTAACCTAGAGGACTTTTATCTGTTCCAAACCAAGAGCAAGCAAGGCGCCGAAGGTAAGCAATGGCTTATCGATAATAAGTCCGATGCCAAAGCCTTTTTCGACTATCTAAAACAATTGCCGCCGAGCCCGAGTTTTGCCAATAGCCAGTACTTTGGGGTGAACAGTTTTCTGTTTACCGACAAGCAAAATAACAGCATTGCAGGTAAATGGATTTTTGAACCCGTCGCGGGCACGCAAGCCCTCACTCCACAAGCATTGGCACAGCTCGATGATGACTTTCTCAAACCTGAGTTACTCAATAGAATTCAGTCTCAACCTGCCAAGTGGGATCTGTATATTCAGTTAGCGGAACAAGGCGATGAGATTAATAACCCGACAGTGCTTTGGCCCGAAAACCGTCCACGCATTCTCGTCGGCCAAGTAGTGATTGATGGTAAGCGCGACAGCGATCCTCAAGTGCAACAATGTGATAGAAGCATCTTTAATCCTCTGCTCCTACCCAAAGGCATAGCAGCATCGGATGACCCCATCCTCAATGCCCGCACCGCGGCATATGTCGAGTCCTTTATCCGTCGTCAATAAGCGTGGCTCGCTGCTCGCGTTTGCTCAACAATATTCTTAGCATTACATTCGATTTCACGGCCCTTATTTTGTGCGCACGCACAAAATAAGGGCCATTTCCGCCCGTAATTCCGTCGATTTACCCAAAGCTATTCAACTGACAGTGTTCAATAATAGGCTGACCTTAAAGCAGCCTTTATTTGGACTTGGGATCAAATAAAGACTGCGCCCTACAAAAACAGCCAAAACCACTTAAGAACTTCAGCCAAGACTGAACGGGAAAACATATGAACTTAGTGCTCATCCTCATCGGCGTGATTGCATTTATTGTTATCGCGACCTCAAAATTTAAGCTCCATCCGTTTTTAACCTTAATTCTGGCCGCCTTTATCGCCGCCTTCGCCTACGGTTTACCGAGTGGCGATATTGCCAAAACCATCACCACAGGCTTTGGTAATATCCTCGGCTATATCGGTCTGGTGATCGTGTTAGGTACCATTATCGGTATCATCCTCGAAAAAAGCGGCGCCGCCATTACCATGGCGGACGTGGTGATCAAAGTCTTGGGCAAACGCTTCCCAACACTCACTATGTCCATCATCGGTTATTTAGTGTCGATTCCGGTGTTTTGTGACTCTGGCTTCGTGATTTTAAACTCGCTTAAACAATCCATGGCCAACCGCATGAAGGTTTCGAGCGTGTCCATGAGCGTGGCGTTAGCCACAGGCCTGTATGCCACTCATACCTTCGTGCCGCCCACACCTGGTCCTATCGCCGCGGCGGGTAACTTAGGGTTAGAGTCCAACTTAGGCCTAGTGATTGGTGTCGGCTTATTTGTTGCTGCCGTTGCCGCGCTTGCGGGGATGTTATGGGCGAACCGTTTTGCCAGTGTTGAACCCGATGGCGAAGGTGCGGAAGAACTCAAAGCACAAGCTGCTGATTTTGAAGCCTTAAAACAAAGCTATGGCACACTCCCTAGCCCATTAAAGGCATTTGCACCGATTTTTGTGCCTATCCTATTAATTTGCTTAGGCTCTATCGCCAACTTCCCGTCTGCACCACTGGGCAAAGAAGGCCTATTCAGCCTGTTAGTCTTCCTTGGCCAACCCGTTAACGCCCTGCTTATCGGTCTGTTCCTGTCACTGCTGTTACTGAAAAGCGATAACAAGATTGCCGAGTTTAGCGAGCGCATCAGCCAAGGCTTAGTTGCCGCAGCACCGATTATTTTAATTACCGGTGCCGGTGGTGCCTTCGGTGCCGTCTTAAAAGCCACACCTATCGGCGACTATCTGGGTAGCTCACTGTCGGCGCTAGGGGTGGGTATCTTCATGCCCTTTATCGTCGCCGCCGCACTGAAATCGGCGCAAGGTTCATCCACCGTCGCCCTAGTGGCAACCTCGGCCTTAGTCGCACCTATGCTGGGCGATATTGGTCTTGGCAGTGATATGGGCCGCGTGTTAACCGTAATGGCGATTGGTGCCGGCGCCATGACAGTCTCCCACGCCAATGACAGCTTCTTCTGGGTGGTGACTCAATTTAGCCGCATGAGCGTTAAACAAGCCTATAAAGCACAAACCATGGCGACCCTTATCCAAGGCGTCACCGCAATGCTGACCGTGTATGTACTAAGCTTAGTGCTGCTCTAAGCCGCACTTTTCTCATCCTTGGGCGCATCCGTGCGCCCAAAAAGCTGTAGGATTTTGAATGAAGATAGTTATCGCCCCCGATTCCTTTAAAGAGAGCTTAAGCGCACTCGATGTGGCTAATGCGATCGAACAAGGCTTAACACAAGTGATCCCAGACTGTGAGATTGTCAAAATCCCCGTCGCCGATGGTGGCGAAGGCACAGTGCAATCTATGGTCGATGCCACTGGCGGCAGCATTGTCAATTTAGAGGTCATGGGGCCACGCGGCCATAAAGTCAAAGCCCATTACGGCATTTTAGGCCAGCAAGCGAAAGGCACGATTGCGGTGATTGAAATGGCCTCCGCCTCGGGTTTACACCATGTACCAAGGGATCAGCGTAACCCGCTCATCACCACCAGTTATGGCACGGGCGAGCTAATTTGTGATGCGCTCAATCGCGGGATAAAACACATTATTTTAGGCTTGGGTGGCAGTGCAACCAACGATGGCGGCGCTGGTATGGCCCAAGCGCTGGATATTTTACTGCTGGATAAACAAGGTAAAACCTTAAGTGCTGGCGGCGGCGCACTTGCTCAGCTTGCCAGTATCGATATGAGCAACGCCCATCCACTACTGAAAGAATGCACCTTTGAAGTGGCCTGCGATGTCGATAATCCGCTGTGCGGCGAGCGTGGTGCTTCGGCCATATTTGGCCCGCAAAAAGGCGCAACACCCGAGATGGTGAGCACCTTAGATGCAGCACTAAGTCACTATGCCGATGTGATCGCCCAAAGTGGCGTCACCGATCACCGCAATCAAGCTGGCGCGGGCGCGGCAGGCGGAATGGGACTTGGCGTAATGGCTTTTTTAGGCGCCGAGCTTAAACCCGGTGTTGAGATTGTGATGCAAACGGTAGGACTGGCAGACAAAATTCGCGGCGCGGATCTTGTTATCACCGGCGAAGGCCGAATCGATGGCCAGACAATCTTTGGCAAAACCCCGATGGGCGTATTAAAGCAAGCGCAGCTGCAAAATATTCCGACTATCGGGATTGCGGGCTGCCTTGGCGACAATGCTAATGCCGTGCTCGAGCAAGGTATGGCGGCGATTTTCCCCATCATTCCACACTTAAGTCCACTGGACGATGTGCTGGCGAACGCCAAAACGAATCTGACCAATACCGCCCGTAATATTGGCGCCGTCTTGATGTTGGGCAAGCGCTAACTTTACCTTAGCGTACCGATAGCGTTTAGATAGCCTAACAACACACACCCAAGGCGCTATTCATAGCGCCTTTGTTTATTCTATAACCCAAGCACAGACTTAGGCGGTGTTTTAGTGCTTGATGCCTAAAAGGCCTTGCAGTAAAGTGAGCTCCCTTTTTGGTAATCCGTAAACGGGTTTAAGCGCCATGTATTTGGTTATACTCTTAATCACCTTTGCGGTTTCACTATAAGAATTAATAGACGGCAAGCCCCATGACCCAAAAACTCCCTCGCCAAGCCATCGCATCCGAAGACAGTTTGATGCGAATTTTCACTGTGCCCGAAGATGCGGAATCCACTTTAAGCATCATCGAGCAGAAGCTTTCCGAGGACTTAGCGGGCTTTTTGGGTGACAGCATTGCCGCGCTAGAAAAGCCGCTCTCCGAAATCGAGACCGATTTTCAAGCTTTTGAAATTCCAAGCCAGCCGCGTTTTGTCTCCGACTACACCGACGAAATAATGCAAAATCTCGTGGCGCATTCGGTACATACGGCGGCGCCCAGTTTTATCGGCCATATGACCTCGGCACTGCCCTATTTCGTGTTACCACTGTCGAAAATGATGGTGGGGCTGAATCAAAACTTGGTCAAAATCGAAACCTCCAAAGCCTTTACACCGCTTGAGCGCCAAGTGCTCGGCATGATGCACCATTTGATTTACGCTCAAAACGATGATTTTTATCGTAATTGGATGCACAGCGCCAACCATTCCCTCGGCGCATTTTGTTCAGGCGGCACAGTGGCTAACATCACTGCCCTGTGGATTGCCCGCAACCAATTACTCAAGGCCGATGGCGACTTTAAAGGCGTGACCCGCGAAGGCTTAATCAAGGCGCTGCGCCACTATGGCTTCGATGATTTAGCGATTCTGGTCTCCGAGCGCGGCCACTACTCCTTAGGTAAGGCCGTCGATCTGCTCGGTATCGGTCGCGACAATATCATCAGCATCCCAACCGATGGCAATAACAAAGTCGACGTTGCCAAAATGCGCGAAGTCGCCGCCGAACTGGCGAATAAGCGCATCAAAGTCATGGCGATTGTTGGAGTGGCAGGCACGACCGAGACGGGCAATATCGACCCACTGCGCGAACTTGCCGCCTTAGCAACTGAGCTAAACTGCCACTTCCATGTGGATGCAGCTTGGGGCGGCGCAAGCTTATTATCCAATAAATACCGTCACTTACTTGATGGTATTGAACTCGCTGATTCAGTCACCATCGATGCCCATAAGCAAATGTATGTCCCCATGGGCGCGGGCATGGTGCTATTTAAAAACCCAGAGTTTGCCCATGCCATTGCCCACCACGCCGAATATATTCTGCGCCGAGGTTCTAAGGATTTAGGCAGCCAAACGCTCGAAGGCTCACGCCCCGGCATGGCGATGTTAGTGCACGCCTGTTTGCAGATTATCGGCCGCGATGGTTACGAGATTCTGATCAACAACAGCCTTGAAAAAGCCCGTTATTTTGCCGAGCAAATCGACGCACACCCTGACTTTGAGCTAGTCACCGCGCCAGAGCTGTGCCTGCTTACCTATCGTTATGTTCCTGCGAGTGTGCAGGCAGCGATGCAAGTTGCGATTGAACAAGGCGATAAGACCAAACTCGCTCGCTTTAATGAGCTGCTCGATGGTCTAACCCAATTTATTCAAAAACACCAACGCGAACAGGGTAAATCCTTTGTCTCCCGCACCCGCATTCAACCCGCCCGCTACTTTAGACAACCCACAGTGGTGTTTCGCGTGGTATTAGCTAATCCTTTGACTAGCCATGAGATTCTTAATCAAGTGCTTATCGAGCAAGGTGAAATTGCCGCATTGGATAAAGAGTTCTTACCTGCGCTATTAGCTATGGTCAACGAATAGCGAGTGAGTTGGCGTAAGCTTTAAATCTCATTTAAATACAGAGTGTTAATCACAAACCGCCGGAAATATTTTGCGGCGGTTTTTGTTTGTATAACTAGAATGGCGGAATGTTAGGTTAAGAATAGAAAGATGATCCAAGCACTTCTGAGCTAGTCACGGACACGCCGAATTCCATTGCTTCCGTGACACGCCGTGAAGCCATCCATGGCGGCTCTGCGATGATATCCATATCATCGAAGGTCACGTCCACAATCGAATTCGGCTTAGCAAACCTCGGTGCTATCACGGCAACGTTTGAAAAGATGGGAGTTTAACTATTGCGCTTGTTCTCCCTTAACCAATCAAATAGTGAACAGACATGACGCGATTAGCGGCATAGACACGCCGACAGCAATCACCACAAAAGGCAGGTATTTTTTAAGCATGGTTTTTCCCCTTGAGATACGCTGCCTCACGGCAGACTATAAGCGCCTCACGGCGGGTTAACGCGCCTACGCTTCACAGCGTTGGCTAAGTGCGCTTATAGGTATACGGGGAATTTTGGCGAGAGAAAAGCGTACCCGTTAACGGGTACGCTTATTTTTAAATTTTTACATCAAGCTAACTTTAGTCTTACAGCTAGATCTAATCCGTCAGCGCTTAGACCAACATTGCTCCCGCTATAAAAACTAATTAATTCTTTGGAGGCTAATTTATTCATCGCATCATCAATAGATACCCTGTTCAAACCTATTGCGCCTAGTCTTTCATAAATTCCAAATTTACTGATGACATCGGTAGTTCACTTTTAGCAATATTTACAATACTTTTAAAGACTTCAGTTTCAGTAACTGAATTGAATTTGTCCCATAGCTTATGACTTTCATTTTCAGAGTTATCACTACTAGAGCTATCAGAATATAACCCTTCCCATCTATGGAGCTTATCAGTAAGAGCAAGTAACTCATCTTTCATATTGTTATTTTCCAATATAAGATTAGCCACCTCATCATGAAAACGTGTGATTTCATCTACATGCTTACTAACACTCTCTGTCAAGCTCCCTACTTGACCAGTTAGCTCATTAATCTTAATATCTTTATCAATTAAACGAGAGTTAATACTCTCAATTTCTTTATATTTCTCTGCAATCTCATCATCCTTGATTTTTATAGTCTCGATAAAGCCCCGCTCTTGACCAAGGGCGTACCTTTTAATTTTCAACGACTCATCAACAGTTAATACTTCTAATTCCTCAATTGTATTTCTGGCCTGCTTCAATAAGGACAGTTGTTTAATGTGATATTTGTAAATGTATTTTGATGGGATTGGATAGATAAAAATATAAACCAAAGCGGAAAGTAACGGGTATACAAATCCATTTGACATTAAATAACCTAACGGCTCATAAAAAGGTGTTGAGAAAAGGCTTGTACTGATAAATATATCAATTGTGCTGTATTTTTGATATGGCTCCATTGAAGAAAACAGAACAATTAGTATCTTATAATTCCATAAGCACCAAGAAACTAAAAAGCTACTCGATAATGGACTTGATACTCTGTCATATAAAGTAGCTTTAATTGAATTAGTAAATTGCTCAAACATACACGTCTCAAAATTTCTCCAGATTTAACACAATGATAACGTCAACATTATGTCTTTTACTAGCGATTTTATGACGAAAATGCTTTAACGAGACACCCATTGTTGAATTTCTAAAAGTGGTTGTAAGCATTACTCGGTTTGCTTTGCATGACTTGCAAACAACACAAAAGCTGAAGGAGTTCACCTCCCCTCGGAGTTGCCGCAGGGCATTTGCGGTCGTTGCGTGAGCGAGGCATGGATGCCGAGATAGCGTCAGTCGAATCAGGGACGAGCGTCTGACGCGATAGCATAAGAACGCTTTATGCCCAAGGGGCTTTCAACTCCGTTGGGGCGTCTTGGAGCATCCAAGGAGGATAGGACGAGCAGTCCTCCTTGGTCGGGTGTGGGGTGAAGCCCCACGACTTTGACTTTGACTTTGACTTTGCTTTTAAAAAATTTAACGAAGACAGATTCAACAACAGTTAAACAAGACTCTCATTGTTAAAATGCCCTAATTGCAAATAACAGACTATCAGCCATACCAACGGCTTAGCGGGATTCGGGGGTGGGGTAAAGCCCCATGACCTCACTGTTGGTTTTTACACCATGACAGAGTAATCTAGCCAAAATCGACAATGGGGTGTTCTATGGACAGAAAATCATTATTGCTAGTGACACTTATCCTGCCTTTTTCGGCCAATGCCGCCGTATACCAATGTGCCGACGGGAAATATCAGGCCGATCCCTGTGATGAAAATAGCCAACCCGTAGATCTCAGCGGCGTCGGTAGCGTCGTTAAAGGCCCTGATATTGCCCATGCAAACGCTGTTACTCACTCGGATAAAAAACAAGAAATAACCGATTTTATTGATAAACAACGTATTAGCCGTGAAATCACTAAACTAGAGAACGACCGAAAACTCATTATCGACCAAAGGGATAAACGTATTGTCGAGCTGAGAAACGATAGAAGTTACGCCAATAACAATCTTGCGGGTGCGACTTGGGAGCAAAGCTTGGCGCAAGAAATGTCTGCTGTGGCGCAGCAAGCAGATACACAGGTTGCGTCTATCGATAGGCAGATTGAACAATTACGACTCAAGTTAAAGTAGAGCAAATACAAAATAACCAATGCAAAGGAGTTGCGATGAAATACTATTTATCGATGTTGCTCACCCTCTGTTGTCTGCTGAGTTCCTCCGCAAATGCGAGCCAAACTTGTGATGCCGAGTGCCAATTACCGCAAATTCATGCCTACTTTAAAGCCTTAGATAAGGTCAGCCAATCGGGTTCTAGCGAACAAGATGTCGATGATTTTCTGGGATTACTGCATCCCAATGTGAATTATATCCACCTCGAATATGGCGCTAATTTTGATAGGGCCAGTTGGCGCAGTGCCTTTATCCGCAATATTGCTCGCGGCGCCTATCAACAGCCAAAGGAGCAGCGGGTATTAAATTACATTGTGGGTAAAAACCATGTCGCCGTCGAATATGCCCACGGCAGCATTCAACCCGATGGACACTGGCAGCAAGAGCAGCCCCTGCTCGTCTTATTTGGCTTTACCGATGGCAAAATCTCCCTTGTAAAAGAGCTGTGGTAAGGCTTGTGCGATAAAGAGGGGAAACCGATACGGGCTTAAGGCTATTGAGTTGAAAAGTACCGATTAAACCATTGAATAAAGTTGTTAATACACCTCTCAAGACAAGGAATGGCGATGTATTTTATTGCGGCTTTTGGCCTATTGATGCTGTTATTCAGCCTTGTGATGATCGTCAGGCCTGCGGCGTTCGCTGATGGCATTATTGCATTTAGCGAGCGGCCCTACTTCCATATTGTTGAAGTCGTCAGCCGTATTATTGCGGGTGTGATTTTTATCCAATATTGCGCCGATACCCGATTTCCACAGATCTTTTTGGCGATAGGCATTGTCTTACTCTGTGTGGGAATCGGCTTGGCATGCACGCCGCCGAGTAAACATCGTAAATTTGCCCTATGGTCAGCCCAAGCGTTTAAAAATCAATTTCGCTTAATCGGTGTTGTTTCCGTCCCGCTGTCTTTGCTGCTGATTTATGCTGCTGGCATCGCCTAAAACTCTGTGATAATCCGCTCCAACTTCCACGACTTTAGCGCCGAGAGTAAAAGCGCAAGATTCGGGTCGAGTTGCATCCCCTAACCCTTCACTATGTCTCTATCGGCGCATATTGGCCGAGGCAATTAATGGAGACATATCTATGGCAGTGTTACAGGGAAAGGTCGCAATCATTACTGGGGCAAGTTCGGGGATTGGCTATGCCACCGCAAAACTTTTTGCCCGTGAAGGCGCAAAACTGGTACTGGGGGCGCGCCGCGGAGCCATATTGGCCTCATTGGTGGATGAGATAATCACCCAAGGCGGTGAAGCGGTTTATCTGGCGGGCGATGTGACCGACGAGGTGTATGCCAGTGATTTAGTGGCACTTGCCGTTGAGCAGTATGGTGGATTGGATATCGCCTTTAATAATGCCGGTATAAATGGTGAGTTAGGCGTAGATTCGGATGCGCTTAGCCGTGCCGAATGGGAAAACACCCTAACAACCAACCTTACCAGTGCATTTTTAGCGGCAAAATATCAATTACCACAAATGCTTAAACGTGGCGCAGGGTCGATTATTTTTACATCTTCCTTTGTTGGCTATACCATAGGCTTTCCGCAAACGGCGGCCTATGCGGCGAGCAAAGCGGGGATGATTGGCTTAACCCAATCCTTGGCCGTTGAGTATGGCGCGCGCGGGATTAGAGTCAATGCGCTATTACCAGGCGGCACAGATACCCCCATGGGGCGGGAGTTTGCTAATACTCCAGAGGCCATGGCCTTTGTGAAGAATCTTCATGCCCTCAAGCGCCTCGCAGATCCCGCGGAAATCGCCCAATCGGCGCTATATCTCGCCTCCGATGCGGCCAGTTTTACCACAGGGATAGCCTTATTGGTCGATGGTGGTGTGTCCATCTGTAAAACCTAGGGAATGGATAACGATGACCCAAGATTACGAGCGAATTGCGCGTGCTATTGACTTTATTCGTCAGCATGTGTGTCATCAACCCTCACTGGCGGAGATTGCGGCGCACGTCCATTTAAGTGAATTCCATTTCCAGCGGCTCTTTAGTCGCTGGGCGGGGGTCACTCCCAAACGTTACTTGCAGGCCTTAACCCTAGAGCGGGCAAAACAGTTATTGCAGCAGCCGTCCCACTCGACCTTGAGTGCCAGTTATGAGCTAGGCCTGAGCAGTGGCTCGCGCTTATACGATCATTTTGTGCAACTCGAGGCGGTCACCCCCTTCGAATATCGCCAGCAGGGTTTAGGGATCAGCATTGCCTATGGCTATCATCCTACGCCATTCGGGTTGGCCTTTATCGCCCAAACGGCCCGGGGCATTTGCCAGTTTGATTTTGTCGATATGCAGCAAATTCAATTGCCATTAGAACGTTTAAAGCAGAGCTGGAGTCAGGCCACCATTTATGAGGACACAGCGCAAACAGCAAGCTTAATTGATCACCTTTTTAGCCAGTACTTTGCGGGCTCGAGTGCCGCAGCGCTGAATTTAACAGCGCCCAATACTCAGGCAATTCACCAAGGCGAGCCTGCCCCGCTCTCACTCTGGGTAAAAGGCACTAATTTTCAGCTTAATGTGTGGCGCGCCCTACTGAATTTACCTAAGGGAGAGGTCGCCTCCTACGGAGATATTGCCAAGGCCATTGGTAAGCCTAAGGCCTCACGCGCGGTCGGTACAGCGATTGGCGCCAATCCGGTGGCATTACTTATCCCCTGCCATCGAGTGCTACGTCAAAGTGGTGAACTTGGCGGCTATCGCTGGGGTGAAACCCGTAAACATGCCATATTGGCAAGGGAAGCGGCCTATTGTGAGTAAAAAGATCCACCAGCAGGTATAACTGAGCATTCCAGTGCTTAACGGCGCTCGACTCTTAACTTAGCTCTAATTCTAACTGCGCGACGACCCAATTCTTAACCATTAAATCATCAGGGAGGCAAACATGCCAACGCATTCCCCATCCCAAATGGGACCTAACCCGAATGACAAATCCCCCTTAAAAGGCTTTCCTCAAGTAGGGTTTCTGAAGAACTTTATTAGCCGTGACAACATTATCGTCGGCGATTACACCTATTATGACGACCCTGCGGGGCCTGAGAGATTTGAGTCAAATGTGCTTTATCACTTTGACTTTATTGGCGATAAGCTGATTATTGGTAAATTTTGTGCCATTGCACGGGACGTTAAATTCATTATGAATGGCGCCAATCACCAGGTATCAGGCTTTTCCACTTATCCCTTTTATATCTTCGGCAATGGTTGGGAGAAGGCGGCACCTAAGCCCGAAGATTTACCCTTTAAGGGCGACACCCGCATAGGCCATGATGTGTGGATAGGTTATAACGCCACCATTATGCCCGGCGTCAACGTCGGCCACGGTGCCATTATTGCCAGCCAAGCCGTGGTCACTAAGGATGTACCACCCTACGCCATCGTCGGCGGTAACCCCGCGACTGTGATTAAATTGCGATTCGAGCCCGAAGTAATAGACAAATTACTCACCATTGCGTGGTGGGACTGGCCGATTGAGAAAATCAGCGAGCATTTACCTGCCATTGTGGGCGCCGATCTTAGCCAATTAGCCCGCTTGGCCGATGGGATACATACGCGGTCCTAAGCGTTGGTGTCAGAAAACAACGCACAGAACTTCCCCAAAAACACGGCAAAGCGCAATTTTGTACAAAAGTGTCGAAGCGTTCTGGGTTACTATCTGGCAAAACAAGCATTAAACGCCTTGGTCTTGATAAACCAACTCGCCCATTCATCCAGTCGATAAAGGAGGCCGAATGAACACTGAACATGCGGCCTACCACATCGCCAATGAACTTGGGGGCCTTGAATTACTTAACGCCCACTACCATAAGCAAAATTTTAGTCGCCATACCCACGAAGGTTACACGGTTGGCGTGATTGAAACGGGCGCTCAGCGTTTTTATCGCACGGGTGGCAACCATGTGGCGCCAAAGCACAGCATTATTCTTGTCAATGCCGACGAAGTACATAATGGCTGTAGCGCCACCGAGGACGGCTGGTCCTATCGTGCCATGTATCCCATCCCCACCCAATTTGCCAATATTACCCAAGAGCTCACTTCAGCTCGCGGCGCGCCCTATTTTCCACAACCCGTAGTGCAGGATCCCGAGCTTGCCGAATTGCTGCGCCTCACTTTTAGCACCTTAGATACCTCGGACAATCGGCTATTGCGTGAAAGTCTAGTCTATTCGAGCCTGACGCAACTTATGGCGCGCCATGGCCGAAATTATCCCAGTGAACACTTGGGGGCAAACTCTAAACCCGCATTAGCCTTAGTGAAATCCTTTATTGACGATCATCCCGCGGCCAATATCTCCCTTGAAGAGTTGGCCACACTCGCGGGATTAAGCCCCTATTATTTGCTCAGACAATTCCAACGTTGTTATGGTCTTCCGCCCCACGCCTATCAGACTCAAGCTAGAGTCAGACTGGCAAAACAAAAAATAGGCCAAGGTATTAAGCTACTGGATGTTGCCGTGGAGTGCGGCTTTCATGATCAAAGCCATTTAAACCGCCATTTTAAAAAGACTGTCGGGATCACCCCTGGGCAATTTGCCAAGGGGATTGGCCGCAATATTATCCAAGCTTAAACCCTGATTTTACGTTAGCCTTAACCCCTTATATTCTTTTTATCCCAGCCGTTGTGAGGAGCCAGAGTGTCTGAGCCGTATATTGTCCATACCCATTCATCCAGTAAGACCAAGGCGTTTTTCAAGGGCACACTCGCTATGTTGCCACTCACGATTGCCGTCGTACCTTGGGGGATCCTCGCAGGTTCATTCGCGATTGAGGTTGGACTGACACCAATAGAAAGTCAGGCCATGTCGGCGATTATTTTTGCGGGCGCCGCACAATTGGTCGCACTCGGTATGGTTAAGGCGGGGATTGGTCTGTGGAGCATTTTAATCACGACCTTGCTGATCACTTCGCGTCACTTGCTGTATGCCATGGCGATGCGCAGCCAAATCAGCCCCTTCCCACTGAAATGGCGCCTCACTTTGGGCTTTTTATTGACCGATGAACTCTTTGCCATTGCCAACCAAGGCAAGCTGCATAAATTCGATCCTTGGTACGCACTGGGCGGCGGCCTGAGTTTTTACCTCGGTTGGAACCTCGCCACCCTGCTCGGCATTATCGCCGGCAATGCCATCGATAACCTAGGGGAATTAGGGCTCGACTTTGCCATTGCCGCGACCTTTATTGCCCTCGTGGTCCCCACAGTAAAAAAGCCGTCCATCTTAGTCTGTGTGCTGGTTTCGCTCACCTTAGCTGTGGTGTGCGCCGTGCTGGATATTCAGGCGGGACTGTTAATTGCCGCCCTATCGGGAATGAGCGCTGGCGTGCTCTATGCCAAAGTCACGGGCGAAGATAAGCCAGCCCCAAAAAACGACACGACTGCCACCCAAGCTGAGGAAACACTATGATCTGGTTAATGATTTTTTCAATGGCGGCGGTGGTGTTTATCAGTCGGCATTTACTGCTTGAGCCCAAACTGCCTCTCAGGCTGAGTAAAAATACCCAGACCTTTTTGAGTTATTCGGCGCCCGCCGTACTCACGGCCATCTTTGCACCTATCGTATTCGTGCAGGAGGGAAAACTCGATTTAAGCTTAGATAACAGCTACTTGATATGCGCTGTGGTCGCAACGGTATTAGCATTTGTCACGCGTAATACCCTATTGACCACAGTGCTGAGTATGGGATTATTTTTCACTATTCATTAAGGCGTCAATCTTACCGTGTATACAACCGTAAAAATACCGTTAAGACAAAGCTAAAATACAAGAGAATAGTGACTTAATGATATTTTTTACATAAAGTCGAGAAGTCACTACTTGGATTGATTAAGAAGTCCTTGCCAACAATAGATGTCATTTCCGCCTCAGAAACCAGTGGATTATTAATCTTAAAAACGATCCTGTGATTAATATTGCTTTTTAATAAAAAATCACAGTGTCTTTGGTAAAAAAATGTATCAAACTGTCCATTTTCAATAATTCGCTGTAGGCCTACTTGTATTCTTTTTGCTAAACGAGGTTGACTTGGTGATACGTAATAATAGGTGGCTAATGGAATATAAAGTAAAATATTATCGTCTACGATTAAATCGGGATATTTTTTATTAAATTGCTCCACTTCCTGAAAGATTTCATTAACTCCACGACCAAATGTAACAAAACGCCCAACAGATAACATATTGAATAAATTATCATATTGAGTGCTCTCTATCACATTGAATCCTGCTTTTTGCATGGCAACTTTAGTCGACCATTGACTACCCGAGCCCGTATCTAATGTCATTAACTCTGCTAAAGTCTTTACATTCGCCATCAGTGGTAAATTATCTTTCTTGATAATAAATAGTCTAAATCCTTGGATCCCTTTGCGGATTGGTATTTTTACGGGAATAAGCTGCTGATCCCAAGTAGCATTAGAGGCTTCTGCCATTACATTAATATTTTTACCTTCTAATAACTCCCTAAAGATTCGATTTCGACTCATCACAACACCAGACATCTCTAGCGTTGCCTCACCAAAATCATCCTTAGTTGCATCAATAACCAATGCCAATAGATCATAGGTATATTGATATCTATGATCATTATCGGACTCGGGAGGATTAATGATAAAAGCGTCAGTTGCGAATGACTGTGAAGGAAAAAAGCATGTACCAATATAAACCAGCATAATTAAAAAACTAAAATGCCTAAATATCATCATGTACATGCCCACTACATATATGAAAGCTGTCCCTATCGTTTGATTCTAGCAGAACGTATCAACAGCGAGTAATAGACTGCACTATTTTTGTGCATTTTGTGAATCCAGAAAGCAAATCAAGTTGTCTATCTTGGCACTATAAATCGCACAACACAGCAATCACATGCAAATGCTTTACTGCGTCATGCCTCTATTTATTGTAAAAGGCTAAGCGTTACTGCATTGTGCAAATAATACGAAATGCTGGATCCGCTAACAGCTCTTTTACACCATTGATAATAAATTGCATCCCCATACTGATGAGTAAAAAGCCCATGATACGGGTTAATGCATCAATACCCGTTTTACCCATAAAACGGCAAACTGGCTGCGCCATTCTTAGCACTATCCAACTAGTAAGACTAATCAATGCAAACGCGGCCACCATCCCCGCATAGATTGGCATTCTTTCATAATCTGTTGGTAAATCAGAAATTTGTGCTGCACCGCTAATAACTATCGCCATTGTCCCTGGGCCACACATGCTAGGAATTGTTAATGGCACAAAAGCAATACTCTCTTGGCTTTGTTGATTACTCTCATTAGCAGGCGCAGGGAATAACATTCTAAAACCAATTACACCAATAATTAAACCGCCGGCTAACCTTAAGCCAGGGATGGAAATGCCAAAAGTATTTAGGATTGAAGAACCTACAAACAAGGTAATGCATAAGGTGAGAAACAACCAAATCGCCGCCAAGTTCACTTGACGACGGATAAAAGCAGAGTCCTGATCTTTCGTTAATCCCAACAATAATGTCGCTGTCGTTGGCGGGTTAACCATAGGTAATAAAGCAGTATAGGCAAGTAATGTCACCTGAAAAAACATAGTCCAACTCCAAAAAATGGGGGCTATAAGCCCCCGTCTGATCATAAGTTAATTGTCATTTAAGCATTGGGATGAGGTATTTTAAACAGTGAAGCATACAACAATGGGATCACGATTAACGTGAGCGCGGTTGCGAACAATAGGCCAAACATGATAGTTACCGCCATGCTTTTAAAGAAGGGATCCATAATGAGTGGCGCAACACCCAATATCGTAGTGAGAGCCCCCAACACGACTGGACGAGCACGGCTAACCGATGCTTGAATGAGTCCTTCCAAAGGGGGAATACCCGCTCTAATTTCACAATCGGCCTGATCAACCAGCACAATAGCATTTTTCACCATCATACCAATCAAACTTAAAAACCCGAGAATCGCCATAAATTCAAATGGTGTCTTAAACAGCACTAAACCAACCACAACCCCAATAACAGCCAATGGCACTGTTAGCCAAATAACCAAGGGTTGACGTAACGCATTGAACATAAACACTACCGCGAGGATCATTGCGGCGAAGCCAAAAGGCGCCGAAGAAGCTAATCCTTCGTTGGCATCATTTGAAGCTTTGTACTCACCATACCAAGTGAGACGGTATCCTGGAGGTAAGGTGATTGACTCAATCTGCCCACGAACTTGTGAAAATGCCTCGTTAGTGAGCACTCCAGGAGCGGGATCGGCCTGAACGAGAATAGTGGGTTGTCTGTCGATACGGCGGACTATCGCATCTTGCCACTCCACGGCAATAGTGCTGACCATTTCACTCAGTGGCACAGGGCGACCTGCTACAGGACTATATACCTGTAAACTATCAATGGCCCGTTCAAATCGACGTTCACTCTCGGGGGCACGCACAACGAGGGGTATTAAATCATCACCTTCACGGTATGAACCAATCGTTGTTCCGGTAAGTAACTGAGCCAAAGCCTGATTAAGCTCAACACTGGTAAGCCCCATTTGCTGCACTACCGTTTGATTATACTGTGGCACCAACACTGGCACTTGCTGACGCCAGTCATCCTGTACAGCAATCAGTTCGGGACTTTGCAACATCAGCGCTTTAGCTTGTTCAGCTAGCTCACGTAAAACTTTTGGATCTGGACCACTAAATCCTGCCTCAATTTTCTTACCACCGCCGCGGCCGAGCATAAATTTCCATACCTTGATAGACGCATCAGGATATTGTTCAGAAAGGCCCGTTTGCAGTTTTTCCACCAGCGAAGAGATGTGTTGATAATCGTCCACATCAATTAGCAATTGCCCATATGCGGGATTACGAGGCTCAGGAGAATAGGTCAGCATAAACCTCAGCCCTCCGCCACCGATAAAGCTGGTTATCCCAGTCACCGCAGGCTCTTTGGCAACCTCATCACTGATACGACCAACCACAGAATGGGTGTAGTTAATATCCGTGCCCTGCGGCAAATAAACATCAACAACAAACTGTGGTCTTTGTGATTCAGGCATAAATCCTGGCGGAACCAAACCCATGCTAACTAATGCCAAGACTAACAGGCCGATTAATCCAAGTCCGGTCAGTTTGCGATGACCAAGCACCCAGATAAGCATCGCACGATAAGATGTAAGAATTTTGCCTTCGTCCTGCTCAGCTGATTGCGGCTTAACATGCAAAAATTGATGACATAATAAAGGTGTAATCGTGACCGCAAATACCCAACTGAGCATCATAGAGTAGAGGATTACCCAAAACAGGGACCCCGCATATTCCCCCATATCACTGGGTGATAAACCAATGGCGCTGAATGCGAGAATACCGACTAAGGTTCCGCCCAAGAGTGGCCAAACCGTGGCGTTAACCACATCACTTATCGCCTTTTCACGCGCTTCGCCCTGTTGCAGTTTCACTAATACGCCATCGGTGACCACAATGGCATTGTCGACTAACATCCCGAGCGCAATAATCAGAGCCCCTAAGGAGATACGCTGCATGGCAATATCATCCATCAGCATAATAATCAGGGTACCCGCAACCGTCAGCACCAACACAAAGCCAATAATGATCCCCGATCTTACCCCCATAAATAGCAAGAGCACGATAAACACAATCACTACGGCGGCGATAAGATTATCCACAAAATTAGCAACCGAAGCCTTTACCGAATCAGATTGCATAGAAATTACATTTAATTCCATGCCTATGGGGCGCTGGTTTTCAAGTTCAGCGAGTCGTGCTTTAACCGCATCCCCCATATTAACCACGTTACCGCCGCTAATATTTGAGATCCCTAACCCGATGGCACGTTCGCCATTGTAGGCCATCATCAAACTCATGGGCTCCTTGTAGCCACGAACCACATTGGCCACATCTTTGAGCCGTAATGTTTGGCCTTGACTCCCCACTCCAAGTGGCAAATTTTTAAGCGAATCAATACTGTTAACCGCCGCTTTTGGGATAACCGCTAAACGCATATTGCCCGCGGGTAATTCACCGGCCACGGTGACGATATTTTGCTTTTGTAGAACGGTAAAAATTTGCTGGGCGGTCACCCCTAATGACGTCAGGCGCTCAGCAGAAAACTCGAGATAAATTTCTTCCTGACGATTGGCTAAAATGGCTGTTTTTGCCACGCCATCGACTAAAGCCAACTCCTTACTCAAAAAATCAACATAGTCATATAATTGCTTGTCTGAATATCCCTTTCCTGTCACGGCATAAAACAGCGCATAGACATCGGAAAAGTCATCATTCACCATCGCAGGCCCCGCGCCTTTGGGCAATTGCCTTTGCGCATCAGCGATTTTGCGACGTAACTTATCCCATACTTGATCGAGCTCGCCTTTGGAGCGGGCAAACTGCAAGTCAATTTCAACCGTGACCTCGGACATGCCCTGTTTGGAGACGGATTTAATCTCCTTTACTTCTTGCAATGCTTGAACAGCAGACTCGATAACATCGGTCACTTCATCTGCCACTTCCTTAGCGGTCGCCCCCGGATAAGGTGTAATCACCACCGCTTGACGGATCACAAACTCAGGATCTTCAAATCGCCCCAATTGTTGATAACTCAGGTAGCCACCGAGCAGCAGCAAACATATGATCACCCAAACGCTGGTTCGCTTGGCAATCGAATAACGAGCAATATCCATTAATTCGACTCCTCAGCATTCATTGGATGTACCTTCATCCCCTGGGTTAACGCATGAACACCAGCAACCACAATCTTATCGCCAGCACTGAGGCCTTCAGTCACTTGTATTTGACTACCGAGGAGATTACCTACTTTGATTTGCTGTTGGCTAACAGTGCTGTCTTGTCCAACCAACCAAACAAATTGCGAGCCAGTATTCGATGGCACTACTGCATCAATCGGCACCATAATAGATTTGGCCGCGGCTGACGCATCCATCACCGGATACACTTTAGCCGTCATTCCCGGCAGCAAAGGCGCCGACGAGGGGTCATCAAACCCCAACACAACTTGGTAAGTTTGCGAAATGGGATCAGCATCAGCGGCATAGTAACGGTAAGTCAGATTGAAACGTTGATCTGCTAATCCCTCAATTTCAGCGATAGCATGTTGACCACTCGTTGGCTCTAAAAATAACTTACCGGGAACATTAATCATCACCTCTAAATCACGAGGATTATGCATCACATAAATAGGTTGATTGGGCTACACTGTGGCAAAGTTATTCACTAATTTTTGAGCGATTATGCCGTCAAATGGCGCTTTGATTATCGCATTATCCACATCCTGTTGTGCCTTAGAGACCTTATTAGCGGCCAAATCACGCTTCACTTTTAACTGTTCTAAATCACTACGAGAAATAGCCTGACTGGTTGAGAATATCTTATTGCCGCGGTCAAAATCAGTTTGCGCTTGAGCATATTCTACCTTGGCCGAATCCAAAGCCGTTTTGAGTTCGGCATTATCTAAACTGGCTAACACTTGCCCACGCTGAACTTTATCTCCTTCCTGAAAGGCCATTGAGGCTAACTTACCCGATAGCTTAAAAGCCAACTCAGCGCGCTGGGCTGAACGAACAACGCCCGTAAAATGAGTTTGTGAAACGCCTTGAGGCTGAAGTGTTGAAATTAAAGCTGGCCTAGAGATATCCGCCGTCATTTGGGGAACACTTTGCTTTTCCCCACAACCACTTAGATTTAAAGCGATCACACCTAAAAAAACTACATACTGAAAACCTTTCAGCCCCTTCATTCCTTGCCCCTTACCCAGTGATTAATTGCAGAGATTTTATTAATCCAACGACAACGTCTTAATGATCGTAAGGACGAGTTTTTACAATTTAATTTTGCTGGTTTAAGTCTATAACTTACTGATATTTTGTAAAGTTACGCTTTAGCATTTTTATTTCAATTAATTAACAACACTGTATTTTGCCGAACCAAGCCTATCATTAATAACAAATCTGACCACAACATCATCCCAAACGATAATCTTGCGTAAATGTTGAAATGCTCGATTTTGATAAAAAGAAATAACACATCGAAAATAGGAACTAAATTGCAATAAAACTCAAATGGCAAGTGCATAAAAGCAGAAAAATTAAGCACGATTCTCCATCTGGCAAATATAATCCTCTAATTCCTGCCCCGGCGTCGGTTCAAAATGGCAGTTAAGCCTTAATAATCCTGTGATACGATCGACCCGAAAGTTGCGAAAATCTTGGCGTAATTCACACCAGGTCAGCAAGGTCCAAGTGCCTCGCCAAAAATAGATGGCGAGCGGCCGCACTTCGCGCTCGGTCAGGGCTTTATTCACATCTTGATAGAAGAGTTTGACGTACTCACGGCGCTGAGCCGCATTACGCAGCGGATCGAGAAACTGAAACTCGTTGGAATCTAAATAAAAATCCGGCGAGAACATCAAGGATTGATAGGCTTGCAAACGCTTAGGTAGCACGGCTTCCACTTTTATCATCGCCTGACGCGCCGCACTGCCGAGCTCTTTGCCGCCCCATGTTTGCACCATACGCATGCCAACTTGAATCGCCTCTAATTCGGCCTCGTTAAACATCAGTGGCGGCACATTCACTTCGTGGCGCAATAGATAGCCCACGCCTGCCTCCCCTTCAATGGGAATGCCGCTCAAACATAAATCCTGCACATCGCGGTATACGGTGCGGGTCGAGACTTCTAAACGATCCGCCAGTTCTTGGGCGGTCGTTAATCGTCGATGTTTGAGAATTTGCACTATTTGAAATAGGCGGTCAGCACGGCGCATGGACAGTAATCACACCTCAAATTGGCTTGGCTGCGAAAGTTAAGGGATCTTAACCGCTAAAGCTTACACGCCCAAGCGATACTGTATTGGCAAAGCGTTATGGATTCAGCCTACACAATCCCGATATAAATCTCGACCTTATCGGCGCTTCGATAGACCTCAAAGTCCGTTTGATAATCACGCTGATGCTGACAATCAGGTGTACTAAAGTAGCGCCAAATCTGTCCCCAAAGATCTACCACACACTGGGGCATTTCCCCCTCGGCGCTAAACTTAAGGTAATTTCCTTCTCGCAGCTGCAACGCCGTAAAAGGGCCGGTCTCGCTGACAGACTCAACACTTTTCCCCACTAAAACCGAATAGTCTCCCGTCATATCGGATTCATAGTCGTAGTAAACCCCATACATGGGAGATTCGAGCATCGTCGTGAGTTGTGATGATTCAAAGAATGTCTGCCAAAGCGTTGCAATCTTGCCGCCCTCACCCGCCATTTCGGCGCTATTGTTGGTGCGCGTACTCAGCCCAAGCATAGGTTGAGCCGCCATAAAAACCTGTTCCATTATCCTTTACCTTCATCACTGAAATTTGCTGTTGCTTGTTTAAGGCTATCGCGAGACCTTACTGCATATCGCTCTTATCCGCAGAACTGACAGTATCCACTCGAATTAAAGATCGGCGTAAACATCAGTACTAAACATCAGTACCGAGAGCCGTGCCAAGGCACGACTCTGCAGAGTTTACATTACTGATTTTGCGACCAGAGGCCGACCTTGTTGCCTTCGCTATCCACGAACAGGGCGATATAACCACAACTGCCGTCTTTGATAGGCGTCACAGGCAATAACATAGTCACATTGGCGGCCACGAGTTTATCCACTAAAGGTTGCAATTGTGCGCTGAAATGCAGGTATACAGTGCTGCCTTCCATCGACGGTTTGCTCATGCTGCATTTAACGAGGCCAATGCTGGCTGCGCCTTCCTCCTCTGTTACCAGCGTCGCGTATTGCATGTCTTCCATATCGTCACGTTTAAATTCAACGCCGAAATGTTGTTGATAAAAAGCGATGGCACGATCCATATCACTGACAGGAATTTCACCCCAGACTAACGGTGCAATTGATAACATTTTCACTTTCTCCTTGTTGAAAAATGCCGATGATTCATCATGTTATAAATGTTATTCACCAGCGGACGACAACAAGAATAAAACAAGGCTACTGACAACATCATGTCAGTAGCCTTTGAGTGAAGCTGATTTTATTGAGTGCGCTAAAAGCGCTTATTTAGGTAGGCTCGCCTGATGGGCTGAAATAAACGCCTCCATCGCCTGAGTTGCCCGCGCTTGGGCGCTGGCCAAGGTGTCTTGCGCCGTCATTGGCTCGACCACCTCGTAATAACACTTGATTTTAGGCTCTGTGCCCGATGGCCGTACTATCACCCGCGCGCCATTGGCTAAGCGATAAGTTAATACATCACTGGCGGGCAGATTGATTTTCTCAACCTTGCCATCGGCAAAGCGTCGCTCTAACGCCTTGAGATCATCGGTCGACACCACGGCATGTTCACCAATTGCCAGCGGCGGCTGTTCACGCAGATAGGCGCCGATATTGGGCGTGTCGGGTTTTAAGGCAATGCTAACTTGAGCATTGAGATGGAAACCCTGCTCGCGGTATATCTGCTCGAGCCTATCCCAAATGGTTTGCCCTTTTGCGGCAAGCTCGGCGGTTAATTGGGCGAAGGCGACTAGGGCCGACAGGCCGTCCTTATCCCACACCATGTTACCGACGGTGTAACCCAGCGCCTCTTCGTAGGCAAACAGGAATTGATTATCAGGCTGACTCTGCGCAATCCCCACATTCATCAGCCATTTAAAACCAGTGAGCGTGGTATAACTTTCAACCCCAAAGCCTTTGGCGATTTTAGATAATAGACTGGAGGACACAATAGTCGTGCCCACCAGTCGTTGGTCTTTAGCTGCATGGCTTAACAGATAATGGCCAAAGAGCACACCCACTTGGTCGCCCGTTAGCATTTGATACTCGCCATCATCCTTACGTACAGCAACCGCGAATCTGTCGGCATCGGGGTCATTGGCACAAGCTAGCATAGCACCATGCTTTTTCGCTTCGGCGATGACTAAGTCCATCGCACCCTTTTCTTCCGGATTCGGGAAATTAACCGTTGGGAAATCCCCATCAGGTTCGCGCTGCGCCGCCACCGAATACACTTGGGTAAAACCTGCGTCTTGGAGCACGGTTTCCGCCATTTCAGCACCCACACCGTGCATAGCGGTATAGGCAAGACTGACTTTTTCGGGCGCGGTGTTATTTTGCAGCACATTGGCGTGCATCACGCCGCGGCGATAGGTTTCGTAATAATCGTCCTGCAACCAGATAAGCTTGCCTTGTTTGGTTGCCTCCACCTGATCCATAAACGGAATTGCTTGGGTTGCCGCCAGCTCAATTTGAGCGGCGATACCTGAGTCATGGGGCGGGATAATCTGCGCGCCGTTTTCCCAATACACTTTGTAGCCGTTGTATTGTGGCGGGTTATGGCTGGCGGTCACCACAATACCGGCGGCGGCATTAAAATGCTTAACCCCAAAGGCCACCAGCGGCGTTGGCGCCACTTTGGCAGTGAGGCGCACTTTAATGCCCATCGCGGTGAGCACACTGGCGGTATCATGGGCGAAAGTGCGTGAATCGTGGCGGCCATCGTAACCAATCACAACTCCGCGCTCGGCGGCATCTTTAATTTGTTCAAGTAGATAGGCACCAAGCCCTGCAGACGTTTGGCGGATAACCAAGCGATTCATCCCCATAGGACCTGCGCCCACCACTCCGCGTAATCCGGCGGTTCCAAATTCTAAACGTCCCGCAAAACGTGCCTCGAGTTCGGTGTCATTTCCGGCATCGATTAAGGCTTGCAGTTGTGCCTGAGTGCGGGGATCTGGGTCATTTTCGAGCCAATGCTTAACCTGTAATTGCAAATGGGTATTCATAGGGGGCCTCAGTGAAAATCATTTTCAATCACCTTAGGAAAATCCATGCCGAAGAACAAGCGAATTTGCACTTTCACGGCGGATTTAAGTGTAAAGAGGGAGAGTGTAACGAACTTAGTAGACGGGAAGTCACGCAAAGATGCGATTTATTAACCCTGTTAATCCTTGTGTAACAGGGGCTGTCGAACTTGCGCAGCAGCGCGCAGTGGTGCGTCTAAAGCCCTCACCACCTCAAGCAAAATTGCACTGATAAATGCCACGAATTGCCGTCTTAACGCAGTAAATTAATCGACACTACGTTAGAGAACAGCTCCTTTTCAGAGTCCTGCTCCAATTGATTGCGCCAAGGTTTATCGAAAACCCGCACAAGGTAATAAGTATCGCGCCCCGTGTCTGTCACAAAAGCGATGCCATAACGCATCAACTCGTAGTGAATATCATGGACAAACACCAATGAAAAATTTTGGCGTCCGGTCAGCTGATTGATATCTTCTCGAGTTAAACTCACGCCCTTTTCGACACCCTCGAAGCGTTTCTTTAGCCAATGAGCAAATTCCTTCGCACTCACCATAGACATGATCTTTCTCCTCGTGCGAACCTCGGCATTAACGGCCTGGCTCGCTGTCATTTGTTCGATTATTTGTAATGATGGCGTGGCGTAATGGTCAATATCTCAGAATGAGCCAAACTGTCGCCCCATTCCGGCAGATAATGAGCTAAGTCACAAAGTTGATGGTGCTAATAATTTATTGTTATTAGTGCAAAATTGATGAAAACAGACTCTTTATATTTGGCTCAGTGCGCTGTTAGGCGAACGATTACTCAGGTAGAAAGAAAGCCCGAGCCAAACGTCTGTCTATACGAAAAATAGAACAGTTTGCGCACTTTTACCAAACCTAAAAACCGCAAATAGAAATTATTTCATCGGCCGATAAACTAGGCAATTCACAACCATTCTTTGGGATGACCGAATAAAAACTACGCACTATGGCGCCAGTTTTAGATAGAAAAACATTAACTTACTTCTGCTCGCGCGTCTTCCACAGGGAGAATAATACCCCCGCCAGCAAGAGGCCGAAGGTGACGCCAAGGGATAAGGCCGTTGGGATTTTAAAGTCCACAATGCCTTCGTGATTAAAGTACACCAGTCCGACTTTGACGCCGATAAACACTAACACGACCGATAGCGCATACTTGAGGTACTCGAAACGATGCACCATGGCAGCGAGGGCGAAATACAATGCCCGCAGACCTAAAATAGCAAAGATATTAGAGGTATAGACGATAAAGGGATCTTGGGTAATCGCAAAAATCGCCGGGATACTGTCCACCGCAAACACCAGATCTGCGGTTTCGACTAAGATCAACGCCAAGAACAGAGGCGTTGCCCACCAGCCTTTGCTGAGTTGATGCTCCTCTCCCCTTACCCAAAACTTCTCTTGATGAAGGCTTGGCGTAAAACGCATTTTGGAGCGTAACCATTTGTAAAACTTATTATCTTGGATATCTCCATGCTCATCATCGGAAAAGAGCATCTTAACACCGGTGAAAATCAAGAACAGGCCGAATAACACCAACACGCCTTGGTATTGCGCAACCAGTGCCGCACCTAAGCCAATCATAATGGCACGTAGCACGATAACGCCCATGATCCCCCAGAATAACACTCGGTGTTGATATAAACGGGGAATGCCTAAGCTACTGAAAATAAGTGCGATAACGAAGACGTTATCCATAGATAAAGACTTTTCGATAAGGTAACCCGTGAGGTATTCCATCCCCGCGGTCGAGCCCTTGTACCACCATAACCAGGCGCCAAACAACAGACCCATACAGATATAAAAGGCCGATAATTTAAGGCTCTCTGCCACGGTAATTTCGTGCTGCTCTTTGTGTAGCACACCTAAGTCGAAGGCTAACAATGCCAACACAAAGCCAAAAAACATTAACCAAACCCATATCGGGTAACCCACAAATAGCGTGGTTAAAAACTCCATAACACTCCCTAAAACCTAAAAAATACCGAGTTTTCTCGGCTCCATCGCCACATTCGATCTTAGTACTTGGCGATACCAAAAACAGTGAAACAGGGTAAAAAGCTTAAAATGTCAGATTAAAATTTGTTTAAATCCATACTCTTCAGCCAACACAACTCGTCACACTAGACCCTATCACCAGAGCATTTGTCGTACCTTGGTTAGATTTAAGCCTAGCCCTAACACTCACGGGATCACGGAGTAAAATAATTACGTGAGCTCATCACTCATCACGCCTCAGCACCAATCGACAGTATTTTTCGCTAAGACGATAAAAAGCGAGCTGTTTCAGCGCACTGTGTACCACTTGAGCATTAAGCGAAAATGAAAAAGTTCGCGGGCAAGCATGGCCGTTTCAAATAGCGTAAATGGCGAGTGTGACCGCTCACCACAAAGGATAAAAAGGAGATTCGATGGGAAGTGAAAAACTACTCACGCCCGAGCAGACGACGCGCGACTAATACCACAAGATGCAGTAACAACAGGCCACTAAAGGCGATGCAGAAAAACAGTAAGGCGATGGAGTTGACCTCTCGAGGAGCGTCACTGTAGAGATACCACCACAAAGGCCAACCGATAAGCGACAGCAGCGTCAACTGCCACATGCAGCGTTTGCAGCGGCCAATTTTTTGCCAAAAAATCGAAGTATTACAATCGTCGCAGGCCATTAACGCTTTAATCCATTAGGTTACCGTGATGCCATAGGATATCACCAAGTTTACCCTGTGCTAAATAAGCACTAGAGCGATGCCTTAAGTCGCTTCATACCCTCTTCTATCGACACTAAGGCATGATAGCCAAAGTCTCGTTTTGCCGCGCTGATATCGAAATAATGGCTACAGGAAAGCTGTTTAGCGACAAAGCGCGTCATGATCGGCTCTTCTTGCTTATTAAGCAGTCGATACGCCGTTTCTAACACAGCGCCCACCACATAGGCTAGGGTCTGTGGCACGCGCGCGGTCACAGGCGGCAACCCATCACAGGCTAGGATGAGGTTCAGCATCTTGGCCATAGTTACAGGCTCATCGTTACTGACAAAATAGGCTTTACCTTGGCACTTGGGTGTTGCTTGACAAAGCTCAAGGGCGGCAAGGACATGGGCATAAGCGGCGTTATCGATATAAATGGTATCGACCAATTTATCCTCACGTCCCACCAGCTTTAGTTTACCTAAACGACCACGGGCTAGCACCCGAGGCACCAGATGCGGATCATTAGGCCCCCAAATCAAATGCGGCCGCAGGGCAACCGTCTTTAACGCATACGTCGATGCGGTTATCGATGCTTGATTGGCATCGAGCATCATCTTCTCGGCAATCGCCTTGGAGTGAGCATAATAATTTAAAAAGCGGCTGGCGTAGGGCGTCGATTCATTGATACCCGACTCATCCTCGCCCGCAAAGGTGACACTCGGGGTACTGGTATAAACTAGCTTATTGATTTTAAGCGCTTTACAAGCAGCAATCACATTGGCCGCGCCCTTCACATTGGGGCAAAAATAACTGTCTCTATCACCCCAGACACCCGCTTTTGAGGCCACATGGAACACGATATCGCAGCCCTGCATCGCCAGTTTGACTTGCTCAGGATTGGCTAAATCCCCCTGAACCATAGTCACGCCAAGGGCTTCAAGCTCAGGGTAAAGGCCACGGGCAAAGCCTGTCACCTTAATCCCAGCAGCAACCAAACGTAGGCAAATAGCCTTACCCAAAAATCCACCCGCGCCAGTCACAAACGCATGGCTGACCTTAGCGGCCAAGGCATCAAGCGCGGCTTGCTCACGCGGGTCAAGACTCAGTTTGATACATGCTTGGTCACCGTCCACTTGGTTTAGGCGTGCTGGCTGTAACACCGCATTTACTAAGTCTTTTGGGGCGAGAGAAATGGAACAATTTTCGGTCATCATGCTATTCCGAGACACCCAGTGCCGTTTACAGTGTTAAGTCCAGCGCTTATATGCAAAGGGATAGTATTTCATCCCCATGCCACAACAAAGCAACAGAAAATCTAGATGAGTAAGGTTAAAACTCCCTTAAATCAGCATCAACCTTTGGTTTGTGATTGCGCCCAAACGGCTAATTTTTCTCTAAATATTTTGGCATTGTGGCGCACATCCACCGGGAAGTCGGGATGAATAAGGAAACGCCTGATCCCCTGAGTTTGATTATACTGCTCGGCTATCGCCATCAGTTCTTGATAAAGCTGCGCACTCTTATTACATACCAAGGATTGATCAAGCTCGATGCAGATGAGTGGTTCAATCTCACTCGCGCCGCCTTGCCCCTTCACTTTGATCCCCACTAACGCCGAACGCTTCACATTTGGATGGGTATTAAAAATCCGCTCACAGGGAATCGAGTAATAACGTTTAGCAAACTGCCCACCTTGAGTGGCATCGACTCGATGGGCTTTACGCCCACACATCCACAAGCGGCCGCTGCCGTCCAGGTAGCCAAGATCGCCCATTCGATGCCTAAAGGTTTGCCGCTCGCGATCCCAGATTTTGGCCGCCGTCGTTGCTCGCTCGCGACGGTAATAGGATTGGCTCACCATTGGGCCTGTCACCACTATCTCACCAATTTCGCCCACCTTAAGGCACAGCCGATTATCCCACTCAGGGATGTTATCCTCAGTGATGGCGATAATCTCGATACTGACACCATCGATGGCGCGACCAACACAAATCCCACCGCCATTATCTGTGGTTTGAGTTGTGGTAAATAGCTCGTCACTGGCGATCATGCTGATGGGTAAGGATTCGGTAGCGCCGTAGGAATTAAGTACAGGTACGCCGTCACTGAGCATTTTGCTAAAACGGGCAATGGAGGCAATGGTCGCGGGCGCACCAGCGGAAATCACGCGTTTCACACTGCTGAGTTTATGCTGGTTTTTCGATTCGGTTTGCTCACCGGCGCGACCTAAACGTTCAAGCAAGGCCGGATTAACAAAGATATTGCTGCATTGGTATTTCTCAATGGCGGCAAATAAAAACTCAGGATTAGCCGTAATCGGTTCGCTGGCATCCATCTCTGGCACAATCGATGCCATACCGAGCGCCGGACCAAAGAGAGAAAATAGCGGGAATGTCGCCAAATCACGCTCGCCATGTGCAATGCCATAATCCTGCTTCAGCGCTTTGATTTGCGCCTCAAACATACCATGGCTATAAACAACGCCCTTCGGCGTCCCCGTACTGCCGCTGGTAAAGAGAATCGCCGCCATCTCGTCATGCTCTAGCAGCGCCATCGGGTACTCGCCCTGTTCCGACAACTTAGCTGTAGACGACTTAGCTGTAGATAAGAGTATCGACGCTAAACTTGGCGCGCCCGTGAGTAAGCGCGATAGCGTGCCAGCAAGCCCGCTGGGATTGCCATCCACATTGATTAGATGCTGCACGCTGCCCTTACCCCAGCCTAATAAGCGTCTGGCGAGATGGGCTTTAGGGATACCGATAAACGCATCGGGCGCAGCTTCAATAAAACATTGCTTAAGGTTTTTAATCCCCATGCCCGGGTCAACCAGCACGGGAATAATCCCCGCCTTGAACAAGGCGAAAGTTAACGCAAAAAAATCCAGACTCGGGGTGACCATCAGCACCGCCTTCATCCCCCGCATCAGCCCATGGGCATTGAGCGCGAAGGCGATGGCATCGCTTTGTTTATCTAGGCTAATAAAGTCGAGTTCTTGGTAAGTCAGGTTGGCAAGGGATTTACCCTTGCCCTGTTGCACCGCAACCGCGAGATGATGGGGTATGTGATGGGCGGCCTGCTTTAAATGCCGACAGATATTGGCATCGCTTGCTTGCTCGACGGCAGATATCCCATGACCGAGCAGCGCATCCTCCACCCTAACCATTAATGTGCGGCCTGTGGCGCTTGAGTCTCTACCTCAGGCTCGGTGACCAGCACCGTTTCAACGTGCTGCACTTCAGGCTCTGGCGTTTGCGCCTCAGCCATAAAGTGTTTGATATGGGTAATCACCTCATCGCTCGCATCTTCGAGGATATAGTGACCACAATCGGCAAATTCATGCACCTTAGCATGGGGCATATGTTCGCGCCATTTGGCTAAAAAGTGCTTATCGAACACAAAGTCCTGTAAACCCCAGCAAATCAGTGTCGGTACCTTGGCAAACTTTGGCAGACTGGCGGCGATATCCGACACCAGTTGATAGTTTCTGTCACCCGGTTTTAACGGAATATCCTGCACAAAGCGCAGGGTCGAAATGCGATTTGCCCATGAGTTAAACGGCGCGACATAGGCCTCACGGATGTACTTGGACATCGGCTGACGCTTCACCCCAACGTAGGATGCAATCGATGAAAAGGCATTAAAACCACGCACTAACACAGTGCCGAGCAGCGTGTTGCGGCAGATCCACAGCGCCAGCGGTAAAGGCTTAGTCTCGGGTAAATGGAAGGCGCCGGTATTTAAAATCACCAGACGTTTAATGCGCTCAGGGTAACGCGCCGCGTAGCCCATGCCAATCATGCCGCCCCAGTCGTGGACGACTAAGGTAATGTTTTCGTTTACCTTTAGGCTATCGAGCAGCGCCTCTAAATCGTCAATGCGATTCTTAAGAGTGTAGTCGTAACCGCTGTCATCCGGCTTATCCGACAGGCCACAACCAATATGGTCGGGCACGATACACTGGTGAGTATCCTTAAGGGCGCTCACGAGATTACGGTAATAAAAACTCCAACTTGGATTACCGTGCACCATGACCACAGGCTCACCTTGGCCTTCATTGATGTAATGCAGCTTGTTGCCATTACGGCTAAGAAAATGACGTTTAAACGGCAACAGAGTGTCTAACATGACGCTTCCTATCTTTTGTTCTAATTGTTTTTGTATTGGTAGCCTGTGCAGGTAAATTCGCCTTTACCTCTGCTCATCGCTAATGCCCATCGCTAAACCAATAAGCATAAAAATGCCCTAGCAAACCTTGCGCTCAAGCGTCGGCTAAGGCAGATAACAATCTTGGAAAACTACCACTTAATTCCCAGCATCATGCAGTTCAAACCACTGCCGATGCCTAAAAAGCTCACCTGATCCCCTGGGCGTAAAAAGCCTTGATCATGTGCCATGGCCGCAGTGACGGGTAAAGAAACTGTGCCCATATTGCCAAGCAGTTGATATGTTGGGAATTCTTTTTCAGGCGGAATATTTAACGCACTCAAGACCTGTTTACGGTTTGAAGCGCCGACCTGATGACAGATCACTTTATCGACCTGTTCAACCAACCAATTCCGCTGCGCGAGGAAATGCTCCCACGTGTGTTTTGCCAGCTCGACCCCTTCTTTGAGCAAGGTCACCGCATCGGTACGCATAAACTCACGGTAAATATTGTGCCCCACTTCCTGCAAGCCCCACTGACACAGTTGATGGTGCTGCGGCGCGGATAAATGGGAGGCGCCAAGTAGCTGATGCTTACGCACATTCGTCAGCGGCAAACTGCCATCGGTCAGGATCACCGCCACCGCGCCAGAGCCGCCAGTTAAGGTTGCCAGCGACTGCGCAAAATTCTGCATGGTCGGATCGGCCAGCATATTATCGATGGTCACATCGACAATATCCCGCGCCGATTCGCAGGATACCACCATGCCCGCCTTAATTTGGCCAAGCTCGATACGGTTAGCAATGTCTAAAATGCCCGATAACACCCCAAGACAGGCATTGCTAATATCGTAAATCGCCGTGTCCTTCGACACACCTAATGCCGCCGCAATCCGGCAAGCGGTGGCGGGTTCGTGTTGGTCACGGCAAACGCCGGTATACACCACAGCGCCCAGTTCGGCGACTTCTATTCCCGTTTCTGCAATCGCCTTGTGCGCCGCTTTAATCGCTCCATCGGATAATTGATGCCCTTTAGGCCACCAACGGCGTTCGGTAATGCCCGTTAACGCCGCAAGTTGCCCCATAGGAATGCGAAATTTTTGATATAGAGGCGCGAGGCGAGATTCTAGCTCGCTACTGGAAACCACCACAGGTGCCAGTTCATAGGCAAGACTATTAATAAATACGCGGGAATATTTCATGAAACTGTTTTATTCGCTCACTAAGATCACTGATCTTTTAGGTCAGTTTTTAGTTGTTATTTGTCATTAAGGCGACATTTGAACAAGAAAAGCCCGATGATTCAATAAAAAACCATCTTTCGTCTTAGACTTGTCTCACAGAGCTTATAAGCCCTTGTGCAGATCATGCCGCCTATCCGTTAATTCAAAATGAACTAATAAAGAAATACTTCATAAAAAACAGGCAAGTATGGCCTCATCATTCAGATTATTTTTCAATCGCTCGATTTTTGCGCCAAAATCAGCGCATTTCGCGGCGTCACGCTGGTTGCACAAAATTCCCTCAGGGTTACCCGATAGCCACTTTCCTGCAAAAAACAGCAGCGATCGAGAATTAACCACAGCTCCAGCGCTCGGCGGAATAAATGCGCGGCCAAATCGATGCGCCGGGTTAACCTTTGTCGCTGTTTGCCTATCTCGAGCCAAGCGCCAAAATCACAATCTGCGGCTAAGGTAACCGCCTTTTGCGCCGCCGCCCAATGGCAAAATTCAGCAAACTCGCCGCTCAGCTGGCTTTGCTTTATGGCGGGCAAAGGTAAATAAGCATCTATGCCACGGCAATTTCGTTGCAGCGCATCAAACCCCAGCCGCCAAGCAATTTCCTGATGTCGCAACGCCTGCTGCTTGGGATTTGCGATCACGCTCTGTTGTAAAGGCAATTGCAAGTCATGGCGACTTAAACGCAGCGCGCTGTCTTTGGCGAGTGTCGATAAGCCTTGATATTGATTAGCTTGAATTAAATGGTAGCAACAAGGTGAAATCGCCAATGCCTGTGTGCCCGCCGCCGCGGCCAATTGCAGTAAACGCACATGCAAATCGCCACAGGCATGCAGCGCCACCGCCTGTTGCTGAGCGCAAAAAGGATTGGTTTGATGAGCGGAATTGTCGCTAGTTTTATCCTTGATAGCGAAAGCATCGGCGCAGATAAAGCGCTGTGATAAATGCCATTTATCGGCAAAGGCTTGGCCCTCTTCACAGAGCATCGCCTGCCACTCTAGGCTTAACACATCCACACCACGTGCCTTGGCAATCAAACGGCCCAAGTGCCCTTTGCCCGCACACCACTCGAGCACGGGTAATCCTACATCGGGTAAATGCTGCACAAAGGCAGTGATCTGCTCCCACTTACGGCCTTTTATATGGGCGCTAAAGTGAGCCATCTCGGTAAGATCAATACGAGGTGAAGTAGCAGTTTCAATATCATCAGAGCTGATGTCAGAGCCAATATCTGAGCCTATATTTGAATCAACATCTGAGCCCAGCGAAAGTTCGGCAAAGAACAATGTGAGTAAAGACAGATCCCAGTCTAAGCCTAACGCTGCAAGATCCTGCTTAAGTGCGGGAGATAAGGCATCGACTAACGCCGATTGCTCGGCATCCAAAGTATCGAGCACGGCATCATCAAGCGCCCAAAGGGTGGTTGCAAGCCTTGGGAATTGTGCCGCCCAAGGCAGTGCTTTTGCCTCAAAGGCACGCACTTGCCACAGGGCGCGGCTCTGCTCAAGTAGCTTATCCAATTGGATAAAGTGCGCCCTGAGCCTCTCCTGACTCTCGGATATATCCCTTGCCTGCTTATGATTATCGAGCTTAATTGCCATGCTGAATTTGCTTTACTCTGATGTGTTCCATTTGACTATTTTATTGGGCTTAGCCGCCACGTCTTCACAACAGCACTGTTTTAAAACCAGTTTGAAAACAGTGCCGTCATTAAGCCTTTACGAATATCAAGGTGCATTTTACTGAATATTGTTGCCCAAATGGCGCCTAAAGCTGCTAGTATCGCCACAATTTTTGTCAGCCTGCTTTACTCGCTGGCATGCATGGGAGTTACGCCTTCACGCAGCAACAGTTAACGCAGCGGCCTCACCCATTGAACCCGATGACGAAAACCTGTTAAGAGGAAAAGTATGCTCTCCCCCTGCGTTGCCCGCTGCGGCTTAAATGATGAAGATTATTGCATGGGCTGTTTTCGCCATATCGATGAGATTGTCGCTTGGCGCGATAGTAGCGATGCAGAACATGCCGCGATTATCGCGCAACTTCCCGCCCGCAAAACCCATTTCGAAGGCGACGAAAATCAACAGGTGCTAAGCCGCGCTAAATGGCTGGAAGCCGAGGCACGACTTGCAAAAAAAGCCTGATATATCAGGCTTTTTACTTTTATCGCTACTTTTTCATCATCGCCTTTAAATCGGCAAAGGGATTATAGGTCGCCGCCGCTTGCTTGGTTTCGGTGGTGCTACCGTAGCGGATCAGTTCTTCGAAGCGTGAATGTTCATTATCGTGGCAGTAGAGGCACAATAATTCCCAATTAGAACCATCGGATGGGTTGTTATCGTGGTTGTGATCTCTGTGGTGAACCGTCAACTCGCTTAAATTTTTTGAGGTAAATTCGCGGGTACAGCGGCCACAGATCCAAGGATACAATTTGAGCGCCTGCTCGCGGTAACCGCCCTCACGCTTTGCACGGTATTCCCGCTCTTGGGCTAAGACTTGATCTAACTTACTCTGGCCTGGATTTGCTGACATGCTCACACCTAACTGATGACCCCTAAAAAAGTGCCCCAAGGATAATCCGAGTTATTCCTTGGGGCAATATTTCTAACACGCAAAGCGTTTAGGTGACATGCCCTTGGTCGGCATTGGACAAGTGCAAATAATGCAGGTATTTCTCGTATTGGGTAACCACATCCGCCAGTAGCTGCTCTTCGGTATAGCCCATCACATCATAGTGCTGGCCGCCCTGTTCTAAGTACACTTCGGCGCGATAATACCAATTATTGCCCAGCTCTAACTCTTCACCGACGGGATTGACGATTTCAAAGCAGCGCATCCGCACACCATAAACGAAGGGTTGATAGGCTTCATTGCTGATCACCAATCGTACTTTGCCGTCGAGATACTCAAGATCCGCCGTCAGGCCCTTGCTCATAAATTGCTGACACACCTTAGATAACGCTGGTGTCGCGACATTATTGAGGAAGATACGCGCCTCATCTTCGGTGGGATGCGACACTAAAACTTCAATACGCTCCTCCCAGCTGATATTGGTCTTAGCGTATTGCACACTGGTGGTGTGGAGCTGCACGCTGTTGATCTTAAGCCAATCGTCTTTCAGCGCCTTGTATAGCCCTAAACACATCAGCAGCATCACGCATAAAAATGGCATCGCACTGGCAATAGCGGCGGTTTGCAGTGCCTGTAAACCGCCCGCGATGAGGAGTACCGAGGCCACTACGCCCTGCAGCAATGCCCAAAACACCCGTTGCCAGACAGGCGCATTGTTATCGCCTCCCGAGGTCAGGTTATCGATTACTAAGGATCCCGAGTCAGATGAGGTCACAAAAAAGGTCACCACTAAACAAATCCCAATGCCCGACAGGAGATGTGGGAAAGGCATATGTTCAAAAAACACAAACAAAGCCACGGGCACATTAGTATTCACCGCTTCGCTTAGATAGGTCGCGCCTTGATTCATAATGGCATCGATGGCCGAGTTACCAAATACCGTCATCCACAAAAAGGTCAGCGCCGAAGGCACAAATAAAATGCCGACTAAAAACTCACGTATGGTGCGACCGCGACTCACCCGCGCAATAAAGGTGCCGACAAAAGGTGACCACGAAATCCACCAGCCCCAGTAGAGTAGCGTCCAACCGCCAAGCCAGTCTTCCTTATGCTGATAGGCATACAAATTAAATGTTTTATTAACGATATCACTGAGATAACTGCCGGTATTTTGCACAAAGGCTTGCAGCAACATCACGGTTGGGCCAAGAATTAACACAATCAGCAACAGGATAAGGGCCAAGCCTAAGTTAAGCTCACTTAAGCGCTTCACCCCTTTATCGAGCCCTGAAAATACCGACAGAGTGGCGAGTAAGGTAATGCCAATAATCAGTGACACTTGCACTGTAGTGTTATTCGGCAACTGCTCGAATAAATAGCTTAGGCCCGAGTTAACCTGCAATACCCCAAAGCCTAGGGAAGTCGCGACCCCGAACATTGTCCCCAATACCGCAAAGGTATCGACGCAGTGGCCAATCGGGCCGTGGATACGCTCACCGATTAAGGGATAGAGTGCGCTGCGGGGTAACAAGGGCAACTTATGCCGATAGGCAAAATAGGCCAAGCTCAGGGCAACCACCCCGTAAATCGCCCACGCATGTATGCCCCAGTGGAAGAAAGTGATCTTCATGGCTTCTTTGGCGGCGGCCAAGGTCTCAGGCGTTGCATCGGGCGGCGCTAAATAATGCATCACGGGTTCGGCGACGCCGAAGAACATCAATCCAATCCCCATCCCCGCCGAAAACAGCATAGCAATCCAGCTCTTATAGCTATAATCGGGCACAGCATGGTCGGGGCCGAGCTTAATGTCGCCAAAGCGACTGACCATGACAAAGATGATAAAAATCAGAAAAATCGCCACACCAAGGATATATAACCAGCCCGCTTTGGCTTCTAGCCACGACTGCATGGATTTGAAAAAGTGATTGGCCTCGGTCGGCCAAATGGCGCAGATCATCACCATTAAGGTGATAAAAAAGACCGACGAATAAAAAACCGGTGGATTTATACTCGACTTTATAGACATAAAACTCCCTTGTATCAGGCAATTCCTATTGAAACCCCTTCAATTTTGAAGAGATAGCACAATAATAGATAACTCTTGCCTCAGCAGTATGTGATCAGGATGAAATATGCACAAATAATCCATGACAAGGACTCGCGATCGGCAATGCCTTGTGATGTCATACTCATGTTGGAACACTTCCTCACCTTAGCCTGTTTGCTCGGCGCTTTTACGCAATAGCAAAGTCAGTAACCGTTTGCTCGATAAACAGCTAAACCGCAGTTGTACAATGCGCTTTAAGAACCAGCCGCCCTCTCAAAGGCAACGAGCATAAACACCATGCGACCGAATCGCAGGGTTTAACCTTCATGGCGACATAATGCATGTAAGCGGTTCGATATTAATGATATCGAGGATGAGGAATGCAAAGCGCGATTAGCGGCTAACGGTTAACCAGTAGCAAATAACCGGTAATAAATAACGATTCGGCCTTGCTTAAGCCTTACTGAGACGCCTTCGAACAGAGACCACATGCTGTCGAGAACTGACTCAATAGAGACACAGATAATGCTAAACAGTATCCACTGAATTAGCATAAAAAATGGCAACCTATTAAGTCGCCACCGGATTGTATCACAAAAATGTATCTATTTGACGCAAAAAACTAACTCAAAAATCAAAGCCAACTTATTCAGCTTTAGTTTTTACCGTTGCCGCGCCCGGCGTTTGCGAAATCCCCGCGGTTAAATTGAAGCGCATCGCCTCTTCAAAAGACCAATCCACTAAAATCAAATCTTCACGTTTAACTAAGCTAGTGACCCCCGCCATTTGGTAACTGAGTTGGAATAACACAGGCACCCAATCCCCTTCGGGTAAGGCATCGAGCAATGGTTGCGGCGGTGTATCCGTCATAATAAAACCCACCACAAACCCGCCATTGGCCTGTTTAACCAACACGGTTTGCTGAGTATTGGGTTTACCCTCACGGTTCATTAAGGAAGCGATATCACGAATACTGCCATAAACAGATTTAAACAGCGGAAAACGCATCAGCTGACGTTCAATCCAGCCATAGAGCCACACAATAGGGCTCACCGAAAACAACAGGCCCACCGCAAACACTATGGCCACGACTAAGATAAAGCCCGCGCCGACAAAATGTTGGTTAATCCCTACCAACTCTAAAATAAAAATCCCTAAACCATCTAACGATACAAACAATGACCAAAACAACCACAGGCTTAACGCCATCGGCAGCAGGTTCATCAAACCACGGGCTAAGGTTTTCTTCATTACAATCTCATCAAATCCAATGGGATAAAAAAAGGCATAAATTATTTACGCTAAAAAGCGCGTTAAATGCTACCACAGAGTCACTTTTGCACCAGCACTTGATGTAAGGTAAGGCGCAGAGAAAACCAATAACAAACCGCTACGGCATCGAGGGAAAGAATATGCGCGTGACCCGCCTAGACCATTTAGTGTTAACCGTGAAAGATATCGAGGCCAGCGTCGACTTTTATCAACGCGTGTTAGGGATGAAAAAGTCCGTATTTGGTCAGGGCCGAATCGCCTTAAGTTTTGGCGATCAAAAAATCAATCTTCACCAAGCAGGCGCCGAATTTGAACCTAAGGCAAACCTTGCCACGCCCGGCAGTGCCGATCTCTGCTTTGTGGTCAGCCACAATATCGAAGAAGTGATCAGCCACTTAAACACCCTTGAAGTTGCGATTATTGAAGGCCCAGTACTGCGCACTGGCGCCACAGGCCGCATCAACTCAGTGTATATCCGTGACCCCGATTTGAATCTATTGGAATTATCCGAATATCTGCCCGCCTGCGCGCTGTGACCTCAACGCGCTCAAATGTCGGTGTACCTTAGCAGGCGGGATAAAGCGAGCTCTACTTAAGAGTCCTACTTAAGTGCAATTTTACAAACTCGATAAACAACCGCACCCGCATGGGGAGGTGGTCGCGGTCCCGATATAGCATGGATAAAGTACGGGCTTTGCTACTCCAGTCAGGGAGAACATGATTCACTTCCCCCTGCGCTATCATAGGTAGCGCAAAATAATCCGGCACGTATCCGATACCTATTCCTGTTTTGATGGCGTGGGTTAGTAGCATCAGCTCATCTACCTCCAGCCTGCCCCCCTTGTTCGGGTGATAATCAAACTCTTCGCCAGTGGTTTTGTGCACCAATTGCCAAGGTATCATAGGGCGACAAATGATGGTTGGGTGACCGCATAACTTATCTGGTGAAGTGATGCTCGATATGTCGTAGTCAGGGTGAGAGCACAAAATAAAGTGAATCTGTTTTAACGGTCTAGCAATCCAGTTTTCCACCACTGGATTGCCCACTCTAAACGCCACATCCATGCCTTCCGCTTCAATATCGATAAGCGAGTTTGAAAAGCTCAAATCCAACTGAATATCGGGATATTGCAGCAGAAAATCATAAAAAATCGACCGCAGGAAATGAGTGCCTGAGTTGATGGGCGCGGAAATACGGATTTTCCCCTGTGGCTGGTACTTATCCCGATGCAAGTCTTCATCAATATTATTGAGTTCATCAAACAAGGCTACTGAGCGCTCAAAATACTGCTCACCAATGCTGGTTAATATGACGCGGTGAGCGTCTCGATTGAGCAATCTTAATTGCAAATCGGTCTCTAGCCGGCGGATACGACGACTCAAAGTGGAGAGCGGCATACCTAAGGATTGGGCGGCCTCCTTAAAACTCCCTGAGCGTGCCACAGCACAAAAACAGCGCAGATCGTCCAACGAATAGTTAGGTTTCATTATTGGTATTTACCGTCTTACTTTTGCTTGTTTATCCAATTATTGAAATCAATACACTAAGGCTCAGTATTTGACAAGTCATCTGGAGTGGCGATGAAATCTGATCCAACGATAAAAGCAGTTATCCTGCTGATTATCTGCACCTTCTTTTGGGGAAGTTGCTTTCCCATTGGTAAACAAGTGTTAAGCGAAGTGCATGCCTTGACCTTAGTGTTCTGGCGCTTTGTGATTGCCGCGGCCTGTCTCGCTATCTACCTCAAGCTCGTCCGCATGCCAAAATTGCACTTAAGCATCAATCAATGGCTGTGGATTATTTTGGTCAGCGCGGTAGGAATAGGCGGACTTAACCTTGGCCTGTTTACGGGATTAGCGTCAACGAATGCGACGAACGGCTCATTAATCATGGCCCTTAGCCCGCTGATCACATCATTAATCGCCTGTGTTGCCCTGCGTACTCTGCCATCGTTTGCCCAGTGCTTTAGTTTGCTGGTGAGCCTGACTGGCGTGCTGATGGTGATCACCAATGGGCACCTTGAAACCCTCTTCTCAATGCAGATAAACCACGGAGATAAATTAATATTTGGCGGCATGCTGGCCTGGAGTTTTTACACCTATTTCAGCCAAGGTATCAGCCGCTGGATGCCAGTCATCCCTTATACCTTTATCGGCATGTTGAGTGGCGCCGCCGTGCTTGGCGCTTTATGTTTGGCCTCGCCAGAGGTGCATCCCTTCGCAGAGCTAGTAAATAGTTCTGCGTTAGGCATGGCTGAAGTGGTCTATATCGGCGTATTTGGTACGGTGGCGGGCTATTTGTTGTGGTTAAATGGTGTGCGTCAGTTAGGCTCAGCCAACGCATCACTGTTTTTTAACTTTGTCCCCATCTTCTCCGTATTAACCTCGTTTATGCTCGGCCAAGCCGTTACCGAGTTGCAACTGTTAGGGATTATCGTGGTTATCGCAGGCTTACTACTACCACGAATTGTACGGTTTAAGCGCGAACCCAAAGTGTGCCCTGAATCCTAGCGAATCCTCAAATAACATAATCAAGGCGGGAAGTTTCCCGCCTTTATTATTGGCTTTTGCGCATCGGATAAGTCATTTCAGCTATTGGGCTGTTTTGCCCCCCCAAAAAAGAGTTTCAACTAGCGATTTTATTCAAATGAGTCCACTCAAATTACCCTAGAAATTCTCAATGATAATCCTGTTTTAATCTTACCTTGTATGCGGCTAACCATGTATGACTATGGTTTTTCACTGTTATAGGTGATTTTAAGGTTGAACAATGCACATTAACTTCGCACAAATAAATCAAAGTATATTAAATTCAATAAATTACATAAACAAGGGCATATTAATCGTTCTGAAAAACACACATGTTCTTTTTTCAATATGGTACATTTAATGAAAAGCTGATAAGTTCTTTGCATACAAATAGTTAATTGTGCATATTTTCACAGTTCTAACGTGATTAACGCACATACACACTAGTAAAATGTTAACACTACACCTCAAGAATGCTTATGAACTTAAGAATAATATTTTCAATTCTAATCTCTTTATTTATTTGCGGCTGCGCAATGACCGGAAGACCCAATCTTCCGGTAGATATATCTTCAAATGATTTAAATAGAGATGGGTATGCTCTGATTGTGGGCTCGTTGTCTAGGCGCAATGCAGCGGCTATATATGATCGTTGGGGAATAAACATTAGAAAAGTGGATTCTGAAAAATTTTTTGAATTCAATATTGAAGGTAAAGCATCTACTACAGCACCGTTTATAGCGTATGACTTCGACTATCGAGAGAGTAAATATTCTGGAAATATATTCGCCTATCTTGTTCCTGCGGGGACGTATGAAATCTACAACTACACGCTATTTCAGACGCGAGGCGAATTCTATCGACATTGGAGTCCCGAAGATAATTTGTCAATTACTTTTTCAGTAAAAGAAAACTCAATAAACTATATAGGTGAGTTCGCTGCCACAGAAAATTATGACTGGAACATTTTTGAAAACAAAAATAGAGATATTCCTATGCTTAGGAAAAAATATCCCAATTTGGATTGGTCAGATGTGGTTACCAGAATACCTGATAAAAGGAACTTTTGATTAAATTATAAAACTGGACACCCAGCGTTAATAACAAGGAGGTTTATATGCCGCGCGCTCACCGCCCTCTGATAAGTTTTGAACAGCTCACGTTATATCCGAACCTAGCGATGAGGCTCAAGTGATGACTAGCATTGCGCTGGCGAATCTTCTGTCCAATGACTCAAATAATCATCGGCGTGATAAAGAACAATACTTGCTGTTTCATCCTCTGTATAAAACTATGCGAATAGATAACCGCTCAGCACACTATTATCGTTAACTCGCTAATGTCTCCATCCTCGCATGCATTTTTTGTACTGCCACATTTTGTGCCGCGAGATAATCAAGTTTTAGCTGCTTGATAATGCTAGTGATGAGGACCAGCTCCTGCTGTAATAATGGGATCTTTGACATATCCTGTGTGGGCAAGTTGATGTCCACATTATCAAATAAATTACCAAAATAGCTCGCCATAATAAGCACTGTATTATTTTTAAACTCTATGCTTATCCCTGAACCTCGTGCAGTTTTCCGGAATAATTGCTCCAACTCAACCAATCGTTCCATCACTGCGGGTGACAATAAATAACGCGCATAATGTTGATCGTGTGAATACACTTCAAACATGGCCTCAAAGGTGACACTTTCTAGTTTAACTCTGGGTTGCTTGATGCCTGAAATAGCATTCCCCAGGGAACCATAGTCTTGGCTAACAATGGTGTGAGATTCAAAATGAAAGGGCATAGAGATAATCACCACCCCACCCTTAAATTGAATTTTATCCGACTTGCTTCCACGGGATTTTAAGGTTAACTCGCAAAACTCGAAGCTAACATCTTCTACCTTGCCGCGAATATGGTCTTCAGCTTCTTTCTTGCTAAAACTGGGCATAAGTTCAAAATCAGCCACGGCATCCAGATTGACACAGGAATCTGGGCTATATTGGTAATCCCCTAATTTATCGAGTAAAACAGATAAAATTTTATTCTTATAATGGCGCTTAAATTGTATTTCAGGCAACTGAACCCACATTAAGATGCCTGCGAGAACAATCAAGCTCAGAATGCTTGGGTCACTATTTGAGGCTAACGACATCAAATCAACAACCAGCGCAGGCAAGCACAGGAGCCAGCCTAACCGCTTGGCCCATTTCTTCCGAGAAAGTTTCGTTTCAAGTTTTTCAATTCGATAAGCTTCTAGCGGCTCGAGTAGTTGCAACAGTGCCGCTTTCGCCTCTTCTGATATCGGCGGTAATTCGGGTCGAGGGAAATCTGCGGGTAAATTCGCTTCCACTATATGATTGCGAATACTTTTCAGGGCTTCGAACCCCTGCTTTAAAGAATACAACAATTGGCTCATCTACTTATCCCTGTAATCGCCGATACAGCACCCATTCCATTGTGCTGTTTCTACTCTCGAGTGTCGGTTAACGCCGAGATTAACCTATAGCGAGTGTCAGATTAAACAAAGGGTTATTTATTGTAAATAACAAATTTCAAACAACGATTTTATGCAAAAAGATAAACTTGCTAATTGGTAACCCCTCTTATAGGTCAGAGGCGTAAACCAAACTTATTGTCTGACTTACAGTTCACTTTATCCCCCCAAAGAAACACAAAAAAACGCTCTGCGGTTAGGCAGAGCGTTTGTGGATAAAGCCCTGTGATAAAAGGCGTTTAGTCCTTTAAATCCTTTTCCATATCTTCGTAGGAAGTATGGCGAACGTCTTTACCTTTCACGTAGTAAATAATGTATTCGCAGATATTTTTACAACGGTCGCCGACACGCTCAACCGCACGGGCAGCCCAGAGTACGTCTAATACATCGGGGATTGAGCGTGGGTCTTCCATCATGTAGGTCATTAATTGACGGATAATGCCTTCGTATTCACGGTCGAGCTTGGCATCTTCTTTGTGAAGTTCCAGCGCCGAATCAGCATCCATACGGGCTAAGGCATCGAGCGTTGCGTGCAGCATACGAATCGCATGGCGGCCCATATTTTCAATGCTGACTAATAGCGGTTGCTGATTATTCAAACGCTTATCTAATGCGGCCTTGGCAATACGCACGCAGGCGTCACCGATACGTTCAAGATCGGCAATCGATTTTGAAATCGCGATGATCAGACGTAAGTCGCTCGCCGCTGGTTGGCGTTTGGCGATAATGCGGGTGCATTCTTCATCAATCGAGACTTCCATGCCATTCACTTTGTGATCGCCAGTGATCACCTTTTGCGCTAATTCAGCATCTAAGGTGCTTAAGGCGTCGATGGCTTGCTCTAACTGACGCTCAACCAAGCCACCCATGGCGAGTACACGGTTACGGATATCATCTAACTCGGCGTTAAATTGCCCAGAGATATGTTTGTTTAAATTCATATTTTCCATTTGGCCAACCTTTTACTCAACTGTATCAACGCCTAGATGGAGTTTGCAATGCTTAACTCAGTTCTAGGCGGTGGCTTATTTCGTTTATCGCTTATCACTCACATCACCACTACCAAAGGCAAGATGATTAACCATAACGGCCGGTAATGTAATCTTCGGTCTTACGTTTTTTCGGTGTGGTGAAAATGGTGTTGGTATCGGCGTATTCCACCAATTCGCCCATATACATAAAGGCCGTTTGATCCGACACCCGCGCCGCCTGTTGCATGTTGTGGGTAACGATAACCACTGTGTACTTAGTCTTAAGCTCAGTGATCAGCTCTTCGATGGTTAAGGTTGAAATTGGGTCGAGGGCCGAAGTGGGTTCGTCGAGCAGTAATACTTCGGGCTCGATGGCAATCGCACGGGCAATCACCAGACGTTGCTGCTGACCACCGGATAAGCCAAAGGCGTTATCGTGCAGACGGTCTTTCACTTCATCCCAAATCGCCGCGCCGCGTAGCGAACGCTCGGCCGCTTCGTCGAGTTCACGGCGGTTGTTAATGCCCTGCAGACGCAGACCATAAACCACGTTTTCGTAAATCGACTTAGGGAATGGGTTAGGACGCTGGAACACCATACCTACGTTGCGGCGCAGGGCGGCAACGTCGATTTTTTTGTCATAAATATTTTGACCGTGCAGTAAAATCTCGCCGTCGATATGGCAGTTGTCGACCAGATCGTTCATGCGGTTAATGCAGCGCAATAAGGTGGATTTACCACAACCGCTGGGGCCGATAAACGCCGTAACTTGCTTCTTCGGGATCTTCATCGACACATTAAACAGCGCTTGCTTGTCGCCATAGCGCAGGTCTAAGTTGCGGATCTCCAGTGCGGTATCGTTCTGGCTCAAGTTTGCTAAGTCAAAGTTGTTGGTTTTCATGGCTGTCGAATCTATAGAAATCATATTCAGTCCTAATACTTTCAGGATAATCGCTGATTAATGCTCAAGCGAACGATATTTTTCACGTAAGTGGTTACGCACACTAATCGCGGTTAAGTTCAGTGCCACAATCACTGTTACCAGCAAGAAGGAGGTGGCGTATACCAGAGGACGTGCCGCTTCAACGTTAGGACTCTGGAAGCCCACATCATAAATATGGAACCCTAAGTGCATGAATTTACGTTCTAAATGCACGAACGGGAAGTTTAAATCCAGTGGCAATGTCGGTGCTAATTTCACTACACCCACCAGCATTAACGGTGCCACCTCACCCGCAGCGCGGGCCACGGCTAAAATCAGACCCGTCATAATCGCAGGGCTTGCCATCGGGATCACAATCCGCCACAGGGTTTCGGCCTTAGTCGCGCCCAGTGCCAAACTGCCTTGACGCACTGCGCTAGGAATACGGCTTAAGCCTTCTTCGGTCGATACAATCACCACTGGCAGGGTGAGAATCGCTAATGTCAGCGCCGACCAAATCACCCCTGGTGAACCAAAGGTGGGTGACGGTAAGGCTTCGGCGTAAAACAGTTGGTCAATCGAGCCACCCATCATGTATACGAAAAACCCTAAACCAAACACCCCGTACACAATCGATGGCACACCCGCTAAGTTGATTACCGCAATGCGGATCATCTTAGTGATTGGGCCTTTTTTGGCATATTCATGCAGGTAGATTGCGGCAATCACTCCAAATGGCGTCACGATAATCGCCATCAACAGCACCATAAACACGGTACCGAAAATCGCAGGGAACACGCCGCCTTCGGTGTTGGCTTCGCGTGGGTCATCGCTGACAAAGCGGCCAAGCCCGACAAACCATTTGCCGATTTTACCCATCAAGCCTAAGTGGTTGACGTAGGTGACATCGAGAACCGAATCCAGCTTAAGTTCAACCTCAACACCACGCATATCGCGCACGATAACAGAGTCGCGAGCCGCTTCATCACGCAGGGCAAACAGCTCTTTTTCAAGCACATGGTATTCTTTTTGGAGCGCTTCCTTCGCGGCCGCTAACTCCAGCTTACGGCTATCGGTCAGCTCACCATCTAACTCGTAACGGCGCTCTTTTAAACGCAGTTTCTCGATGTTGTAGTTAATCGCACCAATATCTTGTTTTTGCAGTGATAACGCTTTGTCAGACAGGGCAACGGCACGATCGATATGCTCCATTAAGGAGGATTCAAGCGCATCGTTTTTCAACTCTAAGCGTTTACCGTTTTCAATTACGGCCACAGGGTAGCCATAAAAGTTACCGTTTTTAGCACGCTCGAGCATGGCCACATCGGCAGGCTCGCTACGGCTGATAATGTCTGTTGCTAAAATCCAACGGAAATCTAAGCCCACAAACTCACGGTTACCGGTTTTCACTAAGTAACGCGTCACAAACTCACCGGGTGGCTGTTTAAACACGTGGCCCGCGGCGGTTAAGCGTTCGGTCGGCACTTCTTCCCTATCGTAAATCTCACCGATTAAGGTTGAACGCGCGCCTGTGTTATCTTCGAGTTCCCATTGATAAATCGTTGCAGGCCAAAAGTAGCTTAATCCGCGCCATGCAATGAGCAGTAACAGGCCTAATACTGCAATCAAACTGATGCTCACCGCGCCACCTGTCATCCAAATCCATGGCGAGCCTGATTTTACCCACTTACCCATTGCACAAACCTCTCAAGGTCATTGGCGAAATAGTATTTAGTATCATTATCTTATCTCCATTACAGCGAGCTATAGCGGTCACGCAGACGCTGTCTTACCACTTCGGCAATCGTGTTAAAGAAGAAGGTAAATACGAACAGAACGAAGGCCGCGAGGAACAGCACACGGTAGTGCGAGCTGCCAATCGCCGACTCTGGCATTTCCACCGCGATGTTAGCCGCCAGCGTACGCATACCTTCAAACACGCTCCATTCCATGATGGCGGTGTTACCCGTTGCCATCAGTACGATCATGGTTTCACCCACAGCGCGGCCAAGACCCATCATGACCGCAGAGAAAATCCCTGGGCTTGCGGTCAACAGCACAACACGTGTCAGGGTTTGCCAAGGCGTCGCGCCCAGCGCCAAACTGCCGTTGGATAAATGGCGTGGCACAGAGAAAATCGCGTCTTCGGCAATCGAGAAAATCGTTGGAATAACCGCAAAGCCCATGGCGATACCTACTACCAGCGCGTTACGTTGGTCGAAGGTGATGCCTAATTCGTTAGTGATAAATTGACGAGTGTTGCCATCAAACAGCGCCACTTCGATCATCGGGCTGATGGCAAAGGAGAACCAACCCACAAAGCAGATAACCGGAATGAGCATCAGCTCTTGATAGACTTCAGGCAGACGTTGTTTCCAAGTGCCGGGTAATTTGCTCCAAGAGTACGCCGACACCAGAATCGCCGTCGGCAGCAGTACCAGCAGCACTAAGATGCCCGGTAGATGTTCTTCAATCAGCGGTGCTAACCAAAGTCCGGCGAGGAAACCTAAGATAACCGTAGGTAAGGCTTCCATGATTTCAATCGTTGGCTTAACAATGCCGCGCACCTTTGGCGACATAAAGTAAGCAGTGTAGATGGCGCCCGCAATCGCTAATGGCACGGCGAACAGCATGGCGTAGAACGCCGCCTTCATGGTGCCGTAGGCCAATGGCATTAAGCTGAGTTTGGCTTCAAAGTCATCGCTACCCGAGGTGGATTGCCACACAAACTTAGGCTCAGGGTAACCTTCGTACCACACCTTATTCCACAGCGCGCTCCAAGACACTTCTGGGTGCGAGTTTTCCACGTGGAAGATATTCAGTTGCTTGTTCGCTTCAACCACTAGACCGTTAGAACGCGGGCTAAAGCCCATCACGCCTGGGTTTTTAAGGTCAAACTTTTCATCAAACAGTTCGCGCTCACTGGTGGTGTACAGGAGTGATAACTCACCCTCTGGGCTCACCACGGCAAAGCTTTTACGGTAGAACTCAGAGGCAATCGAGGCCACTGGGGCTAAGTCGGTAAACTCACGGATCTCTTTGTATAAACGGCCTTTTGGACCATTCACTTGGAAGTACTGGGTCACCACACCTGAGTCGTAGCTCACCAGAATCGAGCTGGCACCGGCAAGTAAGGCAATGTTGTTAACCTTAGACTTTTCCTTTTCCGCATCAATGACCTGCATTAAATCCAGGCTTTCAATATCACGGATATTGTAGATAAACACCTTGTTGCCCATTTGCAGCATCAATTGGCGTTGGTCTGGCGTCATCAATTGGTGTGCAACTTTTTTAGGTGCATCGGGCAGTAGTGCGCCCGTGGTGGTCCATTCCACCTCTTCGGTCATCATGTTTTCTTGACCTTCGAGACGGCTTAAACGCCAAGCACCATTATCATCTTGGTAGGCGAAGCTGATTTTATCGTTGCTGTAACTAAAGGCTAAATGATGGATAGCGCTGCCCGATTCATCGATAGTGATCGGCGCTTCACCCGCGCTGTAACGCAGTTTTGGGGTAATAAGGCGCTTGTTGTTAGGGTAACTTAAGCCAAACTCAATCCCTACGATTAAGGCTTGACCGTTACTTAACCCCAGTGCGAAGCGTTGCTCACTCGGCGCGGCAATCGCGGCGCTGGTTACGCTCACACCCGCAGGTAATGGCGGTGTAAAACTGGAGAGTAAACTGCCATCGGCAACAGTGTAGAAATCCACTTGGCCATCGGCGGCCACGCGATACATAACCTCATTTTGCTCGTCGGCACCGACCATCAGGGTCGCGACTTCAGCATGTTGATAACTCACGCTTTTAACGGGAGTCACATCTGCGCTGTCGAAAATGGGTTTAATCACGTACAGCAAATAGAAGAAGATCAACAATAAGGCGACAAACACCATAGTGCCGCCAATCGTGACCCCAATTTGAGCCGCTTTATCCTTAAATGCCCTGCGACTTGAACGTCCGCCTTTCAGCATACTTTGCGGCGCAGAACCAGGTTGAATGACCTGACTTTCCATTAAGAACCTCTATTATTAAAGCCTGTGAGTTTTTTCGCTAGGAATTGCGAAATGCTATGCTTACACTGTTTGAGCATAAACTGAGCAATAACAACACCCTTCATTCTAAGTGCGTTGAATTATATGACGCAAAGATGACAGTTGTGTTACACCCGATTTTAAAACAGGTGCCTTTTACAAAAAATAGGAGTCAGTCGCCATGCTACGATATTTAATCACGCTTCAAGCACCTGATAGAAAAGGATTAGTCGAGCAAATCGCCCACGCCGTGAGTCGCCATGGCGGTAACTGGTTAGACTCAGAGTTGCGCCATATCGACGGGATCTTTGCCGCCATATTGTTACTCGAGGTGCCCTCCCTGAAAATGGACGAGCTGATTGAAGCCTTGGAATGTATCGACGGCCTCACCCTCACCTATTCAAAAACCTCGGTCGCCCTCAAACCCGTTAAGCGGCTCACCTACAGCCTAGTGTCCTACGACAGACCCGGATTAGTGCTGGATATTTCCAATCGCATCACCGCACTTGGTATCAATATCGAACAGTTTAGCAGCCAGTTTGAGACCGCAGGCCATACCGGTATCGCCCTGTTTCGCGCCACCATTGGCTTAGGTTTAACTGACCTCGCCCAAGAGGAACAACTGGTGCAGTCCCTCTACTCCCTCGGTGATGACTTAGTGCTGGATAAACTCAGCCGTTAACCTTCAATCCCTTCAACAAAAAACGCCGCGGGCACTCACTGCGGCGTTTTTTATGGCGAGTTAACTGACTTTCTGGTGCCGAGACTTAATTAAATAGCGCAGCGGCACTTGGGAAATCAACATCCCCAGCAGCATCAAGCCGCACCCAAACAAGGCGCGCAGTCCTAAGCTTTCCCCAAGGAATACAATACCGCCGATGGCGGCAAACACTGTTTCTAGACTCAAAATAATCGCTGCGTGCGCAGGATGAGCATGCTTTTGCGCCAGCACCTGCAAAGTGTAGGCAATACCGACTGAAATCAGCCCCGCGTAGGCCAGTGAGCCCCAAGCTGCAATCACCTTATCGACAGTCGTCACCTCAATGGCCGCCGACACCAGTAGGCTTAATACGCCGCACACCAAAAATTGCATCATGGCGAGTAACACGGGCGAAATCCGCTTGGCAAAATGATCCACCGCCAAAATATGCATCGCCCAAAACAGTGCGCCAATCAATTGCAGCGTATCGCCATAACCGAGGTGAAAGCCGTCTTTAATGCTTAAAAAATACAGCCCCACCACGGCGATACCACAGCCTACCCAGGTATTTGCGCCGGTAGCATGTTTCAGGGCTAAGCCCAATATCGGCACTAACACGATATAAAGCCCAGTGATAAAGCCCGCATTGGCGGCCGTGGTATAAAGCAGTCCTACCTGTTGTAGCGATGCGCCAGCAAATAACAGTCCGCCCACCGCAACACAACCAATGGCAAAATCTTTGGGCGTGCCGAGATGAATTTTACCCTGCCGAGCCAAGTACCACACCAGAGGAACGAGTGACACAGTACCAATTAAGAAACGTAGCCCGTTGAATGCAAAGGGCGATAAATGCTCCATTCCCAAGGTTTGGGCGACAAAACCAAAGCCCCAAATGGCGGCGGCGAGCAGGAGTAAAAAATTGGCTGGCAAGATACAGTCTCTATGATTAAAAAGGATGACAAGATTACCCAGATGCTGGGCGCTTGTCCAAATATGTTGCGATACTGTTAGCTTTTACGCCAAGCCCTACTGACGAGTCTTGCGTTGTAGGCTGTTGGCCTGACTCAAGATTTCATTTAAAAACACTGAGTCGGATTGCTTTGCCAACTGCACCGCTTTGTTGGAAGCCTCAATCGCCAGAGCGGTTTGACCATCAAGATCGTAGGCGGTTGTTAAGCTATCCCAAAGCACCTCAGACATAGGAAACACCTTTGTCCCCTCCTGTAAAATCTCCACGCCCCACGCCGTTTTTTGCTCATAACTGGCCTTGAGGCCATAGACATTATATTGCTGGGCAGAGAGCGGAAACTCATAGCCGAAGACCGCCGTTTGCTGACGATAGAACTGTTTTAATTCCTTTAGCGGCATCACCGCGACTTCGGGCACCGCATTCCAGCCCGCAAACAGCGTCTTTAACGCCTCAACATTGCCGATAAGCGGGGTACTGTCATGGGTTTCTTCGGGGAATCGTATATCAAACCATCGCAACATTTGGGCCGAAGGAGACTTCACTGATGGGCTGTTACCCAAGGTATTTTGCAATTGGGTGATTTGGGCTGCAAAGGCGCTGGCCATCTCGTTGGGTTCACTGGCGATACTCAAAAACCAACGCATGGGGTCAGGCTCTCAATCGAGAATTCCTATCTAAACTCGGCGGGATAATCTTGTATACTGCACACCACGCAATGACGAATGCATAAGTGCGCTGGATGTCTTACCAAACCCAGTGACACCATAAAAAACTAGGAATACCTATGTTAGGAACGCTAAAAAAGCTGCGCGCACACTTAGATGAGGCGCAACAAGTACAGTATCAACTGGTTGTTGGCGACGAGTTGCTGCCACTGAATCCCTTAATTGGCAAGCCATTGACCCTGACCCACACGGGTAACATCTTCTGTTGTAACTGCGGTAAAAAGACCAAAAAGAGCTATTCGCAAGGCCATTGCTTTGTGTGTATGCAAAAGCTCGCCAGTTGCGATATGTGCATTATGAAGCCCGAAACCTGTCACTTTGACCAAGGTACTTGCCGCGAGCCAGAGTGGGCGCAAAGCCATTGTTTTGTGCCGCATTATGTTTATCTATCCAATACTTCAGGCATCAAAGTCGGCATCACTCGCCACACACAATTGCCTACTCGCTGGATAGATCAGGGCGCGACTCAAGGTTTACCGATTTTTAAAGCGTCCACACGACAAATCTCGGGTCTAGTGGAAGTGGAGTTAGCCAAACTCATCAACGATAAAACCCACTGGCAAACCATGCTTAAGGGCCACGCCGACGATATCGATTTAAATGCTAAGGCGGCGGAACTGATCCCGCAAATTGAGGCTAAGTTGCACGAAATCGGCATGCAAAAAGGCGATTACAGTATCGAGCGTTTAGATGAAACGATTCAGTCGATTCACTATCCCATCGACACCTTTCCGAAGAAGATCACTTCCCACAACTTCGATAAAAATGAGGTGGTAAGCGGGATTTTACAGGGGATTAAAGGTCAGTATCTGATCTTCGATACCGGCGTGATTAACATTCGTAAATTCACGGCCTATGAAGTGAGTGTAGGGTTAACTGACTAAGATCAGGTAAAACTCTCGTCAATTGAGTGTGTTGAGCGCCGCTATGGCAGTCAGCACACTTATTGCTCTTATTGCAAAACCGTGAGATGAGCCAAGTGAAGCGGCTAGATAGCTTGATTTGGCATAGAAGCGTTGTGCAAAGCTTAAGAGCCTCACGCAACGCGCGCTATTATTGGACAAGCTTGGTTTAGAGGAATGTGCAAGAGGATGCCCTAACCCACTTGCGCTGCCATATGAACAAGTTCCCAGATATGTCCATCGGGATCTTCAAACGCGTGACCGTACATAAATCCTTGATCCTGCGCTTGACGATAGGCTTTGCCGCCATGTTGCTCCGCGAGCTTAACCAGTTGGTCGACACGTTCCCGACTGTCGCAGTCTAGACAATTGAGCACTTCTGTCGTGGTGCGGGCATCGGCAATCGCCTTATCGGTAAAGCCAGCGAAAAAAGGCTTCGCCAGCAGCATCACATAAATATTGTCGGCAATCACCACGCAAGCAGCCTGCTCATTGCTGTATTGCTCATTGATACCAAATCCTAAGCCAGCGTAAAAAGCCCGAGATTGTTGAACACTTTCAACCGCTAAATTAACAAAGATACTCTGTGCCATCATAATCTCCCTTTAAAAATCCTCTGCGGACGTCACATCCTGTCCTGTAAAAATACCTGTAACTGTAAATAGCTCAGAGAACAGTCTAGCCAATCATTGCGGCATCCTAAACCTCTATTCCCACAAGAGCATAAGGCGAGTATCTTACTCGCCTTATGAGGATACCTTATGACAGTGACCTTAAGCTTTCAGCCTTAAGCCTGTCAGTTTATAACCTTCTCCTTATAGCTATCTGTTTATAACCATCTGTTTTTAGCTATCTGTTTATATGAGTCAGTTTGCAACCGAGCTGGGATAACCGCACTATTGCACCGCATGGGTGACGGGCAGCGATAACAGCATTTCATCGATTAAACCATCGAAGCGGGCCTTAACTTCATCCATATCTTTAATGTTGGCAAAGCCTTGGGCAAGGACTCGCCAGACCATTTCTGTGGGTTGGCCTGCGACTCCCGTCGGCTTAAAAAAGCTAATCAGCACTGAGCCTTTATCGTACTTTTTAGGATCAACACCTTGGTTTGACAACCCCGGCACTAGGCCTGCGGCGGCGAGTATCTGCTCGTCCGACATTTGTGTGCCCATGGCAACGCCAAAGCCGACTTGAAAATCAGCAAGCTGCGGATCTTCGACCCAGCGATACCCTTTTGTCAGCAGCACTTTTTTCAGCGTATCTTGCATATGTTGCTGCACTTGCTGTTTATCGAGCCGACTGTCAACAAAGATCTTCTGTAGGGTGGGATGCCAGGTATAGGTCATGGCACTCGGCGGTAATAGGCTCAAATCCCCCGAAGTCACAATCGTGGTTCGCAGCGCCTGCGAATCATCCACACTCACACAGGCCGTCAACGCGGCCAAACTGATGGTTAATAGCGTCAATAAACGCCCAATGGTTTGTGATAAATACATGCTCTTTCCTTTATTGCGATTTTTACAGCTTAAGGATAGTTGCTATTTCTCAGACTGAAAGTCGATATGCATCATAGTGTTAAATCATGGTCATCGACAAGGATTGCGGCAAAATAGCACAAAGGCACTCAACTCCGGCCAATACGTTATGATTTGTTACTTTATAAAGCCCGCAGGGCGTATAGGCGCCGCCCAATTTACCCGCTAGAATGCCTCGCCTAGCGTCCGTACCGACTCGTGCCACTAGGCGACAAATTCAGTCACAATCACAATGCAAAAAACGACAACAAAAGGTGTGAAATAGATCTATGGAGTTAATACTCGCTATCGCGTTGTTTGCCTTCTCATCGGGGATCACCCCAGGGCCTAACAACATTATGCTGATGACCTCTGGGGTCAACTTTGGCGTTAAACGCAGTATTCCGCATCTGATGGGGATTAGCCTTGGCTTTCCCACTATGATCCTCGCCATCGGCCTAGGCTTAAGCGCCCTATTTCAAGCCTACCCGATAATCCACCAAGTGATTAAAGTGATTGGGATTGTGTATCTCCTTTACCTGTCTTGGCTGATTGCCAACAGCAGTAGCAAGATGGAGGGCAAGAGCATCGCTAAACCCTTTAGCTTTCTGCAAGCCGCCGCATTTCAATGGGTTAACCCAAAAGGCTGGATTATGGCGGTGGGCGCGATTGCTACTTTTACCTCGGTGCAACAGGATCTCACACCGCAAGTGGTCACTATCGCCACAGTGTTTTTATGCGTCGCCTTTCCCTGCGCCGTGGTCTGGCTTGGGTTTGGTGTGGCGCTTAAACGTATTTTGAAAAATGAGCGCCAGCAGAAGATCTTTAATATCACTATGGCCATCTTGCTTGTGGCGTCTATCATCCCTATGATCGCCCCCTAATTTTGGCCGTAAGAGTTAAGCACTAGCATGAATGAGATAGATCTGATCATTGAACAAACCGATAACTGGGTGAAAAAAGTGATCATGAAATACAATATTTGCCCCTTCGCCAGACGTGAGGTCGAGCGCGGCAGTATTCGCTATCTCGTTGTTGAACAAACCAAAGTCAAGCTAGTGCTTAAGGCATTGATTGAAGAATGCCAATATCTAGATGCCCATCCCGAAGCCGAAACCACGCTGTTTATTCTGCCGCGGGGTTTTGAGGGCTTTTACACTTACCTCGATCTCGTCGATATGGCGAACGACGCCTTATTCGACAACGACTATGAAGGCGTGTATCAACTCGCGCATTTTCATCCCGACTATTGCTTCGAGGATGAACCACAGGACTCGGCCGCCAATTTTACCAACCGCGCCCCCTACCCAACCCTGCATATTATTCGCGAGGCCAGTATGGAGTTAGCCCTTGCTAACTACAACGACCCCGAATCAATTCCCGAGCGCAATATTCAATTTTGTGAGCGTAAAGGCAGCGATTTTTTTATTAAATTACTCGCAGAGTGCATGGGGAAATAGCTTTTATTTCAAATCTATAAACTCAACAACGTCTAAACATAAGCATTGAGAAAGGTCGCACCGCTTTACACCCAATCACAGGATTTCTACGCTCCATTTCTCATTGCCATAGCGACGATTCTTATAGCTATCGATACGCCATTCATCGGCCTTTTTAAGGACGATAAACAGATACTCATCTTCGAAGTGAGTGTTGGTTTTGATTTCTGCCAGCATAGATAAAAACATAGTGATAATTCATTATCTTAGAGTGAATGAGCCAATCTATTCTCCTCAACATAGCTTGGCTGTTAACGCTACCATGATTGTCATTCTTTGTTTACAGCTCAAAATGTTTACAAATTGCTACCTTTGTTATTTATTTGTTAAAAGCAAATTCCTGTGTTAGGTTGAAATCGCCTAAGTCAGCAGACGCCCGTCTGTCCATAGGAGCGCAAGTAGATGCTCCGTGTCGCTTAGGTCTTACAACCTTGATAACAAATGGAGCAAGCACAATGAAATTAACCAAAATCGCGAGTGCCGTTATTGCCTTATCTGTGGGCGTTATTGCCCAAGCCCATGCCGACGATAATCGTTATGTCATCCAAGTCGAAGCGGGTCATGCAGGCATTGTGAAGGCACTGGCTAAAAAATTAGGTGCTGAAATCAATCTTGAAGGGGATGAATTTATTGCAGCGACTTTTACCGGTAAAGATCTCGCCCAAGTAAAAGGCCTGCTGAACAATCCACATATCACCCTGATTGAAGAAGACGTTCGCCGGCATCCTATGGCGCTGTATAACGACGATGCGGGCAATCCAATGACCCAGCAAGTCACGCCCTATGCGGTATATCAATCCCATGCCAACGAAGTGACCTTTAACCCAAATGCGGGCATGAAGGTGTGTATTATTGACTCTGGTTTAGATAGCTCAAACCCTGACTTTAACTGGAACAACATCACAGGCGACAACGACCCAGGCACGGGTAACTGGTTCCAAAATGGTGGCCCACACGGCACTCACGTGGCGGGTACTATTGGTGCGGCAGACAACAATATCGGTGTAGTCGGTATGGCGCCTGGCGTACCTATGCACATCGTAAAAGTATTCAACGCATCGGGCTGGGGTTACTCCTCTGACTTAGCCTATGCTGCCAACAAATGTAGCAATGCTGGCGCTAAGATCATCAGCATGAGCTTAGGTGGCGGCGCAGCTAACAATACTGAAAAGAATGCCTTCGACGCCTTTACTGCGGCGGGTGGTTTAGTGGTCGCGGCTGCGGGTAACGACGGTAACTCAGTACGCTCTTATCCAGCAGGTTACCCATCGGTAATGATGATCGGTGCTAACGATGCCAACAATAAGATTGCCGACTTCTCCCAATACCCAAGCTGCGTGAGCGGTCGTGGTAAAAAAGCCGTCAACGATGATGGCATCTGTGTTGAAGTTACCGCAGGCGGTGTCGATACCCTATCAACCTACCCTGCAGGCATGGCAACGGCCTCAACCTTAACCGCCGATGGCGCGACAGTCGCATCATCTGCAATGGAAAACCCAGGTTCAGCCACAGGAAATACCTACTTTATGGGCACGGCTCAAGCCGTGGATTCTGGCGCGAACGGTAAGATTTGTGTTATCGATCGCGGCGTGATTTCCTTCCACGATAAAGTACTTAACTGCGAAAACTCAGGCGGTGTCGGCGCAATCGTAATCAACAACGTCGCGGGCATGCTCTACGGCACTTTGGGTGATACCAACGCCACCACCATTCCAGCAGTTGGCGCTGCATTTGAAGATAGAGCTAGCCTAATCGCGGCACAAAACGCAACGGTTTCAATCGATTCGGTTGACTACGGCTTTATGAGCGGTACTTCAATGGCGACACCAGCAGTATCGGGTATGGCGGCACTGGTATGGTCTAACCATTCACAATGTACTGGTACACAAATCCGTAATGCACTCAAAGCAACAGCAATGGATGCGGGCACTGTGGGTAAGGATAACTACTTCGGTTATGGTATCGTCAACGCGAAAGCGGCCGATGCTTACCTCACCACCTATGGCTGCTCTGGCAAATAGTATTTAGCCAAGATAATCAGCCAAGCTAATCAGCCAAGGTAATCCCAATAAAAAACCAGCACTTGTGCTGGTTTTTTATTATCGACTGGGTTTACTTAAACCACCCTTTAATACTGCTCAGCAGTGAGCGGCTGTAAAAAGGCGCGCTCTTGGCTTGGCAAAATGTAGCAATAGGCTCGACGCTGTCGCCATGTAAATGATGCACCTTGATAGGCCAGCTGTCCTGCCCCAGTTGACGCTCGAGCAACTTCACATCGCCACGAATACGATTAATATCCTCTGAGTTTTCAGCGGGTAATTGGATCACTAGGCTTAAGGCATGGTCCGACGTACTTCGAATAAAATCCAAGCGTGACGATTCCAACAGATAGGCCTTCTCGACGGCTTTATAGTTCGCGAGCAACGCTTTGAGCTGGGCGAAATGCGGATACTCATGGGGCTCGATATTGCCAAATAACGAGAGCGCGCCCCTGTGCTCCACCAACTCAAGCTGTGATGACAGCATCAAGCGTACTTCATGTGCATCTAAGGATTTCGACATATTGCTGTTAGGGTTCAGCGCCATATCGCTCCCCGATTGTAGCAACACTTGGAGCAGCGTCTCGGCATCGAGCGTCATCACCCCATGGTGCGCAGTGCCTTCGCTCTTCATCAATTCGATGGCCTTATCGACGGCGGTTTGAGATGTGAAAATCGGCGTAAAAGGATGATCACTGCCATCCTCGAGGGGGACATACCACTGGGTGATGCCGATAGCCATCGCACCTTCACCCGCCTCGGGCGCCTCAGTGCTACTCTCACTCAAGATAAACAGGGTTGATTGGCTAAGTTGTTGATAAAACTCGGCCGCATACAGATTGTCTTGGAGGGCCTTCACAAAAATTTGTTCGAGTGGGGTTGTCGCTTCTAGGGTGTACAACATTGGCAAACTTCCTGTTATTAAGCGGTTCAGTCCTTTACTATCAAAGAGTTAAAAATAATTTTTAGCCATTCGATTCACACTGACCAGATTAAATCGCGTGGGCATGGTAAAACATTGAGGGCGTCGAATCGAGCAAAACATCCCACAATTGGCATCAAAGCAGGCACTTAGTACTGTACCGAGCCTACGCAGTCGCAAACTCGGCACTCACTGACTGGGCAATTAGGGACAAGGCAAGGATTGATTAGAGACTTAATCCCCACACCTCGAAGGCATCGCGGCAAAGCTGCTCACGAAAATCTGGATGAGCGATATTGATCAGCGCCTGCGCCCGCTCGCGCAGGGAGCGACCACGCAGGTTCGCCGCGCCATACTCGGTCACTATGTAATGCACATGGGCACGCGTCGTTACCACCCCAGCACCGGGCGATAGCACAGGAGCAATGCGGGAAATCTTGCCGCCCGAGGCGGTACTTGGCAAGGCAATCACAGAGCGGCCGCCTTCAGATAACCCCGCGCCGCGAATAAAGTCCATCTGCCCGCCAACACCCGAATAAATCTTAGTGCCTATTGAATCGGCGCAAACTTGGCCCGAAAGGTCGACCTGCAGCGCCGAGTTAATCGCCATCACATTAGGGTTTTTACGGATAATAGAGGTATCGTTCACCTGCTCGATATCCATAAAAATGACCGCAGGATTATCATCCACATAGTCGTATAACTTCTGGCTTCCTAAGGCGAAACCTGTGACCAGTTTTCCGGGGTAAAAACGTTTCTTGCTGTTGTTAATCACGCCCTTTTCGACCAGCTGCAAAATCCCGTCGGAAAATAGTTCGGTATGCACGCCTAAGTCTTTGTGTTCGGTCAGACAAGACAACACCGCATCGGGAATCGCGCCAATGCCCATCTGCAAACAATCGCCATCGCGCACTAACTCGGCCACATTTTTACCTATTGCCAAACTCACGGCATCGCCGGTGGCAAAGGCATGGATGGGCAAACTCGCGCTCTGTTCATACACGGCGGCAAAACGGTCGATATGAATAAAACCATCGCCGTGGGTGCGGGGCATTTGCGGATTGATATGGGCGATGATTTTACCCGCCACTTGGCAGGCAGCTAAGGTAGCCTCTACCGAAATGCCTAAGGAACACATACCGTGTTTATCGGGCGGCGACACTTGGATAATCGCGGTATCAATTTTTTGCTCGCCGGAGCGAAATAACTTAGGCACTTCCGAGAGGAAAATCGGCACGTAATCCGCATCACCACTTTGCAATAATGGCCGAGTCGGCACCCCGCCGAAGAAACAGCGATGGCGCAGATGACCACGCAGATCGGGATGACTTAAAGACTCGGCGCCTTCGGTATGTAGCTGTAATAAGGTGAGATTTTCAAGGGTGAGCGCATGTTTTGCCAGCGCATCTAATAAGACTCTGGGGGTCGCCCCCATGGAATGGGTCCACAGGGTTTCGCCACTTTGAATGAGCGATACCGCTTCAAGGGCACTTTGACACACAATCGCAGGCATACAGAATTCCTTCGCTTAGCTGATCCCCATTCCTTTGCGCATGTTGTGGCGAGGATGCGCCACACGCTTTGCATCTCCACTCCCCCAAGGGATCCGCAAAGCCAATACCGCAAAGGAACATTTTAATAGCAGCAGTGTAAGCGAGTTCTAAAGTAACTAACATCCATTTCAACGACTTAGTCCGATTCTTTACCAATACTTTGCGTTAAGTCAAAACTCACGCCCAAAGCGAGAGCCCGCACCTTAATCCAAACGTTTAGAGAATCGCAGGCTTGCCACCAGCAGCCCTAGGCAGGTAAAGCCAATCATCCACAGCGCATCAAATTGCAAGTCACTCACCTCGGCATCCCTCAGCACAATCGCGCGGGACATACGCATAAAGTGCGTCGCGGGTAACGCCTCGGCAATCCACTGCGCCGCCACGGGCATGGCCTCGTAGGGGAACATAAAACCCGACAACAGAATCGACGGCAGCAGGATAAACACCGTCATCTGCATCGACTGTAACTGGGTTTTCGCTATGGTCGAAATCACTAGGCCTAAGGTCAAACTGGCGCAGATAAACAGCATGGCCGCCAGCGCAATCGAATCCAAACCGCCGCGGATCGGCACTGCAAACAGTAAATGTCCGGCGGTGAGAATAATCGCCAGTTGTACAAAGCCCACTAATACATAAGGGGTGATTTTCCCAAGCATTAGCTCCAGCGGCCTCACCGGCGTGGTGATTAAAAACTCCATATTGCCCTGCTCTCGCTCGCGCACAATTGCGGCCGAGGTAAACATCACCATGGTCATAGTCAAAATGACCCCTAAGAGGCCGGGGACGATATTCACCACAGAACGCTGCTCAGGGTTAAAGTACTGCACCACCTCAAAACTAGGGGGATTCGATTTGACCGCCCTGCCCGCAATTTCATCCAGTGGCATTTGCCTTAAACTGCGAATGGTGGAGGCGACCACAGTATCCGAGCCATCCACCAACCATTGCCCCACAGGCTCGGCAAAATAGGCCTGTCCCGCAAAGGCGGGATGTCGCACTAAACGCTCGTCGAGATCGGCGCCTAAATACAGCACGGCTTTCACTTCGCCCCGAGTGATGGCCGCATCCGCCTCGGCAGCACTCAGATAGCGATGCTTAAAATCAACGACTTGAGTCGCTTCTACCGCCTTGACCAAGGCGCGGCTATAGGCGGAGTCGCTTAAATTCACTAAACCTGCGGGCAAATGGCGCGCATCGGTGTTGATGGCATAGCCAAACAGCATCAACTGCACTAAGGGGATCATGACTATCATGCCGAAGGTCATGCGATCCCGCGATAACTGCCTGAGTTCTTTGACGACCACGGCCCAAATTCTACGTAGCATCTTGAGCCTCCACTGTCGTGGCCTGACTGCCGTTTGGCGGCGTTAGCTGGGCACGTCCGCCCGTGCAAGTCACAAACACATCCTCAAGGCTTGGACGCACTTCGGTCAGCGCCCGCCCCGCAACCCTAGGGCTTAACCAAGCCAGCGGATCTGCAATCGAACTTTGCACTAATACCCGTAAACGACTGCCAATCTGCGCCGCCGATAACACGTTGGCATCGCTGATAAGCGACTGTTTAAGCTTACGTAAATCTTCTCCCGACACTTCAATGACCCGCGCGCCCATGGCCGCCATGAGTTGTAGCGGCGAGCCATCGGCGCGTTTTATCCCACGCTCTAAAATCGCAAGACCATGGCAACGCTCGGCCTCATCCATATAGTGGGTCGAGACTAAAATCGTGGTGCCTTGGGCGCAGAGATCGAACAGCCGTTCCCAAAACTCGCGGCGATTTTCAGGGTCGACCGCCGACGTCGGCTCATCGAGAAATAACAGTTCGGGGTGATGCAAGGTCGCGGCGGCTAAGGCTAAACGTTGCTTTTGCCCGCCACTCATGGAGCCCGCCATTTGCTTCTCGCGCCCCGCCAAATCGTACAGACTTAATAACTCGGCTAAACGCGCCTTGGTTTGGCGGCGATTCAGCCCATAAATTTGTGCCACAAACTCCAGGTTTTCCCGTACCGACAAATTGTCGTAGAGGGAGAATTTTTGCGTCATATAGCCTATGCGGCGGCGCAGTTTTTCCTCGGCGCCGGGCAAGGTTTCGCCCAGCACCCGAATATCCCCCGAGGTCGGGCTCAGCAGCCCAGTCAACATCCGAATGGAGGTCGATTTACCGCAACCATTGGGGCCTAAAAATCCATAAATCGTGCCCTTAGGGATTGCTAAATCGAGATCTTCGACCGCATTGATGCCGCCAAAGGCGCGGGTCATGCCGCGGGTTTCGATAGCAAACTCAGTAGCCGCGATTGATGTTTCTGCAGCAGATGTCCCAACGTTCGATATCTCTGCTGAAGCCTGTTGAGCACTCATGGCAGCAGTACCTCAAGGGCCATTCCCGTGGGTAAATCCTCTCCCTCTGGCGCAATATCAATATCGGTGAGATACATCAGTCTCGCCCTATCACGCTCATTTAACGCATAAAAAGGGGTGTAAGCCGGTTGACTGCGAATATTACGCACAGTGCCTGCAATAGGCTGGGTGCGACCATCGACAAGGATCTTCACTTGGCTCCCCGCCTTGACCCTATCGAGCCAAGTTGCTGGCAGATACACCCGCACATAGGGATGTTCAATTGCCAATAAACCAATGAGTTGACTACCTGCGGCCACCCTGTCCCCCACCCGCCAAGGTAAGGTATCCACCACTGCGGGTCTTGCTGCCACTAGGCTTAAATCCTTGAGGGCTTTTTGCTCCTGCGCCACGCCAGCCATGGCCGCCTCGACTGCGGCTCTGGCTTGTTCGAGTTGCTCGCTGCGGGTGCCGTTTTGCAGCAGTCTAAGGCTCTGCTCGGCTTCGGCCTGCTTGGCAAGGCTGGTATCACGCGCCGCGCGCGCCGCATCTAAGTCCGCTTGACTGAGCACCTTAGTCTTAAATAACTGTTGCGTACGCTCAAAATTCTGCCGCGCCTCTTTCACGCTGGCATTGGCGCCATCGAGGGCCGCGCGGGCTTTATCTATGTCTTCCGAGCGAGCCCCCGTCACGGCTTCCTCTAGTTTGGCCTGCGCCTGTTTAAGCTCGGCCTGACGCTGGCCAAAGCGCGCCTGAGCGGCTGTACTATCCAGCTCGAGTAACACTTCCCCCGCCTGCACTTGCTGGCCTTCGACCACATTAATCCGCTTGATCAGCTCCCCCACGGGCGCGGTGAGGGTTAACCTGTCGCGTTCGACAGTGCCCAGCACGCGGGGCGATTCATCGCCGCAGGCCGTCAATTGCAGTAACAGCGCCGCGCCCAATAAACTCGCCACAAGCTTGCCCCATCCTCGGGGAGAAGGTTGCCTTACCTTAACCGACCTAACTGTTAACCTATTGGTTAAAATCATAATTCACTCCTAGGTTCACGCATCACCCCCTGCGTGAATACCTGCATATTGTGTAGCGCTAACCGTTGTAAATCCGTGCCACTGGTACTAAATAGGCCAAACTGACGCATCAATACCGGAGGCGCGATCAGCGGAAACACCATCAAACTGACAAAACTGAGTCGCACAAAATTCGGATCTAGCCCCTCCTTGAGAATGCCTGCGCTAACAAATGAGGCTTCGAGCCATTGGCGCGAGAGGGACAGCATTTGCTCAAACACAGACAGCATGATCCGATAGGCTTCGGTGCCATCGCTCTCCTGCAGCACACGGACAATCAATCGTGGTAATCCGGGGTTGGGCGCCATCACCCGATAATAGGTTTGCATTAAATCGCCCACATTATTAGGCGCTTGCGCCGTGGACACTTCTCGTAAACGGGTAATTACAGGCTCGAGGGTTTCGCGCACCATCTGCTCAAACAGCCCAGCCTTAGAGCCAAAGTAATAACGGATAAGCGCCGCATCCACCTCGGCTACTCGGGCAATTTCACGGGTCGACACTGTGGGATAGCTGCGTTCACTAAAAAGGCTGACGGCGGCGGTGATCAGCCGTTGGCGCGCATCTGAGTTGCCCTTAGGGCGACCTGCCGCCTGGGAGGTGTCGGCATGGGTAGCAAATGGCACCACCCCACAGGGGCGGTTGGGAATAAGCGACATAACCAGCTCCAGCAGAATTCATCTATTGATGAATATACTGAAAAGCTGCTGGAAAAGGCAGCAGTTAAATTCCTCATTTTGATTCAAATTGAGGAATTTAACCTAAAAGGCTTAAGGTAGAGGTTTCAGCCGCTTAAGCCACTTTTACCTCTCACTTAACGGCTTAAACGCAGGAGTTGAGCTTAAGCTTAAGCTTAAGGCTCAGGCTTGAAGGCTGAGATTTTAGGCTACAGCTTACGCCCCTTTAACGATGGCGCTTAAACGTGCGATAAATTGCTGCACAGCTTCAAGGGTATCGAAACTAAACGCCAATCCGTAGTGGGTTTCATTAAGGCTTTTATGTAACCGCTTGGGAAAACGCGTCATTTCCGCATTATGGTAATAGTCATACTTAGCATGTACGCCCGCTAAGGTGGCTAGTTCGCTGGAAAACACCTCAAAGGCCGGGCGAATAATCAGCTGCGCGGTTTTGCCCTCCATATGCAGATAAAATGCTTCCTTGGTTTCCGGCAACATGTATTCGGTAATGCTCTTCACCGTAAAATTGCTGCGACAATTCAACTCGGTTAAACAGCGGCTCATTTCCTGTTGTGTAATAGCCAAAAGTGCCTCCTGAAAGTGTAAACATCTTGATATACAGAACAATAAACTGATTAGCCTATCAGTGTTAATAAAAATAATTTCCCACAGCTTTAGGCAAATTTAAACAGCTTAATACGCCATGCGTTTTATTAGCGTTTGCTGATCAAGTAATTAGCGTGTCCATCACCTCTATTAAAACACAGTCAAAAGATTGTCGCTATGTCATTAAATTGTATGGTGAATTTTTGCTTGCCAGCAGAAAATGTTGCGACTAGGTTAATAACCCAGAGTGGACGTCAGGCCAGTTTACCCCCGATGCTAAAGCCTAGTAATGATGTGTTTTAGGCTTCCATTCCCAGGTTTCGCCGTATTGATTAAACCTGACAAACGCTTGCCATGCCGAACGCTGCGACTTAACGCCATTCACCCGACACTCAATGGCCGTTAGCAATGGACTGCAAGGCCGTGCTCAATCACTAAGAGATGAGAAACACCCATGAAGATAAAAAACACCTTAATGCTCTTGGGTCTGTTAGCTGTCAGTCCCGCGGTTTTTGCCGCAACAGGTATCGCCTTTGTTCACGGAACCGGAAAACAAACCAATGCGTTAGCCGACTATTGGACTTCGGAATTTGTTAACTCAGTGCGCCAAGGGATCCCCGTCCCCAATAATTACACTGTCATCAACTGTGACTTCGACCAATATATGTGGGAAGAAGCCGCCGCGGGTTGCCTCGCCACTCAGCTCAATAGCTTTATTCAAGCGAAGAATATTGATGATTTAATCCTGCTCACCCACTCTAATGGCGGTAATGTGGTGCGCTGGATTTTATCAAACCCCACCTGGGACAGCCGTTATCCTGCGGTGATCAAAGCCACCTCCAGAGTCATCGCCCTCGCGCCATCGAGTGGCGGCACGCCGCTGGCCGATGCAGTCAATCAAGGCAATGTGTTCGAAACGACTCTAGGTTGGCTCTTAGGCTATGGCAGCAATGCGGTCAAACAGCAGCAAGTCGGCTGGATGGCAAACTACAACAACACTTGGCTCTATGGCACCGCTGGTCGTCCGAGTTTAGGTAAGCCCTTCGAGGTGGTTGTCGGCTCGGATGTGGATTCCGCCATTTGGGACAGCGACAGCTACTGCGCTGGCTATCAATATCAGGTCGCCCTCGAAACTACCCAAAACTGGCTCGATAGCTGCTCCGACGGCTTCTTAAATTGCAGCTCCCAAAAAGCCGCAGGCACAGTCTGGTTCACCGATAAACAAAAGACCCGAGGCCAAGAACCGTTAAGCCATCAGCAGAGTCGCCGTGCCTGCTTTAACTTAGACACGCTGATCCGCAATCATATTTAAGGAGCCCACTATGCCACCTTTTACACTCCGCACCTTAAGCAAAGCGGTCAGCTTGGTCATCTTTGCTAGCCTGCTCGGTGCCTGTCAGGATGAGTCACCCACGCCTGAGCCACAAAAAGAAGCCAGCCCAATGTATGCCAAGGGCTTAACCTTAGCCGCGCCGACGCAGAGCGACCTTGTCGATACTAATATCGCCTCGCCAACTCTCGCGCCGATTAATACCAGTACCGAATACGTCAGCTTTATCACTCCGCTCTATGGCCAATACCAAGCCAGTCAACCCGTGCTTGAGCAGGCAAGCCAAAGTGATGAGTATTGGCTAAATGTCACCGGCGCCGAGCTTAATGCCGGCGTGCAGCTCAACTTAAGCCAAGCGGGCAGTTTAGTGCGGATTGCGCCCCGTGGCGATGTCAGCACAGGCGCCTTAATGCATGCCGATGCCGTAGCCCCTGAGCGAGTGCAAATTCAGCGGATAGGCCAAACGCCGCAGGGTAAAAACGCCAGCAGCCCGCAAGCAACAGAATCCTTGGTTAAATCGCTGGTGAGCGCCGACGCCTTAGCGAGCGCGGGGTTAGCCGATGACTCCAGCGCCCTGCAAATGTCTGAAAAGGCCACGGCCGGAGCATATCGCCTGCAAGTCAGCCAGCCCTTAGTCGCTAAGGCCAACTATCTGGTCAACGTGAAGGAAAAAGGCTCGCCCTATCAACTGAGTATCAAGGCGCCCAGCGCAATTGCGGCCGATGCCCAAACGGTTGGGGTTAAACTCAATTTAAGCCAAAGCGATAATCAATTTGCGCCTCAGGCCAAACTCAAGCAAGCCGATGGCACAGAGCAAGCGCTGGCCATGGTGAAACAGGGGGATGAATGGCAGGCTTTAGTGCCCGCGGACTTGCCCCTTGCCAGCAGCAATGCGGGGCTGAGTGAAATCGAAGTCACTGTCCAGACTCAGGTCGATGGCCGCCCAGTGCAGCGCACGGTGAAAACCGCGTTTAAGTCCTATGTGAACTCGGCCAGCATCAAGCCCGAAGTATTGACCGTTTGGGATAAAGGCGTGCCGAATCAAGTCAACTTTGAGCTAACTGTCGCCGAGGCGGGACGCTTTGGTTTAAGTGGCGTGCTCACGGGCACCAATGCCGAGGGCCAAAAAGTGGCGATCATGCGCACCCAAGCGGCAACTTGGTTAACGCCCGAATCCCCCAAACTTAAGCTGATGTTTGACCCAACGCTCATCCAAGCCTCAGGCCTGCAACCGCCCTTTGAGCTCAACGAACTAGAGTTGCAAGACCAAGGGCAAATGGCACGGCTAAGTTTTCAGGCCAACGCACTGGTGCTTACGCGTTAACTCAATTTAACCCATTTCTCCCTTCCCAACCGCTTTGAGTGCCCACCTTGGGCACTCTTTTTTTTCCCGTCATCTGGGTTTATGCTGCCAAGCCAAGCGTTTACCCAAGCGAAAGTGCAATTATCGCGCAATCCCCCAACCCTGTGACAACACATGGGTATCAGCACAACATGCTGTCACAATTTCAAGATAAAATTTACATTGATTATAAAAGCTTACTTCTTTTAAATAACAAGGAGTCTAGGCATAATGCCAATGTTTTGACGCAAAACCCCATAGCAACATATGCAAATGGGATATAAAAATAACAATGGCTAATGGCACCGCGACTCCTCCGCCTTAGTCGATGCTCAAGCAATGGAAATCCTATGAGTGACAGCACATTTTTTTTTGGTGAATGGCAAGTCAATCCCAGCGCCAACAGCCTACTCCTTGGTAAACAAGTTAAACAACTTGAACCTAAGGCAATGGATGTGTTGTTGTTTCTCTGCCAAAACGCCGGTGAAGTGGTCAGCAGTGACGAAATTGTCAGCCATTGCTGGCCTGGGGTCGACACGGGCGACAATCCACTGCATAAGATTATCAACCAGTTACGTCGCGCCTTAGGCGATAGTGCCACCGAATCCCGTTACATTGAGACCATTCGCAAACGTGGTTATCGCACCTTAGCCGAAGTGCGTTTTCCCGTCGGCCACGAGGCCAGCGCCACGCCACAAACCTGGCAAGGTGGTTCGCCGTTTCCGGGCCTGCAAGCCTACAGCGCCAACTATGCCGACGTGTTCTTCGGCCGCAGCGAACAAATTAGCACGCTGCTGAATCGCATTAGCCAACAAATCCAGTTTGGCCGCGCCTTCTGCTTAATTTTAGGCCCCAGTGGTAGCGGTAAATCCTCCTTAATTAATGCCGGTGTATTGCCTAACCTCATGACCGCCAATGGCTTTAATGGCGTTGGGGTTGTGGCCTATAGCAGCCTCGATTTTGCCGATGTCAGCAAGGGACAACTGCTCACCGATCTGGCCAGTGCCATGCTCGATTGGGAGCTAAACGACACCCCAGTATTTGAGGGCATGAGCGCAGATACGCTTGCCGCCAAGCTTGAGCAAGATCCGCAAAGCATTGTCGAGATATGCAAACAAAGTCTTAAAAATCAGACCTATGCTACGCCACACTTTGGCTTATTTATCGACCGATTAGAGGTGCTATTATCATCGCCGCTGTTTAGCGATGCCGAGCGCAGCGCCTTTATCGAGTTGTTAGAGCGCCTTGCCACTTCCCATGCGGTGTTGATTTTAAGTGCCTGTCGCAACGACTTTTATCCGTTGCTGGTCAATTACCCCAGTCTGATGGCAGGCAAAGCGCGCGGTGCCCATTTCGACTTAGCGCCGCCCACTCGCACCGAGCTGCTGCAGATGATCCGCCTGCCAGCCGTTGCCGCCAATTTAACTTGGGAAATCGATAGCGACACCGCCATGCCGCTCGATGAAATGCTCTGTAGCGATGCCGCCAGCAATCCAGATGCGCTGCCCATGCTGCAATACACCTTACAGGCGCTGTATTTACAACGCAGTGACGATGACAAACTATTGGTCTCTGTGTATCGCACCTTGGGCGGCATCGAAGGCGCTATCGGTAAAAATGCCGAGCAGGCCATCTCCCATTTAACTGAGGCCGAAAAAGCCAGTCTGCCGCGGATTTTGTCCCTGTTAGTCACCCTGCGTGAGGATGAAAAATCCATCACCAGCCGCACCGCCCGCTGGTCGCAGTTGCAAAGCGCGGCCGAAACCGCCCTAGTGCAAGCCATGGTCGATAGCCGCTTATTTGTGTCCCATCTGCAAAATGGTGAACCCTGTTTTAGCATCGCCCACGAAGCCCTGCTGCGCCGCTGGCCAAGGGCGACGGCGTGGATCAGCGAACATAACGACAGCCTCAGTATTAAGAGCCGACTACAGCATTTATCCCAGCGCTGGCTCAGCGAAGCCAAACACAGCGCCTATTTGCTGGCCGAGGGTAAACCCTTAAAAGAGGCCCAAAGCCTTAGGCAAAACCCCTTGTTTGACTTAGACGAGCGGGAAACCGACTTTATTGCCGCCTCCAGCAAACGCGCCACTATGCTGCGCTGGACGAGGCGCGTCACCGTCGCCCTGCTGTGCGTACTCACCTTAACCTCAGTCATTATGAGCGTTCGCAGTATCGAAGCCGAAAAGCTGGCCCAGCAAAAACGCCTCGCCGCCGAAGATCTACTCGGGTTTATGGTGGGTGACTTCGCCGATAAGATGCGCGGCATCGGCCGGATGGACTTACTCGACGGCATCAGCAATAAGGCATTGGAATATTTCACGGATTTCTCCAGCCAAGACGATGAAAAATACTTAAGCTTCGACGCCCGCTTCCAGCATGGGCAGACCTTAGAGGCCATGGGCGAAGTCGCCTATTCACGCAATAAAATCGATGAAGCCCGCAGCGCCCTACTCGCCGCGCAGGAAAAAATGCTGCCGCTGCTCGAATTGCAGCCAGACAACTTAGCCCTACTAAAAACCTTAGGTGCCAATGCCTTTTGGTTGGGACAAATTGAATACGATGATAGAAAGTGGGAATCGGTCGAACCTTTTTTTGAACTGTATTTGCAATACAGTCAAAAGATGTATTCCTTAGCACCCGATGATAAGGATGCATTGATGGAACTATCATATGCATATAACTCCCTAGGCTCACTTTTTATGAGGCAACAGGACTTTACTGAAGCAAAGCTAAAGTTTGAAGAGTCCTTGAGGCTAAAACTTATTGCGAACCAACAAGATCAAAATAACACTCAGCTTCAAGCAGACATAGCAGACACCCGTTCTTGGCTAGCTAGTGCAACTAGTGCGACAGGTGATTTTTTATCAGCAATTTCTATTCATGAACAACTACAAAGTGAATTGCAAAAAACTTCACTAAACCCCTATTCATTAGATAGATTAGCAAGTAGCTATTTTTTACTGGCTGACTTATTGAAATATCAAAATAATGAGAGCCAAGCCTTAGTTAAGGCTCAGCAAGGGCTAATCGCAATAAAAAGAGCACTCGAACAAGACCCCCAAAATGATACATGGAAAAAACTACAGCATGATTTAGCTATAAAAATTATTGAATTAAACAGAGATATATCTATTGACAGTACTGATTCGACAGCCATAAAAAATCAAATTGAAAGTGATTCTTTTAGCTCACCAAGGCAAAAAAAAGAATTGTTATCAAAGTACTACTTAGCCTTAGCTCACAATCTTCAATCAAAAAATTTATTTTCTGAAAGTGAAGTTTATGTTGACAAATCAATCAACAACTATAAAGAATTATCTTCAGAGAGCTTAAGCAATACTCCATACTTAGCTTTACTATCTGAGAGTTATTTGATGAAAGCTAGTGTACTCAAAAATAAGAGTGATGAAGAGAACACCTCTAAATACTGTAAAAAAGCATTGGAAAATATTGACAAAATATTTAAATCAAACAAAACCCCTCAACATGCCGAAACCTATATAAAATCACTAGACTGCCTAGGGGAGTTAGAAGGTAACGATGAAATACTTAATTTTATAAAAAAAAGCGGAATTAAAAATTATAGATTTTAACTAACACGGAGAACTAAAATGTCCCAAACAACTGGAATAGCTAATTTATATAAAGTTGTCGTAACTCTAGACAATGATGTTCCATCATTCCAATATTTTAACTTTGACGATACACCATGTTGTGGCAACGTAGTTATTACGCAAAATGGAACTATCACTTATCAACTAATAGACAAAACAAACCAAGGACTAAAGTTCATTGGTGCGGCTTTCCAAACCCCATTCGATCATATTGTGGATGCTGTAACACTAAGCACTGATGGTTCCTTAATACAACTACTGGATTTAGACAAAACTCTAGGAACAACAAAATTCCAGTTTGTTTTAAGTAATACAACAAACACACTAATGCTACTGAGTCCAGATCCTCAAGTAGTGAATCGACCTGAAGTATAAAAAAACCAAGTGGGGACAGCCATGTCTTTTGTGCTTTGTCCCCTCTTCTACTCGTCTTTAGATTATCTTCACCTTGTCTGTTTGGAGCGAGTCATTGCATTTAAACACAAGCAAGGTGGCAAATGGTGTCGAGGGAAACCCCATAGCCAAGCATTACACCCCAAGCAAATTAATGGGCTTACATTGCATTAAATTGACCCAATAACTAGTATTCGACTCAATCTTGAGGCTTCAGATTAGGGACTATTTAGCCCAAATTTTGCGAGTTGTAAGCAAGCCCCCAGCTAACCACGCTCCTAATCGCAGACAAAACTACTCAGAAGGTAAAATTTAAAACATTTATAAACAACAACTTAAACCAGAAGGTAAGCAGAAGGTATCTTTTCTTCCGCCAGAATAAAGTCATCCTCAGAAAAGCGCCTAGCGCAGATGATTAAAGTTCACGGAGAAAGATAACAATGACAAACTCACCGAAACTGGCTCGCCAACAACCCGCCTTATCCATTGTCGATGATGCTGCATTGCCCGCAACTCAACCTGCAAAGAGTGCCGAGCTACCGCTGAACTTTTTCGAGCATTCTTCCCTCGAGACCATTGAGCTCTTTATTCAACATTTAACCGAAGCCGTGATCTTAGTGAATGCCAATGGCTTTATCCGTTCGTGCAATCAGCGCAGTGCCGAGCTGCTCGATTGCCCGCAGGCGACTTTAAAGGGCCAAGACTGGCGCAATTTTTTGACCGAACATCATCAAGCGCGCTATGACAATCTTCTGAGCCACGATGTGCAATTAGGCACCAACTGTGGTCACCCCGTGCAGCACCCAGCGCAGGAAACTACGCTGATCTGCGCCTCTGGCAAGGCCAAAGATGTGGAGTTGTCTATCTCTTATATTCCCAGCCATGAACCTGTGTTTGTGATGGTAATGCACGATTTAACTCAGCATAAGGCGGAAAACCAAAAGCTGCGCAAGTTGGCCGCCACCGACTCCCTCACCCAACTGGCGAACCGTCGCTATTTTGATGAAATGCTGCAACAGCACTGGGAAGAATGCACCGCCAAACTGCGCCCTATCAGCGTAGTCATTATCGATGTGGATTATTTTAAGGTGTTTAATGATCAGTTTGGTCATATCCAAGGTGATGAATGCCTTAGAAAAATTGCCAAAGTGATCGCCACTATTGTGCCTATCGACATCGGCCTTGCGGCCCGTTACGGCGGCGAAGAGTTTGCGCTGATCCTGCCTAATCACAATGCCAAAATGGCGCTGACCATAGCGCAAAAAATTCAGCAAGGGATTAATAACATTCGTTTTACTGACCAAGGGCTCAGGGATTATGTCTCAGTAAGCGCCAGTCAAGGGATTGCCAGTGAAGTCAATGGTCAGTTCCGTACCTCACTCGCCATGGTGTGCGCCGCCGATACCGCGCTTTACCGCGCCAAGGCCGATGGTCGTGACCGGATAAACGCCTCACTGTAGGTCGCCGCGATTGAGCTTAAGCAATTGTCAGGGATAGAAATTAAACAAGGATGTTGCCGATGAAACCGCCGAAAACACCCCATAGCGCTTCGGATACGTTAATCAACACTGTGGCTCAAGCACAGAGCCAAGAGACAACCGCCTCAATGAATTCACTTTCCTTAACGCCATTGCCCCTCAGTCACACACTCGATGTATTTACCTTTCAGGCGTGGGTGAAAACCCTGCAGGGCGGGACTGTATTTCAATATTGCGACCAAGCCAATTATCCCAGCTTTATCGTACAAGTTACGCCACTCGGCCATATTGAGATTCGAGTTAATAGCCAGTTATTACAGATTGACACTATTTCCACCTTAGGCGGCTTAAATGATGGTTATTGGCATTTATTATCCATTACCTACCAATACCATGAATTAAGCTGTTTTATCGACGGTGATGAAATCCATTTACAGCAGCATTCAATCCCCTTAACGGATGAGGCTAAATTAAAAGCCGCCACGCAAACCATGAATGCTTTTGATGGTGAAGTTGTTAATATTAATTTGATTGAAACCTGTTTAACCGAAGCCGAAATTTTAGATTGTTATTTACATCCACATCAGCAAGCGGCGCTGATTGACAGTAATTTATATATTTATCCGAAAAAACATGCAAAGCACGAACTCCACTTAATGCCAACTCAATTGGCAAGACAGGAAGTCATGCTCATTATTTTTAATGACACCGAATATAGTTTTAATAAGCAGAACTTAAACAGCAACCACTTTAATAAGCAGCTACCCAGTATTATTCCTGCCCATGAACGCTGTGCGTATATGATTGAATCTAGCAGTGATAACTGGCCACATTTTATTTATAAGGCGAATTATCAAGCGAAAGAAAGTGCCGATATCAAACTGAGCTTCGATATTTTAAAATCCCTCACGCCCCATCGCTCGCACATTGATTTACAACTGAGCAATGAACTGGAATTTGATTGCTTTATCAGCCAGTCGACCTCGAGCCGATTAACGGCCGAGATCCGTATCAGTGAAAATGTGGTCACCCGACAAGCTAAGCATTTTATGCGCTTTATTAACGAAGTGCGCAGCCATATTGCCAGCGACCATATCATTACCGATGGCCAGTATTATGCAGAGCAGGATTTTTGGGTGAGTACGGGACAACAGATGTTGGCCTACGAAAAAGCCTGCCAACTGTTTAATCGCCGCTTGCAAAAAAAACCTCTTGCCATCATCAAATGCCGCAGCAGCCAAGAGGTAAAACTGGTCTATAAGACGGCGGTCGATTATCACCTTGCCATTAGCGTGCGCTCCAGCGGCCATGATCACGAAGGGGAAAGTGGCGAGACCAATAGCATAGTGATCGACTTATCCTCGATGAACAGCATAGAGCTCGATCCCATCAGTGGCATTGTCGCCATTGGGCCAGGTTGTACCATGCAGGCGTTAACCCACTTTCTCGCCCAAAAGGGCTTAATGCTGCCCCACAGCACCAGCGCCTCCCATGCCTTGGCGGGCTTTATTATGGGCGGCGGTTGGGGACCTTGGTGCCGCAAATACGGCATGTGCTGCGAAAGCTTAGTGCAGGCGGAAATCGTGTTAGGCATAGGTGAAACCCAAGTGGTCTCGGCGGCCAATAAGCCCGAACTCCTTTGGGCGCTCAAGGGCGGAGGCGGCTTAAGCTACGGTATTGTCACCCGTTTTTTTGTGCAGACCTTTGCACTGCCCCCAAGCCTGTTGAAATTTGAGCTGGAGTGGAACCCGTATCAAAAGGACAGCAAACAACTGCAAGAAACCACCCCGACCTTAAGATTATTGGAGCGTTGGGAGCAGATTATTCTGGCCGATAATCTGCCTTGTTTGCTCGGGACTAACCTTAAAATTCAAGCCAAACCCGCCCTATTGCAAGGGGTAAAACCGCCATTAAACACTGTGGTGCAGGCGCCCCAAGAGGCTAAACATAACTGCATTATGTACGGCTATTGGGAGGGCAATCCCGCAAGCCTTGCGCACTTTATTAAAGCCCAGTTTAGTGAGGTCGGTTTAAAACCTAACCGGGTACAAATGGCGGCCATGGGCGGCTTAACCCAATCCTATGGCGATGAATTGATGGAGAGCTGGAACCGCGAAGCGATTCAGGATTTACAACCCGTCTTAAACCATAGATTGGCTGAACTGCTTAATGATAAGGACATACAACTCTATAAAAATCAGCGCCATCACTCACAGGATCTACTCAGACCCGCGCCCCATAGGGTGACATCACGCTTGGCCCATGCACAGGGATTAAAACAGGGACACATCGCGCTTATCGACAGCCTCACCTCACCCCAACTGATTGATGGCAATCGGCAATTAGGCTTGTTTACCTATGTCACCCTAAGCGCAATTGCCGGTGATTTTTATCGCACGCTTGGTGAGGTACAAAAAAGCCAGAGCGCCTTCCCCTACAAGGAGCAGGCCTACATTATTCAGTATCAGGCATGGTGGAATAGCGAACTCCAAGAGCAAGCCTTAATGCAGGTGAACTCAGTGTATCCCCGAGTGAATAAGGCGCTCGACTGGATAGACACCTGCCGCGATGCCAGCATTGCCAATAGCGCTGGCGCCTTTATCAGCTTTAAGGACAATACCATACCGACCGCACGCTACTTTGGGCAAAATTACCAAATGTTGCAGCAGGTTAAGGCCAGTTATTGCCAAGACCCCTTGAATCATTTTCGCTCGCGTAAGTCGATTGTGTAGCTGAGGATTGATGACTTGCTAGCGCAGTCAAACCATCAATCTCGGCTTGTGTCGGGCGGTCTACATCTTTATCACACCGCGCCAACACAGCGTTCGCAATAGCACTCGCCTAGGCGGCATTTTTAAGGCAAACTCAGCTCCCTTCGTCGTTGAATTATTTGCATTAAAGGTGATACATGACACCGCCACCCGCACTGGCCATAGTGCTTGCCCTACTGGCCGCAAGCCTAATGGGCACCATTGGCGTATTCGCCCGTTTTGCCGCCCTACCCGCCGAACATATTACCTTTTACCGCCTGCTACTCGGTGCGCTGTTTTTAATGGCCTATATGTTGTTAACGGGTAAGGGACGGCAAATTCGCCACAAACCAAGCAAGCGCACCTTGATAAATGGCGCTATGTTGGCGGGATTTATGGCTTTTTATATCGAAGCCATTGAATATACCCAAATGGCAACGGTGATCATGATTATCTATCTCGCCCCTGTGCTGGCGTCACTCTTTGCCCATTTTGTGTTTCACGAGAGGCTTAAACGCTCCAGCATCGCCAGTGTGGTGCTCGCCTTGCTAGGCTTTATGCTGATGCTGCCCGTGACTTCGAGTCAGTCACTCTACGACAATGAAATCATGGGATATTTTTATGCCCTGCTCGCCTTGCTGACCTATTGCGGCTTTATCTTAATCAACCGTAAACCGAGCGCCGCTTCGCCCTATCAAAGCACCTTAGTCCAACTCAGTGTCGGCGCCCTCTGCTTACTGCCCTTAGTGTTAACGACGCCCTTAGTGCCGAGTCTGAATCAATTTGCTTGGCTGTTGGCGATTGGCTTCTTTCCGGGATTTTTAGCCATTCTGTTTGCGGTAAAAGCCCTTGCGCAGCTGCCTTCGGTCACCTATGGCACCCTCTCCTACGTCGAACCTGTGGTCGTGGTCGCACTCGCTTGGTGGTTATTTGATGAGGCGCTCACAACGCAGCAAATGCTGGGGGTGGCGCTGATTATGTTGGCGGGTATGGCACAGGGTTACTTAAGCCAGCGCCACTCGGCCAGCAAAACCTTGAAGGATTGCCCGACTTAAGCGTACAGTTAAACGCACAATTAGCCATATAACTAATAATAGACACTCGGGTTTAACAGGAGTCTTAAGTGAAAAAACTACTCTTACTTATCAGTGTATTAGTGTTATCGGGTTGTTTGGGCATGCCACGCAATGTCGAGCCCGTTAAGGATTTTCAGCTAGAGCGTTACTTAGGCAAATGGTATGAAATTGCGAGGCTCGACCATTCCTTCGAGCGCGGATTAACCCAAGTCACCGCCGAATACAGCCTTAAAGCCGATGGTGGGGTGAAGGTGATTAATCGGGGTTATTCCAATGATACCCAGCAATGGAAAGAGGCCGAGGGTAAGGCCTATTTTGTCAACGGCGATGGCGAAGCTTATTTAAAGGTCTCCTTCTTCGGGCCATTTTATGGCTCCTATGTGGTCTTTGGGCTCGACCAGCAAGATTACCAATACGCCTTTATCTCTGGGCCTGATACGGATTATTTATGGCTATTGGCAAGAACCCCGACCGTATCCCCAGAAGTGATGAAGCAATTTGTCGAGATGGCGAGCGCCCGCGGCTTTGATACCAACAGCTTGATTTATGTCGAACAAAAAGCCGAAGTTAAGCCATAACGGCTCAGCTAAGCCCAACACTCAAGGCTAATACTCAGGGCCAATGCTCAAGCTAAAAGCCAGCAACAAAAACGCCGCTAATAAGCGGCGTTTTTTTATCTGAACACTTAAGGCGAGTTAATCATTAAAGCCAGTGATTAGCCTTCGATGCCCTTGCTCACGAGGAACTCATCGTAGGTGCCCTTGAAGTCATTCACGCCGTTCGGGGTGATTTCAAGGATACGGTTGGCCAGTGACGATACGAATGCGCGGTCGTGACTCACAAACAGTAAGGTACCTTCGTATTTTTCCAGCGCGTTGTTTAATGATTCGATCGATTCCATATCCATGTGGTTGGTTGGTTCGTCGAGCATCAGGATATTTGGTTTTTGCATGATGAGCTTACCAAATAACATACGACCCTTTTCACCACCCGACAGCACTTTGACTGACTTTTTGATGTCGTCGGCGCTAAACAGCATACGACCTAAAATACCGCGTACCGCTTGGTCGTCGTCCTCTGGTTTACGCCATTGGCTCATCCACTCGAACAGGGTCATGTCGTTTTCGAAATCTGACTCATGGTCCTGCGCGTAGTAACCGATATTGCTGTTTTCAGACCATTGGATCAGACCTTCATCCTGAGGAATATCATGGATTAAGGTACGCAGTAAGGTCGTTTTACCCACACCGTTCTCACCGAGGATGGCGATACGCTCACCCACTTCAACGATAAGGTTTAAGTCTTTAAACAGCGGCGTGTCGTAACCTTTGGCTAAGTTTTCAACCACTAATGCGTTACGGAACAGTTTCTTTTCCTGATCGAAACGAATGAATGGGTTAACACGGCTAGAGGCTTTAACTTCTTCCAGCTTGATCTTATCGATTTGACGCGCGCGCGAAGTCGCTTGTTTTGCCTTAGAAGCGTTCGCAGAGAAGCGCGCCACGAAGGTTTGCAGCTCAGAGATTTGCGCTTTCTTCTTGGCGTTGTCGGCCAGCAGACGCTCACGGGCCTGAGAGGCCGCTTGCATATATTCGTCGTAGTTACCTGGGTAAACGCGCAGTTCACCGTAGTCTAAGTCTGCCATATGGGTACAGACTGAGTTTAAGAAGTAACGGTCGTGCGAAATGATGATCATGGTGCTATCGCGTTGGTTCAGTACGTCCTGTAACCAGCGGATAGTGTCGATGTCCAAGTTGTTGGTAGGTTCGTCGAGCAGCAGCACATCAGGATCGGAGAACAGCGCCTGCGCCAATAATACTCGCAGTTTTAAACCTGGGGCGATTTCAGACATTAGACCGAAATGGCTTTCGATACCGATACCCACACCAAGTAGCAGTTCACCAGCGCGAGATTCGGCGGTGTAACCGTCCATTTCGGCAAATTCCATCTCAAGGTTTGCCACGGCAATGCCGTCTTCTTCGCTCATTTCAGGTAAAGAATAGATACGGTCACGCTCTTGCTTCACTTTCCACAGTTCACGGTGACCCATGATCACTGTGTCGATGAGGGTAAATTCCTCATAACCGAATTGGTTCTGGCTTAACTTACCCAGACGCTCGTTGACGTCTAAGGATACGTTACCGCTGCTCGGCTCTAGATCACCGCAAAGGATCTTCATGAAGGTTGATTTACCGCAGCCGTTCGCACCGATAAGACCGTAACGGTTACCGCCGCCGAATTTAACTGAGATGTTTTCAAACAGTGGCTTAGAGCCAAACTGCATGGTGATATTCGCTGTAGTGATCAAAATGAACTTCCAAATCGAGTTAGGTTGGCCGGACGTCTGGCAAGGCAACTAAGTATAACCCTATTTGCAAAAGCCAAGCTGTCTAACCTGAGGGGGTAAAAATAAACGTGGCACTATAGCAGTTTGGGCTAAATTATCAACTAAAAAGGCCTACTTAGCCGCGAATCGTCAAGCAAAATAACGGGCTATAACGCTTATTTTAGTGCTGGTATTAACCTAAGCTAACGGCTTATTTCAGCAACATTTTTACCGGATGATTCAAGCTAATGGAATGGGATGACAGCAGGATGAATCCGCAAAATGATTCACGAGTTGGATGTAAAGTTTGGACTGGGTTTGTGCTTGAGTTTGGGCAGGCATTTAGGCTGAGGTTGATATTTATGTTCAAACAATACAGCCCGCAAAATGTGGGCTGTATTGGGAGTACTTACTCACTCGCCTGCTGATTTGCGAGGCAAAGTGTTATCACTCACGCGAGCGCAAGCGTTATAACTTTTGCTGTCTTAATCGGTTCGCATTGGTGACCACAGTTAGGGAAGACAGCGCCATCGCAGCCCCGGCAATCACGGGGCTTAACAGCATACCCGTGAGCGGATACAAGACGCCCGCCGCCACAGGAATACCTAAACTGTTGTAGATAAAGGCCCCAAACAGGTTCTGTTTAATATTGCGAATGGTCGCGCGGGAAAGTGCCAATAAGTTAGCAATCACTATCAGCTGATGGGACAGCAGAGTCATATCCGCGCTTTCGATCGCCACCTCAGTGCCCGATCCCATGGCGATCCCCACATCGGCGCTCATCAGGGCAGGCGCATCGTTGATACCGTCCCCCACCATGGCAACCACATGGCCTTGCTGTTGTAAGGCTTTAATATGCTGCTGCTTTTGCTCGGGTAACACGCCCGCAATCACTTCCTCTATGCCTACCTGTGCTGCCACCGCCTGCGCCGTTTGTGGATTATCTCCAGTCAGCAGCACTACGCGAATCCCCTGTGAGCGGATGGCGCTGATCGCTGCTTTAGCGTCGGCCTTGATCGGATCGGCAATGGCGATAGTGGCCACTAACTTGCCCGCCTTGGCGACATAAATCGCCGTCTTGCCCTGTTTAGCAAATTGCGCGGCGGCTTCTACCGCAAAGCCTGAGTGGCTGCCTGTCACGCCCTCAGTTGACTGCACATTAAATGCCGCCATTAAGGCTTGATTGCCCACTAAAAAGTCGGCGCCATCGACTCGCCCTTCGATGCCCTTACCTTGATGATTGGTAAAAATCTCGGTCACGGGCAATGGAATCGAGGCTTGCTTAACATGGCTGACAATTGCACTGGCCAGCGGATGCTCCGAATGCTGCTCAAGACTGGCGATAGCGCCAAGCAGTGCGCGCTTGTCTTCATTACTGAGTGCTTGGTCATTAGGAGCTTGGTCATTACCTTCAATCCAATGGATATCAGTCACTTGGGGTTTACCCTGAGTCACTGTGCCGGTTTTATCCAGCACCACACAATCGACCTTGCTGGCGCTTTGCAGTGCCTCACCATTTTTAACCAACACGCCCATTTGAGCGGCGCGGCCAACGGACACCATGATAGACATAGGTGTCGCTAACCCTAAGGCGCAGGGACAGGCGATGATCTGCACGCTAGTGAGCACCACAAGTGCATGGCTGAGCGCGGGTTCTGGCCCAACAAGATACCAAATCGCCGCCGCGAGTAAGGCGATTACGACGACTGTTGGCACAAATACCGCCGAAATTTTATCGGCTAGACGACCGATTGGCATCTTGGAGGTTTGCGCCTCCTGCACCAGTGCGATGATTTTGGCAAGGCGCGTATCCTGCTGCCCAGCGGTCACTCGGTAGACTAAACTGCCGTTACCATTGACAGTCCCCGCACTGAGATTATCCCCCACATGCTTAGGCACAGGAATCGGTTCACCCGTCAGCATGGCCTCATCGAGTAATGACTGGCCGGACTCTACTACGCCATCGAGTGCGACCCTGTCGCCCGGGCGAAGTCTGAGTTTATCCCCCAGTTTAAGCTTATCGATTTCCACCTCTTCATCGCCATTTTCACCAATACGAATCGCGGTAGAAGATTGCAGGCCGAGCAAGCGCTGCACCGCTTCGCAGGTCTTGCCCCGAGCTTTGAGTTCAAGGGCGTGACCTAAGTTAATCAAGCCTAAGATCATCACGCTCGCCTCGAAGTACACATGGCGAGTGTCCATTGGGAACGCACTCGGGATAAGCACCACCAGCATGGAATAGAGCCATGCCGTGCTGGTACCTAACACGATTAAAGTATCCATATTGGTGGTTTTGGCTTTAAGCGCGCGCCACATTCCCTGATAGAAATGGCGCCCGGTACCGACTAAAAGTGCCAAGGTAACTAAGCCCATAATGCCCCAGCCAAGCTGCATGCTAGGGCTATTAATCATCATTTCGCCGCCCAGCAATCCCCATAACATCATAGGGATACCAACAGTGAGCGCGGCGATGGCCTGACGCATCCGCAGGCGATACTCCGCCGCATCTTCGACCCGTTTTTCCTCAGCGGCCGCCTTTGCGTCCACAATCAACTGGGCGGGATAACCCGCCTTATCCATCACGGCCAGCGCCGCATCGCTGCTCATCTTGCCATCCACAGTCACTTGCTTATCGGCGAGATTGATACGGGCACTCACATTCGGCTCGGCCGCAAAGGCCTTTTCAATTTTGGCCACACAACCAGCACAATTCATGGTGGCGACATAGAGTTTTATCTGCGACATGGAAGATCCCTCACTTGAACTTAACCGCTATAGGATTAAGATAAAGTCTCCCATCACGGGAGAGTCAAGGGTGTTTGTGTGGCAAGTCTCACACTTGTCTGCACGAGTCTTTAGAACAGATAAGAACCGAGGTCAGTATGAAAATTGGTGAAGTCGCAAAGCACACAGGCTTAAGCGTCAAAAGCATACGTTATTACCACGATATCGGCCTTGTCTGCGGTGAGCGTAACGAGGCGGGATACAGGGTGTATCGCCATCGTGATATCGAATCGCTGAAATTTGTCCACCAGTGCCGCGACTTAGGTTTTAGTCTCGAGGATTGCAAACTCCTGCTTGGCCTTCGCAATAACGACAGCCGCAATGCCGAAGAGGTGAAGCAACTCACCCGCAACCATTTGGCCTATGTTGAGGAGCAAATTGGTAAATTGCAGAATCTTCGTAGCCAGTTACAGCAAATGGTCAGCGAGTGCCAAGGTGGCGACCAGCCCCACTGCGCGATTATTGATAGCCTTAACCACCAGCACTAAATGCTTAATCATCTGCATTAACCCAGCCATAAAAAAGCCTGCTTGGATGCAGGCTTTTTTATGGGGTTGTCGCTAAGACTTAAACGCCAAGGCGTGAGTGCTTTTGTTTAGTACATTTGTTTTAGTGCTTTAGCGCGGCCACATTATCCAACTGTAAGGCTGGCAACTTACCCGCAGGGGTAAAATGGAATACTTGGCCATAAAAGGCTAACTCGGTTTCTAAGCCAGCGGCTTTATGCTCAGGCGTTCGCCCCTCATCGGAATCATCACCATAGTCGATGTAAGCCGTCGGCACGCCTTTGGCTTTCAGTGCCTCATAAATTTGCCGCGACTGGGCCGTCGGTACAATCTTGTTTCTCAAGCCTTGGAAAATCAGCAAGGGTTCATTCAAGCCATCTAAGTGATTGAGTGGCGATAACTCACGATAACGTTGCTTATTCTCGGGATAGGGGCCGATAAGCTGATCTAAATAACCCGACTCAAACTTATGTGTGCCCTTAGCGAGCTGCTCAAAATCGCTGATGCCCTCGTAGCTCACCCCCGCTTGAAACACATCATAAAACGCCAATGAAGACATCACGGTTAAGCCACCCGCACTAATGCCGCGAATCGCAAGTTTATTGGCATCGACCCAGCCCTTAGCCACTAAATACTTGGCCGCATTGACGGCATCTTCCACATCGCTTTCCCCCCATTTGCCATACAGGCTCTGGCGATAGGCGCGGCCAAAACCACTGCTGCCACGGAAGTTTAAATCCAACACGGCAAAGCCGCGGCTGGTCCAGAATTGGATCTCACTGCGATAGGCAAGTGATGCGCGCGCCGTCGGCCCGCCATGTAACATCACAATAAGCGGCGGCCGAGTGTCGTGGGGCGCAATGTAATTAGGATTCACCGGACCATAAAAATAACCATAGGCCTGCTGATTTTTACCCGTCGCGAAGGCGATATTTTTCGCCCGCGACACATAATTAGGGTCAAGATTCGGCAGCGCAGGGGCATAGACTAACTCAGTACCACGGCCGACAACTCGATATATGCCCTTCTCTGGCGTCGCCTTAGCGCCGACAAAATAAACCCCATCTTCGCCCTTCACCACCTGAGTAATCTCAGCAAAATCAACGGCAAGGGATTCGGTTAATCCCGAATCTAAGTGCATCCGCAGCAATGCAGCTCGATTGCCTTCGACATAGCTGGCAATCAAGGTCGAGGCATTTTCAAAGGCATAGTTATGATTGCCTAAGCGCCAATCGGGCACGGCAAACTCGGCATTTTTACTCAGTACCGGCTCTAAGGTTTCTTTTGGGGTGACGCGGTAAATATTCCACCAGTTACTGAGATCGGACACCACATATAAGTTGCCGTCGGGGCCGAATAAGGGCTGAGTCACCGAAGAATCCTTGGGCGTACTCACCTTACGAATATTTTTTAACTGGCCCTTACGGTCAAGATCCCCAAGCCAAAGCACGCTGTTATCCCAAGGCATGTAGGGATGCTCCCAAGTGATCCACGCCAATTGCGTGTTATCGGGGGAAATAGTGGGGGAAGAAATAAAATCATGGTCAGTGACAAAGGTATCGCCTTCACCGGCAAAGTTAAGATTGATGGTCACTAGGCTGGCTTTAGGTTCGCCGCCCTGACGATGGTCTTCGCGCACACAAATAATCCGCGAGCCCTTGGGATACGCCACGCAATCTGCATGACGGGTACCATTGGGGGTTAACGGTAATGGCGGTTGATTCGGGGCGAAACGATAAAACAGTTGGTCCTGCAATTTAGTGGCAAACAAGCTCTGGCCTATGCCTAAGAATGCTGCGCCGCCATACTCATGCACGGTAGATCTGACATTAAAATCAGGGGGAACCACTTCGGTCACTTTACCAAGGTCATCGAGGCGTTTAATGCCAACTTTGCCCTGTGCGCTGCCGCTGGATTCGGCAAAATAAATCGCGTCCCCCACGCTTTGCAACTCTGCAATATCATCGGCCTGCTCAAACACCGAGGCCGCAGACAAGGGCGATTGCCAACTGCCATAGGGTGCAACTTTAATATCGCCATTTTCCTTGGCGGGTAAATCCTGTGTATCCGTACGCTCACACCCGCCCAGCAGCAAAACTGCACTCAGCAGATATGGTAAATAGCGTCCTAACCCCATTGTATTCCCCCAGTTTGCCAACTGAACAAACCGAAATATGCTACTGCCCTTTTGGGCTTATTTTTTAACTTTTCTGATAAACCACTTGATGACATTGGCCTGCTGCACTTGCGTGAGACCAAAGTAAATACAAATCCAAGGTGACAGCAGAAAAAACCACGGGATCACCGCGACCGAACGACCTGTGAAAAGAAGAAAGAAGAAGCCGCCGTAGATCACTATCACACCCAAGACACCGACTATCAGCATCATGCGCTTAGTGATTTTTTCAAGCCAAAGGGCCTTATCCTGCCATGACATTCAGATAATCAACTCCATCACTATAATGTCAACCCTATTTGTAAAGTTATGTAAAAAAAGTGGAGTGCGATTGTTGAAGGATAGCCAGTAAATGTCAACTCCGTTCCACCGTTGTGCGGCGCGAAAATCATCCGCCACACATAAATCTTTACTCAATAAAAAACCGAGCAGATGCTCGGTTTTTTTTAATATCAATAAGATACCATATTACAGACGGATACCGCCATCCACTTCAAAGACACGACCATTTACATAATCGTTTTCAATGATAAAGCGTACGGTAGAAGCTATCTCCTCCGCTTGGCCTAAACGGCCAACGGGCACAAGCTTCTCTAAACGCTCAAGCGCTTCTGGCTTCATCGCCGCGGTCATTTCAGTGGCAATCACCCCGGGTGCTACCGCTGCGCTACGGATATTGTAACGGGCTAACTCTTTTGCCCAGCCCACAGACATGGCCGCCACACCCGCTTTAGAAGCCGCGTAGTTAGATTGGCCTACGTTACCCGCTTTGGCGAGGCTAGAAATGTTGACAATCACCCCTGCTTGACCCGATTCGATCATCGCAGCAGCCGCCTCACGGCCACAGAGGAAGCTGCCAGTAAGGTTAACATTGATCACCGATTGGAATTGGTCGAATGACATACGGTCAGTCACTTTGCCGTCTTTAGCTTTGACTAACATGCCATCGCGCAGGATGCCGGCATTATTCACTAATACGTTAATTTTGCCGAAATCTTCCAATATGTAAGCAAAACCTGCGACCACATCTTCTTCGTCGGTAATATCTAACGCATAACCTTGGACTTCGGTGGCTGAGCCTAAATCGGCACAGGCGCGCTCAGTTTTTCTTGATCAACATCGATCAGCGCCAACTTAGCACCCGCCTGCGCAAAATTGTGCGCCATTGCTAAGCCTAAACCACCCGCGCCGCCAGTGATGACGACAACCTTATCTTTTAAATCCATCTGGTTATCCCTTGTTTATCTATTTTTTAAGTGGTGCAAATTGTTCAAAAATACTGGAGAAGTCTCGGCGACCATTGCCTTGTCTTGCATGATTCACATACAAGCTGCGCGCGAGTGAGCCCATGGGTGTACTCGAATTGCTCAATAATGCTGCTTCTTGAGAGAGGCCGAGATCTTTAACCATCAAATCTACCATAAAGCCGCCCTGATAGCCCTTAGAAGAAGGCACATTCTCCATTACGCCCGGGCAAGGATTGTACTTCTCTAAGGTCCAGTTACCGCCGCTGCTGACCTTCATAATGTCCGACAGCACTTTAGGGTCGAGACCATGGTCAATCCCCATTTGTAGCGCCTCAGATGTGCCGACCATCAACACAGATAGCAGCATGTTGTTGCAGATTTTAGCGACCTGACCGGCACCAGCGCCGCCCGCATGGAAGATATTCTTGCCCATAGCGTTAAGTACAGGTTGCGCACGTTCGAAGGCGATGTCCGAGCCACCACAGATAAAGGTCAAGGTGCCTGCCGCCGCGCCCGCGGTACCGCCCGATACTGGCGCATCGATAAATTCGATACCACTCTTAGCCGCTTCGGCCGCCACCAATTGGGCGCTTTGGGCATCAATGGTCGAGCAATCAATCAGCAGGGTATCGCCAGCGACTACGTCGAGTAGGCCCTTCTCACTACCATTGCCTAAGTATAAGTTTCGAACATGCTTACCCGCAGGCAGCATAGTGATCACCACATTGGCGCCTGCCGCTGCGCCGCATGCCGTGCTCGACACTAAAGCGCCTTGGTCGGCCAAGGCTTGCATGGCGGCTGGCACTAAGTCGAAGACACGTACCGTCATGCCCGCTTTTAATAAATTGGCCGCCATTGGGCCGCCCATATTACCTAAACCGATAAATGCTACTGTACTCATGCCATCACTCCTGTGTTCTGGTGTCTTTATTATTCCAGATAGTTGTTATTCCAGACAAAAATGGCAGGCAAAGCACTCGCTCTGCCTGCCATTGATTGTTAGCTTAATTGGCTTAAGGGATGTTCTTCTCCCCAAGGTGAGGTCAATATGTCCTCGATAATGCTGTTTGGCACGGATTGTACATCGGCAAATTGCCATTTGGGCTGTCTGTCTTTATCGATCAGCAGTGCCCGTACGCCTTCACAGAAATCGCCCTTAGCGCAGGTGTTAACGCTGACGGTTAATTCCCATTTAAAACATTGTGCTAGGCTGAGTTTGGTGCCGAGTTGGGTTTGGATATACGCCAAATGCCAACTGATAGGACTGCCCGCGAGCATGGTCGCACAGGCTTTATTTAACCAAGCTTCTTCGGTGCTTAAGGTTGACATACGGCTGACGATATCCGTCAAGCTGCCCGCCATCAGTCGGTCGATCATCTCTTGGCTCTCGGCCAGTAAACTATCACCCTTAGGGATGTCCACTTGGTTCGACAGTTCGTTGATCATAGAGTCGAGTCTTTGATGGTTCAGCGCTGGCGTATCGCTCCAATCGAGGGTCGCCATGGCATCGAACATCAGCTCTTTGTCGTCACGATTCAGATAATGATCGGCAAGGCCAACGTAACAGGCATCGGCGGCATTCATTTGATAGGCCGTTAGCCCTAAAAACAGCCCCATTTTGCCCGGCATGCGGTTGAGGAAATAGCTGCCGCCCACATCGGGATAAAGCCCAATGGTGACTTCGGGCATGGCGATACGGGAGGTTTCAGTCACGACTCTATGACTCGCACCCGCCATCAGACCCAGACCGCCGCCCATCACTATGCCATCTCCCCATACCAGCACAGGTTTGCCATAGGTATGCAGTAGATAATCGAGACGATATTCTTCTTCGAAGAATACTTTAGCGACCTCAGTCACTTGTCCCTTAGCGGCAATAGACGCGTGGTATAACGCGCGCACATCGCCACCCGCACAGAACGCCTTTTCTCCGCTGCCATCGAGTACCACACAGGCGATTAACGGATCTTTTTTCCACAAATTGAGCTGCACCGTCATGGCTCGAACCATATCGAGATCCAAGGCGTTGAGGGCTTTTTCAACATTGAGCGTCACCACCCCAACTAATTTACCCGAGGCGGTGGCTAAGGTTTGAAAAACCACATTTTGTGTGGTGGACGTGTGTGCAGCCTTATCTACTAAATTTGTCATTAGCGGTTCTTCCAATCAGCTTTACGTTTTTCCAAAAACGCGTTCACGCCTTCGGCCTGATCTTCAGTATCGAACAATCCGACAAACAGTTCACGCTCTATCGGTAAGGCTTGGCTGCGCGGCATTTGACGCCCAGCTTGGATAAGTGTCTTACAGGCAGTCACACTGCTTGGGCTCTGATTCGCCACTTTGGCGGCCAGTGCAATCGCCGCATTTAAGGCTTCACCCGTTTCAACCACTTCCTCGACTAAACGCAAATTCAGCGCTTGGGCGGCATTCACCCGCTCACCGCAGAGGATCATGCGTTTTGCCCAACCTTCGCCTACTAAAGCGGTCAGGTTTTGGGTACCGCCCGCACAGGGCAGCAGGCCAACGGTGGCCTCAGGCAATGCCATCACGGCTTGGGTTTCGGCGATACGAATATCACAGGCCAGCGCGACTTCTAAGCCGCCGCCCATGGCATAGCCGTTAATGGCGGCAATCGACACGCCGCGGAACTGGCTTAAGGTTTCAAAAGCTTCGCCAAAGTGTTTTGCCATGCTCGCCGCATTGCCCTTATCACCGTCGCTAAACAGTTTTAAATCGGCACCCGCGGAGAAAAACTTGTTGCCCTCGCCTATTAACACCAGCGCGTAAATGTCCTTGTTGGCATTAAGCTCCAGCACTTTGGCCTTGAGCGCCTGCAAACTCTGGGCGGTCCAAGTGTTGGCCGGCGGATTATTCATCGTCAGAATCGCCGTGTGGCCTTCGATACGCTCAACTAAATATTCCATCTGTTTCGGCTCCCTTATATTTCCAATCGGTTATCGCCAAATCCTACAGTCCCATCTGGGCAGCTTAGAGGATTTGTCCGGCATTTTCGTCGAGTAAACGACGGGCGATAATGAGGCGCATAATCTCGTTAGTGCCCTCTAAAATCTGGTGTACACGCACATCACGGAAGTGACGCTCTAAGGGGTACTCCCTGATATAACCATATCCGCCATGAATTTGCAGCGCAGCATCACAAACTTGGAAGCCGACATCGGTGGCAAAACGCTTCGCCATCGCGCAATAGGCGGTAGCTTCTGGGTCGCCACTGTCGAGCTTAAAGGCGGCCAAACGCACCATTTGACGCGCGGCCACTAATTCGGTCGCCATATCGGCAAGCTTAAATTGCAGTGCTTGGAAGGCTGCCAGCGGTTTACCAAATTGCTGACGCTCATTCATGTACTGAGTTGCACGCTCTAAAGCCGCCTGCGCCGTACCGACAGAGCAAGTAGCGATATTGATACGGCCACCGTCTAAGCCTTTCATCGCAAAGGTAAAGCCTTGGCCTTCTTCGCCGAGCAGGTTCGCAACGGGCACACGCACATTATCGAAGGTGACTAAGCGCGTCGGCTGCGCGTTCCAGCCCATCTTATCTTCGGCCTTGCCATAGATAATGCCTTCACTGTCGGCAGGAATGGCAATGGCCGAAATCCCCTTTGGCCCAGCTTGTCCAGTGCGGCACATTACGACTAAAAGCTCAGTTGAACCTGCGCCCGAGATAAACATCTTAGAGCCAGATACCACATATTCATCACCCTCACGCACCGCTTTGGTTTGCAGTGATGCCGCATCCGAGCCAGCACCGGGCTCAGTTAGGCAGTAAGACGCCAGCATTTGCCCCGTGGTCAAAGGCTCAGACCATGCTTGACGCAGCGTCTCAGTGCCCCAAGTGGTGACCATCCAAGTGGCCATATTGTGAATCGTCAGCATAGCCGTTGTGGCAGTACAGCCCTTTGATAGCTCTTCGAAAATAATCGAGGCATCTAAGCGCGACAGCCCCATACCGCCTTCCGACTCGGGGGAATACAGGGAGCAGAAACCCAGCTCACCGGCTTTTTGGATCACATCCTTAGGGAAATGATGTTCTTCGTCCCATTTGGCGGCAAAGGGGGCGAGTTCATCCGCCGCGAACTGGCGGGCCAGATCGGCAAATTGGCGTTGGTCTTCGTTGAAATTAAAATCCATTTGGCTCTCCTATGACTCTTTGGCCATTTCTTTTCGTCAATATCTTTTGCGTAATACACAGTGAATTTATCGGCAGGCTTATCATCAATGAGCACTAACTGGCGCCACGTTTAGACTGAAAAACCTGCTGTGTCACAATGCGTTCAAACTGTTTTTAAAACCGCTTAGCGCAAGTTAATACTCATATTTGGACCTGCGGCCACGGCAATGTCCGACTCGAACCAGCGAGAGGTAATGGTCTTAGTTTCAGTGTAGAAACGTACCGCTTGCTTACCGTAAGCGTGTTGGTCGCCGTAGAAACTGCCCTTCCAACCCGTGAACGAGAAGAAAGGTAATGGCACTGGGATAGGCACGTTAATGCCCACTTGGCCAACTTCGATTTCGTGTTGATATTTACGGGCTGCGGCGCCGCTTGCGGTAAAGATAGAGGTACCATTGCCGTAGGGACTGGCGTTAACCAGTTCGATGGCATCTTCTAATGAATCGGACTCCATACAGCAAAGCACAGGGCCAAAGATTTCTTCTTTGTAGATGCTCATATCGGTGGTGACCTTAGTGAACATGGTCGGTCCTACCCAGTTACCCGACTCGAAACCTGCCACGCTAAAGTCGCTGCCATCGAGTAAACACTCGGCGCCCTCTTGCTTACCTTGGGCGATAAGTTTAAGCACGCGCGCTTTGGCGGCAGGGCTTATCAGCGGGCCGTAACCCGCTTCTTTATCGTCCCATAAACCTGGGCGGACCTTCGCCAGCGCTTCTTTGAGCTCTGGGATCCACTCTTTGGCCGCGCCAACAAATACCGCGACCGAAATCGCCATACAGCGTTGCCCCGCTGCACCGACCGATGCACCGACCAAGTTGTTGATCACTTGCTGCTTATTCGCATCAGGCATGATCACGCAGTGGTTTTTTGCCCCAGCAAAGGCTTGCACGCGTTTTAAGTTATCGGTACCGGTTTTGTAGATGTATTGACCTACAGCCACAGAGCCGACGAAGGAAATGGCTTTTACCGCAGGATCGGCCAGTAGGATATCGACCGCAGTTTTATCGCCATGCACCAGCTGTAATACGCCCTTTGGCGCACCCGCTTCAACAAACAGCTCAACTAAGCGCTGCGGCGTCATAGGGTCTTGCTCAGATGGTTTGAGGATAAATGTGTTACCGCAGGCAATCGCCAGTGGGAACATCCACAGTGGGATCATCGCAGGGAAGTTAAACGGCGTGATGCCCGCACACACGCCAAGAGGCTGAGTGTAGCTGTAGGTATCGATTGAACGCGCGACGTTCTCAACGGTTTCGCCCATCAATAATGAAGCAATGTTGCAGGCATGTTCCGCCACTTCAATTCCGCGCCACACATCGCCCTTAGCATCTTCAAAGGTTTTGCCGGTTTCTTTGGCAAGGATAGTCGCCAGTTCGTCGTGGTGTTCTTTTAACAAGTGTTGGTAGCGCAACATGACACGGGCACGCTCAGACACAGGTACTTCTTTCCACGTCTTAAAAGCCGCCTTGGCACTGGCGATGGCCGCGTGGACTTCATCGGCCGTAGCGCTATTAATAACGGCAATCGGCACGTTATCGGCGGGATTGGTCACCACGATTTGTGATGTACCAGTGCCTGTGGTGAATTCGCCATCGATGTAATGCTTAACTTGTGTGGTCATGTTGCAATCCTTTTCCTTGTTTAGGGTCGAGCTGGCGGTGCGATATTATGTTTATCCTCAGCGGGATGTTTGCCCTTGCCAGCTCAGTCTTGGTCTTGTTGATTGTTTTGCCGTGATTCGCGATAAGCCTTTGATTAGACTTCGATAGCCATAGCTGTGGCTTCACCGCCACCGATACAGAGTGAGGCTACGCCGCGCTTAAGCCCACGGGCTTTAAGTGCATGAATTAAGGTCACCAGCAAACGTGCACCCGAGCAACCGATAGGATGACCTAAGGCACAGGCGCCGCCGTTCACGTTCACTTTTGCCATGTCTAAACCTAATTCAGAAACGGCCAGCATAGTCACCATGGCAAAGGCTTCGTTGATTTCGAACAGATCAACCTCATCCTTTGACCAGCCCACATTGCTTAACAGTTTTGCCATCGCGCCAACGGGCGCCGTGGTAAAGAGTGCTGGCTCCTGGGCATGGGTTGTGTGCCCCTTGATGGTGGCGAGCACTGCTAAGCCTAACTGTTCGGCATTGGCGCGGGTGGTTAACATCAGCGCCGCTGCACCGTCGGAAATTGAGCTTGAGTTTGCCGCCGTAATAGTGCCGTCTTTAGCAAAGGCGGGGCGCAGTGCGGGGATTTTTTCAGGACGGGCGTTACCTGGCTGCTCATCGGTATCGATAGTCACATCACCACGGCGGTCGCTTACCGTGACGGGCACAATCTCCGCCTTGAAGGCACCAGATTGAATGGCCGCGTTGGCTTTTTCCAGTGAGCTTAAAGCAAACGCATCCATTTGCTCGCGGGTTAAACCGTATTCATCGGCGGTTTTCTGGGCGAATGTGCCCATAGCGCCGCCGGTGTAGGCATCTTCTAAACCGTCGAGGAACATATGATCTAATACTTTGCCATGGCCCATACGCATGCCTGAGCGCGCTTTATCTAGCAAGTAAGGGGCTTGGCTCATGCTTTCCATACCGCCAGCAACCACCAACTTAGCACTGCCCGCTTTGAGTAAATCGTGGGCAAGCATTACGGTTTTCATCCCAGAGCCACAAACTTTGTTTACGGTCGTTGCGCCTACAGACAGAGGTAAACCTGCCCCTAAGGTCGCCTGACGCGCTGGCGCTTGACCCAGACCCGCTGGCAATACGCAGCCCATTAACACTTCATCGACCTTGTCAGGCGCTACTTGGGTGTCAGCTAACAGGGCTTTGATGGCGGTGGCCGCTAAGCTCGGAGACGTTACGCCAGACAAACTGCCTTGAAAGCCACCCATTGGGGTGCGTTTTGCGGCAACAATAACGATCTCTTGGTTAAATTGTTCAGTACTCATGGGGACTCCAAGCTAAATGTGCCTTGGCGGTAACACTCGCCAGCGGCGGATAAATAATGACAATGAAACCACTCTGACGTTTACGCGAACGTAAAGCAAGTATTCCTTGGTCTAATGTGTCGAGAAAATCCCACAAAAATTGTCAGTCAGGATTTACAGTCAAGGGAGTGAAATACAGCGTTAATGCGGTGAGGCTGAAGTTGCCAAGCCCATAATCAATTTAGACCGAGATAAAAGTGGCGGGATAAAAGAGGCTTACAAAACGATCTAGCGAACACAGTTTGAAAAGCAGAGTGACCTTGGTTAGCCAAAGCCACTCGATTTAAGAGAGCAATAAAATAAATGCCAAAACAAACACTAAGACAGTGTGACGCCGAATGTTAAGAGGGAATTATTGCGATTCCCACGGCGTGACGGCCGACATATCGCTTAAGTCATAGGGCGTTAATTGGTAAACGTAATAGTTGAGCCAGTTGCTGACGAGCAAGCTGCCATGACTGTGCCAACGGGCAATGGCATCGGCCTTAGGATCGTCATTACGATAATAGTTTTGCGGCACATTGGGATTTAATCCCTGCGCCAAATCCCGGTGATATTCATCGTTTAAGGTAGATTTTTGGTATTCGGGATGACCCATCACAAACAGGTTACGATTGTTACGACTAAGAACTAAGTAAGCCCCTGCCTCATCGGATTCCGCCAGTACTTGTAACTCAGTGTGTTGTTTAAGCTCCTCGATATCCATCTCGGCAAAGCGGGAATGCGGCGCAAAGAACTCATCATCGAATCCGCGCAGCAACGGGAAATGTTGACAAGTGCGGCGATGCACAAACACCCCTGAACGCTTTTGCTGCAGGATTTTCCGATTTAAACCATAGAGATGGTAAAGCCCAGCGTGAGCTGCCCAGCAGAGGAATAGCACTGAGGTAACATGTTGCTGTGACCAATCGATAATCTCGCGGATATGATCCCAGTAAGTGACCTCTTCGAAATCGATTTGCCCAAGGGGCGCGCCCGTGATGATCAAGCCGTCGTAGTTTTTATGGCGCACATCCTCAAAATCACGGTAGAAGGTGTTCATATGATCGATTGAGGTGTGCTTCGACTCTTTATCGTGAATACGCAGTAAATCCACATCCACCTGCAAAGGCGTGTTACCTAATAGGCGTAGAAGCTGGGTTTCTGTCTCGATTTTATTGGGCATCAGATTCAGGATCAGCACCTTCATCGGTCTGATATCCTGATTGGCTGCCCGGGTTTCGGACATTACGAAAATATTTTCAGATTCTAAAATCCCTGCTGCAGGCAGATGATCTGGAATTTTAACTGGCATACCGCGCCTCTTCTATTCAACAATCAAAGGTTCCGGCGCGCGTATGCCACTCATCAAAGAGCAAACAAATTAGCGACCGACTTTCTCAAGCGATATCGTCATAGGCTCTGTCGAATTGAGGTCGACATGATAGGCTTGAGTATTAATAAACAATAACTTATCACCGAGCATTATCCTTGCCCCAATGGCATAGGTATGCCCCGCTTCAAACTGATCACGCCCCATCGAAAAACTAAACGGCGTTGGGGTTTTCGCCCCTTGGGAAACGCGCTCTGCCATGACTACGGCGGGCACATCCATCTTAGAGACATCAAGCAACTGCACTATCAACTTGGCATCGGCGGGCAATGCGATACGCTCGCGGTACATGGCCTCACCTTTAATCTCGACAATCGCATTAGGTGTGGCACAACCTGAAATCACCGTGGTGACGGCGAATAACACCATAGCCGCTAATTTTTGCCATGCAGATGTCAGTCCGCTAATCCTTAACCCTTGTCTCATTTCATTTCTCCTAATCATACATAAAGACTTCTGGATGTCTATACGCCCAAGCTATAAATCTTGTCATGCTGGGCATATCTTCCTATGATAAGCCACCATTTCGTTGCCGAAAAATTTATGACCCAAGCAACTGCGATAATTGTGGGCGCTAGCTCACATTTAAGCCGCGAACTTGCCAAACAATTGGCCGATCAGCAGGTTGAATTAGCCCTTTTTGCCCAAGATGTCGAATCACTCCGCGAATTTGCCTCGACCCTGCCCACTAAAGTTCAGGTCTTTTCACTGCAAATTGAGCAGCCAAGCGCCATCATCAAGCAACTCGAAAGCGTCTGGCACGACTTAGGTGGCGCCCACTTAGTCTTAGTGAATACCGGACTCAATAGCTATGATCCTGAGCTGCCATGGCTACCTGAGCAGGACATTATCGATGTCAATGTGCGGGGCTTTGCCGCTATCTGCAATACGGCATTTAGATTATTTCGCGAGCAGGGTTATGGCCAGCTTGCCGCCATCAACTCGATTGCCGGTCTGCGCGGCGGCCCAAGTGTGGCTTATCATGCCTCTAAAGCCTTTGCGCAAAACTATTTGGAAGGCTTAAGCATGCATGCCCAGCGGCTTAAGCTGCCCATTACCATTACCGATATCCAACTCGGTTTACTGGATAAGGCCGCCATGCAGCAAAGTACGCTATGGCTTGCCCCACTCCCGCAAGTGGCGGCGCAAATCATTAAGGCCATGCAGCAGGGTAAACGCCGCGTGTATGTGACCAAGCGTTGGCGCTTAGTGGCTTGGCTAACGAAATTGTTGCCAGAGTTTATCTACAACACGCGCCACTGGAAGCCGAAAAAGGCTAAAAAGTAGTGTTATGCCGCGTTTAGCTTTATAAACTGCGAAAAACAAAAAAGGAGCCACTGGCTCCTTTTTTGTTACTTTAAAATCAGATGATTAGAAAGTGTAACCCACGCTGACCATATAAACCCATGGGTTAATATCAGTATCGATAACCACTGTATCGCCCGCTAATTTAAACTTCACATCGCTGCTAATTTGCGCGTACCACACAGAGGCGTTTACTAACCAGTTTTTATTCACTTGGTAGTCTAAACCCACTTGCGCCGCTAAGCCCCAAGAAGTGCTCATGCTTAAGTCAGTTAAGGCACCATTTAAATCGTTGGTGAATTCATTGTCGAAGAAGTTAGTGTAGTTCACACCAACACCCACATATGGACGTAATTTAGATTGAGCATCACCGAAATAATACTGTGCAACTAAGGTTGGCGGTAAGTGCTTAGTTTCTGCAATTTTACCAACGCCTTTTAAAGACACATCGTGGCTAAATGGAGTCGCTGCTAATAACTCTACGCCGAAGTTATCGGTCAACATGTAGCCAAAGTTCAAGCCCAGTTGGGTGTTATTACTGATTTGAAACTCACCATTGCCCGCGACATCATCACTTGATTCATTGGGTGCGACAACCACAGCACCAGCACGAACAATGATATCGCCCGCTTGATGGGCAGAAACAGAAGCAGAGAAACCAGCGGCTAACAGGGTGGCGGCGATCAGTGTAGAAATAGTAGTTTTATTCATCATCATACTCCATATGTACAACATAGGTTTTTGTTTTACATTACATCCTTAACAATTGACGCCTACACTGCCAGATAAATTCGTTTACCTTATTGATCCAAATCAAGATTAAGTGGCGATACTTATTTTGAGGTATAAGCCATGGGATCCGTGTCACGCTATCTAAACATTTATTGATAATACCAGTTCATTTTTTGTGACTTACCGCATTCATTAGCCACAGCTAAATACCTCCGCAAGGAGTAATTGAGCCATCGCGCCGCTTACAAAATATTTACATCGGTTTTAAGAAAACTCAGCCTATTGAGGTACAAGCGGGCATAAAAATAGGGAGGAATAAACTCGACACAGACTTCAATCAAGCCAGGAGTCATCACACTCAAACTCGTTTATCTAGTGAGCTTGATATGGGTTTGAGTCACTAACGGGTGAAGGAGTCTGACGTTAACGACTGATGCTCTTACTCGGCCAACGTCAGCCGCGGATATTGCGAAAGCCAACCCTTTGCGGCAAGGCGCTGCTCAAACACCGCCAACGCACGCTTGGGATTATGGGTTAACTGCAAGGCAAATAATGAGGTTAAACCGAAGGGGGCGATAAGCTGTAAGCTATCGATGACGGAAGTGGATGGGTTAGGCATTGGCGCAAGGTACACGGCGACGGCAGTTTGCTGTTCTGGCCAATAAGTCATCGCATCCTGTGTCGATTGATATGGGTTGTCGTGATTCTTAAGGTGCATGCGAGCCTGATTTTTTACCGACCAAGGTAACTCTGGCGCCAGAGTTTGCAGGTATGCTTCTATCGCCCTATCCCGCTCGGGACGAGTATCCAAGGGGCAATAGTAAATCAGATCGATATCGTTTAACGGACGCTGCTGAATATCATGCAATTTGTCCCACACCAAATTGCGGACAAACCCCGCCGCCAAGCACCACTGCGGCAAACGATGCACTTGGGCGCATTGCTGCGCCAATTCAAGCGCCCTCATCCGATGCTTATCTTGGCTTAGCCATGTACGTAATACTGCAGCTAATTCCGTTTCAGTCATGCCTAAAATCCGCGGCTATCTTGGCTTGAACATAAGAATGGCCAATCACTGGGCGTCGATTTATGCCATTTGTGATCGTTATTGAAATCGCTATTAGAGATCGTTATTAGCAATACTGCACTTAACCACTTGATGACAAAAAAGCCAATAACCTATTCATTTATTGAAAATCATCTTCCAATAACCACCATATCAACGCCATCGCTATGATAAGACTCATAAAATGAGTCTTATCATCCAGGTTAGTATGGCGATAAGCTTAACCTTATCTTGGACAAACGATACTCACCACAAAATGGCTTAAACCGCGTCGGCTTGACGCTCTGGCGCCGCATCCGCAAAAGCTGGCAACAGATTACACTCAGCCCATACCCGCATGATATTGGGGTACGGCGTTAAATCCACATTAAAACGCTGCGCGTTGTAAACCTGCGGTATTAAGCACAGATCCGCCAGCGTCACTTTGTCACCAAAGCAATAACGGCCACTATGGCGCGCAAGTTGAGTTTCGAGCGCCGCAAAACCGCTCGCCACCCAATGGTGATACCACGCGGTTTTGGCTTCTTCGTCGACGTTCAGCTTCTGAGTTAAATACTGCAATACCCGCAGGTTATTGAGTGGATGAATTTCACAGGCGATGGTTAACGCCATGGCACGCACATGGGCACGTTCAAGTGCCGATGCAGGCAGTAGCGGCGTCTTTGGATAAAGTTCATCCAAATACTCGATAATGGCGAGGGATTGAGATAAGGCATCACCATCCTGCTCATCATCGACCACTAAGGTCGGCACCAGCTCCTGCGGGTTTAGGGCGATATAATCCGCCTTATGCTGCTCGCCACCATCACGCACTAAATGCACCGACAACTGCTCGGCGCTCACGCCTTTAAGATTGAGGGCAATACGCACACGATAGGCGGCGCTAGAGCGCCAATAACCGTATAGTTTCATCTCACTCTGTCCTTATGTCATCCTGAAAAAAACGGGGCTAAAAGCCCCGTCAATATTATCTGTCACTGTGTAAACACAAAAGCCTTACGCCTTGTACTCAACCACTTTTTGATCGATAGAGCCAAAAATAGAGGCGCCGTTATCATCGAGCATTTCGATGCGCACTGTGTCACCAAAACGCATAAACGGCGTGCTTGCTTTGCCGTCGGCGATCACTTCGAGCATACGTTTCTCGGCCAAACAGCTTGAGCCGGCACTGCGGTCATAGTTAGAAATCGTACCAGAACCGATAATTGCGCCAGCGCCTAATGGACGGGTTTTAGCAACATGAGAAACTAACTGACTGAAGTTAAAGGTCATATCCACACCCGCATTCGGGCGTCCGAATAATTCGCCATTCAAATGGGTGATAAGCGGTAAATGCACCTTTGAATCTTCCCAGCGGTGGCCTAATTCATCTGGCGTGATGGCGACAGGAGAGAAGCTGCTCGAAGGTTTGGATTGGAAGAAACCAAACCCTTTGGCCAGCTCTGCGGGGATCAGGTTACGCAGTGACACATCGTTCACTAACATCAACAGCTTAATGTGCGCGGTAGCATTTTCAACGCTCACCCCCATAGGCACATCATCGGTGATCACGGCGATTTCCGATTCGAAATCGATGCCCCAGTCTTCGCTCGCCAGCGGGATATCCGCCTTTGGCGCGATAAAGCTGTCAGAGCCGCCTTGGTAAAACAGCGGATCGGTCCAGAAGGTTTCAGGCATTTCAGCGCCGCGCGCCTTACGGACTAATTCCACATGGTTGACATAGGCGCTACCATCAGCCCATTGGTACGCACGTGGCAAAGGTGATAAACATTTGGCTTCATCGAAGGCTTGCGCGTTCGGTAATTTGCCTTCGTTCAGCGCATCATACAATTCTTGCAATTGTGGCTTGAGCAGATCCCAACCATCGAGTAATTGTTGCATAGTGTGGGCAATCGCGGGTACGGCAACCGTTTGAGTAAGATCGCGGCTCACTAACATCAGCTGGCCATCACGGCGACCATTGTTATAACTGGCAAGTTTCATATCTGCTCCTGTGCTTCTACGGCTCGGCGTACTGCGCTTTTTTATCTATTTATGGTTAGCCGATACGCTCAGCTAACGGGAATTGGTGACAACGAGTGCGGGCAATCTAGCCTTTTTTGACTCGGCGTTAGGGTTTGCTGCGCGTAGAAATACCCGAAGCGACGGCGGATTCCTATAGCGTGAGCAAAATCACATTTCACCCTATTATTTCACATTTTGTAAACTAATCATTACGTTTCATACCCTGCTGCCGCTTGTCACTATTTCGCAGAACGATATGGTGAAAAAGTCGGCAACAAAGTGGAACGATACTGTTACATCCTAAGCTTAAAGCAAAATTACTTTGGCTTGGCTATCTTGTATTCCCTGAGTTTGTTGGCGATGGCCGTGTGGGACACCCCTAATTTTTTCGCCAATTGGCGAGTACTGGGGTAAGCCGGATATAAGCGGCGCAGCAAGCTGGCCTCAAATTGCTTCATCGCATCGTCGAGATTGCCTTCAAAGGCATTATCGAAATAGCCAAAACCTTCGGCGTAGGATGGCAACTTAAGTTGCTCAACGGTCAACTCGCCCGAACCGTCCCACATAGATACCGCCCTGAAGACCGCATTCTTAAGCTGACGCACGTTACCCGGCCAAGCGTAGGTTAAGAGATGATCGCGGCATTGGGCCGAAATTCGTCTCACTGGGCTCGAGAGTTGTTGACTGTAGTGCTCGAGGAACATCTCCGTCAGCGGAATGATATCGACTTTGCGCTCGCGCAGTGACGGAATATGGTAGCTAAGCACATGGATGCGATAGTACAAATCTTCCCTAAACTCACCGGTTTGACACAACTCGGCTAAGTTTTTCTGGGTCGAGCAGATGATCCGCACATCGGCGCGAACTTCTTCGTCGCCACCAATGCGTCTAAAGGTGCCATCCTGTAATAACCGCAGCAGTTTAACCTGCGCCGCCTTTGACATTTCGGCCACTTCATCGAGGAATACTGTGCCGCCCTTCGCCTCTTCAAAAAAGCCACGCTTGATCACTTTGCCTTGGCTAACGTAGCCAAACAGTTCTTCTTCGGCGGCGCTATCGGGCAGTGCAGCACAGTTAATGGCGATAAAAGGTTTCTCGCGGCGCATACTGGCATCATGGCTAGCTCGAGCCATTAATTCTTTGCCCGTGCCAGTCTCGCCAGTGATTAATAGCGGCGCATCGAGCTGCGCCATACGGCGAGCTTGTTTCAGCACTTCTTTCATCTTGTCACTGCTGGCTAACACGTTTTCAAAGCCTGCGGTTTGATTTTGCAATGCATTGAATTGTTTACCGACCCGCGCCGGCGATTTAAGCGATACCACAGCGCCAACAAGGATGGTCTTTTCATCCTCATCGGGTAAATAAATCGGTAACATTTCGGCCAGATATTCGTTTTGGCCGATGTTGACCCGCGCCGCCTGCGGCAACACTTGGCTCTCACTGAGCCAGCGGCTGAAGTTAAACCCTTGCACCCAATGGTTTAAGGATTCATCGAGCACTTCGTGCTCCCCCATGCCCATATTGAGTAGCGCCGACTCGTTGACGATACGAATGCGCGCCTTCACGTCGATGGAGAACACTGAGTCAGGGAGGGTTTTAAGTAGGGTTTTTAAGGCGTAGTGTTCCTGCTCCGAAGGCATAAACGACACAGTTCGCACATCGTGAACACTCTCCACTTTGCGGATCTGCGGCATCAAGGCACTTAAGGTATCAAAACTGACCTCGGCAAATTGCAGGTAGAGAAAGCCCTGGTTACTGGCATCGATGGCGATGAGATTAATGCCATAACGTTCTAACACGACTAAGATGTCTTTCGCTAAACCCACGCGATCTTGACAGCTAACTTCCAAGCGCATAATGACTGATATTCCCTATTTTGATTCGAATTCTGGGATAAACCGTGCAGAGCTATTATCTCGAGGTTAATACCCTTAGGCTTGGCCTCGTAAGACATTCGTTTGATGATGCCTCTATAGTTTACGCAAACGTAAAAGGCAGGATAAATAGCTGGGCGTGTATACGTTAGAAGGTTACGCTCAAAGTGGCAAGTCTAGTTTACAGCGTATTTGTAACAGGAAGAAAAAATCAGCGCCTAAATACAATTAAAGCGCTGATTTTAAAATTGAATTTTTTAATCTAACAACTGGTCGGTCTTGGCTGCCATGATGAAGTCATTCTTATGTAGCCCCTTGATTGAGTGTGACCACCAAGTCACAGTCACCTTGCCCCACTCGGTTAAAATGCCTGGGTGGTGGAATTCTTCTTCGGCCAGATCCGCTAACTTATTGGTAAACGCCATCGCTAACTTAAAGTTTTTAAACTTGTAAACCCGTTCCAGTTGCATGATGCCATCACGCACTTGCACGCCCCAATCGGGGATCATGCGGATAAGTTCGGCCAATTCTGCATCGGTCACTTTCGGCGCATCGGCTTGGCAAGCTTCACATTTCATTTGGGTTAACGCTGTCATACATACTCCTCTTGGCAACATTAGGGGATCAATCCGTTGCCCTTATTACGCTTTATTCAATTCGTTTTTTAATGGTCAGCCATTAGCTGGCTTTCTTGGTCTTGGGCGGATACTTAGGGGCAAATAAGCCTAACTGACGCGCCTTAGCCACATAGGCCATGATGTCCATCTTGGCAATTTCATCCAGCATATCAATATGTTCAATCACATAATAAATCGGCTGCATAATATCGATACGGTAAGGCGTACGCAGCACATCTAACAGATCGAAGGGCTTACGCTCAGGCACTTGGCTTTCCATCGCATACAAGGTTTCGCCGGGAGAGCTTAAAATACCGCCGCCGTAGATACACAATTCGCCATCTTGAGGTTTGAGCAAGCCAAACTCGACGGTAAACCAATACAGGCGCGCTAAAAAGACGCGGTCTTCCTTGCTGGCATTTAAGCCCAATTGACCATAGATATGGGAGAAATGGGCGAAAGAAGGATTAGTCAGCAAGGGGCAATGGCCAAAGATCTCATGGAAAATATCCGGCTCTTGCAGATAATCAAACTCTTCCTTGCGGCGGATAAAGGTCGCAACCGGAAATTCCTTGTTGGCCAATAGCTCAAAGAAGCGGCCAAAGGAAATCAAAGCCGGCACGGCCGCGGTTTTCCATCCAGTCGTGGCCTGCAAGACTTTATCAATCTCAGCCAATTGTGGAATGCGGTCCTTCGGCATCGCCAAGGCATCAAGCCCTTGGAGATATTCCTTACAGGCACGCCCCGGTAGGTTAACCGCTTGGCGAGCATACAATTGGCTCCAAATATCATGTTCTTCCTGCGGGTAATGGATAAACCCAGAATCATCTGCACTTCGCGCAACATAGGGCGCAGTGTGCGCTATCTCTTTAGTCATAAAATTCACTTCATGGCTGACGCTAATGCCTCCATAGTGATCTAAGCCTCGATTTTTGTTAACTCCCTCACAGTTTATTGTTTACGCGATAATGTGACGCAAACGTAAAGCAAATATTACAAGGCGATTAAATCCTTGGTCATTCCAAACCGGATCTCAGTTAGACCGGTGGCAAACCTTGACACTGCCGCTCAAAAATGACGACGATAGACTGATAATATGCAGAAAAACCGACAAATTTCGGTGTTTGCAAATGGCTTTTCTGCGTGGGTCATTTACAATATTGCCCAATAACCGCCTCTCCTTAATCTGAAGGTTCGCAATGAAACAACATCAAATTCGTAAAGCCGTTATTCCCGTCGCTGGACTTGGCACTCGTATGCTTCCTGCGACCAAAGCAATTCCTAAGGAAATGCTACCCGTTGTTGATAAACCATTGATCCAATACGTGGTTAGTGAAGCCATTGATGCGGGGATCAAAGAAATTGTCCTCGTGACCCACGCCAGTAAAAACTCTATCGAAAACCATTTCGACACCAGTTTTGAATTAGAAGCGCAATTAGAGCGCCGCGTGAAGCGTCAATTACTCGAAGCGGTACAATCCATTTGCCCGAAAGACGTGACTGTGATCAGCGTGCGCCAATCCCAAGCTAAAGGCTTAGGTCATGCGATTTTATGTGCGAAGTCCGTCGTCGGTGACGCGCCGTTTGCCGTGTTACTGCCGGATGTGATTATCGATGATGCCAGCTGCAACCTGAAAACCGACAACTTGGCCGCCATGGTGAGTCTGTTTGATGAAACCCAAGTAGGCCAAATCATGGTGGAAGGCGTGCCACATCATCTAGTGAATCAATACGGTATTGCGGATGTGAATGGCCACGATCTACAACCTGGTGAGTCAGAGCCATTGGTCGAACTCGTTGAAAAACCACCGGTTGACGAAGCACCGTCTAACTTAGCCGTAGTGGGTCGTTACGTGTTACCCGCTGCCATTTGGCCATTGCTGGCTAAAACCCCTGCAGGCGCGGGTGATGAAATCCAATTAACTGACGCCATTGCAATGTTAATGAAGCAAGAAACCGTAAACGCTTACTACATGCAAGGTAAGAGTCATGACTGCGGTAACAAGCAAGGCTATATGCGCGCTAACGTAGAATACGCCCTGCGCCACAGCGAAATCGGTGAAGATTTTGCTCAATATTTAAAAACAGTAGTAAAAGGAATTAAATAATGACGATTTTAGTGACCGGAGGCGCCGGTTATATCGGCACTCATACCGTAGTAGAATTACTCAATGCGGGGAGCGAAGTGATTGTTTTAGACAACCTGTCTAATTCAAGCATCGAAGCCCTTAACCGTGTCGAGCGCATTACCGGTAAATCGGTCACCTTTTACCAAGGCGATATTCTCAATAAGGCCTTACTGCAGAAAGTCTTTAGCGACCATAACATCGATGCCGTTATCCATTTTGCAGGATTAAAAGCCGTCGGCGAGTCAGTTGCTAAACCGCTGAAATACTATGAGAATAACGTGACTGGTACCTTAATTCTTTGCCAAGTGATGGCAGAGTTTAAGGTGAAAAATCTCGTCTTTAGTTCTTCTGCTACTGTGTATGGCGACCCTGCCAGCCTACCGATTACCGAAGATTTCCCCACGGGTGCCACTAACCCATACGGTCAGTCTAAATTGATGGTGGAGCATATACTGGCGGATTTACACCATAGCGATCCGAGTTGGAATATCGCCCGTTTACGTTACTTCAACCCCGTTGGCGCCCATGCCAGCGGCTTGATTGGCGAAGATCCTAACGATATTCCAAATAACTTAATGCCATTTATCGCGCAGGTGGCGGTCGGTAAACGCGAAGCATTAAGTGTGTTTGGCAATGATTATCCAACCCACGATGGTACTGGCGTTCGCGACTATATCCATGTGGTGGATTTAGCCCTTGGACACCTCAAAGCCCTTGAAAAGCTAGCCACCAAACCAGGGCTTGTCACCTATAACCTAGGCACAGGCCAAGGCTACAGTGTGCTCGATATGGTCAAGGCCTTTGAAAAGGCCTGTGGTAAATCGATTGCCTATCAAATTGCGCCGCGCCGTCCGGGTGACATTGCCGCCTGTTATGCAAACCCAGATCATGCTAAAACCGATTTGGGCTGGCAGGCGACTCACAGCCTAGAGGATATGGCTAACAGCAGTTGGCATTGGCAATCTACCAATCCCAATGGTTATAAAGGCTAATCATCTAAATGGCTTGCGGTAACTCCCAAGCCATTTTTATTATCCCTTATCACAATCAAACTCAGTAAGACCTATGACAGAAAGCATCAATCACAGCCGCCGTAATCTCTTTAGCCGCCGTAAATCCTCGGCAATTCGACCACCATGGGTGCGTGAAGGCATTGAGTTTACTGACATCTGTACTCGATGCTCGGCCTGTATCAACGCCTGCGAAACTAAGATTATCTACAAGGGAGATGGCGGCTTTCCCGAAGTCTCCTTTAAGGACAATGAGTGCACTTTTTGTCGACAATGTGCCAGCGTCTGTCCGGAAGAAAAGCTCTTTGATCTGAACCAATCCCCATGGCAACACAAAGCCGTAGTACAAGATAACTGCTTAACATATCAGGGTATTTGGTGCCAAAGTTGTAAAGATGCCTGTGAGCCTCGCGCCATTAGTTTTACCTTAAGCGTGGGTAATGCCCCGATGCCAAAGATTGATACAGCACTCTGCACGGGCTGCGGAGCTTGTGTCGCCCCCTGCCCGAGCCAAGCCATCAGGATTAAGCCTGTAGAATAACCTTATGCCGTGAGTGTTACTGGGCTTCACGGCGTATTTAGGTTACTATCTCGCGCTCTAACCCTTCTCCAATTACCTAGGTTTCCTATCACCATGTTTGGCAAAAAATTTACCTTTACCCGAAGCGCTTCCCCAGCACTGAGTTTTATCGCCGAAGGGACTAAGCTTACGGGCAATATCGAATTTGCCGGAGATGTATTGATAGGCGGTGACGTACAAGGGCAAATCTTATCGCAGGCCAATGTCATTGTTGAGCGCACAGGAAAGCTCCACTGCGAGGTCAAATGCCGCGAACTGATTATCGATGGCTATTTTAAAGGTCGCCTGATTTGCGAGCGCTTAGTCATCCAAGCCCATGGTATTGTCGATGTCGATGGCGATGTGGCTTGCACCTCAATGCAGATCAGTGAAGGGGGTCAGTTTATTGGATTAAGGATTAAAGAAGACCATCAGACTATCCATGCCCATAGCCTGCCGTCTGCAGCCTCAAGCAGCACGCGAATCCCCCCTGTGCCGACATTGTCGCCCGAGCAGGAGTAACGGTCTCCTTCGCTAATAAGTGCTCACAGCCAATCGAGATGATGCCCCTTCAGCCGCGTAAAGATTTTACTGGCAAGTCTGCACGGTCAGCACCGCCATCATTGTCCACTTGAGCAAACAATCGTTAAGCAATTGTTAATTTAACGAGTAAGATCACAGTTACGCCGTACGGCAACTGCTAACCTAGCCTACCAGCAATGCATTTCGTGCATGATTTCTGCCGCTTAACAAAGTGTCCCCGTGTGTCTTGTAAATAGGAGCACAGGGCCATTGCAGACTAAGACTCATACAAGGCGAGACCAAATGAGCAACCCATTACTAAAACAAATCTGCGAACTGGATGTCTTCACCTTATTGGTATTTAAAAGCATTTTTGATAACGGACACGCAAATAGTGCCGCCAAAGCGCTCAATGTGTCGGCGCCTAAAATTAGCCGCTGCCTGAATGCACTTCGTCTCACCTTTAACGATGAGCTGTTTTATCGCCGTCAACAGGGCTTGAAACCGACGCCCCTCGCCGAAAGTTTGTATGTCGCCATTTGCCAATTTACTGATTCGGTGTACTACCTAGAGCAATCGGCACTACAAATTCAAAATGCGGCTAACCATGTTGAGCGGCCGCTACATATCGCCGCGAGTAATGGATTATTAAGCTTTTTGGCGCCGCAGCTCAGTACACCCGAGGCGATAAGTGAACTAGGCCAAGTGAGGTTACATAAATGGCAGGAAAACAGTCCTGAGTTAATCCACGCAGGAGAATTAGACTTTGGCATCACCATAGAGCAGACCGACACCAAGGAGCTCAGCGTCTCCCGCTTAGGCTGTATTTCCAATGTCTATGTTGTGGCCTCAAAGCAGCATCCCCTGTGGGAAAGCCAACTGGAAATAAGCTTAGAACAAATCTGCCGCTATGCCTTTTTGTGCCTCGAACTTAAAGGATTCAATAGCCGAATTGACCCACTCGAGCTGTTTTGCCAACGTCAAGGACTGCTGTTGCCATCGATTGAAAGGGTGATCGATCGGGAAGAATGGTATGCCCATTTACTCACCATGCAGAGCGTCGCCTTCTGCTCGAGTATTGATATGCATACAGTCAAACATATGCCAGGACTGAAATTGGCGCCGCTGCCCGTTTCTGAGCAGCAGCGCTTGCATGACACTATTATGCCGCCGCAGTATTTTCTCATCGAAAAGCCCCGCAGCCACAGGCGCTATAGTCAAAATCAATGTGAATTAGTGGTCAGTTCATTATTAACCGCACTGACCGCACAGACGCCTCAAACTGCCAGCCCACGCACTGTTCAATAGCGCTTACAAAATAGCAATTCAGATAAAACCCAACACCCTAAAGCATGGACGCTTTTTACTGTTAACCATTCGATGTTAACCAAATGCATCGACTGTTAACTAACGGCATTTCGAGCCGGATTTTACCCCACATGCCCTAATCGCCCAGCTCGAAAAATGCGGTGTTCTTGACTCTTTTGTACTTCTTACCGAGAGTCATAAAAAGCCATACATACAAGTTTCAACAGTCTCCTCCGTGAAAATTAATCGAAAATTAATCCGATTAAATCACTCAAAATAAAAACAAAATTTTGCTGCGCAGCTCATGTTTTTAGCATCGAATTCTAAATTGAGAAATATTCAATTTCACAATATAGAATTGCCGTTTTGCTGTGTTAAATCATCGTTCACATATCGGATACAAACTTATAAATACCACTTTATAAGTAGGTGAATCGACCTATAGTAGAGTCACTGCACACGCAGTCTTATAGAAAGAAAAAGGGACGCGATGATGAAAAACTACAATAAATCTCTACTGGCACTAGCACTCACTAGTGCCTTATGTTTAACCGCCTGCGGGGACGGCAAAGACGGGCAAGATGGTGCCCCCGGCACACCAGGTACTCCTGGAACGCCAGGTACGCCTGGCACACCTGGTTTACCCGCTGGCTCGTTTGCTAAAACCGCTGAATCTATAACCGATCTGAAATTTACCCTCAGCCCTGCAGACATTAAAGTCACTAGCAGCGAAGGCTTTAGTGTCAAATTCACCTTAACCGGAAAAAGCTCTGGCAAAGATGTGCCCTTCATGGGACTCGACAAAATTGCTCTTTACTCGTTAACGGCGAATGAAAACACCTCGGGCACGGGCGCTCCCATTCAGTGGCAAAACAATGCCATGGCAAACAATGCGGGCAGCTCATTAACTTGTACACTCAATGGCCTAAACGGCACTAAGAATGCGTGTACCTTAACCGAAGATACCGAAAACCCAGGAACGTACACTGCAACTTGGACCTATGATGGCGCTGCGCCCATCATCAATCCAAACGATAATCCAAATGCGGTGCATAGAGTCTTCGTTCGCGCTTACAACATTGTCAACACGGCTGGCGTAGCCTTGTCAGATAAAGTGCTCTCGGTACCTGTTGATTTTATCCCTGCCACCGATGAGCTTGCCGCATCAGGCAAAGACACTGTATCGAGCGCTGCATGTAAAAACTGTCACGGTGAAGTGGACGGCCATATCGCTAAGATTGAAGCCCACCATAACTACCAAGACGTTAAAAACTGCGTAACCTGCCATAACCCAGACCAAGTCCCAAGCGATGCGCAACTCGCAGAAGGTTGGGTATTCGATTTCGCGCCGATGATCCACCGTATCCATGCCGGTGAACACAATGCAGACTACCTGTCTGGCGAAGCGAAAGAATACTTCGGTGAAATTGGTTTCCCATCAGACTTGAAAGAATGTAAATCCTGTCACGATGGTGCACCAAGCTATAACACCAATATCTACGCTCAGGCTTGCGTGGGTTGTCATATCAATGTCAACTTCGCAACCGGTGAAAACCACTCAGAATTTGGTTTAGCTCAAGCCGATGACACTCAATGTAAATCCTGTCATGGCAGCGGTAGCTTAACGCCAGAAGCGGTTCACAGTGTCGGTAAACGTGCTGAATACGGCCCATTAATGACGGTCGACTTTACCAGTGCAACGCTAGGTACTTCAGCAACATTAGGTATGCAAACTCTGACATTGAAAGCCAATGTCACACTCAATGGCGCACCTATTGCCGATGGTACTAGCCTAAAAACCTACAATGCCACCAGCAACCCAACAGGTATGTTTGCGGCAAACGGTCTGCTGCTAGGTAATGTCGCTACAGATGGTACTGTGTACTCATGGCGCGATGTTAAACCTACAGCCATCAGTCTGAAACTGGAAAACGGTACCCTATCAGGTGGTGTATTAACCTTCGTGAAAGATATTCCAGATGCACAAGCAACTGGCACTATCTATGTTGGTTCTGAAGCCAACTTCTGTGCGAAAGCAGGTAAAGCGGTGAGCTGTAATACCGACGGACTTGAATATGGCCCAACTAGCCCTGTAGGTAACATTTCTGCGGTTAAATTCTTCAACTTAAGCGGTGGCACTCCAGCCGTAGCTCGTATGAAGGATCCAGCGCGGATTACCGTTGAAGAAGCAAAATGTAACGCTTGTCATGGCAGCTTGGACTATGCGAAAGGCTACAGACACGGGGTTTACACCTTCGATCAATGTATGAACTGTCACAACGATACCACTGGCGCTTCTGGCCATGGTGCAACAGGCTACAAAGGCGAAGATGGTAAGTTAGTCGTTAACCCTGATGTAACCTTCAACAACAAAGATCTGTTCACCGTGGCTCACCGTTTCCACAGTGGTAACTTTGGTGTTGTCGAAGGCATCTTCCGCAATGCAGCTGGCGAACTTGAAGGTTATCCATCACCTGAAACCGCATGTTCAGCCTGTCACAAAGATGGTGCAACGCTGTTCGCAGCTGATGGTGGCTTAACTTCTGGCAAACGTTCTATCAAAGTGGGCAGCAACTACATTAGCCCTGTGGCTGAATCCTGCCGCACCTGTCACGCTCACTCAGATGCAGCAGCAGTAGCTCACTTTAGAAGTAATGGTGCGATTGTAGAAGCGGATGCAGTAACTGATCCTAACCTACCAGTAGAATCATGCGCGACCTGCCATGCTGAAGGTAAAACCTATGGCATAGATAAGGTACACGCAGAGGTAGCACACTAGTACTAGTACCTCCGGGTTGCCCCCTGCACAACCCGAACTTCCTCTCTGCAACTTATTGGGGCTCCTTCGGAGCCCCTTTTTTATCGGTACTTTTAATGAGTTGTGGCATCAACTTGAGTCGCACTTTGTGCGATACGTTGCCTTAAGAGCTTAATAAATTCTCTCGGGTCACGGTCTAAACTGTCGTGGGGAATATAGAGATGGTAGCCAAGGTGAGTATTAAGCATCACGCAGCGATGACCAAACATCGCCAACACGCCGCGGTAACGGTCTCCCTCGATGACGAGCGGGCTAAATTCGGCGCCAAGATAGGTTTCTAAGGTCGCCAAATCTTCCTGCTGTGAGGCTGCAGTCACCAATAACGGCCGCTGCTCAGTCAATAAACCCGCCGCAAGGCGCAATGAAATATTATCGAGGATCGGATTTAGCTGTTTGAGCTTAATGCCAATATAAGAAAGCTCAATAGTATCAACACCCTGAGTAACTCGAGGAATATCTACCCGTTGAATGTTGCTCCAGTTTATTGCGACTTTACCGCGGCGATGAAAATAGGTCAGTCCCTGCTCATCCATGCTCAAGGTGGTCTCAGGTTCATACACCTTCGCCAAGCCCAATATCAACGCAATCGCACCTAAGCTGAAAAACACTAAGCCCACAGCAAATAGCTCGGGAAATAGTACAAATAGGCCAAAGCCTAAGACAAAGGCACTGGCGCCCACAATCGTTAAGGTTACACCATTACGTTTTGAGAGCGGGCGAACCGAGACAACATCGGACTCTAGCGTCATATTTTTATTCCTGTTTAATCCAGAGCCATAAACGGCCTATGTATTCATGTATCGCCCGTTGCGAGGCGAGCAAGTTATCCGCAGTCAAGCGCCAGTAGAAACCATCTCTGGCCCTAAAATCCGTCGGTGCGGCGCTCGCCGTTAATCCTTGACCGCTAAAAATCGCCATCGACCTTGGCATATGGGAAGCCGAGGTCACTAACCGTACAGCTTGATTACTAAAGTGTTCTTTAAAATAGTGCGCCTCTTCAATCGTGTCGCGCGGCAGAGGCAATTGAACGATACGTGATGCATCGACACCGAGTTCAACCGCCGCCTTTGCCATCACTTCGGCATGGGGATGCAGCGTTAGCTCCCCCTCCCAACCACTGACCACTAAAGTGCAGTCTTGACCTAATTGGAGTTGCCTTAGCCCTTCCGTTAGCCGCGCTAAGGCGACCGTCGATAAAGATTGTACCGCCGTTGCACCTTGGATATCGGCATGCCCAGAGCCCAACACCATGACCACACAGGTACCCGCAATAGGCGTGGAATTAATGGGATATTGAGCCTCGAGCGGTTTAACGAGATAGTCGACACTCAATTGACTGCTGAGCACTAGGAGGAGCGAAAACGCACCGCCAATCGCCCATTTTGCTAACCTAGGTTTGCGCCAAATCAACAAAGACAGCAGTAATAACAACAGGATAAATGGAATTGGCATGATTGCCTGAGAGACAACTTTCTTAACCCAAAACATGCGTTAGTGCCCAATTATTCAAAGGAGCGCAATCATAACATCAAAAGAAAGCAAAACGCATCGCCAAGGCGATGCGTTGTCACGAGGGAAAACATAACGTTACTGGGTTATTTTTCCCATAACCAAGCGGCGCCGCGCACACCCGAAGAGCAGCCATAAAGGTTCTGTACGACAGGCGTTCGACACTCTCTTCCCACAACATAACGAGTTAATAATGCAGGTAATCTTGGATAAATCGCCTCAATATTAGACATGCCACCGCCGAGGACAATCGCATCCGGGTCGAGCATATTAATCACATGGGCGAGTGAGCGCGCGAGTCTGTCCATATAACGATCAAAGGCCGCGATCGCCATTTCATCCCCCGCATCGACTAAGGCCATGATCTCAGTGCCAGATTTAGCAGGCGCAGCTTGGACATTCACCGCACGGCTTAGGGCCTCGTTGTAATCGCGAACAAAGCCAGTGCCCGAAATAAAGGTTTCGATACAATCGGGATTACCGCAGAAACAACGGGTAGTTTAAACTCCTCCTTGGTCATCCAAGGCAGCGGATTATGGCCCCACTCGCCGCCAATGCCATTACCGCCCGCGTGGACTTTGCCGTTAATGGCCACACCTGCGCCGCAGCCCGTGCCAATGATCACCCCAAACACCACAGATTTTCCCGCAGCAGCGCCATCGACGGCCTCGGATACCGCAAAACAGTTGGCATCGTTAGCAACCCGCACTTCGCGGCCGAGCAGCTCACCTAAATTCACATCGAGGGGATGACCGTTGATCCAGGTCGAGTTGGCATTTTTGACTAATCCTGAATAGGGAGAAATAACTCCTGGGATCCCCACGCCAACCGTGCCCTTTTCACCTAAAGTCGCTTCCGCCTCATTCACTAAATCAACGATGGCATTCAGGGTGCCCTGATAATCCCGAGGGGTATTGATACGCTTACGAAAAAGTTCATTACCTTCCTCACTTAAGGCGACGAGTTCTATTTTTGTGCCACCTAAATCGATGCCCATGCGTATCATGAATGACTTACTCCACTGTTATTCGACCAAGGCGTCAGTACAGACGCCCTTGGCATTGTTCGTTATTCTGCCCAGCCTGGCGCCGTGGCAATAAAATAAGGGTTTAATATGTCAGGTTTTTGATTGTAGGTTAAGGGTAAACCTGAGTCATAACACACAACTTTGCCGCCTGCGCTTTCCAGCACGGCCTGCGCGGCAGCCGTGTCCCATTCGCTCGTAGGCCCTAATCTGGGGTAGAGATCGGCCTTGCCCTCAGCCAACATACAAAACTTCAGCGAGCTTCCAACGCTTAACATCTCGTGTTGACCGAAATCCTTTAAATATTCCGCCACATCAGGGCTTAGATGCGAACGACTGCCGACAACAATTGGTACTTGTCTTGGTGGGTTACAGCCCTGTAGCTCTCGCTCTTGTTGCCCATCCTGTCGCCAAGCGCCTAAGTGTTTGGCGCCAAAATAGACAGTATTGAGCACGGGCGCATAAACCACACCAGCAATAGCAACACCTTGATGGATAAGCGCAATGTTGACGGTAAACTCACCATTTCGCTTAATAAATTCCTTAGTGCCATCCAAAGGGTCAATCAGCCAATAGGTCTGCCAGTGTTGACGTTCATCCCAGGCAATATCAGCCGCTTCTTCCGACATCACGGGAATGCCCGCAAATTGCTCGGTAAGCTTGGCTAAAATAACTTTGTGAGCCGCCAAATCGGCCGCCGTCACTGGGCTCTCATCACGCTTTTGCGTAACGGCAAAATCTTCTTGGGCATAAATCGCCATGATGGCGTCGCCTGCCGCATGGGCAATCTTCACCACCCGCAGTAAATCGGCCTTCGAAAAATGCGCTGCCATCGCTGTATTATCTGTCACTTAGCCACCTGTATTCGATTTGCTTTTCGGCATTATGCCACTGGCAGCAATTGATAATTAAGAACAAATTCATCATACATCGAGCAAAATCGACTAAGGCACAGACTAATTCACTCAGGCGCAAGGCTTACGCCATGGGCATAAACGCTAAATAAGTCGAGTCTAAGCCAAGCTGAATACGCTGAAAAGAGACATGACCTAGGCTGCATTCGTATTCACAGCCTTGAAAACACCGCAGAGGGAAGAAAGAAAACGGCGGAGTAAGATGAGGCCACTTGAAGCTAACACTTGCCTTAGACCAAGACTAAGGGCTTCATCTCCAACCATTTATTATGAGAGATAACGCTTAATGAACTTGCGCGGCATAATCCTCAAGCATAGCCTTAAGCTGCCATCGCCAGTCACGCCACAGCTCGGGGCTATGGGTTAATGCCGTATTTTGCCCAGTTAAGCACTGGCGTACTCTACCGCTATTTAACGCACTGTAACAGGGTCTTAGTGCCAGTTTATTGCCTTTATCAAGCGCTTTTGCCGCATAACTCAAGCTATCTATGCCGCTAATCGGCACGGCTTTATCTAATAACTTCAGTGCCAAGGCTTGGCGCTGGATTTCGAGGGCAAATTCATACCAACTGCATTGCCCCTGCCCGGCATAGTGGAATAATCCTGATCCGCAACCGACGTTTAACGGACTCACTATCAACTGCCAAATAAGATGCGCAAGTGCATCTACCCATGTTGGCGAACCTATTTGGTCGTTTATCACGGTAAGTGGCTGAGCATCAGGTATAGTAGCCATCAACCTCAGCATCGTTTTCACAAAATTATGTCCATCGACACCGTAGAGCCATGCGGTGCGAATAACCACCGAGCGCTCAGCCAAGATGCGCAGCACCGCGTGCTCCCCCGCGAGTTTACTCCGGCCATAGATAGATAAGGGCGCAGGCGTGGCGCTTTCGGTTAAGCCGCCTTCAATTAAGCCGCGTTCAATTAAGCCGCTTTCAGTTAAGCCACTATTGGTTATCCCGCACTGATTTAATGCCTGTGCAGCAGCCTCCACTGGCTCGCCACTAAAGACATAATCGCTGGAGAGATGCACCAAACGCGCGCCCGTAAGCGCACATTCGCTTGCCAATAACTCAGGCCCAAGGCTATTGACACGATAAGCCTCATCGGCCGCCGTTTCCGCCCTATCGACCGCATTGTAGGCGGCGCAGTTGATCACCCACTCAGGTTTAAAGCGAGCAAAGGCAGCGGCAACGCTCTGTTTATCTGTGATATCTAACTGAGCATGGCTTAGCGCGTGCACACGAAAGACGCGGCCATCGAATCTAATTGCCGCCTTGGCAAGCGTACGTAATAGAGCCTTAGCGAGTTGGCTATCTGCGCCAGTTAACAGTACTGTTACTGTTGATTTTGGCTCGCCATTAGGCGCATGCATCGCCTTGATATCCTTTTGCATTCTCAACGTCGGCGCCTCAAGCGATATCGTCGCCAAACAGCGGCATTAAATCGGCCACGCTTTTATGCCCCCGCTGAGCTAAGAAGTTAAGCAGTGCCATCGGCGAACGGTTGAGCAGCTTATCTTTCGGATAATCAACCGCTTCAATGATACTTAAGGCACGGTCAAACCCGCCGAGACTAAAAGCCACATGGGAATCCGAGCCCATCACTAAGGTGGCCCCCAATTCTTTTGCCGCTTTAGCAATCGCGGTGCAGTTAGCTTCGCTGCCCTTGCGAGAGACTTCAAAGGAGGAATTATTGATTTCAAGCGCCACCCCATATTCGGCGGCAGCAGTGACTACAGCTTCAATATCAATGGGATAAGCAGGATTACCCGGGTGGGTAATAATATCGACCTTGCCGCTTTTAATAGCGTTAATCATCGCCTCGGTATGGGTGGCCTTATCCGAAGGCGGAAATACTGGTTCATGAAACCCTGCCAACACAATATCGAGCTGCGACAAATAATCGCCAAAGTAATCGATTTCACCCTCGCGGTTTTTAATATTGGCTTCGATGCCGCGCAAAATCCCCACGCCATCAACCATACGCGGGAGCACACGTAAATTCACAAAATGCCAAAAATGCGGTGCATCCGCCATTGCCGGGCCATGGTCGGTTGTGGCAAACAGACGGATCCCCTTTTGCTTCGCCACCGCCAAATAATCGTGGATAGTGCTATAGGCATGGGTAGATGCCACGGTATGAGTATGGGTATCGACTGGGTACTGCATGGGTCACCTCTGTCTTGTACTATTGTGATCTGTATGCGTTAACCATTAGTCGGTTAACGTCCCTTAGGCTCAGCTAGTGGAATAGCGAGAGCAATTCATCGGCGCTGCCTTGCCACGCGCCTTTGCCTTTTCCTTCGAGAATACTATCCGCTAAACCTTGCTTATGCTGCTGCATTTCTTGGATTTTCTCTTCTACCGTGCCTTCGGCAATCAGCTTGTAAACGAACACTGGATTTTCTTGGCCAATGCGGTGCGCCCTGTCCGTCGCTTGCTTTTCTGCGGCCGGATTCCACCAAGGATCGTAGTGGATAACCGTATCCGCCGCGGTGAGATTAAGCCCAGTGCCCCCCGCCTTTAAGCTGATTAAAAATACCGGCGTATCACCTTCTTGGAACTTATCAATTTGCCCCTGACGCAGCCGTGTTTGCCCCGTCAGTTTGCTGTAATCGATGTCGAGGGATTGCAGCAATTCCTCAATTAATATCAACATACTGGTAAATTGGCTGAAGATTAAAATCTTGCGACCTTCCAGTACCATTTCCGGCAGGTTTTGGCTAAGCCAGTTTAGCTTGGCATTATTTTTAACCTTTTGCGCCTGTTCGAGTTTGACTAATCGCGGATCGCAGCAGGCTTGGCGCAATTTGAGCAAGGCATCTAAAAACTCGATATGACTGCCCGCCACGCCTTGGGTCGCAAACAATTCTCGAATTTTTTTCTCCATACTCAGGCGAATACTTTCGTATAGATTACGCTGATCTTTCTCAAGCTCTAGGGTTTGATGGATCTCGGTTTTAGGCGGCAGCTCAGTCACCACCTCGGCCTTGGTTCGCCTTAACACAAAGGGGGCGATACGTTGGCTCAACACCTTCGCCTGCTCTCCATCGCCATAACGCTCAATCCGATAGCGAAACGCCTTATTGAAATAGGCCGTTGTTCCCAAGAGTCCCGGTAAACAAAAATCCATCAATGACTTGAGTTCACCTAAATGATTCTCAAGGGGCGTGCCGGTAAGGCAGAGTCTAAACGGCGCTTGCAATGCCTTAATTTGCTGGCTCACTTTGGCTTGGGCGTTTTTAATCTGCTGTGCCTCATCGAGCACAATATGCTCAAATGGCTGAGCTTGGTAATAATCGTAATCCCGCACCATAAGGGGATAGGTAGTGACGACAATATCAAACTCGCTTAATCGCGATAACAGCGGCCCACGCTGGGCGCCATGGATCACCGCCAAGGTTAACGATGGCGCAAACTTGGCCGCCTCCTTCGCCCAGTTCCCCACTAAACTGGTTGGGCAAATAATCAGGCTCGGCAATTTTGGTTGCCCTGCTAATTTAGCCTCCTGCTGCTTTAACAGAAACGCCAAGGTTTGAATGGTTTTCCCAAGCCCCATATCGTCGGCTAAGATGCCGCCAAGTTGATATTCCTTTAAAAAACAAAGCCAATTTAGGCCCTGCTGCTGATAAGCCCGCAGCTGTGCATTCAGTCCTGTCGGCGCGCTGACCGCAACCACACCATTAAATTCGGCTAACTTTGTCGCGAGCTGACGCACCCTTTCACCATTGAGCAGACTAATCTCGCTTTCGGCTAATTCATTGAGTAAATGCGCACGGTACTTAGGTAAGGCGATACTGTGGCCGCGATGCTGCTCAAACAACTCTTGAATAATGCTCATTAATGGCTTGATAACACTGGCTGTAATTTTAAGCCATTCGCCAGAGGGACTAGGTAGCAATAACTCGGCATCATCGGCGGGCTCGCCATGTTGTTTTAACCAAGCGGCCACCAGCGGCAACATAGGCAAGCGTTGACCATTGATATCGGCATGCAACGACAAGGAGAACCAGCCTTCTTGGCTGTCATCCAGCTCAACCGTTAACGGCGTATCGACCACCTTAAGGCTAAACTCTGGGGCAAATCGCACCTCGATGCCTTGAGTTTGTAATCTTGGGGCTTCTTCATCGATAAACGCTAGCCATTCCCGAATCGCATCGGGCAAGTGACCTAAGCTCCAGAGGGAAGCCCCATTTACAGCGCCCTCCAAGGAAAAGCGGCTAAAGCCAAGGGTTTGCAGTTTGGACACGGCTTGCTGCTCTTCTTCAAGCGCGCGGTTAATTTGATAGGTGGTGCCGCCTTGAGTCACTAGGGTTAATGCTTCTTTAGCGGCATTGCCACTTAAGATGAGATCCCCGTAGACAAACTCCAGCGCCAGATACGGCTGGGCGATGCCAGTCCCCATTGCTGCTGACTCAGAACTGCCAGGTGGCATTGTGCCTGCGGGGACAACCTTAAGCGTTAAACGAAGCTGTAACTTATCCCTCAACTCGACAAAATCGATGGCGCTTGGCGGCGGCACAGTGCGCGCCGAAAAATGCTTGATCAATCTATGGCTCACCAGTTCAACCTGGGTGCTCGGCACGGGCGGCATTTGGCTAAGTAGCCGCAGCTTATCGACGCTAATGTCGGTATCGATAGCGCCGATGTGAAAATAATCCAGCTCGATATAGTAAGGCGGCTCTGTCGGCACGAGTTCCCAGTTATCCCGATCGGGCAAGACTAGGCGCATTTGCTTGTGTTCGCTGTCGATATCTTGCCAGAGAAATTGCGGTGTAATGGCCTCGCCCACGGTTAATGCGAGGCGGCTTTCCTCCCAGAAACAGCGCTCGGTGGCGAGCATTTTCTCAATCGCTACCGCCCCTAACTGCGCCTTCAGATACAGGCGTGAAGCGCCGTGGCGTCTGGTCGACATGATAAGATTTAAGATCAGCACATCCTCGGCGCCAATCCAAGCGGGCATATAATATTGCACGTCCGAGAGCGCAATCTTAGTGCCCTTGTTGTAACCGCCCTTCTTGCCAAGCTTGCCGCGCCTAAGCTCGATAAACACCCCGTTATCGTCCTTTGAAAGGATATACAGCACCCTGTCATCGTAGAGGGATTCGACATCATTCACATTGGGGTCATCGGCTTCATCGAGTAGGTGTAACCACTGGGCGATACGTTGATCTTCAACGGTTTTGTCCGTAAGCAGACTGTAGAGCACCGCGGCCATATGCTTGCAGTTGCCGCTGGCGGGGCAGGAACAAAAGCCATTCATCACTAGCTTATGATTGACACTGACCAGACGAATATCCTGACGATAGGGCGTGGTTTCCGTGCCCGTGACTGTGCCTTCGATATGGCGAAAATCGGCATTGGCTTTCGCGCTTAACACCCTCCCCTGCATCACATAATCACGGGCGCGCATCAGTGTCGGCGGCGTGAATAAGGACTCAATAGCCGTTTGAGTCAATTGGATTGGCTCTTGGGGGGACAAGCGATTCATCTGCAAAACCTTGAAACTCAAAAATACCTCGACGGACAATAAACCATGATTGTCTAAGGCATTTATCAACGTGTAAGGGAGAATTGTATTGAAACCGAATGGGGAAAGCCAGAATAGGACTCACATACGAGAGCCGGATAACATACCCGCAGGCTCACCTGCGGGTCGTTAGCTTACGCAAGCTTAGGCTTGACTGCGTTTTTCGGCGATATAACGGTCAACTAATTTTTCTAGAATATCTAAGGGAACGGCACCATTTTTCAGCACTACATCGTGAAAATCCCGTAAATCGAATTTATCGCCTAGGGCTTGTTTGGCTTTTTCCCGCAGCTCGAGAATTTTCATCATGCCTACCTTATAGGCCGTTGCTTGGCCAGGCATAACGATATAACGCTCGATTTCTGCAGTCACGTCGCGGTCGGACATACCAGTGTTTTGTTTCATATAGTCAATGGCTTGCTCACGGGTCCAGCGACTGTGGTGAATTCCTGTATCGACAACCAGACGCACGGCCCGAAACAGCTCCGCCTGTAAGCGACCTATATTGTCGAAGGGATCTTGCTGAAAACCGAGTTCCCAAGCTAAACGTTCAGAATAGAGTGCCCAACCTTCGATATAGGCCGTAAAAGGCGCCATCTTGCGGATCAGCGGTTGTCCTTCCAATTCCATCGCCACCGCGATTTGGAAGTGATGCCCAGGGATCCCCTCATGGTAAGCCAAAGTACGCATGCCGTATTTAGGCGTGGCTTTGATGTCGAACAGGTTGGCGTAGAAACGTCCCGGACGACTACCGTCAATCGCTGGCTGCTGATAATAAGCGCCCGGTGCAGTTTTCTCTTTAAATTCAGGAATGCGCACCACTTCCATTCCCGCTTTCGGGCGAATACGGAAGGCATTGTCTAAGCCCGCATTCACTTCATCGAGGATTTTTTGGTAATCCACTAAGATCTGCGCTCGGCCCGCATCTGAGTCTTCATAATAGAATTTTGGATCGGCGGCCAGCGCTTCGATTGCCACCGAAAATCCTTGGCTGGTGTCGTATCCCTGCGCGGCCAAAATCGTCATGATTTCGTCCTGAATACGGCTCACCTCGGCTAATCCCTTGACATGGATTTCATCGGCGCTGTAATTGGTGGTAGTAAAAAACTTTAGCAACTGCTCGTAGGCCACATCACCATTTGGCAAAGCCCAGTAGCCATCGTCCGTGCCCGCTTTGGCTTGTAACGCCGTGAAGTAATCGATAAAGAGTCGATATGCTGGTTTAACGTCGGACTCGATATTGGCTTTTGCCTGCTCCAGCAAACGCGCCTGCTCATCGGCACTGATTTGCGTGTCGGCGAGCTTAGTCTTAAAGGAGCTATAGAGAATATTGTCTTCGACGGGCGCATTGATGAAGTCATTCATCTCGGTTAGCACCCGCTCAATCACAAACTTAGGCGGAATAATGCCCTTAGCCTCTCGAAGCTTTAATCCTTCTAGGGTTTGGCCAAATTTAGTCTTCACCGCAATTAAGCGTGATAGGTAGTTTTCGGCATCTTCAACCGAGTGAACTTGGTGCTGAGCCTGCATAAAGCTTGGATAACCATTTTGCACACCAAACAGCTGATTTACAGGGTAATTGTGGTAACGGTAGGATTCAGAGGCCAAGGCAAAATCCGCCAGATACAGTGCGATGTCCTTCGAAATGCGCTGATTATCATCCAGATCGGTATCTTGGTAGCTGAGTAAGGTATCCCTTAAGGCACGGACTTGGGTAAAGGTTTTATCCATGGCCGCAGGGCTATCATCATCGAGCAAGGCATTATGACCAGTGATGCCAACAGATTCTAAAAATCCCAAGGAGGTTAAGGTCTCTGGGCTTTCGAATGCCATTTTGACCATGCTTCTATCTAAAAATGCACGGAAGAAAAAAGGCTTTTTCGCAAACCATTCATGGGCGGCGAGCGCCCCGAGCAACAGCACTATGGCAAGTGTGCCAAGTCCAATTCGTTTTAATACCGTTTTCAATATTCACGCTCCTTGCCATTGTCGGGACCATACGCCCAAGATAATTTGGCTGCGAGAATATCACCATCACAGTTAGGCAACAATTTTATAACGTAACGAATCATTGCAATTGGTATTGGCTAGTACAGCACCTCTGTGGGTAAAAACACTTGGTAGAATAAGCGGATAGCTAATGGTTAACCCAATGTGCTCGACGAGCACATCTAAAAGTTAGGATTGCGGCTGCTTTTGTAAGCCATGAGTCACTCGCTATGTAACCCAAGCTATCCATGTAATAGCTTGGCCTCGGCTTTCTCGAGCCTTCTGGGCTTACCGACAATCAGTAAAATATCACCGGCGCGAAAGACCCAATCCTGCTCAGGATGTTCAACTTCCGCGCCGCTGCGGCGGATGGCTCTTAACTCAACCCGAAGCAATTCCCAATCAATATCGGCAACTTGCTTGCCCACGGCATCCGCGCCGCGGTGTAACAACACGGCATGAAGCGACTCTAAGGTAAAGTCCGTTTCGGTACCCGAAAAGAAACCGTGTAAAAACTGATAATGATTGCGCCGCTCCGACTCCAGTCGCTTGAGGATCCGCGCCAGCGGCACACCACATTGATGCAACACCTGCGAGACCAACATCAAACTGCCCTCGAGGGATTCAGGGATCACCTGATTCGCCCCCGCCTTTTGCAGCATATCCAACTCACTGTCATCGCGGGTTCTGACCAGAATTTTGGCGTCTGGCGCCAACTGCTTACACAGGGGTAAGGCTTCTTCTAAACTGCGGGTCTCACAGAAGGTGATCACGATCATTTTGGCGTGTTTAATCCCCACTTGCTTAAGGATCGCCCGCTTGCACACATCGCCAAAATAAATCGGCTCCCCCGCACGGCGCGCCTCGGACACCCGAGTGGGGTCAAGATCGAGCACTAAATAGGGCACGGCTTCTGTCTTTAAAAACCGGGCTATGGTTTGGCCAACACGGCCGTAACCTAAAATCAGCACCAGATCGTGATCGTCGGTAATAATCGGCACCACTTCATCCACATGCCCGGACTGGCGGATCCCCAATAGCCACTTGGCAATATCCACGCTATGGCGCACCAACCAAGGGGCAATACTCATAGACAATACCGCGACCATCACCAACATAGTGCTGGTCTCGTTACTCAATAGCCCATAACTTACCGCAAGGGCTAACACTACAAAACTGAACTCACCGACCTGCGCCAAACTCAAGGCCGTGCTGATAGCAATCCGAAAAGGCTCTCCAACCAGTCGCAATAAGCCATGGATAATCAGCGCCTTGCCAACGACTACCGCCAGCAGAATAAGTAAAATCTGCCACCAAAATTGAATAACGAGTGCGAAATCCAGCATCATACCGATGGAGATAAAAAACAGCCCCATGAGTAAATCGCGAAACGGCCGAATATCCGCCTCAAGCTGGCGGCGGTACTGGCTCTCGCCAAGTAGCATTCCCGCCATAAAGGCCCCTAGTGCCATAGATAAACCTAACCACTGGGTAAAAGCCCCCGTGACTAAGGCCACAACGAGCGTAGAGAGTACAAAGAGTTCATTGGAGCGGGATCTTGCCACCTCATCAAACAGTCGAGGTAAAGCCCATTTACCTAAGGCCATCAGCAAGAAGAAAGCAAGAATCCCCTTCAGCAGCGCCAAGGCGATTGCCGCTAACATCAAGGGCTCATCATTCTGCCCAAGCAATGGCAGTAAAATAAGTAGAGGAACGACGGCTAAATCCTGAAATAACAACACACTGACCGACAGCTCACCATGGCGGCGCCTTAGCCAGCCCTGCTCGTTAAGCAGCTTGAGTACAATCGCGGTGGAAGAAAGTGCAATCGCCGCGCCGATGACGAGGGATTCTACGCCATTCAAGCCACAGGCTAAGGCAATCAGCATAGTCAACACTGTGGTCACCACCACCTGCGCGCTACCTAATCCAAATACGGTTCTGCGCATGGCCCACAGCCGAGGGACCGAAAACTCGAGTCCCAGTGTAAACATCAAGAGCACAACCCCAAGCTCGGCGACGGACTGCATTTGCTGCTGGGTAAACCAATGGAACCCACTGGGGCCACTCACCACTCCGGTTAATAAATACGCCAAAATCGCCGGCAAGCCGATACGCCGCAGCAAGGCAATCGCGACGATCGCAATCACTAGCATCAGCAATATCTGGATTAAGAAACCATGCTCCATAGGCGAGATAACTCCTGTCAAATAACTGGCGTGTCAAAAATATGGAAGTGTGCTTTAAGCTTAACTGAGTGACATACAAAGACAAATTTTATTCGCAAACAACACGGCACACATATTGCTTAATAACGGGAAGAGTTCCAATCGCCATTTCATTTGCTGGGGTAATCATAATGGACTTTGGCTTAGCGACAACCTTATATCCTGATGAATATAACTATCAAACAGAGGCATACACTCCTGCATCTACGCCACTGGATTTAGTGCAAGTGATCCAGCAGCTGCACGCGAGCTTAGATCCGCGGACAGTCTTTGCCTGCTACGGCAAAGTGCTAGGACAACATCTGCCCGTCCAAGGTGTTCGCCTGCAAGCCGAACAACAAAAATTAAGTTGGGGCAAACGTTATGGGATCAGTCTAAAACGACAGATCATCTGTGGCGGCACCCCACTGACACTGCAGTATCAACTGCTGACGCCGCTCACGCCTTCGCAAACCATTATCCTGCAAGAGATTGAGCCCTTGCTGCTGCAGCCATTATTAAATGCCATGCAGTATCAAGAGATGTCGATGCAGGCGATGTTCGATTCCCTCACCGGCCTTGGTAATCGTCACTATTACACTCAAAGTTTGAAAAATGCAGTGGCCAGAGCCCAAAGAAAGCAGGGCGCTGTGTCACTTATCGTATTGGATTTGGATAATTTTAAGCAGCTTAACGATAGATATGGTCACAAATGCGGTGATTATATTTTGAAGGAGTTTGGAGACATTATCCGCAGCAGTATTCGCAGTACCGATCAGGCCTTCCGTATTGGGGGCGACGAGTTTGTGGTGATAGTGCAAGGTAATATTCATGCGGCGGGCTTACTGTGCGAACGTATCGTCACTGCGACCAATGCCCATGCGAGTTTCCATCAATTTGGCGTAAGCAGTAGCTTGGGAGCCGCTGAGGCGAGCGATACCATGGAAGCTGAACAACTCTATGAGCAAGCAGATAAAACCTTGTATCAAGCCAAAGCCTCGGGCCGTAATTGCTACAAGTTAAGCCCAACCCAACTGTCTTAATCGAGCATGGATGCTGCTCACTGGCGATAAAGCATGGCAAATAGACTTTGCTATCCGATAGCCTGCCCATCAAACTTAAGCCCGACGTCATCCCCTTGGGCACAAAATGCCTTTTCGACCCAGAGTCCCAGCGCCATCACTAAACGCTCGTTATAGAACAAGAACCCCACCTCAGCACGTAACCATGGCGGCACTGCGCATTCTTGCCAGAGTTTTTTAAGCTCTCGTCCCTTATCGCGAAAATGCGGCTGACAGCGAAATTGTCCCGGCAACTGATAACGCAGGCTCACCACCTCATCCGCATTGGGTAATCGCAGCCGAGGCCCCATGGTCGCTAAGGTAAATGGCGCAATTTTATCTTCAACCATTGTTGATGCTTGAGTCAGTAAAGCCAGAATTTCTTGATGCAGTTCGCGCGCCGTGATTCGCGGCGCGGTGGATGCAGTGTTTAGCGTATCCAGATAAAGCGTGCCGGCAAAGCGGCGCAGCACGCAGTCACCAATCAGGAGCTGCACTTTGGCATCCTCTTTTGCCCCCATTAACTGCTGCAGAATTTGCTGTAGCTGCACATAGGAAGGCAATGCAAAGCCTTGGGATTCGATAAAGCCCCGCAGCAGTAATCCTTGCCATTCGCTGGTTTGCGTAGAGAGCGCATCAAGCTTAAGCACGGTTTGCTGGGTAAAGAGCGCCTCGGTTAACAGCTTAGGTAAACGCTCACTCACCTCGTCATCCACTATGGCCTGCTGCTCGGCGCAAAGCTGGGCGCTGCGGCTTGCGGTGGTGGCAATACTGGGCCAACGTGCTTTTAGGCGTGGGATAATCTCGAGGCGTAAAAAGTTACGATCGTATTTATCGTCTTGATTACTTTCATCTTCGATATGCACTAACTGCTGCGTTTGGGCGAAAGCTTCAATCTGCTCACGGCTAATATCGAGTAAGGGACGCGCTTGCAGGCAAGCCCCCTTCTCGCCGAGTGAGAGCATTTGAATTTGCCCCATGGCGGCTAATCCTTTGGGGCCCTGACCGCGTTTGAGGGCGAGGAGAATCGTCTCGAGTTGGTCATCTTCATGGTGGGCGGTCAGCAGCACATCCTGAGGCTTAAGGTGCTGCAATATCGCCTGATAACGCATTTTTCGCGCCTCAGCTTCAACACTCACTCTCGGCCCTAGGGTCAGTTGCACCCGCTCGACCGTGATTAGCAAACCATAGCTGGCGGCACGCGTTTGGCAGTGCTCAGCCCAAGCATCGGCATTAGGGCTCAGGCCATGGTGCACATAAATCAGTTGATAATATAACTCGGGGTGATGTTTGGCGAATTCACTCAAACCGTAGGCGAGCACTTCAGAATCGACGCCGCCACTGTAAGCGAGGACTAACTTGCTCCCCGCTTGCAGCGGTAAGCTCGCTAAAAATCGCGCTATATGGGCACTCAGTTCCACTGCCGCCATTGCACTCACCCTATAAAATCCATCACTCGCAGATGCTCAATTATCCCCTGCCAACCCCAAGTCTTTGTCAGGTTATCAATTAGGGGAACAGGATCCGCACCTTATTTGGCCCAAGCAGGCTCTCAAGGGCAAACACCAACTCATCACTGGGATTGACTCGCCAATGTTCCGCTAACCTAAATTGGCCTTTGGCCTGCGCTTGACTGTAGTTAATCACCACAGGTACGGCACCATTGCGCCACGGGCTTATCGATTGCTCGATACTTTCGAGGACGCTTGGATTTAACTGCGAGGCGTCTAAATCGATTTCTAAGGCGCTGGCAAAGTGGCTGCGCGCCTCGCTGATATCGATAATATTGCGCGCCGTCATGCGGTTGCCACCGGCAAAATCATCGAAGCTGACTTCACCTTCACAGATCAGGATCCTGTCCTTCTCAAGTAGATGGTTAAACTTCTCAAAGGCTTCGGTAAAGAGCATCACTTCGAGGCGCGCACTCTTGTCATCTAGCGTCAGCAGGCCCATTTTCGAGCCACGCTTAGTGAGCATCACCCGAGTTGCAACCACAAGGCCTGCCGCCTTCACGGTTTTGCCGCGATCGGTTGGATGCACGTCCTTTAAGCGTCCAGAAGTGTAATGCTTAAGCTCTTTAAGGTATTGATTAATCGGGTGACCAGTTAAATATAGACCTAAGGTCTCACGCTCCCCTTCGAGCCAAATTTTATCGGGCCACGGAGTGCATTCGACAAACTGTTGCTTGCTGTCCTCAGGGTCACTGTTAAGCAAACCAAACATATCATGCTGACCAATGGCCTCGGCCTTCGCATGCTGATCGGCGGCGCTTATCGCCTCAGGCAAGGTGGCCATCATAGAGGCGCGGTGTGGCCCAAGCGCATCTAAGGCACCCGCGCAGATAAGCTTTTCAATCACCCGTTTGTTAAGTTTTTTAAGATCGATACGGGCGCAAAAGTCGAATAAATCTTTAAAGGGACCGTCCTTACGCGCCTCAAGAATCGACTCAACCGGCCCCTCACCCACACCTTTGATGGCGCCGATGCCGTAAACGATGCGTAGATCATCATCGACGGTAAACTTAAACAGACCTTTGTTCACATCCGGCGGGATAATGGTCAGTCCCATGCGCTCACATTCATCCACTAGAGTGACAATTTTGTCTGTGTTGTCCATATCGGCGGACATTACCGCCGCCATAAACTGCGACGGGAAGTGAGTCTTGAGCCACAGGGTTTGATAGGACACGAGCGCGTACGCAGCGGAGTGGGATTTGTTAAAGCCGTAGCCCGCAAACTTTTCCACTAAGTCGAAGATCTTCATCGCCAACTCGCCATCGACGCCGTTCTTAATCGCCCCTTCTTTAAAGGTACCGCGCTGTTTGGCCATCTCCTCGGGCTTTTTCTTACCCATAGCGCGGCGCAGCATGTCCGCGCCGCCTAAGGTATAACCCGATAGCACCTGCGCAATCTGCATCACCTGCTCTTGGTACAAAATAATGCCGTAGGTGGGCGACAACAGCTCCTTCAAGGATTCATGCTGGTATTGAGAATCAGGGTAAGACACCTCTTCACGACCATGCTTACGCTCGATAAAGTTATCCACCATGCCCGATTGCAGAGGCCCCGGGCGGAACAGTGCCACCAGTGCGATCATATCTTCGAAGCAGTCGGGTTGCAGACGCTTAATCAAATCCTTCATACCACGGGATTCGAGCTGGAATACCGCAGTGGTTTCATAGCGTTGCAGCAAGCGGAACGAAGCCGGGTCGTCTAGGGGAATCGCCTCAATCCGCACTGGTGGGCGGCCGTTTTTAACCTCCACCTTGTTGATCATCTCCAGCGCCCAGTCGACGATGGTGAGGGTTCTTAACCCTAAGAAGTCGAATTTGACTAAGCCGGCGGTTTCCACGTCGTTCTTATCGAACTGGGTTACCGGGTTTTTACCTTCGGCGTCGCAGTAAAGCGGCGAGAAGTCGGTGATCTTGGTGGGCGCAATCACCACGCCCCCCGCGTGCTTACCGGCGTTACGGGTCACCCCCTCGAGTTTACGACACATGTCGATAAGATCTTTCACATCCTCATCGGCATCGTAGGACTCCTGCAGCGCAGGTTCCACTTCAAAGGCCTTAGCGAGTGTCATGCCAGGCTCTGGCGGAATAAGCTTAGAAATGCGGTCCACAAAGCCATAGGGATGACCGAGTACACGGCCCACGTCGCGGATAACCGCCTTGGCCGCCATGGTACCGAAAGTAATGATCTGCGATACCGCCTCACGGCCGTAGAGTTCGGCCACGTGGTCAATCACCTCATCGCGTCTATCCATACAGAAGTCGACGTCGAAGTCGGGCATAGATACCCGCTCTGGGTTCAAGAAGCGTTCGAACAGTAGGTCAAATTCGAGGGGGTCTAAGTCGGTAATCTTAAGGGCATAGGCCACAAGCGAGCCCGCGCCCGAGCCACGACCCGGCCCCACGGGAATGCCGTTATCCTTACCCCACTGGATAAACTCCATTACGATAAGGAAGTAACCGGGGAAGCCCATCTGGTTGATAACCTTAAGCTCCACATCGAGACGATCGTCATATTCACCGCGGCGCTCGGCGCGCACTTGTGGATCGGGGAATAGGAACTCTAAACGCTCTTCAAGCCCCTTCTTAGAGCAATCAACCAGATAATCCTCAATCGACATATCGCCGGTGGGGAAGTTCGGTAAGAAGTATTCGTATAAGCGAATGGTAACGTTGCAGCGCTTGGCGATTTCAACGGTATTTTCGAGCGCGGCAGGAATGTCAGCAAACAGCTCGCACATTTCCTCTTCGCTACGAAGGTACTGCTGCTCGCTGTACTTTTTAGGACGGCGAGGATCGGCGAGCGTAAAACCATCGTGAATAGCAACGCGGATCTCATGGGCCTCGAAGTCTTCGGGTTTTAAAAACACTACCTGATTGGTGGCCACCACTGGGATGCCCTTTTCCTGCGCCAGTCCCACCGCCATGTGTAGGTAACGCTCCTCATCGGTGCGCCCCGTGCGCAATAACTCGAGGTAATAACGCCCTTCAAAATGCTGCTGATAAAACTCGCATAAGGACTCGACTTGGGTATTGTTGCCCTTAAGCAGTGCCTTACCGACGTCCCCTTCCCGACCGCCAGATAGCAGCAAAATGCCTTCGTTGTAGGTGACAAGCCATTCTTGGTCAATCACCACGCGCCCTTGAACATGGCCACGTAAATAGGCTTGGCTGATAATTTGAGTGAGATTTTGATAGCCATCATTATTCATCGCAATAATGGTTAAGGCGCAAAACTCGCCATCAAAACCCGGCACTTGCATCCAAAAGTCCGCGCCGATAATCGGCTTGATCCCCGCCCCATGGCAGCCACCATAAAACTTGACCAGACCACAGAGGTTGTTTTGATCCGTTAAGGCCACCGCAGCCATGCCCTTCGCCTCAACTTGAGCGAGGATGGGTTTGACCTTAGCCACACCATCGGACATAGAGAAGTCACTGTGGACACGAAGATGCACAAAACGAGGATCGGACATAATTAGAATTATCTTTGAATAGCAGGTTAACAATCACTAAAAAAGCAGACTAACAAAGTCACAGCCCTTGGGCTAGTGACTTTGCTCTCAAGCTGAAGTGAAAACACCCAATCGATGTTATCGCTCCAGTAATGCCTTGACGGGTTTGAAACTTTTACGATATTGGTCGAACACGCCGTGCTCGGCGATGGCGTCAAAATGCGCCTTAGTCGGATACCCCTTATGCTTAGCAAACCCATACTGGGGATAAGCGGCATCGAGGGCATCCATCTCCCGATCGCGGGTCACTTTGGCAATAATCGACGCCGCACTGATACTGGCAATCAGGCCATCACCTTTGACTATGCTATGACTGGTCAAAGACAGCCCTTGGTGCGTAAACGCCGGACTACGATTACCATCGACTAAAACTAACTCGGGCGCACGAGCAAGCCCTGCAACCGCGCGCTGCATCGCCAGCATTGTGGCATGGAGGATATTCAGCTCATCGATTTCCGAAGGTGTTGCCCGCCCCACATGATAGCTTAAAGCTTTTTCACAAATCTCATCGAACAAGGCCTCGCGGCGCTTCTCGGTGAGTTTTTTAGAGTCATTTAAGCCAGCAATAGGACGATTGGGATCGAGGATAACCGCAGCGGTGACAACATCGCCAACAAGCGGGCCACGGCCGACTTCATCCACGCCCGCTACTAAACCTGTTGAGAAGATGGCCATATCGGCGTCGGTCAACATCTTAAATACCGCCATTAGTTCACATCCTTAGCATCGACCAGTGCTAACACCGCCTCAGCCGCTTTTTGGCTGGCATCGCAGCGCAGCATTTGGTGCAAACGCTCAAACTCAGCTTTGATTGGCGCAAAGTCGCGGTTCAGCTCAACGCCAACCGCAGCGGCAATCTTCTCCGGCGTGCAATCGTGCTGGATAAGCTCTGGCACGACATCTCGCCCCGCTAACAGATTCGGCAAGGAGAAACGCTTCACCTGCATCATACGCTTAGCAATACGGTAGGTCATTGGACTCACGCGATACGCCACCACCATAGGACGTTTGATCAGCATGGCCTCAAGCGTTGCCGTGCCCGAGGCTAGCAAAATGCCATCGGCGGCGGCCATCACTTCGCGTGATTTGCCTTCCACCATATGGATTTCCAGATCCGGTGCATAGTCTTTTAACGCTTGCTCAAACTGCTCACGGCGCTTTTGATTCACTAAAGGCGTCACAAAGCGAATATCAGGAAATTGTTGTTTAATAAGCAATGCCGCCTTAACAAACGGCTCGGCCAATTGCTTTAACTCACCGCCACGGGAGCCGGGTAAAATGGCGAGGTATTCAGCTTCAGGATCGAGCTCAAGCAACTGACGAGCACTTGCCTTATCACTCTCTAACGGAATATCGTCTGCCAAGGTATGGCCAACAAAGGTGCAAGGCACCTGATGCTTATCATAAAAAGCTTTCTCAAAGGGTAATAACGACAACACCATATTGGTGGCCTTAGCGATTTTAAAAATACGCTTAGGGCGCCATGCCCATACCGAAGGGCTCACATAATGAACGGTTTTAATCCCCTGCGCCTTTAACTTAAGCTCGAGACCGATATTAAAATCCGGTGCATCGATACCGATAAAGCAATCGGGCTTAAGTTCGGTGATGGACTTAATCAGGGATGATCGCACATGGAGTAATCGCGGTAAGCGTGATAGCACTTCGACGATCCCCATCACGGCTAATTCTTCCATCGCGAACAGGGATTCGAAGCCTAAGGCTTCCATACGAGGTCCACCAATACCGACAAAACGGGCGTTGGGGTGTGTTTTTTGCAGTGCAGCCATTAAACCTGCACCTAAAATATCGCCGGAGAGTTCTCCGGCGACCATTGCAAACACTAATTGAGATTTTTTGCTCATAAACCAATCATATCTGACAAGTGAATGGCACCGCAGCGCATCTCTGCCATGGCATTATCTAAAGCAGAATATTACGAGCAGTGCCTATGAATGGCATAGTGTAGAGTCTAAGACTCTTAACGAATAATGCCGCGACCCGATGATTTAACAAACTCAATGAACGACTTAACTTGTTCATCGTTCTGCGCATCCTCGGCAAGCGCTTCAACCGCTTCGTCAACAGTTAAACTGCTGCGATATAAGGTTTTATAGGCACGACGCACCGCTAATTGGCTCTCCTTTGAGAAACCACGGCGTTTCATACCTTCGCTGTTTAAGCCACGGGGAATGGCAGGTTGTCCCGCCGCCATCACAAAGGGTGGCACATCCTGTAGCAGTAACGAACAACCCGCAGTAAAGGCATGGGCCCCGATATGCACAAACTGGTGAACGCCAGTCATACCTCCGAGAATCGCCCAGTCACCCACATGCACATGGCCCGCGATAGAGGCATTGTTAGCCATAATCACGTTATTACCAACCACACAGTCATGGGCGATATGCACGTAGTTCATAAACAGGTTGTTTGAGCCAATACGGGTTTCACTATTGTCTTGAACCGTACCACGGTGAATGGTCACATGCTCACGGATAACGTTGTTATCGCCAATAATGAGTCGAGTCGGCTCGCCAGCGTATTTCTTGTCTTGGCATTCTTCACCCACGGAGGCGAATTGGAAAATACGGTTGCCTTTACCGATAATGGTTGGGCCCTTCACCACTACGTGGGAACTTAACCAACAATCATCACCAATCTCGACACCCGCGCCCACATAACTCCATGGACCTATGGTGACGTTTTTACCAATTTTTGCATCGGGATGCACAAACGCTAATGTATCTATCACTGATTAATCTCTCTGCGGGCACACATGATTTCAGCGGAACAAACCACTTCACCATCCACTTTGGCCTCACCATAGAAAACGCCAATCCCGCGGCGCTCTTTAATCATTTTGACTTCAAAATGGATTTGGTCGCCGGGTTCAACCACACGTCTAAAACGCGCGTTATCGATACCAGCAAAATAGTACAACACACCTGGAGGCGGCACGTCATCGCTCATTGTTTTAAATGCGAGCAATCCAGTGGCCTGTGCCATAGCTTCTAAAATCAGCACGCCTGGCATAACAGGCTGAACAGGGAAATGCCCCTGGAAAAAGGGCTCATTAATCGTCACGTTTTTAATCGCATGGAGACTCTCACCTGGGGTGAAATCCAAAACGCGATCGATTAATAAAAATGGATATCTATGGGGTAGATACTTAAGGATCTCCGTAATATCCATAGTGTTCATTTGATTAGACACGAACCTAGTTCCTCAAAATTGCCTTGGGGCAATTACTCTGGTGTATTTGAATTCTTTTCCAACGTTTTCACGCGTTGGAACAGTTCATCCAATTGACGGAAGCGAACTGTATTTTTGCGCCACACTTTGTTTTCCATTGCCACTGTCGCAGAAGAATACAAACCAGGTTCACGCATGTTACCTGTAATGTTTGTCGCGCCAGAAAGATGGACACCGTCGGCAATGCTCAAGTGGCCTGCAATTGCGCAGTTACCACCAATAATACAGTGTTTACCAATAGTGACACTGCCAGCAATGGTCGTGCTGCCAGCGATCGCGGTATTTTCACCAATAATATCGTTATGGGCAACCTGTACTTGGTTGTCGATGATCACACCGTTGTGGATCTCGGTATGACCTAAAGCACCGCGGTCGATGGTTGAATTCGCACCGATTTCAACGCGATCACCGATACGGACACCACCAGTTTGCGGTATCTTAACCCACTGACCACGCTCATTAGCATAACCAAAACCGTCAGAACCAATAATGGCACCAGAATGAATAATACAATCTTGGCCTAAATGGACATTATGGTAGAGGGTCACATTGGCCCACAGACGGGTGTTAGAGCCTACGATGGAGTCTTGACCAATCACAGAGCCTGCACCAATTTGCACGTTTTGGCCGAGGATCACATTCGCGCCAATCACCACATTGGCACCAATTGCCACCCCTTCGCCTAACTGGGCTGATGGATCGATTTGTGCCGAAGGATGGATACCCACAGCCGCTTTGGGCGTAGTATCTAAAAACTGTGCCACACGGGCAAACCCTACATAGGGATCTTTTACGACTAACGCAGTGCCTGAGTAGTCCTGCGCGTCTTTAGCCGACAATAACACCGCACTCGCTTGAGTTGACTCAAGCTGAGCACGGTATTTGCTGTTGGCTAAAAAAGAGATTTGACCAGATTTGGCATGTTCAAGTGTCGCAACGCTGTTGATCACTAACGTTTCATCGCCCTGAACAACGCCGTCTAATAACAGGCTTAGCTCTTTTAAAGTCACACTTTTCATTAATTACTTGCCTTTGCTTAAGGCTTCAACCACTTTGCCACTAATGTCAGCATTTGGCTTAACATAAATCACGGCACCACGCTGTAAAACTAAATCGTATTTTTCTTTTTCAGCGATAGTGTTAATGGCTTTTTGCACCTTAACTAACAGTTTGTTTTGCTCTTCACCTTGGCGACGACGTAGGTCTTCATCCAACGCTTTACCTTTCAACTGATATTCAGATTTTAACGCTTCCATCTTGCGAACCAGCTCGGTTTTTTGCGTGTCATTCATTAACGCGCCATCACGTTGCTGCTTCTCCATCAGAGAGCGCATTTCTTCTTGCATTTTCTGAACTTCAGACATGCGATCACCAAACTCAGATTTGAGAGATTGAGTGATTTGCTCACGTTGAGGTAACTGTTCAAATACAGCGCCCATATCAACAACAGCAATATTTTCTGCCTGCGCCGCTAAAGGTGCACCTAATAAAGCCAACGTCACCAGGGCACGGTTTACCATCTTGTTCAAAATAGACTCCTTGTTACCTTTGTTATATTCAGCAAAACCTGCCGAGTGTATGCCTTTTAAAAAGTTTTGCCAATATTGAACGAGAAGATCTCTGTTTGATCGCCTTCGTATTCTTTAATCGGCCACGCCAAGCTGAATACCATTGGTCCCATAGGAGACAACCACTGTAAGCTTAAACCCCAAGAGGCTCTGATACGGCCAGGATCGCTGTAGTCCTGCAACTTATCAAACTCTTCCGCTGGCAGCGTTTGATACTTAGCAAAATCGAACTCAGTATCCCATACGTTACCCGCATCAATGAAGAAGCTGGTACGAACAGAGTTAGTGTAAGCCTCATCCAAGAATGGCGTTGGCACAATCAGCTCCATACTGGCCGTTGCAATGGCGTTACCACCGATTGAACGACCAGAACTGACCTGAATACTATTTGGATCGCCCGGTAAGCTACAACCGTCACCCGATGGATCAGGCGCACAAGGCTCACTGCCTCGGTAGAGATAGAATGAACGCGGACCAACCGAGTTAGACTTAAAGCCACGTAGTGAACTACTTCCACCTGAATAGTAGTTTTCCCAGAATGGCAGGATTTGGTCATTATCATTAAATTGACCATAGCCGTTGCCATAACCTAAACGACCGCGCGCTAACAGCACAAAACTGTGGCTGCGGTTGATGGGGAAATAGAAGTTGGTATCGAAATCAGTCTTAAAGTACTGCAGATCTGAGCCTGGTACTGTCATTTTACCGCTTAAACGCTGCGACGAACCATCCGTTGGGAAGGTGCCGCGGTTTAAGGTACTGCGATACCAACCTAAACTCAGCTCGAAGTTATCAAAACTTAAGTCGGCATTTGGATCATCTTCACGGTAAATATTGTAAAAACGCAGCGCCTGTTCATAGGCTGAAATTTCTGAAATCGTATTATGGCGGTAGCCAATACCACCGTTGATACGGTTGTACTCGTTAATTGGGAAGCCAGAGTTTAATGCCACACCATAGGAGCTATTTTTGTAGCGTTCAAGGTTGGCCTCGTTCGCATCAAACTCGTTCCAGTAAACGCTGCCACCTAAGCTCACTCCATCTTTGGTCCAGTAAGGATCGGTGTAAGATAAGTTAACGTTTTTAGAGTACTTGTTGGTGCTTAAACTCACGCCCGCTTGATTACCTGTACCGAGGAAGTTATTTTGCTGCACACCAAACTGCAGACTTAAACCAGATTCGGTACCGTAACCCACACCCGCGTTGAATGAGCCTGAAGGCTGCTCTTTAACCTTCACGGCCACATCGACTAAATCGTCGGTACCTGGCACTTGAATGGTTTCGGTATCAACGGTTTCGAAGAAGCCTAAACGGTTTAGACGGGCTTTAGATTGCTCAACCTGCGCCGAGTTTAACCAAGCACCTTCCATCTGACGCAGCTCGCGGCGCATCACTTCATCTTTAGTGACTGTGTTGCCCGTAAAGTTGATGGAGCGAACATACACACGTTTACCCGGCTTGATATTGATGTTTAAGGTCACTTCCTTAGTTTTATCATCAATTTCAGGGTAGGTTTTGACTTCAGGGTACGCGTAACCAAAACGGCCTAAGTACTTGCTGTACATCTCTTCGGTGAAGGTCACATCACCACCGTTGTACATATCGCCCGCCTTAATTGGCAGAATCGATTTCATTAACTCTTCACGGCCCATTAAGTCGCCGGTGAGGTTAACGTCTTTAACCTTGTACTTCTCACCTTCGTTGACGTTGATGGTGATATACAAACCTTTACGGTCAGGCGTCATCGCCACTTGAGTCGAGGTGACTTCAAAGCGAATATAACCCTTGTTGTGGTAATAGGTTTTAATGGTTTCAAGGTCGGCTTGCAACTTTTGCTTCTGGTAACGACGCTCACCGAACAGATCCCACCAGGCCACGTAGTCTTTAAGCTCTAACATGCCGATAAGCTCGGCATCAGTGAACTCTTTGTTGCCAACCACGTTAATTTGGCGAATTTCAGCCGCTAAACCTTCAGTGAACTTGAATTTGAGTTCGACACGGTTACGGGGTAAGTTAATCACCTGCGCTTCGACTTTCGCGCCGTATTTACCTACACCGTAGTAGAAGTCTTGTAATCCCTTCTCGATGCCCGTCAGCATAGTACGGTCTAAGGACTCGCCGACTTTCACGCCTGAGCCGTCCAGACTTTCCTGTAACTGCTCATCTTTAATGTCTTTGTTGCCTTCAAAGGTCACGGCACTGATCGTTGGTCGCTCAGTGACTTTGACAATCAACACACCGCCATCATGACTGACTGAGATGTTCTCAAAGTTAGTCGATGCGTACAGGCTTTTAATGGCTTGTTGAATTTTTAACTGGTCAACAGTGTCACCCACTTTCACTGGTAAGCTTAACAAGGCAGCACCCAGTGCGACTCGCTGCAAACCTTCAACTTGGATGTCGGTCACTTCAAAGGGTTGGAAAGTATCCGCCAACACAGTCCCTGAAAACGACGCACCGACGAATAACATCGAGGCAAAAAGTTTATTCAATCTCATAGAGCACTTCTAATTATTAGTCTGTCCTTGCTCAGAGTCGGGCAAAGTCATTGAAGAGCGCGATGCTCATCAACATCAGCAGCAATGCTGCCCCAAATCTGAATCCTATTTCCTGCACCTTTTCAGACACAGGTTTACCAGTGATTACCTCAACGAAGTAATACAGCAGGTGTCCCCCATCGAGCACAGGCAATGGCAGCAGGTTAATGATGCCTAAATTGACACTGATAAGCGCGAGGAAACCGAGAAAGTAAACCAAGCCATAGTTTGCACTATTGCCCGCACCCTGTGCGATTGAGATAGGTCCACTTAAGTTTTTCACTGACACATCGCCAGTAAATAATTTGCCAATCATCTTAAAGCTCACAGCAACAAGTTGCCATGTTTTATCGGCTGCGATAGCAAAAGATTCGATTGGGCCATATTCGAGTTGCAGGCGCATATTCTCAGGCCACTGTGCCTGAGCAGGGCTCACCCCGAGCACGCCTACCTCTTTGCCATCACTATTTTTAACACTTGCAGGTGTCACGGAGATGGCAAACTGCTCGCCATTACGGCGCACTGTTAACTCCACAGGCACATTGGCAGAATGTTGAATAATGTCAACAAAAGCTTGCCAATCGGTGTAATTTTGGCCATTGATGGCAACCAAGGTATCACCGACCTTCAGGTCACTCTTAGCCGCCGCACTGCCTTCGCTGATGAGCGCAATTTGTGGCTCAATCGCAGGGCGATACACGCCCAGACCCAACGCTGTAATTGGCGACTCTTTTTCTGGGTCGAAACGCCACTCGCGGGTATCAAGGGTGTAAGTGCGAGCTGTGGTGTCTAAACCCTGCAAGCCATTTAGCGGCGCAAGGGAGACGGTTAAGCTGTCATCGCCGATATGGCCAACTAGCGCTAAATTCACTTCTTCCCAATTGCGTACAGGCTGGCCAGAAATTGCCGTCACTTGCATCGGCTCATTCACTTGGATTTGCGCCGCCGCTGTGCCAGGTGTGGTTGAGGTAATCACAGGCTTGAGCGATGGCACGCCAATTATATACATTAAATACAGTGCGATAATTGCAAAGATAAAGTTTGCAATCGGACCTGCGGCTACAATCGCAATCCGTTGCCATACACTTTTACGGTTAAAGGCTTGGTCCTTTAACTCATCGGGTACGTCTTCTACTCGTTCATCAAGCATTTTGACATAACCGCCTAACGGGATCATGGCGATGACGTACTCAGTGCCATCTTGACCTACTTTGCGCCAAATCGCCTTACCAAAACCAATCGAGAAACGTTCAACCTTCACGCCACAGCGGCGTGCAACATAGAAATGGCCGTATTCGTGGGCGGTGATAAGCAGCCCAAGCGCAACGATAAACGAACCTAAGTTCCACAAAAAATCTAACATTCCACTCCTTATGTCATCGTCAAATTCGCTTATTCCTCATCTATGGGAATTAAGCCAATTTCGCTAACTGTTCGCGGGCATATATCCGCGTTTGCGCATCGAGGGCGATAATATCATCGATGCTGGTCATCGCCCGTTTAGGCACTGATGATAAACAAGCTTCATTCACCTTAGCGATATGGGTAAAACCAATCTGCCCCTGTAAAAATGCCTCAACGGCGATTTCATTGGCGGCATTGAGTACCGTAGTTGCTTCTTGGCCTTGGGCACAAGCGGCGATCGCTAACGCCAAACAAGGAAAGCGATTAAAGTCCGGCTCACAAAAGCTTAACTGTCCGACTTTGAAAAAATCCAAAGGTTCAACGCCAGAGCTAATTCTTTGTGGATAGGACATACAATGTGCAATCGGTGTACGCATATCCGGGTTACCCATTTGCGCGATCACACTGCCATCGCGGTATTGCACCATCGAATGGATAACGCTCTGCGGATGAATAACCACCTTTAATTGGTCTTTCTGGGTATTAAACAACCAGCGCGCTTCAATAAACTCCAAGCCCTTATTCATCATAGTGGCGGAGTCGACTGAAATTTTCGGCCCCATCGACCAGTTTGGATGTTTACAGGCCTGTGCTGGCGTCATCGATGCAAGGCTTGCAAGCTCCGCGGTCAAGAAGGGGCCGCCCGAGCCGGTCAGTAAAATATGGGAAATTCCCGATGCGCCTAAATCACAGCGGCCCAAATTGGCCTGCACTTCTTCGGGTAAGCATTGGAAAATCGCATTGTGCTCACTATCAACCGGCAATAGAGTCGCGCCGGAGGCTTTAGTGGCCTCAATAAAGAGTTCACCTGACATCACCAAGGCTTCTTTATTGGCAAGCAATACACGCTTACCCGCCTTGACGGCGGCTAAGGTGGGCACAAGCCCCGCTGCGCCGACGATAGCGGCCATCACAGTATCCACTTCAGTGGCTGTGACTAAGGCGATGAGTTCATCCTCACCGCTACTGACTTGGATATTAAGCTCGGGGGGAAGCTTGGCTTGTAGCGCTAATGCGGCCTGACTATCGACCATATGGGCGACTTGGGGGCGATGGGTCACACACAGGGCGAGCATCTTATCGACACTCGCATTCGCCACTAAAGCGTAAACACGATAGGCATCGGGATTAGCCGAAATCACACTTAAAGTGCTGGCACCAATCGACCCAGTTGCGCCCAAAATCACCATATTTTGCATAGCGTTACATCCAAAATGCAATGTAGATTAAGGTAAACACCGGCAAGGCCGCAGTGAGGCTGTCGATGCGATCGAGTACGCCACCATGCCCAGGTAGAATCGTGCCAGAGTCTTTGATGCAGGCGGCACGCTTAAACATACTCTCGGATAAATCGCCAAGCGCCGAAATCAGTGCCACGAAAATGGTAACCGCAACCACTAACCCTAATTCCTGCTCAGGTGAAATATACATCACGCCAGCGACAACAATCAGTGTTGTCATCAGGCCGCCCAATAAACCCTCTAGAGTTTTAGCAGGGCTCACCGCAGGCATCAGCTTGGTCTTGCCGACCGCTTTACCGACAAAATACGCGCCCGAATCGGCCGCCCAGACAATCAGCATCACCAGTAATACCAATGATGCGCCATAGTAAGGCGATATATGCGAACTAATGGATTTGAGTGCAATCAGCGCCACAAAACACGGCACTAAGGTGAGTTGTCCAAACATGGACTTTAGCATCGGGTTCTTTTGCCAGAGTTTGGCACTCTTAGGGTAAGTGACCACCAACAGCAGTGACACTATCCACCAGAATGCGCCGATGGCAATCACGGCAAGATAGATAGGATGAATTTGTCCCCTAAGCCAAATGGTGTCGGCGGGAACAATTAAATTCAAGGCGATAAGTAAAATACCGACGGTGCAAGTAAAACTCCATTGAGTCACATCACATTGACTATCGATGATCCTGCCCCACTCCTTAGCGGCAATCAGAAACACGGCCACTAAGGCCCAAGCAAAGTCTCTACGGGGAGTAAAAAGATCGCTCCCAAAACTAATGGAATTAACCAAATTGCTGTTATTATACGTTGTTTTAGCAAAAAAAATCCCTCATGACGTTTTACAATGCGCGCATCTCATCAATTTGACTTCCGGTCAAACCAAAACGGCGCTGGCGACTGGCAAAAGTAGCAATCGCTTCATGAAAAGCCTGTTCATCAAAATCAGGCCAAAGGGTGTCCATAAACACCAATTCAGCATAGGCAGCCTGCCAGAGCACAAAATTGCTGATCCGGTAATCCCCACCCGTACGGATCATTAAATCAACTTCACTCTGATTTTGCATGCACAAATGTTCACTCAAGGCTTCTTCGGTGAACTGACTGCTGGTCATTTCGCCATTTTCCACCTTTTCAGCTAACTTTTGCGCTGCTTGCAGTATGTCCCAACGGCCACCGTAATTGGCCGCTACATTCAATATCAATCCACTATTGCCTGCAGTTTTTTCTTCTGCGGCACGAATTTGTTTTTGTAAACGCGCAGAAAAACGGCTGATATCGCCGATGATATTCAATCGGACTTGGTTTTTATCGAGTAACTTAATTTCCCGTTGTAACACGGTAAAAAACAATTCCATCAGCAAGCTGACTTCTTTATCGGGTCTACGCCAATTCTCGCTGGAAAACGCAAATAGCGTCAGCGATTGTATCCCTAACTGACTGGCCGCACTCACCGCACGTCTCACCGCCTTTACGCCGGCTTTATGCCCCATCACTCGTGGTTTGCCCTGGGTTTGAGCCCAACGTCCATTACCATCCATAATAATCGCAACATGTTTAGGTAATGACTGTTTAACGAGTTCGGGTAATACCTCCGGTAAGCTTGTCTGAGCACAAGCATCCTGCTCAGTTGACCTAGATTGCGGATCAAATTCCACTGTGGATGACATCTATTACAACCCTTTAAAATAGACAAACGCCGTGTAGTATACCCCTACACGGCGTAGCAACTCTAGCTTATAGCGCCTGAGATTAGACTTCCATCAACTCAATTTCTTTAGCCGCTAAAATCTCATCGACCTTCTTAATGTGAGCATCGGTGAACTTTTGCACTTCGTCTTCAAAGCGACGAACATCATCTTCAGTACATTCTTTGGCTTTTTCGAGTTTCTTCACTTCAGAAATCGCGTCACGACGTACGTTACGAATCGCCACACGGCCGCCTTCGGCTTCTGCACGAACCACTTTGATAAAGTCTTTACGACGTTCTTCAGTCAGTGCGGGTAATGGAATACGTAAGGTTGCGCCAGCTGACATTGGGTTTAAGCCAAGGTCTGAGCTCATAATCGCTTTCTCAACCGCTTGGATTGCACTACGGTCGAATACAGTCACAGACAGAGTACGCGCATCTTCAATACCCACGTTCGCCACTTGGTTCAGCGGGGTCATAGTGCCGTAGTAAGACACTTGGATAGAGTCCAGTAAGCTTGGGTGTGCACGACCAGTACGTACTTTCGCCATTTGGTTCTTAGTCGCTTCTACGCATTTACCCATGCGTTCTTGAGCATCTTTTTTAATATCTGCAATCACGTTAAATGTCCTTCTTGGTCATTAAATAACTTATTTCGCTTTGATCAATGTGCCTTCTTCTTCACCCATGACCACGCGGCGTAGTGCACCAGGTTTGTTCATGTTGAATACTAGGATTGGCATGTCATGATCACGCGCCATCGTAAAGGCTGCTAAGTCCATTACTTTTAATTCTTTGTCCAGTACTTCAGTGTACGATAATTCATCGTACTTCACTGCTTCTGGATTTTTCATCGGGTCGTCAGAATAAACGCCGTCAACTTTAGTGCCTTTTAGCACGACTTCTGCTTCGATTTCAATGCCGCGTAAGCAAGCAGCAGAATCGGTAGTGCAGAATGGGTTACCAGTACCCGCAGCAAAAATCACTACACGGCCTGATTTTAATAAGCTGATAGCCTCAGCCCAATTGTAGTCGTCGCATACCCCTTTTAACGGGATTGCCGACATCAGACGAGCATTAACATAGGCACGGTGCAGGGCATCACGCATGGCCAAGCCGTTCATAACCGTTGCCAGCATACCCATGTGATCGCCCACCACACGGTTCATGCCCGCTTTTGCTAGGCCTTCACCGCGAAATAGATTACCACCACCAATGACCACACCCACCTGAATGCCTAACTCTACCAGCTCTTTCACTTCTTGAGCCATGCGATCTAACACTTTAGGGTCGATGCCGAAGCCTTCGTCGCCCATCAGTGCCTCGCCACTTAATTTTAGAAGAATGCGTCTAAATGCAGGTTTTGGATTGGTGCTCATATTTTTTTGTCCTGGTCATAACAAGACCGCAGCCATTGCTGCGGTCTTGGGGGTATTTAGCGTTGGCGATTAAGCCTTTTTAGAAGCGGCGATTTGAGCAGCAACTTCAGCTGCGAAATCTTCTTCTTTCTTCTCAATACCTTCACCCACTTCTAAACGAATGAAGTTAGTGACTTTAGCGCCTTTCTCTTTCAAGAATTCGCCAACAGTTTTCTTTGGTTCCATGATGTAAGCTTGACCAGTCAGAGAGATCTCACCGGTGAACTTCTTCATACGACCAACAACCATTTTCTCTGCGATTTCAGCAGGCTTGCCTTCATTCATAGAGATTTCGATTTGCAGAGCTTGTTCACGAGCAACTACGTCTGCTGGAACGTCTTCTGGGTTAACGTATTCTGGCTTAGAAGCAGCAACGTGCATTGCTAAGTGCTTCAGAGTTTCCTCATCCGCTTCACCAGTTACTACAACACCAATACGCTCACCGTGACGGTAAGAAGCTAATTGAGTGCCGTCGATGTACTCAACGCGACGAACGTTGATGTTTTCACCGATTTTAGCAACCAGAGCAACACGGGCTTCTTCGAATTGGGCTTTTAAGTCTTCTAAAGACACTTTAGACGCTGCAGCAACGTCTAAAACAGCGTTAGCAAAACCTAAGAAGTTCGCATCTTTAGCAACGAAGTCAGTTTGGCAGTTTACTTCTAACAGTACTGCGAAACCTTCACCGTTTTTGATCAGGATAGTACCGTCAGCAGCGATGTTACCTGCTTTCTTAGCAGCTTTAGCAGCACCAGACTTACGCATGTTGTCAATTGCTAACTCCATGTCGCCGTTGGTTTCTTCTAACGCTTTTTTACAATCCATCATGCCTGCGCCAGTACGCTCGCGCAGTTCTTTAACTTGGGCAGCAGAAATTGCCATTGTTAAATCCTCTCTAAAAATTCGACTAATTTGCAGATATAAAACAGGGGCCGAATGGCCCCTGTTAACCAATCAAAATCTTGGTTAATAAGGGTGATGAAACTCATCCCGCCTTATTATTATTCGGCTTCTACGAAACCGTCTTGCTCAGCTTGAACAGCTAAATCTTGACCACGGCCAGCGTTAGCAGCTGCAGCAACAGAAGTAGTGTACAGGCGAATAGCGCGCATTGCGTCGTCGTTACCAGGAACGATGTAGTTAACACCGTCTGGAGCAGAGTTAGTATCAACAACTGCAACAACAGGGATACCCAGGTTGTTAGCTTCTTTAATAGCGATATGCTCGTGGTCAGCGCCGATAACGAATAATACGTCTGGCAGGCCGCCCATGTTCTTAATACCGCCTAAAGATTTTTCCAGCTTTTCAAGCTCACGAGTACGCATCAGCGCTTCTTTCTTGGTCAGCTTGTCGAAAGTACCGTCTACTGATTGGCTTTCCAGTTCTTTCAGACGTTTGATTGACTGACGAACGGTTTTCCAGTTAGTCAGCATACCGCCTAACCAGCGGTGATCAACGTAGTACTGATCGCAAGAAATAGCAGCTTCTTTGATCGCTTCGCCAGCAGCACGTTTAGTACCAACGAATAATACTTTACCTTTCTTTGAAGCAACGTTGCTGATGAAAGCCAGTGCTTCATTGAACATTGGCACAGTATGCTCTAGGTTGATGATGTGAACGCCGTTGCGAGCACCGAAAATGAATGGCTTCATTTTTGGGTTCCAGTAACGGGTTTGGTGACCGAAGTGGACACCGGCCTGGAGCATATCGCGCATTGAAACTGTAGTCATTTCTATTACCTTAAAATTTAGGGGGTTAGACCTCCACGTATCCCATGTCTTCGACCCCGCAGTTAACAGCTGAGGGCACCCCGAAGAATGTGTCGACACGTGTGTGATTTAGTATTTAGATAAATTGCCATGTATAATGGCCGCCATCTTTAGTCTTGCCTTGAGTTAAGATAAGCAAAAGCTGACCTTATACATCCTGCAAGACTTAAACATAACGGCGCGCTTTATACCATAAATAGCCCTAAAGCACAAATTTTTGCATCGGGTAGATGCCGCCAATAGACATCGAAGACACAAGAGAAAACGCAATGAGTATAGTCATTAAGACAGCAGAAGAAATCGAGAAAATGCGCGCAGCGGGTAAGCTGGCCGCACAAGTATTAGAAATGATCGCACCTTATGTTAAGGCTGGCGTGAGCACTAATGAACTAAACGATATCTGCGCCAAATATACCGAAGAGCAAGGCGCGATTTCTGCCCCGCTCAACTACCATGGTTTTCCTAAGTCGATTTGTACTTCGTTAAACAACGTTATTTGCCATGGTATTCCGAGTGACCGCGTTCTCAAGGATGGCGATATTCTCAATATCGATATCACAGTCATCAAAGACGGTTACCACGGTGATACCTCTAAAATGTTCTTAATCGGTGAAGTCAGCCCTAAGGACAAACGCCTGTGCCGTATCGCGCAAGAGAGTTTATACCTGGCCATTCGTAAGGTTCGCCCGGGGTTAAAACTGGGAGAAATCGGCAATACTATCGAAAAATTCATCAAAGCCAGCAAAACAGGTCTTGAGAAATATTCCATCGTGCAAGATTATTGTGGTCACGGTATTGGTGCCGGGTTCCATGAAGAGCCGCAAGTCATGCACTACCGTAATGGCGATAACACCATTTTACGCCCTGGCATGTGTTTTACCATTGAGCCGATGATCAACGCTGGTCGCCACACCACAGTGTTAGACCGTGACGATAAGTGGACTGTCACCACCTCCGATGGTAAAAACTCTGCCCAATGGGAACATACATTATTAGTGACCGAAACCGGTGTAGAAGTCCTGACTCTGCGTGATGAAGAAGACTTCCCGCGTATCATTAATCACTAAGCGACATACTTAGTACGTTAGGACTCAGAGGATTACTGAACACCTAACTCATCCAAACAAGGGACTCGATGAATACAGCTCTGCTAGCTAAACAATCATTAATCGAACAGAATCAAACGCTTTTAGCAAGATTCAAGGCCAAAACCCCGATTGAAGAGCTAGTGACGCAGCGCTGTCAGTTCGTCGATTCCCTCGTCAAACAGGCCTGGCAACAGCACGGTCTGGACCAATATCCTATCGCCTTGATAGCCGTTGGCGGCTATGGTCGCGGCGAGTTACATCCGCACTCGGATGTCGATTTATTATTCCTGTTCGAAGGTGAGTTATCGCAGGCGGCTGAAACCGCACTGAGCGAATTTATCGCCTTTTTATGGGACGCCAGCCTTGAAATTGGCCACAGTGTTCGCACCCTCAGCGATACCTTAAATCTGGGTCGAGAAGACATTACCATCGCCACTAACCTGCTCGAGGCTCGGCTACTCTCAGGCCCAGAATCCCTGTTTGATCAACTCTATGACGCCATCCGCCAGAGCGACTTTTGGACGTCGAGCCAGTTCTTTATCGCCAAACGAGATGAACAAACGGCCCGCCATGCCAAGGCGAGCGCCTTCGATCTTGAGCCCAACATCAAAAGCTGCCCAGGCGGCCTGCGGGACATTCAAACCATCGCCTGGGTTGCCATGCGCCACTTTGGCGCCTCACGCCTAGAAGAACTGGTTCAATACGAATTTTTAGAACCCGCCGAGTTAGAAGAGCTGCTCGAGTGTCAGCATTTTCTGTGGAAGCTGCGCTTTGCCCTGCATATGGCGGTCGGGCGCGATGAAAATCGCCTGCTGTTCGATGTTCAGCGCCAAGTAGCCGAGCTGATGGGTTATGAAGACGCCACTCAACTTGCCGTTGAGCAGATGATGAAACGCTACTATCGCACGGTACGCCGGGTGATGGAGCTGAACGAAATGCTGCTGCAACTGTTTAAGCGGGCGACTCTTGGCCAAACCAAGGCCTTAGAAATTCAAGCGATTGACAATAACTATCAACGCCGCGGTGCCTTTATCGAGGCCCTAAGGGACGATTTATTCGATAGTGGCGAAGAAATTGTACGCCTCTTTGTCCATGTCGCTAAAAACTCCAATATTAAAGGCATTTATGCGCCGACACTGAGATCGCTAAGGCGCGCACGCCGAGCACAGCTGCAACCCTTGCAGGAAAATCCGCAGTGCCGCCAAGCCTTTATGGAAATCTTAAAACATCCTCGTGGCATCGCGGCCTTATCGCTGATGCATAAGCACGGGGTGCTGTCGGCCTATTTGCCCGCATGGCGCAATATCGAAGGCCAAATGCAGTTTGACCTGTTCCATGCCTATACGGTGGATGAACACACCCACAGATTGCTGCTCAACATCGAGCGCTTCTCACAGCCGGAGCAGAAGGAAGAGTTTCCTCTAGGCTCAGTGCTTATCAATCAGTTACCGAAAAAAGGTTTGTTGGTACTCGGCGCAATTTTCCATGATATCGCCAAGGGCCGCGGCGGCGATCACAGCAAGCTTGGCTCAAGTGATGCCCTCGCCTTCTGTAAGCTCCACGGCTTGAACGACCACGATGGCCGCTTAGTCGCTTGGCTGGTCGAAAATCACTTAGTGATGTCGGTAACTGCCCAACGCCGCGATATTTCCGATCCCGATGTGGTGGCCGACTTTGCCAGCAAAGTGCGCGATGCGGTGCATTTAAGTTATTTATATTGCTTAACCGTCGCCGATATCTGCGCCACCAACGAGAAGACCTGGAACAACTGGAAAGGCTCACTGCTGCGTGACTTGTATTTCTCCACCCAAAGGGTGCTGGCGCGGGGGAAAGAAAAACCCGTCGATATCCGCGCGCGGGTGCGCGAATACCAAGCCAAGGCCAAGAAAGACCTGCTTCGCCGTGGCGTGAAAGAAAAAGATTTAGATACCCTCTGGCAACGCTTTAAGGCCGACTACTTTTTGCGCCACCAGCCGAATCAGGTCGCTTGGCATGCCGAAGCTATCCTTAAGCATAAACAGCTAGATGAGCCACTGGTGCTGGTGTCCAAACACACCACACGCGGCGGCACAGAGCTCTTTGTCTACTGTCAGGACAGGCCTAAGCTGTTCGCCACCGTGATGGCGGTGCTCGACAATAAAAACATCAACGTCCACGACGCTAACATTATGACGTCGAAGGATAATTACGCCCTTGACACCTTCGTTATCCTCGAGCAAGACGGCGCCCCCGTGAGCCAACTCTCACGCATTCAGAGTATCCGTAAGGCCCTTGAAAAGGCGCTTGCGAGCGATAACCCTAAGCTGCCACGCTTTAGAAAGCTGTCACGCAAGATGAAACCTTTTAATGTTCCCACTCAGGTGAGTTTCCTTGAGAGTAACCGTCATGGTACAAGTATGATGGAACTCATCGCCTTGGATACGCCGGGATTATTAGCTAAAGTGGGCGATATTTTTTATCGCTGCAACACGACCTTGCTGGCCGCCAAAATCACCACCATTGGCGAGCGAGCCGAAGACTTTTTTATTTTGCAAACCAATGATGGCTTGCAACTCAATGAAACCCAAGAGAACACGCTCAAGGAAGCCTTGATTAGCGCGCTGAGCGCCATCAACACAGAGTCAACCAATTAACCAAAACGGGAGAAGTAAATGGAGGCTTTACGCCAACGTATTGAGGCCGCATTTGAAGCGCGTGCCGACATCACACCAAGCACTGTTGACGCAAGCGTGCGTAACGATGTGCAAAATGTCATCAATATGCTCGATAAAGGTGAACTGCGCGTCGCCGAGAAAATCGATGGCCAATGGCATGTACATCAATGGTTGAAGAAGGCGGTATTACTGTCATTCCGTATTTTCGATAACGCGGTTATCGATGGTGCCGAAACCAAATATTTCGATAAAGTACCGTTAAAGTTCGCCGAGTATGACGAAGCCCGCTTTAAAGCCGAAGCCATCCGTGTGGTGCCATCGGCAACCGTACGTAAAGGCTCTTTTATCGGTAAAAACACTGTGTTAATGCCTTCTTACGTGAACCTTGGCGCCTACGTTGACGAAGGCACTATGGTTGACACTTGGGCAACCGTTGGCTCATGTGCGCAAATCGGTAAGAACGTGCACTTATCTGGCGGTGTTGGCATCGGTGGCGTACTCGAGCCGCTGCAAGCGGGTCCGACCATTATTGAAGACAACTGCTTTATCGGCGCACGCTCTGAGATTGTCGAAGGCGTTGTTGTTGAAGAAGGCTCTGTGATTTCAATGGGCGTTTATATCGGCCAAAGCACCCGTATCTATGACCGTGAAACGGGCGAAATCCACTATGGCCGCGTACCAGCTGGCTCGGTCGTAGTATCGGGTAACCTGCCATCGGCTTGCGGTAAATACAGCCTATACGCTGCGATTATCGTTAAAAAAGTGGATGCGAAAACCCGCGGTAAAGTGGGTATCAACGAACTGTTACGTATCGTCGATTAAGCCATATTCATGCTGTACACCATGCCAAAATGCCAAGCTAATGCTTGGCATTTTTTATGGTAAAAACACACTCCAAAGGGCTCAAAGACACATCAAGTTACACCGAGACACACTCTGTTCCCAACCCCACATTTAGATACACTTCTGCGGCCAAATCCCTCTGCAAGGCCGGTAAAAACAGACTTTACTCAAAGGGTCTACTCACCCGTCAAGGAGCTAAAGATGAAAGCAACATTGGTAAAATTGGGCGGTGCCGCCCTACTCTGCACTATAGGAATAGGCTCAAACGCTTTTGCCGCCATGGATCCACAGTTAGAAAATACTTTAGTGGCGGTTTGTAAGGCTGGAGCCAGTAATAATCTGATCTCATTTAGCAACACTATGCAGGAATACCGCATCAACCAAGCTCGGATATTCCCTCGTTTGGTCTGTAACGGCGAAAGCTTCCATCAGTTCGCCCTCAGCCAAGGCGCAGACAAAACCGCTAAACGTATTGGCCGTTATGTACAAGGTACTGTCACCATCAAAGATATCGCCCAAAATTCAATGGATGAGGTGTATGCCGTTAATTTTTAATTTGAACGTCACGGTAAGATTAGGCGTCAATTTGACGCCTTTTTATTGCTATCGATTTAAGGGATGAACGATTAATGACGATTTGGAGCACATGCGGCAGACACCTTGGGTTCAGTTCATGTAGCCAACGCAGATAAATCCAAACAAAGTTGTCAAATCAACCGCTCCGCCTCTTGGCGGTCCTTATTGGCCATGGCGATGGTTCGCCAACCAATCACACCTATCGCATGCTGAGCTTTATTCACCACGACCAAAAACTCAGTATCCATTTGGTTAAGCAGCTGCAAGGCATCTTCAGAGGTGGCGACATCGCTAATCAAAGGCACTGAGTGCTCCATAATTTGATGGGCTTTTTTTCGCAGGAATGCCCTGTCGTGTTCCCGCTCCGCCGCAGTGCCAATCAAGGGGCTAAGCCAATAATCGACAAGGCGCTGAGTGATCACACCGATGATTTTATGGCTCTCATCGAGCACCACCGCCACCTTGGCATGGGCCGCAGTTAATAAACGTTTGACATCGGCAAGCTCATGGTCGAGTGTCACAGACACCACAGGATCCAATACCGCAGCGCCGACATGGTCACTGATACTCAGCTCTCGATTGATTAAAATCTCTAAGCAAGTATCGACAATTTTTGCGTCAAACAAGCTGCCTCGACCTGCTTTTAATACCTCAGTCATTTTAGCCAACCCCATAGAAGGACGATAAGGGCGATGGGACAAGATAGAGTCGGCCACATCGGCCACGGCAATGATCTTAGCCTCATAAAGGATCGCTTTATCCTTCAAGCCTAAGGGATAACCCGAGCCATCGAGCCGCTCGTGGTGCTGCAAAATCATCTGCTTAATCGGCCAAGGGAATTCCACATCAGCAACAATTTCGGCCCCATGCAACGGATGAGTTTGGATTAATGCGTACTCTTCTTTAGATAATTTAGAGGGTTTAGTCAAAATCTGCGACGGGATCGCAAGCTTACCAATATCGTGTACCAGCGCACCGATTTTAAGCCCTTCTAATCGCTGCGGTTCAAGCCCGAGTTTTTCACCAATCAAATAGCTTAACTGGGCAACCGATTTTTGGTGCCCAGCGGTATAGGCATCCTTTAATTCCAGCGCCTCCGAAATCGCGCTGATAAGCTGGGTCAAGGATTGGGATAACTGCTCCTTTTGCGCCTTGATGATTTTTGATTGGCGCGACACCGCCCGCAGACTGCGGGGAAGCTCAATCGAATGCCATAAAATACTCGCGAAGGTCAGGAGCGAACGGGCATCATTGCGGCTATAGGGCTCGTCTCGCCCCACGACACACACTATCCCGGCTAAGCGGTTATGGAACACCATAGGCACAGCAAGATAGCGCTCCCCCAGCAGTAAGCGGTCAAACAACAAATTATCTGGCCGATTATCCGCTAACGTATTCTCAATAATGGGTTTGTAATCTTTAACACACTCCTGCCATAACTGACTTTCCAGCTCTGAGGCTTGGGTATTTTCTTCGACAAATTCGGCCTGATTGACCTTAGGCGCGGGATAGTCCGAACGGGCCGCGAGGGTGAGTGACTTGGATTTATCGTTATGCAGTAAAATAAAACCGTAGCGACTGTTCATCAACGCAATCGCCTTTGCGACAGCGACCTTAAACACTTGTTCCTGTGGAGATTGGATTACATCATCAATATGTTGCAACCAAGCATCGCTCGCTTGAATCGCTTGGCGATAATCGGCATGCAGTCCTTTGAGTGGCCATTCTTCGAAATTGATTTCTGAGAGGAAGAGTTGCCAGCCCAGCTCAGGAATAGCGTACAGGGCAAAATGCACCCGCATGCCCTGATTATCCCGCAGTACCAGCCCGATGTAGTTATCGGTACGTTGAAGAATATCGCGGCAAAGTTCGGCATTAAATTCAGTGAATAACTGACAAATCGGCTGATTGATGATCTGTGCCGCCGAGCGATGGCAACACTGATAAAACGCCCGGCTCATGCACTGCACCCGAAACTGACTATCTAGCCGTGCCCAAGACAAAGGTAAATCCTCGGGCAGGTCTTTTATTCCTATAATGAGGCTACGGCTCATAGACATCAAACACCCCTTCCATGATGGATGCACTGGCCGAACAACAATCCCAAATCAAGTGCTTGAGGTTCAGCTCAAGGTACAGCAACTAGGTGATCACGTCTTAAATATTGCAAGTAACCTTACTGATAGCAAGCCCAAGGCAGCCTGTTAATCCTAAAGTCTTAATCGGCAAGTCCGCAGCTATATTTCAAGTTAATACAAGCAAGTTAGCCTTAAAAAACAATGGTTTTATTACCGTAAACCACCACTTGCTCATTCAGCACTAGCTGTAACGCTTTACTGAGGACGCTTTTTTCGACATCGCGCCCCGCTTTGGCCATTTCAAGCGCGCTATAACTGTGATCGACGGGGATCACGTCCTGCTTAATGATCGGTCCTTCATCGAGGCAATTATTCACAAAATGCGCCGTCGCACCGATGATTTTTACCCCTCGCTCCCAGGCTTGGCGATAAGGTGCTGCACCAATAAAGGCTGGTAAGAAAGAATGATGGATATTGATGATACGGTTTGGATATTCGGCAACAAAATCCGGCGTCAGCACCCGCATATATTTTGCGAGCACTAAATAATCGGGCGTGTATTGTGACACGGCGGCCAATAACGCTTGCTCATGCTGAATTCTGTCGAGCCCTTCGTGGCTCACGAGATGAAAAGGAATATCGAATTTTTCAACCAATTCCCTTAACACATCATGGTTACCCACCACGGCAGCTATCTCAACATTCAAGCCGCCATAGTAAGCCTTCATCAGCAGATCGCCCAAACAATGGGCTTCTTTTGTAACTAACACGACGATGCGCTTTTTGCCTGCGCTGACTAAGGTCATATGGTTTTGGGCGGGTAACACCTCACGCAGATCCTGCAATAATTGCTCGCTGTTAAAGTGCCCTTCGAGCTCAGTACGCATAAAAAATCGCCCCTGAGCATTATCCACAAACTCACTGTTTTTAATGATGTTAAGCTGATGATTGAAGCAAACACTGGTGATTTTGGCGATAAGCCCTTGGGCATCGGCGCAATCTGTCATCAGGATTTTACGTGCTAAGGCGGGTTGTGCGTTCGATACTACTTCATGCTGTGACTGCAAAATCTGATCTCCTCTATGGTCCCTTATTTGAGTGTGCCATAGCCCATTCACTCACACAGCATGAAAAGCTTATTTTTTGTGATAAAAAGTGAATTTATTGTGAGTTAACTTTATTAAACACAATAAAGCAGCGATTAATTTCAATAAGATTCAATATTAACGCCGGGTATCTAAATAACGCTGCAAGACTTTGCGTAGGGTTTCGGCTTTGGTGCCATACACCACTTGTACACCTTTGCCCATCACTATCACGCCCTTAGCACCGAGCTGGCTGAGTCGCACTTTATTGACGAGCTCAGGGCTGTGCACACTTAAACGTAAACGGGTGAGACAAGCATTGAGCTCAACAATATTCTCGCGACCGCCCAATGCCGCAATGATGGCCCTTAAGCTCTCTTTGGCACCATGGGGTTCATCGGGTTCGAGTCGTCCTGGCGTCTTTAAATTAAATGCCAAAATACTGCCCCTAAACAGCAGGTAATAAATCACCGCCGTCAGCGGCCCTAAGAATGCAAACCAGCCCGTATTGCGCGACAGGGAAAACAACAGCGTGAAATCCACCAACCCATGGGAGAACACAATACTGTGGTGAATATCGAGTAAGATGCAGACAAAATATGCCAGCCCCGACAACACCACATGGATAAGAAATAAAATCGGCGCCACAAACATAAAGGCAAACTCAATCGGTTCAGTCACGCCCGTTAGCCAACTGGCCGCCGCAGCGGAAAGCATAATGCCCGCGACCCGATTACGCTCCGAGGGATCGGCACAGCGCCAAATCGCCAGCGCCGCTGCGGGCAATCCCCACATTTTAATCAAATAGCCGCCCGCTAAATTCCCCGCCTGCGGATCGCCCGCTAAATAGCGCGCCACTTCACCCCGAACCACTTCAGAGTTCTGTAACTGGTATTGGCCAACTTCTAAATAGAAAGGTGCATTCCAGATATGATGCAAACCAAGGGGAATGAGTAAACGTTCGAGCGCGCCATAAACACCAAAGGCGATGGCCGGTTTTTGGTAAACCGCCCAGTCGGACACACGCTCGATGAGCAGAGATAACGGCGGCCACACATGGGCAAGGATATAACCTAACCCCATCGCCAACGGAATGATCAATAAAGAGGCGCTGCGCCGCCCCTCGAAAAAGGAGAAAATCGCAGGCAGGCGAATATATTGGCTCCAGCGCACGGCAAAGCAAGTCACGCCACCAATCAACATGCCGCCAGCAATCCCTGTATCTAAGGTTTCCATGCCAAGTAGTAATTGGGTCGGCAGTTGATAAAGATCCGCTAAGGCGGCTAAGGTGGCCGTCATCACCCCATAACCAAATACGGCAGTAAAAGCGGCGATGCCTTGATCGCGGCAAAACCCTATCGCCACCGCCACCGCAAACAACATGGGCATGATGGCAAAAATCAGCTTGCCAACCGCCAGCATCAATACGGTTAGCACCTCAGGCATAAAAGGGATTGGACTCACGGTTAAGCCCAGCATCACACCCGCCGCGGGCAAAATGGCAATAGGGATTAACAGCGCCTGACTTAAACGCTGGGCAAATTTAAACCACTGTTGAGTAACGAAATGACCTAAGCAGCGCGTTCGGATTTGACGATTTGATTCCAGCTTTCCAGCCATTTTATCGCTTCGACCTCAGGTTCCATGGTTTCACAGGCATCAATTTCAAGACGCGCCACAACGGGTTTAGCACCTAACTCACTGAGCAATTCATCTACCGATTTACCCGCACCGCAAAAGGTATCGTAACTCGAATCGCCGAGTGCTATCACACTGTATTTCAGCTCAGGCAGATAAGGCGCTGTCTCCTTAAGATGATAGTACCAGGGCTGAATATCGTCGGGTAAATCCCCTTGCCCAGTGGTCGAAGTCACTACCACTAACAGCTCATCCTGTGGCGGCGTAAATTGACTTATTTCATTCGGTTGCCACAATTTGGCGTCATAACCGAGTTCTGTCAGCGCTTTTTCTAAGGTTTCGGCGGTAAATTGTGCGCTACCATACACTGTGCCAAACACCAGATTAACTTTTTTCATGATATACTCCGTGCCACATGCGTAAACGCAACTTAGCTGAAGTTACTTTATTGTGAGGCTTTAGGGCAAGCAACAAGGTAAAAATTTTATAAATCAAGTTATTGAGCATGAGGAAGCAAACTGATGCGACAGAGCAATAGGCAAAAACACCTCAAGCACCAACATAAAACCACCCAAATTAGACGCAAACATTACTTTCACGCCGCCCAGCAAAATCTGCAATTCCCGCTAACCGTTCCGGCGGAATACGCCAACTTAGCCAGCTTGATATCCAGTCTCAAACCAACCAGTAGTTAAGACCGCTGAATGTTGCAACGAATTGCAAGCAACTAAGCAGATAGCCACGATGCAAGCTTAAGTGAGCACTCGCCTTAAACGCCCAAACAAGCATTGCCTTAAACGGTCGTCGATTGCTCTGCAATCAACACACTTGGCTCTCGACAAAGCGCGGCATCGTCCCAGCCCAATCCTGCAAACACGGTTTCCCATTCTGGCTCAAGCTCGGTTTCAATACTTAAGCGCTCAAGTGTCACCGGGTGAGTGAAGGTTAACTTTTTCGCAATCAGCCACAGTCGGTTGATATCGAAATGTGCGCGGAAAAACGCATTTTGCTTACCATCGCCGTGGGTGGTATCGCCAATAATCGGGTGACGTAAATGCGCCATATGGCGTCTGAGTTGGTGCTTACGCCCCGTTTTTGGACTCAGTTTCACTAACGCGAAACGGCTAGTAGCGTAACGCCCCGACGGATAAGGAATTTCGGTATTTAATAGCGGCTCATATTGAGTCACAGCATCCTGCGCAGCCTTATCTTGATTGGCAAACTTGTCTGCCACCTCATCTAATTCGACTTTGAGCGCATAATCCAACACACCACTCTCGTGCATATTGCCACGCACCAAGGCCAAATATTGTTTTTCAATACTGTGGTTGGCAAATTGCTCGCATAGGGCGTTGGCCACCTCACTGCTTTTAGCAAATAACAACACGCCCGAGGTGGGTCTATCTAAACGGTGTACCGGAAACACATGGCAACCAACTAAGTCCCGAGTCAGTTGCATCGCAAAAAAGCGCTCACGCCGCGCTAAGTAGCTGCGATGAACCAATAATCCCGCGGGTTTGTGGATAGCCACCAAGTGCTCGTCTTGATACAAGATACGCAGTTCAGGCGCAGGCTCTGACTGCTCGCCGCTCTCGCTTGGATTGTATTTATCCTCTGGCATATCCAGCCAATCATCATCTAGGTTCATTTAACAACATATCCAATTCATTTAAGACACCGATTAAAGGCGCTAACGCCGCTTGTTCGGACCACACATGTTCCGCCATCGGGGCTATCGCAATTTTGCTTGGCAAAGGTTGCCCCGCATCGATAAGGGCTTGCATGCGTGGAATAAAGATAAACTGCAACCATTGCTCTAACGACATCAGATCACAGGCAAAAGGCGCCGTACTGGCCATGGCTTCATCACTGGGCGCACGAGTAGACCAAAGCCCGGCACTTTGTAGCTCGTGGGCAATTTGGGCTAGTTTGGATTGAGTTTGACTGTAAAGCATCGATATAAGGTCCATTAAGCCACGGTCATTCGACAATTAAGCGCTGCGACTGAGGCGATAAAAGTGTGGCAATCATACCATCGCGCACAACTTCCCCCTATAATGTCGCCAATTTATTGAGCCTTTTTGATTGATATGGCAGCCAAATGACTGAAATTACCACGCTTAGCCAATTTTTAACGACCGCCAAAACCCAATTCCAAGTCTATGAATTAGGACGAAGAGTGCAGCACATCGATATGCTGGCCTTCCATCAAATCGAATCATTAGTCACGCCCTACCCTTACCCCATACAAGGGCATGCCCAATTTGCCATCGTGTTTTGGAACGAGAGCCAACAGCACTTTATTTGGTTCCTAAAACTACCGTTAGACGAACAAGGACTGCTTTCGCCTGCGCCGCGCTCACAGTTTATTGAAATGGTATTAACGGCACTGGGGCAAGATCCGACTCAACCCTTAACCGATGAGCAACAGGATCGCCTCGCTAACAATCCGTTTAGCTTTAAGCCCAGCCAAGAAAAACTGGCGGTATTTAACGCCTTAGTGCGTAAACAATTAGGGTTAAGCGCTTCTATTCAATATGAATTTGCAGTGCAATATCTCTCGGGACAAATTGCACCGAGTGAATGGCAGCATATTGGCCTGCAAGGTTTGAGCGACGTGTGTGTTCGCCTTGGTGAGTTAGATCACGAGCAGCAACTCCTTGCCAGTTTTGACAATAGTGCGATTGAAGTGCAAATAGCCCTGTGCCAATGTCTCGAACATCTGCATTTAACAGAAGGACTTGCGAATAAACTTTATGCTAAGTTTGTGGCAGCTCCTCCCGAGTTCAAAGCCTATTACTTACGCGCACTCGCCTCTCATACCGAATTGAGCCAACAAGCCCTCGCCCATCTTCAGCAAACCGAGCGCTTAGAGGCCAATGAACTCATCAGTATCGCAGGCCGAAACTGGACGGTATTAAAGCAAGAGCTGAGTCGCAGTATTTACCTCGAAGCATTGGCGCGACAACCCCAGGCCTTTTTTAATCAGATCTTTGCTGATATTGTGGCGATACCGAGTTTACGCAATCACTTATTGGGTGAATTAAGGAATCCCAATCGGAGTGTTCAACTATCACAGGCCATTGGTGGCTTGTTTAAGGCTACAAGTAAATGATGTCAGATCTGCTGTTAATTATTGCGCTAATTGTGGTTGCTGCCTTCTTTTGGCAATTACGTCAAATGGCAGAATTAAGCCGTATTTTTGCCGAAAAAGAATGTTGTAGACAAAAAGTACAACTCTTAGCCATCGCAATGGAAACGGCTCGCCCCAGCCTTGGCGGCACGACAGGGATCTGTTGGAGGGCAAAATACCTATTCGAATTCAGCACCGATGGCATTAACCAATACCGCGGCCATATATGGATGCTAGGGAAAAAAGTGCAAAAGATTGAATGGCCTATTTTCCCAGAGCCAGAATGGCAAGAAGCACCAATGGCCAAAGGCAAGTTTGGTGGTTGCGGCAGCCAAAGTAGCTGTAGCTCGGGCAAATGCCATTAATTGACTGCCGTAGACCTTTGAGTTGAATAGACAACGCCGAGTCATATAGATAAGACTCAGCCATAGCTCGGCTCTACATCCGTACTCAATCAGCTTTATCTGCACGAATACCAAAAAAGAAAGGGCGTGGTCATAAGACCACGCCCTTCTGTTCTCTGTTAAGCTATCCCGCTATTTTCGTGCTCCCTGCACCATCCATGCGTCAACTTGCGTCCTGCATCATCCCTGTTCAATCCGTGATATTTCCCTGTACTCAACGTACTTCCCTATCTCTTGGCGTTCCTTTTACCAAGCTTGCTCTTTCCTGAGCGGTTCCAGCATCATCCGTGAAATAGGTTCAGTAGCATCCTTTCTGTTGCACTCCATGTGCCATTGCAATCCTGTGCAATTAGGCTATCTATCCCTGATAGTCTTTCCTTCCGTGGTTCGCATCGCTTTCATCCTGAAAGTCTCTCCTTACCACTCCACGAGTGTTTATTCCTTAAACACTGTCCAGTCATCCTGACTGCTAACTTCCTGTTCGCTGTAGTTCCGTCTACAAATGAATTCTACGACAGCCATGGCAGGGTGGCTTTCGCAAAAGATAAAAATGTAAGCCGCCATATTAAGTTCACAATGGAAAAAATTTCTTAACATATTGATTAGATGTGACTTACCTAAAACTAGGTAGTCATTGTCAGTCAAAAAACTTACAAATCACTTACAGCCTTGTGAGATATATCTCACAAGAAGTCGGGCAATTTATGCCATTTAAAAACACAAACATTGATTTATCCCGAGACGCTTAAACACAGAAAAGGAAATAGCGACCGCATAAAAGAGTAAAAATCGTCCGATAGATTTTATTTTAAGATATACCGCACGTAAAAGTGGACATTATGACGTATCGTAAAAATAGGCGTAGGAGAATAGAAAAAAGAAAGGGGCGCACTATGTGCACCCCATTTATCCTCTGCAAGCCATCCTGCTTGATTGTGCTCCCTGCACCTTCCTTGCGATCGTTTGCTCCCTGCAAGCGTCCTTCAATCCCTTTATTTCCCTGTGCAGTGAAGTCTCCACTACACTCAATCCTTTGACCCGAATATCCTATTTCGGCTCCTGTCACATCCAGTGACTCATCCCTATCGCGTCCTGCTGAATCCTTTCCTCACCTTAGTACAAGCTGTTCACCCTTATACTTATCCTTTTACTCGATACTTCCTGCATCCAGTAACGCTTAATCCTTAAGCTTGTCCTTTTTCATCCTGAAACCTGCTATCCCAGCAGATACAACGTCCTCTATCATCCATGAGAAAGCAGCCTTGCTTTTCCTTAGCCTATCCTAGGCAGATGACAGTTTTCCTACTGTCAGTGGTTCAAATCCAAGAACCTGAATTCGTCGCTTCTTGCGTCCCTCTCGCCTGTATTGCAATCCTTTCTGTCCATTTGCTTTGGCGATGAGTTAATTCTACGTGGTTCTCGCTATTTTTGTTTCGGTTAAAGAACACACACTAGCGCACTTTTCATACAACCAAGCTTTATTAAAACATAACACCATGATTTTAAATACACTTTAAAAGCTGTGATTACAAAACAGTCAGTAAGAAAACATTTTATCCTACAGGCTTTGTAAGCGATCTCTCACACGGGTGTCAGCTTCTCACTGGTGAGGGACAATTAGCACTTCAACTTACCGGTGAGAATTTGTGCAAACATCACCCAATCCCCCATCAAACTGTACAAGGGATATTGGAATGTCGCGGGGCGATTATGCTCAAACACAAAGTGTCCCACCCAAGCAAAACCATATCCCACTAGGGGGATAAACAGTAAAAGCCAACCATTTGTGAAAAACAGCGCAGCGACGAATAACAGGAGCACTAAAAAACTGCCAATAAAGTGCAATCGCCTGCAGCTTAAGTCCTGGTGCTGTGAGAGGTAAAAAGGGTAAAACTCAGCGAAGGAGCGGTAAGGTTCATTCATCTTGTTGGCCCGTGTAAAAAAGTAATTGTCCGGCTACATTGCCAATGCTCAATTCTCCTAGGGAAACAAAATCATGTTGCATAAATAACTGGCTATGGGCTTCTTGAGTAGTAAAGACCCCAATCCCCTCAAGTTCGGGCTGCTCATCGCACCAACTTACTACGGCTTGCACAAGTTGATGACCTAACCCCTTTCCCTGCTCATTGGGCGCAAGGGCGATAAATTGTAGGATCCCGCAGTGCTCGCTCGGTAGCAGCTCGACGATGCTCGATTCTTTCTTCATCATCGCCTGAGTCGATTGCCAGCCCGTACCAAGCAACATCTTGAGTCGCCAGTGCCAATAGCGGCCCTCCCCGAGGGGCACTTCCTGAGTGACCACACAGGCAACACCGACTAAGCGTGTTTGGTCAAACAGCCCGATTAAGGCTTGCTTCTCCTGCCAGAGCGCATTCAACTCTTCACGGATTGCGGCACGTAATTTTTGTTCGTAGGCGAATTTGTCTGAAGTGGATAAAGCATCCACAAAGAAAGGATCGTCATGATAGGCGTTGTAGAGAATCGAAGCGGCGAGGCGTAAATCTTCGGCGGTGAGATAAACTGCACGGCACTCATCCAAGGTATTATTGTCCATTATTAGAATTCCTTGATTTAGATCACACTCTTAGGAGTAATTATCACTGTATCAAGGAAACTAAAAAGTGCAAATTTTAATCATAGATTGCATTTTTCAGTGAGTTGCATACCCTAAATAAAGACACACAGAGAGGATGCGAGCATGGATACAACGCCAGTCGATTTGAGTCATCTATTTGAACAGTTGGGATTAGCCAATCAAGCTCAAGCCATAGGGCAGTTTATTGCGACCCATCAACTTCCCCCAGAGACACACTTAACCGAAGCGCCATTTTGGACGCAGGCGCAAAAGAGTTTTCTGACCGAGGCATTAGAGGCCGATGCCCAGTGGACCGAACTTATCGAGCAGCTCGATGTGCAATTAAGAAAGCCCTAATGGCTTAGGGCTGACACTGAATCACTTCATGGCGAGTTGCGTTGAGTTGTTAAATTTTGCTGTAGGCGGTGTCGCCCCAACCGACTAACACACTGTTACTTAAGACGATTGGCGTACATTCATCCTTAGTGGTTTTACCATCGCTATGGGAGTGCTGAGTGCGATAAAAGAGGACCAACACTTCTTTGTCTGCTTGTCCTGCGCTTTGTTGTAAATAGGACTCGCTAAAGTCTGCTGCTCCCATTAGCGTCATCACTTGGTCTTTGCTCATGCCAAGGCTGAGCTTAGTCAGATTAGTGCGGTTTTTATCCTGTGTTTTTTCCCAAGATTCGCTGCTATCCCACTTAGATTCACCATCGCCGACATTGACCACACAACCGCTAAGACCTAAGCTTGCTAACCCTAAAAACGTGACCGCGATGAGTTTGCGATTAATATTTGCGTTCATATTATGACTTCCTGTGTACTTGTTATAAAAATTGTTAAAAAGCAAAATCAATGCCAAACAGCAATACATTGATTTATAAAAACTAAAATAACCACATCACAGTAAGTTAGTGAAAAACACGATATACATTAAGGAATTTCACTTATTATGAGTCCCATTGACCAAGTGTTAGCAGCAGCCTGCGCACTCGAAGCCAGCGGTAAAACACCAAGCCTTGCCCTGATAAAAAGCCGTGTCGGTAACAAAATCCCTATGCCGATATTAATCCAAGGATTACAGCAATTTAAATCGATACCTAAAGCCGAGCGGGAACGTTTAGCGGCCCAATCACAGCCCGTGATTGAAGAAACACATACCACCGATGCTTCGCCACTCACAGTCGCCACATTGGCGCAACAGTTAGCCCAGTTGCAACAAGGCATTGAACAGGCCCTCGCGTTAAAAAACAACGAGATCATGCAACTCAGAAATGAACTTATCGAGCTGAAACAACGTGTCAGTCAACTCGAATCCCAAGGAAAATCCGCTTAATGTTTGTCACCGAATTGCGCTTTGAATGCTTTGCCGATACCACCATCAGTGCGGCAGAACGTGCCATCAATCAATTACTCGAAGCCTATCGCGCTAATGGCCAAATCCTCGGCCGCGAATTTGCCGTAGCCTTTAATGAGGGCGAATTTCGAGTACGCCTACTCACGCCGGAAAAAAACAGTTTGGCCCATCGTTACCACAGCCCTTGGGTGAAAAAAGCGCTGGCGGAATTAACCGAGGCTAAACTACTGGCGCCACGTGAAAAGTTTATCGGTCAGGATATTAATTCTGAGGTCAGTAACACTGAGCCACCCAGCTGGCAGTTGCTCTACACTAGCTATGTGCATATGTGTTCCCCCCTGCGTAGTGGTGATAACTTATTGCCTATTCCGCTGTATCAAATCCCTGCGACCTTTAATGGCGATCATAAGCGAGTTATCCGCTGGCAAACCGAGTGGCAAGCCTGTGATGAGTTACAAATGGCGGCCGCCACTAAGGCAGAGTTTGCAGCGCTAGAAGAATTATCGAGCCCAAACAGTGATTTATTTAGACGAGGTTGGGATTTACGCGGTCGAATCGAATACCTTACTAAAATTCCCACTTACTATTATTTGTATCGTGTCGGGGGGCAGGATCTGCAATCTGAGCTGGCACGCCCCTGCCCGCGTTGTGGCAGTCACACCTGGAAGCTCGATGAGCCATTATTGGATATGTTTCACTTTCGCTGCGAACCTTGCCGCATAGTGTCTAACTTGTCTTGGGACCATCAATAGCCTTGCCTTATTGAAGCGTAAACTCGACAGGCTAGATATGCATGTCGAGTTTACTATGTTTAGGCCTTGCTGCATTTCAACGCGCTTAACGCTTACCAATCAGGTTGTGCCACATACGTTTAAAGCTGGCAAAAATCCCAGGATGCTCGAGCGCTGGCATAGGCAATTCTTCATGTTTCACGGGCGGCGCGATACGTGGCGATAACGCCTCAATAAACGCCGCTAAACTCGGCGCCAATTGGGTAGAGGGAAGCTCGCCGGGGATTTCCACCCATACACTACCATCGGCATTATCCACCGTTAGCATCTTATCGCCCTCATCAAGCAAACCAATAAACCAGGTGGGCGGTTGCTTAAGTTTTTGCTTCATCATTAAGTGACCGATAATATTTTGCTGCAACGCGTCAAAATCCGCCTCGTTCCATACCTGTAGTAATTCTCCTGTGCCCCATGGTGAATCAAATAGCACGGGCGCCGCAAAATACTCACCATAGAAGTAATTGATATCAGGCCATAATTTAAGTTCAAGTGCATGCTCAACATTCGCAAAGCTGCCTACTTGTTCACGTTTAACAGGTAACCAGCTCACCGCCTCATCGGATGATTCATCAAACTCTCCTTGAATGCACAAAGATGGCTCACCTCGCGGGTAATATCGCGGTAATTCGCCTAAAGTTGATAGGTAAGACTGATGATAGTTTTGCAAAAATTTATCGAGAGCAGGCAGACAAGACACTTAAGCACAATCCAATTTCGGGTATAATGTGCGCCTATTTTGACATGGAAACAGTATTGATGACACAGAATCACGATCCCTATAGTGATGCAAAAGAACTTGCGAGCTTAACTTTAGGTAAAGCTACTGATTACCAAGCCGAGTATGATGCATCGCTGCTGCAAGGGGTTCCTCGCTCACTTAACCGTAACGCTATCAACCTGACTGCGGAGAGTTTACCTTTCCACGGAGCCGATATCTGGACGGCCTATGAGCTGTCTTGGCTAAATGCCAAGGGTAAACCTATGGTGGCTATCGCCGACATTCAGCTAAGTCATGCAAGCCAAAATCTGATCGAGTCAAAATCCTTCAAACTGTATTTAAACAGTTTTAATCAAACCAAGTTCGACAATATCGATGCGGTGCAAAAAACCTTAGTTAAAGATCTAAGTGAATGTGCCCAAGGCGATGTTAACGTTAAGATTATTGAGCCTAAAAGTTTTGGAATTCAACGTGTCGTCGAACTGCCAGGCACTTGCATTGACGATCTGGATATTGAAGTCAGTGATTATGATTTTAATCCTGATTATCTTGAAAACAGCACAGATGAAAAACAGATTGTCGCTGAGACACTCAATTCTAATCTATTGAAATCAAACTGCTTAATTACCTCTCAACCCGATTGGGGCAGTGTGATGATCCGTTATCAAGGGCCAAAAATCGATCGCGAAAAGTTACTGCGCTATTTGATTTCGTTCCGTCAGCATAACGAGTTCCATGAGCAGTGTGTCGAGCGGATTTTTGTCGATTTAAAACATTACTGCCACTGCACTAAGTTAACCGTTTACGCCCGCTATACCCGTCGCGGCGGCTTAGACATTAACCCTTACCGCAGTGATTTTGAGCACCCAGGCGAGAGCCACCGCTTAGCAAGACAGTAATCAACTTGCAGCAAAAAGCCCTGAATAATCAGGGCTTTTTTATTATCCGTTGTAAGCTATTCAACCAAGCTCAGAACTTAAACTGTACCCGCACTTAACCCAAATTCGCGCTAAAAATTTCTTGCACTTGGCTCAACGTGGCATTGTTTGGCAGGCTGAAATACAAGTAACCATCGCCACGGAATGCGCGGTCAAGCTCAAGCAATACATGGGTTTGCTCGGCATCGCACACCAGAGAAACCTCTATCTCACGCAAACGATTAAAGCCCATATTGCGCGGCTTAAACTCTAGCTCTTGGTAACAACCCGAAGTGGAACGAAAGGCGCGCGTATTGAGGAAACCTTGCTCCACATCGGCTTTCACCAACACAAAACCAAGGCCCTCCATCGCCTTTAACACATGCTCGGCAATCGCCGTTGGCATAATAACCAGCGCATCGATATCGCTAGGGTCGAGCGCGGTATCTATGTCCACTCCCGTTTGTAACCATACCTGGGATTGATTATTGCGCACAGGGAGCTGAGTAAAAGGGGTTTCGGGGTGCAATTTACCTGAAAACGGGATCTCACGAATTTCACCCGCTTGAATTTCAAAGGACTCAGTTAAGCGCCAGCTCGCCAAACGATGGTTCTTAAAATAGTCGCCGTTATCGCTACTCACTTTCACCTTAGTCATTAGGGCTAAGTCGAGGCCGGAGATCTGCTGCGGCACATTACCGCCTTTAACGACGATAGTGGCATTAAAGATTTGACCTGGCAGCAGTCGATTATCATCTAATTGGGTATCGACCGTCGCACCACCGATACCGACAGAGGCCAGCAGTTTTTTAAACATGGGATTTCCTTATGTTGCTAAGGCTGCGCGGATAAGCAGCCGTAATACAGCGGTTATTCAATTAATGAGCAGATTTGCACTCGAGCAATAATTGCTGGAAATGCGCGCCTAAATCCTGCTGAGCAAATTGTTCACTGGCGAGTGCCATTTGCTTAAGGCTTTGCATGGCTTGCTCGACACCCTGCTGTTCGATCAAACTTTTAGCATAGGCCGCCGCATCCGCGCCCTTTTGTAACAGGCTTGCGACTTGATCGAAGCTCACCTCTTGTTCCATCACCTGCTGTAAATCGCCGAGTAATTCGGCCACCTTTGCCGACTCTACTAAGGCGCCTTCGACACTCACTAATTTACCGAGGGGATCTTGGCTAAGTTTTTCGGCCACACAGGCCGATACTGTGCCCGCCGCCGCACTTTGAGCGACCACATCGAGCCCGCGGCTGCGGATTTGCTCAACCACTTGTTGTAGTTGGGGATCTTGAGCAAGCCATGCCTGCTCTAATTGCTGTTTTTCATCGCCACCAAAGTAGCCACAGCCACCGAGCAGTAGCAAAGTGGTGGTCGATAAAAGGCATTTGAATTTCATGATTAACAACCTTGTCAGTGAGTTCTCTGGCGTGACTATAGCGAGCTAGGTTTAATCCAAAATGAAATATGAACGGAGGAATAACAAAGTCAGTGAAGGGACAAGAAACTGAATTAAAAGCAGTAATTCAAGAACGAAGGCTATCTAAGCCTTAGTGCGAAGGCCGCACTAGATGGCGGAGCATACCGCCAGTAATGCAGTGATACTGGTCAGCTGCATCGAAATAGTCACCTTCGCCAACCTGTTATCCTGCACTAAGCTGTCACCATCAACCAAGCTGAGCCCAAAACGATATTCCTCATCAAGTCGGCCAAAATAACTCCGCCAATGCTGGGCATGGGAGCTTGTGGCATTGAGTGCAGTTTCAGGTTCAATCAGCAGCTTAATATTGGAATAAAGTGGAATACGCGATGGGAGTTGAAGATAAGAACAGGGCTTAGCTTGGCTCGGTGAAGCAAAGTTCTCTTGTAGCTTGAGTTCAACCCAGTTCGGGGAGTCGACAGTTTGCAGCGCGCCACCATCAACCGCCAGCAAACTGTTTGGGGCTAAGTCAAAACCAAAAGATTTCAGCGACTGCGCTAGGCCCAAACCCGTTGCCTTGATATAGGATTCCTTGAGTGCCCAAAGATCAAAAAAGCGCTGCCGCTGCGCATCCTCGCCCTCAAGGGCTAATAAGCCTTCGACTTCAATCGGGGAAAAATAATGATTAAGGATCGGGTAAATATGAGTGCTGACGCGGGAGCGCTCGATATCCACACCCAAGCCTAAACGGGGCTGCGCTGTGTTAGCGGTTTCTCCCTTGTCATCATCTTGCGCCAAGGCAATCAATAACCAGTCACCACTGTGGCTCAAGTTAAACTCAATGCCAGTACTCAGAAACTGTTCATGGTTAAGACTGGGTTTGCCCTTTGCCCCATACTCAAAACACCAATCTTGGGGGGCAATCTGTCGTTGGGAGGAGCAAGGTGAGGTTCCACCGCGAGATTGCAGTCCTTGAGATAAGACGCAGCGCAGCGCCGCTCGCACCAATAAGCCGTTCATTTGCGCCTTGGGCGCCCGGTAACGTGCCACTTTGGCGCGCTCATCCTCACTCAAGAGCGCCATACACGCATTCGTACTGGCCGTATCCATTTCGGTTAATGGTATAAAAAAAAGCTCAATATTCATTAATTTATCCCAACAACACTTAAGTTTAACGGCTGCCCTATTCTACTCAGTTCTACTCGCCTGACGAGCAGTATCTCAATTTTGTTTCTAATCTTATGAATTTAAATGATTATTTAAACGTATCCCCTGTGCTAAACAGGAGTTGGGCTCCTTTGAACAGAGTCATTTGAACATTAAAAAACCATTTCAAGTCCCATATGATTGTATCGAGCCGAAACCTCAGGTAATCTGCATCACCATTGTGCGTAACAAAACACATAGCTCACGGGTTTTAAGCCTAGATTAAGCATGAGTCCACACTCCGCTTTGGCAGGCAAGTTTAAGCAGTCCCGATAGATTATGTTGGATGAAAATAATAAAGATGGGACAGCACTAACAACATGAGTTCTCGAAAAATGGGTACTCAAGCCGCGGATCATGCTCAGGCTGATAAGCCAAGCTCGGAGCACAAATCCGCCCCCAAAACGGCAAGGCACCGCAATGCCACGACTACGCCGGAGATGCGACACTTTATTCAGCAATCTGAATTGAGCGTGAGTCAGCTCGCCAAAATTTTAAATATTACCGAAGCCACAGTACGTAAATGGCGTAAGCGCGAGTCAGTGAACGACAGCCCGAATACGCCGCATCACCTCAATACCACCCTCACTCCGATGGAAGAATACGTCGTGGTAGGACTGAGATATCAGCTCAAGCTGCCGTTAGACAGGCTGCTCAAGGCCACTCAAACCTTTATTAACCCCAATGTGTCCCGCTCGGGGTTGGCCCGCTGCCTTAAGCGATATGGGGTTTCGCGCCTCGATGAGTTTGATCAAGAGCTTGTGCCTAAGCAGTATTTCAATCAATTACCTATCAGCCAAGGCAGCGATGTTCAGACCTACACGGTCAACTCCGAAACCTTAGCCAAGGCGCTTGCCCTACCAAGCACAGATGGTGATACCGTAGTGCAAGTGGTGTCCCTCACCCTGCCGCCGCAATTGACCGAGGCCGAACCTAAATCGGTACTCCTTGGCATAGATAGCAAGGCAGATTGGATTTATATCGATATTTATCAAGACAGTAACACCCAAGCGGCCAATCGCTACATTGCCTATGTGCTGAAGGATGGGCCGTTTCATCTGCGTAAATTGCTGGTACGCAACTACCACACTTTTTTAGCCCGCTTTCCTGGCGTGCAAACCCCAAAAGCCATCGCTAAATCCCTTAATAAGGCAACGGCCAAACGCTTTGCCAGTGGAGACTCGTTATGAGCCATACCCCATCACAGCCTCAATTATCAACCGATGAAAAAGCCGATAAGAGACTGAATAAACGCTTAAAAGATATGCCGATTGCCATCGTTGGCATGGCGAGTATCTTTGCTAACTCCCGCTATTTGAATAAGTTTTGGGATTTAATTTGCGACAAAATTGATGCCATTACCGACGTGCCCGAATCCCACTGGTCGATTGATGACTATTACGATGCGGATAAGTCCAAGGCCGATAAGAGCTACTGCAAACGCGGTGGTTTTATGCCAGAGGTCGACTTCAATCCGATGGAGTTTGGTCTGCCGCCCAATATTTTGGAACTCACCGACAGCTCGCAGTTACTCTCACTGGTCGTCGCCAAGGAAGTCCTGCAGGATGCCAATCTGCCAGACGACTACGACCGTGACCGCATCGGCATCACCCTCGGGATTGGCGGTGGTCAAAAGTTAAGCCATAGCCTCAATGCGCGCCTGCAATATCCGGTGCTGAAAAAAGTATTTAAAAGCAGTGGCCTGAGCGATGAAGATAGCGAGCTGCTGATCAAAAAATTCCAAGATCAATATGTCCACTGGGAAGAAAACTCTTTCCCCGGCTCCCTCGGTAACGTGATTGCCGGACGCATCGCCAACCGTTTCGATTTAGGCGGAATGAACTGCGTCGTCGATGCCGCCTGCGCAGGTTCGCTTGCCGCCATGCGTATGGCGCTGACCGAACTGACCGAGGGACGCAGCGACATGATGATCACCGGCGGTGTCTGTACCGACAACTCGCCCTACATGTATATGAGTTTCTCAAAGACGCCAGCCTTTACCACCAACGAGCAGATTCAGCCCTTCGATATCGATTCTAAGGGCATGATGATTGGCGAAGGGATCGGCATGGTCGCCTTGAAACGCCTCGACGATGCCGAGCGCGATGGCGACCGTATCTATGCGGTAATCAAAGGCGTAGGCGCCTCATCGGACGGTAAATTTAAGAGCATTTATGCACCGCGCCCCGAAGGCCAAGCCAAGGCATTAGAGCGCGCCTATGATGACGCGGGCTTTGCGCCGCAAACCGTTGGCTTGATTGAAGCCCACGGCACAGGCACAGCAGCAGGCGATGTGGCCGAATTCAATGGCTTAACCTCAGTATTCTCGAAGGATAATGAACAGTTACAGCATATCGCCCTAGGCTCAGTCAAATCTCAGGTCGGTCATACTAAGTCCACCGCGGGCACGGCGGGTGTGATTAAGGCAGCATTGGCACTGCACCATAAAGTCTTACCGCCAACGATTAACGTCAGTCAGCCTAATCCTAAATTAAACATTGCCCGCTCGCCCTTTTATCTCAATACCGAGGCGCGCCCTTGGATCCAACGCAGTGACGATACGCCGCGCCGCGCAGGGATCAGCTCCTTCGGTTTTGGGGGCACTAACTTCCATTTAGTGCTCGAAGAATATCACCCCGAACACGCGCGCAATGACGCCTATCGCCAGCGCAGCGTGGCACAAAGCTGGCTGTTTGCCGCCGCCGACAAAACCGCGCTGCTGAGTGAGTTAAAAACCGCATTGCAGCAAGCAACTGCGGCCAAAGCAGAACTTTCTCAGGCGCATTTTGTTGCCTTTGCAAAAGCCTACGCCCTGCGTGAACTAGCGCCGCAATCGGCCCGTCTTGGCTTTATCGCCAAGGACTATGCCCAGTTACAGACTCTGTTAACCCAAGCGATAGCGCAGCTAGAATCCAATAGCGCCGAGAGCTGGCAACTACCCTCAGGGATAAGTTTCCGCGCCCAAGCACTGGTCAAGGATAACAATAAAGTCGCAGCCTTATTTGCCGGCCAAGGCTCGCAATACCTGAATATGGGACTGGAAATTGCCAACAACTTCCCCGAGCTTCGCCGCCATATCCACGCCAGCGATAAAGTGTTTAGCGACCGTGGTGAGGCTTCGCTTTCAAGCGTGCTGTACCCGATCCCCGCCTTCGATGATGAATCGAGAAAAGCGCAGGAAAGTGCGTTAACCAATACCCTTTATGCCCAAAGCGCCATCGGCGCGATCTCTATGGCGCAGTACGCCCTGTTGACTCAGGCGGGTTTCGCCCCGGATATGCTCGCAGGCCATAGCTTTGGTGAACTCTCGGCCCTGTGCGCCGCAGGCGTTATCTCAATGGATGACTACATCAAGCTTGCCTTTGAACGTGGACAGGCAATGGCGAAGTCACCTCAGGATGCCGACGCCAGTCGTGATGCTGGCGTCATGTATGCCGTTATTCTTAAGCAAAAACAAGATATTGAGGCTATCAACGATTGCCTTGCGCAGTTTGACGACGTCAAAATTGCCAACTACAACTCACCCACTCAACTGGTGATTGCAGGCGCTACCACAGCGACACAACAGGCCGCTAAGGCCATTGGCGAGTTAGGCTTTAAGGCAATTGCCCTGCCCGTTTCCGGCGCCTTCCACACGCCATTGGTTGCCCATGCGCAAAAGCCCTTTAGCGAAGCCATCGATAAGGCTCAGTTCAACACGCCAAAGATTGCCCTGTATGCCAATGGCACTGGTCAACTACACCCTACCGATGCCAACGCCATCAAAGCCGCCTTTAAAGATCATATGCTGCAATCGGTGCACTTTAGCGAGCAACTAGAAGCCATGTATGCCGCTGGTGCACGGGTGTTTGTCGAGTTTGGCCCGAAAAACATTCTGCAAAAGTTGACAGAAAATACCTTAGCCGCGCAGTTAAACGAGCTGTGCCTTATCAGCATTAACCCGAATCCTAAAGCCGACTCCGACAGCCAACTGCGCAGCGCTGCGGTGCAACTGGCGGTTGCGGGGGTAACACAGGGGGAAATCGACCCTTATCAAGCCGAATTGATTGCGCCAGCAACGCCTTCAGCCATGAATATCAAGCTCAACGCGACCAACTACATCAGCCCATCGACCCGCAATAAAATGGTCGATTCGCTGCAATCGGGCAAAATTACCAGCCAAGTGCAGTATGTGGATCGCCTCGTTGAGAAAGTGGTTGAAAAAGTCGTTGAAAAACCAGTGATTGTCGAAAAAATTCTAGAAAAGGTTGTCGAAGTGGAAAAGCCAGTGGCACAAAATAACAATAATATTCAACAGCAAACGCCTGCACAGACTGCCAACCTTACCACTGGACAGGCGAATCAAGATGCCCTGAGCGCCTTTTTTGCCGCCCAAACCCAGGCCGCGCAATTACATCAACAATTTTTAGCGATCCCGCAGCAATACGGCGATACCGTCAGTGCCCTGATGGCTGAGCAAGCCAAAATGGCAAGCCTTGGCATTGCCATTCCGGAGAGCCTGCAACGCTCGATGGAGCTGTTCCACCAGCATCAGGCACAAACCCTAAAGAGCCATGCTGAATTTATGCAATTGCAGACCAGCAGCAGCCAAGCGGCATTAGCCCTACTCGGCCAAATGACAGCGCCACAGGTTCAAGCCCCCATTCAAACGGCACCTGTGGCGGTTGCACCAGTGGCAGTTACAGCGGCAACGCCTGTCGTTCCAGCACAGACACCTGTGGTTCAAGCGTTAACCGCAGAGCCAAAAACGACTATTGCGCCTGTGAATGAGCCCCAAGTTCCGCAACCTCAAGTAACACAACCACAAGTCGCACAACCACAAGTGCAAACTGTGGCGACAGCAACTCGCGCGCTTTCCGAAAAGTCAGTCGTGCAGCAAATCGACACCGCCATGCTGGCAGTGGTTGCCGATAAAACAGGCTATCCCGTGGAAATGTTAGAACTTGGCATGGATATGGAAGCCGATCTTGGTATCGACTCTATTAAGCGCGTGGAAATTCTAGGCACAGTACAAGACGAGTTACCCAACCTGCCAGAACTGAGCCCAGAAGATTTAGCCGAGTGTCGCACCCTAGGGGAAATTGTGGCGCTATTTAGCCAAGCGGCTCCTGTAACCGCTGCGGCCACAGTTAGCCATGCGACACAAAGTGCAGTCGCTGTAAGTGCGGCGGTTTCTAATGATGAAATTGAACGCACTATGATGGCGGTCGTGGCCGATAAGACTGGCTATCCCGTAGAAATGCTGGAACTGAGCATGGATATGGAAGCCGACCTTGGTATTGATTCTATCAAACGCGTGGAAATTTTAGGCACGGTACAGGACGAGTTACCCAACCTGCCAGAACTCAGCCCTGAAGATTTAGCCGAGTGTCGCACCCTAGGGGAAATTGTCGCGCTCTTTAGCCAAGCGGCTCCTGTAGTATCGACAGCCGTAGTAGCTGCGGCCACAGTTAGCCATGCGGCACAAAATGCAGTACTCGCAAGTGCAGTCGCCACAAGTGCGGCGGTTTCTAATGATGAAATTGAGCGCACTATGATGGCGGTGGTAGCCGACAAGACAGGTTATCCCGTTGAAATGCTGGAACTCAGTATGGATATGGAAGCCGACCTTGGTATCGATTCTATTAAGCGCGTGGAAATTTTAGGCACGGTACAAGACCAGTTACCGAACCTGCCAGAACTCAGCCCAGAAGATTTAGCCGAGTGTCGCACCCTAGGGGAAATCGTCGCGCTCTTTAGCCAAGCGGCTCCTGTACCCGCTGCTGCACCAGTCAGCCATGCGACACAAAATGCAGTACTCGCAAGTGCAGTAGCCACCAGCGCGGTTTCTAATGATGAAATTGAACGCACTATGATGGCGGTCGTGGCAGACAAGACTGGTTATCCCGTGGAAATGCTGGAACTGAGCATGGATATGGAAGCCGACCTTGGTATCGATTCTATTAAGCGCGTGGAAATTCTAGGCACAGTACAGGACGAGTTACCGAACCTGCCAGAACTGAGCCCTGAAGATCTCGCCGAGTGCCGCGCCCTAGGGGAAATTGTCGCGCTCTTTAGCCAAGCGGCTCCTGTAACAGCTGCAGCCTCAGTTAGCCATGCGACACAAAATGCAGTTCTCGCAAGTGCAGTAGCCGCAAGTGCGGTGCTATCTAATGACGCGATTGAACGCACTATGATGGCGGTCGTGGCCGACAAAACAGGCTATCCCGTTGAAATGCTGGAACTGAGCATGGATATGGAAGCTGACCTTGGTATCGATTCTATTAAGCGCGTGGAAATTTTAGGCACAGTACAAGATCAACTGCCAAACCTGCCAGAACTCAGCCCAGAGGATTTAGCCGAGTGTCGCACCTTGGGTGAGATTGTCGCCCTCTATGCGGGTTCGCAAGCATCAAGTGAGGCGCCGCAGCAAAACCATGCTGCGCCAATTCAAGAGATTCAAGAGGCAACTGCAGAAACCGTCGAGGAAACCATCGACCTGCCGCCCCATAGTGAGGTGATGCTAAAAAAGTTGCCAGCGGCGGCTGAGTTAGCGCGCATCATAGCGACTAGTGATGTTCAACTGACGGCAAACAGTTACGTCGTTATCGGCGACGATGGCCACAACGCGGGGGTGATTGCCGAAAAGCTTCACGCCCAAGGCGTTAAGGTCGCGGTTGTACGCTCACCCAAAACGGTTGTGACCAGCGCATCGCCACTCGATAGCCATATTGCTAGCTTCACGCTGGAGGCGATTGATGATGAAAGCATTTGTGAGGTCATCAATCAGATTGAAGTGCTTGGCCAAATCGCCGGTTTTATTCATCTGCAGCCACAGCATAAGTCCGTTACCAATAAAGGTGCAGGCTTAGTGCTGGCAGACGACGCCAAAGCCTCGGTCGAGCAAGCCTTCTTGTTCGCCAAACACTTACAACCACTTTTAACTGAGCGCGACTACTGCCGCTTTGTCACCGTCAGCCGTATCGACGGTGGCTTTGGCTATATTGGCATGGACGAGTCGGCTGGCGCCCTCATCAGTCAGAGTGAACTCAACCAAGCGGCGCTCTCTGGACTCACTAAAACCTTAAATCACGAGTGGCCGGGAGTGGTCTGCCGCGCGCTGGATATCGCACCAAACTTGGATGCTAAAACGGTCGCCAATGCGGTAGTGCAGGAATACTACCTCCAAGATGCGCCAGTCGAAGTCGGTATTGATAGCGAGCTTGAGCGCACGACCTTAGTTGCGGGCAATGCCGTGCTTCGCCGCAGTGGCGCGTCTCTCTCGTCTGCTGACAAAATCCTCGTCACAGGCGGCGCTAAGGGCGTCACCTTCGAGTGCGCCTTAAGTTTAGCGAAACGCTGCAAGGCACATTTTATCCTCGTGGGTCGCAGCGCCCATCAGGGGATCCCTGCTTGGGCTCAGGGTAAAAATCGCAACGAGCTGAAAGCCGCTGCCATAGGACATTTGCAAAGCCTGGGTAATAAACCCACCCCCAAACAAGTGGATGCCTTAGTTTGGCCAGTACAAAGCAGCCTTGAAATCAGCCATGCCTTGCAGGCCTTTGAAGCGGTTGGCGCCAGCGCCGAATACTTAAGCCTGGATGTTAACGATCCTGCCGCCATTGCCAGCACTATTGCGCCTATCAGCGCCCTATCGCCCATCACAGGGATTATCCACGGCGCGGGTGTACTTGCCGATAAACATATTCAAGACAAAACCTTAAGCGAACTTGAGCGGGTTTATGGCACTAAGGTGACCGGACTTAACAATCTGCTGTCGGCACTGGATCTTAGCCAGTTAACGCTCATCGCCCTGTTCTCTTCGGCGGCGGGTTTTTACGGTAATACCGGCCAGAGCGACTACGCCATGTCTAATGACATTCTCAATAAGGCCGCGCTACAACTCGCGCAGCAATTGCCACAAGCCAAGGTGATGAGCTTCGATTGGGGTCCTTGGGATGGCGGCATGGTCAATCCTGCGCTGAAAAAAATGTTTATCGACCGTGGAGTTTATGTCATTCCACTCAAAGCGGGTGCCGAGTTATTTGCCAGCCAATTATTGAGTGATACAGGGGCGCAGCTGTTGATTGGAACCGATATGCAGGGCAATACAGCCAATGCCGTTGAAGCTGCATCAGCAAAAAAGCCTGAAGCGGATCTAACCACGGCGTTAGATCCGCAGCCTATGGCCCAAACGGTGCCGCAGAGTATTCGCGTCATGCGCAGCCTCGACCCTAAACGCATGAGCTTTATTGAGGATCATTGCATCAACGGTCATGCGGTGTTGCCAACGGTATGCGCCATCGATTGGATGCGTGAGGCCGCCAAGGCCCATTTAGGTAAGGCGGTGAGTGTCAGCGATTATCGACTACTCAAGGGAATTATCTTCGATGAGGCGCTGCTTGCACGCAATGCGCCTATTGAGCTCGAATTGATGCTGACGCCGCTTGCTGACGCTACACAGCAATCGACTGAGGCGTTAACCGCGCTGATAAGCTTTGAAGGTCGCCCGCAGTATCAGGCTGTGTTAGTGGCGCAGACGGATGATATGCCAGATGCACCGCGTTTCGAGGTTGGTGAGTTACATTCTCTGATGCAGGGGATAGCGCAGCAACCCGCTATCGCGGATCGTGAATCGCTCTACAGCGATGGCACCCTGTTCCATGGTCCAAGGCTGCAAGGCATAAGCGAAGTGCTCGCCTTTGATGACCAGCAGCTTATCGCTAAGGTAGCCCTGCCAGCGGTGGCATTAGTTGACTGCGGCGAGTTTGCGCCAAATCTTGAGGATAAAGGCACACAACCCTTTGCCGAAGATCTGTTATTGCAGGCCATGCTCGTGTGGGCGCGCCTTAAATATCAAGCGGCAAGCTTACCCAGTGCCATTGGCGAGTTTGTGTCCTATTCGCCCTTAGGTTTTGGCGAGAAGGCAGTATTAGTGCTGGATGTTATCAAGCATTCGTCCCGTTCACTTGAGGCCAATATTGCGCTTTATCATCAAGATGGTCGATTAAGCTGCGAGATGAAACGAGCAAAAGTCACGATCAGTAAGACGCTCAACCAAGCGTTTTTGGCCAATAAACCTCAGCAACAAATGCAAGTGCAGGTAGCAGTCCAAAGCACTGTAGAGGTAAGTGTTAAGTGACACTCGACCCAAGCGTACATGCCGCATTAAGCAATGCGGCACTAAACAGTCCACATCCCAATGCCAAACCACTGCGAATAGCAGTATGGCTTGGTGATGGCTGGATGCAGAGTGTGCTTAGCCATGCACAAACCGATGTCAGTAAACTGCAGCAGTTAATGGCTTGTCGAATTCAGCTCAATGTTGAAGATAAGCCACTGATTAATGAGCCAGCTGATGAGCCAACACTGGTCGCCTTGCTCACAGAGCAACTCGCCCATATTGCGCAAAAACAGCTCGTTGAAATTCGCTTTGAATATCAGCAGCAAGCACGTAGTCTGTATCTGCTCGATGGGCTGATGGCAGCGCAGTTACACCTGCATGCCGAGGCTTATATTTCAGCATTAGCGCAAATCCAAGCTGAAACAGCCGAAGAAACAAATACTATCAATGCAAATACCGTCGAGCGCTGCTTAAACAGCGCTTTTAGCTTGGCGAAACGCGATTGTGCTCAAGCGGTTAATGGCTACGCGCAGGCAGGCAATCTTGCCAGTCAGTTGAATGTATTATCTCAAGCGGTTGAGGCGTTAAGTCATCGCAGTCTCAAAGGCATTCAACCAATGCTTGATGCGACTGATGCAGCACAACTTGCTGAACTACTCGCTGAACAACACGCTGAACAGCGCGCTGAAAAGCCCGTAAAAACCGCACAAAACGGCTATTGGTTTACCAAGCCCCATCAGGCAAGGGTATTAAGCCTAAATCTCTTGGGTAATCTCTTGGATAAGCCCCCTCAAGCGAGCACCGCCCAGAGCCTTATCTTGACCCAAGGCACTCGGCTTATCGCCCAGCCGTTACTCAATGCCAACAGACTGTTAATTCCCATTAGCGGCAACACGCTTGAGTCTTTAACGGCAAAATTATCACAACTGATTGATTCATTAGATTTATCGGCGTGCTTACCTGATACGGACTGGCTTAGTACCCAAGGCTGTGATTGGCTTATGCGCTATCAAGCAAAGGATAAATTGGCTTTAGTACTGATGGCAGGATCCCTTGAAGAGCTAATGCAAGAAGCCAAGGCGATGCGCGCTTATATTGAAAAGACGCAACAGACTCCTACTCCAGCCCAAACGCCAGCGTTAATGCCATTGGCCAATCTAGCCTTTAAGACCCCTGCGGGCAGTTATTTTACGCCAACGCCCCTCGGCGATACGGGCTTAACCTTTGTCTACCCTGGCGTAGGCACGGTTTACCCGAATATGTTCAGCGACTTACATAGCTATTTCCCTGAGCTTTATCGTGAGCTTGAACGTGAAGGGGATTTAGCCGCCATGCTGCAGGCCGAGGCGAGTTACCAAGGCACAAATAATACGAAAAGCACAGAAAAAGATTCGGCAAAGATGAGCTTAAGCCAACTTGCGATTAGCGGTGTTGGCGCCAGTTACCTTTTTAGTCGACTGCTAACTCGAGTCTTTAATATCCAACCGCAACTCGCTCTGGGCTATTCCATGGGTGAAGCGGCCATGTGGGCGAGTTTGGATATTTGGCAAACGCCACATGCCCTGATTAACGCCACCCAAAACAGCGCCATCTTCAATCAGGAGATTTCAGGCCCACTGCTTGCGGTGCGCCGCGATTGGCAGTTGAGTGAAGATGCTCCGCTAGTGTGGAACAGCTTTTTAGTGCGCGCCTCTCGCGCCGAAATTAATGCCCTGCTGAATGATTTTCCACGGGTTTATCTAGCCATCGAACAGGGTAATACCTGTATTCTCGCGGGCTGCGAAGCAAGCTGCTTACAACTCCTTAAAAGGCTAAATAAGCGTGGCATTGCCAGCAATAAAGTCACTGCCATGCATACCCCGCCCTCGCAGTCACAGCACAGTGCTATCCAAAGGTTTTATACCTTGTGCTTAAAGGCGAATGCCTGCGAGACTCAGGTGCGTTTCATTAGCGCGGCGCAGCAAAGCGCCGTCAGTATCGACAGCCAAAGCATTGCCAAGAGTATTGCCGACACCTTTTGTGCGCCGCTGAATTTTACCGCGCTGATTAACACCGCGTATCAACAAGGTGCGCGTTTATTTGTTGAGGTGGGCGCCGATCGGCAAACCAGCACTCTTATCGATAAAATCGGCCGCCAACTGGAGTTGAGCGCCGATGGCGTTCAAACACAGGGGCAACCGATATTAGCCATGGCATGTAATGCCAAGGGCAGCGATACGATCACTTGCTTACTCAAATGCTTAGCTCAACTTATCAGCCATAGAGTGCCACTTTCCCTTGCGCCGCTTATGCCTCAATCGGCAGCTCAGTCAGCCACTCCTGTTGCGGATAAGATTGCAGATAAGACTACAGCGAAAACGATAGCGCCACATTCAGCCAGCGCCAGCGCATTAGGCCATTTTTCAAACGTATTCCAAGAAGGAGAACCCCTTTGAGTTCTCAAATGCATGCTCACCCGACTCAGCAAAACAGCACCGCAGTGCCAAACGACCAGCGCCAAAGCTCAAAGGCGATGCCAAAGATTGCCATCGTCGGCCTTGCCGTTCAGTATCCCGATGCCGACACACCTGAGCAGTTTTGGCAAAATCTGCTGGATAAAAAAGATTCCCGCAGCCAAATCGATGCGGCCAAACTCAATGCCAATCCAGCAGATTACCAAGGTGTTCAAGGCCAAGCTGACCGTTTTTATTGCGACAAGGGCGGCTATATCCGCAACTTTCGTTTTGACCCGCAGGGTTATCAGTTACCGCCAGCGGCCTTTGACGGGCTCGATGAAAGCTTTTTATGGGCATTAGATTGCAGTAAAAAAGCCCTGCTGGATGCGGGTGTGGATTTAACGGCACCATTACTTGAGCGCACAGGGATTGTAATGGGCACCCTGTCGTTCCCGACCGCAAGCTCCAATGAACTGTTTTTACCGATTTACCATCAAGCGGTTGAAAAGGCATTAAAAACCAAGCTTAATCAACCCGAATTTGCTCTAGAATCCTTCGCCAATGCGTCGATGGTGGGCACGCAACAGGCCGCCAATGGCGCCATTGCCCACACGGCTTCTAAGTTGTTAAGTGATGCCCTCGGCCTTGGCGGTGCACAGCTCAGCCTCGATGCCGCCTGCGCCAGTTCTGTCTATGCCCTCAAATTGGCCTGCGATTATTTAACTACGGGTAAGGCCGACATGATGCTCGCGGGCGCGGTATCGGGCGCCGATCCCTTCTTTATCAATATGGGATTCTCGATTTTCCACGCCTATCCAGACCATGGGATTTCGGCGCCTTTCGATAGCAATAGCAAAGGCTTATTCGCAGGCGAAGGCGCAGGCGTATTAGTGCTTAAGCGTTTAGAGGATGCCGAGCGCGATGGCGATAATATCTATGCCGTGGTCAGTGGTATTGGCTTATCGAACGATGGCAAGGGGCAATTTGTCTTAAGCCCCAACAGTAAGGGTCAAGTGCAAGCCTTCGAGCGCGCCTATGCCGCCGCCAACACCCACCCGAGCAATATCGAAGTGATTGAATGCCACGCTACCGGTACGCCACTGGGGGATAAGGTTGAGCTCACCTCGATGGAGCGTTTTTTCGAAGATAAACTCGGCGGCACTAAGGCGCCGCTAATAGGTTCGGCTAAATCCAACCTTGGGCACTTACTCACAGCTGCCGGCATGCCAGGGATCATGAAGATGATTTTTGCCATGCGTTCAGGTCATCTACCGCCAAGTATCAATTTAACGGCGCCGATTTCATCACCTAAGGGGCTGTTTAGCGGTAATAATATTCCCACACAGCGTCAGGCTTGGCCCGATAAAACAGGCAATGATCGCCGCCATGCGGGGGTATCTGTATTTGGTTTTGGTGGCTGTAATGCCCATCTATTGTTGGAATCCTATCAACCAACAACTCACAGCGCCGAGAAGCAAGCCAACAAACCTGTTTATCAGCAGCAAGCATTAACCGTTATCGGCATGGCGTCGCATTTTGGGCCTTTGGCCTCCATCAATGCGCTGGATAAGGCGTTATTAGCTCAAACGGATGCCTTTATCCCGCTGCCATCTAACCGCTGGAAAGGCTTAGATAAACACCCCGATATCCTTAACCAGTTTGGCCTAAATCGCGCGCCCAAAGGCGCCTATATCGAGCAGTTTGACTTCGACTTTTTACGCTTTAAAGTACCGCCTAATGAGGATGACAGGCTGATATCCCAGCAATTGTTGCTGATCAAAGTCGCCGACGAAGCGATTCGCGATGCCAAGTTAACCGCGGGCAGCAAGGTCGCGGTGTTAGTGGCGATGGAAACCGAGCTTGAGCTGCACCAATTCCGTGGCCGGGTGAATTTACACACCCAACTTGCAGATAGCTTAAAGCAGCAAGGCGTTCACCTCTCCAATGATGAATACCTTGCCCTCGAAGCCATCGCCATGGACAGCGTGCTCGATGCCGCCAAGCTCAATCAATACACCAGCTTTATTGGCAATATTATGGCGTCGCGCATCGCCTCGCTGTGGGACTTTAACGGCCCGGCGTTTACCATCTCAGCCGCCGAGCAATCGGTCGCTCGCTGTATCGATGTGGCGCAAAACTTACTGTCCCAAGAGGCCCTCGATGGCGTAGTGATTGCCGCCGTGGATTTAAGCGGCAGTGTTGAACAGGTTATATTGAAAAACGCCGAGGTCGCCGTTGATCTCGATGCCAACAGCGCGAATCCACAGTGGAAGGTGGGTGAAGGCGCGGGCGCTATCGTGCTGACAAACCAGCAAGCGAGCAACAGTCAACAAGCGAGTAACAGTTCTCAAAAGGGTTACGGCCAAATTCGTGGTCAAGCATTTGGCACACATCATCAGCTGCCTAAGCTGCTTGATTCGTTGATAACCGAAACGGCTATCGCCAATCCTTCAGTACCCGCTGCCATTCATATGGTTGAGCAATGTATTGCCCCAGAAGAGCAACTGCCCGCAGAGCAGCTATTAGCGCAGCTTAATCTTATGGGGACGCCATGCAATCGAGTCGCCAATACCCTTGGGCATAACTTTGCCGCTGCGGGTATGGCCAGTCTTTTGAATACCCTGTTAAGCCTAAAGAACGGGTCTGCGGGTTCGGATAAAAACGCCGATAAACAGGCATTAGTGTCTACCCAAAGCCAAGGAGTGAGCTCACTGCTGCTGTTAAGCCAAACGGCAACGCAGGCGGCGCAACTAGAACAGCGCCTTGAGCAAGATTTAACCTTAAGTGAGCAAAAACATTTAATCAAACCGGTGACGCTCGGTGGCCGCGATATCTATCAACATATTGTGGATACGCCGCTGCCCGCACTTGCCGCCATCCAAGGCAAGATGCGCCAGTTGCTGCAAGTCGCACCGCAGGCGACACAAACTGTAGCCACAGTGCGCGCAGCACTTGATACCACGGCTGAAAACGCCACCCCATTTGCCACACCATTAGCAGTAGAGAGCGGTATGTCATCTAACGCACCACACCAATATTCGGCGGCGCCCTTGGCGCAGGATAGGGCGGCACTGTTACAAAACCAGCAATTGGCCCGCGAGGCGCACTTAGCCTTTTTACAGAGCCGTGAGCAAGGGCTCAAACTAGCCGATGCGCTGTTAAAAGCGCAATTGTCCCAGACGACACAAATGGGGTCTGTTGCACCTCATGTTGCCACCAGCGCCAATGCCGCTCCCGCTGCGGCGCAGCAAGCGGTATCCGTCCCAGAACTAAAACCAGATCACGCGAATGTCGCTCCCTATACGCCACCTATTCCTGCAGCTAAGCCCTGCATTTGGAACTATCAGGATCTGGTGGAATATGCCGAGGGCGACATTGCTAAGGTATTTGGCGCCGATTACGCCATTATCGACAGCTACGCACGCCGCGTGCGTCTGCCAACCTCGGATTATCTGCTAGTCTCGCGGGTGACTAAGCTCAACGCGCAAATGAACCGCTATCAGCCGAGCACTATGACCACAGAGTACGACATTCCCATGGATGCGCCCTTCTTGGTCGATGGCCAAATTCCTTGGGCGGTGGCGGTCGAATCGGGTCAGTGCGATTTAATGCTGATCAGCTACTTAGGTATCGATTTTGAAAACAAAGGCGAGCGCGTCTATCGCTTGCTCGACTGCACCCTCACCTTCCTTGGGGATCTGCCCCGCGGCGGTGACACCCTGCGCTACGATATCTCCATCAACCACTTTGCCCGTAATGGCGATACCCTGCTGTTTTTCTTCTCCTACGAATGTTTCGTGGGCGATAAGCTGATCCTCAAGATGGACGGCGGCTGCGCGGGTTTCTTTACCGATAAAGAACTGGCCGATGGCAAAGGAGTGATCCGCACCGAGGCCGAAATTAAGGCAAGAGAGCAGGCACAAATTGCACTGGCCAATGAATATGCGCGAAACGGCAATCAGCCACGCTTCACGCCGCTACTTAACTGCGCGCAAACGGCTTTCAGCTACGAGCAAATCCACCGTCTACTGAGCGCTGACATTGGCGGCTGTTTTGGCGGTGAACATGCGGCCCACCAGGCAAAGTTTGGCCTCCAGCCTTCACTGTGCTTCGCTTCGGAAAAATTCCTGATGATCGAGCAAGTTAGCAAGCTCGAAGTGCATGGCGGCGCATGGGGCTTAGGCTTGATTGAAGGTCACAAGCAATTAGCCCCCGACCATTGGTATTTCCCCTGCCATTTTAAGGGCGACCAAGTGATGGCCGGCTCCCTCATGGCCGAAGGTTGTGGTCAGTTACTGCAATTCTTTATGCTGCATATTGGTATGCACCTTGGCGTTAATAACGGTCGTTTCCAACCCCTTGAAAACGCATCGCAAAAAGTGCGCTGCCGCGGTCAGGTATTACCACAATCTGGCACGCTCACCTATCGGATGGAAGTCATCGAAATTGGCATGAGCCCTCGCCCCTATGCCAAGGCGAATATCGATATTCTGCTCAATGGCAAAGTGGTGGTGGATTTCCAAAACCTCGGGGTGATGATTAAAGAAGAAGCAGATTGCACCCGCTATTCGCACAGCGGTTCTTCGCAGAGTCATTCTTCACAGGGCAGCTATTCGCAAAGCCATTCTTCACAGAGTAATGATGTCCAAGCAGCAAATATCGCAATCCTCGCGGAACAAGCGCCACTGATGGCGCAAATCCCAGATGTTTCAGCTCCCGTGAATAAAGGCGTTGTGCCGCTTAAGCATGTAAGCGCGCCGATTGCGCCAGCAGGCTCTAAGTACGCCAATCGCGTGCCCGACACCCTGCCGTTTACGCCTTATCATTTGTTTGAGTTTGCCACCGGCGATATTGAAAACTGCTTCGGCCCCGATTTTAGTATTTACCGTGGCTTAATCCCGCCGCGTACGCCCTGCGGCGATCTGCAACTCACCACCCGAGTGGTGGCCATTGAGGGCAAACGTGGCGAGCTGAAAAAGCCATCCTCCTGTATTGCCGAGTATGAAGTGCCCAGCAACGCGTGGTATTACGCTAAAAACAGCCACCCGAGTGTGATGCCCTACTCTGTGTTGATGGAAATCTCCCTACAGCCCAATGGCTTTATCTCGGGTTATATGGGCACGACCTTAGGCTTCCCGGGGCAGGAGTTATTCTTCCGCAACCTCGACGGCAGTGGCAAATTACTGCGCGAAGTGGATTTACGCGGTAAAACCATAGTCAACGATTCGCGCCTGCTGTCCACTGTGATTGCTGGCAGCAATATCATTCAAAACTTTAGTTTCGAACTGAGCTGCGATGGCGAGCCCTTCTACCGTGGTAATGCGGTTTTCGGTTACTTTAAGGCCGATGCGCTTAAAAACCAGTTGGGTATCGACAACGGTAAAATTACCCAAGCCTGGCACCTTGAGCGCGGTATTAAAGCCGACAGCCAAATCAATCTGTTAGATAAAAACGGCCGCAGTTTTGTGGCGCCGCAGGGCAAACCACACTACCGCCTCGCGGGTGGGCAGCTGAACTTTATCGATAAGGCCGAAATTGTAAAAACTGGCGGTAAGAAGGGACTGGGATACTTGTACGCCGAGCGCACTATTGACCCTAGCGATTGGTTCTTCCAGTTCCATTTCCATCAAGATCCAGTGATGCCAGGCTCACTCGGCGTCGAGGCGATTATCGAATTACTGCAAACCTATGCCATAGACCAAGACCTAGGCGCAGGCTTTAATAATCCGAAATTTGGCCAAATTCTGTCAGAAATTAAATGGAAGTATCGCGGTCAAATTAATCCATTAAACAAACAGATGTCGCTGGATGTGCATATCACCAGCATTGAAGATAAAAACGGAAAACGCATCATCAAAGGCGATGCCAACCTGAGTAAGGATGGCCTGCGCATTTATGAGGTAACCGATATCGCAATCTGTATCGAAGAGGCATAGCGCTAGCGCCTAACTTGCGGCATTAGCCAAAGTTAGCTTAAACAGTACACAACAGCCGCAGTGCAAGGGAATAACCCCACTGCGGCAAACAAATTCAGGCCCCAAACACCTAAAAGTGAATAGCCCAAATGACGAATACCACACTCGATAATAACTCTCTCGATAATAAAAAACTCAGTCCTTGGCCATGGCAGGTTGATGAAGCCGCCATCAGTTTCGATATCGATTCCCTTGGCAAAAAACTTAAAGATCTCAATCAAGCCTGTTACTTAGTCAATCATGCCGAAAAAGGCCTAGGCATAGCTCAAAGCGCCGAGGTGGTGGGTCTTGCAGAACCCAGCAATAGCTTACACAAAAGCAATGGTTTGCATCCTGTGAGTGCCTTCGCCCCCGCCCTTGGCACCCAAAGCTTGGGCGACAGTAATTTTCGCCGCGTGCATGGGGTGAAATACGCCTACTACGCGGGCGCCATGGCCAACGGCATCGCCTCGGAAGAGTTAGTTATCGCCTTAGGTCAGGCGGGCATTCTGTGCTCCTTTGGCGCGGCAGGGTTAATTCCATCGCGCGTTGAAGCCGCGATTAAACGCATTCAAGCGGCATTGCCCAATGGCCCCTACGCCTTTAACCTCATTCACAGCCCGAGCGAGCCAGCGCTTGAGCGTGGCAGTGTCGAACTCTTCCTCAAGCATCAAGTGCATACAGTTGAGGCTTCGGCCTTCTTGGGCTTAACGCCGCAAATCGTCTATTACCGCGCCGCAGGCCTGAGTCGCGACGCCAACGGCGAGATTGTGATTGGCAATAAAGTGATTGCTAAAATCAGCCGTACCGAGGTGGCGACCAAGTTTATGGAGCCCGCCCCGGTTAAGATGCTGCAACAATTAGTGAACGAAGGGCTTATCAGCGAAGATCAAATGCTAATGGCGCAATCTGTCCCTATGGCCGATGACATTACCGCCGAAGCCGACTCTGGCGGCCACACCGACAATCGCCCTCTGGTCACATTATTGCCGACCATTTTGGCGCTCAAAGATACCATTCAAGCCAAGTACCAGTACAAAACACCGATCCGTGTGGGCGCAGGTGGGGGTATCGGCACGCCCGATGCGGCGCTGGCGACCTTCAATATGGGCGCGGCCTATATTGTCACTGGCTCAATCAATCAAGCCTGTGTTGAGGCGGGAGCCAGCGAACATACCCGTAAGTTACTCGCCACCACAGAAATGGCCGATGTGACTATGGCGCCCGCCGCCGATATGTTCGAAATGGGCGTTAAGTTACAAGTGGTTAAGCGCGGCACTCTATTCCCAATGCGCGCTAATAAGCTCTACGAGATTTACACCCGCTACGACTCGATTGAGGCGATTCCGGCAGAGGAAAGACAAAAGCTGGAAGAGCAAGTGTTTCGCGCCTCACTAGATGAGATTTGGGCAGGTACTGTGGCGCACTTTAATGAGCGCGATCCTAAGCAAATTGAACGCGCGCTGGATAATCCAAAACGCAAAATGGCACTGATTTTCCGCTGGTATTTGGGTCTTTCGAGCCGCTGGTCAAACACGGGCGAAGTTGGCCGCGAAATGGATTACCAGATTTGGGCAGGACCCGCCCTCGGCGCCTTTAATGCTTGGGCAAAAGGCAGTTATTTAGATGATTACCGCGAGCGCAATGCAGTGGATTTGGCTAAACATTTAATGCAGGGCGCGGCCTATCAAGCACGGATTAACCTGTTGTTATCCCAAGGGGTAAGTATTCCAGTCAGCCTGCAACGCTGGAAACCACTGCAACGCTGCTAATTCGCTTTGCTAAACCTTATCGAGCGGGTTAAGTGAAAACTTAACCCGCTTTTTTTGGGTTAAATTGGGGGGATAAATTTGGGGTTTCATTTTTGGCTCTATTACGGGTTTAGTTCCGCTCGGCATTGTCGCTTTCAATCAATCGAATAAATAATGCCAAAAGCCGATTGGAGTTCCGTTTCCGCTCTGCATTGTCACTTCAGTGGCACGCCGTAAACCCATCCTTGGGGGCTCAACGGAAAAATCCCTTTTTCCGATGTCCACTGCCGTGACAATGCTCGCCTACAAACTATCAAATACATACGACCTGATTTTAAAATGGATTACAGAAACGAACTTTGATGGACGCGATTTCCCCTCGATTTCCCCACTGCAACTCTTACCGAATCGCAGGTAAAAATTGCCTATCGCGCTTATATCAGCCAATCCTCCCGCCAACACAGCATTTAAAAATTACACTAATAATCAGTAAATTAGCCAATAATCTCAAAGTTGGCATTAAGCTCGCAATATCTCCTTTGTGAGTTTATTGCGGGATTGAGTGATAACGGGATATTAGACGTAACCTAGCTTATTCAATTCCCCCAGCAACTAGCTCACTCGACGTAAACATGCAGAGTGAAGTAGACAGAAAAACCGAAATAAGACAAAGGAGGTGGCTATGTTAGGTTGGACCTTAATGTTTCTGGTTGTGGCCATTATCGCCGGACTGTTTGGATTTACGGGGATCGCTGGCGCCGCAGCGGGGATCGCAAAGATTATTTTCTTCTTATTTATTGTATTACTTGTGATTTCCCTGCTGGTCAACGCCCTTAAGGGCAAGGCACCACGCGCTTAAATTGGATAAAAGGAGAATAGATATGAAACCTATGACCATGATTACCACTGCATTTTTAGCCCTATTATTAACCTTTGGACTGTCAGCCTGTAGCGACAACCACGCCGAGGACGCAGGCGAAAAAATCGATGAAGCCATCACAGATACCGGCAATGCGATTGAAGATGCCTGTGAAGAACTGAAAGAAGGCGTTAAAGCGAAAGATACCCGCTGCTAGAACGGATGACGGCGAGTAGTGAGTCCCGCAAACGAGCCTATCAGAGGAACCACAGTTCAATTGAGTACTACCGAGCCACTTTATCGTGACAGCTATTGGTCACGATAAAGTGGGTTTCCCTGAGGCTCGCCGTTTATCGATGGAGGAGATGCCAATGCTGAGTAGGATCCACATTAAGTATTTCTACCTGTTCGGAGCGCTGTTATTTGGCTATTTCGCCGTAACAGGACACTCTCCCATCCTCACCTTTATTTGGGCATGGAGCAGCCTATCCCTCGCCCTTGTCGGCTCGGCCTATTGGTTTAATCTCGCCAGTATTTTTAGAAAACGTCAGGATGGATCCATCCCCTGGTATATCCGTTGGGGCTTTATTCCATTTTTATTAGGATGCCGACTCTATAATCTCTGGGCACGGCGCAGCGATAGCGTGCCTTCAATGCAAGCCATTGATAAATATCTGTACTTGGGTAGCCGCTTAAGCGCTGCCGATTTACCTAAACTGAATCGTTATGGCATTACCGCCATTTTAGATGTCACCGCCGAATTCGACGGCCTCGATGTGTCCCTGTATGAGGATCATATCGACTATCTGAATATGCCTATTCTTGACCACAGCGTGCCAACTAGCGCCCAATTAAATCAGGCGATTAACTGGTTACACCGTCAAGTACGCGCCCAAAAGCGGGTATTAATCCACTGTGCGCTCGGCCGCGGGCGCTCCGTAATGGTGCTGGCCGCTTATCTTGTGTGCCGCCGTCCCGAGCTCAGCTTCGCCGAGGTGCTGCAACAGATTAAAAGCATTCGTAAAACCGCAGGGTTAAATCGCTGGCAACTTAAAGCGCTGGAGCAGATGTACACTCAAGGGGAAATCAAACTGCATAAGCGAGCCTGGATTATCGCCAATCCCGTCTCTGGCGCGGGTAAATGGCAGAGCCATGGCGAACAAATTTGCACTGAGCTGAAACGCTATTTTGAGGTGCAGTTAGCGCTCACCACGCCAGAGATTAGCGCCCAAACCCAAGCGAAAAAAGCCCGACTTCAGGGCGCCGATATCATCATCGCTTGCGGGGGCGATGGCACAGTCACAGAGGTCGCGGCGGAGATTATCGACACCGATATCACCTTAGGCATTATCCCGCTAGGCACCACTAATGCCCTGTCACACGCCCTCTTTGGTTTAAGCAGTAAGCTCAATGCCGTCTCCCAAGCCCTTGATAATATTATCCAAGGCCAGACACAGACTATAGACACGGCGCGTTGCAATGAGCGGCTGGTGTTACTGCTGGTCGGCATTGGGTTTGAGCAGCAAATGATTGAGTCGGCGAGCCGTGAGCGTAAAAATGCCCTCGGCCAACTCGCCTACCTCGATGGTTTGTGGCGCGCGGTGAACACCGACACCAACCTCGAGTTGCAGCTGACTTTAGATGACCAAGCCCCAATGGCAGTGCAAACCCACAGCCTAGTGGTTGCCAATGCCGCACCTTTTACCAGCTTACTCGCCCAAGGTAAGGGCGAACCCAATATGACCGACGGCTTGTTGGATATCACTTGGTTAGATTCAAATAATGAGCCGAATGAACAGCTTATCAGTCTGGCTGAACTGGCTTTTACCGGCTGGATTAAAGAGGCCGCCAATAGCGACTCTGAGCCCTCGGCCAACACGGGTAAAGTGAAACATGCCCATGCTAAAAGGGTGAAGATCAGCAGTCAGCCCCCATGCAAGTATGTGATTGATGGCGAGATTTGTGAGCCGGAGGAACTCAATATCGATATCCTGCCCGCCTCTTTGAAGGTGTTTGTGCCCTATCAAGCACAAAATGCTGAACCGCAGTCAGAATCAAAAATAAGCTAACACTTTTAAAATCAACTCTGAATCAAACTATGAATCAAAGCTGAATCAAAACTGAATCAATGCATTAGCTTATTTTCAGGCATTTAATGTAGGTTACTACTTGGCGACGCTATTGCTAACGGAATCTTCGCTAATGGCATCAACAACAGTTTGAGCGTCTGACTCCTGCTCATATTTACTGAGCTTGTTATAGAGGGTTTTAACGCTGATCCCAAGCTGCTCGGCGGTGTCGGTCTTATTGCCCTGACTCGTTTCAAGCGCTTGGTAAATGGCGATTTTTTCCAGCTCCTCAAGGCGCATACCTTGGGGGATCACGACATTTTCCTCCGCAGCCGCCTCCTTATCCAAACTGGGCGTAAGCTGTAAATGCTCAGGGGTAATCTCATGGTCCGCCAGAATATAAGCGCGCTCGATAGCATGCTTTAACTCGCGCACATTCCCCGGCCAAGCGTGGGCCGCAATCGCCTCTAAACTTGAGGGCGAGAACACTTTACTCTGTTTTTCCGCCGCATTGCGATAGGCCAGAAAATGCTTCGCAAGTCCGACAATATCTTCCCCACGCTCCCGCAATGGCGGCACTTGAATGGGGAAATGCGCTAAGCGAAAGTACAAATCTTCCCGCAGTTGTCCTTGCTCAATCGCCACTAGAGGATCGCGGTTTGTCGCCGCCACAATACGCACATTGGCCTTGAGCACCTTAGGGCTGCCGACGGGACGATATTCATTATTTTCGAGCACTCTTAACAGCTTAACTTGATGCTCTAGGGGCATTTCGGTGACTTCATCGAGGAATAAGGTGCCGCCTTCAGCCTGCTCAAATACCCCTTGATGATCACGATTCGCGCCGGTAAAAGAACCTTTTACATGTCCGAAGAGTTCACTATCAACTAATTCTGGGCTCAAGGCGCCGCAGTTAATCGCAATATAGGGCTTATTCACCCGCGGGCTAGCTAAGTGAATGGTATTGGCGACCAGTTCTTTACCCGCGCCACTCTCGCCGATAATCAACACATTGCTCTCGGCAGCCGACACGCGGCGGATAGTGCGATACAAACGGTGCATAGGTAATGAGGAGCCCACCAGCAGACCATATTGGTCTAATTCGCTGGCAAAGGGGCGAATGCGCGTCGAAGTATTGGCAACCAAATGCTGGGCAAAATCCGCTAAGGTTTCGCACAGCAACGACATATCGATGGGCTTACGGAAATGGTAGCCCGCGTATTTGGATAAGAGTTTATCGAGGTGAGGATTCGGTAGGCCATCGGAGAGGAAAATAAACTCCACATCCGCAATGGCGCTGGACTCGAGTAAGGCTAAGTAATCTTCACGGCTTAGACGGGGCAGCTCAATGATCGCCACATCGATACGATTGGCCTCCAGCTGACTAATCCAAGATAAATCATCGGTACTGCGTAGCTTGTTGTAGGTCTGCGCGCCCTCGAGCTGCACTAATGCCTGCTCGGTCTCGAAGTCCTGTAGATGATAGAAAAGCGTTGGTCGGATCATCTTGTGCCACTCCCTGTGAATGAAGCACCACTGTATGCCAGCCGTGAAATTTTAACAATCTCAACGGTAAGAGTTGCCGATAATAAGCGAGGCACTGGCGACAATGGATAAATATCATCAGTTAAATCAATCCATTAACTTATCATTAAAAAGTGAACGAAATATGCATAGAAGCTGAATGAAACTGAAATTTCCATAAAATGTTGGGCAATCCGTGTCGGCGGAGCAGCCCAAACTACCACAGGAGGTCGTTATGACGTCTAATGTTGCGCAACATCAGACCGAGTTAAGCGCCGATATTAAGCTGGTTAATGAGTTAATCGAGCTGACCCAAACTGGCGTGGATTTTTATACTCGGGCCAATACCACTGTCGATGACTACAGCCTAAAACGCATTTTTATTGCCCAAATCAAGACGTATCAAGGGATGCAGGCGCGATTTAAGCAACTGCTCGCCCAAACATTACAACAAATGGGCCAGCATTCGGTGCCGCCGTCGCAGACTCGGCCCTATGCCGATGTCGATGCTTTACTTATTAAACAGCAACTCGCCGATGCCCTCGCCGTACTCTGCGAGCTTGAGCGTCAGCGCCTTAATCACCTCAAACAGCTAATTAAAAAGGCCAATCACCCAAGGTTAATCAGCCAATTGGCCGAGGATATTGCCTGGCTACAAATCCATTTGGATACCTTACACCTGCGTAGCCAAGCCCTGTAAGGCGGCAATGCCATCCAATAACGCGGCCAACTGAGCCGCGTTTTTGTTGCCTGCGATCTATTTGAGCTTAACGCCTATCCCACTTAAGCCAAACCGCTTAATCACCCTCGGTAATATTTACATTTTGTCGGTAAAAAGCGCCGATTTGCCGATTGAGCCAAACACCTAAAACTAGTCATCTTTCCAATTAATCACATTTAAAATCAGTAGGATAAAAACATTGGCACGATTCACGCTTTATTTCCTTCGAGATAACAACGGAGGATATCATTATGAAAAACACGACAACTTTAGCTTTAACCACCTTACTTGTCGGTTCTATCAGTTTAAATGTGGCCGCCGCACAGGATTGGAAAGACGATGCCAAAGATGCTTGGCTCGATGGCAAGGCCGAAACGACTTTGTTGCTCAATACTAACCTCAACTCCTTTGACATTATGACCGACGTGAAAAACGGCCATGTCACCTTAACCGGTCAAGTGGAGAGCAGTGTCGATAAGGCGCTCGCCGCTGAGCTCATCAAAAGCTTAGATGGCGTAAAAGGGGTCGATAACAAGTTAACCGTGATGAAAGAAGACGAAGGCACCAATGAGGTGGTGAAGACCTTAACCGACTCTAAAGTCGCAACGGTCGTAAAAACCCGTCTGTTGTTCTCGACCGACGTATCGGGTACCCAAATTAATGTTGATGTTGCCGATGGCGTAGTGACCTTACAGGGTGAAGTGGCTAGCGATGCCGAGCGTCAATTAGCCCTGACCATTGCTAAAAATACCGATGATGTGAAAAAGGTCGTCGATAAAATCAAAGTCAAAACCTCATAATGGTCCTGACATTCAGCCCTTGCTAATTCAGCTCTTGATAACTCAGCTGTTGGTAACTCAGCTGTTGGTATTAGTCACTCGGGCAAAAACCACAAAACCAGCTTCGGCTGGTTTTGTTTTATTGGCGCAATGTTATGTTAATCGTGCCTTAGGCTTCGGCTTCCTGTTCGAGGTAGAAGCTAAATTCATAAAAATGTTGGCCATTTTCGATGCTTATCGCCATAGTGCCATATAACCCCACCAGTTCACCCGCGCCAGAATGGGGGACAACCTCAAGGTGTAAGCGGTTTTGCCCATCGGTCATAATACCAAAATGTTGCAGCACAAAACTGCCCTGTCTGCCGCACAGTTTACCTACGACTTGCTCTATCGCCACGTATCCCGCCGAGCCTTTTACCGCCGTCATGGCACTGAGCATTTCGCCTTGGCTGCGGGCTTCAAGCTCACCATAAAAGCTTTTATCTAAGGTCATTCTGCCCAAGTTCACGCCGCCAACACCTGTGGCATAGGCACTCTCGGGATTGAGCTTAACATCAAATTTGCCCGTGACTTTGGTCATTTCCATGACACGCTCCTTGTTTTAATTTTATGCTTTATGCCAAAACCTTAGCTTTCCCAGCCGCTAGGTGAAATAAATACCTCAGCCGTAGCTGAGGTAAAATTAACTTAGCATAAGCCCAGATATAAACCTAATGCAGTGCTTTGATTTCCGACTCACTCACACCGACTTCAAGGATTTTAGCCACCTTAGGCTCCTCTGCCATAGGTTGGCCCGCCGCCCTATCGCGGAAGGTAATCGCAACTTTATACGGCGTCTCAAAGGGATACACAGGCTCGATATTATCGACTTCGATACGATCGCCAATAAACACACTGCCTAAGTGCACTAATCGATTTTGAGCATAATCTAAGCTAAACAAGCCAAGGTACCAAAATACCCCCGAACCTTGGTTCGTGACGATATAAGGCGCCACAAAGGGCATGGTTTGCTGCTTAGGATCGTCCTGCAATGGCGCATCGCTTTGGGTATCGGGCTCTAATGCTGGGTCAAAATTAAGCGGCGTAATCCGCATATAATCCAGCAATACCCGACCCTTTTCTTCACCTTGTTGATAATCCCCCAGCGCAAATTCCGTTTGCTTGATTTTAATAAAGTGCGTCAATACCACTGACAGTTGGCTATCGGGCAGCTTTACTTCAAAGGGATTGGCCGTATTCAAACTAAAGAGTTTCAGCATCACCTCGGAGGCATTCGCCACCGGTTTGACCTCGCTTGGCACCACAGATTCGATGGCATCTTCGCTGGAAGATAATGCCGCCTCTTTGGCTTTTGCCTTCGCATCGGCCTGGGCCATGGCCTCATCGTATTGCAGTACTTGGCCATCTTCCATGACCATGTAGATATCATCATTGGTCATGTTAAAACGATAAATGCCCGCGGCAAGAATACTGAGCACAAGGATAGTCGCCGCTATCGTTAATTTAACAAACATACTCATCCGCTCCCCCAATGCGCTTTACACGCGCTTTTTACCTAACTCAAGCTCTGTGAATGTCGGAGCAGTATTACAGATACTGAGTCAAAGCGGAGCGGGAAAAGTGTAAAAAAATAACACTATTTGGCAATTTGTCAGGTTAAGTTCAGCTAATCTTGCCCGCTCCAATCACAGGCACTGAATTTTGGTCACCTTGCCATCTTCAAGCTTAAAAAAGGCGTCCTGCGGCATCTCCTGCGACCACAGCGCCTGATAATCCAGATTAGCGTAAATCCCGCGGAACACTGCGCCAGACAAGGCATGGGATACGATGATCACTCGCTCGGGTACGGTCGGATCCTGCAACCAATCTTGAATGCGCTCACTGATACTGGCGAACGTCTCAGCATTCGGCGCATAGGTATACCAATCGGCCAGCGCATTTAACTCAGGCTGGTTTTGCTTGATTTCGGGCACGCGTTGCTGCTCCCAATCCCCAAGACCAAGCTCCTTTAAACGCTCATCTTGTTGTAGACGTTCAACGGGAAAGCCGATTTGTTGGCAAATGATTTCAGCGGTTTGCACCGCTCGCCCTAAGGGGCTCACATAAAATGCCCAGTCCTGTGGTTCTTGAACATATTCACTCAATACATAACCCACGGTTTTCGCCTGTAACTCACCGAGTTCGGTGAGCGGCGAATTGCAATGTCCCTGCAAACGTAGCTCTGCATTAAACTGTGTTTGCCCATGGCGTAATAAATAAATCGTTTTGCTAGTCAATGTAATAACCTAAAAATCAGATAAATGATGTCAATGCGTATTTTGCCAATACCTAATGTTACCAATGCCTTAGGCAACACTTTGGCATTGATAGTGGGATATATCGTTATTGAGGATCAAATGGCATCCCTTGGCATCGGAATGTAAGATGCTCAAACTGGCTGGCCGGATGGAATTCCACTTAGTTTCAACGTTTTGCTCGCTTAAGAAATGGTTCGTTAATAACTTCACCATCAAGGGTTCCATCACAATAAGCACATTGCCTTTGTATAAGGCTCCGATATTTTCGACAATCTCTAACAGGCGTTTTTCGACTATTTTCAATTGCGCATGGATGGAAGAACAAAAGCCGCGGGATTGCGCCATCATAGTATAAATACACAGGGATAAATCAAAGCATTCGCCGTTAATGTCAAAGTCGGACTTAAAATCGGCTAAGGCTAATCGTTTGATTACAGAGATAGCGCGCTTTCTATTTCTGTTTAAAATTTCAGCCGTCTCCATCGATAAGGGTGAAGAACAGGCATACACCATCTCAAAACGTGTGTCCCTTAAGGAGTGCGCCAGCATATTCACATGCACCTCCCCAAGGCTGGACAAGGTTGCCTGAGAAGGTACTGACGGTTGGAATGCTTCTACTGCTGCGTCTCCCTGACTAATTAAATATAGATTGGCCAATTTAATCACCTCTACTACGCCATTAAGTTGGAAAGTGAGCCGAGTGCCTATTTGCTAACGCACTCGGCTTGAGTTGAAACGCTTACAAAACGGAAACGCTTAAAAAACGTAGCGAACACCGACCGTGAAGACCTTATCGTCGCCAATGTCTTGGGTAATGCCTGACATTTGATACTCGCCCTCATACATAGCGTAATGAGTGTACACACGGGTCGATTTGGTCAATTTTTTCTCTGCGCCAAGGGTAAATTGGCTGATGTCCACATCCGTAATCTGCTCATTTGGGCCAACGAGTTTAGAAAAATAACCGCCCAAACCCGCATTGTCTTGGCCAAACTCGGCCTTTAATGTGGTGCCCCAGAGGTCGTAGGTGGCATTAATGAAATAGGAGTTACCCTCCATATTGGAAAATTTTAAGCTTTCGGTATGTTGAAAGATCCCGCCCAGTTTCATGTCGCCAAGCTTAACTTGGGTCACAAACCGATAGGCATCGATATTGGCGATCCCTTTATTGATGGCGGCGGCTACATAATAAGGCGCCTTTTTAAGATCTTTATCCCCAAGCGTGGTACTTAGGGCATACAGCTCATTATCGGCGCCATAGTTATCCTGTAATAAATAAGTTGCGTTGATATCCATCAGGCCGAATAACTTAGGCGAGTAATACCAAATACCATCGGCGCTACGCGTCTGCCCTGAGACCAATTGATTAATATCCGCATTGGTCGTTCCAAAAATATCGACTTTGCCTTCGGCGGTTTTGAAAACCGTATCGTTGCGCCCGACAAGCAAGGTGCCGTAGGCCGTTTCGACACCTAGGTAAGTATTTCTCGCCGAGAATACCTTGCTGGAATCGTTCGCCCGATTAGAGGTGTTGTTAACGCCAAACTCCATCTTGTAGATGACATTAATGCCATCACTGAGTGCCGATTTACCCTTAACGCCAATATTGGAAGAATTGTTTTCAAGATAGGTGCCGCTTTCCCCCACATCAACGCCACTGGTACCGCTATAAACGGTTGAACCTAATTCGGAATGGGTCACGGATAAATCCAAACGACCATAAACTGCGGGTGACTCATCGGCCATTACAGGTAATGAAGACACAGCAAGCACTGAAGCGGTTAATATGACTTTTTTCATCGTGTTTCTCTTACTTAGTTTGAGATTAATGATTGAGAAGAAACGCTTTTAAAGAGGTCATGGTGATTAGCCATGACCTCGTCAGGCTAATCAATCAACGACAGTGACTTTTTTCGCGCGCCATACCGAAGCGGCCAGCACAATCGAGAGCACGGAAGTACCAATCCAGAAATATTGCGCACTACCGAAGTCATAATGCTTAACACCAGCCACTTCAGTAACCAGGATTAATTTAGAAGAAACAATCTCTTGTATAGAGGCTGCGAGGTAAGAGAACAGTCCGATAAAGCCTTTAACTGCACCAACAGCGTTTTTAGGCATTAAGTCACAGGCCGTTAAACCCGCGAGAAACACCACCAAACCACCGATAGAGAAGCCGATTAAACCTAGGCCGAAGGCATCCATCATGCGGCTATCTGAGCCCCAGAATAACAAGCTCATACCTATGATATTGGCCAGACCGTATAAGAAGGTCGGAATGTGACGGTTAGCGTTAAAGATTTTGTCTGAAATCACCCCAGATAGGATGGCGCCGAAGAATCCCGCGATGGGGTAAGAAGACATAGCCACCCCCGCGTCGATCAGGGAATAGTTCTTCTCAGACTGCAGGTACAACACGGCCCATGAACTCATGGCATAACGTGATGAGTACATCGCCGCACACGCCAAGGCGATAATCCAAACCACAGGTTGTCTTAATACAAAGAATTGCGCCTTACGAATAGCGGCGGGATCATGACCTTTTACTGATTCGGGTTCTTCGCCATATGCCGTTGCAGGATCGGGTAAACCGTAGGTACGTGGGCGGTCTTTTAACAGGACTAACATACAGGCAGCGGCGGCAAATGCGGCAATACCAGCGCCGATAAAACCTATCTTCCAACCGAAGAAACTGACTAATGATGCCGTTAAAATCCAGCTGATGGCTTCACCAATATTACGTGAACCGCCCCAAATGGAGTACACACTGCCCCGTTGTTTAGGCGAATACCATTGGAAAATCGATACACATGAAGGCGCAGAGCCCACGGATTGGAACCAGCCGTTCATCCCCCACAGGATCACGAAGAATAAACCGGCAACGCCCATCCCCATGGCCATACAGGTAATGGAGGAGAGCATGAGCGATACAGACATAAAGCGGCCAATATTGGCATAGTCCGCTAAGAAACCGTTGGAAAACTTACCTATGGCATAGGTAAAGAAGAACGCAGAGCCCATTAAGCCCAATTCTTCAATGGTCACTATACCCGAGTCGAGCATAGGTTTTTTCACCACACTCAACGCCATACGCACTACATAAAACATGGCATAGCCGAACACTAAACCAATAAAAACTTGCCACTGGTATTTTTTATAAATCGAACGAATTTTTTCGGGCGTTTCGTCCATAATTGGTCGGTCGGCACCGGTTTGGAAGAATTTTTTTATCATAGCTTGCTCCAAAAGTTGGAAGTCTAGTTAGCCAAAAAATAACGATGCACATACCAAAACCCGATGTAACATCATTTTCACAGACACACTAATACCCAGTCAGACTCGCAACAAATTGGTAAAAACGGGTTAGTTTTGACACAAACTCGTCCTTAGAAAGCTAATTCCTATGTGTTAGTACAAAGCGAAATCGATAAAGATGACTTAAGCTATTTCAAACCCCAAAAAATCGAGTCAAATTTGACTCAACCGTCGCAAAGTAAGAATTTAAAAATTTAAAAAATATGCGAGTTGAGTCACCAATTAAGGTGTGAAAGGTATGAGTGACATTAAAGTGGCGACAAAAAATCCACGACAGAAAATAAAAATTAACATCTCAAGGTCACTATTATTGTTGTGCGCTAGCCTCTGCTTAAGCGTATTTGTTCATTCCGCCAGAGCGGCCGAACCTATAGTGGTATTAACCACATTTTCTGAAGAACCAATGGGAGCATTGTTCGAAGAATTCAAACAGTTAAATCCCGATATTCCAATTCAAGTGGTATACCGCCGCACCGGCCCTGCCCTAAAATGGGTGCAGCAATCATCAATCAATCCGGTTGATATGATCATTTCCTCCAGTCCAACCTTCTTCCATGACTTAGATAATGAGGGACTGATTGTCGCCCCCTTAGAGCAGTACGAGATGCCAGCTTGGTTAACTGTACACGACCTAACAAAGAGCAATAAAACCATTGCGTTAGGTTACTCAGGCATCACCATCATGTATAACCAGCGCTACCTGGAGAAAAACAACTTACCCATACCCCACACCTGGAAAGACCTAGCGGCAGCACAATTTTCTGGGCATATCATGATGAGCACCCCTAACAATTCGGGCACCACACACATGATGGTCGAAGGGGTATTGCAGCAAAAAGGTTGGCAACAGGGCTGGGCCTTACTGCGTGAAGTGGGCGGCAATTTGGCCTCAGTCTCGGCCAGAAGCTTTGGGGTGAGTGAATCTATCTCCCGCGGACTCGTGGGGGCTGGGGTGGTGATTGATAGCTATGCGATTGATGCTAAAAACAAATTCCCCTTCACCGATTTTAACTATTTACCCAACACGGTGATTTTACCGACCTATATTTCAGTCACTCCCCGCGGCCGAAATAAAGCCAATGTCGCGAAGCTAATTCAATATTTTCTCTCTAACAATGGCCAAACCCTGATCAGCTCCAGCGCCATTGCTAAACACTCGCTCACGGATGCTAGCCTAGCGCAAAGCTCCCACCCCGTGATTAATGAAGACCTATTATTTAATCGGGCAACCATTATTAATGCCTTATTTGATCAAGTCATTACCTATCAATTACCTAAACTGCAGCTCGCCTGGAAATTGATCCATCAGGCAGAAGCCACAAATAATATTTCGCCAGATGAGCAAAATATCATCAACCAAGCGCGGCAATTAGCCAGCGCGGTGCCGATTAATGAAGCGGAATCATTACAGTTACAACATCAATTTATTCGGCAAGCGAATGAATATAAACACGCCACCGAAATAGAACAAATAATGTACCAATGGCGTAAAGAAAGTGAATCACAATTAGACCAAGCCATTAGTTTAATGAATAGCCTAGCGTCCCAAAAACGATGAAAACGAATTATTTTAAAATACCCACATCCCTAGGCGGCAAATTAATGCTCGCCTTTGCGAGCATGACGTTCTTAAATCTATTTATTGGTATTACGACAGTGCTCATTTGGGAGGAACTGAGTAATAAAATCAATCATATTGTCGAGCACAGTCTGCCACCGTTAAATGGCGCTTATATGCTCGAACGCTCTAGTGGAAACCTGCAAAGCATTATCTCTAACAGTTATAAAATTAATGATGAACTCGGCTATCAAAATTTTGAGAACGATTTAAAAAATGAAATCGATACGATTAAGCAAGCCTATATCAGCAGCAACCCCGACCGCCAATTACTCCCAGAGCAACGGCTAGCACTCGAGCACTTTTCCCGTTTAATCGAACAACAGGACACATTGTTAAAGCAAAAAATAGCCTATAGCCAAGAGCTTGATAATCTTCAAAAACGTATCACTTGGTTGCATCAGGATTTGAATGATGAGATGACACCTTTGATGCAGGAAGTCGAGTGGCACGTCACTCGGTTACTCTCGCACCCAGTCGATAACCTATCGCCGAATGCCCTGATGAATGAGTTCTTTATTCTGCAGGAGTTATCCACCAAGGAGACTGAGCTATTTACCCTAGTGAATGAGATTATTGACCAGAGATACACCCGGGAATTAACCAGTGCTTTCTCATATCTGGATCAAAAAATCGCTGAAATCGAAACCTTAGTGGAGAAACTCACTAGCTTCCCTTCGACAATCAGCCATAGACAGATCATGAAGAATCTCATCACCCTGATTAGTTCTAATGGTGAATTGATCCGACTACTTAAATTGGATACCCAGGCGCAGTTGGCATTATCCCAATTAGCCGACCCCTTAACCCAAGTGTTAACCCAATTTCACCTCAAAAATATTGCGACACTCGAACAATCGAGCCAAGCGTTTAATTCGCTCAATACCAACACTAAGTCGATGATTATCAATGGCAAATTGATAATTGTGCTTATCTCTATCATCTCTATTGTGATCAGTGTATTAGTGCTGGCTGTGCTTATCCGCCAACGGGTATTAAAGCGCCTCAACACCCTCGAAATTGACCTGAAAAATGTGGCCGACGGCCATTTAGATTGGCCAATCACCACCCAAGGAAAAGATGAAATCGGCCACATGGGAGACTGTTTACGGCAGTTCTGTGTCGATATGCAGGCCATGGTCAAAAGCAATGCGCTGACGCTGATCAATAACGCTCAAGCCAGCTTGATCACCTGCCATCCCAATGGCGAAATCGAATCGGCTAACCCCCATGCATTGCAATTATTGAGTCTGAGCACACTCGCGCCGCAATTGACCCTGTGGCAGGCGTTTCCTGCCGCTTGCCAACCGCAATTATTGGCGCAGTTCGCCGCCGATAGCGAATTGAGCCGGACAGGACAAAGTGAATGCATCCTTAATTTAGTGAAACATAACGCGCCGCAGTACTTACATTTTCACCTGCAGGCTTTCGAACACGCTCGCCAAGCCAAGTATATGGTGACGATTACCGACATCACTAAACAGGAGCTAAACACCCGAGAACTCGAACGCTTAGTGGCTGACAGAACCTTAAACCTCACGGTGAAAAACCAAGAGTTAACCGCAGAAATTGAGCAACGCAAACTGGCGGAAGCGCATTTACATCAAGCGCAGGCGGACCTTATCCAAGCGGCCAAAATGGCGGCGGTCGGCCAAACCATGACCAGCCTTGCCCATGAGTTAAACCAGCCGCTGTCGGCCGTCAGCACCTATTTATACAGTTGCCGTTTGGCGCTTGAGACCAATCAACTTGAGTTACTTACCGAGATGCTAGGCAAGACGGAAAAGATGAACCTCAGGATGGCGAAGATTATTTCGGCTATCCGTAACTTTGCGCGCAAGTCCCCTACGCAGGTGGAGAGCGTCAGTATCGATATCAATCAACTGGTGAATAACGCGCTGGTACTGGTCGAAACCCGCGCGCGAAACGAAAACATCATGATTCATAATGAGTTGACTAAAGAATATCTTATCCAAGTGGATGCGGTTCAAGTCGAGCAAGTGTTGCTCAACATTCTGATTAATGCCATGGATGCCACCGCAAGCCAGACCGATAAACATATCTATGTGACTGTGCTTGAACAAAGCGCAGCCAAACTGACGCTGGCCATTTACGACAATGGGCCAGGATTTGCGCCAAGTATTTTGCCGCAAATTTTCACCCCCTTTACCACCACCAAGGCCGTTGGTCTAGGCTTAGGATTGAGCATCTGCCGCTCGATTCTCGAACGTTTTAACGCTGACATTTATCTGGCATCACACTTAGATGGCGGCGCTATGATTATTTTGGAGTTCCGCAATGCCGATTGAAAATTCGACGCCCTTTACCGTGCTACTCGTCGATGATGATGAGGATGTACTGACGGCATACCGTCATTTATTGCAGCTTTCGGGCTACAGCGCTAAGGGTACCCACTCGCCGACTAAGGCCCTTGCCCTACTCAATGAACATTGGAATGGGGTTGTCGTCTCAGACATTTATATGCCGGCGATGAATGGCATGGATTTACTCAATGAAGTGAAAAAAATCGATCCCGAAATCCCAGTCATCATGATCACTGGCCACGGTGATATTCCTCTGGCCGTCGAGGCGGTTAAACGGGGAGCATTCGATTTTCTCGAAAAACCCCTCGATTCGGCGCAATTTTTACAGCTGCTCAAGCGCGCACAACAGATCCGCCAAGGGATCATTGAACAGCGGGAAGCGATTTCGAGCACCTTTAAGGAGCACCTCTTTGGCACCAGCGAGCAAATCAACCAGATCCGCCAGCAACTGAGCCAAATTGCCAGAATCGATAAAGATGTGATGATTGAGGGGCAAATCGGCACGGGCCGCCATTTAGTCGCTTCCGTGCTTCATAGCTTAAGTCAGCATAAAAACAACAGCTTAATAATCCATGATTGTAAAGAGTACCCCAGCTTAACCGAGTTAGAGGCCAGCATTGCCAAAGTCCAAAACGGCACCTTAGTGCTGCGTTCATTAACTCAACTGAGCCACGAGCATCAACGCTGGCTATGCACCCGCCTGCTAGATCAAGAAAGACTCAACACTAAAAGTCATAGAACCATTTGTATCTTCGATACTAATCCCGACGATGAGGTCAAAACCGGCGCTTTGTTGCCCGAGCTCTATTACTACTTCTCACAGGCTCGGATCCAATTGCCCACCTTGGCCGAACGTAAGAGCGATATTATTCCCCTGTTTCGTAACTTCCTGAGCCAAAGCTGTAAGCGCTTTGACATCCCTATCCCTAAAATTGACTTAAATTACATAGAGATCCTCAAGCGCCACCATTGGCCAGGAAACATCCGCGAGCTGCGAAACCTCGCCGAGCTCTATGCGGTTGGCATTATCAAACTCCCCGGCGAAGAAGCCCTTAAATTAGTGCAAGCCCCCGAGGCACCGCTCGATGAACTCGTCGACGCCTATGAGAAGCAAGTGATTGAGAACATTCTGTATTTGTGTTCAGGCAGGGTAACAGACGCCGCTAATTACTTAGGGATCCCACGTAAGAAGCTATACCTAAGAATGAAAAAACTGAACTTGGAGAAAGACAAGTTTAAGCCTAAGTCATAAATCGATGCCCTCGGCTTGCTCATCGCTCAGATGAGTAAGCCGATTTGCGCTTTTCCATCCAGCTCCAACTCAGGCTATAATCCCCACTCTGGTGGATAGGCAAGTCCTTGCGTAGCCCCACAGTAAATCGTTAATCCCTGTTGAATCCTTAAGGATCTAATTGCCTATGACCAATGCATCGACTAGCCCTTTTGCCGTGTTAAACCAAAGCACTGCAAACTCGTTTAATGAACAGAAAAACCTGATTAAACGGGTCTTTAAAGGCAAGCCTGTGCAATGTCCAAGCTGCAATCAAACCCTCAAAGTTATCTTGCCGGAGACGGCTAAAGCCGACCAAGCCGCGGGTATTTTCTGCCCAAAGGGCTGTACCGATATCGAGCTAGATATGGAAGCCGTGGCAGGTATCTAAGCCTTCCTTTAGGATGAGCGTAATTGTCCTCGAAAATAGTGGCGGTAATATCCCACGAGATTACTGCCTATAAACAGCAGCTCCATCAATACCGCCACGGGTGAGCCGACTAAGATATTGTGGCATAGCCAAAAACTGGTGCCGACTATCATCAATAAGCGCAGATTTTTATCCGTCTGACAAAAGGCGGCGCGGGTTTGAAACAGCGTTCCAATACAACTTATCACGCTCACAAGCCCGCTGTAGGTCAAGCCGCTCATCAGCACCGCTGCCCCGCTAAAACCCCACATGGCCTTTTTAGACGTCGTAAAAATGCTGGTGAGGTAACGCACAGTGGCAATCCCCATTAGCCCTGCGGCCGTCCATTGTGCCAATAAGCAAAAATGGATGGAGATTAAGATGCCCGAGACGAATAAGCAGGCGACGATGCGCTCACGCGCCTTAAATTGAAACGAGATCAAATCGAAAACGATGGCGATTGCCACCAATAGTTGCGACAGGGTAAAAGCACTCAAGATAGGCTCCTTTAGGGTTCGATATCGGCCTATGAAATAAACCGATACATTCCGCTATGACTCAGACTGGTAGCCGAGGAGCATGCAGGGGATGACCCAAAAGTGCATTAACTTAAGTTAATTGGATGGCTGTTTATACTGAATCTTGCAAACGTCTACGGATCCGCGACAGGCTAATCGCGGTAATGCCAATATAATTAGCCAGTTGCGCATGGGTTAATCGTCCAACCCAGAGGGGAAAATGCTCGAGTAAATGTAAGTAACGTTGCTCTGGTGTATTAAGCAGCAAAAAGGCTTCTTTTTGTTCTTTATATAATAATTGCTGTTTGAGTAGCGCAAGTTGCACTCGCTGCATCGATGGCTCGTTTAGCACGGCAAGTGGCATTTGTACTAACCGACAAGCACTGACGGTTTCTAACTGATAGGGCGCAAGATCCTGCTTTAACCAACTGCGATATAAGAAACAAAGCTCACCTTCGAAGTAAAACTCCTTGCAGCGCTCGCTGCCCTCTTGGGTATAGTGGCAAGCGCGCACTATGCCATCCACCACAAAATAGGCAAAGGTTTGGTGCTCGCCTTGGGGTAACAAGCACTCGCCAGTCTGATATGAAAGCGCCCTTGCTTGTGTGAGTAGCGGCGCTAAATGCTCAGGCTCGGCCCCTAAGGAGAGAAAGTACTGCCAAAGGGGGTTGATTGCCTGCTCAGTAGTCGCCTGATGGGCCGATGCAGAGGGCGCCGTCATTGCATTACTGGCTTTGCCATTCACATTCGACCAAGGGCGTTGGGTGTGACGCATCCTTTAGGCCTAAGGCCACCTTAAATACCCGATTGGGCGCGATGATGCCGACGCCTTTTGGGGTGCCTGTCATCACCATGTCGCCATCTTCCAAGGTAGTAAAGCGTTGTAATTCTTCTAGAATAGTCTGCGGGTTATAGATCATTAACTCAATATGGCCCGCTTGGGTTAACGCCCCGTCGATCGTTAAGCTAAATTCAAATGCCGCGCTGGCATCATCGATAGCGACAAAGGAACTAAATAACGCCGCGCCATCGAAGGCTTTGGCCTTTTCCCAGGGTAATCCCTTGGCTTTCAGTTTACTTTGCAGCTCTCGCTTGGTGAGATCCAGCCCTACCCCAACATGGCTAAAACGCCCCTGCTGATAGATAAAACACAGCTCAGTTTCATAGTGCAGCGCTTCGCCTAAATGCTCAGCATGCAGCACAGTGCTAATCGCCGAGTTGGGCTTGAAAAACACCACCATATCTTCGGGAATGTCATTACCCAGCTCGTGGATATGGTCGACATAGTTACGCCCAATACAAAGAATTTTACTCGGGCAAATCTGTTTATTACCGACGTTAACAGTCTTCATTTGACTCCTCATTGCGCGATTGGCTGTAAAGCTAAGGCACAGTTAATATCAGGCGTATTCCATTAAAAATTCATCGAGTTGTTCGTTGGCGATTTCAATTTCATCCCCCTCGAACTGCGCAATGTGGAACATGCCCTCACCTTCGTTGGTCACAGGTATATTGCTGATCCCTATGATAATGCCATCGGTTGGCGCGCGAATGGCTACGCTATCGCCCCCATGCGGGCTCACAATATGGGCGATGATATACCCCTTGTTGACCCGCTGCCCGAGTTTAAGCTTCATATTCACTAAACCATCGGACTCACTGCGAACCCAATAACTGCGTATTGCGCTGACACTGGCGACTTTGTTACTGACTCGCCCCTTGAGCATACCAAGGCTGCGCATCACATTGAGTACGCCCTTAAGACCCGACTTAATCGCCAGTTCACTAAAGCGCAGCGCCTCGCCCGCCTCATACAAAATACAGGGAATACCCTGCTGATTCGCATAGCCACGCATCGACACGCTGCGCGCCTTGGAGTGCATGATAAGTGGCGCGCCGAAGGCATTGGCCATGGCTAACATGGTTGCATCACTGGTGTCGCAGCGGATCTGCGGCAAGTTATCCCTATGAATAGCACCCGTATGTAAATCAATCACATGGGTTGCATGCACCAGTAATTGGGTGGCAAAAAGGTTGGCTAAACGGCTCGCCAGCGCACCTTTGCTCGAGCCGGGGAAACAACGATTAAGATCGCGTCTATCGGGGAGATAACGGGATTGTTGAATAAAACCAAACACATTGACTATGGGCACCACAATCAGGGTGCCGGCCAAATTCTTAGGATTGACGCGCCCAAGCAAGCGCCGGCAGATCTCTATGCCATTGAGCTCATCGCCATGGATGGCGGCGCAGACTAACAGTGTCGGGCCAGGTTTGAGGCCATGGAACACTTCAACATGAATATCGAGTTGGGTATCGGTATAGAGTTTAGCGGCGGGAAGTTTTATCCCCATTTGCGTGCCCGCAATGACTCGCTTGCCTTCAATTTCAAACGCTTCGCGTTTTTTTACCATAGTCACTCCCTGATGCTATCCCTAAAACGCCATACAACAGTTTGTCTCCCGCCCAAAAACTGGGTCGATTAACGTTCAAAGTGAGCAAGCCACTTCTTTAAAATCTGCTGCAATATTTCGCGCTCGGCGCTCGGCACCCCTGCCAATAATGCGCTTTGGCATTGAATATGTTTGGGCAGCGCCGCATCAATTAACGCCTTGCCTTCGGTGGTGAGTGACACATGCACGGCGCGGCGATCTTCCTTACTGTGCTCACGGGCAATCAGCCCTTTATTTTCAAGCCGGTCTAAGCGACTGGTCATGGCGCCAGAGCTTAACATCATGCTCTGATACAGCTGCGAAGGCGATAGCATATAAGGCTCGCCCGAACGTCTGAGGGTCGCGAGCACATCAAACTCCCCCTGACCTAAGCCAAATTCGCCATGGCACAGGGCGATAGCGTTTTCCATATACTTGGTCAGGCGCGCGATGCGCCCTAACACCGCCATAGGCACTAGATCCTCTGTCACCCCCTGAGCCTGCCACTGCCCAAGAATGTTATCCAATCCGTCTTCAGCGCAAGTCGACTGTTGCTTTGCGTCGGGTGATTGCGAGTCGTTTACCATAGCTTTATCTCTATATAAAGATTCTTCACATGCCTCACATTTTATCGCCTAATTAAACGATTTGTATATGCGCTGGCTTTCGTGGGCAGATAAGATTGCATTCTGCATAAAAAAACCGCCCAATTAATACAAATTGGGCGGTTCAGGTATCAAGCTAACAGCTTCAACTCGAGTCGATTAAGACTTTTTCACAAAGCAGGTCAGGATCACGATGCGCGTGCCATTCACACGGCCTTCGATATGCTCTGGATTGTTGGTCAACGAGATATTGCGAACCGCGGTGCCGCGTTTTGCCACAAAGCTGGTGCCTTTAACGTTGAGATCTTTAATGATAACAACGGTATCGCCAGCGTTCAGTACTGCACCGTTGCTGTCTAAGGTCGGTGGTGTATCATCGCTCGCGGCAGCCGCTTCGGCATCGCCCCAAGCGCGTAAATCTTCTTCCAGATACAGCATATCCAGTAAATCCTGCGCCCAGCTTTCGCTGCTTAGGCGTTTCAGCATGCGATATGACATCACTTGAACCGCCGGGACTTGGCTCCACATGCTGTCGTTCAGACAACGCCAGTGGTTCATGTCCATGGTATCCGGCGCTGCGATTTGGCTGCTGCAATTTTCACAAATCATGATCTCGTTTTCATGACCATCGGAAGCCGGTAAGTCATAAATAGAGAGTTCGACGTCACTTGCGCAGAGTTCACATTTGCCGCCACAGCGAGTTAGCAATTCATTTTCAGTCATTTTTTCTGTCTACATGCGTAATAAAACGCGGATTATGCCATAAATTGGCTTTTCACGGCAGGGGGGAAGGCAAGATAACCCTATTTTTTATATGAGTTATCTGTTTACCCATCCTTGAAATTGCCATTTAATCCTTAAAATTCATAAGCTAAACTGAGTCTGATATCTCGCCCCGGCGCGGGGATGCCATCCGACAGAAACGGCGTCACTTGCTGGTTCGTCAGATTTTTTGCCATTAAGCGCACGCTTAGCCCTTTCAGTGTTTCTTGAGGCTCGTAGGCTAAATATATATTTTGTAAGAAGTAATTCTCACTTGGGGTCTCAGCGTTAAAGATATCCCCCTGAGGCACATTATCCTGCGCATCGTACCAAGTACCTTGCCAAGCGACTGAAATGTCATCGGTAATGTACATGCCCACACGTAGGCGAATATCCAGCGGCGCAATGTTAGCAAGGTATTCATCCTCGCCTTGGCTGTCTCTGAGCGATCCCCGATGCTCGCCCTGTAACCAAGAAACGGCTAAGTCACTGAAGAAATCCTGATAACGGTATTGGGACTCGAGATCGGCGCCGTAGATCTCATAGCCGTCAAGATTGGTGTAACCACTTTGAATCGCTTGATTTGGGTCGGACTTTGCCCCGCGGCGCTGGGCAATATCATCCCGCCCCAAGTTAGCAAAGAGGGTCACTTGGGTTGAAAGCGTATCTTGGGCGGCAAAAAGATGGGTTTGCTGCGTCATCAAGCCCAGTTTAAAGGCGTGCAGACGCTCAACATCAATATCTCGACTCGTGCCGGTAATGCTCGCCTTGGCGTATTGCACCGCATAGATTTCATCGACCACTGGTGCCTGTAGACTGTAGGCGTAATCGAAATTCACTCGAGTATTCGTTGTTAGCTGGTAGTCGATACCCAATCGCGGTGAAAAGCCCGAATGATGGGTCGAACTGTAGTCGTGCCCTGCCTCGATATCGTTGTAATCGGGGGCAATGTTGGGGCGACCAATGCTATAGATAAAGTCATACCGTAGTGAAGGGGTGATGATCAGTTCATCCGTCACACTAATCGCATCGCGTAAATACACTGCATAGGTATCCTGACGCCCTTCTGGCTGATAATAGGGGGTGTACCAACCGTAGTTTTTCTCAGGATTTTTCTCATAACTTTTATTAAAGACCATTGAATCCCTATCGAGACTACGGAACTGCAACCCTGTGGTGATCTCATGATCTCCAACAATACTTAAGTTGTTGATGTCAATGTAGTCACGTTTGTAATCCAGCCAAGATTCATGGCCGAAGTTACCGACGGAGACAGTCATTTTCTCCCACGCGATTGGCGGCCTGATCCAATGGCGCGCATTCGCCGAATGGGAAATCACAATCTGGGTATCAATTAAAGGATTACTCGGTGAATAGCGATAATTCGCCGACCAAGTATTGTCTTCATAGGTGTTATAAGCCGTGGTGGCATAGAGCGCCTGCTCATAGGAGCCATATTTACGGATGTTGTAGTCAGAAATCGCGGGCATAGGACCACGGCGATTGGCCCAAGGTTTTCGGCCTTCGTCGAGGTAATGGGTCAGGCTCAACATAAATTGATGATCGCCCTGCTCATAATCCAGTTTGCCGAGGTAATTATTTTGCTCATAACCTGAGTATTCAAATTCATCACCATTAGCGAGCGTCACATCCCCCGCATCACGACGAGTGATATGCAACAAGCCTGAAAGTTGTCGATTCGCTCGGCCATAAAGGGTTCCGGTGTAACTTTTGGCGTCGTTATTGCTGGCGTAACTGGTTTTAACTCTTGCGCCAACACTTTGATTGTAATTTAAAAAATCATCTGCAGATTTTGTGACTACATACATGGAGCCACCAAAGCCGCCGTTACCCGAGCGGACATCGTGGGCCCCTTTAATCACTTCGACTCGCTTGATTAAATCGGGATCTAAGAAGAACGAGCCATAGCGATACTGCTCAAATCCCACGGGGGCGTTATCGACATAAATATTGAAATCTTCGGTTTCGCCAAATCCCCATAGGTTAATGCGCTCGCCGCCACTGCGAGTTCCACCATCAACATGGGCACCGGCCATATCATCGATGGCTTCGGCAAATGTGGTCGCTTGCATCTCTTCAATTTGCTCCATCGAGATGATCGCCTCGCCCGGCTTAGTCATAGTGGTCGCTCGGCGATATTGCTGGCCATGTACTTGTAATATCTCGATTGGCTCGACCTTAGGCGCTCCCAATACCTCCTTGGCATTGAGTGGCAACGCAGGCAATACCGTCAAACCCGCACAACCCATCATTATTTTCGCTATCCTGCTCTTAGGTTGATATCCCATCTCCCCATCCCCTGTTACCTAGTGTAAAAAATAGGGCGGCATTATAGGCATCAAAGCTTAAGATGAGAATGATTCTCACCTAGCTTTACATGTAAATCGCAACCTGATAGCCACTACAGAGAAATGCTCGAAGAATTTGCAATATCCACGCGCATTTGTTCAACTCGCACTAGCCTGTTTTGATTAACGATCGGAATTCCAGTCTCAAGCACCTCAAAGGTTTTATGGACATGACTAAGCTAACCGCACAACCCCAAACCGAGTTGGCATTTACGGCCGCCAGCTTAGATTTTCTCAAACTGCTGGCGCTCAATAACTCCCGCGACTGGTTTAAAGCCCATCAAGAAGAATATGAAAATAAGGTCAGAACCCCCGCACTGCGTTTTATCGAGCAAATTCAGCCTGATATTGTTGCTATTTCCCCAAGATTAACGGCGGTTGCCAAAAAAGTCGGTGGCAGCTTAATGCGTCCGCAGCGCGATAGCCGTTTTAGCAACGACAAGACGCCCTACAAGACCAATGTGGGGATCCAATTTCGGCATTTTCAGGGTAAAGATGTGCATGCACCTGGGCTGTATTTACACATTGCCGAAGATGGATGTTTTATTGCCGCTGGTATTTGGCATCCCGAATCCAAGGTACTTAATGCGATTAGGACTTGTATCGATGAAAACCCCAACGGCTATAAAAAGGCGCTGCACACCTTAAGCAGTCAAGGCTTTGTGATGGATGGTGATAGTTTGACGCGCCCGCCAAAGGGATTCGATAAACATCACCCAATGCTGGACGAGCTCAAACGTAAGGACTTTATCGCACTAAAGCCAATTCCCTTTGAGCGACTCTGCCAAGCCGATGCCGCCCGCTATTGCGCCGAACAATTCGCCCACTGTAGTCAATTGATGGCCTACTTGTGTTTTGCCCTCGAATTGGACTTTTAGTTTTTGTATAAGTGTTTGTATAAGTTTTGCAGTTAACGAGGCTAAGCATTCACTTGGCCTCATGCTTACCGGTTTAACCTACGCCCTATTTCACATCGATGGGCTTAAGTGGCGTCAACGCCAAACTCTTAAGGTATTCACTTAATACCTCAAATGCGTTATCCAACAGGGCATATTCCTTCGCCTTGCCTAACACTCTAATTCCTTGTAATTGAAGTACTAAAAATGCCGCGAGCGACTCAGGCTGAACCGATTGAGACAACTCTCCCTGTCGCTGGCTGTAGCCTAATACATCGGCGAAATGACTCTGTAACTGGGCAAATAAGCGCTGGCACTCCTGCTGCACGCAGTCATCGTCGAGGCATTTTTCCATCACCGCATTCTGCATAAAACAGCCGTACTCTTGCTCGCGCTGCAAGGCCACAAATCGTGCTAAATAGGTCAAGATTTCACTCAGCCCTGCCTGTGCGTGCAGGATTTGCTCCTTCGCGCCGAAGGAATAGTGGTCGAGATAAAAGCGCAGGGATTCGCGATACAAACTCTGCTTATCGCCAAAACTGTTATACAAGCTGAAACGATTAATCCCTAAGTGTTCGACCAGATCGGCAATCGAGGTCTCGGCAAATCCCTTTCGCCAAAACAGCTCCATCGCCTGAACGAGCTTTTCTTGTCTATCAAATTTACAACTGCGTGCCATGGTCCAAACCTACATTGATGCCTACATTAAACGGAATATCATAGGGCAAAGACATTCTTGACTGACCGTTTAGATATGGCGTAAATTCTATCCTAACCGATCGTTCCGTTAAAGCCCTATTTGGCCAAACTTACAGATTAACAGAAGGAAAGAGCATGAAGCTTTATGAATTAGCCCCAACGCCAAGCGCAAGACGCGTGAGTATTTTCCTCGCAGAAAAAGGCATCGATATTCCACGAGTGAGTGTGGACATTCGCGGCGGTGAAAACCTTAACCCTGAATTCAAAGCCAAAAGTGTCAACGGCCGCATTCCCCTGCTCGAACTCGATGATGGCAACCATATCTGTGAGTCCGTCGCTATTTGCCGTTATCTCGACGAGATCTATCCGAGTGACACTTCCTTATTTGGCAACACGCCACTGGAGCGCGCTAAAGTGGAAATGTGGCAACGTATCATTGAGTTACAAGGTTTTACCGCAGGTTTTCAAGCCTTTAGAAATCTAACGGGCATCTACAAAGACAGGGAAAATTGTGTCGAAGCCTGGGGCGCAGAATCACGCCAACGGGTCATTGACTTCCTACCGACCTTAGACCAACAATTAGCCAAATCAAGTTATGTTGCGGGCGATAACTTTACGATTGCCGACATTTCTGCATACGTTTTTATTAGCTTTATTAAAAACTTAGATATTCTGGTGGATAACACTCAGCCCCATATTCAAGCTTGGTTTGCGACAGTGGCCCAGCGCCCAGCAATAGTGTCGCTTACCCCGAAAAACTGACAGCGATGCCCTGTTGGGCAGCCAAGTTAAGCACTAACCAGTTAAGACTTAAGGGATAACTATGATTGATTTATATACCGCCGCGACCCCGAACGGTTTTAAAATTTCCATCGCGCTCGAAGAAATGGGTCTCGACTATCGAGTGCATAAATTAGATTTCAACACTAACGAACAGAAGCAGCCTGAGTTTCTGGCCATTAACCCTAATGGCCGTATTCCAGCCATTATCGACCGAGATAACGATGACTTTGTGGTGTTCGAGTCCGGCGCAATTCTTCTGTATCTGGCTGAAAAAACGGGTAAGTTTTTGCCTACCGATCCAAAAAAACGCTCGCAGGTCATTCAATGGCTGATGTTCCAAATGAGCGGTGTTGGCCCAATGATGGGTCAAGCTAACGTGTTTTACCGTTACTTCCCCGAAAAAATCCCTGCGGCTATTGAACGTTACCAAAAAGAAGGTCGACGTTTGTTTGAGGTAATGAATACTCAGTTAGCCAAGCATCAGTATCTGGCCGGTGATGAGTACACCATCGCCGATATCGCGACTTGGCCTTGGGTGCGCATCCATGAATGGAGCGGCATCAACATGGAAGGACTCACTCACTTACAACGTTGGTTAGATGAGTTAGCCCTAAGACCCGCTTGCCAAAAAGGCATAGTGACACCGCCGCCTTCGGTCTTGAGTGACGAAGAGCGTGCTAAACAAATCCAGAAGATGGTGACTAAGTAGGTCATCCTATCCTCTCGCGCATTCGTTTTCCCCATCAAGCCCCAACTCAGCATTGGGGCTTTTTTACTGCTAGCGATACGTAAAACTGCTACACTCTGCGCCACTTATTGATTTGCTTGGCCATATTCATCCCATCGGATGCACATCACTCGGCCGAGCCCCTTTTCAGGCTAACTTTATGGGCAATCCAAACGGCTTATCATCAGCAACCATGGCATCTACAGTGAATATCGAACCACAAACCCTCGCGCAAAAACGCGGATTAAGTTATGCCAATACCATTAAGTTATTGTTTGATGAGATTTTAAACACCAAGCAACCCGCCGACCGAGTTCTCGCGAACTACTTTAGGGAACATAAAAAGCACGGTTCTAAGGATCGCAAAGTCATCCGCGAATCCTTATTTAGCCTGTTCCGTTGGTGGGGCTGGTTTAAAGCCACTGGCGATCATCAACAGGCGTCACAATTTTTTGCCATGCTCAGCGTGAGTGCCTTAATCGAAGCTCATCCATGGCAGGATATCGCCAGTGCCTGGCATGAGCTCGCCCAATCGCCGGTTGATTATCAACAACTTCAATCCCTTAGCGTTAGCAGCTTAACGGATAAATTGGCACTGGTACGGCAGCAATTTCCCCAAGCGTCCTTCGAACTCACGGATTTATTACCCGAATGGTTTTGGCAAGTATGCCCAATTGCCCCAGAGCTGCGTCCAAATCTCATCGAAGCCATGTCTAGCCGTCCACCGATTTGGGGACGTGCGCAGGGAATCAACAGCCAAACAGCAGTCAAACAACTGCAAGCACTTGAGATAGATGCAAGCCTCAGCCTCTATTTTGAAGATGCCATAAACCTTGGCACTAAGAGCATGAATCTCAATGAAATATCACTCTATAAAGAGGGCAAAATCGAGATCCAGGATTTAGCCTCGCAAGTGATAGGTCAAATTTGTGCACCAGAGCCTTGGCAACACTGGTGGGATACCTGCAGTGGCGCAGGCGGAAAAACTCTGCAATTGCGATCACTGATGCAAACGGCCGCGGCTAAGCACAATCCATTCGTGGGCAGCATAGTCTCATCGGATATTCGTGCCCACGCCTTAGAAGAACTCAGCAAACGTGCCCAGCGGGCAAAGTTTGATGGTATCAGCATTGCACGCTGGCGCAGTGATGCGCTGCCAGTCGAAGCTAACCATTTTGATGGGGTATTAGTCGACGCCCCCTGTAGCTGCACGGGCACATGGCGCCGCAATCCCGATATGCGCTGGCTCGATAGCATCGAGGCCGTCACTGATAAAGCAGCACTCCAACTGGATATTTTAAGCCGCAGCAGCAAGGCGGTAAAATTGGGCGGAAGCTTAGTCTATGCCACTTGCTCATTGTCACCCGTTGAAAATGAGCAAGTGGTTTCCGCCTTTTTACAACAACATCCCGAGTTCAGCCTAGTGCCGATCCGCCACCCCTTTACTGGTGAACAAACAGAAATGTTGACCGTGTGGCCCTTCGAAGCCAATACAGATGGAATGTTTGTCGCGCGCATGCAGCGCAATCACTAGCACTAACTCCTTATTTTTTATCAGAACTTGGCACTCATATCTTGAGTGCCATTCTTTTTGCCTCCGCACAATATGAAGGCGCTTTTTATCTTATTCATTTAATAATCATCAAGATAAACCCTAGATTGCGGCGTAAAATCGCCAACCCAATTCCATCGAGACGTATCCCCCTTTCTTGGACAAAACTTTTCACCATCAGTGATGAAATATTTCGCTTTAGCTTAATCTCGCCTTTGGGTAAAAAGATCGAGTGCTGAGAATGGCACAGGTATTTTTGGAATTTTGACCATGTCACACTCCTATGAATTTGACGACGATGATGCGCCATGGGGCGATAACGTCAAAGGTAAGCAAAAAAACAAACGCGTAAAACAACGTCGCAGGGATACTAAGCGCCGTTATTCAGATGATGCAGAGGTGGATTTCTATCAGCATAAATCGAAGTAACCGATAAACTACCCGTTTGCCTTAGCAAATTCGCGCTTTAATAAGCCAGTCAAATCCGAGCAAGTTGGAGTTAATCCAACTTGCTAGTTAATCTAAGTTTTTCCCTCTATTCATCTTTTAATTCAATTGTAAAATCAATAGGCTAATTGGCCTATTTACCCTATGCTCTTTAGGGTTTACTCATGCTTTTTTGTCGACAAAAACTACCTTACATATCTTTACGGGTTTAAAGGATGATCCCATGGAAAAACAACGCCCCGATTTTATCTATCCCCCAGGCAGTATGCTAATGCACTCCCCCTTAGTGTTGAATAAAGCCGATATGTACGGTTTTTTTCTCAAGGGAAAACTCGCCAACCTGCAGCGCTCCATCGATAAAACGCTCAACCAAGTGGCCGGAAGCGCCATGTACTTTAAAGTGCTGTCGCCCTATGTACTGACAACCTTTACCCAAATCGAGAAAGCCTATTCAGAAGACCCGACCGATAGGGCCAAGGGTTGGATCCAAGAAACCGACATCATCACTTGGGTCATGGTCGGTCGCCAAGACAATAGCAACAGCGCATCCATCAGCCATGTGTATTTTCAGCCGCTGCACATTTGGGTGAATGATGCGATGGCCCTGATCAATGGCCGCGAGTTGTTCGGTTATCCCAAGTATTTGTGTGAATACACAATGCCCGCGGTCGGTGAGCCATTAACTCGCCTCTCCTTGGCAACAAAGAGCTTCTTACACTTTAGTCCTGACACTGAACTTGCCATGCACCCGCTGATTGAAGTGAATTGCAATGCTAAGCCCGAGGCGCAGCTCACCACGCTAGAAGCCATAGCCCAAACCTGGCAACTCTTTAAAGAACAAACGGATTTTATTCCAGAGCTGGATAAGCTAGGTGAGGAGCAACTGTTTCACTTGCTGTTTAAGCCCGCCATCGACCAAGTGTTTTTAAAACAGTTTCCAGATGCGTCAGGCCAAAAAGCGGTTTATCAGGCGATTACGGCGGCGCCCGCACAGGTCAACAAAGTGCACAGTGTTGCCCTGCTGGAAAATGACTTTGTCGCCACCATTTTTGATAACGCCAGTTTCCCACTCAAAGAGACCCTAGGTGTCGAGGTTGGCGAGCAGCATGTATTACTGCCCTACCATGTGAACTTTGATTTTGAAGTACCACCTGGCGAAGTGCTGGTCGATAACTCTGAAATCAAAAAACAAAAAATTGCCATTCTCGGCGGAGGCGTCGCCGCCATGACCGCCGCCTGTTATCTCACCGACAGACCCGGCTGGCAGAATCAGTATGAGATTGATGTCTATCAATTAGGCTGGCGAATCGGCGGCAAGGGCGCAAGTGGCCGTAATGCCGCAATGGGACAACGGATTGAAGAGCATGGCCTCCATATCTGGTTTGGTTTTTACCAGAATGCCTGCGCCTTGATGCGTAAAGCCTATGAAGAATTAGACCGCCCGCCCGAAGCGCCGCTAGCGACCTTCTTCGATGCCTTTAAACCCCATAATTTTATTGTGCTTCAGGAAGAAATTAATGGCCGCTCCGTTAGCTGGCCAATCACCTTCCCCACACTCCCAGGGATCCCTGGAGATGGCACCGAAACCTTAACCTTCTGGAAGGTAGTTAAAGCCGCCTTTGCTTGGATAAAAGAATGGCTAAAGGACATGGACTCCCTGCTAGAAGCCGATGAAAAAGCCATGGCGACGCCGAAAAACTGGCTCGATATCGGCTGGTTTGAACGGCTGAAGGATAAGTTAGAGGATTCGGTCGATGATGCGATGGAATCCCTAGACGCCCTAGGTGACAAGCTCGAATGCCATTTTAATCAAATGATTGGCCGCGAATGCGATGAGCATGTTCACAGCGAGAGTGACGATGGTTTGGTCGAATCCGCCGTCGATGCCCTGCACCAAAGGTTGGTTAAACGCTTTAGCGACCATTTAGACACTAACGATGAGTTACGCCATCTGTATATTGCCGTCGACTTAGGCTTAAGCATCTTAAAAGGAATGTTTGCCGATGATGTGTTTGAAAAGGGTTTCGATGCCATCAACGACTATGATTACCGCGAATGGCTAACTAAACACGGCGCCAGCCAACAATACACGGTCGATAGCGCGCCGGTACGCGGTTTTTATGATCTGGTGTTTGCCTACGAAAAAGGCAACTTCGACAAGCCCAATGTCGAAGCGGGGACGATTATTCGCTCCATGCTGCGTATCGCCCTGTGTTATCAAGGCGGAGTCATGTGGAAAATGCAGGCGGGTATGGGCGATGTGGTCTTTACCCCCTACTATGAAGTGCTGAAGCGGCGCGGGGTTAATTTCCACTTCTTCAATCGGGTTGATAATTTAGAATGTCGCGACAACAGCATTCAAGCGATTGAAATAACTGAGCAAATCGCACTAGCACCGTCGGTTAAAGACTACAATCCACTCGTTGATGTTAAAGGCTTAGCCTGCTGGCCCAGCACGCCAAATTACGACCAACTCGAGCCTGATCAAGCCGCATTGCTAAAAGCCCATGATATTAATCTTGAGCACTTCTGGAGCGATTGGGACAATCTGTACGAGGCACAATTTGGTCAGGCGCTACCGAAAAAACGTCTGCAAAAAGGCGTGGACTTCGACAAAGTGATTTTTGGTCTGTCATTAGGATCGGTTCCCAATGTGGCGAGTGAGGTCGTGGCGCAGAGTCCGGCGCTCAAAACCTGTGTAGATAAAGTGCAGACAGTCGCAACCCAAGCTTATCAACTGTGGATGAATCAAGATCTTAATGGTATAGGTTGGCCCAATTATTCAGAGGATGGCGAGCAGCCCGTCTTATCAGGCTTTACCGAGCCCTACGATACGTGGGCATCGATGGATCAATTACTCGATAAAGAAGACTGGCGGGGCATAGAGCCGAAAAATGCCAGCTATTTCTGCTCGGCGTTGCCTGTGGATGCTTATCCTCCGCGTACGGATATCGATTTCCAGCAGCGCAAAACCGCCGAAGCCAAGGCTGGCGCCATCAATCAACTCAATACAGAAATTCATAAGCTGTGGCAGCAGGTTGGCGACAGCTTCCCCTGGGAATGGTTGCACGATGAACAGCAGCGCCAAGGTGAGGCGCGATTCGATAGCCAATATTGGCGCGCCAATGTGGATCCTTCTGAGCGTTATGTCCTGTCAGTGAAAGGCAGCTCTCAATATCGGATCACCACGGATGGTACGGGCATCGACAATCTGTATATGACGGGAGATTGGATTAAAACCGGGCTCAACGCCGGTTGTGTGGAAGCAGCGACTATGGCGGGAATGCATACTGCCAAAGCCATCTGCGGCCATCCGGCGATTATCAAAGGCGAAAAAGACTTCGCCTAAATACCAAGGGGCTGCATTATGCAGCCCCTTTTTTATCCAACTATTTGTATCTGTTCAAATTGAAAGAGGCACTCGATTAAATGGAGGCTCCTTTAAATAGACACTCTAAATCGAGACAATCTCGCCCGCGCGGGTATCGGCGTATTCCTGACGGCGCTTTTCCATCCGCGACTGATACAAACTGCTATCGGCGCTGCGAAGCCACTCGTGGGGCTCTGCCACATGGGTATTAATTGCGAAACCAAAACTAAACTGGCAATCCTTTAACCCCTCAGCAGCAAATTGCGTCGTTAACCCCCTCAAGCAGATCGTTAAGGTTGCCATACCATTTGCGGGCAGGATCAGCACAAACTCATCGCCACTGATCCGATAAATTTTAAGGTGGGCAATATTAGTCGCCTGCAAAACCTGTACTAAGTGTTGCAGTAAACGGTCGCCCTCTTGATGGCCTAAGGTATCGTTCACCATTTTAAGGCTGTCGACATTGAGTAACACCAAAGCCATTGGCTGAACCACTTTATTGCCAAAGGCCAATTGTGAATTCATAAACTCATCAAAGGCATAGCGATTACCCACTCGGGTTAAGCCATCGAGCCTAGCCTTTTCCCAAGCGATTCCTAACTCTTCGATATGCGCCTTACGTTCCTCGGATAGCAGTTTAAGCTTGTTCGCTAAGGCGAGGGATAACAACAGAGCATCCACTGTGCCGCCCAGCAGCGTCGCAAACTCGGCATGTTCGATAAAATCGGGGGTGATCCCCATATTGCCCGGAAGAATAATTAACGCTGGCAGCAATAAGCAGCTAAAAGCCATAATAAAATAACGGGCAGGCGCAAAACCTTTCATTAAACAGACATTGCCGCAAGTAATGGCCAGTGCAATCCACAGCATGATTAGTACTGAGGCAATAATCGCGGTATAGGACAATAACAACACACTGGTTGGCAGGGCTAAAATGCAGGCGATTAACAGGTACTTGCTAAGGCGCCATAATCGCGGCGAATAGCTGGGAAGCTGTAAGAAGTGTTTGTAGAACAGAATGTTAAATATCGGCAAACTGATAAAAAACAGATGATGCAACTCAAGCTGATGAAAGTTGAATAGATGCGCTGGTAAATGGAAGGTCAAGGCCCAACCACCAAAATAGGTCAACACATACAGGCCGTAATATAGAAAGGCTTTATCAAAAATAGATATATAAATCAGCAAATTGTACAGCGCAATAAAAAACAATCCACCTAAACAAATCATTATGGCCAAGGCCATGCGGTCCGTGGTCAGTTGGTGTACTTCTTCCGACTCAATAGCGAGCTCAGGTGCAGAGGAAAAATATCGGCTACTCAGCCGAGTCACTAACCAATAATCCGTCCCCATATTGAGCTTAACTTTACGGCCATAATCGAATAAAAACTCATAGGGCGCATAGTAACCACTCTGGGCAAACTGCACTGAACCATCGCTGCCGAGCAACCAATAATCGACGGATTCGACAATGGAATTACTGGCATCCACCACCCAATGGTTTTGGCGACTGTTGACCATCACAGGAGACACCATCCAATAATCGCCCCCCGCAAGGCTCACCGAACTGGCCTCTTCGAGCTGGCTCATCCATTGAGTCACTTGATTAAAATCAGCCGGTGGCTGTTGTTTATCATCGGCGTGGAATAAATAGGGGGAATCCAACGCAATTTCAGCGCTCAAGGCAAACGGACTAAATGTCCAAAGAAGCAGCAAAAAGCACCAGAAATTGTGTAAGTTAGTTTTGCTCATAGGTATCTTGGTTTATATACCAGCGTCTAGTTCCAGGCAGAAAATCATTTTAGAGTGTTAACTTTATGACTACATTTTATTTTTTACAATTGATTAGACTAAATTAGTCGGCAATCGGGTACCTTATGATGATATTTTAGTCGTTCACTTAGTGCGTAAAAGCTTAGCCACCATTTCAGCCGTTAACTTGGATACCTATGGCACCCTTATTGATGATTCTAGCTGCCCAGTTTTTGATTGCCAGCGGTAACCTATTGGTTAAATTGCTTGAAACGAATGCCCCCGTGTTTCAACTGGTGCTGTATCGCCAATTATTCGCCACGCTCTTAGTATTACCCTTTGTTTGGCGACTACAGGGAAACCTTAAGTTAAGCCCCTTTTACAAGGTGCACTTGAGCCGAGCACTGTTAATCGGCTTAGGCAATGCCATCTTTATGCTAGCGGTGCTGCACTTACCGCTGGCGACTGTGACTGCGGTCATTTATACCTCCCCATTGTTACTGTTGCTGATGTCCGCCCTCTTTTTAAATGAGCGTATTGGTTATCGCCGCACCGTCGCGGGGATTATTGGTTTTACAGGGATTTTGCTGATAAGCCAGCCGACAGAATTTAACCTCTATATCGGTCTAGCCTTTTTGGGAGCGATGACCTCAGCAACCAACAGTCTCATTTTGAAGGCATATTCAACCCATGAGCATCCCTTTTCAACACTCTTTTGGTCTAATGCCTTTGCCATGGTTTTTCTGATACCGGCAACCTGGTACGAAGGCGCCGACTTTAGCCTGCCCGTCGCCCAAGTTGGTTTGACCTTAGGCCTGTTTTATATCGGCATGACCTACCTCATCATCCACGCCTATCGGCGTGCCGATGCCAGCCAAATGGCGCCCGTGGAATACACAGGCCTTATTTTTGCCGCATTGTTTGGTTGGTGGTTTTTGGATGAGCACTTAAGCATTGTGGTGTGTATTGGCATAGGACTGGTGATCTTCTCCTCCATCCTGCCAAGCTACAGCGAACTGAAAGCCAAATGGAAAAGCCGGCGAAGATAACCTTGGCCGGCTTTGACATCGAAGTGGCCTCTGTTAAGGCCACTCAATAAGGCGAGATTAGAAGCGGAACTTACCGCCGATGTAAACGCCATCTTCGAAGGTGAAATCACGGGCGTGATCATATTCGAAGGCAATCTTACGGTAACCGACATAGAACGCCATATTAGGATTCACACGGTACTGTACCTTTGAATCCAATTCGTATTGACCATCGACATTACCGAAAGACAATACCGATGGCGCATAGTAAGCAGCGGCATGCAAAGAGATGTTTGGCCCTAACGCCAAGGCATAACGACCACCCACTGACACTGTGCTGCCATTTGGCGCATCATCTGCCCATAACTGGCTTAACTTAGCGCCAACTTCAAAATGATGCACACCCGCATCATGGGTCATGTGCATTGCGCCTTGGGCAATATGACCGCTATCGTCTGAATAAATATATCCTAATACTGCATTGACATCTTTATTCACTTGCAGCTCTAACTCGGTAGAAACCACATCGTTGTTTAACCCAAGATTAAATTCTGACGCATTCACCTGCAGCGCGGCTGCACTCAATAATAAGACACTTGCTACTCTGAACTTAGCCATAAAAACACCTCAATAATGACTGTGGGTAATGGCGCGAATCATACCGAATAAAAAAAGAAAATCTGCATATTTAGCTGAGAGTCGAAAAGATTTTTGAATTTGAAACCAAACGAAAACCGGTAAAAAACACAAGCAAAACTTAAAGAAAACAATTTAGAAACATTTAACTTGCTGGAACCCGATCTCCAACGAGGGATTGCATTATGCCATCGATATCCAGCTCATCTTCGAGGGCTAAGTAATACCAACCGACGGTATTCCCCGTTCCTCTAATACTTAAATAATTCCGCCAAAAGTGAAATCCGGCCTTGAGTAAATTCACTCGGCTGGCGTTGTTTTCATCTCGAATGGTGGCAAATAATAGGGCTATCCCCAGCGCTTTAGCCACTTCAATCCGCTTAAGGGTAAGCCCTTGGGCTATGCCACGGCGGCGGTACAAAGGCGAGACCACCAGATAGCCTAGTTCCCCTACGGGGCCAGACCCCGCCTTAATCGCCGCGCAGCCAACCATCTCACCCTCGAGTGTTTTCGCCAATATTACAGCGCGGGACAGAGCAAAGGCCTGATGGTCGAGGGGATGCGCGTTGTCATCCCGTTGATCGATTAAGGCCGCCGCAGCCGCTAATTCGGCTGCGCTTTGGCAAAGGACAAATTGAATATCGTTTTGATTCATACAATTGAGTTAAACAACCAACATCCACTTAGAGATACAGTATCGTCGCCATGCCGAGGAAAGTGAAAAAACCCACCACGTCGGTCACTGTGGTTAAAATCACTGAGCCTGAGAGCGCCGCATCTTGGTTAAAACGCTGCAACACCATAGGGACAAACACCCCTGCCAGCGCCGCGACCGCCATATTGATCAAAATCGCGCAACCTATCACTATGCCTATGGTGCTGTCGGCAAACCACCAGCCCGCCACGAGTCCAATCACAATTGCCCACAGGGTACCATTGACTAAGCCAATGCCTAACTCGTTCTTCATTAACGAGAATAAGTTACCCGCAGAGATCTGCCCCATTGCCATACCGCGGATCATTAAGGTGAGCGACTGACTCCCCGCAATCCCGCCCATGGACGCCACTATTGGCATCAGCACCGCAAGTGCCACTACTTGCGATAAGACGTTCTCAAATAAGCCAATGGTTGCCGAGGCCAAAAATGCAGTGAGTAAGTTAATCCCTAACCATACGGCGCGGCGCTGCGCACCTTTGATGATCGGGGCGAATAAGTCGTCGGACTCATCCATACCCGCGGTTGCCATTAATTGGGCTTCGTAATGTTCACGCACTAAGGCGGTAGCGGCCCTTAGGGTGACACGGCCAATCAGCTCCCCAGCCTCATCAATAACCGGTAACTCAATTTCGCGGCTGTGTTCAATTGCCTCGGCGGCATCGAGTAGCGTCGTATCTGCGGTTAAGGCGCGGCTATCTTCCGATAACAGTGAAATCAGTGGCTCTGAGGGATCATGCTTGAAAATATCATAACGTTTGACCGTACCTAGGTATTTATCCGCCTCATCGACGATAAATAAGTTGTCGTTACAGTCGAGTTCGATTCGCCTGAAAAACCGCTGCGCTTGGGCCACAGTCGCCTTATCGCTGAGCACTAACATTTGATGATCGGTATAACGACCAATCTCATTTTCCGAGTATTGATCGTACAACTCGAAGCGCTGCCGCTGACGTTCGCCCATTTGCGCCAAGGCGCGGTCGGTAAAACTTTCAGGGAGATAATCACTCCACTCAATCAAATCCTCAGGACTGAGCTGCGCAAACAGCAGATCCACCTCATTGTCGGGCATCTGCTTTAGGATCCCCATACGCGGATCGGCGCGCATTAAACTCAGCACTGTCACACGGTCACTAAACTCAACCTGTTGCCAACGCTCGTAACGCTCGTCTAAGGGTAAAGACTCCAGCACTAAGGCAACCGTGCCAGGCTCAGCTTCATTTAAGATTTCACTGAACACTTCAGCCTGTTCTTCACCTTCAACTTCAGTGAGTTGCTGAACAACCTGCCCGACATCGGCCTGTGTGTTTGTTTCGTATTCGGCTTCATGTTCAGTCACATAAACGCCCTTCTGCTGAGATAAAAATTAGCGTAACTATATTGATATTGAAGAAGATTAGCAAACCCGCAAAATAAATTGCGCACAAATCAATTGATAACAATCAAGCTATTATTTATGCTAATCACCACACCTAAGGAGGTAATGATGACATCGACTATCTATAGCCATAGCGCAAACGACATTCAAGGCAATCCAACGGCACTGGCGCAATATCAAGGCAAAGTGATCTTAATTGTGAATACCGCCAGTGAGTGCGGTTTTACACCACAGTACAAGGGCTTAGAAGCGCTCTATCAAAAATATAAAGCGCAGGGATTGGTGGTTTTAGGCTTCCCATGCAATCAGTTTGGCGCCCAAGAAAAAGCCGACGAGAAAGGTATTCAAAGTTTTTGTGAACTCAATTTTGGCGTGAGCTTTCCACTGTTTTCGAAAATCGAGGTAAACGGTGAACACACACACCCTTTATACCAGTACCTCAAAAAAGCGGCGCCAGGCGTATTAGGCACGGAACGCATTAAGTGGAATTTCACTAAATTCTTAATTAATCGTCAGGGCGAAGTGGTCGCTCGCTTTGCGCCAACCACAAAACCAGAGGCCATTAGTGACAAGATAGAAGCGCTTTTAAAATAATCCGCACGCTATCCCATTGAAATTTTGTTATTAAATAAAAAATTTAAGTTATTTTTTATTTTCGATGGAACTTTAATTCTATAAGCCCCTCAAAGATATTGAACAGCGAATGTCTTTTTCATGTTCATCATTCTCCCTGGGGCTTCTAGCGCAGCCCCCTTGACCTAGGAATAGGTCACTAGGCAACCAATTGGTTGCCTTTTTTTATGTCTATGTTTTATATGTAAAATAAATGTAGCTACTCCCCAGCGACTCAATTTGCTGATGTCAGCAAGCCCAAAAATAAATTTAAAATTTTTTAGCCGCCAACTGAACTTTATCAAAAGGTCTTAGTCTGACTATATGTAAGGATTAACAAATCCGCTTTGATGCAGAATTGATTGCTAAATGAAAAGTTTAGCAAAGGATTAAATGGATAAAACCCGCCGTTTAATTCAATGAAACAGTTTCAAGTTATTGCATAGAGTCGAATTGGTTGGTCGTTCATCATCATCTCCCTTTTGGGAAACAATCGAATACACGCTAGCGCACTGCATTCCTTTGTCTCCTACTTTGATTCTTTTATGGCAACCTTAGGTTGCCATTTTTTTATCTGTATTTTACCCCTTCAGCATTCTATCCAGTTGCACTTGAATCGAAGGATGGTACCCCGCCCGCGCACTGGCATAGATTTGTTGTAACTCCGCGTGGTAACCCGCAACCTGCAATTCAGCATAAAGTGGGCGGACAAACTTACCGCGGCCAATGCGCTGTAAATACGCACTTAAGGCGGGCAGCACGGGGTCGTAATGATTGCGGATAGCGACCCTAAACCAATCGCAGGCAATTTCAGCGTTAGTAGACTCGGTAAACTTAAAGGTATCGTCCAAATCCATCAGTTGTACCTGCGACACCACTTCGGGCAATTGGGTCAAAAAGTATTGCCAATGATGGACTCGCCAGCCCTTAACCTTAAGCTCGCTGGCCGCTTTGCCCTGTAAGAAGTCATCCAAGGCGCTATCGACCTTATCTAAACTTCGTGATGTGGGCCCCACATAACCTTGCGGTAACCCTTCGCCATAAATCCATTCCAGCAGCTCAGCTTCGCTAATTTTATCGGGATAGGCTTCGACTAAAGCGACTTTCGCATATTCGACAAACACTTCTGTGGTGATCGCCTTAAAGGCAAATTGCTGCACATAGGCAAACAGAAACTTATCAAATTCGGCGCGGCCGAGGCGATGCTCTAGCTCATGGACGAACATCGATGCCTTATCGTAGGTAAAACGGTTAAAGGCCAAATTAGGATCGGCCTGCTGCACATTGGCGGGCAGGGTTTGCCTGTGATGCGGTAACATGGCCATTTCTTCGGTTAATCGGCCAAATTCAATGACCCATTCCAGCTCGGCCTGCTCCTTACCATAAACGGCTTCGACAATTCGATTGGTGAAATAGGTTGTAAAACCTTCATTCAACCAGAGATCGCGCCATGTGGCATTACTCACCAAATTGCCCGTCCACGAGTGTGCCAACTCATGGGCGACCGTCGACACTAAGCTTTTATCCCCCGCAATCAGGGTTGGGGTTAAAAAGGCTAGACGCGGGTTTTCCATGCCACCAAAGGGAAAGCTCGGTGGCAAGATGATCATGTCATAACGCCCCCAGGCATAAGGACCTAAGAGCGATTGCGCCACATCCAGCATATGCTCGGTATCGGCAAACTCAGTAGCCGCGGCCTCTAGCATGCAAGGTTCGGTATACACGCCGCTGCGCGGACCTATGGCTTGAAAGGCTAAATCGCCCACCGCTAAAGCCAGCAAATGGGTGGGAATGGGCTTTTCCATCTCGAATTGGAATTGCCCCTCGAGCGGCGTATCGGGGTCATTCATCGCACTCATCACGGCACGCATCCCCTTTGGCACCTCAACATGCGCATCGAAGGTTATTCGCACCTTTGGCGTATCCTGCAAGGGGATCCAACTGCGGGCATTAATGGGCTGAGACTGACTAAAGAGATAAGGTAATGCTTTGCCCGCCGTTTGTTCAGGCGTCAGCCACTGCAGCCCTTCAGCCTCCGGCGAGGTGTGGTAGCGAATGCAAACTTGCTCACACTGTTCTTGGGGTAACTGGATAACTAATTTTTGCCCGAGAATCTCATCAGCCGCTTCAAGATGAAATGCCAGCGCCGTTTCATCCTCAGTCGTGACCGATAAAATGTGTAAGTCGCGACTATCGAGCCATAACTCGCCAACCAGTGATTCAAGATAGCGCAGCGACAGCGTTGCCTTCCCCTGCAAACGACGAGCCGCAAAATCGACTTTAAGCGCGAGGGATAAGTGCGTGACCTGTACTTGGTCGCTATTAGCAAAGGAATGGTAATCTCGGTTGTGATCCCTGATTTGGGGTTCAATTGGGACTGGTTGGTTTTCTGGCGGCATCTGTTAAGCGACCTGTTATCGGTAAATGAGCTAATCCTATTATCGGTCGCTGATTTACTCCTGCGCAATCGAATAAACCTTTCCCGCATCCGCATTTTGTAACAACGCTTGAAGTCGATAACGTGCCAGAATCGACTTGAGTGAAGTTGTAAAAATAAAATTTACATATTTTTCAATGCATAAAGGTTATAAGGAAAAATATTTTCAAAAATTTTCTATTTTTGCTGAACTAATTTCGCGCCCTTGAGTCAGATATTATGAACCGAATCTTTGCAATGAGTTTCTTCGTTCATCATCATTCTCCTTTAGATGGTTTCTAGCGCGACCGTCCCCGGATTCCGAATTGGAATTTACAGCAACCTTATTAGGTTGCTTTTTTTATGCCCCTTTTTAAGTCTTGAGCAGCAATGAATCTTCCCAAAAACAAAAAGGGCCTCCGAAGAGACCCTTAATGGTTTAGCGATTAAGAATTAGAGGCGAATGCCTAACTGTTCTAAATCTTTAGCAACTACGCTCTTAGGCAGAGTCACATAACCGTCTTTTTCTACCACTTGCTGACCTTGCTTAGACAGCACGTAACGGATGAATTCTTTTTCCATTGGTGCTAAGTCTTTGTTTGGTTGCTTGTTCACGTAGACATATAAGTAACGTGATAATGGGTAAGTACCGTTAGCAGCGTTTTCTGCAGTCGCTTCGATAAACTCGTTACCTTTCTTCGCGATAGCAACGGCTTTCACGCCAGCAGTTTTGTAACCGATACCAGAGTAACCGATAGCGTTCAGTGATTGAGAAACTGACTGAACCACAGAAGCAGAACCTGGTTGCTCGTTTACGTTGGCCTTGAAGTCACCTTTACACAGAGCGTGCTCTTTGAAGTAACCGTAAGTACCAGATACTGAGTTACGACCGTACAGTTGTACGTCTTTTGCTGACCAGTTACCGTCAAGACCTAACTCGCCCCAACGTTGGATATCGCTGCTACCACACTTGTGAGTAGAAGAGAAAATGCCGTCAACTTGTTCAACAGTTAACCCTTTGATTGGGTTATCTTTGTGTACGAATACCGCTAAGGCGTCAATCGCAACACGAACTGCAGTTGGCTTGTAACCGTAGTGCTTTTCGAAGGCTTCTTCTTCGTTAGGCTTCATCTTGCGGCTCATTGGACCGAATTGTGAAGTACCTTCGGTTAACGCTGGTGGCGCAGTAGAAGAACCAGCAGCTTGAATTTGGATGTTGACGTTAGGATACATCTGTTTAAATTCTTCAGCCCACAGAGTCATCATGTTGGCTAAAGTATCTGAACCTACAGACGAAAGGTTGCCTGATACACCACTTGCTTTCTCGTAAGTTGGCAGAGATTGATCAACAGATGCCATTGCAGTGGCAGAGAATACACCAGCGGCTGTGAGGGTCATCGCGCCGACAAGCTTTTTCAGTTTCATTATGTGCTCCAGTAATAAGCTAACTAATTTCTAACTTAAGTTTCTTCAGACGCAGCCAGTATCAATCGCTACAATGACAATTCTATGTCCAAGATGTGACACTTAGATGACAAAACACATTTTTCGTATTTTTTTGCAAAAAAGGTCATTACCCAGTACTAATAAAAACAAAACAGGCCCTAATGGCCTGTTTTAAATATAAAAATAAATTAAGTCTTCGCGGCCGTTACTTTTTACGAACGATCAAATGGTGTGGGATAACAAAGCTAAAGGTGCTGCCTTTGCCCAATTCACTGCTGATATTGAGCTCACTGTGGTGGTGACTCAGGGCATGTTTCACAATAGCTAAACCAAGGCCACTGCCACCAGTTTGCCTTGAGCGCGCACTGTCGACGCGATAAAAGCGCTCGGTTAAGCGACTAATATGCTGCGGCGCGATCCCCTCGCCTGTATCCGTCACACTAAAGAGGCCTCCAGTTGCCACACTGCGCCATTGCACGGTAATTTTCCCGCCAGGTTCTGTGTAGCGAATCGCATTCGAAATCAAATTAGAACAAGCACTTCTAAGCTGTAACTCATTGCCATGGGAGTTGAGTCCCGCCTCGCAATGGAAACTCAGTTCGTACTTGTCCTGCGCCAGTGCCTTGGCCTCTTCCTTCAAGACCTCCATCAACTGAACCATATTCACCGTATTCTCAAGGTTAATATCGACCGCATCTTCGATGCGCGATAACACCAACAGCTGCTCCACCATCGACTGCATGCGCCGCGTCTGCTGCTGCATTAAGGCTAAGGGCTTAGCGTTCATCGAATCGGGTTCCGCCATGCTTTGCATCATCTCTAAATAACCCTGCAATACTGTGAGCGGGGTTTTCAGTTCGTGTGACACATTAGCGACAAATTCTTTACGCATGCCTTCGAGTTGCCTTATCCGTGTAATATCGCGGGCAATGAGCAATAACTGCCGATCGCCATAGGCCATAATACGGATTTCGAGCAGTCTTCTATCGGATACGGGCGAGGCCAACTCTAACGGGTCTTTATATTTCCCCGCCTTAAGGTAGGCAGAAAAATCTGGGTGGCGGATCAAGTTATCAATCCGTTGACCATTATCCTGTGGCCAGACAAAGCCTAAAATCAGCTGCGCTAACTTATTACACCATAAGATATTGTGCTCTGAGTCAAGCACGACTGCCGCATCGGGCAAGGCCTCGGCGCCTTGGCGAAAACGTCCGAGTAATGCGGCTAATTGGCCGACTCGGCGACGATTTTTACCCTGCAAACGGTATATGCCGTTAAACACCCCTTCCCAACTGCCACTGCCCTGGGGAGGTGTTAATTTTCTATCACGCCATAACCAAAAATTGAGACGAGCTAACTGACGGTAATGCCAGAACACCAGTCCTAGCAATCCAATGATAAGTATCCAGAGGGGTTTCCCTACCAATAAACCAATTAGCAAACAAAGCAGTAAGAACACCGCTAAGCGCGAAAACAACCGGTACCCTGAATAAGAGTCGAACATAAGTAAACCCAGACATCAGGCTAAATAAGAGGAGCACAAGATAGCTTAAAAGCTAACCTGTGCCTATCTCTTATTTGGCACTAAATGCGTGTAGAGAAACGATAACCAGCCCCACGAACCGTTTGAATGAGGCGGTCATGACCCGACTCTTCGACCGCTTTACGCAGGCGACGGATGTGCACATCGACGGTTCTGTCTTCTACATACACATTGGTTCCCCAGACGTTATCGAGCAGCTGTTCGCGGCTGTAAACACGTTCAGGGTGTGTCATAAAGAAGTGTAATAAACGGAATTCTGTTGGCCCCATATCGAGTACGGTATCGCCAACACTCACCCTGTGGCTCACGGGGTCGAGTAACAATCCTTGTACATCGATGGTTTCTTCGAGGCGGGTCGGTGCGCTACGGCGCAACACAGCCTTGATACGCGCAACCAACTCCTTGGGTGAGAAAGGTTTAGTGATATAGTCATCGGCGCCCACTTCGAGGCCCTTAACCTTATCTTCCTCTTCACCGCGAGCGGTTAACATAATAATGGGGATCTGACGGGTAAACTCATCCTGCTTGAGGCGTTTGGCCAATTGAATACCACTTCCACCAGGAAACATCCAATCCAACAAAATCAGATCGGGGTAAGGCTCCTTTAGCAGCGCAATGGCCGAATCAAAATCTTCCGCCGCAGAGGTTGTAAACCCATGCTGTTCCATTACAAAAGTCAGCATCTCACGGATGGCTAACTCGTCTTCTACTATCAATATCCTTGCAGTCATAAGTGATTTTCTGTCAGTGAATGTCAACACGGCTATTATTAGTCATTTTTATTACAGATTTATGAATTAGCGTGCTACTTAAGCGATATAGTCGCGATAATTGTCATATTAAGTTTATATAACTGTTTGTTTATCGCAATAAAAAAGGAGGCCTAAGCCTCCTTAATTCAACCTTAATACTGAGATTAGAACTTGTGTTCTAAGCCAACACCGATGTATTTGTCATCGTCGTTAGACGCTTCCATAGAGCGGTTAGTATAGAAAGCAAACACTTTCGTTGGCTTACCTAAGCTGTAGTCCGCACCCACTGACCATGAATCACCTAAGTCTTCCATGTCTTGGTATTGGGCTTTTAATGTCACAGCATTGATATCATAAGCTGCGCTTAACAGGTAACCGTTCACGCTGTCAGTGTTAACAGGTAAAGCGTTTTTGTAGGTTTGTTCCTGTTGTTGGTACATACCACCTAAGGTTAAATCAGCGATTTTACCTTGTACCGATGCACGCAGGATTTCATAACCTTTTACGTCAGAATCGTAAGCGATAGCAGCGTAGAAAGGTGATTTTTTCAGTTTAGCGTCACCGTACATAGCGGCTAAGCTGAAACCGTCTTGAGCTTGCTGGTCAGCATCGCCTTCAGCGGCATAAGTTGCACCGAATACGAAACCACCGATTGAAGGTGACAGGTAAGTTGCAGTTTGGCCTAAACGGTTTTCACCTTTGAACAGGCTCTTTAAGTCACCTGATAAATCGTTGAACTGGTCAACGTTACCTTGAGAGATCTTTAACAGAGTGTCGTTACGACCAACAGAGAAAGAACCAAATGCACCTTTTAAACCAACGAATTGGTTACGGGCTTTGAAGTTGTCGCTTGTTGCAGCGCCAGTATCAACTTCGTACTCAACTGTATAGAACGCTTCCAGCGAGCTAGACAGTTCGAAATCACCCTTCACACCAAAACGAGAAGCATTACTTTGAATAGTTGTTGTAGAATCACCTTTCTCATCATTTGATTGAGCGGTAACGTTCAACTTACCATAAACAGTCAGTGGCTCAGCGGCATAAGCAGAAGCCAGAGTTGCAGAAGCTAGCGCAGAAGCAAGTAGAGTTTTACAAAAAACGTTCATCATTTAATCCTTTCGACGTTATGTTCGTCTTGGTTATTGGTTTGGAACGACCGAAAGTTTGCAATGAATCTGTTTCAGTTTTATTTCAATTGTGACAACTTGGGTCAGTCACCACGAAACCGCACTCCCCCTCAAAGATAAAACCGAGTCATACCAAGGGTTACAGCCTGATTTTTTTCAATGTTACATTTTGATGAATTCTGCAACCGGGGCAAAATTTAACGATTTAAGGTAGGTTTACCCCGCTGCAACTATGCCGTAAACTGCGACTTTATTTTTCCAATGAGCGCATCTTATGTGGTTTAAAAATCTTACTCTTTACCGTTTCAATAAACCTTTTTCCATCGAGACAGAAGCACTTGAAACCGCACTCGCCGATTTCACATTTTCCCCGTGCGGCAGCCAAGACGTCAGCAAATTTGGTTTTTCTAATGCCTTAGGTAAACAGGGCAGCACCTTAGTGCACAGCGCCAACAATCGTCACCTTATCTGTGTCACTAAAGAAGAAAAAATTCTGCCAGGCCAAGTGATTAAAGAATCATTAGAAGAAAAAGTGGCGCTAATTGAAGACGAAGAAAATCGTAAGCTCGCCAAAAAAGAAAAAGATGCGCTGAAAGATGAAATCATCACTAGCCTATTGCCACGCGCTTTTTCACGTCGCAGCCAAACTCGCGCGCTGATTTTACCTGAGCTGGAAATGATCCTCGTTGATAGCTCTAGCGCCACTAAGGCCGAAGAATTATTAGCCTTATTACGTAAGGCCTTAGGCAGCTTGCCTGTGATCCCATTAAGCTTTAAAGCGCCTGTTGAATCGAACCTCACTCAATGGTTAAAGGATGGCAGCGCACCATTACCCTTTGAAATGCAAGATGAAGCCGAGTTGAAATCGGCCGCCGATGAAGGCGGTATAGTACGCTTTAAGCAGCAAGATCTTAAAGAAGATGAAGTACTTGCTCACCTTGAAACCGGTAAAGAAGTGCATAAGCTCGCCCTGCACTTTGGCCAATCAATCGCGCTACTGCTGCAATCCGATGCCAGCGTAAAACGCTTAAAATTCTCCGAAGAATTTAGAGCGGGTAATGATGAGCTTGGGAATGAAGATCCAATGGCGCGTCTCGATGCCGACTTTGCCTTAATGGGCAGTGAGTTAGTGGCGCTGATGCACGCACTGGTTTCGGCATTAGGTGGCCTTGAAGAGACTCAAGCTTAACGCTTAAGCAAGCTGATAAAACACCGCCATATTTAGCGAAAGCGCCAACCGAGCTTAAGCTAAATCAAACGAAATAATGTATAAAGGCGCCGCAGTTGAACTTAGTTCACTGCGGCGCCTTTTTAGTCTCGATGACTGAAGTAATACATTGGCAGCGATTCGAGGGAGCGATTCAAGTAAGCCAACCTTAATTGCCGCCACTCACTCAAATCGCAAACCAACTAGCTTTTTATCAGCAGCTCACCCTTATTATCGAACGGCCAATCAATGCCAAGCCAGGCTTTGAAGAAGGCTTTTTGCTGCTTAGTCGCCTTTGCATCGCCTTTTAGCACTAGCTTACCGCTTTGTTTCTCACCTAAGGTTAACGCCACTTGCTTGATTTTGTCGTTGTTAAATAAGGTGATTTCGACCTTATCACCCACTTTAAAGTCTTTGATGCGTTTATCAAAACCTTGTGCCGTGACCTTTAAGCCATTAATCGCGAGGATCTCATCCCCTGCCACGATACCGGCCTGCCAAGCGGGGCCATTACGCAAGACTTGAGAAAGCACTAAAGAGCCATGTTCGCTGCTTAAAGTCATGCCCGTAAAAGGCTCAGCTTTGGAGTCTTTACCATAGGACATCACTAAACCCGCCTGAGACAACAGGCTTGAAAACTCAAGACTCAGCGGACTATTCACATGGCTCTGCCACCAGGGGCCATAATCCTTACCCGATAAGTCCTTCAGTATTTGCTGCACATCGGCCACAGTGTAACCCTTAGGCACGCGGTAATCCTGATAGAGTTTACGATGAACATCGCGATATGAGTGGGCAAGATTCGAGTCAGTCAGCAGGGAGAAATCCAGCGCCAGTGAGGCTAGATAACCTTCAGAGTAAATATTCACACTGTGGTTAATAGCATAATCACCACCCGTGCTGCTCCACTCTCCTAAACTGGCCTCGGCCACAGATTGAATTTCGCGTCCGGGAGTCAGCTCACTCTTCTCAATGCGTTTAGCGAGATCTTCTAAAAACTCCTTAGGCGTCATCACTCCTGCACGCAGCAGTAACTGACCTTGGAAATAACTGGTCGAGCCCTCGGCAATCCACAAAAGTTCGGTCATGTTTTCATGCTGATAATCGTAAGGGACCAAACCCGCTGGACGATAGGCTTTAACGTTCCAGGTATGGATAAACTCATGGGAGGCTGTGCTGATAAAGCGTAGGTAGTCCTTACGCTCGCGAAAACTAAACCGAGGCAGTTGGATGACCGTCGAGTTCAAATGTTCGGTTGCGCCACTCGCGCCGCTAGTGGCATGTACCATATACACATAACGATCAAAGGGATAACCATCCCAAATCGACTTGGCTTGACCACTCAGCGCGGTTAAATCTTTCACCACCTTGTCGGCATCGTAGTTGCCTTCGCCCCACAGTACTAACTCATAGTCTTTACCATTGGCACTGAAGGTTTTGTGGGTGCTCACGCCAGTTTCGATGGGCGAATCAATCAACACATCATAATTAGGCGCCACAAAGGAATGCGCCGCGTTGCCTGACGACATACCCGAATAACTTTGCCAGTTCTCGGGAACCGTTAACTGTACTGCGACAGCATCGGCTCGAAATTGCGGGCTATACATAAATACGCCACTGGCATCTAAATAGGCGTGGGTAGCATCGATATGACGCACACGTTGACCTAATTCATTGGCATAGAGCTGATAATTCACTGTCACACTTGTGGGTTTATCGAGGGCAATTTGCCATTCACCACTGGCGGTGCGCTTCCATGGCAGCGCGTTGCCTCGTGCGTCGGTGGCGCTAAATAAACGCACACCGTCAGATAAAGGTAACACTTGATATTTGCCCGTACGCCACACGGGAAGATTGACATTCAACTCACCCGCTTTAGCCTCGGGGAAGGTCACACTCACCTTCGCAAGGTGATGTTCTGGTTGGCTTAAATCAATTTTGTAATCCACATCGGCAAATACGTTAGCCGACCCTAATACACTTAATACCAAAATAGATAATCTACTGGGTTTCACTCTGACTTCCTTCCGTCTTCTGTTATTATGCTTCTTATATTTTTTCCAAGTATAACAAGTCGATGTAGCATCCTCATTAGGCGCTAACAAAAGCTAACAAAATAAGTTCCTTGACTTAGGGAATATAGGGCCACCTACACATGCATAAACTCATTGTTATTTTCGTGACCTTGTTGATGTCTATTTCTTTTCAAACAAAGGCTACCGATCTTGAGGCCGAAGAAATAGAATTGCGTGAAACGCCGCAGAAGATGTACGACAGACTTAACCAGTCCATCTCTTTTCCTATTGCCTTTAAGAATCGTGAACAATTTGAACGTGCCGCCCAAGAGCAGGGTTACAGTAGTGATGAATTCGAGCATATTCTGCAACTGCTTGCGCGGTTAAATCTCGAGCCAAATGTAAAATCCAAGGTTGGCTTTCAAGACGCCAATAGCCTGATTGAATTACTGGCAAGCATAGCGCAGAGTCCCTTCGAACAAGCCACAGTCGCTATGCTCAAGGGGCGTTATATCGGCCGTACCGAACAAAAATACCAAGAGGCCATCGCATTTTATAATGAGGCGCTAACACGGATTAACGACAGTTATGATGTGGAATCCATGCTGCTAAAGCACACCATTCATGAACATTTAGGCGGATTGCACCTCGTCATCCGCCAAGATGTGCCCGCGTTAATGCATTTTCATACCTACCGCGATATCGCCTACAAGCTTAGAAACGACTACCTCATCGCGGCGGCCGAATCGAAACTTGGACATTATTACAATAAAAATCAACAACTCACTAAATCATTGCAACACTATAGCGAAGCGATTCGCCTGTCTAATCGCTCCAATTATCCTTCGATGAAAACCCACCTGCAGCTGCAACTGGCGAAGGTGTATCGGGATTTAAAACAATGGGATGAAGCCTTAAAGAATGCCCATGAGGCTGCAGCAGGTTTCAAAAAACTGGGCAACGACACTTATTTATCAAGCTGTATGACGGTCATCGCCATGGTGTATGGCGAACAAGGTGATTGGAACCGCGCCATCGATTACTACCTAAATGCCCAGCAGCTCGACGCCAAACGCGGTAACTACATCGCGCAAGGGCTAAATTTTCATAATCTAGGCCAAGCCTATTCACACCTACATGATGAGGTAAACGCTCTCAAATACTTATTGATGGCGAATCAGATATTTCAAGAAAAACAAAGCCATCACTATTTAGTCTATAACGAACTGCTTATCGGTGAGATAGCCCAATCGAAGGAAGATTGGCCGCTGATGATGAGCCACGCCGAGAATGCTTTGGCTCTCGCCAGTGATTTAAAACTGCAGGATGAGCAAAAATCGGCGCTGACACAAATCGCCCTGTCTGCGGAAAAGCTCAACGACCAAGCTAAAGTGATTAGCACACAAAAGCGCATTATCGAATTGAGCGAAGCACTTGAAAGCACAGCCAAAGATCCATCGGTTTCCGCCTCAGTGCTGGCCGAGCAGCAACTCAAGCTCGAACTCAGCATGTTGCAAGGCAAACTGAATGATGCGGTTGAAACCACTAAAAATACTAACAAGTTGCTGGCCTTTAGTGGCCTGATTGCGACTGTACTCTTAGTGGGGATCATCATACTGCTCAATCAGCGCCTTAAGCACAAACGCCAAAACGCCATGCTGCAGCAGTTAAGCCTCGAAGAGCCTTTTACTCACCATCAGGGATATGCCGCGCTATTAAAGGATCTCGCCCAAAGCACAGCGAATGCGCCCACAACCGCCCTCGCCTTAATTGAATTTCGCGAGCATGTCAGTACCGATCTGAATCACGGCCAATATTTTGCCAATGCCATTACACGCCAATTAACTGGCCATATCACTAATGGATTGTCGATGCCCGTGTATGTGATCCGTCAGGGCTTATTTGCCGTAAGATTTACCGAGGCAGAAGAACCGCAGCGGGTGTTACAAACACTGCGGGCACAACTGGATACCAAAGGCATGGGCTATCATTTTAATTTAGGCTGGATTAGCTTACCGCTATTGACCAAAGCGGAAATCAAAATAGCCCCTAAATTACTGTTTGAAACCCTGCAAATGGCACTTGCAGGCGCGCGCAGTTTACCGAATGACACTAGCCATTATGTGAGCCTTAGAGCCTTAGATTTTGTGCCACCGACACTCTTTGCCGATCCGCTATTTTTGCACCTCGAAAAAGGGATTGAACGCGGCCTGATAAGGGTCGACACCAGCGCAACCAAAGACGACATCATTTGGCCCTGCTGGGAAAATAACCAAGATCGACATTTATTAGAAAATATTTGATCAATATCGACAATTAATCATCGTGGCATGGGGAAAGCAATTTGCACTCTACCGCCATTGTTATAACATTAGAAGCATATGAGTTTACCGCTAATCTGGACAGAGGACGTCATGCTTGTTAGCCCTACAGAGTTAGGAAAATACTCCGGATGAAGGATTCCAACGCGACAGTGACACAGCTGGCATTGCTTCAGCAAAAACTTCACTCGGCAAAATTGGCCCTCGATGAAGTAAACGAAGACAGGAATGCTAAGTTACAAACACTACTCCAATTTATTGGCCATTTAAGTCTTGCCTGCAAAGGGCAGAATTTAGAACTGGATAATAAACTTGCCAAACTTCGCCACAATCTAAATACCTTTGAGCGAGTCGATGAAGCATTGCCGGAGTTGGTTGATGTTGAACGCCTCTTAAAGGGTCAGTACAACCATGTGATGGTGCAACTGGAAGAGAGCCGCACAGGACTTGCTCAAGTCATTCGCCAAATCCAACGGGTTAACTCGGCGCCAGAAAAACTCAAAAAAGAAGTTAACTACTTCAAGCAAGATCTCTCAAAACCGTTCCACACTGTGTGGGAATATATTCCTAAAGTTAAACAAATCATTGGCTTCTACGATACCATCCTGCAGCAGCAGTTCAACGAAACTGAAAAGCTCGATGTCTTGCCTAAGCACAGGCAACTCGCCCACGAACTGGCGCAGATGATTTCGGAAATCGAGTTTCGTAAAGATCAACGTGACCAAGTGCTGGTGATTAAAGAGCTGCTGGCATCGGAAGTCGAAATCGATACCTTGCTCGAAGCCTATCAAACCATTTTATCTCTGCTGCTCGATAACATCGCCCGCGAAAAATCGGCCTCACAAGAGTTTTTGTACGCCCTAAACGATGCTTTAGCCGCGGTACGTGAAGTGGTGAGTGAATCCTATAATCACAACCAGCGCAGTTTTCAGCTAAAAACCCAGCTCAACCGTGAAATCAATTCGCGCGTCGATAATGTGGGTGAAGCCATTATCGACACCGACGATATTGTCGATCTTAAAGCCCAGTTGACCGAGCAGCTTAGCTCGATTCGCTCCGCGCTCGCCCGCAAAGAAGCCTTAGAGCAGCGTGAACAAGCCTTGCTGCGCAAGTCGATGGAAACCATGCGCAAAGAGCTTAACGAGCTGAGCAACGAGGCTAACACCTATAAAGAGCGACTCTTCGAGCAACAAAAACTCAATCTATTGGACAGCTTAACCCAGCTCCCTAACCGTGCCGCCCTCGAAGAGCGCATGGAACTTGAGTATCGCAATTATCAGCGCCATAAAAGCCCACTGTGGATTGCGGTAGCCGATATCGACCACTTTAAGAGTATCAATGACAGCTTTGGCCACAGCACGGGCGATAAAACCCTGCAGGTCATCGCCATGGCATTAAAGAACTCCCTACGGGATACCGAGTTTGTCGCCCGCTACGGCGGTGAAGAGTTTGTGCTCATCCTGCCCGATATTGACGGTGGTGATATTGCTCAACTTTTAAACAGAGTCCGTGAGAAAGTAAAAAATATTCCATTTAAATTTAAAAATCAGCGAATTACAGTTACAGTATCTATAGGGGCTGCGCAGGTTATGGGGAACGAGCTCATACATGAAACCTTCGAGCGCGCCGATGCAGCACTCTACAAAGCAAAACATGAAAGCAGAGACAGGGTTGTGATTGACGTATAACAAAGTCCGCCTATACGTCGCCTCTTATCACTCCTGTCGAGACGAAGGAGTGATAAATGATAGTAAAAGTCAGCCCTAAGGGCAGCATGGATCAGCTTTCACAACTCGAAGTTGATCGCCTCAAAAATAGTGCCAAGAGCGCCCTATATCAACTGTATCGTAACTGCTCACTCGCCGTCCTCGCCGCAGGCCTCAAGACCGACAACTCTAAAGCGCTTTTCGAGCAATACCAAAGCTTCGATATCAATGTGTTGCAACGTGAACGTGGGGTTAAACTAGAGCTTATCAATCCCCCCGAGCAAGCCTTTGTCGACGGCCAAATTATCACGGGGATCCAAGAACACTTGTTTTCGGTGCTGCGGGATATCCTTTATATCAGCGACAAGTACGACACCCTTAAACATATCAATCTCACCAACGCGAGCCACATTACTAACGTAGTGTTCGATATTTTGCGTAACGCCCGCGCCATCGCACCGATGAAAGACCCCAATGTGGTCGTCTGTTGGGGTGGCCACAGTATTAATGCCGTCGAATATCAATACACCCGCGAGGTGGGCTATCAGCTTGGCCTAAGAGAACTCGATATTTGCACTGGCTGTGGCCCTGGCGCGATGGAAGGCCCGATGAAGGGCGCGGCAATTGGTCATGCGAAACAGCGGATTAAGAATGCCCGTTATATTGGTCTCACTGAGCCCAGTATTATTGCCGCCGAGCCGCCTAACCAAATTGTTAACGAGCTGGTGATTTTACCCGATATCGAAAAACGCCTCGAAGCCTTTGTGCGTCTAGGCCACGGCATTATTATTTTCCCCGGCGGTGCGGGTACCGCCGAAGAGTTACTGTATATTTTGGGCATTTTGCTCAATAAAGAAAATCAGGAAACCCCCTTCCCACTGGTGCTCACAGGACCCAGTGAGAGCGCGGATTATTTTATTAAAATTGATGAGTTTATCGCCGCCACCTTGGGGCCTCAGGCGCAGCAAAAATATCAAATCATCATAGATAATCCCGCCGAAGTCGCGCGGGTGATGAAGCAAGGCATGGAGCAAGTGAAAACCCATCGCCGCGCCACCGGCGATGCCTATCAATATCAATGGGGACTAAAGATAGAACCGGAGTTCCAATTGCCATTTATCCCTAGCCACGAGGTGATGGCCAACTTGAATTTACATTATCAAGCCAATAAAGCCGAGCTGGCCGCCAATTTGCGTAAAGCGTTTTCGGGTATCGTGGCGGGTAATGTAAAATCAGACACCATCAAGCAGATTGAACAACTAGGCCCCTTCCACATTAAAGGGGATCCACATTTAATGGAGCTGATGGACAATTTGCTGGGCGCCTTTGTCGCCCAACATAGGATGAAACTGCCGGGTAGCGCTTATGTTCCCTGCTATCAAATAGTGAAATAAAACAATAACCGCCAATGAATAAGTTTTTAATTATCGATGGTCTCAACTTAGTTCGCCGGATTTATGCGGCGATCCCAGATGAGAACGATATGGACAGTTTAACGGAGCGTGTGAGTGTCGCCTGCACTAAACTGCTGCGCATTCACCACCCGACCCATGTCGCCATCGTCTGGGATGGTGATGAGATCTCCTGGCGTAAACAGCTTTACCCCGATTATAAAAAGGGCCGTAAACCTATGCCCGAGCCTCTGGCTGCGGGCTTACCGGCACTGCAGGAACACCTAAAAAGCTTACCAATCCAATCGATTTATGCCGCAGCCGAGGCCGATGATGTTATCGCCACCCTTGCGATGAAAACCGCTAAAGCCCAAGGTGAAGCCGTTATCGTGTCAACCGATAAAGGCTTTAGCCAACTCAATCATCCGCGTATCAGCCAATGGGATCATTTTAATCAGCAGTACCTCAACATCGCTGAGCTTGAGCAAAAATTGGGGGTCGATCGCAGCCAATTTCTTGATTTAATGGCACTGGCTGGTGATAGCGGCAATAAAATCCCCGGCATCGCAGGCATAGGCCCCAAATCGGCGGCAGAATTGCTGCGAACCTTCAGAACCCTAGCGGCGCTGTTTTCTTCTCTACCTAATCTTGGCGCTAAACAAGCCAAGAAACTCGCCGAAGGCCGAGACATGGCTCGCCTCAGCTATAAATTAGCCCAATTACAAATCGATTTACCCTTAAACATCAACCTTAAGGATTTTAGGGTCAACGGCCCCACCAATGCGCCGCAGGTCGATTAGCGCCTATTGTTAACACTAAGTTGCAATAAAGCCGTTTACCTTAGGCCACCAAAGGCGTATTTTATTGACTTGCCAGATAGTACATTGGATATGCAAAGGAATTAGATTCAATGAAATCAAAAACTTCGGTCATTATTGGTAGTATATTTGCCGCGTATGTCGCCTTCGTCGCTGTTGTGGTGCTGGTATATGAGCCCACCCCGGATGAAATGGATTGGGAAGACAGGCAAGTTTATAACAGCCAGAAATTAAACGAGTTAACCCTAGGGCAGGATATTTCCGCCGTCAAAACCCTATTTGGCAAAGCCGATTTTACGGAAGCCAAATCCCTTAAGGATGGCCAGCTACAAGTGCTCTTTTACCGTACTCACCATGAAAAATCCGATGGCGTGACCACCAAAGAAGAATGCACTCCACTGATTTTTAAAGACGATAAACTCGTGGCCTGGGGTGATGATACCTATAAACAGTATCTCGAAGCTGGCACCGATATCGTTAACCGCACCGCCAAAGAAGCTGAAAGCTCAAGTAAAAATTGATTTGGTTCTGGCACATCTCATCACTCATCCATACTAGATATAAAAAACCACCTCTGCAGGGAAGGTGGTTTTTCAGTCACTAATGGTTGCTTATAGTTTGATTATGGGGTGACAAAGTCAAACTTCAAATGGCAACCTTGGCAATAATTTTCAGACTTTTGGTGTACATGGTGACACTTAGCACAGTCAGTTTCGGTACTGAAGTGACGGTTGTTATGAGGATTCGTGGGTTTAAAATTCTCCGTTTTAACCGCCAATTTCGCAGTGTTGTGGCATTGCACACACTTCAACATAGGCACAGCTTCGCGAGTTTCCCCTTGGTGGCAGCTAGTACATTTTAAGCCTTTGGCCATGTGGGTTTGATCAAGTAGTTGATCGGCGGCAAAAGTACTGCCTACAAACAGGCTTAATGCCAGTGAGAGAATAATAGTTAAGTTCTTCATGGTGTGATTCCGTTATTCATTTTGAAAGATGCCGATAAAGGCACCACAATTGATGACGTTATGGCCTAAAGCTTGGCGACATACTTACCGGTTAAATAACCGAAGGTGTAACAGCGACCAAGGGATAGACCAAATACCGTTAATGGATAGTCAACACCACCGTAAAAACCGCCCCCCATGTTACCGACAATGAACAAGCCACCGATTGGCTTACCATCGGCATCGAGTGCTTGATGGTTTTCGTTAACTAATACACCAGAGGTGATCGCGGATAAACGCATGCGGCGGTGAATACCATAGAATGGGGCCTTTAACACCGGAGCCATTTTGCTTGGCGCTTTACCAAAGTCCTCATCACGACCTGATTTGCATAGCTCGTTGTAACGGTTAACATTTTTCACAAAGGTTTTAGGGTCGCAACCTAGTTTCACAGCGAGCTCTTCTAGCGTGTTAGCCACAAAGGTATTGATTTGTGATGGGAATACGCCTTTCTTCTCTGAAGGATCTTCCGGCATATAGTTCTTCAATTCTTCAGGTGTGTAGGCTTTACCAGGCCAGTTTTTAGCTTGCTCCATATAGTCAGAATCAAAAACCTGGGAGTAACAACCTTGGTCAGCTTCGCTGCGTAGGTAGTTATTCATCAGTGACATTTCAACGGCTTCGTTGACGAAACGCTCCCCTTTACGGTTTACCACGAGGAATGGCATGTCACACATAGCCGCGGGACCCGCATCAAAGTCGTGGAGCATTTTAGTGTGCCCCGCAGGCTCAATGACGCCACCAGCCCAATACGCCATCGCAAAACCATCACCCGTGCGGTCCATTTGCTTACGTTCGAAGTTTTTCAGATCAGGAATGAAGAAGTCACACATGGCTTTGTTATTTTGGTAGTCACCCGCGGCCAAAATCACGCCCTTTTTAGCCATAAACTTATGGTATATACCATCACGATTTTGGGCGATGACACCAATCACTTTACCGCTCTCATCTTGGATGAGTTGGTTAGCGGGTGTGTTAAAGAAGAACTTCACCCCAGCTTTTTCGGCAGTTTTAGCCAGTGCACGCATGCCATCACCGGCGGTATAGGGTTTAGGGCCAAAATAAGACGTCACAAATTCCAATGGATATTCGGTAATGCCTTTAATACCGTGTTGTGGCTTAGTGCCTTGGTCAACAACAGATGCACCGCCTTGTTTTGCCCGGTCAATAACCCAAGATACCGCCTCGCCTGAGTTATAGGCCCAGCTTCTGAGAAGTGCTGGATGACTACGATGAGCGTTGTCGGCCATTAAGCGGTTTACCAAGGCTTCAATTCCCGCCTTATCGCTTTTCTTCAAATCTAGACCAGAGCCAGTGTTACCTTGAGCCACGGGAATTGCCTGTTTTTGCAATACCGCGACTTTAGCACCATTTTCCGCCGCCGAAAGCGCAGCAGGAACACCCGATGCCCCCGCGCCGACCACAACCACATCGAAGGTTTGGGTCGATGCAATTTCACTGTCGGGAATGGCTCTTGGCTTTGGCATAAATTCCAACGTCGCATGGCCAATTTGGGCGTATTCCTGCGCTTGTGTAGAAACAGGAGATGCGCTAGCAGAACCCGTTAATCCAGCAAAGGCTAAGCCCCCAGTCCCGATCGCCGCTCGGGTTAAAAAACTTCGACGCGATAGACCATTTTGCAGAACATTCGCAGTGTATTGGTCAATTTCTCTCGATTCTTTACTCATTTTCATTACTCCGTTGACTATATCGTTTGGTGCTCTGCACCATCTACAACGACATAAGATTTGCTCTAACGTCAAAGCTGACGAACGGCTTGTTAGCCAAGTGATAAAGATTTAAAAAAGGGTGTATTCAAATGACGTTAATACACCCAACAAGTAGGCGCAGGGGAGCGCGCGTATTAGTGACCTAAAGCGAACTTGTAAGTTAGGTAGAAGCGGAGATCGTTGAGGTCTTCCTTCTGAGCGAAATCGACGATGGCATAGCGTGCTCTCACACCTAAGCCCTCAAAGACACCGCCAAACTTATAGGTCACTGAGAAGTTGGTTTCGGTAAAGTCATTCAAACTTTCGGGAGAGTCATAATCGCCGTAGAAGGCATAGGCGCTTAATCCCTTCGCGCCGACTTGACCAAAGTCATACTCCAGTTTCAGGGCGTTCACTTCTTCTTGAGCCAGTGCCGATTGATACACTTGTTGAATCACAACCTTGTCATCACCCCATGGCGCCAGAATGGTGTCGTCACCGGTTTTGGCGTACATATAAGTCACATCTGCACCAGCAAATTTAGCGCCTAGGTGGAAGCCATATTGGTAAGTATCCAGCTCACCAGCAGATTTATTGCCTGTGGCCTGTTGATTGAGGTAGGAAGGAATGAAGTACAGATTAGTGCTACCCAACTGGGTCGAGAGATTAACCTTGGCATAGGTCTGTTGGAACACATCTTCCATATAGTATTGCCACAGGTTGATTTGAGTTTTGACTGTATCGAAGGGCAATTGATATTTAGCACCTATGGCATACACAGGATTATCTTCTACATCCACTACATTGCCGGTATTGCGTTTAACTTCAGCTTTTACCGCGTCACTCACAGAGATAAAGCGTTCATCGGTCCATCCCATAGAATCGGTGATATAGAGTGCTGATAGTGTCAGATTTTCGATGCTGTGGTTTTCGGCGGAGAAACCTCGGAAAGTCTTCGGGATGGCGCGAATATCATGGGGGTTCATCATTGGCGTGCGTAACTCTTGAGCACCTAAACGAAATTGAGTATTCCACCAATCGCCTTGAACATAATATTCCTGCATACGGTTGACACTCTGGTGATCACCATTCGCATCTCGACCTACTAAGTTATAAACCGCGTCGGAATCGTTAACCCAAATGGGGTTAGCAGAGGCAAAACTCGTCCCAATACTCAAGCCATTCACTTTTGCGGTGTTGTAATAAAACAATCCGCCAAGTGATGTGGTGTGTTGGGTCGTGGTGTCCCCATCAAAATCTTTGGTGAAATCTAAAAGACGTAATTCACCTTTTACTGTGCCTTCACTGAACATCTTGTCGATACTGGTGTCGGCGACTGCGGGTATCGCTAGTGCAGACAACACTATCAAGGATAAATAAGACTTTTTCATCATCATCTCTTCCTATTATTAGTCGCCCGAAGCAATTCTCAGGCTGTTCAAAAACCGCAAGCAGCTTTTGGTCAAATGTATGACGTATGATTTATGTCATCAACGGGATGTTTCGAGATATGAGAATTAAGTTGCGAAATTCGTGGAGATGTAACTTAGATCAACAAAAATGAATGTTTTTTAATCTCTAATGTAGCTATTGGTTGATTGCTGAAATTGATTCGACAGAGAGATAGGCTTAACGGAATGTTTAAAAAATAAAGAACCATTTAAATTCAAAAGCTTGCACTCAAGACAAATCACACCACACCCACAGAAAACGATGGCGTTAAGTAAGTTAATGAATATCTGGGTTTAGCTAATGAATATTCAGACATCAGCTTGATTTATGTTAAGATTTCAACCTAGTTTTGATTCGAGATGACAATTTGAACACCTTTAAACCCGTTAAGCAGCTAAGAGCATCGACCGACGTTGGCCAGCAATTAAAAGAGGCCATTTTTGACGGCAGGTACAAAGCCGGCGATAAGCTGCCTTCGGAGCGGGAGTTAATCGATCTGTTTATGGTAAGCCGCACAGTGGTTAGAGAAGCGATAAAAATTCTCGAAGCGAGCGGTTTAGTGGAAATTCGTCAGGGTGCCATGGGTGGCGCCTTCGTTAAACAGGTCGACTTCGAGCGCTTAAGTGATGCCTGCCAAGATTTATTGATGATGGGTAAAATGTCGTTGCCTGAAATCGTTCAAGTAAGGATGTTGCTCGAACCACAGGTAGCACGTTTAGCCGCGAAAAATTGTACCTCAGCAGATGCAGCAAAATTGTATGATGCCAATCAACATGAGGATGACACCCTTGAATATCCCACCACAGTGTTATTACGCTCTCAAGTGCATTTTGTGTTGGCCGAAATTTGCGGTAATCGTTTCTTAGAAGCAATAACTAAGTCACTACTGCTGTTATTACGTCAGAATGCTTTATCATTCGAACCCCCTACGGATGAAATTCACCCATCAGGTTTACATGACAAATTAATTCAGGCTGTCGTTGATAGGGATGAAGACAGAGCCGAAGCAGAAATGCGAGCTCACTTGGAGGATTTTTGCAGCAGAGTGGCCGAAGTTGAGCGAAAATACAAAGAAAGCAAACGTCAGTAAAATACAACCTCTCCCGCTGATTAATTAACTTCTCTACGTTCAGAAGGCGTAAGTTTAATACTTACGCCATTTCAGCCGCTTTGATACTGTAGTCATTAATGGAGATATGAGAACAATTTAAATTCCCGTATTTATTGCTGATAACGACTAATTAATGGGAATGACTGCAATAGAGAGAAATAACATTATCCTCTCCTATTCCAATCTTAATGTCTTTTAGAAAAACACAGCAACAATCTTTTACTAATCAATTAAAATCAATATATTAAAACCAATCCAACGTTAACAGCAAAGGCAAATAAATACTGATTCCCTACATAAAAAATGTAAAAAATGCTGATAGATTTCTTTTGTTATAATTTTAAAACTCAATTAAAAAGCTCAAAGACCAACCATGAAGAGAATTAGGTCTTCATGCCCTTAACAACGAATACATCAAGGATGTTATTACCAGCATTGTTATTAGGATGATTAAGGTGACAGAAAAGGAATATTTATAAGCCATTTAGCGTTATTACAATGATGGTGATAAACGGCTTAAATATCATCGTTTACGTATCAGCTTCGTCACTTTGATAGTTGGCTGCTCACTTTGGTCGTGCTATTAATCCCGCATATCTTAGGTCCGCAAGTACTCACTTTCAGCTTTATTATCTTATTTTTCTTTAGTATGGCCGCAGCCAAATGGGATAGCAAAAATAAATTAAAAAGACTGCTATCATACTTTGACAAAAATGCCATTAAAAAGAGATTAGATGAACTTGATAGATAAAAGTCCATGTTGAAGAAGATTAATAAAACGGCAATATCATTTGAACAAAGGAAAACTCGCATGAACACTAATAGACGAATGTTTTTCCTCATTCCCATATAAAAAAACGCCACCTTTCGGTGGCGTTTTTAATGGATAAACCTAAAACAGAAGATTACTCATCATCGGCTTTATATTCGACATAAGCTTCGCCTTGGCTTAACCAAGTTGGTGCGGGTTTACCTTTAAGATAATGGTCGAAGTATTCCATCATCCGAATGCTGTAATCGAGCTTATTAGGGTATTTCTTCAGATGATGGGGTTCATCTTCATATTGTAAAAACACCACATCTTTGCCCGCACGGCGCATCGCTAAGTACATTTCAACACCTTGCTCCCAAGGCACCGCATCGTCTTTATCGCCAAACATGATCATCAATGGCGTTTGAATGCGATCGGCATAGAAGACCGGCGAGTTCTCAATATACTTTTGCGGCGCAGCAAAGAGGCTTTCACCTATGCGGCTTTGGCCGGTTTCGTATTGGAATTGGCGCGCAAGCCCTGTGCCATGGCGAATACCGCTGTATGCGCTGGTCATGTTGGCCACTGGCGCACCCGCCACCGCAGCTTTAAACATCTTGGTTTGAGTGATGGCAAACGCCGTTTGATAACCGCTCCAAGAGTGTCCTTGTAGACCAATGGCGTTAGCATCGGCAACGCCCATGTCGATAAGCTTTTGCACGCCCGAGGTCAGTGCTTGAACCGAACTAGCACCGGGATAACCGATATCGAAACGAATATCCGGCAAGAATACCGCATAACCGTTATTCACATACCAAGCGAAGTTTGGTCTGTGGTTGACCTTCATTTGCGGGAAGGCATGCAGTCTATCGGTCATAAAGCGATAGTAGTAAACCAGCACAGGATAACGCTCGCCCGCTTGATAGTTCGTCGGCTTAATCAACACGCCATCGAGCGGCTTGCCATCACCATTAGTCCAATGCACTAATTCGGCTTGGCTCCAATTAAAGGCTTGGCGCTGCTTATCTAAATCGGTTTGCTTCACGGCATTTTGCGGGGCCTGATAGCTTGCGGTATACAAGTCAGGGAACAGATCGAAGCGCTCCTTAGAAAACACTAAGGTATCCGCATCTTTACTGCGCCCAAGCACAGTTAATTTATACTCACCTTCCATCAAGGTTTTAACGCCCGCTTCGCCTAAGGTCGCTTGATAAAAACCATCGGCCTTTGTCTTGTCGCTGTATCCATGCAGCAGCACAGTGGCATTGTAGGCCAGTGTGGTTGGCTCATCGGGATTATCGGCTAAACCTTCAACACGATATTGGATTTTTTGGGCGCGGCCCTGCCCCGCGGTTAAGGCAAATCCGCTTTTCGATGCGGTATTAAACTGCCACACATCGTATTTGTCGTAGACGAGGAAACCAGCATCGTCCTTCAGCCAAGGGCCAAAACCATAACCCGGCGCATTGGAGGGATAATCATGGTCTTCATCGGCAAAACTCACCTTTAAAGACTTGGTCAGATTAGTACGGCGCCCTTCGGCAATATCGTATAAATACACATTACCTTGCTGATAATAGGCCACATATTTACCGTCGCCCGATAAGCTCGGTTCAGCATCGCTGGGTTGTTGGGTTAACAGCGGCAACTTGCGCCCCGTGTTGATATCTACCAAGTAATAATCTTGATAAAAACCCGCCCAAGTGATCATCTTGCGATAGGGTAAGTCAGAGCTTGCCAGCATATAACGCTTATGCTGCGACAGAGTCACATCCGGCACCGTTTTATCGCCAAGCTGCACCACATTATTTGAGCCTAAATGCAGCACGGCTAAGTAAGTGCGCTTTTGCTCTTTATCATATTGTTTGATTTCATGGGGTTTAATCCGCGGATCATCCCCATGCCAGACCTTAAGCCCACGTAGGCCTGTGACAATCTCTTTGTCGTAAAGATCTTTTTCTTCAGCTATTTTCTTCAAGCTGAGCTGCTGGCTCACCTCGGGCACGCGGCCAAAGAAGAGTCGCTCACTGTCTAGGGAGAAGTTTAAACTGGCGTAACGGTTTAACGTCCACTCTTTGGTGTTTGGCACAGGGCGAATTTTGCCCGAAGCGATATCGACTAGGCTTAGCTGATAGCTGCGGCCATAAGGTAATTCACTCGCATCCCCTTGAGTAAAGGCCAGCCAGCGACCATTTTTCGACAGTGAAACCGCACCAATTTGCTGAGTTTGAGATTCAAATGCCGTTGATTTTTTGTAGTCTTTCAAATCAATCAGTTGCAGTTGATGTTGTTTCGCCTCGATATCATTGACCGCAACGGCCAAGCGGCGACTGTCTTTATCAAACTGATAGGCGGTCACATGCTTCAGATCCATCCGCTGCGATGGTGAAGACAAATTCACTAAACTCAAACGACGGCCTTGGTCGAACTTATCGACCTTCACCTTCTCGGCTTTGGGCTTATCATCGGCACCTTCGGTTTTCTCTTTGGCGTCTTTCTTGGCCTCCTCGTCGGCTTCAAACCAAATGGCTAAATGCGCGCCATCGTCGCTAAAGACAAATTCTTTTACCCGTTCAAATTTGGTTTGCGTACCCGTTTCAGTGTCGAGCAGCACCATATCGGCCTTAAGCTTTTTCTTCGCTTTAGCATCGCTGGTTTCAACGGTGAGTAAACTGGGTTTAACCGCCATCGCTACATAACGGCCTGTGTGACTCACGATAGGGTCCGAGCCACCTTCAATCTGAAACGCTTTACCTGTTTGTAGATTCTTAATTAAACCATGGCTATCGCCACGATCCGGTGCCACCTCCACCGCGAGCACTTGACCATTGTCAGCGATAACGGGTTTTTCGAGGGACTCAAAATGCATAATGTCGGTCAGGGTAAGCGGTTTAGTGCTGGTTTCTGCATGGGCATTGGGCAGTATTCCGAGGGATAAAAGCACTAGCGATGTGATAGGTAATAACTTCAATGTCTTCCTCTTTTATGTAGTTGTTAGACTAAAGTAGACTTTTTTAACCATTGGTCCTCCATCATCGTTATAACCCAGTATTTTTACAAGTTATACCCGATAAAAAATCGTGATATTGCTCACTATTTCCTGTGAAGTTTGACCAAAGACGGTTAAAATAATGGGGAGAAAAAACACCAAATTCATAGTCATGTTACCCGGCTAATCCCGGGTCGGACAATTGCAGTAACGACGAACCGTGGAAGGACTTCTCCATGTCAAAAAGAACGATAACCGTAATTCCAGGTGATGGAATTGGCCCAAGTATTATTGATTCAGCCTTAAAAATTCTTGATAAAGCAGGTTGTGATTTTGAATATGAATTTGCCGATGCCGGCTTAACTGCTCTCGAGAAGCAGGGCGAACTACTTCCGCAGCGTACTTTAGAACTGATCGAAAAAAACCGCATCACCCTGAAAGGCCCGCTGACGACACCTGTAGGCGAAGGCTTCACCTCTATCAACGTGACATTACGTAAGAAATTCGGCCTGTACGCTAACGTGCGTCCAGTGTTGTCTTTCAAAGGCACTCAAGCCCGTTATGAAAACATTGATATCATCACAGTACGTGAAAACACTGAAGGCATGTATTCAGGCCACGGTCAAAAAGTGTCTGAAGACGGCACCACCGCAGAAGCGACCAGTATCGTCACTCGTCAAGGCGCTGAGCAAATCGCGACATTCGCCTACGAACTGGCCCGCAAAGAAAACCGTAAGAAAGTCACTATCGTACACAAAGCAAACATCATGAAGTCAACTTCAGGTCTGTTCCTGAAAGTGGCCCGCGAAGTGAGCCAACGCTACCCAGACATCAAAACCGAAGAAATGATCGTCGATGCGACTTGCATGAAGCTAGTGATGAACCCAGAAAACTTCGACGTTATCGTGACCACCAACCTGTTTGGTGACATTCTGTCGGATCTGTGTGCTGGTTTAGTCGGTGGTTTAGGTATGGCACCCGGCGCCAACATTGGCCGTGATGCAGCGATTTTCGAAGCGGTTCACGGCAGTGCGCCAGATATCGCAGGTAAAAACCTCGCGAACCCAACCTCAGTGATCTTAGCCTCTATCCAAATGCTGGAATACTTAGGCATGGCTGATAAAGCCGACATGATCCGTAAAGCCGTATCGGCAGTGATTGAAGAAGGCGACCGTACGACTCGCGATTTAGGCGGCACCCACGGCACGACTGACTTCACTCAAGCGGTGCTTGACCGTTTGTCATAATCGCTTTGCGCGAAACAAAAAACGCACCTTGGGGTGCGTTTTTTTATGGCCGCCATTTAGCGGAATTGCCAAATAAAAAGCCCCAAACATCACTTAGGGCTTCACTCATTAAAAGAACGGTGAAAAACCGCTGATTAGTTCCAAGCCTGGCTCGGTCTAATCCACAGATGAACAGTCACTTCATCACGGTCATGGTATAAGTGCTTACACTGCAACTGGAACTCGTTGATGCCGTTTTCCTTGAGGATTTCCTGCATGGTATTCAAAATCGCCATCACTTCTTTATAACGGCTCTTCATCGGCAGCTTGAGGTTGAAAATCGCTTCTTTAAACCAGCCATTGATGGCCCAAGCTTCAATCAGCTCAGCCACGCGCGCGGGTTTTTCAACCATGTCACACACTAGCCAATAGATGTTTTTACGCTGTGGCTCGAAGCGGAAACCATCCTCACGGAAATGTTTCACTTGTCCGGTTTCCATCAGTTTTTCGTTCATTGGGCCATTATCGACCGCGGAGACCATCATGCCACGACGCACTAACTGATAGGTCCAGCCACCTGGGCAAGCGCCTAAGTCCACCGCATTCATGCCGCTGCGAACCCGCTCTTCCTGCGCTTCTTTAGGCACAAACTGCGCGAATGCTTCATCGAGTTTCAGGCTTGAACGACTTGGTGCATCGGCGGCCATTTTCAGGCGCGGGATCCCCATAAAATAGGGTGAGCTGTTGTTGCTGAAGGAATAACCAACGTAGGCGCGTCCTGGGCCAACAAAACACACATGAATAATCGGACGCTTAGGGTTTTCCTGAGCAAGTAAACTACCGGATTTTTTCAAATGCTGGCGTAAAGGCACAGTAAACTTACGGCAAAATGCCGACAGCTCTTTTGCTTCATTGGTATCAGGGGTTTCAACCCTCAGCTCGCCCGCTTTACTCACCTCACTGAGCGCTGCCACAATCGGGCTGACACGGTCAGACTCGGGCAAATCGGCTAGCAGTTCACTCGCGGCAAACATCTGACGAGCAAAGATCAGCGAATCTAACGACAGTTGCTTGGCCAAAGTATCGCCGCCATCATCGTCAAAACATTGGTATACCACATAGGCATCGTTATTGTTGGCCTTAACAAAGCCACCCACATTGAGCTCAGCCGCTCGCTGTTGGATTTCTGCTGCGCATTCTTTCTCATAGCCTGCACGGCAAAATAAAAATAGGTTTTTCATGGAGATCCTTAAGAAATCCAAGCCATAAACATGGCCGACTATCGATTTGGGCGCCAGTATAGCAATTTCAATACACAAAAGCCCGATTTGCTATCGGGCTTTTGTGCTATTGGCTGCGTGGACGCACGGCGCAGTGGCTGCGCCATACAAGCATTATGACTCGTTACCATCCACCACTTTATGGCGCCATACGGCCGCGGCCAGCAATAACCAACCTAAGAGGAAACAGCCGCCGCCCATCGGCGTGATAGGGCCAAACCATTTGCTGCCGACCAGCGCCAAACCGTAGAGCGAGCCAGAAAACAGCACTATACCCGCAATAAATAAATACGCCGCCCAATCCAGCAAACGCGAGGTTAACCACTGCCCGGCAAAGGCCACGGCAATCAGCGCAAAGGTATGATAGAAGTGATATTGCACCCCCAGATTAAACACATCAATCAGCTCAGGCGGCGCGACAGCCTTGAGCCCATGGGCGCCAAAGGCGCCTAGCGCGACCGCAAAAAATCCGCTTACCGCGGCGAGTAACAACAATCCTTTACGCATCTTTACCTCCAAAAACCAATAGGCTTTACGACAGACGACGCTCTAGCAATCATGCCTGAGCACTTTAGGCCACATTAAGAATAAGCACTAACCAATAAATTTTGTCGATAAATCAACAGCAAATGCAAGGTTAGCCGCTTCGGTCGTGCCTGACGACTTTCTTGGGACAAAACTATGATCCCCATCGGCTAAGTATTCAATTTGGATATCGCGCTTAAGCGGCCAGCTAGGGATTTGCATCTTACCGCCAAACTTATCCCGCTCACCCTGTAGCACTAACACGGGCACTTGGCAGTCGTTTAGGGGTTCTAACCTGGGTTCACCACCCTTAAGTGGAATAAAGGGATAACCTAAACAAATAACTCTGTCGATACGGCTCGCTTGCACACTATCGCAGGCCAGTAACGCCGCCATGCGTCCGCCCATAGATTTGCCCATCAAGACCACACGCTTAACCTCAGGCTGAGCATGTGCCACATCGAGCATCTCGCTAAAACAGGTAAGTAACTTTGGCGCTCTATCAGGTGGGCGCTTTTTACCATCCACGGCATTGGCCTGCATATAGGGAAAGTTAAAGCGCATCACTTGAAATCCATTTGCGACAAGACCTGCTGCAATTTGGCACATAAAGTCTGAATCTCGATTCGCCCCAACACCGTGGGCAAATAAAATCAAGGTCTCTGATGGCTCACCTTCTAACACATAGGCACTAGGCACCACATCCTCGTTGACCAAAGGATTATCCGGGCAACAACTCACTGCGTGACTCCTCGGCAAACATATCTAACATCCACTCACGGAACGCAACCACTTTACCCAGCTCGGCATGATTCTGTTGGCAGACGAGGTAATAGGCATCTTTGCTCACTAACACTTCTTGGAATGGGCACACCAGTCGACCCGCCTTAATATCGGGGCGAGCGAGTACGCTATAACCTAAGGCCACACCTTGGCCATGGGCAGCCGCCTGCAAAACGAGGGAAGAGTGACTGAAAATCGGCCCTTGGTTGACGTTGATATCGTGAATGCCACATTGTCTAAACCAAGCCTGCCAATCGTGACGGCTCATATCATGCAGCAAGGTGTGGTGCTTTAAATCTTCCGGCTTAGACAAGGGCTTAGGGCCGTTTAACAGCATGGGCGAACATACAGGGATCAGCACTTCATTACGAAGTTTATCGGCGCGAAGCCCAGGCCAATTACCTAAACCATAATAAATGGCAACGTCGACATCGTCGGTTAAAGAGCTGGCCTCTGTGTCTACCGCCTTAATTCGTACGTCAATGTCTGGATTTTTTTCACTAAACTTCGACAGGCGCGGCACCAGCCACTGAATAGCAAAGCTTGGCGACATGCTCACGGTTAACGAACCAATGGCGCTACGCGCAAGCAGCCTGTCGGTCGCATCCGCCAGTTGGGTGAAGATATCTTTAATATCGAGAAAATAGCTCTGGCCTTCTTCGGTCAATAGCAGCGAACGATTCTTTCGGCGAAATAATTTTAATCCGAGAAAATCTTCCAGCGCTTTAATTTGGTGACTCACCGCAGCCTGAGTCACAAACAATTCTTCAGCCGCTCGAGTAAAGCTCAAATGCCGTGCGGCGGCCTCAAATGCTTTAACCGCATTCAGTGGTGGTAAGCGTCTTGACATAGTGATCTCTATCTCAATTTTTAATTAGTTTTTCTAATCCGTATTGTTACATTTAATCGTTTGTAAAGGCCAGCGTTTTTGATTAAATTTTGCGCCAACGAAACACATGAGTTGGACAATCTCGAACGGGTGATGGGAATGTCTGACAGCAATACTTTGTCAGCCCGGAGGCGACTATGTTCAATTTAAAATCTGCTTTTGCGTTAGTGTTAGTCAGCGCACTCAGTGCCAATGTCAGCGCAAATGTTATCGATGCAGAAATTATCATCGACACCAGTGATTTACAGGCAAGCATCAATGCCGAACTGACTGCGACGATGGAAAAAATGCATGAAGAAGCGCTGCAGGATCCTACCTTATTGCTTGCCGATGAAGTGTTACCGGCCCAGCAAGTGGTCAAGACCGAATAAATTGCACTGCTTATCCGTAAAATAAAAGCCGCATTCCAATGCGGCTTTTTTGTATTCGTTTACCTGCGAATTGGCGCATTAAGGCCAAAGTTGATGTTTGGCCTTAGCTCGCGTTTTACTGGCTATCGCTTAAGGGCGGTAAACCTTAACATTGTGATAACCTTGCTCAATCAGGTATAGCGCCTGTAATTTACTCATCACCCCACGCTCGCAGTACAACAGGTAAGTCTTCTGCTTATCGAGATCGGCAAATTGAGTCGCTAATTTGAAGAAAGGAATGCGCTTGATTTCCACACCTTCAATCTCCAGCGGCTTGTTCTCTTCTTCCTCTGGAGCGCGAATATCAATCACCACTTCATTGGTGTCGATAGCAACAACGGTTTCAGTTTCAGTGATACGCGTATTCATTTGTTCTGCTATCTCCCTGATATCAATGGCCACGGCCTGCTCAACGATACGGTCAATCAAGTCCTCAGAGAATTTGGTCTCTTCGGCCTCAACCTTGGCCAGTACCGCCTTCACGGTTGGCTTTTGCGAAATCACACCGCAATACTCGGGCATGGATTTAGCAAAATCTTCAGTGCCGATACGGCGGCATTCGTTGATGATGTCCTGCTTGTCCATGGCGATCAGTGGGCGCAGGATCAACATATCGGTACAGCGGTCAATCACGTTTAAGTTAGTTAAGGTTTGGCTCGATACTTGGCCTAAACTCTCACCTGTGACAATCGCCTGAATGCCCATACGCTCTGCGATACGCGCTGCAGTACGCATCATCATACGCTTGAGCACCACCCCCATTTGACCGTTGTCGATTTTCTCTAAAATCTCGGCCACTACAGGCTCGAACGGCACAGATACAAACTTCACCTTGTGGGATTCACCATAGGTTTTCCACAAATGGTAAGCGACTTGTTTCACGCCAATTTCATGCTGCGCGCCGCCGAGGTTGAAGAAACAGTAGTGGGTACGAGCGCCCTTCTTAATAAATTGGTAGCTCGACACGCCTGAGTCAAAACCGCCCGAAATCAACGACAATACATCTTCCTGTGTCGCCATTGGGAAGCCACCTAAGCCTTCGATACGCTTGGTCACCATATACAGTTTATCGCCCTCGATTTCGAGGTTAACTGTCACTTCTGGGTTCTTTAAACGAACACCAATCGCATCGGTAAACTGGTTTAAACCACCACCGACATAACGCTCGACTTCGATAGAGTTAAAATCGTGGGAGCCAGTACGTTTGACGCGCACACAGAAGGTTTTACCGGCAATTTGGTCACGGTAAACGGGTAAAACTTGCTGGTAGATATCATCAACTGAGGTAAAGCTGTATTCATCCACTTGCACCACATGGGCGATCCCAGGAATACAGGCTAAACGCTCACCAAAGGCCTGAGCTAATTCAGGTTTATCATTTGGCACCTTTACCCAAATACGGTCCCATTGACGTTGCACTTTGGCATCTTCATCAACTTTTTTGAGCACGTTACGGATGTTGGTTTCAAGCATTTTGGTGAAGCGCATGCGCACGGGCTTGCTCTTCATCATGATTTCTGGGTACAGCTTTACAATAAACTTCATGGGATTTCCGCGGGCAATTTTGTAAACAGCAAAATTGGTTAAAAGAATAATCGCCGGATTATAACAAACTCACGGCGATTGGCGCACCTGTTTCCACACTCGGACTGCTCGTGGCGTGCGCTTATGCACAGTTGAACTTATAGTCAAAAAATCACAAATAAAAAAGCCGTGAGCAAGTCACGGCGTTTTTATCGAATCACAGGTTTGGTTTAAAAGCTATTTACCTACTTGAATTTCTTCGGATTCTTTGGCTTTACCCTGTTCAATGGCGATCTCAACTCGACGATTTCGTGCGCGGTTTTCAGGTGAGTCATTGGGCACGATTGGATTATTCGACGCCATACCGACCACTTTCATCCGCTTAGGATCGAAGCCCTTCACTTGCAGCAGCACATCGGCCACCGCCACAGCGCGTTTACTGGAGAGATCCCAGTTCGAGCTATAGAGCTCATCACTTATCTGCATATCATCAGTGTAACCCGATACCGTGATGATCCCCGGCACATCTTTTAGCAATTCACCGACCGAGCGCACCACGGGTTTAAATCGCGGCTGCAGGAAGCCAGATCCTGAGGCAAATGAGCCCTTCTCACGGATACGGATAATGATTTGCTGCCCAAGTGACTCAATTTCGATCGCCCCATCGGTGATCTCATTATTGAGTTCCTGTGCCATTTTCTTCACTTGCTGATTGATTTTATCCTGCGCCGCCGCGGCTTCGGCCTTCACCGCATCCGCCGTTTCTTGGGCCGTCGCCGAGGCTTCACCGCCCCGCTGTGAACCATTTTGCTGCTGCACACCACCCGCGCTATCGTCTTCACCCGCTTGATAATCCAATACAGGCTCGGTCATTTCGTTGGTTTGTTGGTTAATGATTTCAATCGGCGTGGGATCGGGGCGACCAGGGCGAAACTCCAATGCAATCACAGACGTCCCCTTAGGAATGTCTTTGACTTCGACCTTGTTTTGCACCCCGAAGGCATACTTCATCGAGCCTGCGATCTGCTTAAACTTCATCACGTCCATTTCGGAGAATGACAGCAGCAGCACGAAGAAACACATCAAGAGGGACATCAAATCGGCAAATGTTGCCAACCAGAGCGGCGCTCCGGGCGGTGGACAGTTGCACTTAGCCATGGGCTACTCTCCGTCCGTTGTATCGATTTTCCGCTGTTTTTCAGCAAGATAATTCTTCAAGAAACCTTCAATCACCCGTGGGTTTTGGCCATCTTGAATGGCTAATACCGCATCCATAATCAGGTTGCGGTTAAGCATTTCTTCACCCATGCGTAGGGTGAGTTTATCGGCAATGGGAATACACACCATGTTGGCGACCACGGCGCCGTACAGCGTCGTTAACAAGGCCACCGCCATCGATGGACCAATCGATTTAGGATCCGACATGTTGGATAACATGGCCACCAAGCCCACTAAGGTACCAATCATCCCCATCGCGGGGCCAACGTCACCAAAGGCCCTAAAAATCGCAATGCCGTTGCGATGGCGCTCTTCTGTAAGGGCAATGTCTTTTTCAAGTGCGGCGCGCACCACTTCACCATCGTGACCATCGACCAACATATCGACGGCTTTTTGCATAAAACTGTTGGAAATTTGCGCTTCTTCGAGGGCAAGGAATCCGCCTTTACGGGCGGCGTCCGCCATAGTCACGGATTGCTCGATAAGATCTTCAGGCTTATCAATCTTAAACATAAAGGCTTTGACGGCGATTTTTACCGCCCCCAAAAACTGTTTGAGATTGAATTTCATCATTACAACGAAGAATGAACCACCGAACACGATAAACACTGAGGGGACGTCGATAAAGATTGCCAGGCCGCCGCTGGTCATCATAGCCCAAAGGATAAAACCAAAGCCCCCGACTAGTCCTATAACTGTAGCTAAATCCACAACGGCTCCTCAATATTCGGTATAAACGACATGATACTGACTCTATTCGCAAAATAATACAAAATGTCATCCGCATAGGGATTACACTTTGGTTTTAACCTGAGCCTTACTCTATGATGTCAAAGGATGATTATAAGCATAATGCTATTATTGTCATTTATCGGACAAGCACTAAGCAAGTTTAGCGACAATTTCTATTTTCTGAAAAAAATTCAGCAACAAAGCGTGCTATTGAGCAAATATCCGTCGACTGAATTTGACCCTTGAGTCGCCCTGATATACCTTGTGTCCGCTCTTTCAAAGGAATTATTAACGTGGCGAAGAAACCCGAAAATCTCAGTTTTGAAGAATCCCTTGGTGAACTCGAGCGCATCGTTGCCGAATTAGAACAGGGCGATGTCTCTCTGGATGATGCGTTAAAACAATTTGAACGTGGCATCAATCTGGTGCGTAACAGCCAAGCAAAACTCGAGCAAGCTCAGCAAAAAGTGGCCATTTTACTCAAGCAGGATGAAAATGCGCCCCTCTCTCCCTATGCCGTTGAGGGCGAATAAGCGTGTTAGTCAATGCAATAAAAGAATATCAACTACGGGTTGATGACCAATTAAAACAACGTTTCAGCACACTCGAAGACACTGCGCCACAATTAAAGGCCGCCATGACTCACGGCGCGCTGTTAGGCGGTAAGCGTATTCGTCCCTTCTTGGTTTACAGTGTGGGGCAAATGTTTGGCGTGTCGCTTGAAAAGCTCGACGCCTGCGCCGCCGCCATTGAGTGTATTCATGCTTATTCGTTAATCCATGACGATTTACCCGCCATGGACGATGACGACCTTCGTCGTGGTCAGCCCACAGTGCATATCGCCTTCGATGAGGCGACCGCCATCCTTGCTGGGGATGCTCTGCAAACCTTAGCCTTTGAAATTGTTACCGAAGCAGTACCAGGGATCAGCAGCGAGCAGCATATCGCTATGGTGAGAGCGCTGGCGAAAGCCTCGGGCTACCGTGGTATGTGTGGCGGCCAAGCGATTGACTTAGCCTCAACCGATAAGCTCATCGACCTTAAGGCCCTAACTCAACTCCACAATATGAAAACGGGCGCCCTTATCAGCTGCGCCGTTGAGTTAGCCTTGATTGCCGCTAATGCGCCAAAAGATGAATATCAGACTATGATGGAATTTGCCCATGCGGTAGGACTTGCCTTCCAAGTGCAAGACGATATTCTGGACATCATTGCCACCACGGAAGAACTCGGCAAACCCCAAGGCTCAGACGCCGAGTCCAATAAGAGTACTTTTCCGCAACTACTTGGACTGCAAGGCGCCAAAGATACCGCCGCGCAACTGATCCAAGAGGCACTATCAGCGCTGGCTAAATTGCCATACAATAGCCAGTTAATCGCAGACTTCGCCCGCTATATCATTGAGCGAAGAATATAATAAGAGACGAAGTATCTCGCTATGAGTTTGGACATTTCACAGTTTCCCGTGTTGGCTCAGGCCAACACTCCTAATGAACTCCGCCAGCTTCCTCAGGCCCTGTTACCTCAATTGGCCGATGAGTTGCGGGAGTTTCTTCTTAAGTCCGTTGGCATGTCCAGCGGACATTTTGCCTCTGGACTCGGCACAGTCGAACTGACTGTTGCCCTTCATTATGTCTATAACACCCCGTTTGATCGTTTGATTTGGGATGTTGGCCACCAAGCCTACCCCCATAAAATCCTCACCGGTCGCCGCGACAGAATGCACACCATTAGGCAAAAGAACGGTTTACACCCTTTCCCTTGGCGGGAAGAAAGTGAATACGACACCTTTAGCGTCGGACACTCTGGCACATCCATCAGTGCCGCATTAGCCATGGCCGTTGCCGCCGAAAAAGAGCAGGCAGGCCGTAAAGTGGTTGCCGTGATTGGCGATGGCGCCATGACGGGCGGTATGGTGTTCGAGGCCATGAATCACGCGGGTGATTTGCACAACGATATGCTGATGGTGCTGAACGATAACGAAATGTCGATTTCAGAAAACGTCGGCGCGCTCAATAATCATTTAGCGCAACTGATGTCGGGCCGCCTCTACACCACGATTCGTGAAAGCAGCAAGAAAGTGCTCAAGGGCATGCCTGTCATCAAAGAGATGGCCAAGCGCACCGAAGAACACCTCAAGGGCATGGTTGTACCTGGCACTCTGTTTGAAGAGTTAGGCTTTAACTATATCGGCCCGATCGATGGCCACGATGTCGACGCCCTAGTGGAAACCCTGCGCAATATGCGCTCTCTAAAGGGGCCACAAGTGCTGCACATCATGACCAAAAAAGGTCGTGGTTATGAACCGGCCGAGAAAGATCCTATCGGTTGGCACGCGGTACCTAAATTTGACCCGTCACAGTTTAAGAAACCAGCTACTAAGCCGGGACTGCCGACCTTCTCCCAAGTGTTTGGCAAATGGTTATGTGATACTGCCGAACAGGACGAAAAAGTCTTAGGCATTACCCCTGCCATGCGTGAAGGTTCGGGCATGGTGGAATTTTCGCAGCGCTTCCCGAAACAATATTTCGATGCCGCCATTGCCGAGCAACATGCGGTGACTTTAGGTGCCGGATTTGCCTGTGAAGGCTTTAAGCCTGTGGTCGCCATTTATTCGACCTTCCTGCAACGGGGTTATGATCAACTGATCCACGATGTGGCACTGCAGCGTTTACCTGTATTGTTCGCCATTGACCGTGGCGGTATCGTCGGTGCCGACGGCCCAACTCACCAAGGGGCATTCGATTTAAGCTTTATGCGCTGCATCCCGAATATGGTGATCATGGCGCCATCGGATGAAAATGAATGTCGCCAAATGCTCTATACCGGTTATTGCTATGATGCAGGTCCGAGCGCGGTGCGTTATCCAAGGGGCAGCGCCACTGGCGCGACTCAGGTAGAAGCCATGACGGCATTGCCGATAGGTAAAGGCGTGATTAAGCGTTTAGGCAAACGTATCGCCATGCTGAACTTTGGTACCACCTTAGCCGCCGCCTTAACCGCCGCAGAAAGCTTAGACGCCACCGTCGTCGATATGCGCTTTGTCAAGCCATTAGATGTGGATTTGGTTAAAGAAATGGCGCAAACCCACGATGTGCTCGTGACAGTGGAAGAAAACGCCATTATGGGCGGCGCAGGCTCTGGCGTTTTAGAGCTACTGCAAAAGCTTAAAATGCCAAAACCTGTGCTGCAAATCGGCCTACCCGATGAGTTTATTAAACATGGCTCTCCAGAAGAAGTGACCCATGATTTACAACTCGATGCCGAAGGTATGTTGGCGCAAATTAATGCCTTTCTTGCCGATTGAGTGTTGATGGGAGCTAAGCTCCCATTAATCGTAATGAATCACGATTAATGGCAAATAGAAAAACAACAGACAAATAAAAAGGACTGCATCGGCAGTCCTTTTTATTAGTTAGCGCTAAGCGTTAGCTTAGGCTTCAATGTTGATTTCTTGGCTAGGGCCGCCCTGTGACACCATTACCATGGCTGGACGCAGTAAACGGCTGTTTAGCTCATAACCCTTTTGCATCACTAACATCACAGTATTGGCTGGATACTCAGCACTTGGCTGCATACCAATGGCTTGATGTTGGTCTGGGTTGAAGGCTTGACCCTGTGGATCGATAGGTTTTACCCCAAACTTAGCCACGGCGGTTAAGAAGCTCTTTTGCGTGAGCTCAACACCTTCGAACAGTGCTTTGGTAGTTTCATCCTGTGGATTAGTACCTTGCAGCGCACGTTCCATATTGTCTAACACTGGCAGTAATTCGTTGGCGAATTTTTCCAATGCAAATTTGTTAGCCTTTTCCACATCCATCGCCGCACGGCGACGAATATTGTCTACTTCGGCAGCAGCACGGATAACTGAATCTTTTTGCTCTTCAACTTTCGCCAAAGCGTCAGCGAGTAACTGTTCCAGCTCTTCAATACGGAAATTGGCTTGGGTAAGCTCGTCAATCAGACTCGCTTCTTCGGTAGAAACTTCAGACTCTACACCCTCTTGGATCAGATCCTGTTCTGCTTTAATCGACTCGTTGCTCATTTTCACTCCAGCTAAAAATGCTTTGTTTCTAAATACTCTGGGCATATTATGGGGATCAATTTTGACGTTTCAAGGCCTAAGGCCAGATCTAGCATAAATATGACCACAAAGTTCCACACCATTGGCCTGATTGGCAAGCCACACCACCCAGGGACAAATCAAACCCTCAAACGTCTGCACCACTGGCTGACGGTGCAAGGGTATGAAGTCCTCGTGGAAGAGCGTGTTGCCAGCGAGTTAGGGACAAATATCGTCGCGGTCGATTTATTAGAGATTGGCGCACGCTGCGATTTAGCCATAGTCGTGGGTGGTGATGGCAATATGCTCGGTGCTGCCAGAGTACTGGCGCGCTTCGATGTAGGCGTGATTGGGGTAAACCGTGGCAATCTTGGCTTTTTAACGGATTTACCGCCCGATGCCTTTGAAGAAGCCCTTGCCAAAGTGCTCGATGGTGAATTTGATACCGAACACCGCTTTTTACTCGAGGCCGAGGTCTATCGCCATGGCATGTTAAAAGCGAGCAATACTGCCGTTAATGAAGCGGTACTCCATCCGGGTAAAATTGCCCATATGATTGAATTTGAAGTCTATATAGACAATCAATTCATGTACAGCCAACGCGCCGACGGCATGATAGTCTCAACTCCGACGGGATCTACCGCCTATGCCCTGTCGGCAGGAGGCGCTATTCTAACCCCCAATTTACAGGCATTAATCCTAGTGCCTATGTTTCCGCATACACTGTCCTGTCGCCCCATAGTGGTCGATGCCTGCAGCACCATTAAGATGGTCGTCTCCCCTGAAAATGGCGAAAATCTCGAAGTAAGTTGTGATGGTCACGTGCATTTAGCCGTCTTACCCGGTGATGAAATCATAGTGCGCCGCAGCTCTGAGCAGCTCAGGCTTATCCACCCTAAAGGCCATAATTACTTCCATGTGTTACGCAGTAAACTCGGCTGGGGGAGTAAGCTGTTTTAAGCCCACATTAGGCGAGGCATAATGGCCGCAACGGCTCGCCATCATTAATCACTCAGGTTAATCTCCACTCCAGTTGTTAACAGAATGGTGTGTTGCGGCTGCGCGGCTGTAAACAGCTTTATTAACCGTTATTAAATTTCAGATTAAAACAAAATTCATTAAGTGATATTCATCACGCGAAATTTAGTTATCACTAAAATTTGATCTTGCGCTCATTATCCCCTGCGGTGCAAAACTCAATAAAAATCTATTTATTCATTACCTTACTCAATTCAATTTAGCAGAGTGATTTTTACCGCCACATAAAAATGAGATGTGAGTCACATCTTAATATTGTCTTAAAAATCCATTAAGTACTCATTAATGAAATAAATGGATCAGTTAATTGCAATACTGATAGCTAATTTAGCGGATATCTCGATTTTTATAACCCTAAGGAATAGAAATCAGTGAATCATCCCATTATCGAAATATAAAAAACCACCTTCGAGTGACATGGATCACAGTTAGGAAAATCCTCTGAGAGAAGCCTCCCGCAGCACTGTAAATTAGCATTTTATACAGCAGCCAAAATGATCTAGATCATATTAGTTAAGCCCCGAATAGCGTCTAGTACACACCACAGAATGTTGTGACTCTTGGCATTGGCAGTCAAAACTGCTGATTTACCCGCCGAGGGTTAAACAGGAAAACACTAGCAAGATCCAAATATAAATAATAAGACAGACCACTTTATGTAGAGGCAAGCATGACAATACTTCAACTCCTCGCCAGCTTGACGCCAGTAATCAGTGTAATGATCTTTCTCGTATTACTCAGAATGCCAGCGTCCAAAGCTATGCCCATCTCCATGATAGTTACGGCGCTTGCCGCCGTGTTTATTTGGCAAATGGATACCACACTGTTAGCCGCATCGGTTCTCGAAGGACTGCTGTCAGCCATCACTCCCTTAACCATCATCTTCGGCGCAGTATTCCTGCTTAACACCCTGAAATACTCAGGGGCCATGGATACCATCCGCGCAGGTTTCACTAACATCAGTGCCGATGCCCGTGTGCAAGTGATTATTATCTGTTGGTTATTCGGTGCCTTTATCGAAGGTAGTGCGGGCTTTGGAACGCCAGCCGCGATTGGTGCGCCGCTGCTGGTATTATTGGGGGTTCCGCCCGTTGCCGCCGCCGTTGTGGCGCTGATTGCCGATTCGGCCTGCGTATCCTTCGGTGCGATTGGTTTACCCGTGCTATTTGGTATGGAGCAAGGTTTAACCCAAGGTGGTGTGAGCATGGCTGCGGCGCAAATTGCCGAGCACGGTGGCACTTATCCTGACTTTGCCCAGTTCATTGCAATGCATATGATCACTATCGACTTAATCACAGGTACCTTAATTCCACTGGTGATGGTGTCGATTCTGACGGGCTTCTTCGGCCGTAATAAGTCATTTAAAGAAGGCTTAGCCATTTGGAAGTTTGCGATTTTCGCGGGTCTTGCCTTTACTGTTCCCGCTTGGATCATCAACTACCTTGCGGGCCCTGAGTTCCCATCCGTGATTGGTTCTCTCATCGGTATGGCGATGGTTATCCCCGTTGCACGTAAGGGTTACTTATTGCCAAAAACGCCTTGGAATGATTTTGCCGAAAATGATAACCAAGAAGAAAGCGCCAAAATTGAGACCACCACTAAGTTCTCACAAATCGCTGCTTGGACACCTTATATCATCATGGCAGCGCTATTAGTGTTATCACGTACCGTTGCACCACTCAAAGCCTGGTTATCGGGTTTCAACATCAGCTGGACTGGTTTATTGGGGACTGAACTTAAAGCCAGCTTTGCGACCCTGTACGCACCAGGCGCCTTCTTCGTGGCCGTGTGTATCTTAGGTTTCTTCCTGTTCAAGATGAAAAGCCCTGCGATTAAGCAATCTATCGGCGTGTCATGCAAGTCGATGTTACCGACTATCATCTCATTAGGCGCATCCGTGCCTATGGTGAAAATCTTCTTAAACTCAGGCGTTAATGGTGCAGGCCTCGCGTCTATGCCTGTTGCCTTAGCCGACATGCTGGCCCATTCGATGGGCGCTGTGTGGGCATGGATGGCACCGATTGTGGGGATCTTCGGCGCCTTCCTTTCAGGCTCGGCCACCTTCTCCAACATGATGTTCTCCGGCCTGCAATATAGTGTGGCCGACAACATTGGCATGAACCACGCGCTAGTATTAGCACTACAAGGTATCGGTGCGAACGCCGGTAACATGATGTGTGTGATGAACGTCGTAGCCGCCGCGACCGTTGTAGGTATGGCGGGCAGAGAATCAGAAATTATTCGTAAAACTATGCCTGTGGCGATTGGTTATGCGCTACTTGCAGGCACCATCGCAACTCTTTGGGGTGGCTTCTAAGCCAATCGAAACCTAAGGCCGCTTGGCGGCCTTAGTCATTTTTAGCGTTGAGAGAGTAACTTATGTCTATTAATTATGACGCTGTTTATAAAGAGCTAATTCAACAACTCGGTGAGTCAGCCGTCTCAAATGACCCTGTACGCCGCTTTGCGTGGTCAACCGACGCCAGTTATTTCCGTATCGTACCTGAAATTGTGGTCCACGCGGATAACCTCGAACAGGCCAAACAGACCTTAGCCATCGCCCGTGCCCATAAAGTGCCAGTAACCTTCCGTGCGGCGGGTACCAGTTTATCGGGACAAGCCATTGGCGAAGGGATTTTATTGATCTTGGGCCACGACGGTTTTAGAACCATTGAAATCAGTTCCGACAGCAATAAGATCACCTTAGGCGCGGCGGTGATTGGTGCCGATGCCAACGCGGCGCTCAAGCCTCTCAATAAGAAAATCGGTCCCGATCCGGCGACCCTTGCCTCGGCCATGGTCGGCGGTATTGTGTCTAACAACGCCTCGGGTATGTGCTGTGGTACGGCGCAAAACAGTTACCAGACCATCGCCTCGGCTAAACTGCTGTTTGCCGATGGTACCGAGCTCAACACAGGTTGCGATAAGTCTAAGGCCGCCTTCACCCAAAGCCACGGCGAGTTGCTCGACTCACTGGCCTCTCTGGCTAAATTGACCCGCAGCAATGACGTGCTCGCGCAGCGTATTCGCAAAAAATACTCCATCAAAAACACTACGGGTTATAGCATCAATGCTCTAGTGGATTTTGAAGACCCGTTCGATCTGATTAACCACTTGATCGTCGGCGCCGAAGGCACCTTAGCCTTTGTCGAAGAAGTCACTTACCACACGGTCGATGAAGCCAAATTTAAAGCCTCGGCCATGGCGGTATTTTTCAATATGGTGGATGCGGCGAGTGCCATTCCACCGATTATTGGCGATAGCGTTGCCGCCGCCGAATTACTCGACTGGGCATCCATCAAGGCCGTCACTGGTAAAAAAGGCATGCCAGATTGGCTCAATGAACTGCCAGAAGGCGCGGCCATTCTATTGATTGAGTCCCGCGCTAACGATGCCCAAACCTTAGAAAGCTATACCCAAGATGTGATTGCCAAGCTCGCGCACATCAAAACCGAGCGTCCGATTAGCTTTAGTAGCGACGCCAATGTGTACAGCAAATACTGGGCAATGCGCTCTGGTCTGTTCCCGATTATCGGTGGTGAGCGACCAAAGGGCAGCTCAGTCATCATCGAAGACGTGGCCTTTAACGTCGAACATTTAGCCGCGGCCGCCGCCGATTTAACCGAGCTATTCCATAAGCACGGCTATCCCGAAGGCGTGATTTACGGCCATGCGCTGGCGGGTAACTTCCACTTTATTATCACCCCGACCTTCGCCTCCCAAGCCGACATCGAGCGCTTCCAAGGCTTTATGCAAGATGTGGCCGAGATGGTGATCCATAAATACGATGGTTCGATGAAGGCCGAGCACGGCACTGGCCGCGCCGTTGCACCTTTCGTTGAAATGGAATGGGGCGCAGATGCTTACACCCTCATGAAACGCATCAAGCATATCTTCGATCCAGAAGGTCTGCTCAACCCCGGCGTTATCTTAAACGACGACAGCACAGTGCACGTGAAAAACATCAAGCCTTGCCCTGTTGTCGATGATTTTGTCGATAAGTGTATCGAGTGTGGTTTCTGCGAAAAAACCTGTCCTACTTCGGCACTGAACTTCTCGCCACGTCAGCGGATCGCCACCCTGCGTGAAATCGAGCGCTTGGAGCAATCTGGCGATAAAGCCGCCGCCGATAAAATGCGTGCCGATGCCAAGTATGATGTGATTGATACCTGCGCGGCTTGTCAGCTCTGTACTATTGCCTGCCCAGTCGATAACAGCATGGGTCAGTTAGTCCGTAAGCTACGTACGCCCTATATCAGCACCACAGAGCAAAAAGTGTTGGATTTCCAAGCCAAACACTTTGGCGCCGTCAACCAAGTGATCAGCACCGGCTTTGACGTATTGGGAGTCATCCATAAAATCACCGGCGATGGTATCACCAACGCGCTGATGAAAACTGGCCGTTTACTCTCCAAAGAAGTGCCCTATTGGAATCCAGACTTCCCCAAAGGTGGCAAATTGCCTAAACCATCACCAGCCAAAGCGGGCCAAGAAACTGTGGTTTACTTCCCAGCCTGCGGTGGCCGCACCTTTGGTCCAACACCTAAGGATCCCGATAATCGCACCTTGCCAGAGGTGGTTGTCACCCTGCTCGAGCGTGCGGGCTATAACGTTATTACCCCAGAGAAGACCCGCGATTTATGCTGCGGCCAAATGTGGGAATCTAAAGGCGACTTTAAAAACGCCGACGCCAAACGCCAAGAGCTTATCGATGTGGTCAGCAAGATGAGTAATGGCGGCAAAATCCCAGTATTAGTCGACGCTCTGTCTTGTACCTATCGTACCCTCACGGGTAACCCTCAGGTGCAAATCACCGACTTAGTTGAGTTTATGCACGACAAGCTGCTGGATAAGCTGAGCATCAACAAAAAAGTCAATGTGGCTCTGCACTTAGGTTGTAGCGCTCGTAAGATGAAGTTAGAGCCTAAGATGCAAGCCATTGCCGATGCTTGTTCGAGCCAAGTGCTCAAACCTGCGGGCATTGACTGCTGTGGTTACGCCGGTGAAAAAGGCCTTTATAAGCCAGAAATCAACGCCAGCGCCCTGCGTAATATTAAAAAGCTCATTCCTGTCGAGATTAAGGAAGGCTATTACGCCAACCGTATGTGTGAGGTCGGCTTAACGCAGCACAGTGGCATTTCCTACCGCCACTTAGCGTATCTGCTCGAAGAGTGCAGCCGCTAAAAAGTACTCAACGGGGCTAGAAATGGCCCCGTTTTTTTATCAGAAGAAAACTATTCTCATTTATCGTTAAAAGCTATTAACCAGATAGGTAAATCACAAAACATAAATCATATTTAACACATTAAAATCAACTAATTAAAATATTCTCATTTTTGCAAAAATCAACAAGATCATTTACTAAATTAGCGCTACTTATTTACTTAAGATAAGCCTATATTTGATCAACTACCTTAGCATTTGTGTGGACTTTGGGGTCACAGTGCAAGGCAATGTCGTTCACTAACAAGAAAGAGAAAAACACAATGAAAATCGCTCTTTTCATCCCGTGTCTCGTTAACCAAATGATGCCAGACGTGGCGATTGCCACCCTGGAATTACTGGAAAAACTCGGACACCAAGTGATTCTACCCGCAGGCCAAACATGCTGTGGCCAACCTATGACCAACTCGGGTTGCTTCGATGCAGCACGCAGTACTACCTTGAAATTACTCAATGCTTTCAAGGGTGTGGAATGTGATGCCATTGTTTGCCCTGCCGCGTCTTGTTTAGTGGCCGCCAAAGAAAACTTCCACGAGTTTGACAGCAGCCCAGAAGCCCAAGCCGTTATCGACAAACTCTATGAGCTGACCGAGTTCCTCCACGATGTCGCTCCAATCCCAGCGTTCAACAAGCCTTTTGCCCATAAGATCAGCCTGCAACTGAGCTGTCACGGCATTCGTATGCTCAGCCTTGCCACGCCAAGCGAGCAAATGGGCCCACGATTCAACAAGGTTGAAGCCGTGCTCGCCAATATCGCCGGAATCGACATTGTGTATCCAGACCGTCGCGATGAATGCTGTGGCTTTGGTGGTACTTTTGCCGTTGATGAAGGCGCTGTATCAGCCAAGATGGGTAAAGACAAGGCCCAAGCCCACGCGGCAACAGGCGCGCAATATGTGGTTGGCTTCGACCCTTCATGCCTATTACACCTCGATGGCATGATCCGCAGACAACAATTGCCAATTGAAATTCGCCACATAGCGCAAGTGCTTAACGCCGCGCTCTAGGAGACCCACTATGGCATATCAACATAATCACGAGGCAACGGGTTCACAGGTTCACGCCCACAAGGCCGATATTTTCTGCCGTGATGAAACCCGTGTTGACTGGCACTCTAAGGCCCTTTGGGTGCTGCGGGAAAAACGTGACCGCGCCGCAGGCAGCTTACCCGAGTGGGAACAACTGCGTCAGTTAGGCTCCGAAATCAAGCTGCATACCTTAACTAATCTTGCGCAATATCTTGAAACCTTTGAGCAAAATTGCCTAGCAAACGGTATCAAAGTCCACTGGGCAAAAGATGGCGCCGAGCACAACCGTATCGTACACGGCATCTTAGCCAGCCATCAGGTGAAGAAGTTAGTTAAGTCAAAATCCATGCTGACCGAGGAATGTCACCTCAATCCTTACTTAGAGCAACACGGGATTGAAGTTATCGACACCGACTTGGGCGAGCGTATTATTCAGCTGGCGAAAATGCCGCCTTCGCACATTGTGGTGCCCGCTATCCACATGAAAAAAGAAGAAGTCGGTGACCTCTTCCATGAGAAACTCGGCACTAAAGCGGGGGCAGCAGATCCCTTGTATTTAACCCGTGCCGCCCGTGCTCACCTGCGTGAGCAGTTCCTCAGCGCCGATGCCGCGATGACAGGGGTAAACATGGCGATTGCCGATAAGGGCGCAGTGGTCGTTTGTACCAACGAAGGTAACGCCGACATGGGGGCGAACTTGCCCAAGTTGCAGTTGCATTCAATGGGTATCGACAAAATTGTCCCCGATATCGACAGCGCCGCCGTGTTACTGCGCACCCTCGCCCGTAACGCAACCGGCCAACCCGTTACCACCTATAGCGCCTTCTACCGTGGACCACAGGTCGATGGTGAGATGCACGTGATCATCGTCGATAACGGCCGCACTGAGATGCTCAAGGATAAAATCCTTGCCGAATCATTGAAATGTATTCGCTGCGGCGGTTGTCTAAACACTTGCCCTGTGTATCGCCGCTCCGGTGGTTACAGCTACAACTACACCATCCCAGGCCCGATTGGGATTGCCGTGGGTGCCAAGAGCGATGACACTAACTCCATCGCTTGGGCCTGTACCCTGTGTGGTAGCTGTACCTATGTCTGCCCGACTAAGGTGCCGCTCGATAAGATTATTTTCCACCACAGACGCCTTAAGGCCGAAGCCGGAAAACTCCCTTACGGCAAAAACAGTTATATGCCATTAGTGGGTAAATTTATGGCAAGCCCGACTATGCTCAATTGCTCAATGGGCGCGGCCCGTACCGCACTGCGCATTCTGCCGGGCAGTCTGCTCAAGCCATTTAGCGGCGCTTGGGGTAAATACCGTGAACTGCCCGTCGCCCCCAACTCCAGCTTCGAAGCTTGGTTTAAGAAACACAGGAGCCTATAAGATGTCTAGTAAGCACGAAATTCTCAATGCGCTCAAACTGTCGGCTTTAACAAACCATCCTATGCCAAGCATCGATGTCGCCCCGCGGGTAGAAGATCTGGTTGGTCAGTTTGAAACCAATCTAAAAACCGTGGCGGGCACTCTGCACCGCGAAGGCGGACTCACGGCACTGCAAGCCAAAGTAGATGAGCTTGTCGCCCAAGGCTTGCAGGTCATCTCACTCGTTGAAGGCATCACGGCAAACCGTGACGTGCCACCAACGGCCCACGAGCTCAGGGATATCGATTATGCGGTCATTCCTGGGGATGTTGGCGTTGCCGAAAATGGCGCTATTTGGGTCAACAACAAAAATCTCGGCCACAGAGTCACGCCTTTTATCTGTGAAAACCTGATCTTAGCGCTACCTAGCACTAAGATTGTGCCTAACATGCATCAAGCCGCCAAGGACATCACCTTAGATGCGGGTGAGTTTGGTGTATTTATCGCGGGCCCCTCAAAAACCGCCGATATCGAGCAAGCCTTAGTCGTCGGTGCCCACGGTGCCTGTAGCTTGAACGTGTATTTGCTGTAATGCCCCAAGATTTAATGTAACCAAGAAAACGCAAAGGTTACGGGACAATCGAAACAAGAAAGCCGACCTTCATTGGCGGCTTTCTTATTAAAATTTAGCATAACGATATTTGATTTATAAGGGTTAATAGCCTACAGGTACAGGCTTGCCATGGCATTCGCTCGCCGACTAGGTGAATAGAGCAATCTAGGATTTCTAAGCTTATGAACGAGAGCCATGGTCGTTATCACGTATCCCTGCATTGTACGACATTCAGGCGTCCTGCCTATAAGATAGCGAACGGCTGTTAAACACAGATGTTGTGCAAGTCAATCAGTGGATGCAAAGCCGTGCCGTCCTGCTCTTTGATAAGCGCCGCAGCCAAAGCAATAGCTAGTGATAAGTAAGGGATCTTTATCAAGTCGCTTTAACCAAGTGCGATAGCGCAATACTGAGGATTCCTTGCGAGTAACCTCTACGCGGCTGGTCGTATTCTCGACTATATCTATTAGGCATTTATAGTAAAGGTGAGTAAATGAACGAGGTATTACTACAAATAAAGGCACTAACCAATAGTGATCCTTTGTTGACGACTGTCATTGTTGGAGTATTAACATTTACGTTAATTGGACTCATAGGCTACATACTAAAAGATGTTCCCGCGAAACTGTTAAGTTGGCTCAGTAGCCTGCTATTTGTGCGGCTCACTATAGACGATAGCCATCAGGCACGCACAGAGATATTCAATAAGCTGTCCTTTTTGATCAGTAATACTACCATACCGTTTTTTTCACGCTCTATCTCTGAGGCTGTGTACTTTGACTATGGTGTGAATTACGACGGGCGTGTCAGTGTTAAATCTATCGGCTACGGTATGCACCTGTTTAAGTACGATAGTTGTTTTATGTTGGCAACCCGCACTAAGGTCGATAGTACGATGGCATACGATTCTATTACTGTAAGAGCACCATGGTGGGCAAAAGATAAACTACATAGTTTTTTAGAAGACACTCGTGGAGACATCTCTACTGAGCCGAAAGTGAATATTTTCGAAGAAACCGAATGGTGTCGCTATGGCACATTAAAATCATCGGGGTTTAGTGACTTAGTGCTAGATGAAGGGTTTAAGCAGGAGTTGATGAGGGAAGTTGATAACTTCGCAAGTCGGGGAAAATCGGTTGTCAGTAAGCTAACCATTCTGCTACATGGAAAAACGGGCACGGGTAAGACGGGTATCGCGAGGGCCTTAGCGGTTGAGTATCATCGCGATCTGTACATATTAAATCTATCGACTGTCAATGATGCCACTATTCATAAGGCGATTAGAAAGGTAGCGCCCGGAGCTATGTTGTTAATAGAGGACTGTGATTGTGTAAAGGCAACGGTATCACGTGCAGCTGAGAGCAATGTAGACAACCCACCACTCACTTTAGGTGGCGTACTAAACGCGTTAGACGGGATCATTCCTCTTGATGACTGCCTAGTCATAATGACCACAAATCATCTTGATCATCTTGACCCAGCGTTGATACGTAAAGGTCGTGTAGATGTCAGTATGGAAGTACCACTGATCAGTGCAAAGCAAGTTAATGAGGACTACTTTGAGCGTTTTGGCGCAGTACTGAATAGAACTGAGCCATTGTTAGGTTGTGAAGTCTATGAACACCATCGCAGAGCGAGCTTAAGATATGGAGTGTGTTGTAAGCCAGTGTAACCCTCTTCCTCCTAAATGGACTCATTCAATGGTCAACTCTATTTGGCCAGCGCTTTAACCGAGTACTTATAGGGTCTGAGTTAACTTTCCTCAGGCCCTTTAACTTGCCAAACTCAGTAGTGGGTTTGAGCCAGTTTTCATGGGGATATTTAATCTTGTCAGTAACTTAGTGCTAGTTTCACTGATGGCGCCACGTTTATCATTGCGAATGATTCGCCCAGTATCCTCTTCTACCAATTGTTCTCTAAGGGCAGGTCATATCTGCACAAAAGTCTCTTTCAAAATACGACCTTAGCACCTTCAAATTCTCAATCAGCTATTTGCATAATAAAGTGTCAATAACCAACATCGGACTTGCTCAACACTTGCCATGCCTTTTGAGAATGGGTCGCGGCTACGCGCGGCCTATCCTTATTTGTTATGCAAATTCTTCAGGGCTCAGAAACTCCATAACTCGAAGGCGTCCTTCAAAAAGGATTTCCTGAGTCGCTGAATCATTATGGATTCCTAACCAATATTGTCTTGCACGTTTTAGTGTCATCTCCATTGGCTCGCTATCACCTAAAAGGTGCTCATCACTACCAGTGTGCAGACGACCTTGCAATCTAACCCGCGCTATTTGAAAACTTTGTCCCTCAGCCCTAAACGCTCAAGCCAGAACCTGACACCTTCCCGTTCTGGGATTAACCAGATGCACCGCTGCCTTGATGGCAAATGAGGAAACTCTTGCTTTCTTATATCTTCCCAAATCAACTCTCTAACATAAGCAACAAAATGCCTAATAACCTCACTAGCAATATCAGCCACATGAGGAGAATTGATCTCACCTCTAGCGACACTCCCAACAAACTTTGCAGCTGGTACCATGATAGAACCTGATTTGGTGTTTACTGAATACTCTTTTCGTTGAGTCTCAAAAAACTTGAAATATGGATTACTCTCTCCACCAATATCTATTTCCTGTCCTTCTCTCCACATTTCAAATGGAGACCAAGGAGCAGGTCTATTGATGTGAAAATAATCACGTGCAGTATCTGCAATAGTCAATTGTTCCTCCTGTATTTGCATAGACGCTGCAATATGGGGCGTATTAAGCTAGGCTAAAATTAGCGAAGAATGAGCGCCAGCCAAGCTTTAGACGTCCCATTCATAATTGCTTTGTTATGCATTATCTCCGCTTATAAAGCAGACCAAATGAGCCTTTTGACCAACTCTCTGAAAAGTAGTCACCAACTTTTAGTGATTCAAAATGCCTCTTTGAAACATCAAGTTTAGTTGGCTCGTTGGTATGAGTAGTTTGAATATAAACATAGTAACTCATACCACCCTTAGTACTTTCATATGTGTCTAGCTCGACAATTTCACCCGTTAGTTGAACTTGTTGCTGTTCCCCAACCATTGCGTTTAGTCCCATAACATAGCCACCACTTATAAAAATAAGCATTGCTGCAATCATTGAAGTCCACAGAAAACCTTTTACTTTTCCTGCTTTCCTTCGATATTTTGGAACTTTAAAAAGGTACACATAAAAACAAAGCGCGCCGATAGGAAGAGATAAGAACTTAAATGCCCAATCGTATGATTCATTTAGGATTGTGTCGTACATAAATGTTGGAGCGACTCCAACTAAGATATATACAAGAAACGCCCAATCCCCATACTTTTTTAAATAATACTCCACAGTTCATCCATAATTCATAACGCCTCAATAACCGGCGCAGCTTTGCTGCGTCCGGCGCCGTAGGCGCGAAGTTTATTGACTTGTTAACCTTCATGGCTCGATACCAAAGAAGTTAAATCATCTTCGTATGCTAAAAATTCTTCATCAAATTCTTCGAAGGCATCCGAATCAGGGGAAATATCCTCCAATAATTCTTGGCGGGCACCACGGTCTTTTGGTGGCATATCGTTTGGGAATTTAGATGCCGCTCTCCTGACGATGTCAGCAGTATGGTTGGCTCCTATTTTCACCAAAGCCTGGATCGTTTCCTCGGTGTAATCACCTGCCGAGTTAAAAAAGAATTGATCAAAGCCGCCATTATTTATTTCAGCCTCAAGCACCTCAATCAGCTCTTCAATATTTGGCATGCACGAACTCTCCTTGAAGGTTAACGCAAAGCACACGGGCGGAAAAACGCGTTAGCGTTTGACGTCCCAGTGGCCGCAGGCCACGAGTGATGCGCTTTGTTATGTGAGCTGTTAATAAAATGGGCTTTTACCATACTTTGACCTTAAAGAGCTCCTGAAAGGTATGAGAGTTGCCACAAGAAAAATGCAGACAACTCCAATAAAGAACAGAGCACCTCTCATTAACCCATGTTTATAAGCAATCAAACTCGCAGGCACTGCAACAACGAATAGCATGGTAAAAATTGCGATTCTATGACTATTCCAATACAGCAAGAAGTTACCGAGTTTCAGAAGATACCTCCAGCCACATAACATTTGATTAGTGCGCATGCGCGTTTACCTCGTTTGATCAGTGAAAACGCGCACGGTTAACTACCTGTATGCAAAGAACTTATCAGCTTTCAGCCGAATTCACCATCTGGAAAAACGCGCATGCGCGTTTTCCAAACCTATTAACTAAAATTCAGTTACTATATTCACCTGATTTTATAGAGTTTTATTTATTTCGGATGGAATTAGTGCGCACTAATTTTGTCTAAAAATCATACAAAAATACCTAAATTTAAATACGACTGTATACCCATACATTGTTAGTCGATTTCTGGTAAGGCCAAACATAGGCAAATAGATAAGAATATTTATGGCTGCATGTGTGGGAATTTTCGGTTGAGCTAAAGAGCCGAAACAAGGAATGGGGCATTAGCTTTTTTGGCAAATGAACAGTTCAATGATCGTAAAGATTGCCATTGTTGCAACTGTGACCGTTGGCGGCATGGATGCCGCCGGCGAGCCTATAGGGATATATTCACGGCGTGTCACAGGGGAAACAGTGGCAATGCATATATCGCAATATCCGATTCAGCCGACTTGTTTTGGGGCAAAAGCTTTTTAGTTACACGAACAGTTAGAGGGATACTTAGGATTGGCAATGTTGTACCAGTGACCTTCTAAAACATGGATGTTCTAGTAGAGCCTCAGGGACGGTTTTTATTAAATTAAAGGGTGATGTGTCACTGGGGAAACAGTGGCAATTCATCCTACACACCTGACGACTAGTAAATTCAGCCACTCATTTTAAATCAAGTAGATAATACACTTTCTGTGTGCATACAACACTGTCAGATTAACATAGCCGATTAAACGATCACTTCAGTAAATTACGCATATAAAAATGGCAGAGAAAAATTCTTTCTCCGCCATTTTTATGAAAAAGCTCAATCTATGTCTCTACAACAAGCCGCTACATAAAGGCCTTAGTAAAGGCTTCTTTCGATTGGCGAATATAGTTGCGTGCACTTTGGGCATGTTGTTCCCATACCGCCCTATCGCTTGGGTCGGTGAAGGGGTTTTGTTCGGCGGCAATCGAGCGCTCGAAGCGATCGTAGAAGGTTAACATCGCCGAAGTGATTTGATTGAAACGCTCTTTAAACTCCTGAAACTCATCCATCTTTTCAGTGGTTTTAATCATGTACTGTACTAATTCAGCATTGCTATTTGCGGCTAATAAGGCATCGGCCTTAGCGCTGATATTGGCATTCACGTCGGCCATAATCTGCGCCCGCGTTTGCTCATCTTTACTCATCACCTTGCTGTAATTTTCGGGTGTGCGGGCAATGCTAGCATGTTGCAGGTAGCTACGCAGATGCTTATCTAAATCCTTGCGGAAAGTATCTAAGTTCTTCTGCATATTGACTAAATCGTTATCGAGCGCCGTAACCTGTTGCAGCTCTTTTTCGATTTCAGCCATAAAACGCTCGGCCTGCTGATAAATCTTAAGGCCATTTTCCTCGGCAAACTTTTTATCACTGCGGCTTAAGTCGCTGTTGTCATAGTTTGAGCGGTCAAAGGTGGCCGCGAGGAAGGATTTAAAGGGTTCGGCAAATGCCGAATAAGCACCCGCACTCACCACATTTAAAGTGGCGGTGGCTAAGTCACCAAAGGGTTTGACCATAGAGCCTAAACGCGCCTGTTGGATCGGCGATGCCACCCGTTTAGCATCGGTTAAGACCGACCTAAAGGTGTTATAACCCAATGGGTTAGACATTTTGTTACGCTCAGAGGTCGCCAACACAAAGGTGATGCTCGAGTAAATCGCATTGGAATATTCGAGGTACTGTCTTTGGCTTTCGAGCTGGGCGGCGTAGTTTTTACCTAGGGTTCTAAAGGATTCGGCCTGAACCTCGTAGTTTTTGTCTTCTTTAAGCTTATCTAAAATACCGCCAATGATTTTTTGCTCGTTCTTTTGCAGTGCGATATCGAGGCGAATTTTATCTAGGGTTAAGTCATCCAAACTGATGGGGCCATTAATGGCTTCGATATCGAGGCGAATGTATTGACGGCTCGGATCGTCAATCGACACCCTGTGGGCCAAATATTCGGTTGTTGCTGGGGTGATATCAATCAGCGCCACATGCTGCCATTGGGCATCCAGCTTTAATACCGGCGATGTGAGTACATTAATCCGATATTGGGTTTGGATATTTTGGGTCTTGACCCAGAACTCCAATAGGCCCGCTTCGGAGACGGGGAATTTACTGACAATACTGCTATTGCCTTCGGCACATAACAATGCGCTCTCACCACTGTGGGGCTCTGCGCCCTCAAATTGGCAGCCCATGATCCAAGACCAAGGTTGGGATAAGCGGTTACCCTCAAAATCGCTAGCAAACACTAGCTCATTATCCTTGGCACTGGCATTAACACTGGTTAACACGCCAAACAACAGCATAGAGATGACTGCAGCGGTGCGCATAAGAGCCTCATAAAACATAAATAACAAACGACGAGCCTGAAAAGGCCCAGAATTCTATCCTATCCGCACGCTTTTACCGTCAGTAGGCAGCCGTATTTTAGTGATAAAAAACATGCTAAAAACTGCGCTAAATTTAAGCTGGGATTAAACCAGCGAAATGTAACAGAGCGCATGCCGACACGCCAGTACTAAGTCGGTTTCAAAGGAAAAGATAATGCGTAAACAACATCAGACTTTAGCGTTCACTTGAAGCCGCCCCATTGCGATAAACATCCAAATCACCAGCATAGTGCTACAGGTCGCGAGCGACACCCACACGCCAATCACGCCAAAGGCCCAGGCAAAACAATAGATAATGGCGGCGATAAGCAGCAGTTTCGCCCCAGTGAGTATCGATGCCTGCTTAGAACAATTAATCGCCTGGAAGAAACTGGCGCCCACAAGAATCAAACCTTCCATAGGTAAGCCCCAGAAATACCAGCGCATTCCTTCAATCGCGACCGGCGTTAAGCTTGGGTTGTCACCGGCAAACAGGTACACCAACCATTCGGGGCGGGAATAAATCAACACTAAGCCGAGTGCTGCGGTGAGTAGTGTCATGCCAAAGGCGATATTGCGTGCCTGCTTAACTCTGTCGAAGCGCCCTGCCCCCGCATTAAAGCTATAAATCGGTTGAGTACCGAGGGCAATGCCTTCAAAAATCAGATAGAAAAACGCTTCGGTGTAACTCACAACCCCGTATGCCGCCACATGCAGAGGGCCACCGACCCATAAAAATGCGGTGTTATGCAGGGTCAATACAATCGACAAATACAGGTTCATCAAAAAGCTTGGCAGGCCAACACGGGCAATATTGAGGCAGTTGTCGAGCTTTAGCTTCATCTGCTCAAGATTGATTTTGAGCTGTGTGCGCGCCCCAAAGAAATGCTGCAGGCAGAGTAAACCAGTCACGGCCTGGGACAACATGGTGGCAATCGCCGCCCCAGCCAAGCCGAAGGGAAACACCACAATAAACAGCCAATCTAAAAAGGTGTTCAGCACACCACCTAAAATCAGCACAAAGGTCACCATAGATGGGCGACCGTCGTTACGCAGTAAGGTGGTGAATGCCATTGAAATAATAGGGAAATGACATAAGGCAAAATACCAGAACAGGTATTCGTTAGCGTTTTCGAGTATCTCCCCCTCGGCGCCGAGGGCAATTAAAATATCCCGAGAAAAGATCCCGCCCACTAAGGCAAAAAATGCCCCTGCCAGTAAACACAAGCTAAAGGCGTTGCCGAGCAATTTGCGCGCCTTGGCGACATTACCTTGCCCTAAGTTAATCGAGACTAACGCCGCGCTGCCCATGCCTATCATGGCGCCAACTGCATAGAGAATCGCGCCCACGGGATAGGCCAACATCATGCCCGCCAATCCAGTTTCACCGAGATAATGACCGACGAAGATACCATCAATGGTGACATACACCCCAGTCACCAGCATGGAGGCGATCGTTGGAATGGTGTAGCGCCAAAAAAGCTTTGAAATCGGCTCTTGCAGCAGGCGTTGGTCCGTTGCGGCAGCGGAAATAGCAGTCATAACCTAATCTCACAAAAATAAAGGCGGGCGCGCACTCAGCTTGTTCTGGCGGTATTACACAGAGAAATAAAGGATGAACAAAAATGCGGCAGTGGATTGTACCTAAATTTTACCTTAATACCAATCGCGTTTAACGGGAGAAACTTGTAACAAAAACTAATCAGCACAATACCTTACTGCTAGTACATATTTATTCCGTGATTGCAACAAGCAAGCATCACTTAATAACAGATGTGGTGAAAGTCATCATTTTTCACTACTTTTTTGGTATTTAACCCTTAATTAGGTAAAGTGTAGGCTTAAATTGCCCGAAATCGGTTAATTATTACGGCGTTATTTGCCCAAGCAATTGCGTTAACCATTTAATTAATAATGAATTAGTGGAATTAAATTCAATAACAATAATAAAGGGAAGGACATGAGTCACAGCAGTCCAAATGCAGAGAATGATCTGCGCGAAGTCAAGCAGTTAGGCATGTGGGCCTCGATCACTAGCCTAAGTTATATTTTTTGGTTAGTGGGCGGTATGGAGCTGGTCGAGCGTATCGCCTATTACGGTGTCAAAGCCAGTGCGGGCTTATACGCCAAAGCCCCCGAGTCGGCGGGCGGTCTGGGGATCAGCCTCAGCGACTATGGCATCATCATCTCGCTCTGGGCCATTATGCAGACCTTTGTGCCCGTGTTTACCGGCGGGATTTCCGATAGAGTCGGCTACAAGGAAACGATTTTCGGCTCAACCGTGATTAAAATCATGGGCTACCTGACCATGGCGTTTTTCCCCACTTTTTGGGGCTTCTTATCGGGGGCACTGTTACTCGCCATCGGCACTGGGATATTTAAACCCGGTATACAAGGCACCCTAGTGCTCTCCACCAATCGCAATAACACCTCCATGGCCTGGGGGATATTTTACCAAGTCGTGAATATCGGTGGCTTCTTAGGCCCATTGGTTGCCGTACATATGCGCCAGCTTTCTTGGGATAATGTGTTTTATGCCTGCGCCGCGATTATCTCGCTAAACTTCTTGTTCTTATTAACCTATACCGAGCCGGGTAAGGCCGAGCGCGTTGCGCGCAATCAGCAAATTAAATCCGGCGAAATTAAGCAAGAAGCGCTCTGGCGCGACGCCTGGCATGAGCTTAAAAAGCCTATCGTGATTTATTACATGTTAGTGTTTTCAGGCTTTTGGTTCCTCTTTAACGCCCTGTTCGACGTACTGCCGATCCACATCTCCGAGTGGGTCGATACCAGCGTGATTGTCACCAGTCTGTTTGGTAGCGAAGGCACCAGCAACGGCATTTTACAGTTCTGGCTCGGGTTAAATAACGAAGGCACTAAGGTGATGCCAGAAGGCATGCTGAACCTCAACGCCGGCCTGATTATGACCAGCTGCTTTTTAATTGCCGCGCTGACCGCCAAATACCGCATCACCACGGCGATGCTGATTGGCTGTTTACTCAGTATCTTGGCCTTTGTGTTTATCGGCGCCTTCCATGCCGCCTGGTTTATTGTGCTCGCGATTACCATGTTCTCTATCGGCGAGATGATGATAAGCCCGAAGAAGAACGAATTTATGGGTAACATTGCCCCCGAAGGTAAAAAAGCCATGTACCTTGGCTTTGTGATGCTACCGCAAGGAATTGGTTGGGGCTTAGAAGGTTATTTTGGCCCTAAACTCTATGAAATTTTCGCCTCTAAAGAGTTGTTCTCACGCGAGTTATTACTCGAGCGCGGCATGAGTTCAACGGATGTAAGTGCCATCCCGCAAGGCGAAGCCTTTACCACCTTAGTCAGCTTTACTGGCGAAAACGCCCACGACCTGACTCAACTGCTCTACCACAGCCACAATATCGGTATGGCTTGGTATATTATCGCCGCGATCGGCACCATTTCGGCGGTGGGGATTTATATCTATGGTAAGTGGTTACTGGCGCTACAACGGGCGCAGCAAGCAGCGCACTAATGGTTCGAGATCTATAGGGGCGCAATATGAGGCGTAAGTTCTCGCTCCAATAGGCTTATGTAAAAAGTGAGTGTGTAGGCACTCACTTTTTTATTGGATGTTTGACTGAAATGTCACTAAAAGCCCGCTAACAGCTCGACTTCGAATTGCTCGGCCGACAGGGTTAATCCGAAGGCGTTGCACTGCTCTTGCAGTTGATTTAATTCCTTATCGACGCTGGATAAGGTCAAGGTATTATCATCGAGCAGATAGACTTGGCGTAAACTGGTGAAGTAAAACAGCAATGTAATCAACGCATTTACATCATTCGTCGCCGCCGCTGCTCGGATCTTATTCAACTTACGGTAAATGCGATTTTGCAGCTGCTTTAACTGCCACACGTAATAGATTTCTTTAAAAAAGGGCTGAGTCTTAAGCTGATACACTATCGCGCTACAGAGCAACACCGCCAGAATCACCCCGAGTAGATTCCAATGGAAATTCCCCGTCGGCTCACCGGGCACAGCCTCTACGCCAAAAAGCGCAATCAATCCCGCCCCAAAACTGAGGGATAACACAATCAAGCCTAATACCAAGGCCACCATAAACAGGTTCATATTGCTGCGGTAAATCGTTTTATCTACTTGCTGTAACTTCATCGGCTCACTTCTTATCGAAAAAACGCATGGCGGCGCAGCATACCTCAGATTGCTTGAATCTGCCTGAATATCCGCGTCTTTCATCCCTAGCCAATCTAGCAAGATACAAATTGAAACAGGTTTAGCCAGATAAGCAAAATAAGTAAAATGCCAATCAATTTATCCGCTTATCTTCCATTTAAAGAAACACTCTTATCCCGTATCGTCACTTTGTAAACTGCGAGTAAGCATAAAAATCGGTGTACAATTTGCCAGTATTGAGGAAAAAGAACATTTACCTAATAACTACCTCGAAATTGAACTAAATTCCTATAGTCGTCATAAAGGAACCGTCAATGGCATGTAAAAGAGTGCTTATCGCTTGCAGCCTTTTTATCCTCTCGAGCCTGTGCCCACCCGCACAGGCGGAGGAGTTGCTTGCCGTCGGTACCTCGTTTAGCCAGATTTTTGAACAAAACGCTAAGGGCGAATACAACGGTCTAGCTGTGGATATTCTGAATCGCTTTGCCGAACGCCAAAAAGTGACGATTCACTATCAACTTGCGCCCTGGCGCCGCGCCCAATCTATGGTCGAACGAGGGCAAGCGGATATCCTAATTGGCCCCTACATTTCAGAAGCTCGTCAGAAAGTCTTAGCCTTTTCGTCCCTCGCCTTTTACCGTGACGACATTGTCTTTTACGCCAGAACCCATCATCCCACGCCTTGGGATGGCAATTACGCCAGTATCCGTGGCCTAAGAATTGGTAAAATGCAGGGTTGGAGTTACGGCTATCTGTTTAATGAGCGCACTAAGTCGCTCACCATCAATGAATTTGCCGATCTTAAGAGTGGTATAGAGCGCTTATCCCGTGGCGATCTCGACCTGCTCGCCAGCAATGTCCGCAACACTGAGTCGCTACTGGCGCAAATCAAGCTTCCACAGAACATCATGCCACTTTCGCCCGCGATTGATACTCAAGATGGCTTTATGGCTTTTCCAAAATACGCTCAATTTCAACCGCTTCTGGAGAGTTTTGATCTGTTTCTGCAGGACATGGTGCAAAGTGGTGAATTAGCAAACCTCGCCAAGGCGAGGGGCGTGTCTATCCCAGATACTATGCTGACCGAGTAGCATAACGCCCTACTGCAGATAAAATGGCGCACTTAGCCTAGCGCGCTAAACAGCCCAACAAACCTTGCTCCATCTCATCCCAATTAAGCGCTTGGGTCGAGATCATTTCTAAGCGTGAATCTAGGCTATCGTCCAGCTCAGTCACCGCCATATCGCCATCACTCCAATTTATCCCGGCAATACCATCGCTAGTGATTATCACAGCTTTTAGCCGCAAAAGTGCAGAATGGCCTTGAGTCTGTGCCGAGATAAACTGCATGAGTTTATCGAAATCAAAATCTTGCATTGGCTCAATAACCCAGCCGCAGCTAAAGCAGCCTTCACCCTGATTGTGCTTACGCACTAGGCCACGCGCATCGAATTGAAAGGTTTGCTCGCTCGTATCCTCGGCAAAAACGCCCTGCAACCCTAAGCTGTCGCGAGTATTTCGCAAAAGACTTGTGGATGTTGTCACGGGACGAAAAGCGGCGGATTTGCCATTCGAGGCATTTTGACGCCGTGGCTGTCTAAGGCCGTCGAGCAAGGCTTCGGATAATCCCTTTGTCGCACTGTGTTCAATCACACGGGTATCACTCAGCTGTAACTCATTCAAATATTGGTTTAAGTCGTCCGCCAAATGCCCGCCCTCTGCCGCTTCAAACTCAAAGTATAAATCGGTTTTCGTGGTGACTATCACATCGGCGACGTGCAACTGCTGGATAAAATTGTCGTGCCCACGGTAGCGTTCATCCCGTAATTTGCGGGCATCGATAAGGCATAAAGTGCTCTGCAAACTGATGACATTTTGATAATGGGGCGCGCTAAGCACTTTGATAATCTCGTTGGGATGCCCAAGCCCCGTCGGCTCAATTAACAATCTATCGGGCTTAGCACGGGCGATCAGTTGATTAATGGCGACTTGAGTCGGTACACCTGCGGCGCAGCACATGCAGCCACCCGCCACCTCACGAATTTGTACGCAGCTGTCGCTAGCATCCATCAACCCAGCGTCAATCCCCACTTCGCCAAACTCATTCACTAATACCGCCCAGGTTTCGCCTTCGGGTTTGGTCTTAAGCAGCTGTTTAATTAGGCTAGTTTTTCCTACGCCTAAAAAACCTGTGATGATATTGGTGGGAATGGCTTTGACTATCATGGACGACACTCTCATGGCAACGAACTGAATTGAGGGCACTCGAGTGTAGGGATTATCCCTTTAAAGCTCAACAAAAAGCGCGCCAATGGCGCGCTGATAAATGGATAAACCGATACAGAGGGATTATTTACCCTTTTGAGTATTTGGCTTATTTTTAGCGTATTTACCTTCACGGGCTGGCGATTTACGCGCCCGTGCTTGGCTTTCGCTCGATTGACCGAATCCGGCGTTGCCGCCAAAGCCGCCCTTGCCCCCCCGCGCGCCATTCGCTTTAGTGCCATTGCCGCCCGCGCCTTTAGCCCCCGTATTGCGACTGCTCTTGTAATTCCACTTAGCGGTCTTAGTGGTTGCCGTCGGCGCCTCACGGTAACGCGCAGGCAGCGGTGTGCCTTCCTCGTAACCGGGCTGTACCGTCACTGGCAGAGTTTGGCCAATCAGGGCCTCAATCTCAGCTAGCATCTCATCGTCGGCTGGAGACACAAATGATATCGCGCGGCCCGAGAGCCCCGCACGACCGGTGCGGCCAATACGGTGAACATAGTCTTCCGCAAGGAATGGCAATTCGAGGTTAATCACTAAGGGCAGCGCCTGAATATCTAAGCCGCGCGCCGCCAGATCGGTCGCCACCAGCACTCGCAGTTTGCCCGCTTTGAAATCATCGAGCACGCGATTACGTGCGCCTTGGGTTTTATCGCCGTGGAATACGCCCGCGCTGATCCCATCGAGGGTGAGTTCCTGCAATAGATGTTCGGCGCATTCCTTAGTGCTGGCAAACACCAGCACCTGACGCCAATTGTTGCGCCCGACGAGCTCTGACAATAATTCGGCCTTGCGGCGTTTATCGACTCGATAGACCAGCTGCTCAACCGTGGATGCCGTGGTATTTTCGGCCACATTGACCCACTCGGGTTGATTGAGCATCTTATGGGAAAGCTGCTTGACCGCATCGCTGTAGGTGGCTGAAAACAACATGGTTTGATGCTCAGTGGCGATAAGGCGTTTTACCTTTTCAATGTCGCGCACAAAGCCTAAATCGAGCATGCGGTCCGCTTCGTCGATCACTAAGGTGGTCACACTCGAGAGATCTAAATGGAACTGGCCAATAATGTCGAAGAGTCGCCCCGGCGTCGCAACCAGAATATCCACGCCCTGCTCCACCCCTTTACGCTGCGGATTCATGTTCGCGCCGCCATAAACGGCTAATGTTTTCAGGGGTAAAAACTGACTGTATTTCTGAATGTTAGCGCAAACTTGAATCGCCAGCTCCCGGGTCGGCGTCATCACCAACGCCCTAAGCAAAGGCTTATCATTTAGCTGCTTTGACAGCTGCTCAAGCAGAGGTAAGGCAAAGGATGCGGTTTTGCCCGTGCCCGTTTGGGCGCAGGCCATAATGTCTTTTCCTTCTAGCGCGAGGGGGATAACCTGCTGCTGCACTTGCGTGAGCTGCTGATAGCCACACTCAGCTATCGCATTCAAAATAGGGGAAGATAAGCCGAGTGTGTCAAATTTCATAAAAGCTCTTTTTGTGAGTGCGAAGTGTTAATGCAAAACCGATAAATGCAGCTTGGTTCCATAAAGAGCGACGTCGTTAGCAGGCTTTATCAACTGCTATTCGAATCAGACGCCATATGCCCTTTACGGGGCCGCGGAGTCTAGCAAAATTTGCGGCGCATTTATAGGCAAAAGATAGGCATAAACTCAAGGCAGCGTTCACGCTATGCTCGCCTAAGCCTCTTTAACCAAATGCTGACGCGCAAATTCGCTGGCACTCACAGGCTTAGAAAATAAATAGCCTTGGCCATAGTCGCAGCCCGCATTGAGCAGCACTTGGCGCTGCGCCTCGGTTTCGACCCCTTCGGCGATCACTTTCATTCCGAGTTTATGGGCCATAACGATAATCGCCTCGCACAGGGTCTGGTCGCTTTCATCCGTGTCGATATTGCGGGTAAAAGATTGATCGATTTTTAAATAATCGATATCGAACTTCTTCAAATACGCCAAGGAGGAATAACCCGTACCAAAGTCGTCCAAGGAGACTTGTACGCCCGCGTCCCGATAGGCCAAGAGTTTTTCGGTCACGCCCATACTGGCATCGAGGAGTAACCCTTCAGTGATCTCGACGCACACCCCTGTGCCTGTCACATCCAATTCCTGCAGTAACTCGAGCCAATTGTGCAGCAGCGTGCCTTCATCGCGAAACTGGATCGGTGATTTGTTGACGCTGATTTGAATTTCAACCCCCAGAGTCTTACGCCACTGAGCGCTTTGACGCGCCGCCTGCTCAAAGACCCAGTTGCCAATCTCGACAATCAGTCCGGTATCTTCGGCGACCGGAATAAATTCCGCAGGGGACACATAACCTCGTTCCGGATGGAACCAACGCAATAGCGCTTCGGCCTTAAGCACCTCGCCCGTGGTCATAGTCACTATCGGCTGGTAGTGCAGTTCAAATTCTTTATTCAACACGGCTTGGCGCAAATCTTGGATTAAGCGCATCCGATATTTGGCGTATTCCTGCATCGAAGGGGTGAAATAATTGAAACGATTGCGGCCCTGATCTTTCGCCGCATACATGGCCTGATCCGCATGTTTGAGCAAGCCTTCAATGCTTGTCGCATCGTCGGGATAAAGGGTGATGCCAATACTGGCGCTGATATAGGCGGTTTCTTCCCCCAGCACATAGGGCTCGGCAATGCGGCGTAAAATATGTTCGGCGACCCGCTCAATGCCCTTGTGATCCTCCATGGCGCTGAGTACCACAGTAAACTCATCCCCACCGAGGCGAGCCACCACATCGGTATCCCGCACACAGGATTTTAAGCGACTGGCAGTTTCAATCAGCAATAGATCCCCCATGGCATGTCCTAGGGTGTCGTTCACTTCTTTAAAGTAATCCAGATCGAGGAACATCAAGGCAAAGTGATTGCGATTACGATCGGCACTCTTGATTTCGGCGCCCAAATATTCGAGCAACATGCGCCGATTCGGTAGGCCCGTGAGCGTGTCATAATTGGCCTGTTTCCAGATCAAATGTTCGCTCTGTTTTTTATCTGTGATATCGGAAAACAACGCCACACGGCGATAAGGTTGGCCATCTTTATCTTTGATGGTGTTGATGGTGAGCCAAATAACGTACTCTTCGTTGTTCTTACGTCGCTGGCGCATTTCCCCCTGCCACTCGCCTTTTTCGCGAATTTCATTATTCATCTCGGTATAAAAGCCGTGACCGTTAAGGTCGCAGTAGAGCATGCGAATATGCTGGCCGCGAATTTCTGACTCGCTGTAACCCGTAATCGCGGTAAAGGCGGCGTTGACTGTGATGATAATACCGGTTTCATCGAGCACGCTCATGGCCTCTGAGCTGTTGTCATACACCAGTGCAGATAGCTTTAGAGATTCTTCGATAAGCTTGGCCTCGGTGATATCCGTATAGGTACCACACATCCTTAAGGCATTATTATTGGCATCACGGCTCACCACTTTGCCCGTATCTAAAATCCAGCGAATATCGCGGTTGAGGGTTTTTAAGCGATATTCCATCTTATGCTGCGGCGTTTCTCCGCGAATATGGGCCTCGATGGAGTGCAGCACCTTGGGCCTATCTTCGGCGACAATCGAGTCCATCCATTGGCGGCTATTGGCATTGAGCATGTCGATATCGCAACCTAGGATATCGGCGCTGCGGGCGTTACGCTCGATATGGTCATTACGGATATCCCAGTCCCAAACGCCCAAATCGCTACTGCTTAACACCAATTCAAGTTGCTCACGACTGGCGAGCACTTCCCTATCGGCTAGAGTCTGTGCGGTGACATCTAAGTAGCCCGCAATCACCAATAACACCTGATGGTTCGCGCGCTTACAGGCGACCGTCATATGGGTATACACAATCGAATTATCTTTGGCGATAAAGCGCTTATCCATCTCATAGTTATCAATCTTGCCCGCGAGCATGAGTTCAAACTTGACGATATCAGCCTCGACATCATCGGGATGGGTGAGCTGTTTCCAGGTCATATGCAGCATCTCATCCTCTGAGTATTTCAGCATCTGGCACAGCCTTGGATTCACCTTGATCCACTTTTGGTCAACGCCGGTAATAGCGATCCCTATATTGCCGACGTTAAATTGGCTGCGGAATAAAAAATCATCCTGCAAACGGATCTGCTCGTCACGTTCCAGCTCAAAACGGCGGGACAGCAAACGGCTCAGTAGCCAAGTCGCAAGGGGATAAATGGTTAGCACGGGCAGCATGATTTTTTGCAGCACGGGAATGGCAACCTTGTCCGGCAGCAAAAAGAACCACAACAACATAACGATGTGGACAACAAAGGCAAAACTGAAGATTTCTCTGCCCGAGATATTGGCAAGGTAAGATTTACGCTGTTGACGCCAAAGCACGCCAATCAAGCCCGAAGACATAATCACGCCTAACCCCACCCACATGGCGGCGCCGCCAATACTGTAACGATAAATTCCGGTGATAATCACCGCCACCGCAGTAGGCAAACCACCAAAAAAGAGGCCGGTAACACATAAGAGCACAGAGCGAGTGTCGAAGATAATGCCGGGTTCGTACATCCATGGGGTACTCATAATCGTGACGCCTATGCCACCTATGAGTAATCCGATCCCCAGCCGCCACAGAAGAAAATACTGCCGCTGATGCTTTTTAGGAATCGCATCGTACAAAAATACCAAGGCGAGCAGTAACGCCGCATTTTGTACTAAGGGTAAGAAAATGCTTTTATCCATGGATGTGGAAGCAACTCCAAAATGAGGGAACGGATTATCTTACGAAAACTCTCCCTCACAAGTGTAGCAGAATTGCTTACAAATCATGATCTAATTACAGTAATAGCTCACAAAACGCATAAATCAGACCCACGCACTAGCCATTAAATTATCGAATTAAACATGCGCATTGCCATTAGATGCCCAAGAGTCATTTGACAATTAATGGCCAAAGCTCGTTAAACAATTTACTTCGCCACTACTAAAATTTGATTGATTTTGGCACTCACTTCTGAATCAGAGTGAGCCTCTAACCAGTACTTTTGCAAGATTTTATTGTTTATTCCAGTTCGAGCATCAGCTAAATTCCAGGTTCCCTTCCATAGACCATCTGCAATTAAATGAACAACCGCGCTCTCTATTGCCGCAACAACGCACAAACTAACTGGTTCATTAGAGGTAATCCCAGCCTCTGCCTCTAATAATTTTTGAGCATCAATAAATTTAAAGACACCTGCAGTTAATTCCATTGATAATACAGATTTAGTTGTTGTTACACTACTGAGCAATCTACCTGTACGAATATCAATTGCGCGCAAATTAATTGTAATACTATCTACTCTATATTGTCCGGAAGCTCCAATACCTAAATATCGAGCACCAGCACCACCTGTTTTCACATTAGTATCATAGGCAACAATACCACCTTCCATTAAAATCTGCGCACCACTCAATTGAGGTAATTTAGTCGCATCACCATTCAAACCCGCACGTAAAATTTTACGTTCAGTTAGTAAATTTTGTAATCCTTCCCGTTCAACAGGAATAAACCATTGCGAGTCATTTAGTGCTTGAGCTAAAAACGCGGTACCACTTTGTGGAACAGCGGTTGAAAAATTGCTCGCTGGAATTGGCTTATATTGACCAGTTTGATCGCGAAAATCGTAAACAGCTGCTACTATGCTGCCCTGAGGAGCAGGCAAGCTTACAAGATCGCGATATGTTTCTCCCTTTGGCATTAAACTGGACGATGCTTCAATATCATCAAATTCAGATACTGAAGAACAACCGGATAATATCAAAAACACAAACATTAATAAGCATGTTTTCATTATTACCCCCCCACGGCCACGTCAACCAAACCACCAACTTCAATAACCGTTGTTTCTCCAGTGGCGAGATCTGTAATGTGCACCAATAGTGTTCCATCTTCATTTACAACTTGAATTTCAAAATCATTCGTTTTTAAGTAGCCATCTCCTCCATTTGCCGCATCATTAAATAATTGACTCATAAGACGAGATTCAAGCGAACTTGCAAGCCTTTCTAATGCTGAGGGAGGAGTATATCCACTGCCACTTTTATAACTATTTTGAGCAGCTGCATTTGATAATAAATAGGAGCCATTTAATGGATTTCCACCAAAAGCAGGGTTAACTGGGTTATAAACTAATTCGGTGGCGCTGCATGCTATTGAAAAAAAATATAAAATTAAAATAATCGATATCTTTTTCATAAAAATCCCGTTTAAAATTCATCAGGTGCTAGATCTGGGTTTTCAAAAGCAACAAATTTAGCTTCCTCTTTTATCTGTTTAAGCTGAATATCTATTCGCTTAGCCGCTGATTCTGCCTGTAAATATATATAACGACTAACAGGAGATGCAAAGGTAGTGAATATAGGTTTTCTATTGTGTAATATCGTAATTCGACTACCACTCCTTGCTGTTGGCTGCTCGACAACTGTTAATCCTGAATGTTCAGTCTCACCGCCGATATCACGATATGTACTCACAAATTGACGATAAAAATTATATCCTAATCGAGTGACTGTGCGATTAAGTATCAATCCTTCTGCTAGTTTTTCATCGTTGCTGTTTTCATTAATGTTTTTCCCCTCAGTCAACGGCTGTAATGAAAATGTTTCTTCCGACACAGCTTTGTCAAATGGCGCCTCGGAAGCCATAGCAAACGTAGAAAAAATCGCTGAAAGCATTAAATGCGTGGAAATAATATTATGTATCCGTCTCATCTAGATGCACCTTGTTCCACATTAGTTTGAAAAACATATTATTAAAAAAGGGTGCCTAAACACCCTTGAACAATAATAAATGTTAAATCGAACCTGTTCCTTGGTTAACAATGACGGTATTATTCGATCCCAAACTGGTCACGTTCGCGGTATTCCAAGCATCATTCTGGGTAACAGTGACGCTGTTATTACTTCCACCAGAAACATACACATCAGCAGTGTGATCATTTCCGGTTTGGCTAATACTTATCTCATTCTCAGTACCAGCCCACGACTCAGCCGCTGCATTGTTAAACTCACCATCCTGCCTGATATCAACAAGTGAATTATGATCAGCTGAATCGGCATAGGCCAAGTTGTCTGCACCTAATTGAGAAATTTTGACCACGTTACCTACACCGTAAGTACCAGCACCGATCCCTACTCCATAATAATTTATAGCGTTTGGATTATTTGTGACTTGGTTGCGGTTACCGTCTTGAGTGATGGTAATGCTATTGCCATCACCTAATTCCGTTTTAGCACCTGCATAGTTTTCATTACCACTTTGGGTAATAGTCACGTCATTCCCAAAACTATTGCCTATTTGCGAAATCACCGCCACATTAGCATCGCCACTCAATTGATTAATGGTGGCAGTATCGTTATCACCCATTTGGCTAACCGTTGCCATACCAGACGTGCCAGCCTGATCCACATCAGCGTCATTACCTAACCCATCTTGGGTAACCAATGCCGTATTACCCACACCGCTTTGCTCGACATAGGCATCATTAGCATCTTGGGTTTGCATTACTGTGGCACTGTTGCTTACTGCAGTTTGACTAATGTAACCGATGTTAGAATGACCTTCTTGCACCAATGTGGCTTCAGTGGTGTCTGAAGCTTCGCCACCAAAATTTTGAGTATATTGGCTAATGGTACCCGTGTTATTTGCGCCAGTTTGCGTCAGTGTTGCACTAGCCGCATCGGAGGCATTTTGCTTAATAAGCGCATCATTGCCTGCACCAAGATTTTGGGTCACGGTAGCATTGGCATAATCTGACCAATAATTGTCAATATTCGCAGTATCACCATTACCATTTTGGATAATACTGGAACTTGCCCCGTCACCATTGTCTTGGGTGATGGTTGCGGTATTACTATCACCATTTTGGTCGATATCGGCAACTGCGCCATCGCCATTAAAAATTTGCTGGGTAATGGTCGCGGTATTTAAATCTCCTTCAGAGTTGATGTTTGCTCCGGCTGTGGCTGTCGAGTCTTGCTGAAGCACTGTGGCAGTATTTTGGCGACCATTTTGAACTACATTAGCAGTTGTGTTATCGGTACGGGCCTGCGTGGTCGTGGCGGTGTTTTCAGAGCCATACTGGTTAATCGTCGACTGATTATTATTACTTTCATCGACTTGATTGACTGTTGCAGAGTTAGTACTACCTTGTTGACTAACTGTGGCTTGGTTATTCTCACTTGCAGCATAAACTCCCGACGAAGTAAAAAACGCTGCGGCGACTAATAAAGCAATATTGGACTTTTTCATTACTGTGTCTTCCTTTCCTTAGTTTCAGTGCTGACCCTGAGTAATCACGACTGCTTGTGAATGTCCCCATTGGGTCACATTTACCGCGTTTCCGGACCCATACTGCTGGATCCAAATTGAATTTTCGTAACCTGTTTGATTAATCAATGCGAGGTTATCTATCCCTATTTGGTCAATATAAAGTGAAAGGGAAAATCCACTTTGGTTGGCAATAATCTGATTATTAAATCCTTGCTGTAAAAGAGTCACATCAATGTCCACGCCAGCTTGATTTAAATATGCTCGATTTGAATCCCCCTCTTGTTCAAGAAGAACAGATATGCGATTGCCCACTTGAATTGCTACGACCTGGTTACTCAATCCATGTTGCTTAACTGATAAATTTGCAAAATCGGCCGTCTGAATTGCAGATACATAATTTTCACCAAGTGCTAACTCGTCAAAAGGACTCAAATCGCCAGCGCATGACAAAGAGGGGGAGAAGGAGGATAAAGTGATGAAGATCAATAACGCATTATGCAGCAATGCCAAAGGTGAATAATCCCTAATTCCGAAAAATTGCATCGCTCACTCCATTGAATTCGCCATTATTTTGACAGAGTCACCTTATTGACACAGAAGTATAGTTGAAGGTTTAAAAAAATCAAAAAAATGGCCATTATTATCTAATGCCATGATTTTGCTTTATTTTAAAAATTCTAGATAAACAATTATTCTGCAGGAAGCAAGAAAGGACTAAGGTGTTAAAGGTGGTTTAGCGGCCATACAGGTGTTTCAGGTAATCAAACGCGATACTGTGCCAATCAAAACGCCGGGCTTTGGCCTTACGCTGCAGTGATGCCCAATCACCTTGCTCAAAATACAACATTGCATCATTTAACTTAATCAGCAACGCTTCACCTTGGAGGGTAATATCGTCGCCATAAAACACAAAGCCATCGACATTATCCTCGACCGTATCCCGCAATCCGCCAACCCCATGCACAAGGCAAGGTTGACCACTACGCATGGCAAGCATTTGGCTAATACCACAGGGTTCGAAGGAGCTTGGCATCAAGAACAAATCACCCACTTGATAAAGACACTGGGAGAGCTCCTCATGGTATCCCTGCAGAAATACAAAATGGGCATACTTAGCGGCAAGGGTTTGAAAAAATTGCCCTATCTCAGGGTCACCGCTGCCTAATAGTACAAACAGTGCCTTAGGCTGCGTTTGCTGCAACTGTTGCAGTAATGTCTCTAATACCGATAAGCCAGAAGGTAAAATATGGCGCAGGATCAGCACTTTTTGATCGGTAAGCCGGCCAACCGAGGTCAACAGAAAATCCGGAAACTCCCCCGCAGAGGCTTGGCGCCACAGGACTTGCAGCCGCGTAAAGGCAATCATATCGACGCCACTGACCTGACTTCGCCCGCCCTGCCACTGCACTAGGGCCGACTCGATGCAACTCAGTAAGGCCCTAAACTCAGTTAACCCCATACGTTCGAGGGAGGTTTGCGCTAAAGCCTCTGGGTATTCGCAACCGTTTAAAATGCCAAGCACTCGCCCCTGCTCGGCTTTGCGTTGTAAATCCGCCTCTAAACCTTCACCACCGAAGAACCCCAACTCGGGGCGAGAGGGAAGCAACACCTCCTTGGCGTAGGAGGGTGAGACGAGATGCACCTTACCCGCCAGCGTAATTCCCATCCGCATCGGATTGATGCAATGGGGATAACGGGGGTCGATAATCAGGGCGCGTTGGCCCTCATCCAACTGGGCGAATAAGTGAGGAAACCAAGCCGCAAAGCTTGAGGTATCATGGCTCAGCGGCCTTATCCCCTGCAGCGCAAGATTATGAATCGAAAACACACATTCTATGCTTTGCAATGCTTGATACTCGGGCGCCAGCGCCCGTAGCATGGCTAAACATCCCGTGTGCCAGTCGTGCAGATGTAAAAGCTGAGGCATAGGCACAAGCCCCGCCACTAAGGCTTTGGCTACGCTTGCACACAAAAGCGCAAACTTAGTCGCATCATCGGCGAAGGGGCGGTCACTCGTGCCTTGGCTATAAATCTGCCCGGGGCAGGATTGCCACAGCCCATGCTCGAGCAAGTAAATATTGGCGCCCTGCACCTTGGGGTGCGCTAGCCAATACAACTTAATCGGCTCCTGTCGCCCGGCAAAACTCACCTCAAACTCATGGATAAGTTTGGCCCCAAGGCCCGTTAAAAATCCGTAGCTTGGCATAATTACATCAGCTTGGATCTCAACACCCGCGAGGGCTTGGGGCAAGTCACGGATCACATCCGCCATCCCGCCCACTTTCGCCCCTTTCAGCGCCCCATTTTCTGCCGCGACCATTAATATGCGTTTCACCTAACTTCATACTCCAACAGGGTTAATATTCATGCAAATTATTAACTTGGCCTTACTCATAGCCCACGGGCAGCCCTAACATATCGCGGGTGACTAAGGTGATGCCCTTCTCGGACACCCTAAAGCCCTTTGCCCTGTCATGGTCGTGGTTGTAACCAATCACTGTACCTTCGGGGATGATGCAGCCCCTGTCGATGATGGCGTTTTTAATCTTACAGTGGCGCAGCACCACCACATCGGGTAGCACAACCGAGTCCTCAACCACTGAGTAGGAACAAACCCGCACCTCGTTAAACAATACGCTGCGGCGCACGGTTGCCCCCGAGATAATACAGCCGCCGGATATAATCGAATCCACCGCCATGCCGCGTCTATCGTCATCGTCGAACACAAACTTGGCGGGAGGTAATTGCTCCTGATAGGTCCAAATCGGCCATTTGGCATCGTAGAGGTTTAAGGCGGGCGTGGGCGATAACAATTCCATATTGGCCTGCCAGAAGGAATCCAAGGTGCCCACATCGCGCCAGTAGGCTTGCTCGTTGGGGAAAGCACTCTTAAAGGGGTAGGCAAACACTTTATGTTTTTCGATGATCGAGGGAATAATATCTTTACCAAAATCCCGATCGGAATTGGCATTTTGCGCGTCTTTCTTCAACTGATCGAACAAAAACTCTGTGTTAAACACATAGTTGCCCATCGAGGCAAGGCACTTCTCGGGATTGCCTGGGGAGTGTTTAGGATGCTTAGGTTTTTCTTCAAATCCTAAAATGCGCATCTCGTCATCGACTTCCATCACCCCAAACGCGCCAGCCGCTTCGGCCACGGGCACCTCGAGGCAGGAGACTGTCATATCGGCGCCGGATTCGGCATGGGCCGCCAGTAAGCCAGCGTAATCCATGCGATACACATGGTCACCCGAGAGCACCATCACATACTTGGGCAGTTCATGGCGGATGATGTCGATATTTTGAAATACCGCATCGGCCGTGCCCTGATACCAATTCTCCGAGTAACGTTGTGAGGCAGGTAAAATTTCCACCGACTCACCTAATTCCTTTTTAAAGTGGCCCCAACCACGCATCACGTGGCGAATTAACGAATGCGACTTATATTGGGTCACTACCCCAACGCGGCGGATCCCCGAGTTGATGCAATTCGACAGTGGAAAATCGATGATCCTAAACTTACCACCGAAATACAACGCGGGTTTAGCGCGCCAGTCGGTGAGTTCATGTAAACGCGAGCCTCGGCCACCAGCCAGAATCAATGCATAGGTTTCACGAGTTAAATTACTGATATAACGTACATTAGACATAGGCTCTACTCCCCAAATAGCACATCAGTGCCGATTGCTTCACAACCACTCTTCCCTGCCGCCCTAAGGCCGCAGGATTGCATACAACAGCGTATTCCTTCGCTCATTAACGACTCCCTTACAGTTTCCAAATTTCATCCCGGTAGCCTGCAATCGTCACATCACTGGAGAAGCGGCCACTGGCCGCCGTATTGCGAATACTCATTTGCGTCCACTTTTTCGGATCTTTATAGGCCTTAGCCACTGCCTCTTGAGCAAGGCGATAACTATCGAAATCCGCCGCCGTCATCCATTGATCCTCCGGGCTTTCAATCGAAGCAATAATGGGGTCGAAAATCCCTGGTTCGAGCAGGTTAAAATGACCGCTCTTCAGTAAGGCCATGACTTCAGATAAGTCATGTGACTCGGCGATAATGCGCTGCGGTTGGTAATCACAACGCATTTGGGCCACTTGCTCAGCATTGAGGCCAAAGAGGAAAAAGTTATCCTCGCCCACCTCTTCCAGCATCTCGATATTGGCGCCATCTAAGGTGCCTATGGTGAGTGCGCCGTTCATCATGAACTTCATATTGCCCGTGCCTGAGGCCTCCTTGCCCGCGGTGGAGATTTGTTCGGAGACATCGGTTCCGGGGCAAATTTTTTCCATGGCACTGACGTTGTAATTGGGCAGAAACGCAAAACGCAGATAAGGCGCTACCACAGGATCACAGTTGACCATATGGGCAACATTGCTCGCGAGTTTGATAATGAGCTTGGCCATAAAGTAACCGGGTGCTGCCTTACCACCGATCAGTACGCAGCGTGGCACCAGATGCTCTGTATGCCCTTGCTGGATTTGATGGTAAAGGTGAATCACATGCAGAATATTGAGTAGCTGGCGCTTGTACTCGTGGATCCGCTTAACCTGCACATCAAACAACATAGAAGGGTCAAACTCGACGCCACATTCCTTGGCGATCATCTTGGCGAGTTGCACCTTGTTGGCTTGCTTCACTTCACGCCACTTTTGGATAAAGCTAGCGTCCTGGGTTAAGGCATTGAGCGCCGTCAGTTGGCTTAAGTCCGTCACCCAACCGTTGCCTAAATGGTTGGTTAACAGTTTGGCAAGTGAAGGATTGCAGTGGGCTAACCAGCGTCTTGGCGTCACTCCGTTAGTACGATTGTTAAATTTCTCCGGCCACAGGCTATAAAAATCCTTAAACAGGCCCGACTTTAACAATTGGGTATGTAATCCAGCGACACCGTTCACCGAAAAGCTGGCCACTATGGCTAAATAGGCCATCCTAACGTGTGGATCGGGACCATCTTGAATAATCGACATGCTGGCCAGCTTAGCACTATCCCCTGGCCAGTGATGGGCAACTAAATCTAGGTATCTGGCATTGATTTCATAGATGATTTCTAAAATCCGCGGCAACATTAGTGCCATCATACGCACAGGCCAGCGCTCTAATGCTTCGGGTAACAGCGTATGGTTGGTATAAGCAATGGTTTGACTGGTGATCGCCCAAGCAGCATCCCATTCAAGACCATATTCATCCACCAGCAGCCGCATTAACTCGGGAACCGCAATACTTGGATGAGTGTCATTCAATTGCATCACATTTTTTTCAGCAAAATGAGTGAAATCATTGCCATGGTGATGCACCCAACGTTTTAAAATTGCCTGTAAGCTAGCGGAAGACAAAAAATATTGCTGACGCAGCCGCAGCTCTTTACCGTTTTCGCTGGCATCGTTGGGGTACAACACCATAGTGATCTGCTCGGCGAGATTTTTGCGCGCCACCGCCTCGGTGTAATCCCCTTGGTTAAATTCTGCTAAGTCAAAATCATCGGTGGCTTCAGCCTTCCAAAGTCTTAAGCTATTAACTCGGCCATTGCGATAACCGGGCACGGGCATATCGTAGGCCACGGCGAGCACATCTTGGGTATCAACCCAAATCATGTGCCTGCGCCCTTGTTTATCGACATAGGATTCGGTGTGACCAAAGAACTTTACCGTCACATTATGGTGCGGTACACGTACCTCCCATGGATTTCCCTCACGTAACCAGCGATCAGGGCGCTCAACCTGATAACCATCAACTATCTTTTGGGCGAACATGCCGTATTCATAACGAATGCCATAACCCGTGACGGATAAATCCATGCTGGCGCAACTATCGAGAAAACAAGCTGCAAGCCGCCCAAGGCCACCATTGCCTAAGCCAGCGTCATGTTCGGCCTCTTCTATCTCCTCGAGGGAAACAGAATAATGGCTTAATGCCTCGCGGCTATCTTGCTCTAACTCTAAGTTTAACAAGGCATTGCCTAGTGTTCTGCCCATTAAAAATTCGAGTGATAAATAGGCCACTTGTTTGTTGTCATAGCGGCTATCTTTGATGCGCGTCTCACGCCAATCATCCAGCATTTGCTCTTTTACGCTCAGAGCCAGCGCTTGAAATAATTCACCACGCGCCCCTTCACCGCGGCTTAATCCATAGCGAACATGGCGAGTAAAAGAAGCAGGCAAGGCATCACAGGGCTCGCAGGGTTCGTGAGCGGTTTTGCTCTTACTTTCACCCGTCTTCGTTGAACGTTTTTTGGGAGTAACGCCGCTGGTATTTGGGCTCAGCTCACTGTTATGACTCATAGTTAATTCCTTATAAAATCAGCATGAAACAGCATAAGACTGCGATCCTGTAACAAGTACCGCGTCGGTGAGGACTGAGCATCCAGCGGCTCAGTGTGAGTTAAAAATTGTGGGTCAGTTTGGGTATGCAGCAGGCATTGCCACGGCCCTAAACCGTCAAAAACCGGCAGGGTAAAGGCCAAGGGGTGCTCATCGGCATTAACCATCAACAGCAGCGCTTGAAGGCTGTCACCCTGAGTCTGCGGCTGAGTGGCAGTTAAATTGCCCGATAACACCACACTAAGACTGCGCCCCATGGACTCGCTCCACAGGCTTTTGCTCATAGGTTCACCTTGACGACTAAACCAATCCAGCCTTGCCCCCGATGGGGTTGAGACAGGGGTTGATGCTTGGGGTGAAGATGCCTCAGGCGACCAATTGAAGGCATTGGCCACTAGCTGCTCATGGATAAAACGTTTGGCACACAGCAGCGGGAAGCGTTTACGCAAGGAAATCAGCTGTGAGGTGAAACTCAGTAATGAGCTATCCATGCCATCCGCTGACCAATCAAACCAATTCAAGGGGTTATCTTGGCAATAGGCGTTGTTATTCCCGCCTTGGGTGCGGCCCATCTCATCACCACTGAGCAACATGGGCACCCCTTGGGAAAGGAATAATGTGGTCAATAGATTGCGTTGCTGGCGGGCGCGCAGCGCAAGAATTATCGCGTCGTCAGTGTCGCCTTCTACTCCGTAGTGATGGCTGAAGTTCTCATGGTGACCGTCGCGATTTTCTTCACCGTTGGCCCAATTATGCCGCTCGCAATAACTCACTAAATCTTTGAGGGTAAAACCATCGTGACTGGTTAAAAAGTTGATACTGGCGGCGGGAGGCCTACCACTGTGCTCAAAAAAATCCCCCGAGCCATGAAAACGCCGCGCAAACTCGGGCAACATGCCATGATCGCCGCGCCAAAAACGCCGCATAGTGTCGCGGTATCTGTCATTCCACTCACTAAAGGCTACAGGGAAATTACCCAGTTGGTACCCACCCGGGCCAATATCCCAAGGCTCGGCAATCAGTTTCACCCGGCAAAGTACTGGGTCTTGCAGCAGCGCATCAAAAAAACCGCTACCTGGGTCAAATCCATAGGCTTCGCGGCCAAGGCAGGCGGCTAAATCGAAACGAAAACCATCGACGCCCATCACTTCGACCCAGTAACGCAGCGAATCTAACACCAACTGCAACATGCGCGGATGGTTGAGGTTTAAGGTATTACCGCAGCCGGTATCGTTGATATAAAAGCGTTTATCATTTGGATGCAGGCGGTAATAACTCAGATTGTCGATACCGCGAAAGCTAAAGGTCGGCCCGAGGCGACTGCCCTCGGCGCTGTGGTTATAGACCACATCGAGAATGACTTCGATACCCGCGCCGTGTAGCGCATCCACCATAGTGCGAAACTCGCCAATATCCTCACTCGAGAGATAACTCGGCTCAGGCGCAAAAAAGCCTATGCTGTTATAACCCCAATAGTTAGAGAGCTGTTTTTCAAGCAGAAAGGGCTCGGAGAAAAATGCCTGAACCGGCAGTAACTCGACGCAATTTACTCCGAGTTTGACTAAGTAATCTATCGCGGCATTCGATGCCAGCCCAGCAAAGGTGCCACGCAGCGGCGCATCTATCTCAGGATGCAGCGCGGTAAATCCCTTTAAGTGCATCTCATAGATAATGCACTGCTCAAGTGGCAATGGCTCACGCTTACTTGAGAGTGGCCGAATAGTATGCGCCTTAGCCGCATCCAAAAGAGGGCGAGTATCAACCACTTTGCATTTTGGCACAAAATCCGCATTATCTAAGGCACTGAAAGATAAGTCTTCATTAGGACTATCAATCTCATAGCCAAAGTTGGCGATATGGTGGTGATAACGCCCCACGAGCTGGCGCGCGTAAGGGTCTAACAACAACTTATGCGGATTAAATCTGTGGCCTAATTGCGGTTCGTAGGGACCATAAACACGGTAGCCATAAAGCTGACCAGCACTCAGTCCATGCACATACAAATGCCAGATTTGCTGGGTCTGCTCCGTCAAGGCGATGCGCTGAATTTCCACCTCGCCTTGGGCATCGAACAGACATAACTCCACCCCAGTGGCATGGGCCGAAAACAGGGCGAAATTCACCCCGCCATCATCGACCGTCGCCCCCAAGGGAAAGGGCTGCCCCGCACTTAGGTTAAAGGCGGTTGAGCCATCAGCATTTACAGGCACAGGATTCGTCATAGGCTAACATCTCTGTCGGGCGCATCCGTCGCAGGCCCGAGGATTAAGCAACCCAGGGGCGGCACAGTGATCAACGCGCTCGTTGCCATGCCCTGCCAAGGTAAATCTTCGGCAATTACCTTGCCCGCATTCCCCTGATTGCTACCACCATAGAGATGACTGTCGCTATTGAGGTACTCACAGAAATCCCCGCCTTGGGGCAAGCCAATACGAAATCCTTGGTGCAGGGTTGGTGTCATATTCACCACAAACACTAAGGGCACATCACTGCCCTCGCCATAGCGAACAAAGCTAAAAATACTGTCGCGGCCATTGTCACAATCGAGCCAGCGAAAACCCTGCGAGTCATAGTCGAGCACAGATAAGGCGGGGAATTGGCGATAAAGCTGATTCAGATCCCGAAGCCAGCGCTGCACGCCTTGGTGGGGCTCAAAAGCAAGCAAATGCCAATCGAGGCTATGGTTATGGTTCCATTCGTCACGCTGGGCGAACTCGCTGCCCATAAACAGTAGTTTTTTGCCCGGATGCCCCCACATAAAGCCGTAATAGGCCCTGAGGGTAGTGAATTTTTGCCAATCATCGCCGGGGATTTTATGCAGCAAAGAGCCCTTGCCGTGCACTACTTCATCGTGGCTTATCGACAGCATAAATTGCTCCGAATAGGCATAAATCAGGCTAAAGGTCAGCTGGTTATGGTGATATTGGCGATAGATGGGATCGCGGCCCAAGTAACTTAGGCTGTCGTTCATCCAGCCCATATTCCACTTAAAACCAAACCCCAGCCCGCCGCTATCCGTCGGCTTAGTCACCCCCGCAAAGGCGGTTGACTCTTCGGCTATCATGCAAATGCCGGGAAAGGCTTGATACAAGCGTTGATTCAACATTTGCAGAAAATGAATCGCCTCTAAATTCTCCCTTCCGCCATAGGCATTGGGCAGCCATTGCCCAGGTTCGCGGCTGTAGTCGAGGTACAACATGGATGACACCGCATCGAGCCTTAGGCCATCGAGGTGAAATTCCCGCAGCCAATAACAGGCATTGCTGAGCAGAAAACTGCGCACCTCACCGCGGTCGTAGTTATAGATCAGCGTATCCCAATCGGGGTGTGCGCCTTTGCGCGGATCCTCATGTTCATAGAGGCAAGTGCCATCAAAACGCACTAACCCATGGGGATCCTTAGGGAAATGCGCCGCGACCCAATCGAGTAACACGCCAATGTCGGCCTGATGGCAGGCATCGATAAAGGCCTTTAAGCCATTGGCATCACCAAAACGATGGGTCGGCGCATACAGACCAACGGGTTGATACCCCCAAGAGCCATCGAAGGGATACTCACTGATCGGCATCAACTCGATATGGGTAAAGCCTTGCTCTTTCACATAGGGGATCAACTGCTCGATTAAGTCTTGATAATCAAAATATTGCTCACCAAACTCGCCTTTTCGGCGCCAAGAACCTAACTGCACTTCGTAGATAGACATAGCGGCGCGATGCCAAGCCGTGGTCGCACGTTTGTGCATCCATTGTGTATCCGCCCAAGGATGTTGGTGTTTTTTCGGCACTATGGAGGCATTGTGCGGTGCACATTCCATTTGGGTCGCCATGGGGTCTGATTTCGCGTGGCGCTCGCCATTTTGATAAACCAAATCAAACTTATAGTGCGCGCCTTCGGCAACATCAGGCAGAAAAATCTCCCATAAGCCGTTGGCCAGATGTTGACGCATCACATGGCGAGTATCGTCCCAGTGGTTAAAATCCCCCACCACAGAAACCCGCTTAGCATTGGGCGCCCATACGCAAAAATGCACGCCTTCGACGTTATCGACTTGGCGCCAGTTCGCACCTAAAAAGCGATAGGCCTGTTCAGAGCTTCCCTCACCGAAGAGGTATAAGTCCTGACTATCGAGGAGAGAACCAAACTGATAGGGATCGATAATATCCTGCTCACAAAGGGGATAAGTCACCCGTAGCGCATACAAAAAAGGCTTAACCCGTCTGCCAAGCGTGCCCGCAAACAGCCCCGCCTCATTGACGCGCTCAAGGCTCGCTACCTTACGGCCATCCTTAAGGCTTATCACATCAACCTTTTGGGCATTGCGTAAAAAACAGCGCACTACCAAGGCCTTACCCTCGTTGATGCTGTGCATACCGAGCAGGGAAAACACATCCGTATATTGACCATTTAACAGTGCGACATCGCTACCGTCATAGAAGTAAGTCTGGGCTTGAGTCATCATTTGGCTTCCATTTTTAGTCAAAGGGTATCTGTATGCGCAGCCGTTTCTGGCAAATGCCTTGCCGCAGCAATGCGTTGCAAACGCTCAGCCAGCGCAGGCCTAGCTGCAGCTTCGCTTAGGCTGATGGGCAATCGCCGCTGCCAATTCGGGTACTCGAGCCAAGTGCCGGGAATATTCACCGCATGGCGGTCCCCGAGCAGATCGCACCACTGCACGCTGTAAAGTGCGCTGTTGCCCGAGGCGCCAAATGGCATCCACGCCGTTAATAAATCTTCAATATCAATCTGTTGAATATCTGTCTCCGGCAATAAGCCCTGAGAGATTAAGCACTGCGCGAGCTGGTGTTTTTCCTGCTCACGTCCGGCTAAAGCCTCACCTAATTGCTCGTCGGTATTGAGCAGTTCGAGTTGTCGCCTCAGGTGCAAATCGCTGCCCGTCCACCAGGCGACTAACGTTGGCACATCGTGGTTTGCCAGCATCATCAAACTCTGGAACTTATAGTGGCTCGGCGGCTTAAAGCCTTGATGGTCTTTGCAGAAGTAGAACAACTCGTTGGAGTAAACCCCCGCCTGATACAGGCGATGAATAATATCGGGCGGCACTAGGCCCAAATCTTCACCAATCACCACACAGCGGGCGCGTTGACTCTCAAGGCAGAGAATCGCCAACAGGGTTTCGACGGGGTAATACACATAGGCGCCATGGCCGAGGCGCTTATCTAGAGGCCACCACCAGAGTCGCAGCAGCCCCATCACATGGTCGATTCGCAGCGCACCGCAGTGGGTCATGTTGGCGCGAGTCAGCTCAATAAAATGGCGATATTGATGCTGTTTTAGCTTGACGGGATCGAGGGGCGTAAGTCCCCAGTTTTGCCCCTGCGGCGCAAAGGGATCCGGCGGCGCGCCTATGCTGGCGTTTAAGCAGAACTGCTGCGAATTGGCTTGAACCTCAACGCCTTGCAACGCAGCGCCTACGGCCAAATCACGAATAAGCCCAATGCCCATTCCCGCTTCTTTGGCTTTGAGCTGGCACAATTGCAGTTGATCTTCGGCCACAAACTGTAGATATAAATAAAAGCCTTCGTCCTGCGCTATGGCCCTTGGACTGCGTAGCGATTCGGCTTGGGCAAATTCCCTGAGCGGCGCGCCCTGCTCTGCCACAAAATCCTCAAATCGCTGCGCCCTGGGTGTGTTGGGCTGTAAATGGTGTTCGCAAAAGACAGTGTATAAACGTGCAAAGGCGCGGTACTTAAGCTCGCTGACCTTGGGGTAATCGAGCCAGTTCTCCGCGTTGAGTAGGGCAATGGTTTCTTGCCATTCCTTCGCCGCAAACTCCGTTTTTAGTGGCTCAAATTCAGGCACGCTAAGTAGATGAATATATAGCGGATTCAGCCTTCGACGATCGCAGGGACTATAGGGACTCGGATGTTCCGGCGCGGCAATATCTAAGGCATGTAATGGATTAAGTTGAATGAAATCGGCGCCATATTCGGCCACTAAACCGATAAGTTGCTCTAAATCGCCAAAGTCGCCCATGCCCCATTGGCTTTCGCTGCGCAGACTATAGAGCTGAAGACTCACGCCCCACGGTTTATGGCGCTTTCCTTGAGCCACAGCGCTCATCACCCCTTGATAGGCGGTTCTCGGTGCCACCATAAAAGTGCCATGGAACTCAGTCGCCTTACTTGCTGCAGAAATGCTTACTGATGAGTTGCTTGCTGCTGAGGTGCTTGCCGATGCTACAGCTTGATGATCATCTGCCAGCCCAAGCAAACTGACGCTCAGAGTGTGGTACCCCAGCCCCAAGCAAGATAAATCACTTAAGTTGTCTTTATTGCTAGATGTGTTTGGCGCGGCGCTGACATTTTCCCATGAACGGCGCGGCTCAGCCTTGCTATCTTGCTCAGCGGCATCGCCCGCATCACGGCAATGAAACTCATGACCTAAGAGGTCGAGGCGGTATTGCAGGAACTGACACTCATTGGCAAAGAGACTATTGCCAAACTGTGCCAACTCCTGCGCCTGAATCCGATAATCCCCAATCGGTTTTAGCGCCGAAAACGGCACTTCGAGGATAACCCTCTCCCCTTGCTCACAGGTAAAGGTGAGCAGCAGATCGCCACGGTAAGATTGAGGTAAATACAGACAGACCCAAGGTTCGTCGACATAGCACCAATGAAACGCCGGCAACACTTGTGTCCAATGATGTGCATCGAGTTGATACACCTGAGCGTCAAGCTCGTCGCCACTGGGTAAACTCGTTAATGGTTCATCCTTTGCCTCGCAGGCCTGAGTATTTTTCTCCTGCAACATACAGGTCAAAATCCCTTGCCTGTCAGCCTCGGGAATGCGGATGTACTGGCCGAAGCAGTCGGTAAAGTCTGCTCCTACGCCCCGCAAATACAGCAACTTCTCCAGCCCCATATTTGTCGCCCCCGCGACTGCTCATCCATAGCCTTAGATAGGCAGTAACCATGCCAGCGCAAAATAACAGCATGAAGACAGATTTATGTCAGCCAAATGACAACAAAGACAACTTATAAATCAGCATCTTGAATAAAATGCGTGTCTTTATCGCCCAAGCCTTAGCCCACAGGGCCATCTCGTAAACGCACTAGTTTGAAGCAGGGAGTGATTAAAAAAGGTGCAACGCGCTTAAATGGCGCAAGTAAAACAGCGTCTTATCTTGGAGCAGTATTTCCAGAAGCATCGCATCGGTTGAATCCCCCGCACAAACAACAAATCCCGTATCAGCAACTAGCTGCAACACTTTGTATCAATTGTGTTTTTCATCTTGAACTCCAGTTCATCGCTCTGTCACTATGCGCGTTCAAAACAAAAACAACACCTAATCGCAACATTTCCCCATAGCGACTTACATCATTCAAAGTGGCGGGGATGAATGGCGAACGACGCAAAATAAGGAAATTGATATGAAAAGAATCACGGGACTTTTACTCGCCAGCAGTTTGAGCTTAGCCCTTGGCGCCTGCGGCGGCAGTGGCGACGATGAATTAACACCAACGATCCCAACTCCCGATCCAACCCCACCGAACTTAAGCGCCGATGTCTGTTATTTAATGAGCACTACTAAGGGGGATTTGACCTTAGCCATCGACCTCACCAATATGCCGATCACGGGTAAGAACTTTAAACAATATGTCGATAAGTCATTCTATAACGGCACTTTATTCCACAGAACCATCAATAACTTTGTGATCCAAGGCGGTGGTTTCACCACGGGATTACAAAGCAAGCCGACCAGCGCGCCGATTAAAAACGAGGCCGCCGTCGGCATCAGCAACAAACGCGGCACTATCGCGATGGCGCGTACCACAGTGCCAGACTCCGCAACATCACAGTTCTTTATTAATGTGTTAGATAATCCGCAGCTCGATGCTTCGGCGAGCAGCTATGGTTATGCCGTGTTTGGTAAAGTCGTCGAAGGAATGGATGTGGTCGATCAGATAAGCATTGTGCCGACCAAAACCAGCAACGGTTTTAGCGACACACCAGTGAATGAAATTTTGATCAATAGCGTGACGGAAACGACCTGTCCCGCCGCCTAGCACAAACAACAAAGCACTGTAGATACAGTGCTTTTGTATTATTTAGCACCGAAAGGGGATTATTCGTCCCCTTGAATTTTACCCACCAACAGCATAGGCGCGGCATCAATTTTATCGGCGTCCATCATGGCGGCAATACGCTCCACCGATGAGAGCAACTGACTCTGCTCCCACTCTTCAAGGTTTTGATATTGCTTTATAAAGTGCTCTTGAAGTGGTTTAGGCGACTCTTGCAATAATGCCCGCCCCGCCTCACTTAAATGCAAATGCACCTTACGCTTATCGGACTCGCTGCGTTTGCGGATCACTAATCCCCGCCCTTCGAGCCTATCAATAATTGTCGTCACAGTGGCAGGGCTGAGGGTGATTTCTTCGGCCACCTGCTTGGCTAAGGGAGCGCCGAGCTGGGCAATTTTCTGCATTACCATCAACTGCGGCCCCGTCAGGCCTGAATGTTTATTGAGTTGCCGGGAATGAATGTCGATAGCGCGGATCACCCTGCGCAGTGAAATCAGCAGTTGTTCGTATTTTTCCATCGTGCTTCGCGTGCTCCTCATCAACCCAACGGCCGCACCTTACCAGAAACTCAGCCACAACTCACCTCGGCGGGCGAATTTATCGCGCAATAATCTGAGTTTAACTAAACAAGTAAAAGCTGAAAAAAACCTTAAAAAACATAGCGTATATCAAGCCTGATCCCTGTCATAAAAGTTCATTATTTAGTTATCTAGTTCCAACTTTAGTGGGAATTTCACCTCAATAAACTGCCTAAGCCGATCTAGATCACATCTTGCATACCCCTTAATTGGTAGCTTGGTCACCAGAAAGAAACAAATTTAATTTACAAGCAAATAGGTGGACTTATGGCTGCTAAATTTTTTATCCCTTCCGTCAACGTATTAGGCAAAGGCGCCGTCGATGATGCTATCGGAGATATCAAAACCTTAGGCTTTAAACGCGCGTTAATCGTGACGGATAAGCCTCTCGTCAAGATTGGTCTGGTCGGTGAAGTGGCCGAAAAACTCGGTCAAAATGGCATTACTTCAACCGTGTTCGATGGCGTGCAACCCAACCCAACCGTCGGCAACGTCGAAGCCGGTCTTGCGCTATTAAAAGCCAATCAATGTGATTTTGTGATTTCATTAGGCGGTGGCTCACCCCACGATTGCGCTAAGGGTATCGCCCTAGTTGCCACCAACGGCGGCAGCATCAAAGACTATGAAGGGTTAGACCAATCTGCTAAGCCACAACTGCCATTAGTGGCCATTAACACTACCGCTGGCACCGCCAGTGAAATGACGCGTTTTTGTATCATCACTGACGAAGCTCGCCATATTAAAATGGCAATTGTCGATAAACACACCACCCCATTACTGTCTGTGAATGACCCTGAGCTGATGCTGAAAAAACCAGCTAGCCTCACAGCTGCGACAGGTATGGACGCACTGACCCACGCGGTTGAAGCCTATGTGTCTATCGCTGCGAACCCTATTACCGATGCCTGCGCCATTAAAGCCATTGAACTTATCCAAGGCAACTTAGTGAATGCGGTAAAACAAGGCCAAGATATTGAAGCCCGTGAGCAGATGGCCTATGCGCAATTCTTAGCGGGGATGGCCTTTAACAACGCCAGCTTAGGTTATGTGCATGCGATGGCACACCAATTAGGCGGTTTCTACGATCTGCCCCACGGTGTATGTAACGCCCTGTTATTGCCCCATGTGCAAGAATACAACGCCAAAGTGGTACCAGATCGCTTAAAAGATATTGCGAAAGCGATGGGTGTCGATGTAGCCAATATGACCGATGAACAAGGTGCAGCAGCGGCGATCGCCGCGATTAAGGCCCTATCCGTTGCGGTAAACATTCCAGAAAACCTGACATTACTCGGGGTTAAAGCGGAAGATATTCCAACGCTGGCCGAAAACGCCTTAAAGGATGCCTGTGGTTTCACTAACCCTAAACAGGCAACCCATGAAGAGATCTGCCAGATCTTCACTAACGCGTTATAAACCCGCGTTATAGAGCATTCGCATTAATGCCGTCTGTCGCGCGCCAATTGACAGGATGTTGTTCGGCTAGCGCAAGCTAACGACATGAGAATCGGCCCAAACAAGGGATCTTGTTTGGGCCTTTCTTTTGGGCTGAACCAGCCAATTTTGCACTACGCCATAATGTAAAAAACCGCCGTAGCGACTTAATCTTCGGCAGTTGGGATCCCATAGATCGAAAAATCGTCCCAATAGCGTAAAAACGTGATCTTGGTGGGTTACATGCTGTTACAAATCCGCTAGACTGGCTCCAGTTCGCTTTTTCCCTGCAAAAGATGAAGCCAGCTCAGAGGCCCATTCTAAGGAATGGGCCTCTGTCCCTTTTAGCGCCCGCCCCTACACCTTCCCAATAATTTGCTACTGTTTAATGGCTCACTGCACCATGTAGATCCTGTCGCTTATTTGCTGCTTTATTGCGCAGTAATTAAGCAAAAACGAATTTGAGTGCAAAACTGAGAGATAGCACATAGATATTCGTTAAAAACTCATGCTAAATAACACTGAATGGAAATGAATTAACTGACTCATTTTTAACCAAAAATACTTGTAAAAACTGTGATTTAACTCGGGCGATATCAGCGCAATTAATGATTGACCGAATTCAAAAACGATGCCTATGATGGCAGCAACATCCTCAACAGGTAGGTACGCTATGACAGCAATTACTCATGTATATAACTACACAGTTAGATGTCCGCATTACAAAGATCCCGAACATCCAGTGAGTTGGTTAAACCACATCGAATTAAACCAATCCAGTGAAATTGCCTTAAACCGTATCACCAAATGGCACGAACTCTCAGGCAGTAAATCCTTTGAAACCAGTAAGTTTGTCGTCCGCAAAGCCGACAATGAAGAAGCCTACTTTTCGATGCAGAGCGATAGGCTGAAAAATGATGGGCACGCGCTGGTCACCTTTAAAATCTTCCTCGACACCTGCTGCGACGATGCCGCCCCAGAAGAAATTATGCAGCACCTGATTGATGACTATCAGCAGCGTTTAGCGAAACTCGACCAAGCCTCATAATCTTTTGCTTGGGAGTCACATGTCACATAAGTGCTTAATCGCTAAGTGAAATAGTAACAATGCCAGAGTTAATACTCTGGCATTTTGTTTTACTCACCTTGCTAATCAATTCATTCTAAACCGTCACTCATCCGCCACTGAACCACACCCCGTTAACTTGGATGAAGACATTTTATCTTCACTCAAGCAAACTGATGCATTATCCCTAATCTAACAAATAGGAGCTCAGATAATTGGATTTTCAGATTATTAAGGCGCGGTACAGCAGTATTTGGTATCTTGCCTAACAAACGTGCGTTATCAGGATGAGTACAATGAAAAAAGCGATACTGTTAATACTACCACTGCTACTGGCCACCACTGCCTGCGCCGATTTAAAGGATGCGGGTCGCGCCATTGGCACCACCACTAAAGATGTGACAAAAGAGATTGGTCACGCCACCCGCGACACCACCAAAGCCATTGGTCATGCCTCACGGGATGCGGTGAAATCGGTTAAAGAAGAACTGACAGAAGATTCAGAGTGACGCCCATGCGTCACTCTGCTTTATCGGGGCTCAATCCTTAGGCCGCATTGGCTCGAATACCATGGGGCACGGGTAAGCCCTGGGCATTCACGTTTACAAACACCATCTTATCGATACTAACTACTGGCGCTTGCGTCATCTTATTACGCACTTGGCAACTGACCGTAATGGAACTGTGCCCAAGGCTGACAAGCTCCAAACCAAATTCCAACACATCCCCCTGCCGCGCCGGCGTCATAAAATTGATTTCAGAAATCAGCTTAGTCACATGGCTGGAGCTCTTCATCTGGCACGCAGCAAAGATGGCCGCCTCCTCGTCAATCCAACTCAATAACTGGCCGCCAAATAGGGTATTTGCAGGATTTAAATGTTCAGGTTTGACTAAACGACGACTGTAATATTTCATGACGGTGACCTCACTGTGAATGCCAAGTTTTACAGCCAATTCACAGCATTATTTAGGCCAAGATAAATAGCCATTGAATAACAATGAGATAGCATTAAGTCTTTGTAAAACAGTTAAAAAATTGCACCAACTCGAGTCAGAGTTGCACCAGAATAATCAACTAGATAAAAAAATAGCGACTCAGAGAGTCGCCAAGCTCAGGCAAGCAATGTATTGACTGGGTAGGAAGTTAAGTCACAAGGTTTGACTTAAAAACCCGTGCAGCACATGTAGGCGAACTGCACGGGGGACAACAGCTGCAATGCAGCTAAACACAGGGTTTACGGGTACAACATCTTACGGGTAGAACCTATTCGCGATACAACAGACTTCGCTTAAAACTGCTCTTCTTCGGTCGAGCCTGTCAGCGCCGTCACCGATGAATGACCGCCTTGGATCACTGTGGTGACTTGATCGAAGTAACCAGTGCCTACTTCCTGTTGATGCGCGACGAAGGTATAGCCTTTCTTCGCTGCTGCAAACTCAACTTCTTGAACTTTCTCAACATAATGCTTCATACCTTCACCACGAGCGTAGTCGTAAGCCAGGTCAAACATGTTGTACCACATGTTATGGATACCCGCTAAAGTGATGAACTGATACTTGTAGCCCATGTCCGACAACTCTTGTTGGAAGCGCGCAATCGTCGCGTCGTCCAAGTTTTTCTTCCAGTTGAACGAAGGTGAACAGTTGTAGGCCAGTAATTGGTCTGGGTACTGAGCATGGATTGCCTCAGCAAAGCGACGTGCTTCTTCTAAGTCAGGCTTAGCGGTTTCACACCAAATTAAATCCGCATATGGTGCGTAGGCTAGACCGCGAGAAATCGCTTGGTCCAGACCCGCTTTTACGCGGTAGAAACCTTCACTGGTGCGCTCGCCAGTCACGAAGTCACGATCGTATGGGTCGCAATCGGAGGTCAATAAATCCGCCGCGTTCGCATCGGTACGAGCGATAACTAAGGTTTCAACACCGCTCACGTCGGCTGCAAGGCGCGCCGCAACTAACTTTTGTACCGCTTCTTGGGTCGGCACTAATACTTTACCGCCCATATGGCCACACTTTTTCACTGAGGCTAATTGGTCTTCAAAGTGCACACCGGCGGCGCCCGCGTCGATCATCGACTTCATCAACTCGAACGCATTCAGTACGCCACCAAAACCCGCTTCCGCATCGGCAATAATCGGCAGGAAGTAATCGACAAAGTTTTCTTCTTCCGGATTAACCCCATTGCTCCACTGAATTTGGTCAGCACGGCGGAAAGAGTTGTTAATACGGGCTACAACAGCAGGCACTGAGTTTGCTGGGTATAAAGATTGGTCTGGGTACATAGTGCCCGCTAAGTTCGCGTCGGCCGCCACTTGCCAACCAGACAGGTAAATCGCTTCGATACCGGCTTTAGCCTGTTGTACCGCTTGGCCGCCAGTCAGTGCTCCTAACGAGTTCACATAACCTTTTTTTGCGCCACCGTTGACTAAATCCCACAGTTTAGCGGCACCGCGTTTGGCAATGGTATTTTCGGGTACGATAGAACCACGAAGAGCCACAACTTCCTCTGCAGTGTATGGGCGACGTACGTTTTTCCAACGTGGATTCTCAGCCCAATCTTTTTTGATCGCGTCAATCTGTGCCTGACGTGAAGTCTGTGTTGCCTTAGTCATAGTGTCACTCCTTTCTCTGTGATGTTGTAGCAAGTGAAGCTGCCCCACAGCCTCACCCTGCCCATTGGTTTAATTGGCGGCTTGGCCGCCATAACGCATTCCATGTAAACGCATTCAGTGTTACAGCATTAAAACGCTAATCATTAAGCCGTTAGCATCTCGTAACCGGGTAAGGTTAAGAAATCGACCAACTCATCCGAAGTGGTAATATCCTCAAGCAATACAGCCGCTTGGGTAAATTTGCCGTGGGTGAATCTGTCACCGCCTACTTCTTTTTTCACATTTGCTAACTCTTCCACCAGCATGTCCTTAAACAATTGTTTAGTGACGGGTTTGCCGTTTGAGAGTGACTTGCCATGTTGGATCCATTGCCAAATCGAGGCGCGGGAGATTTCCGCCGTTGCCGCATCTTCCATTAATCCGTAAATCGGCACACAACCGTTACCACTGATCCACGCCTCAAGGTATTGCAGAGCGATGCGAATATTCAGGCGCATCCCTTGCTCAGTGCGCTCACCATCACAGGGTTTTAATAACTCTGCGGCAAGGATCGGTGCATCCACATCACGGGTGATATGCAATTGATTTTGATGATCTTGGCCTATGTATTCGTTAAAGATCCCCATTGCCGTATCCGCAAGCCCTGGGTGAGCGACCCAAGTTCCATCGTGGCCATTGCGAGCCTCAAGCTCTTTGTCCTTACGTACCCGTTGCAACACGGTTTCGTTTTGAGCGGGATCCTTCGCTGGAATAAAGGCCGCCATGCCACCCATAGCCAGTGCGCCACGTTTATGGCAGGTTTTGATCAGCAGTCTTGAATAGGCGCTTAAGAAAGGCGTATCCATGGTCACCGCTTGGCGATCCGGTAATACACGGTCGCTATGACGCTTTAATGTTTTGATATAGCTGAAGATATAGTCCCAACGACCACAGTTCAGCGCGACAATGTTTGAGCGTAATTCATAGAGAATTTCGTCCATTTCAAACACCGCGGGTAAGGTCTCAATCAAACAGGTACATTTGATTGTCCCAGGCTGCAGGCAAAATCTTTCTTCAACAAAAGCAAACACTTTTGCCCACCAACGCGCTTCAATATGGCTCTCAAGTTTAGGAATATAGAAGTAAGGACCACTGCCCTTCGCCAGCAATTGGCGATAGTTATGGTAAAAGTACATCGCAAAGTCGAATAACGCGCCGGGAATGGACTGCTGGTTAAATTCAACGTGCTTCTCTTTTAAGTGCAGGCCACGCACACGGCAGATTAATACCGCAGGATTTGGGCCTAACTTATAGTGTTTACCGGTTTCAGGCGCTGTGTATTCAATCTCACCGCGCACGGCATCACGCAGGTTAATCTGACCTTCCACGACTTTCTGCCAGCTTGGTGCTAAGGAGTCTTCAAAATCCGCCATAAACACTTTGGCATTGGCATTAAGCGCATTGATCACCATCTTACGTTCGACGGGACCGGTGATTTCGACACGGCGATCGAGTAAGTCATTCGGAATGCCGCGGATCTTCCATGCGCCGTCACGAATTGCACGAGTCTCGGGTAAAAAGTCAGGCAAAGCCCCTTTATCGATACGCGCCTGTCTATCTTTACGTTTGGCGAGTAAGGTGGGCACTTCTGTCGCAAATTCACGGCAAAGTGACTCAAGCAACGCCAGCGCGCCTTCGGTAAAAATCACCTCCTGCCCCGGGATGGTATTTCCCACTAAGGCCAGAGTGCCATTCGCAGTGGCCTTATTCTGTGTCGAATTCAATTGCTGTTCACTTAAAGTGTGTTCCGTCATCTTCTCGCCCTCCCAAGAGGCTAACCTTTTGCTCGTTTACGACCCGTTACCAGCAAAGACATGAGTAACATGTACAAACATTCACCATAAAACATTCAAATGTTCGTTTAGAACCAAAACTTACAGACAAACATTTGTATTTGCAACTATCCAAAAGTGCCATAACCGCTAAAAAATTTGACCAAAAAACCTCTCAAAATTGGTCTGACCAAGACACAAAACCCAGCTCAAACAACTGATAAACAAAAGATTTAAAAATGTTAGCTAAATAAGATTTTTCTTATCGTGAAATTTGTCAGACAACTTTACCACTACAAGCGCCATGTAATTTTACACGTAATTTAATTACCAACTGAAAATTTAACTATACAGCATTTTTAGCCTATTCGACCTAAGTAGAAACCTGTGCGCGTTTTGAACTCCACCCGGAGGAAAGCGGAAAAAATCAACAAAACCAATCAATTAACAAAATAGAAACAGATTAAAAATTTAAACACCCGTTTAACTATTACGTTTACGTAAACAGTCAAGCGAGTAAGGGAAGAGTGACAGGGATCACGGGTTATGTTTCTCGATCAAAAACCCGAGTCGATATGGTTAACCCAAAAAATAAATCACTTTTTTATAAAAAAAATGAAACAAATTAGAATTCTGACCACGTGTTGCTTCAAATGAGGGCAGCAAGTGATAGTGAAGGTCTTTATCCCCAACACAGTTAACCGTATTTCATATGTAAAGATAACCAAGCTTCATGGTCTTTTAAGTGCCAAACAAGGGGTTGCAAACTAGATGAAAATCATTATCATTCGCGACCTTTCTGATTGGGGGACTTTCAATGCCAGTATTACAGCCTGTATTTCGCTTATCGCTTATTGCACTCGCCTGCCTCAGTGCTTTACCACACACAACCTACGCCGATGACACACCTTCAGCTCGCGATGAAAACGTCGAGCGTATAACGGTATATGGCAGACAAAACTCTGTGGTGAAAAACTCAGGACTTGCGACTAAGTCAGATATGTCCTTAATGGAAACCCCTGCGGCGGTTGTTATCGTTGACCAGGAGCTGATTAACAGCCAAGGAGTCGACAATCTGCAGGACTTGATTCGCAATATCAGCGGGGTGACTCAAGCGGGCAATAACTACGGCATTGGGGATAACTTAGTCATTCGCGGCCTCGGCGCAAACTACACCTATGACGGCATGTATGGCGGTGCCGGCCTTGGCAATACCTTTAACCCCACTCGCTCCCTAACCAATGTGGAATCCGTGGAGGTTTTAAAAGGGCCAGCGACTGGACTCTACGGCATGGGCAGCGCGGGCGGCGTAATCAACCTGATTGAAAAGAAACCGCAATTTGAATCCAAACACAAAATCACCACAGAAGTTGGTCAGTGGGATACCTACTCGCTCGCCATCGACAGTACGGGTGGAATTACCGATGATCTTGCTTACCGCTTAGTCGCCAAAACCGCCCGCAGTGAAGGCTACCGTGATTTAGGCGCCGACCGTGATGAAGTGTTCGGCTCACTCAAATGGGTATTAAGTGATAGCCAAGATCTGATGCTATCCGGCGCGTATATCAAAGACGCCATTGCCGTTGACTCCATCGGCCATCCAATCCGTATCTACAATGCCGATTCTGTCGGTGGCAAAACCGCTGGCGAAGTCACTTGGCAAGATTTGATAAACGATCCTAAGGGTCTAGGCATACAGCTAACCGATGAGCAGCGTCAGCAATTGGCGGCGTCACTCGCCAGTGGTGATGGTTTAACTCCTTATTCCTTTGGTGACGCGGGATTAATTTCTCCCATGGCAAAAGATAATGAAGGTGAAGAATTAAGGTTCAAGCTGACCCACAATATCTACTTTACCGATAATCTGTTCCTCAACCAGCAGTTGCAATATCGCGACTACACCACAGGTTTTGCCCGTCAAACAGGGGCTTACAACTATGTGTACTGGAATAACAAAGGCAAGATAAACGCCGCTCCCCGCGCGCCACTGGTTGAAAATGGTGTGCTCTATCCGTTTGCCGCCAGACGTCAGGAATACCGCCAACTCGATGCCGAAGAAACCTCATGGCAGTATTTTGCCGATCTACGTTACGACTTCCAAATCGGCAATATCGACAACGAATTACTGCTGAACGCTAACTACGAAGATCGCGATATTCGCCTCGAGCAATTCTCGATTTACGATGCGGATCAAGTCATTAAAAACAAACAAGGCGAAGTGATTTACCGTGGTTCGCTACCGTACATTTACGATATCCGCAATCCAAACTGGGGAACGGGTAAATTTGCCGACTACGATCCACTCAAAACCGCCAACTACAACAAAAAAGTCAGCGCTTGGGGCTTAGGCGTGCAACATGTGGGTTATTTAGGTTATGGCTTTACCACCCGTGTTGGCGTGGCCTTTAACGAAATCAAACAGAGCTATGAGCACTTAGGTGTGGATGAGCGCTACAGCGCGAGTCAAGCGAGCCCCACTCCAGAGGAAGATAGCAAAGATAACGGTGTGACCTACAACTTGGGCTTAACCTATATGCCCATTGATGATTTATCATTTTTCGTCAATCACTCAAAAGGTCGCACCGCCTATAGCATCTTAGGCTCAATCACGGGGGAAAATACCGACCGCGAAGACTCAGAATCCGTTAGCAACGATCTCGGTATGCGCTTTAAAGCCTTTGACGATCAGATGCTAGCATCGCTGGTGTTCTTTAAAAGCTCACGCACTAATGTGCCTTACAACAACCCAGACTATAACGCTGGCGTGTCAGGTGCCGAGGTGCCCGTGTACTTTTACGATGGCAGCGAAGATACCCAAGGGGTCGAGCTGGATCTCAATGCACACTTAAACGATAACTGGCGCATCAATCTGAACGGCATGTATCAAGACGCTAGGGATAAACAAAACCCGAATGACAAAGCCAACTACGACAGCCGTCAAAAAGGTGTGCCCTATGTGACCGCCAGTGCTTGGGTAACCTATGGTGCAGACTGGTTTGCCTTAACAAGCCCTATTGAGCTGAGTTTAGGCGCCAAGTATGTGGATGATAGAAGCACACACTCAAGCTCATTTGGCATCCCAGATGGTTATGTGCCGAGCTACACCTTAGTGGATTCTGCCATCAGCTACGCCACCGACTCTTGGAAGTTACAATTGAATATCAATAACCTATTCAATAAAGACTATTACAGCAAGGCAATGTTCCTCGGAGGCATGCCGGGCGAAGAGCGTAATGTGAAGCTGCAATATAGCTACAGCTTCTAAGCTGTTTCCTTAAGTCCATAAACAACAAGAGAGCCCATCGGATCTCTTGTTTGTTTTAGCTGACAGACTTAACTGACGTTTTCCCGGTCGCCACGCATCAGCGACTCCAACTCGGCTTTCCCCTTAGTGGATAAATCAATCAGCTTGGCTAAATCATGCTGATGGGCAGCACTGGCGATCACCAGCTTTTTATCGTGCTCAGCAAAAATCTTCACCCTTTCATTGGCTTGTACCTGTGATAAGCCTAAGCCCTGCAAAATCTTCTCACTGGCAGACAAAGCCGAACCAAAGGTTTCACGGAACACATCGGTCACCCCAAGGCTCATTAATCGATACGCGTGGTTACGGTCACGCGCCCGAGCGACAATATTGATATGGGGGAAATGGGTTTTCACCTGCTGGGCAATTTCAATCGAATCCTCTACATTATCAACGGCCAGCAGCAACAGGCGCGAGCGTGCAATCCCCGCCGACATCAACATATCTAAACGTCTGGCATCGCCAAAATAGACCTCACCACCGTATTTGCGGATCACATCCACATGGCTGGCATCCTTATCTAAGGCCACAAACGGAATGCCCGATGACGCTAAAATCCGCCCAGTGATCTGCCCTACCCGCCCAAATCCGGCGATCACCACCTCAGATTCAGTCACATTAATGGTATCGGGTAAACGTGTATCCACCACCTTAGGTTTAGTGGCTCTAAATAGTGTGAAAATCATCGGTGTGACAGCCATGGATAAGCCAATGGCGAGCACTAAGATTTGGGCGATGTTATCATCAACTATGCTGGATAATTGCGCCTGTGACAACAGCACAAAGGCAAACTCACCACCCTCGGCCAAGATAAGGCCTAGGGCAATACTCGGGCGCCATGTATGGTGTCGTAAACGGCCAAGGAGCATCAGCACTAGGGTCTTAATCAGTAACATGCCCAATAAAATCGCGAGGATAAGTAAGGGATCGGTTAAAAACAGCTTGAGATCCATACTCATGCCCACCGCCATAAAAAACAGTCCAAGCAGTAAGCCCTTAAAAGGTTCGATATCGGTTTCGAGCTGATGTCGGTAGCTGGAGTTCGCCAGCATAATTCCGGCTAAAAATGCCCCCATACCCGCCGATAGCCCCAGCCACTCCATCAATTCGGCGCTGCCCATCACCAGCAATAGTGCAAAGGCGGTTAACACTTCACGAACCCCGCTGCTGGCAACGAGTTTAAGTAACCGCGGCAACAGATATTTGCCCACCAACACAAAGCCCACTAATGCCACACAGGTCCAATACCAAGGTACCGCATGGTGCTCAATCTGGGCCGAATTAGGCGCAAGGTAAGCGGTTAATAGCAACATGGGGATCACGGCGAGGTCTTGCATTAACAACACCCCAAAGGCATCGCGACCCAGCGGAGTGGTCAGTAGTCGATGTTCGCTCATCAACTGCACCGCAAAAGCCGTCGATGACAAGGATAACGCCGCGCCCACCACTAATGCAGCCTCAATGGATAAGCCAAATCCCCAAGCTAAACCGCCAATTGCCGCCCAAGAAAGGAGTAACTGACCACTGCCGAGACCAAAGATGGCGCTGCGCAGCTCCCATAACTTGCTCGGATTGAGTTCAAGCCCGAGCACAAACAGCATCAATACCACACCCAGCTCGGCAAAATGCAACACGGCTGCGGGATCAGACACCAGCGCCATACCGCCAGGCCCTAAAATCACCCCAGCAGCGAGGTAAGACAGAATCGGTCCTGCGCCAAAACGTTTGCCCAAGGGTACAAAAATCACCGCGGCCAATAAAAATAACAGTACAGAAGTGAGCAGACTCGACTCTTCCATTAGGGCTCCACAACGTTAGCGAAAGGCAAAAATAGGGGTATGACCTTAAGCGAAAAAAGCTTCGGCTACCGCTGGCAATCATACTCTAGTTAGGCAGGAAAAAGTGTGAAAAATTGACCTAAAAATCATCGAGAAAAGCAAGAAATAAGCGAAAAAGCGAAAGAAAAAAACCGCGTTACATTAACCTAAACAGCCAGTTACACAGACAATACAACTCGTACCCTACTGCCTTGCCAACTGACTGGTAATATTGGTGGCGCGTTTATCGGAGGCTAAAGCGTCCTCATAACAGAATACACTGTTACGACCATTCGATTTTGCGGCATACAGTGCCATATCGGCACGGTGTAGTAGAGGGTCTAGGCTTAAGTCTTCTTTTGTCATACCGCTAACCCCAAAGCTCGCGGTGATAGTAAATTTATGCCCCGACAGATGCGTATCAATGGCTTCGATTCGACTACGGCATTGTTCGGCAACTTCCATCCCCTTAGATTCATTGGCGTAAGGCAAGAATAGCGCAAATTCCTCACCGCCAATCCGGGCAAATACATCGCCATTGCGCACATGGGGTTTTAACGCCTCAACGACTTTTTTCAGCGCCCAGTCACCCGTACCATGGCCGTAGGAATCATTAATCCGTTTAAAATGGTCTAAGTCGAATAAAATCACGCAAAAATCGCCCCCTCGGGCAGCGGCTTGCACAAATAGATTTTCCCCCAGATCTTGCCCTGCTCCACGGTTAAGCACGCCCGTCAAAGCATCCATTCTGGCCATACGCATAAAACGCCGTTTTTGCAAATTGCCCACGACTAACAAAATCGCGAGGAAAAACAGCCCGCCCACTAATATGGTGATAAACATCAGCATATTAGTGTACTCACGCTCCTTTACCGTTTGCTGGGCGATGTAAAGTTCGCGCTCTTTATTTAGCAAGTTGATTTCACGCGCCTGCTCATCAGCATTAAACTTAGCCGCTTGATAAGCAAGGGTTTTCATCTTCGACTCATCAAAAATCAGTTGATTATAATGTTGCTCTTTTCTGGAGTATTCATAGGCTTGCTCAAATTGTTTGTCCGCCGCCATCAACTCGGCAAACACTTTGTAGGCAATATGCTTATGTTCGATATAACTATTATCATCGGGAAATGTGAGCACTTTAACAGCGTGACTTTTTGCTTGCACCAGCTCACCCGTTGCAAAGTAATTCTCGGCAAGTAGTGCATGCACATGGCTGATTTCTAATTGAAATTGAAAAGCTTCATACCCTTTTAACGCTAATAGCAAAATCGCTCTCGCGCCTAAATAGTCACCCCGCTCCTGCAAAACCATCCCTTTGCCTTTCATCGACATCGTAGCTAAAAGGGGAAATTGCTTCGCATCACAATATTGACGGCTATCTTCGAAGGCGTCGAAGGCATCGGGACTTTTCACTCCGAGCAAGTAAATCGCCCGCAGCAATTTGGCATGGCAAATATCGCGGACATCGGTTTCCTGAGCGAGTTGTAACACCTTATTGGCATAGAGACCCATATCGCTATAAGCGTCCATTTCAGAATAAATATTGGCAATTCTTAGATAGGAGTGACGTTTAATCGTAATATCATCGATATTCACCACTAGGGCTAATGCTTTGGCAACTGCCGACAAAGCTTTGTCATAGTCACGCATCCCTATATATACCGTGGCTTGATAGCTATAAACCGATGCTAATAATTCAGAACTTGTGATTAAGGTTTCGGCCTGATGCAGATCGTCTAAGGCTTTGGCATATTCACTGACAAAAATATAACTAATGGCTCTGTCAATTCTTAGTCTGCCTTTTTGTGTCGGGGTTAAGCTGCTAAATGCGGTCTCATATTCGGCCAGTTTTTTCTGCGCAGCGCTAAGATCAGATTGCAGTAATACATCAAGCTCATTGAGTGCCTGATCAAAATCGAGAGAGTTAGCCATCAATGCTGTCGAACACAAAGCAAAGATGGCTAATAGGGCACAACGTAACCGTTTCAAGATAAGTTAATTATTACCATGATTCACTAATAAGAAGGCTTGATAGTCTTGGTCGCCACTTAAGGTTTTGAGCTTTTCCATATCCCCAGTCATTACAGCGTTAATTTCTTCATCAGTTAATCCGTGGGCACGCATCACCGCCTCGGGATTCTGCTTATAATCTTCCATTAACTGCGCATCTTGGCCTAACTGGGTAAAAAAATCCGATAATGCAGACATGTTTTTTTCCTTATTGTTAATAATGACTCAGTATCACACTTCAATTTAGCCCAAATCTTCGGGACCGATCCCTAACTTAGCCAAAATAGCATAGTTGTACTCTAGCTTTTTTGCTGGCGGAATTAACAACGTACTAATCGGTGTTAAGTGTGCTTGGGGTAAATTCGCTAAGGGTAAACGCTCGATACGGGGGGCTTGGATTGGCAAATTGGCCGCTTCGTAGATGACCACCTCATGGTCGAGGGGATACCATTGATTCAACTGCTCCACGAGGATCTGCAACCTATCACTCGAGGTATGAAATTGGGTTAGGGTATGTTCGCCCGCAATCGCGATTTGCCAGAGTAATAAGTGGGTGGTGGTATCGGGCACATGGTTGAAAAACATAAACTGGCTGGCTTCAAAGCTTTGATGCCCGGAGTTGCCAGGGTCAATCCCTAAGTCGGCCCACAAGCAAGCTTCGGCCGAAATCCCCGGCTCCATCTTGGCTGAAAACCCTTCTGCCTTGGCGCGAGTGATAGCCATATGGGATACACAGGCAAACACGCCCGGATGACCATAGAGTGCACACACGGTTTTTTTACCCGCTCTCACCGCATCTAGAATGGCATTGACCATTTCCTCGTAGGTGTCTCGGCGATTTTTAACTTCACCATTTTGCGCATAAAACTGCTGCAAATTGATGACATTGGGATTGAGCTTCGTCAGCCAACGCTGCGAAAAACCGTCGGGTAAGAGTGAAAATACAATATCGGCATGTTCAATATAGCTGCGGCTTAATACGCTAATTTGCCCCGCGAGCAGTAACCCCGTACCCACACAAACGAGTGATCCCAATGGTCTCTCCTAAAAATGCACTGTCGCAGGCTTATTGATGAACTCAAACCGTCACCTTGATAGCAACCGCTAAACCCTATGCTACCCCCTAAAGTAGCGAAAAAATGCTAACACCATCAAAGTAAAACATTTTCACAACTTTACCCATGTTTTCACAACATTGCTACATGACTATTTCGACTTTGCTTAACTTTACGGTTTTTCAGCGCAATTTACCGTGGGGCAGCTTATTTAAGCCCAATGATCACCATAAAAATCTTCACTCACAGCGAACTAAAACGCGCCGCTTAGGTCGAAAACTCACACAATTGCAACGATAAGCGCCGCAACGCCCAATTACCCTTGTCATAAGGGGGAGTGCTTGGGTATGATGGCCGCCAGATTTTCAGAAGTAGCGCATACAATGATCAATAAAAAGCAAAGTCTTACCCTGCTGAGCGCCATTGCGCTCTCAGTTTCGCTCAGTGCCTGTAGCGTGTTTGATTGGCTGATCTATAAGCCCGATATTCCGCAAGGCAACTACATGGAGCCGCAACAGGTTGAAAAGTTGCGTATCGACATGACCAAAGAGCAGGCCGAATACATTCTTGGTCGCCCAGTACTGCGTGACAGCTTTGCCGATGACACTTGGTATTATGTGTACCACTATAAGAGTGGCCGTGATGCGAGCATTACCCACAAAGAACTGATCCTGCACTTTACCGGTAACAAATTAAGCTTAGTGAAGGGCGACTATGAATTAAGCCCAGAGTTTAATACACCGCTTGAGCAGAGTAAGTTACCTATGGCCAACACCGCTGAGTCTGCGCCGCTCGTGCCAGCACAGCGCCCAGATGAAAAGCCATTAGTGAAAGAAAATCAAACCGAAGCGCAAGTTCAAAAGCCAATCAAGTAAGCATACTGGTTTAACACTTGCCTTAAACACAAAAAGCGCCCATGGCGCTTTTTGTTTGTGTTGCCGATAGATTAAGACACCCGTCCACCGGTCACTTTATTGGCACGACCTTCATCCTTGGCCTTATCGGCACGGCGACGGCGCACATCCTTAGGATCGGCGATCAGCGGGCGATAAATCTCCACTCGCTGCCCCGGTAAAATCACTTGGTCATGCTTAACCACATTGCTAAACACCCCAAGCTTTACCGTTTCTAAATCAATCTCAGGGAAAAAACTCACCATATTGCTCTGACGCACTATGTCAATCGCGCTCGTGCCGGGCAATACGCTAACCGAAATCACCTTTTGCTGAGTCGGCAGCGCATAAATAACATCGACGACGAACTTATCTGCTTCATTTGTCACTGTAAATTACCTTAGCGCGGCTGGTAAATGCCGTCACCATAGACACCATAAGATCATTAAACACTTTACCAAAAGCCATATCGACCAATGAGCTGGAAAACTCGAAATTTAAGTCAAACTCCACTTTACAGGCATCTTCCGTCAACTCGGTAAAACGCCACTGGCCGAATAAGTGTTTAAAAGGCCCATTTTCAAGTCTTAACTCGATACTCTTTCCCGGCACCACCTGATTGCGCGTGGTAAAGGTCTTACGGATCCCCGCCTTACTCACATCGACCGAGGCCACCATGGTTTTACCATCAAACTCAAGCACTTTACCGCCAACACAACCGGGTAAAAACTCTTTGTACGACTCAACATCATTGACTAAATCATACATTTGCATCGCACTAAAACGAACTAACACACTCCGAGAAATTTGCGGCATAGGGCTTGGCACTCTCAATCTAAGTAAACACGCTGTCTCAAGCGAACTCCGCGCGCCCTAATCTCTAGGGAAGCGAACAAAATTGGTTTGGATTCTACCACGATACTTAAAAAACGCACTCCTCACATATCCCTATGATGACTAAGCAAAACCGCATAAAAAAACAGCAATAAATTGATGAGGGCTTGAAATAGCTCAAATAAACCCTTATATCCATTTCAAATTGATTCACCGTGCGTATAATGGCGCCACTATGGTAAAGAAAAACTCAAAAAAAGCCGCGCCTGCGACGATCGCACGTAATAAGCGCGCAACCTTCGAATACCGTTTCGAAGAAAAAATGGAAGCCGGCCTGTCCCTCATGGGATGGGAAGTGAAGTCTATCCGCATGGGTAAAGTGAACCTATCGGACTGCTACGTTTTCTTAAAAAATGGCGAAGCCTTTATGCACGGCTGTACCATTATTCCGCTCAATACCGCCTCCACCCATGTGGTGTGCGACCCTATACGACTCAAAAAATTACTGTTAAGTCGTAAAGAGTTAGACAAACTAGCCGGTCTTGTTGAGCGCCAAGGCTACTCGATTATCCCTATCTCCATGTACTGGCGTAAAGGGGCTTGGGTCAAAGTGGAAATCGGCCTAGGTAAAGGTAAAAAAGACCACGACAAGCGTGAAGATACTAAAGCGCGTGAGTGGGAAGTGGAAAAAGCCCGCGTAATGAAAAAGGAAAAAACGCGCGGATAATGAACAAACGATTGAACTTGCAGCAAATGATACTAGGTTATCGCCACGCTACGAGTTACAATCAACTTTCTTGGGGGCGATTCTGGATTCGACAGGATTCACGAAACCCTGGGAGCATGCCGAGGGGCGGTTGGCCTCGTTAAAAGCCGCAAAGTTATAGTTGCAAACGACGATAACTACGCTCTAGCCGCTTAATGCCGCTAGCCATCTACCACACGTTTCGCACATGGGCAGTGGATTTGATGGTCATCTCACATCGTGCTAGCGAGGGAACCCTGTCCGGGGGTGAACCGCGAAACAGTACCGGACTCACCGTGTGGGATCCTGTCTTTCGGAGTTCAAACGGTTAAACAATAGAAAGACTAAGCATGTAGCGCCTTGGATGTAGGTTTTCTGGACGCGGGTTCAAGTCCCGCCGCCTCCACCAAATAAAACAAGGACTTAGCAGAAATGCTAAGTCCTTTTTCTTTTCAGTGGCGACAAAATGGCTACATCGAGATATTGCCCACTTAGCTCTTAAGATTTAATGCTCATTATTTTCTTGTACCCAAAAGATGACCTAGTGCATTTTTTAGTTTAACTAATGCACTTTGATTGTTTATTTTGCCCCCCCCCAAAAAAATGCATCAAGATATGGCCAATATAGCCGCAAATGGGACGACTCAAGAGATATATTTCGACGGGAAAACTGTTTAGGCTTAAGAGGTTAGCTCAAATCCAAACTGACAGCGGCCCACTAAAAAATGGGCAACGGCCAGTTTAGATCTGAGCGAGTACAGATACATTATTGGCCCACATCGACACCATTTTGATAATGGTATTCAGATGAGACTTCGCCGTTGAAGTAGTAAACCAACTTGCCGTGTAACTGGTTATCGACATACTCTTCGCTTCGCTGCAGGCTGCCGTCTTCATTGAAGCTGTAGCTTTTCCCTTGCAAAAGGCCTTTGTTATCGTATTGCATCGTACCCAATAAGTGGCCGTTAGCGGACATGGCTCGCCACGGTCCCACTTCGTGCCCCGCTTGGTATTGGCCGTGCCATAACTTCACCTCGCTGTAGCTGCTCTCGTCTTGTACTAACCATTTGCCTTCACGCTGGCCGTTAACGTACTGGCCTTGGGCTTGCAGTTGTTTATCGAAGCCTCGCTGTAAAAAAGCGCCATGCAGCTTATCGTTTTGATAAAACGCTCGATACATTAACGTGCCGTCGGCGGCGATATCGCTCTGCTCGCCGTTGAGCTGTCCTTGTGAATTAAACTGTTCGATACGCGTCGAATCAGGATTTTGGGTGACCCACTTACCGACCTTTAGATCCGATTGATATTGCCCTGTGACAAAACTGCCATTTTCGGCATTATCTTCACGATACGCACCATGCATTTTGCCTTTACTGTAATTTATCCGCCTAACAGAGCCATTCCAGCCTACGCCGACATACACCCCGTCGTAGCTGCCTTTAACTCGCTCTTCTCGTTCAAGCAGCGAGCCTGTCCTATCAAAACGCTGACGCAGACTCCAGTCTTTTACGGTATCGCGCTGATATTGATAAGTTAGCTTTCCACTCTCATCGAAGCGCTGCTCGTGGGTTATATGGCCTTTCGCGAGATATTGAGTGTCAATTTGGGAGGTTACATGGCCCACACTCGCATAGGTTATATCCTGAATTTCACGGCCTTTTGCATCGTATTTCTGCTGCTGGGCTAACCGCCCTTGCGGATCAAAACGTTGTTGTATCCCTACCTGCTTATCATGCTGATAATGTTTAATTTCTCTAGGCATATCAGCGGCTTGGTAAACCAACACTTCACCGTGTAATTTTCCTTTGATGTAAAACTCTTTAGTGAATAACCAGCCTTCTTTTGTCCAGTAAAGGCGCTCGCCTTCTCTTTTACCCGCGACCATATTCACGGTTTGCTCTGGCTGACCATTGCTATGGAAGCTTTCATATAAGCCTTCCATTCCCTTAGCGCCATAGGTTACCCGTGTTTGCAGCTGGCCATTGTCAAAATAACTTTGCGCTAATCCAGACTCCACACCATTCGCATAATGTTGATGGTCGCGTAATTGACCATTGAGGTGGTAACGTTTTTGCTCACCGTGGAGCCTGCCATTCAGATATTGGTACTCACCCGAGCGTGTTCCATCTTCCCAATAATACAGATGCGTTCCCTGATAACGCCCTTGTGCATCGCTACGTCCCTTGCGAGAGAGTTGACCATTAGGGTGATAAAATTCGAAATCACCGACGATAACACTCTCCGCTAAATTGGGGCCGTTGACAGTCCCCTTAAAAACCGGTTTATCCGTCTCTATATAAAAAAGCGTTACTGGCCACACGCCCTCTTGCTCAGTCGCTAGCTGTTTCTGGTAGTAAATTGCCTCACTAGGCACCGCGCTAGGCTGCCATTGTTCGTCGAGTAAGATGCGTTCAGCCAGCACATTAAACGATAGAAATAGTGTAGATAATAGTAATAAGGCTCTCATATCAGTTCCTTAAGGTAAGGCTGGGAATGCAGTAACCCACTGTTTATTGACGGGCTCGCCACTAACCTTCAGGTATTCAATCGCCTGCACTCGCCCTTGCAGCTCAAACCAACGGTCTTGATGAAGCACTTGCTGTAACGGCCGTTGATAAAAATCGTCGCGCTCCCCTGGCATAAAAGGCGCGAGAGGAATGTTCTGCGCATTTAAAAAACGATAACGGCGCATCACCTCACCCACGGTTTGCGTGGTATCGAGTTCTGGCAATTGAGTGGTATCAATCAGCCAACCTTGCTTAGGTTGATACGCAAGCGCATGCCATTCGGGCGTCCCCGTACAGCTCAAGGCACTGCTGACTTTAATATCGTAAAAATTACGACGGATCCCATCGGCACTGGTGAGTTGATATAGAACCGTCTTATCAAGATGTTCCGCCATACTGTTGTCGGATTTAATCTGCGTCCATTGCAAGCTGTGGCCGTCAACTTGGGGGGCGTCCAGCACAGTTAGCGAGCACACGGCGGCTTGCTCGGCGCTTAACTGTAGGCTCACGCCATACTTAGCCACCATTTGGGGTTCGAGTAAGGCGGGGTCGGCGACTAATGTCTCTTGCGGCTTATCGTAGCGCGCATACATATCATCACGGTAAAGCGTGCGCTGATCCACGGGGGGATAAGCGACGTTCTTCATGTAATCCCCCATTGGAATAAAACGAACATCTTGGGTTAGTTCGCTATTCTCATCCGGTGTATTCACATAGATGGTTAGCGCCTGTGGTTCGGCCGGAAAACTAAACAAGGTGGTGGGTTCAAATTGCATCGATGCTGCTAACCCCAACATATTGCGTTCGGCTGCGGTTAACCAAGCAGGCCCTGCTACCGACGGTGATTGGTACTTCATCATGGCGCCTTCGGCACCGTCAAATCGCCCCGCTAACCAAGATTTATGGGTTGGGTCGCGCGATGTCAGTACATAAGAGAAGGGCTTATCGGGGATGGGAGCAAATTCCAGCTGTAAATCTTTATACTGCAAGGACACCGTTTTGTTTGGATCGGGTGTTAATGCCAGTTTAACCAGCTTAGCGCCCTGATAGTGGGCCTTAGCACGAAACTCAGTCACTTGGGAAAACAGCTCGGAGGGTTCATTCCAACCGACGAGTAAATGTTGCTCTACGGATTTATAAAAACCATCCTTTTCAGCGAAATTAAAGCGATAAATCTTACTGAGTTGTATCGGTAAAACACTGCCATCTGCACTGTGCGCCGTAATATCGGTTAGATGAAACTCTCCCGATGCTTTTAAACCTGAAAAATCATGTTGATAGGTAAGGCTGAGTTGGTCATCATAAAGGTCAAAGTAACCTGCATCGTAGGCAAATACCGCCTCTTGGGTTAAAGATTTATTGGCCTCTTCAAGTGATAATTCGGGCTGTTTTTCATACTCACCCGGTGGGAAGTCATAATCAAAAGCCACTCGCTGCGACAGGTCGCCCAGCTCACGCTCCTTAGGCACCATAATCACATTGCTGCGCATCGTCCCCTTAAAGCCGTAACGCTCAAAAGGCACCTCAGCCACTAGCCCCATCTGCACAAGCCATCCTCGGTCGCGCTCGAGCATCAGTTGGCCGTATATTTTGGCTTGCTCACCTTCGCTTTCCACCTGAGCCAGAACATGGGTGTCAGTGACCTTTAACACGGTAAGCTTTGAATTAGCATGGCCTTGATAGGCCGGAAGCATCACCACAGCCCCCACTTCAGCGGGTATCGAATTAATAAAAACCGATGAGCTAAAAAGCTTTTTAAGTTCCTGTTCCAGCTCCAGGCCGCGCTCTGCCAGCATGGCTTGCCAGGCTGGTTTATTTAACGCGCTAAATTCTTTAACGCTGCCATCGTCTAAATCTAATGAAAATTCAAAGCCCTGAGAGAAAATGGCATGCATTTCGGGATTTAGGTCAGCCCGTTCGCCGCTGCTCACGCCACTCCCTTGGCCATCTTGCATTTTCATGTAATCGACATGCACTTCGAAGCGACTATTTTTACCTGCCTCGAGCACCTTATAACGCAGTAATTGATGGGATGTGCTGTCCACCGTTTCATTACGGCCACCGGCCTCGACCGAGATGCGGGCAGTGCTATAGACTTGATACGCGCGCTCATCGCCTTTTTGTGGCTTAAACTCCACGTCGGCATCGCCAAATGAGCAGGCTGATAAGAGAAAACATGTAACTACGCTAACCAAATACTTCATGGTTATTCCCTGTACTGAATATTAAAACGCCGCATTATGCCTGTTAATTGGGCATAAATACATTTTTGAGGCGATTTTTATCGGGTTCTCTATTTGAGCGAAGCATATTATTGATGGATAGTGGGCGCAATTTCGAATTCAATTTGCGCTGTGCCGCGGTAGGAATTCGACGGTAAAAAGAACTATACCAAGCATCCCAAAATAGGATTGCAACAACTTATAGATAATATTCGATGACGACGCTAGCGACTAAAGCGATTGAACAAGGTAATAGAAAGGTTGTAAAAAAGATAATGACATATATTTTTTGAAATTATTTAATAATATCCATCACAAGCTCAACCCGCAGCAAGATATGACAAAAATACTATAAAATCAAAATTATACTTATCAATCGCAAATATTCATCTTGTAAGCATGCTATTAGATTCTTTCCTCATCCAAGTATATTTACTAAGCAGCATCGATAAGCCTCTAGCTCAACATAATGCAATGCTGTTTATTGGTGTCAATAACAGGCCATGGGCGATATCGCATATGATTGCTGGCAGTAAAATAGCCACATTAATAACCAGAAATTTTATTCAGTCAAAAGTATTAACTTAATTAATATTAACCATGACTGTGTGAATGAACGAAATAGCTCAATATTAATATTATTCCGCTTGATAGAACCCAGCCCTGATAGCCGCTAATAAAAAAGCACAACCCAATTAAGTTGTGCCTTTTAGATTAAATACTGAAGCGATATTGAGCCAATATCAGCTCTGCTTTTCGACCTTATTGATGCTACCTTTATAACCTGTGGCATCGACGGCGGTAATCAACTTATCGAGGTTAAAATCATCGGCGACTGTGACCACAGCCTGCTCGGTTTTCAGGTTCGCCTTGGCTTTGATCACCCCATCGGTTTTGCGCAGCGCTTGATTAACGACGGTAACACACAGTGGGCAGGTCATGCCTTTAACATCGAGTGTCACCTGCACGTTATCCGCCCAAGTGAATGGGGTAAACCCCAACGATGTGATGAGCACAAGTCGTGCAATACGTGATAGTGGCTTCATTCGAACACCTCAAGTAGCCAAGGTAAAACAAAGGGATACAGTTGGAACGCCAGCACAATAGGCACAGTCAGCCAATAGGCTAATAGCATTTGTCCTCGGCTAAATGTACCGGTACAGAGCGGCTTTTTCGCAAAGTACAAGCGCCAAAAACCCAGCAAGATCAACCCTGTTGATAGGAGCAACATGGGTACTTGTAACCAAGCTAAACTCGATAACCCCGACAGCCCCGCCGCAGACACGCCAAACACTAAATAGATTAAGGGCGCGATGCAGCAAAGGCTAGAGGCAACCGCCGCAACAACGGCGGCGGCCATGGTGGCAAGCAGCGGTTTAGCGCTGCTCGCTTGACTTGTAGTCATAGGCAAAGACTTTTGGCTCATAGTAATTAACAGGATCGCCGTCCACTTCGGCATAGGGATAACCAAAATTGTTCAGTGGAGTCTGCTCCGCCACGGGGAATAAGTCAAAGTCGCGGCCATAGTTAAAGCCAACCCAATTCATTTCCCAGTTACCAAACAGGTAATCATTCACCGCTTGTACCGCAGGGTCGCTATGTTCCTTCTTCTCAGTGAGGCGCATTTTAGTCACATCTGCAGGGTCGGCGGGTAACCAACCATAACCCGCTAAGTAGAACATGGCACGGCAATGTTGACCACCCGTCACATCGGCAAAGCCATTATCATCAGCGCTGCCAAAGGCTTTTTTGGAATAATGGCCCATTTTGATAGCTTGCCCTAGACGAATACCAAACATTTCACGGGCAGGCACACCGACAGCGCGCATCAGCGCCACAAATACTGAGTTGATATCGGTACACTTACCGCCGAGTTTGCCACTTTCAAGAATGGCGGCCACATCGCCACTGCCACAACCTATGACATCGTTATCACGATACATGTTGGCGCTCACCCAGTTGTAAATTAACTGTGCTTGCTTAAGCGGCTCGGTTTCTTTGCCCACAATCTTATCCGCCGTTTGCTTCACAATACCGTCTACTGGCATATGCTTGGTTGGCTTAAGATAAATGGCGACGTCGGCAGGATACTCAGGCTTAGCTGGCGCACGGTAATGGGTCAACTCGCCACTTTTAACGGGTTCCCAATCTTGGGTTTCTATCACTAATTCTAGTGTTAGGGTCATCTTGCCCTTGGCATCGGGCCAAGTGGCAAACAGAGTTTTAGCGCCATAGTGGTTATTGGCACTGATATAGGCATCTTGATAAGTCCCGCTAAAGTTAAGTTTTTCAACCTGCTGGAAAGCCGTGTTTTCAGGAAGTGGCACCCATAACTTCACCACGCCAGCAGAGCCTTCTGGCGCGACGAGCTGATAGGTATTGGTTAAGGTAAAACGACGGCGACCACAGGTTTTATCGGCCATCGCATGGGCTTGCGTCGACGCCGCCAACACTGGCATCACGGTTCCTGCCGCCGACAAAATGGCTGCACCCTTTAAAAAATCACGTCTTTGCATTAGGCATTCCTTAGTTTGATAAGCATTAGAAAAAAAGATACCACTAAAGTAGTTGCCAAGGATTATAGAAAGTTATCGATCGGGCACAATCACCAAATTTCATCCAGCGCGAACAGCATGACAAAAACCACTACCAGCGCACAGAGTCCCCCATTGCCAAGGGGACAACTAAGACAATTTGTCCCAATCCCAGACAAAAAAACAGGCACAGCACGACTGCCATACCTGTTTGTAAAGGAGGTAAATCATTAACTAAAGGCAAGCAGAGGAGAGACGCATAACAGCAAGCCGGTGACGATAATGATATACAGCGACACCCCTTTATATTTATGCAGCGCAGGCACTTGATAGACCAAATAGGCCGGGATCAAACAGCCCACTAAACCGAAGATTGGACTACAGATAGAGGTAAAACTCAGCACAGGGGCATTTAATACAATCGCGCCCCACGACAGCAAAATAGTAAAGATCATAATGCCGTAACCCACTAACGACTTATTGATCCGCTCTTCGGGCATCACTCGGCGCAGCATATTCATGGTCAATCCCTGACACGCCTCTCTAAACCCTAAATACACACCAAAATAAGCCGTCATTACCGCAAAGATATTTAAGGTCAAGCTAAGCAGTTTTAAGGTTTGTCCTGGCATGCCCTGGGCCACCATGGCTAAAGCGGAGATATTTTCATGGGAAGCGCGCACCGCCTGCTCATGCCCCATGGCGAGAGTAAAAGACACAGCGTAGAAAAACACCACCACAAACAACACCCCAAAGGCAATGTTCATCGCACGCATCGCCTTAAAGCGGGCAACGGCAAGGGATTTTTCCCGCGAGCGGTATGAGATCACCATAGGGCTTAAACTTTGGATAAATAGAATCGATGTCAGCGTAAAGGGCAACATCACAATCGCATCCTTTAGCCAATCACCGGCGCTGGGTACGCTACCGATATTATTGATATCCCACTTATCGACCATCATCAGCCCCAGCACCGCCACTACCCCAAGCTTAGTCAGCACCATAAAGGTGGAGATCTTAAATAACAGGTTTTCACCACGGGAGGCCAATGCGACTAAACCGCAGATCAGCGCTAGACCATAGAAGGGGTTTTCAGACAACAATGACGTGGTCGCGCCAAAGCTTTGTAAAAAGGAGGCACTATCATTAGTGATGGCCGTGGAATACACAAACACCCAAATCACCAACATAATGAAGTACAAGCCGCCGAGTAAGATGCCCCAGTTTTTGCCCAGATACCCCGAAATCACACTCGGATAATCCTTACATTCGGGCGACTCGGCCAAGGTATTGATAAATAATCGCTGAAACAAATACATGGCTGGATAACCAATCACGCTGGAGAGCAAAAATACCCATAAGCCCATCAACCCCACCTGCACTGGCAAAAATACGATCCCGGCGCCAATCGCCATGCCAATACTCATAATGATCCAGCCCCAATCCGTACTATCGAAGCGGGTATCCTCTTTCCATTGTGCCGCCGTTAGCCTTGCATCCATATCTCATCCTAACCGAGTTGATGTTATTTTTTGCAAATATATTTGAACAAAACAAACTCAGCAAACAAAATACTCAACTTTTGTTGAACAAAGTGCCGTCGCTCACAATTCAGTCCAAAACCCGCCGAAAGACGCATAAACTCGTCTTTACGGCATGAAACATTAAAAAATAATTGCAACCAAACCAAAATATGCAAATAATATTGCACATAGAAATTCAACAGCATTCAATTTTATTTGCAGATTGGAGAGATAATGAAAAGCATCATTCATGCAGAACGTGCCCCAGCCGCGATTGGCCCTTATTCCCACGGCACCAGTTATGGCAACCTGATTTTTACCTCTGGACAACTGCCTGTATGCAAAGAGAAAGGCGGCGTTGTCGATGGCGGGATCAGCGAACAATCTGTGCAATGCCTTGAGAATCTGAAATACGTGATTGAAGCCGGTGGTGGCAGCCTAGAAACCGTGCTTAAAACCACCTGTTACTTGAGTGAGATCAGTGACTTTGCCGCCTTTAATGAAGTCTATAAAACCTACTTCAAAACCGACTGCCCTGCCCGTAGCTGTTTTGCGGTAAAAGATCTTCCACTGGGTGTCAAAGTGGAAGTAGAAGCCATCGCCCACGTTCACGCATAAATTGGTAAGGTTGTAGCCCGATGAAACCTCTATGGCAGCAATACATTCAGATCATTAACCAAGTGGTTAAACCCGCCTTAGGCTGTACCGAGCCGATTGCCGCGGCCTATGCGGCGGCTGTAGCACGCACCTTATTACCGGTAGAACCCGAGTCAATTGCGGTGCAAGTTTCTGATAACTTGTATAAAAACTCGATGGGCGTTTATGTCCCAGGCACAGGTAAAATCGGTCTTGCTATCGCCGCAGCCGCAGGCGCGCTTGCAGGCAATGCCGATGCGGGATTAGAAGTCTTGGCCAACGTGACACCTGAACAAGTGGCACAGGCGCAAACCCTTATCGATGCGGGAAAAGTGAAGGTCGAACGTACCGAGACCGACGAATTTATCTATTGCTGCGTGAGCTTAACCGCCGGCGAACAAGAAGCCATGGTGAAAATCTGCGGCGGCCATACCTTAATTGCCGAGAAGCGCTTAAATGGTGAGTTAGTCTTTACCGCCGATAGCGCCCAAACCAAGGCCACAGGCTCAATCTGCGACGGCGTCGATATCAATATTGAATCGATTTACCGCTTCGCCCAAGAAGTGCCCTTCGAAGAAATCCAATTTATTCTTAAAGCCTCGGAATTAAACAGTAAATTATCCGATGAAGGCATGTCCAAACCCTATGGCTTGGAAGTCGGTCGAACCATGAAGAACGGCATTGCCGCAGGGATCATCGGTGAGGACTTACTCAATAAGATTGTGATGCTCACCGCTGCGGCTTCGGATGCGCGTATGGGCGGTGCCAATCTGCCCGCCATGAGCAATTTAGGCAGTGGTAACCAAGGGATTGCGGCGACAATCCCTGTAGTGATCACCGCCCAGTGTTATAAAGTCAGCGAAGAGAAGCTAGCTCGCGCGCTGATCATGAGCCACCTCGGGGCGATTTATATCAAGTCCCACTATCCGCCGTTATCGGCATTCTGTGGCAATACGGTCACCAGTGCCGCCGCCTCTATGGCCATGGTGTATTTAGCGGGCGGCAGTTTCGAGCAATCCTGCTTTGCGATTCAAAACGTCATCAGCGATAGCTCAGGCATGGTCTGTGATGGTGCCAAAGCCTCCTGCGCGATGAAGGTCAGTACCTCATCGAGTGCGGCGGTGCGATCCTTCTTAATGGCGCTCAACAGCCAAAACGTTTCAGGCCAAGGTATCATCGCCAAAGATGTTGAGAAAACCATTAAGAACATAGGCAAGATGGTACTAAATGGCATGTCATCTACGGATGTCACTATCATTAACATCATGTCTGAATAAGACGGTTATTCCTGATAAGCTGCTGAAAAAGGCCGAATATTGTGAAATTGCAAGACTTAACCCAAAGCGATCTGGATATACTCAAGTCCATCGAAAATATCGTCGATGGGATTGCCGCCATGTATGGCCAACATACAGAGGTTGTGCTGCACAGCTTAGATGCTAAGCACCCTTCTGTGATCAAAATTGCCAATGGTCATGTCACTGGCCGTGAGGTCGGTGCGCCCATCACGAACCTGGCCTTGCTTAAGCTCAAAACGGGTCAGGATATTTCCAACTCTTACCTTACCAAGTGTGCCAACGGTAAGACATTACGTTCGATAACCACAGTGATCCGTAATCCTAAAAACCTGCCGATTGGGTTGCTGTGCATCAATACCGATATGGATGCGCCGCTGCAATCTGTGCTGCGCACTATGATGCCAGAGCAGCTCCTCGGCAGCGAATTGACCAGTTCGCCCGAGGTGTTTGCGCGCAATATTGATGAGGCGCTGCACAGCACTATCGATAGTGTTAACCACGAGGTGCGTGCGAATCCTGCGATTTCCCCTTCACAAAAGAGTCGCGAAATTGTCAATCAACTCCATGAGTTAGGGATTTTCGAACTCAAGGATAGCGCCCAAGTGGCCGCCACGCGATTAGGGATTTCAGTGCATTCCATTTACCGCTATTTGCGTGAAATTAAAGCCAATCAGGCGGAAAGCGAGAAAAGCCTCGCTTAAAAACAAAAGGGCTAAGATGTTCATCTTAGCCCTTTGTTTTTATCAGCTTGCTAGCTTCAAATGGGATTGCTCATTGGCTTAGAGCACATTACTCGCTCTACCTGTTACATCCCAAGCCTGTACCGTGCCATCGTCCATTAGGGCAATCACATCCAGTAAATTACTGCGAATATCGCGCATGTGACTCAAATCAACGGCTTGCTTATCTAGCGTCACCGCGGGATCTTCCCGCATCCATACTGCAATCGAGCCATCTTGGCGTTTAACCGTAAAGCCTAACCCCGTAGGGAAAATATCCGTTGCTTGAGTAATGTCAGTTTTGGGGCCAGAGTGGCCATCAACCACAGTGCCATCCTGCTTTAAAAAGGCAAACTCACGTTCATAAGTCACCACTTTGCTTACCTGAGTGACCTCTTGATAACGCGGCTGGTTTTCTGCCAATTCCCATCCTTCCCAAGCGATAGCCGTATTATCCCTACGTAGCGCGACAAATCCTTCATCAATGGGATAAACCTTATGCACGCTTTGTAACTTATCCTTAAGGACTGTCGTATCAGCACCATGGTATTTACTGCCCCAAACGATAAGTTGACGACCTATGGTTAAGGCGGCAAACGTGTCATTATTGGCAAAAATATCAATCACTTTATTGGCGCGATTTGGGCGAGATAAACGAGCAGGGAATGGCACATCATACTCAGTTAACTCCCCTTCCCCCCACGCATAAACACTACCGTCAGCCAGTAACGCCGCAAAGCCATTTTTAGAAGGAACAACTTTCACGGCAGGCGCAAGCTGGCTAAGCTTTGCCACTTGCTCACGGACTTTTTGATCCTCTCTTACCTTCCCCCATGACACCAATCTGCCCGTCGCAGTCATCGCGGTAAAAGCATCATCGTTAGCATAGAGTAGTTTCACATTGTTAAGCTCTGAGGCGACTTCGCGACTATCGCCACCATAATTAGCCTGCCCCCATGTCACTACTGTTCCATCCCGTTTTAAGGCGGCAAAAGCCCGATAGTTAACAGATACAGACACGACGTTAGTCATCGCAGGCGCGGCGTGCTTACCAGAGCTTAGCTCGGCAGTTGATGCATCTTCAAAAGACCAACTGACGACACTTCCATCTTGCTTAATGGCGGCATAGAGCCCCTTAGCCACAACAAAATCGCGCACATCATGCAGTACAGGTCTCACTCCTCGAGTCCAAGGCATAGTTTCATCCCCCATTCCCCAAGGGATCAGTTTGTGGTCATGGGTTAACGCGGCAAAGCCGCAGGTATCCTCTGCCGCATACAGCTGTTTGACATTAAGTAGAGGCTCGGCGGCGTTATTGCTATCGCCACCACACTCGCCATCACCCCATGTGACTACAGTACCGTCTCGTTTGAGCGCCGCAAATGCATTGAGATTGCTGTAGATTTGACTCACATCGGCTAATTCTGCAGGCATAGGGATTTTGGACGAAGTCTCAGCAATCTCAGGGGTGTTTGGCTCATGAATCAAGACATTATTCGCGAAAGCGGGTGTTCTGTGAGCCTGAATAGTGTCAGAAATTTGCTGCTTTAACTCTGGGGATATTTCAGAATCTTGCTTATCTATGATTAAGTTAACCACATGACCTAAGGCAAAAATGGCTAGCGCCACGCCAACCCAGGGGACCTGTTTTTTTTCCACAACTATATCCTTATCGTAACTGCAAACTCTCACTGAGTTTAAACGGATGCACAACATCGACTGCGTGCACTCTGAGGCGCGATTGTAACTTAACGGACCAGCAAAATAACATTGCCCAAAAGTCGAGTACATTCCATCGGCCTTAAAACATAAAAGCAGCGAATATCGCTGCTTTTATTTATATCATCCACAGGATTGGCTTAATCCCGTTTGCCGACCTTCTCTAAACCCCAAACTAAGGCGATGGCCGCCAACATACACACAACAGCTAACATCAGCTGTGAAGGTTGGCCCGTCACTTGTTCAAAATTCAGCGGCGAAATATTTTGCTCCAATAACGGCACTTGTTCACCGTGGGAGTTAGTACGCCAGGTTAAGGTTTGTTTCCAAGGCCAAATTTTACCTAAGGTGCCGAGCATCAAGCCCGTGAGAAACACTACGGTCGCATCATGGTATTTACGCAGCAAGGCCGAGAGTAAATGGCTAAAGCTTAAAATCCCCAGCAAAGCGCCAACGGCAAAACAGGCCAAGATATCGATTTGGATATTTTTTGCCGCCGCGAGTACCACTGGATATAAGCCGAGCAGTAATAAGATAAAACTGCCCGAAATCCCCGGTAATACCATGGCACAAATGGCAATCGCACCGCCGAAGAAAATATTTAAATAGCTGGCCTCGACCGATACAGGGTTCAGTACAGTGATCACCCAAGCAGCCAGAACCCCTAAGGCAAATAATCCCAAACGCGCCAGCGTAAAACCACTCACCTGTTTAAGCATGTGCACCACAGAGATGATGATGAGGCCAAAGAAGAATGACCAAATCGGAATGGGATGTGCCACCAGCAACCAAGAAATCAGTTTAGCGAAGGTAAAAATACTGGTCAGGATGCCCGCTAATAGGCTCAGTAAAAATCCACCATTAATATGTTCAAACGCGCCTTTAATCCCCTGCGACTTAATCACGCCCCAAAGTGACGGATTAATACGCTTAACGCTTTCGAGCAGGGTATCGAGAATACCGGTGATAAAGGCGATAGTGCCACCCGAAACCCCAGGCACCACATCGGCGGCCCCATGGCCATTCCCTTAAAATAGGTCAGCAAATATTTCACTGTGAGTCCTTGTAGTTAAATCATTATGACGTGTCATTGATGACAAATTTGTCGTGATTATACGGTGTTAGCGTAAAAACCGCGAAATGAAGTTTACTTAATTCGGCCGACTGGCATTTAATGTTATCCCAATGTTACACTCATCCGACCAGAAAGAAACAGGCACGCCGCTAAGCATTAAAAAATATCAGCGGCCCAAGACTAACACCTTAAGTTTGCACTCCGATGAAGGATAACCATGAGCCCTAACGCACAAACCCCAAACGCTAAGCCCAATAAGGTTCTCGCGCTCTACCATAAAACCCAAGGCTTACCCTTTGGCCAAAAAATCTTTTCCATCATGGTATCACGCATGGCGCCTTATTTTGGCACCATCAAACCACTGATCACTGAATTACGCCTTAACCGCTGCGCTTGCCTGATTAAAAAACGTCATGCCGTTCATAACCATATAAAAACCGTGCATGTTATCGCCATCTGTAACGGCTTAGAAATGGCGATGGGCGTGATGGCCGAAGCATCGATTCCAGCCCATCTGCGTTGGATCCCTAAGGGCATGAGCCTCGATTACACCGCCAAGGCGGGCAGTGATATTTTATGTGTTGCCGAAGTCACGCCAGAGCAGTGGACGCCCGGCGATATGTTGGTGCCCGTTACCGCCTACGACACCCAAGGCGTGGTGGTCGTGAAGGGGCATATCAAGTTATGGATTTCAGAAAAGCCGCAAAAGTAAATCAGGCTTAATCATCAATCGAAATCACCACTTAGGTTGTCTTGCTCAATGCTTGCGGGCTGCTATGCTAAGCCAAACAACCTAAGATAGGGGTGCGAAATGGATGAATTTTTACAGGCCGCCATTGATGAAGCCAAACAAGGATTAGCCGAAGGCGGTATCCCCATTGGTTCAGTATTAGTAATCGACGGAAAAATTGTCGCCCGCGGCCATAACAAACGCGTGCAACAAGGCAGCGCGGTGCTGCATGCCGAGATGGATTGCCTTGAAAATGCTGGCAGATTGACCGCCGCCGATTATCAAAAGGCCACGCTCTATTCGACCCTCTCACCCTGCGATATGTGTAGTGGCGCGATTTTACTCTACGGTATTCCTAAGGTAGTGGTCGGTGAAAATGTCACCTTTCAAGGACCGGAGGCCTATGTACAGTCGCGCGGAGTAGAGGTGACAGTGGTAGACAATCAAGAGTGCAAGCAGTTAATGCGCGATTTTATCGCCGCCAAGCCACAGCTATGGAACGAAGATATTGGTGAATAGCCAATATCTTTCAAAGCGATCCTCGCGCCTAACGTTTTAATTAGTTGAGTGTTCCTTGGTTTGAGCGCCTATTAAGCTAACGCCTTGTATTATCAACTCGAATCACGCCGAGCTGACTCGGCTAACTTTCCCCAATAGCAAAAGGATGACTGCTATCAAACCTATCACTCAAGCAGCCAAGGACCCTTGGGGAAATCCCGTCGATGCGACTCACATGCCCCATCAACCAATCCCAATTGGACGTAATGCCAACCTCGATGCAATACGAGGGTTAGCGGTATTGGGGATATTTTTTATGAATATCTATTTTATGGGGATCAGCTTTTATGGCTATGCGCCCCATCAAATCCCATTGCTCTCGGACCAAGTGCTCGAAGCCTTTAGCAATTTCTTTATTGAAGGGCGCTTTATCAGCCTGTTTTCCATCTTATTTGGTGTCGGGCTTTATATTCAGTACCAACGATTTAGCGATAAAGGCTTAGCGGCCTATTCGCTGCTGCGTTCACGCTTGAAATGGTTGATTGTCTTTGGCCTGATCCACGGCATCATTATCTGGCCCGGTGATATTTTACTGACCTATGGGATCAGCGGCTTTTTAGCACTCTGCTACCGAGATGCCAGCATCGCCGAGTTAAAACGTAAGGCCAATATTTTTATTTTCAGCTCGTTAGTGGTTATCTGCTTAATCAGCATCATGGGCAGTGACGAACTATTTACCCGCGAATCGCCCTTATTCGCCGAGCAATACAGCGCTTGGACATCGAGTTATAGCAATCAATTGCTTCTGCATGTGATGCAGGTCGGTTACATGGCGCTGGTTATTCCCTTTACACTAATGTGGTTCACGGGTGGCCTGATGCTACTCGGTATGGCGCTCTATGGACAAGGTAGCTTCGAGCAGGGGTTTGAGCGTAACACCTTAATCAAGCTGGTTTTAGCCAGCTTAGTGCTCTCAGCGCTAGATACCCTGCTCAGTTTAACTCAAAACCCGATACTGGTGATGTTTTCGGACATTTTAGTCATGCTAAGTGCTATCCCTACGGCACTGATTTACATCCATATATTGGTTAGAATCTGCCAAAACCGCTCGGCGGTGCTAAGGCCTTTGCAAAATGTCGGCAAACTCGCCTTTAGCCTGTATATATTGCAATCCATTGTCGGGGTGTTTATCTTTCGCCACTTTGCCCCCGAGTTACTATTAACACTCGATAGAAGCGGCTATATTGCGATAGCGCTGGGTTACTCGCTGCTACAATTACTACTCGCAAGCTTGTATTTACGCTACTTTAACCAAGGGCCACTCGAAAAACTCTGGCGCCAGCTCGCCTTTAAGTCCATCAACGCTAGTAGCCATTTGAACTCGAACAATGAACAACAAAAGAGCCAATAAAACGCCGTCCGCTCCAGTACATGAACGAAAAGCGACTCAAAGAAGAGTGACTCAATCTAGAACCACAAAATCAAGAGCCGCTAAGCCCAGAGCCGTGCGCTCGCGTCAGAGTTCGATGCCTTTGTTATTAGCGCTGGTTTTTCTGGCGATGTTAATCGGCGCCGCTTGGTGGCACATGCTGCCCATCGCGATTGTGGGTTTATATCTGCTGCTGAGTTTATGCACCTTTATCGCCTACGCCTTCGACAAATCGGCGGCGCGTAAAGGCCGCTGGCGCACCAAGGAAAGCACCCTGCATCTAATGTCTCTCCTCGGTGGTTGGCCCGGCGCACTGTTTGCCCAGCAGCTACTACGGCATAAATCGGTCAAAGCCGCCTTTCGCCAACTGTTTTGGCTTACGGTCGTGACCAACTTAGCCCTGCTGGGTTATGGGATCCAAACGGGCTTCATGGATAGATTGATTTAACCGTCACGTTAATTCGTTTCTATTTCAATCAATTGCTCGACAACTCTTAACGCTTGCATAGCAGCACCTGTGTCGCCGCGCAGCTGCGCCGACACTATGGCGCCTTCCTTCAATAGGCATAGGGTATCGACAAGATAAGCCGCTTTTGCCTCGGACAAGCCCAAGGCCGCCACTTGCTGACCGATTAAATCTGCCACCCGCTGTTTATGCTCGGCGCACAAACGATGCACTGGATGGCTGGCATCGGTAAATTCGGCACTCACATTGATAAAAAAACAGCCCCGAAACTCACACAACTGCGGCACTCTTTGATTAAACCAGTCATCGAGCGCCATAAATAACGCGCGGATCCCCGCCTTACCCGTCTCGGCCGCCTGCACTCGCTCGCTTAACCATTGATAAAACACTTGGTCGCGGTACAGCACCACAGCTTCGACCAACTCATCCTTACTGGCAAAATGATGGTACAAGGTTTTTTTGGCAATCGCCGATTCCTGCAAAATCTGGTTAATGCCTACCCCATGTACGCTCTGAAAATAAAACAGTTTAAATGCAGTGCTGATGAGCTGTTGACGTTTATCTAAGGGTATATCTGACAACACTTCGGGTTGCGGCATATCGCCTTCCTCTGCAATTAGGATTTAAACGTATCTTCTCACAGGTAGACAACTCAGTCTACCAATGCGATGATATCAAGTAGACAGACTGGTCTACCCGTTAAAGATTCAACACAATTAAGTGCAACGCGGCCACTGGGATAGAGTCAACGGGCAACTCAACACTGCCCTCCCAAAGCCGCAGCCATTGATATTCACCATATAAACCATAGCCCTTGCGCGATAGCCAAGTTGGGCTCAAAGGACAGATAATGAAAGTGATAAGCCAACAGCAATTAAAATCGGCACTGCTCGCAGGCATAGGTGCCATGTTATGTATCAGTGCCTTAGCAAGCTTGGAGCAAATGAGTTCGCACCTGTTGTGGCTGATGGCCCCTTTTGGCGCCACTATGGTGATTTTATTTGCCCTTCCCGATAGCCCATTGGCGCAGCCAAGAAACATTGTCTGCGGCCACCTACTCACCAGTCTGATAGGACTTATCATCCTTCACAGTGTGGGCGTCTCGCCGCTGAGTTTAGGGTTGGCCGTAGGGGCGGGAATCGCATTGATGATGCTGACCCACACAGTGCATCCTCCTGCAGGAGCAAACCCGCTAGTTATTATGCTGACCGCGCAAGGGTGGGACTTTTTATATTCGCCGGTCGCCAGTGGTCTGGTGCTAATCCTATCCTTTGGCTGGCTGTATCATAATCTGCTGTGTCGACGCCCCTATCCGCAGAAATGGTTTTAAGCAGCGTCAAAACACTAAAACCTTAACGTGTTAACACATTCAGGCGTGAAGTGGCTAAAAAAAGAGAATAAAGAACAGGATAAAAATAAAGGGCAAGTGAGATTGCCCTGTATCAAAACTGCTCACTTTAAACTTAAAACCAGCTTAGGGCGATACTGATAATCACCCCGGTTATCAGCAACTGCATTAAACAGAACCCCATGATATCCCTCGCCTTTAATCCGGCGATTGCCAGCACTGGCAGCGCCCAGAAAGGCTGAATAAGGTTAGTCCACGCATCACCCCAAGCCACAGCCATGGCAACCCGTGCCACATCGGCGCCCAAGGCTTCGGCCGCAGGCAACATAATCGGCGCCTGCACTGCCCATTGTCCGCCCCCCGAAGGCACGAAAATATTCACAATCCCTGCACTGATAAAGCTCCAAAATGGCAGGCTTTCGGCGCTGGCGATGGCCACAAAACCTTCGGAAATACTCTGGGCTAACCCCGATTGCACCATCACCGCCATAATGCCGGCGTAAAAAGGAAACTGGATGACGATACCCGCGCCGCCTTTAATGGCCTCGTTGAGACTCAGTAATAAACTGCGTGGCGTTTGATGTAGCACTATGGCGAGGAATAAAAATAAGAAATTGACTAGGTTAAGGTTTAAGCTGCCGCCCTGCACCGCAAAGTAATAGCCTAAGTAAACGAGTCCCGCGCCGCCGACACTCCAACCGAGCAAGCGACTGTTTTCTAATTTATCCGCAGGGCGAGTCGTATTGGCCGTTAACTGCGCCGCTTTATCGTCTGCGCCCCCATCCTCAAGCGCCTTAGGATCGACATAAATGCAGTCTTTGTCTTCTGGCAACATAAAGCGGTTCACCAATGGCATCACCACAAATAAAATCAGCACTAACAGCAGGTTAAAGCTAGCGAAGATGGTCTCGCTGGTGGGGATAATACCGATTTGTGATTCTGAGAAATGCCCAGCAGTGGCAATAGTTAACGGAATCGAGCCCGCTAAACCGCCGTGCCAAACCACAAATCCCGAGTAAGCACTGGCGACCAATAAACGGTAATCCACACGTACTTTACGCGCTAAGGCCTTAGCGAATAAGGCGCCGACCACTAAACCAAATCCCCAGTTAATCCAACTGGCGGCGAGGGAAACCAAGGTCACTAAGATAATCGCCTGTGGCGCCGACTTGGCAAATCCTGCGATGCCATCGAGTAATTTCTTAATCGGTGGCGAGCTGGCGAGCATAAATCCCGCCACCAGCACTAATAGCATCTGCATCGAAAAACTCAGCAGCGCCCAAAAGCCATCGCCCCAGTAATTGATGACTTCGAGTGGGGTTTTCTGCTCGGCTACCACGGCCGAAATCAGCACCACTAAGGTTAAGAGCAAGACAAAGATATAAGGGTCGGGTAAATAACGGTCGACGAGCTTGACCAGAGGTTTTGCCGCTTTGGTTAACATAAGACTGTCCTTGTTTATTCTTCTTATCTGTTTTTATTGAGTTTTTGTAGAGTCTAATGTCACAGGTTAAGCGATCTCTAAAACGGGATAAAGCCTTTAGCCATTTTAAAAAAGTGAGAAAATGTAACGCGAATCATCCAGTACCGCGCCCAACTGAGGCGCTAGCCACTTCGGCTAAAAAACTGATAACATGATCAAAATTGACTGAGGTGCTCCTTAAAATGAAAATGTTACTTGCCGTTGTTGTGATTGCTGGGGTGATTTTTTACTTCTTTACCTCGATGAATAACCAAAAAGCGGCCCAAGAAAATATCCGTTTAGGTAATGAGTTTTTAGCGCAAAACAAAACCCAAGAAGGGGTGAAAACCACCGCCTCTGGATTGCAATATCAAGTGTTACAGCAAGGCACTGGCACAGTTCATCCTAAGGCGAGTGATACAGTGACTGTGCATTACCACGGCACCTTAATTGATGGCACAGTGTTCGATAGCTCGGTAGAGCGCGGCGAACCCATAGCCTTCCCACTCAATCGTGTGATTAAAGGTTGGACTGAAGGCGTGCAACTGATGGTCGAGGGCGACAAGTATCGCTTCTTTATTCCTAGCGAACTGGCCTATGGCAACCGCAGCACTGGCAAAATTGGCGGCGGTTCGGTACTGATTTTTGATGTTGAGCTGCTGAAGATAAATTAATCTTACGCTGTATTCCTTAATAAAAAGCCCTGCATTGCAGGGCTTTTTTGTCTTTAATCCCTATCGACTAAGGGCAAGACGCCGCGCCAATATCCGTCCATACTGCAGCGACACCGGGAACATCACCCTTAGTCCAGTATTTGGCTTGCCACTGACGACCGTTATAGCTAGTCGTTGCTCCGCCGTTGTAGGCAACGCCCGCATCCCAGCCTAACTCAACCTGACTCAACAATTGCCATTGGTCGGCGGTTCTTGAAGGTGTGTTACCTTGAGTCCAGTATTTCGCCTTCCAAACCAGTTGGTTATAACTCACGGTATCACCCGTGTTGTAAATGCTTGTCGCATTCCAAGCGGGATAGTTGGCCGCATTAGGGTCAGTTGCGTCACATTGACCGCCCGTCGCCTTAGGCGTCACGGTTAAGGTCAAGGCAGCACTGGCATCTAAGGCACCATCGGAGACCAATACACTCAAACTGTATTGGGTCGACTGAGTAACAGCTGGCGCCGTCACCACCAATGTGGCACTGTTTTGTCCACTCGCCGCCACGTCGTTTGGCACTGTCCATGCGTAGGTGAGGCTGTCGCCATCGGCATCGGTCGCCGTCGCATTGATGCTCACCGATTGCCCCGCTTCAACCGTCACACTGGCTGGCACAGTCACCACTGGCGCTTGGTTTGCCGTCTCGGCCTTATGGGTGAGAGTCACAGTGTCGGTTGAAGATAATCCCTCAGGATCTGTGACTCGCAGGCTAAACACATACACCACATCCGACGCCGCCCCGCTCAGTTGCACCGCAGCATTGGCCATATCCGCATTAGTGATACTTAAGCTTGGGCCAGAGACTTGGCTCCATTGATAACTCAAGGCGCCGTTTTCAGGATCCCGCGACGCGCTGCCGTTTAGCGTGACATCCGCTGTACCGGTTACCGTGATATCCGCTCCCGCGTTGGCAATCGGCGCTTTATTCGCTGGTGGCGTTGTGCCCTCGCCATGACCTAGACCTTCGTGCATGGCATTGAGAATGTCGCCATTATCGGCATCAATTTCCCAGGCGAACAGACCACCGAGCTGATTGGCCAGCACGTATTGACCCTTGGCTTTAACAGAACGAGCATCATCGAAGGTAATTAAATCACCCGTAGATGCATTAAACACCGATGGTGCTTCAGCGGTTTCATCATAGGCATAGCTCCAACCTGCGCCCATATAATCCTTGGCGATCTGGCGATAATCCACTACGCCCGCTTCCCAAGTGCCCTTCACTTTGCCCGTTGCAGTGCCCGTGAAAGGATTGTTACCGCTATAGCCATTGACCCCAGTCCAGCCGCGGCCGTACATAGCAGCACCGACCACAATCTTACCCGGGGTCACCCCTTGAGAGAGCAGGGCTTTTACGCCTTTGTCCGTGGAGTAACGGGTATTAGGATCCCAGCTCGCCTCATAGAGATTGGTTTGATGTCCCAGCTCTGTATTGGTCCAGCCGCCGTTAAAGTCGTAACTCATCAGGAAGATGTAATCCATATATTGCTGCGCCGCCTGATAATCGACCTTAGCAATCTTATCGCCGCCCGCACTGATGGCCGACGTCAGCTCATAGGTGCGTCCGGTTTCGGCGCTGAGCTCATCGAGCATCGCCCGCAGTTCACGCATCAGGGTGACATAGGTTTGTCCGTCATTGGCATTTCCTAAGCTTGGATTAGCGCCACTGCCGCCCGGGAATTCCCAGTCGATATCGACACCATCGAAGAACTTCCAAGTTTGTAAAAATTCCTTCACTGAGGCGACAAAGGTGTCGCGCTTGGTTTTATCCCCTAAAAAGTAGAAGGGATCCGAGAGCGTCCAGCCACCAACAGAGGGGAGGATCTTCAGATCGGGATAGGCTTGTTTTAACGCCATCAATTGGCCGAAGTTGCCTTTGTAGGGATCGGAATACTCATTCACACCCGCCTGCGGCATTTGCACTGCTGCCCAAGGGTCGTGGATCGCCACTTTAAAATCGGCACGGCCAGCACAGGCGCGCTGCAATGCCTCAAAGCTGCCTTCGATTTCCTTTAAGCTGTCGTTGATGCCATTGCCACCACAAATCGGGGTAAAGCCATATAAAATATGGGTTAAGTTTTGTGCTGGGATCTTATCGACGGGGAATTTACGTCCATAAACACCCCACTCCACAAAGTAACTTCCCACCACTTTGCCGGATTTATTCGCATAGGGACGATTGTTTTCCTTCAAGGGCGCATTGAGTGGCAGTAAATGACTGCCATCGGTATCGGCGACTAAGATTTCCCTCGCATCACTGGCGCTGCAACCTTCGTTATTACAAAGCTGCACACGCATTTGATAGCGCCCGCCCTTATTGACCTTGAAATTGGCCGTACCCGCCGCACTCGATGGACCTTCCCATGCCACATTTCCATTGAGTAATACCTGCGCCTTATTGCCGATATCGCCGTTATACAAGTTCCACGTCACCGACACATCGGCGGCATCTTTTACCGTCACTAATTGGTTATAGGCTGAGGCGGCTTGATTCACCTCGATAATGGCAAACTTGGTTTCCCCCCAACCTAAAGTCGGTTTACCGGGGAGCGCCGCAAAGGCTTGAAAACTGGCAGCGGATGCCAGCACCGAGGCCACCAACATCGCCGAGGTGGAGATTTGAGTCTTAAACATGAGATTTCCCTATTGAGTAAGTTATGCATCAATAAGGCAAACAAAGCGTAGACAGGAAACAACACTCTTAAAACCATGTGCGTACAACGGCAGCATGAAGAAACAACCTGTGGTATCCCCGCTATCATAGGTACAAACGAACCCTTAGACCGGAGGCTTTGCGTCCCAATCTTTCGATTGGTTTGCCTTTTTCACTAATGACAACGTTGTCATTACGTTGATTAGCATATGCCGCTACAGCGTTAAATTGCAACTAAATATTAACAAACGGGCCGTTATACCGATTATCAACGCAGGATTGGCTTTAAAGAAAAGTAAAATCATTGAGTACAAAAAATAAGCAATGAATTGTATTTAAAAGGATTGCTTATGCCATGGAGCCCTATCATCGACTCGTATCGCCAATAGGGAAGGCAATAAAAATAAATCGAAAGTCTTAAGAAAACGGTTTGCAAGGCGCAACTTGATAACTCGTGCAAACAAAAATGCGGTCATCGAATGAGGTGATATGCAGAGTGCACTGCAAACACACAAATCCGATGGCCGCATGCTGTTGTTCTCGACCTAATCTGAACCAATATCAGCGTAAGTAAGCCAAGATTAATAGCCTGAACGAACTTATCACGCCCAATCTTGACCTATTCGCACCTCAATCGAAAGCCGTTAGGCGGCGTCCTTCGAGTAATCCCTTGCCAAGATCACCGATAAGCCACGGCAGACTAAGGTCTCCATATCATCGACACGATTAATCTTCATTTCGGCTAACGGTGCACTGAGAGCCATGCGTCTTAAACTATCCAGACAACCCTTGTAGTACGGCGCGCTGTTCATCATGCCGCCCGCTAACCAAATCCGATTAGGATTAAACAGATTGACCGCCCACGCTAGCCCCATCCCCAGATAAGTACCGGCGAGATATAAATCATCGGCGGTGGAGATCTTACGGCTGCGAATAGAATCGCCGCTGGCGAGCTGCTCGAGACTAAACTCCCCCGCGTCCGTCATCACTCGGCAATGCCCAAGCTCCCCCGCCACTCCCGTAGCCCCCGTAAAAGCCTTGCCGCTCAACGCGATCGACATGCCAATTCCAGTGCCACACATGACTAACAACTCACAGGCATATTTTTCATCACAAGTTGCTTGCATACCGGCGTCGATATCATTGCAGATAAACTTAAGTTCGCCTTGGGTTTTCAAGGTTTCAAAGCTTAGCCCATTGAGACCGGGCAGCGATTTACAGGACACCAAACGATTCTGTTGTACGAGTCCAGGTACAGCGATCGCTAACTGGTAGTGCTGTAAATCATAATCCCGTTCCAGCGCCGCGATTTGATCATTTAAATCTTCAATTTTAAAGCCTTCACCCGTGGGGATTTTATATTGTTCTGTATGCCCCTTGAGTTGAAGTTCGAACAGGGCTTTGCTACCGCCCACGTCTATTGTTAATGTTTGCATCGCCAACTCCACTGATACATGTGCTCCCCTCTGACCCCGAGCGGAGATGGCGAATGTTAGCATAATGGGTAAATATTAGCGATTGAATAAAACTTAAGTAGCTAATTTGTAAGAATTAGTCGGAAGAACTGAGTGATAAAGATAACATTTCAATTTGGAAATTAGTTTAAGATCACAACCCTTGTTATCGCAAAGTGATGCCGAAAAAACAAAATTGTATACAAAATCCTTTATTCCATCCCCTTGCATCTTAGCCGTTGAGCTTGCGATAATCGCCGCCAATTCGCATCCTTTTCGCCAGCATTACGCATTATAATTTTGGCCGCCTACGTCAGCCGCCAATGCCAATATTTGGAGCCCCTATGTCGTTACCATCTTCATCACAATCCCTACAACCGAATAAGATTGCTAACCGTCTTGCCGCCATTCGTAGCGAACTCACCAGTGCCAATTTAGATGCCTTTATCATCCCGCGCGCGGACGAGTACTTAGGCGAATATGTGCCTGAGCATAACGAGCGTCTGTACTGGGCAACGGATTTTACTGGCTCAGCGGGCATGGCTATTGTCTTAAAAGACAAAGCCGCCATCTTTACCGATGGTCGTTACACGGTACAAGTGCGTCTGCAGGTGGATGCAAATCTCTTTAGTTATGAGAGCCTGACCGACACACCGCAAATCGAATGGCTATGCGATACGCTTGCCGCTGGTTCACGTGTAGGCTTCGATGCCCGTTTACACACCTTAGCTTGGTTTGAAAACGCCAAAGCCACGTTAGCGAAAGCCCAAATTGAATTGGTTGCCGTCGAACAGAATCCGATTGATAAGCACTGGCAAAATCGACCTGCACCATCGAGCGCAACTATCACGTTATTTAGTAATGAAAGTGCGGGCAAGACCAGTCTGCAAAAACGCACCGAGATTGGTGCACTAGTCAAAAAAGCCGGCGCCGATGTCGCGCTGATTGCCGCTTTAGATTCCTTCTGCTGGCTGCTCAATATCCGTGGTAATGACGTGCCGCGTCTGCCAGTCGTGCTCGGTTGCGCGCTACTTCACGCCAATGGCGATATGCAGCTGTTTACCGATTTAAGCAAACTCCCAGAAGGCATTGAAGAACACGTTGGAGCGGGTGTGAGCTTTAAGAGCGAAGCTTCCCTTGCCGATACCTTGGCAAGCTTACAGGGCGTGAAACTGCTCGCCGATCCCAATTCTGCCAACGCTTGGGCACAAAATATTGCCCGCGATGCAGGCGCCAAGTTAATTGCCGGAATTGACCCGGTCTCCCTGCCTAAGGCACAGAAAAATGCCGCCGAATTAGCGGGCATGCGCGCCAGCCATATCCGCGATGGTGTGGCCGTGAGCCGTTTCCTCGCTTGGCTCGATGCCGAGGTCGCGGCCAATCGTCTGCACGATGAAGCAACCCTCGCTGACAAGTTGGAAAGTTTCCGCCTCGAAGATCCACAATATCGCGAGCCCAGTTTCGATACCATTTCCGCTGCTGGCGCCAATGCGGCCATGTGCCACTACAACCATAACAATGGCACGCCAGCCATGATGACGATGGACAGCATCTACCTTGTGGATTCTGGCGCTCAGTATCTGGACGGCACCACGGATGTCACCCGTACCATCGCCATTGGTAACGTGACCGATGAACAGAAGAAAATGGTCACCTTGGTATTAAAAGGCCATATCGCCTTAGATCAGGCCCGCTATCCTAAAGGCACCACGGGGCAACAACTCGATGCCTTCGCCCGTCAATATCTGTGGCAACATGGCTTTGATTACGACCACGGCACAGGCCACGGTGTTGGTCATTTCCTCAGCGTGCACGAAGGCCCGCAGCGTATCGGTAAAAACCTCAATGCCATCGCCTTAATGCCAGGCATGGTGTTATCTAACGAGCCAGGTTATTACCGCGCCGACAGTTTTGGGATCCGTTTAGAAAACCTAGTGGTAGTGCAACACTGCGAAGCCTTAAAGGGCGCAGAGCGTGAAATGTATGAATTCGATGCCTTAACGCTGATCCCAATGGATGCTCGCCTTATTGATAAGAGCCTGTTAACCCAAGGCGAAATCGACTGGTTTAATGCTTACCATCAGAAAGTGTTTAACACCTTATCGCCATTAATGTCGGGTAGTGAGCTTGAGTGGCTGACAAAGGCAACAAAAGCCATTTAGCATTAAGTGGCAACAAACACTAAAGCCCAAGCCAATGCTTGGGCTTTTTATTGAGAGTCGCTTCAAGACCCGTTCCACCTATGATGTTACTGTTCTGACAAGCTAAATCACGACATTAGTCCAATAGTCGGGCTGATGTTTTTCACCTAAGCTCCTACCACTATTTAGGCAAATGAATCTATAACAGCCTTAGCCCGGCATAAGCTAAAAACAGACCTTATACAAAACTCTGAAATTTGCTTTTAAACAGGATAAACACTCGTTTGAAAGCGAATTAAAAATGCAATATTTGCAGAAACTTACAAAATTTAAAAATCATTACTTTTGTTGCGGGTAAAGCGAAAAACCGCTCTCCAATAACCACACAAAAATGATACCATTATCACATAATAAGCCGACTCCAATGAGAGCTGGCACCTGTTTTACCAGTTACATTTACCCAAAAAGTCGTATCGGCCCTGAATGGACACACTAAATGAGCCAGAGTAACCCTAGCCGCAGTAAAACCAGTCAACTCCACAGTAACGCACAAGAAGTCCGCCTCACACCACAAGACGAATTGATTTCCACAACGGATACCCGTGGGATCATTACCTATGTTAATCAACGTTTTGCCGAAGTATCGGGTTACAGTGCCGAAGAGTTAATCGGCCAACCCCACAGCAAAGTGCGCCACCCAGATATGCCCAGCGCCGCCTTCAAAGAAATGTGGGAAAAGCTGAAATCCGGCCAATCCTGGCGAGGCATAGTCAAAAACCGCTGTAAGAATGGCGGTTTCTATTGGGTCGATGCCTTCGTCTCTCCACTGTTTGAGAATGGGACTATCATCGGCTATCAGTCGGTGCGTATCCAGCCGCAGGCGGCCTATGTCAGCAAAGCCACGGATATATACCGCAGACTAGTGCAAAACAAGCCAATACCTAAGCCGCTGAGTTTGATGCAAAAACGATTTGTGTCAGCCGTGGTGGCCACCACAGGGTTACTGATTGCTGGTTACTTTTGGGGTTGGGGTGTGATTTTCGCAGGGGCGATTTTAATGAGCCTCAATCTGGCCATTTTCTACGATGAAGCCTTCCGCATTCCAGCCAAATTGATTGAAATGCAAGAGAAATATGACTCAATCAGTCGCTACATCTACTCGGGCGCCGACACTTCATCGATTCTCGATTTCCAATTGATCCTATTGCAAGCCAAGATGAACGGCGTGCTTGGCCGCACCCAAGATCAGGCCCACCACTTACATGCGATTGCCGATCAGCTGGTGGTGACGACAGAACAAACCTATGTCAGCCTAGACCAAGAAAAAAACCAGCTTGAGCAACTCGCCAGTGCGATGGAAGAAATGAGCTCAACCATTGCCGAGGTCGCACAAAATACTCAACTGACCTCGACCAGCATCAACACCGCCTACGATCTCTGCCTGAAAAGCAGCGCCAATATGAAGGCCAACACCCAAAAAGTTGAGCAATTAGCCAAATCCGTGGCCGATGCAGCCAATAATGCCCATCAACTCAATAAAGAAGCCGAACGGGTGGCCAGTGCCATGGGCGAGATTGACTCGATTGCCGAACAGACTAACCTGCTCGCGCTCAACGCCGCGATTGAGGCGGCTCGCGCAGGTGAGCAAGGCCGTGGGTTTGCGGTGGTCGCCGACGAAGTACGCGCACTGTCGAGCCGTACCCAATTATCGACCAACAGTATTTCCCAAAGCGTCGACAAGATGTTCAGCATGCTAAATGCCTGGGTGAAGGAGATGGAGCAAAGTCGGCAACATGCCGAGCTGTGCGCTAACGATATTCAAACCTCCGCCGAAAACGTCAACACCATTTACCAAGAGGTGAGTGAGATCCACACCTTTGCTCAGCAAAACGCGGTGGCCGCCGATCAGCAGCGTCAAGTGGTGCATGAAATCACGAACAATATTCACTCTATCACCCAAACCAGCAGCGAAAACCTCGCGGCAACCCATCAAATTGGTGATGCCGCCAATCACCTCAAACAAAACGCCGAAAAGGCACTCGGTCTGCGCCGCGCCTTTGGTTAACATGCCTATCGCACCATTGTCGATGCAGGCAATGGTGCGAATCGCTCTCCTCAGCCTTTCCAACGCCTTTATCCATATCAAAACCTGCTAACACTGCGTCATAAAGCCCAAAAGGTTAAAAAGTACAGGTTTTAACCGAAAATTTTGCTATACTCCGCGCCCGCCATTTTTATGCTCACCGTGCAGTAAAACTGGATGAGGAAATGCGTGACCAAGCGCATGATAGTTTGACTCAGATGTTAAAGTGATTGCATTCGAGTCTAAGCGTTTGAGTGATTGAATAAGTGAACAACAGGAATCCAAAATGAGATTTGAATCTTTTAGTTTTTGCCCCGAGATTTTACGCGCTATCTCAGATTGCGGTTATCAAAAAATGACACCTATTCAGCAGCAAGCGATCCCCGCCATCCGCCGCGGGCAAGATGTGCTCGCCAGCGCGCAAACGGGCACAGGTAAAACGGCGGCATTCGCATTACCTATACTGCAAAAGATGGTAGAAAATCCCAGCGAGACCTTAAAATCGAACGCACGGGTATTAATCTTAACGCCGACTCGCGAGCTCGCAGCTCAAGTCGCCGACAATGTTGAAGCCTACAGCAAGTATTTAAATTTCAGCGTGTTAACCATTTACGGCGGTGTAAAGGTTGAGACTCAGGCGCAAAAACTTAAACGCGGTGCCGATATTATTGTCGCGACGCCAGGGCGTTTGCTCGAGCACCTTACCGCCTGTAATTTAAGCCTCTCTAGCATCGACTTTTTAGTGCTCGATGAAGCCGACCGTATGTTAGACATGGGCTTTAATGCGGATATTCAAAAAATCCTCCAAGCGGTGAATAAGAAGCGTCAAAACCTATTATTCTCGGCCACCTTCTCGAGTGCGGTGAAAAAACTGGCCAACGACATGATGGTCAAGCCTCAGGTGATCAGCGCCGATAAGCAAAACACCACCGCAGATACCGTGAGCCAAGTGGTGTATCCGGTTGAGCAGCGCCGTAAGCGCGAACTCTTATCCGAACTGATTGGCAAGAAGAACTGGCAACAAGTGTTGGTCTTTACCGCGACGCGCGATGCGGCCGACACCTTAGTGAAAGAATTAAATTTAGACGGCATTCCCTCTGAAGTCGTCCACGGTGAAAAGGCGCAAGGTAGCCGTCGCCGCGCACTGCGTGAGTTTATGTCGGGTAAGGTACGTGTCTTAGTCGCGACCGAAGTCGCCGCCCGTGGCTTAGACATTCCAAGCCTTGAGTATGTGGTCAACTTCGACTTACCCTTCCTCGCCGAAGACTATGTGCACCGTATTGGCCGTACCGGCCGCGCGGGTAAATCAGGGGTCGCAATTTCATTTGTGAGCCGTGAAGAAGAGCGCACCTTGGCGGATATTGAAAAGCTTATCGGCCAAAAAATTCGTCGTATTACCGTTCCCGGATACGAAGTTGGTAGCCGCGACTTGCTGTTAAAGCAGCTACAAACCCGCCGCAGTTTTGCCAAGAAACAACAGCGACTCGACAACGTGAGCGAGCAGATCATCGCCGAAAAAAGCATGCAGGGCCGCCGCGTGAAAATGAAAGTTGGCCAAGCCCCAAGCAAGGCAAAAAAGCTGAAATAACTCCCGATATAGGCAACTAAACCTCACCAAGGTGTCTAGTCATCAAAAGCAAAAAAGCGTCCCAAGGGACGCTTTTTTATTGAGCCAATAATGGGCTTAAAATTACTTAACAACTTGAATTTTAGGGAACGGATATTTTCCCTCTTGGATGTCTTTATTCGGGCCGTACATCCGCATAATGATGTAAGCGTCCTTCTCCGGGATAGGCAACCAATTACTGTTACTCTCATCCCCCTTAGCACTCAGTTCAATGGTATACATACCATTGGCATCGGGTTTAAGGTTGCGATCACCACGGCTATGACGATTAATTGCGTTGTGTGCCATCAAGCGGTTATCTGAACCATAAACCGTAAATGACCAGAATTGACTCACCTCTGGTGCTTTAAAATGCATCACGTATTTTTTGCCATTTGAACCATTGAGAGATTTACCGTCATCGCCCTTTTCCTCCTTCAGATAAACGGACTCATCGGGTGGCAATCCCCATTGACCAAGATAAGTGCCTTCGGCGAAAAGGTCACGAGCACCATCACTCAACTGCTCACGAGTACCTAATAACTTACCCGCATTGGTCATTTTAGGTGCTAAATCAATAATGTGTTTCATACCTAACTTTTCGCCGACCTTAGCGGCAGCAATTTGGGCTGCCGTGAAGTCTTCCTTACAAGGGGCCAGACCAATATCCTTAAACTGGGCCAACCATTGCTTATCTGCAGTCCCCATATCACCATCGCAGAGCATATAATTGACCCTTTGCAACCAATTAGTCTTCTCTGGATCGAGGTAGGTACGCACCTTAGGTTTAGGACCTGCCACACCAAGATAGGCAGACAAAGTACGGATATTCCAATCATCCATATAATTTAACGCAATTTTCTCATCCTCTTTGCCAACGGCCATAATACGCCCCATCAGCTTGATCAGATTCGAATCCACATAAATCACTTCGTCTACACTCGCGGGGACATCTCCCTTCCATGAGCGGGCTGCAAACATAAAGCGCCCACCTTCATTCCCCCTCAGACGAGAACCAATCATAGAGGTTGTGTAATGGCCCATATCCATCGTATGGAGGATCCAATAGCGTCCTTTATCCATATCGGGCACGCTTACGATCACAGGTTCGGTCGCCACATCCAACCATCCCATTAAGTGCAGGGTATCGTTGTTAATTGTGGGATGCGCGGTGTAAGTATCATCGGCAATATGGCGAATATTTTGGAAACGATTTAGCGGAGTATCGGTTTTAACTGCTGTTTCGTAGAAAAACTTATAGGCTTCATCTATGGAATAACCATAAATAAATGCATCCTGTGCATTTTTATCCGAAATAGATTGTGCAAAAACAACTTGGCTCGTCATGATTGCGGCGAGGGATAACAGTACTTTTTTCATCAACAACTCCTTGTATAGATTGAAAATAGCCAAAAACCCAAACTCATCGTTCAACATCAATAGTGCAGTGTTCTACCGATAAAGATGCCAACAAATATGAGCACATAGGACTCGTGATTCATCCTAAAGCCATTTATGCTCGACCACAAGATTGAATAAGTTGCTCAATTGACAACTCAACTCCAACCGAGTGCTTAACACCCAACATGGCTCAGGCTCTAGGATATAAACAGGCCAAATATCTGTTTAAGCCTGTGCTCATCAATGGGATTTTCGCCGCGCCAACCCGCAAGCGGTAAGATGATGTCAGAGCAAATACTGCCCGGATATTTGATATTGCAGATCGCTTCAAATGGCGTAAATGCCTCATAAAGCGGCGCAACATAGGGATTTGGCATGATGCCAAGCTCCGCTAACACCATCAATTGGCCACGGAAACTGTACTGATTAAAATTGGGGATAATCTTGGCTTTCTTCACCCTTTGCTCGAGTTTTCCGGGTGTTTCATCTAAAGGAGCCTGACGGATAGCTTCAATTAACGCACTGAAGATGGCCACATCCTCGGCACTGGGTTTACAAGGCGATAGCGTACAAAACTCTTGTAATTCTATGAGATTGTGCGCCCAGCGCTCGTTCCACACACTGCCAGCGTAACAGGAAAAGATTTTTTGCCCCTGCTCAATCCAGTCAACGCGCTTGATGGAACACACAGGACAAATGTCACTATCGGTTGCCATCGAATGTTCTGGTAGCGCCTTAGCAAACAAATAACTGAGAATGGGTTGACGACCGCGAGGGAAGCTTGAAAAACCACATAAATAGGCCGCCAGTACATTTTCGAGGTAAAGATTCGGCTGCTTTAGTATCGCTTTATAGCCGAGCACCACATCATCATGACTCAGGTTAATCTTGTCGTTGACCGGATAGCCACTCTGTTCAATCAATGCGATTTCCGCATCAGATAGGCCTTGATAGGAGTAGATATAGGTTCCCGTATCGACATCAAACACATCGCCATTATCGATTCTTTGTTGGTAACCATGCTCGTCTTTGCGGTACGACTTTTTATAATAGACTTTCTTTAATGCGTTAAATAATCCCTTATCCATTTACGGCTTTCCTATTGAAAAAATTACCAAATATCATTTCAGCCTTTCAAGGCGGTGGCAATACTACCACTTTCGCGTTCGGCGCCCCACCTTAGCTCACTCGAGCTGCTGACTCCATTAGCTCACTCAATTAGCCCACGTTATCGGCTCACACCATTGGCTTATATGAGACTAAAACGAGCTCGCGGGATTGAGCAGCATTACTTTAAAAACACCACAAAATCTGGATACACACTGCAATAAATTGCTGCATTCGCCGTTCTTATAACAGTCTTCCCCATTCACGACCCAACAAGCGTACAAACCAGAGCCAATCGCTTGAATTGATAGAATAACCCATAACACAGAGAGATTACTTATGCCGTCCCTACTACAGCGCTTTTTACTGACCACCAGCCTACTGCTTGGCAGCTTTACCACGCTAGCTCAACCTATTGCTAAGGATGAATATTCGGTTAGCCCCCTGCTCAATGGCGAGCAAATTCCCGCAATTACCTTACAAGATATGAATGGCCAAAGCGTTGATTTAGCAAAATTAACCGCACAAAAACCAACCATTTTCTTCTTTTACCGTGGCGGCTGGTGCCCGTTTTGCAACAACCAAATGGGGCAACTAAAAGCCATCGAACCTAAACTTATCGACATGGGCTTTCAACTGGTGGGGATTTCCCCTGATACGCCCGCACAGTTAAAGGCATCGGCCGCTAAAAACGAGCTTAAATACCAGCTGCTTTCCGATGAAAAAATGCAGGCATCGCAAGCCTTTGGTCTTGCCTTTTACACCAGCAAACAAGTCACTGATACTTATTTGAGTCGCTTAAAACTGGATAACCCACTGTGGACAACGCCCGAAGGCGATAAGCGCTTAGTTCTGCCTGTTCCGGCAATTTATATTGCTGACACTCAAGGATTAATCCATTTCCAATATGTGAATCCCAACTATAAGGTAAGACCTGCACCTAAGTTGATTCTGACGGCCGCCAGCCTCGTCGGAGCACCAGAATAATCCATCCCCTGTCCAAACAGCCGCTAAGAATCGTTATCGATTTAGCGGCTGCTTTGCTAAACTAGCTTGGCCGCAATCGATACGACACGTTCCATTAGATCAATCCTTTAGCCCGCGGCGGAGCCACAATGAATTCTCAAACCTATAACCAAGCCGTACTCGAACTCGCCCGCGCGGGTCTAGCCGATTTAACCGCCTCAGCCCAAGCTAAAAAAGCCCAACGCACACCTGCGCAGGAGAGTCATTTTCTGTGTAACTGGATGGTTGAAGCGCTCAAGGAAAAGCGTTTCTCGAAACTGGTGGCCGACGATCTCACGGCATGGATCCGTATGGCGCGCAGCCAAGGTGCTGGCGCCGAACTTAAGCGGTTATTGGAAAGAATTGTTCATCAATATCAGAGCGTTGAAAACTCGCACGTGGAGTTAGGTACGGCATTAAACGCTATGATTGCCGAGTTAACTCAGCTCGAATGGCTAGTGTTTACTGACACCGAAATTAACACCAAACTCAAGCTGGACGCCGATGGTCAATCGAGCTTAGTAATTGATGTAAAAGAGTTTACACAACACATCCAAGCTAATCAGCTCATCAAGCCTATCAACTTGTATGTTCGCGCCGATGAGCAGCTGTTGACTCAAATCGCCCTCTCCCATGGTTTGCTGATAAGCCAAGGCAATAAAAAGACCAGCCCGATCAAGCACCATAAAACCTACCAAATTTACCCGCACAATCAGCTGCCCGCCTTGTGCTTACTCTTGGCTTAAGCCCAAAAAGCTGCTTGAATAGGGAAACTGCGCTACGGATAACAAATTTTTCACAATGGCTAGGTAAGATGTAGCGCAGTCAAAGCGAAGCTCGTTCAACCAAGGAGTGAAGGACAAGATGGGTAAAGGAAGTATTCTCTATCGTTGGCGAGCGCACGCCGTGTTATTACTTCTATTATTTACGACTCCCTCCTTTGCCCAATTACTCAAATACAACATCACTGGCTCCTATTCTTGGTATCCCTATTTTATTGCTAACCAACCCGAAGCCCCTGGCATGGTGTCTGAGTTAATCCCACTGATTTTATCCTTAGCCAATATCGAGGGCGAAAACCTGTCCTTGCCACCGAAACGGACGAACAACGCCCTTGAAACCGGCCAGTTAGACTTTGATGTGGTCAGCCCAAGTTGGTTTGCGGATCAAGACTTTGGCCCCTCGTTCGTTAAATCCGATCCCATTATGCCCATCACAGAATACGTAGTGACCAGACCCGAGAATGTCGAATCCTTTAAGGAAGTCGCTGAAATTAAAGGCAAACAAATCGGTACCGTCAGGGGATATTTGTACCACGACGACAAAGAGTTTATCCGTGTCGATTTTACCTCGGAGCAAGAGCTGATTAAGGCATTGGATAAACACCGCATCACGGCCATTATAGCAGGTAACTATCCCGCCTTATATTGGTCGAACAAGCTTAAGATCCCCGTTGGATTGGCCACGGTGCATTCCGATGGCGTATTGGTGTTAAGGCTACGTAAGGAGCATGCCGATCTACTGCCAGCACTCAATCACGCGATAGCACAGCTAAAAGCCGATGGAAAAGTGGAACAGATTATCCAGAAATACACCCAAGCCTTTGCCAGCTAAACCGATAAAAGCGCATGTTTCCAAGTGCTCACCAGAAAATGGCTCTGCAATAACGCGGCAAGCTTTGTCTTTTTCAAATAGCAAAGATGAAATGGATAGTTAAGAGGATGCCGCGTTTAGCGCAACCTTAGGTTTTAACACCAAACGCTGCCCCTGATTCAGATGGGTGGTACAGGCGACCCGCAATAAAGAAGCAAAGTTAGCCACTTCGCCCTGTCGAGTTAACACTTCACGGTAAATACGGGTTAAAAACACCGCCACACTCAGCTCAGCATCTTCGGCAATCTCTTCAATAATCTGCCAAAAAATCGCCTCAAGCCGCACGCTCGTCACGACCCCATCGATTCGAATGGAGCGGGTTTTGAGTTCAAACAGTTCGGGTTCGGCACCGGAATAGATTTCACACACAATATTACTCCCCAAGCAGCTATTGCGCTTAGCTCTAGCCATTGCGTCTTGCTTAAGCCCTTAGCAAATACTCAACTTAAGCCTCTACCTGAACTGTTATGCCATAAATAATGCTAGATGAATATCGTTAATTCAGTAACTTGTTAAACTGCGCCAACCATGCAGGATGCGCAGGCCATGCGGGCGCAGTGACTAACTTGCCATCGGTGATTGCCGCCGTCACTTCAATATCACAGTACTCGGCGCCCGCTTGTTTCACTTCGGGCGCGCAAGCTGGATAGGCTGACACTTTCTTACCGCGTACCACATCGGCCGCCGTCAGTAACTGCGCGCCATGGCAAATGGCGGCAATGGGTTTATCTTGGGCGGCAAATTCCGCCACCAAGGCAATCACCGTAGGGTTTAGGCGTAAATACTCAGGTGCACGGCCACCGGGAAGCAGCAGCGCATCAAAATCACTGGCGTTGGTACCGACAAAGTTGCCATTTAGGGCAAATAAGTGCCCTGGTTTTTCGGTATAGGTTTGGTCGCCTTCAAAGTCATGGATTGCCGTTTTAATGGTTTGTCCCGCCACTTTATCAGGGCAGACAACCGTTACGCTGTGACCCACCATTTGGAGGGCTTGGAACGGCACCATTAGCTCATAATCTTCAACAAAATCACCGGCGATGATCAAAATATTGGCCATGAGAAACTCCTTTTATTCGATAAGGGAAAACGCAACATCGGATTTCACTCTACTCCGACCATTAAATTTAGGGTAATAGTGGAATACTACAAATTGGCGCTGCGGTTTCAAACATAAAAAAAGCGCCCGCAGGCGCTTTAATCTAAACTATTAATATCAATTACTTATCTTTGGCTCTATCACTGTATGTTGCTGGCTATAACCATTTAATCCGCTATTGGCCGACTTCACGACATTTAAGGCTTCGGTGGTTAAGGCATTATTGCCATTGAGTAAATCATTTAACGTGCCAGACTCCGATTGCACTAAGCCTAACTCTCGCAACATAGCATCCACCACTGGCGCATTGGCGCGGTAGTTTAACGCGGCGCTGGTGACTTGCTCGGCGATACCGCCTTGATGTGCGACTGCGCCATCGGCTCCCGATGCCAATTGATTACCTGCGCCATAACCTTGAAGGATCTTAATACCTTCGATATTTTCCAACGGTTTAACCGCCTGCGCGACAATCTCAGGCAGTGCTTTTAAGATAGCGAGGGATTTTTGCAGCGCAATCTGCTCATCACGCAGCACGTTTTCCGCTTCGTACAGAGCTTGTTTACCCGCCGCTTCAACCGCATAGACCTTCTCGTCGGCCTCGGCTTGCAGTTTCTTGGCATCGGCACTGGCGCGGGCTTCAATCAGAATTGCGCTCGATCTGTCTTCGGCGGCACGTTTTTCCGCCTCGGCTTGTACTGTCACGCCTACCGCATCGCGCTCCGCTTCTTTGCGCGCATCGATGACCTCAATCTCTTTACGACGATTCGCCTCAGCCACTTGGCGCACCGTAATAACCGCTTCTTCTTTCTCTACCTTGGTTTTTTCCGCTTCGGCGGCGCGGGCACGGGCAGCAGACTCTTCTTCCGACTTCGCGGCTACCGCGATGTGTTTTTCCTGCTCGGCAACTTCGATATCACGTTGCTGTTGAATACGGGCCTGTTCGATAGATTTGCGCTTTTCAATCTCGCGGGTTTCGATGTCTTTGGTCTTTTCAATTTCCGCAGTTTCGATTGCGCGCTCTTTGGCAATTTCAGCTTCGCGTTCTTCACGGGACTTGTTTTCTTTTTGCTTAATAATTTCCGCTTTTTGCTCGGCACGCTTAAATTCGAGTGACTGCTGCTGCACCAGACGCGCTTCTTCTTCGGCCTTTTCAATCTCCAGCGATTCTTTTTCAGCTTCTAGGTTACGCTGCTCGATCTTGATGCGGTTTTCCTGCTGGATATCGTTGGTCTCTTTACGTTTTTCTTCAATAATCTTAGCTAAACGTGCACGACCTTCGGCGTCGAATGCGTTATTTTCATTGAAGAATTGCAGATCAGTCTGGTCAAAACCCGTCAACGAAACGGATTCGAGTTCTAACCCGTTTTTCTCGAGATCGTTAGCGACGTTATTCTGTACCCGCTGGACAAAATCGGCGCGCTGCTCGTGCATTTCAGTCATGGTCATTTCCGCGGCGACCGCACGTAACACGTCAACAAACTTAGATTCCATCAGCTTTTTCAGCTCTTCCACACGCGTGGTACGGGTACCTAAGGTTTGTGCCGCCATCGAAATGCCTTCGGCATTGGGCGCCACACGCAGATAGAAGTCGGCCTTCACATCGACACGCATTCTATCCTTAGTGATCAGCGCATCTTTTTGGGTTTTCTCCACTTCGATGCGCAGGGTATTCATATTTACGGCTATGGTTTCATGCAGCACGGGTAAGACGATTGCGCCGCCGTCCTTAATAATTTTTTCACCACCAAAACCCGTACGTACAAAGGCCATTTCCTTCGTCGCACGTTTATATAATTTGGCGAAAATCAGACCAATCACAATCAGGCCAACCAATACCATTCCGGCAACTAACAACACGAAGTTGCTCGAACTGGTTACATCATTTAACACATCCATTTGCTTTCCTTTTTCGTTAATGGCTTTGGAAAATTAATTATCAAAGCGAGTCGCAGACCAGACTCTTCCTTCTCGTTTTAGCAGCACCACTTGCGTGCCACTGGCAAACTCGATACCCGAGGTTTCGGGTTCGACTAATACATAATGTTTTTGTTGATGTTTATCCCGCACCACGGCTTCCGATGGCATGCCCTTCATGGCGCAGCCTAAGGTGATAGTACCGACGTAACCACTTAAATCATCAAGGGATATGGCGGTGGACTCATTCTTAGGGAGTAAATCGGCCAAGATCCGCCCGAGATAGCGACAGGCAAACGCACTGCCGACCACAGCAATAGGTAAGGTGAAGAGTTGCGGTAACAAGATGCCCGTGAATAGCAGGCTCAGGTAATTTGCAATATAACCGACAATCGCAAAGCTGGTCAGTGCCAGCACAAACCAGATAAGTAAGGGTAATCGATTCAGACATAGCCAGCCCGCAATCCCCGTCAGGCCAGTACCACCAATATCGGCATCATAATCCACATCGGCGGGCACCCATTGGTCGAGCGCACTCATCATGCTTAACCCTATGACTAGGGCTAAGGCTTCAAACACACCAAGGACAAGCACGCAGGCGAAGGCAATAGTGTAAGGTAGGTTAGGCTGTTCAACTAAAAACGCCCACATAGTCATCTCCTTGAACGATACAGCATTCCATTTACTTCACTGTAATTATCAACTTACGAGTGACAGAATAGCAAGGCGAGCCTAGTTTCCAAACAAAAAATTCACCCTAAAACGGATTTTGACTAAATCCTTGCTGCGCCAGAATCGCATGGGCTGTCATCGCAGACAGGGCCATATCGACGCCCGATAACAAAGAAGCGTTGTGTAAGTCAAAATAAGCGGCGCTCTGACCACAGATATAAAACTTCACCCCGTGGGCCACTAAGGTTTTCACTAAGGCTTTATTGGGGTTTTGCGCCCCGTTGTGCTGCTTGGCATAAAAGCTATCATCGGCTAAATCGCCAACGGCACTGCCATGCACCACCATCGCTAGCTCAATATCGCTTTCCTTAACGCCAGCCGCCACGTGCATATTAATAAAACGGGCAAGGCTGTCGAGCTGACGATTCACTTGGCCGACATCGGCCGCCTTACTCATATCGAATGCCACCTTAAACTTCATCCCAGCAGGGATCGCAAGGTTGCTTTCGACCTTAGCCACTTGACCAAATTCGGGGATAGCCGTTCCAGGCGCAAAGCTCTCGGCTCCGGCATGGGCGGCACTGGATAAGCCAGCCAACAGCGCCATGGTCATGACTTTAAGGGTTTTAGTGTGATGTGATTTTGGCTGCATGATATTATCATCCTGTTATTGTTATTTTTTCGTGCTAATAGATAACGACAGCACCTTAAGATTGAGTCTATGGATACCGCTATGAACACCAAAGAACCTACGCCAAGTTACGATAAACTCACGGCCCATTTCCAGAAAATTTCACATTTTGAACATTTTAGTGCGCTTGGTGATTGGGATCAGGCCGCCATGATGCCCCTCGGTGGTGGCAGCGAGCGTGGCGATGCGATGGCAGAGCTGGCGTTACATATCCACAGCCTTAAAACGGCGCCAGAGCTTGGCGATAACCTCGCACAAGCCTCGCAAGAGGCGCTGAGCCCAGAACAACAGGCCAATCTGAGGGAAATGCAATATCAGTATCAACAGGCGACCTTAGTGCCGGGTGAGCTAGTACAGGCCAAAACGAAAATGGCCTACCAGTGTGAGAATGCCTGGCGCGAGCAACGCAAAAACAATGATTGGCAAGGTTTTAAACCGAATCTAAAAGCGGTGATTTCCCTCGCGAGGGAAGAAGCCTTAATTCGCGCGCAGGCCCTGAACATCTCCCCCTATGATGCCCTGCTCGATAAATTTGAACCTGGAATGACCACGGCAAAGCTTGAGCAGACCTTTGGCGACTTAAAAACGTGGTTACCCAGTCTTATCCAAGATGTGCTGGCAAAACAAGCCAGTGAACCCAAGCTTAACCTTAACGGCCCCTTCGAAATCAAGGCACAGCAAGCCCTAGGCCAAGCGGTGATGGCCTATTTAGGGTTTGATTTTAACCATGGCAGGCTCGATATCAGCAGCCACCCATTTTGTGGTGGAGTGCCAAGCGATGTACGCATCACGACGCGTTATAACGAAGACGATTTTAGCAGCGCTATCATGGGCATAGTGCATGAAACTGGCCACGCCCGTTATGAACAGGGCTTACCGAAACAATGGCGCGGTCAGCCCGCAGGATTGGCTCGCTCCATGGGCGTCCATGAGAGCCAAAGCTTATTTTGTGAAATGCAGCTCGGTGCCAATCCCGCGTTTTTACGCCAATTACAACCACTGATTAAACAGCATTTGGGCTGTGAGTTTAGCGCCCAAGACTTGGCAAGACACTATACCCGCGTCAATCCCGGGCTTATCCGTGTCGATGCCGATGAAGTCACTTACCCTTGCCACATTCTATTGCGCTTTGAAGCCGAAAAAGCCTTTGTCGACGGTAGCCTGAGTGTGGATGATCTCCCCGATTTTTGGTCAAGCCAGATGCAACAACTGCTCGGGATCAATACCGATGGAAACTATCGCGATGGTTGTATGCAGGATATCCATTGGGCTGTAGGTGAATTGGGATATTTCCCAAGTTATACCTTAGGCGCCATGTATGCCGCCCAATGCCGTTTTGCGCTGGAGCGAAGCTTAGGTCCGATTGAAAACCTTATCGATAACGGGCAGTTATCCCAAGTATTTGACTGGCTTGGCAGCCATATTTGGTCCAAAGGCTCATTACTGACAACGGATGAACTCATCATTCAAGCCACAGGCGAACCGCTCAATAGCCAGTATCTTGCCAAACATTTGAAGCAACGTTATTTGGGGTAAACGCCGTAAGCAGCCGAGATAATCGCAGCACTGGCGAGTTTCAAAGCTTTTGCTGCGATTTGGGTATATAATCCCCAACTTATTTATTCACACTGTTTTGGACGGAAAAAGGTCGACCATGTTACTGCGTGCAATCACCCCAGAGGATTGGGATGCTATTTTACAGATCCAGGAAGAATGTTACTCCCAACTGGATCCTGAACCCCTGCATGTATTGCAAAGCAAGTGGCACGTTTCACCTCAATCCTGCTTTGTGTTTGAGGTAAATGAGGCTGTGGTGGGCTATTGCCTCGCCCACCCTTGGACCACCAATATGCCTCCCGCACTGTATGAGCCCATCACTCAGTTACCTAAGGCTGATACCTTGTATCTGCACGATATTGCCATCTCGGTAAAGGCCCAAGGTTTAGGCGCAGGCTCCAAAGCCCTAATGCGCTTAAAGCAACTCGCGGATCGCTTTAACTTGAGCTCCCTCTCTCTGGTCGCGGTACAAGGTGCCGATAGCTACTGGCGTAAAATGGGCTTTAAACCTAAAGCCATTGAGAAATGCCTTGGCAGCTATACCGACGATGCAATGTATATGATTTATAAGCTTAATCATCGAGAAGAATGATGAACCCCACCCTAACGACTATTGGTTTACTCTGTCTTAGCAATATTTTTATGACCTTTGCATGGTATGGGCATTTAAAATCCTTAGGCTCAAAGCCTTGGATTATTGCCGCCTTAGTCAGTTGGGGCATCGCCTTATTTGAATACCTACTGCAAGTGCCCGCTAACCGCATCGGCTACACAGTGATGAATGTCGGCCAATTAAAAATCCTGCAGGAAGTCATCACCTTAAGCTTGTTTGTGCCCTTCGCCTATTTCTACATGAAGGAACCGCTCAAACTCGACTATCTCTGGGCTGGCCTGTGTATCCTCGGTGCGGTGTATTTTATTTTTAGAAGCGAATTTAACTAATTCCAGACTTATTTCAGGACTTTTTCAGGAGAAAACCATGGCGCGTCAAGTGACTTACACCTTCAAAGGTGAGACGAAAACCATCGCCTTTAGTTATGATAAACACCGCGATTTATACGAAGCCGTGGCCGAAGCCGAAGGCATAGACTTAACCAAGTTTCTCGCGATGGAACAACAAATTGCCATGACCTCACGCAAAGGTGCCAAGGCCGAAAAAGACTATCGTAAGGTCGAGTTTGCGCGCTTTGGGTTTAGCAATATCCACTTTGTACGCGATGAAGAACCCGAGGCCTAAGCCTTATCGTCATTTATCCATTTAGAATTAGGATTGCAGATGTTAAATGCTGAACATGCTAACTTTCCCCGTGCAGGATTCTTCCGCCGCTTAGGGGCAATGATCTATGACCTGCTGCTCGCAGTAGCCGTTTATATGTTTGCTGGCGCCATCGGCTTTGGTATTTTCTTCGGACTCACAGCCTCCGGCCTGATTAGCATGAATGGCTTTGAACATGTGTCCGACGCCCTCAATGGCACACCGATTTACCATGGGATTTATCAACTCTGGTTAGTGCTCTGTGTAGGCACCTTCTATGCGCTTTTTTGGAGTAAGGGCGGTCAAACCCTCGGGATGCGCGCTTGGCGCCTTAAGATCCAACATCCTAATGGCCAAAACCTAAGCCTTATCACCGCTTATGCACGCATCGTCTGGTCATTACTCGGCATTGGTAATCTGTGGGTGCTGATCAACGACGATAAACTCGCACTACAGGATATGATGACTCGCTCAGAGGTCGTAGTGTTATCCAAGGAAGCCAACCAAATGCGCAATTGGCATGGTGCATAAAGCGTAGCGCTTAAACCTAGCACCTAAGCCTCACAACCGTGATTAAGCTAATTTGCCCCAATAAAAAACGACGCCATATGGCGTCGTTTTTTATTATCCGCGTTTATCACCGCCGGATAAAGTAGAAGGCAATGCCAGTAAACAGCAGACTCGGCGCAATGGCCCCCACGTAGGCCGGCAACTCATAGACCATACTCATAGGGCCAAAGATCTCGTTACTGATATAGAAGCTAAACCCAGCCACTACACCGAGCAGCACCCGGGCGCCCATAGTCACGGTCCGCAGCGGCCCAAACACAAAGGATAAGGCCACCAGCATCATCACCCCGACCGTCACAGGCTGCATCACCTTGCGCCACAGGGCTAATTCGTAACGGCTTGGGTCTTGGCTGTTATTTTTAAGGTAATCTAAATAACCCATTAAGCCGCGAATCGATAAGGCCTCGGGCTTGACCGATACTACGCTAAGTTTGTCGGGCGTGAGACTTGAGCGCCAAATATCTTCATCTAAGTGTTCGAGCTTCACTTCGTCGTAGCTTAGGTCGGTACGCTTTACATCCATAAGATGCCAGCTGTCCTTACTGAACAAGGCACTCTTGGCATGCACAACATTCGTAAGCTTTAACTCACTGTTAAACTTATACAAAGTAATATTATTCAGCTTATCAATATCGGCGACTTCGCCAATATTCACGAACAAATCACCATCCTTTGCCCAAATGCCTCGGTGGGATTTAATCAAACTGCCGCCGGAGAGTTTAATGGCTTGGAGTTCATTGGCCTTTTGCTCGGCCACAGGCGCGCCCCACTCTCCCAAGGCCATCACCATCAACATCAATGGCACTGCAGTTTTCATCGCAGATAACGTGATTTGCAACCGCGACATGCCCGAGGCTTGCATCACCACCAGCTCAGAGTTCGAGGCCAGCATCCCCATGCCGATCAGCGCGCCTAACAGCACCGCCATCGGGAAAAACATTTCAATATCGCGAGGCACGAGGAATAACACATAAATGCCCGCATCCATCATGGAGTAGGAACCACGTCCCACTAAGCGCAGCTGGTCAACCCACTTGATGATGCCCGACAAGCCCGTCAACACCAGCAAACACAGCGCCGAAGTGCTTAATAAAACTCGGGCGATATAAAGGTCTAAAATCTTCATGCAGCCACCTTTTTACGCGCCATTGCCGCTGATAAACGGGCAAATAGGGGCCTGTCTTTACCGAGCAGTAAAATCCCCATAATCAGTGCCGACAAATGGATCCACCACATGCCTAAATACTGTGGAATAACGCCATCTTGCAGCGCTTTACGACCCGCAACCATCAGACCAAAATAACCTAGGTACAAGAGAACAGCGGGGAGCATTTTGGCGAACTTGCCTTGTCGCACATTGACGCGAGCCAAAGGCACTGCAATTAAGGTCATAATAGGAATCGCCAACGGAATTGCTAGACGCCAATGAAACTCAGCCACGGCTTCAGAACCTTCCACTTTCATCAAGTCTGCCAGCGGTAAAGCTGAAAGTTTACGGCGACGTTCATCGACCTGTTGTTCTTTGATTTGCATCTTATAGCCACCAAATTCAATCATTTGGTAGTCTTTTTGTTGTGGGCTGCCCTGATAACGCACCCCATCATTGAGTTGTAACTGCTGTGAGCCATTTTGATCTTCATTAACGCGCCCCCCCTTGGCAACAACGACGTTAGTCAAGCCGATTTCGTCATTTGGATCGGGGAGTTGGGCCACGAATACTTTTTCAAGCTCATTATCCTTGCCAATGCGTTCGACAAACAGTACCGCACGGCCATTGGGGCTGGCCTGAAAACGCCCTTGCACGAGCGCGGCAAGGCCTGCTTCAGATTGTGCTTTCTCCAGCACTTGGTTTTGTTGCTCCTCGGCCCAAGGCGCAACATAAAGGGATAAATACCCAGTAAACAACATGTTAATAACGGCGAGAATCAAAGTTACTCGGGTAACATACCATTCACTCACACCAACACCGTGCAGAATGACCATTTCATTCTCGGCATACATGCGGCCATGGGCCATGAGGATCCCAAGGAACAGACTTAAAGGTAAAACCAGAACAACCAGATAGGGTAAGTTGAGGCCTATCAAGGTGGCGATGAGAGAAGCGGGAAATTCACCGTCTGAGGCGTCGGCTAATATGCGCACGAAATGCTGGCTAATAAAAATAGTTAACAGTACAAAAAGTACCGCAATTTGCGCCTTTAAAACTTCTCGAATAAGGTATCTAAATACAATCACAGGTAGGATCCGGTCTCTAAACTTATCTTTTTGCTGGTAACAGACTAACTTTCATGTAAACTGTTTACTTTTGGTAGTTTTCTGACCAACTTCAGGGGTTCCTGGCTTACATTAAATGTCACGGCTTTTTCACAAAAACGTGACTCAAGTGCCGAGAATAAATCACCTTTGGAGTAATAACTTAGGCCCTTTTCGGGACAAGCAGACATTATCCAATAAATATAAAAATTTGTCTTTAAGAATCTAGGAGTGCTCATGGAGTTTAGCGTAAAGAGCGGTAGCCCCGAAAAACAACGCTCAGCCTGCATCGTTGTCGGTGTTTATGAACCCCGCCGTCTATCCGGTATCGCCGAGCAATTAGACAAGATTAGCGAAGGTTATATCAGTAATCTACTGCGTCGCGGCGATTTAGAAGGTAAGCCTGGGCAGATGTTATTACTGCACCACGTTCCTAATGTATTGAGTGAACGAGTGCTGTTAGTCGGTTGCGGCAAAGAACGAGAACTAGACGAGCGCCAGTACAAGCAGATTATCACTAAAACCATCAACACCTTAAATGAAACAGGTTCAATGGAAGCCGTATGCTTCTTAACCGAGTTACACGTTAAAGGTCGCGATACCTATTGGAAAGTTCGCCAAGCGGTCGAAACCACCAATAGCAGTTTATACAGCTTTGATGCGCTCAAAACCCGTAAAGGTGAGACCCGTCGTCCGCTGCGTAAATTAGTATTTAATGTGCCAACACGTCGCGAATTAACCTTAGGTGAACGCGCGATTGAGCACGGCATGGCCGTTTCTGCCGGTATGCATTTATGCCGCGATGTGGCTAACATGCCGCCAAATATCTGCAATCCAGCCTATTTAGCCTCTCAAGCTCGCCAATTGGCCGAAGTCCACGAAAATCTACATGTATCAACTGTAGGTGAAGAGCAAATGGCGAAACTCGGCATGAACTCTTACCTTGCCGTAGGCCGCGCCAGCGCCAATGAATCCATTATGACAGTGATGGAATATAAGGGTGCCGTCGACAGCACGGAAAAACCTATCGTATTGATTGGTAAAGGCTTGACTTTCGATTCAGGCGGTATTTCATTAAAACCGGGCGAAGCCATGGATGAAATGAAATACGACATGGGTGGCGCAGCAGGTGTTATCGGCACAATGAAAGCCATTTGTGAAATGAAGCTACCTATCAACGTCGTCGGTATTCTCGCAGGTTGTGAAAACATGCCATCGGGCAACGCTTACCGCCCAGGTGACATTTTAACCACCATGTCAGGGCAAACTGTTGAAGTTCTGAACACCGACGCCGAAGGCCGTCTAGTATTGTGTGATGTGTTAACCTATGTTGAACGTTTCGATCCTGAATTAGTGATTGACACTGCTACGCTCACTGGCGCCTGCGTGATTGCCTTAGGTAAACATGCATCGGGTCTGTTCTCATCACATAATCCACTTGCGCACGAGCTACTCAACGCAGGTGAGCAGAGTGGTGACCGCGCATGGCGTATGCCACTGTGGGATGAGTACCAAGATATGCTCGATAGCCCATTTGCCGATATGACCAACTTAGGTGGTCGTCCAGCGGGCGCGATTACTGCGGCTTGTTTCCTGTCTCGTTTCGCCAAGAAGTACAACTGGGCTCACTTAGACGTGGCCGGTACTGCCTGGAACAGCGGCGCGAATAAGGGTTCAACGGGTCGTCCTGTGCCAATTTTGACTCAGTTCCTGATCAATCGCGCAGGCGTAGAATTAGGCGAATAATCGCTAACAACACTGAAAAGGCGAAGAATTTCTTCGCCTTTTTTATTTGGCTCGAAGGCAAAATGACGATTGACTCAGGAATAATTGCAGCCTAGCAACGCCAAGAGGAAAGAAAATCACGATTGAATAATTTTTGATTGACAGCCACGCCCTCGCCCTTTAGTTTTACTCCCTATGAAAACAAATACCGCAGCTTTTTTTACTTTCTTTTTTACACCCCCACTCTAGGAGGCGGATTTACTGTGTAAAAACGAAAGTAAAAATCCAAAGCCTCCCACTGGGAGGCTTTTTCGTCTTAAACGCTCGATAATACGGTGGCAAATGAGGTCAGAATGCAAAAACCACAGCCTTTAAATCAAACGCGAGAACAAATTACTCACCTCGACAATGAGCTTCTCTCGTTACTCGCCGAACGTCGACGCCTAAGCCTTGAAGTGGCCCGCAGTAAAGAAGTGGATGTGAGACCCATTCGCGACACCCAAAGGGAAAAAGAACTGCTGGCAAGATTAGTCACAGCTGGTCGAGAAAAAGGCTTAGATGCCCATTACGTGATCTCACTGTATCAAAGCATTATCGAAGACTCAGTCCTTAATCAACAGGCTTATCTCCACGGCCGTGCTAATCCAGAAACCCAAAAACAGCAGTACTGTATCGCTTACCTTGGCGCCCGCGGCTCCTACTCTTACTTAGCCGCTTCTCGCTATTGCCAACGTCGTCAGGTTGAGATGCTCGACTTAGGCTGCCAAAGTTTCGATGAGATTGTCCAAGCCGTTGAGTCAGGCCACGCCGACTATGGCTTTTTGCCGATTGAAAACACTTCGTCTGGCTCAATCAACGAAGTATATGATGTGCTGCAACATACGAGTCTGTCCATCGTAGGCGAGACGACTATCGAAGTCAGCCATTGCCTGTTGGGCAAACCGGGTAGCAAACTGAGCGATATCAAAACTGTTTATGCCCATCCGCAGCCAATCAGTCAGTGCAGCCGTTATCTGAGCCTGCACAAGGACTTAAGACTGGAATATTGCTCAAGCAGCGCCGAAGCAATGGAGAAGGTCAATCAATCTGCCGACAATAGCGCCGCTGCGATTGGTAGCACCGAAGGTGGCGCGCTTTACCAACTCGAGTCGATTGAGTCAGGCCTTGCCAATCAAAAGATTAACCAGAGCCGCTTTATCGTGGTGGCTCGAAAAGCCGTAGCCGTACCCGAGCAATTGCCCGCTAAAACCACCTTGATTATGGCTACTGGCCAAAAGGCAGGGGCGTTGGTAGAAGCCCTATTGGTACTTAAAGCGCATCAGCTCAATATGAGCAAACTCGAATCTCGCCCTATTCCAGGCACGCCGTGGGAAGAAATGTTCTATCTGGATATCGATGCCAATATCTCCAGCGAAGCCATGCAGCAAGGGCTAAAGCAGCTCGAGAGGATCACGCGCTTTATCAAAGTATTAGGATGTTACCCCTGCGAAACCGTCAAACCGACGCAACTCAGTAATAGCCAATTACTCATCGAGCCGAACACCTCAAAAGCTGAGGTGATAAGCACGGTGAGCCTTGACCCGTCGCCCTATCGCTTCAGTAAGGCGTACAAGGCGCAGGCGAGTGAAATTCACTGCGGCCCCTTTACCATTGGCGCAGGCCATATTGGTGCTATAGCCAAAATCACGTTGAGCAAAAGCCTACTGCAGCAAGAGTCGTCACAGGCCGCCTTATCCGCCTTTGAGCGCAGAGTAAAACAGCTAAAAGAAGCGGGTTTCCAAGCGGTGATTTTAGATGGATGTCACTCACTCGCCTCGGCCGAAGCCATCATCCCTAAGCTGCGCCAAACCCTACATCAGTATGATTTGCTCTGTGTCATCGCCATCGAACAGGCGACGGATATGCCATTGGCGACTGGTCATGCCGACATGCTGTTCTTAACGGGCAAACAAATGTTTAATCAGACCTTGCTGACTCAGGCAGGCACCTTGCCGATTCCGCTATTCCTCGAACGTAACGATATGGCAAGTTATGAGGAATTTATGGCGGCCACGGAGACGATTTTAAGTCAAGGGAACCAACAGCTTATCCTATGTGACTCTGGTATTCGAACCTATAACAATGCCAACTTACCCACCTTGGATTTAGCAAGCCTCATTCAAATAAAAGCCAACAGTCATCTCCCCATAGTGATTAACCCTTGTTATGCCATCAGCGAAGATGCGCTGCCACTGCAAACTCAAGGGATTAAACAGCTGAAAGCCGATGGCCTAGTGCTAAATTGCTCCCTTGAAGAAGATAAAACACATGACTCATTGGCGCTGATGAGCGAGGTCGTAAGGGAGTTATATCGCTAATTTGCGTGTATAAGGATACTGAAGAACATACAGCCACGAATATCGTGGCTGTATTGTTTAGGGCTTAGGATTTAAGACTGTAGATTTAGGGCTGCGGATTTAGCGCTTCGCGTTTGGGTTTATCCCTCGAGGGTAATCCCAGCTGACCTAGGTTCGCTCAGTTGCAATCTGATTATTAGCCTCTGTTGCCACCGCATTACTGCGGCGAATTAACCCCGTCATACTCGAGCCTTGCACTAGGATTGAAAACACCACCACGGCATAGGTCATCACGAGCACAAGCTCTCGCAGCTCGGCACCTGTTTGTGAATCGATAATCACGCCCTCGGGTAAACTCATCGCCATAGCTAAGGCTAAACCGCCCCTGAGTCCTCCCCAAATGAGTATCGACTCGGCATAGGGATTGTACGACTTAACCAACCTAAACCCGATATAGGGCAGCAATACACTTACCGCCCGAGCAGTTAACACCAATGGAATGGCCACTAACATAAACCACCATAATGGCGCCTTAAAGGTGACGAGCAGGAGTAATAATCCCAGCAGAAGGAACAGCAGCGCATTGAAGAAGGATTCAATCAGCGACCAAAAAGTGTAGAGTTTTACCCGCTCTTGACGCGCAAAATACTTAGGCACGCTGTAGTTACCGATAATTATCCCCGCACTCACCATCGCCAGCGGTCCCGACACACCTAACACTTCGGCGATGACATAACCCGCCGTCGGGATCAGTAAAGTCACCAACATCAGCTGGGTTTCTTCCTCACAGTAGCGAAAGAAATGGTGCAACAATACACCCAGCACGGCGCCATAAACGACGCCCCCGAGCGCCTCTTGGACGAACAATAGCGAGATTTGCGAAAAGGTCAGCGGCTCAGTTGAAAAGGCCAGATGGGAGATGGCCACAAAAATCACTAACCCTATGCCATCGTTAAAGAGTGACTCCCCTTCTACCTGAATGGCAATATCTTCGGGCGCGCCCATCTTCTTCAGAATGGCTAACACGGCAATTGGATCTGTGGGTGAAATCAAGGCGCCAAAGAGCAAACAATGGCTTAGGGCCAAGGGCAATCCCAGCATGGGAGCAATGTAGTAAAGCAAACCACCGACGATAAAAGTCGAGAGCAAGGTACTGACAAAGGCAAGAATGAGAATTTCCCACTTCTGATGCCTTAAGATTTTTAAGCGGATCTGTAATGCCCCAGCAAACAAGAGAAAACCCAACATGCCGTTAAGTAACAGAGCCTGAAAGTCGAGCTTCTCCAGCCCAGCCACAAAGTAACCATAAACATGGCCGCCAAGCGCTTTACCACCCAGTAAGAGTAACAGGCTCATGCCCAACGCCAATGCGGTAATGGCGACGGTTTCTTGCAGCTTATGCAAACGCGAGGATGCCACAGACGTGACTAAGGCTAACGCACAGAGAATACAGAGAATTTGATAACTCGTCATAAGAGTCTCTAATCACCCTAAGATGAAGAGACTCTAGCACAAGTTTTAGACTTCTAAACCATCCAACAGACTTAACCAGCCTTTAATAATCCGATGGCAAAACCAAATGATACCAAAGAGATAAATCGAAAGACTGAGCCAAGTGATCGGCAGGCAATAGCCCAACACCAACAGGCCGAGAAATATCACATTGGAATGACGTTGCCAGCGTAAATGCGATGCCAGCAAGGCATTACCTTGCGTATGCCGTTGAGACAAGTTGATAAATAGACTCAACAACACCGGCAGCAGTAACAGCGGGAAGCCTGACATTAAGGCGTAAAGCAAATGGCCTAAGCTGCGATCTTCAATTTTTGCGGCATATGTGGTTGTCGTTGTCATTGAGAGACTCCAGCCAGACGATGGGACTGGGCGTTACTCCGCCCTCGTCTTTAACCTTACGTTCTCGCAGACATAATCGCAACTAAGGCGCAAAAATATTTCCGCGCGAGAGTTTTTAAACCACCAATGTAATGAATCGACCAATGCCCTTCGCTGGCATATATCAGGTCAAAGACAGAGTCACATCCGATTTGAGTTTAGTCGAGCAAGCTAACACATATCCGGCATCGATTTCGGTAGGTGTTAAGGTCATGCTACTTGTGGACTCGGTCTCCCCTTCGAGCACTTGGCATTTGCACGCACCGCATACGCCCGAACGGCAGGCTGCAATAATCGGTAAGCCTTCGGCTTCAATCCCTTCAAGCAAGGTTTGCTCGGCCGTTAAAGCCCGCTTTTTATCGCCTATGGATAACATAAAACTGTTACTGCCACTCACAGGAGCCTCAGTCTGCATTTCTGCCTGTTTTACGCGGCTTTGCGCCTCTTTCACCGCTGTGGCAAAACTCTCGTGATACAACTGAGTCATATCGAAGTTAAGCTCAGCAAGAATCGTTTTGACCGCCTGCATATAAGGCTCTGGCCCGCACAAAAATACGGTTCGCTCGGCAAAATCAGGGACTAAAGCTCGAAGATTATTGGCACTTAAACGGCCGATATCATGCAATACCGCCTCGGGATGCCAAGCCGTGTCCGCAGTGACATCCTCAACAATGTAACGCAGCTTAAAATCTCGATGGCGCGTAGCCATGGTCTCTAATGACGTTTTAAAAATAATATCGGCCTGGGTGCGAGCACTATGTACAAAAGCAATGTCGGCATTCATTTGGCTGTCGGTTAAATAACGCGACATCGAATACATGGGCGTGATCCCACAGCCTGCACTCAAAAATAGGTATTTTTTGGCAGGAATATCAAACAGATTAAACTGCCCCGTTGGCGGTAAGACGCGTACCGTTTGCCCCGGGTGTAAATGATCAATCAAGTAATTCGACACCAGTCCACCATCGACTCGCTTAATGGTTAACATTAAGGAGTAAGGTCTCGAAGGGGTTGAGGACAAGGTGTAACTGCGGCAAGCCTGCTCACCGTTGATCTCTAGCACTAAGGTCATAAATTGCCCCGGCTTATAATCAAACTTCATCGGCTCACCGGCTTGAAAACGAAAACTCACCACATCGGCGGTTTCGTTCCAGCGCTCCACACACACTAACTGGCTAAAACCCACAACACTTGCAGGCGCAGAAGATAAAGCGGGACTTGGCATGATATTTTGCATAGTACTGATATTCATCGTCTTTGTATCCATAACACTGCGGCTTTAACGCGAAAGCCGCAGTGACTCCATGCATAAATCGGCCTAGGCCACGTTCAGCATGGTCTTCAGATCGGCTTCAACTGTGGTGGTGTTACGCAGGCCAAATTTTTCTTCCAAAATTTTGGCAAGATTAGCCGTTAAAAACGCCGGCGGTGTTGGGCCGGTGCGGATGTTTTTCACCCCAAGCGACAACAGCGTCAGCAGCACGACAATGGCTTTCTGCTCAAACCATGAAAGTACGAGGTTCAATGGTAATTCATTGATATCGCATTCAAAGATTTGTGATAGCGCGATAGCTAACTGAATAGCCGAATAGGCATCGTTACATTGGCCAATGTCGAGTAAGCGCGGAATGCCGTTGATATCGCCAAATTCCAGCTTGTTAAATTTGTACTTACCACAACCTAAGGTCAGGATGACGGAATCCTTTGGCGCCGATTTCGCTAAATCGGTGAAATAACTCCGCTCCGACTTATCACCATCACAACCACCAACTAAGAAGAAGTGTTTGATAGAACCGTTTTTGACGTTTTCCACCACAGTCGGCGCTGCGGCCATTAAGGCATTACGAGCAAAACCAATGGTGATATTGTGTGGAATTTCATCGTATTGGAAGCCATCGAGTGAGAGAGCCTTGTCGATCACAACTGAAAAATCATCCCCAATTACATGGGTCACACCAGGCCAACCCACGATACTGCGGGTAAAGATACGGTCGCTGTATTGGCCCACATTCGGGTCGATAATACAGTTTGACGTCATCACTACAGCGCCGGGGAAATTAGCGAATTCTTTTTGCTGATTCTGCCATGCACTGCCGTAGTTACCCACTAAATGGGCATATTTTTTAAAGGCGGGATACGCAAGCGCAGGCAGCATTTCGCCATGGGTATAAACATTAATGCCTTTGCCCGCCGTTTGCTCGAGGATAAGCTCTAAGTCCTTCATATCATGGCCAGAAACCAGAATCGCTTTGCCTTTAACAGGTTTAGTATTGACGACAGTCGGTTCTGGATGACCGAAGGCTTCGGTCTCGCCCGCATCGAGCATCGCCATGATACGGTAGTTCAGCTGACCAATATCCATGGCTGTTGTGAACAGTTTATCGGCATCGACACTCGGCTCACCAAGAAACGCCATGATCTCATGGAAGCGACCAGCAATCTCAGCATCAGTTTTACCTAATACACGGGCGTGCTCCATGTAAGCCGCCGCCCCTTTAAGGCCATATAAGCACAGCAGTCTCAGCCCAAGGATATCTTCGTGGATCTCATTTTTATCTTTATTGAGTAAGGCGACTGGCGCTTGAGACAACATTTCGGGCTTGCTGGTACCCAGTACAAATTGCGCCACAGGAGGGAGTGATTCAGCCCGTTTACCCGCAGCTTCACACGCCGCTTCATAGGCATTTTTTAAACTTTCACGGTATTCAGCGGCCTGCTTGGCATAGGCGATGATGCGTTCATCATCGAAGTTAACGTTGGTTAAGGTCGAGAAAAAAGCTTTAGGAACAAAGGTATCCACCTCAGGGTTAATGACGCCCAGTTCACGCGCCTTAGTCGCATACACTGAAACACCCTGCAGCATATAGATTAACAAATCTTGCAGATCCGAGGTCGCGGCCAATTTGCCACACATGCCTTGGGCATAGCTACAACCGTTGCCAGCTGGGGTACGAATAGTTTGCTCACACTGAATACAAAACATGGATAGACTCCTAATTTAAATTCATGCTTTATTTTTGCATGTTTAAAATAAGTCTACCGAAACCATGAATAAGCGATAGCATTTTCTTGGTTCGAATGCGAAATCTTAGAGAGAGATCACCTTCAGCAATTGCTAATTAACAGGGTAAAATCAGCCTGAAATCCTAAAAAAAATGCCCATCAAAGATGGGCATTTTTATGGCTAACTCATTCATTATCAGTTTGTTTTCATATCACTGACCGATTGCAGCATCATGCGGCTTTCACGCTGAAACTGCGGAGCAAAATCACCAAACCATTTTGCAACCGTTTGGAACTGGCTGATAAACGCGTCCCTATCGCCCCGTTTTAACAGCTCTAATGCCTCGCGGTAGTTATCCAAATAATCGCCAATCGCATGCTGGCTATCCTGCTGGGCAAAAATAATATCGGCATAGAGTTCAGGGCTTTGAGCAAACAAACGCCCTACCATGGCGAGTTCTAAGCGATAGATAGGTGAACTAAATTGCAGCAGGGTTTCAATATCCGCTTCTTCTTTGCAAAGATTCAAGCCATACACAAAGGTCGAGAAGTGACGCATCGCCTGTACCAGCTGCATCGCATTGTCGTGACGTTCAGGCTCAGCTTCGACAATCCGTGCGCCCCAAATTCCAATTTGCTCGAGCAACCATTGGTATTTATCGGCTTCGCGGCCATGGCACACCACCACAACCTGCTTAGCCAAACTGCCGACATCTGGGCCAAACATGGGATGAAAGCCGACAACGGGCCCTTTGTGAGCGGCTAACATGGCATTCATGGGTTCAGTCTTGATCGAGGTTAAGTCGGCTAAGATACATTCCTGTGGTAATTGAGTCAGTTTCTCACGGATAATGTCGCAGGTGATGGCGATAGGCACAGTCACCAATACCAATCCAGCATCGGCAAATAAGGTTTCCGCTTGCTGCCAGTCGTCTTTATCCAACACTTTGACCTGATAACCCGAGAGCGACAGCATTTGTTGGAACAGTCCACCAAGCTGACCCTTACCACCAACAATCACGATCGAACCGAGATCGTTTTTCACTTGCTTAAAGCCGACATCCTTTTCGTTGAGATAAGATTCACGCATCAAGCGGCGCAAAATATCTTCAATCAGTTGCGGCGCAATGCCCATGGTTTTGGCTTCTTCGCGACGTTTTGCCAGCATTGCCGCTTCACGTTGCGGTGCATAAATCGGCAGTCCTGCGGCATGTTTTACCGTCCCTACCTGGGCGACTAAATCTAAGCGTTTACGTAGTAAATGCAGCAATTGCTGGTCGACACCATCGATGAGACCGCGAAGGTGTTCTAATTCAGTTGTGGTTTTTTCGTTCATCTTATCAGTCCACTACACACCTAAAATAAGGTGTTTAAACATTCGGCTCTTAAGATTGACTCTTAAGCATTGGCCACTTTGAGCATATCGAAACGGGTTGCTAATACCGAAGATAACTTCGATGCGCCCGCACGTAAAACGCTTTCGGTTTTTTCCCAATTAATACAGGAGTCCGTCACAGAAACCCCATAGGCCAGTTCGCTCAATGGTTTATCACAACTTTGATTACCTTCGTTTAAATGGCTTTCTAACATCACGCCGATGATGGACTTATTGCCGTTGTAGATCTGGTCAAATACATCCTCACACACTGGAACTTGCCTGGTGTAGTCCTTAGAGGAATTACCGTGGCTGCAATCGATAATAAGGCGAGCATTGAGTTTGGCTTTATGTAACTGCGCCTCACACTCGGCAACGCTCTTAGCATCATAGTTGGGCGTTGCGCCGCCACGGAGGATCACATGTCCATCGGGATTTCCCGCGGTTTGCAATAACGCCACTTGGCCCTGCTGGTTAATCCCCATAAATCTGTGGCTGCTGGCCGCCGATTTCAGCGCGTTAATCGCTACATCAAGCTTTCCATCTGTGCCATTTTTAAAGCCGACGGGCATAGATAAACCCGACGCCATTTCTCTGTGGGTTTGCGACTCAGTCGTGCGAGCACCAATGGCCGACCAAGTGACTAATTCCGAGATGTACTGAGGGCTGATAGGATCGAGCGCTTCGGTTGCCACTGGCAGTTCGAGCTCAGCTAGCCAAATCATCAGCTCACGGGCCATTTTTAAACCCTTCTCAACATCGAAGGACTCGTCCATATCAGGATCGTTAATCATCCCCTTCCAACCCACTGTGGTACGAGGCTTCTCAAAATACACTCGCATCAAGATGTAAAACTCATCGCTGAGTTCATCGTGTAATTTTTTAAGTTTTAAGGCGTATTCCTTAGCGGCATCGATATCATGGATAGAACAGGGTCCAGTAACGATAAGCACGCGGTTATCGCGCTTATGGACGATATCCGCCACGGTTTTGCGTGCATTGAGGATATAACGATACGCGTGCTCAGAGAGTGGCAGGACCGCTTTTAGCTCCTGCGGTGTAATAAGAACTTTCTCTGAACTGATGTGTACGTTATTGATCGTATCCTGTTGCATGCTTACCACCTAAAACTGAAGTCATATCCCCACATTATCAGGAGTCTGGATCTCAAACTGCTGCGGGGAAAAATAAATAGCCGAGGCCACCATGTAATATCGTAACGCTACACCATTACAGTGAGCGACCAATATGCCTATTAATTGGCAGAAGATCAAGGAAGAATTTAACAAAATCGGCATTTATACCAATCGCATTAAATATCTGTTCATTCCGCGGAAGTTAAACGCGCTTTAGACAAGGCGAAGGCTTGAAGGCATAGTGGTTCTCTGTCGAAAGCCGTATTAACCCGAAACGCACGCGAAATGGCTAAATAGATAAACGTCAGACAACAAAAAACCGCCACGAGGGCGGTTTTCTGTGCGAACACTACGTCTTGTTTTCTGTAGCGGGTACTATTACTTAGTAGCCAGCTTTTCACGGATACGTGCAGATTTACCTGAACGATCACGTAAGTAGTACAGTTTGGCGCGACGAACGCGGCCACGACGCTTAACTTCAATGCTAGCGATCAGAGGGCTGTGCGTTTGGAATGCACGCTCAACACCTTCGCCATTAGAGATTTTACGTACTGTGAATGCAGAGTGCAGACCACGGTTACGCTTAGCAATTACAACGCCTTCGAAAGCCTGTAAACGCTCTTTATCACCTTCTTTAACACGAACCTGAACTACTACTGTATCACCAGCACCAAACGCAGGTACGTCTTGTTTCATTTGCTCATCGTTGAGCATTTTAATGATGTTGTTCATAACTTACTCCGTTCTAGAATTAACTGAGCTACGACTAAGCATTCTTGTCCATTGCTTCAACGAACTGCGCTAAAAGAGTCGATTGTTCGTCAGTCAGAGCTAGATTTTCAAATAATTCTGGCCGTCTTAGAAAAGTCCTACCAAGGCTTTGCTGCAAACGCCAGAGTCTAATTTGTTCGTGGTTGCCACTTAGCAGTACTGCGGGTACATCGAGTCCATCTAAGCTTTCAGGGCGCGTGTAATGAGGACAGTCCAGTAAACCGTCGGAGAAAGAATCTTGCTCCGCCGAAGCTTGTTTTCCTAGCACGCCAGGAACCAATCTCGATACTGCATCTATCAAGGTCATTGCAGGTAATTCGCCGCCCGAAAGCACGTAATCCCCAACCGACCATTCTTCATCCACTTCCGTTTGAATAATGCGTTCATCAATACCTTCGTATCGACCACACACCAGAATCAACCGGGATGATTCAGCCAACTCAGTGACGCCTTGCTGATCCAGCTTGCGTCCTTGAGGTGACAAGTAAATCACCTTCGCCTCTTCGCCTGCCGCCGCTTTCGCAGCATGAATGGCATCGCGTAAGGGTTGCACCATCATCAACATACCGGGACCACCGCCGTAAGGCCTGTCATCTACCGTACTGTGTCTATCATGGGTGAAATCGCGAGGATTCCACGTGTGCAACTCAAGCAGACCGTTTTTCACGGCACGACCCGTAACCCCAAAGTCTGTTACGGCACGAAACATTTCTGGGAACAGGGTTATTACCCCTAACCACATATGTTGTACCTCGACTTAAAAGTCAGGATCCCAATCCACTAAAATCTGTTTACCTTGGATATCCACCTTTAAGATGAATTGTCCAGGAACAAAGGGAAGCATACGCTCCACTTTGCCGAAGCTATCTTTCGCGTTGGCTTTCACTAAGAGCACATCGTTCGAACCGGTTTCCACGATTTGATCGACAACACCCATGTTATAGCCATTGGTATTAATCACTTCACAACCGATGAGGTCACGCCAATAGAACTCGTCTTCTGGCAATGCGTTCATCTGCTCTGGCAGGATCCCAATTTCGCAATTGGTGAGCATTTGTGCTCGCTCCCGCGTGGTGACACCTTCAAGCTCGGCGACAACCGCCTTGCCTTGGTAACGCCACTGAATGACTTTTACTTCACGCCATTCACCATTTTCTTTAATAAGCCAAGGTGAATAGTCAAAGATACCTTCAACAGAATCGGTATAGGCGGTGATTTTCAGCCAACCTTTAATGCCATGACAGGAGCCTAATTTCCCCAGTACGACTGGCTGTTGGTTACTGCTCATCAATCTATACCTTAACGCTATTAAGCAGCTGCTTTAGCGTCTTTGATCAATTTTGCTACGCGATCAGTTGTCGCAGCGCCGTTCGCAACCCAGTGCTCAACGCGAGCTAGGTCTAAACGTAAAGTTTCTTCTTGGCCACGAGCCAATGGGTTGAAGAAACCAACACGCTCAATGAAACGACCGTCACGAGCGTTACGGCTGTCAGCAACAACGATGTTGTAAAATGGACGCTTTTTAGCGCCACCACGAGCTAAACGAATGGTAACCATGCGTTTTCAATCCTCTAATGATTTGCTTGAAGCAAAAATAAAAACTGGAACCCCGTGTTCGCGAAGAGTCCCAGATAGAAAGCCGGAAGATTTTACCTGACTTTTCAACGAATGCAACCAAATCTGGCGATTATTAAACCTGTCTTAGGATTGCCCGCTTCATTTCAAATAAAATCAACCAACTGATAAAACATCAACTTTGATGAAAATCACTGGAATTAACGGCCAGGAAATTTCATGCCGCCAGGCATCATGCCACGCATTCCGCGCATCATTTTCTGGATGCCGCCCTTGGCCGACATCTTTTTCATCATCTTTTGCATTTGGGTAAACTGTTTCAATAAACGGTTCACGTCTTGAATTTGCGTACCAGAACCCGCAGCGATACGGCGCTTACGTGAGCCCTTGATTAAATCAGGGTTTTTACGCTCTTTGGCCGTCATTGAGTTAATGATTGCTTCCATTTGACGGGTCATTTTACCGTCTTGGATTTGCGCTAGGGCATCCGGTGGCAATTGACCCACACCGGGCAGCTTTTCAATCATGCTCATCATGCCGCCCATGTTTTTCATCTGCTGTAGCTGCTCGCGGAAATCTTCGAGATCAAAACTGCCGCCCTGCTTCACTTTAGAAGCCAGCTTCATCGCCTTGTCTTTATCGACACCGCGCTCGACTTCTTCGATAAGCGATAATACGTCGCCCATGCCGAGAATACGTGAGGCGATACGGTCTGGATGGAAAGGCTCTAGGGCATCAGTCTTCTCGCCGACACCGAGGAATTTAATCGGCTTGCCGGTAATGTGGCGAATCGATAATGCCGCACCACCGCGCGCATCACCGTCGACCTTAGTTAAAATCACACCGGTGAGCGGCAGCGCTTCGTTAAAGGCTTTGGCTGTGTTTGCCGCGTCTTGACCTGTCATGGCATCGACCACGAACAGTGTCTCAATCGGTTTAACCGCCGCGTGCAGCGCCTTGATCTCATCCATCATGGCTTCATCGACGTGCAGGCGACCCGCGGTGTCGAGGATCACCACATCGATAAATTTGAGTTTAGCGTGGGCAATGGCCGCCTTGGCGATATCGATTGGCTTTTGGCTCACATCCGATGGGAAGAACTCCACATCGACTTCAGTCGCTAAGGTTTCAAGCTGTTTAATCGCCGCAGGACGATAAACGTCGGCGCTGACGACGAGTACCGATTTTTTATGGCGCGTACGCAGCAGCTTACCCAATTTGGCAACGCTGGTCGTTTTACCCGCACCTTGAAGACCCGCCATCATCACCACGGCTGGCGGCTGAGTGGCTAAATCCAGAGCTTGGTTGGCCTCGCCCATGGATTTTTCAAGTTCACTTTGAACAATCTTAATAAAGGCTTGACCAGGGCTTAAGCTCTTCGCCACTTCCTGACCAACGGCACGTTCTTTTACATTGTTAACGAATTCACGCACCACAGGCAGGGCAACATCGGCCTCCAGCAGCGCCATACGCACTTCGCGCAGGGTTTCCTTAACGTTTTCTTCGGTTAAGCGACCACGGCCACTGATATTTTTCAGCGTGCGTGACAGTCTGTCGGTTAGATTCTCAAACATCGTCCTGCTCTATACCTTTAGGATCTCGATTAATGGGCTGTATTATAACGATGCGGGCGTATTATGCTACTGCTATGCCCTACTTGCGTTAACTTCGGCAACTAACCTGCTTTAGGTCATATTTTGCGATTCGCCTACGACTATTTACGTCTAACAATAAGAATCTGCTAAATTTTGCAACTTATGTCACTGCCCATTTGCCGACGGCTCATGTTATTCTAGGCAAAATATTGATCTGTATGCCCCGTTTTCAAGGCACCATTAACAACACGAATAGGTTAATTACCCATGGTCATTTTTTCTGCCTCAGCCATGTTTTTTTATTGCATCGCATTGGTATTAGTGACAAGTCGACTGTTCCATCCTGAAGGCCCTAATCGTAAGGCCGTTGCCGGTGTCGCCGCCATCGCCGTGATTTTACACGCAGCCGCCCTTTCTCAAGCGATTTTTACAACCGATGGACAAAACTTCAGCCTCACTAATGTGATCTCGTTAGTGAACTGGATCATCGCCTTCACCTTTACTGTGATGATGTTTAGGCTAAAAGTGATTGTGGTTGTGCCCGTGGTTTACGCCTGCTCTGTGCTCTCTGTAGCACTACTCTGGTTATTGCCGCCTAAATTTATTACTCACTTTGAGCTGTACCCTGAGGTTTTGGCCCACGTTGTGCTCTCTCTCATGGCATACAGCGCCCTGATGATCGCCGCCCTGTACGCGATTCAGCTGGCGATGATCCAAAATAAACTCAAGAAAAAACAATTAATGTTAAGCCCAGGCATTCCGCCGCTGATGACGGTAGAAAAGCAGCTCTATCATCTTGTAATTATTGGGGTAATTTTATTGAGTTTATCCCTCGCCACTGGCTTTATCTTCCTCGATGATATGTTTGCCGATGGCAAAGGCCATAAAGCGATTCTGTCTATCATCGCGTGGTTTGTGTATATCGCCATGCTATGGCAGCAGTATTGGGTCGGCTGTAAAATTCGCACCGCGGTCATTTACACCTTAACGGGCGCGACCTTGTTATCCTTAGCTTATTTTGGCGCTCGGATTGTCAAAGAGTTAATTCTTAGTTAATAATTTCAAGTCAGCTTAGGCGCTTATTCCCTGAGCTGACTTGACACCCCGTTTATTTCTCGGTATCAACTTAAACTTATCGGCCTGATTGGAGCCTATTTTTGGACGCTATATCGACAAGCGCACTCCTCATTTTCTTACTAGTGCTTATCCTTTGTTCTGCCTACTTTTCAGGTTCTGAAACCGCCATGATGACCCTTAACCGCTATCGGTTAAGACATCTCGCCTCAAACGGCCATAAAGGTGCCATACGCGCCCTCAAGTTACTCGAACGACCAGACCGCTTAATTGGCTTAATTCTGATAGGCAATAACCTGGTTAATATTCTCGCCTCGGCCATTGCGACCATTATAGGTATGCGCCTTTGGGGCGATTTAGGCGTCGCGGTCGCCACTGGTGTGCTGACCTTGGTCGTATTGGTCTTTGCCGAAGTCACCCCCAAAACTATCGCCGCCTTAAACCCTGAACGCATTGCCTTCCCATCGAGTATTTTACTCATTGGTCTATCAACGATTTTCGCCTATGTCGTCACCAGCGTTAACTGGATAACCACAGGCATACTGCGTCTCTTCGGCATCAAAACCATCAGTAGCAGCGATGCACTTAGCCAAGAAGAGTTAAGGACGGTTGTACATGAAGCTGGCGCCTTGATCCCCCAACGCCACCAAGAGATGCTGTTATCGATTCTCGATTTAGAAAAAGTGACCGTTGAAGACATTATGGTGCCACGTTCAGATATCTACGCGATTAACGTCAACGATGACTTTAAATTTATCAATCGCCAAGTGATCCAAAGCCCACATACTCGAGTGTTGGTATACCGCGATACCATTGACGATGCCGTCGGCTTTATTCATCTGCGTGACGCTCTGCGCCTGCAATCAAAAGAGCAGTTCAGTAAGTCCTCATTGCTACGTGCGGTAAAAGAACTCTACTTTATTCCCGAAGGTACACCGCTCAATGTGCAATTAGCCAACTTTCAGCACAATAAAGAGCGCATCGGCCTAGTGGTCGATGAATACGGTGATATCCAAGGATTGGTGACACTCGAAGATATTCTCGAAGAAATTGTCGGTGACTTCACCACCTCTATGCTGGCCACACCGAGTGAAGACATTACCGCCCAGCAGGATGGAAGCTACTTAGTCGATGCCAGTATCACTATCCGTGATTTGAATAAAGAAATGAAATGGGACTTCCCAACCGATGGCCCCAAAACCCTCAATGGCCTGATCTTAGAGTATTTAGAGGATATCCCTGCCGAAAACACTAGCCTTCGTCTAGCCGGTTATCCATTAGAAGTCATTGAAGTTGCTGACAATATGGTCAAAACAGTGCGTATCATTCCACAGCATTATCAGTCTCAAAAGTAACTAGATTACCTCTCTACGCCAAATGCATGGTTGATTTACCCCTTAGCAAATAGCTCGCAATACCGTGTACGACCTAAATACCATCAGTTATCATGGTATTTAGGTCGCCGTAAAATTTTCAATATATTATAGATTTTTAAGAGAAAACTCTAACCAACTTCCATTCTCTTTCTAATTCGCTTTTGTTTACGAATCAATTTTATCTAAACACCACCCTCGGCTAATCGTAGAAATGCTCCGCAGGGAATAACAAGCTTGCAACAATATTAAATCTTTGATAGTAAATAAACTTAACTGCATAGCCTTAATGCTACCCCACGATACGATTAAACTCTCAAGGATGAAACATGTTTAAATACTCAGTTTTCTCATTCACTCTATTTTCGTCCACCTTTACTTTAGCAGCAGACGATCTTCCTCAAATTCTGGATTATTATCCAGACTGTGAATACAAAGTAATAGCTACAAAAAATAACAATTACACGTATGAGCTAGATGAAAATGAACTCTTAGAAAGTAAAGACGCTAACATAACGTCATTTGATGGAAGATATCTAGACAAGATGCTATCAAGCATTCAACAAGATGCACTATCACAAGGTGCCGACGCTATTATTATTGAAAAAATTAACCTGGGTATTTTTGAGAGTAAACCCATCAAGAACAAAGTATATGTTAAGAAATTTAAAATTCTCAACACAGTGAAAAATATCAAGCTATGCCAAGGTAGAAGTTTAACAACGAAACCTACGCCGTATAACAGTAGAGGTCAGCAGATTATACAAAAGACCGAAGAGGTTAATGTAGAATTCGCAAACAACGTCAGTCAATATAAACAAGCAGAAAACCATCTTGCTCCAGCAGCGAATGTTACATTAAATCATGCTTATGGCTTAAGTAATGGTGACCCTGAATCATCTATAAACCAACTGATGGGGCCAGAGAGCGTAAAATTGTCTATGCAGGACGGTTCAACTGTCTATGTTTACGGTAGAACGCTGTGGATTTATGCAAAAAACAGCCAGATTGTTAGGATCGATAAAAACCAGAGTATTCTAAATAATCATGGTAGTAATATGATTGAGCCTAGTGATAACTATGATCAAGACAACTGGATTATCGATGGCAAGATACAATTTAAAGATAAGTTAGCGCAAATACAGTCGCTCGAGAAAATAGAACAAGAAGGCAACAATTATCGCCTCGATGGAAAAAACAATAAGCTAATATTGCACTTCGAAACCTTCAGTTTAAACAATAAACATGAAACAGCAGAGATGTTAACTGGATTTTCGTTTGTTCAACGAGAAAACAGCGGCAAGCGTACTTCGATAAATTTCAATAAATTTGATGACAATAAAATAAAACAAATCATCTCAAATAAAAACGAGGATGAATTTATCCTAAGCCCCTCTCAACTTGCCAACATTATAAAAATACCCAATCAGGTTGACTCCTCACGCAGTGAGCAATGGGTCATCGCCACTGAAAACATTCTCCTCGGCATTAATGATATTGAGGCAAGAAAAGTCAGTAAAATTCGATTTACAGAGTCTCTAACGAGAAACCAAAACAAAGACGAATTTATAAAAACGTTGAAAAACTACAACGTTCCCATCACTAAATCTGATTTCTTATCAAAAAATCAAGATTCGGAAGATAATTTCGAACAAGTATTTTACCGAAAAGGCAATGTCTCACTCACCGCAACATTCGAGTCAGAAGATATGAATGCACAGCTAATTGATTTACTTATTGAGTTGTAAATGATTAGCCGTGCAGATCCCATGACAAAAGGCTATAAACTAGAAACTACACTTTTTTGCTATCGAGAGCCCGGCGCTTCTCGATAGCAATAGGTGTAATCTCAGCATCTAACGCCTTTTCTAACCCCAAGATAAAATACACTTCGGCCATTAAGAAGAACGGACCAATTAGCAGTTGGTTTAAATCGTCCACAAAAGCGGGTTTGGCCTTCTCGTATTGATGGCCAATTAACTGGAAAATCCATCCCACGATAAATACCGATATAGCCAACCAGAAGGCGTTGGGAGAGTCTGCCATGAGTTCAGTGGTATATACGACGGGGGCGATAAATAAAGCTAGGCCAATCGCTAACTTTGCATGTAAGCGAAAATAATAAACCAGCACACCTGCCCCTAAAATCACACCTAAACTGACATCGCCCGCGCTGCCAAGTGGAATACGGATAGTCGCCAGCAATAGAAAAGCAGACCATATAATCAATGGAATACCAACGAAATGGGTAAGTATGTTGCGCTGATTTAAATGCACACTCTTATAGGTTGATAGCTGCTCTACGGCGGATTTCATCTGGGGTCCTTTTGCTGTGTCCCTGCAAATTAGTGTCTAGATACCACTTTTGACCTAACCTAGCCCAAAAATGCGAAACTGAACAGAAAAAAGTAACAAAAATGTTGCCACGCATTTTACGCAATAAAAAAGGGAGCTAAGGCTCCCTTTGTGCTAATGGGTTAGAAACTAGCGCGATTCGAGGATAACCGTCGCAATGGCGTAGGATTTTTCATCGGCGATTGAAATGTGTCCCACCACGCCGTTAAGCAAAGCTAAGCGCTGCTGCGCCCCTTGTGTAAAATCAATCGTCGGCGCACCATCGGGCGTATTCCCAATATGGATATGCTGAAAAGATACCCCTCGACCAATCCCCGTCCCCAGGGCTTTTGCTGCAGCTTCTTTGGCGGCAAAACGTTTCGCCAAATAACGGCTCGGTTGGCTATGTTGTTGATAGATTTCGAACTCAGCCTCCGTGAGTACACGTTTAGCCAGCTTATCGCCGGAACGTGCCACATGGGCCGTGATACGCTCGATTTCAACTATGTCAGTGCCAAGCCCAACGATTGCCATTATTCGCCTCGACGACCTTCTAACATCAGTGCTTTCATGTCTTTAACCGCTGTCGCTAAGCCATCAATGGCCGCACGCGCGACAATAGCATGACCAATGTTGAGTTCATACAGCTCAGGGATCGCCGCAATAGGCTTAACATTGTGATAATGCAGCCCGTGGCCCGCATTCACGACTAAGCCCTTACCGTGGGCGTATTTCGCCATTTCGCTGATACGCGCAAGTTCTTTGGCCTCTTCCTCAGCTGTTTTAGCGTCGGCATAGCAACCGGTATGGATTTCGATAAGTGGCGCGCCAGAGGCGACTGCGGCATCGATTTGCGTCTTATCGGCATCAATAAACAGTGACACCTGAATACCATTGGCGGCTAAACGGCTTACCGCGGCAGTGATTTTATCTAATTGACCAGCCACATCTAAACCGCCCTCAGTCGTCACTTCTTGGCGCTTTTCAGGGACTAGGCAAACGTAAGTTGGTTTGACTTCGCAGGCGATGTTGAGCATTTCTTCAGTCACTGCACACTCAAAGTTCATCCGCGTCTTTAAGGTTTTTGCCAGCAGATACACATCGCGGTCGATAATATGACGTCTGTCTTCCCGTAAATGAATCGTGATACCGTCGGCTCCCGCATGCTCGGCAACCGCCGCCGCATGGACAGGATCAGGATAACTGGTGCCACGAGCCTGACGCAGGGTCGCAATATGGTCGATATTAACACCCAATAAGATACGGCTCATCGGGAACTCCTTTATGTTTGTAAGGCTAGAATTAACGCTGATTTGCGCCCTATTGTACTGGGACAGACAGTAAAAAACAGGAGCTAGGGCTAATTATTCCCATCTCTGTTAGAGGCTGCCGCTTGAATAAACAACTGCCTGCTCACCAGCGGCTTGTTTCCGAGCAGGGGTTGCAGCATAGAGCGCATCAACCGTTTAGCCTCTAAAAACTGCTCTTGCAACAATTGATTATCGTTAAGCGCGGTTAACATCGCACCTTGATAGGTATGCTTTGCTCTACTGTTCAACACAAATTGAAAACCCAGTTCTGGCACAAGCTGATAGTAATGTTCAGGGATCAGCGGTTCGCCCTGGGTATCGCGAATAAGGGATGGCATAGCCCCAAGCTCCCGCAAGAGCGCCAGCTCAAGGTACCGTAGCTTCGATTCACAAAACTGCGCCGCAAGTCCTACTAAGGCTTGGTGGTAGATGAGAAATAACGCCTCGGCATTATGGTGAACCGACAGAATACGCATCAGCAATTCATTGATATACATGCCAGCATACAGGCTATAACCCGATAAAGGCACGGCTGGCGCGGCCGCTTCAATTTGGCTGATGTTTTTGAGTTCAGACTTACCGCTAAATTCAAAAATCAGCGGTTGAAAGGGTTGGAGGATACTTTTGATGGAGCGTTTACCGCTCCCAACTCGCGCGACGGCATCGACACGACCAATACCGTCAACCAAGAGATTGACCAGCGCGCTAGACTCCCGGTAAGGGCGATGATGCAAAACATAGCCCCGTTTCATCGGTCTGCGCGCTCGTTCATGGTCAGGCTCGGCCTATTATCAGTAACGATTAATCGTCACCGTAACCTAAGCTTCGCAGGGCGCGTTCATCATCGGCCCAACCGGATTTGACCTTCACCCACACCTCGAGGAACACTTTGTTATCAAACAAGGTTTCCATATCGAGGCGCGCTTGGGTCGCGATGGTACGAATGCGCTCACCTTTGCTACCAATCACCATCCGCTTTTGGCCTTCGCGCTCGACCAAGATCAGGGCGTTGATTTGATAAACGCCGTTTTCCATCATCTTAAACTGCTCGATTTCAACCGTCGCATCATAGGGTAATTCATCACCTAAAAAGCGCATCAGTTTTTCACGGACAATTTCAGAAGCCATAAAACGTTGCGAACGGTCGGTCACATAATCTTCTGGGAAGAAGAAGGGATTTTCGGGCAGAGACTCCGCCGCCATCTCTAAAATGCGCTTAACGTTGGTGCCCTTGCTGGCTGAAATCGGCAGGATCTCATCGAAGGGATACTTCTTGGCCACTTCTTCCAAATAAGGGAAAAGGGCTTCTTTGTCTTTGATATTATCAACTTTGTTGATGGCTAAAACGGTTTTACGCTCTTCACCGCCACGGCGAAGTTTGCTTAACACCATCTCATCATCGGCGGTCCATGTCATACCATCGACCACAAAAATCACCATAGACACATCGGCAAGCGAGCTCGCCGCCGCGCGGTTCATCAGACGGTTAATTGCACGCTGCTCTTCAATATGCAGACCAGGCGTGTCGATAAACACGATTTGGCGTGGACCATCGGTATGGATACCCATGATGCGATGACGCGTCGTTTGCGGCTTTTTCGAGGTAATACTGATCTTTTGCCCAAGCAAACGGTTCAGCAGGGTCGATTTCCCCACGTTAGGGCGTCCAATAATGGCCACCATGCCACAGTAGGTCACATCATAGTGAACAGACGGCGCCGCCGCGCTCGCTGCATTCATCCTTGCCAGTAATTCATCTAAGCTCGGCTCATTGCTCGCGTTAGCGGCATCGACAGCTGGCAAGTCTGTTTTTTTGGTCATTTCTTCAGTAACTCCAATACTTGAGCCGCGGCAATCTGCTCGGCTTTGCGGCGCGAACTCGCTACGCCAATCACGCTTTCGCTCAAGTCATCTATACGACATTCAACGGTGAATGTTTGATCGTGGGCATCGCCTTCTATATTGATTACTTGGTAATCGGGTAGCGGCTTCTTTAGCCCTTGTAAATATTCTTGCAGTAAGGTTTTAGCGTCTTTTTGATTCACGCCCGGTTGGATCTCGGCCAAACGCTCGGCGTACCAATGCAGTAATAGCTTACGGCACACTTCGAGATCGGAATCTAAATAGATTGCGCCGATAATCGCCTCGACCGCATCGGCCAAGATAGACTCACGTCTAAAACCACCGCTCTTTAACTCGCCGGGGCCTAAGAATAGATAATCCCCAAGCTTAAAGGCCTTAGCAATCAAGGTGAGCGTATCGCCACGCACTAAGGTGGCACGCATCCGGCTCAGGTCACCCTCAGTCGCCTTAGGAAACTGATGGTATAAGGCGTCAGAAATCACAATAGATAAAATCGAATCGCCTAAAAACTCTAACCGCTCGTTGTGCTTATTTGCCGCACTTCTGTGGGTCAACGCTTGGGTGAGAAGCTCAAGGTTCTTGAACTCATAACCCAAAGTACGACACAAACGTGGCAAATTTTTAATCGGTTCCATACTAGTGAATTCCACCTACTCGTTCAAAACGTACCCCACTTGGCACCCAAGTTGGCAGGAAATCGGCTTTAGAACGGTCAAACTCAAAACTAATCCAGATAGCGACCGCTTTACCGACAAGATTCTCTTCTGGGACAAAGCCCCAGAAACGGCTGTCGGTACTGTTATCGCGGTTGTCACCCATCGCAAAATAATGACCTTCTGGTACAAGGAACTCACCCGCGGGTAAGTTAGCTTCACGCTTGAAGTATCCCAGCATATCGGGGCGGCTTGGATTGATTAAAATATCGTGGGCCACTTCACCGAGTTGTTCTTTAAAACGAATTAATGGCACACCATCTTGGCTGAAATCACCACGGCTGATTTCGGTACGCGCCACCAGTTCCGGCTCTGGGCAATTAGTTTGCTCTGCGCCACAGGCTTTTTGGATCATCAACTGCTTGTTGCGGTAAATAATCCTGTCGCCCGGTAAACCCACCACGCGCTTGATGTAGTCAATCTGAGGGTTCTCAGGGTATTTAAACACAATCACATCGCCACGTTTCGGCTCGCCCGTTTCAATCAGTTTAGTGCGCCATACGGGATCTTTAAGGCCATAGCTAAACTTTTCCACCAGAATAAAGTCACCCACTAACAGGGTTGGCATCATAGAGCCTGAGGGAATTTGGAATGGTTCGTAAATAAACGAGCGCAGGATCAACACGAAGGCAATCACAGGGAAGATGGAATGCGCGGTTTCAACCACTGTGGGTTCGCGGATGATGTTATATTCGGCTTCCTCGGTTAAATTAGCCTGCGAAGCCTTGGCTAAGGCTAAGCTTTCGCGGCGTTTAGGCGCAAATACCAGCACATCGATTAACCAGATCAGCCCTGAAATCAGGGTGACTAGCACTAAAATAATGGAAAAATAGGCTGCCATTGCTTATTGAACTCCTGCCTTGAAATGTAAAGATCCAAACTCAGCGACTATTGTATTTCGACTCGCGAACTTTAGTTAACTTACCGTATTTCTAAAAAAACACCACAAAACATACGATAAGCTAAGTAAAGCGCCGCAAACTGCGGCGCAATAATAGCTAAATTGTGTTATATCGAGTGTTACTCGTTTAGCTTAAGTACCGCTAAGAACGCCTCTTGCGGCACCTCAACGTTACCCACTTGTTTCATCCGTTTCTTACCCTCTTTTTGTTTATTCAAGAGTTTCTTCTTACGGGAAACGTCACCACCGTAACACTTCGCCGTTACGTCTTTACGTAGTGCTTTTACGGTAGAACGGGCAATAATTTGGCTGCCAACAGCGGCTTGAATCGCGATATCAAACATCTGACGTGGGATCAGCTCCTTCATCTTCTCAACGAGCGCTAAACCACGGTGACGAATGTTTGAACGGTGAATAATCATCGCCAATGCGTCTACGCGGTCGCCGTTGATCAGAATGTCTAAGCGCACCATGTCCGCAGGATCGAAGCGGATGAAGTTGTATTCTAACGATGCATAACCACGGCTGGTCGATTTTAAGCGGTCGAAGAAGTCCATCACCACTTCTGCCATTGGCAGGTGGTAAGTCACGGCCACTTGATTACCGTGGTAAACCATGTTCACTTGGGTACCACGTTTTTCGATACACAGGGTAATCACGTTACCTAAGTATTCTTTTGGCACCAGAATGTTAGCTTCAACGATAGGCTCACGCATCTCTTCGATGTTGTTAATCGCTGGCAAGTCTGCTGGGTTATCAACATAGATGGTTTCACCACTGGTCAACAGCACCTCATACACTACGGTAGGTGCAGTCGTGATAAGGTCAAGATCGTATTCACGCTCTAAACGCTCTTGAATGATTTCCATGTGGAGCAGGCCTAAATAGCCAATACGGAAACCAAAACCTAGGGCTGATGAACTTTCAGGTTCGAAGAACAATGACGCATCGTTGAGGCTGAGTTTGTTCAGCGCATCGCGGAAGTTTTCATATTCATCGGTCGAAATTGGGAACACACCGGCGTAAACCTGAGGCTTCACTTTCTTAAAGCCGGGTAATGGCTTTTCAGCGCCATGCTTAGCCAGTGTCAAGGTATCACCCACTGGTGCGCCGTGAATTTCTTTAATACCCGCGATAACGAAACCTACTTCACCGGTTTTCAGCTCGGTTTTATCGGTTTGTTTAGGTGTGAAAATACCCACGCGGTCTGCGGTGTGGTTTTGTCCGGTAGACATCACCTTAAACTTGTCACCTTTCTTCAGCACGCCGTTTTTAATACGTACGAGAGAAACAACGCCTAAGTAGCTATCAAACCAAGAGTCGATGATCAGCGCTTGTAGCGGCGCCTCTGGGTCGCCTTCTGGCGGCGGAATTTGATCAACGATGACTTCTAATACTTCGTCAATACCCACACCGGTTTTGGCCGAGCAACGCACAGCGTTCATCGCATCGATACCCACTATGTCTTCAATCTCAGCGGCTACGCGTTCAGGATCGGCTTGAGGTAAGTCGATTTTGTTTAGGATAGGAACTACGTCCAGATTCATATCCAGCGCGGTGTAACAGTTCGCGAGCGTTTGAGCTTCAACGCCTTGACCCGCATCCACCACGAGCAGCGCGCCCTCACAGGCGGCTAATGAACGAGATACTTCATAGGAAAAGTCAACGTGGCCAGGGGTATCAATAAAGTTAAGTTGGTAAGTTTCGCCATTTTTGGCTTTGTATTCCAACGTGACGCTCTGGGCCTTAATCGTGATACCGCGCTCACGCTCTAGATCCATAGAATCAAGAACTTGCGCATCCATTTCACGGTCGCTTAACCCGCCACAAACCTGAATAAGACGATCTGATAGCGTCGATTTACCATGGTCGATATGGGCAATAATTGAGAAGTTTCTAATGTGTTTCATTATGCTGCTATGACTAATACTGAAAAATGGATACGGTTCAAAGGTGCGAAATTGTACCTGATTGCGGTTTCAATACCAATCAGATTCACTCATCCTTCTCTTTAAGTCGGAAAATGTGGCTCTCAGAGGAAGTTTATTGCCAGATTAAAATCAATAACAATATGAAATTAAACGGGTAATTTTTCTAAACTGATCCCTGAGCCTAAATAAGCCAAAATGACAGGTTGCGAATCGACTTCGAGTTGTTTTGCCTTGTGCTTTCCAAAGAACCAAGCGGCTAACGCACCTAAGGCAGCAAAGGCTATCGCACTGAGATCCGAATTGATTTCCAACAAACCTGCGAAAAACTGGCCAAATACCGCGCCAGCAAATAAACCAAGCAGCGGCATCAAATAAACTAAGGCCGCCGCTTTCAGGATCACGCTCTCAGGCAAACCGAGCTTGAGCAGTTCGCCAACCTCGCAGTTTCGTTCACTTTGAATGGAGAATTGTTGAGTCTTTGCCGAAAAAGCCTGAGCTACCGCCGACGTACCACAAGACTCGCTACTGCTGCAGCTCTTGCAAGTACTTTTAAGCTCTACCTCGACGGTCAGCCAACCCTGATTATCGCAGGCGACAACCCGCGCCACTTCTTCCATCATAATAAGAGGCCTTATTCTAACATCAGACTTTTTGCGATACGGGCCAAGGTTTCAGTCGGCACTTTACCCACGGCAACTACTTCAGCATTACCCACTTTTTCAGATACCAAAGACAAGCCATTACGAGTGATTAACTCTTCGGGTAATGGCGTGGAACCTGCTCGCGCGACATAGACAGAAATACTGGCTAAGCCATCGGTTAAGGCAATATATTCAACCGCCTCGTGACTGCCAATCAAACGGTGGTGATCACGCACCACAACGCTAAATCCTGCTGGTAACCAAGAAAACTGCCAATTTTGTCCATCTTGGCGTTCAGCCTGATCGATAACCGCTGGCCATTCTTGCTTATAGGCTTCCTGTAAAATCGATGGCGGCTCATTTAACTCAATAAGCTCAATCACCATCAGCTGTTCAAGTAATTGTTTATCTTGAGTCAGCATGTCGTATCTGAGGGGCAGATAGGTGTCCATATCCAGCCAAATTTGGAAACCGTAACGGTACTCATCATTTGGCAGTAAACGGATCATTTGACCGGGACGTCCCGCAATACGCGTACGACCACCGAGTACAAACTGATAACCCACTTCTAAATCACTCATCTTTGACGAAAAAGCCGCAGGCCATACGCCCTGAATATGATTAGAAAGGATGCTATAGGCGGGTTGATCGTGTTCGATAAAGGTGACTCGATTGCCCACTCTGACCGCATTTTTTGGCGGGCCATTGAGGTACTCAAGAAACGCAACTTCTTGATTATTCACCTTACCGTGAAGATAAACCAAAGGCCGAATATGGTCGGCCTGAAGTTGTATAATCGATGCTTTAAACTCTTTCTCTTTTAAAGCCAGGCTCATTTTCTCAAGCCAGACTTTGGCAGGCATATCTTCCTGCGCCACTGCAGGGAATACCAAGGCTAACAAAGCCAACAGGATTAGACGCAAGCTAACTCCTTACTACTGATTGACAGGAACGGGGATAACCTCGCTATTGTCTTCTACAACGGCACCCGTATTCAATCGTTGTTGCAACATATGGTCCTGAATATAAGTGTTAATTCGGCGACGTTGCTCATTCATTTGGTCATTAGTGTAGCTCTGATTTTGCTGCACTGGACCTGTCTGTAAGCTCACTGGCGATGCACTACCAACCAGGGGACGGGTAATGAGCACAGGCGATGGCGACGCGGCATCATCAGCTGTTTGGTTAAAGTTCTGTACGCCTACGATGGCGAACATGGCCACAGTTGCGGCAATCGCATACTGACCAAACTGTTTGAATAAGGGCACAACGCGGCTTTGGCCTGCATTGACGGCGACTTGCTGTGGAGCCGCTGTAACTTCAGGTGCGCTCACTTGAGGCGAGACAATGGCAGGCTCAAGTTCGATTGCAGCTGCAATACTGGCGGAAAGGTCTAACGCCATAGCTTGGGGCAATTCACCCCGCATAGCATCACCTATCACATGATAGTTACGCCATTTATTATGTGAATGCGTATCGGCAGCAAGTTCTGCCATAGTCTGCAGATCTGTCTCTCCATCGACAGCGGCAGATACCCATTCTTGACCTAATTTATCCATTGTTCACCTGTCTAAATTTAAGGGTGTTACTCTTCCAGTAATGGCTGGAGTTTTTTATCGATTGCTTCACGGGCGCGGAAGATACGAGATCTTACTGTCCCCACAGGGCAATCCATGATGATGGCAATATCCTCGTAACTCATCCCATCGAGTTCACGTAGCGAAATCGCCATACGTAATTCTTCCGGCAAGGTTTCTAATGTCTCGAAAACCACTTTTTTGATTTCGTCCGATAACATTAGTCGCTCTGGGGAGGCAAACTCCTTTAGCGCATCGCTGCCTTCGTAGTATTCGGCATCCTCGGCATCCACATCATTTGCAGGCGCTCTGCGCCCCTGTGACACGAGATAATTCTTAGCCGTGTTTACGGCTATGCGGTACAACCAGGTATAAAACGCACTTTCTCCGCGAAAGTTTGGCAAAGCTCGATAAGCTTTGATAAACGCTTCCTGTGCCACATCGGTAACGTCGGCTTGGTTACGCACATAGCGTGAAATCAAGCTCACTACTTTACTCTGATATTTAAGCACCAACAGGTTAAAAGCGTTTTTATCTCCCCGTTGTACGCGCTCAACTAATTGTTGATCACTTATTTGTCCACTCATCCGAGCCGACTTCTCCCAAATCTAAAATGCTGATTTCTCAGTCGCTCGAATCATATTCACTTATGTAGACTAGCGTGCTTTGAAAAAGTTCTAAGAATTATACAAAAAAAGTAAGGTTAAAAGGAAAGTACCCATAATCGGTGAGTTGGTTTACCATAGATGGCACTCTCAGTCATAGCATGATACCCGATGAAACAAGTAGTTGAACACCAATCTGACATATTAGTCATAGGTAGCGGTGCCGCAGGTCTGACACTAGCTTTGCATCTTGCTGAAAAAGCAAACGTAATTCTGCTCTCAAAAGGCCCACTCTCGGAAGGGTCGACATACTACGCCCAAGGCGGTATCGCCTCCGTGTTCGATGAAAGTGACACCATCGAATCCCATGTGGCCGATACGTTAGTGGCCGGTGCCGGCTTGTGCGATAAAGAAGTGGTAACTTTTACCGCTGAAAACGCCAAGAGCGCCATGCAATGGTTAATTGAATGTGGCGTGGCATTCGATAAAGAAGAAACCGCTGGCGATAATGCCAAAGAGGCACCTTATCATTTGACCCGCGAAGGCGGCCACAGCCATAGACGCATTCTGCATGCCGCCGATGCAACGGGCAAAGAAGTGCAAACCACGCTACAAGAACGCGCCCTCGCCCACCCCAATATTCAAGTTTTAGAACGTTACAACGCCATCGACCTCATCACCACCCGTAAATTAAATCGCCCAGGCAATCGCGTGTTAGGCGCTTATGTGTGGAACCGTAACGCCGAGCAGGTCGAAACCATTAAGGCAAAATTTGTCGCATTAGCCACGGGCGGTAGCTCTAAGGTCTACCAATACACTTCAAACCCCGATGTGGCGAGTGGTGATGGTATTGCCATGGCGTGGCGCGCAGGTTGCCGTGTGGCCAATATGGAATTTAATCAATTCCATCCGACCTGCCTTTACCATGCCGATGCGCGTAACTTCCTACTGACCGAAGCCCTGCGCGGTGAAGGAGCTTATTTACGTCGCCCCGATGGCAGTCGCTTCATGCCTGACTTTGATGAGCGCGCCGAACTCGCGCCCCGCGATATCGTGGCCCGCGCCATCGACTATGAGATGAAACGTTTAGGCGCCGATTGCGTCTACTTAGACATCAGCCATAAAGACAGCGACTTTACCATCAAGCACTTCCCAACAATTTACAGTCGCTGTTTAGAACTGGGTATTGATATCACCAAGGATGCCATTCCTGTGGTGCCTGCCGCCCACTATACCTGTGGTGGTGTAATGACGGACTTGCACGGCCAAACCGACCTCAACGGCCTCTACGCCATCGGCGAAGTCGCTTATACCGGCTTACATGGTGCAAACCGCTTGGCGAGTAACTCACTGCTCGAGTGCTTGGTATTTGCCCGCGCCGCATCGCAGGATATTGAGAGCCAAATGCACAAAATTCCATTACCGGGGCAAATTCCGGCGTGGGACGAGAGTAAAGTGTCCAACTCCGATGAAGAAGTGGTGATTGCCCACAACTGGCATGAACTGCGCCTCTTCATGTGGGACTATGTGGGGATTGTCCGCTCGGATAAACGCTTGGAGCGTGCATTGCGCCGCTGCCTGATGTTGCAACAGGAAATCCAAGAGTATTACAGCAACTTCAGAGTCAGTAATAACCTGCTGGAACTGCGTAACTTAGTGCAAGTGGCGGAGCTGATTATCCGCTGTGCTATGGATCGTAAAGAGAGCCGTGGTCTGCACTACAATATCGACCATCCAGAGAAAGTTGACTCACCGCAACCAACGATTCTGCAACCTGAAAAATAACCGAGTTGCTTAAGTGACACGTTTAACGGGCTAAATCGACTCAGATTTAGCCCGTTTTATTTAGGTTAAGGAAACATGTTAGATATGGATTAAAGAGATTCGCGCTGGCTCGTCACTTGAGTTTTAACCTTAAGTAATAGTCGGCATAAGTGGCGGTAATCCGTATCGCTAAACATATCGGCCCAAAGGGGCAAGAGATGCAACTTATCGGCGGACTGATAATAAACCAAGCAGATAAAAGGCGTTACCCAAGTTCTGGGGAGCACATGAAACGTCTCCCCCGTCGAGAGCCAGCCTTCCCCTTTTCCATTAAGCTCGAAACGGCAATGCCAGCTTCTCAGTCGCCATAACTGATAGCCCAAGAATCCGAAGATTAAAACGGCGAAGACCAACTTAAGCACACGCCAAAATACGACATCCGTTTCAGGCCAAATAAGTAAAGAGGTACTGCAGACACAAACAAAAACGACCAACGAGAGTCGCTGGTCGCGAGAGGCTTTTACGCTAAAACTATGGCGCCGCTCTGCCACGGACTTGCACTACCATGCGGGCAAGCTCTGCATCGGGACAGGCTTCATGACCCATAAACCATGCAAATAATTCAGGGTCTTCACACTCGAGTAAACGAATAAACAGGGCCTTGTCGTCATCCGACAAATCCTGATAAACATTTTCGACGAAAGGCTGGAACAAGACGTCCAATTCGAGCATTCCGCGGCGACATGCCCAACGGACCCGTGCAATGTTCATTAACTCCAAGTTAATTCTCCCAAAACTAATTTCGCCTTAGTCTACCAGTTCACGCCGTAGAGTGTCGATGCAAGCCGTATTGAAACTCGGTTTAACAGCGCTGAACTTGGCTGTCTAATCCGGCAAATAAATCACTGAAATCCGTCTCTAATAAACGTTTCACCGCGGGATGTTGGATCATCCGCTCGGCAAACATCACATGGTATTCTTCCTTAACATCTAAGGTTTCACCTAGGAGATGCATGCCATGGGAAATCACCTCTTGAGGATAAACCGACGGTGTGACGAAGATCCCGCGCTTCAGGTAGCCAAAGGCCTTCATCATCGCCGCATCGTCAAACTCACCTAGGATACTGACCTTTAGATTTTGCTCATCGAACCAACGGTATAATTGTTGCCCAAGCGATGTTCTACGGCCGGGGATCAGCAATTGTGCTTGTTCTAAACAAGCCGGGAAATCGGCGCTGTAGGTTTCGGCGGAGAAAAAGCTCACGCCACACTCACCCAGTTTTTTCGATAAAATCTCAGGATATTTCAATGACTCACCTGCACAGTCCGAGAGGATCATATCCAGTTTATGCTCGCGTAAACGAGTCATTAAACTTTCGTGGGTCGCTTCATAACAAGCAAGATGCATAGAGCCGTCATTGGGCACCACAGAAAGTAATACGCGACTCGCCAAGGCTTTAGACAAGGCATCGGCAATACCCACTTCAAATAAAATGGCATCATCTTTTTGATAGTTGAGTAAATCGAGCATCTCATAACTGAGGGAAAACATCTTATCGGCGTAGCGAAATACCAACTCACCGAGCTCTGTCGCCTCTAAATTGCGTCCGACACGTTTGAATAGGCTGCCGTTAAGACGATCTTCAAGGGCGCGAATTTGCCCCGTGATGGTTTGAGGCGTCAGACAAAGGGCTTCGGCCGCCTTGGCCACAGAGCCCTTCTTCTTGATCATCCAGAAATAATAAAGATGGTTGTAATTAAGATGCAGCATCGCCAATGAGCTTCCTATGATGGATACCGCAGCCTCAAGGGCTGCGGCATGTCGGATCGCAGTGACTCAGCTTAACAAATGATGAGTCGATAGCGCTATTTTAAACGCTGACAATCCAATAAGTTAACCACAATTCCCTGCAACTGTTCTAAATCGGCTGCGGTGCCCGTGCTAACCGCTTCCGTTACACCCGAGACTAAGCTGTCTCTATCCGGAATACGGTTAGCGCAATAAGTGCGATTCGCCTCTTGGAAACGTTTACCACCGCGGTACTTGAGCGCTCTAGACTCATAGCCATTGGTTTCAAGCCTTGCGCCTAATGCCTCAGACTTAAACATTAACGCGCCATCGACTATGCCCTCAAGGTAGCTTTGACAGGTTTGTGATGCGACATCCTTGTTACAGGCATCAATCTGCGAAGCCATTGCGCTTGAAGAAAGTGTTAACAGTGCTGCCACTCCTACTAATTTCATATTTATCATAGTTATACTCCTTTTTTAGGTAACACTTTTGATAACCAGAAATACCCGATCAAGGCCGCCAGAATTGAGCCTATCAAGGTGCCAAGGCGCGCTAAGTCGCCGTACATAGGGTCTGCTTGCTCAAATGCCAGCGAAGCAATAAACATCGACATCGTAAAACCAATACCACACATTGCCGCCACAGGCGCAATCTGCTTCCAACCAATCCCATCGGGTAATTGCGCCAATTTCAGTTTGACGGCCACATAACTAAACAACATTACACCAATCGGCTTACCTAACATGAGTCCCAATGCAATCCCGACTGGAACAGGGGAAATCAGGGTATCCAAACTCATGTTACCTAAAGCCACACCCGCATTCGCAAAGGCAAAGACTGGCAGGATAAGGAAGGTGCTCCAAGGGTGCAGGCTATGCTCTAAATGCTCAGAGGGTGAACTGCCATCTTTTGCCCGCAGTGGGATACAGAAGGCAATGATCACACCAGCCAAAGTCGCGTGGACGCCAGACTTTAATACCGCGACCCACAGTACGAGTCCCAACACGCCATAGGGTGCTAACGCGGTCACACCTTTACGGTTTAAGGCGACTAAACCGACAATCGCAATGCTGGCAATCACTAAGCTAATGGTTGAGAGATCGCTGCTGTAGAAGAGCGCAATAATCACAATCACGCCTAAGTCATCGATGATAGCGAGCGCCAACAGGAAAACCTTCAATGCCACTGGCACGCGGCTACCTAGCAGCGCCATGATACCTAACGCAAACGCAATATCGGTGGCCGCAGGAATGGCCCAACCCGCTTGAGTCACAGGATCGCCATAGTTAAATAGCAGATAAATGCCTGCTGGAACTAACATACCACCAATCGCGGCAAAGGTTGGCAGTGAAGCCTGGGTCACACTGGATAAGGCGCCTTCTAACAGTTCACGCTTTACCTCTAAGCCAATCAGTAAGAAAAACAATGCCATCAGGCCATCGTTAATCCACAGCAACAGCGGCTTATGCAGATCGAGCGCGCCGACACGCACTTGTACTTCAGTTCCGAGAAAACCTTGATAGAGTCCCGCTAGAGGAGAATTGGCCATGAGCATGGCTAAGACAACAGCAACCAATAACAGGATGCCGCCAGCCGATTCCTGGCTCAGAAAATTTCTAATTGCTTTTTCCATCTTGCACTCCAAAAAATCATAATGAAATGAGTGTAGACGAAGAAAATTGACAAGTATAATCGATAGTTTCGACAAAATACCTCGGCAATTCCGAGGTATTAGTCGATTATTTCGCCGTTAAACGGCGACAGGCGCTTTGATATGCGGGTGTGGATCGTAGTGAGTTAGCTCGAAATCTTCGAATTGATAATCGAAAATAGAAGCGGGTTTACGCAGGATCGTCATGGTGGGTAACGGTCTTGGCTCGCGGCTTAACTGCAACGCCGTTTGTTCCATATGGTTGGAATACAAGTGGGTATCGCCGCCCGTCCACACAAAGTCACCCAAAGCTAAATCACATTGCTGTGCCACCATCATGGTCAGCAGCGCATAACTAGCGATATTGAAAGGTAAGCCTAAGAACACATCACAGCTACGCTGGTACAGCTGACAGGATAATTTGCCATCGGCAACATAGAATTGGAAAAAGGCATGGCAAGGTGCCAACGCCATTTTATCCAGTTCACCCACGTTCCAAGCCGAAACAATCAAACGACGGGAATCGGGTTGAGATTTGATTTGTGCGATCACCTGAGCGATTTGGTCGATAGCATCGCCACTTTGGGTCGGCCAGCTGCGCCACTGCGCGCCATAGACAGGGCCTAAATCGCCGTTTTCATCGGCCCATTCGTCCCAAATACTGACTTTATTCTCACGCAGATAAGCAATATTGGTATCGCCCTTCAGGAACCACAATAGCTCATGAATAATCGAGCGCATATGGCACTTCTTGGTGGTCACTAAGGGGAAGCCCTTACTCAAATCGAAACGCATTTGATAGCCAAACACCGAGCGAGTGCCGGTACCGGTGCGGTCTGATTTATCCACACCTTCGGCTAAGATGTGCTTCATCAAGTCTAAATACTGTTGCATTACTGCTTACCCTCTGGACGAAGAATGAGATATAAACCGAAGAGGACCATCGGCACAGATAAGATTTGCCCCATCGTCATAAAGCCCCAGTAGAGACCTAACTGCGCATCGGGTTGTCTTACGGTTTCAACAATCATACGGAAAATCCCGTATCCGAGTAAGAACATGCCCGACACGGCGCCGACTTTCTTCGTTCGTTTACTGAACCAATAGAGGAGCAGGAATAAGGCGACCCCTTCAAGGGCGAATTGATAGAGTTGTGATGGATGACGAGGTTCTGGTCCACCACTTGGGAACACCATGGCCCAAGGGACATCGGTGACTCGGCCCCATAACTCACCATTGATAAAGTTACCGATACGGCCCGCACCTAAGCCAATAGGTACAACAGGTGCCACCATATCTGCGACCGCAAAGAAGGTACGCTTTTGCTTCCAGGCGATATAAATCATGGCGGTAATTACCCCCATCAGACCGCCGTGGAAGGACATGCCGCCTTCTGAGATCTTAAACAAATACATTGGGCTAGCGAGGAAATAATCGAAATGATAGAAGAGCACGTAGCCGATGCGGCCACCTAAAATCACCCCTAAAAAGCCATAAAACAGTAAATCGGAAACCTGTTCTCTTGACCATAAACCATTGGAGCGGTCGGCCTGGCGATTGAGTAACCACATGGCGGCGACAAAGCCAACTAAGTAAGTAAATCCATACCAACGCAGGGCGGGTTCAAAGGTTTGTCCAAAAATATCAAAGGGACCAAACTTCACGATCACAGGATCGATATTGGGAAAATTCAATGCCATAACTTATCCATCAACAGCCTCAAATCGAGGGCTAAACACTAAAAATCAGCTCAGAATTAATTTGAGACCGACACACAGGAGTAAAAGTGCAAATATTTTTTTAAGGACCGAGGTAGGCCAAGTGCTTGCCGCCTTAACGCCTACTGGAGCCATTAAAATTGAGGTTATTATTAAGCCAAATAGCGCTGGTAAATAGATATACCCTAAGGTTCCCTCGGGGAGATCCGGCGCGTTAAAGCCCGCGATTATATACCCTAAGCTGCCCGACAAGGAGATTAATAATCCAGTCGCGGCGGAAAATCCCACCGCTAGGCGCATCTGCAAACCAAAATAGGTTAAAAACGGCACTAACAAGACGCCGCCGCCAATCCCCATTAATCCTGCAATCGCGGCCACAATCACGGCCACCACAAACAAAATCATCGAGTTTGGCAGTTCTCGGTTCGATTCGGTTTTAAAGGGATAAGCCATTTGAATCGCCATTAACATCACAAATACCGCAAACCCTTGTCTGAGGGTCGCCGCAGGGATTTGTTCGGCAATAAAGCCGGACATCAAGGCGCCGAGAATAATCCCCGGGAACATGGTTCGAAACAATCCCCAGGGCACATTACCGCGTTTATGGTGCGCTCTTGCAGAAGAAATCGAGGTTAAAATAATCGCCGCAAGGGATGTGGCAATCGCAATATGGGGTAACTGAGCCGAAGTGATACCGACAGAAGGTAAGATATAAAGCAGTGCGGGCACGACAATTAAGCCACCACCGATGCCCAATAACCCCGCCATAAAACCGACAAATGCGCCTAAAGCCAAGCAAATAAAGAACACCGACAGCAAACTATCCACACGGGTACCTACAGCGTGATTAAGTGAAGCCTTAGCTTAAAGCAAAAGGCGCGATTAGTTAATTAAGAATTGTGGCCAATCCCTGCTGTGTTAAATATTCTTTAACCAACTCACGCACTTGGAAACCATTTGATAGGCTCAAAGCCTGCGACAAGAGTTGCGTCAAATCGGCGCGAGACACACGGCGCAGCAGGTAATTTATCCGCGCTAAACTGCCTTGGTTCATACTCAAATGCTGATATCCCATCGCCACCAACAGAATCGCCCCCATGGGTTCCCCCGCCAGCTCGCCACAGATACTAATATCGAGTTCATGGTAGTCACAATCGAGCCGAGCCTGGTGCAGCGCCCGAAGAATGCCTGGATGATAACTATCAAACAGGGAACTCACCCTTGGGTTGTTACGATCTACTGCGAGTAAATATTGGGTCAAATCGTTACTGCCGACCGACACAAAATCGACGCGTTTTGCGACTTCATCTAACTGATATAACAGCGCAGGAACTTCGAGCATAATGCCAATGCGCGGCATTTCAATCTGGCTGTTCACATCGTTCTTGAGTTCAACATAGGCCTGCTCTAGATAGGCCAAGGATTGATCAATTTCATCTAAATTACTGACCATGGGAAGTAAAATACTGAGCTGCCTGCCCTCTCCGCCTGCTTGCAACATCGCTCTTAGCTGTACGAGGAACAGCTCGGGATGATCCAATGATAAGCGGATACCACGCCAGCCGAGGAAGGGGTTATCTTCTTTGATCGGGAAATAAGGCAGCGGCTTATCGCCCCCCACGTCTAAGGTACGCATCACCACAGGACGCCCCGATGCCGCCGATAATACCTGTTGATAAACTTTTACCTGCTCGGACTCACTCGGAAAACGCTGCTGCAGCATAAAGGGAATTTCGGTGCGATAGAGCCCGATACCATCGGCGCCTTCGGCGATTTCAGAGGCAACGCCACTGAGTAACCCAGCGTTAAGATACAAACGAATACGCGTACCATCGAGCATGACAGACGGCAGGGCTAACTCCTGCGCGTATTGGCGTTGCAACGCCTTTTGCGCCGAAATCAAACTGCGATATTCGCTTACAATGGCGGGCGATGGCGACACCATCAATTGCCCACGGCTGGCATTGACCACTAATAACTTCTGGTCAATATCGGCCGACAACAATTGCTCAACGCCGGTAATGGCGGGCACGCCTAGTGCGCGCGCTAAAATGGCCGCATGGGAGTTAACGCCCCCCAGTTCAGTGACAATACCGGCTAATTTTTGTCGAGGGAATTCCGCCAGCAATGTTGCATCCGCTTCACGGGTAACGAGAATCACCGGCTTATCGGGCTCAAGCTCTAAACGCTCGGGTTCGATTAACTGCCTTAATACCTTTTGCCCAAGGTCACGAATATCGCTCGCCCGCTCCTTCAGGTAGGGATCTTCCATCGCTAAAAACTGTTGAATATAACGCAACGAAACTCGGCTGACCGCCGATTCGGCTTCCCATCCCTGCTGCACTTCACGGGCATATTCCCCCCCTAGGCTGGCATCATCGAGCAGCAGCTGCAAGGCATTGAATATCGAGGCTACTTCTTCATCCTGCTCACGGTCGAAACGTTGAGATAAGGCGCCGATTGCCTCCTTACAACGCCCCATCGCCGCTACTAGTCGGCTGGATTCGAGAGCAATATCCTCGCAGCGCACATCGGGCTGTTCGAGGGAGATTTCGCCACCGAGCACTAAGGCATGGGCAATGGCGATACCGCTAGATGCTGAGGTACCCTGGAATAAAATCTGTTGATGCAGCGAACTGACCTGTGCCTTTTGCTTTAATCCTCGAATAGCCATCGCGAGCTGCGCGGCCAAGGTCATTAAGAAGGCTTCTTCCCCTTCGCTAAACTGCCGCGCGCTGGCCTGCTGCACCACAATCACGCCAACTACGGCTTTTTGATAAATAATGGGAACGGCTAAAAAGGCACGGTATTCTTCTTCAGCGACTTCGGGGAAGAGTTTAAAGCGTGGATGCAAACGCGCATCGGCGAGGTTTACGGCTTCTTCGCGTTCAGCAGCCAAACCAACCAAGCCTTGGGTTAACGGCATACGCACGCGCCCAACGGCACTCTTTTCGAGGCCATCGGTGGCTGATAATACGAGTTCTTGCTGATCTAAGATGTAGACCGAGCAACATTGGGTTTCCATCGCCGCTTTGGTCGATGAAACTAGGACTTCTAATGCGGTTTCTAAGCTGTGGGCGGACGCCACAGCTTGAGTAATATCCCTGAGCGTATTTAACACTGTTTTCAATCCTCTTTTGAAAATCAGCCCGTTGTTCTTTGTCTTACCCGCTTCCTCGGAATTTCCTGGGTTTGGAATGACAATGCCGTTACCGCAAATTCTTTCATGACCTTACGATAAACATCACGCTTAAATGAGACAACTTGCCGCACAGGATACCAATAACTTACCCAACGCCAATCGTCAAACTCAGGGTGGCCTGAAGAACTTAAATTAATCGCACTATCTTGGCTTTTGAGTTGCAACAGAAACCATTTTTGTTTTTGGCCGATACACACAGGCTTGCTGTCCTGCCTCACTAAACGTTTAGGTAAACGATATCTCAACCAAGAACGGGTCGAGGTTAATATAGTGACATGCTCAGGTCTTAAGCCTACTTCCTCATACAATTCACGGTACATCGCCTCTTCGGCCGTCTCACCATCATCGACGCCGCCCTGAGGAAATTGCCATGAATGTTGTCCGAATCGTCTGGCCCACATGACTTGGCCGTATCTATTACAAATTATTATGCCCACATTTGCGCGAAAGCCGTCGCTATCAATCACATGGACTCCAAATAAGGATAACTTTTAATAAACCGATTGTTTCACAAAGCCAGTCTCTCAGCAAACCTCTATTTACAGCTATTTTTTGGATAAATACCCTCAACTTACTACTTTATCAACAATCCAAGGGTTTCAACCTTGGGGATATCCACATTTTCTGTGGATATCTCTGTTTGAAACTAAGGTAAACTAGGTATATCGTTCAAAAAACATCAAATATCGTTCATGACAGCCTGCTTATTTAAATAAAATAAAAAATATAAAATCATAAGGTTACATTTAACCAGCGTAAGAATATGTGACTTAAAAACTAAAAAGCTCACTTTTTAACCTAATGCGAGTTATCCGATTTCATCCGAGTTACACCTAAATGTTATACACAGAGCTCACCCAAAATTACCCACACTCCCGTGGAAAAATGCCCCTTTTAGCCATTGACTCACGATTTTTATTCGGTTAAAGCCCACTGCATTGTGAGTTATCCATAATATCTGTGGATAAATATGTGAGAAACGCAAGGGAAAACCGAGAGTAACTTTGAACACTTTCGCAGGTATTGGAATGCAAACTGACAACTAGCATTAAAATCATGCACTTACAGATTTATCTGTGAGTACAATCTTATCCTTTTTTGAGTGCTTAATTTTTAACCTCTGTTGCTAAGCACCTATTTTCCAGTAAAATTCGCCCTATGAAACCAATAATCCCTCCTCAAAATCTGAGCGAACTGCTCGAACGTGCCAATATGATGGCCGGCATCTCTTTGGCCCAAATTGCAGCCCACCGAGGGATTACTGTGCCTAAGGATCTGAAACGAGATAAGGGCTGGGTCGGACAACTCATTGAAATGGAGTTAGGAGCAACTGCCGGCTCAAAGCCCGAGCAGGATTTTCTCCACCTCGGCGTTGAGCTAAAAACCATTCCCATCGATAGCAAAGGCAAACCACTGGAAACCACCTATGTGTGTGTGGCGCCGCTAACCAATATCAAAGGCTTAACTTGGCAAGACAGCTTAGTGTGTCACAAGTTACAGCGTGTGCTCTGGGTACCCGTTGAGGGCGAGCGGCATATTCCTGTGGGAGATCGTCGAGTCGGCACCCCCATATTGTGGGAACCCGATCTCCAAGAGCAAAGGTTACTGCAACAGGATTGGGAGGAGATAATGGAACTTATCGCCTTAGGTAAAGTGGAAAAACTCACCGCAAGGCATGGCGAAGTGTTGCAACTGCGCCCTAAAGCCGCCAACAGTAAGGCGCGGACCCAGAGCATTGCCGAGGACGGTAGCCTGAAAATGACCAATCCACGGGGTTTCTATTTAAAGACCGCTTTTACCGCCATGCTATTAAATAAGGTATTTGGTTAAATTTTCGTAGCTATATAGCGTTGGATTGATCCAGATCACAAATATCGCTGGCACTCTAGTGATGATTTTCTATAAACTACGGCATCCTGAAATATATGGTCGTATTCGGATACAAAACCCGTTGTGAGAGCACGTAGACAAGCGAAAAAACTTCTTTTTGCGATATTAGCTTGGGCGATAGCCATGGCTGCGTTCGTGTTTTTCCGATATGCACAGTCGCCAGAGTTACCACAATGGGCTGTCGGTTCGGCCGATCTCGCGACGCTTGCCGTCTACATGGGCATCATTTTTGGCAGCCTACATTGGATGTCGAACCTGATCGCCGACTTCAGCGCCATCAATCGTCTTCCCTATGTTTTCTCAGTGATTTTTAAAGGTTTGTTCCTGCTACTCGGGGCGACGACCTTAGCCTATATGACCCAGTTCTTGAATATGTGGGCCATTGAAAATCATATGTCGACCCTAAGGCAAATGCTCACGGCGCATATTCTCTATAGTCCGTCCTTCCAAGCGCTCATCGTCTATTTAGTGGTTGTTCGGGTCAGCTTAGCCTTTGTCGAACAAATGGCACTCTTAGTTGGGCCGCGTATTCTGCTCAATATTGGTTTAGGTAAATACCATAAACCTAGGTACGAACAGCGTTTATTCCTTTATTTAGATATGGTTGCCTCGACAACCCACGCCGAATCCCTCGGGGATTACCGTTTTAGCCGTCTCATTCAAGACAGCTTTAGCCTGTTATCCGATACTGTGACTAATAACGAAGCCGAAATTTACCGTTATATGGGTGATGCCGTATTGATCCACTGGCCGTTAGAAGAAGGCGTGGTGCACGACCGCTGCATGAATATCTATTTTGAATTTAGCCAGCAGTTAAATTGGCAGCGACGTTACTTTGAAGAGCACTATGGTTTTGTGCCCAAATTTAAGGCTGCGGCCCACTGTGGACAAGTGGTTGCTGCTGTGGTTGGTGTGCAAAAACAAGAAATTAGCTTCTTTAGTGATGTGCTAAATACCTTAGCTAGACTTCAAGATCAGTGTAATCCACTGGGGCAACGCATGTTGATCTCAGGTGCGTTGGCGGGTCGACTCGACAATCCCAATAGCGAATACCGCTTAACTAATTTGGGTCCAGTCAAATTAAAGGGGAAACAACACTCGATTGAAGTGTTTGGTGTTTCCCCTCTCTAATATTCTAGCTTTAACTTACAGCGATTATTCCATTTCTTTGGTTAACAGCTTTTGAATAAGCAAACCTAAGGTACGGAAGGTCAAAATCCGGCTGGTTGTTTGTCGCCAAACTAAGCCGATATCACGGTAAGGCGCTTCACCTGGCGGAGTCATCACCACCAGATCGGTATCATTTAAGATGCCAGCATCAATCGCCATTTGCGGCAAGAAGGTTGTGCCCAGCTTACTATCCACCATTTGTACTAAAGTATGCAGACTGGTTGCAGCAAAGGGATTCACCTTAGCGCTGTCACCTAACTGACAAGCGGTAATAGCATGCCCTGTAATACAGTGTTCACTCTGCAGCAGGAAGATACTCTCATCGGGCAAGGTCTGATAATCGATAGGTTGATGAATGCCACCCACTAAATCTTTATGGATCACCATCTTAAAGGGGTCTATCCCGACTTTCATGCTGTGGTAACCACTGGTATCCACGGGTAAGGCGAGGATCAGTAAATCCAATTCCCCTTTGCCTAAGGCATCGAGCAAACGCTCAGTAGTATCCTCTTTGAGTAATAAACTCATCGCCGGATAAGCTTGCTGACATTGCTTAACCACGCGGCTTAATAAAAATGGTGCAATCGTTGGAATACAGCCTAAGCGGATATCACCAGTCATTGGTTCACCCTGGTTTTTAACCAGTTCGACTAAATCATCCACATCCGTGAGTATTTTGCGGGAACGCTGCACCACTTCTTCGCCAATAGCGGTGAACATAAAGGATTTATGATCACGTTCAATTAATTGATGGCCAAGCTGTTCTTCAAGATTCTGGATCCCGCTCGACAGCGTTGATTGGCTCACAAAACACACCTTAGCGGCGCGGTTAAAATTCTGCTCTTGGTGAAGATTCACCAAATAGAATAAATTCTTAAGGCTAGGTAAATTTTTCATTTAATCGATTGCCACTAAGGTTATGAATTAATAAATTTAATCAACTCTAGCATAAGTTATCAACTAAAACGCGGCTGAATTGCTCAATAGTGTGAGCAAAATCGATTTTCAATCAAAGGAAAAGGTAAGAGAGCACTTACAGCGTACAAACGGATGGAATAAACACAGGAGATAAGACTTGGAGGTGCAACATCGCGCTGCACCTCTAGGCGACAAACTAAGCTTTAGCCTGTAGGAATTGCTTTAACTGCTGGAGATCGGCACTTGCAAATTCAACAATTTGCGCGACCCACGTTCCATGCTCAGCTTCCCAACGCGCTTCTTCACCATGTTGGAGTAACTGGGCAATTTGCTGAATACGTTTTAAACCGACTGAGCCCGCCGCACCTTTAAATTTATGGGCCTCGGAGCATAAAGTGTCCTTATCGGCAGCTTCGTTAGCCTTGACTAGATTCCCTACATACTCAGGCATTAATTGCTCAAACAAGACCACACTCTTTAGCAGAGTTCCGGCACCAATCGCACTGCAATACTGTTCTAACGTATTGAGATCTAGGATTGTTTCTAATTCAACTGTGGCCATCTAGGCCTCCCTTAAGTAGTCCAATGCTTAAAACACGTTTATGACATGATACCCACTAAAATTGTCAGTGCAACTTATAGCAGCATTTGTGGTCAAATCACGGTTTATTTAACAAAATTTCAACTATTTCAAACACTCTCAGCGATAAATTGAGATCAACTGAATCCCTTCAAGCAATATGGTCATTATGGTCGCGCTAATGCCGCGCCTTGTCCACCCTTACGCGCAAGATCCTCAACAATTGCCACTAACCCATTCCAACGATAGCCGCACCAATCAGGCGCGAGTAGTATCGGTTTTTTCGCATAGGCGGTCACCCGATGAAAAATCACCTCTTTCGGTGTATGCCGAACCAGTTCGCCGACACAAGCCGCATACTCCTCAATACTGAGCAAGGGTAAACGTCCTGCACGCCAAGCTTTCGCCATCGTACTGCCCTCGACGACATGTAATGGATGTAGCTTTAAGCCATCGACGCCCTGCGCCAGAACCGCTTGCAGTGTCGCCATATAATCGAGGTGAGTTTCACCGGGTAAGCCTAAGATAAGGTGAGTACAAACTTTTAAGCCTCGGCTTCTGGCCCGTACAACTGTATCGCAATAACAGGCAAAGTCGTGCCCACGGTTAATCTTATGCAAGGTGCTATCATTGGCGGTTTGCAATCCAAGCTCCAACCAGACATCGACGCCCTTTTGCTGATAACTCGCTAATAAATCTAACACATTATCTGGCACACAGTCGGGACGAGTGCCGACACACAGGCCCACAATCTCACTGTCCTTGACCGCTTCATCGTATTTAGCCATCAACACTTGATACTCATCATAGGTACTCGTATAGGCTTGAAAGTACGCGATAAATTTATCTGCGTTCAGCTTAGGTTTCGCCTCTTTATAACGGGCTTTCCCCTGCTGTAATTGCTCACTAATGCTGAGCGTTTCCGCCTGCTGATAACTAAAGGAGGCCACATTACAAAAGGTACAACCGGCACGTCCCAGAGTGCCATCACGGTTAGGGCAAGTGAATTTGGCATCGATAGTCAGCTTGCGTAAGCGCTCGCCGTATTTAGCCTTACACACGGCACCGAATGTGTTTACGTATGCATCGAGCCCCATTAGCTCGCCCGCCAAATTTCATGTCGTTTCATTAAAAATAACCAAGATAAAATCACAAAAAAGAAGGAGTAAAGACGTGTGTTTAGATGAAAAAACTCATGATAAACAAAGCGAGCATGGTTTTCTTGGTGGTAAATCAAACTCCCGTTAGATTCACAGCGTCAAAGCTCAAAACCTGAGTCATTGCTCACAGTGTCTTTACACTCCGTGATTCCACTCACAGGCAAACAGAATAACAATTCATTTATTTCATATTTTTATACACGCACTGTATTTGCAATAAAAATCACTATTTCTAAATCAAAAACAATCGCCCTTAATGTTACATTTTAGTAACCCCATCGTTTTTCATTTTTTAAAATTCTTTTTATTCATAATGTTATACAGCACTTTAATCAGTTAACGTCAACGTCAAGTAATTATGTTTTGTGTATAAAACATGAATGAATACCCATATTTTATGCAAATTTTTGGTTTGACCTTTAGTTAATCTCAGGATAATTTGGGTGGTTCGGGTGCATATCTATAGAAAGTCTTTACATTTCTCCCGAGTAGTAATTTCGTTGAGGTCAAGGGAGGTTTTTGTATGAGCTTATATCATCCCAGTTTTGAGCGGGACAATTGTGGTTTTGGCTTGATTGCACAAATGGATGGCGAGGCCAGCCATCGTATCGTGCGCACCGCCATCCATGGCCTCGATCGCATGAAACACCGTGGCGGTATCGCCTCTGACGGTCGAACTGGGGACGGCTGTGGTTTATTAATGCAGCTACCATTGCAATTCTTTGAAGCCATTGCCGCGGAAAATGACTGGCACCTGAGCCGTAAATTCGCCGTGGGCATGTTGTTTTTAAGTCAAGATGAAGAACTGGCCGACCAAGCCAAGTTTATTCTCGAACGCGAACTCGAGCGTGAAACCTTAAGCATTGCCGGCTGGCGTAAAGTCCCCGTCAATCCTGAGGTATTGGGTGAGATTGGTAAATCGAGCCTGCCGCAAATCTATCAAGTCCTGATCAACGCCCCGATTGGCTGGCGTGAGAAAGATCTTGAGCGTCGCCTCTACATGGCTCGCCGCCGTTTAGAGCAACAAATTACTGACGATAAAGACTTTTATGTCGCGAGTCTTTCAGGCCAAGTCATAGTCTACAAAGGCTTGATGATGCCTGCCGACTTGCCCGCATTCTATCCTGACCTTGCCGACATCCGTTTGAAGAGCTCTATTTGTTTATTCCATCAACGCTTTTCAACCAATACTTCACCTAAATGGCCACTCGCTCAGCCCTTTAGATATCTTGCCCATAACGGCGAGATCAACACTATTACCGGTAACCGCCAATGGGCCCGTGCCCGTGCCTACAAGTTTAATTCACCACTGCTGCCCGACTTACAACAGGCGGCACCCTTTGTGAATGAAACGGGCTCCGATTCATCCTCCCTCGATAATATGCTCGAGATGTTGCTCTCGGGCGGTATGGACCTATACCGAGCCATGCGTTTGCTTATTCCGCCAGCGTGGCAGAGTAACCCAGAGATGGATGATGAGCTAAAAGCCTTCTATGACTTTAACTCCATGCATATGGAACCTTGGGATGGTCCTGCGGGTATCGTAATGACCAACGGTCGCCACGCCGCTTGCGCAGTGGATCGTAACGGTTTGCGTCCATCACGTTATGTGATCACTAAAGATCGTATCCTCACCCTCGCCTCCGAAGTGGGCATTTGGGACTATGCCGCCGATGAAGTGATTGAAAAAGGCCGTGTCGGCCCTGGTGAGCTGTTAGTGTTAGATACACTCAATGGTCGTCTGTACCAGTCATTCGAAATCGATAACGACCTTAAGCGTCGCCACCCCTATAAAGAGTGGATGGCGAAAAACAGCCGTACTCTGGTACCAGCCGAGCAGTTAGCAACGGAGCAACATGGCGCTAGCGAATTAAGCCCTGAGCAACTGCTGCAATACCAAAAGCAATTTGGTTACACCCGCGAAGAGCTTGAACAAGTGATTTGGGTGCTGGCAAAACAAGGCGAAGAAGCGACAGGTTCCATGGGCGACGATACGCCAATGGCCGTATTGTCGAAAAAGTCACGCTCGCTCTATGACTATTTCCGACAGAAATTCGCTCAAGTCACTAACCCGCCTATCGATCCGCTGCGTGAAAAGCACGTGATGTCTCTGGCGACCTGTATCGGCCGCGAGCAAAACCTCTTCAACGAAACCACTGGCCATGCTTATCGAGTGATGTTCAACTCGCCGATATTATTATTCAGTGATTTCAACCAATTACTCGGATTGGATAGCACTTACTATCGCGCCAATATCGTCGACTTAAACTACGATCCGAAGGAAGGCTTAGAGCACGCTATCCGCCGCATCACCTCGGAAGCCGAGCGTTTAGCTCGCAGTGGCACTACACTGCTGATTTTATCCGACCGTGCGATTGATAAATCGGCGCAGGTGATCCCAGCGGCCATGGCGGTTGGCGCAGTACAACAAATGCTGGTGAGCAAGAGCCTACGCTGCGATACCAACATCATTGTTGAGACTGCTTCGGCGCGGGATCCGCACCACTTTGCAGTGCTACTCGGCTTTGGTGCTACGGCGATTTATCCGTATCTAGTGTATGAATCAATCTCAGATCTAGCGAAACGCCATCAACTGACCGATACCACGGCGCTGATGCTGAACTTCCGCTACGGCATCGAGAAAGGCCTGCGTAAGATCATGTCGAAAATGGGGATCAGCACCGTCGGCTCCTACCGTTGTAGCCAACAGTTTGAGGCCATTGGTATTGCCAGCGATGTAATTGAACTCTGCTTTAAAGGAGTGGTGAGCCGTATCGAAGGCGCCAGCTTTGAGGATATCGCTCAAGATCAAGCGCTGCTGCATAAAGCCGCTTACCGCGCCCATGTGCCACTGCCACAAGGCGGTTTACTCAAATATGTAGATGGCGGTGAGTACCACTGCTTCAACCCAGATGTGGTCAACACGCTGCAGGCGTCATTAATCGACAAGAATTTTGCAACCTACAAGAAGTTCGCCGAATTAGTCGATAACCGCCCGGTTGCTACCCTAAGGGATTTGATTGGCATTAAAGCTGACCAAGCCGCAATTGAACTGGATAAGGTCGAGGCTGCCAGCCACTTGTTCCCGCGCTTTGACAGTGCGGCCATGAGTATCGGCGCCCTAAGCCCTGAGGCCCATGAGGCATTAGCCATCGCCATGAACCGTTTAGGTGGCCGCTCCAACTCGGGCGAAGGTGGTGAAGATGCTCGCCGCTTTAATACCGAGCGTAACTCGGCGATTAAACAAATTGCGTCGGCACGTTTTGGGGTAACCGCCCATTACCTAGTCAACGCCGATGTGTTGCAAATTAAAGTCGCACAGGGCGCAAAACCCGGTGAAGGCGGACAACTGCCAGGCCATAAGGTGAGTGTGGAAATTGCAGGGCTGCGCCACGCACGCCCAGGTGTAACCTTGATTTCACCACCACCGCACCATGATATTTATTCTATCGAAGACTTAGCCCAGCTGATTTTCGATTTAAAACAAATCAATACCAAGGCACTGATCTCCGTGAAGTTAGTGTCTGAGCCAGGTGTCGGTACGATCGCCACAGGTGTAGCAAAAGCCTACGCCGATATGATCACCATTTCTGGCTACGATGGTGGCACGGGCGCGAGCCCTATCACTTCGGTGAAATACGCCGGCAGCCCATGGGAACTCGGCCTTGCCGAAGTGCATCAATCTCTGGTGGAAAATGGTCTGCGCCATAAGATCCGCTTGCAGGTCGATGGCGGCCTAAAAACCGGAACCGACGTCATCAAGGCAGCCTTACTCGGCGCCGAGAGCTTTGGCTTCGGGACTGTGCCTATGATTGCCTTAGGTTGTAAGTACCTGCGTATTTGCCACCTGAACAACTGCGCTACTGGTGTCGCAACTCAGGACAAGAAACTGCGCGATAACCACTACCACGGCTTACCAGAGCGAGTGATGACTTACTTTGAGTTTGTCGCCGAGGAAGTACGCGAGTGGATGGCAACGCTAGGGGTCAGCAAATTCGAAGACTTAGTGGGCCGCAGTGAGTGGCTACATACCTTGGAAGGCCAGACCGATAAACAACGCGGACTCGATTTAGCGCCGATCCTGTATCAGCCAAAGGTTAGAGCCAGCACCTCGCGCACTTGGCAGGAAACCAATCCACCAGCGGATTTAGGCTTACTCAATCAACATCTGCTCAACGAGTGCCAGAGTGCGGTCGATAAGGGCGAGTGTTTCGATGCCGCTTACAGTATCAACAACACTGACCGCTCAGTGGGCGCACGCCTGTCGGGCTATATCGCGACTACCCTTGGGGTTAAAGGCACTAAGGCACCGATTAAACTCAGCTTTAATGGCAGTGCCGGCCAAAGCTTTGGGGTATGGAATAGCCCAGGCCTTGAACTCAAGCTCTGCGGTGATGCCAACGACTACGTCGGTAAAGGCATGTCGGGCGGCAAGATTGTGATTTATCCACCGCTAGGGAGTCCATTCCAGAGCGAGCGCAGCGCGATTGTCGGTAACACTTGTCTGTATGGCGCGACTGGCGGACGCTTCTTCGCAGCGGGTCAAGCGGGTGAACGCTTCGCGGTACGTAACTCGGGCGCCATCGCCGTAGTTGAAGGCTTAGGCGATAACGGCTGCGAATACATGACCAGCGGTATTGTCGTTGTACTCGGCAAAACCGGGGTCAACTTCGGCGCAGGGATGACGGGCGGCTTTGCTTATGTCTTCGACCAATTTGGCCGCTTTAACCGCCGCGTGAATAACGAGCTTGTCGATACCCAAAAACTCGAGTCACCTATCCATCAACAGCATTTGAAAGGCTTGATTGAAGAACATGTGGCCGAGACTGGCAGTGAGCACGCGAAGATGATCTTAAGCGATTTTGCCAACTGGTTAGATTGCTTTGTTTTAGTGAAACCGAAAAATATCGCCGTTGCAGATCTGCTCAAATTAGAGCAATCGAGCCCGGAACTAGCAGTTAAAGCGGGGTAATAGCAGATGAGTAACGATTTTCAATTTATTGAAGTGGGTCGTAAAGACCCAACTAAACACCCTGCAGCAAAGCGTTCGACTCAGTTTATTGAGATTTATCAGCCCTTTGCTCAAGCTCAGGTGACTGAACAGGCGGACCGTTGCCTCGATTGCGGCAACCCTTATTGTGAGTGGAAATGCCCGCTGCACAACTATATTCCCAACTGGCTGAAACTGGCGCAACAGGGCCGGATCATGGAAGCGGCGGACTTAGTCCATGAAACCAATACCCTGCCCGAGATCTGCGGCCGCGTCTGTCCACAGGACAGACTCTGTGAAGGGGCTTGTACACTAAACGCCGACTTTGGCGCCGTGACTATCGGTAATGTGGAGAAATATATTACTGATACCGCCATCGCCCAAGGCTGGCGTCCAGATATGAGTAAGGTCACGCCACGCAAGGAAAAGATCGCGATTGTGGGCGCTGGCCCTGCAGGTTTAGGCTGCGCCGATATTCTTGCCCGTAATGGGGTTAAGGCTGTGGTATTTGATAAGTATCCCCAGATTGGTGGCCTGCTGACCTACGGTATTCCCGCCTTTAAACTGGATAAAGCCGTGATGGCAACTCGCCGCACTGTGTTAGAAGGCATGGGCATCGAGTTCAAACTGGGCGTAACTGTGGGTAAGGATGTTGCCTTTAACCAACTGCTTGAGGAATACGATGCCGTCTTCCTAGGTATGGGAACCTACACCGCCATGAAAGCGGGCCTTGAGGGCGAAGATGCCCAAGGCGTGTACCAAGCTCTACCCTACTTAATTGGTAATACCCATCACCTGATGGGCAGCAGTAATCCAGACACCCCTTACCTGAATCTTGCCGGTAAGCGCGTCGTGGTCCTCGGTGGTGGTGATACCGCCATGGACTGTGTTCGCACCGCCGTGCGCCAAGGTGCCAGCAGTGTGATTTGTGCCTATCGCCGTGATGAAGCCAACATGCCAGGTTCACGCCGCGAAGTGCAAAACGCCCGTGAAGAGGGAGTGAACTTCCTGTTTAACCGTCAACCCGTGGCGATTAAAACCCAGGACGGTAAAGTGGTGGGTGTGGAATGCGTTGAAACCCAAATGGGTAAAGCCGATGCGAGTGGTCGTCAACGTGCAGAAGCAATTGAAGGCAGCGAGCAGTTACTCGACGCCGATGCGGTGATTATCGCCTTCGGTTTCCAACCTAGCCCTGCGCCTTGGTTTGCCGATTACGGCATTGAACTCGACCAATGGGGCCGAGTAAAAGCCAGTAAACAGGCCGATAACCCATTCCAAACCACCAATCCAAAGGTATTTGCTGGCGGCGATATGGTCCGTGGCTCGGATCTGGTTGTGACCGCTATTGCTGAAGGACGTGATGCCGCGCAAGGTATTCTTAACTATTTAGATTAATTGTTTTTTGTTGTACCGCTGTACCTGTGAGTCTCGGACTCGTACCCACGAGTCCACCATTTGCTTGTGAATTTTGGCGCACCTTAGGGTGCGCATTTTTTTACCTTCCGCGCGTTTTATCCCACCCCAATCAAGCAATCGCAATCCCACAATAACGCCAAAGCATAACTGTGGTATATTAGCCGCCATTCTGTTATCCCACTCTTTTAGTGGCATCACACATTCAGTTGAATCAAAAGGGTCTCCCATGAAAATTGGTATTATTGGCGCAATGGAGCCAGAAGTTGCCCATCTTATTGCGGCTATGACAAACGCCTCTTCGCAAACGATTGCAGGTATTGAATTTATCGCTGGCACCTTAGCGGGCAAAGACGTTGTAGTGACACGCTCTGGTATTGGTAAAGTCGCCGCTAGTATCGCCACCACACTGCTGATTGAGAAATACGCCCCCGATGCAGTAATCAACACAGGTTCTGCGGGTGGTTTTGTCGATTCACTGTCGATTGGCGATATCGTGATTTCATCTGAAGTGCGCCACCACGATGTGGATGTCACCGCATTTGGTTACGAAATTGGCCAAATGGCGCAGCAACCTGCAGCCTTTATTCCAGCGCCATACTTAGTCGAAGCGGCCAATAAGGCCATCGCACAATTAGGCGAAGTGAAAGCGATTGAAGGCTTAATCTGTACTGGCGATAGCTTTATTTGCGACCCTGTTCGCACCAAGACCATGTTAGAGCACTTCCCAACCATGGCGGCCTGTGAGATGGAAGGCGCGGCAATTGCCCAAGTTTGTCACCAGTTTGGCGTGCCATTCGTGGTGATCCGCTCGCTCTCTGACAACGCCAACAACGACTCACCGGTCGATTTCGATTCTTACATTGTGAAGGCTGGTTACCATTCAGCATTGATGGTGATGTTGCTGCTTGAGCAATTAGATCCAAACTCAGTAAAGTAATTGACTAAAGCATGATTGCGGAAAGTACCTGATGCACAGTTCTTTTTATCAACAACTTGTCGAAATTGATGGCGCTTTGTTTGAGGGCTTCTTGGTACTTTTCTTTGCTTTACTGTTGGCGCGTTTAGCGCCATTGCCGAGGGAAATGCAGCCACTGATTTGGTTTAGTCACTTAGCCAAACAGCTCGCCGCCAAAGTCAATCGCCCCGGGCGCGCGCCTAGTCAACAGGCGACCGCCGGCTTTTTAGCCATGTTGCTGCTGGTGTTTCCCTTCTGGGCGATTATCACTTTTTTACTCGAGCTCGCCGCCTTCCCTTGGTTCTTTGAGTTTTTAGTTCTGTATCTGTGTTTGACGGATGCAGGCTTTAGCCAAGTCGCCGACGAAATAGCTAAAGCATTGAAGCGCGAGGATAATGCCAGCGCAAAAAAGCTATTACAGCCGTGGATTGTCCGTGATACGGATAGTCTGTCGGAAGTCGGTTTAACCAAGGCCACGATAGAAAAGCTCGCTACCGCACCGATTTACGGCACGGCATCGACTATCTTCTTCTTTGCGATCGCAGGCGCCCCTATGGTGCTGGCGGTCAGAATGATTAAACAACTCGAACTCAGTTGGCCGCCCATTCAACCTAAGTACCAACACTTTTGCAGTTCGGTGCATGTTATCTCTACGGCGCTGCTGGCTATCCCTGCTTGGTTATGGAGCCTGTCGATTGCGATTCAGGGCGGCCCCAAGGCCTTAGCATTGCTGTTTCGCACCTCTAAAAATCATCCTGCCCTGCGGGGTTATGTGATGAGCGTGTCCTTAGTGGCAAACATTTTAGGCATTGAATTGGGTGGACCACAGAAGTTTTCGGGACAGCGCATTGATGTGGCTAAGATTGCCCATGGGCCACAGCCGCACCAAGAGATGATTGCCCCAGCGGTAAAACTGACATCGCGTGCCTGTGCTATCTGGTTTAGCTTTATTACCTTACTTCCTATCATTTGGGCGGGTTTACGCTGGCTACAAACCCTGTGATATGATGCCTTTAATCTTAACATTGGGTTAAAGGCTGACTATCTTGTTCGAAAACATGCATGTTTCATTAACAACTCCCGCCTTGTTATTTCCGGCAATCTCACTGCTATTACTGGCCTATACCAACCGTTTCTTTGCACTGGCAGCACTGATACGTCAGCTCAGTAACGGTGATAAACCCGTGCATAAGGATCAGATTAAAAACTTAAGCCAACGGATCCGGATTATTCGCCGCATGCAGGAGGCCGGCGTATCCAGTTTTGCCCTGTGTGTGCTCTGTATGATTTTTATCTATATCGGTTTTAATAAGACGGGCTCGGTGATCTTCGGTGCTAGCTTGCTACTGCTGCTCTATTCACTGATTTTATCTGTGATAGAAATTCGTATCTCTGTGGACGCACTAAACATCCACATCAAAGAGATGAGTAAATGAGCCACTGGATTTACTTCTTCGATTTATGTGGCACAGCGGTATTTGCCCTTTCCGGCGCTTTAGCCGCAGGTCGTCACCGTATGGATCCCTTTGGCGTTATCGTGCTGGCCTCGGTGACAGCGGTCGGCGGTGGCAGTATCCGCGATGCGCTGATTGGTGCGACGCCCGTGTTTTGGATCCGCGACCCTAACTACATCATTGTCATACTCGCCACAGTCCTAGCTTGTTTGCTGTTGGTGCGCCGCCCCCGCAAGATGCCGCAATATACGCTGCCGGTCGCCGATGCCTTAGGTTTGGCCCTGTTCACTGTGATTGGTGCCGAAAAAGCCCTCAATATGGGACTCAGTGGCATGATTGCCGTCGTGATGGGCTTGATCACGGGCGTTGGAGGAGGCATTATTCGAGACTTACTGTGCAGACAAATCCCTATGGTGTTACGCACAGAAATCTATGCCACAGCATCGATTATTGGCGGCATAGGTTATACCGTAAGCCTTGCCTACGGGATGGGCGAAAAAACGGCACTATTTTTAGCCATGACCAGTGCCTTAATCATTCGCCTATGCGCCATCAAATGGCATTTGTCGTTACCCGCCTTTGATCTCAAAACCAAGAGGGAATAGTTTGCGATTATTGTGTCTTTTAGTCTGTCTTATTTGGGTTCCGGCCTTGTTTCCTGCGTCAGTACACGCTAACTCAGGGGAAATGCCAGCAGAACAGCAGTTAGCCGTAAAATACATGAACGCGCTAACCGAGCACGACTATCAAACACTCGGCAAATTCTATAACCGTGATACCGTCTTCTTCGATAAAACCGCTAATCGTAAATACACGGGTGGGCGGTTTATTATCGACTTCTTTGAGCGCGCCCACGAAGGTGTGCTCGAATATGATTTCAATATCGAGCATATGTATAACGCAGGCTCCCTCGTGGTGATGATTGGTAACTATCACTTTAAAGGGCCCGGCGAGCAGTTTGGTAAACCCGGAAAAATTATTGATGTCGCCATTCCTGGAGTCACCAGCCTTAAGCTCGATATGCGTAATCACAGGGTCACAGAGCATGTGGATCTGATTGATTACCAGACCATGTCAGACCAATTAGCGATGCAGTAGTCACAAAATTTAGCTTTTATTGAAACTTGAGCCCTCAAAACGAGTCGAAACCTGCAATGAGTCAATACGACTGAGGTGCGGCATCCTATGCCCACGGGTCGTTTCGTTTCAATGAGGTTTGTATGAAGTTGTTTGGACTGATTGCCCTACTCGCCCTGAATGGCCTAATGCTCGCGCCCCACGCACAGGCGCAGCAGCCGATTATTGTGTCCTACGCGGTGCAACCCGTAAGCCATTTCAACCAGCAACTGCGGGCCGCCCAGGAGCAACATCAAGCCTGGAGCGAAGATCCCAGCGCCATCAGTAGCCAATATGCGGGTAAAAAATTTACCCTTGTTCGTACTCAGCCCACCAAGGATGGAATATTTACCTATCAAGTGAGCGAGTTGTCGCAGCAGCACCCACAAATGCTGTTAATTTTGTCGCTTAAGAAAAGTGCCCAACGCTGGCAAGTGGATTCCGCCCAACTGGCGTGGAAGTGTCGCGATGGTCAGCATTTCGGTACCGACAGATGTAATATCGGCGAGCATGAGGCCAGCACAGCACCTTAAGCACTGCACCTTAAGCACAGTCTCTTAAGCTATCGAGATAAAATGCAGATATAAAAAGAGCGCCCTTAGGCGCTCTTTTTACTGCTTGGTAAGTACTTATTAACCTTCTAAGCACTCACTGGCTGTAGTCACATGGTGACATCCGATTCAGCTTAAACCAGAGTCACTTTCGCGAACTTACGCTTACCGACTTGGAATACGGCAACCGTGCCAGCGCTTAAGGTCATACGGCTATCGTCAACCTTCTCACCGTCCATCTTCACCGCGCCTTGCTTGATCATACGCATCGCATCGGAAGTCGACCCCACTAAGTCGGCATCTTTAAGTAAGTTAGCAATCGCTAAGCCTTCACCCGCCGCTAATTCAACCTCAGGGATATCATCTGGGATAGCGCCCTTTTGGAAACGGTCGATAAAGGCTTGATGGGCACTCTCGGCCGCCGCTTGGTCGTGGAAGCGCGCGATAATTTCTTTCGCGAGCGCAATCTTGGTATCACGAGGGTTAGCACCGTTGGCGATATCTTGTTTGAACTGTTCAATCTCGGCCAAAGGACGGAATGACAGTAGCTCAAAGTAACGCCACATTAATTCGTCAGAAATCGACATGATCTTGCCAAACATTTCATTGGCGGGCTCACTCACACCAATGTAGTTGTGCGCCGATTTAGACATTTTCTTCACGCCGTCTAAACCTTCAAGCAGTGGCATCATGATCACGGCTTGTGGTTTTTGGCCTTCGGCTTTTTGTAACTCACGGCCCATCAACAGGTTGAACTTCTGGTCGGTTCCGCCTAATTCAACGTCGGCCTTCAGGGCTACTGAGTCATAACCCTGTAAAAGTGGGTACATAAATTCGTGGATAGCGATCGACTGACCCGAAGCATAGCGCTTCTTAAAGTCGTCACGTTCCATCATACGAGCAACGGTTTGCTGCGAGGCTAAACGGATCATCCCCGCTGCGCCTAATGGCTCTAACCAGCTCGAGTTGAACTCGATACGGGTTTTTGCAGGATCCAGAATTTTATAGACCTGCTCTTTATAAGTCTCGGCGTTGGCTAATACTTGCTCACGGGTGAGGGGTGGACGCGTGCTGTTTTTACCACTTGGATCACCCACCATACCGGTAAAGTCACCAATTAAGAAAATGACTTCATGACCTAACTCTTGGAATAATCTTAATTTATTTAAAATTACTGTGTGTCCAAGATGGATATCCGGTGCGGTAGGATCAGCGCCTAACTTGATACGAAGTGGACGTCCTTCTTTGAGTTTTTCCAGCAGATCCGATTCGAGTAGGATCTCATCGGTACCACGTCTAATTTCTGCTAATACTTGGTCTAAATCAGCCATCTCGGCGGGGACTCCTAAGGCCATGATCATAAAATGAGGAGACTTATGTTACTTGTTAGCCACCACAATTGAAAGTGTGTACACTAACGGGATTATTCAAGCCTTAGGTAATCGGTATCGGCGTCACATGGGAAAGGTTATAACGTTATTTAAATTGCTGCCTAAAAAGCATCAAATTCTCCTCAGCATTCTTTCTGTTATCACTACGATAACCCTGCTCTTTCCCTCTGAAGAAGCGCAAGCTTCAAGACAAACTCAAGGTGTCGCAGACCAAGCTCAAGTCAATACAATTACGATGTTCCCTTAGCCTTTCGCTCACCAGAGCGTCCAGAAGGTGTTGAGGGGCAATCGCAAGATGCATCCACCAACGCCACGCCGTTATCTTCGGCCGACACCTTAGCCGCAGGCAATGTGCCCGCCAGTGAAACCTTAGAGAGCGCCCACCATAGGGACGTTGAACATTTTAATGTGAAAAATGGCGATACCTTAGCCGCGGTATTTGAGCGCGCGGGACTCACCAGCAAAGATGTGTATGAAATTACCCGGTTGCCACTCGCCAAACAGAATCTGTTAAAAATCATCCCCGGCGAAGAAATCGTGATTTCAAAGGATGCTAAGGGCGATTTAACCGAAGTCCGCTATCGTGTCGATGCGGTATCGACTTTAGTGATCACTAAGGATCAGGAAAAGTATTCCGAGAAAATCTCCGAAAAAGACATTGAAATCCGCACCCAGTTCACCAGTGCGAAAATCAAGAGTAACTTCTGGAATGCCGCCGTGGATGCGGGTTTAAACGCGAACCAAATTATGCAGCTCTCGACCGTGTTTGGCTGGGATATCGACTTTGCCTTGGATTTACGTGAAGGCGACAGCTTCGCCATTATCTATGAGCAGGAATATGCCGAAGGTGAGTTTTTACGTAACGGCAATATCCTCGCCGCCGAGTTTATCAACCAAGATGAGCGCTACACTGCGATTCGTTATACCGACGGCAACTACTACTCCGAAAACGGCACTAGCATGCGTAAGGCCTTCCTGCGCTCACCGGTCGACTTTAAATATGTCAGCTCTAACTTCAACCCGAAACGCTTACACCCAGTGACGGGGCAAGTTAAGGCTCACCGCGGCGTTGACTATGTTGCCGCCATTGGCACCCCCATTAAGGCGGCGGGTAATGGCCGAGTTATCGAATCCGGCTACAATCAATTTAACGGTAACTATGTGTTCATTAAGCACAACGATACCTACACGACTAAGTATTTGCATTTGACCAAACGCAACGTCAGTAAAGGGGCCAGCGTTAAGCAGGGGCAAATTATCGGCACCTTAGGTAAAACAGGACGCGTCACCGGCGCTCACCTACACTATGAATTTATCGTTAATGGCGTGCACCGTAATCCAAGAACGGTTGATTTACCTAAGGCCGAATCGATTGCCCGTAAAGAAAAGCCACAATTCGATGCACTCAGCAAACAGTTGATGGCCAGCATTTCACAGAACAAGCAAACCCAATTGGCGATGCAATAACGACGGACGGATCCCCTACATGAACAAGGCTTATTATATTGGACTGATGTCTGGCACCAGCATGGACGGCGTTGATGCGGTGTTAGTCGACTTTGCGGGCGAGCAGCCACAGCTTATCGCAACGCATACCGAGGCGATTCCAAGCCATTTGCTTAAGGGATTGCAGCGCTTATGCCTGCCTGGCAATGATGAAATCAACCGCCTTGGTCGCCTTGACCGCAGTGTGGGTAAATTATTTGCCCTCGCAGTCAATAACTTGCTTACCAAAGCCCAGATAGCCAAAGAAGACATCATTGCCATTGGTAGCCATGGCCAAACCGTGCGCCACATGCCAAATCTAGAGGTGGGTTTTACCCTGCAAATTGGTGACCCAAATACCATTGCAACCGAGACTGGCATCGATGTTATAGCCGATTTTCGTCGTAAAGACATTGCCTTAGGTGGCCAAGGTGCGCCACTAGTGCCCGCCTTCCACCAGCAAACCTTTGCCCAAGTGGGTAAAAAGCGCGTGATCCTCAATATCGGCGGCATTGCCAATATCACCTATCTGACCGGGAATCGTGAAGAGGTCCTAGGCTTCGACACAGGGCCAGGCAATACGCTGATTGATGCCTGGATCCAGCAAGTGAAAAATGAGCCCTATGACAAAGACGGCGAATGGGCTGCTTCGGGCAACACCGACCAACAGCTATTGGCGCAATTGCTGTCGCACCCTTATTTCTCCCTCGCCTATCCCAAGAGCACGGGGCGTGAATTGTTTAATCAGGCTTGGTTAGAGCAGCAATTATCAGAGTTTAATCAACTGGATGAAGAAGATATCCAATCGACATTACTCGATTTAACCTGCCACAGTATCGCCCGCGATATCCTTAAACTCGCCCCAGTGGGAGAGTTATTTGTCTGCGGTGGTGGCGCCTTTAATACCGAGTTAATGCAGCGCTTAGCGGCGCTACTGCCGGATTATCACATCGATACCACCTCAGCACTCGGTGTCGACCCTAAATGGGCCGAAGGTATCGCCTTTGCGTGGCTCGCAATGCGCCACAATTTAGGCTTACCCGCTAACCTACCTGCGGTGACAGGCGCTTCGCGCGAAGCCGTATTGGGCGGACGCTTTAGCGCTAAGTAAAGCTCAAACCTACTTAAGTAGCTTGTGTTTAAGCAGTATGATGTCCCGCTGCGGAAAGCCATCGAGCGTCATCACTAAGCGGTTTGACTCCGGGATATAGGTCATGGAGCCAAAGCCGCTTAGGCTAGAGCGAGGAACCCTTAGGAGTGATGTCAGCTGATGACTACTCGCCTCCCAAAAATTCAGCCGCTGCTCGTTACCATTGCTCGATTTAAAATACACTCCGTGTGACGTAAGCACCCAGTTATTGCCCGCACGAAACACCTTCCCCGGGATAATCTCTTGCACCTGTTCGGGCTGCATGAGGTCAATCTGCCAGAGTCCATTCATTCCGTAGCGACTAAATACAAATTCGTTGGCCGATTTTGCAAAGCCCACCGCCATACTCAGCGGACTAATCACCTTAGGCGCACTATTGTCCAAATGGAATTCAGTGATGCCATCGCTGGTTGATGCCAACACCGCCGTCCCCAGCCAATTCCAGCTGGGGCGGCCATGATTGTGATAACTCGAGGCTAGGGCGGTAATGTTCTTATTGGTTAAATCTAAAATAAAAATACGATTACCTTCGTTGCGATCGTCGGGGGCGATAAAAGCAATTTTAGAACCATCGGGGGACCAACGCGGATAAGCGACACGCGACTTAAGCTGGGTGTGTTGCTCCAGCTTTTGCCCTTTGGCATCCGAAGTCCAAATCTCGTTATAGCCCGTATCGCTGGAGACAAATACTATCCGTTTCGCCTCAGGGGAATAATCGGGATTGCGGTGGCTAATGCCGGAATACAGCAGCGGAAACAAGCTGCCGGGCACGGATTCGCCGAGGGAAAAATACGCCATCTGGAATTGACGACGATACTGGTGATAAACCAGCTCGCCCTCATCGGATACGCTACTGGGATAGCTCATGCCCTCCACATCGAGTGGGCGAATATGGGCCGTTTCAATATCGATAGTAAAACCGTTGCGACTACCGGAATCTTCGGTGGCAAAAACCAGCGACTGGCTATCAGGCGTCCAACTCAAGCCGCGAATATCTTCTAACCCATGGGTTAAACGTGTTTCATTGGCACTGGCTAAGTCGCGAATAAAAATATCCTCAGAGATATTACTAAAGCGCCTCGCTATCGCGAGCCAGCGACCATCAGGGCTAAAGGCTAAATCTCTATCCTCATAATTACACTGGCTTTCGCAGGATAATCTTTCAGCCTTAGCGTCCGCATTTGCCAAAGCTAAACGGTAAATCCCCCCCACTTTATCCGCCTCGTGGGAGGAAATATAAGCAAGATATTGACCGTCGGGAGAAATATCTATGGCCGCCATATCGCTACTACAGGGCGCTAAGGCAAGGGTCTCGTTGGTCGCAAGAGTCAACTGAGTGATATGGCATTTCCCCGTGCCATGGATACGGGAGGCAAAAAACAACTTAGTATCATCTAAGCTCCACACTGCGCGAAGCTCTGCCGATGTGGAAGGCGTTAACTGGCGGGCGGGGACATCTTCACGTTTAAAATCTTTAAGATACAGACTGGATGTCACTCCGGGGCGACTCGCACCATACACAAGCCAACGTCTATCGTGGGACAACCTAGGGTAACGCTCAGAGCCCGGATCCCGCGTAAGCACTGTGATTTGGGTTTCCGTCATCCGCTGTTTATCTTGATACAGATGCACCCCCATAAAGAGACCGGCCACTAGCATGACCGCCCCCATCAGACTCGCCATCCAATACAGGCGTCGTGTGGTGAGCTGTAACTTCGCCTCTGTGGTCTGCAGTTTATCGTCATCAGTCTCATCGGCAATGTCATACACTGGCGGTAATAACAAGCGATAACCGGCTTTACGCACGGTTTCAATCACGCCGCCTTCAAGCTCGAGGGGCGATAATTGCTGACGTAAATGCCAAATGGCATTAGTGAGTGCCTTAGTGCCAACGTAAGCATTGCCTTCCCAGACTTTATCGATCAGCTCGTCACGGGTCACAACATGAGGATGACGCAGGGCGAGATAGCTAAGCACTTCAATAAACTTAGGTTGAAGTGACACCTTAGCCGATTCCTGTTGAGCACTTTCCTGCCCCTGCGTTTGAAATGAAATTGAGTTATCGGAAGGGTCAATGCGACAACTTCCTAAGCAAAAACTCAACTTACTCTTATCCTTCATTTTTTCTCACACCTGCGTTATTCATCTTTTTATGGTTAGGGTAATGAGTACAACATCTTGGCTAGATACTACCTAAGACTGAGCCTGGTTAGCAAACGAATGATTTAAACTAACTATTTAAAATTCAAAACATTAGCATGCAAAAAATCTAAAATAGAGATTTAAACAATATAGAAACGAGCCAAAGCCGATTGCGATCAAGCAACAGATTGATTACAACTGCATGACCAATAACAACATAAACCTCAACGTCTTACACCTGTTTACGAATGCGTAGTGCGGGCGTGAGTCACATCTTAGGGACCTAGATATGCTTCGCTTTGCCTTGATTTGCATCGGCATGATGTTGTGCCCGCTGTTTGCCCCCAAAATCTTAGCGCAGGACTACCAGAAACCGTCTCCCGCATTACAGCAAACCATCAGCCACAGTAGCAATCTCACGACTCGACTCTCAAACGATCATCAATGGCTGGCATTACTCAGCCCGATTTCGGCGCCGAGCATTGCCACGCTGGCCCAGCCAGAGCAAAAGTTGGCAGGATTACGTATCGCCGCCGAGCAATATTTACCGAGTCGCATCACCCAGCGCTACCACCAACTCAGGCTGATTAATATTCAAGACAAGCGGCAGCGGTTGATAAGCTTGCCCGGTGGCCACGATATCACCGAGCTGCAATTTTCCCCCGACAGTCGCTATCTCTCCTATGTGAGCCTAACGCCAGAGGGCGGTTACTTATATGTTTACAACCTCGCTCAAGATAGCCACAAGCGCCTGTCAGACAACCGATTGAATGGCACGATTAGCCTTGATTATCAGTGGGCTAACAATAGCAGTCTACTCGCTCGCTTTGTGTTAGCCTCCAATGCCAACACAAGCATGGCTCAGGCCGTTTACGCACCGAAAACCAAGGAAACCTCGGGCAAACAAAGCCCACAGCGTACCTATCAAGACTTATTGAAAACCAGCGCCGACAAACAACGCTTTAGCCAACTGACGACCAGTCAATTGGCCCGAGTGGATTTAGATGGCAAGCTCACAACTATCGCTGCGCCGGGTATTTTTGAGGATTTTTCGGTGTCTCCCGATGGGCGCTATATTTTAACCCATCAGCTCACCGAGCCCTTCTCAACCCAAGTAAAGTATTATGATTTTCCAACCTTAACAGAGATTTATAATCTTGATGGCCAACGTATAACGCAACTGCACCACAGCCAGAGTGGAGAATCAAAGCCCCAAGGAAGAGACTCTGTGCTCCCAGGCCCACGCCAGTTCCATTGGGTTCAAGGGCGAAGCGCAACCTTAGCCTTTACCGAGGCTCTAGATCAGGGCGATAGCCAGCAGGAGTCGCCGCTACGGGACAGTCTATGGCAACTCGATGCCCCCTTTGCCCAAAAGGCCAAACTCATCGCCAAAACCCCTTGGCGGATCATCGATATCGACTGGGCGGAATACAACATCGCCTTAGTGACCCAGCGCAATAGCAAAGCACAGTTACTGCGACTGAGTCGCCTAGACACCCGCCTTGGAGAAAGTAGCCTACAAACGTTGAACGAGCGTAATCTGCGCGATAAATATCAAGAGCTTGGAACATTCTCCAGAGAATATACCCAAGGTAAAGGGCATGTGATCCGCCTGCAGCAGGCGCAAACCGCTGGGCTTATTCACTACGGCCAAGGGGCATCGCCACAGGGGGATAAGCCTTTCTTAAAGCGCACTTCATTACTGACGGGTGAGTCGTCACTGCTTTGGCAATCGCCAGCCCAGCAATTAGAGTCGGTGCGCTACGTGCTCAATCTTGAGCCCTTACAGCTGATTATTAACCGTGAAAGCCCGACTGAAGCCCCAAGCCTTGTCTTAATCGATGGTGCTAAAGAAAGTGTGCTCTACCAACAGGCCGATGAACTGAGTGCCTATCGGGGAATGCAGAAAAAGCTTATCACCTACAAAAGAGCCGATGGCGTGCCCCTGTCTGGCACTCTCTACTTACCCGCTAATTACACCAAGGAGCAAGGCACCCTACCTGTGTTAATGTGGGCCTATCCGCGGGAATTTAACGATCCCGATGTCGCGGGCCAAATTAGCTTTAGCGCCAATCAATATCCCAGCATCAGCCCTAGAGGCCCAATCCCATTAGTCGCCGAAGGCTTTGCGGTATTTGATAAAGTCTCTATGCCCATCATCGCTCAAGGGGATAAGGAGCCCAATGACAGCTTTCGCGAGCAACTCGTTGCCAACGCACAGGCGGCTGTCGATACCTTGGTAGATTTAGGCATTGCCGATCGCAAACAAATCGCGGTGGGTGGGCATTCCTACGGAGCCTTTATGGTGGCAAACTTGCTCGCCCATACGGATTTGTTTTATGCAGGTATTGCCCGAAGCGGTGCCTATAATCGCAGTCTCACTCCTTTTGGGTTTCAAAATGAGGAGCGTTACTACTGGCAAGCCAATGATATTTATCAGCAAATGTCACCGTTTAATTACGCCGATAACATCAAATCACCTTTGCTATTAGTTCACGGTGAGATGGATCAAAACTCAGGCACTTTCCCGCTGCAATCTGAGCGTTTGTTCGATGCTATTCAAGGCCTTGGCGGTAAAGCAAGATTAGTTATCCTGCCATTTGAAGGACACAGTTATGCGGCTAAGGAATCCCTAGAACACTTGCTCTGGGAACAAAGCCAGTTCTTAAAGGCAAATCTGTCGTCCACGAACCTGTGAGCCAATAAGCTAAATAACGCTTAGCATTCCACATGTACATCCCATCAAAGGATTGGCGGCATAACAAGCTGCCAATCACTTAACAAGTTACTGCTATCAGTTATCCCTAAACGCTCGGTTCAATTTAAGAAAGTATCTACCCATCACTGATGCATTGAGCCTCTGTATCTTTAGCCTTTGTCTCTTAGAGCTTTTGACTCTTAGAGCTTTTGACTATTCCGCCGTTAGCCCGTTGACTTTATGCTCTGTCTTTCTCACTCAAAGCACCCGTAGAGCATTCGCCTATGTGAGGAGCTTATATGTAGCGCGCGAGCAAGGTTCTTGTGTTAAACGCCTTTATTAAGTGATTGTTTTAAAATATCAATCTGAACACCAGAGTTAAGAGTTTAAGTTAATTACCGTAGTCTAAAACCAGTAAAAGCTAAGTATCAGCCTCTCCAGTTTATGGCTTACTACGTGCACAAAACCTATTGCGATGAACTGATTACGATGAACTGATTGATATCCGCGTCTAACGGTGATTGGCAATAAAAAACCGCATGCAGGGAGCCACATGCGGTTGAGCAAACTTAAGTGGTTAGTATCAATTCAACGATATTAGAACTTAAGCTCTGCACCTAGGTAGGCATAGCGGCCAACACCACCGCCATAGGCGCTGCTGTAGTTACCATTACCCGTTTCGACTAAATCACCAGTATCGGCCACCCAAGGACCCTGATTGTCGAAAATATTACGCACACCGCCGTATAAACGTAATTCAGCCTGACTCACGTCCATAGTGTAAGACACCGACAAATCGTGGGTGATATACGAGCTGTAGAATAGGAATGCCGGCGTTTCTGGATTGGCTACCGCACTGGTATCGCCAGCATCGAGTTTGGCTTGGTTTTCGGCTTTCAGCACGTTCCACTCTTCAACTCTATCGTGGCTATCGACCATGGCGCTCTTATACTTAGCGCTCCAACGTACACGCCAATCATCATTGCTCCAGGTTAATGAAATGGCACCTCTGTCCTCAAAAATCCCGCTGGCAAGCTCACCCACGTAGTCATCTTCAACTAAACCATCGGCGCCGTAGTAGCTAGTGCTGAATTCCAACACATGGGTCCAATTCGTTTTTAAGCTGAGCTCACCGTAACCGTCTAATTGCCACTCGTAGGCCATGGCGATATCAACACCACGGGTGACAATGTCATTTAGGTTCTGTTCCTGTTGGATAACCTGGGTGATTTGCCCTTCAGTATCGCGGCTGATGACCTGACAGTACTCGTTATCGGCGCCATAGGGATTACTCGAGTTATAACATTCGGCCAGAATATCCTCGTTGCTTAGTGAACCAATGGCATCGGTAACTTTGATATCGTAATAATCGACCGCCAGATTAAAGCCTTCGAGGAAGGCTGGCGCCATGGTAAAGCCTAAGGTATAGGTATCCGCGGTTTCCTCGGTGAGGTTTTCATTACCGGCGTTCGGCGAATATTTAGAACCGCCCTCATCCTCAAAGATACCGTTAGTCGCAATTGCGGCAGCAATACCAGGGTCTTGGCGACAACTATCATGCCCCGCCCCTGTAGAGGTTGCTGTTACCCCATCACAAATATCGCGAATACTGTCGTAATCTCCACGGGGTGGAGAAATCAGCTCGGTAATATTCGGCGCACGTTGCGAGCGAGAGTAGTTAGCTCGTAGTGCATAGTTGGCAATAGGCTCCCACAGGATACCCGCGCGATAGCTCGACATTAGGTCGATGTTTTTCTGACTGTAATCGGCAAGACGCAATGACAAATCTAGGTCGAGCCTATTAGCAAAAGCCTCATCCCTTAACAAAGGAAGATTCGCTTCACCAAAGGCTTCCCATACCGTCACATCCCCTTCAAAGGGCGGCACATCGTTAAACGTTATCGCATCGCCACGCATCGCTTTATCGGTATCGACGGCTTGAGTATCACGGCGATATTCAACCCCGAATGCCGATTGCACGCCACCCGCGGGCAATTCAAACAATTCACCAGAGATAAATCCTAGAGCATTAAATTGTGTGATATCCGTATTGATATAGGGATTGGCGCGGATATAGTCCGCCCCTTCCTTACTGATTGAACCTTCACCAAAGATATTGACAGGAACACAACCCTCGGCCCTTGCCTCTTCACTGGCACATTGGATAGTCACACCATCGGCGGCGTATTCAGCATCCAGAGCATATTGCAGACGACGAATACTGATCTCATTGCTGCGACGCTGACGCTGTTCAAACTTACCGTAACCCAGTGAGGCATCCCAGGTCCAAGTTTCAAATAAGTTGCCCTGCAATCCCGCCCAAGTACGCAAAGTAGTACGCTCGTTATCGCTCTCAACGGGCCCAACTTCTTGGAAGCGACGATCCCAAGTGATGCTCTTGCCTGCTGTTGCAGCAATTTCGGCTGGCACATAAGGATTGTTTGGTGAAATACTGCCCGCAGCAATAGTGCCGGGAAGACCCGTTACAGGGTCGATATAGAGTTCAGTGTCGTTATAGTCTTGGCCTTCGGCATCGGTACGACGAAACGCATTATTGCGGCTAAACTGCACTTGCACATTCGCGCGCACATCGTCACTGAGGTCATAGTTCATTTTGACCGCCGCGGCCAAGGTATCCTCAGGGACCTTTAATAAACCTGTGGTGTAACCGTTATAACCATCGCGCTCTTCTTTAAAATCGGTTTTAAGCTCAGTGCCATCGTACCACCAAGAGTTTGATTTAAAGCGGCCACCGACGATGTCATTGCTGCGCTCACGCCAATCGTCTCGGGTAATATCGCGCATACACTGGTCGCCATCGACAGTGTTCATGGCATTACACATTTGCTTTTCATCGTAGGCAAAACTTGACTCGTACAGGGCTCTTTCCCTGTCGGTCGCAAATAACCCATGTTGCTTATCGTAAGTCGCACTGGCGAAGATATAACCTTTATCACCATTAAAATCAGTGCCATAACCTACATCGACTGTGGTTTCACGACCACCACCTTCGGTGGTTTCGCCGCCACGGGCGTTAATCTCAAAGCCCGTCTTGTTCTGTTGAGTGATAATGTTCACCACCCCAGCAATCGCATCGGAACCATAAACAGCCGACGCCCCACCGGTAATGATTTCGACCTTATCGACCATAGCGGCAGGAATGGTGCTTAAGCTGACATAGTTACCGCTATAACTGTTTGATACTACGCGGCGACCATCGATCAAGGTCAGGGTGCGGTCTGTTCCTAGGTTACGTAAATCAATGGTTGAAAGACCCGTATTTTGCACGCTCGATTGGCTATTTGTACTGCTAACGCCTTCTGCTAATGCAGGAATTTGGTCAACTAGAATATCCGCCAATGATCCAATACCGCTATCGGCGATATCTTTCGCATCTAAACCCTGCAGTGGAGTGCTAAGTGAAAAGCTGTCACGCTTAATCCGCGAGCCCGTGACTGTCACTTTTTCGATGCTTTCTTGTTTATCCGCTACCTCGACTTCAACCCGATTAGCGCTTTCATTCACCGCATTCACTTCAATCGTATCGGCAGCCCATGCTACCGAAGGAGCAATGCCAAACATCGAAGCTTGGATTGCCAAGGTCAATAATTTCTTCTTCATCCTTCCCACCTTCACTTTTACAGCGCAAGCCATTCTTGTTGTTATTTGGAGCTGTTACTTGTTATCGCCAAAAGTGCATTTATCGCTGCGATGTATCGTCAAACCCGTAGGCTTGCCAATCAGCAACAGCAAGAAAACACAATTAACATTTCAGCAACCAAAACGTTGTACTTTGCCGAGTGAAGGGCGGCAACGATATGCCACTCGTTTCTTTGCCCGTTTTATATCTATTAAATATCTATTCTTTAAATTTCAGTATATTAGCCACATAAAAAGAGAATAAACCGACTATTGAATCCTCAAAAAACATCGCAGAAAAATCCCCCATACCAACTGTTTTTCATCAATACGACCTTGGTAAATAACCAACTAAAATGACGAATGTGCCCAAAATAAGCCGCTCATTGGCGCATTAAGCCACGTATCAAAAATGCACAATGTAAAAATCCATCTATGCTTGATCACAGTTGTGTCATCTAAACTCGCTAAAGTGATTGTTAACTAAGCAGTAAATACACAACCGACTCACTGTCAGGGCCGTACAAGGCCTGCACACTCTGGGCGCGCAAACATATCAATTAAGGGAATGGTTATTTATCTAGCTCAACTTAACCAGCAAGATAAACAAAGGTTTATGCCAAGAATGCGATGCGCATGTCGGCATAAATCGACTGAATAGGAAATCAATCAATGAATATGTCACAAAAAATGGCGGCAGAATTTTTGGGCACTCTTTGGCTCGTTCTAGGCGGCTGCGGCAGCGCAGTGCTGGCGGCAGCCTTTCCAGAAGTAGGGATAGGCTTACTCGGGGTGTCGTTAGCCTTTGGTTTAACGGTTCTGACGATGGCGTTCGCCATTGGTCATATTTCAGGTTGCCACTTAAACCCCGCCGTATCCTTTGGACTCTGGGCTGGCGGGCGTTTTCCGGCATCGGAACTGCTGCCTTATATCATTGCCCAAGTGGCGGGCGGTATTTTCGGTGCGGGCGTATTGTACGCAATAGCCTCAGGGCAAGAAGGTTTTAGTCTCGCGGCGGGCTTTGCTTCTAACGGCTTTGGCGAACATTCGCCCGGCGGTTACAGCATGATGTCGGTGTTGATCTGCGAAATCGTGATGACCTTGTTCTTTTTATTGGTGATTTTAGGGGCGACCGACGAGCGAGCACCTAAAGGCTTTGCGCCTATCGCGATTGGTCTGTGTTTAACTCTTATCCACTTGATCAGCATTCCCGTGTCAAACACCTCGGTCAATCCGGCCCGCAGTACTGGCCCTGCGCTGTTTGTCGGCGATTGGGCCGTATCGCAACTGTGGATTTTTTGGGTCGCTCCTATCCTTGGTGCCATTCTCGCCGGCGTGATTTACCGTTATTTCAACGCAGCTAAGTAATTCCCCCGCTAGCAACAGCGCCCTCGCGGCGCTGTTGTGCTTTTTCAAACCCCGCTCTAATGTTACCATCTTGCCAACTGGTGAGTTTTGCTGTGCTGACGCTATACATGAGTCGCACGACAGGCTTCGCCCTATTCACGCATAAGAGATATTTTCATGAGCAAGACTGTTAAAACCTTTGCAGAAGCCGCTGGCATGACTCCAGAAGGTCGTTACGATTACCTCGTTGAACAAGTTAAACAACACAAAGTGTTATGGACGCTACAGGACCAAGATGGTTGTGTCATGCTGACCACTGAAGATGAAGATTGCATCCCAATGTGGCCAACCGAAGAAGCGGCCGAGTCTTGGGCAGTCGATGACTGGAGCGAATGCCAAACCTTAGCGATTCCCTATGATGAATGGCATGAAAGATGGGTTCCTGGCATGGAAGACGACGATCTGTTTGTTGCCGTATTCCCAGTACAGGATGACTTAGGTGTGGTAATTCCACCCTATGAATTAGATCAACGTTTAGTCACTAAACAAAGCCACTAATCAATAAGGGCAAACTGCAATGTCGCTGAGCGAGCAAGAATCCTCTTTGGCAACTCAGGCTACGCCGCCCTTGGCAAAAGCCCGTTTACCTAAACGCTTAACTGCCTTGCTGTTACTCTATATTGCAGCATCGGTAAGCGGCTTAATTGCCAAACAAGGGGTGCTTTTCTGCCTGTTAACCCTATTGATGGTGCTCGGGATTATCGGTCGCCAAAAGGCAGGGCTAATTATGTTAAGGGGTTACACCTTAGTGCAGTTGGCGCTAGTCAGCATGTTACCAGTGATCCTTTATGATCCTGACAATCTCGTGGCTGGGCCAACCACAGTGCACCTTGGCGAGTGGCAAGAAAAGCTCCCCGATTACGTGATTTTTATCGTGTTGATTGTTTTATCTTTATTGCAGGTGTGGGTGGCATTCGATAAGAAAGTAAAAGCTTGGTTTAAACCCAAACTTAATCTGAATATTATGAATTAACTCCAAGGCAAGACGATTACGCCTTACTTTGCCAGTACTTGCAACACTGGAAAGACCAACAAAAAAGCCGTCATCTCGACGGCTTTTTTATCTTCTATATCAGTTCACTACATGCGTAGAACAAACTTAAACGGAGAAACTTGCACCACAACCACAAGTCGTTGTCGCATTCGGGTTCTTCACAAAGAAACGTGAACCTTCGAGGCCAGAAGTGTAATCCACTTCACCGCCAACGAGGTATTGTAAGCTCATGGGATCGACGACCAATTGGACGCCTTGCTTCTCAACGGTGAAGTCGCCTTCGTTGACCTTTTCATCAAAGGTAAAGCCGTACTGAAATCCAGAACAACCACCACCCGTCACGTACACACGTAGTTTAAGTGCAGGATTTTGCTCTTCTTCCAACAAGCCCTTTACCTTAGCGGCTGCCGCATCGGTAAATTTGATAGGCATTGCTGCGTCAGCTTGATCAGTCATTACTACCTCTTACATCAGTTTTCTGGGGCAAATTATCCGTTACCTGACTATTTTGTTCAAGTATTACCCGCGGTTCTTTTTCACCCTGTAAAAGCTCAGGGACACTATAGACATGTTCTGTCTGTGAATTTTTGGTCCAGCGGCTCGAAGGCACCACAACTTTGACTTTAACCTGCACTAGGTTAAATCCCACAGGCACACTCACTTTGGTATCTATGACCTGAAAATAGCGAAAATCAAACTCGAGCTTAGAACCCGTGAGTTTGTTCACACTTAACTCAACAGATTTTCCGTCTTGCACGCCAATGAGGGTGATTTCGGTACGACCTTGAATCGCCTGCTTACGTTTTTGCAGTTGAGTCAAAATCAGTTTTAAATTGTATTCATCCGCCAAGGCACCTGCAGTCATTTCTAAACCGTGAATGGCCACCCCTTCGGCATTGTCATCCGGCGACATGATACTGCGATAAAAGGCTAATTCGCGTTCTAACTCTTTTTGCTTTTTCATCTGCTGCGCAAACATATCCTGCATTTGCACATTGGCTTCACGCTCGACAGATAATTCTAAATTACGTGTCGCAAGTTCCTGGGTTTGCGCCTCAAGTTCCGCGGTGACACGTTGCAGTTTACCGCCGCCAATATGCTTTACGACGGGCTCGTCACTGTTGAGCACAATAAAGCTTACCCAAGCGCCTAACAGAAATGCCACTAAGACTAAGGACAATAAATACTTGGTCGATGGACGATACTTTAGATCCATGACTTGCAGCCGATCTAGCCAACGATGATAATTTGGCATTAGGTAACAGCCCCTTATATAAAATACAATCAACTCAAGAACGAGTTCGATACAATACAACTCAGGCCAATGCAGTGCAATTAACGATAAATAAAGCCGCGATTCAAGACGCCATCAGCACAGCTAAAAAGTACTTAACTAACGAGCTGCGTGATCATTTATCCCAAGCCAAGATCAGTGCGCAGTTGTGCTTACTGGCCTTGCTATTCGCCATCTTCGCCTCCTGCGTGATCCTGTTGTTTCGACTCTTGCTCCTGTGGGCGAACCATTACACCCAAATCGAGACGCTGGATTTTACGGGTAACATCGCCGACTGGCGAGCACTGTTGCCACTTTTTGGCGCCTTGTTGATCTGGATTGTCGCCAAACTCGGCTCCAAACGTTACAAGCGCATGGGGATTGCCTATGTATTACATAGGGTTAAATTGCACTATGGCAAAATTCCACTGCAATCTGCTGCGGGGCAATTTTTTCAGGCGCTGTTTGCCTTAGGAACTAATTTCTCGGTGGGGCGCGAAGGCCCCGCCATTCACCTCGGCGCCGTGAGTGCCAGTGTTTTAGCCGAAAAATTTAATCTTCCCGATAATAGCGTGCGGATTATGTGCGCCAGCGGGATTGCCGCAGGGATAGCCGCCACCTTTAACGCCCCGCTCGCGGCAGTAATATTTGTACTCGAAGTGATAGTGCGCGAGTACAAGGTGCATTACTTCTTCCCCATAATGCTGTCCGCCATTTGTGGTGCGGTTTCCAGCCAGCTGGTTTTTGGTAATGTGCACGAGTTTGACCGTATTCAGGTGATCCATATTCCATTAGATCACTATCCCATTTTAGCCTTGGGCGGTATTGCACTGGGCTGCGCAGCCGCCTTCTTCAATTTCGCCCTCCTTAAAGTCACCGCCACCGGACAAAACTGGCCACTGATTTATCGACTATTATTGGCGGGCAGTATCACTACGCTGATTGGCTTAATCTTGCCGCAAGCCCTCGGCACTGGGGATTTAGCGATCAGTGAAGCCATTAGCGAACACCCCAGTTTATTGCTACTCATCGCCCTGCTTGCGGCCAAGATTATCGCCACCATAGCGGCAATCGGACTTGGTATCCCTGGCGGTTTGATTGGTCCACTCTATGGCATCGGCGCCTTGATCGGCGCAATTTTAGCTTTAGTTAGCGCCATTCTATTCCCTTCGATTGCACCTTACGTTGGCCTCTATACGGTTATCGGCATGACGGCGATGATGGGCGTTTGCCTCAGTGCGCCGCTCGCTGCCCTAGTAGCGCTGCTTGAGATGACCAACGATGCCAGTATCATTCTGCCAGCAATGTTTGTGACGATTCCCGCCTTCTTGATTGCCTATCAAGGATTTAAAACCAACTCTATCTTCTTCAAGCAGCTAGAGATTATGGGTTTAGGTTATAAAGTCGCCCCTGTGAATTTGGCGCTACAGAAAAAAGGCGTGCGCGCCCTGATGGATAAGCGTTTTGTTATCGTCAACAACAACGACGAGCTGCTGCTCGAAGTGTTAAAACGCGCCGAAGGTCGCCCAGTGTTAGTACGCAACGCCGATGGGGTGATCGAAATGCTCAGTCTCGAGATGCAATCCTACGATGACAACATCACTCTCTCGCGCCATCCGATGCAGGGGCTGAGTGACACTAAAACCCTCGATGAGGTGTATAACTTGTTGTCGCCCAAACGCAGCGGTGAGGTGTTTATCTATCAAGACACCCCAGACAATGTGGTGGGGGTGGTCAGTTGGTCGAACCTACAGCAAGAAATTCGCTCCGGCCAAGTCTAAGCCCTGCGAAGATGGGCTTTGATTCACAAAATCCTGTATTAGCAGCCTAAAAAATCTATACGAGGGGGCGGCGACTATTTCGCTGCCCCAGTGCATCTGTTACAATCGCGCCTCAGCCACCCTACATATACACCAGGGCACAAAGCGCAACCTTGCACTTTAACGCCCCCTAGCAATTGGAAAACAGGCTGATGAACCAGTTCGAAGGATCTCATATCCTCTCCGTAAACCAGTTAGATCTTGATTCAATCCAAACTATTTTTAATGTTGCCAATCGTATGATGCCCTATGCACTTCGTGAGAAGCGCACTAAGGTGCTCGAAGGCGCCATTTTAGGTAACCTGTTTTTCGAGCCTAGTACCCGTACCCGCGTGAGTTTTGGCTGTGCCTTTAACTTACTCGGCGGCCATGTGCGTGAAACCACAGGCATGGCCTCTTCGTCCTTATCTAAGGGCGAGTCACTGTACGATACCGCACGTGTACTCTCGACCTATTCCGATGTGATTGCGATGCGCCACCCAGACTCTTATTCAGTAAAAGAGTTTGCCGAAGGTAGCCGCGTTCCGGTGATCAACGGTGGTGATGGTTCGAACGAGCACCCGACTCAAGCCCTGCTCGATTTGTTCACCATTCAAAAAGAGTTAGGCCATGCAGGCCGCGGTATCGATGGCATGCATATCGCCATGGTCGGCGACTTAAAATTTGGTCGTACCGTTCATTCTCTGTCGCGCCTACTGTGCATGTACAAGAACATCAGCTTCACACTGATTTCGCCTGCTGAATTAGCAATGCCTGACTATGTGATCTCCGACATTGAAAATGCTGGCCATAGCATCAAAATAACAGACCAGCTTGAAGGCCACTTAGATAAAGCCGACATTCTTTATCTGACCCGCATTCAAGAAGAGCGCTTCCCATCCCAGGAAGAAGCGAACAAATACCGCGGTAAATTCCGTTTGAATCGCAGTATTTATACCCAACATTGCAAATCTAACACTGTGATCATGCACCCGCTGCCACGGGATTCGCGTGCGCAAGCTAATGAGTTAGATAATGATTTGAACAGCCATCCTAATCTCGCTATCTTCAGACAGGCGGACAATGGACTGCTAATTCGTATGGCACTGTTTGCATTGACACTCGGGGTTGACTCGCAACTCGAAAAATATGAGTGTCCCGTTAATTGGTATTCACGTAAAGCCGATCGCTAATCGGCTACTTACTTTAAGGACTTAACATGACCCGTTCCGAAGCGCTATTTGAACAGGCTAAAAAAACCATCCCCGGCGGTGTTAACTCTCCGGTTCGTGCATTTAACGGTGTAGGTGGTTCGCCGCTGTTTATTGAAAAAGCCGATGGCGCTTATATTTACGATGCCGATGGTAAAGCTTATATCGACTATGTTGGCTCTTGGGGCCCGATGATCCTCGGCCACAACCATCCAAAGATCCGTGAAGCCGTATTAGCTGCGGTGCACAATGGCCTGTCTTTTGGTGCGCCGACCGAGCTTGAAGTGCAAATGGCCGAGAAAGTCATCGCCATGGTGCCTTCTATCGAGCAAGTGCGTATGGTGAGCTCAGGCACTGAAGCCACCATGAGTGCGATTCGCTTAGCGCGCGGTTTTACCAATCGTGACAAGATCTTAAAGTTTGAAGGCTGCTACCATGGCCACGCTGACTGCCTATTGGTTAAAGCTGGTTCTGGTGCTTTAACCTTGGGTCAACCAAGCTCTCCAGGTATTCCTGAAGATTTCGCTAAGCACACCTTAACTGCTGTGTATAACGATCTCGATTCTGTTCGTACGTTGTTCGAGCAATATCCAACTGAGATTGCATGTATCATCATCGAGCCTGTGGCAGGCAACATGAACTGTATCCCACCTATCCCAGGCTTCCTCGAAGGTCTGCGCACTATGTGTGATGAGTTCGGTGCGCTGCTCATTATCGACGAAGTGATGACAGGTTTCCGTGTATCTCGAAGCGGTGCACAAGGCCACTATGGCGTTACTCCAGACTTAACCACACTGGGTAAAGTGATTGGCGGCGGCATGCCTGTGGGTGCATTTGGTGGCCGTAAAGAAGTGATGCAGTTTATCGCTCCGACGGGTCCTGTGTACCAAGCGGGTACCCTGTCAGGTAACCCCATTGCAATGTCAGCAGGTCTGGCACAAATGGAAGCCCTGTGTGAAGAAGGTCTATACGAAGCGCTGAGCGCGAAAACCAAACGTATCGCCGAAGGCTTTAAAGCGGCGGCCGACAAACACGGCATCCCAATGGCCATCAACTATGTCGGCGGCATGTTCGGCTTCTTCTTTACTGAACAAGAGCAGATCACGCGCTTCGACCAAGTGACTAAGTGCAATATCGAACACTTCCGCACTTTCTATCACGGCATGTTAGATGAAGGTGTTTACTTAGCACCGAGTGCCTATGAAGCAGGCTTCCTGTCGATGGCCCATGGTGAAGAAGAACTGCGCCTCACGCTAGAAGCGGCGGACCGCGTATTAGCTCGTATGAAAGCGGCAATGTAAGCGATAGCTTAAATACTAAGACACTAAGGGACGCATTTGCGTCCCTTTTTATTGCTTGGCGGTTGCGTCGGCTATTGCATGATGAGCCTTGGCCCCATCAATAGCTATCAGACCGTTTAGAGCCTAAAGCTGATTTAAATACCACCGCCGCGACGAGGACCTGTAAGGTCAAAGTGATATGGTCAACCATCAGGCTAGGATTATGTAATATTCCCAATGCGATCAGCTGCTTGCCACTATATGTTAACCATACTAAAGAGCCTAATAACATCAGACTGCGGAGCACAAATGTCATTTTGCGTTATCCTTAAAATACAACATCCAGTGTCTTAACTACTAAAGTGGCACAAGATACAGCTCACTTTCTGTCCAGTCAATATTTTGACCTGGTCATTTTTGTGACACAACTAAAGAATTCCGCACTCAGCACCCTAAACAGCACAAAATCCGATCCTTCACCTCTGTCACTGCATTTTCACGCAATATTTGCTTCATAAAGAAAAATTAATTGCGGGATCGGCAAAATAACTGCTTAGACTTTAATCGTAGATCTTACTTTACAGTCCTCCGCCAATCTCGAGCAAACAAGATAATTAACTGCTCATTAAAAATAAAACAGTGTTTAACGCTAAAAAACAATCGTTTTCACTGAGACCAATATCACAAAATGACGCAAATCCGAGTTACAGCTAACAGTTGCGTTATTCACCCCATTATGTTCTGATCCGCACGCATTAACACGGCAAGCTTAATTTAGCCTTGATAATGCCACTCAATAGCTCGCCTTTGGCTTGCCACGACATTAAAACAGCAGTTGGAATTGCAGTTATGTTATATACCTTTCTGATCATACTGGCGGTGCTCGCATTGCTCAGTATTATTTTCGAAGAAGTCACCCACCTTAATAAAGCAAAAACCACCTTATTCTTTGGCTGTATTTCTTGGGTAGCACTGTTTATGGCTGCCGGAGACGCCAACCATGAGAAATTGGTTGCCCATCAACTCAATGAAAACTTGCTCGAAATTGCCACCCTGTGGCTGTTTTTGATGTCGACAATGACCTTTGTGGCCTATCTAAACGCCAAAGGTATGATCCAAATTATGGTGCAGAAGCTGTTCCCGCAGAAGGTTTCTGTGCGTTTGTTAATGATCCAAGTGGCCTTATTCGCGCTTATCCTGTCGGCTTTCTGTGATAACGTCACCGCGACCTTAGTGTCTTTAGGCTTGTTAACGACCTTTAAGCTCGAAAAGCAAATGCGCCGCAGAATGGCTGTGTTGATTATTTTCGCCGTGAACTCTGGCGGTGTTGCCCTGATCACCGGCGACGTTACCACCTTGATGATCTTCTTAGGCGGCCACGTACATATCTCCGAACTGTTGATGCTGTTTATCCCATCTGCCGTGAGTGTGATTTTACTGGCGACGTTGTTCTCATTAAAGGCTGAAGGCGTGGTGACTACCACCCCGATTAAGCACAGCTATCAAACCGTGGATCTGCTGATTGCCTTAGTGTTCTTCTGCACGATTCTGATGACCATGCTGCTGAACATTCTATTTGGTATTCCACCGGTACTGACCTTCTTAACCGGTCTGTCGATTATGTTCCTTATCGGCCACACGACCCGCAGTGATAAAGAAGAAATCAAGATCCTCGAATATATTCGCCAAGTCGAATACGACACCCTTTTGTTCTTCTTAGGGATTTTACTGCTGGTTGGTATGCTTAAAGAAATCGGCACCTTAGATATGCTGACCGAAGCTTACAGCCTGTTTAATCCAAACATCTCTAACTTCGTTACAGGTATGGGTTCAGCCCTGATCGATAACGTGCCATTGACGGCTGCGCTGCTTAAAGCAGAGCCAGTACTCAACACCCCAGAATGGTTAGGGTTAACCTACAGTGTGGGCGTGGGGGGGTCATTGTTAGTGATTGGTTCGGCTGCGGGTATCGTCGCCATGAGCAAAGTAAAAGAACTGACTTTCGTAAGCTATCTGAAATATGTGCCAGCTCTGTTCCTGTGCTACAGCATTGGTTACGCCCTGACCTTATTCCTGGCGTACAATTTCTTTGCTTAACCTTTGATTTTAAGCGATAAAAAAGGCGCCATTCGGCGCCTTTTTTGTTTGCTACAGCACAGTTAAATAGCAGGCACCCTAAACTGCGTACCTTGAATTTCGAGCACCACATCCCGTGGGCGAATCGCAATAATCTTTAACTTGCCTCCAATCTGGTCGCCTTCCTGTAACTCGGCGCCATCGACATTCAACCAACGCTGACTCGCATCCGTCGAATAAACGTGGGCAACAATATTAAATTCAGGCACTTGTAGCTGTAATCCTGCAGGCAGTTGCCCATATTTAGGAATATCATCGTTTTCAACCTTAGGAATAGGATCAAGCTTGGGCTCAGTTACCGGCGTCTTAGCCGCCTTCACATATTCCACATCCTTGAGTGCATCCTGAAAATTCGCGACTAACTCATCCTCTTTGCGGCTCTGCGCCGTCTCTAAGCCCACATCTGCCGCAGCGGCATTGACTTGCTCACGCAGAGCCTCGAGTGTCGCTAAGCCCTGACGATTCGCATTAGCACCCAACATAATAGGCTCTGACTCGCTCGTATCCTGTGGCGCAACATCTTCAACTGAGGGTTGCTGCGTTCGAGTCGTTTCATCTAGGGCAGCAGACGTCGCCAGATAGTCATCGTAGCTCGGATCCGCACTCGTAGAAGCGGATGCTGTGGTAGATAGAGCCGAACTCATGTTGGGATTCTGATAAGGCTGCACGTTTGTAGGCGCCTCATTTAATACCTGCTCCCTCGGCAGTGCCACTTTGCCCGCTAATCGAAACCCTGACGATTCTGCAGAGGTTTGCTCTGATACACCTGTTTGCAACGCAGCGCGAGTAACTGCACCAGCAGAGGCGCGAACACCTTCGGCAGATGGCTGCACAGTAGAGGCTGTCAGTGGTGTGTTTTCAGCCTTTCTATCAGCCATGCTTGAATTGATAGTGCTAGGCGCCGCATTCACTATCGACATCGCATTTTGCTGTTGCCAATTCGCCACGCCCCACGCCACCCCCACACCCAGCGCCACCGCGACGGCGAGTAAGGATAATTTTGCCACGGGGAATGCAGATTTACGCGCCGTAGGATAACTTGCCCTCGGCGTTAATACCGCATCAGGTAAGGGTGAAGTTTGTTGCTGCTTATTACGGGTTACCGCATCGAGTAAAATGGACATTAACTCTGCGCTCCCTGGTCGGTGAGGCGCGGTCCCTGATCACTTAAATACAAATTCAGTCTCACTAAGGTTTGATTACCTGCAATCCCGTCGGCCTTTAAACCATGTTGGCTTTGGAAAGCTTTCAGATCGTTCTCTAATTTCAGATCGAATTGAGACACTCGGCGCGAAGGTCGGTTAGCCACATGGGCAAGGGCGTTTTCAAGCCATTGTAATTGCCCAGGACTCGACTTCTGACTGATTTCCAGCATAGGCAAGTTAGGGGCCTGCCAGAGAATTTCAAAGGTGCCGCTAAAATGTTGATTGAACCAGGCTCTATCGACCCAAAGCTGCTGCTCGCCTAACTGCATCAATAGCTGATCAGCATCGACAGCAATCACAGCGCCATAAAAATCTTGTTGGTTGTCATCCACTAAATACACAACCGCGGGATAATTGAGCCGTGTGAGCGACATCCAATTGCCCTGCTGTTGATAGCAGGAAAGCCCCTGCTCCAGCGCTGACTGGCACGCGGTTAAGCCTTTAAAGGGGACTTTACCCCACACATTAAAGAGGCCTGCAAAGGCGGTATCGATACTGCGGCTTTGTTTGATGGCCTCCTGCAACACCCGCACACTCGGATCCGCCGCTGCAAGCGTTTGCGGCTCGCTAGCCACTGGCGCACTCTGGGTTGCAGCCAGTGTTTGCTCCGGCTGAATACTATTAGCTTGAGTCGCAACTTGAGTCACTGCGGGTGTCGTTTGGCTCGCTTGTGTCACAGGCGAATTGACCACATTGGCAACCGCTGGACTTTCGGTAAATAACCAATAAGACACGCCGAAAGCCACAACCAATGCCGCCGCAATAGCGCTTGGCCACAAGAGTTTATTTTGCTGTGGTTCTTCTTCGCCTAATACCTCAGCCGCGGCTTGTCTCACCATATGGTGATCGATTGGCACCTTAGATTGTGCGTAACCCGCCATCAAGGCACGTTCGCACAGCAAGTTAATTAACCGCGGAATGCCACCACTGTATTTGTGCAGCACTTTAATGGCTTTGCGAGTAAAAAGCGGTTCGAAACGACCTGCCACCTGTAAACGGTGCAACACATAGAGCGCGATTTCATCTTCATTAAGAGGCAATAGATGATAACGGGCGGTAATACGCTGGGCTAACTGTCTAAGCTCTTGACGTTTAAGCAGCAATTGCAGCTCTGGCTGACCAATTAAGATCACCTGCAGCAGTTTTTTGGTGTCGGTCTCGAGATTGGTGAGCAGCCTTAATTGCTCTAATACTTCGGCACGCAGATGCTGCGCCTCATCGATGATGAGTACGGTATTGCGGCCTTTCTCATGATTAGCCAGTAAAAAACGACTCAGATGGTCAGTGAGTTGTTTAAGGGTTGGGTTTTCACCATAGCTAATCTTCAATTCATCACAGAGCGTGGCGAGTAACTCCAGCTCCGTCAGCGAAGGATTTAAAATAAATGCAGTGTCGGTATTATCAGGCAATTGCCCAAGTAAACAACGAGATACTGTCGTCTTCCCCGTGCCGACCTCCCCCGTCAACAACACAAAGCCTCCAGTTTCACCCAATCCATAGGTCAAATGGGCTAAGGCCTCTCTGTGCCTGTCACTCAAAAATAAATAATGGGGATTGGGTGCAATCGAAAAAGGGTTATCACTGAGTCCATAAAAGGCCTTGTACATACCACCAATCATCCTAAGCTAAAAATAACGCCCCACGTTAAAACGTCCCAATGATATTGTCAAAACATCCGCAACATGGATGTGACATCCCAATAAATATCTGCATCCAAATTCGCCTCGCCATCACCTCATCATGTTAAGCTAGCTTTATGACACACTAGCTAAAATATTCCTGTGAAAATTTATTTAGTGGGCGGAGCTGTACGAGACAGCCTGCTCAATCTCCCTATAAAAGATAAAGATTTTATGGTTGTCGGCGCGACTCCGGAGCAAATGCAGCAGTTAGGTTATCGCCAGGTAGGTAAAGACTTCCCAGTCTTTTTGCACCCTAAAACCCAACAAGAATATGCATTAGCACGCACAGAGCGCAAAGTCGGCCTCGGCTATGGCGGTTTCAGCTGTTACGCCAGTCCGGATGTCACCCTAGAGCAAGACCTGCTGAGACGCGATTTAACCATTAATGCCATCGCCCAAGATGAGGCGGGTAACTTGTACGATCCTTACCATGGCATCGCCGATATCAACGCGCGTAAGCTGCGACATGTGTCGGCCGCCTTTGCCGAAGATCCGCTGCGAGTATTAAGGGTTGCCCGCTTTGCCGCACGTTTTCATGACTTAGGTTTCGAGATTGCCGCTGAAACCATGGCGTTAATGCAGCACATGAGCCAAGCCGAGGAGTTAACCGCCCTTACCCCAGAGCGCGTCTGGCAAGAAGTCGATAAGAGTCTTGGCAGCCCTCACCCAGAAGTCTTTTTCGAGGTGCTACGCCAATGTGGCGCCTTGAATATTCTTTTCCCTGAGATTGAGGCGCTTTTTGGTGTGCCACAACCGGAAAAATGGCACCCAGAGATAGACACAGGTTTGCACACTATGTTGGTGTTAGCTCAAGCGACCGCTCTGACAGAGGAAAAAGCCGTGCGCTTTGCTGCCCTAGTGCATGACTTGGGTAAAGCATTAAGCCCTAAAGAGCATTGGCCTAAACACCATGGTCATGGACAAAAAGGCTTACCCGTCATTAAAAGTCTGTGTGAACGCTTGCGGATCCCCAACGAGTATCGCGATCTAGCGCTCTTGGTGAGCGATCAACATCAGAATGTGCACCAAGCTTTTGAGTTAAGAAGCGAAACCATCATCAAACTCTTCGATAATGCCGATTTTTGGCGTAAACCAGAACGGCTGAAGCAACTTCTATTAGCCTGCATAGCCGATATGCGTGGCCGAACCGGATTCGAGCATCACGCCTATCCACAAGGCGATTATCTTTCTGCTTGTTTTTTAGCCGCTAATACGGTCGATGTGAAGGCTATTATTGCGGCAGGGTTTCAAGGTGCACAGATAAAACAGGCGCTCAATTCGAAGCGGATAGAGGTTGTTGAGCAAGTGAAACTCAACTGGCAGCAATACCAAGCCAAACAAACGCCATAAAATTGTAATGTTTTTGTAAATGCGACCACACTTTCTGGTAAATACAGTGCCATTTTTCGATGAAAAAGGCCGATATAACCGCGAAAAAACGCTTTTAAAAAAAATTTATATGTCTATAGTGGTTAAACGCATTAATATTCGTAGCAAATTAAAATAGCTATGTCATAATTAGGCAGTTTCGATTCCAAAGTGACGAAACATTCAAATCCAACCTATTTTAAGGGATTTTTTACAATGAACAAAAAAGTACTGATGATTGCTGGTTTAGCAATGACTGCCCTACTAGGTGGTTGTGCAAACACTACTGCTCTGGAAGAAAGCGTTGCAACTCTGGGCAACAAAGTTGATCAATTGTCAGCTGATGTTAGCTCTCTGAAATCAGAGCAAAGCAAACTGTCTGCAGACGTTAAAGATGCTAAAGCAGCAGCTATGGACGCACAAGCAGAAGCTAAGCGCGCTAACGACCGTCTAGACAACGTTGCTTCTCGTTACAAGAAGTAATGATAAGTAATTAACCTGTAATTCAGCAGGTTAGCATAAAAGGCTTGAGAGAGATGAAAGCGAATAGCACATCCATCCAAGCCTTTTTTTATGGCCTCAGTTAATCCAAGCACCCATCTTATCTTTAAAAGTCATCTCCAATTTAAGCCTAAACTTTCTCGGCTCTTTAGCCCTTTACACTCATCATCTCTTTAAAACTCATTCGGCTTAACGGCAATGCCAGTTCAAAACCGAAGTTCATCGCTCATTTGTTTTAAGTGGATTTGATTTTTAATCTCATCCATAAACTGAGATTTTAAGTTTTCTTAATCTCCACGAATCTTTTTGCTTAAAACTTTATTTTTGCCCCAGTGTTATCGTCGGCATTTTAAAGAAACTGCAACGCGACAAACTGAGGCTGTTAGGGAAACAAAGGCAATAAACTGGTAATAATTGTGAGAGACAAAAGTGTAATAAAGATGAAGTTTAAGGGACGCCGTTTCGCATTTACATTAAAACAACATAAAAAGCTCGATTAGTATCATAGACTTGCGCAATTCGCCCTCTTCAAGCACCCAGAAACGCATTCCCTAAGCCAATGAATAGATTAAAAAACATCCTATTCAATTAGGTGTTTTGGCCTATTAGGACTCAATTAAAGACTTTTGCGCTAAGACCAAAACAAAATCAATTTCCAGCGTATCGAAGGCTTTCGTCCGAATAAGGTGTTTAACTTGTTCAGAGGCTCGCCATGCATAGGGTGTCATATCCAGCAAGACCAGCGCTTGTTCACCCGTAACGGACAAACTAAATTGCAATTGCTGCTGTTCTTTGACAATTAACCCCGAAGGTAAGTTAATTTGGGGCGTTTTTTCAGTCAGTTCCGGATAAATACACTCCCTGATTTGCCACAAATGCCGCGCCCCCGGGATCACCTGTAACATCAAGCCCTGATCTTTAAGGACTCGAACGCATTCCTTCCCCTTCAACGGCTTATCGACCACTGTAATAAGGTCAATGCAATTGTCGGCAAAAGGCAGCACTTTTGAGGTGCTTAAGCACAGCGCGGCAGGGGTTTGCGCTTTGGCCGCAGCAAAAATAGTATTTTCTGCGTCCGCTACGCCACTGTACTGGACGTTTAGCTCGTTTGTGAGTTTAGGTAGTACAGAAGCTAAAGCTCGCAAATAGAAGCCGTCAGCGCACTCATAGTCCAATAGGCAATCATCCGCTTTCAGATGAGGGGCGATGATCGCCGCCATTTTTTCAACTAAAGGTGAAAAAATCCCCGACTCAAGCAAGAAGCGCTTTGCCCGCACTTGCTGACGAGAGTCGCCAGTTGGCTTTTGCCGTGCTGGTTTAGTAAAAATCCAATAACCCGCTTCGCTTTTATCAAAATGGTGCTTGTTCGCACAGTAAAAACCTTGGGATGCCTGATGCTGCATCAGTGCCGAACCACAGGTAGGACATTGAAATTGAAGGCCCATAACTTACTCCGTTAACGAAAATCCGCGCCTAAAAACACAAAAATCGGGTACTAGACCCGATTTTTAGCCATGACGCCTTTGTATTATAGGAAGATAAATCCACATAACACAGCACCGAGGATGAGGCGGTAAATCACAAATGGCGTCATACCCATACGGCTGATGATTTTTAAGAAATAGTGAATACACAGATAAGCGGCTACAAATGAAATCACAGTGCCAAGTGTCAGTGCTTGATAATCAATGGGAAGCGGGCTTTCAGCCAAATCTTTACCCACTAGAATAGCCGCGCCCAAACTGACAGGCACAGACATCAAAAACGAGAAACGCGCTGCGGCATCGCGGCTAAGGCCTAACATCAGCGCGGCCGTCATCGTCGCGCCCGAGCGTGAAGTACCAGGGATTAATGCCAGCGCCTGAGCAAAACCAATTAATAACGCCTTGCGCCAACCCGTTTGATAAACCGTTAAGTCACGGCGTGACATCTTATCCGCCCACCAGAGCAGCAAACCAAAGACCACAGTCGTCACGGCGATCACACCAGCGCTGCGCAGATGGGTTTCGATAAAGTCTTTGGCCATAAAGCCAAAAAACACTGCGGGTAAAGTGGCAAGAATGATCCACCAGGCTAACTTACTGTCATCGGAATGCTGACCTTTCACCATGCTGGCAATCCAGGCCTTGAACATGGCCCAGAGTTCATTGCGAAAATAAATCACCACGGCGAATAATGAGCCCGTGTTCACGGCAACGTCGAAGGATAAGCCTTGGTCTTCCCAGCCTAAAAGCTGTGCGGGTAGGATAAGGTGCGCCGAACTAGAAATGGGGAGGAACTCTGTTAATCCTTGAATTAACGCTAAAATAACTACCTGAAACGTATCCATGACAATCCTATCAATCAATTAAAAAGTGAGCCCATGAGGCCATTCAAAGGCTACCGGCCACAGCTTTTGCGACGCTTTATCATATTCATCCCACATTACGGCATAGGTTTTCTGCTGCAATGGGTGAACCAAATTGGGGGCGATTTCCGCTAAAGGCCAAAGCACAAAAGCATTAGTGACAATTTCAGCGCGGGGCAGTACCACAGGGGTCAGACAAACGACATCATCGTAAAGCAATAGGTCAATATCTAAGGTTCTTGGACTAAACTTTTTGGCCCCCACCAACCGGCCGTGATTTTGCTCGATTTGCTTAAACTGCGCAACTACCTCAGCAATATTCAGGCTCGTTTGTGCACAGGCCACCATATTTAAAAAGTTAGTGCCATCAAACCCTACGGCTTCACTCTCATACATAGAGGAAAGCTGCAGTGGACCAAAGTGCTCTCGTAATGACTGCAAGCCCGCTTTCAGATAGCGAGAAGGTTCTATATTACTGCCTAAACTAATGTATATACGTGCCATACCAATGTCCGAAACGTCCGCCTAACTAAGCTAAAACCCGAATCTAGAGTAACGACTAGCGTGAGCGTTCAATCTCAACCCCAACGGCAGAGGCCGAAGGCACGGCGCCGGGTTTCATCACCACGACTTTCACCCAATTGACCTTAAACTCGTTGAGCACACATTCGGCCACTCGTTCGGCCACTGTTTCGATTAACTCGATGGGCTTTTCGGTGACGAGCTGAGTCAGGCGGTTTGACACCGTTTCATAGCAGAGTGCGTATTGATAGTCGTCAGTTGCCGCCGCGGCCTTATTGTCCCAAGCCATGTCGAGATCCAAAAACAGGCTCTGCTGGATTTTCTTTTCCCATTCATAGACGCCAATCACAGTATCAATACGTAATTGTCGAATAAGCACTTTATCCATACTAATTCCTACTAACTCATGCCAATGAGGTCTGATAAGCTAAACGCGATAGAGTCTGTATAATCCGCCGTTCGATGGAACGACTAATTTACTTTCTACTCGGACCAATCCGAAGTAGGATAACGCCCAAATGGATTTGTTCGTTCAGAAACTATCGCAACTTGATAAGTCGCGTTATCGCTATCGCTTATGACTGAATGCTTGCCAAGAGGCTGTTTAATTGTGGCGCGATAATACCTTAAGACGTGTAAGGAAACCAATGTGAGTCAATTAACACTGACACTTTTGATGATTGTGGCCGCCTATTTAGCCGGTTCTGTCTCAAGTGCTGTGCTAGTGTGTAGGATGAGAGGCCTACCCGACCCAAGATTGCAAGGCTCAGGTAACCCCGGAGCCACCAACGTGCTGCGCATTGGCGGCGCAAGCTCGGCTGCCATGGTGTTATTTTTCGATATGCTTAAGGGCGCCTTACCCACTTATCTTGCCTATTTAATGGGAATTGACGCCATATCCCTCGGCCTGATCGCCATCGCCGCCTGTCTTGGGCATATCTATCCGATATTTTTTGGTTTTAAAGGTGGTAAAGGCGTGGCGACAGCTTTTGGTGCCATGGCGCCGATTGGCGATGACTTGGCCATCTGCTTAATGGCTTCTTGGGTCGTCTTAGTCCTGATCAGCCGCTACTCTTCCCTCGCCGCAATTATCACAGCCCTACTGGCGCCACTTTATACTTGGTGGCTAGATGATAGATTTACGATTCCCGTCGCTATGCTCTCAACGCTGATTATCATCCGCCATAAAGAAAATATTCAGCGACTGCTGAAAGGTGAAGAGTCTAAGGTGTCACGTAAAAAGCGTCCTAAAGCACCTTAGGCAAGCAACACCTTAGTCACGTAAGCCCATAGCTACGCAAAACACTACTCACGCCGATAAATGGCTTGGACTCATTCGAGAGAGCAATATTCGAGTGACCAATCCAAGAGAACAATAAAAAACAGCGCATCATGCGCTGTTTTTTATTTTGCTTATTTGGCTCGCGATAACTTATGCAACAGGCGGTAAGGTATCGAGCGGCCATCTCGGCTGACCTTTGACCGCTAAGTCTTCCTGTTGCCCCGCCTTTAAACGCTGCAGGCCTGCAAAGGCAATCATGGCGCCATTGTCAGTACAAAACTCACCACGTGGATAATAAACTCGGCCACCGATAGAGGTCATCATCTCGGCCAAGGTTTCCCGTAGGCGCGTGTTGGCACTCACGCCACCCGCGATCACTAAACGGTTATAGCCAGTTTGTTTTAACGCGCGGCGACATTTAATCGCGAGCGTATCAACGACCGCTTCTTCAAAGGCGCGGGCGATGTTCGCGCGAGTTTGCTCATCATCGGGCTCGGCGGCAATGGTATTGGCGGTGAAGGTTTTCAGGCCTGAGAAGCTAAAATCGAGACCGGGTCTGTCGGTCATTGGGCGCGGAAATTGATAACCTGCTGGCTCACCTTTGGCGGCAAGTTTTGCAAGCCGTGGACCGCCGGGATAATCCAGCCCCATCAACTTAGCGGTTTTATCGAAGGCTTCACCAGCGGCGTCATCCACCGACTCACCTAAGACTTCATAAAGGCCGATACCATCAACCTTTACTAACATAGAGTGGCCGCCAGACACTAACAGTGCAACAAAAGGAAACTCAGGCGCATCGTCTTCCAGCATTGGCGCCAACAAATGCCCTTCCATATGATGCACACCGATGGCGGGTTTGTTCCAAGCAAAGGCAAGTGAGCGGCCAACACAAGCGCCCACTAATAAAGCACCGATAAGGCCTGGGCCTTTGGTGTAGGCAATACCATCTAAATCGGCAATTTCGGTATTGGCGTTTTTCAACGCTTGGCGGATCAGCGGGACAATTTTGCGCACATGGTCGCGGGAAGCCAGTTCAGGCACAACCCCACCATAATCCGCATGCAACTTAACCTGACTATATAAAGCATGGGAAAGTAACCCCAGCTTATCGTCATAGACGGCAATACCTGTCTCGTCACAAGATGTCTCAATACCTAGAACCCGCATGGTGCCTCATATCCAAATTACCAAAGGGCGCTAATTCTACCTGTATGATGACAATTACTCCAGTCGCCGATCATCATATTCCCCTAGCCAAACCCGCCACAAAGGATTAGGGCTTTACAAGCCTAGTTGTCTCGGTATAAAATTCCGCACCATTTTAAATACACTTGGTTCAAGCAATTGAACCACACAACCTACACCTAAGGGGTGATGGCGTATGCCAATTATTAAAGTACGTGAAAACGAACCATTCGACGTAGCTCTGCGTCGTTTCAAGCGCTCTTGTGAAAAAGCTGGTATTTTAGCTGACGTGCGTGCTCGTGAATTCTACGAGAAGCCAACTACTGCACGTAAGCGCGCTAAAGCAGCTGCAGTTAAACGTTTAGCTAAAAAGCTTTCTCGCGAAAACGCACGTCGCGTACGTTTATACTAATCTCTTATGAGCCTAATTGATCAGCTAAAAGACCATATGAAGCAGGCCATGATCGCCAAAGAGAAGGCGAGATTGAGCACTATTCGTATGGCACTTGCAGCCATCAAACAGATTGAAGTGGATACCCGCGAAACTCTGAATGATGAGCAGGTTATAGCTGTCTTAACCAAAATGGTGAAACAACGTCGCGATTCGATTGCTCAATATGAAGCAGCGGGTCGTAGCGAATTGGCCGCAGCAGAAGCAGAAGAGATTCAAGTTATTGAAACTTTCCTGCCAACTCCCCTCTCTGAGGCGGAAATTGCCGCGTTCATCGATGCCGCTATTGCTGAAATAGGCGCATCCTCCATGGCGGATATGGGCAAAGTAATGGGAGCATTAAAACCTAAAGTTCAAGGACGTGCAGACATGGGCGCTATCGGCGCTATGATCCGTGCAAAATTGCAATAATTAGCGTTTCAATGTATGAACAAGCCGTGCCTATGCGCGGCTTGTTTGTTTAAATTCGCGCAAGGCGAGATTTTAAGCACTCAATGGCAATACCTCGTGATTTTATCAATGAGCTAATCGCTCGCACCGACATTGTCGAGCTTATCGACCGCAAGGTGCCCTTGAAAAAGGCGGGTAAAAACTACTCGGCCTGTTGTCCTTTTCATAGCGAAAAATCACCTTCGTTTACCGTTAGCCGCGATAAACAGTTTTATCATTGTTTTGGCTGCGGTGCCCACGGCAACGCCATCGATTTTGTGATGGAGTACGACAGACTCGACTTTGTCGATGCCATCGAAGATCTTGCCGGACAACTGGGTTTAGAAGTCCCAAGGGAACAAGGCACGGGTAAACGCCAAGACGATGGCCTAAGCCGTGATCTATACCAATTAATGGAAGAAGCGAGTCGCTTTTTTCAAACTCAATTAAGACAACACCAAGATAAACAAAAAGTCATCGACTACCTCGCCTATCGCGGATTATCCGATGATATTGTTGAGCATTTTGGGATTGGTTTTGCGCCCGACGGTTGGGATGGCTTATTAAGCCGCTACCGACACAGTCAAGATGCACAGGATAAACTCCTGACCGCAGGCATGCTGATCAGCAATGACAGCGGTAAAAGATACGACAGATTCCGTGACCGCCTGATGTTCCCTATTCGCGACCGCCGTGGTCGTGTGATTGGATTTGGTGGCAGAGTATTGGGAGATGGCACCCCCAAGTACTTGAATTCGCCAGAAACGCCCATATTTCATAAGGGCAATGAACTCTACGGCCTATACGAGCTAAAACAACGTCATCGCGATCCCGATAAGGTACTGATTGTCGAAGGCTATATGGACGTGGTCGCCCTCGCCCAATATGGCGTGGATTACGCGGTTGCCTCACTAGGCACCTCGACGACGGCTGAACAATTCCAGTTGTTGCTACGTAGTGCCAAGGAAGTGATTTGTTGTTATGACGGCGATAGAGCCGGCCGTGAAGCAGCCTGGAGAGCCTTAGAAACTGGCTTACCAATGTTAAAACCAGGTAATACCGTAAAATTCGCGTTTATGCCTCAAGGTGAAGACCCAGACTCTTTAATACGGCAAAAAGGTAAGGATCAGTTCGAGCTGTTAATTGATAATGCTCAACCGCTTGAAACATTTTTATTTGATACATTGGCGCAAAAATATGCCAATGACAAAAAACTAATTGCTGAAAAAGCAAAAGCAATGATCGAAACAGTAAAAGACCCATTGTTACAAAATATATTGCTACATGGGTTAATGAAAGAAGTGCAAATGCAGTCAGTTGAAGAACTTACACAAAAGCTTCAAATTAAATTTGCAACTCATTCGATAGAAAGAAAAGGACTCAAAGGACGCGGTACACCATTGCGACTTGCCATCGCCTTGCTAGTACAGCATCCAGAGCTGGGAGTGGGATTATCCCCACAACCGGCATTAAACCATCTGCAAATGCCAGGCATTGACTTGCTGCCATTGCTGTTGGAATTAACACGAGAGCATAGGTTAAACAGCGCACAACTACTTGAGCAATTCAGAGACAGCCCCCACAGCGGGACGCTGCATAAATTAGCCCAATGGGACCATCAAGTGGCGGATGAAAACCTGCTCGAAAAGTTTAAACAGACCCTGGTTTGGTTGAACAATCAATATATTGAACAACGATATCAGGAATTGAGTCTAAAACAGACCCATACTAAGGAAGAGAAGATCCAGCTGCAGAAGCTGATCTCAGTCATGAAAGGACTAAACTGAGGCAAAAATGTCCTCAATCAGTATCCCAGTGACTAGCACAGGTAAGTGCACATGGCTATAATTGACGATTTGCGCGGCACTTAGCACAAGCTAACTGTCCGTCGTTGTAACAGTTTCCCAACTTGGATGATATCTATGGATCATACTCCGCAGTCGCAACTCAAGCTGTTGCTTGCCAAAGGTAAAGAGCAAGGTTACTTAACCTATGCAGAAGTGAACGATCACTTACCTGCAGACATGGTCGATTCTGACCAGATCGAAGATATTATCCAGATGATAAATGACATGGGTATTCGGGTGTTCGAAGAAGCACCAGATGCCGATGACATGATGATGTCGGAAGACAACACAGACGAAGATGCAGCGGAAGAAGCCGCAGCCGCCCTTGCCACAGTAGAAAGTGAGCTAGGCCGCACCACAGACCCAGTGCGTATGTACATGCGCGAAATGGGTACCGTTGAACTGCTGACCCGTGAAGGCGAAATCGTTATCGCCAAACGCATCGAAGAAGGCATCAACACAGTTCAAAGCTCTGTCGCCGAATACCCACAAGCGATCGCCATGATCCTTGAACAGTACGACCAGTACGAAGCCGACGAACTGCGCCTGTCTGATATTATCTCTGGATTTGTTAACCCGGACGAAGAAGACTTAGGTCCAACAGCGACTCATATCGGTTCTGAATTATCGGAAGAAGATCTCGATGATGAAGATGACGATGAAGACGACGAAGACGAAGACGGTGATGGCGACGGTGATGACGATGGCAACAAGGGGCCCGATCCTGAAGAAGCACGTGAACGCTTTAGCCAATTAAGAACCGCCTACGAAAACGCGCTTAAAATCATCGATGCCAAAGGTCGTGAGCACCCAGAATCGATTCAAGCACTGTTTGAAATCGGCGAGATTTTCAAAGAGTTCCGCCTCGTACCTAAGCAATTCGACCGCTTAGTGAAAAGCATGCGCTCTATGATGGACCGCGTGCGCGTTCAAGAGCGTCTACTGATGAAGCTCTGCGTTGAACAGGCCAAAATGCCGAAGAAGAACTTCGTTAAATTCTTCACCGGTAACGAAACCAATCTAGATTGGTTCGATGCAGAAAAGAACTCAACCAAGCCTTATGCCGAAGGCTTAAGGATGGTTGAAGAAGACGTACAGCGTTGCCGTAGCAAGCTGGCCGCCATCGAAGAAGAAACCGGCTTAGTGATTGCCGCCATTAAAGATATCAACCGTCGTATGTCAATCGGTGAAGCCAAGGCTCGCCGTGCGAAGAAAGAAATGGTTGAGGCAAACTTACGTCTGGTAATTTCTATCGCGAAGAAATACACCAACCGTGGTCTGCAATTCTTGGATCTTATCCAAGAAGGTAACATCGGTCTGATGAAGGCCGTTGATAAGTTCGAATACCGTCGTGGTTACAAGTTCTCGACCTATGCGACTTGGTGGATCCGTCAGGCAATCACCCGCTCAATCGCGGACCAAGCCCGTACGATCCGTATTCCAGTACATATGATCGAAACCATCAACAAGCTGAACCGTATCTCTCGCCAAATGCTGCAGGAAATGGGTCGTGAACCCTCACCTGAAGAACTGGCAGAGCGTATGATGATGCCGGAAGATAAGATCCGTAAGGTACTGAAAATCGCTAAAGAGCCTATCTCCATGGAAACCCCAATCGGTGACGATGAAGATTCGCATTTAGGTGATTTTATCGAGGATACTACCCTCGAATTGCCACTGGACAGCGCCACCAGCGAAAGCCTGAAGAGCGCCACCCATGAGGTATTAGCAGGCTTAACGGCCCGTGAAGCGAAAGTACTGCGTATGCGTTTTGGTATCGACATGAATACCGACCACACGTTGGAAGAAGTGGGTAAACAATTTGACGTAACCCGTGAGCGTATCCGTCAAATCGAGGCGAAAGCCCTGCGTAAACTGCGCCACCCTTCACGCTCGGAAATCTTAAAGTCATTCTTAGACGAATAGTCAACCGAAGACTCGATGCTAAGCCCCGCCTCGCGGGGCTTTTTATTGCCCCCATTAACATCCCTAAAATTCCCGCTGAATTTCTATCGTTAAGCTCTCTTTCAAAATCAAATGGTTAAAAATCACTTCTCCATTCAGACGATATGAAATCCACAAGCAAAAACCACAGTTGATTAACAGATAACCACTTGAATCAATTCGGTGAATTTCATCAAAAAACACGGGTGACAAGCGCAAACAAGCTTAGTATACTGCCACTCGCTTTAGGTAATGACGATTGCCTTTAGTCGGCCCCTTAGCTCAGTTGGTTAGAGCACACGACTCATAATCGTTAGGTCCACGGTTCAAGTCCGTGAGGGGCCACCACCCAATTCAACAAAAAAGCCCATTTAATAATGGGCTTTTTTGTGTCTGTTATCTGTCGATACTCATTCATCCCCACACGCTTCATTTCCGATAACCAACTCAAACGCGATTTCGATTTGTCTCTTTAGGCTATTGCTAGAATAAGATTAAAAATAAAGGCGCTGAGTGAAATCCACTTAAGCGCCTTGATACCTTTTCCTTGCGCACGCTGTGCAAGGCCCCTCGATTTAGGTCTTTAACTTACCTAATTGTTGATGCTGCTGTTTCACCAGTTCGGCGAGGACCACACTGCTTTGCTGCGCTTCACCCGCAAGGCGCGCCAGCTCCGAGGCCGAATCGGAAATGCCGGTGATATTACGATTAACTTCTTCAGTTACCGCGCTTTGTTCCTCCGCTGCAGCGGCAATATGCGTCACCTGAGAAGAGATTTCCTCTATCTGACTGACCATAGAATTAAGCGAGGTGAGCGCTTGCTCGGTTTGCGACACGGCCATTTCCGCACGCTCAGCACCTTTATCAATAATGCCAGAGGCACTATTTACTTCTTGCTGCAGGGCATCGATTAATACGCTGATATCATCGGTCGAACTTTGGGTTTTAGAGGCAAGCGCCCTCACCTCATCGGCCACCACAGCAAAACCCCGTCCTTGTTCGCCGGCCCGCGCCGCCTCAATCGCGGCGTTCAACGCCAGCAAGTTGGTTTGCGCGGCAATTGAACTAATCACCTCGAGAATACGGCTGATATTAGTGCTACTTTCAGCCACTTTGCTCACGGCCACTTTCGCCTGCATCGACTCCTGCGACATTGTGGTTACGTATTCCATGGCCTTAGTCAGGCTCTCTTCGCTGAGACGTACATTACGGGACATGGCTTCAGTTTCCGCAGCCGTTTGTTCAGAGGCTTTGGCCACTTCAAGCGCCGTGGCACTCATCTCATTGACCGCGGTTACCACGCTCTCGATTTCGCCATACTGGCGATGGACACTATCGCGGGTCAACTCCGCAATTTGCGCCGAGGAGAGACTTTCCTCCTGGGTGCGTCCCGCGAGCGTTTTTAACTCGCTGATCAAGTCTTTTAACTTATGGATAAAGGAGTTAAAGCCTTTACCCAGTGCAATCAGTTCTGCATGGGCATCGACCACAATGGATTGGGTTAAATCACCATCGGCACTGGCCAAGTGTTCAACACGGCCTTGGATCATCCTCAGCGGCGCAATAATGCTGCGGATCACTATGCTGATGGTAACCACGGCAAGAATAGACACGGCTAAACCGACCATCAACAAGATGCTGCCAAGGGATGTGGCCATTTCATCCATTTTGTCATTCAACTCAATGGAACTCTTAAAGGCTTGGGCCTTAGGGACTTGGATGGCCAGTGACCATTCCGCTTTCGCCAGTGGGATTTTTATCGGATAGGCCACGATAATCTCATCATCGCTCGCCATGTAACCGCCATTTTTATGTAACGCGACTATCTGTGACGCAAGTTTAGGGTCGATAGATTCGCTCAGCGGACGCGCTTTTTTGCTGTAATGGCTCGCGGCGACCACTAAACCACGGGTACTGAGTAGGGTCACTTTAGCTTGACCGCCATAGAGGCTCTTGGAGAGCTTATCAATCAGCGCTTGAAACACGGGCAAGTTCACGTCGACGCCCACCACCCCGATGAACTGTTTATGTTTCACCACTGGGACGGTTAAGGATGTCATCAAAGCTGTATTACCAGGGCTGATTTCATAGAGATAAGGTTCCATTAAACAAGGTTTTAGGGTTTCCTTGGCACAGAGATACCATTCGGCTTCACGGATCCCAAACTCGTTTAAGGTCGAGACATATTTTTCAGCTGAGTCATCCACTTGATGATGTTCGACCGTACCATCATCGTTGCGAGTGTAATACACCTCCAATGCCCCCGATGATGCGACGCTGTGGCTAACCTCAACATTTAAAAATTCACTGTCGAGCCCGTCGTAACCATTGGGCTCAAACTGCGCATACATGGAGGATATCTGGTTGTTTTTCTTTAATACCGCCGCCACGGCAAGCTCTAAGCGGTCACGCTTTAATGGCAGATCTTCCGCCGTGCTCTCCAACATGCCGGAAAAGGAAAACGGGATCCGATAGGCTTCATTGATAAAGCCAGCCACCATCTCGCCATATTCGCCCGCACGGGCTTCGAGTTTGTCACGGGTTTCCGTTTGTAGTGTCTCTTGAACCTGATTAGACAGCTCGGTGTTTTGGTCCGAAAGGGTCCACCAGAGGCTGATGGAAAGAATGGCGACAATTGAGAGGAATAAGGCGGAAGTGATCCACAACAACTTAGTACTGATGGACAAATGCTTCATCGAGTAAACTCCAAAAGATAGAAGGTCAAGAGCCTAATTATTTTGATCTAGTTCATTTTTATTTTTGCTTCTCAGTTTAAAAAATAGCACTCAGTCACGAGATTACCAGCCTTTAAGATAATGAATTGTTAAGCGCAAGTAAAACTTTTAACTGACTCCTTTTCGGCAAATCGTGGAATTATTTCGGTTAGCTGAGAGTTTGATATTTATCGTGAAACGACATGCTCTGACATGACTCAACTCACAATAAGCGCCGCGAGTTGAGCACTATTTTTTTACAAAAATTAATTCCAGATTAAAAATGCCCATTTCATTTGTAACAAAGTCTATTCTGTAGCGTTGTGGCATTGGTTTGCACAGACTATCGCCTTATACTCTTGGCCTCTAACACAAAACAACAATAACGGAAGCAAGCTTTATGACTCTTGGTACCAATCAGGTAAGCAAGACACATTCGTTTATGACTGTGTCACTTATCGAATTATGGGAACGTTTTGGTTATTACGGCATGCAGGCGCTGATCGTGTACTTTATGGTGCAGCGTCTTGGCTTTGATGACTCCCGAGCAAACTTAGTTTGGAGTGCCTGTGCGGCGCTGATTTACGTGTCGCCGGCCATCGGTGGTTGGGTTGGGGATAAAATTCTCGGCACCAAACGCACTATGCTGCTCGGTGCGGGGATTTTGTCGGTAGGTTATGCATTGATGACAGTGCCGACCGAAAACACTTGGTTTATGTTCTCCGCACTTGGGGTGATTGTGGTCGGTAACGGCCTATTTAAACCCAATGCGGGTAACTTAGTCCGTAAGATTTACGAAGGTGACGATTCTAAAATCGATAGCGCCTTTACCATCTACTACATGGCAGTAAACGTAGGTTCGACCTTCTCTATGCTGTTAACACCTTGGATTAAGGATTATGTTAACGCGCAATACGGTAACGAATTTGGCTGGCATGCCGCCTTTGCCGTGTGCTGTGTGGGCTTAATAGTCGGCTTAGGTAACTATGCCCTGATGCACAAGAGCCTCGCCAACTATGGCTCAGAGCCTGATACTCGCCCAGTCAATAAGAAGAACTTGGCTATCGTTTTAGTATTAGCGGCGCTTTCCGTTGTTGCTTCTGCCATTATTCTTGAATATGAAGATGTTGCTCGAGTGTTCGTGTATGCCGCGGGTGTAGCGGTATTAGGGATTTTCTTCCACTTAATTCGTACCAGTGAGCCAAGTGAGCGGGCCGGCCTTATCGCGGCGCTAATCCTCACAGTGCAGACGGTATTCTTCTTTATCTTCTATCAACAAATGTCGACCTCACTGGCCCTGTTTGCGCTGCGTAACGTCGATTGGGATTTCCAAGTCTTTGGTACCCATTTGTGGACTTGGTCTCCGGCACAGTTCCAAGCATTGAACCCAATCTGGATCATGGTGTTAAGCCCTGTGTTGGCTTGGAGTTATTCATGGGCAGGTCGCAACAATAAAGACTTTTCGATTGCCGCTAAGTTCGCCTTAGGTTTTGCGGTTGTCGCGATTGGCTTCTTTATCTATGGTTTTGCTGGCCAATTTGCCGTTGAGGGTAAAACCTCTTCTTGGGTGATGATTTGGGGTTATGCCTCTTACTCACTCGGTGAACTGCTGGTGAGTGGTCTTGGTTTAGCCATGATCGCCCGCTACGTACCAGCTCGCATGGGCGGCTTTATGATGGGTGCCTATTTCGTGGCATCGGGTATTTCTCAGTACTTGGGCGGCGTTGTGGCTAACTTTGCCAGCGTGCCACAGGACTTAGTCGACCCGCTGCAAACTCTGCCAGTCTATACCAATCTATTCAATAAATTAGGTATTGCGGCCGTGGTTTGTACTTTTATCGCCTTAGCCGTATTACCGCTGATGCGCCGTTTGACCGAAAGTCATCACGCCCATAACAGTATTGATGATAACGCGGCGGCCTCACTACGTGATGTGAAAGCCGAGCAATAATCCTTCACTCACATAACCATATGTGAGCGATAAAAACTGCCGACAAGCCCCGCTTGCGGCAGTTTTTTTATACCTTTAGGTTACAGCTCATCACCAAACAATCTGAACTTTCTGTGCCGACTTTTCATACATTGGCTTGGGATAAGGCTTTCACCCCTGTTTGCAAAACTAAGATGTTCGGTTCCAATTTTAACTCAGTGTTAAGCTCAAGCCTTGAGCTTGTTTATCATTGATACGTCACCATATCCTAGGGTAAGACTCCATCAGCACTGACAGAACAATCGCTTTAGCACCCACCACATTCATCCGTGGGAGCCAAATAAAGCCGCTGCCACAGAGCTGACTCACGCAAAGAGGCGCTTAATTTATGGCTACATCATCCACATCAACCTCATCCGCCGCCCCATCGCAGGCAGTGCCCGCGGCTAAATCTCCCCTGGCGGATATACCCTTTTCACTGTTAGAGCTTGCCCCGGTTCGCCATGGCGCCAGCATCGGAGACACGCTATGCGCCAGCCTGCAATACGCTAAGGTTGCCGATGACTTAGGCTTTAATCGTTTCTGGTTTGCCGAGCACCACAATATGCCCGGTATCGCCAGCGCCGCAACATCGGTATTAATTGGCTATATTGCCGAGAATACTAAACGCATTCGCGTCGGCGCGGGCGGGATTATGCTGCCCAACCATGCGCCCCTAGTGGTTGCCGAGCAGTTTGGTACACTCGAAAGTCTTTATCCTGGACGTATCGATTTAGGGCTTGGCCGCGCGCCAGGGAGCGATCAAATCACCAGCCGCGCCCTTAACCGCGATATGAGCCGCGCGGAGCAATTTCCCGCCGAGGTGAGCGAGTTACAAACCTTACTCGGCGACTACAATGGCCATCATCCCGTTAGAGCGATTCCCGGCGAAGGCACCCATGTGCCGATTTGGCTACTTGGTTCGAGCCTGTTTAGCGCCCAGCTTGCGGCACAGCGCGGCTTACCCTATGTCTTTGCAGGGCATTTTGCGCCAAGATTCCTCTACGATGCGATTGAGATTTACCGCCGCGACTTTAAGCCATCTAAGGTGTTGGATAAACCCTATGTCATGCTTGGCCTGCCGCTAATCGCTGCCGAGACGGACGCCGAAGCCGAATACCTGAGTACCACCTCCAAGCAACGGGTACTTGCGCTGATCCGTGGTGAAGCGCTGTGGTTAAAACCGCCCGTGAACAGTATGAATGGCTTGTGGAGCGAGCAGGAAAAAACCTATGTCGATAACTTCTTAGGCTTATCCGTCACCGGTGGCCCCACCAGCATCAAGCACCGCTTAGAGATGATAGTGAAGGAGTTAGGTGTCGATGAGTTTATCTTTACTAACGATTTGTATGATCAGGACAAACGTGAGCGCGCGCTACAAATCCTGATGGAGATAAAAGGCTCTTAAGCGTTAAACCCACCCCATAAAAAATCCCGCCTAAGCGGGATTTTTTATGGCTATTAACCTTTTAACACGGCATCGAAGCAGGCTTTCAGAATGCCCAGACCTGCTCCTAACTGCTCGTCTGGCACTGTCAATGGCACCAAAATACGCAGCACGTTTCCGTAGGTGCCGCAGGAGAGGAGGATCAATCCTCGGTTTCTTGCCTCGGCTAAGATTTGGGCACAGTACTGAGGCGCGGGTTTACCATCCTCCATCAATTCAATGGCGATCATCGCCCCTAGACCACGCACATCGGCGATTTGAGGATGTTCAACCTGCATAGTGTTTAGCGCCGACTTAATGCGCTCGCCAATTACATTGGCACGTTCAAGCAGCTTTTCCTCTTCAAACACCTCAAGTACGGCGAGCGCCGCCGCACAGGCCAGCGGATTACCGCCGTAGGTGCCACCAAGACCACCGGGGCCAATGGCATCCATGACTTCAGCTTTACCCGTAATACCTGAAAGAGGGAAACCACCGGCAATGGATTTAGCAAAGGTGGTGATATCGGCGCTCACACCCATTTGCTCCATGGCGAAGAAGGTCCCGGTACGACCCGCCCCCGTTTGCACTTCATCGGCAATCAACATAATGCCTTCACGGTCGCAAAGCGCGCGTAAACGCTGCATAAAGGCTGGCGATGCAGCATAGAATCCACCCTCACCCTGCACAGGCTCGAGGATGATGGCCGCAATATCGCTCGGCTCGGCATCGTTTTTAAAGATACGTTCGATAGAGGCCATCGCATCATCATCTGACACGCCGTGCAGCGCACAGGGGAACTCGGCGCGGAACACATTAGCCGACATTAATCCCATCCCTTTACTGTAAGGCGCGACCTTTCCCGTTAATGCCAACGCCGCCATAGTGCGACCATGGTAACCCGAGGTAAAGGCAATCACGCCCGCCCGCTTAGTGTATGCACGAGCCACTTTAACCGCGTTTTCAACCGCTTCTGAGCCGCTGGTGAATAAGGCTGTCTTCTTGGCAAAATCCCCCGGCACTAACTGATTCAGTTTTTCACAGACTTGAATATAACTTTCGTAGCCAAGCACCATAAAACAGGTGTGGGAGAAGTCCTCAAGCTGCGCCGCAACGGCCGCCTTCACCTTGGGATGTAAATGCCCAGTGTTAAGCACAGCAATACCACCCGCAAAATCGATAAACTCTCGACCTTCAACATCCCACACGGTCGCGTTTTCGGCGCGAGCAGTAAAAACAGGATGTATTTGACCAACACCGCCTGCGACTGCGGCTTGGCGACGTGCCATTAATGAATCATTGGTTGTGCTCATTTAGTATTCCTTGCTCGCGTGCCTAACTTGGCTATACACAAATGTCGATAACAATGCCTATGCCCAAAGGGCTACCACTGGCGGTCTATTCCAAACTGATGCTTAAACAGACATACAGATATATTTGATTTCTAAATATTCTTCGATGCCGAACTTAGAGCCTTCTCGGCCAAGTCCTGAGGATTTCATTCCGCCAAACGGCGCGACTTCAGTGGAAATCAACCCAGTGTTGACGCCCACCATGCCGTATTCCAATGCCTCGGCCACTTTCCACACCAGTGAGATATCACGGCCATAAAAATAAGCCGCCAAGCCAAACTCAGTATCATTGGCTTGCTTAATCACATCGTCCACATCGGTAAACTTAAACAGCGGCGCCAGTGGGCCAAAGGTTTCTTCACGGGCGACACGCATACTGCTATCGACATGTGTCAGTACCGTTGGCTCGAAGAAGTTGCCACCTAAACTATGGGGCTTGCCGCCCGCAACCACAGATGCCCCTTTGCTGAGCGCATCCTCAAGATGGCTCTGGACTTTTTCGACCGCCGCGCGATTGATGAGTGGTCCCGTCGTGACGCCTTCAGTAATCCCCTCACCCACCTTTAATTTGCCCACGGCAATGCTGAGCTTGCGGGCAAATTCGTCATACACGCCCGCCTGAACATAAATGCGGTTAGCGCAAACACAGGTTTGCCCCGCATTGCGATACTTAGCGATCATGGCGCCTTCAACCGCCGCATCGATATTGGCATCGTCGAATACAATAAATGGCGCATTACCGCCTAATTCTAAAGATAATTTCTTCAGAGTCGGCGCGCATTGCTCCATTAACTTAATGCCCACTTGGGTCGAGCCAGTAAAAGACAACTTACGCACAACTGGATTGCTACACATCTCATTACCAATGCCAATAGCATCACCAGTGATCACACTGAACACACCCGCAGGGATCCCGGCGCGCTCGGCAAGCACGGCCAAGGCTAATGCGGTAAAAGGCGTTTGCGGCGCAGGTTTCACCACCATAGTACAACCTGCAGCCAGTGCTGGCGCGGCTTTGCGGGTGATCATCGCCGCAGGGAAGTTCCAAGGAGTAATGGCCGCAGTCACGCCCACGGGCTGCTTGATCACCATGATGCGTTTATCGCCCTGATGCCCAGGAATCGTATCGCCATAGACGCGCTTCGCCTCTTCGGCGAACCATTCGATAAAGGAGGCGGCGTAAGAAACTTCACCCTTCGCTTCGGCGAGGGGTTTGCCCTGCTCAGTAGTCATCATTAGCGCTAAGTCATCACTGTTTTCATTGAGTAATTCAAACCAGCGACGCAGCTTGGCACCACGCTCTTTTGCGGTAAGTGCTCGCCATGCGGGCAAGGCCGCTTCGGCTGCCGCAATTGCTGCTTGAGTTTCGGCTTGCCCCATCACAGGGACACTGGCGATCACCACGCCCGTCGCGGGATTGGCGATAGCGACAGTTTCTTTTGACTGTGCATCGCACCACTGACCATTGATATAACATTGCTGACGTAGCAGACTCGGGTCTTTTAACAACACAGGAAATTCCTCTCGCGGCGAGGTAATGCCTTACCTCGTATAAAAATCCATATAAATTAGATACCTAATTTATCTCTTAAACTGTAATACCATGCCCCCAGCGCACTAAAAGGCACTCGTAAGGCGTGACCGCCGGGGAAGGGATAATGGGGCAGCGCCGCAAAAGCATCGAAACGCGTGGCTTGACCATTGAGCATTTCGGCAATTAACTTGCCTGCCAAGTGGGTATAAGTGACGCCATGGCCGCTACAACCCTGTGAATAATAGATATTTTTACCAATACGGCCGACCTGTGGTAAACGCGATAAGGTCAATAAAAAGTTACCCGTCCAAGCGTAATCAACCTTAACCCCTTTTAACTGAGGGAAAGTTTTGAGCATATTCGGGATAATCAGGGATTCGATATCCGCAGGATCGCGGGCACCATAAACAACACCACCGCCGTAGATCAGACGCTTATCGCCAGACAGCCTGAAATAATCGAGCAGATAGTTACAGTCTTCGACGCAGTAGTCTTGGGGTAACAGACTTGCAGCCAACTCTTCGTCCAAGGGCTCTGTGGTGATCACTTGGGTGCCACAGGGCATAGACTTGGCTTGCAATTCAGGCATGAGTTTACCGAGGTAAGCGTTACCCGCCACCACCACAAACTTGGCTTTTACGCTGCCCTTAGCGGTGTGCACCACAGGGCTATCGCCTTCATCGACCCGCAATACAGCTGAGTCTTCAAATATCTTTCCGCCGAGGGATTCTACCGCACGGGCTTCACCCAAGGCTAAATTCAGCGGATGAATGTGGCCGCCGCTCTTATCTAACATACCGCCGACATAGCGCTCAGTATTTACCACAGAACGAATGCTGTTTGCATCGAGCAGCTCCAGCTTGCCCACGTGGCCATGGCTTTCCCATAACTGCTTTTGATGGCGTAAATGGCCCATTTGCTTTTCGTTCATCGCCGCAAATACGCCGCCATCCTTTAGATCACAGTCAATGTTGTACTTAGCGATACGTTCACGGATGATGCGTCCGCCCTCGAAGGCCATTTGTCCAAAAAGCTTGGCTTGTTCTTTGCCGACGGTTTTTTCAATGGTATCAATGTCACGGCTATAGCTGTTGACGATTTGTCCGCCATTACGCCCCGAGGCTCCCCAGCCAATTCGCGCCGCTTCGAGCACCACCACACTAAAACCCGATTCGAGTAAATGCAGTGCGGCAGACAGGCCTGTGTACCCCGCGCCAATCACACAAACATCGGCTTCAATCGATTCCTGTAAACGCGCGCGCTCAACCTTATCGTTGGCCGATGCCGCATAATATGATCCAGTGTGAGGTATGGCTGACATGATGTTCCCTTGATTTTTATGTTCATTATTTTAAACAACTATCACATCCTACACCTTCAAATCGGGAAACACTAGCCATAAAAGCACAATAATTTACACAACGTTTGATATTTCAAACAAAGCATCCTTAATGCCTGAAACGGATTCGAAAATTACTGTGGAGGTACAGATAAGAAGACTTGGAGGGAGGAAGAAGGATGGCCTTAGCAATCAAGGCCATCCTTTCGCGAGAGAATGACAACTCAGTGTTTGTTCACTCTGTGTTTGTTTACTCTGTGTTATAGCACCACTTATTAGTTCAGCGGCATACGCTCACGTTTTTCGGCGCGTCTTGCCATATACCAAGACAAGAAGGCGATTAACGACACACATAGAATGATAAGTGTTGCCAAGGCGTTGATCTTAGGCGATACCCCCAAACGCACCGAGGAGAACACCACCATAGGTAAGGTGGTCGCGCCTGGGCCAGAGGCAAAGCTTGCGATCACTAAGTCATCGAGTGACAGACTAAAGGATAACAACCAGCCCGCCACTAATGCCGGTGAAATCATGGGCACAGTGATCAGGAAGAAGGTCTTAAGCGGCGTCGCGCCTAAATCCATTGCCGCCTCTTCGATTGACATGTCTAACTCACGCAATCTTGATGACACCACCACAGCCACGTAGGCCGCACAGAAGGTCGAGTGGGCAATCCAAACGGTCACCATGCCGCGCTCTTTCGGCCAACCTAAGAGATCCGCCATATGCACAAATAACAGTAGCAATGACAGACCCGTGATCACCTCAGGCATAACCAAAGGCGCAGTGATCATGTTCGACAGGGTGAGCTTGGCCCAAGAGCGCTTAAATCGCGTCATCACAAAGGCGGCCATAGTACCGATAATCACCGCCATGGTTGAGCTGTAAAACGCAATCCGAAGGCTGGTCCACACCGCATCGAGAATTTGCTGATCGGCAAATAACTCACCGTACCATTTAGGTGAAAACCCGCCCCACACTGTCACTAACTTAGATTCGTTAAAAGAATAAATCACGAGGATCAGCATAGGTGCGTACAAGAAGAACAAGCCGAACCACAGCATCACCGAAGAAAAACTCAGCTTTTTCATAGGTCTTTCTCCAAACTACGCGCCTGATAGCGATGGAATAAGGTAATAGGAATAATCAAGAGTGCCAGCATCACAATCGCCAGAGATGAGGCCACAGGCCAGTCACGGTTATTGAAGAATTCCTGCCACAGCACTTTACCTATCATCAGAGAATCTGGGCCGCCGAGCAGCTCAGGGATCACAAACTCCCCTACCGCAGGAATAAACACCAGCATAGAACCTGCAATCACCCCGCTCTTCGATAATGGGAAAGTGATTTTCCAGAAGGTATTTAAACGGCTCGACCCTAAGTCAGATGCAGCCTCAATCAGGCTCATATCTAACTTCACTAAGGTCGCGTACAGCGGCAAAATCATAAAGGGCAAATAGGCGTAGATAATCCCGATATAGACGGCGATGTTAGTGTTTAAGATTTGCAATGGCTCAGAAATGACTCCTAACCACATCAATGTGTTATTGATAATCCCCGTGTTACTTAAGATCCCCATCCAGGCATAAACGCGGATTAAGAACGAGGTCCAAGAAGGTAACATCACCAATAACAACAGCACGGTTTGCAACCTTGCTGGCGCACGGGCAATGGCATAGGCCATGGGATAACCAATGATCAAACAGCCAATGGTCGAAATAAGCGCCATTTTTAATGAACTGAGATACGCGGTGTAATACAGCGAATCATCAAGTAACATCAAATAGTTACCTAAATGCAGGAAGATGTTTAATACATCATCCGCATATTGGAAGGTCGCCTCGTAGGGCGGAATCGAAATCGCCGCCGTCGAAAAACTGATCTTAAGAACAATGGCAAAGGGCAAGGCGAAGAACAACAACAGCCAAGCGTAGGGGAAGCTAATCGTCCAGAAACGTCCCTTAAGCCATTTTAGTTTTGACTTCATCTTCATGATCTTAACACCACGCCACTGGTGTCCTCCCAGCTGATGAACACTTCATCATCCCATGTCGCATGGTCGGCACGGCGTTCACGGTTGGTCATACTGCATTGCACAATTTGGCCGTTCTCGAGGCGAATGTAGTACACCGAAATGCCACCTAGGTAGGCGATGTCATGCACTATGCCCTTGGCCCAGTTGTACTCGCCCTCGGGTTGCTCACGGCTGATAATGGTTTTTTCGGGGCGTACCGCTAACCACACATGCTTTTCTTCTGCACTGGTCGTTACCCCGTAACCCACATAGAAAGGCTGAGCTAAATCATTGGGTTTAATGATAAGGTGGTCGACTTCGTCCACTTCAATCTCGCCGCCAAAGAGGTTCACTGAACCGATAAATTCGGCAATCATGCGGCTGTTTGGACTCTCGTAAATGTCCATAGGAGAGCCAGTTTGGGCAATCCAACCATCGCTCATAATCGAAATGCGGCCCGCCATGGTCATGGCTTCTTCCTGATCATGGGTCACCATTACACAGGTCACGCCAACACGCTCAAGAATCTCAACCACTTCTAACTGCATTTGAGTACGCAGCTTTTTATCCAGTGCGCCCATGGGCTCATCGAGTAGCAGTAATTTAGGACGTTTCGCGAGGGAGCGGGCTAACGCCACCCGTTGACGTTGACCACCGGAAAGCTGATGCGGCTTACGTTTGCCATATTGCTCCATATGCACCAGCTTGAGCATTTCTTGCACCCTTTGCTCAATTTCCGCTTTGGGTAACTTATCTTGCTTTAAACCGAAGGCGATATTTTGCGCGACCGTCATATGGGGAAAGAGCGCATAAGACTGGAACATCATGTTGATGGGACGTTCGTAGGGTGGCAAATCGGTAATGTCTTCACCGTCGAGAAAAATCCGCCCAGAGGTTGGTCTCTCAAACCCCGCGAGCATACGCAATAAGGTCGACTTACCCGAGCCAGAGCCCCCAAGTAAAGCAAAAATCTCACCTTTATTAATCGTCAATGATACGTCGTCAACCGCGCGTACATCGTCGAACAATTTACTGACCCGCTCAATCTTAAGCAGGACTTTTTCTTGCGTCTTTGTAGTGGGTTTGTTGGTGACGCCCGAGGTGCTTGCCATAGTACTTCTCCACCCGAGTATTGATGCGACAAGGCGTTCAATACTTGAGATTTACACAATGAATTAATGAATAGAGATAAAATCTGTAGGCCGAATGCTCAAGGAGCAAGGCAATGTCTGTGCGATTAAAAGGGGCAAGCAATGCTTGCCCCATCTCGATTATTGGCCAGACTTCACTTTGGTCCAGACGCGGGTTAATACGCGTTGGATTTTCAATGGACGGATTTCGCCAATATACAATTTATCCAACACTTCTTTTGGCGGATAAATCGCAGGGTCATTGCGAATCGCTTCATCTACTAAGGGCTGCGCTGGGTCGTTAGGGTTAGCATAAGCCACATAGTTAGAGATAGGCGCAATCACTTCAGGGCGAAGTAAGTAGTTGATAAGTTTGTGAGCATTTTCAACGTTAGCCGCATCCGCAGGGATAGCTAACATATCGAACCACAGGTTCGCGCCTTCTTTTGGAATCGAGTAACCAATCTTGTTGCCGTTACCCGCTTCATCGGCACGGGCCGCAGCTTGGAATACGTCACCAGAGAAGCCGAATGCCACACAGATATCCCCGTTCGCGAGATCAGAGATATAGCGTGATGAGTGGAAATAAGTCACGTAAGGACGAATTTTTTCGAGTAATTCACCTGCTTTTTCATAGTCTTCGGCTTTCGTGCTGTTAGGGTCAAGACCTAAATAGATCATCGCCTGTGGCACCATATCATCGGCCGAATCCAGCATAGCAAAGCCACACTTAGAGATTTTTTCAGCATATTTTGGGTTAAAGATCAGCTCCATAGAATCAAATGGCGCATCTTCACCTACCGCGGCTTTCACTTTATCGATGTTGTAACCGATACCATTGGTACCCCAGAGGTAAGGTACGGCATATTGGTTACCAGGATCTGCCTTCTCTAACTGTTTCATCAGATCGGCATTGAGGTTTTTAAAGTTGCTGAGTTTAGAGCGGTCTAGCGGCTTGAATGCGCCAGCCTTAATTTGTTTAGCGAGGAAATGGTTAGATGGAACCACGATGTCGTAACCACTGCGGCCAGACAGTAATTTGGCTTCCAGCACTTCGTTACTATCAAACACATCGTAAATCACCCGAATGCCCGTTTCTTTCTTGAAGTTTTCTAAGGTATCTTCGGCGATATAATCAGACCAGTTATATACGCGCACTACTTCTTCAGCTTGAGCAGCAACGCTTGCGAGGGCGCCCGCGGTTACTAAAACCAAAGTCGTCATCTTATTAAATAGCTTCATGCTTTCTCCTTTCTCGGGTAGCAGAATTGCCTTTAACAATTCTGAAATTGTGTCACCGACCATCTGCTCGGTTATTGTTGTTATTCTCGACCAATGCTACACCTTAAAAACCGCATCGGCAGTCTCTACAGCACCATAATGCCTTCATCTCTAGGTGGCTGCAATGAATGGGAGTATCAGATTTCATGCCAAATTTGTCGATTTACTCACTTGCATTAACAAGCACAAAAAAAGACTAGATATTTGTACGCCCTACATCTTGCAACATTCAGGCAAATGCCTCAAGCCCCTAGAAAAACCGCTGAAACCATCTCAGGAAAACTCTTTTAGCCCTTAACTAACAGCGAGTTACAAATCGCTTCATTCAAATAATTTTATGTATTAGCAACCAAGGTGCAAAATCATCATCGCTTTGAGTTCATTGAATGAGATTTCACAGCGCGACTCAGTTACCGTAAAGCATACGTAAGCATTTCAATTTAAAAGCACTCTGCACCAAAGTTAAGCAAACTCACCGAATTGGTGCAGAGCATTTTTACTGATTGTTCAAATATTCCCGCTATCTTGACCCTAAATCCGTTAAGGCCGTGACAGTTTTGAACAAAAACAGTGCAAATTACACACTAAGTAACAGGAACTCACGCTCCCACGAACTAACGACACGGCGGAAGTTTTCAAGCTCGGCCTGTTTAACCGCCACAAAGCCAGTGGTAAAGGCTTCACCTAAATATTCCTTACAGGCATCACTCTCTTCCATCGCCGCTAACGCTTCTTCTAAGGTCAACGGCAGGCAATGTGGATTGTTGCTACGGCTTTCGTTCGATTTACCCTGCACTGGTGTTGAAGGTTTTAACCCTTCCACCATACCTATGTAACCGCAGAGTAAGCTCGCCGCGATCGCTAAATAGCAGTTTGCATCCGCCCCAGGAATACGGTTTTCAATGCGGCGGTTTTGCGGTGATGACTCAGGAATACGCAGGCCGCAGGTTCTGTTCTCAACGCCCCATTCCAAGTTTACTGGCGCAGAGGTGCCCGGTAAGAAACGACGGAACGAGTTGGCATTAGGAGCCATCAACGGCAAGAGTTCAGGAATAAACTTTTGTAAACCAGCTATATAGCTTAGGAATAATGGGCTTTGAGTACCGTCTTCATTGGTGAAGATGTTTTTGCCCGTTTCCTTATTAATCACGCTTTGATGAATGTGCATGGCACTGCCTGGCTCATCGGTCACAGGTTTAGCCATAAAGGTGGCGCACACATTGTGCTTTAATGCCGCCTCACGCAGGGTGCGCTTGAATACAAACACCTGATCCGCAAGAGATAATGGATTACCATGGCTGAAGTTAATCTCCATTTGCGCTGGGCCGTCTTCGTGGATCAGCGTATCGATATCTAAACCTTGCAGCTCGCACCAGTCATACATATCTTCGAAAAGCGGGTCGTATTCGTTAGCCGCATCAATCGAGAAAGACTGACGTCCCGCTTCCGGTCTGCCCGAGCGACCGATTGGTGGCTTAAGGGGTAAATCGTGGTCATCGCTACGGCTGGTGAGATAAAACTCCATCTCAGGTGCAATAACTGGCTCCCAGCCTTTTTGCTCGTATAGCGAAAGCACTTTCTTCAACACGTTACGTGGCGATAATTCGATGGGATTGCCCATTCTGTCGTAGCAATCGTGGATCACTTGAGCTGTAGCTTCAATCGTCCAAGGCAGCATAAACACGGCATTTTCATCGGGGACACAGACAAAATCGATATCCGCGTCGTCGAGCAAGCTGTAATAAATATCATCGTCAACAAAGTCACCGGTCACGGTTTGCAGCAACACGCTTTCGGGTAAACGCATGCCTTTTTCGTCGAGGAACTTATCCACTGGGGCAATTTTTCCGCGGGCGATACCTGTCATATCGCTGATAACACATTCGACTTCTGTGATTTTTCGTTCTTTTAAAAAAGCGATTAGCTTATTCATTTTATTTCACTCGAGTTGTAGCCCTACGACGGCACGCATCACCAAAAGCATTGAATATAGAAAGGAAAAATGGGTTTTCACTCACCTTCCATTCAGGATGCCATTGCACACCGAGGGCAAATTCATTTGCGTCTATAACGGAGAAGGCCTCCACTAGACCATCTGGAGCATAAGCTTCTGGCCGCAACCCAATCCCAAGACGCTCCACGCCCTGAGTATGTACAGAGTTTACCTCTGCCGAGTTACGGCCCCAGGCCTCGTAAATGACCCCCCCAGGCTCCACAGTAATACTGTGGGATGGCCCATATTGCACCTCTAACGAGGCCTCTTTATCTTCTCTGTGTTCAATAAAACCGCCCACTTCGTGTAACTTCTGATGCAGACTGCCACCAAAAGCGACGTTCATCTCTTGAAAGCCACGACAAATCCCAAGCACAGGCACACCCGCCGCAATGGCCGCACGGATAAGCGGTAAGGTGGTGGCATCGCGTTTGGGATCGTGGTGAGTACCGACTTCACTCGGTTCACCCGCATAGAGATGGGGTTCAACATTCGAAGGCGAACCAGTAAAGAGAATGCCATCGAGACTTGCCAGAATCGCCTCTATAGGTTGTTCAGCACCTAATGAGGGGATCACTAAGGGCCAGCCCTTAGCACCATTCACTACACCTAAGAGGTATTTTTCACCAACAATATTAAAGGGATGTAATCCCAATTGTTGATTACACGCAATAACACCAATAAGGGGCAACTCGACAGACATAACTCACCTTCACCTTGAATGACTGCATAATGAACATGTTAAGTTTTAATGTTCATTTTTTCACACAGTACACCGAATTTTAACCTCAGGCAAGAGGTTAAACACTTGTTAATGATCGTTTAGTTGCAAGACAGCATTTTGGGATGTAATACAGGAAATTAGGGGGTATTGTGTTGCCTAAGGGTAACAGAATCGGCTTATAGCGGTTGTTTATGATGAAAATTAGGCAAAGATAATCAGAGCTGATTTAGAGTCATTTGAAAAATATTATTTACACTTTGAAAAATATTTTGTAATCCAAAGCCAGTTTGATGCGAGGTAGATAAGGGGGAAATCTCAAGATAGCGCCATCCTAGACTATCTAGGACAGCGCTCTGCGACTAGCTATGCGATTAGAAATTCGCTGGCGTTGTTGCACTGACCAGTCGACAGGGTTCATCGAAAGGGTTACGAAATCTATGGGGTAACTCACTGTTAAAATAGTAACTATCACCCGCTTCTAAGATATATACCTCATCGCCAACGGTCAGTTCGAATTTGCCTTCGATCACCATGGCCGCCTCTTCACCTTCGTGTTTTAGCATTTCCTCGCCCGTATCTGAACCCGGTGGATAGGTTTCACTCATCACCGACATGGCACGATTGGGAAAGTCGCGGCCAATCAATTTAAATTCTAACGGCCCAGTACCTATATCGAGGAGTTCATCGGAGCGATAAACCACTTTTTGCTCGCTCTCAATCGAGGCTTCAATTGAGAAAAAGTCTACTAAAGACATAGGGATACCCGACAATACTTTTTTCAAAGAACTGACGGATGGGCTAACACTGTTTTTTTCGATCATTGAAATTGTACTGTTAGTCACACCAGCACGCTTAGCCAGCTCACGCTGGGATAAGCCTTTCATTTTTCGAACAGTTCTGAGACTGGCTCCAATATCCAAATTTCACATCTCCCCAAAGGATCGGTCATCCCGATAGATGAAGAACAGGTTGTTCAGGATAAACACCATCCTAAACACATTTTAGCCCCAAAGCGTGAGTTTACACGCTTCCGTTGTATTCTAGCTAAAAAGTGTGTTAAATAAAATGCACACTTTTTAGCAGTATCACAAAAGTGTGATGAGTATACTGGGACAAGCCCAATTTACAATAAAAACAATTTTTTGGAGCTCAAATGACCACCAAACCTCCCGTTCATAGTGAACAATATCCCCAGTCTTATTATGTTGATACTGCAAAAGAAATTTACGCTCATCCCCAACTTGAGGGCAAGGTAAGCACCGACGTTTGCATTATCGGCGGTGGTTTCAGTGGGATTAACACAGCTATCGAACTTCGGCAAAAGGGCCTAAACGTGGTGCTACTCGAGGCCAAGCGCATAGGCTGGGGCGCCTCTGGGCGTAATGGTGGTGAGCTGATCCGCGGTATTGGCCATGACCCAGCGCAATTTATAAACGAAATTGGACAAGAAGGTGTCAGTGCGATCCAGCAAATGGGCTTTGAAGCCGTGGAGATCGTTAGCAATCGGATACAGACCCATAATATCGATTGTGACTTACAAATGGGCTATTGCGATCTTGCGGTGAAGCCTCGACATATGATTGAGCTTCAAGACGAATTCGACAGTCTTAAAAGCCTAGGATATCAGCATGAAATAAAGCTGCTTACCCAATCCCAACTCAGTGAAGTTATCGGCTCAGAATTTTACCAAGGTGCCCTAGTGGATATGGGAAGTGGCCATTTACATCCACTTAACTTGGCCTTGGGCGAGGCTCGTGTTGCCCGTGAATTAGGTGCGCAATTATTTGAATACAGCGCCGCAGAAAAGATTATTTCAGGCAATAAACCGCGAGTATTAACGGCAAAAGGCGAAGTGACTTGCCAATATCTCGTACTCGCAGGCAACGCCTATATTGGCCATAAATTAAATAGCTACATCGGCGGTAAAGTCCTGCCCGCGGGGAGTTATCTACTTGCAACTGAACCACTCACAGAAGCGCAATGCCAAAGCCTTATCCCGCAAAACATGGCATTTGCAGATATGCGAATTGCACTAGATTACTTCCACTTATCAGCGGATAGACGCTTACTGTTTGGTGGACTTTGTACTTATTCAGGCAAAGATCCCAAAGATATTGAAGCAGCGCTCAGGCCGAACCTTGAGAAGGTATTCCCACAGTTAAAAGGTGTACGCATCGATTACGAATGGGGCGGCATGATAGGCATTGGCGCCAACCGTATGCCCCAAATCGGTCGTCTCCCCGATGCGAGTAATATTTTTTACGCCCAAGCCTACGCAGGCCACGGCGTCAATGCCACCCATATGGCTGCCAAACTGCTCGCCGAAGCCATTTGTCAGCAAGCGGGATATTTTGATGTATTCGCCAAGATTAAGCATATGACCTTCCCTGGCGGCCCCACATTCCGCTCGCCTATGCTGGCTGCGGGTATGCTGTACCACAGGTTTAAGGACTTATTCTAAGGTTTGCCCTGTCGTTGGATAAACGCGCAAGTATCCAACGACCTATAGGGCACGGGTTAATTTAATCCGCCTACGCCGCCTTGCCCACAGAATAAAAGGCAGTGAAGCAAGATAATACACGATCAACGCCACCAACACGCCAAAACCGATACCACTGGCGGTTAACGGGATGCCAGGCTTAAAGTTAACAATAGTCTGCTCTAAATATTCAAAACGAGCGGGATTCAACATATAGGCGGTTTTCTCGAAGAGATTGCCCTGCTCAAAAGTCTGCATTCCCTGTTGAAGTGTTTGCAGCAGAGCCAACGTCTGGCGCTTTTGCTCGGCATCCGCCCTAACGCTAGGCTCTTCATTTTGCAAATGGCGGGCGATCATGGTTTCAACATCGCTGAAGTGATACGCCTTAGCCGTTGCCTTATAGCCCTCAACTTGCCATTGGGTCGAAGTATAGAGCCCAGCCAAAAACTGCTGATAATGATCGGCTAATTGGGGGAGTTGCAGCGCCATCACTAAGATAAAGCCGAAGATCAATTTATCGAACAATCTGGTTATCATGACAAACTCCTTGATAAGTCAAAGGATATATCACCGTCAATTGATTGCTGCAAGGTTAGCATTCCGAAGGACAGCACTCCACCTAATATCGTTTAACGCTCGATGGGTAAATCGTTGCGACTGCCCCAGTCCGCCCAAGAACCATCGTAAAGTACAGCATCAGTATGCCCTGCAGCGACCGAGGCTAAGATTAAAATACAGGCGGTAATACCCGAGCCACAGCTAAAAATCCTTAACGGTTTATCGCTAACAAGCCCTTGAAACAGCTTAACCAATTCGGTCACATCTTTGATTTTGAAGCCATTGAGCACGTCACCAAAGGGGAGATTGACCGAATGGGGAATATGCCCGCTGCGCACTCCAGGTCGCGGCTCACTCACTTGGCCTAAAAAGCGCGCCGATCCCCGTGCATCAATAATCGCACTATCGCTATCATCAAGCTTGGCTAACACAGCCTCAGCATCCATCACCTTCGCAGGCTGATATTCCAGTACAGCAGTCAGTTCCTCACTATCGCTTGCACCATAATCTATCCCTTCTTCCTGATAGCGGGATGAGGTGACTCTGTCTTCAGCCATCCATTGGGGTAAACCACCGTCGAGCACATAGACACGGTGAAATCCCATCACCTTGAATATCCACCAAGCGCGTGGAGATGAATAAATCCCTTGATTATCATAGATAACCACCACGCTTTGCGGGTCTATTCCTAACTTGGCAATGCCTTCGACAAACTGTTCGAACCTTGGTAAGGCATGGATTTGAGTGGACGTTTTATCGCAAAAATCCGTTTCGACATCAAAGCGCCTCGAACGCGGAATACACACAGGTTCGGAATAGAAGATAGGCTCTTTGCCCAACACCACGGCCATGCTTGCATCGAGTAACACGAGATCTGGCGAGGTGAGGTGCTCTTCGAGCCATTGAGTACTCACGAGAGGATATTCCATTGGCTGTCCTTATTCTGATTTCCAACTGGGATAATGACTTATCAGCCTAGGTTTTGCTGCACATGCAAAACCCAAGCGCTATTCAAACCATTCGAACCGATACTGTTTTGGTAAAGCACACATGACAAGCTCATTGAGAGTCGATTACTGACTCGCCGCTTGAATCACTTCAATTTTGACATCTAATAAACCCGCCGAAGTATTGCCTATGCTGCTAAATGCAGATTTGGACAAATCTATAATTCGGCCCCGCACGAAAGGCCCTCTGTCGTTGACCTTAACCACAACCGTTTTACCATTCTTAAGATTTGTCACTTTAACCACTGAGCCAAAAGGAATTTCCTTATGTGCGGCCGTTTTTAATTTATGGTTATAACGCTCACCACTGGCGGTTTTCTTATTTTGATGTTTATCGCCGTAGAAAGAGGCTTGGCCAGACTCGGTAAACCCCTGCCAGTTTCCCGAATGGGTAGAAGAACAGCCTGACAAGGCCAAGGTGACTAGCAGCATTAAGGTCAAAGATACGTATTTGAGACTCACAGAACATCCCTTAGCAAATGAGTTCATCATCCGAGCAATGTACAGCAAAAATCCCTAAGAGGCACCCTTGCGCCACTTTATCCATTTAATTAGAGGGTTAACCAGAAAAAATAAAGCCCCTTTCGCATCGGCGTAAAGAGGCTTGAGAGGGAGCAAAACGACTTAGATGACTATCCAAGTCGCCTTGATTTCGGTGTATTTATCGAAGGAGTGCATGGATTTATCGCGGCCATTGCCCGATTGTTTGTAACCACCGAAAGGCGCCGTCATATCGCCACCATCATAATGGTTAATCCACACCATTCCCGAACGCAGTGCCTTGGCGGTTTTGTGCGCCTTGCTGATATCCGCCGTCCACACGCCAGCCGCTAAGCCGTAAATGGTGTCATTGGCTATCGCAATCGCCTCTTCCATGCCATTGAATTCAATGACAGATAACACTGGGCCAAAGATTTCCTCGCTGGCGATTTTCATCTTGTTGTGTACTTGGCTAAAGATAGTGGGTTGCACATACACGCCGCCCGTATCAGCCAGCACTTGTTGTCCACCATGGACTAAACTGGCGCCTTCATCTTGGCCCGCCTTGATATAGCTTAAGATTGTATCGAGTTGCTGCTTATCGACCACAGCGCCGCTGACGGTAGCGGGATCCAGCGGATGCCCGGGCTGCCATGAGGCGAGTTCTTCAGCAATCAGCGCAATCAATTGATCTTTAACCCCAGATTCCACCAGCAAACGCGAGCCTGCGGTACAGACTTCACCTTGGTTAAAGGCAATGGCTTCGGCCGCCGCCACCGCTGCCGCTTTAAGATCGGGCGCATCGTTAAATACAATGTTCGGGCTCTTACCGCCAGCCTCGAGCCACACCCGCTTCATATTCGATTCGCCCGCATAAATCATTAATTGCTTAGCGATTTTTGTTGAGCCAGTAAAGACTAAGGTATCGACATCCATATGCAGCGCCAGTGCCTTACCGACCGTATGCCCATAACCCGGCAGTACGTTTAGCACGCCCTTAGGGATCCCGGCCAGTACCGCAAGCTCGGCGATACGAATCGCGGTTAAGGGGGATTTCTCCGAGGGTTTAAGAATAACGCTGTTACCCGTCGCCAGCGCTGGCCCCAACTTCCAACAGGCCATCAATAACGGGAAGTTCCAAGGCACAATCGCCGCCACCACGCCAACCGGTTCGCGGGTGATCATGCCGATTTCATTATGTGCCGTAGGCGCCAGCTCATCGTAGAGTTTATCAACGGCCTCACCCGACCAACGGATAGCACGGGCGGCGCCGGCAATATCTACCGCCTTTGAAAAACGGATTGGCTTACCCATGTCCAAGGTTTCTAACAGGGCGAGTTCATTGGCGTTTTCTTCCAATAACTCGGCAAAACGGATCATCACTTGCTTACGTTTAACGGGAGCTGTCTTTGACCATACACCAGATTCAAACACCTCACGGGCATTAGCGACGGCGATATTGGCATCCATCAGATCGCAACTGGCGACCTTGACTAATACGCGTCCGTCGATTGGGCTGACACAATCAAAAGTGCTGCCCGCTGCCGCATCGCGGTATTCGCCATTGATATAAGCCTTGCCATTGATTGCTAGGCTAGCAGCGAGGCTTTCCCAATCACTCCGTTTTTTAGGTGTACTCATGATGACCTCTTAATCGTTTGTATTTGTTTATTTTAGCTTTATTGGGATGAGGGCTATCTCGACGGCCAAATGCCAAAGATGACCTAAGTCGTTAACTGCTGCTTAGATTACGCTGTTCAATCATTAATATTCAATATTTTTTACAAAAATAGCATTTTTGCCACAAATAACTGCACACACCTCTTCCATGTTCATTATTTCTAACATAGCATAGCAAATATTAGCCACCCTTAACGCAGACCTGACCTCATTTAACAAGGAAAAGGACAAGGTAAACACTATGGCCGATTCACCCTACAACACAACGCATGAGCATCCTTCTCTCGAACATTATTGGATGCCCTTTACCGCCAACCGCCAGTTTAAAGCCAGCCCTCGCCTGCTCGCCCAAGCAGAAGGCATGTACTACACGGATATCAATGGCAACAAGGTATTAGACTCAACGGCTGGCTTGTGGTGTTGTAACGCCGGCCATGGCCGCCGTGAGATCAGCGAAGCCATTAGCAAGCAAATTCGCGAGATGGATTACGCTCCTTCCTTCCAAATGGGTCATCCCCTCGCCTTCGAACTCGCCGAACGGTTAACTGAACTCAGCCCTGAAGGACTCAATAAGGTCTTCTTTACCAACTCGGGCTCAGAGTCCGTCGATACCGCGCTTAAAATGGCACTCTGTTACCACAGAGCCAATGGTCAAGCGTCGCGCACTCGTTTTATTGGCCGTGAGCTGGGCTATCATGGCGTAGGATTTGGTGGCATTTCAGTAGGGGGCTTGAGCAATAACCGTAAAGCCTTCAGTGGCCAACTGCTGCAAGGTGTGGATCACCTGCCCCACACCTTAGATATTCAAAATTCAGCCTTTAGCCGTGGCTTACCTAGCCTAGGTGCCGAAAAAGCCGAAGTCCTAGAACAACTCGTCACACTCCACGGCGCTGAGAATATTGCCGCCGTTATCGTTGAACCTATGTCGGGTTCGGCGGGGGTGATTTTACCGCCACAGGGTTACTTAAAGCGCCTACGGGAAATCACCCAAAAACACGGCATCCTGTTGATTTTTGACGAGGTGATCACCGCCTTTGGCCGCGTTGGTGCCGCCTTTGCCAGCCAGCGTTGGGGCGTTATCCCCGACATAATCACCACGGCCAAAGCCATCAATAATGGTGCAATTCCAATGGGCGCCGTGTTTGTGCAGGATTTTATTCACGATACCTGTATGCAAGGCCCCACCGAACTCATCGAGTTTTTCCACGGTTATACCTACTCAGGGCATCCAGTAGCGGCGGCCGCGGCGCTCGCTACGCTGTCCATCTATGAAAACGAACAGCTATTTGAACGCAGCTTCGAACTTGAGCGTTATTTCGAGGATGCCGTTCACAGTCTAAAAGGTTTGCCGAATGTGATTGATATTCGCAACACCGGATTGGTCGCAGGCTTCCAACTCGCGCCGAATAGCCAAGGCGTAGGCAAACGCGGTTACAGCGTGTTCGAGCATTGTTTCCATCAAGGCACGCTCGTGCGGGCGACGGGCGATATTATCGCCATCTCCCCACCGTTAATCGTAGAAAAACACCAAATAGACCAAATAGTTAACAGCCTAAGCGATGCAATTCGCGCCGTAGGATGATGCACAATTTTTTATCTAACGCCCAAATTGGGGGCAATTGAAAGGTTACCTATGCTGACAATGACTCATTATGTGAATGGCGCGCACACCGCCGCCAGTACAAGAAGCCAAGAGATTTTCGAACCCGCTACGGGAGAATGCCGAGGTCAGGTCTCCCTCGCGAGTCGCGACGAAGTCTCCGCCGCCATTGCTATCGCCAAATCGGCCTTCGACACTTGGTCACAGGTAACGCCCCTCAATCGTGCTCGTGTGTTATTTAAGTTTAAAGCGCTGGTCGAGCAACATATGGATGAGCTGGCGCGGCTGATTACCTTAGAGCACGGCAAAGTGCTCGATGATGCGCGGGGAGAACTCATCCGCGGCCTCGAAGTCGTCGAATTTGCCTGTGGTATCCCACACTTGCTCAAAGGGGAGCATACGGAGCAGGTCGGCGGTGGTGTCGACGCTTGGTCAGTCAATCAAGCTTTAGGTGTTGTCGCAGGCATAGCGCCCTTTAACTTCCCCGTGATGGTTCCCATGTGGATGTTCCCAATCGCGATTGCCTGCGGTAACACCTTTATTATGAAACCTTCGGAGAAAGACCCAAGCGCGGTAATGCGTATTGCGGAATTACTCACCGAAGCAGGCCTCCCTGCAGGGGTATTTAACGTAGTCAACGGTGATAAAGAGGCCGTCGATACCCTGCTCAGCCATGAAGATATTCAAGCCGTCAGCTTTGTAGGCTCCACCCCGATTGCCGAATACATTTACAGCACCGCATCTAAACACGGTAAACGGGTGCAGGCCCTCGGCGGCGCGAAAAACCATATGCTACTGATGCCGGATGCGGATTTAGATCAAGCGGTTAGTGCCCTCATGGGCGCCGCCTATGGCAGTGCGGGCGAGCGTTGCATGGCTATTTCGGTGGTATTGGCCGTGGGGGATGTGGGCGACAAGCTAGTCGATAAATTATTACCGCAAATTCAACAGTTAAAAGTGGGCAATGGCCTCACCCCTGAAATGGAAATGGGACCTTTGATCTCCCGCCAGCACCTCGCCAAAGTCACGGAATTTGTCGATGCTGGCGTCCAAGAAGGCGCGACCTTAGTGGTAGATGGTCGTCAGTTAAGCGTGGCCGACCATCAGCAGGGTTACTTCTTAGGGGCCTGTTTATTCGATAACGTCACTCCAGAGATGCGTATTTACCGCGAAGAAATCTTCGGCCCAGTGCTGTCGATTGTGCGAGTTAAAGACTATGCCAGCGCACTGGCGCTTATCAACCAACATGAATTTGGCAATGGCACCGCCATCTTTACCCAAAGCGGTGAAGCTGCCAGACATTTTTGCCACCATGTGCAAGTCGGTATGGTCGGGGTTAACGTGCCCATCCCTGTGCCTATGGCCTTTCACTCCTTCGGAGGCTGGAAACGTTCACTCTTTGGTCCCCTGCATATGCATGGTCCTGATGGGGTACGTTTTTATACCAAACGTAAAGCCATCACGGCGCGCTGGCCCGTAGGCAAACAGACTCAGGCCGAGTTTGTTATGCCCACCATGAAATAACCTCGGTGGAGCCTATATGACCATGAGCGTAACCTCGATCATTCGCTTTGCCAGCGCACAGTCGCCGGTGGAAAGTTATCAAGTCGCCCCAGAAAAGCGCATCTCTGGTAACCCAACCCAGCAATTACAGAATCATTACTCTAGCCCCTGTAATCAATTCCATAGTGGAATTTGGCAAAGCGAATCAGGTGCTTGGAAAATCAACTACACTGAATACGAGTATTGCGAGATCCTCGAAGGGACCAGCGTCATCACAGATCTTGAGGGACAGTCACAAACCTTCAGTGTCGGCGACCGATTTATTATTCCTGCGGGGTTTCAAGGGGTGTGGCAAGTCGTTGAGCCTTGTCGCAAGGTTTATGTCATCTTCGAACAAAAGTGAGTTTCATAGGGGTGCTTTTTACCTCGTTTAACCAAGCTAAAGCGATTTAGCTTAACTCGCCATGAGGTCACAGCTACGGGGTTTCCTGAGTTGTTGTTTGGCAAAGCAACGAATGTACTAGCCTGTTTTAAAAGCTAAAAGAACTTAGTACATCCGTGTCAACCAAGAAAATGGGAGAAATACCGTGAATAACAACCTAAATAAAAAGCGGCTGGCACAAGTTGTTGGGCTCGCGCTAACGACCAGTTTATTCTCCGGCATTGCCGCCGCAGAAGTGTCGGGGGAAATTGGCGTAACCAACGATTATCGCTTCCGTGGCATCTCGCAAACAGCGGGCGATCCTGCGGTTCAAGGTGGTGTCGATTGGAGTTTTGAGTCAGGATTTTCGGTCGGCGCCTGGGCCAGTAATGTCGACTTTGACGAGCCAGGTTATAACGGTCCAGATATCGAGTACGACTTTTATGTTGCCTACGGCGGTGACATCAATGATAACGTCAGCTACGACGTGACCCTCAACCGCTATAACTATTCGGGCGAGAGTGATCTCGGCTATTTCGAAGTAACAGCTGGCGTCGAGTTTAGCGGCTTTCGCGTTGCCTATTGGTACACCAATGATTACGGTGGCAGCGATTTAGATTATCACTACGGCGAAATCAATTACTCCTATGAGTTTGTTGAAAACTGGAACCTCGATCTGCATTACGGCTACAACGTAGGCGATGCCTTAGACGATGGTGAAGGCTTTGATAGCTACTCGGATTATTCCGTTGGCGTATCTACCGAATTTATGGGATTTGGCCTGTCACTCGCTTGGCTTGGCACCGACTTGAGCGGCGATCAGAAAGTCTCCGACGGTGTGTGGAAAAACGACGATACCGTATTAGCAAGCGTCAGTTACGCCTTCTAATTCACACCCTGCAAATACTAAAAAGCCCTCTGTTGAGGGCTTTTTTATATCGCGTGATAACCGATTACCAGTGACGCATCTTATGGCCTTTAACGGCATAAAAGAGAATAAACAGGTAGCAAGGTAACATCACCATATAACCGCCCTGCTGCCCCATATCGGTGGCCGAACTCGTGAGTCCCCAAAACAGTGGACCGAAAGCACCACCCGCAATCCCCATGATCAGTAATGCCGAACCAGTGCTGGTGAGCTTACCTAAACCCGACAGCGCCAGAGGCCATACCGCAGGCCAAACAATCGCATTGGCTAATCCTAAGAAAGCAATGAAGAGTAAGGTATCAGGCAAGGCCACACCGCCGAAAGGCACTAACAGCGCATTGGCAATCGCGTAGGAATGGTTATCCCCAAACAGTATGGCTAGGGTCAGTAATAGACCAAGAATCGCCGAAATCATCAGTGCCGTTGGCTGAGAGATAAAGCGAGGAATAAGGATAATCCCTAAGGTATAACCCAAAACCATACACACCATAGTGTATGAGGTCATCACACCGTAATGTTCAACGCCCAGTGATAAGGCAAAAGTACCGATAGTGTCGCCAGCAATCACCTCAACCGCCACGTACACAAATAGCGCGATAACCCCAAATGCGAGGTTAGGATGGGATAAGGCCGCTTTGATTTGGCCTTTATCTGTGTGCTCGGCCACTTCATCTTCATTAGAGAGTTCTGGCAGTGGAGATTTTTTAACAGCAAGCGCCAACACCCCAATAAAAATTGCCATACCGAGGTAAGGGAAAACCAAACTGTTTGCCATTTCATCAATTTGCACTTGGGTTAACGTAGTGCCAATGCGGTCTTTAAAGCTATCTAAAATCAATGCAGAGAAAACTAAGGGGGCAATCACCCCCGCACCTTTATTCAAAATGCCCATCACACTCACTCGGGCCGCAGCAGACTCTTCCGGTCCAAGGCGAACCACGTAGGGATTGACCGCCGTCTGTAAGAGGGTTTGGCCTGTGCCCATCACTAATTGCGCACATAAAAACAGGCCGAATATTTGGGTCTTAGCCGCAGGAATAAACAGTAAGCCGGCGAGCATCATGATGCCCATCCCCAGTGCCATACCATTTTTATAACCCACTTTACGGATCACCCACGCCGAAGGCAGCGCGGTAAAAGTCACTGCAATGTAGAAAGAGAACAGGATTAATGAGGCTTGGAAGGGATTGAGTTGCAAAATTTGTTTTAAATAGGGCATCAAAGATCCATTCAACCACGTTGCGAATCCGAGGATGAAAAAGAGTGCTGCCACTATCGCCATGGGGAGAAAACTGCTTTTCTGCTGGCTTTTATCGAGTGTCATTTCCATAAACCTGCTTCTTATAGTAATTAATTTTTAAGGTGATGGCGGGACTAAAAACCGCTGAGTATTCCGCACATCCGTATCGCAACTCATCTGCAATGGCTAATGTTATCATCCGAACGCACCATTGTTTCAGTGATGTTAAAACAAACAACGCAAAAAGACAACGCTGTCATTTGCGATTTAGCCCGCAAAATGGCCTTGTTTGCCCAGAATGAGCCCTAAACTCTCAGTTAACCGCTGATTTACAACCAAAGATGCCATGCGCCCTTTGTTTGCTAGAAATAAAAAAGCCACAGAGGTGAGTCTGTGGCTTTGAGAAAAATCTGCTATCGACGTTAGATCCGCACAAAAATGTTGCGACGATACATCCAATACAGCACTAACCATTGAACGGTGAGCAAAGCAATCACGGCCGCCAAGGGCTGAGCATTTTCTGGCAATGCCGCGATGACGCCACCGAACACACTCTGGGCGATATATTTCCAATCCACCAGACTAGAGGCCAAATAAATAATGATGGCGTTAGTGCCTATCACCACAAAAATAAAGGCGAGCTTTTGCCATTTGAGCACATCCACTAGGGCATAAAACAGCGCTAACAGCAGCATGCTCCAACCGCTAGTGACCAATACAAATGAGCTTGTCCACAGCTCTTTATTGACGGGAATAACCCCATCCAGCAACCAGCCTAGGGCCAAACAAACACCACCAGCAACGCTCAATAAGCCAACCTTAGCCCACTCCCCTTTTGGATGGGATTTCACAATAAAGTGACCGACAAACACACCCGCTAAGGCGTTGACTACGGCGGGCAGTGTCGATAACACGCCTTCAGGATCGGGCGTTCGTCCTTGATAACTCACACCTGGCAATAAAAGGCTATCCACATAAGCATTGATTGACTCAGTGGGTGATAACACTCCAGCCTGTCCACCAGGAAACGGCAACCAGAGTTGCACCGCGCCATAGGCCACTAATATGCCCAAGGCCACCAGCACTTGGGTCCTCAAACTGGTATGCCAGACCAGCAAGGCAGCAAAAAACCACGCAAAGGCAATTCGACCTAAGACGCTGGCATAACGGACTTTTTCAGGATCGACAGGCGCTCCCGTCCCCCAACCATGGTTATAAAGAATGCCAAGCAACAACAAAAGAAACAGACGTTTAATCCCGTGGCGATACACAGGCATACGCTCATGCATTGGCAGTTTATCTAAGCGTTTTGGCGATAATCCAAGGGCAACACCTGAGAGGAAAATAAACAGCGGAAAAATCAAATCATAGAAGCGAAACCCATTCCACTCACTATGGTGCATTTGGGTATCACCCCATTGCCAGCCAGCCCAGCCCGTCAAGATAAGCAAGGCGCCAAATAGGGCTTCGCCACCTAAAATCCAAAACATATCGAAGCCGCGCAAGGCATCGAGGGACATCAACCGCGGTTTTGACTGGCGCTTTTTCGCGGCAGCATTCTGAGCATTCACGCCCGTATTAGCGACAGATTCCGGCGCAGTCGTACTCATACCATTATCCTTTATTATTGTTATTTCACTTATTTTATAACTTTTGAGCAAAATGCAGACTGTACAATAAAAAAACTTAGCCCCTGTCATCAAAATAAGACAAGGGCCAAGGTTAACGCTTTACTGACTCAACCCACACTAAGGGCGAACATAAACCGCATTTCCAGCAATATAGTTGGCCAGCACTTTATATTGATTATCCAGTAGCACTAAATCGGCACGCTGCCCAACCGCTAACCGACCTACGTTCTTGGCAATGCCAAGGAACTCGGCAGGATACAAAGACGCCATTCTCAAGGCCTCTCCGAGCGGTAAACCGAGCATCTTCACGCTGTTCTCAACCGCGGTCGCCATGTCTAACACACAGCCTGCCAGTTCACCCGTCACTGCATTTAATCTATCGCCGACACGCAGCACCTGAGTACCAAACAGCTCAAAACTGGTTTCATCATCCATGCCGACTGGCGGCATGGCATCGGTCACCAACATCACCTTGCCACGGGGTTTAGCGCGCAAGGCAACCCTTGCGGCAGCTGGATGCACATGGTGGCCATCGACAATCAAACCACACCAAGCGGTTTCGCTCTCAATCGCCGCGCCTACCACGCCAGGCTCTCGGGAACCTAAGGGTGACATAGCATTGTAGAGGTGAGTAAAGCCTGTCGCCCCCGCCGCTAATGCTGCGACAACGGTATCATAGTCCGCATTGGAGTGGCCTAAACACACTTTAACGCCCGACTCCACCAACAGGCGGATCACCTCGGGCGAGACATTTTCAGGTGCTAAGGTCACCACTCGAATACCTAAATCCTGACGGCAAAAAATCGCCAGTTCTGCCTCAGTGATCTCACGGATAAAACCTTGTGGATGAACGCCTTTTTTAGGTACCGAAAGATGCGGGCCTTCAAAATGTACGCCTAATACGCCTGCACTCTTTTGCGCAACCGCACTGGCAACCGCATCGGCAGCCTTGGCCATCACCTGCACATCATCGGTGATAAGCGTGGGTAAAAAGCCTGTGGTACCAAAGCGAGCATGCGCCTTACCTATGGTTTCAATGCAAGCGACCGTTGGGCTGCTATTAAATAACGCGCCGCCACCGCCGTTAACTTGCACATCGATAAAACCTGGCACTAGGGTGCCTGGGTAGCGAATTTCCTTTGCACCCGATGCGGTGTCTAAGCTGGCTATCAGCCCATCCTCAATGGTGACTGGCACATCCCGATGGAAGGCTTCACCATCAAACAGTTGCTCGGCAATTAAGGTGAATTTCATCCCAAACCTCTTTTCAAATTAACGCGGCGACAACGGCCATCCATTACAGCGTTTGAGTGACTTTTTTCAGCCCAGCGGGTTGGTCTGGGTCAATACCACGGGCAATCGCGACTGCCGCCACATCGATATAAAAACGTTGTAGCAGGGCTAACGGCGCAACACGTGGGTGAATATCCGTCGACGTTTGATTTAAATGCACTAAATCGGCGCCACGTTGGCTCACATTTTCAATCTGTTCGATATGGCTAGCGTACGACTCATCGCCGATGCAGACATCCACAATCGTGAGTTTTTTCTCCACTAAGGTCACAGGACCATGGAGAAACTCAGCACTACTAAAGGCTTCGGCGTGGATAGAACACACTTCTTTTAACTTAAGTGCGATTTCCTTAGACACTGCATAACCTAAGCCACGGCCTAACACGACTAAGTTTTTCACGTTTTCAACCGATGCTGGAGTCAACTGTGGCTCAGCATCGACCGCAGTTTGCAGTGCTTGAGGTAACGAGTTAACTGCGGCGGCGAGGGATTCGTTCTGCGTCCACGCCGCGGCTAATTGTAGAATCGCCGACAGAGTTGCAAGGTAGCTCTTTGTTGCGGCAACGGCTTTCTCTTCGCCAGCACGTAATGGCACTACCACATCGACGATATCCTTGATTGGCGCGGTTTCATCGTTCACTAACGCCACACAAAACGCGCCTGCGTTTTTCGCCATACGCGCCTGGGCTAAAATATCAGGGCTGCGGCCAGATTGCGAAATCACAATCACTAATCCGCCTTCTAACTTCAAGGTTTTACCGTAAACGCTGGCCACAGATGGCGCGGCGGCAAAGGTGGGGACACCCGCTTCGATTTCAAAAAGATATTTAGCAAATACACCTGCATGGTCCGATGAACCACGGCCCACAATCATCACAAAACGGGGATCGAAAGCACGCAGTTTTTCACCTAACTGCTGCATTAAATCGGCGTTAGCGGCTAACTGACCCGCAATCTTCTGCGGCGCGGTGCGAGCTTCTTGCTCCATAATAGTGTTTGTCATGTTATTTACCTTACAAATCAATACGGGTATTGCTTTAGCACTGATGCGCTAAAACGGCTTATTCATTAATGTTGACTGAGTTAAATTGCTGCTGAGCGAAGTACATGGCACCCAATTCTGGCGGCGCTAAGGTTTCAGAAATCTTGGCCACCACATCGCTGCCAAGCCATGCCTGTAGCGGTTCGGCAAGACCACCGATCATTGAGAATCGCACTGGATTGAGGCTAAACAGCTTGCGGGCCATTTCACTGATGTAATCGGCGCCTTCCTGCACAATCCCGCGAGCGACTTCATCACCCGCGTTTGCGCAATCGAGTACGCTTCTGGCCAATTCGGCATAGCAACTCGAAGACTTACCGGCGAGATGCTCGACTATGCCCAAGGCATCACTTACCCCAAAATGGTTTAACAGCATCTTGGTTAAAGCTGTCGGCGCGGCAAAGCCATCGAGGGCGAGTAACACATGCTCGGCGGCTTTTAAACCTAACCAAGCCCCACTGCCCTTATCGCCCAGCGCAAAACCGTGTCCGCCAATGCTTAAGCTGTCATCACCTACATGGGCATAACCGCAAGAACCTGTACCCGTAATGATCACCGCACCATCCGCGCCGCGGTGTGCACCGATACAAGCGGTATGAAGATCGGTTGTGACATACATAGCAGCAAACGGATGCTGCCAGCTGATCACGTCCTGATACAGGCGCGGCACATTGACTCCTGCCAGCCCTAAGCCCGCAACCAGTAAATGGCTGTCGGTTTCCTTCATGCCCGCATCCAGCAGAGCTTGGCGAGTCGATGCTTCAATAGATGCAAATGTTTGTGCAAGACCATGCAGCGGATTAGCGCGCCCAGCAACACCTGTCCCTAAAACGGTACCGTCCGCAGTATAGATAGTGGCTCGGCACTTACTGCCGCCCCCATCAACACCGATAAACAGTTGTTGATCTTTTGTCTGGACTAACCCCATGACACCCCTCTTCATCTCTTAATGCAGCGCTACCGTTGCTTATACTTATGCCGTTAATACGACACTCAACTTTAGTTAACTCAATGTTACAGCAAAAATGACAGCGTTGTCATTTACTTTTTGAAGCAATTTCTAATCAAATGTCAGGCGAAAGAATTGACTGAAAGTGAAAAAGAAAAAGGCTGTATTTTTATTTTAAAATACAGCCAGATATAGCTTTTTATTAATTAACGACTAAGCTGCGACCTTTACGTTTTCCATCGGCCGCAATGGCGCGGATCTCAACAGGGCCCGTTACCGCCTGTCCAGCTTGATAGGATTGCCACTGCCCACTCGCTTGTCGCCATTCAATTTTAAGTCCTGGATAAGCCACGTTGGCAAACAGTTTACCGTCACTGATCTCGGCGCCGACGGTCGGTACTCGGTAATCGATACCCGCCTTATCGAGTTTGATAAACTCCTTATGCCCTAAGGTGTTAGCCATTTGCTGCCAAGATTGCGCCTGAGCCTCACGCATCGCTGCGGTGAAATGCCCCGTTGTTTGATTATACAAAGCGCCTTGATATTGGTATGGCACTTCCCACGCGGCTTGATGCCAAGCACGCTCAGCCAGCATCAGTAAACGCGGGAAAATCATATATTCCACAGTGTTATCGCTGCGGATGGTTTCACTCCAGAGCTGGCCCTGTAATCCGGCAAAGGCTTTACCTTGTTCCCTTGGGCCGGATTGTTTGCCCTTCTCATCGGTTCTGGCCCTATCGTCGGCCTCAAAAGGCAGATTTTGAATGTCGGTCCACTGCTCCGCGTTTGCCACTAAGTTGTCCGGCATAAAGCTAAACACTTTGTGTGCGTTGGTTGCGCGGCTTGCCCAGTAGTAGCCATGCTCCTTAGGATCGGCTTCATAGGGGAAATCAAAGTACAGCACCTCAGGATTTGAGAGCACCACATCCCAGCCGTTGTTGACTTGTTGATTGGCATGCTCGTAACCCTTATAGGCAATCACATCCCAAATGTTGGATTGGACTTTCGCAGGCATATTGCTTGGGCGAACATGGCTCATACCATCGCTCCAACCCGCCGCTTCGATGCCTTTACTCGCGAGTTGATTCGAAATGCGCTCGATAAAGTACGCCCCTAAATCGTCGATGGATTTCACACCTTTATCGTTATTGGCAACAAAGTCCAAACAAGCTGGTGATTGCTTCCACGCCCCTGCCGTTTCGTCGGCACCGATATGGTATCGAGTTAATGGCTGGCCCGCCGCTTGGTGTAATTTTGCAATTTCGTCAATGACTTTATCGACAAACTGATAGGTCGACTCCATGCAGACGTTCAAGGTGTTATCGTTGTAATACTGCACCGAAGAATACACTGTGGTGTCCGCCGCATCCGACAACAGATAAGTTTTCGCCTCCTCAGCTTTACCTTCGGCCACTAGCTTACGGTAACGCGCCTCCATCGATTTTATCGCCGCGCGGCTATGGCCTGGCATGTCCATCGAAGGGATCACTTGAATTTGGCGCGCATCGGCATATTTAACGATGTCGATATAGTCTTGTTTGCTATAGAAACCGTTAACAGGCACATCCGCAAAAGGCCCGCTGCCAAGCTGCGGTAACAGACAGGTATTTTCCTCAAGATCGTGGCAACGCTTACTGCCAATATCGGTCAGTTCCGGCAGGCCATCAATCTCTAGGCGCCAGCCTTCATCGTCGGCCATATGTAGGTGCAATTTGTTGAGCTTGTACGCCGCCATTTGATCCAGCAGGTCAAAGATCAACGCCTTGCTATGGAAGTTACGGGCCACGTCGATATGCATACCACGGAAGGGATACCTTGGGCTATCCTCAATCGTCATGGCATTGACGCGCAGATCCTGCACATCAATCAAACTGGCCAGTGACGATAACGCATAGGAAAACCCGGCAGCATCGGCAGCGGCAATCTCAATCGCATCCGCTTTGATATCCAGCAAATAGCTGCCCTCAGCGCCTTGACGCCAGTTCAGCTTTACCGCCAAACCTTGTTCTGACTCGTTAACGCCTAAGCGCGCTAAGCGGGAAAGTGCCGCCGCCAAGTGTTTAGGATCCAAAGGTTGTTGCGCCGCAGATGCGTTAGTGACCGAGCCGAAATCCAGTTTAATACCAGAGGTCAGTGACACGGCTTTATCTTGGCTGTGGATAGCGACTTTTTGTGGCGTCGGAATAATGGTATTGACCGCTAAGCTGGCATCTTCACTGACCTGTTGATTATTACTAAATAACTGTGCAGGTGTGGCTGGCGCTAATTTGTCCGCATCGGTTCGGCGATACTGCTTCACCATATCGGTGTACGCCTCAACATAGGGGCGCACTTCCATCTGTGTCTCAGGATCTTGCTGCACTTGCGTGCTGGCGATCACCACTGGCGATAAATCGCCTGCAACAATGTAATAGTTTGGCATGGCATCGGTTTCAGAGAGCTGCCACAACTCACCGCGGAACCTTAGGGTCTTTTTCTCGCCCTTGCTAAAACCGCTAAATGCCTCGGTGGGCGCGATGCGATAGAGATCGCCCTTAATATGCGTAATACTAAACTCTTTGCTTTCAACGGCTTGAACTGGGCGCATTTGGCTAAAATAAATCGCCCAATCACGGCTCTTAAGCTCAACCTCTGGGACAAAATCGATTTCAGCAACAAAACAGCGACCTTCGGCGGCGGCTTTGTCACAGCTATCGTCGGGCCTGTTAGTCAGCACGCGATAACTCACGCCCAAGGTATCCCCAAACTGCTGCAATTGCGTTTGGGTTAATTGGTTAGGCTTAGCTTGCTCAGCAGTACTTGAGCTAGGCACAGCATTGGTTTTAGGCGCATCGCTACAGGCCGTTAAGCCCAGAGCCAATAAAATCGCGGTGGCGGCAATCGTTTTATTCATGATATTCCTTTTCTAGCTTCAGAAATGGCTACAATCTGAAGGAAGTTACTAACGTCCGCAGTCTTTCCCCTTGGTGAAACAGTCGCTCACTCGATTGTGCTAAGTGCTCACTATCGAGGGAGGCTGAACCTGAGACATTGGCAAGATCATTTAATGTACGAGAAATCGCTTCGGTGACGCAGGTTTGCTCCTGCGCCGCATGGGAAACTTCGATATTCATATTACTGATATTGGAAACTAAATCAGTCACTTTAGACAGCACTAGCTTAATTTCTTCCGAACGGTTGACCCCTTGATTGGAGAGAGTCTGGCTCGATTGCATCACATTCACGGTTTCGGCAACTCGGCTCTGCACCTGTTGGATCATTTTTTGGATTTCTCCCGTCGCCTGTTGGGTGCGGCTCGCTAAAGAGCGCACTTCATCGGCAACAACGGCAAAACCACGCCCCTGCTCACCCGCTCTGGCGGCTTCAATGGCGGCATTTAGGGCGAGTAGATTAGTCTGTTCGGCAATGCTGTTGATCACCACCACAACTTCATCAATACGCTGGTTTTCCTGTTGCAACTGCGACACCGACTGAGCCGAACGTGCTAACTCAGCCGCAAGTTGGCGAGTAATGGCTAAGCCCGAGTCAAACTGACGCTGACCATCGTCAACTGCTCTATCGGCTTGGGTTGCCGCATCGGCGGTACGTTTAGCATTGATGGCCACTTCGTTGGCACTGGCACTCAATTGACTGACGGCCGTGACCGCGGCTTCGGTTTCTTTAAGCTGAGCTTGCACACGCTGGTTGTTGCTTTGCGACAAGGTTCCAAGCGCCTTAGCATCGCCCAATAGCAGAGCAGAGGTTTCATGCACCCTTGAAATCGTGCCGTGAATGTGTTCGACAAAACCGTTGAAAGCATTGGCGAGTTTGCCAATTTCATCTTCAGTTTCAACGGGTAATCGATGACTTAAATCGCCATCACCATTAGCAATCTCTTCTAACGCGGTGACAACCTTATCTAATGGGGTGATCACTAAACGCTTTAAAATAATGAAAATCACGAAGAGGCTGCCCGCTAAAATCAACAAAGCCTGTATAAAGTAGCTCAGCAACAACTCGGATAACTGCGCTTTTACGGGCAAAATGGAAAAAGTAATGGTTAAGCGTCCGGTAGGATTACCTTGGTCGCTGAACTGTAACTCTCTTGTTTGTAGATAGTTGACGGCAACTTCCTCGACTTGTTTATCCTCAGCAAGCAGTTTACCGCGATGATCCATAACGGTAATTTGATAAATTTGTTCAGACTTTAACATGACGGATAATACAGCCCGGATCTGTTCGTAATCGTAGGTAAAAATAGGTTGCGCCATAGTGACTTGCAGATTAGCGACCGTATTGTCTTCAAAGGCCATTTCACCGCTCATCAGCTTATCGCTCGCCAACCAATAGGACGCCCCAAACAAGGCGCTCACGATCGTAAATATCGCCGCAGCTAGCCCAATTTGTACTTTTAAGGCTAAATTTTTCATTATGTTGCACCTTGCATACTAAATAGATCTAACCACAGCTCTTGGCGTTCAATCGGCGTTAAGGGATGTAAATCTGGCGTATCTAAGCGGATAATCACGCGCCGCTCAAACTGCGCATCACGGTAGAGCTTGTCTATCTTAAGCTCACGATTAAACATCTCATCAAAGCTGCCGTCGCTTATCATATTTTCGAGCCCGGCTAAGATTGCCGCCGCTAACTCGGGACGTTTGGGGGAGACAAAAAAATATGCCGGCGAGCGATATTGCAGCAGGATGTGAGTATCGATTTTCAGCGCAGGATCGGGGTGGCTTGCGAGTTCATCGCCAATTTCCTGGGCGCCGAGGGCAAGGTAATCGAATCGCCCCCCCTCTAACATCGGATACAGATTGGTGTATTGATAGCTAGTCACGACAGGCAAACCATTGGCTTCTAGGATGCTGGCATCGGGCCAATAGCGGTTTTGCCCTGCTTTTAATCGCTTAAAATCCGCCAGCGTTTTTACATTGGCAAATCTAGCCTCATCCGTTTTGCGGATAATTAACAGGCGGTTACCGAGTAATCCCTTAAACAAAGGGATACGAACCGGGAGCACGGTTTCCTCAAGCTCTTTAGAAGTCATGCTCCAAAAAACATCGACAGTACCAGCCAACGCTTCTTCGACCTTACGTTTTTGGTTCATCTGCGTCGACATTTGTTCGACCTGATAGGACTGACCAGAGCGGCGCAGCGCCTCTTTGAGGAGATTAAACTGCCACTGCTGTTGGATTGTGGTCACTATCTTGATGGGAGCGAGATTATTTGCCGTAGAACTGCCTGCAGTAGCGGCATTTGTAAGCGTAAACGACGCCGACTCCACGGCGGCTATCGCGGTGAAACTAAAAGCGCAAGCCATAGCGCTCGCCCAGAGTCCAATGATGGGCATCAGCAAACGTTTAGCAAAAGTAGTTACTACACTGCCAAGCAATGTAGCAATATGAATAACCATGAATCGCAGCCTCTTTTTTATGACTGGAATATCCAGCGAGTTTTATTTTTTAATGCCGCTAACTTGTCTGCTTATCCTAAGCAAGGTCGCTCTACCTAAAAAAATGGCTGGGCACTGCTTACAGTACCCAGCCAACGCTAGTTTCTGGGGAGAGACTATCAAAATATTAAAGACAAACGTATCGCCGCCCGACCAGCAATACTTCTGCCAAGTACATGAATAAGGAGACCTCATCCTCTTCATGCAGACCTTACAAAACAACGAATCACACAAGCAGATGACAGCGTTGTCATTGATTAAATTACACAAGAAAGAACAGGTTTTCTACATTTTTTTGACATTTATCGGTATTTTTTTAGTCAAAATACTTTTAACCATTAAATATCAATAAATTATGTTTTAACTTTTTATTTCCACACCAGTGTGACAACGCTGTCTTTGACTGATAACATGCATGCAACAACTCATCCATCCCACTCAATAACTCAAAATGCTGCCATATGGTCTTATCTTCAAACGTAGACATATTAACCTCGGTCAATATTATCGAACGTTGGCAATCGTCCTTGTGCTATTGAGTGCATGGCTATGTTGGTTAGTCCAATTTCATCAACCCATTGAGTTAATAAAACAATACGGTCAATTTGTGTTTTTGGGGATAACGGGAGCCATCTTTGCAAACGCCACTGGAGCGGGAGGTGGAGTGATCTTTATTCCGGTTTTCTCTAGCTTAAATTTCAGTGAAGTTCAGAGTGTCTCCACGTCATTTATGATCCAATGTTTTGGTATGACGGCAGGGGCGATTTCATGGTCAAGCTACTATCGACGACACCATCACCATGACAAAACCTGGTCAGGCTTTATTCCAAGCATTTTATTAGCGGCAACCAGCTCAGTGCTTGGCCTTTGGAGCAGTCAGTTATGGCAATTGAACTCACCTTCCTCGCTGCATACCAGCTTTAGCCTTTTTTCCATCCTATTAGGGATAGCGATTATTATCAGCAGCCAGAGGCATACTCTTCAAAGCCATCGCCTCAACGCCCTAGACTATTGCTGGCTAGCAGTAATTGGTTATTTGGGCGGGATCATCACCGCCTGGTTATCGGTTGGCGTGGGCGAGCTGCTAGTGATCTATCTGATGTTACGGGGAGTGTGTGCCAAGATGGCCGTTGCCATCGGAGTGGTTGTCTCGGCAATTACCGTCTGGTCGGCAAGTCCGATACATGTGTTTACAAGTAGCAGTCATGCCCTATTCGAACTGGTACTGTTTGCAGGTCCAGGTGCAATTATCGGTGGTTTATTAGCGCGAAAACTGGTGCTATTTCTCCCAGTCAAAACCTTAAAGCTGTTTTTCTCAAGTTGGATTATCTTGACTGGGAGTGTCATGCTCGCAAACTAATATTGAAAGCTCGCTATCTTATTTATCCATCACTAAATCAATTAAACTTAATGAACAAAGATGCGCATAAATGGCTGAATAGAAACCCCGTTTCGCGAAATTCAGCAAAGTCGCATCATCAAGCTGCTGTAGTTTAGGCTCATCAATCGTATAGATCCCGTCGATGTTGGTTTTCGTACCATCCAGCGCTGTCACTGTAAGTGTTCTTGGTTGTAATAACTCATGCTCCAACAATACTTTGATAAAGTACTTCGTCATATCTTGGTAGCTAGCTTGTAAACCCGCGAGTTCGAGCTTCTTGGACAAGTAGTCCGTTTTCTCACCAGTCTCAGAAAATAATCGGTGAGTTTCATTTTCAGCCACGGATGAGTTGTTAATGTCGATACCTAAGATAATCTTTTCCTCATCGACATGGGTCATGCCTAATGGATACAGCTGCACTTGAATAGGTAAGTATCGTGATTGCCACTGCCCATTTTTTAGCAGCTTATTGGTATTAGGTTTTAGCGCGGTAATCGCGATAGAGACAAACTCGCCAGTTTGGTTATTCTTTGTAAATACAATAGGAAAGCTTGTCGCAGCCGACATAAACTCTTGCACTTGCAGTGGTAGCATATGCACAGTTTCAAAGTAGCTGTAATCGACCTTATCACCAATAGCCAAATTCTTATGACTCGAGTCATTTAAAGGTACAAATTGTGTTTTCATTATATTTTTCCTTTTTACCCATTAAATTTAAAACGATTAAATAGATTGCAAACCATAGGTACAGATTTTATCGAGCAATTCCCTATGCTCAGGCAAACCATCTAGCATCTGTTGTTTTACCTTCGACATGTTGTTCATATACATGTTCAAAGAGGCCTGTGTTGCCGATGAGCCGCCACGCAAATTAGTCTGATATTTCATGCCATAAAGCACGTATAAATAATTGTCTAAGTTAAACACTTCAAACTTAGATGGAAAATCTTCAGCAATAGGACTATAGGATTTCCATAGTTCGAGTCGTTGCCTTAATCCTTCGGGAATAGTCTCTGAAGCCTGATTATCTAGCCAAAATGACGAGTCAGTTCTATCCGATAAACAGTAATGTAGTTTGGCAAATTCAACGACCCGCTCCCATGCGTAGCCCACGGTATCATTAAATCGCTTTGCTAAGTAATCAACATCATCTGTATGCACTGGAAAACGTTCTGCCAGAAAACGTGCAGAGAAATCCGTTAACAATATGGATGTCGCTTCAATTGGTTCTAAAAAGCCTTGAGCTAACCCTAAAGCTACACAGTTTTTTACCCAAAACTGTTGACGATGGCCCACTGTCATTGGAATTTTACGATGGGGAACATCGGCAAGTTTGCCACCGAGATAATGGTCAAACTTTCGCTCTGCCTCTGACTGCGCCATATGAGCTGACGAATAGACAAATCCCGTGCCTCGGCGCTGGGTCAATGCTATATCCCAAATCCAACCCGCTTGATGGGCCGTTGCTTGAGTATAAGGAGGGATGATATCCGTAGGCTGCGTTGGGATTTGCGCGACTAACGCAGTATCAATAAACAGTTGATGCGCTTTACTAATAAATGGCACTTTTAGTGCCTTAGCTAACAAAATGGATTCAAAGCCACTGCAATCAATATAAAAATCGAAAGAGAGAGTCCCTTCCTCGGTCTGCAAAGATGAAATTGCACCATCATCGCCTAAACGAACATCCTGCACAGTGGCAAAAATGTGCTCAACGTTGAATTTCTCAATCGCATTTTTAGCCAGTAATTTAGCAAATTTCGCCGCATTTAGATGATAGGCATAGCCTAACACTCCGGCATATTCAGGTGTCGTGATTAGCTTTGGCGCTTTTGCAGCCTCACAAACAAGATGCTGGGGAGAAACATAATCAGCAAAATCGCCTTGTTTCTCGCCCAACCAAGCAGAAACAGTGTCTACACCTTGTAAATTGATGATATCAAATAGATGGTGGTAGAAATTATCCTTACCATGTCGGGCTTTATCTAACCAATTGACAAATTTAATTGACTGCTTAAATGTCACATCGCATGAGCGAATAAACTCTGATTCACTGATCCCAAAACTCTGTAGTGATTTCCGAATGGACGGTACAGTACCTTCACCAACACCGATGATAGGAATATCAGGAGATTCAATCAGCGTGATAGATAGCTCAGAGCGCCCCTGCAACACTCGCCCTAAATGATTCGCCGCTAACCAACCTGAAGTCCCGCCCCCTATAATGGCTATTTTTCTGATTGTCATAACGCGCCTCTAAAAATTGCATAAGCTGAGTTTATTGTTGGTGTTTTTGATAATAAAAAGCCTAGCGATTGCTAGGCTTTTGGGTCACTGAATTGAATTAGAAGCGCAGTGCTACACCAAGTTTGTAGCGAGCTTCACCATCGAAGCTCCACACTGGGTAGTTATCTTTAAACTCACTGATAACGCCTTCAGCATCAACAGGTGATACACCTTTCTGAATGCTATCTTCTTCAAGTAAGTTAACCACTTCAAATGTCACAGATAAGTAATCAGTTACATCGTAGTTAGCACTTAAATCTAACGTGCCGTAGGCTTGATGCTCGCGGTTACCGTAGAAGCCTGGTAATTCGCGCATCATGTACTCAGAACGCCAGTTATAAGCTACACGAGCAGAGAAATCATCGATTTCATAGTAACCCACTAAGTTAACAGTATGCTTAGATGAGTCTGAGAACACCCCTACACGGTCCGCATAGTTTTCAGCTGGAGATGAAGCATCTGCAAAGGTGTAGTTAGCTGAGTAACCAAAACCATTGTCAAATGAGTCTTGCAACTGCAACTCAATACCATCGATAGAACCACCGTTAGCATTGTAGTTTTCACTGACGGTCCAGCAGTCGTAGATGCCTGCACCACAAGAACTGCCACCTTGCGCAACTAAGTTAGGATCATCAATACCAATCTGTTGGTTCAGCTTTTCTCTTGTCGAAATGAAAGAGTTAACATCTTTAATGAAGTAAGTAACAGCAAATAATCCTTCACCGCTGAAGTACCATTCTAAGCTCAGATCAGCCTGAGAGGCTTTGAACGGCTGCAGATTCACGCTACCAGTCACTTTCTTCTCGTTGCCTGGCGTACCATCGTTGAAACCTGGTAACTTAGACGTCGCGAAGAGATCCGCATAGTTAGGACGAGAAATAACTTGTGCAGCTGATGCTCTTAAAATTAAGTCACTTGCCAAGTCAAACGCAATGTTCATGCTTGGTAAGACATCGTGATAGCTTGCCTTATCAGTACTTAAATCATCAGCATAAGTACCAGTTTGGCTAAACGCGTAGTAGTCAGACTCAACATCGGTAGAGATATATCTTAAACCGAAGTTACCACGCACACCTTCACCAGCAAAAGTAGCCATAGTGTACAGGGCTAAGTTTTTCTCTTGCAGTGTACCGTAACCAGACTTATCTAAAGTAAAGCCATCGATAGCGCCATAAGCATCTCTGATCATATTGTCAAAAATTGGCTTAGGTAAGGTAAAACCAGCGCCAGATGACATAGTGCCAGAGTAATATTCAGAGGCATCTTTTGCGACGATATTAGATGATTGTGCAGCTTCAGTTGTTTGAGTTACATCGTGGTCTGCATAGCTAATACCTGATTTAATAGAGGTAATAACGCCAAATTCAACCGGAACAGTAATATCGAAGGTCGCAAATGATTCTTCGTCTGTGTTAGGTTGTTTTTTCAGTGCCCAACCAGCAGTTTCTAATTGACCGTTGAAGTCACCCGCATCAAATGAGTTATTTGCAATGTTGATGTCAATCACATCACCAGTTGCATCGTAAGTCCCTGCGAAATCTTCTGGTTTACCAATTGATTGACCGTAGTTAGAAGTAAGATCGGTACCACCTTCAGCTTTAGTTTTACCGATACGGCCTTCTAACTTATAGTTTTCAGCCTGATAAGCGAAATCTAAATCCACAGTGTCTGATGACATACTTGCTTTACGAGCCCATGTTTGTGCCCAAGCAAATCCGCCTTTATCTGTGTGTTCAACTAATGTACATACGCCTGCGGCATTTTTCTTAAGACAAGTATTCTCACCTTGCTGGGTTGGGAATAAGAAAATTGACGTGTTAGCGTTGTTAGCATCGAGCTGTAAGCTCATTAAATTCAGACCGAATTCGAGGTTATCAGTTGGTCTGTATTGGAATGCAGCATTTAAAGCTGTGCGCTCACGGTCTTGCTGGAAAGTAGTAGGAACAATTTCCCCCCAACCTAACAGAGTTTCAATACCGTTACGTTGATATTGTGTTTGATCCAAAGAACCTGCCACTAGGAAACCAAACTTCTCATCTTCCGTTTTCCAGCTGTACAAACCTGAAGTTTGTGGATCAATTTCTTCTGAAACGGTTCCGTAATCCCCTTTCGCACTCAGGAAGACTGAGTTTGCTTCCAAATCTAAAGGTTTACGAGTTTTAACAATTACAGTACCGCCGATACCACCTTCAGCGATATCAGCCTGAGATGATTTGTAAACTTGAATACCACCAACCATTTCTGGCGGCAGTAAGCTGTAGTTAAAGCTACGGTCGATAGCTTGTTGGTCAAACCAACCAGTCGAAGCAACTGAATGGCCGTTCAGTAACGTGCTCGTTAATTGGCTTGAAGCGCCACGGATAGAAACTTGTTGTCCTTGACCAAACTGACGGTTTACAGCAACGCCAGGAATACGACCTAAGGACTCCCCTACGTCACCATCAGGGAATTTACCGATATCTTCAGCAGTCACAGCATCAACGACAGAATCAGAAAAACGTTTGTCGTTAACAGAAGCTTTCATCGAAGCTCTCATACCACGAACTTCAATTTTCTCAATATTTTCAGCAGCAGCTGCAGTGGCTTCAGCTTCTGCAGCAACAGCTCCGATTGAAACAGCGCTGCCGAGTAGGATAGCAATGTTTGTAGCTAGTACACTTTTCTTAAAGGATGATGGTCGCATCTCGTTTCCCTTCCATAACTTTATTATCGTTTTAGTATTCATAACCATTCCGATGGAATGACAACGCTGTCATGTCTAGTGCAAACATTACACAATAATTAACAGCCTTGCCACAACAAAATAACTCTGGACGAAAAAAAAATGTCATAAAGCGAAGTGTTAAGAAGAGAAAAATCAATATATTCCAGCAAAAATAATCACTTATATATTTTGATGTAAAATTACAACTTATAACCGAGTGTTAACAGTTGAAAAATGCCTCAGTTTGTAACAATTCAGCATTGCTATACGCGGTAAATGCTCGCACTATAAGAAGCATAATAAAAAGCAAGCTGACAACGCTGTCGGCTTGTAAATTGCGCCTAAAGGATTTAGGTTCATAAATTAGCTAGCCCTTCGCACATTTGAATAAAGAGTTTGTAGATCAATGAAAGTCACTATCAACGACGTCGCTAAATATGCAGGAGTGTCAATCAAGACAGTTTCCCGCGTAACCAATAACGAACCTTCGGTAAAACAAGCCACGGTTGATAAAGTGAATGAGGCCATCAAGGCATTAAACTACCAGCCCAATCTAGCGGCCAGGAACCTTGCCGGCACAAAATCCTATGCCATTGGTTTTATTTATGATAATCCAAACGCTTATTACATTATTGATATGCAAAACGGGATTTTGTCGGCCTGTAAAGATAAAGGCTATGAGCTGGTTATTCATCCTTGTAACGCCAAATCTGACACCATTTGTGATGAACTGACTCAACTCGTGAAACATTCGCGGCTGGCAGGTTTAGTGTTAACACCGCCTCTTTCTGAAGATCCTAAAGTACTTAAAGCCTTAAGTGATATTGAGGCCAACTATGTGCGAATTATTGCCGGCGAAGGTAATAAGGAGCAGGATGGACTGACGATTTTAGTCAATGACAAATTTGGTGCGGTTGAGATTACTCAGCATTTGATCGACTTAGGCCATAAAGAAATTGCCTTTTTAAGTGGCGATCTACACCATGAGTCCACCAAAGAGCGGTTACTTGGTTATAAACAAGCATTAACAAAAAATCGCCTGCTTCTGAATGAAGATTACATAATTGAAGGAAAATACTCATTTGAGTCGGGCGTTGAAGGGGCTAACACACTGATCAAACAGAAGAACCGTCCAACAGCGATTGTTGCCTGTAACGACGAAATTGCAGCGGGGGCACTTTTTGCAGCTCGTTTAGCAGGGCTAGATATCCCTGGCGATCTATCCATTGTCGGCTTCGAAGACAGCCCATTCTCACGCCAAACTTGGCCAAAACTAACAACAGTGCATCAACCTAACGCTGAAATTGCCCAAGTGGCAACAGAGCTGTTAATCGCGAAACGCCGTGAACAAGATGCCAAGTTTGCAAAAACATTTACGCCAGAGCCTGTGATCCGAGACTCTTCAGCTTCTCCCAAACATTAATTTTCAGCCCTGCTAGGCTAAAACAAAACAGAGAGCCAAGGCTCTCTGTTTTGTTTTCAGTTAATGCAATTTCAGCTTTGGCCTTTGCCATTTCAGTAGCTTTTGCGCAATGCGATAAATAATTGCGGAGAACCAGCCATATAGGCTCGCTAAGTGTCTTTGGTATAAAGAAATATACATGATCCTTGCGATATGACCTTCCACGAAGAAAGTCCCTGAACGCAAATTCCCCATTAGATTACCGACCGCAGAAAAACGACTTAAAGACACCAGAGAACCATAGTCTTTATACACAAAAGGTTTTTCCGCCTTCCCTTGCAAACGGTTCACAATATTCTCATACAGGGTATCCGCCATTTGTGCTGCCGCTTGAGCGCGCGGTGGCACAGGTTGTCCGGACTCCAAAATTAATAGAGCGCAATCCCCAAGGGCATAAATGTCTTGATGGCCTTTAACTCGCATACAAGCATCAACTTCCACTTGATTGCGTGGCGTAATGGGTAACTTAGAGAAGTTTTGAAACGCTTTTGGACCTTTCACACCTGCCGCCCACACTTTAAGTCCCGCTTCGATAACGTCACCATCCTGTGTAATAAACCCATCGCGAGTGACTTCTTTAACCTGCACCCCGATATGCAAACGGATGCCAATTTTATCCAATACCGCTTGAGCTCTTGCGCTCACTCGTTCGGGTAACTGTGGGAGAATTTTTGGTGATGCTTCAATAAGATGCACATCAAGATGATGCTTAGAGATATTGAGGTAACCATACTCTTTCACCGACTCAATAACATGGTGAAGCTCTGCGGCTAATTCGACACCAGTGGCACCTGCGCCAACAATACCTATACTGACTTTCTCTTGTGTTTCATTGAGTTGCAGTAATGCATCCAATAATTTTTGATGGAATAAGTTAGCGTTATCTAAACTATCAAGGAAAATACAATGCTTCTCAGCACCTAGGGTATTAAAGCTATTAGAGACCCCGCCTAAGGCTAGCACTAAGTAATCGTATTCAATTTGACGGGGCTCAAGCAGCAATTCACCCGAGTCACTATAAACCGCAGCAAGTTGGATTGTTTTGGCATCGGGTTCACATTGCTCAATTTCGCCACGAATGTATCGATAACCATTCTTAAGACCATGATCTCGATACAACAATCCCTCTATAGACTGGTCAATAACCCCAACAGCTACTTCGTGTAATTTTGGCTTCCAAATATGTATTGGGCTTTTATCAATTAAGCAAACATCGACGACATCACTACCGCCCATCTTGCGGCCTAATTTAGAGGCTAGCGCTAAACCTGCCGCCCCACCACCTACTATCACGATTCGTTTCGTAGCCAAAATAACAACCTCAACAAGCCTATTTAAGTGGCTAAGTTATACCATGGAACGGATAAGAGATAACTACTTTAGTCTAACTAAAGAGGCTATTTTGCATTAAAGATATTTCAGGAACAGAAAGACTTAGTCCCATCAATCATAAATTTTAAGCAACAAAAAAGGGCCAAATGGCCCTCTCTTGAAACGGATAAATCACACCGCTTCTTCGTTTTCTTCACCGGTACGAATGCGGATAACGCGCTCTACATCGGTTACGAAAATCTTACCATCGCCAATTTTACCGGTACGAGCTGTTTCCACAATAACATCAATCGCTTGGTCGACTAAGTCATCTTGAATCACGAGTTCTATTTTAACTTTAGGTAAAAAGTCGACCATATACTCCGCACCGCGGTAAAGCTCGGTGTGCCCTTTTTGACGGCCAAAACCTTTAACCTCCAGCACTGTCATCCCGGTGATACCTATCTCAGCAAGTGACTCGCGTACATCATCCAATTTAAAAGGCTTAATAATCGCTTCAACTTTTTTCATCAAACATTCCTCGGTACTTGCTGACAGATAATCGAAATAGAATGCCATTAGCTTACACGGGGTTAGGCGATTATTGAAGTATAGGCAGCGCTTTCCTCATAAAACACAGTTTCTATAAAACAATTCTTAGTCCGTAAAAATCTAAAAGGCTCATTGGTACGCTTCTATACTTAAACAGCAGCAGTTTTGCTCCAGAGGCTCGTAGGATGCGAGCGACATTTATAACAAAGGATCTGTTATGAAAACTCTACTACATGGCTTTAGCCTGATTGAACTCATCACTACGGTATCCATTTCGACCATTCTGTTATCGATTGGCGCTCCCTCGTTAAGCGATTTCAACACAAGATTCAGAGCTGATAGTAATATCAAAGTCATCCAGCAAACACTAATGCTCGCCCGAAATCATGCCATTTCCTTCAATCGAAAAGTGACAGTCTGTGCCTTAAGCAACAGTCAGTGCACATCTAACTGGCAGCTTGGTTTAACGGTATTTATTGATGTAAACAGCAATAGTCAACTTGATGGCAATGAAACGACTATTTTTACCACTAACGCTTTCAATGCCAGTGATATTGTCATCTACAATCGAACCTCAATTCGTTTTCAACCAGACGGTCTTGCCTCTGGTACTAATGGAACATTGAAGTATTGTCCATCAAGTCCCACCAGCCCTTACTCGCGAGGGATTGTGGTAAATCAAGCTGGCAGGGCAAGACTATCGACAGATGCCAATATCCGCTGCGGATAAATGGCGCGTATTGATTGCAGGCGATATCAATTAACAACATAAAGGATTAAGACTATCTTTCAGAAACTAAACAGCACAAAGGATGCAACTTAGATACTGAAATCCCGACTATTCTCGCTTATACTTTAGTTTGTATAAGCGAGGGTTGAGTGCATGCTAAATAAATTGCTTGGTTTCACACTGGTTGAACTGATGGTTACTATTGCAGTGGCTGCAATATTATTAACTATCGGAGTACCATCTTTAATATCCGTCTATGAAGGTGTGCGCGTTAATAATAATATCGCCAAAATTCATGACATTATGGTTTTTGCTCGCAATCAAGCAGTGAACTACGGTACAACCGTAAATGTATGCCCATTTGCGACCGCAACTTCTTGCGGAACATCAACAGACTGGAGCAAAGGAATTCGCGTATATATTGGGACCGATAAAGAATTACGAGCTATCGACGGTTTCCATTCGAGTGACAAAATTACAGGTTCTGTTGATTCTCTCACATTCACATCTGATGGACTTTCATCAGCGGGAACATTAATTTATTGCCCCGGAGGAAAAAGTGAAGGTTCAAAAGGCGTTATCGTCAATGTTGGCGGCATCATTTCATACGGCGTCAATGGTAGCAGCTGTTAATCACTGATGAATCCCCTAATGATTTTTATCAAAATCATTAAGTTAAGGTAGATACACATCTTGTCATATGATCAAATGGTTTCGCCAAAAATCAATAATCAGACAACAAAATGTGCGAACTCGATATTTTACACGACTCTCTTTACCAATTCTGCCCCGAATTACACTTAAAACGACTCAACAGCTTAACGTTGGCTTGCCACGCCTTACTTGACTGTAAAACTCTCACTCTTACCGAACTTGGCCGTAACCTGCCAACCAAAGCGAGAACAAAACATAACATCAAACGAATCGACCGATTGTTAGGTAATCGTCACCTCCACAAAGAGCGACTCGCTGTATACCGTTGGCATGCTAGCTTTATCTGTTCGGGCAATACGATGCCCATTGTACTTGTTGACTGGTCTGATATCCGTGAGCAAAAACGGCTTATGGTATTGCGAGCTTCAGTCGCACTACACGGTCGTTCTGTTACTCTTTATGAGAAAGCGTTCCCGCTTTCAGAGCAATGTTCAAAGAAAGCTCATGACCAATTTCTAGCCGACCTTGCGAGCATTCTACCGAGTAACACCACACCGCTCATTGTCAGTGATGCTGGCTTTAAAGTGCCATGGTATAAATCCGTTGAGAAGCTGGGTTGGTACTGGTTAAGTCGAGTAAGAGGAAAAGTACAATATGCAGACCTAGGAGCGGAAAACTGGAAACCTATCAGCAACTTACATGATATGTCATCTAGTCACTCAAAGACTTTAGGCTATAAGAGGCTGACTAAAAGCAATCCAATCTCATGCCAAATTCTATTGTATAAATCTCGCTCTAAAGGCCGAAAAAATCAGCGCTCGACACGGACTCATTGTCACCACCCGTCACCTAAAATCTACTCAGCGTCGGCAAAGGAGCCATGGATTCTAGCAACTAACTTACCTGTTGAAATTCGAACACCCAAACAACTTGTTAATATCTATTCGAAGCGAATGCAGATTGAAGAAACCTTCCGAGACTTGAAAAGTCCTGCCTACGGACTAGGCCTACGCCATAGCCGAACGAGCAGCTCAGAGCGTTTTGATATCATGCTGCTAATCGCCCTGATGCTTCAACTAACATGTTGGCTTGCGGGCGTTCATGCTCAGAAACAAGGTTGGGACAAGCACTTCCAGGCTAACACAGTCAGAAATCGAAACGTACTCTCAACAGTTCGCTTAGGCATGGAAGTTTTGCGGCATTCTGGCTACACAATAACAAGGGAAGACTCACTCGTGGCTGCAACCCTGCTTACTCAAAATCTATTCACACATGGTTACGTTTTGGGGAAATTATGAGGGGATCTCTCAGTGTTAATCATCAATGAACGCGTCCAAGATTAGAATTCGGCCATCGACTGTAAGCGCATAAGAAACCTGTGCTCGCCATAAGATCACCTCTTCACGACAAGGAGATTTGACAGACCTTTTTCCTTAGATTTTATAGCATGTCACCATATTATTTTATGAGAATATTAACCTGCTACAAAATTGTAAGCTGCCTCCAGTACGTCTTCGGACATTTACAGTCTTCCTTGCAAACATATAGATAGAATGCTATCTACACAGATTTTTATCTCTCCCACACTACATACTATTTCGAGGTCTGAATATCTAATTTCTTTGCTTTAGTTGAAATAAAGTCCTTATCAACAGGAACACACTCATCAATCGATTTGACAAAATATTTTTTTCCCATTTTATCAGTTAATTGTTTCGCTGGTAGAGCCATCATTTGACGACTTACATCCTTTTTATTCCACTTAAAAAATACTAAATATTCATCCCCATACGATGATTCAACATAACACTTATAGTCTTGAAATTCTTCAGCCAAAACTTCGCCTTCAAAACCAGCTAACGCTAAAAAAAAGAGGGCATACATTAATTTACTCATTTCCAACACTCCTCTGACGGTCCTTTTACCCCTGCACTTGTCAACGTAATAGTTGCACAGGCTGTGTCCCGTGATGCCTGAATACCTTTTGCTGTCGCTGTCACAGTTAGAGTAGCCGTACCAGAAGACGTAACACTATAGTGTCCATGTTCAGTAATAAATGGACTCGCAGACAATCCTAGTTTAGTCATATCTGTCGTATAAGCACGGTTATCTAAGTAGTACTGCTCTTGCAAATTAGCGACCCTCATTACCGCCGCTACACCTTCAGAACGTGCACTTTTAGCGACATATTGCACATAGGAAGGGTAGGCAATAGAGGCAAGAATCCCAATGATAACCACAGCAATCATCACCTCTATTAACGTAAAACCTTTGTTTAATTTCATCTTTGTCATCTATATTAATTATCATCTATGTGGTAATAAATTTTATTAACGTCCAAACCTGAGCCTACGTTAATTGTTCCAGTATATTCACCATCATCACGTTTTTCCCCTTTCCCTACCCCAATAATGTAAATATATGGTTCTTTACCTGTTTCTGGCGCTGGAATGACAATTTGAGGGGTATCAGGGACCCGCTCTCCTAACTCATAATATACATTAGCCAGAGTACGAATACCTTTATGCAAATCAAATACATAAAGTCTACCGATACCAGAAACAGTACATACAGTGTCAGAAACTGACTGAGAAGGTGGAATAAATGAGGTGAAATACACTTTCCCATCAACAATTAAACTGGCAGTTAAACTCTTTTCTCCTGTTGTCTGAAAATCATAATACCACCCCAGTTTTTTACCAAATTGTATATTTTCAGTTTCAGTTGATGGTGCCGCTGAAGTCACATTGTATAAATCACTTAACGTAATCGCTGCTGGAGCAGCAGGATGACCACTACCACCATAACTTTTAGTTATAACATTACGATCCTGAAGAATAAAATACATATCCTCGGTCGATTTGGACAATGGAGTTGGACGATTACCACTGCCGATTGCAATGGCATCATATGGTACATTCTGATAATTTTTAGTAGTCGTAGTCGAACCATCAGAATTAACAACAGACACTTCAGAAATATTACTAAATAAAGTTTGAGCAACAACTGGTTCAGCAAAGAAACGCCGATCAGCCGCTAAATCCCCCCCTAAAGATGCAAACTTATATGCTGTCCATGTAGAGGTATTCACACTAGGTAAATCCATACGCCAAACATTTCCTCCAGTATCCGTGGCATAAATACGATCTGAAACACCATCGTTATTGCTATCCAATACCGCAACTGAATTGGGAATACTATCGCTAATTCCAGGTAATGCAGTAACTCCAGATCCTGCAGATGAACCAAATGTGTGTATTAGAGCACCGGATTCCGCATCAACAATATAAACATTCCTCCCCAGCGGCGAAGTAGACGGTGTTCCATCATAGCTAACATCATATCCGCCACCCAAAATGAGCACGGGTTTATCATGTCCTGGAATTAATGTTATTACTGGCTCAGCCCAAGTTTGTCCTAGTTCAGAAAATCCCGCCGTATCTGGATTAATAACCCACATTAAGCTAGGTGTATCGGGCGATGTTACATTTAATGCATAATAAGATGAACCACCTCTCCTCATACCAGAGAAAACCCAAGCAGCAGTTGGTTTTCCACCACTCGTACCACTTTTCACATAAGCGACAGGTGAAGCATCCATGCCGTAAACATAGTGTCCACTGGACAGATTTTCTCGTAATTTAGGAACATTTGGTAACAACTCATACGGCATAAATGCCCATGATTCATCGACACTTGTTCCAGCATCTTTAAACATATGTAATAAACCATGGTTAGTACCTAAAATAATTCGCACATCCGGTGCGGCATTGGTACCGAAATTTATTGCTAAAGGCTTGGAATGAAGTGGATCCCCCATAATATCGGTGCGTTTGTCTGTAGTACTGCCATCGCCATCTTCATCATCCACATCTACTCCATGGATCCATTTGAACGTAGAATCTAGCTCAGCTTCATCAATACTCATATAAGTAGCTAAATTAGCAGTACTTCCATTTGATGCATTGATTACAGTAAGGAGCTCAAGCCCGTTACTACTTGCAGTATTGCTATATATTTTTCTACTGTTTAACCCTTCGAGCATTTGTGAGACACCACCTACTTCCACTTGATTGCCATCGGAACCACCAATACAGTCTGTCCAATATGTACAGGCTGTTTTTTTAATGTTTCCATTATCACCAATAGCAACATTCCCTCCGGCATCAACCAATATTCCACTCGAAGTCACTTTAAGTTTTTTGAGATTACCAATCCATCTAGGGCCTTTTCCTGGTAAAAACATAGCATAATATGCAGAATCGAAAGTCTGAGTTCGGTCAAAATTATTACTGGCAATGCTTGGTGAGGTAAAACTTGAATCTATCTCAGAATAGAACTCAATGCATCGGATAATGCATTCGTTAATTGTAAACTGTCTTGAGCTGCAAAATATTTGCCACCGCCTCGTTTTGCTGTTTCAATCAAAAGAGGGGCGGCATCATCAGCACCGGAGCTAAATCCAATCGTAAATGTTCGAACGTTTTGAAGTGGATTATCTCCATTCGCATCTGTCTTATTGACTAAATCATTGTGGTACATATAACTCGCCAATGCGGGAAGATAGCTATTATCCTTGGTTGAATAATCCCCTAGCGGGCTTCCCCCAGCTGTTAGGTCTTTCACATAGGTATTCGCATTGCTATCATTTGTTGGAGCGCCATCGGTTACATAAATCACGTATGCAACATCAGTACAAATTTTCAGGGGGGTAAGATAGTTTGAGCCAGACTCAATGCTCGTATCCCAGCTAGGGGAACTCGAATCCTTATGCCCATATTTTATAGCCCCACCTGAAAAGTACTGATAAGCCTCCACTAAAGTTTCACATAATGGCGTCCAAGTATCAGGATATAAATCATCAATTTTTTCAATAATATTACTACGAGCCGCAATACCAGGCGTTGTGCCAGGACTCATATCCCGAATACCAGAAACGATTCTGCCACCGTCCTTGCTGCTACTGCTAGAATTGTCGTTAAAAACTGCCAATCCAAAATCAACGGAAGGAGTCGTATTAATTACATCTGTAATCGCTTTTTTTGCAATATCAATACGCTTCTTTGACACTATAGGAATGTTGCCATTCTTAATAAGCTTATACCATAAAAGGTAGTTTTCAGTGTAAAGCGTAACCGAACCGCCTTTACCTATATCCGTTTTCTTCGCTGTAGATATAGCTGAATTCCAGTTATTATCTGATGGACTTGAGACATGAGTATAAGGTGTACTCTTTGAACCATCCTTTGGAAATCCAGAGTGACCATAATCACTGGAATTAATAGGATCTGCTGTTGTAATATCCTCCCAGCAATCAACATATCTTGTTTTACTCAGATCTTGATTGGTTCTAAGATCATCCCAGTTTTTAGAATAGTGCTCACTTACATGACCTTTAAAGAAACCATACTCTGCCAGTGGCGCCCAACTTTGATGGCATCCATTATATTTCGTATAAAAACGCTTATTGGAATCCAACAATGACTCAAGATCAGTACTCGAGCTTGTTGAAAAATAGATAATATCTTTAATACCAGAGCCTGAGTAATCGGTCGAAGGATTATAGTCAGAATTGTAATCGGCTGGAGGAACATAATCAGGATCAGGGACATTCTCCCATGTGTCCATACTGCCAGAGTTATCAAATATGATAAGAACTTTAGGGCGTGCTCCAACATCTGTTGCGGTTTCAAATACATAAAGTTCAGTATCATCTCCGTGAGTTTGACTTGATAGACCTATCAAGAAAAACAAACAAGTGAAGGTTACTATTTTCCACATAATCAACTCCCAGTGAGCACTTCTTGCTCAATGCCAGCTACAACCGTCAACTGGCCCAGATTATCCCGACCAAATGATGCACTGCTGCTAATCTCAATACGACGGCAACTAACCAAATTTGCACCACTTGCTTTAGTACTACGTTGACAACTAACATCCTGAACTGTGCCATCTTTAGGCATAGGCGTTAATAATTGTTTGCTTCCGAGCGTACTTGTTAGTGTCGTTTCTACAGCCATATTCGCCAATGTAGATCCTTTAGTATTTTCAATCGCCTCATCAAGCCCACCGCCGGCGATACTTTGTGCTTCTATTCTTTCTGAACCCGCCCCAGCCATTCGTAGAGATGTTGTCGAATTGACAGCAAGAGCAACACCTATGACTGTCATAATAATGAGCACTATCAAAGCGAAAAACAGCACAATACCTTCTTGTTTTTTCATAAATAGCCTCAAAATCCACTTAATAACTCAATTTCGCATCAATACTGGGTTCTCTAAAACTACAGTGGTAGAAAGTACTTTTCGTCTAAAGTGATCTTCCGTCACTGGAATTTTAGTATTCGTATCTTTATCACCTAGTCGGTATTTTGTGACGTTTGTATAACTACTATCTTCTTGTATTGATCGCACTAAAATATAAACTTTTAAAGCGACGAGACGTTGAAACTCTTGATTGTCCCACATAAGAGATGTCACTTCCGCAGCAGACATAAATGCATCGGGAGTGTCATCACCATCATTATCAAACCCATATAAAATACGCATATTTTCAATGCCTTCAACGAGCTGCTCTTCATTCGACATACCGTTTCCAGTAGAAAGAGTTCTTCGTCTCAGTACAGGAATTCCATCGGCATCATTCTTTATGTAATAAATATGATGCTGATATTCCCAGATCCGCGCATTAGGTAATGCAGGTACGCCTCCTGCGCCACTAAAGAATACGGCTTCACTAGACGTAGCCGATACGTAAAAACGGGTTAATTCTACATCTGCCGCTTCAACTGGGGGCCCAATCAACCTCTTAATCTGCAACACATCTGTTTTGGCCTTAACATCTGACAAACATGCAAATGATTGGCTGCTAACGCCATTCTCATAACCCCATAGACGTCGAAAATGTGCAGGTTGATTATTTGGTAAACTAGCGTTATTGACGCCGTCACCTACACAGTCATTCACTACAGCAGTCCCTATGGAAATAGTCGCATTTGAACCAAGGACAAAGTCTGTGCCAGTTATATCTCCCATAAAACCCAACTGGCTAAGATCTCGTTCTAAAATAGCCAAAGCTATCCTGCCATTTTCTTGTAACTGATTAAACTGACTTGTCGTCGTCACGTTTGAAGACGACATACTAAACATAGTAAAAACACCGGCAGTCAAAAAAAGTCCTATGACCATCGCGACCATGATCTCAACGAGTGACATTCCCTTTTGATACCCATAAACTTGATTTAAATGAAACATTTAAATAATCACCGTTTTAACAGAGAAGACACGGCGTCTTTTGTCTGGAGTGGTCGAGCCACAGCTTAATGCGCCAATGCCGTCTGAAGTTTCCCTAATTCCTCTCCAAGTAATAATCACAGTTACAGTATTAGAATTTATGTTAATGCAACCTACTGGGCTCTCCAGCCCTCCTACCTTCTGACTCCCAACAATCTCAAACGCTCCAAATAAAGCTTGCTCCCATTCATATTTATCCCATAACGCTGTTTGAGCAGGTGAACATAAATTACCCCCTATACAACTTAACGAAGGCGCAGCTAATGTTCCGGTATAAGTACCTGCATAAGTGCCCAATTGAGTGGCATTCAACTTCATTCTATTTATTACATCGTTGGCATAATATGAGGCCTGCGTCTGCTGAAAAGATTCAAAGCTGCCGCGTTTGGCCACTATGTGTAAATTAAAAATACCGATCAAGCCAATCACTAGAATCACCAATGCGACAAGCACTTCAATTAAAGAGAAGCCCCGTTGAATTCTGTTATGCGTCAATCGTTCGAATTTAGTCATATTTTTGACAAGCTTTTCAGCTATTTACCCTTTTAAATCTTAATCTTACGATAAAAACATTACTAGCAGTTAATAATAGATGAGTAAAATGTAAGTAGCCAGTAACAATAGCATATAAGCGTTAATTCCATTATGCCTTGTTTGTATTTGGTGAATTTTGATAATAAAAAAGAGGCCATTGGCCTCTTTTGATTCATCACATTGATTAGAATGAACTAGCGTAATTCCGCAGGCACCGCAAAGACGGTATCTTCTTTACGCCCTTCAACTTCGGTGACAACACTCGGTGCTAATTTCGCAATCGCTTGAACCACTTGCTGAACCAGCACTTCTGGTGCCGATGCGCCTGCGGTCACCGCAACTTTAGTCACATTTTCAAACCAAGATGAATCGATATCATCCGCGGTATCAACCAGATAAGATTGAGTCCCAGTCTTTAATGCCAATTCACGCAAGCGGTTAGAGTTAGAGCTGTTTTTCGAACCAACCACAATTAACAGATCCACATCGGCCGATAAGTTACGCACTGCATCCTGACGGTTTTGCGTCGCGTAACAAATATCATCCTTACGCGGACCTTCAATCGAAGGAAAACGCTTTTGCAATGCGGTGATAATATCGAGGGTATCATCTACCGAGAGCGTCGTTTGAGTCACGAAGCAGAGGTTATTTGGATCACGAACTTCTAAAGTTTCGACATCTGCAGGAGATTCAATCAGATAAACACCGCCATTAGGGTTATCATATTGCCCCATGGTGCCTTCCACTTCTGGATGTCCCTCATGACCAATCAAAATACATTCAATCCCCTTGCGGCTCGCTCGAGTGACCTGCAAATGCACTTTGGTGACTAATGGGCAAGTCGCATCGAAAACTCGCAGCCCACGCGCCTTAGCCTCGGCACGCACTGCCTGAGAAACTCCATGAGCACTGAAGATAACAATATTGTTATCCGGTACTTGGTCTAACTCTTCGACAAAAACGGCACCGCGGTCCTTCAGATTTTGCACTACATAGCGGTTATGCACGACTTCATGGCGAACATAAATCGGCGGCGAAAATAACTCGAGTGCGCGCTCGACAATACTAATGGCGCGATCCACACCAGCACAAAAGCCGCGAGGATTGGCCAGCATAATATTTAAACTTGGGCTGGTAGGATCTAATTTCATCTTACAATACCTTCACCACGTCGAGTTCAAATGTCACTTTGCGTCCCGCTAGAGGGTGATTTAGATCGACCGTAATCGAATCGCCCGCAACCTCACGCACAATTCCGGGGATCTCACTGCCACCAGGGCCTGCGAAACTGACGATAACGCCAACTTCAAGCTCCATATCGGCAGGGAAGCGGGTTCTATCCATATAATGAATCGCATCGGGATTTGACTCACCAAAGGCATCGACCGCTTCAAGCGTAAAGTTGTGCTTATCACCTTCATTCAAAGAAACAAGTTGCGCTTCAAATGCAGGGCTTAAAGTACCATCACCGATATTGAGGCGTGCTGGCTTACCAGAGGCTTTAGTGCCATCGGCGGTCGAACCATCTTCAAGCACAATATTCATATGGCACAATAACGAACGTGTCACAGTCACTACTTCACCTCTTCGGTTTTATCTTGTTCGGATTTGCTGTTAAAAAACGAATCCCAAATGATCAGCACGGCGCCGATAAAAATCGCGGAATCGGCGATATTAAAGGCGGGATAATGACTCTTACCCCAATAAAAATCGATAAAATCCACCACAAAACCGTGCATCAATCGATCGATTAAGTTACCTAGGGCGCCACCGATCACTAAGGTGTAAGCCAAGTTTAACTTCCAGAGGGATGCCGATTGCTTGCGCAGCCACACAGTCAACAAGGTACTGAAACCAACAGCTACTAAGGTAAATAACCAGCGTTGCCAACCGCCCGCTTCACTTAAAAAGCTAAATGCGGCGCCATAGTTACGTACATAGGTGAAATTAAAAAAAGGTAATAACTTCACCGATTCGAACAAATCAAAATTGGCTAAGACCCATTGTTTAGATAGTTGATCGGCCAAAAACACCAATACAACTACCCAATACCAACGTAAGCCACTGTCTTTCCAAGTTAATGGCATACAGATCCTTTACGCAAACAGACGAACTTCGCCGTCACCTTCAATATTGGTTACGCAGCGATGGCACAGCGTTGGGTGAGCCTCAATCGTGCCCACTTCTTCCCTATGGTGCCAACAACGTTCGCATTTCTCTGCTGTTGTTGCATTTACCTCTAACTTCAATGAAGCCAATTCAGTTTCAACGGCATCGCTTGTCGCATCTGCCAATGGCAATACTTTGGCTTCTGAAGTTAACAGGACAAAACGCAGCTCATCACCAATATGCGTTAACTGTTCAGTTAAAGCAGCATCGGCAAACAGCGTGACTTCGGCGTCTAAGGAGCCGCCAATACGTTTATCGCGGCGCGCTTGCTCGATGACCTTGTTGACTTCGTTACGCACAGTCAGCAGATTTTCCCAGTACGCATCACTTAAATCAGTATCTAAAGTGATAGATTGCAGATCTTGGTACCATTCTTGGGTAAACACATAAGCATCACGTTGACCAGGCAGTAATTGCCACACTTCATCGGCAGTAAAGCTCAGGATTGGCGCAATCCAACGCACCATAGCCTCAGCAATGTGGAACAGTGCAGATTGGCAGCTACGGCGGGCATGGCCCTCTTGCTTAGCGGTATATTGACGGTCTTTGATGATGTCTAAGTAGAAGCTACCTAGCTCAACCGAGCAGAACTGCATCAGCTTTTGCGTCACAATATGGAAGTTATATTGCTCGTAAGCTTCAATGATTTCTTGCTGCAGCGCTGCCGCGCGGCGCACTGCCCAGCGGTCTAACGCCACCATATCTTCTACTGCCACCAAGTCCTTAGCAGGGTCGAAGCCATTAAGGTTCGCCAGTAAGAAACGAGCAGTGTTACGAATACGGCGATAAGCATCGGCGCTACGATTTAAGATTTCATCCGATACGGTCATTTCACCGCTGTAGTCGGTTGCAGCAACCCAAAGACGCAGAATATCCGCACCTAGCTTGTTAGTGACTTGCTGCGGCGCAATGACGTTACCGATAGATTTCGACATCTTGCGACCTTTACCATCAACGGTAAAGCCGTGGGTCAGCACTTGCTTGTAAGGTGCTTTGCCAGTCATAGCGGTAGAGATCATCAGTGACGACATAAACCAACCACGGTGTTGGTCGCTACCTTCAAGGTATAAATCGACACCATGACCATGAAACTCTGGGCGCGCGCCTACCACAGAAGCAAAGGTTGAGCCTGAGTCGAACCATACGTCTAAGGTATCGGTCACTTTGCGGTATTGTTCGGCTTCTTCACCCAGCAATTCGGCGGCATCGAGATCCCACCAAGCTTGAATGCCTTCCTGCTCAATACGGTTGGCTACACGTGCCATTAACGACACGCTGTCAGGGTGCAGCTCTTCAGTTTCACGGTGTACGAATAAGGTAATTGGCACGCCCCAAGTACGTTGACGGGAAATACACCAATCAGGGCGATTCTCAACCATCTTCTCGATACGGCTTTGGCCCCAGTCAGGGATCCACTGAGTCTGCTCAATTTCGCTTAATGCTTGCTTGCGCAGGTTTTGGTTATCCATTGAGATAAACCATTGCGGCGTAGCACGGAAGATAATGGGCGTTTTATGGCGCCAGCAGTGTGGGTAGCTGTGACGGTACGCAACATGGTGTAATAGCGCGCCTTTTTCTTTCAGCAGTGCAACCACATTGTCGTTTGCTTTAAATACGTGTTGACCAGCAAAAAACTCAGTGTCTGGTTTGTAAACGCCGTTATCACCAACAGGGTTTGCTACTTCTAAACCGTATTTTTGGCCTACCACGAAGTCGTCTTGACCATGGCCAGGTGCAGTGTGAACCACACCCGTACCGGCGTCAGTCGTCACGTGGTCGCCTAAAATAGCAGGTACGTCAAAGGCTAAGAATGGATGCTTAAAGCGAACCAGCTCAAGTGCTGCGCCTTTAACTTTACCTAACACGTTGTGACTCTCGGCGCCGTAACGCGTCATACAAGCTTCAACTAACACATCGGCCAGAATAACTGCGTGAGTCGCACCCTCTTTCGTAAATTCAACCAAGCTGTAATCCAGCTCTGGGCTGATAGATAACGCGCGGTTAGCAGGCAGCGTCCAAGGGGTGGTAGTCCAAATCACCATAGCGACAGGATGTGAGTAATCGCTTACACCAAACTGAGCGGCTAAAGCTTTGCTATCAGTCGCAGTAAAGGCCACATCGATAGCGGGAGAGGTTTTATCCTCGTATTCCACTTCGGCTTCAGCCAATGCAGAACCACAGTCTGTACACCAGTGAACAGGTTTAACACCTTTATGTAAGTGACCGTTTTCAATCACTTTAGATAAAGAGCGTACGATATTGGCTTCGGTAGCAAAGTCCATCGTTAAATAAGGCTTTTGCCAATCACCCAGCACGCCTAAACGAATAAAGTCGGCACGTTGGCCATCGACTTGCTCGGCGGCATATTTACGACATTCTTCACGGAATTCGGCCGCAGAAATTTTTTGACCAGGCTTACCAACTTTTTGCTCAACTTTCAGTTCAATTGGCAGACCGTGGCAATCCCAACCAGGCACATAAGGCGCGTCAAAACCTGACATGGTTTTTGACTTAACAATAATGTCCTTAAGAATTTTGTTGACTGAGTGACCAATATGAATGCTGCCGTTCGCATACGGTGGGCCGTCATGCAAAATAAAAGGTGTGCGGCCAATTCGGCTATCACGGATCTGCTGATACAGACCGTCTTTCGTCCAGCGCTCTAACATCTCTGGCTCGCGATTTGCCAAATTACCACGCATCGGAAACTCAGTTTCCGGCAAATTCAAAGTAAATTTATAGTCGCTCATTGATCCTATACCGTTAATTAAACTGATAAATATCAGCCTGCATCGTTACCAAATAAAGCTCTGGCCTCATTTGCATCATTCAAAATCTGTTGTTTTAGCGCATCCAATGAATCAAAGGGTTGTTCATCGCGAAGTTTTGCCACTAACTCAACCTCAACATGCTTGCCATAAATGTCACCTTCAAAATCAAAAAGATGCACCTCAAGCTGACAAACTTGACCATTTACGGTCGGGCGGAAACCAATGTTGGCAACCCCTTCATAAATATCGCTCTCATCCCAATAGAGTTTCACCGCAAACACCCCGCGCACGGGCACCACATTGCGTTTGAGGGCAATATTGGCGGTGGGGAAACCTATGGTGCGGCCAATTTTTTGGCCATGGGCCACACGGCCGCTTAAGGTAAAGGGATGACCGAGTAGACGTCTCGCCTGCTCTAGGTTTCCTTTAGCCAATTGTTCTCTTACCGCGGTCGAACTCACGCGTTGCGAGCCAACCATAAAGCTCTGGGTGCTTACCACGGTAAAGCCATAACGAGCTCCCGCCTGCATCAGCATTTCAAAATTGCCTTTTCGGCCTTGACCGAAGCAAAAGTCATCGCCAACGACGAGGTATTTCACCCCGAGCTTGCGCACCAACAGTTCTTCGATGAAATGCTCCGCCGGTTGGTCTGCAAAGGCACGGTTGAAGTTAACACACACTAACCGTTCAACGCCTAACTCATCTAACAGGATGATTTTGTCCCGCAATAAGCTCAGACGCGCGGGCGCATTCTCACCACGGAACAACTCCTGTGGCTGAGGCTCAAATGTCATCACTGTCGGAGGTAATGAAAGCTGCTTGGCCTTTTGCACCAGATTGGCAATCACCTGTGCATGGCCGCGATGCACGCCATCAAAATTACCTATCGTCAGCACACAGCCATGGTGAGATGACAAAATGTTATGTATACCGCGGATTAATTCCATAACTTTAGACAACTGCCAAGCGCAAATCGGCTGATTATATAACAGCTAACGATAAGAATCAGCAATCAAACTCCCCGTTTCATTGACCAAGGACGAATTCCTAACGCCAATAAGCCAAGTAAATACGTCATAGCGCCAACAGCAATCAAACCAATCAAAGCCTTCGCACGCCCAACCAGCTGCCATTCCAACCATTGGGATTGTGAAGGTAAGAAGTAGTACAAGACTACCACCATCAAGGCCGTTGAAACCACGGCTTTAAGGAAAAACACCATTGTTGGCTTAGAAATTCGGTAAACACCCGCCTTATGTAGGCCGCGATATAACAGAGTGGCATTCAGTAAAGCCGACATCGATGTCGCAATCGCTAAGCCGACATAACCAAAGGGAATCGCAAAGATCAAGTTAAAGCCCATATTGGTGATCATGGCGATAATGCCGTAGCGCACAGGGGTCTTAGTGTCTTGGCGCGAGTAATATCCAGGCGCTAACACTTTAATAAGCATAAAGCTGAGTAAACCACTGCCATAAGCCATCAAGCTGTAGGATGCCATCTCAACGTCTTGGATAGAGAAGGCGCCGCGCATAAACAGGACCATCAACATAGGTTGGGCGAGCACAATCAGCCCCATCATGGCGGGTAATCCTAATAAAAGAATCGCCTTGATGCCCCAATCCATGGTCTTACCAAAGCCATCACCTTCTGCATTCACATGATTTCGAGATAAAGCCGGTAAAATCACGGTGCCAATGGCAATACCAAACAAACCGAGTGGAAATTCCAATAAACGGTCCGAATAGTACAACCAGCTAATAGAGCCCGTCATCAGGAAGCTGGCGATAAAAGTATCGAATAACAGATTGATTTGTGAGACAGACACACCAAAAAGCGCCGGGATCATCAGGGTTCTAATCTTCACGACCCCAGGGTGTTTCCAGCCCCATGACGGTTTAACGAGAGCCTTTTCCCTAAGTAGGAAGGGGATCTGGAATAAAAACTGAATTAAACCGCCACAGAACACACCCCACGCCAAGGTAATTTCAGGCTGGGAAGACGTTGGCGCAAAAAACATTGCTGCCGCAATAATGGCCACGTTTAAGAATACTGGGGTAAAGGCTGATACCGCAAAACGCCCACGGGTATTTAGGATGGACCCAGCTAACGCGGTAAAGGTGATAAACCACAAATAAGGGAAGGTGATTTTAAGCACAACGGTTGCCAGCTCAAACTTGGCACCATCGGGCTCATTGTTAAGCCAGGCCACAAACCAGCCGCCACCAAATAAGGCCGACAATACGGGGGATGCGATAACACCTATAAGAGTCACTATGGTCACCAAGAGCCCTAAGGTCCCCGCCACTTTACTGAGTAACTCTCGAGTTTCGTCCGAAGTGTGTTTTTCCTGATATTCGGTCAATACGGGAACAAATGCCTGAGCAAAAGCGCCCTCGGCAAATAATCGGCGTAAAAAGTTAGGAATTTTATTGGCGAAGAAAAAAACGTCAGCGCTTGTCCCTGCCCCCATTAAATTGGCAACAACTACATCTCGAACCAAACCTAAAACACGAGAAATCAACGTCATAGCACTAACAATCATGCCAGATTTCAATAATTTTTTACTCAAACGTCCCCCAGACCTACATCGAATGGATTAGGTGATTCATCTCAAAAAATCGACTCAGGCTCTGTCACACTGCGGCAATAGCTGTTAGAATTGCGCCACATATTACACGAGTTGGGTTGAAGATAGCCAAGGCGGGTTGAATTAATTTATCTTTATGATGATTATTCAATCATAGTCATTGACAAAGTGACTAAATGCAGGCATATTCCTCGGCCTTTAAAAGTATCAAATCCAGTTTTTAGGAGTTGCACCTTGGCTAATAGCAAGTCTGCAAAGAAGCGCGCGCTTCAATCTGAAAAGCGTCGTCAGCATAACGCCAGCCGTCGCTCAATGTTACGTACATACGTTAAAAAAGTAATCGCTGCTATCAAAGCTGGCGATCACAAAACAGCAACTGAAGCTTTCGCTGCTGCACAACCAATCGTTGACCGTATGGCGACTAAAGGCCTTATTCACAAGAATAAAGCTGCCCGTCATAAGGCTCGTTTGAACGCTAAGATCAAAGCACTAGCTGCTTAATTGTCTTAGTAAATAAAAAAAACCGGCAATTGCCGGTTTTTTTATATCTGATGATTACCATTAATGACAATAAATATTGTTCAGTAGATGGATCATCTCACGCACTTCATCACTCTTAAGCGAATAAAATACGGTTTGCGCTTCTTTGCGTGTGGTTACTAAATTATCTTTGCGCAACCAAGCAAGGTGTTGTGATAGTGCCGATTGACTTAAGCCTAATTTTTTATTCATTTCGCCAACGCACATTTCACCTTCGTTCAATAAATAACAAAGGATAAATAAACGGCGTTCGTTTGCGAGTGCTTTTAATAGCACTACGGCATGATCGGCTCGCTCCTGCATCAATTCAATATTCATTACGCACTTTTTCTCCTAAAACTAACCCCTGCGCTAATATAGCGTTGCCTTACAGATATAGTCGGGACATAAAGCACACTTTTTGCTAGATTGTTTTCAAAAATGGGACATGCTTAATAAAAATAAAGGAAACCTATGAAATCCTACCAAACAACACTAATAACTGGGCTATTTATTGGCGGTTTGAGCGCCTGCCAAACTCACGTAGAAACACCCGTAAAAAACGATATTCCGGCTCAATTGCAGCAAACCGCATTAGCGTCATCATTGGGATATGACATAGTCGAATCCCTCACTGTAGAAGTCGGTCCACGCTTAGCTGGCAGCCCAAAAGACATTATTGCCGTGAACTGGGCAGTGAATAAGTTAACAAGTCTTGGGTTTGATAAGGTTTATAAAGAGCCGGTACAAGTTCCGATTTGGGAACGCGGTGAAGCCAAAGCCAAGATGATCTCACCGGTAGAACAGCCTTTAGTGATAACAGCCTTAGGGGGCAGTATTGCCACGCCAGCCGAAGGCATTCAAGCCAAAATTGCTCGTTTTGATAGCCTTGCGGCATTACAAGCGGCAAATCCAGAAGATGTAAAAGGCAAGATTGCCTTTATCGACCAAAAGACCGAACGTCACATAACGGGTGAAGGTTATGGCAAAAGTGTCGGCGGCCGCTCAAAAGGCGCAGTCGCAGCCGCACAAAAGGGAGCCGTAGCAATTGTCATTCGCTCAATTGGCACCGACCATGACCGCATGGCGCACACTGGTGTGATGCGTTATCAAGATGGCGTGCCTAAAATCCCTGCGGCGGCGATGTCAAATCCCGATGCCGATTTAGTCGATGCCATGTTAAAACGCGATCCAAACGCGGTGCTCGAACTACATATGTCACCAAAGGATTTAGGCTCCAACACATCCTACAATGTGATTGCAGAAGTCACTGGCAGTAGTAAACCTGACGAAATTGTGTTGATTGGCGCCCATTTAGATTCTTGGGACGAAGGTACAGGCGCGATTGATGATGGCGCAGGCGTTGCCATTGTGACGGCAGCAGCGAAACATATTCAAGATCTTCCGCAAAAGCCCGCTCGTACGGTGCGTGTAGTACTATATGCGGCCGAAGAGATAGGCTTACTTGGAGGCAAGGCTTATGCTGAAGCGCACAAAGCCGAGCTACCTCTGCATTATATCGCTGCCGAATCGGACTTTGGCGCTGGCCCCATTTATCAAATCGACACTAAGGTAAGTGACAGTGTTTTCGCCCAAGTTCAAGAGAGCATAAAACCAATGACATACAACGGTGTTGCCCTCGGCAATAACCAAGCCTCAGGTGGGCCAGATGTCTCAATGCTGCCCGCATTAGGCGTACCTGTAGCTTCATTAAGACAGGATGGCCACGATTACTTCGATTATCACCACACACCTAACGATACCTTAGATAAAATAGACCCTAAGGCGCTGGCACAAAATGTGGCAGCGTACGCTCAATTTGCTTATATCATGGCAAACTCGAATTTAGTGTTAACCCCCATTAGCACTGAATCGAAATAAGCCTCATAAGTAAATCATTCACTCATAAAAAGAGCAGCCTAAGCTGCTCTTTTTATTTAAACCGTAATAGGTTACTGCGCTTCACGCAAGAATGTTGGCTCATTCAGTTTACTCAATTCTTCACTGTAGTAATAACCTGCCACATCAAACGCTTTTAATTCATCAATCGAACTGACTTGCTGATCAATGATATATCTTGCCATCATTCCCCGCGCTTTTTTTGCAAAGAAACTGATGACTTTATATTGGCCATTTTTAAAATCTTTAAATACTGGAGTGATTAATTGCCCAGTTAATTGCTTTGGTTTAACCGCTTTAAAATATTCATTCGATGCAAGGTTAATTATCAGCTCATCACCCTGCTCTGCAACGGCACGATTGACCGCTTCGGTGAGAGTATTACCCCAGAAATCGTAGAGATTCTTACCTTTAGGATTGGCAAGCGCAGTCCCCATTTCTAAACGGTAAGGTAAAATCAAATCCAAGGGGCGCAGTAAACCATAGAGCCCAGATAAAATACGCAATTGTGACTGGGTACGTTCGAGCTGTTCAGGCGTCAACGTATCGGCATCAAACCCCGTATACACATCCCCCCGAAACGCAAAAATCGCCTGTTTGGCGTTGGCAATACTGTAGTCGGGCGTCCACTCACCAAAACGCGCGGCATTTAAGCCTGCGATGTTATCGCTCACCTTCATTAATGTTGCAATGTCACTCGGGGTTAACCGTTGGCAGACTTGAATGAGTTCTTGGCTATAAGCTAAAAAATCGGGCCGAGTATGGGTTTGAGCCAAAGGAGGTTGCTCAAAATCTAGGGTTTTCGCCGGTGAAACCAAAATCAACATTAACACGCTCCAACAAATAAAATACGCCACTATGATACTGAACAGGTATAAAAAAACCACGTACGGATGACGTGGTTTTTCCGATAGCGCTAATCAGTGAACTTGAGTTTAGCGACTCAGCGCAGATTCTGTACGCGTTTTCGCCTGCTCGTTGGCACTATTATCCTGCCAAATACCATCATCGAGTTGTTCCATTAACTCAGGGAACTTGCTGCGATCGAACTCAGGCATTTTGCCACTCTTCAATTGTTCACAGTAATCATTAATAACCCGAATCGCGAGGCCCGATAACAGCAGCAATGCAATGATATTGACCGTGGCCATCAGCCCCATAGACACGTCCGCTAAGTTCCACACTAAGCTGATTTTAGCCACAGCGCCAAACATCACCATGCCCAATACGCACAGACGGAATAGCGGTAACGCCTTAGTGCTGTTACCCGTCAAGAACATTACATTGGTTTCCGCATAGGAATAGTTAGCAATGATAGAGGTAAAGCAGAATAGGAAAATGGCTATCGCGATAAAGGCGCCGCCCCAGTCTCCAACGTGGTTTGACATCGCATTGATGGTGAGACGAATGCCGTCTTCACTAGAACCGATATCGCCTGAAAGTAAAATAATTGCCGCTGTTGCTGTACAAATAACGATGGTATCGACAAACACCCCCATCATCTGCACAAAACCTTGAGATGCTGGATGGTTAGGATTCGGTGATGCACTGGCCGCGACGTTTGCTGCGCTCCCCATCCCCGCCTCGTTTGAGAACAGACCACGGGCAATCCCCGCTTGCATGGCTTGTGCGACAGTATAAGCAACACCGCCCGCCGCAGCCTCTTGCCAACCGAAAGCACTCTTTACGATCAGGCTTATTACAGCAGGTAATTGTTCTAAGTTGAACAGCACAATAATGAAAGCGATCAGAATATAAGCCAGCGCCATAATAGGCACGATAAACTCAGACACTCGAGCAACTTTACGTAACCCACCGACAATCACAAAGCCACTGGCTATCACTAACCCAATACCCACATAGGTTGGATTGAAGCCAAACACCCGCTCCATTGCCCCCGTAATGGTATTCGCTTGCACCGCGTTAAACACTAGACCAAAGGCAATGATCAGGAAGAAAGCAAACAACACTCCCATCCATCTCTGACCAAGCCCTTTCTCCATATAATAGGAAGGGCCGCCGCGGAATTGACCGTTGGTGTCACGCACCTTATATACTTGCGCAAGAGTCGACTCCACCATAGCCGTCGCCATACCTAGCATGGCAATAAGCCACATCCAGAATACAGCGCCAGGTCCAGCTGCGCCGATAGCCACAGCCACCCCAGCCATGTTTCCAGCCCCCACACGGGCCGCCATACTAGTACAAAAGACTTGGAATGAAGACAGACCACTCTCGCAACCTTGGCGGCTCATGGTCATCACTTTAAGAGAGTGTTTGAAATGCGTAAGTTGAATAAAAACAAGTCGTAAGGTGAAATAAAGGCCCGCACCCACCAGTCCGTATACGAGCAATTTGCCCCAGAGCAGTGCGTTCAAAAAATTTACAATGGTTTCTAGCATATTATTTTACTTCTTCCCGTAGCAAATGCCCTCCTCTACCTATAATTAAGGGAGAGGTGCAACATTTGTGGTGAATGAATCCTTCCAAATAAAGGTAAGAATATCGGTAGATTTATTCTTTCAAATTATCCTTCCGTGAATTTACAACATCACGGCTACCGAATTCAACGCAGCAAAATAGCACAGTATTCGAAATTACTCATGTGATCAAGCCTACGTTTGCCCACTAAAACAGCAGTGAACTCACACGGACAAAGCTCAGATAAGTCACTGTTAATATTAAATTAACAAAAATACAAACTTAAGCCACATGCGTTAACTACAGACACAAGTTTTAAAATTTGGATGTAGAACACATTTTTGTAAGAAAATTACAAATATAGTAAATCCAAGAAAACACAATTCACTTCCGTCTGCTCTAATGAGGCTTAATATGACGACTACTACACATGAGATTAATGCTCTTAAAAAGTATGTAAGAGCCACAAACTTCCTCGCTACGTCTCAGATTTATTTAAAACAAAACGTATTACACAAACGACCCCTTGCGCATTCGGACATTAAGCCTCGTTTGCTCGGTCACTGGGGAACCTGTCCAGGTATCAACTTTGTCTATGCCAACGTCAACCGACTCATTGTAAAACATAATCGTCCTTTCATTTACCTCGTCGGCCCAGGCCATGGTTTCCCCGCAGTACAAGCTAACTTATTCATTGAAGGCTCACTCAGCCACTTCTATCCAGAAACTATTCCTTATAATGAAACCGGTATCGAAGATATCTGTAAGAAGTTTTCTGCGGCCTATGGTTATCCATCACACGCAAACCCTGAAGCACCCGGTCAAATCCTTGAAGGGGGCGAATTAGGTTACTCGTTAGCTGTAGGTTGGGGCGCCGTATTAGACAATCCTGATCTTATCGCAACAGTATTAGTTGGTGACGGTGAATCTGAAACCGGTCCTCTGGCAGCCTCTTGGTATGCTAACCGTTTAGTATCCCCCGCAACCAACGGTGCCGTGTTACCAATCGTGCATATCAACGGCTATAAAATTTCGGGCCCAACCCGTATGGGACGTATGAGCCATGAAGAGCTAGATCTTGAATTCCGTGGTCTGGGTTATCACCCAATTATTGTCGACAGTGAAGCGGAAGAAGATATCTACGTTCAAATGACTGCCGCGATGGATACTGCTTACAGCATGATCAACGATATCCAAACCCGTGCTCGTAAAGGTGAAGATGTTGTCAAACCTCGCTGGCCAGTGATTTTAATGCGCACCGCCAAAGGTTGGACAGGTGTAAGCGAATATAATGGTACAAAATTAGAAGGTAACTGCGAATCGCACCAAGTTATCGTCAATAAATGCGCAACGGATAAAGGTCACCTTAGCGCACTAGATAACTGGCTTGCCAGCTATCAGTTCCAAGAGCTTTACCAAATCAATGCCCAGGGTGAACTGATTTTTGATGCGGATATTAGCTCTCTGATCCCACCAAAACATTTAGCCTGTGGTCGTCAACATCTTACTTATGGTGGTGAAGTCGTCAGAGCCCTATCGAATCCAGATCTAGAAAAGCTCAGCTACGGCCCAGAAGTACCACGTGGACACCGCGGTTACTCCATGTTGAAAATGGGACAATGGATGCGTGACGCATTCAAACTGAACCGTGATCAACGTAACTTACGCATCTTTAGCCCAGACGAAACCTATTCAAACCAACTGCAAGCGGTATTTGAAGAAACCGACCGCGCATGGCAATGGCCAATTGAAAGTTGGGACGAGGATATGACTCGTGATGGCCGCGTACTCGAGTTACTCTCTGAGAACTTACTGTTTGGTATGCTACATGGCTACACTGTGACAGGTCGTCACGGCATGTTCCCAACTTATGAGTCTTTCTCACAGGTTGTGTCTTCCATGGCCGACCAATACTGTAAGTACGTTTACGCCAGCCAAGGGGTGCATTTCCGTAAACCCTTACCCGCGTGCAACGTCGTACTCTCTTCATTATTAGAGCGTCAGGATCACAACGGTTACTCGCATCAAAATCCATCATTCTTGGGTGCGATGCTAGAAAAACATCCAAAGATCATTTCGGCTTATTTACCTGCGGATGCAAACAGCACTTTAGTTTATACCGAACGCGCTTTTGCAGATCGTGACAAACTAAACATCCTAGTAGCAGGTAAAAAAGAACTGCCACAATGGTTGAGTTTAGAAGAAGCACGTAAGCAAGCCAAAGACGGTGTGATGGTGTGGGATTTTGCTTCCGATGAAAATCCAGATATCGTTCTTGCCGGCTGTGGTGATTATGTCACTCAAGAATGCATGGCTTCACTTGTGATTATTCGTGAACTCTTACCTAGAGTGAGAATTCGTTTTGTCAGCGTGACCGAATTAAGCAGTGATGGTTTAGGTAGCCGTAAGTTTAAAGAAAAACCTTGGATGATGGATGAAATATTTACCCAAGATAAAGGGGTTGTATTTAACTATCACGGTTATCCAAATACTATCAAAAAGTTAATTTTTGACTACAAAGGAAGCCGCCGTTTCAGAATTAAAGGTTATGAAGAAGAAGGTTCGACTACAACACCATTTGATATGGGTGTTCGTAATGGCACTTCTCGCTATCACCTTGTTATTGATATGGCTTACAAACTATTCCAACAAGGCGTCATCGATGAAACCAAGCACGTTTCAATCACAACCGATATGCTGCAACGACTCGTTGACCATCGCAACTATATTAAGGCAAACGGTGTTGACCCTGTTGAAATTGAAAATTGGGTTTGGACCCGTTAACCCCAAATTTTAATTAACAAATTAAATACAATTAAAAGGCATCCTTCTGGATGCCTTTTTAACATCAATCAAAAGTAACAATATGCTATTCCATAAAAAAACTTTGGACTAAGCACTGGAAAAATTTAACAAATGAAGTGATAATTAATCGCTGGCTACAATACCAAAGGATCCCCACACTAAGTGCTAGCAATGTTTTGCATAAAACCTGCAAAGCATATTGGTGGAGAATCATAAACAATGGACTTAGAGAAAATGATGAAGAATACATTAAAAGTAGTTTTGCTTACATCAATGCTTCCACTTGCTGCCAGTGCATCTCAAGAGTTAACACCTTGGTATGTTGGTGCAGGTTTAGGCGTTAATAACTATGAACACATTGCAACTGACAACGGCGATGACAACCCATACGCATGGGACATCTTCGCAGGCTATATGTTTAATGACTACTTTGGTGCTGAAATCGGCTATCGTGATCTAGGTAGTGCAGATTGGACCTATGCAGGCATTGGCAATGATGCAGACGTTAAAGGTGCAACTCTTGGCTTAGTTGGTGTATGGCCACTAGGCAACCGTTGGAGCCTATCTGCTGAAGCTGGCGCAATGTACTACACCCTAGAAAACAACCAACGCGTTGGTGGCGTTTCTAGTTCTTACAGCGAAAACGACTTTGCACCTTACTTCGGTGCAGGTGTTGGTTATAACTTCACTGATAACCTGAAGTTACAAGCTAAATACCGTCGCTATGAAAACTTAGACGATAACGCTGGTGCCAGTGCGATCGTTCCAGTAAATGCTGACAGCAACTACTGGGGCTTAGAATTAAGCTACCGTTTCGGTTCTCCAGCTGCTCCAGTAGCTGCAGCAGTTGTTGCTGCAACACCAGTTGACTCTGACAACGATGGCGTTTACGACGATAAAGATCAGTGCCCAGCAACTCCAGCAACTCACAAAGTTGACTCTGTTGGCTGTACTATCTATGAAAACGTTAAGAAGCAAGAAGATGTAGGTTCTATCCAGTTTGCTAACGATTCTGCTGTAGTGAAGAAAGAGTACTACAAAGACATCGAAAGACTGGCTAACTACATGAACAAAAACCCAGAGTTCACAGTTGAAATTGCTGGTCACGCTTCTAACGTAGGTAAACCAGACTACAACATGACTCTGTCTGACAAGCGTGCTGACGCTGTTGCGAAGATCCTTGTTGAAAAATATGGTATCAGCCAAAGCCGTGTAACTTCTAACGGTTACGGTATCACTAAGCCATTAGTCGCTGGTGACACTAAAGAAGCTCATGCAGCTAACCGTCGCATCGAAGCTATCGTGACAACTACTGAAAAACAACCTGTTCTGAAGTAATTGCACTCTTAAGAATAAAAAAGTCGCTGCTTGCAGCGACTTTTTGTTTTTGTAACATCTACACTATGCAATCTGATGACGCTTAGCTCACTGTTGTAATGCAATCACAGCTTTTGGCCTAAATTCGATATAGTTTTACCATTTTTGTAATTTTTTTACATTGATGGTTGGAAAAGTTGGCAAAATCGCTTCTAATAGTCATCAGTTCATTTCTGAGTTTAGACCGCTATCTGAGAAGGATGTTTTTCATGGCAAATACATTAGAGCAACTCAAGTCATACACTACGATTGTGGCCGATACTGGCGATATTGAAGCGATCAAACGCTATCAGCCAGAAGACGCAACGACCAACCCATCACTCATTTTAAAAGCGGCTCAAATTCCCGAGTATAGCGCTCTAATCGACAATGCTATCGCGTGGGCTAAATTACAAAGTGCTGATATTGAGCAACAGATTGATGATGCCAGCGATAAACTTGCAGTGAACATTGGTGTCGAGATCCTAAAACTGGTCCCAGGCCGTATTTCGACCGAAGTGGATGCCCGCTTATCCTTCGATAAAGAAAAATCCATTGCCAAAGCGCATAAGCTAGTACGTCTGTACCAAGAAGCGGGCGTGGATAAATCTCGCATTCTGATCAAATTAGCCTCAACTTGGGAAGGCATTTGTGCCGCCAAAGAGTTAGAGCAAGAAGGCATTAACTGTAACTTAACCCTACTATTTAGCTTTGCTCAAGCACGTGCCTGTGCAGAAGCTGGCGTGTACTTAATTTCTCCATTCGTTGGCCGCATCCTCGACTGGTACAAAAAAGACACAGGTAAAGACTATGACGCAGTAAATGACCCAGGTGTTATTTCTGTGACTGAAATTTACAACTACTACAAACAGCATGGCTATAACACGGTAGTCATGGGCGCGAGTTTCCGTAATATCGGTGAAATCATCGAATTAGCGGGTTGTGACCGCCTGACTATTGGCCCTTCATTACTTGAAGAGCTGGCAAACTCTCAAGTTGCTATTCAACCTAAACTCATACCTGCAAGCACCACAGTTGCTGCCGGTGAGCCGTTAACCGAAGCGCAATTCCGCTGGGACTTCAACCAAGATCCTATGGCTGTCGACAAGTTAGCAGAAGGTATCCGTAACTTCGCCATCGACCAAGGCAAACTCGAAGTCATGCTCAAGGCAAAACTGGCAAACTAAGTATCTTCGGAGACGATTCGATGACTATCTTGACCCAAAGCACAACTTGGCAAGCGTTAGCAGCGCATAGCCATCAGATCCCGCATATGCGGGAACTCTTTGCAGGCGATCCGGCACGCTTTAGCAACATGTCGCTTGCTACCTGTGACTTATTTTTAGATTATTCAAAAAATAGAGCGACACCTGAGACACTCAACTTGCTGCTGACACTAGCGCAAGAGGCAAAACTTGAAGCTAAAATCAAGGCGATGTTTGCCGGTGATATTATTAACACCACCGAAAAACGTGCCGTATTACATACCGCACTGCGCAGCACCGCCGAGCGGTCCATTGTTGCCGAAGGTCAAGATATCGTTCCTGAAGTACAGCAAACGCTGAACAAAATGCAGCAGTTTGTTACTTCAATCACCTCAGGACAATGGAAAGGTTTCACTGGCAAAGCCATTACCGATATCGTCAGTATCGGAATCGGTGGTTCGTTCCTTGGCCCTAAAATTGTTTCCCAAGCATTACGCCCTTACTGGATTACGGGTCTCAACTGCCATTTCGTTGCCAACGTCGATGGCACCTCGATCAGTGAAAAACTCAAGCTGCTCGATCCAGAAACCACTCTGTTTATCATGTCGTCTAAGTCTTTTGGTACACAAGAGACGCTGACCAATACCCTAACGGCAAAGGCGTGGTTCTTAGCCAAAGGTGGTTCACAGTCAGATGTGGCGAAACACTTTGTTGCCGTGACCTCTAACGTGGCAAAAGCGACCGATTTTGGTATCGATGCTGACAATATTTTCCCAATGTGGGACTGGGTTGGTGGTCGTTATTCGCTTTGGTCAGCCATTGGTTTACCCATCGCTTTACTCATCGGCATGGATAACTTCCGCTCACTATTAAAGGGCGCGCACCAAATGGATACCCATTTTGCCAATGCGCCTCTCGCGGAAAACATGCCAGTGATCATGGGATTACTGTCTCTGTGGTATGGCAATTTCTTTAATGCTCAAAGTCATGTGGTATTGACCTACGATCATTACCTACGTGGACTTCCCGCTTACTTCCAACAACTAGATATGGAAAGTAACGGTAAGTCAGTCACCCTTAATGGTAGCCATGTGGATTACAGCACGGGTCCGGTGATTTGGGGCGGCGAAGGTACAAATGGTCAGCACGCTTACCACCAGCTGCTGCATCAAGGTACTGCATTAATTCCGGCCGATTTCATTATGCCGCTGCAAAGCCATAATCCTATTGGTGAGCACCATGATCAGTTAGCCTCTAACTGCTTCGGACAGACTCAGGCGCTCATGCAAGGCCGCAACTTAGATGAAGCGCTGGCCGAATTGAGCAAGAGCAACTTAAGTGATGAAGAGAAGTTACTTATCGCCAAACACAAAGTTATGCCAGGCAATAAGCCAAGCAATACTCTGTTAATGGATAAGCTGACTCCTGAAACCTTAGGTGCACTGATTGCGCTCTATGAGCACAGAACCTTTGTCCAAGGCGCTATTTGGGACATCAACTCCTTCGACCAATGGGGTGTTGAACTCGGTAAAAGCTTAGGTAATGACGTCCTCGCCCGTATTGGCGCAGAGCAAGATGCCACCGCCTTAGATGCCTCGAGCAATGGGTTAATTAACCTATATCGACACGGTAAAATCTGATCGAACAAAAAGCCAGCAATCGCTGGCTTTTTTATTTTATCCCATTAATAAACTTAAGATATTCCCTCACAACTTCCTCTACCACTCCCGCGAAGATCAATGAAATATCATTCAAACTTCATTTCAAGTTAACACAAATGAAACATAATTCTTGCACCCTGTTTTGAAAATATGTTATTTAATCGCTGACAAAACATACAACAACAGGAGGTTACCATGGATCGTTTAGATTATGGTTGTGCGCTAGATGAAGTCGTAGAAAGACCCGATCGCTCGCGAGGCTCCAATAAAAAGCGTAAGTGGCGAGAAATTGAAGCGTTAAAGGACAAACATCGTTTACTCAAGGAACTTCAAGAGATTGATAACAACTTTGATTACGATATAGACGCTATCCAGTTGTAACCCATTGTTTGATAAACAGCATATAAAGAAAAAGCGCCAATGGCGCTTTTTCTGTTTTTACATTCCGCTATTCGGCTGTCCTGAGGTAAGAGCGCAGTTCATCAAAGGCCTGTTGCTCGCGGTCGAGGAATAACGGATCATCGATTAAAGACGCTTGGCACTGTTGCTCAATCACCTGCCAATCCTTATCGGTTAAGGTTTTAGCTAGTAATGGGAAGATTTCTCGCTCCTCCATTTGCATATGCTTTTCTTGCAGCTCCACATATTCGGCAAAATCAGCGACTAACTTATCCCTCGCGACCACAATATCACTCAAAATGAGATTTAAGGTATTCATTAACGCCGAGGATGCCGCCGTCACCACTTGGTGCTCATCACTCAACTTATCAATTTCATCGTTCGCCTTATGCGCCAAATAGTAAGCATAGATAATGTCTTCCACAGGATGATGACTGCGCTCAGCATATCCTTGCATATACTCAACTATGTCCCGAACCACGATAAAATTGATGGCTTCACCTTCAGCTAATTTCATCTGCTTGTTTTTCAAGACATTCAACAACACTGCTATATGTTTATGATCATGCATGAGTCTTTTAAGCATATCGCCTCCTGAACTGGGACTCTGACTATTGATACTAGTCAAGTCGTTTATCGATCTCCAATATAACAGGCGAATTCGTGTTCACTTTATGACCACGATCAAGTAATTAACATGAGAGTCTGTAAAAATGCGTGAATTGATCGGCATATTAACCCTAAATGCCTAATAAAGAGTGGACAGTGAGTTAACTAAAGCAAAGCTAACTCACTGTTTATTTATGTCATTTTGTTAGTTGATTCAACTGGTGTTGCAATGCCTTAAACTTCGCTATCGCTTGCGTATCATCTGCGGTGACTTCTCCCTCGGCTTTTGCCAACTCTGGGTATTGCTTCTGCAGCGTCTGCACTAAGGCAGATGCCTCTTGTGTTTGTTTGGCTTCAATCAAGGCTTGTAAGTGAGTTAAAGACTCCATCATAGCGTCTTCCCGAGCCATTACAGGTGTATCTTGCTGCGATAGTGCCCTTGCCATTTGTGGTGCTGCACGAGACTCTAGTTGCTGATTTTCCTGCGCAGACATCTTAGCCTGTGCCCTCATTGCTTCCCTTTGCCTATTTTGTGTGGCGGCTTCTTCTCTAGCTTGATGCGCCATCTCTGCTTGTTGTGCAGCATTATCTAGCTCAGCCTGAGCGGGCATAGGTGCACTCATAGTCAAAGCGACTGGCGCAACTAACTCTTCCTCAAAATGGCCTCGGTTGAGGATCACTAAACCGACGACGAGCACTAAGGAGGCTGCGCTCGATAACGCCCATGGAAAACGGCGCCACACAGGCGTGACAGAGAGCTTGAGCTGGTTAACGTTGATGTCAGCCAAATGGGCCTGTGACAGGCGCAAAATATCTTGGTCAAGTCGTTCAGGTGGCATTTCCAGTGCTTGCTTGTGATACCAAGCCGAAACTTCCTGACGTAGCGCCTCTTCTTCCGATGACAGAGTCGAATTACTCATGACCCACCTCCTGCCATTTAGCATTGACACAATCTTTTAAGCTTTGATACGCGTAGCGAATGCGGCTCTTGGTCGCTTCGAGTGTTACCCCTGCGATATCGCTTATCACTGCAGCGGTAAAGCCCATTTCGATATTAAGAATAAAAGCCTCTTTTTGCACTTGGGGTAACAGGGCAATACAAGTTTTCAGCAACTGACTCTTTTGCGTTTCCTGCCAATGCACATCGGGTTGTTCCTGCTCTGCTCCCACAAAAGTATCTAGCCCTTCATCGTTATCGTGACTGACTAGATCAACTGGCTTAACCGCCCTGACGTGATCAATCAACAGATTATGAGCAATCCGATAGAGCCAAGTATTAAACTTGGCGCTCGGCTCATAATTGGCGGCGGCACGGATCACCCGTCCCCAGGTTTCTTGATATAAATCTTCGGCTAATTGTTTGTCACCGAGTTGGCGCACAAAGTAACGGTACAAGGCGCCTTTGTGTTTAAGATAAAGCTGCTCAAACGCTTTGCCATCGCCCTTGGCATAGCGTTGCATTAACTGTTCATCGGTATGCTCATGGGCATGCATTTGCGGTATCGCCAAGGCCATGGCAGCTCCCTAGTGGTTAACTAACTGAAACATAATAATTTGGCTCATTGCTGATGCGGTTTATCCTCGGGCGGGAAAGGTTTATCTCCGGCATCAAAGGATTTTTTGATTGGCACTCGCTGTGTTTGTGCGAGTATCGCAGCGGTATCGACAAGTTGCATAAACTCATGTCGGTAGCCGCTGGTATCATCCCCCAGCGCAGAACGTGTGAGCACACTAAGCTTATTATAATCAAATTGATGCAAATAGTTGCTTTGATTGAGTAACTGTCCTAATCCTGCCACTGCAGCAGCAAAACGAAAATCGTCACTCGCCTGCGCTAATGAGTTTACCCTTTGGTCGGCACGGATTGGATAACTCAGTAACTGGCTCTGAGTCGCATCCGGTAGCTGATAACGTAATTTAAGAAAAGCAATTTCGTCGCGGCTATATTTTTCATTGCCAGTCTTGGGATTATAGCCATAGCGAAGTTTATCATTAGCCAAATTCCCCGCATCAACATAGCGAAGCTCGTAAAGCGCCGTGACCGTATGCCCAGCACCTATTTCGCCCGCATCCACCTTATCATTATTAAAATCTTCACGTGCGAGGGCACGGTTCTCATAACCAATCAGACGATACTCAGCCACAAGGGCGGGATTAAACTCGACCTGCACTTTCACCTCTTTGGCTATGGTGAGTAAGGTTGCACTTAACTGTTCCACCAGCACTTTTCTCGCCTCATTGATAGAATCAATATAGGCGTATTGTCCGTTGCCTTTATCGGTCAATTGCTCCATCAGATGGTCATTGTAATCACCCATACCAAAGCCGAGCGTCGTTAGCCCAATGCCCAGTTGCTTCTGCGTGCTAACCAAATCGATTAACTCATCGAGGTTGGTCGTGCCGACATTAAAGTCACCGTCGGTCGCAAGTATCACTCGATTAATGCCGCCTTCAACAAAGTGCTTTTTCGCAAGCTGATAGGCAAGCTTAATCCCCTGCGCCCCATTGGTAGAACCACCCGCACTGAGCTGCTCTAACGCATAGTTAAGGGTTTGACTGTCGTTACCCGCCGCGCCATCTAACACAACTCCAGCGGCGCCGGCATAGACGACAATCGATACCTTATCCTGAGCATCGAGTTGCTGAGTCAGCATTTTCAAGGCAGTTTGCAGCAGAGGTAATTTATCGGGCGATGCCATCGACCCTGACACATCCAGCAGAAACACTAAGTTACTGGCGCCGAGTTCGGCTTTACTCTGCTCATATCCCTTCAAACCGATGCGAAGTAACATCATGTCATCGTTATAGGGCGATGGTGCAAGCTCTGTGGTAACACTAAAAGGTGCCTCATTTTTACCCGGCAGTGGATAGTCATAGGAAAAATAATTCAGCATTTCCTCAACCCGCAGAGTGCCCTTCTGTGGTAAACGCCCTTCCTTCAACATTCGTCTTAAGGTCGTGTAACTACCTGTATCAACATCGATAGCAAAGGTGGAAACTGGGATTTCCCCCGCAACCATGATGCCGTTTTGCACTTGTTTCTCGAATCGATTGCGCTCAGGTGGCACAGCCCCCGGCCAATCGCGGTTTAACGCGGGCGCCGCACTGATACTGGCCGCAGGTTGAGCTATATAGGCTCGATGTTCAGCACTCATTGTCCGCAGTTTTGCTGACGAGACTTGCTCATGCATGGCGATAGCGGCATCCCGTTGCCTATTGGCCTGACGCTCGGCTCTTTCCTCAAGCTCAGCTTTTTCATCAAGCTCTGCCTGTTGCTCTGCGGCGAGTTTTGCTTGAGCGGCTAATTCAGCACGCTTTTGTTCAGAGGCTTTATCACTGCAACCACTCAAACCAAGTAATACGGCGAGTGTTAATCCCGAAACAACAAAGCTTAAATGCGTTTTGTGGTGAAAGACTGAAGATGGATATCTCATGATAGTGGCCTAATCAAAGTGTTCTCAGTGGTTGATATCCCTATAAACGCAGGCCCGGCACAAAAGGGTTATTTGGAGAGTGAAATTGTCACACTCACTTTACCAAGCACAGTATTTATTAAAAACAAAGACATTTAACCGCCTTTTGTAACTATGATCACACAAGGACATTTTTCTGGACTCTAAAATAGAGCCTTGTAACAAGCCGCGTTTATGGACCCACACGTGTCACACTCTGCTCATTTGTTTTCATTAAGAATTGCCCACGCCCTTAGCGAGGCGTGCGTAAAAGATAAGTATTCGGTTAAGCGTTTTGGACAAGATCTGCTGGCGGGACTGACCGTCGGGATTATTGCCATTCCGCTCGCAATGGCACTGGCTATTGCCAGCGGTGTAGCCCCACAATATGGCCTATACACCGCCATTGTCGGTGGTTTTATCATAGCCATGACGGGCGGCTCCCGTTATAGCGTGTCAGGGCCAACGGCCGCCTTCGTGGTATTACTCTATCCCATCGCCCAGCAATTTGGTTTGGCGGGGCTGCTCATTGCCACAGTCATGTCAGGCATGATGTTAGTTGCCATGGCGATGTTAAGGCTCGGCAGATTGATCCTCTACATTCCAGAATCCGTCACCTTAGGCTTTACCGCGGGGATCGGGGTGGTAATTGCAACCTTGCAGCTAAAAGACTTCTTTGGCCTGCATATAGAGCACATGCCAGAGCAGTATTTTGCCAAACTCATGGCCTTAGGTCAGGCATTACCCAGCCTTCACTTGCCAAGCTTATTCGTCGCCTGTGCCACCTTAGCCACTATGCTACTCTGGCCTAAATTGAAGATCCCAGTACCAGCCCATCTGCCTGCAATCGCCCTAGGCAGTATTCTTGCTCTAGTGTTAAATGCCATGGGCGCAGAGATTGAAACCATAGGGACACGCTTTCATTATCAATTAAGCGACGGCAGTGTCGGCACAGGGATCCCCGCGGTCCTCCCCCACTTTGAATGGCCTTGGTTGCAGGCTGGTGCCAACGGCCAAGTCTTTGAATTTAATCTGGCCACCTTTCAAGCATTACTCCCCGCCGCCTTCGCGATTGCCATGTTAGGTGCGATTGAATCGTTACTGTGTGCCGTGGTACTCGATGGCATGACAGGCAAACGCCACAGCGCAAACAGCGAACTTCTCGGCCAAGGCATAGGTAATATTATTACCCCCTTCTTTGGCGGTATCCCGGCAACGGCCGCCATTGCGCGCAGTGCGGCAAATGTTAAGGCTGGCGCCCAGAGCCCGATAGCATCGATGATCCACGCCATTGTGGTGTTAATTGGGTTAGTCGCGCTCGCAGGTGTACTCGCCTACTTACCCATGTCGGCCATGGCCGCATTATTACTGGTGGTGGCTTGGAATATGAGTGAAGCCCCCAAAGCGGTGCATTTACTTAAAACGGCGCCCACCAGCGATATCTTAGTGTTTTTAAGCTGTTTCTCCTTAACGGTCATCTTCGATATGGTGATCGCCATCAGCGTGGGCATTATCTTAGCCGCTCTGCTGTTTATGAAAGAAATAGCCGAGATGACCAAGCTCTATGATATCAGCACCAATAAACGCTATGTCGATCAGCCACTTCCCGCTGACTGGGCGGTGATAAAGATTAACGGACCATTATTCTTTGCCGCGGCGGACCGGATTTTTGCCGAGATAGCGAGCCTCACCCAAGACAAACAAGTGATAGTGCTTTACTTAGATGGGGTGTCCATTCTCGATGCGGGCGGTTTGTCGGCGCTCAATAAACTCATTGATAAATGTAAGCTTAACCACACTAAGTTGATTGTGGCGGATTTGCAGTTCCAGCCTATTCGTACCCTTGCGAGAGCTAAAGTGCAGCCGATTGAAGGAGTATTGAAGTTTTATCCCACCCTGCGCGAAGCGTTGGCGGAGGCACCGCTGCCAGAACAGACCGGCGAATCAAACGCGGCAGAGACAACTAACATGTAGGATTAACGATTTTGTACCTCATCCCCAAAGCCCCTTATCGGGCTTTGGGGATGACCGCGACGTTAAGCCCATTCAGCAAACACTTTATCCACGCTAAAAGCGCTATTTTTACGCGCAAAAAACGTCAGAAATCAGGCTTTACATGCTATTATTCTGCGCCATGATGCTCCCGGCTCTGATAGGGGTTGCGGACATCGACTGTACCCAGACCTGATACAAGGTCAAAATATAATTAAAATTAGTGAGTTAAGGAGTTATCATGCAAGCCCTTGTTGCTGTTGTTATGGGTTCTAAGAGTGATTGGCCCACAATGGAAGCCGCCGCTGAGATCATGGATAAACTGCAAGTGCCTTACCATGTTGAAGTCGTATCTGCCCATAGAACGCCAGATAAACTGATGGAGTTTGCAGCCGGAGCCGCTGACCGTGGTTTTAAAATTATTATCGGTGGTGCGGGCGGTGCTGCTCACTTACCCGGTATGATTGCCTCAAAAACTCGCTTACCCGTATTAGGTGTACCAGTACAAAGCAAAGCGCTGTCGGGCATGGATAGCTTACTGTCTATCGTGCAGATGCCAAAAGGCATTGCCGTTGGCACTCTGGCCATCGGAACCGCAGGTGCCTTTAACGCCGGTCTACTCGCCTGCCAAATCTTAGCCAATAACGATGCTGAACTTGCCGCACGTTTAGAAGCCTTTAGAGAAGAACAAACCCGCGCAGTGCTGGACAATCCCGACCCGAGGGAAGCCTAATGACTCAAGCAAGTGCAAAACCTAAGGTTTGGGTATTAGGTAATGGCCAACTTGGCGCCATGCTGACCCACGCGGGCGAGCCTTTGGCGATTGATGTTCGCGCCGTCGATATCATGACGCCAACCGATGAAATCCTGCCGCTAGCGCCTCACGATATCATCACCGCCGAACGCGAGCAGTGGCCCGAATCCGCCTTAAGCTTACAACTCAGCACCCATCCGCATTTTGTTAACGGCCCAGTATTTAGCCGTTTAGCCGACCGTTACAGCCAAAAAAGCTTACTCGATCAGATCCAAGTCCCAACAGCGCCTTGGACACTTGTCGATGATAAAACCGACGTCGAAAATCTGTACCAAGATTTTGGCCCGCGAGTGCTAATGAAGCGCCGCACAGGTGGTTACGACGGTAAGGGTCAACATTGGCTAAAACAAGCCGAAGCGGGAGAGATCCCCCAAGATTGGCGTAACTTAGCCATTGCCGAACAAGCAATCAACTTCGATGAAGAAGTCTCCTTAGTCGGCGTACGTACCCGTGAAGGTCAATGCGTGTTTTACCCATTAACACTCAACCTGCACCAAGATGGCATTTTGATGGCCTCAATTTCGCCACTGACTCGCCTGAATCACCTGCAAGCCCAAGCGGAAGGCATGCTCAGCGCCATTATGCATGAGCTGGAATATGTCGGCGTGATGGCGATGGAATGCTTCCGTGTTGGCGATAAGTTGCTGGTTAACGAGTTAGCCCCGCGGGTGCACAACTCAGGCCATTGGACCCAAGCAGGCACCCATATGGATCAATTCCAACTGCATTTAAGAGCCCTGTGCAGTATTGCGATTCCGCAGCCACAGGTGAACTTTCAATGCGTGATGGTCAATTTGATTGGTATTGAAAACGATCCCCGCTGGCTAACCCTGCCTAATGCCGAACTGTACTGGTACAACAAAGAGGTTCGTCCTGGCCGTAAAGTCGGGCATTTAAACCTTTCGGTGCCTAATACTGCCGTGTTAAAAGACAGCATTAGCGCGCTGCAAACTTGGATGCCAAGCCAATACCAAGCGCCACTCGCGTGGATTTTAGCTGAGTTCGCTAAAGCCTAACCGAGCCGCAGACCACTGATAAGGGAGCAAATTTTTTCCCTTATCAGTCGATTTTTAATCTTCGATATATACTTATCCATACTCAGCGTGAATGAGTTAGTGATGTAGTGATTAAAGATGACTAACCGGAGCACGAATAAAGGAACTGCCGAGTGAAATTAAGGGATAATTTTAAACGTAAAACCATAGACCGCCTGGACTATCGCTATCATCTATTGCTGCTGATAGTGCCAATAGTCTTATTCGTCTTACTGTTTGTGTTTAATGCTCCCACCGAAGGCTGGACTATTCTGCCGCTGCTGTTTGTCTGTCTTATCTATGTGATTGCCTACAGCCTTATTTATTACCTTCACCAGGGTCGCTTAACCCGTCTATGGCAACACTTAGAGCAAGTCGTGAGCATTAACGACGCCATTTATGAGCTTGCCCATCTATCGAGCCAGTATAAAAATGAACATGCGTTTCTTGATGCTCTGCTGAATAAAGCCGTTTGCATCATTAACGGAGCCGAAATGGGTAGCATCATCAAAGTCAACGAAGAGACCCATAAACTGCACTTCGAATCCGTTGTAGGGCTCGATCTTAACATGCTCAAGCAATTGAATTTTTCCCTCGAGCAATCCTTCGAGTATCGACTCACTAGTGGCAAATGCGACCGTGTGGTGGTAGTGGATGATATGAAGAATATCAATGCGGGCAGCACGCTCACCGGCGAAGAGCAGCACATCTTGCTCAACGCGGCCAAACAACCAATACGCTCTACGCTCTCAAGCCCAATACGCATCGATGGCAAACTCTATGGCATGCTTAATCTCGACAGCAGCAGTGTTGGCGCCTTTAGTGATTACGACCGCAATCTCGTCTCTATTCTCACCCATGAGGCCAGCAATGCAATTGCTCTGTATCAAAAGTCATTGCAAATCACTAAACTCGCCAACTTCGATAACTTAACCGGACTTTATAACCGTAAAAACTTCGAAGATGCCCTGCAACATTGGCAGCCTAAAGCGCACCTAGGCAGCTTTTTGGTGATTATCGATATGGATAATCTCAAGATTATTAATGACCAACAAGGGCACCAAGTCGGTGATTTAGCCATCAAACAAGTAGCCAAGACTATTCTCAGTTTTTGGCAGAATAAAGGCATTATCTCGCGTTTCGGAGGGGATGAGTTTGTCGCCCTCTGCCATGGTCCATTAGAGCTGCTTGAAAGTGATTTGGATGCTATGCGCGTCAAGTTACACCAAGAGTCATCCTTAAATCTTAACTTCAGCGTGGGCATAGCCGCATACAACAATAATTGGGCTCAGTCATTTAAACTAGCAGACCAAGCCATGTATGAGCAAAAACGCGGTAAGAAGAAAGCAGTAAAAGCACTCGAAGCGATTGCGGCCAATAACCAATTGGCGCAGTAGTGGCATCAGGAGCTTATCAACCATAAGCTCCTAAACGCATGAATGTTACTAGCCGAAGAATAAGCGCCATAGCCAAGAAGAATCTAAATCCTCCTGACAGGTTTTATATTGAGCAGCATAGCGCTTAGCCCTGTCATCCACCTTAGCCGCAACTTTAACCAGCCACGCCTTAGACTTATAAGTCCCGCGGCGATAGCCTCCCCAGCCTTCGTGATAGTTGAGGTATTGCGCCCTCGCATCCCACTTGGAAACGCCATTGATTTTATTCGTCTTGTAAATAAACCAGCCCATAAAATCCATGGCATCATCAAAATTGCTGCGAGAAGACCAACTGTTTCCCGTCTCGCGAACATAATCATCCCAGGTCATGGTTTTTGCCTGCGCGTAGCCATAGGCATCACTGGCTCGCCCGATGGGAATAAACCCTAAAAAATATTCCATTGGCGGCACGGCATTATGCTTGAAGGAGCTTTCTTGATACATCATCGCCAGCGGCACATGCACAGGCACGCCCCATTTATCACGGGTGTCCTTAGCGGCTTCGTACCATGAACGATGCTCTTGAAAAATATCGCAAAGGTTATCGGGAGATTTAGGCGGAGAAGTGGCGCAGCCAGAGAGTAACCCTATGGATGCACATAGCAGAGTTGTCGAAAGCCATTTCATTCAGCGCTTGTTCTCCCAAGAAATAAAACTGGCCCATCATCGCACAGTCATAGGGTGAGGCAAAGCGCCAATCCTGTTTTTGGCGCTAAGATCACCTTAGCGCCTATTCTCAGACCAAACTCATTAACAGAAATGACAATCCATTGTTAAATCGGACTATTTTGTTTCAGGGCTGAGATCAAACTGGCATTCATGATTTTCTTGCTGCCACACACCGGGCTCCCAATAGTTGGTATCTTTACCCATATAGCGTTTATCCGTGTGGAATAAAGCGCCAATATGGTAACGCTGATGCCCTTCCACCATTAACTTAAAGGTTTTAGGAGTACGCGCACTGAGAGAAACCCCAAGAGAAGGATCATCAATCAGCTCGGCAACAGTGAACTCATATTCCCCCGGCGCCAGTTGATAATTAGGTTTAGATACCACAGGCTTACCATTGAGATGGGTCACCACCACGCGATACCAATGGGTGCTAGCATCGGGCTGTAAATACCCAGACACAGTCCCGCAACTTAAGTCATCTTCAGGCGAGGAGGCGCAACCAGACAGGAATGCCGTGAGCCCAAGTAGACTGGAGGCCAGTATAAGTTTGCGCCCGGTTAAATAGTGACTCATTAGGATGAAGTCCCGAAATAGTCCGTCAGATAATCATCAAAGGATACCGCACTTTGCGCCGCTTCGATGTCCGCTTGCTTATTAAGCGATGCTTGCGCCTCGGCTTGATAATCGCTGACAACCTCGGCTGATAAGGGGTAATCCATAAAATATTGGTGATATTGCTGCGCCAGTGACATCACCCATTGTCCATGGTCTTGGCCTTTGGTGATTAATTGCTGAATGACTTGCCCAGACAAGGTCTTTTGTGGGTCATTCACGGCTTCACGCCAATGGGCTAATGCCACTTGGTAATCCTGTTTATCGCCATCGAGTAACTTAGCCAATGAATCCAAATGCTCAAACAGATCCAAAAGCCACGTTTGCAGTGAGCGTGTACCTGTCTCGGTTAATAACTCGAGCCCAGGCTTACGGCCTTCAAGCACAACAGATTTTAAGTTAGCACTTAAACGGGCTTCTTCTGCCGCATCGGACTTAGGCGACTCGGTTAGTAAGCAATAGAGTAAAAACAGGTCGAGGAAACGCACTTGGTTCTCTTCAATCCCAATCGGGCTGAAGGGGTTTACATCTAATGCACGCACCTCAATATATTCAACCCCCGCACGGGCAAGGGCTTCAGAGGGCTTCTCACCGCTTTTAGTGACGCGCTTCGCACGGATAGGCGAGTAAAATTCGTTTTCAATTTGCAGCACATTGGCATTGAGCTGGCGATATTCACCATCCACCTTCACGCCGATATTGGCAAAGTTGGCCGATGGCATCTTAATCGCGGCCCTCACCCCAGCCAGATACTCGGGCAGGGAGTTATAGCTGATATTGAGATCTTCCTGCTCTTTATTGGTGTAACCCAGGTCGCTCATCCGCAGCGAAGTCGCATAGGGTAAATACAGGGTGCCGCGACCCGATTTTTCAAAGCGTAAATCGGTCTTCTGTCCCTTGATGAACGAGCTACACAGCGCAGGTGATGCCCCAAACAGATAAGGTAATACCCAGACTAAACGGCGGTAATTGCGAATGAGACCAAAGTAAGATTCGGAGATAAAATCTTCAAAACTCACGCTTTTGTCACTCAACTCATAGAGGCTTTGCCACAGCTCCTGCGATACCGAGAAGTTAAAATGCACCCCAGAGATGATCTGCATTAGGGCACCGTAACGGTAGGTTAAGCCCTTGCGATACAAGGTTTTCATCTTGCCCGTGTTAGAACTGCCATAACGGGCGACCGGAATATTCTGCTCATCCTTCACGTAACATGGCATGCTCACGGGCCACAGGCGCTGACCATGTAAGTGACGCACGCTAAAGGCATGGGTCTCGGTGAGTCCTTGCAATAGGGGACCAACGTGATTGTTTACTGGCGTGATAAATTCAAGCAGGGCTTCACTGTAATCTGTCGTAATGCGCGAATGCGTTAATGCCGAGCCGAGCTCTAATGGATGACCATCTAACGCAAGGTAGCCTGACTCGTCGATACGCAGCGCTTCACGCTCAATTCCACGTAACATGCCAAGGAGTGCGGCACGCCCTTGAGCGTCCGAGAAATGTTGTACTAATTCATTGAATGGCTTCAATTTGCGCTTCTCTGATTGGTGATTCGCTATCGCGACAAGGTTAACAGTCAGACCTTTATTTTGAGGCTTATCTTTCAAAATACGCCTCAAAATAAATCTAAACCTGTCCGTGGAGCAAGCCTAATTACATTCTTCTGCGATAAAACGCAGACGGTGACAGCTAATGCTGTCACCGTCTTACTCGTTAATACTTTAGACTGGCAGCGAGGTTGTGCTGCACAATTAGCTTGTCTGCAATTTATATTGGGTCGAAAAGCTAATTTACAATACTAAAGTTTCAATTGGATAGCCTAAAGTTGCTAAATCCGCTTCAATTTTCGCCTTATCTCCCACCACTAAGATGATCATTTTCGAGATATCTAGCTCGGAAGCCGCGAGGGCATTGAGTTCATCTTTTGTTACAGTATTTATAATTTTGTCCTGCTCGGTAGTAAAATCTTGGCTCAGCTGATAACGCTGGATCATCCGCATAAAGCCCGCCTTCTGATAAGGCGTCTCATAATCCAATGCTTGCCCTTGGGAAACCGAGTTACGCATAAAGCCGAGCTCAGTGTCTGTCATCCCATTTTGCTGATAGGCTTTGATCTCTTTGATAAATTCATTTACCGCCTTGGCCGTCACATCGGTACGCACATCACTCGAGGCCACAAAATCACCGACTTCGACGCCACCGGTAAATGAGCTGCGAGCCCCGTAGGTATACCCCTTGTTCTCACGTAAATTGAGGTTAATACGACTATTGAAGGCGCCACCGAGCGGATAGTTCATCAGGTAAGATTTAAAATAATTACCTGTTGCATCATAGGGTAAGGCACGTTTGGCAATGTTAATTACCGACTGAGCGGCGCCAGGTTTATCGATCAGATAAATAGTCCCGCCCTTCAGCGCAGGGAATGACTTGAGTGGCGGTAATGTACTCGCCTCACCTTGCCATTGACTCAATCCCGCAAGCTTAGGTAGTAACGCACTTTCAGGCAGATTCGCTACCGTAATGATTTTAGCGTTCGCACCACGGTACTGCTCAGCGTAAAACGCCTTCACATCCGCAAGTGTCAGCGCGGCAACTGAATCTAAGGTCCCAGCATCACTGACGCCTTGAGCGTTATTCTTGCCATAAAGCAAGCTATACAGCGCAGAGTTAGCGACATAGCCAGGGTCTGACTGCATATGCTGAATTTGCTGCAACTGTTGCTGCTTCACCCGCGCAAAGTCGGCGTCGTTAAACGCAGGCTGGAACAGCTTTTCTTCCAATATGGCTAAGGTTTCATCCAAGTGCTCGGTGAGCGCCGACACCTTAATCGTGCTTTGGGATTCGGAGGCACTAAAGTCCACCGTACTGCCGAGCATCTCAAGCGCCTGCGACAATTGCTCTGTTGAGCGCTTTTGAGTCGACTCATTCAGCATCTCAGCGGTTAGGCTTGCCAGACCCGCCTTTTCAACGGGCACTAATCTGTGCCCGCCGTTAAGATAAATCACTAACTCCACTGTTGGGGTTTCACTGCTTTGAGTGCCCATCACTTCGATGCCATTGGCTAGCTTAGTGCTCCAAATCGTCGGGACTTTAAGCACGGGCGCCGCGCCCGAGGCAGGCATTGTTGAGCGGTCGAAACTTGACACCAACTTAGCGGCGGGTAAATCGCCCTCTACAGCCGTATTCGCCACAGGCAAGGTTTGAGGGGTGAAGTTATCCGGATGAGCGACTAAAGCCGTCATTCCCTGCGGTACCACACTCATCACCACCATGGGCTTGTCTTTGATGTACTTTTTAAATACCCGCATCACATCGTCTTTGGTCACATTGGCGTAGCGCGCAAGGTCTACTCCAATCTTATTCGGCTCACCAAACATGGTTTGATTCAAGGCAAGCATAGACACTTTGCCTTTTACGCTCTGCAGGCCAAAAATGGTATCGGCCTCAAATTGCACTTTCACTTTTTGCAGGTCATCGTCGGTGACGCCCCGCTGCTCAAACTCATTAATCGAGTCGAGAATACGCTGTTCAAGTTCGGCTAAGGTCGCGCCTTTTTGCGGATTGGCTAAGGCATAAATCGACATCTGGCAGGCTAACTCTTGGCAGGGTTGGCTCACGCTTGCCTGCACGGCATAACCATCCTTCACAAGGTTTTTGTACACGAGTGAGGTTTTACCGCCACCGAGAATATTGGCTAATAAGTCCAGCGCGGCTTCATCGGGATGGCTGGCATACACAGTCGGAAAGCCGATACGGATCAGCGGCAGATGCACGTTATCTTCCATCGAGATATAGCGCGTCTTATCGAGCGTAACTAAGGTCTTAGGCTCGGGTTGAACCTCGGGACCACGGGGGATTTCGCCAAAGTATTTGTTTACCCAGGCTAAGGCTTGCAACTCATCAAAATCGCCGCCAATGGTCAGAGTGGCGTTATTCGGGCCGTACCAGCGCTGGAAAAAGTGTTTCACATCATCCACTGTGGCGCGGTTAAGATCCTCTGGCCAGCCGATCACAGGCCAAGAATAGGGATGACCGACCGGGAACATCGCCTGATTAAAGCGCTCGCTCATTCGGCCATAGGGTTGATTATCAATGCGTTGAGCGCGCTCGTTTTTCACTGTCTCGCGCTGTACTTCAAACTTTTCGCTGGTTAGCGCTGGCAACAAAAAGCCCATGCGGTCAGACTCAAGCCACAGCATTTTTTCGAGCTGGTTGCTAGGGACTGTCTCAAAGTAGTTGGTTCTGTCGGTATTGGTTGAGCCGTTCAGCGTGCCCCCCGCCTCAGTTACCACCTCAAAATGTTGCTCATCGGCGACGTGCTCAGAGCCTTGGAAGATCATATGTTCGAATAAATGGGCGAATCCTGAACGGCCTGCCAGTTCTCTGGCCGAGCCGACGTGATAAGTCACATCGACATGCACTAAGGGATCGGAATGATCTTGATGCAAAATAACCGTTAGGCCATTAGCAAGCTGATATTTTTTAAAGGGAATACCGACTTCAGAGTCCTTCAGTTGCACATTTTCAATTAACTTTACGCCCGCGGGTAATTGCGTTGAGGTTTGGCTGGCACAACCTGCGAGTGCGGCGGAAATCGCGACCGCTAATATCCATTTTTTCAAGGTATTCCCCTTATACATCAATAGGCTAAAAAATTAGCCCCTGTAGAATGCTCGGTATCAATAATGAATTCAGACTCATTAAGCCCTACAAAGTTCCAAGTAATACAAGGACTTCCTTTGCAGCGCTATTATCCTTTAACCGAACAACGAGTGTAAAAACTAACTAAACCAATGCAATGTGGCGGCCGCCACGATAAGGTAACGCAGGGTTTTGCCGATCAAAATCATCACTAATGCGGGGAACGCCCTAAGCTTTAACCATCCCGCCAATAAACATAATAGATCGCCAATCACTGGCGCCCACGACAACAATAACGACCAAACACCGTAACGCTCAATAAGGGCTAAGGCTTTGGCATGCTTTCCCTCACTAAGGGCCTCGGGGGACTTTGCAAACCGGCCGATACGCCCTAGATAAAAACTAGTCATCGCCCCTAAGGTATTGCCGACACTGGCGACTACCACTAATGCGACCCAAGCTTGCGGCGCTTTATTCAGCAACGCAATCAGTAAAACTTCTGATCCTCCCGGTAACAAGGTCGCGGCTAAAAAAGCCCCAGAAAACATCATACTTAATTCAGACATAAAAGCTTACTCTATGAAATTACAGCTCTTTCACGATCTCGAACAGAGAACTACCACAGCGTTAAAAGGATGTAGCGGCTAACCATTTCACAACAAACTCATTTATCACAATAAGTTATAAGAAAATCGGTTTGTTATAACCCTATCACAGCCGATACAATGCCTTTAATGGCAAAAAATGTCCTGTACCTGACTCGTCGCTTGGTATAAGTTCACTCACTTCAAGTGGATACTCATACTAGCATCTCAGGTCCATGGGCTTGTAATGATATATTTTTGGAAAACGCATGATTCTTCAAACCATTAGCCGCATTCCTTTTTGGCAAAAAGTCCTCGCCGGCTTTATTTTAGGCGCGCTCGTTGGCGTACTTTTAGGTGAAACCGCCACTGTACTTAAACCGCTTGGCGATTTGTTTATCAGCGCCATTAAGATGCTGGTTGCCCCATTGGTCTTCTGTGCGATTGTGGTCAGTATCACCTCGCTCGGCTCTCAAACGAATCTCAAACGCTTAAGCCTTAAGACCTTAGGCATGTTTATGCTGACTGGCACTGTCGCCTCACTGATTGGCTTAGCGGTTGGCTCGCTTATCGATATGGGCGGCACAATGCAACTGGCCACCACGGAAGTGCGTGAGCGCAATATTCCAGGGTTTGCGCAGGTGCTGCTCGATATGATCCCAGTCAATCCCTTTGCCTCACTGGCGGATGGAAAAGTACTTCAGATCATTGTCTTTGCTGCGTTGGTCGGGATAGCCATCAACAAAGTTGGCGAGAAAGCCGAGCCACTAAAACGCACCATCGAAGCGGGTGCTGAAGTCATGTTCCAACTGACACGCATGGTGCTCAAACTCACCCCTATCGGCGTGTTTGGCTTAATGGCTTGGGTGGTCGGTGAATATGGTTTATCGACCCTATTACCTCTAGGTAAATTTATCGCCGCTATCTATATTGCCGCCCTTATCCATATGATTTTTGTCTACGGCGGACTGGTGAAATTTGCCGCGGGTTTAAGCCCTGTGCAATTTTTCCGTAAGGCCATGCCGGCGCAATTAGTGGCTTTTAGTACCTCTTCAAGTTTCGGCACTCTGCCTGCAAGTACCAGAGCGGTTGAAACCATGGGTGTTTCAAAGCGTTATAGCGCCTTCGTTATGCCGCTCGGCGCCACCATGAACATGGATGGCTGTGGTGGTATCTACCCTGCGATTGCCGCGATTTTTATCGCTCAAATTTACGGTATTCCACTCGATACTTTAGATTATGTGATGATTGCCGTAACAGCCACGGTGGCCTCAGTCGGTACCGCTGGCGTGCCAGGCAGCGCGATGGTGATGTTAACTGTTACCTTAGGCGTAATTGGTTTACCCCTAGAAGGTATCGCCTTTATTGCCGCTATCGACCGTATTATCGATATGATCCGCACCGCAACCAACGTCACAGGCGACATGATGACCGCCGTGGTGATTGGCAAATCTGAAAATGAGCTTGATGTTGATCAGTTCTACAGCAACGAGACTCAAACGGCTGCGATTGCCGATAATTAATCACTCAGGGTAAATCATTAAAGATTTATCCAGTAAAGAATCCGCCTTCTTAGAAGGCGGCTTTGATTTGCCCCTGGAAGGGGCTATTTCCTTACACCTACTTCATCTGTAACGACAATTGAGCATCATGCTCAAGATCTTGCTTATCTTGATGGCGAACATAGCGTCTTATGATTTCCTCATTTACGCCTACCGTATCAACAAAATAACCCCTCGCCCAAAAGCTATTTCCCCATAACTTCTTGCGAACATGAGGGAATTTGTTAAAAAGCCTTATTGCGCTCCTACCCTTCAATATCCCCATTAATGTGGATAATGACAACTTTGGGGGAATTATCACGACTAGATGCACATGATCTATCTGGACGTTTAATTCTAAGACCTCACAACTTTTCATATTGCATAGAATATAAATCGACCTGTAGAGCTCTTTACCAAGGTTACCTTTTAGAATTTTGAATCTGTACTTAGGCGTCCAAACGATATGATATTTACAACGCCAGTAAACATGTGATGAACTTCTGTAATCGCCCATGTTTCTCGTTTCCTCTTACTTGTGGTGAATAAGAAGGTCTCTTTTAACATGGGCGTTATTCAGGCTATAGCCTTAAGGGACAATCACCACCGCCAGAGGCGGTGGTTTTGGGATGACAATAAAAAGACCGCAAATGCGGTCTTTTTTATTATCCGTATTTCACTTATTGCGAATAAAACGTCCATGACTTTCGGTCAAACAAGCTGTTAAACTCTTCACTTATTTACCAAAAGTAGAATGAAGCATGACTAAACTGTTTTTATTCCCGCTTATCCTTTGCTTGCTGTGGATACTGTTTTTAAAAGCCAATGGTTTACCGCTGGCTCAAGGAAAACGTGGCTTTATCTACATCATAGCCATCAGCGGCACTGTGATTTTGCTTCTTATGCTGCTCCTGTGGTTAACGGCTTAAAAGCCTATTGGTTCACAATAGGCTTTGCTCTAGCCTCCAAATTCGCAGCTTAGCCAAGCACAGCCAGTAAAATCCCCGCCGCAACCGCAGAGCCTAATACCCCAGCAACGTTTGGCCCCATGGCGTGCATTAGTAAAAAGTTATGGTGATTAGCCTCTAATCCCACCTTATTCACCACCCTTGCCGCCATGGGCACAGCTGATACGCCCGCCGCGCCAATTAACGGATTGACCTTACCACCGGTTAATTTGCACATCAGTTTTGCCATCAGCACTCCAGCTGCGGTACCAATCCCGAATGCCAACGCCCCCAGAACCAAGATCCCTAAGGTTTCGACGCGCAAAAACTGCTCCGCAGAAAGTTTAGAACCAACAGCTAAACCTAAGAAAATGGTAACGATATTAATCAGCTCGTTTTGCGCTGTTTTCGATAATCTATCAACCACACCCGACTCGCGCATTAGGTTGCCAAGGCAAAACATGCCAACCAGAGGGGTCGCTGCGGGTAAGAATAAAATCGTTAAGCCCAATACCATCAGCGGGAAAATAATCTTCTCCTTTTTACTCACCTCCCTAAGCTGCTCCATCTTTATCTCACGCTCGGCTTGAGTCGTAAGTAAACGCATGATGGGCGGCTGGATAATTGGCACCAGCGCCATATAGGAATAGGCCGCCACAGCAATCGCCCCCAACAACTCAGGTGCAAGCTTAGAGGCAAGAAAAATCGCCGTTGGTCCATCCGCGCCACCGATAATGGCAATGGCAGCAGCATCCTGCATGGTAAATTCAAAACCAGGCACCAGATTTAGCGCTATCGCCCCAATTAAGGTTGCGAAAATCCCAAACTGCGCCGCTGCGCCGAGTAGCAAGGTCTTTGGATTGGCAATCAGCGCACTAAAATCTGTCAGTGCCCCGACTCCCATAAAGATCAGCAGCGGAAACACCCCTGTTTCAATCCCAACATGGTAGGCGTAATACAGCATTCCACCCTCTTCGGTAAAACCCGCGTTAGGAATATTCGCCAGCACGGCGCCAAAACCAATAGGTAACAGCAGTAGGGGCTCAAAGCCACGCACTATCGCTAGGTATAATAGCAAGGCGCCTACAGCCATCATTAGTGCTTGCCCCGCGGTAAAATGGGCTATGCCCGTTTCGGCCCAGAAAGCCAGTAAACCATCCATAACAACTCCTAGGCTAAGGCCAATAATTGAGAACCCACTGCAACCGAATCTCCTTCCTTCACAAAGAGATGAGTAATAATGCCATCCCCCTGTGCGCGGATTTCGGTCTCCATTTTCATGGCCTCTAGGATGATAACGACATCGCCGGCGCACACCTTGTCACCAATGCCAACATGCACTTTGAAGATATTGCCCGATAGGGGCGCACTCATCTTAAGCTTCACCTCACAGGTTTGAGGCACTGGTGCAGCGCTCGACTGAGAAGGATTAGTTTGACCAAGCTGCTGTCCACCTTGCCCTTGAGCTTGGATCTGGCTGATTTCGCCGCCCTCGGCAACCTCAACCACATAAGTTTGCCCCTCAACCGTAACGGTATAGGTTTCGGCCTCTCGCGGCGTAGCAGGTAACACTGGCGCAAGTTCGGGTTTTGGCTCAAAGGCGGTTGGATCGTGACGGTGTTTTAAAAACTGTAAGCCTATCTGTGGGAAGAGCGCATAGATGAGTAAATCATCGTCCAGTGACTTTTCCTTACTCTCTGAGACGAGACTAATCCCTTGGTCCTGCGCCTTTGATAATAACTCCGCACGCAAGTTCTCAAGTTCTGGTGAAAGTAAATCCGCAGGACGGCAGGTTATCGCCGCCGCGCCATTAAGCACTTTGGCCTGCAACTCGGGATTAACCGGGGCTGGAGTAGCGCCATATTCGCCCCTTAACACGCCTTCAGTCTCTTTCGTTAACGATTGATATCGTTGCCCCATCAGTACGTTGATCACCGCCTGTGAGCCAACAATTTGCGAGGTTGGCGTAACCAAAGGCAGAAAACCTAAATCCTGACGTACCCGAGGGATCTCCTCCAGCACAGCATCGAGCTTGTCAGCCGCGCCTTGTTCTTTAAGCTGACTCTCCATGTTCGTCAACATTCCACCGGGCACTTGAGCGCGAAGAATGCGCGAATCAATGCCCTTTAATGCCCCTTCAAACTTGGCGTACTTTTTCCGCACTTCACGGAAATAGGCGGCAATCTCTTCAAGCAAGGCAAGATCATAGTGAGTTTCACGCTCAGTCTCCGCCACCATGGCAACCACGGTTTCAGTTGCCGTATGACCATAGGTTTGACTCATGGAAGAAATCGCGGTATCGAGCACATCGATTCCTGCCTCTATCGCCTTTTGATAGGTTGCGGTACTCAGGCCTGTTGTGGCGTGGCAATGCAATGAGAGCATGAGTTGAGTTTGTGATTTTAAGCGACTGATAAGCTCAAAGGCTTCCATCGGCTTCAGCAGACCCGCCATATCTTTAATACACAGAGAATGACAGCCCATGTCCTCAAGACGCTTTGCCATATCGACCCAAGTGTCAACCGAATGAACAGGGCTGGTCGTATAGGAAATTGTGCCCTGCGCGTGCCCACCAACATCCCGCACCGCTTTTACCGCCATCTCGAGGTTACGCACATCATTCATCGCATCAAAGATACGGAACACATCCACACCATTGGCATGGGCACGCTCGACAAAACGTGTCACTAAATCATCGGCATAATGGCGATAACCCAAAAGGTTTTGTCCGCGCAGTAACATCTGCTGAGGCGTATTGGGCATTAACTTTTTCAGCTCGCGGATCCTGTCCCAAGGATCCTCACCCAAATAGCGAATGCAGGCATCAAAGGTCGCTCCGCCCCAAGACTCAAGCGACCAAAAACCGACTCTATCAAGCAGAGGTGCAATCGGAAGCATGTCATCAATGCGTAAACGCGTTGCTAAAATAGACTGATGTGCATCTCTCAAGACGACATCGGTTAACTGTAATGGCTTAGGCGCCATAATCCAATTTACTCGGTTCATATGGCGCTCCATTATCTAGCCTGAGAACGATACTGCTGGACGGCTAAGCTGATCGCTGTCACCAATTTAGGATCTAAAGTGTTTGCAGCTCCGGTCGAGCTCGCATCATTCGCCTTTAACGGATCTACTGCTTTGGGCTCTTCACGGCACCACTTAGCAACCAGATGTACCCCTAATATCAATACACTTAAAAATAAATAGACTAGCCCCATGCCCAATAACATGATGCCAACAGCATCTAAAAGCTGTTGTATTAGCTCCCCTTTCACGTTAGTACCTCCTCCAGCTTTCAACCCAATCAAGTGTTAGTTTTACAACTTCACAACATCTTCATTGATAACAAACTCAATCTATAGATGTAAATTGGTAAGACCAATTTACATAAGATCGACAACAAGTGTCTGAGGGATCCTTAGTGAATGAGCGATAAAATGAATATTCGTTAATGAAACAGCAAAGCAGATATTTTTATTGGGGAGAGAAAGGTTATTGGCTCTCAAGATTAAGCCCTGAGTAAACAGCAGCAGAAGATGAAATCCAGCGACAATGAGGTCTTGAATCTCTTATTAAATGAGTACAAGTTTAAATCTAACGATGAGTCTTATAAGTAAGGACATAAGCCAAGAAGCATCGAAATACAGCGCTAAAGCGTTAAGCTGCCAAGAAGGTGTTTAGAGGAATAATGAGAACACAGGTTTAAAAGTCTAGAAAACAAGATAATCAGCCGTTCTCCATTAACGCTGCATCTTAGACCGTAGAGTAATAACGTTAGTAATTAAAGAAGGCTTATGAAGAATACAGAAACTGAAATGGTAAACACGAAAAACAAAAAAGCCAGCTTATTCAGCTGGCTTCTTCGTTTAATTAGGCGCTTGGCGATGACCTACTCTCACATGGGGAGACCCCACACTACCATCGGCGCGATTGCGTTTCACTTCTGAGTTCGGGATGGGATCAGGTGGGACCACAATGCTATTGTCACCAAGCAAATTTGGTATTTACTTACCCTTCTTATCTCATGCAGGCAGTAAATTAAATTCGGAAAGCTGGATTGAGTGCCACTTCTTAAGTGTTTGTATTCGTCTAAGAACTCGCAAAACCCATCTGGGTTGTATGGTTAAGCCTCTCGAGTCATTAGTATCAGTTAGCTCAACGCCTCACAACGCTTACACACCTGACCTATCAACGTCCTAGTCTCGAACGGCTCTTTAGTGGACTTATAGTCCAAGGGATGACTCATCTTGGGGCTCGCTTCCCGCTTAGATGCTTTCAGCGGTTATCGATTCCGAACATAGCTACCGGGCAATGCCATTGGCATGACAACCCGAACACCAGCGGTTCGTTCACTCCGGTCCTCTCGTACTAGGAGCAACTCCCCTCAATCATCCAACGCCCACGGCAGATAGGGACCGAACTGTCTCACGACGTTCTGAACCCAGCTCGCGTACCACTTTAAATGGCGAACAGCCATACCCTTGGGACCGACTTCAGCCCCAGGATGTGATGAGCCGACATCGAGGTGCCAAACACCGCCGTCGATATGAACTCTTGGGCGGTATCAGCCTGTTATCCCCGGAGTACCTTTTATCCGTTGAGCGATGGCCCTTCCATTCAGAACCACCGGATCACTATGACCTACTTTCGTACCTGCTCGACGTGTCTGTCTCGCAGTTAAGCTGGCTTATGCCATTGCACTAACCGTACGATGTCCGACCGTACTTAGCCAACCTTCGTGCTCCTCCGTTACTCTTTGGGAGGAGACCGCCCCAGTCAAACTACCCACCAGGCACTGTCCTTAACCCCGATTAGGGGCCCAAGTTAGAACATCAACACTACAAGGGTGGTATTTCAAGGACGACTCCACGAGAACTAGCGTTCCCGCTTCAAAGTCTCCCACCTATCCTACACATGTAGGGTCAATGTTCAGTGCCAAGCTATAGTAAAGGTTCACGGGGTCTTTCCGTCTAGCCGCGGGTATACGGCATCTTCACCGCAATTTCAACTTCACTGAGTCTCGGCTGGAGACAGCGTGGCCATCATTACGCCATTCGTGCAGGTCGGAACTTACCCGACAAGGAATTTCGCTACCTTAGGACCGTTATAGTTACGGCCGCCGTTTACCGGGGCTTCGATCATGAGCTTCTCTTGCGATAACCCAATCAATTAACCTTCCGGCACCGGGCAGGCGTCACACCGTATACTTCCTCTTGCGAGTTTGCACAGTGCTGTGTTTTTGATAAACAGTTGCAGCCACCTGGTATCTGCGACTGCCGTCAGCTTAGGGAGCAAGTCCCATCACCAACAGCAGCGTACCTTCTCCCGAAGTTACGGTACCATTTTGCCTAGTTCCTTCAGCCGAGTTCTCTCAAGCGCCTTGGTATTCTCTACCCGACCACCTGTGTCGGTTTGGGGTACGATTCCCGCTAACCTGAAGCTTAGAAGATTTTCCTGGAAGCATGGCATCAACTACTTCATCCCCTTGGGGACCGTCATCAGCTCTCAGTGTTAAGAACGCCCGGATTTGCCTAAGCGTTCCACCTACCACCTTAAACGCGGACTACCAACGCCGCGCTAGCCTAGCCTTCTCCGTCTCTCCATCGCAGTTAGCGGAAGTACAGAAATATTAATCTGTTTCCCATCGACTACGCCTTTCGGCCTCGCCTTAGGGGTCGACTCACCCTGCCCCGATTAACGTTGGACAGGAACCCTTGGTCTTTCGGCGAGGGGGTTTTTCACCCCCTTTATCGTTACTCATGTCAGCATTCGCACTTCTGATACCTCCAGCGTGGGTTACCCCTTCACCTTCAACGGCTTACAGAACGCTCCTCTACCGCGCAACCCTAATGGATTGCACCCGTAGCTTCGGTGGTATGTTTAGCCCCGTTACATCTTCCGCGCAGGCCGACTCGACTAGTGAGCTATTACGCTTTCTTTAAATGATGGCTGCTTCTAAGCCAACATCCTAGCTGTCTAAGCCTTCCCACATCGTTTCCCACTTAACATACACTTTGGGACCTTAGCTGACGGTCTGGGTTGTTTCCCTTTTGACGACGGACGTTAGCACCCGCCGTCTGTCTCCCGGATAGCACTCTTTGGTATTCGGAGTTTGCAAAGGGTTGGTAAGTCGGGATGACCCCCTAGCCTTAACAGTGCTCTACCCCCAAAGGTGTTCGTCCGAGGCGCTACCTAAATAGCTTTCGAGGAGAACCAGATATCTCCCGGTTTGATTGGCCTTTCACCCCCAGCCACAAGTCATCCGCTAATTTTTCAACATTAGTCGGTTCGGTCCTCCAGTTGATGTTACTCAACCTTCAACCTGCCCATGGCTAGATCACCGGGTTTCGGGTCTACGCCTTGCAACTAAACGCGCAGTTAACACTCGGTTTCCCTACGGCTCCGCTATTCGCTTAACCTCGCTACAAAACGTAAGTCGCTGACCCATTATACAAAAGGTACGCAGTCACGGTCTCAAGTACCGCTCCCACTGCTTGTACGTATACGGTTTCAGGTTCTATTTCACTCCCCTCACAGGGGTTCTTTTCGCCTTTCCCTCACGGTACTGGTTCACTATCGGTCAGTCAGGAGTATTTAGCCTTGGAGGATGGTCCCCCCATATTCAAACAGGATATCACGTGTCCCGCCTTACTCGTTTTCATCAAAGGTTAGTTTTCGTGTACGGGGCTATCACCCTGTGCCGCTGGACTTTCCAGACCATTCCACTAACACCCCTCTGACTTAAGGGCTAATCCCCGTTCGCTCGCCGCTACTAGGGGAATCTCGGTTGATTTCTTTTCCTAAGGGTACTTAGATGTTTCAGTTCCCCTCGTTTGCCTCACTACACTATGTATTCATGTAGTGATAACAGCTTATGCTGCTGGGTTCCCCCATTCGGACATCGTTAGCTCAAATGCTTGTTACTAGCTCGCCAACGCTTTTCGCAAGTTACTACGTCCTTCATCGCCTCTGACTGCCAAGGCATCCACCGTATACGCTTAGTCGCTTAACCATACAACCCAAATGAGTTTCACATCACTTGCGCTGTTGCGACCAGCTGGTTTTACTTGTCTCATCTTCGACCAAGAAGATGGACTCGCCTTAGACTTGAATATTCAAGACACTTAAAAAGTGTTTTAAGAACTCAATTTTTTCGTATTAACACAACGACAGACATCATTGTATTAATTACTATCAGCTTTCCAAATTGTTAAAGAACAATGCTTACCGGCATGCGGTGCATTTCGCTCTCCCTCCTCTTTCGAGAAGTTCAACAAGCCATCTGTGTGAACACTCAGGCACATGGATGTGCCGTGTGTAAGAAACGCATGGAGCAGTTTCTTACCAACCAAACATCGAGTTAGTCGTATAGGTAAGGAGGTGATCCAGCCCCAGGTTCCCCTAGGGCTACCTTGTTACGACTTCACCCCAGTCATGAACCACAAAGTGGTGAGCGCCCTCCCGAAGGTTAAGCTACCCACTTCTTTTGCAGCCCACTCCCATGGTGTGACGGGCGGTGTGTACAAGGCCCGGGAACGTATTCACCGTGGCATTCTGATCCACGATTACTAGCGATTCCGACTTCATGGAGTCGAGTTGCAGACTCCAATCCGGACTACGACGAGCTTTGTGAGATTAGCTCCACCTCGCGGCTTTGCAACCCTCTGTACTCGCCATTGTAGCACGTGTGTAGCCCTACTCGTAAGGGCCATGATGACTTGACGTCGTCCCCACCTTCCTCCGGTTTATCACCGGCAGTCTCCCTAGAGTTCCCGCCATTACGCGCTGGCAAATAAGGATAGGGGTTGCGCTCGTTGCGGGACTTAACCCAACATTTCACAACACGAGCTGACGACAGCCATGCAGCACCTGTCTCAGAGTTCCCGAAGGCACTAAGCTATCTCTAGCGAATTCTCTGGATGTCAAGAGTAGGTAAGGTTCTTCGCGTTGCATCGAATTAAACCACATGCTCCACCGCTTGTGCGGGCCCCCGTCAATTCATTTGAGTTTTAACCTTGCGGCCGTACTCCCCAGGCGGTCTACTTAATGCGTTAGCTTGAGAGCCCAGTGTTCAAGACACCAAACTCCGAGTAGACATCGTTTACGGCGTGGACTACCAGGGTATCTAATCCTGTTTGCTCCCCACGCTTTCGTGCCTGAGCGTCAGTCTTTGTCCAGGGGGCCGCCTTCGCCACCGGTATTCCTCCAGATCTCTACGCATTTCACCGCTACACCTGGAATTCTACCCCCCTCTACAAGACTCTAGTTTGCCAGTTCGAAATGCAATTCCCAGGTTGAGCCCGGGGCTTTCACATCTCGCTTAACAAACCGCCTGCGCACGCTTTACGCCCAGTAATTCCGATTAACGCTTGGACCCTCCGTATTACCGCGGCTGCTGGCACGGAGTTAGCCGGTCCTTCTTCTGTAGGTAACGTCACAGCTGCAAGGTATTAACTTACAACCTTTCCTCCCTACTGAAAGTGCTTTACAACCCGAAGGCCTTCTTCACACACGCGGCATGGCTGCATCAGGGTTTCCCCCATTGTGCAATATTCCCCACTGCTGCCTCCCGTAGGAGTCTGGGCCGTGTCTCAGTCCCAGTGTGGCTGATCATCCTCTCAGAACAGCTAGGGATCGTCGCCTTGGTGAGCCATTACCTCACCAACTAGCTAATCCCACCTAGGTTCATCCAATCGCGAGAGGCCCGAAAGTCCCCCTCTTTCCCCCGTAGGGCGTATGCGGTATTAGCAGTCGTTTCCAACTGTTATCCCCCTCGACTGGGCAGATCCCTAGGCATTACTCACCCGTCCGCCGCTCGCCACCTCATGAGTAAACTCACTTGTGCTGCCGCTCGACTTGCATGTGTTAGGCCTGCCGCCAGCGTTCAATCTGAGCCATGATCAAACTCTTCAATTAAAAGTTTTGTGAATCCGAAGATTCGACTCAATGAATTCTGAATCGACTTAACTTAATAAGTCGTTGTACATATTGCTATGAACACTCATTCATTGATTTAAATTTTGATTACTCGCCAAACGGCAGAGTAATTTCGATTAACTCAACACCTGTGAGTGTCCACACAGATTTCTTGTTTAGATTGTTAAAGAGCATTTGACCTCAGCTTTCGCGTTACCGCTCAGCGGGTCAGGGCTGCGTATTCTACGCATTTCCCTTGTCGCGTCAAGGCGTTTTTGCAAACTTCTTGAGGCTTTCGAGTCAACTGCACATTTTGCATTCGATTCGCACTGATACTGCGCTTGCTTTTGCTGTCTGCCGTGTCAGTGGATGCGCATTATAGGCAGCAGAACTTTTTACGCAAGGGCTTTTTTAACAAATCACGCCAAGTGAGCAAATAACCAGCAAAACTACAAGTATCGGATAAATATGCTGCAATCTTTGTCACTCGGGTTGATAAGTTTGGCATATGCGGCATGGATGTGCAGGGAATTCTATAGATCGAATAGCCTTAAGAAAGGATGCTTTAAAACTTTTGTATATATATGTATAGGTGTCGAATGAGGAAAACGGTTCAAGAATAACGAATGGTGACTCTTGAACCGCAGAACTGACTCATTGAATAAAGCTTGCGAGTGTTGGAACTGTCGGGCTAAGGATTATCCGTAGAATTTGTCGAACTCTTGGTGCCCTCTCCCGTGTCTTGTTCCTTTTCATGATCGCCATCACCCACAATGTGCGCCACTTTTAGTTTTCTCACGGTACGAATGGTGATCACAGGCCCCGAGATAGCGTAGAGGTAAAAACCAATACAGAGTATTAATGCCGGTTGCACCGACACCACCACAAACACGCCAACCACAAATAAGATAGCAATGAAATTCACTTTGCCGCGCCAGTCAATTTCCTTAAATGAGTGATAACGGAAATTACTCACCATTAATAATCCCGTGGTGGCCGTAATCAATCCGGCAATCCAACTGATATTCTTACCATCGAGGTTGTACTGATTGCCAAGCCAAATGCTACCAGCAATTACTGCCGCTGCAGCAGGACTCGCTAAGCCTTGAAAATAGCGCTTATCTGCCACGCCGACTTGGGTATTAAAACGTGCCAACCTTAATGCTGCGCCCGCACAATAGATAAATGCTGCGAGCCAACCAACCTTACCTAAATCCGCAAGCGCCCAATTATAGGCGAGTAACGCAGGTGCCATACCAAAGGACACCATGTCTGCCATGCTGTCATATTCGGCACCAAAGTCACTTTGCGTGTTCGTTAACCTTGCCACTCTGCCGTCTAAGCCATCGCAAATCATGGCCACAAAAATCGCAATCGCCGCCGCTTCAAAGTTAGCATTCATAGAGGCAATCACAGCATAGAAACCGGAAAACAAGCCTGCGGTGGTGAATAAATTCGGCAGTAAATAGATACCTTTATTCTTTACTGTTTGATTCGAGGAATTTTGCATACACTTATAAAGCTATGAGCTGAAATGGAAGTAGGCTTCAAGATAGCATATTTTACTATCATGTCGATGGTGACCCTTAGGGATGATTTTTATGTTAAGAAAAGCCAAGGTTAGCGCTATGTTTTTGCGGATTGCATGCTTAATGATGCTCACTCAGCCCGTATTCGCCGGGGTGATTTACACTTGGGTAGATGAGAATGGTGTCACCCATTACAGCCAGCAGCCACCGGAGCAGGAACAATCCAAAACGCAGCAACTCTATAGCGAAGATATCGAGCCTGGTAAAATTGGCTATATCGCTCCCGCTAAAAAAGATGCGCCCCCTGAAATGTCCGAGTCCGAAAAGTCAGCAGCGTTAATTAAAGAGAAAGACGCCAAGCAAGCCGAAACGATTTGTGAAAACGCTAAACATAATTTAGATGTGTTAACGACTCATACCAAGCTCACCCGCCAAGAAGAAGGCAATAAAGAACCAGTCGCAATGACTGAAGAAGAGCGCCAAGCGGCAATTAGCGAGAATCAGCAGCGGATAAAACTGTTTTGCGATAAGAAATAATGCTCTGCGTTTGTTATAGGCTGCATGCAAACCTTGTTAGTCACGCCAGACTATCGCGTACAGCTCTTTTAGGGTTACCGAACATTTATCTGTAGCGTATAGATATAAAAAAACCGAAGTCTAAAACTTCGGTTTTTTTATTTAGGTTAAGCAGCATTTAGCACGTTAACCATCCGCGCAAATTATTGCTCGAATACCAACTCACCACCGGCGCAACTGACCTTAATCGGTTTGCCGGGCAGTAAATCGCCACGCAATAATTTTTGCGCTAATGGGTTTTCCATCTCTTGCTGCAAGGCACGTTTCAGCGGTCTTGCGCCATAGACTGGGTCGAAACCAATTTCTGCGATTAACGATAATGCCTCGTCGGTGATCTCCAGCGTATAGTCTTTCTCTGCCAAACGCTTACGCAATGAAGCAATTTGGATAGATGCAATATGCTTGATATTTTCCGCATCCAAGGGATGGAATACCACTGACTCGTCGATCCGGTTTAGAAACTCGGGTCTAAAGCTATGGGTCACCACATTCATCACCGCGCTCTTCATTTCGCTATAACTTAGGTGACCGAATCCTTCTTGGATAATGTCAGAGCCTAAGTTTGAGGTCATGATGATCACCGTATTTCTAAAGTCGACGGTACGACCTTGACCATCGGTTAAGCGGCCATCATCCAGCACCTGCAGCAAAATGTTGAACACGTCTGGGTGAGCCTTTTCCACCTCATCGAGCAAAATCACCGAATAAGGCTTACGGCGTACCGCTTCGGTTAAGTAACCGCCCTCTTCATAGCCGACATAGCCCGGAGGCGCCCCCACTAAACGGGAAACCGCGTGTTTCTCCATAAATTCAGACATGTCGATGCGCACTAAGGCCGATTCCGTATCGAAGAGGAACTTAGCCAACGACTTACACAGCTCAGTTTTACCCACACCTGTTGGTCCTAAGAACAGGAACGAACCAATAGGACGATTCGGATCGGCAAGTCCTGCACGGCTACGGCGAATCGCATTGGCCACCGCATCCACGGCTTCGTTTTGACCAATCACCCGCTCATGCAGTGCCACTTCCATTTGCAGCAGTTTTTCACGCTCGCCTTCAAGCATCTTAGAAACCGGAATACCCGTCGCCTTTGAGAGCACTTCGGCAATTTCTAAGTCAGTAACTTTATTGCGTAGCAGCGTCATATCCTGCATTTCGGCTTGCGATGCTAAGTCCAGTTGCTTTTCAAGCTCTGGAATACGGCCATATTGCAGCTCAGACATACGGGTCAAGTCGCCCGCGCGGCGTGCCACTTCTAAATCCATCCGCGCCTGTTCAAGGTCGGCTTTAATATGCTGAGTCCCTGCAAGCGCCGCTTTTTCGGTGCGCCAGATTTCATTAAGCTCCGACGCCTTAGCCTCAACCTCATGCAACTCGACACGCAAATGTTCGAGTCGACGTCGGCTCGCCTCATCGTTTTCTTTGGCTAATGCCTGCTCTTCCAGTTTTAACTGGATTGCACGGCGCTCCAATCTGTCGAGGGATTCAGGCTTAGAATCCATCTGCATACGGATGCTCGACGCAGCCTCGTCAATCAAGTCGATGGCTTTATCGGGTAATTTACGGTCCGACACATAACGGTGCGACATGGTGGCCGCTGCCACAATCGCCGGATCGGTAATTTCCACATGGTGATGCAGCTCGTAACGCTCTTTGAGGCCACGCAAAATCGCGATGGTATCTTCCACGCTAGGCTCATCCACTAATACTTTTTGGAAGCGGCGCTCAAGGGCGGCATCCTTTTCAATATATTGACGATATTCGTCGAGAGTGGTCGCGCCCACACAGTGAAGATCGCCACGGGCCAGTGCAGGCTTTAACATATTGCCCGCATCCATGGCGCCATCGCCTTTACCCGCGCCCACCATAGTGTGTAGCTCGTCGATAAAGAGGATCACTTGGCCTTCTTCCTGCGCCAGCTCGTTAAGCACGGCTTTTAAACGCTCTTCAAACTCGCCACGATATTTAGCGCCCGCAATCAGTGCGCCCATGTCTAAGGATAAAACGCGTTTATTTTTAATCCCTTCAGGCACTTCACCGTTCACAATTCGCTGAGCGAGTCCTTCAACAATCGCGGTTTTACCCACGCCAGGCTCACCAATCAGCACTGGGTTGTTTTTACTACGACGTTGCAGCACTTGAATAGTGCGGCGGATTTCATCGTCGCGACCAATCACAGGGTCAAGTTTGCCTTGTTCGGCACGCTCAGTGAGATCGACGGTAAACTTTTTTAGCGCTTGGCGTTGATCTTCCGCGTTAGGATCATCCACATTCTGACCGCCGCGCACTTGCTCAATGGTTTGCTCGAGCAGCTCTTTGGTGGCGCCTGATTTCTTTAAGCATTGCGCCAAGGCATCGCTGCCTTCGAGTGCCGCTAAGACAAACAACTCACTGGAGATATATTTGTCTTTGCGCTTTTGCGCCAACTTGTCGCACAGGTTTAATAAGCGAATTAAACCTTGGGATAATTGTACATCGCCGCCAGTGCCTTCGACCTGCGGTAGACGTTCAAGCTCTTGGCTCAACAGCGAGCGCAGCGCACTCACCCGAATGCCAGCTTGGGTTAATAAAGGATGGATAGAACCAGAATCCTGGTTCAGCAGCGCCATCATCAAATGTAACGGTTCGATAAACTGATGATCACGCCCGAGCGCGAGCGACTGGGCATCTGAGATGGCAAGCTGAAATTTATTGGTCATACGATCGAGTCGCATACAGCCTCCTAAAACTCACAAATTAGGTATAACATTTTGTTAGTTAAAAGATGGGGGCTATTTAACCGATTTCAAGCAAGACGGCGGGAAATTAATACAAATTGTAAGGGAATTAACCTAAGACTTAAGCCAGATCAATGAAGCCATGCGGCCAGTGATTTTATCGCGGCGATAAGAGAAATAATCAGGGCTAGTGACAGTGCAAATATCGGCGCTGTAGACTTGGGTAATACCCAGTTTCTTTAAGCGCAATTTGGCTAATCCGATAATATCGGCAAGGTATTTGTCAGGCTTAGTTGCCCGACATTGAGCGACAAAGTAGTTTGTAGCGTTTGGATCTGTTGCCATAAAAGCAGCACGCACCTCGGCGCCAACCTCAAAGGTTTCGGGCCCAATGGCAGGCCCTAGATAGGCAATCAGCTCGCTTGGCTTAGAGGTAAACTTAGCCACACTCGCCTCAATCACTCCATCACAGAGTCCGCGCCAGCCGGCATGGGCAGCGGCGACCTCAGTACCTTGTTGGTTACACAGAAGTACTGGCAAACAATCGGCGGTCATCACCACACACACCCGTCCTGCGAGGTCGGTATAGCTGGCATCGGCCACCAAAGGTGGCGCATCTTGCCCGGCCACACTCTTAGATTGAGCTTCTTGGGCAAGATTAATTGGGGCGATATCCGCCAAATCAACCACCTGAGTGCCATGGACTTGCTCCAACCACACAGGCTCAGTCGCAAGCCCTAACTGTTTCGCCAACATGCCACGATTAGCCAATACCTGCTGCGGCGCATCCCCCACATGTAGCCCTAAATTCAGGCTATCGTAGGGCGCGAGACTCACACCGCCGTGGCGGTCAGTCATCGCAATTGCCACATTATCCGGTACAGGCCAATCGTGAAGCAGCATAGCTTAGTACTCGACTGGGTGTTCTAAGGTGTCTTGACGCAGCGCTTTGGTTAGAATCACCATGTCTTCTGGGATAGGCGCGGTCCAGCTCATGATTTCACAAGTCACAGGATGCGCTAACTCCAAACGCACCGCATGCAGTGCTTGGCGTTTAAAGTTTTTCAGGATCTCGAAAAACTCAGGGCTCGCCGCCTTGGGAGGTTTTGGACGGCCGCCATAAACAGGATCGCCTACTAACACATGGCCAATATATGCCATATGCACACGGATTTGGTGAGTACGGCCCGATTCTAAACGCAATCTTAAACGGGTGTGATTACGGAATTTTTCCGCTACACGGTAGTGAGTCACCGCGGGTTTACCCGAATGATGCACCGCCATATGGGTACGTTTTGTCGGATGACGACCAATGGGCTCATCGACTGTACCGCCCGCCGTCATAGTACCGAGGACAATCGCCTCATACTCACGGGTGATTTCACGGGCTTGCAACGCGGCCACTAAATGGGTTTGAGCTTCAACCGTTTTGGCTACCACCATCAAACCTGTGGTGTCTTTATCCAAACGATGCACAATACCCGCACGTGGCACGTGCTCGATATTAGGGCAATGATGTAGCAGCGCGTTCATCAAAGTGCCATCGGCATTGCCAGCACCGGGATGAACTACTAAGCCCGCTTGTTTATTGATGACTAAGATATCATCGTCTTCATAGACAATATCCAGCTCAATGGCTTGCGCGGCCGCATGCACTTCTTCTTCGAGCGTGGCATTAATTTCAATGCGCTGCAGCTCGAATACCTTTTCGCGCGGCTTATTCACCATCACGCCATCAACATAGACTGCATCAGATAGGATCCATTCCTTGATGCGCGTGCGCGAGTAATCTGGGAACAACTCAGCCAGTGCTTGATCCAATCTCAGGCCAGTTTGTGTTGCCGAAATCTCGCTTTTTAGATTAATCTCTTGTGTCATAGGAACCGTATCCCCATTTTGGGGTCAAAAAATGTGTGCTATCTGTTACAATCGAATGCTTTCTATTTTATCGTGAAATGGAAAAATTCTTAACTACAACTTATAAAGAATTGAATTCAAGTATGTATAAATTCTCCAAAGGCTTAACCTTAGTCCTATTTTCGCTAGCGTTATCAGCCTGTAGCAGCAGTCCTGAAGATAACGATATTGCCGCCAAAACCTCACCTGATGTGCTCTATTCTCAGGCAAGAACCTCCATGGAACTTGGCAATTACTCTAAAGCCGTCCGTTCATTGGAAGCGTTAGACTCACGCTTTCCCTTCGGACCACATAAAACTCAGGTTCAGTTAGATCTGATTTATGCCTATTACAAAATGGACGATGTTGCCTCTGGCATTGCCAACATTGACAGATTCATCCGTTTAAACCCAACCCATCCCAATATCGACTATGTCTACTATATGCGTGGACTCGTCAATATGCAGGCGGACAGCTATCTGTTCCACGATATGTTGAATATCGATAGAACCGACCGCGATCCTAAAAATGCCCAAGATGCCTTTAAGGATTTTGATCGTTTAATCAAAACCTATCCCAACAGCAAATATGCTGCTGATGCGCAAAAACGCATGTTGTCGCTGAAAAACCGTTTAGCAAAATATTCCATTCAAGTTGCTGAGTATTATATCAAAATGAACGCTTGGAGTGCTGCGGCCGTTCGTGCTCAATCTGTGTTGGAAACATATCCCGGCACTCCTTCAACGGAACGTGCACTGGAGATTATGGCAGAAGCTTATGGCGAGTTAGGTCAGAACCAACTGAAGCAAAACGTGCTCATGGTAATGCAAGCTAACTTCCCAAACAACGAAATCTTATCGAACTAAGCGTAAATGCCCCTTTATAAGGGGCATTTTTTTATCCTTTGTTCGGCGTTTCACGCCCCCTCCCTTTTAGGTTCTGCAACGCGCTAAGTTCCTTTTCATCAGGGTAAGAGTCAATAAATACGCTATTCGAGTAAAACTTATCCAACCGCACCACTTTTTACATTATTTCGTAAAAATCAGTTGACTCAAAAGCCGAAAAGCCTTTAAATTGCGCCCGTCGCCCGAATAGCTCAGTCGGTAGAGCAGAGGATTGAAAATCCTCGTGTCCCTGGTTCGATTCCGGGTTCGGGCACCATCTTTAAATTGGTTGCCTTAGCGACCAGTGTTAAAGAATCGCAATAAAGTACAGTGCAGGTGTGGTGGAATTGGTAGACACGCTAGCTTCAGGTGCTAGTGCCCTTGCGGGCGTGGAGGTTCAAGTCCTCTCACCTGTACCAAATTGCGATTCAAATTAAAATTCGACACAATGTCGGATACCAATGCAGATGTGGTGGAATTGGTAGACACGCTAGCTTCAGGTGCTAGTGCCCTTGCGGGCGTGGAGGTTCAAGTCCTCTCATCTGTACCAACATTTAAACCTCGCTTAGCGAGGTTTTTTTGTATCTGCGATTAAATTTCCTTAAGTAACTTATCACCTTCCTTAAATTTGCTATAACTATTCATACAGACTCATCATAGGGACAGCTCAGCTCTGCCTAAAGGACTCCCTTGTTTCACCGAGGAAATCCATATGAATGGTCTACAAATAAAACAAAAGATGTTTATTGGCATTCTCGTGCCACTTGTCATGCTGCTCACTATCGGTTTTATCGCTATCAATATGATGGGAAAAATCGAATATGGCGTCGAACGTATCTATAACGACCGTGTCGTCCCCCTTGATGATCTTAAAGTCATTGCCGACAAATATGCCGTGGATGTAATTGATGCGGCAAACAAGGCTAATGCGGGCGGGTTTAGTGCTTCACAGGCCATTGATGCCCTTAGCAGTGCCAAATCTACCGTCAATCAACGCTGGCAAAAGTATCTCGCCACTGAGCTGACCAAGGAAGAGTCCCAACTCGCCCAGCAAGCCGAACGCTTATTTATTCCTGCCAACGATCAGATAGAGCAATTAATCACTTACCTCAGGGGCTTTAATGGGGATGTCGTTCATAAACTGAATGACAAAATACTGCCTTTATATAACGCCATCGACCCTATCAGCGGTAAAGTTTCCGAACTGATTGACCTGCAAATTAAGATCGCTGGGCAAGAAAAAGACAGCGTCAACAATATCTATTATTCATCCATTTCGATTTTTATTACTCTCGCGGGTATCGCCATGCTGATCAGCATAGTGATCGGACTTTGGGTCAATCGTAGTGTGATGAATCCTATTCGCGACATAGTGCAAAATCTAAAGATCATTCGGCAAGATTCCGATCTCACCGTCAAATTTAAAACCTTCAACGATGATGAACTCGGGCAGATCTCCACTAGCCTCACTCAGGTTATTGAACATTTACGGGGAATTTTGCACTCCATAGCTGAGGCGGCAAATACGGTGAATAGCTCGGCCACCGAGCTTGGCAGTTTTACCCAAGAAACCAACAAACGAATGCAGCAGCAACAGGCTGAAACCGAACAAACCGCCACCGCCATGAATGAGATGACGGCCACGGTCGCCGAGGTGGCTCAAAGTGCCGCCGCGGCAGCGGATTCAGCTAAGGATGCCGATAATTACGCCGCCAATGGTAATCACATTGTGATGCAGTCCATTACCAGCATGTCGCAACTTTCTGAGCAAATTCAAAAAACGGCGCAAGTGATTGGCTTTTTATCTAATGAAAGTCAGAACATCGGTCGAGTATTGGATGTGATCAAGAGTATTGCCGAACAAACTAATCTACTGGCATTAAATGCGGCGATTGAAGCGGCACGCGCCGGAGAACAAGGTCGAGGCTTTGCCGTCGTAGCCGACGAAGTCCGGACATTGGCACAGCGCACCCAAAAATCGACCCAAGAGATTGAAGCGATGATCGCCACTCTGCAACAAGGGGTTAAAGAAGCGGTGAATGCGATGGAAGTGGGGATTAATCAAGTTGACGATGCCAACGACAAGGCGAATCAGGCTGGCCAAGCGCTGAAAGAGATTGTCGCATCCGTCGACAATATCACTGAACTGAATACCCATATCGCCACGGCTGCCGAAGAGCAAAGTAGTGTGGCCGAGAGCATCAACCGTAGCATTATTGCCATTAGCGATATTGCCGAACACTCCACTAATTCGGCCTTAGAGCTGAGTGAGTCGGTGATCAACTTAACCAAGCTTGCCAACAGTATGCGTAATCAGGTGAGTGCATTCAGACTCTAGTTCGTATCGCTGGCACAGGCCTGCTGTGCCAGCCCTATTCCTTCGTGCTGTTACCACTCTCAGTCTACAATTCATCCAACACCTAACAGCTTTAGCTGTAATTATTATTGATCTAAATCAAATGAATCTTTAAACTCAAATAACATTCATAAATAAAGCATGTTAAGGATTCACTATGTTGGATAGCCGTACCATCCAAATCATCAAGAGCACGATTCCCCTTCTCGAGTCAGCAGGTCCTGCACTCACCCAGCATTTTTACCAACGGATGTTTGCCCATAATCCTGAGTTAAAAGATGTATTTAACTTGGCTCATCAGCATTCTGGCGGTCAACCTGTAGCCTTGTTTAACGCAGTTGCAGCCTATGCTAAGAACATCGATAACCTAGGTGCATTAGGTACGGCCGTTGAGCGCATTGCCCAAAAGCACACAGGATTTTTAATTCAGCCAGAACAATATGTCATCGTCGGCGGTCATCTACTGGCCACGCTAAAAGAGTTGGGGGGAGAGGCGGTTACCGAAGAAGTGCTCACCGCATGGGGCGATGCTTATCAGTTTTTAGCCAATATTTTTATCCAGCGTGAAGCGCAGATCTACCAAGAAAGCGCAGAGCAAGCTGGCGGTTGGTCAGGTGAACGTGAGTTTGTTATTCGTGAGAAAACAGCCGAGTCGGCCGTGATTACCTCATTCGTATTAGCGCCAGTCGATGGGCAAGCGGTAAAAGATTTTATCCCAGGACAATACCTCAGCATTAAGCTGCAACATCCTAAGCTCGATTTCGATGAGATTCGCCAGTATTCGCTGTCCGACGCACCTAACGGCAAAAGCTACCGCATTAGTGTAAAACGTGAGCCTAATGGCCAAGTGTCTAACCTGCTTCACGATGAGTTAAAGGTAGGCGATATCCTTGCTGTTATGCCACCAGCAGGGGACTTCACCCTAACGGCTCAGCCAGAGACACCTGTAGTGTTAATTTCGGCGGGTGTTGGACAAACGCCAATGAAGAGCATGTTGAATCAGCTACTAAAACTAAAACACCCAAGCACAGTGACTTGGTTGCACGCTTGCGAACATAGTGACGTACATGGGTTTAAAGCGGCGATTAACACTAAACTTGCTCAACACGCTAATCTTGCCAGCCATGTGTGGTACCGCGAGCCGAAAGCGACTGATATTTTAGGCCAAGATTATGATTTTAAAGGAACGATGAACTTAACCTCAGTCGCCGATAAAATCGTGGCCAACGCACATTACTATTTCTGTGGCCCCATTGGCTTTATGGCTTCGATCAAGCAGCAATTACTCGCTCTGGGTGTTCCTAGCGCGCAAATGCATTATGAAGTCTTTGGCCCCCATGCGGAACTCTAACGCTGCAACTTTATTATCCATCATCAAAATAGATAGTTAAAGTACAAAGCCATCTTCCCGCAAGGTAAGGTGGCTTAATACTTATTCCATAAGCACAGAGTTAAGCTGACGTCCCTGCAAGATAGATAGAAGCCACCTCCTGCGCCGTCAACATACGACTCTCGCCCGGCTTTAAGGCTTCATCCAAGGTAATCTCACCGATAGAAAGGCGATGCAATCCCACCACAGGATTACGGAAACGACCAAACATCCGTTTGATTTGATGATACTTTCCTTCCCTTAAGGTCACCTCTGCGATATGGGGTTCGAGGATAATAAGCTTTGCCGGCTGCGTGGTGATATCTTCAAAGCCAAAATACATGCCCTGCGCAAATGCCGCGATATAGTCTTCGCTCAAAGGATTTGCCAGAGTCACCCGATACACCTTATCCACTTTTTGCTCAGGCGACATGAGCGCCTCGGACCAACGGCTATCATTGGTCAGCAGCAATAAACCCGAAGAGTTTAAATCTAACCGCCCAGCTATATGCAGCTCATGGCGAGCATCGCAATCGAGCAAATCAATCACGGTGCGATGCTCTTTGTCTTTGGTGGCACTCACCACACCAACGGGCTTATGCAACATCAAATACACTGGCTGGTTGGCCTGTAAGACTTGCCCATCAAACACAATGTGGGAAAATTCATCCACCAGCAGATCGAGCGCTTTCGCAGGCGCACCATCCACATACACTCGCTCCGCCAGCAAGAGTTCTCGCACGGCTTTTCGGTGAATTTGTAACTTAACGGCAAGGTATCTATCGAGACGACCACGTTTTGATTGCATCACACCACCCAACTCTAAGATAAAGGCGCAATGCGATAGGCACAGCGACGAGCACCATCGATGATATGCTCTTCACGGCTTACTGTGGCGATATCGGCAAATAATTGCTGGAACTGTTGCAGTTCGGAGCGGCAAAAGTTTTGGCACTTAGTCGCTGCACTGCAAATTGGGCAGTGATTCTCAAGCAACCAGAAAACCCCATCCGCTTGTTCCTGCGTCGCCATATAGCCCTCGAGGGTACGCAGCTCCACCAGTTTCGTTAGGCGACTGGCAATATCCGTCATGCCGAGCATCGCGCTGCGATACTGCTGCAAGGCCGTTTGCTCCCTATGCTCGATCAGTTTATCTAGGCCTTGATCGCCAAATATCATTTTAACGGAATCAATCAATTGCAAACTAAGCTCACTGTGACGATCGGCAAAGTGAGTACGACTCTGCTCCGTTAATCCCCAATAGCGGGTTGGGCGTCCACGGCCTTCGACTCTATCTTCAATATCAACATCACCCGCATCCTCTAAGGCCTGCAAATGCAGCCGGACCCCCATGGTCGTCAGGGCGAGTTCTTCCGCTAAGGTCTTTGCCGTTAATGGACCGTGCAACTTGAGTAATTGAATAATCTTATCAGTGGTTTTCATATGCGCTCTCCGCTCTTCGCCTCGGATTATCCCTCAATCGCCCACCTTTTAACAGAATAAATAAAGTTTTTTATTTATTTTATCCTTTACAAGATTAAATAAAGTAATTACCTTATAAATAATTTATAAATAAATAGGTTTACATAATGAACTTACTCATCATCAGCACCAGCCAAAGAGCCCACTCACAAAGCGCTAAAGTCGCGCGATACATAGCCGAAACCAGTTTTTTATCACCCCATAGTGTTGGTTACGACGCTATCCATCACTTAGAGCTTTGCCAGTTCAATCTGCCATTTTGGGACGGTGAAGAAGACAACAAGGGCGAGCATTGGCCTGAGATAGAACAAAGGGTGGATGCTGCGGATGCCTTGGTTTTGATTACGCCCGAATGGGGTGGAATGGCCTCGCCACTGCTTAAAAACTTCCTCTTGATGTGTAGCCGTCAGGAAACAGCCCATAAGCCAGTGTTGTTGATTTCAGTTTGCAGCGGCATTAGCGGCGCCTACCCTATTGTGGAAGTCAAAATGAATGCACTCAAAAACAATAAATTAGTGCCGATTCCCGATCATTTGATCATCCGTAATGTCGAGAATGTACTCAACGCTACACCCCAAGGAACGCGGGATATCGACCTCAGGGAAAGAGTGCAATACAGCCTGTTTATGTTGCATCAATATGCCCAAGCGTTAGCGCCGATACGCCAACGCCATATTCATCAACCCTATCCCAAGCAGCAGGAATACTGCTACGGTATGTAAGCAGCTTGGATGTTTATCACTCTGACTAAAATCATTACAAGGAACGCATTATGATCCACTTAGAACACATCAACCTAGTCGTTGACGACATCCCCAAAGCACTCACTTTTTATCAAGCAGCCTTCCCCCATTGGCGTGTCCGTGGCGGAGATAAAGGGACTTGGTACGGCAAACCACGCAATTGGATCCACTTTGGCGATGATTATCAGTACATTGCCTTTAGCGATAACGGTGAGGGCGAAAACCGTGACTTAACGGGCCATCAAATTGGCTTAGCCCATTTTGCCTTTGTGGTGAGTGATTTAGATGCCGTGATAGCAAGACTAACCCAAGCTGGTTTTCCGATAGCCAAAGACGGCATGGAAGATCCTTTCCGGCGCAATATCTACTTCTTCGATGCCCATGGCTTTGAGGTCGAGTTTGTAGAGTATCTCAGCGATCTGCCCAACGAACGCAATCGTTATTAAGCCATAAGGTTATTGGCGACGGGATACATAACCCCAGTATTCCGCGCCAGTTCTTCCGATCGATACAAGCCTAAAAATCGTTACATTGACAGGCTAAATCGCTAAACTAACGCACAATCAGGCTTTCCAATATTAGATAACTCGATGACAACACCTTATTGTTATTCCACTACTTATATCTTAGATAAAGCGCATTTTGACGAGTGTTATACCCAGTCAGTTAAACCCGATCCCACGCTCAAACCTTACTATAAGGCCATGGGGTTTGGACTCATTGGTATTGCACTGATTTTTGCGGATGTCAGCCTCTATCTGGCCTATTTCTTTGTCGGGCTCGGGGTGATTGAAGCGTTAAATGTGAAATACAACAAAGCCTGGTGGTTGATGCGGCAGATGATGAGTAAGGCCGCCAATAATGAAGTCACACTGATTGTCGATGAGCAAGGGATTAGCACCCAATCACAATATGTTAAAAGCCAAATCCTTTGGACGGATATTTACCGTATTGTGCCAACGGAAAAGGGGTTTCTGATCACCCATAAAACCGGCACCAGTTATCTGTCGAATCGCAGTTTAGATGAGGCCTGTTGCGCGTTTATTAAGGCGAAAATCTAACCTAACCGCATAGGCTTTCAAAACAATAAGGCTGAATCATTCAGCCTTATTGTTAAACTTAACATCAAGAAAGATGCTTAAGCCTTTGCTTTCAACTCGCCAATCGGCAAAATTGTGCGGCCATATTCATTGTTGAGCACTTGTGCCATCGCAAAGTAAATCGCACTCGCACCACAAATAATCCCTTCAAAACCCGCGATAGTGCCAATCAAGGCGCTGCCGGTGAAATCTCTTGCCGCCAACAGGAAGAACAAAATGGTGAGCGAGGCAAACACAAACTGTTTCGCTTTTGGGTAGCGTAGCGAACCGACAAACATAAAAGCAGTAAAAATGCCCCACAGGGTTAAATACCATCCCATAAAGTGGGTTGGGCTCGCCGCAATTCCGGCATTAGGCATTAAAATCAGCCCGACTAAGGTTAGCCAAAATAAACCGTAGGAGGTAAATGCGGTTGTCCCAAAGGTATCACCCCGCATAAAACACATAATGCCGACGATGATTTGGCCGAGTCCGCCATAGAAAATGCCCATCGCTAAGATCATTGCATCAATCGGAAAATAACCCGCATTGTGAATGTTCAGCAGGATAGTCGTCATACCAAAGCCCATTAAACCTAATGGAGCAGGATTCGCCAGTTTTGTCGACACAGAAAGTCCCCAAAAATAAATAAGTTAATCTCAATACCTAGCCGAACTCTAGGTACTTATTCTTTTATAAAAAGCGGCGAATTTTAGATAACTACCAACGGGATCACAATCAAAATATCAATACCTAACAAAAACAATTATTAACCGTTAAAAATCATATAGATAAAAACGTTTAAATCAAATTAAATCTAAGACTTAAAAATTAATCCAATAAGATTCAAACAACTACAAAAAATGGACACAAAGAGTGCGCCACATCTGATTTATCGGTTAATTTTGCTCGGCTTCAAACTTCCCATTTTCCCTCCTAAAAATAACGTTAGCCCGCGTAGGGGGAAAGCCTCAAAAACATTAACTTCATCCCATAACGCTATCAAAGATGAGATAAGTCTAGTTTTAGACAAATTCATAACATTTAGACTCGTGTAGCAAGGAAACTTAAGCCGTTTTAGAGAGTCTTAATGGAAGCAGCCAAAGCTTGGCGCAAGAGTGGACGCGATTGAGTGGCGACCGATTGAGTGGCATTGTGTGGCGGGTTCATCTTTGTAAAACAGGTCTCAAGCGTCGATAAAATTGCCCATAAAATAAGCGACTTTTGCTGGCAAAAATGGCTCACCAAATTAGCGAAAAATTATTTATATCTAAAAAATAATAGCAGTGATAGATTGCTATCTGTTGACGCAGCGGCATGATGGGAAACCAGTTAGGCTGTTGTTAACTATCAATAACTAAAGGAAATAAAATGAAAACCTTATCAGCTGTTATCACACTGTCGGCACTTATGAGTTTCGCAACCTTTGCCGACGAATCGACTCTTCCACCCGCCCCTGCAAATGATATCGCTCAACTGACAGAAGTGTGCCAACAAATGGCCTCTGAAGATCAGGTCGAAAATGCCGAGCTTAAGCAATACGTGCTCGACTGCGTGAATGACCAGCTTACTGAAATGGGTTATCAAACCGTCAAAGAACTTAACTGATCGTTTTTACTTCCTTTAGCCTATAAGCTCTTTCGGGTTTTAGCGCCTTGTCCTTATGCCATTCACATTCTGAATGGCATTTTTATTGGCAATAAGCAAGTCGCCAACAATAACCACAACAAAAGCCAACAGATAAGACACAAAAATCCAACCACGTAAAAAGTGTTAAACGACGGCCTCTGAGGCTTTTATTTTGTCTTTCAATTGATTGCGTAATCTACATATCAGCTATTTATATGATATCTGTATCATTTTGCATCCCTTCAGGTGAAAGCACTGTGGATTTAAGCATAAAATGCTAATCTGTTGACCATTACCGACCGACATTACACCCGAACGCAAAATCATGTATCGAAGACTGTTTATCTTACTCGCCGCACTTAGCCTGCCTTCAATAGGAATGGCGAAAGAGCCGTGCGTCACTAAAGATGAATGCATTGAAATGCGTAACTGGGATTTAGGCGTGGCGGTCGGCTGGGGACAAAAGACCAATCCATTGCGGGATTTTGATGATATTCCGGTCTTTTTTATTCCGACCGTGGCTTACTATGGTGAACATTGGTTTTTTGATAATGGCAACTTAGGCTATAGCCTGCTCGAGAAGCCTAATTTCAGCTTAAATTTAGTCACTAGCTACAGCATGGACAGGGCGTATTTTTATCGCTGGGATCCCTCGAATATCTTTTTGAAGCGCAGTTCACAGGAAGAGGCCAAGATGCTCGCCACCAATACGGCCCTCAGCACTGAGCCTGATCCCGTATTCAACTCCTTAGAATCGCGAAACTTTACCATGCTGGGCGGTGCAGAAGCCTTTATTTATAGCCCGTTAGGTGTAGTTAGATTAGCCTACACCCATGATATGTTTAACGTACATCAAGGCGCTGAAGCGCAAATAAAATGGACCTATGGTTGGCATTTAACCCGCTGGGTTATGGATATGTCGCTCGTATTTGATTGGAAAAGTACCAATGTCGTCGACTATTACTATGGTGTACGTCCGAGTGAAAACGCTTATTGGAGCCAACATTACCATGCAGACGCTGGTTGGAATAAAGGAATAGAAATGACAGCCCGTTATATCTTAACTGATAACTGGGATCTGCTGTTTGCGTTCCGCTACACACAACTTGCAGACGAAATTGCCGCCAGCCCCTTGCTCGATCAAGACTATAGCAGCACATATTTTATTGGCGCAGCGTATAGGTTCTGACACTAGTGACTCCCCTTCATATCAGGATGCTGTGCTGGTTAGGCCTAAGCGTGAGCTTGATGGGGCCAAGCCATGTACTTGCCGCATCGGATGAAGAGTCAAAGTTAAAACTGACCCCGGAAATTTGTATCACAGGGGATGAAAGCCAAGCCTGTGAGATCCGTGTCGAGTTACAGTGGCAACTCGCCCACGACGAGCTAGTCTGTATCTTGTCCGATAATAACGCCTATCCCAAATGGTGTAGCGAATCGTTAGAGCAACACGAAATCACGTTGAACATTAGTACATTAAACGATATTCAATTTGTCTTAGTGAGTAAGGACACCAATCAAACACTGGCTGGAGCCAAATTAAAAATCACGTCAACCTCGCAGCCTCAGGTGCGCAGACGTTACCGTAACCCTTGGAGTTTATTTTAATGACGAATCCACAATCACCCCACAGAGTGTTATTGGTTGAAGACGATGTCCGTCTTGCGAATTTAATCGTAGATTATTTGAAATCCCACGGCATGCACGTAGAAGTCGAGCGCCGTGGTGACACAGTCCTAACCCGCTTAATCAACTACAAGCCCGATATCATACTGTTAGACATTATGTTGCCAGGTATCGATGGCCTAAGCCTGTGTGAAAAGCTGCCCGATTACTTTGCCGGCCCCATCCTACTGATGAGCGCTTTGGGCTCTAGCGAAGATCAAATCAAAGGGCTAGAACTCGGCGCCGACGACTACGTGGTGAAACCCGTCGACCCAGCACTACTGGTTGCCCGAATCAACAACCTATTACGACGCCAAAACCAACCGCCACAGGCAGAATCCCACTGCCTGACCTTTGGTAAGCTGAGCATCGATCCCCACACCCATGCTATCCGCCTCGACAACAAAGAAGTCGACCTCACCAGCCATGAGTTTGAACTCCTGTGGTTGCTGGCCTCGCAGGCGGGACAAGTGCTGAGCCGTCAGTACATTTATCAATTACTGCTTAACATTGATTTTGATGGTAAAGACAGAAAGATAGACGTGCGCATTTCAAGACTGCGCAAAAAGCTCAACGACAATATCGAGACCCCATTCAGAATTAAAACCGTCTGGGGACAGGGTTATCTCTTCGCCCCCGAGGCTTGGAACAACTAAGAGCTCCCGTGAAACGTCTCTTTATCAGCTTATATTTACTGCTGAGCCTCAGTTTTCTAGGCATAGGCTGGACACTGGACAGCCTGTGGCAGAAAAATGTGGATGAAAATAATGCGTTAGACGCTCCTCTGGTTGCGTTAGCCCAGCTGCTAACCCTGCTACCAGAGGAGAATCGTAACGCCTATCTTGAGGCGCTGCCCAGCCATGCTCAGTTGCCCCTTAATCTGCTCAGCCCAGATCAAATCGCGCTAGCCAAAGACCAACAGCTCACGCCCAATCATGTGGTTACCACCACGACCAGTGAGGGCGAACAATTCCAGTTTATTCAGGTAGGCGAGCAAGTGTTAATGGCGGGTCCCATCGAGATAGACCCTAGAGCCTCGCTGCGTAATCTGTTTACACTGTTTTTCTATCTCTCACTGGCATTAGTTGCACTGATTTGGGTCGGCCCGCTGTCGCGGGATTTAAGTATTTTACGTAAGGCCACCAAGGATTTTGGCGAGGCCAAATGGGATACACGCATTAGCCTTTCAAACCGCTCCCAAGTTAAACCCTTAGCGAACACCTTTAATGAAATGGCGCGCCATATCAGTGCGTTAATCGAAAACCAAAAACATTTATCCAATGCGGTTTCCCACGAGATCCGCACACCACTTGCGCGGCTGAAATTCGCCCTCGCCTTAATGCCCATGTACTGCCAGCCCGATTCTGACGAACAAAAGCGTCAGGACTTTCTCAATGAGATGCAGCTCGACATTAAAGAAATGGAGAACCTGCTGCAGGAACTGCTGACTTACGCCAGTCTGGAGGCTCAGCGCGAAGGCACCCCCTTGGATGAATACGATTTGCTCAGCCTAGTTAACCAGTGCATTAAACGTTTAAGCAGCCTAAGTGATACTCCCATCCGCTTACAGGCGGAGATGACGAGCCTCCCCTTGGTCGGCGAACCCGCACTGATTGAACGCGCCCTGCAAAACCTGCTGACCAACGCCCAGCGTTTTGCTCGCCAGCAAATCCTAATTGAAGTCAGCCAAACCCCGCAAAGGGTGATGTTGAGTGTGAGTAATGATGGAGAGCCTATCCCCGAGGTGGATTTACCTATGGTGTTCGAGCCCTTTTACCGTAGCCAATCGGTGCAAAATGGTAACAAGGGTCATGGCTTAGGGCTGGCGATTATCAAACGGATCATGCAGCGTCATCAGGGCGAAGTGAGCGTTAGCAGCAATCCCTCTCAAACGTGTTTTACCTTAAGCTGGCCAAAAAAGCGGGAAATTTAAACGCTTAGTTGGTGCTCTCAAAGTCGAATTACTCCTCGAGGTCAAAATCACCGAGGTCCAATTCGGCAGCATCTTGCGGCGCAAAATCGAGTTGGGGATTAAGCGCCGCCCTCTCCTGCTCAAGTGCTTGCTGACGGGCTTTGTATAAGGCCAACTGTCGCCGACGTTTACGTTGGTGGCATAAACGGATCACATCGTGCTTTTGCGCGTCGGTAAAGTGCAACCAATTGAATCGCTCATCACGACTACGCAGGCAACCTTTGCAATAGCCGCGGGCATCGGTTTGGCACACACCGATGCAGGGGCTAGGTATTTCGAAAAAGGCTAACTGTTCCATGATGTTGAGCTACTCTGGCAAATTAAGCACTTAAAATGCGTGACCTTAAATACACAAGTAAAACAATACAAAAATTAAACACTTTTCACTAAATTACTTGCAGTCTTGTTGTTAATCAAGGCACATTGAACAGAGTTTGTACAACTTGGAGTGTCATCATGGGATACAAAAATATCGCCAGTCTGTTTGTCGCCTTGGTCTTAGTCAGCGCCTGCAGCAGTAAGCCGAAAAACGATTACGATCTCAATTACGACTTTAAGGCATTACAGAGTTTCAGCCAGCTCGCTCCCCAGCCTAGCGACGACCCACTCAGCGCCCAGCGCATTCAAACCGAAATCACCCAACAATTAAGCCAAAAAGGCTTTACCGAAAATGCCACTTCTCCCGATTTTAAAGTCGCCTATGGGTTATTAACCCAAGATAAACCTAAAGACTCGGGTCTCTCCATAGGTTTAGGCACGGGTAGTTTTGGCCGTTCTGGCGGCATTGGGGTAGGCACAAGCGTCGGCGTACCACTTGGCAGTGACACGGCAAAAATTCAAACCATTCAAATTGATATTATCGATACTAAAACCAATAAGCTGATTTGGCGCGGCACAGATAGTTTCGATTTTGACGGGGGCGGCGATAAAAAAGCCCAAGACACAGCCAAGGCCGTTAGCCGGATTTTGGCGCAGTTTCCACCGCAGCCATAAGCCTGCTGTATTAATGACTTAAACCATAATGACTTTAATAAACCACAATGGCTTAAACCACCGAGGCTTATGCAATAGTCAATAAAAATGGGCGATTAACGCCCATTTTTATTGCCAAAGGAAGGTCAAATCCTAAGCGTGAAGCTTAGTTAGGGTTAAGAAAATAACCCAGATGACAGAACGGTCGCCCCTATCGCACACAATTGCGACTACAACGGAACCCGGATTCTGCCTGGCAATCTCGAGCGCCGCAAATACCGCGCCGCCAGAACTCACGCCAGCACAAATGCCTTCTTCACGGGCCAAGGTTCTTGCCATGACTTTCGCGTCTTGCTCCTCAATATCCATCACAGCATCGACACGGGCAGCATCGAAAATACCCGGTAGGTATTCCTGCGGCCAACGGCGGATCCCCGGAATCGAACTGCCATCGGCGGGTTGTAGCCCGACAATGGTGATATCGGGATTACGGCTCTTTAGGTATTTCGATACACCCATAATAGTGCCTGTGGTACCCATGCTAGAGACAAAATGAGTGATCTTACCTTGGCTCTGCTGCCAAATTTCGGGGCCAGTGGTCTGGAAATGGGCGTTGGCGTTATCTTGATTATTGAACTGATCCAGCACCTTACCTTTGCCTTGTGCCTGAAGTTCTAAGGCTAAATCCCGCGCGGCTTCCATATTGTCCACCAGCAGCAGCTCGGCGCCATAGGCCTGCATGGCATCCTTACGCTCTTGAGTCGAATTCGACGGCATGATCAGGATCATCTTGAAGCCTTTAATCGCCGCCGCCATGGCTAAGGCGATGCCGGTATTGCCACTGGTCGCTTCAATCAGGGTATCCCCTGGGGCAATCTCTTGGCGAAGCTCCGCCTGAATAATCATATTCAGCGCCGCGCGATCTTTTACCGAACCAGCGGGGTTATTCCCCTCCAGCTTTAACAATACCGTTGAGCTACCACAATCAAGTCGCTGCAAACGCACCAGCGGAGTTTGCCCAATACAGGCTTCAATAGTCGGAAAGTCAGACACTCGGATGATCCTTTTAATAAAAGCGATTCAGCATGGGGTTATTTTAAGGGGGTTAGCCACAACAAACACGATGAATCTCACCCGAGGCATACAATTATTCGCTCATAGTTATTCAAAAAAGTTCTATTTATGTGGCTTTTTATAAATAAAATCTTCTATTACTCTATTCCTATACACTGACACAGTTGCCAGATTAAGGAGTACAAAATGCCAGTAAAATTGACTAAGGCCCTGCTGGGAACCCTATTGCTGGGAACCACCCTCAATGTGGCAGCCGCCGATCAGACACTATTAAATTCCTCGTACGATATCGCGCGGGAATTATTCAATGCCTATAACCCTGTTTTTGCTAAACATTGGCAAGAACAAACCGGCAAGACCGTTGAAATCAAGCAATCCCATGCGGGTTCTTCCGCCCAGGCTCGTTCGATTCTTCAGGGATTACCCGCCGATGTCGTGACCTTTAACCAAGTCACCGATGTGCAAATTCTGCATGACCGCGGCAAGTTGATCCCAGAAAACTGGCAACAACTGCTGCCTAATGCCAGCTCACCTTACTACTCTACCATCGCGTTTTTAGTGCGTAAGGGCAATCCAAAGCAAATCAGCGACTGGAATGATTTAGCCAAAGATGACGTTAAGTTGGTGTTCCCGAACCCAAAAACCTCGGGTAATGCGCGTTACACCTACTTAGCAGCCTTAGGTTATGCCCAGAAAAACTATGGTAAAGATAATCAAGCCTCATTAGATGAGTTTTTGAAGAAGTTCCTCGGTAACGTTGCCGTATTTGATACGGGCGGCCGTGGTGCAACCACGTCGTTTGTTGAACGTGGCATCGGCGATGTGCTGATCACCTTCGAATCTGAAGTGAACAATATTCGTCAGCAATATGGTGCCGATGATTACCAAGTTGTCGTGCCAAAAACCTCGATTCTGGCAGAATTCCCCGTTGCTGTAGTTGAGAAAAATGCTAAGCGTAACGGCACGCAAGAACTCGCAACCGAGTATCTAAACTACCTTTACAGCGAAGAAGCACAACGTTTGTTAGCCGGATTTAACTACCGCGTTCACAACGAGAAAGTTGTTGCCGAATTTACCAAGCAGTTCCCTGCGGTTGAGTTAATGACCGTTGAGCAAATCATAGGTAACTGGGACAACGCGATGAAGACCCAATTTGCCAATGGCGCCAAACTGGATCAGTTATTAAAACGTTGATCATCCGCTTGGGTAGCTAAATCACCAAATCCACAACCCGGGCAATGTCCCGGGTTTTGTGGTTATATCGCAGCAAGAATTCACAGCGTTTTTTTATCGTGATTGAGCAATAACGTGCTAATGGCATAATAATATTGGACTAACTCCATCAACCTTATCGGGTGGTTATTCAGTGATATTTAATAATGGGCGTTTACGCCACAAGCGGGTTTTGCCGGGGTTTAGTATCAGCCTAGGTGTGTCTTTGCTGTTTGTCAGCTTGATCCTCTTACTCCCCACCACAGGCCTGATTATGCAAACCAGCCAGATGAGCTGGGCAGAGTATTGGGGCGTGATTGCCGATCCCCGCGTGCTGGCAAGTTATAAAGTCACTATCTTGTCGGCACTGGCCGCCTCCCTGTTTAACTGTCTTTTTGGCCTGTTACTCGCCTGGGTGTTGGTGCGTTATGAGTTTCCGGGTAAGCGCATCCTCGATGCCTTAGTCGATTTACCCTTTGCCTTACCCACCGCCGTCGCGGGTATCACCTTAGCGACCCTGTACGCCGAGAATGGCCAGATTGGTAGCCTGTTGACCGAAATCGGTATCAAAGTGGCCTATACGCCATTGGGAATTGTGGTTGCGATGATCTTTACCAGCATTCCCTTCGTGGTGCGAACCGTTCAGCCCGTACTGGAAGAGTTATCCCACGATGAAGAAGAAGCCGGCATGACCTTAGGCGCAACCGATGGCGCCGTGTTTTGGCGGGTGATTTTACCTTCCCTCTGGCCAGCCTTAGTGGTTGGCACTGCGCTGTCTTTTACCCGCAGTCTGGGTGAGTTTGGAGCGGTGATCTTTATCGCAGGCAATATGCCCTATATCAGTGAAATCACCTCCCTGATGATTTTCGTTCGCCTACAGGAATTTGATTTTGCCGGCGCCAGCGCCATTGCCTCCGTTGTACTGCTAACCTCGCTGTTACTGCTGCTGCTAATTAACCTGTGGCAGGCGCGTTATTTACGCCGCATTCACGGCCGATAAGGAGCCACCATGAACTCATTTAAACCGTTAAGAGTCGGTGAAGCGCCCCTCATTAAATGGAGCCTAATCACCCTAGCCGTGTTCTTGGCCATGGTGTTATTGCTGCTGCCCTTAGTCAGTATTTTCCAGCAAGCTTTCGTTGGTGGTTGGGAGCGTTATATCGAGCATCTGAGCCAACCAGACTCACTCCACGCCATCGGGCTGACCCTGATGGTCGCAGCGCTAACCGTGCCGATTAACTTAGTGTTTGGGGTACTGCTCGCCTGGAGCGTAACGCGCTTTGAGTTTCCGGGGCGTAAGTTACTCATTACCTTGATTGATATCCCCTTTGCCGTATCGCCCGTGGTCGCAGGCTTACTCTATCTACTGCTTTACGGCAACAGTGGCTGGCTTGGCGCTTGGCTGTTTGAGCACGATTTACAGATCATGTTTGCTTGGCCGGGCATTTTATTAGTCACCATTTTCGTGACTTGCCCCTTTGTTGCCCGAGAATTAATCCCCTTGATGCAGCAACAGGGTGCATCGGAGGAAGAAGCCGCAGTCATCCTTGGCGCCTCATGGTGGCAACTGTTTCGCCGCGTGACTCTGCCCAATATCAAGTGGGCGCTGATTTATGGGGTGATCCTCACCAACGCTAGGGCCGTGGGTGAATTTGGTGCCGTTGCCGTGGTATCTGGCAATATCCGTGGTGAAACCAACACCTTACCTTTGCATGTGCAATTACTTTACGAAGATTATCAGGCCGAAGCCGCCTTCGCGAGCGCGTCACTGCTTGCCTTGATCGCCCTATTTACCTTACTGCTAAAAGCCTTAGTAGAGTGGCGCCAACAACGCAGCTTATCCGCCAATGACAACCAAGAGCAGAGCCAATCATTATGAGTATTCGTTTAACTAATATTTCCAAAAAATTTGGCCAATTTCAGGCGCTCTCGCCGCTAAATCTGGATATTCAAGAAGGCGAGATGATAGGTCTTCTCGGCCCTTCCGGCTCGGGTAAAACCACCCTATTGCGGATTATTGCTGGCCTTGAGGGCGCAGATAGCGGCCAAATCCATTTCGGTAATCGCGATGTGACCCAAGTGCATGTGCGCGACCGCAGAGTTGGGTTTGTTTTCCAAAACTATGCCCTGTTCCGCCATATGACGGTCGCCGATAACGTCGCCTTTGGACTCGAAGTCATTCCGAAAAAACAGCGCCCGTCAAAGGCCGAAATCCAAAAGCGCGTCAGCCATTTACTCGAAATGGTGCAACTTGGCCATCTAGCACAGCGTTACCCTGAGCAGCTCTCGGGCGGACAAAAACAGCGTATCGCCTTGGCCCGCGCCTTAGCGACTCAGCCCGAAGTACTGTTACTCGATGAGCCCTTTGGCGCCCTCGATGCCAAGGTGCGTAAAGAGTTGCGCCGCTGGCTACGCAGCCTTCACGATGAGCTGAAATTCACTAGCGTGTTTGTAACCCATGATCAGGACGAAGCCTTAGAGCTTTCCGATAGAGTAGTGGTAATGAGCAACGGCCATATTGAGCAGGTCAATACCCCTATTGAGTTGTATGCCCAACCCAATAGCCGCTTTGTGTTTGATTTCTTAGGTAACGTCAATCGGTTTGAGGCAAGCTGGCAACAGAATCGTTGGACCAATGGTGACGCCTTCTTAGTGCCTCCTGAGCAAGCGCCACTGCAACAAAACGGCGCGCTCTATGTGCGTAGCCATGAGCTGGCACTGGCGGATAAACCCAATAGCCAAGCCCATATTCCTTTTACCATAGTGGCGATAACACCGGTTGGCGCAGAAGTGCGTGTCGAACTGGCACCTATCGGCTGGCAGAGTGAAGAACTGTGGGAAGCCACCTTTACCCACCACCATCTGCAAGAATTGGGGCTGCAAAAAGGCAGTGTGGTCTACGCCACCCCAAGAACGGGTTATTTCTTTGCTGAACAAGGTGATGGTTCGCCTATCCGTCAAAGCTGGCCCTTCCTGCCGCCGGGCAGCTTGGCCTTCGATATTTAATCGCAGCCAGCATTCACCTACTACATACAACAAAAAAGCGCTGACAGTCTTGTCAGCGCTTTTTTGTTAACTCTCGAGCAGCTTAAAACCAGATCCAAGCAAAGTGGTTAGATTCCCCCCTACTAGTGACCATCGAAGAACAGATAGTTTAACCAGCCCTGCATCCGTAGCAGCACTTTGCGCATCACAGCGACATGGTGAAAATGTTCACTATACACAGCCACTTGTCCCGCTACTCCAGCTGGGAATTGACGGCGTATCGCATCGTCTTCAATATCGATTAATACGATAACCCGCCCTGTTTGGAATAGCTGATTAGACGATTGCAGCGTGCCATTCATCTGGATCTCACCCTCTGCCATCGCAGGGAGTACCTTAGCGACTTTGCCCTTAAACACTTGTCCAGGCGCCGCATCTAATACCACTTCGGCCTCATCGCCCTCCTGTAAACGCAGCAGCGAATTTTGCCAAAATGCACCGGCAAAATACCGCTGTTCATCGGGGATAAAACTCATCACCGGCCGTAAAGGTAAGGGAACCGCCATAGCCCCTGGACGCAGCGCCATTTGGGTGACAATACCATCGGCGGGCGCCCGCACAACAGTTTGCTCGAGATTATACAGTGCGCTTTCAAGATCACCCTGTAGTCCGGCAACTTTAGAATTAACCCCATCCACATTGGACTCATAGGCAAGACGCGCACGTAACTCTTCCGCTCGCGCCGCAGTAAGTTGTGCTTCAGAGGCTAAATACAATTGTTGTTTATTGTCTAATTCCAGCGCAGTAAAAGGCGAGTTCGCCCCACCTTTACGATGGCCTTGTTCATAGCGATCATAGGCTGACTTATTGCGATCTCTATCTGCGGCAACTCTCGCCACATTTGCCTTAGCGGTTTCCAATGCAGCCTCAAGTTGTGGCACCTCTTGCTCCGCTGCTAACAACGCTGCTTTTTTAGTTTTAACAACAGCTTCATAGGGCGTTGGGTCGATGCGAAACAGCACATCCCCTTGTTTAATCGGCGTATTAGGTTTGACATCAACAGAAGTCACTATGCCTTTGACAGCAGGCGTAATGGGAATAGTCACATAGTATTCCCGCGCAAAACGTGAATAGGGATGGTTGTAGTTCATTATCAGCAACAGCGCCCCGATAAGAATCACGCCTCCTAATACGGCGGTTGGCACTGTCCATTTGTTCATCGGGATCTTAAAGACTTTAAAAATCACAATACAAAAGGAGGCATAGGTTAATATCAATAGTAAATCCATGTTATACCTCGGCTTTTGGGCTTACGACAGTGGAAGTAGCAGCAATGGTATCAACGCTTGCTGCTGCCGGAGTGGGAATAGGCGCCGATTCAAGTTGCTCAAGCTTTGCCTGTAAGGCCATGACTGTTTCCCTTAGCGCTTTAACATCATCCTCCAATGCCTGCTCGCGCTTCATCACAGTGCTAAATCCCCAGCCTCGGTCCTCTCGATACAAGGTCGCCCAAATCCATAAAAAAGGCCAAATTGCATGTAACGTGAATAAACTTACCCAGCCCGCAATATGCAATGCATCCTGCTGGGGATGATTGCGCTTTTTCGCAATTTCATAAGGGATATCGTGAATGGCAATCACGCCATAAAAAATCACCACAACGACAAAAAACAAAATACCTAAGGCAAAATAATCCAGAAACATGCTCAGCTCCCACTCCCTTCCCATTCCTTATTTCGGTAAAACATCCTTTACCAAAATCGCTCTTTGCCACACAGTGTCTTTCAATTTGAGACACCATATAGTTCTACACCAGAATGACAAATTCGCAACAAAACCATCCAAATAGCTTGATCAAAAACACAATGGTTTATTGCGATGCGACAAATGGCATCCAAGGAAAGGCGGCCAGTGTCGACAAATTGCTATCGCCAAAATATGAATTATGGCTTGCCAAATACAGTAAGCGGCCAGACTGGGATAGCTCAAAAGCCTAGGCCTTTATGTCTTGTATCGAAAAGAGGCTAGCGAGAGTGGGCAACGCGTAAAGTAAGCAAAGACGAGATTTGCAGATAGGTAATGTCAGCTTAGATTTCTATAGGGTTACTCCCGATGTAGAGGCGAGCAAACCAAGACTGGATAACGATATCACGGCTTCAGTCTGAGCATTAACCCAAGAATCACAACAGCCAAGTGTTTAATTTAAAAGTTTTAACTTCAAGCGAGTTAGCATCGTTCTTGCCACTGACTTTCAACTAAATTGAACTCATAGTGGCTGTCATGGGGAGCGATATGAGCTTTTAATTTAAAGCTTTGGCCGCCTGCGGCAATCCAGCACTTGGAGAACCATTCGATAAGCGCGTTGGTTGCAATCTGCCAAGGGTCAAGATCTTCATCCTTGTCGATATATTCCTCTTCAAACTCATCGGGATAGACATGGTCGATATCGAGCAAACTTGGATTGACTGGTGCTGGGTATGTGGCCTTGCCATCGAGCTCCACAAAATACTCGGTGTTATCTTTATCCATAAAAAATACCCGCACCGGGAATTGGGATGAAAAACGATCGACAAAGACCTCAAATGCCAGCGTGACCACCTCTTGGGGATAGTCATGCTCAATCAGTTGCTTAAGAATGGGCTGTAACTCATCGGTGAGCTTGGCTAAGTAGCCATCGACTTTTTCTGTAAACTCTTGCTCGAAACTCATCTCTTCCCTGCTTATCATGCTGTACGGCTCAAACGGCAAATATTACTCACATTAAAAACTTGCCATTAGAAACTGAAAAATAATCCATATCCACCAGCAAGTTAACATCGACTGTGATGATACCCAACTCTTTCCCCAACCAAAAGCCAACACTAAAATCTAAAGTCGCTTTATGGCGGATAAGAAGCGATACCCCATAAGCCGCCACATATAAATCAGCGATTACCAGCCCAATAGCTACTCATGGGCATTGACTGTGCGCCCCGCAGCCCATTGTCTTAGGGCATTAATCTTATCGCCCATCACTATGGATAAAGGTTTGGTTTTGGTCAGCTCTTCTAACAACATGTCTTGATCAAGCGTTCGCGCTAAACTGCGGGCGCTGTACATGGCGGCTATCACCGCCTGCTCGATTTCAGCCCCCGAAAACCCTTGGCTATGGCGCGAAAGCTGGGCAAGATCGAGCCGAGTCACATCGATACCGCGGCGCTGGCAATGGATCAAGAAAATTGCTTTGCGTATAGCCTCATCGGGTAAATCGACAAAGAAGATTTCATCCATTCGCCCCTTACGCATCAGCTCGGGCGGCAGGGCTTGAATATCGTTAGCGGTGGCGACCACAAACACCTCAGACTTACGCTCCGCCATCCAAGTTAATAGTGTGCCAAGAATGCGGGTCGAAGTGCCCTCATCACTGCTACTGCCGCTTAAGCCTTTCTCTATTTCATCAATCCAAAGGATGCAAGGAGACATCATATCGGCCAATTCGAGAGCGTTACGCAGATTCTTCTCTGTTTCACCTATGTATTTGTTATATAAGGCGCCCATATCGAGTCTGAGCAAGGGCCGCTGCCACACACCCGCCACCGCTTTGGCCGCAAGACTTTTGCCACTGCCCTGCACTCCGAGTAATAACACCCCCTTGGGCGCATCGGGTTGTACCGCAGCCTTGGCATCGGTGGTTATCTGCACTGCGGGCGCGCGCTGTTTTAACCATTTTTTGAGATTATGTAATCCAGCAATCTGCGAAAAATCACTGGTGTCGTACTCAAATTGCAATATGCCATTAAGATCGAGCAGCTGGAATTTGGCTTTATTAATCAGATCCACATCTGAGTGAGTAATGGCGCCATCATCCACAATCGCCTTATGGATCAATCTTCTGGCATCATCTAAGGTCACACCGCGCAGGTTTTCCGCCAGTTTAACCACGGCTTTATCATCCACAGTAAGCGGCATGCCTTGGCCGCGCACTTTATCCACTTCTAAATAAATCAAGTTCTCAAGCTGGGAGGTACTCGGCAGGGTGAGCTGAAAATAGGCGCAATAACGTTTAATTTCGGGCGGGATCTCAAAGGCATGGCTCACCAGCACCAGCGTATGTTGCAGCGCATCGTATTCGAGGGCGATTTCTTTAAGCAAACGGACATTCTTGGGCGCATCAACCACAAAGGGATGAAAATCACAGAGCACATAGATGCCCTGCTGGGTCGTCGATTTAATCTGCCCTAGGATATCGCTAGGTTCAGTATTAAATTTCTGCGCCGCCATGGGTTTATCCACCCGCGTCAGCCCTTGGGTAATACTCCAAGTAAATAAGGGCTGATAGAGCACATTCGCCACCCGCTTAAGCATGTCTACAACACGGTATTCTTCATAGGTTTCAATCACTACGATAGGCGTTTTAGAGCGTAGTACGGCGGTTAAATCACGAATGTCTTGCATCTTAGGTTTCCATAATCCGTTATGAAACGAAAAGTTAACATAAAACACCGCCACAAACAGGATTTTTACTATGCCCAAGCACTAGGGCGTGTTGACGTTTCAGGGTTATTTTTGCAGCAATGTGGCTGGCTTTTATGCAAGGCAAAGTCCGTGCAGTGTAGTTATTCTACATAAACGGACGATCACGCGGCAGAAAAGCCAGCCAAATGCTGCCCGAAGGGTTCGTCTGGCAAGCTCGTTCTCTTTGTCACTCGTCATTTGAGTAGAATAACTACACATCATTCCTCGTTTCGCGAGCACGTGCTTGCCAGAACGAACAAAATCTAATCTCGAAACGTCAACACGCCCTAAACACCCTTAAATAGCTTGATCGAAAACACAGTTGTTAATTTCAGTCTCATGCTTTAGCGCCAATCGGGGTAGACTATGGCCCAAGAACGTCCAAAGGCGTCAATTATCCCAATATAAAAAGGTACCCACACCATGATAGGAACTCCCTACACAGAGGGCGCTCGACGCGCCATGTTGCTTGGCTGCGGTGAGCTAGGTAAAGAAGTCGCCATCGAGCTCCAACGCTTAGGTGTTGAAGTGATTGGCGTCGATCGTTACCCCAATGCCCCTGCCATGCAAATTGCCCATCGCTCCCATGTGATCAATATGCTCGACGCTAAAGCGCTTCGCGCCATTATCGAGCTAGAAAAGCCCCACTTAGTGATCCCCGAAATTGAAGCTATCGCCACTCAAACCTTAGTTGAGATGGAAGCCGAAGGCCTCAATGTCGTGCCGACAGCGCGCGCGACTCAGCTGACCATGGACAGAGAAGGCATTCGTCGCCTCGCCGCCGAAACCTTAGGTCTGCCGACCTCGCCCTATTTCTTCTGCGATACTGAAACCGAGTTTAATCAAGCCATTGGCAAGATTGGTGTGCCCTGCGTAGTCAAACCCGTGATGAGTTCATCGGGCAAGGGCCAAAGTGTTATCCGTGATCTGGCCCAAAGCGCCAAAGCCTGGCAATACGCCCAAGAAGGCGGCCGCGCGGGCGGTGGCCGTGTGATTGTCGAAGGCTTTATCCCCTTCGATTACGAAATTACCCTGCTGACCATTAGCGCAGTGAATGGCATCCACTTCTGCGCGCCAATTGGCCACAGACAAGAAGACGGCGACTACCGCGAGTCATGGCAGCCTCAAGCCATGTCAGCCGACGTGCTAGCAAAATCCCAAGCAATCGCCAGCAAAGTGGTGGAAGCCCTCGGCGGTTACGGCTTATTTGGGGTCGAGCTGTTTGTGAAGGGCAGTGATGTGTACTTTTCTGAAGTCTCGCCTCGTCCGCACGATACCGGTTTAGTCACCTTAATTAGCCAAGATTTATCCGAGTTTGCACTGCATGTCAGGGCAATTCTTGGCCTGCCGATTCCGAATATCCATCAACATGGCCCCAGCGCCTCGGCGGTTGTATTGGTGGAAGGCAAATCGAAAAACATTCGCTATCAAGGTATTGCCGATGCCTTGGCGGCGGAGAATACTCAGCTCAGATTATTCGCTAAGCCTGAAATCGATGGTCGCCGCCGTTTAGGGGTTGCCCTCGCCCGCGATAAAGATATCGAAAGCGCAGTCAACAAAGCGCTGGATAGTGCATCTAAGGTAAAAGTGATTTTCTAGGCATAAATGCTTAACGACTTGTCGCCAACACCTTGGCGATAATCACCGCGCCCAGCCCTGTTGCTGGGCGCGTTTTTAAGGCATTTAAACTGTACTAGCTCAGACCTGATCTGACAGTTACCCATTTTTTAGGGTGCTACTGTCAGCTTAGATTTGAGCTAAATTCTTTTCAGCCCAAAACCGTTTCCCATCTATTAATGTGGCCAGTGGTGTTCTGCCGCAGCACATTTTACCTTGATGGGTTCGTTCATTGTTGTAATAAGCCAGCCATTCGTCCAGATCTTTTTGTAGTTCCTCCATGTTAGCGTACAGTTTTTTTCGGAAAGTAACCTGATAAAACTCATTCAAAATAGTTTTATGGAACCGTTCGCAGATCCCATTCGTTTGCGGGTGTCGCGCCTTCGTCTTAGTGTGTTCTATATCGTTAATTGCTAAATACAGCTGATAGTCGTGCTGTTCCACTTTGCCACAGTATTCGGTTCCTCTGTCAGTTAAAATGCGCAACATGGGCAGCGCCTGTGTTTCAAAGAACGGTAATACTCTGTCGTTGAGTAAATCGGCCGAGGTGATTGGGGTTTTCGTGGTATACAGTTTCGCGAAAGCAACTTTGCTGTAAGTATCGACAAAGGTTTGCTGATAAATCCTGCCTACGCCCTTAAGACTACCAACGTAAAAGGTATCTTGTGAGCCGAGATAACCTGGATGATGCGTTTCAATTTCACCACATGCTTCATCGTCTTGCTGCTTACGCTCAAGGGCGGCAACTTGTTCATCCGAAAGGATTATCCCTTCTAGCTCGACTTTGGCTTCGAGGGCTTTTAATCGCTTTTTGAAGTTCTCTAAGCCATGCCGTAACCAAATGGAGCGCACGCCACTGGCGGAGACAAATATCCCTTGTTTTCGAAGCTCGTTACTAGAGCGAGACTGCCCATGGGCAGGAAATGCGATAGCATGTGTTAAGACGGCATTTTCAGTTACATCATCAACACGATTCTTGAGGTTAGGTGTTCTTCTGGACTGATTAATCAACGACTCAACACCGCCGTTTTCAACCAGCTCTTGATAGCGATAGAAAGTATCACGGGAAAGCCCCATGACTTTACAAGCTCTAGACACGTTTCCCAATTCTTCAGCGAGATTGAGTAAACCAGCTTTGTGTTTAATGATGGGATTGTTAGTATGAAGCATGAGAGTTACCTTTTTGCTTTGATTAAGTTTCGACACCTTTATCAAAACGGGTAACTCTCATCTTTTCAAGATGATGTGTCAGATCTAGTCTGAACTAATACATTTAAACCGAGTTAACCGCCATCTCTTATTCAGTCAAATTGATTTCGCGTCTAATGCAAAAGCCTGATGCAATCCAAGGTGGTTTTGAGGCATAGTAGTCCTCTATTTGGCATGCCCCACGCTAGGCTTTTACACTTATCCCATGGATTTACGCGGTCGTTATTCCACTCTTTTTCATGCTAAGCGCTTTCACTCTAAGCGCTTTCACTATAGTCGCTTTCAGTCCAAGCACTTTGAGCCCAAGCGCTCAAAATCCTTGAAAGCGATACATCGCACCCTTGCACTTTTGCTCAGGTTATCCCAGCTACTGGCGTTAGCCTTTGGCTTAGTTTTCCTTAGTGCCTGTCAGCCTGCGAATCAAGATACATCGAGCATCAAAACAGCCACTGCCGCCCCGCGTGAATTAACCCAAGAGGTGTATGTGTGGCAGCGGCAATGGCGCGATGCCAATCAAAGCGCCTTGGTCGAAAGCCAAAACGCCTTTAATGGTGTGCGCATCTTAGCATTGCAAGCCCATCCTAAACCCAATGGCGCGGATATTTGGTTTGAAGTGCAGGTCAACCATGCTTGGTTACAGGCCGATCCTCGCCCTAAAGTGGCGGTGATAAGATTAGATGGCCAACTTACGCGCCTTAATAATCGCGAAGTCATCCAAAAAATCCTCGCACTAGTTCAAGACTGGCAAGCAAAGGGTACCAATCTTGCGGGAATTGAAATCGATCACGATAGCGCCAGCAGTAAACTCGCGGCCTATAACGCTTTTTTACGCGAGTTAAAAAGCCAATTACCTCACACGCTTAAACTCAGCATTACCTCATTGCCCGCTTGGTTGAGCAGCCCAGAGTTTCCGCCGTTGTTTGACAATATCGATGAGCTGGTACTGCAAATTCACAGTGTCAGCGACCCACGTTTAGGGCTGTTCGACGCCACACAAGGTTGGCAATGGGTCGAGCAGCTGTCACGCTTAGCCAAGGCGCCCTATTTGATTGCCCTGCCGTCCTACGGCTCGGCGGTGTATAGCACGGCATCGGGTTATCGAGTGGAGAGTGAAGTGCCGATGCGAATGCCTTTGGCAGACACTACATCTTCGCAGCATCTTGCGCGCCAAGAGCTGATGGCCGATCCACAGGTGTTGCAGTCCTTCGTTAAAAAACTGCACACCTTTACCGACCCAAGGCTTAAGGGAATGATTTGGTTTCGATTACCCCTCGAAGGGGATAAACGGGTTTGGCCACTCTCGACCCTGATTGCGGTCGCCCAGCAGCAACCACTCACCCCGCACATTGAGCTAGAAATCTTAAACCAAGCCAATACCGATTCGGCCCAACATGAGGCGCCGGGAAGCCACTTATTTCAACTGGTGCTAGTCAATAAGGGCAATCTTGCGGGCAAGTTACCGAGCCAGTTGTCCCTAGCGGCGCAGGCGTGCAGCGGGTATGATGCGCAAAACGGTTATCAAGCCAAATTAACCCAAGGAACATTAGTGTGGCAGTTACCGCAAGCCACCTCAACGGAGCGCGCATCCGCACCAGCCTCCTCGCAGTTTGCGCCGAATTTAATCTCAGCGGTCGAGCTAAGCCCAAACGGACGCAGAGTCATAGGCTGGGCACGTTGTGAGTCATTACATTTACAGGGAATTTATGCGTCATAAGCCACATTCATTGCCAGCGAATCCTCTCCCTCGCTGGAAAACCAAATTCAAACAAACCAGCCTGATTGGCTTAAGTCTCTTCTCCCCTGTGCTATTAGCCTGCGGTCCAGACTTTCCGCTGCAATTAACCCAAGACAGGCAATACAACTTAAGCTATTTACCGCAAACCAGCTTTAGCCAGCAAATCAATGGGCTTGCTAAGCCGTTAGCTTGGCAATTTCAAGATGAGCCTGCGGCACAGGAATACCTCTGGGATGAGGTGCATAGTCGCTATCTATCCCAGACTCGCGCCTATGAAAACAGCGAGTTATCCGAGGCGCAGCTCGCGCTGGTCAATAGTCTGCGTGATGCGCAAAGCTTGGCAGAAGCCGAACAGCTGGCCACGCAGTTAAAGGAGAGCTTAGCGCCCGCCTTAACCTGGTACAGCCTTGGCGCTATGGCGTTTGATGCCAAAGAGTACGATAAAGCCAGCGATTACTTTAAAAAAGTCATCGCCCTACCAGAGACTGAGCGCGCGGGTCGCAGCCTGTGGGCGCTGTATAGCTTGTCTCGTATCGAGCTAATTAAGAGCAAAACCGCTAGCGATAATAGCCACTTTGTCCAAGCTAATGCTTACTTGCAGCAGCTACAAACTGAGGTGACCCAAGGCGCCGCCGATCCGCTGCGCTTGAGCTTAGCCGGCCTTGGCGAGCAGGCTTATATTCTGCTGCATCAAGGCCAAGCTCAAATCCAAGTGGCTCGAGGGGAATATGAGCCGCCTAAAATTGATGTGGCCTTAAATCCCGCGACGCTGGATAAGATTATCGAGCTGTATGCCACCCAATCGGCCGAGGGCGACAGCAGCGGTTATGATTCGCTGTTGATGTTAAGCCGCACCTTAATGGCAAAAGATATCACTGAGATTAAGCCCTTATTGCAGCAGCCGAGCGTGCAGCAGTTGCTTATCGCCTACTGGCAAAGCAGCGCCAATGACTTAGCCTTTGATGGACAGCTTACAGAAATGGGTCAACAGGTCGCTAAAACGCTGACAGTCTTCCCAACCGACGGCCTGATGCTGAGCCAAGGCGATAAGTTAGCCGCGATTTATTATCAGTTGGGCGACTATGCCAGTGCCGAACGCCTCATTGCCCTCGCAAAACCCAGCGGACTCACTTGGTGGCTCACGGCAAAATTAATGATGCAAAAGGGCGATCAAGCCCAAGCCGCCAAGGCCTATGCCGAAGCGGTGCGCCATTTCCCAACGGATATGAACGCTACTGCCGCAACTACCAGCCAACAGGATGCCCAGCAGCAGGCCATTGAAGCCGATGCCGAGCAAGCCACCTATTGCCGTATTCGCGCCGAGCAGGGCTTGCTATCCCTTGAGCGGGGCGAATATGTCGATGCCCTAAGCCAACTGTTCGCCAGTGGTGATGAGTATTGGCAGGATATTGCCTATGTGGCTGAGCGGGTGCTCACCACCGCCGAGCTTAAGCTGTTTATCGACGAACATGTGCCGGTAATGAACTTCGAGTATCCCAAGGACAGCGATTGGTACGACAGTGTCGAGCCACTCAACAATCGCCTGCGTTACTTACTGGGTCGTCGCTTACTGCGTGAAGGCGCAATTGTCGAAGCGCCAGCTTATTTCAGTAATCCCACACTCAATGCCAACGTGCAGGAGTATGGCAAGGCACTGACCACAGCCAAGAGTAGCAAAGGCATTGAGAGCGCCCGCGCCTATTGGTCTGCCGCCGAACTCGCGCGTCATCAAGGCATGGAAATCTTAGGCTTTGAATTAGCACCGGATTATTCAATTTATGCAGGGATGTTCGACTTAAGGGATTGGTATGCAGCGGATAAGCTCAGCGATAAAGAGCAGCAACGCATCAGCGCCAGCCAAGCGATTCCCGATAAACGTTTCCACTATCGCTACCAAGCTGCCGAACTAGCAAGCAAGGCCGCCGACTTTGTCCCCCACAACAGCCAAGCCTATGCAGCGCTATTGTGCCAAGCCACAGGTTGGGTGTTATATCGCGATGATGAACTCGCCCAACGCTACTATAAAAAATACGTCGCCAACGGCCCCTTTGTGCCTTGGGCGGAGAATTTTGGTACTCAGTGTGAAACCCCAGACTTTGACCGCGCCGTCGAACGGGAGAAAGCCAACCAAATCGCCGAGTGGAATGCGATTTACCACAAACTGAAAAAGCCCGTGGCCGTTAGCTTTGCCATCATCGCCGCCCTACTCGGCGCTTACGCGTGGCGCAGAAGAAAGCGTAAACAGTAAAAACACAAAACGCCTTTCTTATAACCAAAGAAAGGCGCTGGTACTAAACGCTGAATCGCATAGTTCACTGAATACATTGCTCTTAACCATTTCATTCAGGCATAAAGCTTTTTACCCAAAGCAAGATTTCTGAAGAGTATACGGCGTTATACACATTGCCACTGTTTCTCATTTTTTCGTAGTTTGAATGCTTTAATCAAAATCAAAGTCGTGGGGCTTCCCCCCACACCCGACCAAGGAGGACTGCTCGTCCTATCCTCCTTGGATGCTCCAAGACGCCCCTCACGGAGTTGAAAGCCCCTTGGGCATTAAGCGTTCTTATGCTATCGCGTCAGACGCTCGTCCCTGATTCGACTGACGCTATCTCGGCATCCATGCCTCGTTCACGCAACAAACACAAATGCCCTGCGGCAACTCCGAGGGGAGGTGTATTCCTTGGAGTTTCGAGTCGTTAGATAGTGATTCATCAGCAAAAATAAACGTGAAAGAACGAGAAAGCTAAGACAATATCAAATGATTACCCATCAAACTGTATAAAAAACCGCTACCGTAAAAAAGCAAATTCCTATAGCATCATTTATACCCCCATTTACACGGATGTGGCAGCGGCCAAGTCCAACAAGCGATTTATGCCTTGCAAACAGCGCAGCGCATAAATACTAAGACGTTATGTCTTAATACATAGGGAAATCTGATTGAAAAATATTAGTGCTCATTTACAAGTTATTAGAGAGGCTACAGTTTTTGCCAGATACAAGTGCATGAATCATGACAATTTACTGATGATTCATGATCTGATGGATGCTATTCATAATACGACTGAGCACATCGAGAAAGATTATTGGAAGGATGAAGAGTATATCGCAATGTACTACCTACCTTATGATAAACAATGGGGTTCTAAAGGGCTTGTTTTAATCGATATTTATAAAAAAGCCTGCCCCCCCCAATAGACATAACAATGCGTGGCACTTTGCGGCCTTCGGCCGCAGCGACGCTCACCAAGGTTCGCGCCGTGCGCTTATAGTTATGTGGAAATCGTTGAGTAACGAGCATGGATGAACATTCCAAAATCGAAAAGTACATTGTGGCAAGTGATGTTGGCTCAGGTCGGGATGGGATCGGAATAGAGGTTTATTCTGGCAACGACTTGCTTCTGGAAGTCTTTCGCGATGACACTAAAAAAACCAGAGAAGTAACCCTTTACAAAATGGAACTCGATCTTGAGCTTGTAGAGCAAACAATTGCGCTATTTAAAAAGGAAATCCCATGGGAATTTCAAGAATAACATCATCTTACGACTCGTCACTTAACAAGGTCCGGCAGCACGCAGCCTTTGGCTGCTGGACTCGCTACGATTGCCGCTGCGGGCAACGTTATCTCCACAGAAATTTTAATCCGAAACCTACAAATTAGAGCTTAGATTCTAGCTAGCTTCTGTCCCAAAACATGCGGTGTATTTCTTTGTTAATACTCACATGCGACGCCAATGCTAAATAGGTGAGCCATGGAGGTTTGCGAGACGACCGTCCGCCCCACGGGCGGGGCGGTCGAGCATCCACGGACGGACTCGCTGCGTGTCGGTGAGCGAATACCATGACGCACCTATCAGTTGGTGCCAACATTTTTAACTACCTACGATCCCTGCATAATTTACGCTGGAGTAGCAGCCTATTCCCTTTAAACATGAACAAGCTAACTTGGCCTTATGGATTTACCCAATTCACTCTATCGCCAGCTAAATAAGCGCTGAGATTTGCCGTCGCGATATTTAGTAGGTTCTGCCGCGCTTCTTTGGTCGCCCAGGCATTGTGGGGGCTGATACTGATATTGGGCGCTGTTAGTAGCGGATTATCTGCACTCGGTGGTTCGGTTGAAAGAACATCGACGCCGGCAAAGACTTTGCCCTGCGTTAATGCGGCCGCCAGCGCGGCCTCATCGATTAAGCCGCCGCGTGCGGTGTTGATTAGTAGCGCCTGCGGCTTCATTAATTCGAGGGTTTGAGTGTTAATTAGCTCGGTGGTCTCAGGGGTGAGTGGGCAGTGGAGCGAGAGAATATCGGACTCCTTAAATACCGTATCACGGGATGTCCAACTCACGCCTTGGGGTAAATCGCTAGGTTCGGTGCGGGTATTCACTAATACCTTCATGCCGAAGGCTAAGGCGAGTTTAGCCACCTGCTGGCCAATATCCCCATAACCAATCAAGCCTAAGGTTTTACCTTTAAGGGATTGCAGCGGCATTAAGGTAAAACAAAAGTCACTGCAATTGCTCCACTGCCCTGCGGCAACAGCTTGATGGTGCGCCGCAACGGCTTGCGTGTGATGCAAAATATGGGCAAACACCATTTGCGCGACGGCATCGGGGCCATAGGCGGGTACGTTGGTGACCACTATGCCTAACTCTTTTGCGGCGGCGAGATCCACCACGTTAGTGCCCGTGGCGAGCACGCCGATATATTTAAGCTTAGACAATTGGGCTAAGGTGTTGGCATCGAGGGGGGTCTTGTTGGTGAGCACAATCTCGGCATCCTGAGCGCGGGGGATAATCTCCGCCGAGGGCGTGCGGGCAAAACAGCTAAATTCCCCTAATGCGCTGACTGCTTGCCAGGTTAAATCCCCAGGGTTTAAGGTTTCACCATCGAGTACGACTATTTTCATCTTTACCTCTTAACTGCGTTTGCACCTTGCCCGAAAGCTGAGAAATTAAAAACTGAGTTTGACCCCAATATTGGCTTGCACTTGCCACATGACATCCGATGTTACGTGCCATAGGCATTGGTCTTCATTACAAAAAAGTGAGCTGTCACTGTCGATAAAGGTCGCGTAGCCACGCAGATCCGCAAACAGGGCGAAGTTTTGCGTCATGCGGTATTCGGCGCCACCACCAATGCCCATGGAGAAACGGGTTTCCGTTGACCAATCATCGGGCATCATCCGAGTCACCCCGGCACTGGCGGTAATGTAGGGCTGAAAATCGCCACTGGGGAAGAATAAGGTACCGCCAAGATGGATATAGTCCACATCTAAGGAGGCGACTAAGTCTGGGGTAAACAGGCCGCCGCTTTTCAGCTCGGAGGATTGGCGACTGTAGAGCAAGTAAATATTACCGGGATCGTTAGTGCCAATCCCTAACATGATGCCGTAATGGCTCGCCTCTTCGATACCCACACTCTGCTTATTATTGGTTTCAGCGTTGTTCGCATCGAGTTCATTGATATCGAACGAGCTACCACCAAAGCTGTAACCACCGTAGGGGGCGACAAACAGCTCAGGTTCGGCATAGGTTGGTAATGCGAGGGCGAGGGGCAACAAACCAGCAATTAGAGTTAATCGGTTAACGTATTTCATCTTAATCCCTTATCTGTCGTTATTATTCCTTGCGTCGACAACGTTAACCGAAGCGTTAGCGCATGCCGCGCTCCGATTTCACCCTGTCGTACGCAGCTTGGATGTCCTGCGCTTTACGATTGGCAATTTCCATCATCTCGGGTGGTAATCCCTTAGCGATTAACTTATCGGGATGGTGTTCATTCATCAACTTGCGATAAGCCCGTTTCACCTCTTGATCCGTCGCCTCGGCATTAATACCTAGCAAATGATAGGCGTCAGTAATCGAGGTTTTATTTCCATTAGAAGTCTGGTGGAAACGGTATTCCGCTTGCCAACGTTTAAGTAATTCATCGAGTTGCCCACGACCATAACCTAACTCTTGGGCCACCGTCATCAGGATTGCATGCTCAGCGGGATCGAGCTCACCGTCCGATAAGGCGGTTTGAATTTGGATCTCGATAAACATTTGCACCAGTTCTTGGCGACCTTGGGTCACGGCGCGAAAGGCTTGCAGACTGCTACGTAGGTCAAAGTCTGGCTCTTTCCCCTCACGGAACGCCTGCTGCGCCTCTTTACGGGCTTCACCCGTTAAGCGCATCTGGTCCATCAACATAGTCGCGATACGAATATCGGTCTCAGTCACTCGACCCGACGCCTTGGCGACATGGCCCATTACGGCGAAGGTGGTGTTAAAGAATATCCCCTGTCGATTTTTAGCCTGACCTAAGATCTGACTAAAACTGGCGCCACCACCGGCGCGTTTGTCGTAGAGATGCCCAAGCCATAAACCCAGTAGCGCACCGAAAATACGGCCAAACATAAACCCGATAACAAATCCAAAAAACTTACCCCAAAGGCGCATCTTAATTCCCAATTTGATAATTTATTCAGTCACTCAATCGACACAGCGAGTGAACCCGTACACTCAGGGCGCTAAACGTTAGGCGATATGCCATTACGCCAGCGCTGACTCTAATGCTTGCAGACGTGGAATCGTCCCAACATCGCACCAGAGTCCATTAAAGTGTGCTCCAGTGATCAGGCCATCGGCCATTTTAGCCCGCAGCAAAGGCCCAAGGGCAAAGGCACCATCCGGCGTGCCGTCAAATAATGATGGGCGATATAAGCCCATGCCAGAGAAAGTGTATTTTTGCTCACCCTGTTCACGTACAAGGCCCTGCTGCAAGGCAAAGTCGCCGTTAGGATGTTGCTCCGGATTCGGCACCAACCATAAATGCGCCAGAGCAGTATCCGCTAAGGGAGCAATCGTCGGCAAGGCATCGATAAACACATCGCCATTGAGCACTAAAAACGGTGCATCCGAGTCGCCGTCAGTCAGCAGGGGCAATGCCTGCTTAATTCCGCCACCGGTCTCGAGGGCCGATGCTTCGGCGCTATATTGGATCTTGACCCCAAAGGCCTGACCATCCCCTAAGGTTTCGACCAGCTTATGCCCAAGCCAAGCGTGATTTATTACGATATCGACGATACCCGCCGCGGCCAACTTCTCGATATGGTACACAATCAGCGGTTTACCTAAGACGGGCACTAAAGGTTTGGGCAGGGTATCGGTCAAAGGGCGTAAACGCTCTCCCCTGCCTGCTGCGAGGATCATGGCCTTCATTGCTTATCTCCCTGCTGAGAATCCTTTTCCTTAGTCGCAAACGCAGGCACAACGCGCGACTGCACCCAAGCGGAAAATGGCGCCAACTCAGGATAAAGGCTGGCAATATCCACAATGTAGGACAAGGTTAACGGAATATCGGCCATATAGGCGGGCTTGTTATCACGATAGTGTAAACGGGCAAAAATACCCGCGGCCTTGATATGGCGCTGCAGCCCCATTAAATCAAACCAAGTTTGGTACTGGGTAAAGGATGTCTGCGCCGGGATTTGCCCTAACTCAAGCACTTGCTGATAATGCTGCTGCATTAATTCCAGCACCATGGTTTGCGGCCAACGGATATAGCAATCCCGCAGTAAAGACACAGCGTCGTAGGTCACAGGCCCTAGCACCGCATCTTGAAAATCAATTACGCACAGCTCACCCTCTTTTAGCATCAAGTTACGGCTATGGAAATCCCGGTGCATCCCCACCTTTGGCTGAGCGAGGGCATTTTCTACTAAGAGGCCAAAACTCTTCTCCAGCAGTAAGCCTTCCTCATGGCTAAGTTCGAGTTGTAAATGCCTCCCTAACAACCACTCGGTAAAGATCCCTAACTCACGGCGCACAAACGCCTCATCATATAAAGGCAAGGGCTGCGTGTTGCCTGTGACAGGATCAAGGCTCTCAACCACTGAGGCCACCTGGGGCAATAATGCCAATGCGCGGCAGTAATAATCGGCGACATTATCGTCCGTAAGTACAGACAATAACTGGGTATCCCCCAGATCGCTCAGAAGCATAAAACCTTGCTCGGCATCGGAAGTAATCACTTTTGGAACTGTCAGTCCCGCCACAGCATAGCTACTAGCGAGGGCGATAAAAGGCGCGATAGGCACTAAGGCGGGCGGAGAATCGGCGACAATATAGCTAGCATCACGCGCAACGACGCGGAAATAGCGCCTAAAACTAGCATCACCCGAAATCAATATCGGGGTCACATCATAGGAAAAATAACGGTTCAGCCACTGATTAAGGGAAATAAATCTCGGATCGGATAAAGTCATTTCATGGCTCTTATAGAAAAATTGCTTTATTATAGCTGGCATATAATTTGGAAACAGCTAAGAAATTGAGAGATTTATTTGCTGCGTTGCACTTGTAGTTTGCAACTTTCCCCGTCGATACTTGTCCAGACTAAGAAATCATTATTATTGACCTAAGATGCAGATCCGTTACCTTCTGGCCTTGAGCCTGTTACCTAAATTAGTCCTGGCAGACGAATCTCCCGCAACCTCAGCATCACAATGCCTAATCGAACCGCCAGTACCTCGTATCGTATCTCAACCGGGGTTGAGTGCGGCTGAACAAGCAAAAATTCGAATAGCTTCAGACCGCTCAAAAGCTGAAATGGGTAAGCAAGCGATTTTTACCGGTGATGTGGTCTTCAGCCAAGGCGATAGACACATCGCTGCCGATGAAGCCATCCTCGATCAAGCCACAGAACAATTTGATGCTAATGGCAACTTAGTCTTCCAAGACAGCAATTTTACCGTTACCGCAGACTCGCTGCAGGCACAAATGCGCAGCAATCGTGCCACCCTCAAAGGCGCACAGTATTGGCTGCACGGGCAACAGGTGCATGGTGATGCAGAAAAACTGCAAATCACCATAAACAACAACCTGATTTTAACCAATACGAACTTTACCACCTGTCCGCCTGACAACGTCTCTTGGTTGCTTGAAGCCGAAAAAATTAAGATCAACAGCGAAGAAGAATGGGGCGAGATCTGGAATGCCAAGCTGCGAGTGGCCGATATTCCGGTGTTCTACATCCCTTATATGACAGTTCCGGTTTCAGACAAACGTAAAACAGGCTTCCTCTATCCAAGCTTTAGCACCAGCACCACCAACGGTTTTGAGGTGTCAGCGCCCTACTATTGGAATATTGCACCGGAATACGACCTGACATTTACGCCAAACTATATGACTAACCGCGGGTTATTCACTAAAACTGAGTTTCGTTATCTCGCGGGTGAAGCTCAAAATGGCCGTTTGAATTTTGAATATCTAGGCAGTGATCGAATGATCGGCGGCAGCCCAAATCGTTACCTGTATAACTGGCAACACCAGGGAGCTATCGATAAAAACTGGCGAGTATTGACTAACTTTACTGAAGTTTCAGATAACAACTATTTCAACGACTTAAAGTCTGATGTTAACCGTGCGACCGATAACCAATTATCACGGATTGGCGAAGTAAGTTACTTCGAACGTGATTGGGATATCAGCACTCGGGTGCAGGATATTAAAGTTCTGGGCGAAGATGAAAAGCCATACCAAGTCATGCCACAGGTTAACTTTAACTACCGTGCCGCCGACTTTTGGAACAACTTGGACTTTGGTTTTAACTCAGAACTGACCAATTTTGCCCACCAAGATGACGATGTAAACACAGCAACCCGTTTGCATATGGCACCCAGCCTAACACTGCCAATCCATGGTCCTTCAGGCTCACTGACGAGCCAATTAAAGTTAATGCAAACTAACTATTGGCAGGACAAAAATAACACTAAATTTGATACCTTAGATGACACTGTAAGTCGTACCATTCCTCAGGTGCGTATCAACGGACAAATCAACTTTGAACGTTTTACCGAGCTATTTGAGCAAAATTATCGCCAAACACTCGAACCTCAATTCCAGTATCTGTATGTAGGTTATGAGGATCAACGGGGCATTGGTATTTACGATACCGCCCAATTGCAGGACGACTACTTTGGTCTATTCCGGGATCGCCGCTTCTCTGGCCTTGACCGTATCGCCGATGCCAACCAAGTGACCCTTGGTATTACAACTCGTTTCTTCGATGACCATAACCAAGAAGCGACCAAATTCAGTCTCGGACAAATCTTCTATCTTCAAGACAGTAAGCTAGGCTATGAAGATAATATTTTTGAGCAAAATCAATCAACTTCAGTTTTGGCAGCCGAGTTAGATACTCGTTTAAGCCAAGACTGGTATTTGGGCGCGGCCATTCAGTACGATACCAACACCAGTGACAATAAGAAGACCGAAGTCACCTTAGACTTCCGTCCTGAAGCCAACAAACTACTGCAATTAAGCTATCGTTATGTACCCGATCTACTGAACTCCAACACTAACGATTTGGTTAATATCTCCCAAGCAGGTGTTCGTGGAGCTTGGCCTATCAATGACAGCCTCTATTTTGTTGGCAACTGGTACTATGACCTCAACGAGAGTCGTAGCATAGAAACCTATACAGGTTTCCAATATGAATCATGCTGTTATGCAATCCGCCTCAGTTATCACTATCGCATTAAAACCAACTACGATGACAACATCGGCTCAGCCATTATCGATGAGCGCGAGCAATTTGAGCGTGGTGTGTACCTCAACTTAGTCATCAAAGGGCTCGGTGGTTCTGGTCCATTAGGTGTAACGGATATGCTCAATGATGGTCTGTTTAACTACAGAAAACCGCTTTATCTGAGGAATTAGCAAAGAATTGTGGTAGATTGCTGAACCTCAACAAGGACTGAGAGTCCAAACAAGTTAATGAAAGCTGTGCGTTCACCCAATAACTGAATTGAGTGACGCATCTTTTAAGAGTTACCAACAAAAGAACATTTAGGCAACTCACTGTAATTTCGATATAAATGGTAAAGTTAACTTAAATAAGCCGTCGAATCTGACCTTAGAACGTGCCAAGGATTTTGTGGATGAAACCCAGTAAACATCTGATTTTTGCTTTATTTGCACTCGCTATCAGCCAGCCTACTATGGCCGCTCCCCAGCCAATCGACCGTGTTGCCGTTCAAATCAACGACGGCATTGTGCTCGAAAGTGAAATCGCCAACATGATTGACACTGTAAAAGCCAATGCGAGAGCCGCGAATCAATCGTTGCCATCCGACAGTGCACTGCGTACTCAGGTTATCGAGCGACTCATCCTCACCCGTTTGCAGTTGCAGATGGCGGATCGCATCGGTCTGCATATCGGTGACTTACAGTTAGACCAAGCAATTGAAAACATTGCCCGCGAACAAAAAATGACCGTGGCGCAAATGCAGCAAAAAATCGAGAGCGAAGGATTAAGCTTCAGCCAATACCGTGAGCAACTGCGTGAAGAAATCACCCTAGGTGAAATCCAACGTATCCAAGTTCAACGCCGTATCCAAGTGTCACCACAGGAAATTACTGGCCTGGTAAAACTGATCCAAGAGCAAGGCATGAAGGACGTCGAATACCAAATCGGCCATATCCTGATTGACGTACCTAACAACCCAAGCAGTGAACAACTGGAAGCATCAAGCAAGCGCGCGAACGCCGTACTCGAGCGTTTAAAGAGTGGTGAAGATTTCCGCCGCACCGCCATCGCCTCTTCATCGGGTCCTAAGGCGCTGGAAGGCGGTATCTGGGATTACATGAACATCAACGAGATGCCAACGCTGTTTGCGGAAGTCATCAACGGCGCCAAGAAAGGCGATATTATCGGCCCAATCAAGAGTGGCGCGGGTTTCCACATCATCAAGATCATGGATGCCCGAGGCTTACAAACCAAAGAAATTGAAGAAGTTAGAGCGCGTCACATCCTGCTCAAACCATCGCCAATTCTGTCGGAAGACCGCGCTAAGGCCATGTTAGAGCAGTTCTTAAAGCAAATTCGCTCTGGCGAAGCCAAGTTTGAAGATTTAGCGCGTCAATACTCTGAAGATCCAGGTTCAGCAGCCAAAGGCGGTGAACTGGGTTGGGCAGAGCCAAGCATTTATGTGCCAGAGTTTGCGCAAACGCTGAATAGCTTAAGCCAAGATCAAATCAGTGAGCCTTTCCGTACGACCCACGGCTGGCATATCACACAGCTGGAAGAGCGCAGAAAAACCGATGCCACGGATCAATTTAATACTAACCGTGCGCACCAACTGATCTTCCGTCGCAAATTTAATGAAGAACTGCAAAACTGGCTAGACGAAATGCGTGCCGACGCATACATTGAAGTCTTTCAGCCTGAGTCAAACCGAGGTTAAGGTAAATTGACCACTAAACGTATTGCCGTTACCCCCGGAGAACCTGCGGGTATCGGCCCCGATTTAGTCGTGCAACTCGCTCAGCAGGCTTGGCCTGCTGAGTTAGTCGTTTGTGCGGATCCCGAATTATTAGCCAGCCGAGCTAAACGACTCGGCCTGAATGTCACGTTTCGCCCTTACTTGCCCGAGCAAGCGCCTAAACCGCAGGAAGCGGGCACGCTTACCATTGCGCCTTTCAAACTGGTAACAGACGCCGTTTGTGGCCAGCTCGATGAGCAGAACAGTGCTTACGTGGTAGAAACCCTGCGTTATGCGGGTGAGAAAAACATGAGCGGCGAATTTGATGCCGTAGTGACTGGCCCTGTCCATAAAGGGATCATCAACCAAGCAGGGATTTCCTTTAGCGGCCATACTGAGTTTTTTGCCCATCAGGCCAACTGCCCCGATGTGGTCATGATGTTAGCGACCCAAGGTTTACAGGTAGCACTGGTGACCACCCATATCCCTCTGGCCTATGTGGCAAAAGCCATTACTCGCCAGCGTTTGCATCATATTATCAAGATTTTACACGCTGACCTTATCAGCAAGTTTGCCATTGCTTCCCCTAAAATTTATGTCTGTGGCTTAAACCCACACGCGGGTGAAGACGGCCATCTTGGCCGGGAAGAAATCGATGTGATTATTCCGGCGCTGAACGAACTGCGTGAAGAATATCAAATGAACATTGTCGGCCCTCTGCCCGCCGATACCCTGTTCCAACCTAAATATTTACAGGACGCGGATGTCGTGTTGGCCATGTACCATGACCAAGGCTTACCCGTTCTAAAGTCACAGGGATTTGGCAAATCGGTAAACATTACCTTAGGTTTACCTTATATCCGTACCTCGGTTGACCATGGTACGGCGCTCGATCTTGCGGGAACTGGCAAAGCCGATATTGGCAGCTTTGTCTGCGCCTTGAATAAAGCCATTGAGTTATCCTCAAAAAACTAAACGATTAGATATTAATGAGTAGCAAAGTACATTTAGGCCACACGGCCAGAAAGCGTTTCGGACAAAACTTCTTAACCGACGACAATGTGATTAACCGCATTGTGGGTGCGATCGCCCCCGATAATGACCATGTGATGGTCGAAATCGGCCCCGGCCTTGGCGCCTTAACCGAACCTGTCGCCACGGCGATAGATAACCTGACAGTGGTTGAGTTAGACCGCGATCTGGTTGAGCGCTTGCAGAATCACCCTGTACTTAAGGATAAGCTCACGATTCACCAAGGCGATGCGCTGCAGTTCGACTTTAGCCAGTTGGTGGTACCGGGTAAAAAACTCAAAGTGTTTGGTAACTTACCCTATAACATTTCAACGCCTTTGATGTTCCATCTGTTCGAATTTGCCGAGCAGATTGAAACCATGCACTTTATGCTGCAAAAAGAAGTGGTGCTGCGGTTATCGGCAAGCCCTGGCAACAAGGCCTATGGCCGCTTAACAGTGATGGCACAGTACTTCTGCCAAGTGGTTCCCGTACTCGAAGTACCGCCCCATAGCTTTGCGCCACCGCCTAAGGTCGATTCGGCCGTGGTACGTCTACTGCCCTATGCCGAAAAACCATTCCCTTGTAAGGATGTGAATGTACTGCGCCAGCTGTGCACCACGGCCTTTAACATGCGCCGTAAAACACTGCGTAATAACCTCAAGCAAGTATTGAGCGATGAAGAGTTTGAGCAACTAGGCATAGATCCTAACCTGCGCCCTGAGCAAATCAGCGTTGAACAATATGTCGCCATGGCGAATATGGTGTGTGATAAGCAGGCTTAAGCAATATCAGTTTGATGGGCACTTTAGGGTGCCCTATCTTATTAAAGGGAGCAGCATGAGCGCATTGGATGACTCAATCCGAGTCGAAGTCAAAACCGAATACATTGAACAACAGTCCTCGCCCGAGGATCAGAAATACCTCTTTAGCTACACTATCACCATAGTTAACCTCGGTGAGCAAGCCGCCAAACTTGAAACCCGCCACTGGATTATTACCGACGCCAACGGCAAAATCAGTGAAGTGCAAGGCGCTGGCGTTGTCGGCGAAACCCCAACGATCCCCCCCAATACCGCCTATCAATATACCAGCGGTACCGTACTCGATACGCCCCTTGGCATTATGTATGGCACTTATGGTATGGTCAGCGAATCTGGCGAACGTTTTAAGGCAACGATTAAGCCCTTCCGTTTAGCACTCCCCGGTTTATTACACTGATTTATAAATAGAAAGGATATTGTGGCCCATTATTTTGTTGGTGATGTCCAAGGCTGTTTTGCCGAATTAAAACGATTACTTGCTGAGGTCGACTTTAACCCATCCCGCGATGAACTCTGGGCGGTGGGCGATTTGGTCGCCAGAGGTCCCGATTCATTAGCCACGCTGCGCTATTTTCAGTCCCTAGGGGATGCGGGCAAAACCGTCCTCGGTAATCACGATCTGCATTTGCTCGCGCTCCATGGCAAACTCAAGCGGGATAAACCCAGCGATAACCTCGCGCCGCTGTTAAATGCGCCCGATATTGCCAGTTTAATCGATTGGTTAAGGCAGCAACCCTTAATGCGGGAATTGCCAGAGCACAAGGTCATCATGACCCACGCAGGTGTGCCGCCACAGTGGTCATTAGATGTCTTAAGGCAAGAGTCGCAACTTGTCAGCCAAGCCCTCAAGCAGAGTGATTACCTCGAGGCACTGATAAGCCAAATGTACAGCGACACCTCGGAGCGTTGGGATCCGAGCGCCATAGGCTTAAACCGCCTGCGCTTTTGTATCAATGCCCTGACCCGTATGCGTTATCTATATGTCGATGGTCATTTAGATTTTGACTGTAAACAGCCACCCGAGAACTGTAACAATCCACAGCTACGCCCTTGGTTTGAATTTACCTCTGCGTTACGCCAGAGTCACACTTTGGTGTTTGGACATTGGGCGGCATTGATGGGTAAAGTGAACGATCCCAAATTAAAAGCGCTAGACACAGGCTGTTGCTGGGGCGAATATCTAACCCTATGGCATCTTGAAAAAGACCAAAAAATTACCCAAAAAAAGTTAAAAAAGGGTTAAACTAAGCCCGAGAGTGGTCGATATACGACAGTACCCTATGCCCTGAATTTAATAATCTTTTCATTCGGAATAATATAATAATAACCGGAGTATCCTATGAAAGTTAATGTAGCCACCCGAGTCATTGGCGGGTTTAGTGTTGTTACACTTTTACTTGTGTTGTTAGGATTTACCTCGTACCTGACGAACATTAGCCTCAAAGATAGTTCGGCTATGATGCAAGAGTTAAGCTTGCCAGCCCTGAAGGCCACCACTCATTTAACCGAATCCTTGAGCGAACAACAGCGCCAAGTGCTCATTGCCTTTCATGCGCCAAAATCCTCTAACATTCCCGATATCCGTAAAGTCTTTAGCGACCACGGTAGCCAGTTTAAAAATGAGATCAGTAACCTGACGCGACTGGTTCAAGGGCAAGCTAACCTTTCATCGTTGATCTCACAACTGGATGGCAGTTTCTCGACCTTCGAGCGTGACAGCCTCGCCATGCTCAATGAGCGCGAAGCCACTCTCAGCAAGCAAGAGCAACTCATCGGATTAAAGAAAAAGCTTGAAAATGCCGCCGATGACGCCTCATCGGGATTGCTTGATATTATCGACCTAGAAAACAGCCAAAACCCCGATGCTCAGAGTCTCGCCGCATCGGCAAGCGCCATCGATACCAGCATGGGTAATATCATCACCACCATTACCGATTTAGTCACCAATGACGAAATGAGTAAGCATGAGCTTATTTCTAAAGAACTCGACTACATCCTGAGCGAGAGCAAAAACAAGCTTGAGTACGTCAACCGCCATGCGCAGGATATTGTGGATGCGGACACCTTAAAATCAGTCAACGAAGATATTAAAAAAGTCCTTGGGCTGCTCGAAGGCTCTGACTCTATGGTGCAACTTAAGGCGAGCCAATTAACCCACGCTCAGGCGGCGGCAAATCAACTGGCCATCATTGAGAAAGATGTCAAAGTTATTGACCGCAATATGGAAGATGTAAGTAATAACATTGAGTCAGCTGCCGCAGAAATGAGCCAAGCCACCATATCCAAGATTGATGCAGCCAGTATCCGTACCATTATCGTGGTGCTAATCGCTATCGTTGCCGCCGTCATCATCAGTTTTGCAGTGGTTGCGCCATTGAAGCGTTCACTCTACCAAGTTAACAATGCACTTAACGTGTTAGCCTCTGGCAATTTAACTCATAAACTGGATGATTCTGGCCACGATGAATTTGCTGAACTGGCAAAAAACTGTAACCGTTTAGTAGACAGTTTACGCAGCCTAATCGTCGGTATCTTGGACCGCTCTAACCAGCTCGCTGCGGCGGCCGAGCAAACCTCGGCAATCACGGCGCAAACCACGACGGGAATTCAAGAGCAAAAGAACCAAGTTGACCAAGTTGCGACTGCAACCACAGAGTTAAGCTCCAGCGCACAACAAGTGTCGATGAGCGCCGATGATGCACTGGCGCAAATCAAGCAGGCCGATCAAGAAGCCAAACACATGCGCACTATCGCCGAAGAGAATAAGCGCACCATTTTAGCCCTCGCTGACGAAGTCGCTAAAGCTGGCCAAGTGATCAACAAAGTACAATCGGACAGCGCCTCAATCGGCTCGATCCTCGATGTTATTCGTGGCATTGCCGAGCAGACTAACCTGCTGGCATTAAACGCGGCCATTGAAGCGGCGCGCGCCGGAGAACAGGGCCGTGGTTTCGCGGTCGTTGCCGATGAGGTGCGCAGCCTTGCATCGAGAACCCAAGTGTCGACCCGCGAGATCCAACAAATGATCGAAGTGCTGCAACAGGGCGCCCAGCAAGCCGTGGCAGCAATGGATATGGGTCGTGCCCAAGCCAATGCCTGCGTCGACAAAACCGAGCAAGCTAACCTCGCCCTAGAGACCATCAGTCAGTCGGTACACAAGGCCTATGATGCGGGTACGCACATTGCCCATGCTGCGCAGGAGCAGAATCTAGTAAGTCAGCAAGTATCTGAGAAACTTGAGCATATCGCGGCCATTTCGGAAGAGACCGCCATCGGCGCCGACCAAACCGCGCAATCGAGCCATCAAGTGGCTAAGCTTGCCGAAGAGCTACAAGCTTCTGTCGGTGAATTTAGAGTGTAAGCATACACTCAGGTATCAATAGGGTCGCGATTGCGGCCCTTTTCTTTGGCTTGCGCTTTCGCGGCGAAAACAATAGCTCAAGCAATAAACTCAGTTTTGACACTTATCAGCATCAACACCCAAGTACCCTGCTCAATATCCGGTAAAAACGGCCTAAACGACACCCATAAAAAATGCCGAACTCAGTTCGGCATTTTTAACTATCATTTTTTCCTTGTGTAAACGCACATTAAAAAATGATGGGACAGATGATTACTCTTCTTCACCGCCAGCAGCAGCGCCTAAACGCTCTTTCACTGCCGCAGTGATAGGGCTTGCACCGTGACCATTCGCTTCAGCCCAAGCTTGAATCGTCATGCCATCGGCTTCTGGTACGCTCAGTTCGTTAACTGATAAACGCTTAGCCACAAACTCACCCGCATCATTCGCATTCGCGGCATAGGCAGTACGCAACAAGCTTTGACCATCACAGCTAATCCCGCTGTACACTTGGCGTAACTTAACACGGCTTTCTTTTAGTTTTTTACGTAAACGGTTTTTATCGTTCGCTTTTACGTAATCACAAATACTCGCGACAAGTGGATCAGCTTCGGCTTTTGCCGTGGTTGGCACAGAAACATAGCTAAATCCGATTAGTGCAGCCAAAGCTACAGGCATAAGACGCATCCGATACTCCTTAATACTTTCTTATAGTTTTATTATGTTTTGTATGGTTTGCGTCTATCTCTAGCGGATATCGGCCTCCTAGGAGTCATCAGTAAAGAAGCCGTAAAAAACCGCTATCTCAACTAAGTCAGGCCTATCGGATCTAATACCTTAGACATATTGACAATCCATACGCACAGGGTACACAACAGAACAACGTAATTTAACATTTTTTTGTCAAATTGATAAAGCGATATTCCAGCCCATCGCCATTTATACCAGTTACCGATTCGGTTTCTTGCCATTTATCGCTATCCCATGCGGGGAAAAAGGTATCGCCTTCAACATCTAAGCTAATTTGCGTCAGATAGAGTGTGTCGGCTTGAGGTAATAATTGCTGATACAACTGCCCACCACCGATAACGACTAACTCTTCACACTCGCCCGCCGCCAGTTTAGCGTCTTCAAATGAGGTCACGCAGGTCACACCGTCAATCTGTAAATCCGCTTGGCGGGAAATCACAATATTGTGGCGCCCAGGCAGAGGGCGACCAATGGACTCAAAGGTTTTACGTCCCATGACTACAGGTTTGCCTAAGGTCATGGCTTTAAAATGGCGTAAATCTTCGGGCAGATGCCATGGCATTTTGTTGTCTTTTCCGATGACTCGATTGTTTGCCATCGCGGCTATCATAGCAATGCGCATGGGCACTCCTTTGGTATTGTTTTTATTGAATAACAGGGCGGGTTCTAAAATACAGCAGACTCGGTAAGGCAAGGCCCACCGACAGTGCACCTAAGATAAACACCGTTTTTAAGCCGTTACTTATCACTTGTCCTGTCAGCTCTTGGCTAACCTGCGACTGCGCCGTTAATTGCACTAAGGCAATCACGGTATTAAAGGCGTAGGTCCCAGGGATCATCGGGATAATCGCGGCAACGGCATACATCAACGGCGGCGCAAGATGACGCTTAGCAAAACCAATAGTGATAGTGCCTACCAAGGCCGCGGCGGCAAAGGTCGCCCATTCGATAGGCAAGCCAAATTGCAGCATTAGCGTGCGCGAGCTGTGCCCTATGGCGCCTGCAAGCGCGCAGTAGGGTAAGAAACGTTTCGGCACGTTAAACACCATGGCAAAACCCACTGCGGGAATCGCCGAGAAAAAGGCATCGTGCAACAGCGTCCACAGTAAGGCGATCATAGGAAGATCCCCCCAATCTGCATCGCAATGGTGATGCCGATAACGGATGACACTGTAAGCAAGGTGGCATGGCCCCAACGGGAAATGCCCACGTTCATATGGCCTTTGACCATATCAGAAATCGCATTGATCATCGGGAAACCCGGCACCAGCATCAACACACTGGCCGCCATGGCCGCCTGCGGGGTTTCGCTCAAGTGAAATACATAACCCGTCTGCGCCAGCATACTAGTGACAAATGCCGTCACCGCAAAATTGACCAGCAAATTAAAATGCCGCTTGGCAATCGCAAGGCGCACCGACATCCCGACCGCGGAGGCAAAAAAGGTGATAACAGATGCGGCAACATCGCCATTAAACAGGTGACAAAAACTGGCACAGGACAGGCCTATCATCAAGATCACGAGATACGGCGGATAGGTCTTAGGTTCAATCCGCGCTAAGCGTTTACGCACTTCGTTGGGGCCATAGAGACCTTTTTCCGCCAACAAACAGATGCGCTGCAACTCGCAGACTATTGTCATATTGATGCCATGCTCGCGGATCCGACGTGTCGTCGTGATACAGCGACCATGCACTAAACTGGTTAACACGAGGGAATTAGAGGAGATGGAAAGCTCAACACTTGCCAATCCTAAGGCCTGACCTAGGCGCTGGCTGATTTCTTCAACTAAATCAGATTCAGCACCGTAGGCCAGTAGCAGTTGTGCGACACGCACAACCTGCCGAGTAATATCATTTTGAGTATCTGCGTACACGGGACTCTCAAAACTTAGGTTGGGATATTATCTTTGGTAGATCACTTCTACATCGTAGTCGTCATCATCAAAGTCATCGTCAAATTCATCGTCATAGTCTTCATTGATCGCATCAATGTTGGCTTGATGATAATTGTCCCACTTGAACTCAACCTCTGCATCTGGGTTCGCATCTTTATCTTCCGGTGGAAGACTTTGGATGAAGTCCAGCAGCTTGGTCGCTAATTCTTTAGTGCCATCGCGGCTATAGGCAGAAATAGTGTAAACGTCACCTTCCCAACCTAATTCCTTAACAACACGAGCGACCTTCTCTTTTAGCTCATCTTCGAGCAGCAGATCGGCCTTGTTAAAGACTAACCAACGTGGCTTGCTTGCCAATTTTGGCGAATATTTTTCAAGCTCACCGACGATCGCGCGGGCAGAATCCACAGGATCTGTGCCATCAATTGGCTCGATATCGATGATATGCAACAGAATACGGCAACGTTCTAAATGCTTTAAGAAGCGAATGCCTAGACCCGCACCTTCTGCCGCGCCTTCGATCAAACCTGGAATATCGGCGATCACAAAGCTTTGACCAGGGCGAGGGTTAACCACACCTAGGTTAGGTACTAATGTCGTGAAGGGGTAATCGGCAACCTTTGGTGTTGCACGTGATACTGCACGAATAAAGGTCGATTTACCCGCGTTAGGCATACCGAGCAAGCCAACATCGGCTAACAGCAGTAGCTCTAATTTCAGGCTGCGGACTTCACCCGGAGTACCTAAGGTCTTTTGACGTGGGGCACGGTTAGTACTGCTCTTAAAGCGCGTATTGCCTAAGCCGTGGAATCCACCTTTAGCCACTAATAGCTTTTGGCCATGAGTGGTTAAATCGCCGAGGACTTCCTCGGTCTCATCGTCAATGGCACGCGTACCGACAGGCACTTTTAAAATCAAATCTTTACCGCTATGGCCGGTACAGTCACGGCCACGGCCGTTTTCACCGCGCTCAGCCATGTGAAAACGTTCAAATCGGTATTCAATCAGGGTGTTGTGGTTTTCATCGGCCTGCAGATAGACACTGCCACCATCGCCACCATCACCACCATCAGGACCACCATCGGGGATATATTTTTCGCGTCTGAAACTCACGCAACCGCTACCGCCGTCGCCTGCTTCGACCCTAATTACTGCCTCATCGACAAACTTCATACTTACTCCTGGCATCACTGAATGAAGGAATTATACCGTTTAACTTCATCGGTCGCCAAAAAACTCAGATACTTGCTCCCAATCTTACCAGCCAACGCCCTCAATTTGATAAAGATTTACCAAATTCACCAGAAACGCAGGTAAATAGAAGCATAAAAAACAGAAAGCCCCACCAATGGCGGGGCTTTACAGTATAAGCTAGACTCGAAAATTAAGCTTCGATGCTAATAAACTTACGGTTATTAGGACCTTTAACTTCGAATTTTACTTTACCGTCAGTCAGAGCAAACAGAGTGTGGTCACGACCAATACCCACGTTTACACCAGCGTGGAACTTAGTACCACGTTGACGAACGATAATGTTACCAGCTAGAACTGATTCACCGCCAAAGCGCTTAACACCAAGACGTTTACTTTCTGAATCACGGCCGTTACGAGTAGAACCGCCAGCTTTTTTATGTGCCATGAGTTAGACTCCTATTATGCGTTGATAGCAGTAATTTTAACTTCGGTGAACCACTGACGGTGGCCCATCTTCTTGTCGTGGTGCTTACGACGACGGAACTTAACGATAGTTACTTTCTCGCCACGACCATGACTTACTACTTCAGCAACGACTTTACCGCCAGCTACTAAAGGAGCACCAACGTGCACTTTTTCACCGTCAGCGATCAGTAATACTTGATCGAATTCAACAGTTGAACCAGTAGCAACTTCTAATTTTTCTAAACGAACTGTGTGGCCTGGGGCTACACGGTGTTGTTTACCACCACTTTGAAAAACAGCGTACATAGCTATTTTACTCCGATATTCCTAACACGCTGGCTCACACTATGGGAGGCAGGGTGCTACAAAAACTTTATTGACAATGGGCGCGGATTTTACGCGAAGAATCCTTATCTGGCAAGCCCTAATTAGGAAAGAATAAAAAAAGGCCGGAATAACTCGCACATTAGTAGTGTGAGTACTGTCATATGTCGGAATTTTAGGTAAAATTCATTCTATATAACACGTGAGCCTAAAATAGAGGCCGGGTACGTAATGGCCCCACAACCAGAGTCTATTATGGATTTAAACGCTATTCGTCAACTGGCTGACACTGATATGCAAGCAGTCAATCAGCTGATCTATAAACAGCTGGAGTCAGATGTCGCCCTGATTAACCAGTTAGGTTTCTACATTATTAATGGTGGTGGTAAACGTCTTCGTCCTTTACTGTCCGTCCTCGCAGCGCGCGCCGTCGACTATCAAGGTGAAGCCCATCTTAAGCTTGCCGCGATTATTGAATTTATTCATACCGCTTCATTACTGCACGATGATGTAGTCGATGAATCGACTCTCAGACGTGGCCGCGAAACCGCCAACGCACTCTTTGGTAACAGCGCCAGTGTATTAGTAGGTGACTTCCTTTATACCCGCTCATTCCAAATGATGACCGAACTCGACAGCATGCGAGTACTGCGTGTATTAGCCGATACCACTAACGTATTGGCCGAAGGTGAAGTATTACAGCTAATGAACTGTAACGATCCTAATACCACAGAAGAAAGCTATATGCGGGTGATCTATTGCAAGACCGCTAAGCTATTCGAAGCCGCCACGTTACTGGCCGCGGTATTAGCCGGCGCTACACCCGAGCAAGAAACCGCATTAGGCGACTATGGCAAGTATTTAGGTACAGCCTTCCAGCTGACCGACGATTTACTCGACTACACCGCCGACAGTGAAGAGTTAGGTAAAAACATTGGTGATGATCTTGCCGAAGGTAAACCGACCTTACCGCTAATCTATGCGATTGCCCATGGCACAGAAGAAGAGCAGCAACTCATTCGCCAAGCCATTGAGCAAGGTGATGGCACCCACGCCATTGAGAAAATTGTTGCCGCTCTGCATCACTGTGGCGCGCTCACTTACACTCAGCAAAAAGCCATTGAAGAATCCAACAAGGCGATTGCAGCGTTGGCAGTATTACCCGACAGTGACTTCAAAACCGCATTAATTTCGCTGGCAAAAATCTCAGTTGATCGTAACCACTAATTGGCAGCGATAAATCAATAAAAAGGCCTTGCTTAGCAAGGCCTTTTTATTTTTAACATTCTTTATCAAAGCGAACTTAAACCTGCCATTGGATCGGTGCCTCGCCCCGCGCCATCAACAGTTGATTCACTTTAGAAAAATGCCCACAACCGAAGAAGCCGCGATAGGCCGACAGCGGTGACGGGTGGGGGCCCGACAGAATTTGATGCTGTGGCGCAGTAATCACCGCCCCCTTTTTGATGGCATGACTGCCCCAGAGTACGAAAATAATCGGCCTCTCCTGCGCATTAAGCAGCTTTAACGCCTCAGTGGTAAAGGTTTCCCAGCCTGCATTGGCATGGGAGTGGGCTTGCCCTTGTTCCACCGTCAGCACGGTATTGAGCATCAAAATCCCCTGCTCCGCCCATTGGGTTAAATCACCATGGTTTGGGATTTGGAAACAGGGAATATCGTTCACTAACTCTTTATACATATTGGCTAGCGATGGCGGCGGTTTAATGCCTCGCTTAACCGAGAAACACAGACCGTGGGCTTGATCGGGACCATGGTAGGGATCTTGACCAATAAGCACTACACGCACTTGCTCCAATGGGGTTGTTTTAAAGGCGTTATACACATCCTCTTTAGGGGGATAAATAACCTTACCCAATCCACGCTCTTGATTCACAAATGCTATCAACTGCTGGTAATAGGGTTGAGCACGTTGATGGTCAATAAATGCCTGCCAAGTCGCCAAAATCTGTTTCTCTTACTTAAGTTACGATGCCGTTAGCTTAAAAGTGATAGCGCGACATGACAAGCCAACTCCGGTTTTTATTCCCGAGTCTTGAGATATCGCAAGCATATTGCGGCATAAACCTGTTCTGTCCGTTTGCTCAAGGCAATCGATTGCTATCGAGGAACGCCCCGTATCGCAAAAGTTAACTCGAGCAAAGTTGAGTGCTGAGCCATGTTGCGCCTCGGCGCTTTGATTAGCAAATGGCTCTGATAAGCCATCAGCTAGCGTAACAGGGGCGTCTGTAGAAACAATCCCTATTAATCGCGACCACGGTGGCCATGACCACGGTCGTCATCCCTATCTTTGCGGCGCTCATGTTTGTCGTAATGTTTGTGGTGATGCTTATCCTGTTTATAGGAGCGATAACGGGGTACGTACTCATCGCGATACCAGACATCCTGAACAAAATAGACCGGACGACCGCAGGCACCGTAGGAGGCACAATAGCGACCCCATTTTTTCGCATGACCAGGCGGTACATGCAGATAGATAGGTTCATACACGACCCGAGACTGCTCTATCACGATAGGCTGTTCGTAAATCACCTGTGGACGAGGAAAATTACCAATATTGATCTGACCGTAAAAGTTTGGATCGCCGATGTTAATCGACACTCCGACATCTGCCGCAATGGCCGAAGATGAAGCTGCAGCGAGTAGTAAGGCTGACAGAGTAAGTTTAATTGCTTTCATGGCGATTCTCCTGTTGATGGAAGCAGTATGCGAGTAGCTAACTGAACAGAAGATGAATCCTCACAGGAGGCTAAATCAGATATTATTTCCCCCGCACCGCCATGCAGACCTTGTATTTCGGCAGGCTATCTACATCCCAAATCGGCAAGAATTTAAATCACGATGACAGAACAGGCCTGCATCTTCTGCCTTGATATAATGAAGTAAAACCCATTGATACCAATTACAATATCGCCCAATCAACCTTCGAGCTAACCGCAAGTTAGCGATGGATAACCCGCTAAGTATTGAGCTCACTACAACAGATTTAGATCCCAATACTTAAGCCTAAGCGGTTCCTTCCTGCAGAATTTAGGATAGAATCGCCCACCAATAAATTATTTTGAGTAAGCGCTATGACTGATACCAGCAACACCACGATTTTTGAACTTGCCGATCAATTTATTGCCTTAGCCAATCAGCTAAGCCAGCAGGAAGGTGATGTCGGTAAAGTCGGCACGGCCCTGCGTTTTGCCGCAGCGCGTTTTAACGCCTTTGAAGCCGCGATCAAATCTGCCGACTTAGGCGCAGAAAAAGACAATGCGCTCGACTGGTTTAGCGCCGAATACCGCGAAATGCTAAGCGACAACCTAGATGACCATATCGCCAACCCACCCGTTATGCAGGAAGAAGCGGTTGCCGTGGATGACTCTGTACAAATTTTTAAAGGCTGATGATGCGCTATAGGCCAAGCATCGCCTGCTAAAATCCCATAAAAAACGCCATCTTGTGATGGCGTTTTTTTATCTCTTCGCACTTATTTCTTCACACTCATCAATGTGCATTGCGATGCGTTAGAGGGTGTACACCACCCGTATCGCGAGCAGGATCAGTACCACACCAGAAAGTTTATCAATGAGTCCCGCTTTTTCCCGTAACTTAGGCAATACACTCGAATGGGACAACAGTAAGGCAATCAAGGTATACCAAAGCCCATCAACCACCAAAGGCGTTAGCACGATAAGTGCTTGACCCGTCAAGCTATCGGCCACCATCACAAACTGGCTAAACAGCGCTAAAAAGAACAACATAATCTTAGGGTTGAACAGGGAAATCGCAATACCATCGCGCGCTGCTGTGAGTGTATCCGTCGCCTCCCCCGCCGCAAGTTTTGCCTGCATGCCACCGTTTGAGCGCAATGCTTGGATCCCCATCCAGGCGAGATAGAGCGCGCCTAAAATCGCGATCCCATTAAAAATCAATGGCGCTTTTTTCAATACAACGGCTAGGCCGAGTAACGTCACTAACGCATAAATGCCAATACCAATTGAGTGCGCCCAAGCGCAAACGATCCCCTTGCCGCGACCACCGCCTAAAGTATGACGCACAACCATGGCCAAACTCGGCCCAGGAGACATAGCGCCCAAGCAACAAATCGCCAATAGCCCTAACCAAGTACTAAAGCTCATTTTTAACCCTTTAAAGCATAAAAAGGCCCTCAATAGGGCCTTCACAGGAGTGGCAGTTTAACACTGGCCAAATAATACGGTCACTCTCATTTCGCCGCGTTAGGATGATAAAAAGCGCGGATATCTTGCACCAGTTGTGCAAGCGACGCGGGCTCCACATACATCATGTGGCCCGCTTTGTAGTAATGCATAGTGACACGGCTATTATCTATGCCATTATCGGCAAAGGTATTTTCGGTCGCAAAGAAGGGCGTCGCAAAATCGAAATAACCGTTACCGACAAAAATGCGTAGGTCTTTATTCTCGCGCTGCGCCTGCCCTAAATAGGGCGCCACATTCACATAATGCATTTGCTTACCGCTGATATTCCAGTTCCAGCCACGGTTAACATCGGTGGAGAGCACGTTGAAGGGGCGTGATAATTTAACCCCTAAATCCTCATACAGATATTGATGGATAGCCGCCGTATAAGCGCCATCGATACCATATCCTGACGGGTCATTATCGGTCGAGTCACCGCCACTATCGTAATCTTTGCCGGTATAGCGACTGTCTAACCGCCCGACGGTCAAATCCTGATCCCTGAGCAATTCTTTGGTGTAGCGACTCGCACTCACCCGCAAATTCACTCGGTCAAGATAAGACTCACTCAGGCCCGTAAAACGCGCCAACTGTTTGCGTACGCTCTGATAATCGCTTTGCGCTAAACGACTACCCTGTAATAGGGCTAAGGCGTAATCCTTGATAGCGAATTGACGCGCCTGTTCGACAAACGCTTCGAGCCCTAAGGCCTTGTCGGCATCGTTGACTTTATTGTGATAAAACGCGGTTGCCGCCATAGTCGGTAAAAAACCAATGTAGGGTTGGTTATTACCCGGTTGATAGCGAGCGTGGCTAAAGTCGAGAATCGATGAAATCAACATCACGCCATTGACCGAGATATCGGTCCAACCGCCTTGGAGCTCATCCACTAATGCTGCGGCTCGCGTCGTACCATAACTTTCACCGGCAAGATATTTAGGCGAATTCCAACGCTTATGTTCAATCAACCAACGGCGCATAAACTCGGCAATGGATTGGGCATCTTCTTTCACGCCCCAAAAATCGGCGCCTTTCTTCTCACCAAGCGCACGGCTAAAACCGGTACCCACAGGGTCGATAAATACTAAATCAGACTCATCGAGTAATGAGTAATCGTTGGCTTCAATCCGATAAGGCGCCGCACCATCATCTTTGGCATCACCGGGCACAATCACACGTTTTGGCCCAAAGAGTCCCATGTGCAGCCACAGCGAGGCTGAACCTGGGCCACCGTTAAAAATAAACGTGACAGGGCGTTTACTGCTGTCCTGCACATCATCCCGTAAATACGTAATAGAGAAGATGCTCGCCTGAGGCTCTCCCTTATCATCCTCTAAAATGGTTTCTCCACTAATGGCTTGATAGCTGATCTTTTGATTTTGAATCGTCATTCTGTGCTTAGTCGTCACCACCTCTGGCACTAGCTTATCCACTTTAGCTTCGCTTTTTTGCGCAGGCTCGGCATGGCCGACCATGGACACAGTAAATAACAAGGGCAGCAACATACTTGCCCATGTTAGCCCTGCGGGCGTTGACTTTTTATTTAGCACTCGCATCAATTATCCTTCCCTTCTGTAGTCATTATTTTGTGGTCTTTTTATTAGTGCACCAGCTTACAAAGACTGTGCACTCGGCGCAAAAGCACAATTGCAACTGAATGCGTCAAAGGTTTAATCGGCTTTTAAAACATAAATTCACGCAGATTTAAGCTGTTAGCCGCTAAGATAGAATGGATTATCGGAAACTTATGTAGGCATCTATGGGCACTATTACTCTCATCAGTCTGGTCATTCTCGCATTACTTGTGGGCGCGATTGGCCTGTTAATCTGGCAACGTAGCAAAGGTAAGCGCATTCCACTGGCGGTGATTTTTGTGTTGGGATTTTTCGCCGTTGGCCTAGGCGGAATTATCGGTTTTGTGCATAAAGGCGAAGATTATCAAGCCTATCAAAAGCTACAGTGGCGCACGCTGGCCCCCGAAAAAATCGCCCCACTGGTCGCCCAAGGCTACACAGTGTTTGTGGATATCACCTCAGACTGGTGCAGCATTTGCCAAACCAATAAGGCTGAAGTCACCCATAGGGAGCAAGTGGTGAATGCACTGATGGCCGACAAGATTATTTTGATGCAGGGAAATTGGAGCGAAGCCGATTCCACCATCGCGAACTACATGCAACATGAAGGAGTACCGGGTACACCTTACAATAAGGTCTATGGTCCAAGGGCGCCTAACGGCATAGTACTACCGTCAAAACTCACCATCGATGCCGTGCTTAATGGCTTAGCCCAGGCTAAAGCCTTGTAATCTATTTTGCTTATTTGGCTTAATCTTCAAAAATGGAGTATTGAGAGCGCAATAAAAAAGGCTGCATCGCAGCCTTTTTGCATACTTCAAATCAGTAGAAAGCAATTTTCCGGAAAGGTGGGCAGAAAATCACTCCGTACTCTCAACAGCCGTCTAACCCCAAAACACTATAAAAATAGTTTTATAACTAGCGAGTTACTTAAATAAATATCTTAGCGAAGTAATGCATATTCCCATATAAGGGTAAGCGTACTGGTCTATTTCAACCTTGCCAATAATATTTATGAAACATTTTTATAACAATTTAGCAATTTAAGCCAGCACTAAATAAAACTTTCTATTGATTAAAATATAAGCTTTTTATTATCAACAAGTTAATGGTCAGACCTCTAAGCTAGCCTCAAAACCATTCTATTCAAACATAACAAAGCAACTCGCGATATATCGCGACACGACTCAAGGGGTTATACTCTGGGCACTCATTCGTATTAAGGAATCAACGGAATGACATCAACACAGCCCGCCGTAATGCCCTTGGATAAACATTTTCTGCCAGAGAATCAGTTACTGCTCAATGCCGTGGGTGAAGGCATTTATGGGTTTGATTTAAATGGTAATGCCGTCTTTATTAATCCCGCCGCCGAGCGCATGACGGGCTGGAAGAATGAAGAGTTACTCGGCAAAAATATCCATAATTGCCATCATCATAGCCATGCGGATGGCAGTCATTATCCCCAAGAAGATTGTCCCATCTACAACACCTTGAAGGATGGGATTGCAAGGGAAATTACCCACGATGTGTTTTGGCGTAAGGATGGCAGCAGCTTTCCCGTGTATTACAGCTCTACGCCAGTCTATCGGGACAACAAGCTTATCGGCGTAGTCGCGATATTTCGTGACATCAGTATTCAAAAACAAACCGAGCAGTCGCTACGCCAGGCTTTAGCACAGGTTCAAGCTCTGTCGGAGCAACTGGCCAGTGAGAATCATTATCTCCAAGCCGAGTTAGCCGATAAGACTGGCGATGTGGATATTTCGGGCAGTAGCGCGGTGATCCGCCATATGATCCAGCAACTGCATATGGTGGCCAATACCGACAGTACCGTATTGATTTGTGGCGAGAATGGCACAGGCAAAGAGCTGGTTGCCCGCAACTTACATCAACTGAGTCGCCGCAAAGATAAGCCTATGATCAGCGTTAACTGCGCGGCATTTTCAGCCTCACTGTTAGAGAGTGAGTTGTTTGGCCATGAGAAAGGCGCCTTTACGGGTGCGACTCAACAGCGCAAGGGCCGCTTCGAACTCGCCCATCAAGGCACACTGTTTCTCGATGAGGTGGCCGAATTAAGTTTGGAGGCGCAATCTAAGTTACTGCGAGTGATCCAAGAGCAATCCTTTGAGCGACTCGGCGGCAGCGAAACCGTCAAGGTGAATATTCGCTTAGTCGCCGCCAGTCATCATGATTTACTCAAACGCGTTGAACAGGGCTTATTTCGAATGGATCTCTATTACCGCTTGAATGTCTTCCCAATTCAAGTGCCACCGCTCAGGGCGAGACTGGAGGATATGCCCGAGCTTGTCAGCCATATACTGCATTCCCTTAACCGTAAGCTGGGCAAAAAAATCCGAGGGGTAAGTCAAAAAGGCCTAAAAAAATTAATGGCCTACAGCTGGCCTGGCAATGTGCGCGAATTGCAAAATATCCTCGAGCGGGAGGCCATTTTATCTCAAACGGATATTTTACATATCCATGCCATGCCCACGAATCACCTGCAGACTCAAACCGCGGCTTCACCATTACAAACCTTGGCCGAGGCGGAAGCACAGCATATTGAGCAAACATTAAAACTACTGAATTGGCGTATTTCGGGCGCAAACGGCGCAGCCAGTGTACTCGGCGTCCCGCCAAGTACCCTCAGATCGCGAATGAAGAAGCTCGGGATTACACGTCAAATCACTAATGATGAATAGTCTCAAAAACGCGATATATCGCCAATTGACGATATATCGCGACACACATAAAAACCAATCTAATTTAAATCAATAAATATCATATAGTTAAATGCAAATTATTTTGGCCTAACGCTTGCTATAGGGAGCCGAATCTTATTTAAGCCGTTAGGACAGCATATGCCCAAGAGTGACACCCAACACAGAGAGAACGCCAAACATCCCTCAGCCGAGCAATTTATCCCCGTAAAAAATATCCAGGCGGAAGATAAGCCTGCACACAAAAGCAGTGGCCAGATTCATTTCCGAGAGCAGAAAGGCTATTTTCAGCGTCTCAGAACCACAATGAATAGCCTGTTAGTACTGCTGTTTTTTGCACTGCCGTTTATTTCATTTGATGGTCGGCAAGCGATACTGCTGGATGTGAGTCAGCAACAATTCTTCTTTTTTGGCCTCACGCTCTGGCCACAGGATTTCACCTTACTCGCTTGGGTGTTTATTGCCGCGGCTTTTGGCCTCTTTTTTATAACCGTATTTTGGGGGCGGGTCTGGTGCGGCTATCTTTGCCCACAAACCGCGTGGACCTTTATGTTTGTCTGGCTCGAAAGCCAAATTGAGGGTAACAGCAATAAACGCAAGTTGCTCGATAAGGCGCCATGGTCAGCCAATAAACTCGGTAAAAGAACGCTCAAACACAGTCTGTGGGGATTAGCCGCCTTGATTACCGGCTGTGGATTTATCAGTTACTTCATCCCAGCCCGTGAACTCTACTTGGATATTTTTACTGGCAACGCCGGCTTTTGGACAACCTGCTGGGTATGGTTTTTCGCGATTTTCACTTACTTAAACGCTGGCTGGATGCGCGAGCAAATGTGCCTACACTGCTGTCCTTATGCGCGTTTTCAGGCCGTGATGTTCGATGCCAACACCAAAACCGTGACCTATGATGCCGCACGTGGCGAAGCGCGCGGACCCCGTAAACGCAAGCAACAAACCGAACTCGGTGATTGTGTTGACTGCAATTTATGTGTTGAGGTCTGCCCGACGGGGATTGATATTCGCCAAGGGCTCCAATACGAGTGCATTAACTGCGGCGCCTGTGTCGATGCCTGCAATGAAACCATGCAAAAATTCGACTACAAACAAAACCTTATTAGCTATGTTAGCGAGAATGAATTAAAAGGTGTCGCCCATTCCAATTTGCGCTCGCCACGCTTTTTAGGTTACGGCGCTGCCGTTGTTATTATGTTGGTTGTGATAGGTTTAGATCTCTCCAGTCGCAGTGAGATTCAGCTTAACGTCATTCGCGACAGACAGAGTCTGTACCGCGAAACCGCCGATAATAAAGTTGAAAATACCTACCAGCTGAAGATCCGTAACAAGACTCAACAAACCAAGCAATACCAACTCGCGGTCAACAGCGAAATGCCATTCAGCTTAATTGCCGACCCGGTAATCACCCTCGCGGCGGGTGAACAAGCAGATTACCCCGTGACAGTATTAGCCGATAAGGATGTAATCCCAACGGGGCGCAAAATTATCGAATTCTCGGTAACGGATGTGAGCAAACCTGAACAAAGCGTTAGCCAAGAAACCGGCTTTTTTAGCCCTTAGCGCGTCATGCGGCAGTGTGCTCGCCGATAAGCGAGCACACTGCATCACTGTTAGCCACTTTCGTAAATCAGGCCCGTTAATCACTGTGGTTCGCGGTTTTTTTACTCAGCTTGTTTCGTTAAATCCGCTAAATAGCCTCAACTCGCGCCGCACAAACATGAAGTATGCCAATGCAAAATCATAGCCTTCTAGCCACTTCTCTTGCGCTTACGGCGACTGCTTCAAAAGAGGCTCGGCTGTCATTGCGGTAAACCAATGTCGATTTATTATTGACGGTTCGCTATATAGATCGAATACAATAAACATACGAAACATATATAAAGTATATTTATGGGCATAGTTAAAATTTCCGAAGAACTGCATGATGAGCTGAGAAAAGCCAGTTCGGTCATGTCACGTTCAATCAACTCGCAGGCAGAATTCTGGATAAGGATCGGGATGCTGGCAGAATTGCATCCACAACTCTCCTTTAATCAGTTAGTCGCCGATCTGATGAAATCTGCGGATGTGAACCTAGCCAACGTGACCCAGGTAAAGGAAATGGCCGATGAATAATCAGGTGAAGATAAAATCTGCCCAAGAAATTGCACTGATGCGCCTCGCGGGGCAATTACTAGCTCAAGTATTTCAAATGCTTGATACCTATGTCCGCCCCGGCATCAGCACCATGGATATCAACGATACGGTCGAAGCCTTTATCGTCAATGAGCTAAAATCGCGTCCCGCGAGTAAGGGTCAGTATGGCTATCAATATGTGTTGAATTCATCCATTAACGAAGTGGTCTGCCATGGTGTGCCCTCAGCGAATGAGGTTATCAAAAGCACAGATATCATTAACTTAGATATTACCCTCGAGAAAGACGGCTATATTGCCGACTCCAGTAAAATGTATGTGATGCCACAGGCGCCCGCCCTAGCCCAAAAGCTGGCCGATGTTACCTATCTTGCCATGTGGCAGGGAATAAAACAGGTAAAACCAGGGGCGACCTTAGGCGATATTGGCCATGCGATTCAACAATATGCGCAATCTTTTGGTTATAGCATCGTCAGGGATTACTGCGGCCATGGGATAGGTCAAGAAATGCATGAAGAGCCGCAAGTCCTTCACTATGGAAAGCCGAATCAAGGCCTTAAGCTCAAAGCGGGCATGGTGTTTACCATTGAGCCTATGGTGAATCAGGGCACTGAAAAGATAAAGCTCAAAAAAGATGGTTGGACGGTTGTTACCCGCGATAAAAAACTCTCGGCGCAATCAGAACATACAATACTTGTCACCCCTACGGGATACGAAGTGCTCACCCTACGCCACGATGAGCAATCTCCCCGTTAATTTCGACGCTAACCCTCGCTTTTTCATCTCAAATTCAGGTGTGCTGTAGTAAATTTGCACTGCAGTTCACCGCGCTTCATTAGAGTAAAAATTCTATTTTTACAATTGGATAGCCGTGCAAATTGCTACAATAATTTAACGATAAACGTTGACCTGACAGGTTGAATCCTTCTAATCTAAACACTCGTTTGATTTTAAAATAATAACAACGATAAACCTATTTGAGGTAGTTAGGCATGGCATACGATCAAGAGTCACAACTCGAACTTGGCAAATACTCATCACTCATAGACTTAATCGAACGCACTAGCCAACGCTTTGGTGATAAAACGGCATATGCTTGTTTGGGGAAAACCAGCAGCTTCAATGATATAGAGCGCGATTCACGCTATTTTGCGGCCTATTTGCAGAATAACACTAACCTAAAACCCGGCGATCGGATCGCGATTCAATTACCCAACATTACCCAGTTCGTTATCGCCGCCTATGGTGCGCTGCGGGCGGGACTTATCCTAGTCAACACTAACCCGCTCTACACCGAACGAGAGCTTATTCATCAGTTTAATGACTCAGGCGCTAAGGCCTTAGTGGTGCTGTCAGATCTGTTGCCAACCCTTGCTAAAGTGGTTGCGACCACACCAATTGAATTGGTGATTTCCACTCACCCGTTAGATCTTATCGATCCGCAGGTGCAACCCAAAACGGGGCTTAAAAATGTCGAATTTTGCCAAGTGCTAAAACAAGGGGCCGAGCAACCCTTTAACCGTGTTGTCCCTGCCGCAGGTGACTTAGCGGCGCTGCAATATACCGGTGGCACAACGGGCCTCTCCAAGGGTGCCATGCTGACCCACGGTAATATGCTCGCCAATGCGGCGCAGGTAAAATCCCGCATTGGCAGCGTTATCAGCGAAGGGGAAGATATTTTTGTCGCGCCACTGCCGATTTACCATATCTACGCCTTTATGGTGAACTTAGTACTGTATTTTGAATGTGGTGGTTGCTCGGTATTAATCCCCAATCCCCGTGATATTAGTGGCTTAATCAAGACACTGGCGAAATACCCTTTTACTGGCTTTGCAGGGCTTAACACCCTCTTTGTCGCCCTGTGCCATCAGCCTGAGTTTAAGGCGCTGGATTTCAGTCATTTAAAAATCACTATTTCGGGTGGTACGGCACTCACCGCGGCCGCAGCTAATATCTGGCAACAAACTACGGGCAATACCATCAGTGAAGGTTATGGATTATCCGAAACCTCGCCAGTGATTTCACTCAATGCTCCCGGATATCAGAAGATTGGCACTATCGGTAAGCCCGTTCTCGGCACTGAGGTCAAACTGTTAGACGAAAACGGCAATGAAGTTGCGCAAGGGGAAGCCGGCGAACTCGCTGCCCGCGGCCCGCAAGTGATGCTGGGTTATTGGAATAATCCCCAAGAAACGGCCAATGTAATGACTGCCGATGGTTTCTTTAAAACCGGGGATATTGCGATTTTGAACGAGGAAGGATTCCATCAAATCGTTGATCGCAAAAAGGATATGATTATCGTCTCCGGTTTTAATGTCTATCCGAATGAGGTCGAAAACGTGCTCGCCAGCCATCCGAATATCATTGAATGTGCCGTGGTTGGAGTAAGGGATGAACACTCAGGAGAAGCGGTAAAAGCCTTTGTTGTGCTAAAAGATGACAGCCAAGATCATGATCAAATGAAAACCGCCATTCTCAACTTCTGCCGCGAGCAACTCACCGCCTACAAGCTACCCAAGTTGATTGAATTTATGCCGCAGCTACCTAAGAGTACCGTGGGTAAAATTCTGCGCCGAGAACTGAAACATCAGGCTTAAACATAGCTAAACATCACTGATGTGCGAGCAGTCTTAAATCCAAAACAAAACCCCAGAGCAACACTCTGGGGTTTTATTTCCATTACATTCCCATCAAAACCTTACTCGCTAAGCGCACTCACGTCATCCGTTAGCAGCTGCAAACTGGCAAATTCGCGATATAAGGCATTGGTTTGTAAAAGGGTTTGATGCTTTCCACTGGCGACGATACGTCCCTTATCGAACACGATAATTCGGTCCGCATTGATCACTGTGGCAAGGCGATGGGCGATGATAAGTGTGGTTTTCCCCTTCATCAATTCATCGAGTGCCTGCTTTACTTTTTGCTCGCTTAAGGCATCGAGCGCACTGGTCGCCTCATCGAGCAGCAAGATAGGCCTGTCGGCTAAAATCGCCCTCGCAATGGCGATACGCTGCTTTTGACCACCCGATAAGCGCACGCCGCGCTCACCCAAATAGGTTTGATAACCTTCACTAAATTCGCTGATAAACTCATGGGCACGTGCCGCAATACAGGCATCAATTACTTCCTGCTCGCTAGCATCGACGCGGCCATAGCGCACATTTTCCAGCACACTAGTAGCAAAAATCACAGAGTCCTGCGGCACAAGCGCAAACTGCGCCCGTAAATCCTTTGGTGAAAGCTCAGCAATATCAATCCCATCCAAATGAATGCTGCCCGAAGACGGCACATAAAACCGCTGCAATAACTGAAACAGCGTGCTCTTGCCGGCCCCACTTGGCCCGACCAAGGCCACTCGCTCGCCCGCGGTTATCGTCAGTTCTAAGTCGCTGAGCACTAACTGAGTTTGCTCGGGATAATGAAAATTCAGCTGTTGTAGTTGCAGCTCGCCACGCACTTTCGCTGGCAGCGTTTTAGGCACCAGTGGCGCAGGAATATCGACCTCAGTTTCAGCCAGTTCGATTAAGCGCTCGGCGGCGCCCGAGGCGCGTTGGATCTCACCGACAACTTCACTGATGGTCGCAACTGCGCCTGCCACCATTACGGCATAAAACATAAAGGCCGACAGTTCGCCGCCCGTCATCTTACCCGACATCACGTCGTGGGCGCCGACCCAAGTCACAGATGCAATGGCGGCAATACTTAAAAACATCACGGAGGAAATCAACATGGCGCGGTAACGAATACGACCACTGGCGGCGGCCATCACATCTTCGACACGACCATTGAACAAACTGCGGTCCTTATCCTCATGACCATAGGCTTGCACTGTGTGGATTTCATGTAAAGTTTCATCCACATAGGCTCCCAAATCCGCCACCCTATCTTGACTCTCCCGCGCTAAGGTTCGCACTTTTCGGCCAAAGAAACCGACAGGCCCGAGCACCAAAGGCACGGCCAGTAGCACCAGCAGCGTCATCTTCACGCTGGTGATCCCCATCATCGCCAGCCCACCGATCACTGTCACGCCGGAGCGCAGCGCCATCGAGAGACTCGAGCCGACCACGGTTTGCAGCAGAGTCGAGTCGGCGGTAAAGCGCGAAATCACCTCACCGGTACGCACCTTGGCATAGAAGGCTGGAGACAACTTCAGCAGTTGATTGTAAACCGTCAGCCTTATATCGGCGCTGACCCGCTCGCCGAGCCAAGTCATCAAATAAAAACGACAAAACACCGCAGTGCCACTCACGGCGGTGATCAGCAGTACCAACAGAATAATTTCATTGAGACGCTGGGCGTTATCCTTAATAAAACCTTCGTCCACCATCAGCCGCACGCCCTGCCCGAGGGATAGCCAGGCCAAGGAGCCAATCAAAAGAAATACAATCGCCGCGACCACCCGCAGGCGATAGGGCTTAAGAAATTGCCAAATCCAGGGCAATACCGCCCGTTGGCGAATCGAGGTATTAGCAGCGTTGTGAGGCATAGTGGACTCTGATAATGATCGTGGGGGAAGTGTACTCGATTCTGTAGGCTCAGTTAGCGGTTTGTTCACTATTGATATCCTTAGGCTTTATGCGCCCATCAACCTTAGCACATGCGAGTATCGACAGAGCATACCCGAAAGCCCTAAGGATAAACAAAGTGAGTTTAGCAAGGCGTCGCTTAAAGAAGGCAATAACAAAGGATGAAGGTAAAAGTGAAAATGCCTTGAGGAATATAACAATAAACCCGCCTAGATAGCGGGTTTATGCTGGCGCCTTGAGTCGCTCAAGCTCAAAGAGCTGATGTTCAAAACACAAATGTTTAAGCTAAAGTCACTTAAGCTACTTGCATATCTTCGGGCGCTTTAGGCGTGCCATGGTGACCATCTCGCTTCCAGTTAACATCGAGTAATTCACTGCCCGTCAGACTAAAAGCTTGGCCAAAACCTTTCACATACAATCCCTGATGGGGCGCTAACTTATACAGATTAAAGTCCATCAGTGCCGCGAGGTTATCGGACATGTCGCCAAAGCGTTTTGATAACAGGCTGACTCCTTTGCTAAACGAGGGCGTATCGCGCTCAACCGCTTGAGCGATTGCATCGAAAGTGAGGCGTTTACGGGCGAATACCGACTTAGCTTCGGCTTCATCCTCCACCAGCATCACGGACACTTTGGTCGACTGTTTAAGGTTGTGGCCGTGGCGAGCTAAGTCACTCACTAGTATGTAAAAACCATCGTCAGCTAAGGCAAATGGCGCGTAACTGGCATTGGGTTGCCCATCCGCATCCACTGTAGCGAGTTGCAAAGTATGGCGCTGCTGTTTAAAGGCCTCAATTTCGGGTAACAGTTTGTCCCTTAAACGTTGTTCTTGCTCGGAGATTTCAGGCTTCATATTGGATACCTTAATAAATTATGTCGGTGACTATTGAGTAGCAAAGGTGCCCGCTAGCGTTTTAAAACGGCGAACTTGCTCAGGAAAAAGCACTCTTTGCTTGTCTCGTCCTAAATAAACTTTGAATACCACTTCGCCTTGAGGGCCAAAAAAGTTAATCGAATGGCTCTCGCTGCCCCTAAATGGTCTGCTAACTAACGCGATCGCTCGCATGTTATCCAGCTTGAGATGGCCATGAAGGCCATCGCCTTTGCTGTAGAGGTTGTAGTAACCATGGGCAAATTTCCCTTGAGGAAAATCACCTTTAAATTCAAACACACTGCCCGAGAGCATCACTATCGTGGTCAGAGGTCCCCACTCGGGTAAGCTCTGCAGCAGCTCGTCGATTTGTGTTAGAGGTAGAAACACTCGCTGCGCTTGCGGCAGTGCTGCGACCACATCAAGCTCGGCAATCCCTAATTCACTCGCCAGTTGTGCAGGCATTAAATCGGGCTGGCTGACAAAACGCTGCCTTAACATTGACTGCGAGTCGGCATCTATGTGATGGCTCGAGTGAGCGATTTCAGTGTCGATTGTCTGTGTCATTTGCGTCTCCTAAAGCTGGGTCTAGAACATATAACGTGCTGACAACTTCATATTGCGGCCAGGTTGATAAAGGGTCTGCCATGCCTGCTGGTATTTGTCGTCACCAATGTTTTCAATGGCGAAGTCGACTCTCAGGCCAGACATAGCCCCCATCGCAGGCTCCCAAGCGAGGTAAACATCCCACAGGGTGTAGTCGTCATACTTAGCCACGCGATAACCTTCGGGTGTATTGGATTGGCTGGCGACATAGGTCACTCGGGTGCCGAGTTTCATATCGCCTTCCATGATGCCTTGGGAAAGATCGACGTTAAACTTATTGGCGGGCATACCTTCGATATAGTCACCAGTCTTTCGGTCTTCGCCGCGGGTCTGACCGTAATTCATCGCCAGCCGTGTTTGACCAATGCGATAACGGCCGCTGAGCTCAAAGCCCGTTAATTGCGCATCTTCCACGTTATTCCATGAGGTGGTTTGCTCAAATCCTGGGATCCCCATTAACGGATTGGAGACTTGCTGAACGATAAAATCGTCCACATCGTTACGGAAGATATTTACGGTGAAAGCTAGCTCATCATCACCGGCTAAGTCGTTGAAACGAAAATCGGCTTTCAGTTCTTTATTGCGGGCGACTTCAGACTTTAAGTTTGGATTCGTCGCAAAGGTATTACACAGACCTTGGGGTAAAAAACCGGGGATCGGCGGAATGCAATAATGGGTTCCGGTAGAAAACATTTCCTCAACCGTCGGCGCACGGAAAGCCTGATCGTAACGGGCACTTAAGGTCAGCCACGGCTGAGTCTGCCAACTCAAACCCAGCGAAGGCGATAACTCATTGTCATCTGCAGAAGCATTGAGATTGTGGCTCTCGTTTTTGAAGCTGTCGTAACGTAAGGCGGCGTCGAGATTAACGGTTTGCGACAATTGAATATCAGCACGGGTAAAAGCGCCCCACACTGTGGTCTCACCATCAATATCCCCTGGGCGCTGCCCCACTTGGCCCCTATCGTCTCTAACGGTTTTAAGGGTATCGCGATAACCATCAACACCATAGGTCAACTTAGTGTTACCAAACTGCGAACTGTTGTTGAGATTAATCCCAATGGTGCGGTATTCGGTGCTATCGAATTGACCTTTGGTCACCCTGTCTTCGTCATAATCCGTGCTATTCCAATAGACTTGCACTTTGGTGTCCAAATACGGATTATTTGCCGGCGCCAAGCTGTAATTAAGGGTGACGTTTTGATCGTCCGTTTTACGGCGTACTAAAGGCACTGAACTGCTCACCGCGGCGGAAGGATTACTCGGCACCAGTTCATTAATCTTGCCAACTCTTGCCGATAACTCTAAGCGTGAAGCCTCATCGGCTTGCCATCCAAACTTAGCCAAACCGTTGCTCCCCAAAGAAGCACTGTTCGCTAAGGTTTCGTCATTCCCCGTATTGATATTATTCGAGTCGAAGTAGGAGCCATTGATTAACCAATCAATAGTATCTTGTTGGCCATACACGGCGGCACTGGTTTTAGTGCGGTCGCCATTAGTGTCATAGCCTTGCTTTAGATAACCACCGAAGCTTTCGTTAGGGGCTAAGAAGTCTTGAGCCGATTTAGTATTCTGCGCCACCACACCACCGATGGCACCACTGCCCCAGAGACTACTGGCAGGACCGCGAATCACCTCTATCGATTTGAGTAATTCAGGATCCATAAAGTAAGAACCACGGTGACCTGAACTGGTATTCTGTCTTGCACCATCAATGGTTTGTAATACGCGATCGCCGCTTAAACCACGGATCTCAACCCCTTGAGACGTCGCTCTCGGCCCATTGGTTAAAGTGATGTTGGCTTCATTTTTTAATGCTTCAGCAACCGATGATGCCTGAGCCACATTGAGCTGTTCTTCACTCACAACGGCTACACTGCGACTCGTTTGGGAGACTTTTTCACTCAAGCGTGTCGCGCTTACTAATACTTCGTCAAACTCAGTCTCGACTAATCCCGGCTTTTTTTCCTTTTGCTGTGCAGTTACACCTTCTTCAGCCGCTAACGTAAAACTTAGCGCCGTAGTCGTTAATGCGATCGCAACGGCGATAACTAACGGCTTCTTTTTCATGGTTACATCCTCAAATCATCAATAATATTAATCAATTAGAATTCAAATCGACCATTTGTGGTTAGTCCATCAACCCTGGTCGAACTGCTGCATTTTTGAGCATCCATTTTCGTAATTGCTGGCACTCTAACTGAGATTGGAAAATTGATCAAATAGAAATCATTATCATTTGCGATCTCAATTGTATTTATGTATCTTAATTAGCATTGATTGATGAGAGACTGTTTTTTGAACTTGGAAGGCGTACTGTGACACCGAAACGATATCTGGTTTTTGGCGCATTAACCGTTGCAATCCAAACGGGGGTGATTGCATCGCAGCCTGCTATGCCATTACCAAGTATTCTCAATGAATCGACTCAAATGCTTGTGTCCAATAAAGCAAATAAAGCGGTTGCCTTAAGCTTTGCAGCACCTCGTACAGCAGAAAAATCAGCGGCCATATCTGCGGTAAAAAGTACGCCAACGAATATCGCTCCCGTGGATACAACCTCCACAAATGTGCCTCATACCAGCTCGTCTAATGCCAGTAAGCCCCTAACGGCGCCCAAACCAGCTGAAACGCTAACAGCAGAAATGGCAAGGCAAGCACCTGCACCAACCACAGCTAAGCAGCAAACGGTTCAATCTGATGTAAAGAACAAACAAACGCCAAACACATCTTCGAAAGCTGATGCGACAACGGCTATGCCACTTATGGCCGCTAATACTCAGCATCAAAAAGAAACTGAAGAGATTTCAAAACCTTCTGATCGAGTGTTGTCGCAAATGACAGAAATCAAGGCTCAAGATAATGCCGCCATTAACAACACCAATATGACGTCCACCAGTGCCAGCGAGAGCAGTAACACCACTCCCGAGATTATTGAATTGGCGACGCCAACTTTTGCCAGTAAACCGCCGCAACCCACCTATCCACGCATGGCACGTAAAAAAGGGCTTGAAGGTACGGCGACGGTAGAAGTGATGTTTAACGAATTTGGACAACAGCTCGCCCTCACCTTAGTAAAAAGCTCAGGCGTTGGGCTGCTAGATCAAGCGGCATTAGAAGCGGTTGAGACTTGGGAGTTTCAAGCTCCCACCAACAAATTGGCCAGCCATTACAAGGTGAGAGTGCCTATTCGCTTCGCCTTAAATTGAGCGTCCCTAATCGCAGCATTCCAGCTACCGCAGATAACTTGATAACCCATTATTAGATAACGAATTTGACCTAAGAGGCTAAATTGCCCATGACTGACTTTTCCACCCTACAGGCTCAACTCGGCGCCCTGACGTGGCCACTACTTATCTGCGCCTTTATCGCGTTAATGATTTGCCTCGAACGTAGTGCCTTGTTTTTACAGCAATCCTTTGCATCTATGTCCCCCAAAAAACAGGCTTGGGTGAAAGCGCTGCGTCAATCCGATGCCAAGGCAAGCAGTGAAACCATTCAAGCGCTTATCAATAGTACGAGTCGTCAGCAGGACTTACTGACAAGAGGCGCCAATTTACTGCTAAAACAAGCTGATAAACCAAAGCAGCTCAGGGAAGAATTACTGAGTCTGTGGCTGAACAAACAGCAAAGGGACTTACAAGCGGGCCTCAAGTTACTGCAAGTGATTGGGATTATTAGCCCATTGCTCGGTTTACTGGGGACGGTACTGGGGCTGATTGAAATGTTTGCCCAGTTAGGGCAATCCCAAGGTCCAGTCACCCCAGCACAGCTTAGCGCTGGGCTTGGACTCGCGATGAACACCACGGCAGCGGGCCTGATTATTGCGGTGCCGACCATTACAGCCGCCCATCTGTTTGGGATCTGGGCCCATAGTCAGTGCGTAAAAGTGAGTCATATATTGAATCAACTCAATTTGTGGCTATCTGGGGTTGAACATATCGCTCTCGAGCAGAATCACTATCAGGCTTTTGCCGACGTTAATCGCGCTAACCCCGCATCTAACACTCAACTCGAGTCACAGCCATGATCAGTGCCGATAGAGCCTCATTACCTCAAGCGGGGATCTCGGCCTTAGAGCCCCTACCGAGTATCGATCTAACAGCATTAATTGACATTATTTTTATCGTCTTAGTGTTTCTATTGCTCACCGCCAATAGCCGTTTGATGAGTTTACCCGTGGAAGTGCCGCAAAGCCCAAGCAGCGCCATCTCGGCCGTCGAACCGAAACAATCCATCGCCATCAATATTATGGCAAACGCTCCACACTGGGCGCTAAACGGTGAGACCTATTCCGACTTAAACGCCTTCAGCTTGGCATTTGAAGAACAGCTAAAACACCATCCTCAGGCCAGTATCGTTATCGCCGCGGATAAAGCCGCGCCGGTAGAATCTTTAATGCAGCTGTTAGCGCTCTTACAGGGCAATGCCATCAGCCAGACGCAGATTTTGATGGAACATTAATCGCTTAGGTTAAAGCAGAACATTTTCCTTGGCAGTCGCTTTTACCTGCCTTGCACACAGATGAAGTAGGAGTTTACCCATGTTGTTTCAAGCCAATCGTCATGCCAATCAATCAGTCAATCAGTGGCGGCTATTTTTCCGAGCGCTCACCCTCTCAACGTTCGCCGCCTTATTCTCGACCAATGCCTTATCACAGGAGATAAAACTGGTTAGCGCGGGCGCTGGGGTGACTGAGTTGGTACTTGCCCTCGATGCCGCCGACGAGCTGGTTGCGGTGGATTCGACCAGCTATCTTCCCAAGCACTTGGCGTCAATTGCCAAATTGGGGTATCACAGAATGCTGTCGGCCGAGGGCATTATGGCGTTGTCACCAACTCTAGTTGTCGGCTCTGAGGTGATGGGGCCAGAAACCACGCTCAATGTGCTCAAACAGGCCAAGATTGAGGTAGTGAAGTTACCCTCAAGTGCCGATGAGAAACAGCTGATGACCAATATTGATACCCTCGCTCAGCTACTGAAACGCACAGACCAAGCGACACAGTTAAAACAAGATTTGCATCAAAGACTTGAAGGACTAAATAAACAGCAACAGCAATTGAGCCAGCAGCAGGCCCAGCCGAAAATCCTGTTTATGTTATTACAGGAAGGACGCGGCGCCCGTGTCGGCGGTAAAGGCACTGCGGCCGATACCATTATCGCGCTCGCGGGTGCGAAAAATATTGCCGACTTTGAAGGTTATAAGAGTCTATCCCAAGAGGGCATACTCTCACTCCAGCCCGATGTGATTTTACTCTCTAAGCGCAGCGAGCAAAGCGATGCACAAACGGATGAACAAACCGCGCAAGCACTCTTAAAGGAAATGCCATTACTCGCCCATACTCCCGCAGGCAAAAATGGCCATATCCAAACCCTTGCGCCGCAAGCCTTACTCGGCGGATTAGGCATTAGTGCTATCGGAGCGGCTGAAGACTTGGCCGCCACTTTGCTCAAGCAAGATCAATAATGTTAGGGCTGATGAGTATGTTACAACATCGCTGGCTATGGCCCACCATGGCAACGCTGCTACTCCTCAGCAGCCTTCTTTCCGTCAGTGTTGGGCCGGTGAATATCAGCCTTATCGACTCCCTCAGCGCGGTGTTTAATTGGGCCACGGAGCAAAACATTGGCAATCTCGCGCCCCACGAGCAACTGGTTGTTAGCAATGTCCGCTTACCTCGCACCTTATTAGCCCTTGCCGTTGGGGCTATGTTGGCCCAATGCGGTGCTGTGATGCAGGGATTGTTTCGTAACCCTCTGGCGGATCCTGGGATTATTGGCGTGTCATCCGGCGCGGCATTAGGTGCGGCTATCTGCATAGTGCTATTCCCCCACGCCGAATCTGTCATGATTTCTGTCAGTGCTTTTGCCTCTGGTTTAATCACTACTCTTATCGTCTATCGTCTTGCCAGCAGCGCTTTAGGCACATCGGTCGTGTTATTGCTCTTATCAGGCGTCGCCGTTGCCGCACTCGCCGGAGCAGGGATTGGCGTGCTCACCTATTTAGCCAATGATATGGCGCTCAGGGACTTAACCCTATGGCAGATGGGCAGTATTGCCGGCGCACAATGGCAATATGTGGGCTTGTGTTTAGTGGTATTGGCACTGCTGAGTTGGCAATTTAATCGTGATGCTAAGGCGCTTAATGCCCTGCTACTCGGTGAGGCCGAGGCTAGGCATTTAGGCATTGATGTTGATTCACTCAAGCTGAGACTCATCCTGCTCTGCGCCTTAGGGGTCGGCGTCAGTGTTGCGGCAACGGGCATTATCGGTTTTATTGGCTTAGTGGTACCCCATTTAGTGCGTATGTTGCTGGGGCCAGATCATCAACGCCTCCTCCCCATGAGCGCACTTTTAGGTGCCGCCTTGTTGGCACTTGCCGATATCGGCGCGCGTGCCTTTTTACCCCCAGCGGAACTCCCCGTAGGCTTAGTGACAGCGCTCATTGGCGCCCCATTCTTTATCTTTTTACTCCTGCAACAACGCAGCAAATTAATCTAAGCGAGAACTCCATGGCTATGAGCTTATCGGCTGCGCCCGTCGCTAAACAACATTTTGAACGTACTCAACTAACCGTGGATAGACTCAGCTATGCTATCGGCGATAAGGCGGTGTTGAAGGACATTAGTGTGCAATTTCAACCGGGCAGTGTCACCGCTCTGTTAGGGCCGAATGGCGCGGGTAAGTCCACACTGTTAAAGGCACTGTGCCAAGAGATCCCCGCCGCGCGCGGCAGCATCCGGCTTGGCCACTGCCCGCTCGTCGATTGGCCAAGGGCTGAACTGGCAAAATCGCTCGCAGTGTTACCGCAGCACGCGAGTTTAACTTTTCCCTTTAAGGTGAATGAAGTGGTCGCCATGGGCTTGTATCCCCTCACGCTGAGCCAACAGGCGGGACAGAATCTCGTGACAAAATGGCTCACTGAGGTGGAGATATTGCACTTGGCACAGCGTAGTTACCCCACCCTTTCGGGCGGCGAAAAACAAAGGGTGCAACTGGCGCGGGTATTAACTCAGTTGAGCCAATCTCCTTTCCCGCCGATTTTACTGCTCGATGAACCTACCTCGGCACTGGATCTGGCGCAGCAACACAAGGTATTAGCGCTGGCAAAAAATCTCGCCCACAAGCACGCCTACACTGTGATTGTGGTACTACACGATCTCAATCAGGCCGCCCGTTACAGCGACAGAGTTATTGTCCTCAAGCAGGGGGAAATCGTCAGTGAAGGCTCGGCAAAGGAAGCTTTATCGGCCGAGATAATTCGGCAAGTATGGGATTATGAACCTGAGTTTATTCCTGCACCACAGGGCGGTTATCCATTGATTTTTTAATCCGAAGTCGAACTCGCTAAGCTTTTTCACTTAAGGTTAAGGGTATAATCGGGCCAATCGATATCGCCAGTACATTGAGCAGATGAAAACCACGATTTCCACAGAGACACAGCAAGACGCCTTAAGCATTGCCAAAGCCACGCAAAAACCGGGGCAAACGAAGGAACAGACCAAGCTTATCGCGCAGGGGATTGAAAAAGGCATTGCCGAATACAAAAAACGCCAAAAAGCCAAGGCCCGTGAGCGCGATAAACTGAGAAAACAACAGCTAAGGGCCAGAAACCAACAAGCGAGCGCGGCCGACGAGATGGATGACGGCGAAGATTTTTCGCTGCCGCAGACTCAATTTACTCCCGTTGCTTGGGCAGCCATCGCCGTGTTACTCCTCAGTTGGCTGGGCTTTGGGGCTTATATCTTCCTTTAACTGAGGAGATGCACGCGTAACCTATCAAGGTAGCTAGTCAGCTCATGCGGATGAAACGCTTGTGCCATTAGCGCCTTAGCATTGATATTGCCAGCCTTTAGCAGGACTCGCTCCGTCTCGGGGAAAAAGGCCAACTCGAGCCAGTTGGCTCTGTCGGGGTAGCCATCAAGTGTTAGACAAAGCGTATTATCCCGCTCAATGGCAGACTGACAATCCCAGCATTGACCGACAAGGTCGAGCAGCACTTGCCCGCTTTGCGTGTCGGTTAATCTCGGCGCATATACCCAATGGGACATGCGCATTTCATGGGGAATGGTCTCCAGCTTAAAGCGGCCCTGTAGAAAAAACTGTTCGGTTAACATAATCGGATCATCAAAGTACTTATCATGTATGAATAAATCGTTTATTAAAAAGATGAATCGGTAATGGGCTGATTAACTCTCTGGTTTATAAATAGATAAACTCATTAAGCCTTCTAGTCGATTCGCGAGCCGCTTAGCTAAACCTTTTTGCCAAGCCGCACTCTTTGGCTGACTGTAGAGCCTATCTTCCCACGCAAAAATCTTATTCATGCCATGGTATGCGAGCCAAGGTAAAGGCTCGCGCTCCCAGGGTGCTAATACCTGTTGAACTGGAGCATTAAACGCCCAAGGCATAGATGCAAGCTGTGTATCACGCCCTAATATTAAGTCCACCAGCGTACGGGCAAATAGGTTTGCCGCCCCGACACCTTCCCCACCATAGCCGCCAATCAGACCTAAACCCAAGCTCTTATCAAAAATGGCATGGGGAGCAAAACGCCTCGCCAAGGCTAACGTTCCGCCCCAACCATGGGTAATTTGTACGCCCTTAAGTTGAGGAAATAACGCCAATAATAATTGATAACGAAAGCCAAATTCGCCCTCGAAAGCACGCTGAGGTAGGCTTTGATTTACAAGAAATTTCCCATTAAACAGCTTAGGGTCAAAACCAAATTCTGTGCGTATTTTCGCGCCAAAGCCATAACCGCCACGGGCACCAAATATCAGCCGATTATCAGGGCTACGCTGGCCATAAGTCACTATGCGGCTGGCATCACTAAAGGTCGCGCGATTGGCTAAGCCAATTGCATCCCATGTGGCATCCGTTAACGGCTCGGTGGCGATAAGTAGACTCTGCACAGGTAAGGTAAATCGCCCAAGTCCACTAAGCTGACGCAGATAACCTTCCACTGCAGGCACCACAATCGTCGCACGAACTCGTCCTTTTGGTGTTTGCAATAGGGTTTGTGCATCACCAAGATGCGCCATGTGATTTACTGGGGTGTGCTCGTAGATCTTCACCCCTAAGCGTTGCACCAAATCAGCCAAACCACAGACGAGTTTCGCCGGGTGTATTCGCGCGCAATGGGGAGTAAAAAGTGCCGCTTGGCCCTCGGCCATAGACACTTGCTTATTGAGTTCGGCCTTATCCAGCCAACGAATATCTTCTTCACCAAAACCTTCTGCGCGCCACTGCGCTAATTCGGCTTTAATATTGGCTAATTGTTCTGGATAACGCGCCGCCACCCGCAAGTTACCGCCGTGGTGTAAATCACAGTCGATATGATGCTTGGCGCAAACTCTTACCACTTCAGAAATAGTTGCTTGAATAATGGCTTTAGCGCTAAGTCGCTGCTCGCCCTCGAGCTGATTGAGATAGGCCACATCACCACTGAAACTGCCCATCAACCAACCGCCATTTCGACCGGATGCACCTTGGCCTATGCATTCGGCCTCAAGGATAACCACTGACAGATTTGGCTGGTATTGTTTTAGATAATAGGCCGTCCAAAGCCCGGAATACCCCGCACCGATAATGGCAACATCGGCGCTTATATCCTGCTCTAAGGGCGGTAAAACGGCTCGTCGAATTAACTTAGGCTCAGTGTCGAACCAAAATCCGCGCTCTTTCACGCCAAGGTTTCGCTCGAGGCATTAACACCAATAATTGCGGCAATTTCATCGACATGGGTATCAACCCAGGCGCTGCTGATCGGTCCCCAGGTAACGATACGATAATAACCCGCATTGTTACGACTGCCGTCCTGCACAAACTCGACTCGAATGCCAATATCTTCAAATGCGGCGATAGAATCCTGCAGCGTGCGCCGAGGCATTCCAGTTAACTTATTGAGTGATAAAAGGTTATGTCGTTCATCATCCATTAAATGCGCTAAATATAGCTTACGCAAAAATGCCTTATGCTGTTTCGACATCGATTGAGTGGCTGCAACTTCTAGGGGCATAGAGGAACGATCCAAAAATTAACCAAGAGACAATAAAACTACTTGATATTCAGTGAATAAGAAATAGCCTCAGCGCAAATTATTAGGCAGAGTTTACAGGGTTAACCCCACCAATATTGAACAATTTTGCATCATTGACTTGTGTTTGTCCCCCCATCGCTGTTATTTCTAAAAGGAGTCAATCGATGGGAGCAAGCGATGAGCCACATTATTACTGCGGAGCAAGTGCTGCATTTCTGGTTTGAGGAAATCTCACCTAAATCTTGGTGGATAAAAGACCGTGAGTTTGACACCCTTATCCAGTCCCGATTTGAAGAGTTGCTTAAACAAGCGAAACGGGGCGAGCTTGCCGATTGGCGCGTCACGCCTCAGGGACGGTTAGCCGAAATCATAGTGCTGGATCAATTCTCCCGAAATATCTATCGCGACACGCCAGCCGCCTTTGAGGCCGATACTATCGCGCTCGTCCTTGCTCAAGAGGCCGTCGCCCAGCAGGTCGACCAAGCACTTAAGCCAAAACAGGTGCCCTTTTTATTTATGCCTTACATGCATAGCGAGTCGGCCGTCATTCATCAGGTCGCCGAAAAGTTATTCAATCGAGAAGCGGCAATCGCCAATTTAGAATTTGAGCTTAGGCACAAAGCCATCATTGACAGATTTGGCCGTTATCCCCATCGAAACAAGATATTAGGCAGAGAATCTACCGCCGATGAAATCGCCTTTTTAACCCAGCCGGGGTCCTCTTTCTAAGGGCTAGTTGCGCCTTTGCTAAATAAATTAAACAAGACTATAAATTAGCAAACTACACTTATTGCAGTAGGTCATGGAGCGGCCAAAACTGGTTGGTGACTCACTAAGAGGTATTGATGAGTGATGAGACAGGTTAATTTTGCTTCGGCTTACGCTAAATTTTGCCATATTCGCTACCCGCTAATGGGGCTAATCGCCCTATTTCATCCCCTTACAAGCAAAGCCGATGAACTCAAAATAGGGGTCAGTGTGTCAATCCCTCCCTATGTGATTCAAGAGACCGATAGTGGCTTAGAGCTTGAATTACTCTACAAAGCCCTCGCCGTTAAGGGACATAATGCCAGTATCCATTATTTCCCCTTGGCGCGTACCTTTCATGAGCTTCGAAAGGGCAATCTCGACGGCATTATCAACATCAAAGAAGGCATGGTAGATAACGTATTCTACTCCGACGTCGCTATCCGCTATCAAAACTGTGCCATCAGCCTCGATGAACATAAGTTCGCTATCAACAGTGTCCAAGACCTCGCCAATAAAAAGGTCGTCGCCTTCCAACGGGCCTCTGTGTTGCTTGGCGAGGAATTTAGCCTGATGGCAAAAGCCAACAGCGGCTACCAAGAACAGGCGAGGCAAATACAACAGGTCTATATGTTGATGAAACACAGGGCCGATGTGGTAGTAATGGATAAGAATATTTTTAAATACTATCTCAAGCAGGCATTTATCGAGGGGAAACTGACCGAGGCGGAAATCAAGCAAGTGGCTATTTGCAATCGCATTTTTCCGCCAACGGAATATAAGTTTGCCTTCTTAAATGAACAAATTCGGGATGACTTTAATCTGGGATTGAAGCAGATCACCGAGGATGGAACCATCAACGCGCTACAGGAAAAGTATCGACGTTTCGTGTCCCTCGATAACGATGCAGAGGCCTCAAATACCCTGCTCGAACACACAGTGTTAAAGCATGATCCGCTCTAATTTTTACTTAACCACTAATACAGGGCATTTTGCCAGTCTCACCACATCCTGGCTCACATGGGGTTTTAAAAAGTCAGCCAAGCCGCTACTACCGTGACTGGCGAGAACCACCATACCTACATCTGCAGCTTCGGCTAAGATCTCTTCGCTCGCATCGCCGTGGCGAACAATGCATTTGATATTCAGGCCAGGCTTTAATCCCTGCTGCATATCCTGTCGTAGGCTCTGCATTTTTTCATCGACAAATTCCGCCAGCTTTTGCTCCAATGCCGCTGGAGTCTCCACGGCTACACCGTAAAAATGGGCGCTTCGTGCGGGGCTAACGACATGTAACAAGCGGATATCCACCTGATAAAGATTCGCCATTTCAACCGCATATTTAAGAGCATGGGTGGCAGTCGCCGAAAAGTCCGTCGGGCATAACACTTCTTGAGTACGCATAATCTTATCCATCGCTGATTGTTGTTTCGCCCAATATTGGGGGCAAATCGCATTGCTGATAATCTGTATTTTATAGCAGTAAATCGGCACAAGCAGCTAGGGCGTAAAATTAATTATGCTTTAGCAATCAAAAACAAAGGGCGCCTTAGCGCCCTCTTGTACCTCAGTTAAACGCTATTTCACTACCAGTACGGGGCAAGCTGCGCCATTGGCAACGGCCTCGGCAACATTGGTGTGTAAAAAGTGCGAGATCCCCGTCCTGCCATGGCTGGCAATCACTACCATGCCCACATCCTTACCGTTCGCCTCTTCGAGGATCTGATCGACGGGATCGCCACGGCGAATTAAGGTCGTGATAGGTAATTCGGTTTTAAGGCCCTCGAGTAAAGCCTGCATCTTAGTTGCGGCGGCTTCTTCCATACTCTTAGCGAGTTCCTCGGGCGTGATCGCTAAGATCATATAGTTTTCGTCACCGATAGGTTGCTCAACAACGTGTAAAATCTTTAGCCCTACATGGTATAGATTTGCCATTTCAATAGCATAACGTAGCGCATGGGCCGCAGTTTCCGAAAAATCGGTGGGCCAGAGTATTTGACCTGAACGCATAATCTGTTCTCCTTAATGGCTAGTCATCGTGAAGCTCATCTTTGAGCCAAGTAATAGCATCCAGCTTATCGACAAAAAACTTAACCTCTGCCGGAGTAAACCAGTTTGCCAGTTTTGCCATCACCTCCTGTAGCGTCGTTTTACCGACTATGGCAATCCGCTCAAAGTGGCGAACATGCTTAACCCCTAGTTTTAGATCGTCCCAAGCGGCTTGAAGTTCCCAACCATCGAGCTCAGTCACATCGACTAAGGCATAAATATCAGGATCTTTTACCCCAGCTAACGCGGCTTCGAGCACGGGCACCATCACCTCATAATCATGATGAGTTAAGGTACCAATCGCTTTAAAGGCAACAAAAAAATCATCGTCACCATAACGCTCAATGCCAACTGAAATACCATGCTTTAACAAAGTCATACCCACTCCTTGTCTAACAAACTACCTTTTAAGTGTAGAAGTTAAGCCCATCACGGGCCGTGATCTTGCTCATAAATGCACCAGAACACTTGCGTATGCTCACGCTGTTCGCTAGGATAAACCGACTAATCAGTCGGTTTGTTTTTATCCACCACAAATCACGTCATCAGCTCAAGACTTGCATCCGAGGAATCACTATGAATATGGCAACAGACCCAGCAAAAATCTCGCCACTCACCGAGTTACTCCAACGCCAACGTGCAAGTTACTTGGCCGCTCCTAATCCCGATTACGCTATCCGTAAAGAACGCTTAATCCGCCTTAAAGCCGCCTTGCTGAAATTCCAACAGCCGCTCGTCGAGGCGCTGTCACAGGACTATGGCCACAGATCGGTCGACGACAGCTTGATTTCCGACATTATGCCCGTGGTCAACAACATCAATTACAGCCTGAAAAACCTGAAGAAATGGCTCAAGCCAAGCCGCCGCCATGCGGGTATCTTACTCGCCCCCGCCCAAGTGAAAGTGCATTATCAACCACTTGGGGTTATTGGGATAATCGTGCCGTGGAACTTCCCCGTCATGCTCTCCATTGGCCCCTTAGTCACGGCCATCGCCGCTGGCAACCATGCCATGCTCAAACTCTCGGAATTCACCCCTGCGACCAATAGTGTCATTAAGCAATTGCTTGCCGAAGTGTTTGAAGAATCCCATGTTGCCGTGGTCGAAGGGGAAGCCGATGTCGCGGCGCAGTTTTCAGCCCTGCCCTTCGATCATCTGCTGTTCACCGGTTCAACCACAGTCGGTCGCCATGTGATGCGCGCCGCCGCCAATAATCTCACGCCAGTGACTCTCGAACTGGGCGGTAAGTCGCCAGTGATTATCGCCCCCGATATGCCACTTGAGATAGCAGTAGAACGAATGATTTATGGTAAGTGTTTGAATGCAGGACAAATTTGTGTAGCACCTGACTATGTGCTTTGTCCTAAGGCGAAAGTGGCAGAGTTTATCCAAGCCTATCAGACGAAATTCCAGGCCATGTATGGCGCCATTACCCAAAACAAAGATTACGGCAGCATCATTAACGCACGCCAGTTTGAGCGTCTGCTAAGCGTGCTTGAGGATGCCAAGGCTAAAGGGGCTAAGGTGATCCCCGCCTCGAATGACGTGATTGATAGCCAGCATCGTAAACTCGCGACTCAGCTCATTACCGACACCACTGAAGATATGCTACTGATGCAAGAGGAAATCTTCGGCCCACTGCTGCCAGTGATTGGTTATGACAGCCTAGATGAGGCCATTAGCTACGTGAACCATCGTGCTCGCCCCTTAGCCCTGTATGTGATGAGCTTTGATGAAGCTAGCCAACAAAAAATCCTCAAGCAAACTCATTCCGGCGGTGTGTGCATCAACGAAACCGTGTTCCATGTGGCGGCCGATGATGCCCCTTTTGGCGGTATAGGTCCATCGGGAATGGGCCATTACCACGGCAAGGAAGGATTCCTCACCTTTAGCCACGCTAAAACCGTGCTCAGCCGTGGTCGCTTCAACACGGGTAAATTTGTCCACCCTCCCTATGGTACTTTTATCCAACGCATGTTGGTGAAGCTGTTTTTACGCTAATCGGAGCGCTTAGGAGGGGTTATGCCGAGCTTATTACCAACAGATACAGACACTAAACCCATGACAGATAAACGTCAGGCCATTTTGGAAACCGCCTTACGCTTATTTGTCGACCAAGGATTTCATGGCACCTCGACCGCATCGATAGCCAAGCAGGCGGGCGTCGCCACGGGCACTCTGTTCCATCATTTTCCGACCAAGGAAGCATTGATGGAAAGCCTGTTTCTTACCATCAAGCAAGAATTTGCCGATGCCTTGTTGTTAAAGGTCGGCGAGGGACAAGATCTTAAGCACAATGCCGAAACGCTTTGGCAGAGTGCGATCGATTGGTCGATTGAAAATCCAGTCAAACAATTGTTTTTCCAACAGTATTCTATGTCGCCGCAGATAGCAGTGCATATTCGCGAGCAGGCGATGAACAGCATCCTAGGCTTTATCGCACAATTGATAAAACAAGGGCAACTGATGGGGTTGATTGCTCACTATCCCGTTGATTTGACGCTTGAAAACTGTCACGGCCAATACTTGGCCGCCACGCGCTTTTTTATCGATAATCCAGAATTAGGCAAAGATAAGCATTACCGCGATGCCAGCTTTGCGCTGTTTTGGAAGGCGTTACAGTCCGATTAACCATAAAAAAACCGAGCCAGACATGTCGCTGGCTCGGTGCTTGTTATCGCAATGGGAATTAACCTTGGCTCAACTCCTGCTGTCTTTCTGCGGGTTGTGTCACCTGAGCCTGACTCCAAAAACCTTGCTTAATGCCCTTATCAATCAACTCGGCGACCGCGAGTTCGATGGCCTGCAGCACGCAAAACTGCACGGGTTCGTTAGTGGTAAAACCGACTTCCGCCTCGGCCAAACGATTCAAACTGGTATAGCGGAACAGGCCTGCACGCATTTCCTGCGAAAGTACCCTTTTACTCGTAGATACAGACATCATCACTTTACCCGTGTGCACATCGACCGCGCGCAAATAGATAGTGACTAAATCCTCACGGTACATTTCCGAGGCGCCGATCCCATAGTATTCCACCCCTGTGCCGCCGGTGCTGGTGTTGGTCTCGTAGCTGATAATGCCACCTTCTAATAGCAATCTCGCCGTCGATAACACCGGAATATCATCGCCCTTAGTGCCATTTTGTTTGTTGCTGATTTTGCGCTCGGTCAGTAAATTTTGCAGGCCCTCACGCTCGACGGGGGTAAACCATTTCGAGTCGAGCAAGGTTTGCATCAACATAGAAGTTGCCCCTTGCGTGACCGCCGTGGAGAAGGAACTCACGTTTGCCTGAGGCTTATACTGGCCCGTTTGGTCGCGAAATGAATACACGGCCACAGGGATAGGAAACTTAGGCCCAGGCTGACTCTGTAATCCCTTCATCACCTCACTCACGGGGTTCACCTGTGCAGGCGTGATATTTAAGTCAGGCTTTGGGATCAAACTACAGGCTGACATACTTAGCAGCATCAAGGCGATAAAGATGAAACGAGTCATTAGTTTCCGCCTCCGAAGGTTGGCATTTCAATCACTGTCACTTCACCGGTTTCGATATTCGTGATGGTCAGCATCACCCCTGTGCCAGTGGAAGCCACTTCAATACGAAAATCACCGGTATCGTACACGCCATCGGTGATCTCCCCATCGGCCACGCCACGAGTGATAGAGTTGATGATGTTACGTTCTAAGGATTCCTTAAAGCGGGTAACAAAGTCCTTCTCGGTCGAGCTGGCTTTGTTATCGTTTTGAGCCTGCGCTTTATTCAGCAGAAAGGAGCCATTGAGCGGATTACCGCCAAAGCTGGGATTCACAGGGGTATAGATTAATTCGGTTGCTTGGCTTGTGCATGCCATGCAGAGCACGGCAAGAGAAAGTAACGTCCTGTAAGTCATTATTATTATCCTAAAAGTCGTCCGTTGTTCCTGAAAAATCACCCGTAATGGCATTAGCTCGAACCTGAGCTAAGTAATCAATGGTCAGCAATATGGCCTGCTCTGCGCTTTCCTTAATCGGATTGGCGCGGCGACCAAAGTGCGTGGTATAGATGCGCGTACCGTTGACCTCCAAGGTTAAAACCGTGCCCGCCTGCGGAAACACGGTTTCATACAGGGTCACGTTAAAGCCTTGGGTAAAGGGCAATTCGCGCCAATAACTTGAATAGTAAAAGCCAAAATCCTTACCAAAACGGGTTAAGGTTCTGTCTATGACTAATCCACTGATTTCAATGTCATCATCGGCCAAAACACTGGGGGAACTGACAAACAGCAAGGGACACAAGATGCAGACGAACAACCGCTTTTTTAACGATCTCACTTTCCTCTCCCTGTTGATGAAAGCCACCCATTGCGCGATATCCAAAGCCGAACCAAGGACAAGCCCTTAGTCAACATTTTCGCTTACGCAGGGTAACAGGACAGCCGATCTGTCGTCATTAGAGGGAGGGGCAAATTAGCCCAAAAAGCTAAGGTAAAAACCGCAAAATAGCCCATTTGGGTAATACATTCGGCTGAGGAGTGAAACCTCTTGATACACACTTAAACGCGGTTTATTGCGGCAGCCACAAATGTACCGATAGGCCGCCGTCGCTGCGATTATGCATGCTAATACTGCCATCGTGGGCTTCGATAATTTCGCGGCAAAGGGGCAGACCTAACCCCGTGCCCGATTGTTTAGTCGAGTAAAAGGGCAATAGGGCTTGTTCTAACACCTCTTCGGACATACCGCTGCCGCGATCCTCGATTTTGATACTAAAGCCTGTCCCATCCACCATGGTTTGGTGGCGAATCGAGAGCGTGACTTCATCGGGATTAGAACCTGATTCATGGGCATTTTTCAGTAAATTCAGCAGAACCTGCTCCATTTGCCCTTGGTCGAAATAGCCCATCTCAGCGGGTAACTCATTGGCTAAGGTAAAAGGATAATGTTGGGTTAAATGTTCGATAAGCTGCTGCCACGGCACGTCACGTCGCTGCGGTAAAGGCAGTTTAGCAAAGCGCGCATAATTGAAAATAAACTGGCTCAAGTGATTCGTTCGACTCTCTATGGTATCGAATATCAGCTTAAGCTTGGGATTATCGAGATCTTTCGTGAGTAAACGCCCCGAGTTCACCATGGAGGCGATGGGCGCGACAGAGTTATTCAACTCATGGCTGATAATGCGGATCACCTTCTTCCATACCGCCACTTCCTGACGATTGAGTTCTCGGGTCATCTGCTTGAGCAAGATTAAGTTATGCTGTTGGTTATTCAGTAAAAACTGGCCACGGCTCAGATACCAAGTCTCAGTATCATCCTCACCCATGGTAAACAGGCCGCTCTTTTCTTGCTTAAGAGCCAAGGCAAGCGCTTCGGATAAGTCTTGCAGCAGCTCGTCGAGGCTCAAGCCTTCCATCTTGCCTTTGATATGAAAAAGATGCCGCGCCGCATCGTTGGCATACATGAGTTTTTGGTGGTCGTTAAACAGCAGCATCACATTTGGAGAACTTTGAATCACCTTATCCAGCAGCAATTCCCGCTGGTAAATATATTGCCGTTCTTGGCGCAGCTTAGCCGCCGAATCATTGAATAACTCCGCCAATGCTTTTAGCTGCCCTTCACCATTTGCCGGAATGCTCACGCTGAAGTCATTGTCGTTAAAGTTGAGTAAACCAACCTCTAAGGCATTGAGACTGCGAGCTAAATGGCGAGTAAACCAAGCAACCCCAAGCGCGCAGCTACCACAGGCCAGCAGCAAGATCAGCAGCATATCAAATACTGCCGGCATCGACTGAGTATGTTCCGACAGGCTAAATTCGGCGGGGAGCACAGGTTCAACCGGCGCAACCATAGGTGGCGCCTCAATAGGATGGGGGGCGGGACTAAAAAGCCCATCCTTCAAACGATCGAGCTTATAGAGCTTAATCTGCACTTGCTCTTGCTTTAGTTGCTCTAACTTTTGCAGCTCGTGTTTGATTTGCTCTGTCTTCAAGCGCTCCTGCAATGAGAGTGCCTTTTGAAATTGCTCAGTATCCTTAATCGTCGATTCGATTGCGGCCACTGCATCTTCGAGCTGCGCCAAATCCAGCTCGGGCACAGTAATATCGGGCAACGTATGGGGAGCATCCTCCACGAGAGTGGAAACAGACGTGCGATAACTCATGGCGCCTAGGGTGAGTAACACACCCAAAGCACAACAAACTGTTGAATAAATGATTAATTTTGTTCGAAGTAGCACGTTAATTCCCGCCTAATCGCCACCCATTATGCTGCCAATCGTTATTTCTCTAAGCCAAATTTGTCCATACGGCGATACAAGGCTTGGCGACTCAACCCTAAGGATTTCGCCACGCGCGCAATCACGCCCTTGTGTTGCCTTAAGGCCATTTCAATCTGCTCACGGCTCACATCCGTCGCCTCATTGCTCTCCAGCTCAATCGGCGGATTCGCCAGAGATTGCATCTCTGGTGGCGAGACTAAGGGCCGAGTCTGCCCAAGGGGCGCGACACTCATATGGCTAGCATGATGACTCGTTTGATGGCTAGTTTGATGGTGGGCATGCGCGGGCGGTAAACCAAAATCGACTTCGGTTAACACTCGGCTTTTGGCCAACAGCGCCGCACGTTTGCAGGCGTTTTCCAGCTCGCGCACATTGCCCGGCCAGCGGTGCTGCAACAGGGCTTGCTGCGCTGGTTTACTCATGCTAAAACCTTCGCCGACAAAATGCTTCACTAAGGGCAAGATATCGTCAATTCGTTGATTCAGCGGCGGTAAAGCCAATTCAATCACATTCAAACGATAGAATAAGTCCTCACGGAAACGCCCCTCGGCAATATCTTGGGCCAGGTCGGCGTTAGTCGCACTGATCACCCTCACTTTCACCTTTAAGGTTTTATGGCTGCCTAAGCGCTCAAACTCCCCGGTTTGTAATACCCGCAGCAATTTCACTTGGCCCGACAGAGGTAAATTGCCAATTTCATCCAAAAACAGCGTGCCGCCATCGGCCGCTTCAAAGCGACCAATACGCGCCTTATTAGCGCCGGTAAAAGCCCCCGCCTCGGCACCAAAAAGTTCGGCTTCGAGCAACTCCATCGGCAAGGCGCCCACATTCACCTTGATAAAAGGTTTGTTTTTTAAAGGGGAATTGGCGTGAATAATATCGGCAAGCTTGTCTTTACCCGCACCATTGGGGCCGGTTATCAACACAGACACATCGGAGCGCGCCAGTTGTAAGGCTAAGTCGATACAGCGCTGCATGGCGCCACTGCCAAACACGATTCCGCAGAGATCCGCATCGGCGATCGCCACCTGACGCTGGGAATTAACCCGTTCGAGCTGCTGGTTTGCACGGGCAAGTTTATGTAACGCAATTAAATTAGTGATGCTGTTGAGTAACTTAGCATCATCCCACGGTTTGCCCATATAATCGGCGGCGCCCGCTTTAACTAACTCGACCGCTGTTTCGAGCTGGGTCCACGCCGTCATCAGGATGATCGGCAGATCTTGCTGACGCTCACGCAGGGCATAAAATAGCTGTCGCCCTTCTTCACCCGAGGTGGTATCGCGGGTGAAGTTCATATCTTGGATAACCAAATCAACATCTTGGGTTGCCATTAGGCTAAGGGCATCTTCGGGCGTATGACAAGTCAACACCTGATAACCATTGATCTCCAGCATTAAGCCTAAGGCCTGACAGATGGCATGGTTATCGTCGACAATCAGAATAGTGTCCATGTGAGCATGTGCGTCCAGAGTAAAACTATTAACCTTAAAGTAACAAAAAGTGCAATAACATCCTAATGTTATTGCACTTAATGCCCTTCATCCTATTTAAACACTGCGGGTGGCAGTCGCAGGAGAAATCTTAGCGGCCTTGCGAGCTGGCAAGTACACCGCAAGGGTGGTTACCGCAAACAGCCCCGCCACAGTCAGCAATGGATAGATTATCTCCAACATCGGCAGGCTATAGAGACTCATCAATTGCTGGCCGAGCTGAATCGCTAACAGCACACCAATGCCACCGCCGAGCAAGCAAAGCAGATAGTTCTCTACGAGGAAGTAGCTGATAATATCCCTTTTTTTCGCCCCTAACGCGCGGCGAGTGCCAATTTGCTTAGTGCGGCGCTGGATATTAAACATCACCATGCCTGTCACCCCAAGGGATGTGATCAGCAGCAGTAACACCACCATCATGGTCAGTACGGTTGCCATTAACTCATGGTCACGGTACGCCTCGATACGGCGCTCTCCCATGGTCGTAAATCCTTCGACCACGCGGCTCGGATATTCCTTGTGCAGCAGCTCGGGAATGACTTCCTTGAGGCGAGCCATATCGCTCGACTTAGCTCTCACTAAATAGCGTTTATAGTCAGCGGGATAATTCACCGACAACACTGAGCTAAACTCCAGGTTTTTGTTATCTACCCACGCCGTTTGTAAGCGCTCCAACACCCCAATCACCACAAAGTGCTGAGTGCCCATATATACGCTCTTGCCGAGCGCGGTCTCATTCGGCCATACCTTATCGGCAAAGGCTTTAGTGACGATCATCTTGCCACCATCTTCCAACAACTCTGTGGTGATCTCCTGGGGATAGAAGTTACGTCCTTCAACTAACTTAAGCCCTAAGGAGTTGATAAAATGCTCATCACTCATATACATGCCGGTATTGGGCGTGGATTTAGCGCGCTCCTCAGGCCCTAAGGTAAAATTACTCGACCAACCGCCACCGCTCAGGGGAGCCATGGAACTTGGCGCAACATCAATCACCCCAGGTATAGCACGTAGAAGTTCCAGATCCCGTTTATCCTGCGTAACCAAATCTGTTGATTTATCAAAATGATAAATACTGAAATCGAAGACTTCGCTTTCAACAATTCCCGACTCACGGGCCATTAAATTCAGGCGCTCGGCGATGATAAAGCTGGCATTTGCCACGATTGCCACAGATAAAATGATCTGTAGTAACAGTAACAAGGGGCCGCTTTTACTGCGTAATAAACTGCTTAAAATAGGTTTGATATGCAACATATTTCCCCCTGATTATTGGCTCTTAAGATAAACACTTGGGTTAGTCGTACACACTCGCCACGCAGGGTAGATGCCAGCCACCACAGCCGCAAAAATCGCGATCATTGGTGCAATCAACCACATACTGGTATCGAGGTGAGTTAATGACGCCTCCAAGTCAAACTTCTTGGTCAGCAGCATCAGAGAGCCCCAAGCCCAAGCCAAGCCGAGTAAACCGCCGAATAATCCCATCAAGGACACTTCTACCATATGTTGGGCAAAGATCTGCCCTTGGCTGGCACCTATCGCGCGGCGCACGCCAATTTCGGGAGCTCGGCGTAAAAACTTAGACAGCAACAGACCTAACATATTGACCAAGCAAACAATTAAGAAGAGTACACTGAGGCCCACCAGCACCTTATTATCCTCAGGTACCACTTTATTAATGGCTAACCATTGGTCAACATTGGACAGTTGCACATCGGCCTTCAGTGAGCTAAAGCGGCCTAATTTCTTTTGTTGCTCAATATATTGGCGTACCCACTGACGGTACTCAGCCACTTGCTCAGGCGTATCAAGTTGCACCCAAAACTGCGTCCAATGCATTTCAGAAGCCAAACGCTGAGCATAGGTATTGATACTTCCATAGCTCCAGCTATTGCTATTGCCCCAACTATCATATTCCTCAATTGGCGCTAAGCTATAGGGCACAAAAAGAGTATCGACATTACCAAAGGCGCCGTTGTTAAGATCGTAATAGTTTGGACTCGGTGCCCAGGGCTTAAGCACTCCAACCACTTGATAGGGCTTAGCGTTGAAATAAATCGTCCTACCCACGCTATTTTTTCCAGCAAACAGGGTCTTATTAAGCTCATCACTGAGTACCACTTCGTAGCGAGCATCCTGATCGACACTGTCATCCCACGCCTGACCGTATTGAAACTCGAGGCCAAACATTGGAAAGAAGTCGTTATTGGTCACCCGCACTCGAGATTGCAGCACGGGTAAAAACGCTGGATCTTCGGTTTGCACCGCGCCCCCCGTACGGAACATTGGTGTATGCAAACGCGGAATATCGCTCTTAAGTAAGTTAAAGCCATCTTGATAGGTGATCTGTGGATCGAAACGATCCCAAGCATCGGAGCCTTGACTCCACAGCTGCACCGCAAACAATTGGCCAGACTTCTCTCCGGCAGGGTTGGTAGACATCATTTTGTAGATGTTAAGTGTGGTGATGGTGATGCCAATGCCAATAGAAATCGCCATGATCATCAATGCCGACAACATGGGCGTTTTTTTAATGCTACGCCAAGCTAAATCTAAGTAATAGAAGAACATAACCGCTCCTAGCCTTGGGCATTAACAACCAATTTATCAACACTGCCATGGCTTGCGCTGCGGGCTGAGTTGGGTTGATACATAGTAAAGTCGCAGACTTGACCATCGACAATTTGAATATTGCGCTGGGCACGGCGAGCCAGTTCAGGATCGTGGGTCACCATGATGATCGTGGTGCCAGACTGATTAATATTCTCCAATAATTCCATCACTTGGCGCGCCATCAAGCTGTCGAGGTTACCCGTAGGTTCGTCGGCGAGCAGAAAACGGGGTTCCCCTGCTAAAGCACGGGCAATCGCCACCCTTTGCTGCTGACCGCCAGATAATTGGGTCGGCAAATGCTTCATCCTCGCACCTAAGCCAACTTGCTCTAGCGCTTGCTCCACACGGCGTTTACGCTCATTAGCACTAAAACCACGGTAGCGCAGCGGTACTTCAATGTTTTCCGCGAGGTTAAGATCGGGGATCAAGTTAAAACCTTGGAAGATAAAGCCTATTTTCTCATTGCGCACAGCGGCACTTTTGTTATCACTGAGGTTTGAGACATTAATCCCATCTAAAAAGTAATCCCCATGGGTGAAGCCTTCGAGTAAGCCAGCGATATTTAAAAAGGTGGTTTTGCCCGATCCAGAGGGCCCTGTCACCGCCACAAACTCGCCCTCGCTCACCTCAAGATTAAAATCCCGCAGCGCATGGGTTTCCACTAAGTCCGTTTTAAAAACCTTGCTGATATTCTTCATTGATAACATTTTAATTTCCTTAATTAATTTTTATCTTTACGCGCAAACGGCTTCTTATAAAACGCGCCAATATTTTTTATCTGTAAGCGCTAACGACTGACACAAAACCTAATCCATTACCCCGCAAAACGGCCCATCACAAACCCACTCAAGGCATCGAACACCCCATTAAGGCAGGCGAATATAAAGCTCACACTTTCGATCGAGACATCACCCACCTGGCGCGCTTCTTCTAAGGGATTCGTCCATTCCAAAATATTTAAGCCGAGGAAAAACCAGCTATTGGCCTCACCTATGCCCAGCTCAACAGCCACCACCAGTAGGGCTAAGGCCAGAACACCAAACAATTTGGACGACATCAGCAGACCGAAATCGACGCTTTTAGTACGCATAATGAACTCCTTGTGCATCTTAGCCGCAGACTTTTTAGCCAAAGCGGCGTTAATTGCATCAAACTGATTAATAAGTAATTTTTGACTATCGGTCATCAATGTATTTTGACCTGCTCGGCATGATTGAAGGGCTCCACACTGGAGATAACCCATTGGTCACCCGCTTTACCGCCTTCAATCACTTCCACTTGGCTCATACTGGTGCTGCCGAGCTTAATATCGCGGCGGGTAGCGATATCGCCTTCGACTTGATACACCTCATCACCGCCACCGCTGGTCATAAAGGCGCCGCGTTTAACCAGCAACACATTCGCCCTGTGTTCGAGTAAGACTCTGGCGGAAATCCGTTGGTTTTGGCGTAGCTTCAGGCTTTCGCTCTGGGCAAATTGCACTCTGGCGGTCACTTCACGGTTGCGCACTTCGGGGGAAATCGAGGATAACTTGCCCATGAGTTTGACTTCACCGAAACTCAGTTCGACCTCCATTCCGAGTCCTAACTCGTCGGCGTAGGATTCAGGCACAGCTAACTCGGCCTCATAGGCACTTAAATCGACCACGGTCAGAATGGGCTGATTAGCACTTAGACGCGTTTTTTGCTCGGTCAACCAGTTACCAATAATGCCACCAACGGGAGCCTTAATATTTAAAGCCTCAACCTGACGCTCAAGTTCACGCACAGCTAACTGTTGGCGTTCCACTTCGAGGGCTTTATTTTTGACTTCGAAGCTCAAGGTATCTTTTGTTAATGCAGCGTCCTGCAAGGCATGCTCAAATTTCAACTTAGCCTTATGCAGATCATCCTTACCTTTCTCATAGTCGATCTGACCAATAAGTTGACTTTGAATAAGCAATTCGCCACGACGACGTTCACGCTCTGCCGCTTCCAAATCCACCTTGGCCATATCTAAGGTTTGATTGACTTGTAATTGGTTGCGTCTAGCGTCCAGCTTGGCACGCTCAAGGGCGCCCTCTAAACCTGCTAATAGTGATTTCGCCTGCTCTAATTGATTGGTTAATCTTGGACTATCCAGCTTTGCGACCACATCACCTTTGCTAACGCTATCACCGGGGTTGCTCAGTAACGTCACTGTGCCTTCTTCGGTGCTGTAGAGGATCGGTGCATTGGCGGCAACAATTTTGCCCGTGGTGGCCACATCTCGAGTGAGCGTGCCAACTTGCAAGGTAGCAGTGGTAAGCTCACTACGGCTGATGGACTGGCTGACTTTATGGCTACCCAAACTGGCCCACACTAAGGCGCTCACCAATAAGGTGCAGCCGCCAATCATCAGTGGCAACTTTAGGCGTTTGGCAGTTGATGGCACAAGGATGGTATCTTGGCCGCTGGTATCTTTAATCATGGCGTTTCTCGCTTCCCTGTCGGAGGGCTGGATAGGCCCATCGCTACGGACACTATTAAAAATTGATATTCAGTAATAGCAACGCCTATGCCAATTTGATTAAATCATATATTTCATAATGTTATGAATCATTCTGAATAAAAGTGTCCGCGGACACTAGGGGCTTTAATGAAAAGTGTCCGCAGACTTTCGAGAAAGTGTCCGCTCCAGATGGGTAGGTACAGCTAAGTGAAAGACTGACAGTGGGCATTCAACATGTGTTAACACTTTTCTTGGCTAATTGGCTGAGTTTCCCTTTACAGCTAAATCCTTGCCACATAAGATCCTGCCACCCTCGCAGCAGAAATATTCAACAAGATGAATCGCCCTATGACAACACTCACTATTACTCGTCCTGACGACTGGCACATTCACCTAAGAGACGGCGCGCAATTAAAAGACACGGTTCGCGATATCAGCCGCTATATGGGCCGCGCTATCGTCATGCCTAACCTGGTTCCTCCCGCTATCGATACCGAAACCGCCTTAGCTTATTACGATCGTATCAAGGCGCAAGTGCCAGCCAGCTCGCAATTTGACCCCTTAATGGTGCTCTATCTCACCGACAAAACCAGCCCAGACGAAATCCGTAAAGCCAAAGCCTCGGGTAAAATCGTTGCCGCTAAGCTCTACCCAGCAGGCGCGACCACCAACTCGGATTCTGGTGTGACCGATTTGAAGAACATCTACCCCGCCCTCGAAGCGATGCAGGAAGTGGGCATGTTGTTCCTAGTGCATGGTGAAGTGACTGATTCATCAATTGATATTTTCGACCGTGAGCGGGTATTTATTGAGAATATCTTGAGTAAGATCGTGACTGATTTTCCAAACCTTAAAATCGTTCTCGAGCATATCACCACTAAGGATGCGGTGGATTTTGTCACTCAAGCATCTGACAACGTCGCCGCCACGATCACCGCGCACCACTTGCTCTATAACCGCAACCATATGCTGGCTGGCGGTATTCGTCCGCACTTCTATTGCCTGCCGATTTTAAAGCGCAATACCCACCAGCAAGCGCTGTTAGCAGCTGCGGCGAGTGGCAATAAGAAGTTCTTTCTCGGTACCGACTCTGCGCCACACGCCAAAGATCGTAAAGAAGCCGCCTGTGGCTGCGCGGGTTCTTATACTGCCCATGCCGCCATTGAGCTTTACGCCGAAGCCTTTGAATCGGTCAATGCACTGGATAAATTAGAAGCCTTTGCTAGCTTCAACGGCCCAGATTTTTACAATCTGCCCCGCAACAGCGATACCATCACCCTAGTTAAAAAATCTTGGGATGTGCCAGTCAGTTACCCACTTGGCGACAACAACGTTGTGCCTATTCGCGCTGGTGAACAAATCGATTGGCAGGTCGAATAAACAGGCCTTTTAACGCGATAACTGGTGAGCCTACCGTTTATCGAACTCGAAACCGTTAAGAGTCGCCTTAGGGCGACTTTTTTATAACCAACATGTAAAACCTAAACCCATTATCTTTTAAGAGAAAAGTATGCACACACGGACGTTACTTAAGCTGTTGTCCTCAAGCCTATTACTTGCCACTACACTGCCTTTCAGCACTTTAGCCGCCGATAAACTCTCAGGAGTCTGGCAAGGGACGCTGGGTAAAAGCAGTGTTAGAGTCTGCTTTAACCAATACGGCAGTGGCAGCTACTACTATCAACGCTACTTAACCCCAATACAGCTCGAGCTGCAAAACGGTATTTGGAAAGAAGAAAACAACACCGGAAACTGGCAATTTGATAGCGCTACGGCGCAGCAACTCAGCGGCCATTGGTTTAAAGACAATTCGGGCAAATCCTTACCTATAAAGCTTGAACGCCAACTCAGCCCTGATAACCAGGATGACTGCAGCGCCGATGCCTACAATCTGCCGCTTGAAACCAAGCCTTCACTGAGCCGCGGACAATGGCAAGCTTTTCAAACAATTGAATACCGTCCGCTGACCTATGGCACAGAAGTCGGTATCGAATTTAACGGTCCACAAAAAGGTATTCCCGCCATTAATCAGTGGCTTGAGAAAAAACTCACCGATGATGCGCAGCTGGCACAAACCTTTGATACGCGCCGCAGAATGCTGTCTCAAATGGGCCATTTTGTGGCCGATGAGACCTATGCAGAACCGATTTTCCTCAATCAGCATTGGCTCAGCGTGCGCTTATACCGCTGGGCGGCGGTTTTTGGCGCCAATGGGATCAGCCAAGAGTTTGTTAGCTTCTCCCTCGCCGATGGTAAACCTTTCCATCCGTGGCAGTGGTTTATCGCCGATAAGCCCACGCGAACCCTGCCAGAAAGTATGAGTTATCCACTCCCACCCGCACTTAAGGAAAAGTTGTTCGCCGATGCGGCACCAGATGCCGAATGCCCAAGTGCCGACGGCTCAGGGTATTTTCAGCTCACCCTCGAGGCGAATGGGATTAAGTTTTGGGAAATGCCCCGTGGCGATGGTTGTGAGCAGGAGTTTACCTTAACCCCACAAGAAGCCATGCCCTTTGCCACACCTTGGGGGCAAATGCAGCTTAAGCTATTGGAATAATAAATTTTAATATAAATTCATCATTAATCGCGATGGCGGGAAAGCAGGCTGAGATAACGACATTTTGCGTTAGAAAGCCCTTTCTCGTTAACCTTGACGGGCAACGTCTCTTGTCAGATTCAGCCCCTATTTTGAAGGAAGATAGCTTGAGTCAGCAAATGCCCCAGATAGCAGAACAAACTGCCGAAGCCTTAGTGCAAGCCCAGTTAGTCGCCTATAACCAACACGATCTTGCAAGCTTTGTCGCGCTCTTTAGCGACGATGTTTGTATTTACCGCCCACCCGCCACAGAGCCCGTAATCCGAGGCAAGGCCGCCTTCAGTGATTTCTATCAAAATGAACGCTTTAACTTGCCGCATCTGCACGCCGAGATCCTCAATCGTATGGTGGTCGGCAATAAGGTGGTCGATCACGAACGGATCAGTGGCATCCGCGAGGAGCCCTTTGAAGTCATGGTGGTCTTTGAAGTCGCTAATGGCCTTATCCAAGCGATGTGGAGCTTTGCCGCTAACTAGAGCGTGCGCTAAATGGTCATATCAAGCTGACTGGCGTAACAACAAGCATCTGCGGCAAAGGCGCTCGCTAAAGCAGTGAAAAATGTTACGCCTATCCCATATTTCATTTCGGCGCCGCCTTTTGGTGTGATATCAACGGATTCTGTGAAGCGCACGACTGTCCCTCAACCACAAAATACCTTAGGGTTATTAGTAACAGCCTAAAGGGCGATGCACTCAACGCCCTCTTCATTTTGCCCAACAATAGGAATTGCTGATGTCTGATAACCAACAAGCCTTTTACGAACGTGCCACCGAGATGATTAAGCTCGCGAACCAGCAAAACCAAAACACCGAGATCCAAACCGGTGAGGTCAGCGCTTCCTTTATGTGGGCCGTCGCCCGCTACAACGCTTGGTTTGGCTCAACCAGCTTTGAATCCAAAGAACAAATGCAGGCCAAAAAACAGGAAATGATGGATTACTATATCGAACGCTACAAAGAGATGATTGACGCCAATCTCGAAGACTATATCGAAAACTTCGACCACTACCGCGCCACACAAAAGTAGTCAGTGAATAAACAATTGCTCTAATAGGATTGCTTTAGTTGGTTTTAGGGCTCATAAGCCCAAGAGGGGCAAATAGGATTATTTGCCCCTCTACTATGACACTGTGGCGAACAGCTTCTTACTTATGCGCAGCAAGAACAAAGATGATACATCGCCGTTATTGAGTGCATGCGTTTGTCGTTTGGCAGTCGGCTGCGGCCTGACGCTTAAGCTGCTGTGCGTATTGCTCCGCCGCTGCTTTTGCCTTTCGAGCCTCAACCTTATGTTGCACATTCTCCACCAAGACCTTATCAAAGGTCTCCATCCCAAAATGGTCAGACACATCCTGATAAATAAACCAAGATGCAAAAGCGACAATGCCATAGGTCATTAGACGTAACATGGTTTTTAAACCTCAACAATTGTATCAACAACTGCAATATAACTGAGGTTTTTCATAAAGAAAACTGTCAATTTAATGGCTTAAAATTGTCAAATTACCACCATTATTCAATAGGATACAAAAACACAAAAACCTTTAATTACATCAATTTAGCTATTTGAGACTAAAGTCAGCTTCTAGCCGTCAAAATTGGCTGTTAACCATTAAAAATGAGCGATAATTTGACATGGATTTTTAAGTGACAATAAATCATGTTCCGCTTAACTAATGTCAGAAAATCGACGATAAATTCATCAGTTGTGATTTTTGACACAGCAAGTCAAGCCTAGGCAGTCTTAAGTTGTCGGAGGAAACCTTTCTCGCCATAGCTGGATAGCGCGACGAGTTAAGGGTTCAAATTCTCTGGATTGATCTCTACCTCGATAAATCGAGCGGCTGTTTTCAGCAATCGGCACCGAATAATGAATGTCGTAGGCGAGTTGTGTTAAGTATGCTCGCCCCATCTCACGATAGCGCGCCGATTCCTGTTCATTTAATTGGATCAAGTAGTGATAACCAAATGCACTCATACTGCAGTTGGCATCCAGATAAAGTTCGCGCTCATGTTCAAACAAAAACCAGGCTCGATTCTCAGCATCCACTACTCTCATCTCAACTCCTTCGGTCTGACAGACTCACATCACTGTTAAGCAATATCAGGCCGTTAAAACGCTTGGAAGAAGACTCCAAAGGCGCTGAAAATCGCTACAAACCAAGACAATGAACGCAACGTGCCTTTGTTCAGTAGATACAAGATCTGATACGCCACCCGCGCAACGATATGCACAACCGCTAACCACTCAGCAGTCGCGGTGACTTTGCCCGTGGCGATAACCGTCACTACGGCTAAACCAAAAATCAGTAGGGATTCGAAGGCGTTTTGATGCCCAGCGAGTGCCCGCGCACCAAATCCGGTTAATTGCGCCTGCTGAGTACGCGGGTGATGATTATCATAACCGCCCGCTTTGGCCATTGCCCATGCGACGGGCCCTTTGGCCAAATACGGCAATAACATAGCGATAAATAAGCAAATCAGTAAGGTGTTCATCTTTAAGGGATCCTATTGTTTTTGTTGTGTATGCAAGTCTGCGCCTATTTCACCAGATACATGCCTTCGCTGGCGGGACGACTGAATTTAAAGCCAAATTTTTCATAGAGTTCAGGTACATCGGCCATTAAGGTGATATAAGCCCCCGTAAAAGCCTCACGGTCTAGGTAGGCCATAATATGCTGCATAATCAATCGGCCAAGCCCCTTGCCTTGATGCTCGGGAGCTACCGCGACATCGACGATCTCAAAGTTAATCGCCCCATCCCCCACAACCCGCCCCATACCCACGGTTTGGGTTCCACAGTTAATTTGCACGCCGTATAAACTGTTTGGCAGCGCCTTGACGACACCCGCTAAGGGGCGAGGGCTTAGGCCCGAAATCTGTCGTAAACGGATAAAATCCTCAACCGACGCGACTTGCTCTATCACTTGGTACATAGTTCATTACTCAACAGTCTGATGACTCAAAAATTTCAACATTAAGGCCTTCGTCCTCCGTGGGCGCTTGAAAGAAGCGACTCACATGCCAGTACACGGCTTCGGTATCTAACTGGGCGCGTTCTGGCTCTGCTTGGCGCCGCAGAGCAAGGCGACTCAGGCATAACTCATCGCTATGCTTAAGGTAAATGAGTCGATGAGCCGCCCCCGTATCCAGACTCAAGCCCAGTAACCAACGCCTTTGATTGAGGGTATTCGCCGGAAAATCCATGACCACAGTTAACCCAGCGAGCAGCAGTGCCTCAATATGGCGCTTCAGCAGCGGCTTTAGGCGAGCGGCGTAATGAATATAGGCATCAAAGTCTTTAATTTCATTTGGATATAATGTCGCTAGCCATTCATCTTCACTGATGAGCACGCAGCGTTCCCCCTTAGCCAGCGTTCTGGCTAAGGTCGATTTACCCGCGCCCATCTTGCCACACAGCAGCACGAGAGAGCCCTTTTCACAGATACCTGAATTGGCATCTTTACTGACATCTAAACTGACATTAATTGGTGCCGACATCTTTATCCCCTCAGGCGCATTTCCTACTGCAATATTCTCTGTTGCAATGGATGATTAACGCGCTTTATCCAAAGCATCACAGACTGCCTTTACACCGAGTAGCGCCCTTGGCGTTGCGCGGTGTAATAGATCGGCATTTAATTGATAAATATGCTGGTTTTTAACCGCGGGGATTTCAGTCCATTTGCTCCAATCAACCCCTTTGACATTGCCTTCCTCTTCGCTCTGTAAAATCACCTCGGGCAAGGTCATTAACACATTCTCCAAGCTCACCTGCGGGTAATCACTCGCGGCATCGTAAAAAACGTTTTTGCCATGACACACGCCGATGATTTGCTGGATCCAACTGTTTTTCGCGACCGTCATTAACGGCGTTGACCACAGCTGATAAAACACCTTTGGCTCGGATTTCGCGGCATTCTCACTGCGTAATTGCAGCAGCTCAGTGCGATAATCGGCCGCCACTTGGTTCGCCTGCTCAGTGCGCCCCGTGAGCGCTCCTAACTCCTCAATTTCTTTAGCAACATCCTCAAGCATCTTGGGGGAACTGCTATAGAGTTTAAAACCTAAGCTTTTGAGTTGGTTGATATCCTCGGCTTTATTGCCCGTATCCCATACTACAATCAGATCGGGATTTAGCTCTAATACCCGCTCAATCTGGATCCCATAATACCCCCCGATACTGGGGATTTTTTTCGCCGCTTCGGGATAGTCCGCATAATCTGTCGCGGCCACAATCGACTCCCCCGCGCCAATGGCGTAGAGCATTTCAACCGCATGGGGCGAAAGCGCAATAATACGTTTTGCAGGCTCAGCCATCGCCGCTATGGGTAACAGCGCCAAGCTCAGACCGAGGGCAATAAAGCGTCGCATTAACATGATATTCCTTATATTTAATCGATGAATTCTTCTGGCCAGCCGTACTGCTCAAGGTAGGTCTGCAGATTCTTAGGCCGATATTTAGGGTCTTGCTCCCAGCGGATTTTCACCGAGCGGTGCAGCAACACGGGCGCGACGTTAGGATCAATTGGACGCAAATAGGATTGCTTAATTCGGTAAAAACTGCGGCGCGAGTCGTGTAAGGTCGCTAAAGGATTGGGGTGCAAACTCGCCGCTAGGTGCGGCTCTAAGCTCAAATTAAATCGCTCAGCCTCGGCCATCATCCACGCGAGCGCATTATCCGACAATAGCGAGCCATCCTTATCCGGCTGATAGCTGCCGCCAATATTGCTATGGGCGCCGGCAAACCAGACCTGCTGCATATCCATATTATCGCGCACTTGCCAAATCGTAGGCTCGAAGTCGCTGCGATGTTCGTCTATCGCTAAGGCATGGCGGGCAACCCGCACATTACGGCCAATCTTAGTGTCGTAAAACTCGTCTTTATCTTCGAATAAGCCGAGAAACGAAATCGGGATCCCCATGGCGCCCACCGTATCCCACACGCCGACAAACTTAATCTCCCGCGATTCGTGGCTGTGCTGTTGTCTAAATTCAACGGATTTATCGCCGCTTGGGGCAAAGGGCGCGCTGCTTTTTTTATAGTGGTCAAAGGCTTGTTGAATAAGCCTCGCATCGGGACGCTTGAGGATGCCGCAATTATTGATCAGACCACATAAACAGCGCACTGTGTAAGCGCCTCGGCTAAAGCCAAAGAGATAGATCTCATCACCGGGGGAATAGTTCTGCACTAAGTAGCGGTAACCATCCATGATATTTTTGTGCAGTCCACGCCCCGTCGCGCCGCCGATGGCTTGATCGTAATAGGAGCCAACGCCCCAGTCGTAAAAAACCTGCTGGGGTTTTCCATCGGCCGCCATCGGGCTGATGGCCCGCGCCAGACGCAGCACATTGGTGGGAAAATCCACCTTAAGGTCTTTCTCTGGCCGATTCCAAGTTCCGTCGGCACAAATCACAATACGTTTATTCATCGCATCATCCTTGAGTTACCCATGCTACTCACGCTAACGGCTAAAGATAAAAACGCTAACCATAGAAACGCTAACGGATTTTACCGAGGAACAACAGCCCTAATGGGGTTTAAAGGGCGGCTTGCTGTGTAACCAATCCGCCTAAGCCGCGCTGTTTAATAGTCGAATCCCGGCTGCGCTTTAATGCCCGCTTCAAAGGCGTGTTTAATCGGCTGCACTTCGCTAACCGTATCCGCCAGTTCGATAATCGCGCGGTGGCAAGCACGGCCAGTGATAATCACATGCTGCATCGGCGGACGGTTTTTCAGCGCCGTGAGCACCCGCTCCACATCGAGGTAATGGTAACTCACCATATAGGTCAGCTCATCGAGCATCAGGCAATCAATACTTTCATCTTGAAGTAAGGCTTCGGCGGCTTCCCACGCCACGAGAGCGGCGGCAGTATCCTTTTCTCTATCTTGGGTTTCCCAGGTAAATCCGGTGCCCATCACGTGAAAGGCCACGCCTGCACCTTCAAGTAAATTACGCTCACCGCATTCCCATGTGCCCTTGATAAATTGCACTACCGCGGCTTTTTTGCCGTGACCCACCGCGCGGGCAACCGTACCAAAACCTGAGGTCGACTTGCCTTTGCCATTGCCTGTGAGCACCAGCAGAATGCCTTTTTCTTCTTGGGCGGCGGCAATTTTAGCGTCCACACCCGCCTTCACTTTTTGCTGACGCGCCTTATGGCGTTCAGCCTTGATTTGCGCTTGTTCGGTGTCGAGCTGTTTTTCGTTCTCTGCTGTCATGATTTTCTGTTTATCCTACTGCTAACACTTATGCATTTATAATGGACGCGAGTTTTTGCATATCGAGGTGCTCGGCTAATACATCGGCCAAACGGTCCAGCTGTTGTTCGCGAATTTCATTGATATCAATCGTTTGAGCATTCTCCAACCCCGCCCAGTGAAGGACGAGCTGGCAGGCCTCTGGACTGTCGAATAGCCCATGTAAATAGCTGCCGAGCACTTGCCCGTCGTCACTTAAACAGCCATCGGCAAAAGACTTTTCTGGCTGTTGATCGCAAGCACTCTCACTTTTCAAGCGTAATGGCGCACTCTTGGCGGCATCACTGGACGTGAGATATTGGGACTCACCGCAGTGGATCTCATAGCCCTTCACCTCCACTTGTTGCCCTTGCAGCGCTAAATGGCCTGTGACCCTACGTAACTGTTTTTCAGCCTTGAATTCGGTGGTAATGGGTAAATATCCGAGCCCTTGGCTCACGCCCTGCGAGTCTTCGATCCCCATGGGATCGGCAATGCGTTCGCCCAACATTTGATAGCCGCCGCAAATCCCCAGCAGCTTACCGCCGTAGCGCAGATGCTTAGCAATCTGCTTATCCCAGCCCTGCTCACGCAAAAAAGCCAAGTCCGCTCGAACATTCTTACTACCGGGTAAAATCAGCAGATCGGCGGCAATCTCCTGCGTCTGTGCCAAGGCCTGAGTCTGGAGCGACACATAATCAAAATCGATATCGGGGTGCAGCCTAAGTGGGTCAAAATCCGTGTGATTACTGGTGCGGGGATACACTAATACCCGCACCTTAAAACGGCTTTTGGCCTGCTTAGTAGGCGACCCAATAAGTGCATCCTCGGCGTCTAAATGCAAATCATGCAAATAGGGCAACACCCCCAACACAGGCTTTTGCGTATGAGCCTCGAGCCAATCGAGACCAGACTGCAACAGGCTAATATCGCCACGAAAGCGATTGATCACAAAGCCTTTTACCCTAACCTGCTCGGAGGGCGACAGCAGCGCTAAGGTGCCAACCAAATGGGCAAACACCCCGCCTTTATCGATGTCGGCAATGATGATCACCGGGCAGTCGACCGCCTCGGCAAAGCCCATATTGGCGATATCCCCTTCACGCAGATTGATTTCCGCAGGGCTTCCTGCCCCTTCAACCACAATCGTTTGGTATTGCTGACCTAAACGCGCAAAGGATTCCAGCACGGCATTTAGCGCCATGGCTTTATAATCCTTAGACTTTTCCCCGAAAAAGGCCGAGGCCTCTAGGGTGGTTAAGGCTTTGCCGTGGACGATGATCTGCGCGCCCGTGTCCGAACTTGGCTTAAGCAGGATGGGATTAAAATCCGTGTGCGGCGCGAGAAAACAAGCTGCGGCTTGCAGCGCCTGCGCGCGGCCAATCTCACCACCATCAATAGTGACGGCGCTGTTGAGCGCCATATTCTGTGGTTTAAACGGCGCGACCTTCACGCCCTCACGGGCGAGCAATCGACATATTCCCGCCACCAGCGTACTTTTGCCCGCATCCGAGGTTGTCCCCTGCACCATAAGCACTTTTGCGCCAGAATGCTGAGCTTCGCTTTGACTTGCAACACCTTGAAACTGGTTTTGCGACAAGGCCGAAGTGGAGTTGGAGGCGTTATTTGAATTCATGGGCAAGAACATCACTCAACAGAGGAAAATAAACTAACGGGGAAACGGTTCGCTCCCTCACTAAGAATGCGTCGATAACAGTTTGTCTTAGCTGGATTTAAGCACCAGTGGCAGACCCGCCACCACTAAGGTCACATTATCCGCCACCTCGGCAACGGCCTGATTTAACCAACCCGCTTCATCGACAAACTGGCGACTCAATTCGCCCAAGGGCACAATGCCAGAGCCGACCTCATTGCTGATTAAAATCACTACGCCCTCAAGGGTGCTTAAGGTCTGGATAAAATCGGCGCGTTGCTGCCGCCAGTGTTCTAAAGGCTCATGGCGAGAGCGGGCAAAATCCAAGGCAAAGTCCGATTCCGTTGAAGCGGGCTCGGCCTCGGGGCTCTGTGCAAGTAATTGATTGGTTAGCCAAAGCGTTAAACAATCCACCAGAATCACTCGGCCGGGTTTGGCTAAGTGTTCGAGCTTGGCGGTTAATGCCAAGGGTTCTTCGACGAGTTGCCAGTCGATATCATCCTTGGCACGTCCATCCTGATGTAAACGAATGCGACTGCTCATTTCGGCATCGAGCGCCTGTGCAGTCGCCAAATAGCAGGCATCAAATCCGAGGGCGGTATACTGGCGCACTAAGGCTTCGCCGTAGCGGCTCTTACCGCTACGCGCGCCGCCTAGCACTAAATGGATCACAGTATGCTACCCACAACGAGCAGCACGAAGTAACAGACGATTTCGCAGATCTGCTGCGCTGCGCCTAAGGTATCCCCCGTGTAGCCACCGATTTGGCGTCTAAAGATCACCACAATCAAACGACGTAGGCCTATCATCACCAGTAACAACGACAACGCGGCAATGCCCTTAAGCACTAACAGCACTAACACACCGCTGGCGATCAAAATAAACAGTTCATTAATACCTTGATGCTGCGCTAACGGCTTGGATTTACTGGATTCATCGTCGCGCACGTATTTCTCGGTAAAGATAAGGCTGGCGGCAACGACGCGGCTCACAGTGTGGGCGACTATCATCGCCGAGCCTGCAACCACAGGATCATAAAGCGCGAGTTCCACTAATAATTGCCACTTAAGCATCAGCACGAGCATCAAAGCCAAGGCGCCGTAGCTGCCTAGGCGAGAGTCTTTCATGATCCGCAGCTTGTCTTCCGCCGTCCAACCGCCACCGAAACCATCGAAGGTATCGGCTAAACCGTCCTCGTGAAAACCACCCGTGAGCAGCACGCCTGTGACCATCGACAGCAGTACGGACACGCCGGCAGGCAACCAGTTTTGGGTGAGCCAAAACACGATGGCACTGAGTAGCCCCACCAGCAGGCCCACTAATCCAAAGTAACGGCTGGCTTTATTGAGCTTGTCGGCATCGACCTCAACCCATTTGGGCATAGGAATGCGGGTAAAATAGCCCATAGCCACTAAAAACAAATCTATCTCTTTGTGCCAGCTTTCGCGTTCTGACATAAAGCATCCTTAGTGAATTAACACTTGCTGCAAGGTTTAAGATTAAAACGGTTAGCTAAAAGTTATTATTTTAAATAAGACACTTAGCAGGGCACATCATACAACAGCCTCAATCCCGGCATCACTAAAACTCGCCATTTGATTGTAAAAATTTACTGCGGCTTGAATTAACGGCAATGCCAAGGCAGCGCCCGTGCCTTCGCCTAATCTCAGCCCTAAAGATAACAAAGGTTTAGCCTTTAAATGTTCCAACATCCGCTGATGACCTTGCTCCTCGGAGCGGTGGGCAAAAATCAAATAATCCCGCACATGGGCATTAATAGTCACGGCAACCAACGCCGCTGCGGTTGCAATAAAACCATCCACCACGACCAGCATCTTGCGCTCTGCGGCGGCGAGCATGGCCCCCGTCATCTGCACAATTTCAAAGCCGGCCAAACAGGCCAGCACTTGCTTAGGGCCTGTCATCGCACTCTGATGTAACAACAGTGCGAGTTCGATAAGCATCTGTTTACGCTCTAAGGTTTCGGCACTGATCCCCGTGCCACGGCCAACACAGTCGGCCACATCGAGTTGCATGATGGCCGCCATAATCGCCGCAGCGGAAGAGGTGTTACCTATGCCCATCTCGCCAAAGGCGACCAAGTTACAACCCGCTTGATGGTGGCGCTCGATTAACGCCTGCGCCATGGCAAAGCCCTTGTCCACACAGGCTAAACTCATCGCTGGCTCTAAGTGAATTGCGCCAGTGCCGGCGCCAAGGCGTTGGTCGATAATGCCTTCGATACCCTCAACTGGGGTTAAAATACCGCAATCAATCACCTCGAGATTGAAGCCTAATTGGCGACAAAACACATTGATAGCCGCGCCGCCATGGGCAAAATTTTGCACCATTTGCCGCGTGACTTCGCTCGGGGCTATCGACACGCCTTCGGCGGCAATCCCATGATCCCCAGCAAACACCAACATGGTTGGGTTAACTATCTGTAATTGCTGCGGCCCTTGGATGCGGGCAATTTGCAGCGCCAAGGGTTCTAACAACCCCAGAGCGCCCGGCGGCTTAGTCTTCAGATCGATCTTTTGTTGAATAAACTGATCCTGCGCTCGACTCGCAGGCTCGATTTGAAATAACAGGGCAGATTGAGACATTCACGCTCCAGTGGCAATTTAGGCTCCCATGTGGAGCCGCTACTCATAACTTATTGGCTAATACGCTCGCGACTATTCTTTCACAACGATTCGTTCACAACGATTTGTTCGCAAGGATGCGTTCGCAACTACATTCTAGAACAACCACTACGACGCATTCGGCAGCGATTTGCTATACGCACTAAGTACGAATTTGGCTCATTCGAGTTGGGCAATTTCTCTTTCAACAATCACTTATCGAACAATTGCTTATCAAAATCAGCATGCAAATAACTAGTTCGATAGCTTGCGCCGACGCAAAATCAGCAAAAAGAAGAAGCTACCAATCGCGGCGGTGATAATCCCTACGGGTAATTCCTGATTGCCAAGCAAACATCGGGCGAGCACATCAATCCACACCATAAACAGGCCGCCCACCAGCGCCGTCAGTAAGATGGGCTGACGACCGGGGAATAACAAACGTACTGTGTGCGGGATCATCAAGCCGACAAAGCCAATGCCGCCACAGGTCGCCACTAAAATGGCGGTGATAAGCGAGCAGAGCAGCAGCATATTGAGGCGCAGCTTAGGCACATTCACCCCTAAGGTGTGAGCCGTTTCATCCCCCGCTTGCAACGCCATGATTTGGCGCTTCCAACCCAGAATAATTAAAAAGCTCACCAGCACCACTAAGGACGGCAGCACCAACAGCGACCAACTGGCCTTAGCAAAACTGCCAAGGCTCCAAAACAATACCGATGCGGTGGCCTGTGGGCTGGCAAAGTACAGCAGTAAACTGGTTAACGCGCCAAACATAAAGGAGGTTGCCACGCCAGAGAGCAACATCCGCTCTACCTGGCTCTTAAGACCTAACCCAGCTAACGCCAGCACGATTAGCACCGACAGACTGGCACCAATAAAGGCGCCGAAGGGCAAACTAAACCACAAGAGCCCCGCAAAGCCCCCTGCGCCGCTAAAAATCCCCGAATTGGCTATCGCGCCCGCATTGCCAAACAGGCCAGAACCAGTGAACAGCGTCAACATGACCACGGCACCAAACGAAGCGCCGGAGCTAATGCCGAACAGATAAGGATCGGCAAGGGGGTTACGGGTCACGGTTTGCAGCACGCTCCCCGCCAAGGACAGTCCAGCCCCCGCCACAAAGGCAAGTAAAATCCGTGGCAGTCGCAGCTCCATCACAATCCGCTCTGTCATGCTGCTGGTGCTCACGGCCTCATCAGTCATAAACAGGTGACTGAGTTTATTGATAAACACATGCAGCACATCTAAAAAGCTAATGTTTGCCGCGCCAAAACTCGCGGCAGCGATGGGGGTGAGCAGGGCAAAGCCCGCCAAGCCTAAAATCAGCCATTGCTGGCGGGTGAGCGGCGTAAAAATGTGGCTAAAAAAATTCATGGTCACCAATTTGAGTGTGTCTATCATGGCGTGGGTTCAACGCTATGCTTATGCAAGGCCGCGTTAGGCGCCCCGGGGTTATGACAGGCGCAGGCCACAGGAGGTAACGCTTGAGCCGAAACGGGGTGGGAGTCACTCGCTGCGTCCGCAGTATCGCTCTTAGACTTTTGATAACCATAAAAGTAATTAATCAAGGGGTTACCATGCTGTGGATGGGGCGTCACTTGGGCGCATACCCCAAACACTTCGGCAATACGTTCTTCGGTTAACACCTGAGCCGGCGTGCCCATGGCACTCACCTGCCCCTTATCCAGTAGCAGTAAGTGGTCGCACAGGGCGCTGGCTAAATTCAGGTCATGAATCGAGGCGATGACACTGATCCCAAGGCTTCGCACTAGCTCTAAGATTTGAATTTGATAGCGGATATCGAGATGGTTTGTCGGCTCATCTAAAATCAATAACTGCGGCTGCTGCACTATGGCGCGGGCGATCAGGGCGCGCTGCTTCTCACCGCCCGATAATCGATCGTATTGCTGATGCACTTTATGGCTCAGACCGACCTTTTCCAGCGCTTTGGCAATCTTGTCACTGTCTTCGCTGGAATGGCTATCAAACATGCCCTTATGGGGCGTGAGTCCCATGGCAACCAATTGCTCTGTGGTCATATCGAAATATTGCGGCGTATCCTGCTGCACCACCGCCACTTTACAGGCAAACGCCTTTGGCGATAGCTCGCTAATATCTTGCGAAAACAGGCTGATATGCCCTTTAGCAGGGCGAATAAAGCGGTATAAACAGCGCAGTAAACTGGATTTACCCGCGCCATTGGGGCCAATCAGCCCGAGCATTTCCCCCTGCGGCAAGGCAAAGCTTATCTCCGAGAGAATGGTTTTTCCCTCAATCGCCCAGCTCAATTGGCTGACCTTAAGGGCCATATTGGCGGAAGTCGCTGCGGGCGCTAAGGGCGCAAGGCTCGATGTGGAATGCATCACTAACGATTGCTCCCACATGGATATTGATTGGTGTTATTTGTGCCAGCAGCCGCTTGGGCCAACAGGGCGAAACTCATTAATGTCATCTTCTGCTCCCTCGAGTTACCCGCTCGAGAACTAAGGCTGCACGCAGCGAAAACAGAAATAGGCAGGTATCCTGACTCGTAGGTAAGAAGCAAAATGCTTCGACTACTCACAGTTGCGGGTACAGTTCGGGCTACTGACGGGCAGCTCCCCGATTCCCTATTATGTTTGGGTTATCCGGCGCGCTTAAATACTGTTGCCTTTAAGCAATAGCACTCAATCGCACAAAATTCCTAACACCTATTTCTGCGACCTTTGAGCTTAACGTACTGGGTTCGTTATCTGGCTCAAACGTCAGGGAAAAGCATTATCCTATATCTTGCTCATTAGGCAATGCTGTTTAAATCAGAAAATTTTCATCATAGCGATGGCAGATGCGTTTAAGCTACTCACAGTGGCCCGAGGGCCAGTCTAAACGCCAGTATCTTTTACCTTGCTCATCCTCGAGGACATTAATCGTCACCACCGCCGCCACGGGTAAGGCGAGCTGACTGTAAAAACCTAAGGTTTTCACCGCCCCCAGCGCCCTTGACATCAAATGGCGAATAACCCCGCCGTGGGTCACTACCCAGATATTGGCCGCGGGTGCATTGGCATTAAACTCCCCATGGGCCTGTTCATCATCCATCGCCAGCAGGGCAAACTCTTTATCGAGGATTTGTTCTATCGCCCCATCGACTCGGGCTTCGAAACTTGCCATGGCTTCGCCATTGGGCGGCGTCACCTCCCAGGGATTCTGCCAATAGGCCGCCATCCGCTCGCCGTCGCGTTGATATAAGTCATCGAGCAGGCAACCATCCCAATCGCCGAAGGCTATTTCCTGTAACGCCTCCAGCAGATTGACCTTAAGCGGCAAAGACGCGGGCGCATCTAAACTCCTGCCCACGGATGCACTCGAATGCAGCTCAGCCGCAAAGGCCTTGGCAAACTCGGCGCAGCGCCTTGAGGTCGAGCTATAAATACCGTGGCACACAGTCGCCTGCGCCTCCACCGCCGCCGACATCTGCCGCCAGCCTTTGTCGCTCAGTGGCACATCGACTCGGCCACGTAAAATCGCCCCGCCCTCGCATTCTCCATGGCGTAACAGTAATAACCTGAGCTGCTTCATCTGATCTTTCCTTTTATCGTTTTTATCTGGGTTATCTCGCCTATGCTATACCAACTTTAACCTTGCCCTGACAATCCGATGTCGCGTATTATGGACGTCTATACGTATAAATGTCCAAAACATAACGAACGACATTCAATAATAAAATGCAATTTGTCACCCGATTGCGTACTTTGGACTCAACTTAGCTGTAGTAAAGGTAATCATTTTATGGCGATATCTCTCCATCGAGCCAGCCAAACACTGGCAGACATTCGCAACCAGTTGTCAAAGCGCATTCTGATTTTAGACGGCGCCATGGGCACTATGATCCAAGGCTACAAGCTGGAAGAAGCCGATTACCGTGGCGAGCGTTTCAAGGATTGGCATACCGACGTTAAGGGCAATAACGATCTTTTAGTGCTCACGCAGCCAGATATCATCAAACAAATTCACATCGACTACCTTAAAGCCGGTGCGGATATTATTGAAACCAATACCTTTAACGCCACCACTATCGCCATGGCCGACTACGATATGCAGTCGCTGTCCGCCGAAATTAACCGCGAAGGTGCGCGCCTCGCCCGTGAGGCCTGTGATGAAATCGAGCAAGCCACGGGTAAGCCACGTTATGTCGCCGGTGTGTTAGGGCCCACTAACCGCACTTGCTCTATCAGCCCCGATGTTAACGATCCAGGCTTTCGCAATATCCATTTCGATGAGTTAGTGACCGCTTACTGCGAATCGACCCGCGCCCTGATAGAAGGCGGCGCCGATATCATTATGGTTGAGACCATTTTCGATACCTTAAACGCTAAGGCCGCCTTATTTGCCATCGAAACCGTGTTCGATGAACTCTTTGGACCAAATTCACCAGTGCGTTTGCCAGTTATGATCTCCGGCACCATTACCGATGCCTCGGGCCGAACCCTGACCGGACAAACCACCGAAGCCTTTTATAACTCCCTTCGCCATATCAAGCCCTTATCCATCGGCCTTAACTGTGCCCTCGGCCCTAAGGAGCTGCGCACCTACGTCGAAGAATTATCTCGCATCGCCGAATGTTATGTGTCGGCGCACCCTAACGCGGGTCTACCAAACGAGTTTGGCGGTTACGATGAAACCCCAGAGGATATGGCGAGCGTTATCCAAGAATGGGCCCGTGAAGGCATGCTCAACATTATCGGCGGCTGCTGTGGTAGCACGCCCGAGCATATTAAGGTCATTCGCGAAGCTGTAGAGCCCTTTGCCCCACGGCTATTACCCGAGATCCCCGTCGCCTGCCGTCTATCGGGTTTGGAACCGCTCACTATCGACGCCCAAACCCTATTTGTGAACGTGGGTGAACGTACCAACGTCACAGGCTCGGCCAAGTTTTTAAAACTGATCAAAGAAGGTAAGTTCGAGCAGGCGCTCGATGTCGCCCGTGAACAGGTAGAAAGCGGCGCGCAGATCATCGACATCAACATGGACGAAGGCATGCTCGATGGCGTCGAGGTGATGCATAAGTTCTTAAATCTTATCGCCTCTGAGCCGGATATCAGCCGGGTGCCGATTATGATCGACTCCTCTAAGTGGGAGGTGATTGAAGCGGGCCTCAAATGTATTCAAGGCAAGGGAATTGTGAACTCTATCTCCTTGAAGGAAGGCGAAGAGAAGTTTATCGAGCAGGCAACCCTAGTAAAACGCTACGGCGCCGCGGCCATTATTATGGCGTTCGACGAGCAAGGTCAGGCCGACACTAAGGCGCGCAAAGTCGAGATCTGTACCCGCGCCTACCGCGTGCTAGTCGATAAGGTCGGCTTTCCGCCCGAAGACATTATCTTCGACCAAAAATATCTTCGCCATTGCCACGGGTATCAATGAGCACGATAACTATGCCGTCGATTTTATTGAAGCCATTAAAGAGATTAAGGCCACCCTGCCCCACGCGATGATTTCCGGCGGGGTGTCGAACGTGTCGTTCTCCTTCCGCGGTAACAACCCAGTGCGTGAGGCGATTCACGCGGTATTCCTGTACCACGCGATTAAAGTCGGCATGGACATGGGTATCGTCAACGCGGGTCAGCTAGCGATTTACGATGATATCGACCCCGAGCTTAAGGATAAGGTCGAGAACGTGGTGCTCAACCTGCCCTGTCCAGTTGAAGACTCAAACAATACCGAACAATTGCTTGAGATTGCTGAAAAATTCCGGGGCGATGGCTCAAGTAGTGCGAAAAAAGAAGATTTAGAATGGCGCTCATGGCCGGTTAATCAACGTCTCGCCCATGCGCTGGTCAAAGGTATCACCGAATTTATCGACGAAGATACCGAAGCGGCGCGCCAACTTGCCTCACGGCCTTTGGATGTGATTGAAGGCCCGCTGATGGACGGTATGAATATCGTCGGCGACCTGTTTGGCTCGGGCAAAATGTTCCTGCCACAGGTGGTGAAGTCGGCGCGGGTGATGAAAAAAGCCGTGGCCTACCTCAACCCCTTTATCGAGCAAGAGAAGGTCGAAGGCCAATCTAACGGTAAGATTTTGATGGTGACCGTAAAAGGCGATGTGCACGATATCGGCAAAAATATTGTCGGCGTGGTGCTCGCCTGTAACGGTTTTGAGGTGTTCGATTTAGGCGTAATGGTGTCGGTAGAGCGCATTCTCGAGGCGGTTAAAGAACACAATATCGATATTATCGGCATGTCGGGGCTGATTACCCCAAGCCTTGATGAGATGGTGCACAATGTGAAAACCTTCCACCGTGAAGGTCTTACCATTCCAGCGATTATCGGCGGCGCGACCTGCTCGAAAATCCATACCGCGGTGAAGATTGCGCCCCATTATCCCCATGGCGCGATTTACATTGCCGACGCCTCACGCGCCGTGCCTATGGTCAGCAAGCTAATCAGCAATGAAACTCGCCAAGCCACTATCGATGAGACCTACGCCGAATACGAAGAGATGCGCGTTAAGCGTTTATCGCAAACCAAGCGTAAGGAAATTGTCTCGCTGGAAGCCGCCCGCGAAAACCGCTGCCAGCACGACTGGGCAAACTACACCCCGTTCAAGCCCAATGTGCTGGGTCGCCAAGTATTTGAAGACTATCCATTAACCGATTTAGTCGACCGTATCGACTGGACGCCTTTCTTCCGCGCCTGGGAGCTGCACGGCCATTTCCCCGAGATCTTAACCGACAACGTAGTGGGGGTTGAGGCGCAGAAGCTGTTCGCCGATGGTCAGGCGATGCTTCAAAAAATCATCGATGAAAAATGGCTCACCGCCAAGGGCGTGATTGGGTTATTCCCCGCCAATACCGTCGGCTTCGATGATATTGAGCTATATACCGACGAGACTCGCACCGAAGTCGAAATGACCACCCATCACCTGCGGATGCAGCTTGAGCGTGTGGGTAACGATAACTTCTGTCTGGCCGACTTTGTGGCGCCAAAAGACAGCGGCGTAGCCGACTATATGGGCGGCTTTGCCGTGACCGCTGGCCATGGTATCGATGAGCATATCGCCCGCTTTGAGGCGAACCATGATGACTACAATGCCATTATGCTCAAGTGTTTAGCCGACCGTTTAGCCGAAGCCTTTGCCGAGCGGATGCACGAGCGTGTGCGTAAGGAATTCTGGGGTTATGCCGCCGATGAACAGCTCGATAACGAAGCCTTAATTCGTGAGAAATACAAAGGGATCCGCCCCGCACCGGGTTACCCCGCTTGCCCGGATCACACAGAAAAAGGCCTGTTGTGGGAACTGTTAAAGCCGAATGAAACCATCGACTTAAACATTACTGAAAGTTACGCCATGTTCCCGACCGCCGCGGTATCAGGCTGGTACTTTGCCCACCCGAAATCCCGCTACTTTGGCGTGACCAATATTGGCCGCGATCAGGTGGAGGATTACGCGAAGCGTAAGGGGATGACTGTTGCAGAGACGGAGAAGTGGCTGGCGCCAGTGTTGGATTATGACCCTGAGTAATCAGGATCGAGCTTACGCTAACGCGGTTTGAAAAGCTGATTCAAACTTCGTTTGAAATTTTAAATCAAAATCAAAGTCGTGGGGCTTCACCCCACACCCGATGTTGCTGGTTCGTTTTGCATTGCGAACTAGCAACCATATCGCTGTAAAGTAATGGTGCAACTCATTGCCTGCCGCAGGCTTTCGCACTGTTACCCCAGTGACACGCCGTAAATACATCCTTGTAGGCTCTACTAAAACATCCATGTTTTAGAAGGTCACTGGTGCAACAGTGCCCTATCTGGTGTACCTATCAGTTTCAGCATATATTTTGTGGGCTAATTAATTAAAATATTAGCCACAAAAAGAGTGGCTTCGTACTTATTCGAAAATCGCTAACGCTTCCGCTAGGGCATCCCCTTGACGTAAAACAGAGAGTCCGAAAGCTAGCTCGGCATCCATGCCGAGACTCACGCAATTTATTCCAACGCCCAGCGGCAACTTCGCAGGGGATAGGTGAACTTCTGCTGCTTTAGTGTTGCCTCTAGCCATGCAAAGCAAATCGAGTAATCTTTACTACCAATTTTAGAAATTTAACTAGGATGGCTCATGAAACCTGAGGGAAGCCTCCCTTGCCTAAACTAGTTCGACAAGGCGAGATTAATCCAACAACATCGCCTTAAGTCAAAAATGCCCCATTCCGATATTAAGTATTTAATTATGCTTTAAACGCCTAAAAAACAACGTAATCAATAGCATCAACAATGTGAAATCCATAGTCCCACCACCGCCTTCGGATGATTTTTCAGGTTCACCAGTATCATTAACGATAAATGTCACATCAAACGTCAACTCTGCACCTGAAGGGTCTGTTGCGGTGACCGTCATCAAGTATTGACCTTTAGTCTTAACTGCACCGTGGAATATTCCATCCTCACTAGCTATTAATCCATTAGGTACATTCTTATATGTATAAGTCACAGCCTCTCTATCAGGATCGACAACAATTCCTGAAAGCACACCGTAATACTGTTGATCCTTCTCAAGATACTGAATACCAATCTCCGCAGTTAACATAGGAGCATCGTTAACGTTAGTCGGAGTAATATAAAAGATCTCTGTAGATAATGGAGGAATATTCACTCTCACTTGAATGGGACTGGCTGGTGTTGGATCAATTAAATTTTTTGAGGCAAACATATCTTCATTAGTAAAAGTCCCACGAATATATTCACCATCCCAAATCAATCTTTCATGTATATATTCAGCTTGAAAACCGGTAACCACAAGATTGTTTCCATTTAGAAAATGCTTCTTAATATTTATCGCCAAAGGAACATCTTGAACAGCTGGAATAGAGCCTTTAGGTAAACCACCTTTATATATAAGAGGGTTAGGGTTAGAGAGGGTAAACGTTGTAATATTAGGTGACATTAGGTTAACGAAAAAACCTTTCTTGTCATCAGTGAGCTGAAACCAACCATCTGCAATAGCATACACCTGGGAAGACTTATAAAAATACTTTTCTTCATCATCAAACACATAAGAATTTCTTCCAGAGCGTTCAATAAAATAATTTTCACTCTTTAAATAAATAGCTTCTTTGGGATAACTAACACTATTCTTCATTTTTGACAGAACAAATTTATTATCATCTGGTGAGTATTGATAATGCAGAAGCATATCACTACCTACTATAAGCTCTTTCCCATCATTAATTGTATATATAGCTTCAACACCACTAAATCTAGATGAATCAACTCTTTCTGGGATAACAATTTCTTGAAAAACTACAAAATCATTAATGTCAGATTGCCATTTAAGGACATACAACTTTGGCTCTACCTTCGTTTCATTAATCCCGACCCTTTCTGGATAGAAGATAATTTCATCACGGCCCTCTAATCGATATAGCTTGTAGGTACTATTTGATATGAGCGATTTATCAGCTAAGATTTTTTTTCGATCGCAAGAATCTATCTCACCATTTCCACTTAAATTACAAACACTGTAATCGTAACTGACTTTTCCACTCAGAGTATCATCATGATTTGGATGCAAAGCAACAATGGTATTATTATTTACAAATTCAACCTGTTCTACATATGAACCGTACTGACCTGAACTAGATGAAAATTCTACTTCTTGAGACAATGATAAATCATTACCTTCAAGAGTAAATCTAACTAATTTTCTAGCTCCATCATAATTTGACTCAGATAAGGCGTAATAGTTTTTATTATATTCACCTATAGGTTCCACATTAATATAACCAACGAGATCTGATGCTATACCAAAACTGGCTGAGCTAATATAATCCACTCCATTATTATCAACATTATACTTCCATAAGTAAATTCTTTTATCAGCAGAAAATTCATCACCAGCAGTACCAGATATTATTATTTCGTTTTTAGCCTCAGAGAAAGCCACCTTTAAGAATGATTTAGGCAGGTTATTTTCATACGTCTTATCAATTGAATAAGGACTTTCAACCGCTATAGCTGATACTGAAATAATAGATAAAATAACTAATACACTTCTATACATACAGATACCTCTCCTAACATCAGTATAATTACTAGTTGAACAACATAAATCATAAGTAACAGGTCGCAGGAGAATTTTAAGTATCTAAGTTAAGAACAAGATACATCTTCCTGATGCAAGTGAACTGAATCGAGGTCACGATTAAGTTTCATCCTTGTTAAAAACCTAAGATAACGTTCTGTTTAATATCTGTCTACCACTTTCACATTACAAATTAAGTAGTTAAGTAATACCTAATTTGGGTACTTAACTTTTAAAAACAAGCTTACAACTCCATAGCCTAAGGAATACACCATCCCCTCGGAGTTGCCGCAGGGCGAATAGACAAATTGCGTGAGTCTCGCTATGGATGGCGAGCTAGCTTTCGCAGGTGCAGGGACGCATCCTTCGGAAGCGATAGCAAATTTGGCAATGAGCACAAGGGGCTTTCAACTCCGTTGGGGCGTCTTGGAGCATCCAAGGAGGATAGGACGAGCAGTCCTCCTTGGTCGGGTGTGGGTTGAAGCCCCACGACTTTAAACATATCTCGGCCGATAGGCCGCAATAAACAGATCACAGCAATAACATTGCTAATTCACACCAAGCAAACCAGCAATATCATCGGCTGTGGGGTGAAGCCCCACGACTTTGATTTTTCTCGGCCGTAAGGCCACAGCAAATGTGCCCCCGCATCACAAAATTCCCTTTTGCAATTCGGCAATCCCTAACCTTGTAGATGCTTCCCAAAAAAATCCAAGGTTCTTGCCCATGCGAGCTCGGCGGTTGGCTCATCGTAGCGAGCGGTGGAATCATTATGGAAACCATGGTTCACATTGGGATAGAGGTAGGCAATATACTCGGCCTTGTTAGCCTTTAATTGGGTTTCGTACTCGGCCCAAGTGTCGTTAATCCGTTGATCTAAAGCGGCAAATTGCAACATCAGCGGGCCTGTGACTCGGCTGCGTAGCTCTGTTGCCGCTGGGGTGCCATAAAAAGACACGCCAGCAGCGAGTTCGTCGGGAATACTGGCGGCGAGCATATTGACTATGTAGCCACCAAAGCAGAAACCGACGGCGCCGAGTTTGCCATTACTCTGGGGATGCGCCTTTAAAAAACGCGCGGCGGCGATAAAGTCCTGCTCGATTTTGGATCTGTCGAGGCTGGCTTGCATGGCGCGGCCCGCATCGTCATTACCGGGATAGCCGCCGAGGCTATAAAGGGCGTCGGGGGCGAAGGCGATATAACCCTTGGCCGCTAAGCGGCGGGCCACATCTTCGATATAGGGATTCAGGCCACGGTTTTCATGTACCACTAACACCACGGCGGCCTTTTTAGTGGGGTCCAAGGTCTTAGGATCGCCCGCCTCTTTACCGGGAATAAGCATAGAAGCTGGCATCACTAAATAACCGCGGCCTTCGCCATAGCCCTCGGGGGAGGGAAACTTCACATAACTGGCTTGAATGCTGGGATCGTTAAAGGAGACTTGTTCGGCTAAGGCATAGTTGGGCATGAGTGCGCCAGTGAGCGTTGTCATGGTAAACCCCAGTGCCACAAGACCCGCGAGGCGAGCCATAAACTCGCGGCGGTCGATGATGCCGTGGGCATATTCATCATACCAATCAAAGGCCTCCTGCGGGATAGGCTGCGAAGCATGCGCGTTATTGTCGGACTTGGGTTGTGGGCTCATCGTTCTTTCTCCATTGAACAAGCTACCACAGGTTTATCTTCCCTAGCTTGTGAGTTATCTAGCGGCGTTAACAAGAGTAAAGTATGAAGCCTTATCAGGGCAATCGGCTTTCTCACCTTATACCACTATTCATCATGCAAACTTACGACTGATCTTGCCCCCAAATTGGCATGAGCTTTTTATTCCCTAGGGGCATTTTTGTGTATAATGTCGCCAATTTCTAGATTAATAGATTTACATTTCAACAACATAAGTTGCCAATGGAGTTCAAATGGCTATAGGGATATGCAGGGTAATTTGTACCAGTCTCACGCTCACCTTGGGATTAACGGCGTGCGATAGCGCTGGCTCCAATAAATCGGGGAGCATCCCCAGCGCGCGCGAATATCAGGTGATTTCGACCCTCAGCATCAATGACGGTATCGAAACCCAAAAGCACATGCAGGGACGCGTGCTACTGAATTACCAGTTGCAGGATGCTCAGGGTAAAGCGACTAGCTTAACTACACCGTTAACCAATAATGCCCACTTCTTCGTTCAGCCGAGCCTGATGCAATTAAGCGATCGCGGCCTGCCTATTCCGATCAGTAATATCGATCCGAAAAACAGCGGCAAAGAACTCACCTCCATCATTCAAGCGGGCTTTAATCTCGAGCTGAAAAATGGTGACAACAATCGGCTTACGCCCGTTACCAAGATAGGAAAGAAGGATATCGCCGAGCTGTTTAACCGCTGGGCGAGCCTTAAGTCCCTACTTGAGCAATCGCCTACCCTGCCCGTGCAGCTTGAGCCCCGCGTGGGTTATAGCGCCAGCGCCCCCATGGATGAGCGGTTAATCTGGACGGTTGAGCAAGTGAGCGACGATAGCTTGCTGGCCGTATTACAGACTAAACAGCAACAGGGCGAAAACAGTCATCTTAAGGTCTACGGCAAGTTCGAGCTTAACCGTAAAACCGGTTGGTTAGAGAGCATGGCGCTGTTTAAACAGGATGAACAGAGGGGTAAAACCTTTGTCCAGCGTATCGTTATGGCACCTAAGGATCGCCCCGATGTGATGAGCCTGCTTTGGTATGCCGATGACAACTACGATGCCGAGCGGGATATAGATGATAAGCAAAAAGAGCTTTATCACATCAGCGATGTGCCGCGGGAATACAAGCCTATCGACAAGGCATTTATCCAATCCTTATTAGCTGATCATCAAGGGATTATTGATAATATTGGCGACTGGGGCAGCGATACTCCCGAGGAGATCCAACTGCGCTTTGTGCATGCCATGAGTCCGCAATATGTGGTCGGTAATATGCGCTATGAGGACATCACCGCCTTTGATGAGAGCGGAAAAGCGTTAGATCTCAACTTCTGGCAACACAGCACGGGGGCGGCGGTCAATTTCAGCCGCAACATTGAGTCGTCGACCAACATTATCGCCACGGGTTGGGATAACACCGCCGATAAACTCAAGCGGATAAGTTATATCAACGCTAAGCTCACCTTAGTTCCCGAGGCGAATAGCATCATCGATAAATCCTGGGACGAACTGCTCGCTACGCCCTATACCTTTGGCGATGCCAGCCTCACGATTCAGCCCCTAGATGCCAACGCTAAGCTATTTAAAGTAGTCATCAAGCAGAGCGACAGCCACAAGATCCACCTCGGTCTTCAGCAGTTAACAGGCAAAATGGCCTATGCCAGCCCCGAATCAGAATATCCCAAGTGGCTCACCCTGACCGATAAAGAACTGCTAACGGAATTGACCAGTGCCAATGATAGTCATCCGCTGACCACCAACGCACTTCTACTTAAGTTAGACGAAATCCCTAAAACCTTAGTGTTAGTGACGAGTCAACCCCAACCTGAGCTTAGCCAAAGCAAGCAGATCCGTTTTGTTCCCGAAGCCGAGTACAACCAAAATCTTGCCAATCCCCTGAGCGAGTTCGGTAGCGTCAGTATCGGCGACTCCTTCTCGGATAAATTGGCAGAGGCAAAGCCTGAAATCAGTGCGGTGAAGGATATAAAAACGGCGACTGAAAATGGCCACAACTTGTCTATCCCCATGTCTGCCGCGTTAGCGACAGCCTGTAAGCCCGAAATAGCACAAGGTTTTAATGAAGGCACACAGACGGTGGCTTGGCAGTTTGTGCCCAATGGGCCCGAAGGCGCGGCTTACCATTTGATGACACCCGACCGCGTGCGCCAGTACTTCTACGATAAGCGCATTCAAGGCACTATCCATTGCAAAGGCGATATCCACTGGCAAACCTTGCCGCAATCTGTCACCGAGCGCCCTTGGTTAATCGATTTACAAACCTGGCTGACCGATACGGGTTATGGCAAGGAGCCGAGTAAAGAGCTGCCCAATTACATCAGAGTCGAGAATGCTCAAGGCAAGCCACTAACGATTCGTTTGCCCGAAGAGACAGAGTATAGGATTGATGAGGTGCTGTTAGATGGCCGCTATTTAAGTGTGACAGGCGCCGCCGCTAAGGTGAGTTATATGACTATCTCCCAAGAAGCCGTCGATATTCCCTATGAATTCACCTTTAAACCTTTGCCTTAAGGAGCGGTTATGCGTCCATTTACTGTAAAACTGCTCCTAGGAGCGCTCACCCTTATCAGTACCCATGCCAATGCGGAAAAGGTATTACTCGATGCCAATTGGAATGTCATCAAGGATGAGAAAAAAGCTCTGTACTATTTTGAGCAACCCGTTGATCAGACTGATGGTTACTACAAGGTCGAGGTTTACTACAAAGAAAAGAATAGGCTTTTCTGCTCAACGGCCATCGCCGATAAAAATATTGGTAAGGCACTCACTAGCGAGCAATTTCGCGGGCCTTATCAATGTCACTTCGACGATGGAACCCCCTACGAACAGGGCTTTCGTAACGCGCAAGGTCAGCTCGATGGTGTCATCAAAAAGTACATTGCCACGGGTCAGTTATATACAGAGTCGCACTATGAAAATGGTGTAAAACAAGGCCAAGAAACGGGTTATTGGAATGGAGGCAATATCCGCAACAAAACCACCTATAAAGATGGCCAAGCCGTCGGTATCAGCGAAAATTTTAGTCCCGAAGGTGAAGTCACCGCCAAAATCTGCCATGACCCCACCTGCGTCAGCCAATATTTTAATCTAGGCAAACTCAACCGAGAGGAACATAAGGTTGATGGCCTACTGCAAGGCACAGAGACCACTTGGGGGCTAAATGGGCAAGTCATCTCGACTCAAGAGTGGTTTAAAGATAAAAAACACGGCGATTATTTTAGCTATTTTGACAATGGCAAGGTAGAGCACCACTTCCAGTATCAACAGAATTATAAGGTCGGTGAGCAGCTTACTTATTTTGAAAATGGCCAGCTCAAATTAAAGGAAGTGACCAACGATAAGGGCGACGTCATCCAGTCCATCGAATACGATGACAAGGGTGTGATAAAACGCACCGCCGACAGCAAATACCAAGGTAATCGCTGGGTTTATCGCAAACAGCAGCGCTATCGCGACGGCCAATTGATTGAGACTCAAGAAGAGGACAAACTCAAAAACGGGTCGCTCTCTGAAACCTTCAAACAAGGCTTGTTAATCGAGCGTCAGGAGCTACTCAATAAGCAATTGAATGGCTTACAAATCAAATCCTTTGACTACAACGATGTCATCACCCTCACCCGTGAATATTATCAGGCGGGTAAGCGTGAAGGCGCCTATGAGACGGTGAAAATTGAGCCTGCCACGGGTAAAAGTCAGCTGGTAGAGCAAGGCCAGTATGCCAAGGATAAACAAGCAGGCACTTGGAAGAAATTTCAAGATGACGCCACCATCACCTATAGTCACGATGATAATGGCCAGCTCCACGGTGAATACCTCAACAGGACCAACTCAGGGCAGTTGCTTGAATCCATGCACTTTAAACATGGCAAACCCGATGGTTTAGTCCAGCGTTACGCCAGCAATGGCCAAGTGTACGAAAAAGGCGAATACCTTAATGAACTGCGCCAAGGCGATTGGGTATTCACCGATAACGAATTCCAATATCGCCCAAGGCCGAATCCTGAAAGACGCTCTTGGCATGGTCGCTTCGACAAGGGTAAGCAAGTCGGCCACTGGGAACTGCGTACAGTCGAGGATTATGTGCTTGAAATTGCTAACTATGACGACCAAGGTAACTTGCATGGTAAGCAATACCAGTTTGAGAATAATGGCTCGATACAGGTGATTAATCATTACAATCACGGCCAGTTTTTAAATCAGGAAACACCGCCGCCCGTCTTACCCGTTGAAGATAGCGTGTTTCCTTTTTATTAACGAAAGCAGGTGGCGTTAAGCTGTTTAGCTTAACGCCAATCGCGTAAACTAATTCGCCGTGCACTCGGCCAAAGTGCACAGCATCAACATAGTGTAAACGTAGGATTCTTATACTGGCCGCCCATTGCGCGGCCCTAAGATCCACAGCAAGGGACCAGCATGTACAACTCGCCATTTCGCTTTATTAGCCTTGCCATTGCCGGGATCAACCTAGTCGGCGTCCATGCACAGGCGGCGCAAAATCTCTCCTCCATGATGGTCGAAATTCGCCAGCAGGACGGTATTCCCAGCTATTACAATCTCGCCACGGGCATGCCCTTAAATGGTGATATCGCCATCGTTCGCGACAACCAAGGTTATACCTTAGGGCAATTTTCGCAGGGGATACCGAATGGGAAATGGCAGGTTTTTCATAGTAATAACAGCAGAATTGTCGAAGGTAACTATCAACTCGGTTACCAAGATGGCACCTGGCGACTGTTCGACTTAGATGGCGCCATGACCGAGGAGCAGCAATTTGCCAAGGGAGTCCCCGTTGGCGAATGGAAGGAATTTAACGCCACGGGCAATGTTACCCAAAGCACCCTATATAAAAATGGCCAAAAGTCTCAGGTCAAACGATTCTTCCCGAGTGGCAAATTACAGGCGCAGGAAAGCTACCTCGATAACCTTCGCCACGGTAAATGGGAAAGCTTTTATGAAAACGGCACCCTCTCCCAAAGCCAAACCTACGCTAATAACCAACTCTCAGGCCCCTACCTCGAGCAAAATGCCGAGGGCCAAGTCGTTGTAAGTGGCCGCTTCGATGCCGACGGCCGCCGCCAAGGTTTATGGGAAACCTTTTTCGACGATGGCACTAAGGCCAGTGCCAGCCAATTTAATCTCGATAAACTCGAGGGTGAAGAACGCACCTTTTATCCCAGTGGCGAACTGGCAAGCCTGTGCCACTATCAAGCCGGGCTTCGCCACGGTAAATGCCAACAATTCAATGAACTGGGAAAACTCCAAGTGGAGGAGCAATACCTCAACGATGTGCTAGAGGGGCGCCAGCAATACTTTAACCTTGAGGGTGTGCTGACCAGCGATTTGAACTACAAGCAGGATATGCTCGCCGGCACGCAAAAGTATTTCCACGCCAACGGCCAACTGAAAGAGCTGCGTACCTATCAGAACTCGCAACTGGCCGATAATGGTCAATATCCCTTGCATGGCCCCTCTGAGCGTTATGATGCGGACGGTAATCTTATCGAAAAAAGCAGCTACAACATGGGCTTGAAGGATGGATTATTTGAACGCTATAACGGCGGTAAACTGCAAACCGCAGAGGTATGGAAGCTAGGTCAAAGAGACGGAGAATTCCGTCGTTACCACACCAATGGCCAGCTCCGCAGCTTAGATGTGTATGTCGATGGCAAACTCACTGGCCGCTCCGAATCCTACTATGAGGATGGCTCGGTGAATGAACGCGGTGAGCGCATCGAAGGCGCCTGGGTCGGTAAATACGAATCCTTTTACGACAATGGCAAGCCAAGAGAACTCGCCCACTACGCCCGCACGAAAGCGGATAACAGCAATAGCTATCCCCGCGATGGCCACTTTAGCCGTTGGTACTACAATGGCGATCTCAATGAGGAAGGAGATTATCAAAACGGCGTTAAAGAAGGACTGTGGATCCAATATCAGCAGGGGCAAAAACAAAAAGAACAGACCTTTGTTAACGGCAAACTCAATGGCGACTATGCCGAGTATTACCAAGGTCGACGCCGCGTCACTGGCCAATATGAGGATAATCAAAAAACCGGTCTCTGGATTGATTATCGCTACGAAGCCAAAGACCCAACCTACGGCACAATCCCCGAGGGCAATATCAGCCAGAAAAACCATTGGAAGGATAATAAGCGTAACGGCACAAGCGAGTACTACAGCTTTAAGCAAGTGGTTTATCGTTTAGAAACCTATGATAACAATGATAAAACGGGCACCTATGCCGAATATTATCCTAATAATGGCCAGCTCAAACTGAGCGGTACTATGGATAAAGGTCAGCAAACGGGACTGTGGGAAAGCTGGTATGAGGATGGCATTTTAGCCGCCAGCAGCGAGTTTTTAGATAACCAACAGCATGGCAGCAGCAAAGAGTATTACAACAATGGCCAGCTCAAACTCGAAGCCCAATACACTAAAGGCGAGCTCGACGGCGAGCGCAGGGAATACCACCAAAATGGTAAACCTAAACTGAGTGAAACTTGGTTAAAGGGTCAGAAGGAAGGCGATGCCAGCTATTACCACACCAATGGCAAACTCGCCGAACAGGGCACTTATCTTAAGGATCGCAGGGAAGGCTTATGGCAGCAATTTTGGCCCAGTGGCGAAAAACGCAGTGAAGGCAGCTATATCGCCGACCGCCAAGCGGGGGATTGGAGCCACTACGATCAGCTCGGTAAGTTGATTAATACCGAGCATTTCTAATAGCTTACTCTACCGTTCCGATTCAACCCTCAGTGTTTAAAGATTGCTGAAGCTGCCTGTTTACGGTCAACTTCGGCAATCACCTTAGGCTGTTATTTATGCTGTATGGCCGCCTTTCGCGTTGGCCGTAGCAGGCTCCCAAGCAATAATCCACAGCCTAAACCGCCAAGGTGCGCGGCATTATCCACGCCGCCAAAGAGCCCCATCACAAGACTGGCAGAGACGAATAGGGCCAGATTCAGGGCGAGTGGCATATTGTCCGCCAAAGGCAATAAGCCCAACCATATCCAGATAATCAACACGCCAAATAGCCCCATGATGGCGCCCGAGGCTCCGATACTGATCGTCGCCTCGTACCAGCCTATGCTGGCCAGGCTCGCCACTAAGCCACAGCACAAATAGACCCCGAGCAAACGCCATTTACCCAACAACGGCTCCAAAAACATCCCCGCAAAAAACAGCCCATATAAATTAAAAACCAAATGCATCAGGCCGCCATGCAAAAACACATTACTGAGTAAACGCCAAACTTGCTGCTCAAGCACCAACTGCCGAAGGTTTGCACCCCAATCGAGTAACACGCTGTTTGGAAAAGCGATAAAGTGTTGACTGGCAAAGGCCATCAATACAAATATCAAGCTGTTGATATAGAGCAAGATAGGCGTGATAACAAAGCCCTGCCGAGGTTTAAATTCGGCTAAAAAGCCATAGAGCTCCGCCTTAGGTTTTTCTAGGCTTAGCTGTGCCGCCTTAGACGCCTGTGTCTCATCCAGCTTTAACATCAGACTCATCAACAACCACAGAATGGCCCCAAAGCTTAACCAAGTGATAATCCACGCCAGTTTATGGCCATTACGCGCCTCGAAGGGTTGATTCACTGGCATCAAGACGGTTTGATAACCCTCGAAGTAGACTGAGCTTTTTTGGGCTGCGGAGAGTAACTGAGTGTAACGGCTTGACGGGCCGATACGGTCAAGATAGACAAAGTCATCAGGGTTTAAGGCATTAAACTCTTGTTGGCTATGATGAATAAACTCTTGAAATAGCGCTTCTTTCTCCCGCTGTTCGAGTCGATTACTGATCGTTTTCTCATAAACTTTGCCATACCATGCCAAGGCCTTAGCACCGACCCGCCAACTCTCGTTACGTTTAGCGAAAATTGGCATCGCAATATACAGGCTCATGCGCAGCTCACTGTTGCCCTTACCTATGGGTTCAATATTGCGCTGCACCCCTATATGTTTTTTGTCGATATAAAACTGATTTAATTGGTAATACTTGGTCTGCGGCTGATGCAATAGTGCATTGATGGACTCGAGTTGAGTCAACTTGCCCGTTGCGCTATTAAGGTATTCCTGCGCCACGATAGTAGGCACGCCCAGCAACAGCGCGGCAATCACAAAATAGATAAAACGGCTATTACTCTTGGTAAAGCGGAATAACTTGAGCCTCGGCCTTAAATAGAAAAACAGCAAGGGCCAAGGCAATATCAGCGGCAACCAGAAATTGATAATCGATTCGTCAATGCTCAGTAGTTGGAACTCGATAATCAACAACCAATGGAGCAAGCTGTAACCTGAGACAAATAGCAGGCAGAGCAGTATCAAGGGCACATAGATCAACTGGATTTTTTTTAAGATTAACGCCACACGCATATCATCCTTGAGAGAAAAATCCCGCCAATGATACGGCGTATCGCCACACAACGCACCCTTAGCGGGATGATTGCTTGAATTTTAATGAAGCCAATCAATCCTCTACAACAAAAGTGCTAGAAAAATGACAACAAAAAGGCCAGAACGATTCTGGCCTTTTTATTGAGTGGATAAGCAATTAATGCCTGCTTAGGTCTCGCTGACTTTGGCAAACTGCTGCTGGCTACGCTGCTTTTTATACTGCTTAGCTTCGGCTGGGATAGGAGTCACTTTGCCTGTTTCTAACCAGTTACGTAAACGGTTAGCATCCGCCATATGGGTGTATTTACCATAGGCATCGAGCACCACAAAGGCCACTTGGCGTTTAGCCATTTCGGTACGCATCACTAAACAATGGCCAGCTTCATTGGTAAAGCCAGTTTTAGTGAGGTGAATGTTCCAGTTATCTTTGTAAACCAAACGGTTAGTGTTTCTAAAGTCGAGGCTGTACTTAGGTTTGCCAAAGGTGACGGTTTTCTTTTCGGTCGAGCTTAACTGACCTAACATGGGGTAGCCTTCACTGGCCTTGAGTAACACCACTAGATCGCGGGCACTCGAAACGTTTTTCTCTGACAGCCCAGTCGGCTCCACAAAACGAGTATTCTTCATGCCTAGGGCTTTTGCCTTAGCGTTCATCGCCTTAATAAAGGCCTTATGACCACCGGGATAATGGTGGGCAAGACTCGCCGCCGCACGATTTTCTGATGACATTAATGTCAGCAATAACATATCTTTACGGCTAATTTCACTGCCGATACGCACTCGAGAGTAGACACCGCGCATTTCCTTAGTGTCATTAATATTGATGGCAAGCTTTTCATCCATAGGCAACTTAGCATCTAAAGTCACCATAGCGGTCATCAGTTTAGTCACTGAGGCAATAGGCCTTACGGCATCGGGATTACTGGAATAGAGAATTTCGTTGGTTTTTAGATCCACCACCAGCGCACTATTGGCGGCCACTTCCTGCTGTTTTGCAGGTTTTTTTTTCGCCGTGGCGGTGCTTTTTGTAGTGACAGAGGCCGAATCGGCAGAATGCGCTGTCGCGGCAACAGTTAAACTGCTGCATACCAAGATAAAACTACCAAGCAGAGAAGGGATCTTCATGTAGGTTTCACTGAGTCGTTAAATAAGTCGAATGTGCTACGCACAAGGTTGAAGCTAAGTATAAGAGGTCTGTGGAAAAAGGAATAGAATCCCCATCGACTTTTATCAGTAATATCAGCACTTTTTAGCCTAAATTTGCAGAAACTTTCTGAATTTTCATTTACTAAAAATTTCGCTAATTAAGTACTTAATACCAATAAAAATTCAATAATTAACAATCAATACTGAAAATAATGTCATTTTCAGTATGACAATCCAAAAAACTGCGATTAGGAGAGACTTTTTAGTCGCTACTCGTTGGCAATCAAGCAAATCGCTAACTCAATAAATGCCTCAAAGCGGGAAGGTAAAGGTCGGGTGTTTTTGTGCACTAAATACCGTGACTCCTGCACTTTTTGCTCAAGCTCTACCGCCCATAGACTTTCCCTAGGGATAAAGGCGTTGATCGTGCTCAAGGGAAGCACAGTAAAGCCAATGCCTTTGGCAACCGGCAGTAAGATTTGATTGAGCTGATTAACATAACCCCTGCGTGGGATCTGCTGGGCGATGCCACTGGCATGTCGCTTACTCCCTTGGGCAGTGAATGTAACGTCAGTCTCGCCGAAATTGGCCCTGAGGACTTGCTGCAGATAATATTGCCCATCGGGATGATCAATAAAACCAATATGTTCAAGGCATCCTCTATCTAACGGCATACTCTGATACTGGCTTGGCAGCACTAAGGCTAACTCCGCATAGCCTATGGCCTGATAACTGAGCTCTGTTTCATCTGTGCGCTTAGTGACAATGCCCACATCGAGCTGGTTATTTAAAATGCCCGACACTATACGTTGGTTAGGCGCCGCCTCTAGCATCACATTCAAGCCGGGATGCTGAATTTGTCTCTCTAGAAAATGCGGATAGAGCAAACTTGCTATCGCCCCCGAGCAGCCAAAACGGCACTCACCAATATAGCGATCGTCGGTTTGCAATCGTGCTAACAGCTCTGTTTCGGCTTGTCGATATTCACGGGCATGTTGATAGAGAATGCTACCCGCCTCTGTCAACTCAAAGCGCTTGCCCTGCCGCAGTATCAGGGACACACCTACTTGTTCTTCCAACTTTTTAATATGTTGGCTAACGCCAGGTTGAGTCATAAACAGCTTTTTAGCCGTCAGAGTAAAGTGCCCAACCTCAATCAAGGTCACGAAGGTCTGCAGCCACTGTTGATTCAGCATATGCACTCTCTATCGATAATTTCATCTCAGCAATAATAAACAAAAATTATCAAAATAAGAAAATTTGATAATTTTTAATTGTTAATAGAACGCCATAGACTTACTCCATCGCCTCAGAAGCAGTGATGATTCGGCTTTTGGGCACATAACATTCGCACTAGGAGTTAATATGAATACACCTTATCCACGCACATTTTCGCATATTGGTATTTCAGTCCCGGATCTCGAAGCAGCGGTTAAGTTTTACACTGAGGTACTCGGCTGGTATCTGATCATGCCGCCAACCGAAATTATTGAAGACAACTCGGCTATTGGTGAGATGTGCACCGACGTATTTGGTCCTAATTGGGGCTCTTTTAAGATTGCTCATTTATCGACGGGCGACCGAATTGGCGTCGAGCTATTCCAATTCGCGAATCAAGTGAACCCAGAGAACAACTTTGAATATTGGAAAACCGGCGTATTCCATTTCTGCGTGCAAGATCCCAATCTTGAAGAACTTGCCGAAAAAATTGTCGCCGCCGGTGGTAAGAAACGTATGAAGGAACCGAGATATTATTATCCAGGCGAAAAGCCGTACCGCATGATCTATATGGAAGATCCCTTTGGTAATATCCTCGAAATATATAGCCATAGCTATGAGCTACATTATGCCAGCGGTGCCTATCAATAAGTCATGGCTCTTGAATAATACCCATAAAAAAACCAGCCATTAGGCTGGTTTTTTTATGATTGCTTTATGCGCTGTTGGGGCTGACGTTTAATCAACAACCCCAATAAGGCTTAGGCCTGTGGGCGCATTGCTGGGAACAGGATCACGTCACGGATAGTGTGAGTGTTAGTGAATAGCATCACTAAACGGTCGATACCGATACCTTGACCCGCTGTTGGTGGTAAACCGTGTTCCAGTGCAGTGATGTAGTCTGCATCGTAGAACATGGCTTCGTCGTCCCCCGCGTCTTTCGCATCAACCTGCGCCTTAAAGCGGCTGTCTTGGTCTTCAGCATCGTTTAACTCGCTGAAACCGTTAGCCACTTCACGGCCACCGATGAAGAACTCGAAACGATCAGTGATGAAGTGATTGTCATCGTTACGACGTGCCAGTGGCGAAATGTCCGCTGGGTAGCCAGTGATGAAAGTCGGTTGCATTAACTGCCATTCAGCAGTTTCACCGAAGATTTCTTCTAATAGCTGACCGCAGGTCCAGAACTTCTCGATCTTGATGCCTAGGCTGATAGCCAGTTCACGCATGAATTCAAGATCTTTCACTTGCTCGTAAGTCATGGCTTGGATAGTCGCGTTGTCAGGATTGTACTTCTGAATCGCTTCTAACATGCTTAAACGGGCATATGGGCCACCGAAATCAACGGTGTGCTCGCCGTATGGCATTTGCGCGCTGCCTAACAGTTCAATCGCGATAGAGCTTAACAGTTCTTCGGTTAAGTCCATCAGATCTTTGTAGTCTGCATAGGCCATATAGAATTCCATCATAGTGAATTCTGGGTTATGGCGTGGCGACAGACCTTCGTTACGGAAGTTACGGTTGATTTCGAACACACGCTCAAAACCACCTACCACTAAACGCTTGAGGTATAACTCTGGCGCGATACGCAGGTACATTGGCATGTCCAGCGCATTGTGGTGAGTGATAAATGGACGGGCTGAAGCGCCGCCTGGGATCACGTGCATCATTGGGGTTTCAACTTCCATGAACTCTTTTTTGATCATGAAGTTACGGATAGCTGCAACCACTTTAGAACGCATAACGAAGGCTTGACGAGATTCTTCGTTAACGATTAAGTCCACATAACGTTGGCGGTAACGAGTTTCTTGGTCAGTTAGGCCGTGGAATTTTTCTGGCAGAGGACGCAGTGCTTTAGTCAGCAGTTGGTACTCTTCCATGTTCACGTACAGATCGCCTTTACCAGACAAGTGCAACTGACCAGTTACGCCGATGATGTCACCGATATCCAGACCTTGGTATTTATCCTTCAGATCCGCTTGAACGCCCTTTTCAGCGTAAGCTTGGATACGACCAGACACGTCTTGGATCACCAGGAATGGGCCACGTTTTGCCATGATACGGCCAGCGATGCTGGTTTTAAAACCTAAGGCTTCGAGTTCTTCCTTAGTGTTTTGACCGTATTTTTCCTGCAACTCAGCCGCTTTGTGGGTGCGACGGAAAGTATTAGGGTGAGCATTAGCGCTGCAGTTCGGGCGAATGCTTTCTAGCTTGGCACGACGCTCGGCAATCAGTTTGTTTTCATCTTGTACTTGTTCAGTCATCTTATTTCTCGTCTATACCTTTGAATTAATTACAGCCCTGATTTCAAACTGGCTTCGATAAACTTGTCCAGATCGCCATCGAGTACCGCTTGGGTATTGCGCGTCTCCACGCTAGTGCGTAAGTCTTTAATACGGGAATCATCCAATACATAAGAACGGATCTGGCTGCCCCAACCGATGTCAGATTTGGCATCTTCGGCGGCTTGTTTTTCCGCATTTTGCTTATGCATTTCTAATTCGAACAGTTTGGCTTTTAACTGTTTCATCGCCGAATCTTTGTTCTTGTGCTGTGAACGGTCGTTCTGGCACTGCACTACCGTGTTAGTCGGTAAGTGGGTAATACGTACCGCAGATTCGGTTCGGTTAACGTGCTGACCACCCGCACCCGAGGCGCGGTATACATCGATACGTAAGTCAGCAGGATTGATATCGATGGTGATATCGTCATCAATCTCTGGGTAAACGAATACCGAGCAGAAAGAGGTATGGCGACGACCCGATGAGTCGAATGGCGATTTACGCACTAAACGATGCACGCCTGTCTCGGTACGTAACCAACCGAAAGCATACTCACCGGTGAATTTAATGGTCGCGCCCTTAATACCGGCGACGTCACCGTCGGTCACTTCCATCAGCTCAGGGCTGAATCCGTGGGCTTCGCCCCAACGCAGGTACATACGCAGTACCATGTTGGCCCAGTCTTGCGCCTCAGTACCGCCACTGCCCGATTGAATGTCTAAGTAACAATCGGAGGCATCATGTTGACCAGAGAACATACGGCGGAATTCGAGTTCGGCCAAACGGCTCTCTAAATAATCCAGCTCTTTGGTGGTTTCATTGAAGGTATCTTCGTCTTCTTCTTCGATGGCAAGCTCTAGCAGACCTTCAACGTCTTCTAGACCGGCATCCATATCATCGATAGTTTTGACAACGGCTTCGAGGCTGGCGCGCTCTTTACCTAGGGCTTGAGCACGTTCTGGCTCGTTCCACACCTCAGAACTTTCAAGTTCACGGCTGACTTCTTCTAGACGCTCATGCTTAGCATCGTAGTCAAAGATACCCCCTAAGAAGCTGCGTACGCTCGGCAAGCTCCTTATTTTGAATTTTACTGGATTAACTTCAAACATGGATTTTCAACTTCGCTTTATTTTTGCCGTTTCAATGGATTTTCCATCAAAGGAGGCGGCGATTAACAGTATTTGCAACCGCGCATTTTAACCTAACAACGGCTGTAAACCTAGGGCGTGTTGACACTTCAGGGCGATTTTATCAGCCTAAAAAGCACCGCTGGCGCCAGCAGATTAACAGACAAAGCCGAGTTAAGACTGTGATCTTACATGAAATAACCCGTTTAACGCCTAGATCAAACATAAATTTGAGCAAGCTAAACAGTGATAATCACTAAAAACCTCAAAGGATTAAGCAAGATACAGATAAATCAAATGCAAAACACCAAGCAAAATCACAACTTTCCACCAGCAAACCTTCATCAGCGCACAGTCTGACACGGGTTTGTGATGACAACGGCAATTTAGCGTCAAACTTCCCCCGCCCATAAGCGTCTTCTAAAGCGCTCTAGTTATACTCAAACCCACCTTAAGCCTGCCGCTTTACGCCAATGCAGCAAGCACCCTACAAATATAAAAGGCCTTGGGATGATAGAACTTAACATCGACAATCACAGCGTCACGGCCGAGCCGAGCGAAACCCTATTACAAGCGGCCCGTAAGGCGGGTATAGCCATTCCGAGTCTGTGCGAACCAACGGATGCGACACGGCAATTAGGCGCAGCGCCTAACGCCAATAAACAGGACTGCAACCTCTGCCTAGTGCAAATCGAAAACACCGATGCCAGCCTGCGCTGCGTAAAAGCCTGTGAAACGCCCGCCGAGTCTGGCATGAAGGTCATCACCCAATCGGCATATTTAACCAAACAGCGCCAAGCCGCACTGAGCACGATTTTAAGTGACCACTTTGCTGATTGTGAGGCGCCCTGCCAGCAGGCCTGCCCCGCGGGCGTCGATGTGCAAAGTTACCTGTACCACATTGCCCAAGGCGACCATACCCAAGCGATTAAAGTCATTAAAGACACCCTGCCGCTGCCGCTGTCGATTGGTCGAGTCTGCCCCGCATTTTGCGAGACTGAATGCCGCCGCGGCCTCGTCGATGACCCCATTGCTATTCGTCAACTTAAGCGCCACGCCGCCGATTTAGACTTGGCCGACGATGAACAAAGCGGCAGTTATCAACCACTACGCCTCGCGGATACGGGCAAAAAAATTGCCATTATTGGCGCGGGCCCAGCAGGATTAAGCGCGGGTTATTACCTGTCAAACCAAGGGCATCATGTTGAGATTTTTGAAGCTATGTCCAAGGCGGGCGGCTGGCTGCGCTACGGGATCCCCGAATACCGTTTACCTAAGGCGATTCTCGATAAAGAAATCGCGCTGCTGTGCCGCAATGGGTTAACTATTCATACAGATACTCGCCTCGGCCATGAAATTCATTTAGCTCAGCTGGTTGCCGATTTCGATGCTGTGTGCCTTGCCATCGGCGCCCAAAAGGCGGTGCCGATGAACTACAAAGGCTCAGAACTTGCGGGCTGTTACCTTGGGGTGGATTTTCTTAAGGATCATTGCCTCGACAAACAATTGAAGTTGGGCAAAAAAGTCGCCGTGATTGGTGGCGGCAACACCGCCATCGACTGCGCCCGCACCGCCGTGCGCGAAGGCTGCGATGTCACCTTAATTTACCGCCGTACCCGCGCCGAAATGCCCGCCGAAGCCTACGAAGTGCACGAGGCCGAGGTTGAAGGCGTCAAATTCCATTTCTTAACCAATCCCATTGAAAATCATAGTGATGCCAATGGACAGGTAGAAGCTGTCACCTTCAGCAAAATGGCACTCGGCGAAGCCGATGCATCGGGCAGACGCGCGCCCGTGGACACAGGGGAAACCTTTACCGAGGCCTTCGATACTGTTATCGCCGCCGTCTCCCAAGCGCCAGATCTGAGTTTTATGCAGGATCCTATTGGACAACTCAGCCATGGCGAACTAGCGCTGAGCCGCTGGAACACCCTGATAGGCTGCGAGCAAACCATGTCATCGGGAGTCGAAAAACTGTTTGTGATGGGCGATGCCCGCCGCGGCCCCGCGACTGCCGTAGCCGCGATTGGCGATGGCCGTAAAGCGGCAATCGCTATTGATAAGATGCTAAAAATCGGCCTTAGCTGCGATTTACATGCCCATGAGTTTAACTCGGTCAAAACCATTCCAAGCGCCCTCATTCCAAACGCCCTTAAGCAAACCGAAACAAGCTCAAAAGCAGGGTCAACGCTTTATCCCCATACGCCGCGTCAGCCGCGCTTGAAGATGCCCGAACTCACGGCGCTGCAACGGCTACTGAACTACAGTGAAGTCGAGTTAGGCTTTCCCGTAGATGCCGCCATGCTAGAGGCGGCTCGTTGCCTCGAGTGCGCCTGTCAGGCCAATACTGACTGTAAGCTTAGGGATTACGCCACGGATTATGGTGTCGAGGCCAAAAGCTTAGCCACTGAAAATGCACGGCATTTCAGTGTTGATAAGAGTGCGCCCTTTATTCAATTCGATGCTAATCGCTGTATTAGCTGCGGTAAATGCGTCGATGTGTGTCAGCAGCAGAGTGGCCACTGCGCCATCCAATTTAGCCAAGATTCCTATCAGGCACTGCCGCAGGAAATGACTCAACACATGGAGCGCCGTGCGCCGAGAGTCGGCTTTAGTGCGAGCATGGCCGATAGCCAGTGTGTTCAATGTGGTAACTGTGTACAGGTTTGTCCGACGGGCGCACTGGTCGATGCGCGGGATAAACGCCAAGGCGATAGCACAGAGTTAAAAACCGCCTCGACAATTTGTACTTACTGCGGCGTGGGCTGTCGCCTCGACCTTAAAATCGACCCCAACGCCAATCGCATTCGTCATATCGAAGGCAATAAGGACTCGGTCGTTAACCAAGGCATGCTATGTGTTAAGGGACGTTTTGGCTTCGATTTTATTCACAGCGACAAACGTCTCACTACGCCACTGATCCGTAAAAATGGCAAGCTGCAACCGAGCAGTTGGCCCGAAGCCATCGCCTATGTGGCAAAACGCTTAACCGAGATAAAACAAAAAGATGGCAGCAATGCCCTCGCCAGTCTCGCCTCAGCTAAGGCCACCAACGAAGATAACTTTGTGCTGCAAAAGTTTGTTCGCAGTGTTCTTGGCACCAACAATATTGATCACTGCGCCCGCCTATGCCACTCATCGACGGTAACGGGTTTGCAGCAGAGTATTGGTAGCGGTGCCATGACCAATGATATTCCGAGCATCAAGGACTCGGACGTCATCTTTATCTTAGGCTCAGACACCACCTGCGCCCATCCGATTATCGCCTCGAAAATTCAGCAGGCAGTGATGCAGCACGGCGCGCGTTTGCTAGTTGCCGATCCGAAGCGGGTTGGCATTGCCGAAAAGGCCGAGCTGTATGTCGCCCACAGACCGGGTACGGATGTAATGCTACTCAACGCCATTATGGCGGAAATTATTCGTAACGATTGGCAGGATAAAGCCTATATAGCCCAGCGTACCGAAGGCATTGAGGCCCTCTATGCGGAGTTAGCCAAGGAGGATTACGCCCTCGAAAACGCAGCGCTCATCACGGGCGTAAAGGCCGAAGACATTGCCCGCCTCGCGCGCACCATAGGCACGGCGCAAAAGACCGCGGTTTACTACGCCATGGGTATCACTCAGCATACGACGGGGCACGATAACGTCACGGCTATCTCTAATTTGCAGCTACTTTGCGGCAATATTGGTGTATCAGGCGCAGGGATTAACCCACTTCGCGGCCAGAGCAATGTCCAAGGTGCCTGCGATATGGGCGCACTGCCCAACTATTTTAGCGGTTACCAAAAGGTCACGGATATTCATGCCAGAATGCGCTTTGAAGACCACTGGCAAACGCCGTTATCGGGGGAGATTGGCGTCACCGCAACCCATATGATGCACGATATTACCAAGGGCAACATTAAAGCCTTGTATGTGATGGGTGAGAATCCCGTGCTCAGCGACCCCGACCAAGCCCATGTACTTAATGCATTGAGCAAAATCGAGTTTCTGGTGGTGCAGGATATCTTTTTAACCGAAACGGCCGAGCTTGCCCATGTGGTCTTGCCCGCCGCCGCATTCGTAGAAAAACGCGGTCACTTTACCAATACCGAGCGTCGGGTGCAGCGACTCGAGCAAGCGCTCGCCTCACCGGGTGAAGCCTTGCCCGATTGGCAGATAGTGCAGGCCGTCGCTAACGCCATGGGCGCTAACTGGAATTATGCCAACGAAGAAGCCATTTGGTGCGAGATCAACGAACTGACTCCGCAGTATCGCGGCATTCGCTGGGACAGATTAAGTACCAATGCCGAAGGTCAAATCTCTCAAGGGATTCAATGGCCCTGTCCGGATGAAAACCATCCCGGGACGCCGATTATGCACCAAAACCAATTCACTCGAGGCTTAGGCTTATTTACCCCCGTTAGTTATCGCCTGCCTGCTGAAATGCCCTGCAACGAGTACCCGCTGACGCTGTCGACGGGACGGCTATTGGAGCAATTCCACACGGGCACACTCACCCGTAAAACACCAGGGCTGGATCTACTCGGCGCGCCTAAGGTGATGATTTCTGTCTATGATGCGGAGCAACTGGGGATCCATAACGGCGATAAACTTCGCCTTACCACCCGCCGCGGAGAGATTGAAATCGATGCCTTTGTGACTAAACGCGCCCAAGCGGGCGTGCTGTTCCTGCCGTTCCATTTTGTGGAAGCAGCGGCCAATAAGCTCACCATCAATGCGCTCGACCCTGTAGCTTATATTCCCGAATATAAGGTCTGTGCGGTTAGGGCTGAAAAGGTGACTGAGAAGATAACTGTAAAGGTGAGTGAACCAGCCTAGGGCTGCATAGCAAGCATAAAATTAAGCCCAAAGATGAACATAAAAAACGGGAGACACTGTCTCCCGTTTTTATTCGCTAACTTAATTAACTTGCTTAATTAGCCGAGTTAAATCTTAAACTGCCCCACCAATTTACCTAGGTTAATCCCTTCCTGAGACACGGTTTGACTCACCTTGGCCGCATCTTCACTGGAGTGCAGCAGCTCGTTAACGATCTCTTGGATGGCATAAACGTTACGATTGATTTCTTCGGTCACAGAGCTTTGCTCGGTCGCCGCCGTCGCAATCTGGGTACTCATATCGTTAATCGCAGTCACCGCCGATGTCACAGAGCCTAAGCTTTCCGAAATAGCGCGGGAAGAATCCACCGAGCGCACGCAGCTCTGCTGGCTCTCGTCCATGGTTTTGACTGCCAAGGCCACCAGCTTATGGAGTTCTGAAAGCATTTCATTGATTTCTAAGGTACTTGCCTGAGTCCGGCTAGCAAGATTACGCACTTCATCGGCCACCACGGCAAAGCCACGCCCCTGCTCACCGGCGCGGGCGGCTTCAATCGCCGCGTTAAGGGCCAGCAGGTTGGTTTGCTCGGCGATGCCGCCAATCACAGACAAGACACTGTTAATCTTTTGCGATTGCTCACTTAGGGACTTAATGCTGCCCGCGGCATTATTGATTTGCGCCATCAGTCCTGCAATCTCTTCGAGTGAGGCATCGACGCAGCGCTGCGCATTGGCCACATCCCCAGTCGCCGCTTGGGTCGCCTCGGCAACTTGGGTGGTATTTTGCGCCACTTCACTGGCGGTAGACGACATCTCGGTAATGGCCGTCACCACTTGGTCTGTCTCGTTGTTGTGGCTCAGCAGTTGGCTCGACATCACTTTGGTTTGGTCATGAATCGCATTGGCGGCGGATTTCACCTTAGCCGTGGCGTTTGCCACATCGCCAATAATGGTTTGTAGCTTATCGACGAATAAGTTAAAGGCTTGACCTAACTGAGCAATTTCATCCTCGCCCTTCACGCTTAAGCGTTTAGTTAAATCCCCTTCCCCCTTGGCGATATCATTCAGGCTGTCCGCCATATTTTTAATCGGCACCACCATACGATGGGCTGCAACCATAATGATAAAGGCCGTGATCCCCGTCAGCACGAGGGCAATTAACAGGATCATGAAGGATTTATCGGCCATTTGTTCGGTCACGGTTTGGCGGTAATCCTCCACCACGGCTTCGATATCGTCGATATAGGCCCCAGTACCTAGCATCCAGTCGGTCCCGGGAACCATCATCACGTAGCTAATCTTCTCGATTTGCTCATTGGTATTAGGCTTCTGATAATAGTAAGAAAAGTTACCATCACCCCGTTTCGCCGCATCCAGCAAACCAACAATAATCTTGGTGCCGCGCGGGTCGGTCATATCGATTTTGTTTTGACCTTCTAAATTAGGTAATAAAGCATGGAATATATTTTTACCTTGGGAATCATACATAAAGAAGTAACCCGCACTGCCAAAACGAATATCTCGCAATGCTTGATTCACATTACCTTGCTCCTTTAAAGACAATTGGTATTGCACAATTCCCGCGGCAATTTCGGTCGCTTCTTTAATTTGTTGTTTACGTTCGCCCACTAATTTTGTTCTAAAGGTCACAACCTCTTCCGCGAGAGATTCCTGTTCGACATAGTAGGAAACAGTCATTAACACTAATAAGGTCAAGATGAGGGGAAACAAAGATAACAGCAGTAATTTATTACGCAGGCTTAAATTCGACATGCTTGCTTACTCCAGGGTGATCGAGCTTATATTTTTTTATATTTCTGAAGTATAGCCAAAACGGTGCAACATCTTTGGGTTTGACTTAACAAATATTGTATTAATTTGCACCAGCTAGCATGTCGATAACTTTGTTTAACCAAGTAATATCAATCCGATACCGCATACGCTAAAGCCAAGAACCAGCAGTACCATCTGCGGTTTAAAGAGTTTTAGCGCACCAAAACCGAGCAACACCACCGCCATATCCACGGCGGATAACACGCCTTGGGTAAACACGGGTTGATACAACGCCGCCGCCAATAATCCCACCACACAGGCATTTATGCCCGAGAGCATGCCGGCAATCTTGGGCCTTGCGGCAATAGCATGCCAACTTTTTAAGCCCACCAGCATCAATAAAAATCCCGGTAAGAATATTGCTACAGTTGCGATGGCCGCACCGACAAAGGGATTGTCTAGCATCATCTCAGCGCCAAGGAAGGTGGCAAAGGTAAACATCGGCCCAGGCACAGCTTGGGCAAAGGCGTATCCGGTGAGAAAACGATCGCCGCTCATCGTATCACCCACAGCGGTTTCAAGCAGTGGCAGCACCACATGGCCGCCACCAAAGACTAAACTCCCGACACGAAAAAACTCACCAAAAATCCCTGCTTCAATCCCCAGATTTAAGGCAAAAAAACTCGCCACAAATAAGACAATGAATAATCCTAAGCTCAGGTAATTTAACCTAATCGGTTCATCTTTACTGGACTCGCTCTCAGTCGCACTCAGGAATGACATACCTAAAATGGCAGCAAGCAACAGTAAGGTGATTTGTGTCCATAAGAAAGGCAGAATGAGTATCGCAGCGGCACTACCGAGCATGAGTAAACGCGCCGTTTGCCGTTGACAAAATTGCTTAAACATCGCCAATACCGCATCTGCGACAACCACGACGGCCAGCAGTTTTAAACCATGCACTATGCCTTGCATGTACTCGTTACCTAACCAAGCGGCAGTCGTCACAGCGAGTAAATACATCAGCACGAAGGAAGGCAAGGTAAATCCAGCAAAGGCGGCTATCGCCCCTAAAAGCCCACCACGATGATAACCAATGGCAAACCCCACCTGACTCGATCCCGGCCCCGGCATAAATTGGCTTAAGGCTACAAAACTGGCATAGCGTTTATCATCAAGCCAGGCGAGTTCGTTGACAAAGGTCTGGCGAAAATAACCAATATGCGCCGCTGGCCCACCAAAGCTCATCAGACCAAGTGAAAAAAAACGTAAGAATATCTGCAGCATAAACTTTGCCCTTCGATGCATAAAGTGAACAAGATTATGTCACTAAAAAGACCGTTTAATGAAAGCTAAATCCGCAAGACACAAAAATACTCAAACAAAGGTAAAATGAGCAAAATTCCTTTTTATCGACCTCTAAATTGACTATAGCGATCTACTGCTCAGGAGAGCATTCATTTAGATCGCTTAATCTTTTACCAACATGGCTAAGACTTCGAAATGATCCGAATGGGGAAAGAGATCGAATAACTGTACCTTAGTTAATCGAAAGCCACGCATATGAGCGAGATCTTTAGCAAGGGTTTTAGGATTACAACTGGAATACAAAATCGCCCTAGGGGCAAATTCACTTAAGGCGTGACACAGGGACTCACCAATCCCGCGGCGCGGCGGATTGACAATAATCAGATCGGGCTTTGTTTGCGCCGCATCACCCTTGGCAAAATCGGTAGAGTCGAGGGCCATAAACTGCACATTATTCAGCCCCATCATTTGCGCTGACATCTTAGCGCACGCAATCGCTTCAGCCTCGATTTCAATCCCAGTTAATGGGATATCTTTGGAGGCACAGTGCAAACCAAAACCGCCCACACCACAAAATAAATCCCACAGCGAGTTTGGCGCAAATTCGCCAACCCACTCACGGGCGGTTTGATACAGTTTTGCAGCAACCTGTGGATTCGTTTGAAAAAAGCTTTTTGGGCGAATAAATAATGGCACATTGTTAAAGCGCTCTTCAAGACGAGTATTTTCAGTTAAGAAAATCTCCTCATCCCCTTCAAGGATCGCCATATGAATGGGCTGAATATTTACCGATACGACGCTGATTTGTGGATATTCAGCCATCAGCGCCGGTAATTCACGCTCTATACGGGCGATGGCATCCCGCGAGCGCAGCACAAACCGCAGCATATACTCGCCACGCACTTGGCTGCGCGTCAGTAGGATAAATTTAAGCTCACCCTTGGCCTTATCGACACGGTAAGGCGGAATACCTGCTTGCTGCACAAAACGCTCTAAACGGTGAAGTAAGGCTTGCATATCAGCAGGATACAAGAGGCAGTCACACAGACTCACCGCCTCACCGCTGGGGCTAACAATCCCCAGTACAGGGGCGTGGGCCGCGCCCAAGGCGACCATTTTCGCCTTGTTACGAAAACCGCTGCTGTCACCCACAACCGGAGGTAAAAACTGCACTTCGGCGTTATCGACAAAAGGCGCTAACAATTGCTGCAATTCTTGGGTTTTGGCCGCCAGTTGCTGCGCCATAGGGAGCTTAATATGGCGACAGGATTGGCATTGGCCTCGTTCAAAATACCCACATTGTACTAATGTACTCACAGCATCGTACCCACAGCAGTGCCCGTCTATCTTATCTATTGAGATGGCGAGTGAAATTTGGATGACAACTGAAGCATAACAAACACGATTTAGGCTCCAGTCAAAAAGCGCCACACTTTAGCGTTTTTATGCCGAAAAATCACCTTGAAGTGCAGCCTTGGCCGATTATCCGCCCCAGATTAACTTAATCTCAGGCTATCCACATCGGCGATGGGAGTACGTTTTCCGAGTTTTTGTTCAACCCACTCAAGCACTTCGGCCGAGGTGCTCCTAAAGGTTGTGAGTTTTCCGCCGTAGAGACTCAGTAATCTCGGGTGAGAAATCGAGGTTTGCATTAGGGTATCCCTTGGGCGCTCAAAGGCGGAGCTTGCCTGTTTAGGTAATACCCTCACGCCACAAAACGTCTGCACTATCTTAGTTTTGAGTTCATCAATCGAAGGTGACATAGGAAAGTAGTGCCGATAAATACCTAAAAGGTAATTTATTTCAGACTCCGTCACATGAGGCGGTGTATCTAGAGATGTCAGCTCGGTTTCTGTGGTGCCAATTAGCAGTTGACCATACCAAGGCATCACAAAAATCACCCGCTTATCGAAGCAAGATTCTAAATATAAGATGCCATCGGGGGCGGGTAAATCCAGTAGCAAATGCGCGCCCTGCACCCAATCCAGCTCAACGCCTGCCAAGGGAGGCGACACCTTTGCCAGCACCTCATTCACCCAAGGACCGGCGGCATTAATCACCAATTTAGCCTCAATATGTTGCACTTCGCCGCGATGGCGAAAGCTTAAGTCAATCTGCTCATTCAAATGATTAAGCTGTAAAAACTCCGCCTCGGCATACACATAGGCACCTAATGCCTCGGCACTACGGGCCACCGCTTGGGTCAGCAATTTATCATCGGTTTGCGCATCCCAATACTGGAATACCGCCTTTAACCCCGAGAGTTTAAGCCCTTTAAAACGATGCCAATGTACGGCGGGAATAGACACAAAGCGGCCGAGCGGATCAAATTCACTAAGAAGCGCATATAGACTCAAGCCCGCCCGAATCGTCCAGGGGTTACGCTGACTGTCTTGATAGACGGGAATATAAAAAGGCACTGGCTTGACTAAGCTAGGCGCGAAGTCGAGCAAATGGCGCCGCTCCTGCAAGGATTTGCGCACTAGGTTCACTTGTCCGCTTTCAAGATATCGCAAACCACCGTGGATCAACTTGCTGGAATTGGCCGAGGTTTGGCCGCCTATCTCGCCTTTTTCGATAAGCAGGGTCGAATATCCCGCCGCTGCCGCGTATTGGGCGATACCGACACCGCTGATCCCACCACCGATAATCGCAATATCGTATGAACTCATACCGACTTTATCCATCCCAGCGCCTTGATGGTGTGTTTATCCATGTTCCACTCCCTTGCTATCATAGATTGGCTTTCACACTATTCGATACTGGCGTGCAATTGCTTTAAGGCTTTGTCACACATGGCTTTTAGCGCCTTAAGATCTTCTATCTCAGCACCGATTTTACAGCGCATCAGATGCGGGATCTCACTCGCCTCGAGTTTTAGCGCCTGTCCAGCAGTTGTCAGAGACAATACCCGCACCCTTTCATCTTGGTCACTGCGTCCACGACTCACCAGTCCTTTCGACTCTAAACGTTTTAACAAGGGCGTCAACGTCCCCGAATCGAGGAACAATTTATCCCCTAGGGTCTTCACGCTGATCCCCTGCTCCTGCCACAACACCAGCATGACTAAATACTGGGGATAGGTTAAATCCAACTTATCGAGCATAGGACGATAGGCGCGCACCATGGCATTGGCGGCGCTGTAAAGAGAGAAGCAAACCTGATTCTCTAAACATAAGGCATTGTCTGCTTGAGTATTTTCCGCCGTATCCGACGTTTTATCTAAGGATGATAACTCTGAGTTAGGCATAGTCTATCCAAAAAACTTAAATATATTGCGCACAATATACTTGCATTCAGGGTAAAAATCGAATTATAGTTTATCACAATTGAATTGCACGCAATCTAAATTACCTTTAACACTATGAGGAACGAAATATGAAAACATTATATGAAACTCGAGCTACCGCCAGAGCCGGTCGCCAAGGCCAAGTCAGTACAGATGATGGTTTACTCGATGTTGCACTCGCCTATCCAAAGGCGATGGGCGGAAGTGGATTAGCAACCAACCCAGAGCAACTGTTTGCAGCGGGTTATGCGGCCTGTTTCTCTAATGCGGTTTTACATGTCGCCAAAATCGGCAAAGTGGCCATTACTGAAGCGCCAGTCAGCGCTGTGGTTGGCATTGGCGCCAATGATGCGGGTGGCTTCGCCTTAACCGTCGCCCTAGAGGTTAATCTTGACCTTCCTCAAGCTGAGGCTGAAGCTTTAGTACGTCATGCCCATCAAGTGTGTCCTTATTCCAATGCCACACGTAATAATATCGATGTAAAACTGAGTGTTAATGGCGCGGCGTTAAACTAAGCCCATAAGACAACAGTCACTATCGTCTAAAAAGCACCTCAGGGTGCTTTTTAGTTATCTGCCGCGAATCGCCCTTCCCATAAACCTGCCTAACTTCCCAAAAAACAGCTAATCGCGAGTTAACTAACATTTCTTAATGCTTAATTTAATCAAGGGGATTGAATTCAGTAGAGTAGTAGTCAGAGAACCGTTTTAATACCTATAACCCCACTATTGTGGAGGCGCTATGACTAAATACTTAACCAAATTAGCTCTACTATGCACCCTTGCATTGGCCATGCTGAGCACACCAAGCTGGGCCGAAGAATCCAATAATACTGACCAAACTTGGCATTATGTGAACGCCCAAGGTGATCTGAAGATCAAGCTCTACTTCTTTTGGTCGAAAACCTGCCCACACTGCGCCGAGGCCCATCCCTTTATCGAGTCGCTGCCGCAGAAATACCCTTGGATAGAACTCGAATCCCATATGGTTTCGGCTCCTGGCGTGCAGGACATTTGGCAAGGTATCGCGGCTAAAACCACTACCGAAGCCCGTTCTGTGCCTTATATGGCCAGCTGCGAGAAGGCCATTGTCGGTTATTCCAGCGAGGCAGTGACAGGTGAGTTTTTAGTGAATCGCTTGAAGAACTGTTACTTATCCCTTGGCGGTCAGCTAAGTGAAGCGGATATGCCAACCACAGGAACGCCTGCCGTCGCACCGACCAATAGTGAGCCCCTATTTGGCACCTGTGGAACCGACTCAGGCGAAGGCACCTGTGATGCCACCAGCCTTGCAAGTGCTGACCAAGCCGAAGTGCAACCCGTTGAGTTACCACTTGTGGGTGTAGTCACACCCGAAAGCATGTCACTTCCCCTGCTGACTTTAGTGCTGGCGGGCGTCGATGCCTTTAACCCCTGCGCCTTCTTCGTGCTGCTGTTTTTACTGTCGATTATGGTTAACGCTAAGAGCCGCAGCCGTATGCTGTTGGTCGGCGGTATCTTCGTGTTCTTCTCAGGCTTTATTTACTTCCTGTTTATGACGGCCTGGCTAAACATCTTCCAGCTGTTAGGCGCAGGCAGTGATGGCGGGATGATCATTCTAGCCGCGGGGATACTAGCCTTGATCGCAGGCACGATAAACGTGAAGGATTACTTCTTCACAAAAGGTGATGTCACCCTGTCGATGTCGGCGGAAAACCGCACTAGCCTTATCAAACGCATGGGCAAACTGTCGAACTCCAGCAGCCTAGGCGCGCTGATTGTCGGCTCAACCGTGCTGGCCATTTTAGCTAATGCCTACGAGCTGCTCTGTACTGCGGGCTTCCCGATGATTTATACCAGCGTGCTATCCATGCATAATCTGCCGGACATTGAGCGCTATATGTATTTGGTTTTATACAATATTGTCTATGTCATCCCTCTCGCGATTATTGTGATCGTGTTTAGCGCTACCTTAGGTAAACGCAAACTGACCGAAAAAGAGGGTCAAGCACTCAAGCTGATGTCCGGTGTGATGATGTTTGGTATGGGTGTCGCGCTAGTATTAGATCCCACCGCGCTGCAGAGTGTTGGGCTGGCACTGGGATTAATTCTTGGCTCACTGGGCTTAACCGCCATCATAGTACTCAGTCGTAAGTTACTCACGGCAAAAGCGAATAAAGCGGTATAAGCAATAGCAGGGTTTTGGATTGGCAAACTTAGGATAAAGGACTAAAGTAAAACCTGAGCTTGCCGATACAAAGACTCAGCTTACAATTGAGGTTAGTTATGTCTATTTCACTGAACACCCAAGCTATCACGCCTAACTTAGAAAATGGTGCCGTTGGCGTTAAAGTGGCGCAGTTAGCCAAAGAGCAGCAAAAGGCGGAAGGTCAAATTGCCGTTGATTTAATTAACGCAGCCACACCTCAACCCGTGGGAAATACTGGCCACAATATCAACACTACGGCCTAACCCACCCGCAAGAGATTGATAAAAAGCGCCCCGAACATCGGGGCGCTTTTTTTATTTAAGGTATTCTAATGAAGTTAAGCCATTTGAACGGGCTAACCTAAGGCTCTACAGGCTCTGCCCTAAGAAAAGGCATTACCATTGACATGCATAATGGTGAATGTCCACACCACAAACGCGAGTGGAATATGCACTAAGGCGTAAAAGCATTGATCCAACCGACTCATTCCCTTGGCCAGCCAAATCAAATACAGATGCAGGCCAATTACCACAGGGAACAACATAAATAACGGATACAAGGCAAAAGGGCTGGTATCGGCTAATAGGCTGTGACTCAACAGCGCCCAAGCCACCATCAGCGCCGTGGTTAAAGGTGGCGTGGCAACACGATACTGCTCTGGATACGGGAACATCCTTGGCCTCTTACACTTCTTCAATACTGATACGGTCAGTCGCCCCGCGTTGGGGTGACGTCTAGGGTTTTCGTGCGATCAGCTGCGCCTTGGCACTTTCAGTACCAGCAGCATCGCTTAACCGACCTTCAAAGTAATGCAAAGGTTGCCAGTTAGCAAATACGGATTGCAGTTCGTTCTCTGTGAGTAAAAAATCGGGGTTGCGAGGTCGACCAATTTGCGCCTGTTGCCAAGTAAAGGTCTCATACACAATCAGTCCGCCGGACTTTAGGCTCGCAGCGATTTGCGGGAACAGTGGTCGATGTAAGTAATTAAAGACTAATACAATATCAAAGGACTCTTGGGGTAACTGAGGCGCGCTGCCGTCTTCTAAATTCCACTGCCATTGATGTGCTTTGTCGTGTGTCAGCTTAGCCAAGGCACTCAAATCCTGGTCGATAAAGGTCACTTCACAACCTTGGGAGAGAAACCACAGACCATTTCGGCCCGAACCGCAGGCTAAATCCAATACCTTAAGCCCTGTAAGCTCAGGCCATGAAAACTGGGTAATTAAGCTCGAGGCCGTGCTGAGTGTAGCGTGTGTCATCCCTTTATCTCTTTTTTAGTGTCTATCTGTTTGCGATGCACTATCGAGTAGTGCCTCAGCCCCGATGGGCCATGGGATACTATCACAGATAAAAATAACACTAAGATAAACAGTTCAGGCTTGTAGTTGGCAAGCGGCACAAACAGGCAAAGTAGCCCTAATTTCCCAAGAGTTAACACGCCTTTCAGTTGAATTAACCAACGCCAATCTCGAATAATTTCCCACAACATCAATATGCTGCCGGTCCCCATCGCCAGATACCAATAATTCAACCAGAGGGATTTATCAACGCTCAATAATATTCCACCGCCCGCTCCGGCAATACCCAATATATGTAAGGCTCTTAGGGTTGTTTTACTCAGCCGCTGTACCCAAAAACGTCTTTCAGACATCTGCTGCCTTGCCATAGATTTAACCCCTTAGCACCACTCAAGTAACATTTTTGAAAAAATACATGTTATTTTCTCAAAAAACACTGGTGAGATTTAATTATTTACTGAATACTCACAGGATAAATATTCGAATATTTAAACTAAATAATCAAATCAAAAAATAAATCATAAAAATTATAAAGTTAAAATAAATCCACCGTACAAGACTTTATTTTCTCACATCAATTCAGCAATGATAATTTAGCCCATCAAAATATGTTAACTCACGCAAGTTATACCGTATTCACTGAGTGATTAACTTCAATTTCGTTAATATTTTCAGCCATGTTGCACATTTCAAATATGTAATTCCTTTTGCAACAATCGTTATGTGACCTAAGTACGCATATACCTCTTTAGATAGTGGTAACTTTGTTCATGGAGAATACTCTAAAAGCGCGTGAGCCACGTAAAATATAAATATCACGCCATGATGAATAACCCTTATTAAGTAGATGAAATGTACGGCGGAGGAACGATTATGTTCACAAGAAAGATTCAAAAAACAGCACTAGCCATGCTGATCTCTGGTGCAATGGCAGGCACAGCCTATGCCGCACCAGAAGTACTAGCCGATTTTCACGGTGAAATGGGTGGCTGCGATAGCTGCCACGTATCAGACAAAGGTGGCGTGACTAACGACAACCTGACCCATGAAAATGCCCAATGCGTTAGCTGCCACGGTGATTTAAAAGAACTGGCTGCTGCAACGCCAAAAGATAAAGTTTCTCCGCACAAATCTCACTTAATCGGTGAAATCGCTTGTACCAGCTGCCACAAAGGCCACGAAAAATCAGTGACTTACTGTGACGCTTGCCACAGCTTCGGCTTCGATATGCCATTTGGCGGCAAGTGGGAACGTAAGTTTGTGCCTGTTGATGCAGACAAAGCGGCTCAAGATAAAGCCATTGCCGCTGGCGTGAAAGAAACCACAGACGTCGTAGTTATCGGTTCGGGTGGTGCAGGTCTTGCTGCCGCCGTTTCAGCCCGTGACGCTGGCGCAAAAGTGATCCTGTTAGAAAAAGAACATATCCCAGGTGGTAACACTAAACTGGCTGCTGGTGGTATGAACGCCGCAGAAACTAAGCCACAAGCTAAGTTAGGTATCCAAGATAAGAAACAAATCATGATCGACGACACCATGAAAGGTGGTCGTAACATTAACGATCCTGAATTAGTGAAAGTCCTGGCCAACAACTCTTCAGACTCTATCGATTGGTTAACCTCTATGGGTGCCGACATGACTGACGTGGGCCGTATGGGTGGCGCAAGCGTGAACCGTAGTCACCGTCCAACCGGTGGTGCGGGTGTGGGTGCACACGTTGCTCAAGTGCTGTGGGACAACGCCGTTAAACGTGGTACTGACATTCGTTTAAACAGCCGTGTTGTCCGCATCCTTGAAGATGCAAGCGGCAAAGTGACCGGTGTTTTAGTGAAAGGTGAATACACTGGCTACTATGTGATCAAGGCCGATGCCGTCGTGATTGCTGCCGGTGGTTTTGCGAAAAACAACGACCGCGTTGCTAAGTACGATCCTAAGTTAAAAGGCTTTAAAGCGACTAACCACCCAGGTGCAACCGGTGACGGCTTAGACGTTGCGCTGCAAGCGGGCGCAGCAACTCGTGACTTAGAATACATCCAAGCTCACCCAACTTACTCACCAGCCGGTGGTGTGATGATCACCGAAGCGGTACGTGGTAACGGTGCTATCGTGGTTAACCGTGACGGTAACCGCTTCATGAACGAAATCACGACCCGTGATAAAGCGTCTGCAGCGATTCTCCAACAGAAAGGCGAAAGCGCTTACCTCGTATTCGATGACTCTATCCGTAAGAGCTTAAAAGCCATCGAAGGCTATGTTCACTTGAACATCGTTAAAGAAGGCAAAACCATCGAAGATTTAGCGAAACAACTCGATGTGCCTGCCGCTGAACTGGCGAAAACCGTCACTTCTTACAACGGTTTTGTGAAATCAGGTAAAGACACGCAATTCGAGCGTCCAAACCTGCCACGTGAAATCGCCACTGCGCCTTTCTATGCCTTAGAAATCGCACCAGCGGTTCACCACACTATGGGTGGTATCGTTATCGATACTCAAGCCGAAGTGAAGAGTGAAAAAACCGGTAAACCTATCAGCGGTTTATACGCTGCAGGTGAAGTGACTGGTGGTGTTCACGGTGCTAACCGTTTAGGTGGTAACGCCATCTCTGATATCGTGACCTACGGCCGTATCGCGGGTGCATCTGCCGCGAAATACGCGAAAGATCACTAGTATCAAACGTTTCTAGGTTAAGGGACTAACCTAAGGCTCACATAGCACGACCCATTTGAGCCCAGCTTGAATCTTCAAGCTTATCAGTACAAGCGAGCCGTCAGGGGCTCGCTTTTTTTATGATTTTTTGTGCAATTGATGACAAAGCTCACTCTTTTTACGGGGTAAATTCATCACCAGAGGACAAACGTCGCCGAGTCACATACACTCAGTGCCAGTAACAATGTAACCTTTAGGTGATTGAAATGAGAATTGGATTTTTTAGCGCAAAACACTATGACATGCAGCATTTTAACCGTACAAATGCCGCATTTGGTGCGCAAATTGAGTATTTCGATTATCGCCTCTGCATGCAAACCGTTAAGCTTGCCGAAGGTTTTGAGGTGGTGTGCGCCTTTGTTAACGACTCCCTCTGTGAAGAAGTGTTGGTCGAGCTTGCCAAAGGTGGCACGAAAATCATTGCCATGCGCTGCGCGGGTTTTAACAATGTCGACTTAGTCGCCGCCAAACGCCTAGGCATGCAAGTGGTCAACGTACCCGCTTATTCCCCCGAATCTGTGGCCGAGCATACTGTCGCCTTAATGCTGACCTTAAACCGTAAAATCCATAAAGCCTACCAGCGCACCCGTGATGCGAACTTCTCCCTCGAAGGCTTGGTCGGGTTTAATATGTTTGGCAAAACTGTCGGCGTAATAGGCACAGGTAAGATTGGGGTCGCCACAATTAAGGTATTGCTCGGTTTTGGCTGTAAAGTGATTGCCTTTGACCCCTACCCAAATCCTGCAGTAGAAGCGCTCAATGTGGAATATCAGGATCTGGATACCATTTATGCCAACAGCGATATTATCAGCCTGCATTGCCCATTAACCGCCGATAACCACCATCTGCTGAATAAAGAAAGCTTTGCCAAGATGAAACCCGGCGTCATGGTGATCAACACCAGCCGCGGCGGTCTGCTCAACGCCTTCGATGCGATGGAAGCCTTAAAGCTTGGCCAGATTGGCTCCTTAGGGCTTGATGTGTATGAAAACGAAAAAGAATTGTTTTTCGAGGACAAGTCGAACCAAATCATTCAAGACGATGTGTTCCGTCGCTTATCCGCCTGCCACAACGTGATTTTTACCGGTCACCAAGCCTTCCTCACCGAAGAAGCGCTGGGCGCGATTGCCCACACAACCCTGAGCAATGTCAAAGCGGTACTCGCGGGTGAGCGCTCTGGTAACGAACTGTTTTAACTGACAGAACCATACCTGACTGCTAAAGTGAGGCTTCAACATTGAAGCCTCACAGAGGAAACTAAATATGTTAGTGACTCAGCAAACTCAGGATATCAACACGCCCACAGGGCCGATGCGCACTTATGTCTATCGCCCAGATGCCCCAGGGCAATTCCCTTGTATCCTCTTCTATTCTGAGATTTTTCAGCAAACCGCGCCCATTGCCCGCACCGCGACTATCCTCGCAGGCCATGGTTTTGTGGTGTTAGTGCCAGAAGTCTTCCATGAGCTAAATCCGATAGGCACTGTACTAGCCTATGATGATGCGGGTAAAGATAAAGGCAATGCCGATAAATTTGCCAAACCCTTAGAGCAACACGACAGCGACACCCAAGCCCTTATCGATTTTGCCCGTCAGCAGAGTTATTGCACGGGTAAGGTCGGCAGTATGGGCGTGTGTATTGGCGGCCACTTAGCCTACCGCGCTGCACTCAATCCCGAGATTTTAGGCGCCTTTTGCCTATATCCGACCGACATTCATTCCAATACCCTGCCCTGCGCCTACGGCAATGATTCACTGAGTCGCAGCGGCGATATTCAAGGGGAATTAGTGTTAGTGTTTGGCAAGCAAGATCCCCATGTATCGCCCGAAGGTCGGGTATTGATCCACCAACAATTGATGGCTAAAAACCGCAGTTTCAGTTGGTTAGAGGTTAATGCTCAGCATGCCTTTATGCGTGATGAAGGTGAGCGCTACGATCCCGCACTGGCGCTGCAAATGTATCAGCAAGCAATCGCATTTTTTAGCAGAGTCCTCAGATAGTTAACATCATCTATACTAAGTTCTGTTGAAAACATAAGGTTCTGAACATCGCAACTTTAATCTTCAGCGATAGAAAAAATCTGGCTGCCCTGTCGAAAAGATTAGGCTTCAACTAGGCTTAATTAGGCATTCTCGCGGTGAGAATGAAGACTAGGGAAGAAAAGATGAACAAAACCATATTACTTCTAGCTTGTTTACTGGGACTCGTTGGTTGCAGCTCACAGTACATTATGAGTACTAAGGATGGCAAAATGATCACCTCCGATAGCAAGCCTAAACTGGATAAAACCACGGGGATGTATCTTTATTATGATGAAGATGGACGAGAAGTGATGATAAAACAAGATGATGTCACTCAAATTATTGAGCGATAACAAGTTAAAAATTTTAGCGTACACACCTTCTCTAAAGGTAACTATCAATAATATTGCGCACCTAAAGATGAAAAAATGAAGGGCTTAACTCTTTAAGCCCTTCATTTCTTTCGCACCAATCTCAATCTTAAGCTGCCATGGCATTATACAGTGGTAATACACACATCATATTCAAGCAACTTAAGTAGTTGATTTAAAAATCTCTTAAACGGCTTTGGCTATAGGCCACCAGCTCTTGGTTGCTCACGCGGGCAATAAAAGTCTCGTCGAGGAAGAAGTCCACATCATCCCCCGATTTACGGCCCGACAGTAACTGAGAGCTGCCATCTTCGTAGGCTAAGGTCATAGTCACAGTGTGCTCATCGGGATAGGCAATTTGTGCCTGAGTCAGTTTAACGGGCGCCGATTTCAGCTCATCACTCACATGGGGATTCACCTTAAAAATCGAGTCCACAGGCATATCAACGACCGCAGGGGATTTATCGGTGATCGGGTTCTTACCCGTCCAAAACTCAATAGTGTTAACGATAAAGAGATCGCCCGTTGCCGCCAAACCATACACAGGACTTAACAGAATAAATAAGCCCGCACGGCCATAACGGTTATCTACCGCGCTTAAGTTGCCCTTAGTCACCATTTGGCTCAGACCCATTTGTCCCATACAACCTGTTAGTTGTGTGGTTAACAGCGCGCTAATCGTCACGGCTAAGAGTTTAGATTTCATTCGATTCGTTCCCTTGGTAAAAACAAAAACACGAATTCTAAGTACTAGACTGAGCTAAACCGTGCGACGTGACACAAACCAAGGTAAAGAAAAGGGAATGGATGTAAGCAAATACGCTGATTTTGTTATGAAAAACACTTCAAGCAAGTAAAGCTCACGGGAAGATAATAAATCTAATCAGTTCATGAGGCGCCGACAACAGTTTGCTAATAAATGTACTGCTGCGGCGCACATAAAGGAGAATAGTTACTCTAGGTCGAGTTTCTTTTTGCCATCCAGCAACGCTTGGCGCTCGGCGAGGGGCGCCTGATCCGCCAGCTTCAACACAGCCTTTTGCAGCATCAAATTGTTGGGATAGGTGATGGTATCGCCATTGTCCCTAAGGATAAGTACATGAAACAGCGCGATTTCGATAATCACGCCACTAATATCTTCATCCTTATCTACTACCCGAATACGCTCACCAATCCGATACGGAAACACAAAGAAAATCAGCACGCCTGCGGTTAAATTACTTAGTATCGACCATTGAGCGACTAAAGCGACGCCCATCACCGCAAACGCAGATGAGACAAACAGCGACACGTCCTGATAACCCAAGCCGAGGGACACCGCCATCAAAGACAGAGTGATAAAAAACATCACATAGGAAATAAACCGAGTAACAAGGCTGGTACGCGCCGCACTCACCTGCTTCATTAGTGAGAGTTTTTTCACCCATTGGGTTAAAGCACGCTGCAAAAAGATAAACACCGCAAGATAAATACAGGCAAGCAGGATTTGATTTGTCATAATAGCCACTTAAAAAACGAAACCAGCTGAATTCTAACTTTTTTGCACCAGCAGTTATAGAGTCCCAGATCAGCCCAACGCAAATAGAGTAATAAGTCATGGCCGACGCCACTTTGCTACACGAAACCCAAGATGCCCTAGGGCCAATCCGCGTGCTCGACTATGGTGATACCCGCGTGCTGTCCTTTGGCGACAACGATGAGCAGAGCAAAATTCTTAAAACCGCCCCGCACATCCCACAACATACCTATGTGCAAGGCATGCTACTGGTGTTGTTATTTTGCCAACCCAAAAGCGCCATCGTACTCGGCCTTGGCGGCGGCGCCCTCATACATGCCCTGCGCCGCTTCGATGCCGCAATTAAACTTACCGCAGTTGAACTTCGCCCGGCCGTGATTGAACTTGCCAAGCGTTACTTTCAATTACCGATTGGCAAAAAGCTTAATCTAATCAACCAAGATGCCGTCGCCTTTATGGCATCGGCTGAGCATAAAAAGGTCGATGTGATTTTTGCTGATATCTACAGTGCCAAAGGGGTCGATACGGGGCAACTCTCGCCTATCTTCCTTGAGCAATGCACACAACTCATTAAACCCAATGGCTATTTAGTGTTGAACTGCTGGAAGGAACACAGCCAAAATCGCGAGTTACTCGCCGATCTGCAACGCCATTTTGCCCACGTGCATGCCTGCCTCACCAGCGGTGGCAATTGGGTGATTTTTGCCAGCCAAACACCGCAATCTTTGGGCGCGTCGGCACTAAAGAGTCAGGCGCAAACCCTGTCACAGCAACTGGATTTTGCCCTTGAGCGTTCACTGACACGCTTTGGCCCTTGGAATTAAGATTAATCTCAGTCAAATGACTTAAATTAGTTAACCCTAAGACTCAGCTTTGCTATGCTTCTCACTCTCTACCGATTTGAGTTGTCACCATGAAAAATAAGAATAAATTTTTGTTAAGCGTTATGGCGCTGGCGTGCCTTAACTCTCTCAATGCTAACGCCGAAACCTTTAGTTTTGACACTCGTAACTCACTCAATTCCGACACATTAGTGCTGTTCCAAAGCGCTGATTCGACAACCTATAGTCTCGATTTTTTACCCCAATCGACTCAAGACCAACTCAACCTTGCGGTCGCCGACAACAGTTTTTCGGGTAAACGCGGTGAAATCTTAGAAATCCTAGTCCCGAGCGAAATCGATGCTAAGCGGGTTTTATTAGTTGGAATTGGTGATGCTAAGACCTTAACACCCGGTGAAATCAACATCTTAGGGGGCAATATTGCCGCCAAGCTTGAAACCGTGCCTCAAGCCACTGTGCGTGTGCTAACCCAAGGCTTAAGTAACGCGCCGCTGTTTGGCTCCGAATTAGCCCATGGCATTGAGCTGCGCAGCTACCGCTACACTCAATTTAAAGCCAGCAATCGCGCTGAGAAGAACTATCAAATCGGGGTTGATGACTTAAGCCTAAACCAAAAACACCATAAGAATCTGCAAGCTATTGAAGCGGGTGTGTTTTTAGCGCGGGACCTCACCAATGCGCCAGCAGGCATTATGTATCCCGAAAGCTTCGCCAACGAGGCGCGTAAACTTAAGTCCCTCGGCGTAAAAGTCACAGTGCTCGAAGCCAAAGATATTGAACGTTTAAACCTAGGTGCGTTAGCCGCGGTAGGTAAAGGCAGTGAGCGTCCACCTAAGCTGGTTGTCGCCCATTGGCCCGGCAGCAAAGAAGCCCCTATTGCTCTGGTGGGTAAAGGCATTACCTTCGACTCTGGCGGCTACAATATCAAGGCCACAGGCACCTCTATCGCGCGAATGAAGTCCGATATGGCGGGCGCAGCGACCGTGCTCGGCACAGTCAAGGCCATGGCTATTCAAAAGGCGCCGGTAAACCTAGTTGCGATTATGCCGATGGCGGAAAACATGGTATCGGGACATGCAATGATCCCAGGCGATGTGATTAAAACCGCCCAAGGCCTCACGGTTGAAGTGCTCAACACCGATGCAGAAGGCCGCTTAGTGTTAGCCGACGGTCTTTGGTATGCCCGTGAGAACTATCGTCCTTCGATTATCGTCGATGTGGCGACCCTCACAGGCTCGAAAGTGGGCGCGCTGGGTAGTGTGTATGCGGGATTATTTACCGATTCAGAGCCGCTAGTGCAGCAGCTCACCTTTGCGGGTCAACAGGTGGGAGAAAAAGTTTGGCGCTTGCCGTTAGATCAAGCCTACGACGATGAGCTGAAATCCACCATCGCCGATTTGAAGAATACCGGTAAAGAAGGCAGCGCGGGAGCATCATCTGCCGCCATGTTCCTCAAACACTTTGCGGGTGAGCAACCTTGGGCTCACCTCGATATCGCTGGCAATGCCTTAACCGCCACCGATACTGCCGTGGTGCCAGCTGGCGCCACTGGCTATGGTGTGCGCCTACTCAGCACTTGGTTAACTCAGCCTAAGGCGCAAAACTAGAACCTAGAACCTAGAACCTAGAACCTAGAACCTAGAACCTAGAACCTAGAACCTAGAACCTAGAACCTAGAACCTCAGTAGCTTGTTGTAATCGTTTTGATGTTTGAAGGGATATCGTCGATATCCCTTTTTTATTGCCTTTCTTATGTCTACTTAACCAAAGTAAACAATCAATTAGCCGCTAACACGCGCCAGTACTGCAAAATCGATTAACCCACTCTCTCAAATCTTTCAAATTCGACAAAATCGATTAGGATGATAGTTTTTATGCGTTATATTTATCATTCTGGACTGGGTAATATGCTTCACATCAACGGGACACAAGTTAAGTGACTCGTACTTAATTCACCATAATCAACTAAATGGAAGCATAAAATGACTCAGTCAATTATCAACAGCACAATCAAACCATTCAAAGCCACTGCTTACCACAATGGTGAGTTCGTTCCTGTAACTGAACAAGATCTGTTAGGTAAATGGTCAGTTGTATTCTTCTATCCAGCAGACTTCACTTTCGTTTGCCCAACTGAATTAGGCGACATGGCGGATCACTACGCTAAGTTACAATCTATGGGCGTTGAAGTTTACTCAGTATCGACTGACACTCACTTCACTCACAAAGCATGGCACGATACTTCTGACACCATCAAGAAGATCAACTTCCCAATGCTGGCTGACCCTACTGGCGTAATCAGCCGTAACTTCGGTGTGATGATCGAAGAAGAAGGTTTAGCACTGCGTGGTACTTTCGTTATCAACCCTGAAGGCCAAGTGAAAGTTGCTGAAATCCATGACCTAGGCATCGGCCGTAGCGCGTCTGAACTGGTTCGTAAGATCCAAGCCGCTCAGTACGTTGCAACTCACGATGGCGAAGTTTGCCCAGCTAAATGGCAACCAGGTGACGAAACCTTAGCACCATCTTTAGACCTAGTAGGCAAAATCTAATCTAGCCTAAAGGTCAACCCCGCCAACCTAGTATCTCAAGCTAGTTGGCAGCGCAGTAAGACGGCAATTGCACGCATCCCCATGAGCTTAGTATCTAAGTGATTGGGGTGAGTAAATGCAGCCAACGCAACTGCGGTGCCAAATAGGAAGAGATAACCGCCCCCTGCAAGGTTCTAGGTTGGCACCCTCGCGTTTTTCTCTCTTTTCAATTTTTTATACTGATTTTGGAGTCATCATGTTAGATGCGAATTTAAAAAATCAACTGCAAACCTATCTGCAAAACCTCAAGAGACCAGTTGAACTTGTCGTGTCAGCAGATGAAAGCAGAAAGTCTCAAGAATTAAAAAGCTTAGCCAATGACATCGTTAGCCTTTCAACATTAGTGAGCCTCAAAGAAGCTCAAGGCCCCCGCACGCCAGCGATGACAGTGGTTAACCCAGAACTCAATACTCAGATTAGCTTTGCTGGTCTGCCTATGGGTCACGAATTTACCTCACTCGTGTTAGCTCTGCTGCACACGGGTGGACACCCTATCAAACTCAGCGACGAAGTCATTGAGCAGATCCGTAATCTGCCAGGCAAATATGAGTTTGAAACCTATGTGTCACTCACCTGCCAAAACTGCCCTGATGTGATTCAGGCGCTGAATATGATGGCGGCGATTAACCCGAACATCACCAACGTGATGATCGACGGTGCCCTGTTCCAAGATGAAGTTGCCAGCCGTAATATCATGGCCGTACCGTCTGTGTACTTGAACGGTGAAGTCTTTGCCGCGGGTCGCATCAGCATTGGTGAGATCTTAAATAAACTCGATACTGGCGCGGCCAGCCGTAAAGCCGAAGAACTCAGCCCAAAAGCCCCATACGAAGTCTTAGTCGCCGGTGGTGGCCCAGCTGGTGCTGCGGCAGCGATTTATGCCGCCCGTAAAGGTCTGCGCACTGGTGTGGTGGCCGATAAATTCGGTGGCCAAGTCGCCGAAACTGTTGGTATCGAAAACTTTATTTCGGTAAAAGCAACTGAAGGTCCAAAATTGGTGGCAAACCTTGAAGCCCATGTACGTGACTATGAAGTCGATATCATGGATAACCAAAAAGCCGTTAAACTGGCAAGCGATGGCTTGTTCGAACTCGAACTGGCAAGCGGCGCTACACTGCGCAGCCGTACCATACTACTGGCAACCGGTGCTCGCTGGCGCGAAATGAACGTCCCTGGCGAGAAAGAATACCGTGGTAAAGGCGTTGCATACTGCCCACACTGCGACGGTCCATTATTTAAAGGTAAACGTGTAGCGGTAATCGGTGGCGGTAACTCAGGTATCGAAGCGGCAATCGACTTAGCGAACATAGTTGAACACGTCACAGTACTCGAGTTTGATAGCAAACTGCGCGCCGATGATGTGCTGCAACGTAAAGCGGCCTCTATGGGTAACATCAAAATCATTACTCAGGCGATGACCACTGAAGTGACTGGTGATGGTACGCGTGTTAACGGCTTGAACTATACCGACCGTGCAACAGGTGAAAGCCACCATATCGCGTTGGCTGGTATCTTCGTACAAATCGGTTTAGTGCCCAATGCCGAATGGTTAAAAGGCACTGTGGATTTGACTCCTCGCGGCGAAATCATCGTCGATGAGCGCGGCCAAACCTCAGTACCGGGCGTATTTGCCGCCGGTGACGTGACGAACTCACCTTACAAGCAAATCATCATCGCCATGGGTAGCGGTGCCAATGCCTCACTAGGTGCATTTGATTACTTAATTCGCCATAGCGATGACAGTACCGAAACCACAGCGACTAAAGCGGCTTAATCGTTAACGATTAATCCCCTCACTAAAAAGCCAGCTGATGCTGGCTTTTTGCTGTCTTAGAGAAATAACACTCTTCACAAAGAACGCGCTAATGCTTCTTGCTCTTTAGTGTCCAGAGATAAGAAATAACTGTATTTCATCTTTAACCTCCGAACCAAAACACAATATGCTCTGATCCTAAAGAAGTCTAAAACCAAACCGAATAAGCAAAAAGGAATCACTATTACGATAGTCATAGTGAGAAAAATATGAATGAACTCAGTGAAATTTCCAAACTCACTCATCACAGTTCGAAGCAGCGCAAAAAGAATGCCCCCTAAAGTCAGGTAAATGACATACAAGAATGATAAATAAGCAACCCTTATAAAAGCTCTTAATCCTTTCACCTTGATTCACCCATACTTATCAAATGGACATTCCACTTCGTCACATCCCCTAGGAAATCATTTATTGAGTACCATGCCTATTTACTGGATAAATCTGGGTATGGGTTCTCAAGCCTTATTTGCATTAGGGTTTCTGGTGTATCGACCGCTTTAAAACCAAATTGCGCATAGAGTCCATGGGCATCGCGGGTAGCGAGCATTATGCGTCTTAATCCTTGTAGATCAGGATGTTCCATAATTGCTGCCATCATCATCTTACTTAAACCTAAGCCGCGGTGAGATTCGAGGACAAACACATCGGCAAGGTAGGCAAAGGTGGCTTTATCGGTAATCAGTCGCGCAAAGGCAAGCTGCTGATTATCCTTATCAAACACCCCAAAACATAAACTGTTACTAAGCGCCTTTCGCAAGAGTTCTGGCGGCATACCCTGCGCCCAATAACTGTTGGAAATAAAACCATGGATAAGCTCAAAATCCATTTCCGTTTGCGCTGTGCTGACCCGGTATTCCATCACTCGCCTCGATTTAGCTGTTGTTGACGCTTACCAATAACATGAAAGCCATGGCAAATAACACTAATTTAGCTAATGAATACAAGGCTCCCGCCAGAGTGCCACCGCCATGGTTAGTAAATGCCAAGTGGCGATTGATTTCATATTTAAATAAATGGGCGAGATGACGATAAGCCAAAAAGTAAAGCAGTGAAGCGGCAGGCCAAATGCCGATAATCAGCATTTGGCCCTGTTCCTTGGTTGTCAAAAGTGCTGACAGAAAGGGAATACTCAAACATGCCGCATATATCCAGGCAAAACGCTTGAGTAACTGACGAATTTTTTTATCCGATAACGGCTTCAACTGAACTCCTTTTCATCTTACTTCCACGCAATCACTGACTACATTGGCTCGATTTGCTCGACCATCAACTGCAGGGTGAAATTACCGCGATATTCGTTCACATCCAGCTTATAAACGATGCGCGCATGTTGAATCGTCGCATCGGGCCAAGTGTGTAAATCCACATTAAAGGCAATCGCATCTAACATCACGGTACTGCATGGGGTTTCAAGCACTAATTTAAGGTGGCGCTCCCCCACAATCCGCTGCTGGATAATCTTAAAATAACCATCGAATAATGGCTCCTCGAAGGACTGACCCCAAGGTCCCGCATTACGCAGTAACTGGGCGATTTCGAGGGTAAGTTCCGTCGGAGTTAATTCGCCATCGGACCAAAGCTCACCCGTGAGCTGCTCAGGCTTTAACAGTTCACGCACCGCATCATCATAGGCTTTAGCAAAGGTTGCGAAGCCACCAGACTTTAAAGTTAAGCCCGCCGCCATTGCATGACCGCCAAATTTGCTGATAAGCCCAGGATGGCGAGAGTTAACCAACTCCAGCAGATCGCGCATATGCAAGCCTTTGATAGAACGCGCCGAGCCTTTAATTTCACCATTACCCGCGTCGGCAAAGGCGATAACGGGTCTGTGGTATTTATCTTTAATCCGCGAAGCAAGAATACCTATAACCCCTTGGTGCCAATCCTCTTGAAAGAGGGCAATACCCCACGGAAGTTGCTCTTCATTAAGCTTTAGATATTCAAGGCTTTTCAGCGCCTCTTGCTGCATTCCGACCTCAAGCTCACGTCGCTCTTGGTTGAGGCTATCGAGTTCTGCCGCCATCCGCCTTGCATACATGATGTCTTCGCACAACAGGGTTTCAACGCCAAGCGCCATTTCATCCAGCCTGCCGGCGGCATTAAGCCTTGGCCCTACGGCAAAGCCAAAGTCCGAGGCAACAATGCGAGCTGGATTACGTTTGGCCACTTCGAGTAAGGCGGTAATGCCCACACGGCATCGACCACTGCGTACCCGCTGCAATCCCGCCTCGACTAGAATACGATTGTTGGCATCGAGCGACACCACGTCGGCCACAGTGCCAAGGGCAACAATATCCAGCAGAGTGCCGAGGTTGGGCTCGGCAATACCGCGGGCTTGATACCAATGACGAGCGCGCAGCTCTGCCCTAAGCGCCGTCATCAGATAAAAGGCAACCCCGACGCCAGCAATCGATTTACTGGCAAACTGACAACCGGGCTGATTGGGATTCACTATGGCATCGGCCGCCGGTAACTCATGGCCGGGTAAGTGATGGTCGGTTATCACCACCTGCATGCCAAAGGCTTTGGCGGCGGCTACACCCTCAATAGAGGAAATACCGTTATCAACAGTAATCAGTAATTCTGCCTGTTTGGATGCCGCCACGGCGACAATCTCAGGGCTTAGGCCATAACCGTAATCGAAACGATTGGGGATCAGATAATCGACCTTGCTCGCGCCCATCATCCGCAGCGCTAGCAAACACACACTGGTCGAGGTAGCGCCGTCGGCATCAAAATCGCCGACGATCAGTATCGACTTATCCTGCTGCATCGCATCGGCAATTAGCTTAGCTGCTTGTTCTAAGCCCTTCATTGTATCGGGTCTTAACAGGCCTTTGAGCACCAGTTCGCATTCGTTGGGCATAACACCACGGCGGGCGTAAAGCTGTCTTAATAACGGCGGAAGGTGAGCGGGTAAATGGCTATCATCAACGGTTGGACGACGGACTATCTTATGGATCAAGGGAGCAAACTCTTAAGCAATCATGGGGCTAAGATAACAAAAAGGTGAGCCTTAAGCTCACCTTTAATGGGATAAATTTATCCGAAATGGATTATTTGCGAGCTTCTAAGGTACGCAGTAGATCGGCAGGTGGTTGATATCCGGGGATCATATTACCGTCTTCCAATACAATTGCAGGCGTGCCGTTAACGCCAAAGCTGGTACCTAGCTCATACTGCTCGGCAATCTTGGCATCACAAGTCGCGGCAGACACTTTTTTGCCCGCCTTGGCTTCTGTCATGGCCTTTAATGGATCCTTAGCACACCAAATAGCCTGCATCTCATCGGCATTGGCAGATGGTACACCAGCACGTGGGAAGGCTAAGTAACGCACGGTAATGCCAAGCTTGTTGTAGTCGGCCATTTGGCTATGTAACTTACGGCAGTAGCCACAGCTCACATCGGTAAACACAGTCACAACGTGTTTTTCATCCTTGGCTTTATATACCAACATATGATCTTCAAGCGGCTTCATCATCGCCAGACGAGGGCCAGCAAGCGCCGCTTCCGTCAGGTTTTTCATGCCCTTATCAATATCGTATAAATTACCGTGGAACAGTTTTGAGCCATCGCGGCTGATATAGAGCACGCCACGGTTGGTCATGGCTTGATATAAACCTTCGATCGGTGAATCCTGCATTGAAATCACTTCAACGTCTAACATCTCGCTGAGTTTTTGCTTAATCGCAGCGGTGTCGGGAGTGGTCGCCGTAGCGGCGCTGGCCAGAGGCGCAACAACAAGCGCGAAAACTAAAGATAATGCTCGGGTCAACTTCATGGGACTTCCTATTAAGTAAATCGCTACTGCGACATATGGGTCATCTTATTAGACCCTGTATGGGGGCAAAAAGTTACAGACAAGCTAGATAGAATGCAAATTTATACTGTAACTAAATTCAACCATTCGCGGTTTTGTGAAGGTTACAACTTAACCACGAGGATGATGCTGTTGGTGCAACTCTTGTAATCTCGCTCGCGCCACATGGGTATAAATTTGAGTCGTCGATAAGTCACTGTGACCTAAGAGTAATTGTACCACCCTAAGGTCGGCGCCATGGTTGAGTAAGTGGGTGGCAAAGGCATGACGCAGGGTATGGGGTGAAAGTTCGGTTTCGATGCCAGCGCGGCTCGCGTAGAGCTTGATCCGATGCCAAAAGGTTTGCCTCGTCATCATCTGTGCTCGCTTCGAAGGAAATACCACATCGGACTGGATATTGCCCAAGAGTTCGTGACGCGCAAAGCTTAAGTAGCGTTCAACCTCGGTAATGGCCAGCTCGCCCATGGGCACTAACCGCTCTTTACCGCCCTTACCCACAATCCGCACTAAACCTTGGCGCAAACTCATCTGCTCCAGGGTAAGCCCAACCAGCTCACTCACCCGCAATCCTGTGGCGTATAAGAGTTCAAGCATGGCTTTATCACGGCACTCGACGGGGTCGTCCACATTAGGCTCGGCCAGCAGTCTATCGACCTGTGACTCACTTAAGGAGTCTGGCAACTGCCGACTCAATTTGGGCGATTCGATCAGCGCCATAGGATCGCCAGCAATCTGTTTGGTCTGCAATAAATAAGTGTAAAAGCGCCGTAAACTGCTAAGTAGGCGTGCGCTACTGGTGCGGGCAAATTGTTGTTCGACTCGGTAGGCTAAATAGGCACGCACATCGGCTTGCCCCACCTCGATTAACCGCAGGCCTTGGCTCTGTTGATAGCGGTCAAAATGGCGTAAATCGGTGCGATAGGCACTCAAGGTGTTATCACTTAAGCCCTTACTGGACCAAAGATCATCGAGAAAGGCATCAATAAGCGGATCGCACTGATAGGTTTTAGCCACAAAAACTCCATAAAAAAACGGCGTATTCTAAGGATACGCCGTTGATATTAACTCAATTGTTCTGCTTGTGGCAGCGTCTTGTTTATGCCGCGCTGACCGCTTTCGCACCGCCGCGGCCAAACAATAAACACAGCACGATCACGACTAAGGTGGGCAGTAACCACGCCATGCCTTCTTCGTACAGTGGCAGGATTGACAGTGTCGGAGACATACCGCTAACGAGATCGATAAAGCTCTGCGCCGCTTCGGTGATGCCTTTACCGTCTTCACCAGTGAGGCCTTTCGCTGCGACTTTCATGCCATCGAAAATACCAAACAGCAGGGCTACAGACAGTGCTGCACGGTGTGCAAACTGTGGACGCGGGAAGTGCTCGGTCAAGAAGGTCACCGCCACTAAGGCAATCGCCACAGGGTAAACCGCCATTAACACTGGAATACTGATAGCAATTAACTGAGACAAGCCCACGTTTGCGATCAAGGCACAGATGGCACTCAGCAGAACCACTAAGAAACGGTAAGACAGCTTTGGCATCAGCTCATTGAAAAACTCAGAGCAGGCACTCACTAAACCGACCGCCGTGGTTAAGCAGGCTAAGGTCACAACGGTAGACAGTAATACCGTGCCTAAACTGCCAAACTCACGAGTCACATAGTTAGTTAAAATCTCGCCACCGTTTTTAGCACCTACGGCAATATCACCCGCCGTCGCACCTAAAAAGAACAAAGAAACATAAACAAATGCCAGACCTGCCGCCGCAATAAAGGCTGCGCGGATCAAGTATTTAGTCTGCGCGCTAGGTTGGTCGATCCCCTTTTTACGCAGCAGATCGATAATCAACATACCAAACATCAAAGATGCTAGGGTATCCATGGTGTTGTAGCCTTCGAGGATACCTTTGGTTAGCGGATGGTTTTGGTAGTCACCCACGGCCACGCCAACTTCTGCAGCGGGCAAAAACACCACAGACAGGGCTAAACCCACCAGCAATAACAACAAGATAGGCGTTAATACTTTACCGACGCTGTCGAGTAATTTACCGGGGAACAATGCCAGCAGCATAGTCACAGTAAAGAAGCACAGGGTATAGATAAGTTGCGACAAATTAAGCGACAAACTGCCGAGCATAACGGTCGCGCTAGTGTTGTCGATAAAGGGCTTAGCGCCGATTTCATAGGCCACAAGGCCCGTACGTGGCGCCGCAAACGCAGGCCCAATAATGATATAAATCGCGATGGCCAATGCGGTTGCCGCAAACACTGGTAGCATAGCCATAACCTTACCTTGAGCCTTAGCAACAGCAATGAGCCCGACTAAAGGTAAACCTACGGCAGTGATGAGAAAACCTAACATAGCAAGGGGCATATTCTCCCCGGCCAACATGCCCGCAAAGGGTGGAAAAATTAAGTTACCCGCCCCCAAAAAAAATGCGAAGGTCATAAAACCTAAGCCTAATGTATCCCCGATACTCATCTGATTGTCTTGCACGGAAAGCCCCATCTTGTCTTATTGTTTTTAATAAACTTAAGTGATTATGTGTCGATTAGCCATAGCTAAAACAAAGCCCATCCGGAGTGCAAATCTATGTTTACACAATTCCGTGGTAAATATGTGCGATATCTGCTGAGTTTATAAACAAAAATGAACTAAAAATTGGCTTCACTGCCGATTTATTCACCTAAAAACCCGTTCACCTATCCGTTAATCATAAAATTGATTAAAAATGGGGGCGAAACTAATATCAGAATTTAAAAACCAATACAACAGACAAGATTGTTTTCACCTAAAAAAGCCCTTCAATGCTAATTAACTGCTAACAATGCGTTACCGGGGTAATAAATTAAACCGTTAATTAAGTGAACTTCGACTCAAAACAGCATAAAAAACACAAAAACTAGATCTAAATGGAAGAATGAACTTATTTGTATCAGGCACAAAAATCTTAGCGAATATGCGTTATGCCCTTTAAAATAACGCTAGCCCTTATGGGCGATATCTTTATTATTCACTTAATGATGTAATTCCCATGGCATTTACCTTTAAACAATTCCACATTGACGACCTTAATTGCGGCATGCCCGTCAGCACCGACGGCGTAATATTAGGCGCATGGGCTCCCCTGTCGCAGGCTAAGCATATTCTCGATATTGGTGCGGGAAGTGGATTGTTAAGTTTAATGGCGGCGCAGCGTAGCCAAGGGCAGATCACCGCTGTCGAATTAGAAGAAAAAGCCGCAGCGGCCTGTAGATACAATATGACGCAAAGTCCGTGGGCGCAGCGCTGCCAGCTTATACATGGCGATATTCAGCACGTTTGCCAACAACCTGAGTATCAAGGGCATTTCGACCATATCATCTGCAACCCGCCCTACTTTGAGCATGGCCCCAAGGCAAACGAGCAACATAGGGCGATGGCGCGCCACACTGATACCTTAGGCTTTACGCCCTTACTCGAGGCGATAAATCAGTGCCTATCGCTTGAGGGTTATGCCAGCCTTATTTTGCCCATCCAAAGCCTGACGCGCTTTAAGGCTTGCCTAGATCAGACTGAACTTTATCTTGTGCAGGAAGTGAGGGTTAGCAGTGTGGAGAATAAGGTCGCCAATCGCGTGTTACTGCTGTTGGCTAAGACTGCGCAGACTAAAAGTCACGATGAATCCCGTCAATACACAGAGCTCACTCTACGCCGGGAAGATGGCCGCTACACCGAGAAAATGATTGCCCTGACAAAAGATTTTTATCTAAAACTGTAATTCAAACGAGTGATAAGGCTCATAGCAAGAGCCTTATCTTTTGTCGCTAATCTAATATCAGCTATCTACCCATTTATTTTTAATCTCTAGCACTTTATCTAAGTTATCGCTAAATAAGCGCACCAACTCAGGATCGAAATGCACCCCGCTCTGCTCATGGATATAGTCCATGGTCTTCTCGACTGACCAAGCCTCTTTATAGGGGCGTTTACTGGTCAGGGCGTCAAACACATCGGCGAGGGCAACTATGCGTCCTTCTAAGGGAATGGCTTCGCCTTTCAATCCATTAGGATAACCAGTGCCGTTCCATTTCTCGTGGTGAGTTAAAGACACGGATTTCGCTAACCGTAGCAGCTCAGAATCCGCCTCACCGATAATTTCGGCGCCAATATGGGGATGGGTTTTCATAATGGCAAACTCTTCATCGGTCAACTTACCCGGTTTGAGCATAATGCTATCGGGAATACCGATTTTACCTATGTCGTGCATGGGCGCCGCGTGTAATAAATCATCCGCCTGTGCCTCACTCAAGCCGTAGGCCAAGGCCAAAATTTTAGAATAATGGCTCATGCGCAGCACATGGGTACCGGTTTCATTATCTTTATATTCGGCGGCGCGACCTAAACGTTGGATCACTTGCAAGCGAGTGCGGCGCAATTCATCGGCCTGCACTAAGGATAAATGGGTTTTCACTCGCGCTTTGACTACGGTGGCCGAAATCGGCTTTACAATATAATCGACCCCGCCCACGGCAAAGCCCGCAGCTTCATCATGCTCATCATTCAAAGCGGTGACAAAAATCACAGGGATCGACTGGGTCTCAGGGATATTTTTCAGCAACTGACAGACTTCTAGCCCCGTCATATTGGGCATCATAATATCGAGTAGGATCAGCGATGGCAGCTCAGTTTGCGCGAGGCGCAGGGCCTCTTCGCCACTTTTGGCAAAGATAAGATGGTAATCCTGATGCAAAACTTGCTTGAGCACCCGTAAGTTAACGGGTTCATCATCCACCAACAATAAGGTTTTCTTATGTTCAGATGTAGACTGCATTGCTACTCCTTATTCGCGGTGATAGAACGCCGTAACTCGGTCAATTCGTTATGGACAATATCAAAATCAAAGTTGTCTAAGGCTTCGGTAATCATGGCCACATGAAGGCGCAGATGCTCATCAATACGAGCCGTGAGCGCCTCAAGATCAGACTCTTCAAAACTATGGTGCGCAATCGATGCCAGCAAGGCATCAATATGTGCTAATAATTCTGCGGGATCGCTTGTCCCCACATGGACGGCGGCGGAGGCGCTGGCCGTTGGCATTGTGGTGCCCTCGATATAATCCCCAATCTCGACGAGGGAGTCGCTTACTTTAGCAACTATGGCCTCCATGGCTTCACGCGAGGGCGACTCAGCTTGCGCTAACTGCTCTAACTGTCCAAAGTGCGCCATCCACTGCAATAGACCCAAATTCCCACTGACGCCTTTCAAACTATGGCTTAAGAGCTTAATGGTCACCGTATCTTGGGTATTTATCGCCTGTTGTAGCGCTTGATTTTTCTCTGGCCATTGGGCAATAAACTTCATCAACTCTTTGATAAATTGCGGTTTAGAGCCCCACAATTTCACGCCCTTGGCTTCATCGACTAATAGCGTGCTAGCAGGCTGCGAAGAGACAAACTCGGCCTGAGGCAGATTAAGCTGCAACACTCTGGCAATTTCCCGCGTCAGCAGCACAAAATCGATGGGCTTATTGGCAAAGCCATCCATACCGGCTTGCTCGGCGGCGCTCTTATCTTGTTCGAGTACACTCGCGGTTAACGCAATGATTGGCATACGGGGTAATTGAGATGCGACCTCTTGCTCGCGGCGCATCTTCGCCGCCGTCAGACCATCCATGACTGGCATTTGCAGATCCATCAGCGTGATATCGATGTCTGCTTTTTGCATCCGCAGCAGCGCCTGTTCACCATCGCGGGCGGTGATCACTTTATGCCCTTGACGGGTTAACCATACAGACAGGAGATCGATATTCTGCTGAATATCATCGACTACTAACATCGTCAGTGGCGGCAATGACCAATTATCGTCGTGCTGGCTCGATAGCGGCTCAAAGCTAGGTTGCAAGGGAATAGTAAAGCGGAATGTACTGCCTTGGCCGAGGGCACTTTTCGCCTCAATCTTACCGCCCATCAACTCAACCAACTGTTTACTGATGGTCGTGCCAAGCCCTGTGCCGCCGTATTTTCGGCTCATGGACACATCGGCCTGGGCAAATGCCTCAAAGACCCGATTTAGCTGCTCGGGTGACATACCAATTCCGGTATCGACAATCTCGAAGCTAACCAGAGACTCATCCTGCGGAAAGACGTTGACCGTGACCTTGCCTTCACAGGTAAATTTAACCGCATTACCAATTAAGTTGATCAGCACTTGGCGGATGCGCTCCGGCGAGCCAATAAAGTTCGCCGCCATCGTCGGCGCAATATTAACCTCGAGGGATAAGCGCTGTTTTTTCGCCTGCAACCAGAGGGTTGAAATCACAGTATCGATTTCATCGGTTAAGCAAAACACACGGTTTTCTAACTCGAGTTTGCCCTTGTCGAGCTTGGCGCTGTCGAGCACATCGTTGAGTAGATGCAGCAAGGATTTAGCGGAGCGATTGATGGTGGAGAGCTGTTTTTGCTGCTCAACATCTAATACCGACTCCAACAGAATATCGCTAAAGCCGATGATGGCATTCATTGGCGTACGGATCTCATGGCTCATGTTGGCCAAGAAAGCTGCGCGAGCGGCAGCCGCCTGCTCAGCATTATTCTTCGCCGTCACTAAGTCCTGCTCCATCTCCTTACGCTCGGTGATATCCATCAGGAAGCCGTCAATCCACACCTCTTTACTGGTTTCATCGAGGATATAATTGCCGTGCTCGAACAACCAACGCACCCCGCCATCTGCGCGGATAATGCGATATTCCATCGAAAAGGTCGGCGGCTGCGCTTGGGCGTAAATGGTTTCAATATCGTCCGGATGATAGAGATCCGAGAAGAAACGTTTCGGATGGGGAAGCTCGAAATCCTCCGGGGGATAACCAGTGATATTTTGCACCGCGTCGCTGATAAACACCATGGGCCAGCCCTCAGTGCTTTTACAGCGATAGGCAATGCCCGGAATATTAGTGATCAGCGAGCGAAACTTGGCCTCGTTGTTTTTAAGCTCTTGTTCCATCTCATTACGTTGGCTGAGATCGGAAATAAAGCCGACAAAGTAATGGGCTTTGCCCTGCATCACATGGCCAATACTCAGGCGCACTGGCACTAAATGGCCCGCCTTATGTTGCGCCTCGACCTCACGCCCCGTACCAATAATCTGCGCCTCACGGGTTTTCACGTACTGGGCTAAATAACCATCGTGGTTCGGCCGAATCGACTCGGGCACAATTTTCTTCACATTCGCGCCCAGTAACTCGGCGGAGGACCAACCTAAAATAGTGGTCACCGCTTTGTTCACATTCACTATGATGCCTTGCCCATCGATCGTAATAATCCCATCAACGGCGGTATTCATCATGGCGCGCATGCGGTCTTCATTGGATTTTGCGAGCAAAGACAGGTCTTTATACTTAAAAATCACGTTCACGATCAGCACTAAGCAGATGATGATAACAGTGATCACCGAGACGCCGAGCGCCAGATAAAACGAGATTTCCGAGGTCTGCTGGCTCAGCTCCAAACCTTCTGGTTTAACGAATTGTGCCGCCGCCATGCCAGTGTAATGCATGCCCGAAATCGCCAGTCCCATCACGATACTGGCGATAAAATTACAGCTAATGCTATTCATATTGGAGGAAATAAGCTGATTCAGCCCAGTGCGCACCCACAGCGCAATAATGGCGAGTAGTACGGCGACTACGATAGACAGCGCAAAAATCCATGGGTCATAACGCAGTAATGGCGCCATCTCCATGGCCGCCATCCCCACATAGTGCATAGTGCCAATCCCTGCGCCCACTAAGGTGCCGCTAATTAACACTTGGGAAAGTTGAAAACTCGGCTTAGAGAGCAAATTCAGCGCCACCCATGAGGCACCAATACTAGGCAAAAGGGATAATGCCGTGAGTCCAAAGTTATAGGTTACGGGCGAACATAAATCGAAGGCTAACATTCCGATAAAATGCATCGACCAGACCCCACCGCCGAGGACGACGCTCCCCGTCAGTAGCATAATCTGCTGCCGCGCTCTCGATTGACTCTGTACCGCTTGAGAGGTGACCTGAAAGGCCATAAAGGCGGCAAAAATCGCAATAAGAATGGAGATAGTGACCAGCAGGGGATTGTAATAGACATTCAGCAATAGGCTGTCTTGGGAAGAAATAAAAAACTGCGATAACCAATCAAAAGCCATATGTTCCAAGCCCATGTTTTAGAAACGTAAAACCTAATCGTAACCAACATTCGAATACGCCAATCCAAGCAGGGCTAACGCTTGGGTACTATGGGATGCACTCATCAGCCATAGGCACTATTTATTGTTAAGACTCCAGCTAACATCCCATCAATCCTTCGAACTCTCTCAACAACAGCCAATTTTTTACAAAATTCTCTTTATCTTATACATCTTTTGCAAAATGTCTGCCTTCAAATGCAATAGAGTACGGTAAAACCCACTCCTAACGGCCGCCATCAACGAGGCTTAAAGTAGGTAGACCCGCACTGCATCGGCCAAAGCACGTAAAAGTAAACCCTCTCCCGATTAAATGATTTAAGTTAACGACTATAACCTTTATAATACTTGGCTATTATTCGTCGAGACGCCGCGCATGCAATTTGAAGATTTTCAGCTTGACCCTAGCTTATTAGAGTCACTTAAAGCCATGGGGCACCTGTCGCCCACCACCATCCAGCAAGAAACCCTGCCACATGCCCTCGAGCAGCGGGATATTTTGGCGCGCGCCCCGACGGGTACAGGTAAAACCGCCAGTTTCTTATTGCCTGCGCTGCAACACTTAATCGACTTTCCCCGTCGCTATTCTGGCCATGCGCGAATTTTGATCCTGACGCCAACCCGTGAGTTAGCCAGCCAAATTCACCGTTATGCCTGCCACTTAGCCACAGGCCAAGGGCTGAATATCGCCATCATCACTGGTGGTGTGCCCTATGGTCCGCAGGAAGAAGCCCTAAAAGACAATATCGATATTCTGGTCGCGACTCCTGGTCGTCTGATGGAATATTTAGATAGAGGCAAATTCAGCGCAGAATCGGTCGACATATTGATCATCGACGAAGCCGACCGCATGCTCGATATGGGTTTCTCCGCCGTGGTGAAGGCCATCGCCCTCGAAGCCCAAGGTCGTAAGCAAAATATGCTGTTTTCGGCCACCCTCGAAGGTAGCGGCGTTATCCGTTTTGCCCGCGAAGTGCTTAACGATCCTATCGAAATCGATGTCGACGCTCCACGCAAAGAAAAGGCTAAGATCCACCAATGGATCCACCTTGCCGACGATAAAGAACATAAGATTGCCCTGCTGTGCCATCTGCTCAAGCAGGAAGAGGTTAAACGCGCCATCGTATTCGTAAAGACTCGCGATGTGGTTTCTAGCCTCGAAGGTCAGTTGCTGAAAGCCGGTATTCCCTGCGCCTTTATGCGTGGCGATATGGAACAGAAGAAACGCTTCCAAGCCTTAAGCCGCTTTACCAAAGGCGAAGTGAATGTGTTACTGGCGACCGATGTGGCCGCTCGTGGTATCGATATCGACGATATCACCCATGTGATTAACTTCGACATGCCACGTTCTGCCGATAGTTACATCCACCGCATTGGTCGTACTGGCCGCGCGGGTGCAAAAGGAACGGCGATTTCATTAGCCGAAGCCCACGATATGCGCATTGTCGGTAAGATTGAGCGTTATATCGAGCAGCCGCTTAAGCGCCGTATCATTGAGGAACTGCGTCCTAAGCACAAAGAAGCGCGTGTACCGACCAAGAAAAAAGCGAAGGTGAAAGCCAAAGAAGCGGCCAAGCGAACCAGCAAGAAAGAGGCAGCGAAAAAGGCCACTAAAATTGCCCGCAAGAAGCAAGCTTAACCCCTCCCCAAAGCCGCATAATGCGGCTTTTTTTATGCTCGCCCGCCGCAAAAAATCGCTATAACAAATGCAAACGGAGTGACCCAAACACTCTTATCTTCCGTATGCTTATCGGCGGCCAAAAAAGAGGTGGCGTACCGTAAAAACGCGCCATCACCTTTAGACACATTTTATTTACAAAAATAAATTTATTGCGCCGCTCGACTCTGATACTTTAGGCGCATTAAGCGATTTAGCACGGATGTAACAATCATATGATGAAAACTTTACTCAGGAGATTATCTCCTCTGTTTATACTGCTGTTATTTGTTGTTGGTGCGATAGCACTGATGTCAACTAAGGAAGCCCCCGAACAAAAACCTGAAGAAATGCCAGTACCTATCGTCGATGTCACTCAGGTTGAGCAGCAAACGGTATCGCTTAATCTTCCTTCCTACGGCGTGGTTACCCCTAAATATAAGACGCAACTGGTGACCGAAGTCCAAGGGCGGATGCTGAGCATTTCGCCGCAATTTGTGGCTGGTGGCATAGTGAAGAAAGGCGACCAATTAGCCCAAATCGAACCTTCGGATTACGAAGCCGATTTAATGCAAGCAGAAGCCACCTTGGCTCAGGCAACCGCGGCGCTCAATGAAGAAATCGCCCGTGGCGAAGTCGCTAAAATCGAATTTAAGGGCTACGACAAAGGCTTACCGCCAGAGCTGGGATTACGTATCCCACAGCTGAAAAAAGAGCAAGCCAACGTTAAATATGCCCAGGCCGCACTGGCACGCGCCCAGCGTAACTTAGAGCGCACAGTTATCCGCGCGCCCTTTGATGGCATTATCAAGGCCAGAAATGTCGATTTAGGTCAGTACGTGACATTAGGCACTAATTTGGGTGAACTGTACGACACTAGCATTGCCGAAATTCGTCTGCCTATCTCTAACGATGATTTAGCCTATTTGGAATCCGTCGATCACCCCGATACCCAAGTCACCTTAAGCGCCTCTTTGGCGGGTAAGGAAAACACTTGGATGGGTAATATTATTCGTAGCGAAGGCGTGATTGATGCCGATAACCGCATGGTTTACCTCGTCGCCGAGATTAAAGACCCTTACCTACGTGAGCATAAAACCCAAGGCAGTTTACCGCTGAAATACGGCAGCTTTGTGAATGCCGTGATTAAGGGCCGCACCGTCGATGGCATAGTTAAACTGCCTCGCCACGTGGTGCGTAACGAGCATGTGGCCTTAATTAACGAGCAAAATATTGTCGAGATGCGCCATGTGAATGTCGTGCGTAGCGATCTTGAAAATGTGTTCATCAAGGACAGCTTAAAAACCGGTGAGCGCGTTGCCATCACTCACTTTAGCAATATGGCGAATGGCCAGTTGGTCAAAATCATAGGTGAAGATGCCAAGCCGGTGCAGACCCCCACACCTAAGGAAGATGCTCCTGAGTCGAGTCTTGCGGCCGCTGGAGTGAACTAATGGATACTCAAAAAGGGATCTTAGCCTGGTTTGCCCGCAACAGCGTGGCAGCCAACCTGTTAATGTGGGCGCTGCTGATTGGCGGTCTATTTAGCACAGTGTTGATTAATAAAGAGGTATTCCCCTCTTTTAACCTTAATTTATTGAGTATTACCGTTGCTTATCCCGGCGCTGCGCCGCAGGAAATCGAAGAAGGCATCAACATCAAGATTGAAGAAGCCATCCAAGATATCAACGGGATTAAAAAAGTCACTTCGGTTGCCAGTGAAGGGGTTGGCGCCATCAGGTCGAAGTCGAAGATGACTACGACGTGCAAACCGTACTCGACGAAGCCAAGTTACGATTGGACGCGATTTCCACCTTTCCGGTGAACATCGAAAAACCGCAAATCTATAAAATCGAACCCGAAAACAACGTGATTTGGGTGTCGGTCTACGGTGATATGTCGCTGCACGATATGAAGGAGTTGGCTAAATCGGTACGTGATGATTTGACCCAACTTCCCGCCGTCACCCGCGCGAAAGTCACGGGTGTGCGAGACTATGAAATCGGTATCGAAGTCTCAGAGGATAAGCTGCGGGAATACGGCTTAACCTTCTCGCAAGTCGCCTTGGCGGTGCAAAACTCTTCTATCGACTTGCCGGGCGGCTCAATCCGCGCCGAAGATGGCGACATTCTGCTGCGTACTAAAGGCCAAGCCTATACCGGCGATGATTTTGCCAATATTGTCGTCACTACCCGCGCCGATGGTAGCCGAGTAATGTTGCCTCAGGTGGCAACCATTAAGGACGATTTTGAGGAACGTTTAGAGTACACCCGCTTCAACGGCAAACCTGCGGCCATTATTGAAGTGACCAGCGTTAACGATCAAAACGCCCTCGACATCGCTCAACAGGTCAAAGACTACGTTGAGAAACGCCGCGCCACTCTGCCAGCCAATGCAAAATTAGACACTTGGGGAGATTTAACCCACTACCTCAAGGGCCGTTTGAACATGATGATGTCGAACATGTTTTATGGCGCCCTGTTAGTGTTTGTGATCTTAGCTCTGTTCCTCGATCTCAAACTCGCCTTTTGGGTGATGATGGGATTACCCGTGTGTTTCCTCGGCACTATGCTCATCATGCCGTTGGAACCGTTCTCCATGACCATCAACATGCTGACATTGTTCGCCTTTATTCTCGTCTTGGGGATAGTGGTCGACGATGCGATTGTGATAGGTGAAAGCGCCTACAGTGAGGTCGAACGGCACGGACACTCGATTGATAACGTGATCCGCGGGGCGCAAAAAGTGGCCATGCCCGCCACTTTCGGGGTGTTAACCACTATCGCCGCCTTTATTCCTATGTTGATGGTTTCTGGCCCCATGGGGATTATTTGGAAATCCATCGGCATGGTGGTCATCATGTGTCTGGCGTTTTCACTGGTGGAATCTAAATTTATCCTGCCAGCGCACTTAGCCCACATGAAGTTCAGAAAACCAGGTGAACCCACGGGCTTCTTTGGACGCTTCAAGGACAAATTTAACAATCGTGTTCAGCACTTTATTCACCACAGTTACCGCAACTTCCTCGAGCGCTGTATCCAACATCGCTACAACGTCGTCGCGGCCTTTATCGGTGTGTTGATTTTATCCATAGCTTTAGTCGCCAGCGGCAAAGTGCGCTGGGTGTTCTTCCCCGACATTCCATCGGACTTTATCCAAGTACAGCTAGAAATGGATGAAGGCAGCTCAGAGCAGAACACCCTCAAGGTGGTACAGGATATTGAAGAAGCCCTGTACAAGATGAACGCTAAAATGGAGAAGGACAACGGTAGCGAAGTGGTGAAGCATAGCTTTATCAACATGAGCTCGCGCACCTCCGCCTTTATCTTTGCCGAACTGACCAAGGGCGAAGACCGAGAAGTGGATGGCGAGGCTATTGCCGCCGCATGGCGCGAACAATTGCCCGAGTTACTGTCGGTGAAGAAGCTCGACTTTAACGCCAGCGGGAACGGCGGTGGCGGTGGTGACATCTCCTTTAGATTGACCTCGAGCGATCTCGAAGAATTATCCGCAGCCGCCCGCGAGCTCAAGCAAAAACTCGCCACCTACGAAGGTGTGTATGATATTGCCGATAACTTCTCTTCGGGTAGCCATGAGATCCGCTTAAAGATCCGCCCCGAGGCCGAAGCGCTAGGTTTAACTTTGTCTGATTTAGCTCGCCAAGTCCGTTATGGCTTCTATGGTTATGAAGCACAACGTATTTTGCGTAATAAAGAAGAAATCAAAGTCATGGTGCGCTACCCCTTAGAGCAGCGCCGTACCGTTGGTTACCTCGAGAATATGTTGATCCGCACGCCGCAGGGCAAGTCGGTGCCTTTCTCTACCGTTGCCGAGGTCGAAAAAGGCGAATCCTACGCCTCAATCACCCGTGTCGATGGCAAGCGGGCAATTACCATTATTGCGAATGCTAACAAACACAAGGTGGAACCTTCTAAGGTTGTTACTGAGATCCAAAAGGATTTCCTGCCGCAGTTACAGGCCAAGTATCCTAAAATCCAAACCACCCTCGATGGCGGCAGTTTGGATGAACAGAATGCTATGATCGGTCTGATGCAGGGCTTCTTCTTTGCGCTGTTTACCATTTATGCCTTAATGGCGGTGCCGCTAAAGTCTTACAGCCAGCCGCTGATCATCATGTCTGTGATCCCCTTCGGGATTATCGGCGCGCTATTTGGGCATTTGATCCAAGGTCTTGCCATGAGCGTCTTGAGTCTCTGTGGTATCGTCGCGCTCGCCGGGGTAGTGGTAAACGACTCCTTGATCTTGGTGGACTTTGTAAACCGTGCGCGGGAGCAAGGGCAATCGGTCAGACAAGCGGCGGTAGATTCAGGATGTTATCGCTTCAGGGCGATTATCTTGACCTCATTGACCACCTTCGTCGGTCTTGTGCCTATTATTCTTGAGCGCAGCCTACAGGCGCAGATTGTGATCCCTATGGCGACTTCCCTTGCCTTCGGTATCCTATTCTCGACTGTGGTGACCTTAATTTTGGTGCCTTTGCTGTACATTATTCTCGATGATGCGAAACGCCTAGGTAGCCGCTTCTACCATTGGTGGTGGCGTCCAAAAACATCGCAGGAGAGACATTTACATGCCAATGAGACCCACAAGGTGTCCTTAGACGCCTTTAATGAACCTGACTATAAACAGGATTAGTGGTCGTCAAGTCACCGTTGTCCCCCATAAAAAGAGAGCCTAGGCTCTCTTTTTTATCTCTAACCTCCCCGAACGAGTAAAGCGCGTTGTGCGATCTAGGTGGCAGTTATCAAGGATCGCATTCGTTACACTCAACCTAAGTGACCGCCAAGATGCAAATAAAGTCGATAGTATGAAAACAGATCGGATGCCAAACTCATATTCTGCCCCAATCCACCCCGCCCCCATTAAAGCCACTGAAACCTTAGCCAATGGCAACACCACGGCGGAAGTGTGCACCAATGAAACCTGCGCCAGCGAAACCTTAGTCTATGATATTCGCAGGAGTCGTTATCTGAATATCACGGGTCGCTGCACCCTGCGTTGTGCCTTCTGTCCTAAACACAATGGCAGTAAACAAATTCACGAGTATCAATTGGCATTAACCCACCAGCCCAAGCCGGAGGAAATTATCCCGCTGTTAGGCGAAGTGGAAGACTTTGAGGAATATGTGTTCTGCGGGTACGGTGAACCGACGATGAATCTACCGACCCTGCTGGCCGTTGCCAAAGAAATCAAACGCCGTGGCGGCCGCGTGCGGGTCAATACCGATGGCTTAGGCAACCTAGTTCACAGACGCAACATTCTGCCCGAGTTAGCGGAGTGCGTGGATGGATTATCCATATCCCTCAACGCCGACAATGAGGCCGCCTATAACCAACATTGCCGCCCAAAACTGGCAGGTTCCTACGCCGCAGTGAATGCCTTTATCGCCCTCGCCCCCCATTATATCGAGCGGGTACAAGTCTCGGCGATTGAGGGATTAGAAGGGGTCGACATCGATCTTTGCCGCGAACAAGTGCTCGCCTCGGGCTGCGAGTTTAAGCACAGAGTGTTAGGCGCACTCGGCTAACTTTTTCGCTCAGTCGCCTTGGGGTTGATGCATTGCTCGGGATAACAGAGTCGCCGAGCAACTTGCCACTGTCGTAACATTTCATTCGTGTTAACATAGCCTAATTAACAGTTAATCAACCCTAAATCGGCCCATGCTGAAAAAGAACCCTAACCTACACCCACTCGCGCCATTACTTTCATTGACCCAAGGGCTGCATTGGTCTCACCAACGCCTGTTGGCTGTCGCGAGCCAGTTATCGATGCTGGTGATAGGTATGATTATTTTAACTAACTTAATCATTACCTTAGGTGAACGTCGGTTACAAGAAGAATGGGCAACCCAAAGATATAGCGAACTACAAACCATAGGCACGCTGATCACAGATAAGGTCGCCTTCCAGCAATTTCGCACTCAGCTATTTGCCAAAGACGAATTACTCAAGCAGTACCTCAAAAATCCAACGGCCTCGTCTCAACAGAAATTACAGGCAAGTTGGCAGGAGCTAGTACAGCATATTCCCGAACTCCTCGGGATTGCCCTGTTCGATCCCCAAGGTAATTATAAGTTTGCGACACCTTCAAACTTTAGTCAGGACGCGCTACCCGCCGCCCTGTTAGGCTCGAGTCGTAACTTAGGCGGCAAAGAAGTCTTTACCTCGCCCTTAGAGTTTGTGCCCCTTAATGGCATGCTCGAACCCTATATGTATCAAATGACTTGGCTTGAGAAACCCGATCAAAGCTCCATGGGTTATTTGATTACCTATAACTCGATTGTGCAGATGCTAGAAGCGATAAAGCCTGCATTTTCAAGCAATAAATCACCGATGCTAGTGTTAGATACCCAAGGGTTACTCTATGCTGGAGTGAGTGAACTCGCGCCCTTAACCCATATTCCCGATACCTTAGGCGCCAGTTTGCGCCAGAGTTATCCGGCGCTGTGGCGGGAAATGTCGATGAGCAACTTTGGCCAATTCCATGGTGAAGATGCCACCTTCGTGTACCTCAAAGTCGAGTTAACTAACCAGCCCGAACTGCGACGCGAGTACTTTTTACTCTCTTATATCCGTAACGATGATATCGCCTCTAAGTTTTCCCAGTGGCAGAACATCGTCATCGTCGCCGCGCTAATTCTGACCTTACTGGCCGCCTGGGTGATCTTACTCAGCCATATGTACCGCCTGCAGTATCGCTCGCGCCAATACAGCATCGATGTGGCTAATGCATTATTTAACAATGATATCGGCTTTATCCTCGCCAATGAGCAGGCACGGATTATCAGTGCTAACCCTAAGGCGGCCGAGGCGACTCAAGTGCCGCAGGATGAACTCACTGACCGCAGCCTGCAGCGCGCCCTTAATCTCGATGACTTGACCCTAGCGCAAATGCTCGACCAAGTGCATCGACAAGGTGAATGGCAAGGCAAGCTGTCGCTAGACAATGATAAGGGCTCAAGACTAAGCGTGTGCGTACGCCAAGCGCCAAGATTGGGGCGCGGTTTACCGCATCTGTTAGTCTCCCTTGAAGATATTAGCGCCATGATCGATTGCCAGAATCAAGCCTTCTTAAGCGACTTACTCTGCGATACGACTGTGGCCACGGCGTTGACTGATGCCAATGGTAAGCTGATAAAAATCAATCCAGTATTCGATCAACTGATGCAACTTAATGGTGATTTGAACCATGATTTAGCCTCACTGCTCGCCAACGATCTGGGTAACCAGTGGCAGCGGATCACCGCCCAAATCAGTATGCAGGGTCAATGGCAGGGGCAGATCCTCTGCTCGCCCAATCTGCGCCATTCCAATTGTTTACAGGCCACCTTGAAGGGCCATGTGGCTTCTGACGGTGAGATTGACTACATCATCTGTACCTTAGAGCAAGCCGCCGATAGCCTAAGGGGAACCGAGCCGCGCAGCTTTGTGCCACATCGCAGCACCATTTTGCAGCATCTCTCCGATTTGGAACGCTATTTTGCTTCGCTATCGCCCCAAAGCCGCAACCACTCAAGTCTGCTGGTGATGGATATCAACCCTGAGGGCTTACTCAGCCATATGAGTGATATCGACCAACTTGAGACGCGCCAGCAGGAAGTGGAAGTACAGCTCTTGCTCGAAATCCCCGCCCATTACCAAATCCTTCACTGGCAACTCGGTAAACTGTTGTTGTTATTGCCTGATACCAACGCCACGGCGGCACATCACTTCGCCCTCAATACCATAGAGAAGCTCAACAGCAATGGCTTAGGTGAAGGGATTAGCATTGGGATTGCCAGCTATCAGGAAGGACAAAGCCTAGAGCAATACCTAGGCAATGCCGAGGTGGCGCTCAAACGGGCGAAGCAGAATAACGATCAGAATATCGGCCAGGCCTTTACTCGTCAGCCTTAGCGGGCGGATTAAAGGAATCGGGTAACTGACTTTGGGTGATCTCGATAATGGCCGAGCGATTCATAGTGATTTTGTAGCGCGCATATTCCGGCTCTTCGCGGCCATCCCGCAGCACTAAAATCAGATTCACTTGGTAGCGACGCTCGACTGACTCATGGCTGATCTTGCCCTCAATTTCCTTATAAATCTTTGCCTTGCCCCGCTCTAAGTAGCGGGCAAAGGGCACAAAACTAAAGTTTACTTGCTCTTGTATCGTCGAATATCCCGCCTGAAACTCGCCATGGTTTACCCGAGTGGCAATCTTATAATGTAGGACTTCGGCATCGACCTTATTCTGGCTATGCCGTTGTTTTAGAATTTCGTTAACCTTTTCTGGCAAATCCTGTTGCCGCATAAATTCGAGCCAAACTAATTGCTTAGCGATCACCGACTGACTGGTGGTGTCCCTTAAGATACGGCTCCAACGCGGCCGACCACGCTGAATAAAGCGCCAGAGGGCATTACGCACATCGTCCTTAAAGATTTCACGAAATCCGTAAATCACCGCCAACGTCAGCACCAACGCTATGGTAAAGCCGCTAAAGACGCCCTGCGCCTCGATGATCAGCGCCGATACCACCAACATCACCAATGCGGTCGCAAGTCCAGTCGTAAACTTTTTAAGGCCAATGCCTAAGGGTTTTAACTCTTCTTTGAGTACCACCCCTTGCTGAATTAAGCGCCGTAATAACAGCATCTTATTCGAAATTCGGTTGGGATCTTGCTTGGTCTGCGCCGAGTTATAGTTGTTGGCATCGCGGTATGCGCATTCGTTGCGGCACAGGGTCAAGACTCGTTCTTGGATGTCGGCAAAATCACTGGTGCGCGTGGCGTGGGCGAGCACTTTTAGCAGTTGCTGCTCGCAGAACCAAGAGAGATAGTTATCGGCATTCTCAAAATAGGATTTCCATTTCGGATCGCCCGGCTCATTACGGCGAAACTTTTTCAGCAACTGCGTCACTTGCTCGCACAGCTCATCGAGCGCCAGATAGAAGTGCGCCACATCGGCGATGCGATTGAGTTCTTTGACATCGTTTTCAACCGCGACGGCAAACTGATAGGCAAACAGGTTTAAGTACAGCCGGAATTCTTCCACCGTGCGACGATTCATACTGGCGAAACGCCCTTGCACCAGTGGCAAGTGCAACCCTTCTGAGTAGTAGGAGCGACGTCCTACAATCGCTCTGTGGTAATACTCTTCTTCGTTTAAAGTGTGCGCGCCTATGCCCATTTCCTTTGGTAAAAAGAAATAGAGATCAAGCTGACGATTATCGCCCTTTTCCATCTGATGGCTGAACTTAATCGACAGGGATTCTTCTTGTTTGACACGTATCTTAAACACAACAACCTTATGATTGAGATGGAAGAGTCGGCATTAACACCATGGAAAATATAATCTAAACCGAAAGCGCGGCAAATTCACTGATTAAATTCGGCTATTGACGATTCTACAGCCACAAACGGTGTTACTCGGCTGAAACAAAACAACCGCATAGTCTTGGTTGGCATCGCTGTCTAGCACTTCAATACTGAGATTGTGTCGACCGGACTCACTGAAGTGCAAACTGCTGATGTAAGAAAGGTACTTCATGTGCTCGGGCCAATACTTTTTATCGACGTCTTCAGACTCAGTCTTGGTTTTGACCGACACATTGTAGGTCATGCGATTTAGCTCCATGCTATTGACCTCGCCCTGCATCAAAATCGCCCCCGCGCTTGAGCCGTCGAGGTTAAAGTAGCGGTAATTAATCTGTGCATTGCCCGCCGAGATCAACACATCGACCAAGAGGTAAAATTTCCCCTCATCCACTTGTTGGCTATGGCGGTCAAACAGCTCGGAGCTGCAATTTAAGATCACCGCCTTATTGGAAACGGATTGCAGGTAAATCACCCCGCAGGCGACGATTAGCGCCGAGAGTATGGTGAGATTTATCGTCCACTTGAGCCACTTAGCCACAGATCCCGACCTCCAGCAGCCAGTTTGCATCAATAAATTCCTTCGGCCGTCTAAAGTCGCTGATCTTCAAGTTGCGGATCACCGATTGCCCGAGTTTATAACCCCGCATAGTAATGTTGAGCACCTGTTTATCGTGGGAGAGCGAGGAGTACACTTCGGACCAATCACTGTGGCCGCAGCGACTCAGCCCTTGGCCCAATCGGTCGCCTAACTCAAACAACAGGGTGTTGTTGGTTTTCGAATTGGCATACAAATGCAGCCGAATATGTTGTCCCGAGGCTAAGGGCAAATCGGTAGAGAGCAAAGGTTGAGTCGGTACGCTGTGGTCGATTCGGCTCAGGTAAAAACCTGAAATCGCGAGCATAAATCCAAAGACCAACAACACACTCCACCAAGGTAAGGATTGCAGCCTAGGGTAACGTAAGCTTTTAAACCTTTGTCCTTGGGTGCTGTGCAGCAGATAGCCCTGACCTTTGACGGTTTCAATCAGCCCCTCATATTGGGGCCCGAGGAAGGAGCGGATCATAAAGACCGCCCGCGCTAACGAAGTGTCAGTAAGAGGAGGATGCGCCCCATCGCCAGTCTTCAGCTCATGCTTGGAGACCAGTTTGCCTTGATGTTCAACCAACAGGCTCAACACTTGCAACTCGGCACGGGGAAGGTGCCAAGATTCATCACGAGCCTGTTCGACGAGCAAGCCACGCTCACGGTCAAACCAACAGCCCCCCACCTGCATAATTCAAACTCCAACCTGTAAAATCATCGAATTAAGTCTATGCAAGCCTGCTAATGATTACTGTGATCCCGTTAACCCAAGGCGGCAAATAGTTAAATTTCGTGAACCAGCCCGCAAGCGGATCGCCATAAAACAAAAATCTGCGTTAGCTCACAGCGATAAATGCCATTTGTAGCGGCTTCGCTTGGTGATAAATCCGCATAAATTTACATAAATACCACAAATAATGTGCGTTGATGCACAGTGAAATCGAGCATATCCACAAAACCACTTCGCGAGCATCGGCTAAAGCGATTGTTCTTCTCCCACCGCCAGCGATATGGGAAGACCAAATATCCCCGGCCGCAAATCACACTATTTATTGCTGCAGTTTCTAGAATGATGCCATCAACCAATGGTTACTGATTGATAAATAAAAGCAATTAATAAAAGAGGATATTCATGATGAGCATTAATCGACGCCAAGCATTAACTCGCATTATCGGTATCAGCACGGCGGCTGCGGGCGCAACTTTAATGGGGACGTCAGCATTTGCGGCGACCAATGCCGACGGTCAATATCAATTAGCCCTCGGGGAAAAACTCAAATATGTACCACTCGATGCCATGGCGACCGCAAAACTCGCCTACGAGACGGGTGGCGGCTGTATGCACCAAGTGTTTCATTCGGTTATCACTATGCTAGCGCAATCTAATAGTGCCGATGCCGATAAATTCAAAACCATCCCCACCGCTCTGGCGGGTTATGGATTTGCTGGGGTCACAGGCCAAGGCACACTTTGTGGCAACCTCAACGCCATCGGCATGTTAGTCAACATCTTAGATGATATTAACGGCCAGAATAGCGCGGTGATTGCCAATACCTTCCGCTACTATGAAAACACCACCTTGCCACTATCAACCCCTGAGTTCGTTGCCGGTATCGGCTCGACAGCGGAAAAAACCGCCCTCGTAGGCAGCTCATCGAAGGCCATGAGCGTATTGTGCCACTCTTCCATCAGTAACTGGTCTCGGGCATCAGGCCTGCCATTCGCCAAGAAAGGTGAGCGCTGCTACCGCCTATCAGCCTCTATGGCCTATTACTTGGTGGAACTGCTAAACCGTGCCTATCAGGGCGAGAATATTGGCGCCCTGCCCGGCAGCAAACCCTCACTCGAAGCGCAGGATTGCCAAGTCTGCCACGGCAGCACTAGCACCTTAGGTTCGGCGGCAAGTGTTAAAACCGATATGGAATGCACCACGTGCCACACTGGCCACTTCAATTAAGGAGGCAGTGATGAAATACCCATTACTCGCATTAACCCTAGGTACACTCGCCCTTGTGGGCTGTGGTAGTGACGATGATAAATCCGAGGAAGTCACACCTCCGCCGCCAGTAGAAACCACGGTGAGTATCGATGAGGCCAGCCAGATTAATCTGGAGGTAGAACAGTTTGACCCCAATACTGGCAGCTTAGTCTTCTCATTAACCGATGCTAACCAGGCGGCCATTACCGCCGCCAAGAGCTATGACATTTATTACTTTGGTTTCCCTAATAAGGATAAAGCCTCGGCCAATCCTAAGGCGTGGAAACGCTGGCATGTCACCCAAAGCTATCGCTGTCAGACCCAAGGGGAATGTACGGGTCAGCTGACCGAAGTAAAGAATGGCCAATATCAGTTTGAAATCGCGGGTCTCGATTGGCAACAACAGGACCCAAGCGGCGCCGTGTCCCAAATCAAGGTCGCCATTCAGATTTATGGTGCTAAAGCCAATAATGAACTGACATTAGTCCAAGCCACACCGCAGTAATCCCATCATCGCTCCCATAAAAAGGCATCCGATTGGATGCCTTTTCTACGTCTTAATAACGCTATTTGCTCTGGCAAGCCCACAAATGGCCGCTGGGATAAAACTTGATCAGCACGTAATTGTTTAAGGTATCCATGTCCACAATCTGCATATCAAAACTCATTCCGCCCTGCTCAAATAAGGCCTTACGGGATTTTTGCACTTCCGCACTCATTAAGTCGGGCACCTCGGTTTGCAACAAATCCATTTTTAAATTGGCCTGATCTAAGTTGAGCTTATAGGTCATAGTCCCAGGCGCTAAGGCGCTGACTTTTCCCTCGTAAATCAAGGCGGCGAGGTCTTGGCCATTCTGCCCATAGCGGTAACTTAACTTGGCGTGATTAGCCGCAATCTTCACATCCAGCGCCAAACTTTGGCTGTACGAGGGTAAAGACTCCGCCTTAAAAGGCGCCTCATACAATTTGGCGCGGCAACTCAAATTTAACTGTTTGCTGTTAAACGTCATCGCATAGGCACCCAACCCTATGCCGACTAACACCAGCACTATGGCAATCACATGCCAGAGGCGTAGTCGGCGGTTATGGTTTTTTATCCCTGTCAGTTTAAGCACAGATCCCCACCATTTTTAGCCATAGCTCATCAATCACATCGACATTGAAGTTTTCCGACATCATTTTGATGGTTTCAAACTCGAGTCCATTGGCATCATTATTTTTCAGTACCAGACTGACAAACCTTTGATCCGTCGAAATAGTCGCCGCAATGGATTGCCACGGAAACACCGCACAGGCAGAGACTTGTTCTAAAAAGTGATCAACTAAGGGCCGCATCGAATGATCCGACGGCTGACCGGTATAGAATTGAATTTCCGAATAATGCCCGTCGTGCGTCAGCAATTGCTTCGCATAATTCGGCGCGATACTCGTCGGGTGAGTAATGTGCGATCCCACCCACAGCAGCGCAGCTAAGGTCAGGAGCGTGAGCACCATAAACTGCGGCATACTCAGCTTGAACAAGGGCGAGTTCAGCGCGGTACGTGAATGTTTTCGGGGCGTGGCGTAGAGGATATAGCCTTGATTGGCGATACTCACCAACAGATGAGCGGCGTCGTCACCGAGAAATAACCGTAAGCGGCGAATAGTACTATTGAGCAATTCATCGGCACGCATAGACAACTTGAGGTGCGGCGAAATAACTTGCAGCAACTCCATGTGTGAGACCACTTTGCCACGCTGCGCACTCAAGAGTGAAAGCGCTTGGAATTCATCCGCACTCAATAACCAGCTACGTCCTGATGCTGCATCGACCAGCACTTGTTCCTGTGCATTAAACCAACAAGTGCCTATTTGCATCTCGGCCCCTTTCACTATTTGATATGGGGCCGAGTATACAATTTGAACGAAAACAACGCAGTGATCTTATCGCCACCTAACAGGGTTAGATGAATAATCTGTGAATCACATCAATAAAACATTTAATGCTGAAAACAAATGCAGATACACTATGTTTCATTTGTTTTTAGAACATTGCAGCATTGAGCCACATATGTACCAAAATGCTAGCGACATAGCCTAGTGCGATCACAGGTGTCCAACGTAAATGGGCGCCGAAGGTGTAAATCCCCCTCGCCTGTCCCATCAAGGCGACCCCGGCCGCACTGCCGATGGACAACAAACTGCCCCCAACGCCAGCGGTTAAGGTCACCAGTAACCATTGGCCAAGGGCCATCTCTGGGTTCATGGTCAATACGGCGAACATCACCGGAATATTATCGACAACCGAAGACAACAGACCGATAGCGACGTTGGCATAGGTCGCATCCCAATGGGAATACAGCGCCTCAGACACTAAGCTCAAATACCCCATAAAGCCAAGGCCACCCACACACAACACCACACCGTAGAAGAACAGTAAGGTATCCCATTCGGCGCGGGAGATCCGGCTAAACACATCGAAGGGCACCACGCTGCCAAGCTGTTGCAGGCGTTGCTCATCGCGGCGTAATTCCGCCTTCGCCCGCTCACGGGCAACGGATTTGTCGAAGGTCTTACGCAGGTAGTATCCGAAGAACTGTAGGAAGCCTAGACCCGTCATCATCCCAAGGACTGGCGGCATGCCGAAGAAGGAATGCGCGCACACCGCCGTCGCAATGGTCAGCAGGAATAACGCCACGATACGTTTCGCGCCAGGTTTAGTGTACACCTGCTCTTTTTCAGGCTCGGGCACATAACTTGGGATAAACACGCTCATGATGGCCGCGGGTAAAGCAAAGTTCACCATGGCGGGAATAAACAGATGGAAGAAGTCCGCAAAGTGCACTAAGCCCTTTTGCCACACCATCAGGGTGGTGATATCGCCAAAGGGACTAAACGCACCGCCCGCATTCGCCGCGACCACAATGTTAATACACGCCAGCGTAATAAATTTGCGCTGCCCTGCGCCCACTTTCATCACCACAGCACACATCAATAACGCCGTGGTTAAGTTATCGGCCACTGGCGAGATAAAGAACGCCATAAACCCGGTCAGCCAGAACACGGTGCGCAGGCTAAATCCCCGTCCAACTAACCAACCGCGGATCGCATCGAATAAGTTACGTTCCTCCATGGCGTTGATATAAGTCATCGCTACTAAGAGGAAGAGTAATAACTCGGCGTATTCCAGTAGATTGTGCTTAAAGGCTGCCTCGGAAACCTCCGACATGCCATTTTGCACATATACAAAACCTATCATGCCCCAAATAATGCCGGCTGCGACCAATACGGGTTTGGATTTACGCAGGTGCAGCGCCTCTTCGGCCATCACCAAAATATAGGCGAGAACGAAGATGCATACGGCAATATACCCCACTGATGCAGCGGTTAAATCGAGCCGTTCTGTTCCTTCGGTCATTGCCCAAACTGCTGGTGAGAATCCGCTCAATATTGCAACGCAGATTAGGCTAGATAGCGCCACTCCACTGTTTTTAAACCACTGCTGTAATTTCATCAAAGTTGATCTCTGCAAGGGAAATTAGTTCGAAAATTACCATAGCTCGGGCTCTGTAAATTTTGACAAAACGCAACTTTCTACGTATTTCTCGGTAACTAAAGGGGCTTACAACATTAATTTTTGTATAACTACAGATACAACTAATAAAGAATTAACTAACTTTGTTTCAAGTTAGTCCAAAAACAGCCAATAAAAAAGCACCTCTCGGTGCTTTTATGTTGATATCAATCACATTGATTAGAACGAATAGAGCAAGGTCATATTCGTTTCGGTATCAGTGCTCTTTTTATCGTCCAGTGGCTCACTGTTGTAGCGCACAATAATCGCAAACTTCATCGCTAAGGCGCCAATGATATTGGCTGTCAGCGAGGTTTCTGAACGCGCATCTAATTTATCGCCGTAGTCGGCCACAAAACGTTGCTGGAATTTTGAGGTTTCAGTGATTTCAGTTTCGAAGTTGATCACGCCGTGGGCAACCACGCTGTCATTCGAATCTGTGCCTTCTAACAGGGCTTGCTCTGAATCGAGGCGTTGATAGATGTAACCGGGACCGATTTCTACATCTAGGAAAGTCTTGCTGGTGTCATAGAGTCTGTGACCATAACCCGCCGCGCCTGATACTGTGTAGTCATAACCGGTGAAAGGGTCGACTTCGTAGTTAGCGTTGGCAAACAGATAGCTGCGATCTGTCATCTTATAGTTGCCTTGAGCGCCCGCTAAATAACGTTTTGCCGTGACTTCACCCGTATCTTCTTTATACAAACCTTCTAATAGGTATTGGTTTTCCCAATCACCTAATTCGTGTTAAGGCTTAAGCGGCCCTTATAGGATGAGGTGTCGGTGTTACCTGTGGTTAAGGTTGCACCTAGCTCGGCTTCACCTGCGAATGTCTTGTCGCCCTTAACAAAATCGGCTCCCGCGTTTGCCATAAATGGTGCAGACATTAATAGCGCTGCGGTCAGTACTTTCTTCATGTTTATCCGTTCCTGTTCCGTTTAATCCCCTGAAAATCTGGGCAATACTAACATTTACGATTAGAAAATGAAAATTCAACGATTTTTTGCATAGAAAAAGCCCGCACTTTGGCGGGCTTTTTAGAGCAGTTTTTAAGGCTTAGAGGTTGATCTTAGGATCTAATGCGCCTGACTGATAAGCTTTGTACATTGCTTGTAAAGACAATGGCTTAATCTTAGAAGCTTGACCCGCACAACCGAAGGCTTCGTAGCGAACAGTACAGATATCTGCCATCGCTTCCATAGAGGCTTTCAGGAACTTACGTGGGTCGAACTCGCTTGGGTGTTCGGCCAAGTATTTACGTACCGCACCAGTAGACGCTAAGCGCAAATCGGTATCGATGTTCACTTTACGCACGCCGTGTTTGATACCTTCAACGATTTCTTCTAATGGCACGCCGTAAGTTTCAGGAATTTGACCACCGTATTGGTTGATGATCTGTAACCATTCTTGGGGAACAGAAGAAGAACCGTGCATCACTAAGTGAGTGTTAGGAATGCGGGCATGGATTTCTTTGATGCGGTCGATACGCAGTACATCACCCGTGGGTTTACGGCTGAACTTGTATGCACCGTGGCTAGTACCAATCGCAATCGCCAGCGCGTCAACATGGGTATCAGCAACGAAGCGTGCAGCTTCTTCTGGACTGGTCAGCAGTTGGTCGTGGCTTAATACGCCTTCTGCGCCCACACCGTCTTCTTCACCAGCTGTACCGGTTTCTAAGCTGCCTAAACAACCGATTTCACCCTCTACAGACACACCACAAGCGTGGGCGAATGCAACAGTTCTGCGAGTCACATCAACGTTGTACTCGTAAGAAGCAGGGGTTTTACCGTCGGCCATTAATGAGCCATCCATCATTACTGATGACATGCCTAATTGGATAGAACGCTGACAGATATCAGGATCAGTACCATGGTCTTGGTGAATACAGACTGGGATATCTGGATACTGCTCAAGTGCAGCCGTCATCAGGTATTTTAAGAATTGTGGACGCGCATATTTACGTGCACCAGCAGAGGCTTGCACGATAACTGGGCTGTCTGTAGCTTCTGCGGCCTGCATGATGGCGCGCATTTGCTCAAGGTTGTTTACGTTGAACGCTGGCACACCGTATCCATGCTCTGCCGCGTGATCGAGTAGTTGTCGTAGGGAAATTAACGCCATTTTTTAACTCCAATAATAGGGTGACTGTCACATCAACGTTAGGTCACCGAGGTCGCTATCGTTTGGATGGATTTTTATGCTCAATCACTCAAGAACAGGTTTATGCACTTAAGAGAATGAGCGGTTTTTTATAATTTTTTATCAAGCTTTAGTGCCATCGCAGCGCCCTGCCGCGATGGCGCAATACCTAACTCAATATTAGGCACCGCGTTGTTTTAGCATAGCTACAGCCGGTAACTCTTTACCTTCTAAAAACTCAAGGAAAGCGCCACCGCCAGTAGAAATGTAAGAGACTTTATCGGCGATATCATACTTGTCGACCGCCGCTAAGGTGTCACCACCGCCCGCGATAGAGAAGGCTTTAGAATCAGCGATAGCTTGTGCGATACGCTTAGTGCCTTCACCGAATTGGTCGAATTCGAACACGCCCACAGGGCCGTTCCATACGATAGTGCCAGCAGACTCGATGATTTTCGCTAAGGCTTCGGCGCTGTCGGGACCGATGTCGAAAATCATGTCGCTATCGCCTACTTCGTTGACCGCTTTTAAGGTCGCAGTAGCTGTAGGGCTAAACTCACCCGCAACAACTACATCGGTAGGCACAGGAATGTCGCCACCGCGGCTTTGGGCGTTCGCCACTAAGCGCTTAGCTTCATCAATTAAATCCGCTTCGTATAAGGATTTACCTACATTGTGGCCCGCCGCAGCGATAAAGGTGTTGGCGATACCACCGCCAACGACTAACTGGTCCACAATACCAGATAAGCTTTCTAATACAGTCAGCTTAGTCGACACTTTAGAACCGCCAACGATGGCCACTAATGGGCGTGCTGGGTTGTCTAAGGCTTTACCTAACGCTTCTAATTCTTGTGCTAATAATGGGCCAGCACAGGCGATAGGAGCGTGTAAGCCAACACCATTAGTTGACGCTTCTGCGCGGTGAGCGGTGCCGAAGGCATCCATCACATACACATCACATAGGGCCGCCATTTTCTTTGACAGGGCTTCGTCGTTTTTCTTCTCGCCTTTGTTAAAGCGAACGTTTTCAAACACAACCACTTCGCCTACCGCGGCGTCAACGCCGTCTAAATAGTCGGTCGCTAAACGCACTGGACAAGACAGCGCTTTGGCCAAGTAATCGACCACAGGTTGCATGGAGAATTCGCTGTTGTATTCACCTTCGGTTGGACGACCTAAGTGAGACATCACCATTACCGCTGCGCCTTTGGCAAGGGCTAATTCGATAGTGGGAAGAGAGGCGCGCAGACGTGCATCACTGGTGACCACGCCGTTGCTGACTGGCACATTGAGATCTTCACGAATAAGCACTCGCTTACCTTGGAGATCTAAATCTGACATATTGATAATTGCCATGGTAACGCTTCCTTTTATAATCAAAAAAACAAACTGGTTTTTGCATCAATCGGTTAGCTTAGATAGCTACTCGGCACTCGACATCCCGTCGAATTGGCCACTAGGCTTAACCCATTGGTATAAATTCTTATCTTCAGCTTTGTTTAGCTGCAATCATCGCCAAACTGGTATCTAGCATACGATTTGCAAAGCCCCACTCGTTATCGCACCACAGCAACAGTTTAACCAACTGCCCTGCGCTCACCCGAGTTTGGGTGCCATCGACAATACTTGAGCGCGGATCATGGTTAAAATCACAGGATACGAGCGGCTCATCAGTATAGCCTAAGATACCGTTAAATCGTCCATTGGCGGCCAATTCTAACACTTGATTGACGGTCGCAATATCCACTGTTTTATCTAATGTTACCGAAAGATCGATAGCGGTAACGTTGATCGTGGGAACACGCACCGAAATCGCCTCAAACTTGTCTTTCATGTGCGGCAAAATCCGCTCGATACCGCGGGCAAGTTTAGTGTCGACAGGGATGATGGACTGGCCCGCAGCTCGGGTACGGCGTAAGTCATCATGATAAGCATCAATCACTTGCTGATCGTTCATCGCCGAATGGATAGTCGTAATCGCACCACTTTTCACACCAAAGTGTTTATCCAGTACATCGATAACGGGCACGATACAGTTGGTCGTACAAGAGGCGTTGGAGACCACGGTATGCTCGGCGCGCAGTAAGTCTTGGTTCACACCGTAAACGATAGTGCCGTCAACATCGGCAGAAGAAGGGTGACTGATTAAGACCTGTTTGGCGCCTGCGTGGATATGGGCCTCGCAGCTGTTGCGATCTAAGATGGCACCGGTCGCTTCATAGACGATGTCGATGTCCATTTCGTGCCAAGGCAACTTAGCTGGATCCGGTTCATGGAGAATTTTGATGACGTCATCGCCGATCAGCATCTGATCATCGACTAATTTGACTCTGGGCTGAAACCGACCGTGGGTAGTGTCGTACTGGGTCAGATGGATGATGGCTTCGGGCTTAGCCAACTCGTTGATTGCGACAATTTGTATTTGCTGACGTTTTCCGGACTCATATAAAGCGCGAAGGATTGAGCGGCCAATACGACCATAACCATTGATTGCGACTCGGATCATTGAGGTCTTTATTTCCTCTTAACAATACTGCATATACAAAAACGGCCTGCAAACGATTGCAGGCCGCATTATACAGATTAACCTTTCAAAAGTTTAACCTTTTGTCGGTAATCTCATCACCTAAGCGATTAGCCTAGTGATTTTGCAGCATTCAGCACATTTTCAACGGTGAAACCGAAGTGCTTCAGCAGCACGTTGCCCGGCGCAGACTCACCAAAAGTGGTCATGCCAACAACAGTGCCTTCGAAACCAACATATTTGTACCAGAAGTCAGTATGGGCCGCTTCGATAGCGATGCGTTTAGTCACAGCTTTTGGCAGTACAGATTCTTTGTAAGCAGCATCTTGCTTATCAAACTCAGTGTTTGATGGCATAGAAACAACGCGAACTTGTTTGCCTTGTTCGGTCAGCGCAGCAGCCGCTTCTACCGCTAATTGCACTTCACTACCGGTCGCAATCAGGATGTACTCAGGCGTACCAGCACAGTCTTGCAGTACGTAAGCGCCTTTTGCCACATTCGCTAACTGCTCAGCAGTACGTGCTTGAGCCTTCAGGTTTTGACGGCTGAATACTAGCGATGTTGGTGCATGACGACGTTCGATAGCCGCTTTCCAAGCCACTGCGGTTTCAGCCGCATCACATGGGCGCCATACCGCCATATTTGGCGTCATACGCAGGTTAGCTAATTGCTCAACAGGTTGGTGAGTTGGACCATCTTCACCTTGACCGATAGAGTCATGGGTGTAAACGAAGATATTTTGAATGCCCATCAGCGCAGACATACGTACTGCGTTACGTGCGTATTCCATAAACATCATGAAAGTCGCGCCGTAGTTGATGAAACCACCGTGGAGTGACACACCGTTCATGATGCCGCTCATACCGAACTCACGCACACCGTAGTACACGTAGTTACCCGCTGGATCTTCTTGAATACCTTTAGAACCTGCCCACAGGGTCAGGTTAGAACCCGCTAAGTCAGCACTGCCACCTAACAGTTCAGGCAGAACCGCACCGAAGGCTGCAATCGCGTTTTGTGATGCTTTACGGCTCGCAATGCCTTCGCCTTTCGCTTGGCATTCTTGGATAAAGGCTTGTGCTTTGGCTTCGAAATCTGCTGGTAATTCACCTTTCAGAACACGGCGCTCGTATTCGGCAGCCAGTTCTGGGTAAGCTTTCGCGTAAGCGGCAAACTTGTCGTTCCATGCTGCTTCACGGGCGTTACCGGCTTCTTTAGCATCCCAACCTGCGTATACGTCGGCAGGGATTTCGAATGGCGCATGTGGCCAGCCTAAGAATTCACGGGCCGCTGCGATTTCCGCATCACCTAATGGTGCGCCGTGGCAATCGTGGCTACCAGATTTGTTTGGTGAACCAAAACCGATAATGGTTTTGCAGCAGATCATGGTTGGCTTGTCGGTCACCGCTTTTGCCGCTTCGATAGCCGCGCGAATCGCATCGCTATCGTGACCATCAACGTTAGCAATCACATGCCAGCCGTATGATTCGAAACGTTTTGGCGTGTCATCGGTAAACCAGCCTTCAACATGACCGTCGATAGAGATGCCGTTGTCATCCCAAAATGCGATCAGTTTGCCTAGGCCTAAAGTGCCAGCCAGAGAACAAGCTTCGTGAGAAATACCTTCCATCAAGCAACCATCGCCGAGGAAGCAGTATGTGTAGTGGTCAACAATCTCGTGACCTTCACGGTTAAACTGTGCCGCTAAGGTTTTTTCTGCAATCGCCATACCCACAGCGTTGCTGATCCCCGCCCCTAATGGGCCAGTGGTGGTTTCAACACCTGGGGTGTAACCGTATTCTGGGTGACCCGGAGTTTTTGAATGTAACTGACGGAATTGCTTCAGTTCATCGATAGGCAGGTCGTAGCCAGTCAGGTGTAATAAAGAGTAGATCAGCATAGATCCGTGACCGTTAGAGAGGATAAAACGATCTCTATCTACCCATTTCGGATTGTTCGGATTGTGCTTAAGGAAATCATTCCACAGCACTTCAGCAATATCTGCCATGCCCATTGGGGCGCCAGGGTGGCCTGAGTTTGCTTTTTGAACTGCATCCATACTTAACGCACGGATTGCGTTGGCGAGTACTTTACGGGAAGACATGCTCTCTCCTGCTTAATTTGTGGGGTCTAGCGGGCAATTTGGATGCATATTTTCCCCTACATAGCGAAGCGACGCAAACGAAAATTGCATTCCACTGTCCAGTCTGGTGGATTACACCTTTGAAGGTTTAGGCTAATTCATCTTAAAACACATTAAATATATTTGTAATACAATAATTCAAATATGTTATATCCTTTGTCACATTGAGTCCCATAGCAATCAGGCTATAACCTTGGTTTGAGCTTAGCTCAGCGATAACTTGCCCAACTCATCCAAGGCAAAACCACATACCACTATCAATTCATTGAGTTAGAGCAGAAACTCCAGCGCCACAAACTCTATCCGATTTGGGGCTTACCTCACTTTACACACAAATATTTAGTTTAGGGGGTGTCAACCAAGGGAAATTCCACTAAAATAGCCGTCTAGATGTAGATGCTTCTACACGTTTGATTGCTAACGACGAGATTTTCCTACTATGGCAAAGCACTTGTTTACTTCTGAGTCAGTCTCAGAAGGTCATCCCGATAAGATTGCAGATCAGATTTCTGATGCTGTGCTAGATGCGATTCTGGCCCAAGATCCTAAAGCACGTGTTGCGTGCGAAACATATGTCAAAACTGGCATGGTATTAGTAGGTGGCGAAGTGACCACCTCTGCCTGGGTTGATATTGAAGAGCTGACCCGTAAAACGGTTCGTGAAATTGGTTATGTCCATTCAGATATGGGCTTCGATGCCGATTCTTGCGCAGTATTAAATGCGATTGGTAAACAGTCTCCAGACATCAACCAAGGTGTCGACCGTGCCGATCCAAAAGAACAAGGTGCCGGTGACCAAGGTTTAATGTTTGGTTATGCCAGCAACGAAACCGACATTCTGATGCCAGCGCCTATCACTTATGCCCACGCATTAGTGAAGCGTCAATCTGAAGTACGTAAAGATGGCACTCTGCCATGGTTACGCCCAGATGCGAAAAGCCAAGTCACCTTCGCTTACGAAGACAACAAGATTGTTGGTATCGATGCAATCGTACTGTCTACTCAGCACAGCCCTGACATCGCCCAAGCGGATCTGATCGAAGGCGTGATGGAAACCATCATCAAGCCAGTTCTGCCAGCACAATGGCTGAACAAAGACACTAAATACTTCATCAACCCAACAGGCCGTTTCGTTATCGGTGGTCCAATGGGTGACTGTGGTTTAACCGGTCGTAAGATCATCGTAGATACCTACGGTGGTATGGCGCGTCACGGTGGTGGTGCTTTCTCTGGTAAAGACCCATCAAAAGTTGACCGTAGTGCGGCCTACGCTGCCCGTTACGTCGCGAAAAACATCGTAGCTGCGGGTCTGGCTGACCGTTGTGAGATCCAAGTGTCTTACGCTATCGGTGTGGCTGAACCTACGTCTATCAGCGTTGAGACTTTCGGTACTGGTAAAGTGTCTGAAGAAGTCTTAATCAAGTTAGTCCGTCAACACTTCGACCTGCGCCCATACGGCCTGACTGAAATGTTGAACTTGGCTCGCCCAATCTATCAAGCAACCGCCGCTTATGGTCACTTTGGCCGTAACGAGTTCCCATGGGAAGCGACGGATAAAGCTGACGCACTGCGCGCCGATGCAGGTCTATAATCTGCATTAAGCTCACGCTTTCGCACAAAAAAAACCGCCTGAGGGCGGTTTTTTTATGCTTAGGATGTATTGCCTAACTCCATTCCTCTCAGCAAGATGGCTTTCACTCTAGGCAAAAGACAGAGACTCAATGAAGCCGTTAATCGCACAACTCCAATCCTGTTCTTGGGCGAGCAAGGTGGGCCATCACGAGCCCATGGCCAACACCTTAGGCAACTTAGAAGACATAGCCACTTGCCTTGAAAGGGATCCTGACCGTTTTTTCGAACCGACCTACACTGAGCCCTATGAAAGCTTATGTGTTAGCGACCATCAACAAGCCGACAGATTAAAACCCCAAGTCTCTAGCGAAATCGTCGCTCAAATCGCGAAAACCGCCTATCTGGAAACGTGGAAAATAATGCCCGTTGCCGAGATTTGCGCGCTAGTCGCAGATGATGCCGATACCTTAGCCACCTTATTGTTAGCCGAAGTCACGCTATGTGACTTCACACAAGAACGTTTAGCTTGGTACTTGCAGGGACGGCTTCCTTTTGGCTATCAAGGTAATTACCCAACGGGGAAATGGTTAATCCTGTGATCCGGATTAACAGTGGTCAAAGTGGGCGTTTTGCATACACAATAGGTTGATCTGCGCGGCGGATAACAGTGCACAGTCTTGCACGTTGATTATCCTTGCGCCCTTAACGGCCTCAGGCGTTAAACGGACGATAGCCGCGCTGTAGGCATTGGTTCTGCCACAATCGAGCCAACAATCTTCAATCTGCAGCCAATAATGGGGGCGACTGTTGTCGCAATCGACTTCAAATCCACGGGCTTCACATTGCTGCAACGCACACTCGGATAGCAAGACTCTCAAATTATCCCAAGCCGATAAGTTCGCATTGGCGTATGTCGTCAGCAGGGTACTGACTAAGTTATCAGTCACTATTTCTCTCCAACCAGAAGGCTTTGGCCTCTGGGCCTGGCATCGCCTTGGCGTATAACCAGCCCTGCACATAACCCACACCCGCCGCTTTAACAAACTCGGCCTCTGTGGTGGTTTCAACCCCTTCGGCAATCAAACTAAAACCTAAGCTATTACAAAGCTTACAAATTTGCAGATACAAGGTCCGCCCTTTTGGCTCACTGGTATTGGCCAGAATACTGCGGTCGAGCTTAATACCATCCACATTGATCCGACTCAGCAGACTTAAGCTAGAAAACCCCGTACCGAAGTCATCTAAGAAGAAAGTAAAGCCATGCTGCTTAAGCTGACGCATGCTGCTATCGATGCGATTCAAATCCAACATAAAGGCCGATTCTAACATCTCAATTTCGACTCGGTTGGCAACACTGCCTAATCTTTCGTGCAGCGTCGCTAGCAACTGAGGATCGGTAATATTGTTTGGGTCGATATTGATGCTCACTTTAGGGAAAAAGCCTTCTAATTCCCAGCGGGCCAAATCCTCTGCGACCGTATTAATCACAAAGCGGTCGATGATATGGGAATAGCCTGCACGCTGAAAGGCATCAATAAAGTAAGGCCCCTTCAAGTTGCCATGTTCATCCTTCAACCGAATAAGCGCCTCAAATCCCACCACATGGTCACTGCTGAGGGCAATTTTAGGCTGATAATGCAGCTGTAACTCCCCTGCCAAGACTTCCTTAATGGTCTTCTCGAGGTTTAATTCAGCTTTCAGTGATTCGGACTGCTGCTGTGAGTAATGCTGCTCACTCATGCGGTCGATATCCGCTTGAAACTGCACGCGTTTGATTAACTCACTATCAAACTCATAGTGCTCAGACATCAAGGAGAAACGCCTTACAAAGGGAAGATAAACCAATACTCCAAGTCCGATTAATAACACTTGGAACAACACCGCGCTGATATGGCCGCTGGCAATGTAAGCGTTGAGCAGTGGCGGCGTGATCCAAGGAAAGCTCTGCCCCTCAAAGCTTAAGATCCCAACATTTATGGCACTGTAAGCTAGGATAAAATTAATCAGTGGCGACAGAATAAACGGCACTAATAAACGTGGGTTAAAGATAATGGGGAGGCCGTAAATCAGGATCTCATTGATGTTAAAAATCGCAAAGGGCGTGGCAATTTTAGCAATATGCCGAGTGGCACTGTCTTTAGCACCGATAAAAATGGCAATGATCAAGGATAGCGTCGCACCACTGCCACCATAGAGAATAAACAAGTCCATAAACTGGCTCGCAGTCAGGTGCGGCACCAATTCCACTAAGCCATTATCGACACCGATCAACAGCAGATAGGCATTATCGCCATGCACCCCAAAACACCAAAGCACATGAGTGATTAGGATCCGCATAAACAATTGCACCCCAAGACTCGCCTGCTGCAGTGCATCGATGAATGGGGCAAACAACCATTCTAAAAAGATAGAGGCTTCAGCAACAATGGCGAACAGGCCAATAAAACCAATCACTAATGGGAAGAATAAGTTTAAGTGTTGCTTTAAGTAACGGCTAAGCGCCTTAGCCTTAATAAACTTTAGCCCTTCCCACGCCGTCAAAAATCGTAATAAATAGGCCGAAATAATCGGTAAAACGGCAATGCGTGGGTCTGCCAAAATGGCGCGCACATAATCGAGATTAAATACATTCCCCGTATCTTGGGCATTAATAGCGAGCAAGAGACTCAGCGACAACGAACACACCACAATCGCCGACAGCTGCAAATATTTAGCAAAATGGAAGGACAGGGAAATTAATGCCAGCAGCGGAAAAATCTTTAAAAGTTGTGCCGAAAAAAAACTGATCCCCTGATGAAATGCAGAGCCCTGCCAAGTCGGCATGCCGATGTCGAGTAACGCAATAATCAGCGAGAGAAATGAATTAATTAAAATAAAAGGCAGTAACGCGATAAAGGACTCACGTATCGAGATCAGAAAGCTTCTATCGAGAAATTGGCGTAGCTCAAACTTCATAGCGCTATTTTTATAGATTGGTATGCACTAACCATAGTCGATACTCAGTATTCCTCATAACGATATGGGTTAAATACTGAGTTTCCAGGCAAGAACAAGCCTCATATTGCATGCCGATTAAGCTTGAGTCCGCGCCACCATCAAATAATAATCTCTTGCTGAAACCGTAAAAAAGTCAGCCACCTGCATTGCAGCCTTTTGGGTGTGGGCGGCAAAGGAACGCTCGTTTTCCTCCGCGATAAAGGTCACCGCATAGGCAAAATGAGGGGCAATTTGCTGATAAATCCCCTTCACTAAGGCCGCAAAAATCCCCTGTCCTCGGTAATGTTGATCAATCCAAATCGGGCCATATTGGCAACTGTTCTGCTGCGTTAATCTAGGGCCATCCCACTCTGCCTTAGCCAAGCGGTTGAGGAGTGTGCGGTACATAGGCCAAGTGGTGAAAAACGCCCAGCGCCCGGCAATCACATAACCGATAATTCGCCCTTTATCCTCGGCCACCACCACCCAATGCCGAGTGACTAATTCGGTCAGCTCACTACGGGTGAATGTTTGCCCCTCCAACCCCATCGCCGAAGACGCCAGTTCATCATTGAGAAAGGTTCTTTCTAATACAACTAAGGAATCAATATCTTGCGTCGTAGCTGGACGTATATTCACTGTCATTATCTTCACTCAATTTGGTGAGCAATCTGGTTGGCGGTGCGCCAGTATACAGGAGTCACCAATCATCCCAATAATAGATGCACAAAAAATGGTGTTTTTTTAGCCCATTGATTTGCAAATTATCCTGTTGTTTTCCAAACTTAAGGCATATTTTTTGCCCATTAGGCGCCACCATGTTGCCCGAAACCATCAACCCCAATGTCAGCCTACTCGATAGCGATCACCAGCAAGTCAATCTCGGTCGCTGGATGCACCAATGTGAGTTGATTAAAAGCTACTACAGCGCCACCAGCGTGTTTGTGCTGCAAATGACTCAGTCCGGGTTTGAAGTGATTGTCAGTTCGGTGAGTGAAACACCGCTGTTTACCTCAGGCACTTTGTTTGCGAGTGACTTCCCCCTGTTTGAACAACTTAAACATAGCCCTGCGGAAGGGGATTATCTTAATCTCGGCCGTTTTATGCTCGATGAATTGCCACGGGATTTTGATGGTATTCAACATATTCTCTCCCGCCCTATCGCTTGGCCCGACGGCGGTCAGTTTGGTTCGCTGTGCGTGTTAAATCCCCATATGGTCGATCCTTTAAACAATAGCGCCATGCTGGAGCCCTTCCAAATTCTGCTGCAGCAGGAATTGTCTCTGCTATGTCAAAACCATCGAATCGAATCGCTGTCGATGCGCGATCAAGAAACCGGCATGCTCAACCATTATGGCTTTATGATGATGGCGCCAAGACAGCTGAATCTCGGCCGCCGTTTTGGCGCCCATGCGGGGATTCTTTTTTTCGAGTTGATTGAAGCAGACATCTCAGAAAACAGCTTAGAAGAGAAACACCACAGGCTGCTGGGCAATTTGGTCCAAGATACCATTCGCACCGCCGATGTGGCCGCCCATTTCAGCGCAACCCAGTTTGTGGTGTTAGCCTTTGTCGATAGTGAGCGCGATATATTGCACATTATGAAACGGGTCGAAAAACAATTAGAGCAGCAAAATCACCATCTCAAGCTCGATGCCAGTTACAGCTTTTTTACCCCCGAATCGACGGCCAAGTTAGCGCCCATGATGGAGGACGCCCGCAGCAAACTCAAATCCATGCAGCCCGAGCCTGAACCAACGCCAGCGAATCAAGCGCCCAAGTTCGATGCCAAACTGTACGATAATCCCGCCGCCGACTCGGCCGAACTCTAGTTTTTATGCAGGCAATTAGTCTTTATGCAGACAATTAGTCTTTATGCTTAGGCAATTCGTTTTTAGTCAGCTCATCCTGACGCTTCGCCCATTGGATAAAGAGTACCACGGGATAGGGAGACATCAGCACCAACCCTAAACCTATGAGACTTGAGATCAATAACATACCGCTGATTTCTAGACTCCATTGGGTCAACATATAGATCCCAAGTCCACAAACTAACATCAAAACACCTAACCAATGTAAAAACTTCAATAAATTCATAGTGCTTTTAATGGTATCTGTCATATAAACCTCTTTTTATCTCCCGCTAAACTTGTACACTATGGTCATGAATACGGAAAAGGAACTGAGACAATGTTAAAACAAACATTTCTATTAAGCGCATTACTTTTTGGTTTAACCGCATGTCAGAGCACAGACGTTGCCAATCAGGACACAGTGCCATTACAGGGAAGCTGGCATATTGAAGCCGTTCAAGGGCAACCCACAGTGGATTACAGCCCTGCGCAAATCACCTTCGCCGATGAAGGTAAACTCTCTGGCAATAACAGCTGCAACAACTTCTTTGGCCAATATAGCCAACAGGGACAGGAGCTAAAAATCATTCCTGGCGGCAGCACGATGAAGGCCTGCGTCGATGCGCTGATGCAACAGGAGCATAAAGTGATGCAAGCCCTGCCGTTAGTCGCTAAGGCCAAGTTAGTGCAAGGTCGTTTAACTCTGCTTAGCAGCGATGATAAGCCCGTCCTCGTCCTAAGCCAGCTTAAATAAGCTCGCTTCGATAATAAAAAACCGCCTAGTTGGCGGTTTTTTATTATTCGATGAATTAACTTTTCGTCGCGGCGTTTTCACTCGCGGCATTTTGCTCGGCAATCATAGCGCTCTGCACCATGTCGGCATTGTAATGTTCAACATCCAGCTCATCTTCTGACTTAGCAATCACAGTCGTCGCCACTAAGTCACCAGAAACGTTTACGACAGTGCGCGCCATATCGAGAATACGGTCAATCCCCGCAATCAAGGCCACACCTTCTAAGGGTAAGCCCACGGTCGAAAGCACTAAGGTCAACATCACTAAGCCTGCGCCCGGCACACCTGCGGTGCCGATTGAGGCTAAGGTCGCGGTTAAAATAATCGTTAGATAGTCGACCCAAGTTAAATCGATACCAAAGGCCTGCGCCACAAACAGCGCGGTCACGCCTTGATACAAGGCCGTACCATCCATATTGATGGTGGTGCCTAAGGGCAGCACAAAACTAGAGATCTTCTTATTTACCCCGAGATATTCGCTCGCACATTTCATGCTGGCAGGTAAGGTACCCGCCGAACTTGAGGTGGTAAATGCCACCGCCATCGCATTGCTGATCCCCTTGAAAAAATGCAGTGGATTCAGCTTGGCAAATAGGCGCAGCACTATGCTGTAGAAGCCTAACACGTGGATAATACAGCCAATATATACGGCAATAATTACTTTAATCAGCGGCCACAGCATATCGATGCCATACTCGCCCGCGACCCATGCCATCAGACCAAATACCCCATAAGGAGCAAGCTTCATCACCATGTCTGTAAGCTTGTACATGGCCTCGGCAAGGCTTTCAAATACCTTAATCGCAGGCTTTCCATGGTCGCCAATCAAGACCAAGGCAATCCCAAGCGCAACGGCAAACACAATGACTTGCAGGATTTGGCCACTCGCCAAAGCGGCAACGGGGTTGGTAGGGACAATATCAATCAGGGTTTGCATCACCGAAGGCACTTCTTTCGCCGTTTGCACCGCTTCGTGTTGCAGTAAAGGCACGCCCGCACCGGGTTGCACTACATAGCCCACGGCTAAACCTAGGCTGATCGCAATCGCAGTGGTGCAAAGGTAAAACGCAAAGGATTTAAAACCAATTCGGCCCATTTTGGCGGTGTCTTCCATTGAGGTCACACCGACAATCAATGAACAAAACACTAAAGGCACAATCAGCATCTTGATGGTATTCACAAACAGGGTTCCAATAGGTTTCAGGTATGAAGCCTGCTCACCTAAGCTGACGCCCACCGCAATCCCCAACACCATACCAACGAAAATTTGCAGCCACAGGGGCACTGACATCCAGGAAGACCAGATCCGGCCTAGGGCTGATGACCTATGTTTTGACATGTTTATAACCTTGAGTTTGAAATGATGATAGGGCTGAGCCTTATCCTTGGCGGGACTAACTTAAATTAGCCAGCCGCCGAGTCTAACATAAGGGATAAAATTCTAAGGATGATCTATATCACGTTGATGCCAACCGCTGCAAAATCCAGCTAAGGCAAAGCCTAGGCCTCAAATTGCACCGAATTGGCTGAGGCGGCAAATCGTTGGCGATAAAGGGATGCGGGCGGCTGCTCGCACTCGATAAGGTAGCTCCAATAGTCATCGTCAAAACCGCTGAAGAGTGACTGATTATCCCCCTGCGATTTGAGGATCAAATACCACCAAACCAGCCCCCATAGCCCGAAGGTGATCAAGGTGAGCATAAAGTGCATGGCGTGATTAATCTGCAGATCTTTTTGCACATCATAGGGTTGTAAAAACCTTGGTTTAAAGCGACGAGTTGATTTTACGAATGCCATAATCGCACCACTCCCTTAGGATGAAAACCTTATTCAAGCCTAGCAGATTAGACTTTAGTCGTACAAAAATTAGCCGCGATTAAAGCAGGATTTGAAACGCTGTTCACTCGTTCTTCTAAACGGTTCCGTGCTAAAGTGTGCCGCCGAATAAAAGCCGATGCATAAGCGTCATCCCCATACACAAGAGCGGTAGATGTACTAACCGCCGAGGAGTTGTTATATGTTGATCCGTAAAGCTAAAGTGCAAGATCTCACCGCCCTAGTTCAATTTAATCAGGCAATGGCGCAGGAAACCGAAGGTCTCGCCTTAGACGAAATGACCCTGATTAAAGGCGTTAATACCCTACTGAATCACCCTGAGAAAGGCTTTTATCTGGTAGCCGAAATTGATGACGAAATTGTCGGTTCGCTGATGGTGACCTTCGAGTGGAGCGACTGGCGCGCCAAAGATTATTACTGGATCCAAAGCGTTTATATTCGTCCACAGAATCGCCGTCAGGGGATTTATGGCAAGCTCTATGCTGAGGTAAAACAACTGGCCGAGGCCAATGGTGGCGCCGCGAGTTTCCGTCTCTATGTGGAGCAGGAAAATACCGCCGCTCAGCAAACCTACCAAGCGCTAGGGATGAAGCAAAGTTACTATCTGATGTACGAAGAGAAGTAATAAAAAAAGGATCGGGCATAACCCGATCCTTTCGTTTCAAACCGCTTTTAATTCCAATCTTAGCTTAACAAGCCAAACAGAATGGCGGTCATCGCCAGTAGGCCCGCAATAATCACAAACACGTTGCTGATGCGGTTACGGTAAGCCTTCAGCGCCGGCACTTTGTACACGGCATACATTGGCATTAAGTACAAAATCGCCGCAATAATCGGGCCGCCCAGCGCCTCAATCATCCCCAAAATACTTGGGTTTTTAATCGCAACGGCCCAAATCGTGGCAAACATAAACACTAAGATAAACTTGTTCAGCTTGTTCTCACTGATTTGTTTGTTACTTGAGCACAGCTGCTTAACGATAATGCCCTTCATGCCCTCAGTCGCGCCCATGTAGTGACCAAAGAAAGAAGACACAATCGCCACAAACGCAATGAAAGGCCCGAAGTAGCTGACAAAACCACTGTCATGCACGTTCGCAAGGTAAGATAAAATCGGCAGGTTCTTCGCCTTCGCTTCAGCCAACTGCTCTGGCGACAGTGACAAGACGCAGGAGAACACGAATAACATCACAAAGCCGACTAACATCATCGAGGTGTTACGCAGGATCACATCGGCCTTACGGGCTGCATTTACCCCATGGTCACGCTTAAGGGAAACCGAAAATTGCGAAATCGCCGGAGAATGGTTAAAGGCAAACACCAATACAGGAATGGTTAACCATACCGTACCTAAAAAGGCGCCGGTGTCTGGCACGACTTGCAGCGCATCCATTTTCCACTCTGGGATCAGATAGATGGACATAAATGCCAAAATACCCACCAGCGGATAAACCAGCAGTTGAGTCACTTTTAGCATAAATTGCTCACCGGCAACCATCACTGACATCATCCCGAAAATCAACACGCCAGACAGCAGGAAACGTGGCGGTGAGGCCATGCCCAACTGGTTGACGATAAAGCTGTCGACGGTATTAGTGATCCCCACACCGTAGATCAACACAATGGGATAAATCGCTAAGAAATACAGCAGCGTAATAGCCTTGCCCGCGCCAATCCCAAAGTGTTCTTCAACCACTTGGGTAATGTCACTGCCGGGAATACTCGATGAACATACGAAACGTGACAGACCGCGGTGGGCAAGATAAGTCATAGGCCCAATGATAATGGCCATCAAGACTAAGGGCCAAAATCCACCCATGCCCGCATTGATAGGAAGAAATAAAATGCCCGCCCCCACAGCGGTGCCGAATAAACTTAGCATCCAAGTCGTGTCTTGGCGCGTCCATGGTAAGTGTCTTGTTGTGCTTTCTTGCGTGCTTTGAGGTGTTTCGAGAACACTGATCGCATCTTTTTGCATATTAAAATTACCTTACGGTGATACCGCATAAAAAATTCGGCGTAAGGATAGCGAAAAAGCTTTAGCAAAAGTTGATCTAACGCCATTTTAAGTAATGAAATTTCAAATAAAACGGATATTGCGACCTAGATCCATGATTTGGCGTAATAAATTTTCAATAACGCATCAAAACGATCACAATAAATCACCAAGAAAACACAGTAAATTTACCCAAGCACCTAAGTTGCGACATCGGCATGTCGTCGATAAAAAAACCAAAGTGGCGTTAAGTCGCAAAAACCGCCCAATTGGGATCGAACTCAATCAAGTACTAATAAAGTTTGAAGTAGATCACCCTCCATATTGTTAAATTTTTACATTTTGAAACAACGAGCGCTGCGCCAGAGAAAGCCCATAAAAAAGGCCCACCTAAGTGGGCCTATCGATTAACGACAACTCAGCCATTACTGGGCTTTTTGCAGTGTCAGCTCTGTAGTCGAAATCACCGCAGGGGCAATATCGGCTTCCTTAAACAGTAAAGGACGGAAACTCTTACTGCTGGAATACAGATTGCTTTGGTCGGTAAAGGAAGGTGACAGTATATTGCTCGACTCCGAATAGGTGAGTATGCCACGCGCGACAGGGCCTTCATCGGTAAAGCTTACCGCCATCATCCAGCTTGAGCCGTAACGCACTTGGTAACCCTTGGCCGTCATGCCTGAGGCCATCGCCTTACCCGTGACAACGTCCATCAAAGGCGCGTACTTATGCTGCGGGATCAGAGTGTCATCTCCCGATAAGCTCGTCGAAAATACGTTGAATCCACCTTCCGCGTTATGGCTGCCCGGCCAAGGTAAACGCGCGCCGCTGGCAGTGCCATCGGGGAGTGACTTCTCGACAAACTGCACATCACCTAGCGGTGCATCTAAGGCAAAACCTGCGGCTTCAAGATTCAAGGCTGCATGGGCAAGCGCCACTAATGCGCTACCGTCTGTAGTAAGCGTGTTAGGCGTGGTCGCGGCATTCGCGGGGTCGAATACCTTGGTCAGCATGGTTTTTTGGCTGAACTGATGGGCAAACTCACGCAATAAAGCGCCGCCTTTACTGTCGTTATCTTGCTTACCGTTCCAAGCTTTGAGCGCTGCACAGGCTGAGGTGAGATCCTTAGATAAACTCGCAGATACCACCACAGGCGTATTGCCCTGCGCCTCACATTGGGCAATCAAATCCGGTAATACCAACTCAGCTAAATAACTGCGATTCGACAATACCGCGGCTTCTAACTCTTCCAGATTAAACTTACCATCGCTACCCGCCGCATCCTGCATTAGGGTTAAGCCCATACGAGTACGCAGCGATAATTGCCCGGCTTCTGGACCATACATAGGCGAGAAGTACGTCAGCGGCTCATTCAGGTTGGTTGACCAGAAGGAGTCATTGGAGTTTTGCACAAAGTCACTACGCTCAAGCTTAGGCGCACGCTCATAGGGCGTGGGGCCATTAAAGCTAAATAATGAGGTATTCCCCGGCAGAATAGTAAAGCCCGCCTGCTGCTTGGCCGCCTTAATATCGGGCGAAGTCTTGAGCACCACCACGGCCGCCTCGGATAGACCGGGCACGGTCGAGTCGTCGATGTAGAAGGCGTTACCCTCTTTATCGGCATACATAGTGTTATTGAAAATTACCCCATCGTAATCTTTAAAGGCTTGTTGGAATTCGTCTTTATTGGTCGCTAAGTTCATGGCGAGCCAATGATCGACCGGATCCATATTCGCCATGTTGGCATCTTGGATCATAAAGGCACTGCCATCATCCCAACCAAAAGGTGCGAGCGAAGGTGGCGCCTCGACCATAGGTCCTTTTGCCGTGGTGTAAATATCCTTTTCAGCCACTAACATGCCAGCGGGTCCTGCGTTCACTAAGATAGACACAGTCTCTTTATTGATCGGCATCGGCTGCCCATCGAACAGGTATTGCAATCTGTCGCCCGAAACCAGCTCGAGGTTGTACATCACAAAGTGTTCAGCGGTTGAGAAGGTATGAGTCCAAGCTAAGTCTTTGTTAAACCCAATGTTGATAGGGCCTGGCATGCCCACCAGCGAGCCACCCATCATATCCAATTGGCCTGGGATGGTAATGTGCGATTGCCAGAAGCGCAGGTTGCCCGTGTGTGGGAAATGCGGATTACCCAACACCATGCCGCGACCATTTTCGGTCTTATCTTTACCTAAACCCCAACCGTTAGAGCCTAAATCCCGAGGATTGGTCTCGGGTGTGGTAATGCGCGCCGCACGGGCAAGCAACTTAGACTGCATATCGCTGACAAACGCGGTTTGTTCTTGGCTTGGTGCAGGTCCGACGATGCGTGGCATGTACTCCTGCCCATCCCCTGGGTTGGCGTAGAAAATCAAATCGAGGAAGTTAGCCGCGCCGGGTAATAGGGCGATGGAAAACAGATAAGTGACCACATCCTCTGGCACTATGGGCTTCACCCACGGCTGACCGCCACAGAAAGGTTCGGCGGTTTGTTTACCCGCCTCAACATCGGCAAGGTATTGGTTATAACCCGCGGTAAAACCTTGGATTAATGCACGTGAACGCTCGCTAAACTGCGGCCATTTGGCCTCGGCTTGCTCACGGATTTTTAAGGCTTTATAGGCAAAGTCGGAAATTAAGTTGCCATTATCTTCAGAGGTGGGCTGCCCTGTGGTGAAATCAATCGACGCATGGGGACCAAAGTACATAGAACGCTGAGAGTTGGCCTTAATAAAACCATCGGCGAGCACGCAGAGGTTGTCCTGCGCCTGCGCGTAACCGCTACCAAAACCTAAGCTTTCTAAGTTATCGGCTTGGATATGGGGCACACCGTAGGTAGTTCGACGAATATTGGCTTTGAGTAAGCCGTTGGGGGCAAAGGTTTGCAGCTGGGTTTCAGGTTCGGTAGGTGGAGTGCTATCTTCGCTGTCGTTACAGCCTGTGAGCATAACGCCGCAGGCCATCCCCATCGCGATCATGAGTTTGTTGAATTTCATTATTATTATCTCTTAATTTTAGTTCCTTCAATGACATAGCTTTACTGCTTAAATCAGCTAATTGACTGAAGGAGCAATAGTCGTATGTCGCTTCCTGATGCACGACTCTGGCTATTTGCTCCCCATGCATTCGCTTTTTTACTGAGCCAAGGCGATGAATATGGCAAAATAGAAAACCCAGAGGCGAGACACCTCCGACCATTTAAGCAATGATTCAAACGAGCGTCCACATTAAAAACCAAAATAAATAACTTATATGCAACAAAACATTATCAAAGTGATCATCGGTTCGAAAAACCCCGTCAAAATTAACGCGGCGGCCAATGCCATGGCGCTGCTCTTCCCTGAATATGAGATCCAAACTCAAGGCATGGATGCGCCCTCGGGCGTCCCCGCACAGCCCATGACAGATAGCGACACCCGCCAAGGGGCTATCAACCGTGTCCACTATTGCCAGCAACAAGTTGAAGCGGATTATTACTTTGCGATGGAAGGCGGCGTCGATTGTTTCGAGTTTGGTCCTGCGACCTTCGCCTATATTGCGATTGCCCACCAAGCCCGTTTGAGCATTGGCCGAGGCGCCTTGTTACCGCTACCTATGCAGGTCTATCAGGCGCTCGAGGCGGGTGAAGAGTTGGGTCATGTGATGGATAGACTGTTTAATACGGTTAACATCAAACAAAAAGGCGGCGCGATAGGCCTACTCACCCACGGCCACGCCACCCGTGAGAGCAATTACACCCAAGCGATCATTCTCGCCATGGCGCCGTTTTTAAATCCTGAGATGTACCCTTAAATTTTGTTAATGAAATATTGCAAAGCCGAGCAAAGCCCGCTAATTTCGTTGTAACTTGCAACTAAATGATTCGAACTGAGCCACTGCCAGACCACACAAGTGCTTGCATGGCTCAACTTTGGTTAACCCTGATGGCATTCAATCCGACTATGGCAAATGATCCCGGCTCATCTAGCCAACTGAGACACCTTTCCCGCTATATGGTCAGACACTTAGGCATGCTCAATGCGGCCTTTGGCGATTTACCTCTGTCCCCAGTACAGGCCCACGCCTTGTTTGAGATAGGCAATCAACCGCAAACCATTAAGGAACTCGCCTGCAAACTGAGCATAGATAAATCCAATGCTAGCCGCGCAATCAAGCACTTAGTCGATAAAAACCTCGCCCAGAGCCAAATGCATCCGCGGGATAATCGCTGCCTCGTCGTTCAACTGACTCCTGCGGGTAAAAAGCTGCTCGCAAAATTAGATAGCCAGCAAAATCAACTCTTTCAAGAAATATTGGCTCAGCTGACCCCTGAGCAAATTCAACAAATCGAGCAAGCCCTAATGCAATACAACCAAGCCATACATAAAGCCAAACAACAATCGGGTTATCTTATCCGTGAAGCGACCGCCGCCGATGATGCCGTCATTGCCCAAGTGATCCGCGCAGTTTCCGCCGAATACGGCTTAACCGCGGATAAAGGCTATAGCGTGGCCGACCCAACCTTAGATTGTTTAAGCCAAATCTATTCGCAGCCGGGCGCCCAATACTGGGTGATAGAACATGAAGGCCAAGTGGTTGGCGGCGCAGGCATAGCGCCACTGGCTAACAATGCCGGAATTTGTGAGCTGCAAAAAATGTACTTTATGCCCGAGATCCGCGGTAAAGGCTTAGCCAAGCGTTTAGCGCTGCAGGCCCTAGATTTCGCCCATGAAGCGGGTTATCAGAGCTGCTATCTTGAAACCACCGCATTACTCAAAGAGGCCCTAAAACTCTACGAACACTTAGGGTTTAACTACTTAAGTGCCCCCCTTGGTAATACTGGCCACGACGCCTGTGAAATCCCAATGTTATTACCACTGCACGCCGAACTTAATGAATAGCGTTATGCCAATATTTGCAGCAGTTAAGGCGCGCTACGCCCCCTTTTTGGGTAATACAAAGCTACCGTTCCAACGAAAGCATCCAGAATAAGGCTCCGCTTAACAACGAATCGTGGAGCCTTATTCTTTCGAGGTCGTTGGCGGTTACATCAGAGCCTGCAAAGCGTTGGCGTTACTCCCGCCAACTTAACGCCTAGTAAGTCGACACAGTGACAAACTTAAACCTTATGCAGAGATAATGTAGTCAGCAGCAACTGACTACGAATGATTTGGCGTATTTGATTATGCAGTTCAAATACCCGGTTACGGTCGTTAAGGTTTAAGGAGAGGTTTTCCAGCATGACTAAGTCCAGATAAAACTCAGGATAATGCAGCGTCATCGACATATAACCCGAAACATACCCCGTATGGCTATATTCGACTAAGTCATTGTCCTTATTGATCCTTATTCCATAACCGTAGCGCATATTCGGCCACAAAAATGGCAACTCGATATACGCAGTGGTCATCCGTTGATAACTCTCAGGGCTTAACAACTTGCCAGCATGTAATTGCTGCTGAAAGGCGGCATAAGTAGCCGTCGAGGCAATTAATCCCCCTGCGGGCAATAACGCTTCATCAATCACCAGCTCAGCAGGGGCAATCAATTCGCTTTCCTGCAATCCCACCGCTAAGCTAGGCACTTTGGCATGAATCGCCTCAAGGCTGCCCTGCTCGGCACTTAGGCCATTGAGTTGGTACCGCGTTGCAAATTGCGCCACCTGCTCGGTAAAGGATTGATGATTAACCTTCTCAAGCACTTGCCCAAGCAATGAATAACCCAAATTAGAGTATTCAAATTGGCTACCCGGCTCGAAGCGATTGGCCTGTCCAATGCTGGCAACACCCGATGTATGGTTCAGCAGTTGGTGCAAAGTAATGCGCTCATCATAACGGTTGGGATCCAAAGCCCCCGCAATGGCGTTCGCATCAATGGCTTTTAGCGCCTTAGATTCCGCCTCAATATCGCCAAAAAGGTAATGATTTAGCGCTTGATTTAAATCGAGTTTTCCCGCATCGAGTGCCTGCAACACTAGCGTTGCGGTAATTTGTTTCGAGAGCGATGCCATCACAAAGCGCGAATCTTTACTAATACCTTCACCCTTTTGTAATTCAAGCAGTGGTTTCCCCTCTTCGAGTAGAATAACGCTACCGCTAAATGGCTGCGGCGAATCCATTATCGCCGTTTGGATTAAGCTCTTAATCTCCCCAAGCTTAGATTCCGAGGATGCAGTTTGGCTTTCAAGCTTAACTGACTGACCGCCTTGCACGCTTTCCGACATAATCGCAGCTTCAAGCGACTCGCCAACACTATTGGCACTTGGGAGTAATAACAGCCCTGATAGCAGGGAGCCGATAACACTCAAACGCATGGGTTATCCTTAACTTAATTAGCAAATATTGTCTGATTAGAAAGCGGCCAGCTTATCACAAGTTTTTTAAGTAGTGCTTTGTTTGGAATTAGCAATGACAGCCTAGACTGAGTTTCTAAAAACAAAGTCAAAGTCGCAGGGCTTCACCTCACACCCAAACTTCTGCAAGCTTTCGTTCTGTATGCTCGTCATACACAACAAAAAGATTGATTCCTAACACCACTTTTGGAAAATTTAACAATGGGTGTCTCAATAAATTTCGCTGAATACCGCCCAAACACCATGGGACTAGGCACTTCATCTGAAATACATTATTTTTTAAGGAATTAGCTCTACTAACAGTCTTAGATACTGTCCCTGCAACTATTATGGTTCTTATTTAAGCCATTTTAACCCTACAAGTTGTAGACAAATCTAAAGTGCATTATGTTGCTCATTTAAAATAGATAGCTCGATTTATTTTATCAGTAGTGGTCAAGTAAGGAATATTAGAAGCATGGAAATTGATATTGTTTCATACGCGAGCATTATGGGTATTGAATTGGGAATGTCACCCGATGATGTTGAAAAGGTGTTAGGGAAGCCAACATTTTCAAGCATCAATCCCAACAATTATTTAGTGAATGAATATTTATTATCCAATAGGTTAGTTGTTGTGTGTTTCGACAAAATTGAATTTGGCTCAGCAATAGATGTACATGTAAATGTTTTTGATAGCGATATTTTTGTGGTCAATGATAGTGATCCTATTTCATGTAAATTGTTAGCTAACACTCTTAGTCAGTTAGATAAGAAAAAGTATGTGTGGGACGATGAAATTCTTTTCTTAGAACTTGGAGTTATTCTAGGTCAATTTGACTATGAAGATGATGAATACCCTAAGTATGTTGATATATTCAGCATCGGCTCACAGGATGATGCTATCGATAAAGGCATATTCAAGCCATCCATTATAGAACAACATAATGCGCTTTAAATTTGCCTACACCTTCCGAGGCTAAAATCATTTGAATCAAAATCTCAAAGTTATTAGAGATCCATTGTTAAATTTTACAAAGAAAAGACAAATTTGAGGCATATTCAAGCTAACTGGATACGCTGTGGTCAGCAGGATTAAGCACAGATATGGAAGTGGCCGTCCGTGACATGGATGTCACGGTCGAGCATACATGGACGTACTTGCTGCGTGTCACTGGAATGGCTGTGCTTAATCACTAAGTTTATCGAGACATAGATGAATGTCTTTTGTAAGACAAGGCAATAATCTGCCAATCAAAGTTTTTGGCCTTCGTTTGCGGCTCAACAATTTGGCATGGTGAGTTTCGTATGCCGTCTTACACCACTGAGAGTCAGCGTATGGTGAGCTATTTAAGCCGCCATGGCGGTAAATCCTTTAGCTAGTAGCTAGATATCAAAGCCAACTAAAAGCCCTATAAACAAAAATCGCGTTAGACTCAGCTGTACTAGCTGTGCCTAACGCGATTTTCTATTCCACTTACCGCTTAATCACCAAAGTCATCGAGCAGGATATTTTCAGGCTCGACCCCTAGGCTTTCGAGCATACGGATCACCGAGGAGTTCATGATCGGTGGGCCACACATATAGAACTCACAATCCTCTGGTGCCTTATGATTTTTAAGATAATTCTCATAGAGCACGTTATGGATAAAGCCAGTGTAGCCCGTCCAGTTATCCTCTGGTAGCGGCTCCGACAGTGCCACATGCCAGACGAAGTTGTCGTTCTCGGCGGCCAAGGTGTCGAAGTCCTGCTGGTAAAACACTTCACGGCTTGAGCGTGCGCCGTACCAGAAGCTCATCTTACGCTGGGTCTTTTTACTCTTGAGTTGATCGAAAATATGCGAGCGCATCGGTGCCATACCCGCACCACCGCCGATAAATACCATTTCCGCATCGGTCTCTTTCACAAAGAACTCGCCGAATGGGCCAGAGATGGTCACCTTATCCCCCGCCTTGAGGTTAAAGATGTAAGAAGACATCTTACCTGGTGGCACATTGGCCGATGGTGGCGTGGCAATCCGCACGTTAAGCATGATGCGGCCCTTTTCATCGGGATAGTTCGCCATCGAATAGGCGCGCAGCACGTCTTCATTCACGGTGGATACTAAGTCGAATAGGCCGTATTTTTCCCAATCGTCGCGGTACTTAACCGGAATATCAAAATCGGCGTACTTCACCACATGGGCTGGCGCTTCAATTTGGATATAGCCACCCGCCTTAAAGTGCACGTCTTCACCTTCGGGCAGTTTTAGCAATAACTCTTTGATAAAGGTGGCCTTGTTATCGTTTGAGATCACCTCACATTGCCACTTCTTCACGCCGAAGATTTCTTCCTCTAGCTCGAGTTCCATATCGGTTTTCACCGCCACTTGGCAGGCGAGACGACAACCTTCTTTGGCTTCTTTTTTAGTGATATGCCCTTGTTCTGTCGGCAGAATATCACCACCGCCCGATTTAACTTTCACCCGACACTGGCCGCAGGTACCGCCGCCGCCACAGGCCGAGGGAATAAAAATATTCTTACTCGCTAAGGCGCCAAGCAGCTTGTCGCCCGCGGCAACTTTAATGCTTTTCTCGGCATCGTCGTTAATCCCGATAGTGATCTCACCAGTAGTCACTAATTTCTTTTTGGCGATAAGGATTACTATCACCAGTAGGCACACCACTAAGGTGAACATGCCTATGCCTATTGCCATTTCCATTCGATAACCCTTTTTCTAAACAGAATGCGGTTTCACTTTCTCAGCCACGCGTTACAGCGAGATCCCCGAGAAAGACATAAAGCCAAGTGCCATCAACCCTGTGGTAATAAAGGTGATACCAATACCTTGTAAGCCTTCGGGAATCGCATGAAACTTCATCCGTTCACGCAGCCCGGCCAGCATCACGATCGCCAGCGCCCAACCCGTGCCCGAACCCATAGCAAACACCGCCGATTCGGCAAAGTTGTAATCACGGTTAGCCATAAAGATCACCCCGGCAAAAATCGCGCAGTTTACGGTGAGCAGAGGCAGGAAGATCCCGAGGGAGTCATACAGGCTTGGAATGTATTTATCTAAAAACATTTCAAGGATTTGTACTAAGGCCGCAATCACACCGATAAAGGTGATCAGTTGCAGGTAACTTAAGTCGATGCCAGGCATGCCCGCCCACGCCAATGCGCCCGGTGCTAACACCTTCACATAGATCAGCTGGTTTAAAGGCACGGCTAAGGTCATCACCACGATAACCGCAACACCTAAGCCGAAGGCGGTCGACACCTTTTTAGACACGGCTAAGAAGGTACACATACCGAGGAAGAACGACAGCGCCATGTTGTCTAAGAATGTGGCCTGTAAAAACAGATTAATATAGTGTTCCATATCCGCTCCTTAACCGCGTTTACGCTGGATCACGTTAATGCTCCAGATCAGCAGGCCAATCAGGAAGAAGGCGCTTGGGGGCAACTTAAACATCTCATTGGGTAAGTACCAGCCGCCGTTTTCAACCGTAGTCAACACGCTATGCCCAAACAGATTGCCCGTGCCTAACAGCTCACGCACAAAGGCCACACTGATCAGCACCAAGCCATAACCCGCCGCGTTACCCACGGCATCGACCACGGCTAAGTGAGGTGGATACTTCATTGCAAAGGCTTCGGCTCGGCCCATGATGATACAGTTAGTGATGATTAACCCAACAAATACAGAGAGTTGTTTAGATAGCTCGTAAGCCACATCCTGCAACACCATATCGACGATAATCACCAAGGAGGCAATGACCGTCATCTGGGCAATAATCCGCACACTGTTAGGGATAAAGTTGCGAATGGCGGAGATGATAAGGTTTGAGAACACCAGTACGAAGGTCACCGCCAGTGTCATCACCACGGCCGTCTGCATGGAGTTACTCACCGCCAGCGCCGAACATACGCCCAGCACTTGCATCGCCACTGGGTTATTGGCAAACACAGGGCCTGCTAGCATGTCCCGCATGGATAAACTGTTGCTCATTTTGCACCTCCCAACTCACCTTGTTCAGCCGATGCTTTTAATTGGTTGAAGAAGGTTTGGAAACCCTCAACGCCAAACCAAAACTCCATTGCACGCTGCACGCCACGGCCGGTCATGGTCGCGCCACTCACAGCATCAACACCGTGGATATCACCCTCTTTGGCGCCACCTTTCACCAGGCGCATCGCAAACTTGCCTTTTTCATCAAAGAGTTGTTTCCCCTTCCACAGGGATAACCAATGTGGGTCAGTCACAAAGTCACCGATACCTGGGGTTTCACCGTGCTCGTAAACCACCATGCCTTTAATCGTATTAAAGTCAGGCTCGACGGCCACGTAACCGTAGATCATCGACCACAGTCCTTTACCGTAGAAAGGCACTACCACGCTGGATAACTTGCCGCTGTCATCGAACACCTTAAACACGCGGGCATCGTTGGCGCGGGTCTTGATTTTGGCGATATCCTTTTTAGGGGCGCTTGAGGTTTCTGGGTTAATCGCCGCCATGCGCTCGTCAAAGTCGAGTACATTGGCATCAGAGTCCACTTTGCCTGTGTCGAGATTAATCAATAATGGCTTAACGGATTTAGCAAAAATCTCTCTAAACTCATTGCCTTGGCCAATATTTACATCGGCAGCCATCAACACATAACGTTGTAACTCATCGCGTTTTTTCGCGAGCTTACGCTCTTTCAACACGCCTGCGGTACCAGTAATCATAAAGGAGCACAAAAGGCAGAGCGTGATGGTGAAGATCATGGTCCCCACCACAGTATCTTTCTTAAATACCATGACGTTTTACTCTCCGTTTGATGTTGGCACGGGCCACCAGATAATCGAACAGCGGTGCCCACAGGTTGGCGAACAGGATGGCTAACATCACGCCTTCTGGCATTTTGGGGTTAGCCACACGGATAAGGATTGTCATAAAACCAATCAAGGCGCCGTAGGCGAACTTGCCTTGGCGGGTATAAGAGGTCGTGACGGGATCGGTCGCCATAAACATCATCGCGATAGCAAAGCCGCCCGTGACTAAGTGCCATGTCCAAGGCATTGCCATCATCTGGTTAGTGCTTGAACCAATAACATTGAACAAGGTTGCAGTGGCAATCATGCCCAACATCACACCCACCACGATGCGCCAGTCGGCTAAACGGGTGATAAGCAGCAATAACCCACCGAGCAACACAGCAAGCGTGCTGGTTTCACCAATCGCGCCCACGGTAAAGCCGAAGAAATTATTCCACCAGTTAGGATCGCTAAAGGCGCTGTACCAAGCGTAATCAGCAAATTGCAGCTTACCTGCAGCCGCTTGCGCTAAGTCAGTCGCGCCTGAAAAGCCATCTACAGCAACCAGTTGCTTAACGGTTGACACTTCAGAAGGGTAAGCAAAATAGATAAACGCCAAACCAGCTAATGCGGGGTTAAGGAAGTTGTATCCCATGCCACCAAACAGCTCTTTGGCAATCACCACCCCAAAGCTAATCCCCATCACCACCAACCAGAGTGGAATCGAAACGGGTAAAATCAGCGTAAATAACAAGGCAGTGACGAAGAAGCCTTCGTGCAACTCTTGGCGACGCACCTTGGCAAACACCACTTCCCAGAACAGGCTGGTCAGCAAGGCCGTTAAGTAAATCGGCAGATAAAAACTTAAGCCATAGAGGAACAGGCCAATCACGCCCGTCTCGGCACTTAAGCCACCGCTTAAAGCATTAAACAGTGCGAGTTTCCAGGTTTCTGGCGTCGTTAAGCCACTTGCGAGTGCGAGCTGTGCCTGTAAGCCTACGTTATATAAGCCAAATAAAATGGCGGGTAATAAACAAAGGCCTACTAAGGTCATGGTACGTTTTACGTCAATGGCGTCACGTACGTGTACTTGTCCCTTAGTGCTGCGACCACTGGCGATCACCAATGAGCGCACAAAGCCCTTCATCGATTTACCTGTGGCGTAATACTCTTGCTGCAAATCAGGGGCGTCCTGTAAATCAGGTTTTTTAGGTTGTGTCGTCATTAACCTTCCCTCTCAATAACATCTAGACAGGCACGTAACTCTTTACCGAAGTCATACTTGCCGGGGCACACAAAGGTACACAGGGCTAAATCTTCTTCATCTAACTCCAATGCGCCTAACGCTTGTGCCTCGTCGGTATCTCGCACCACTAAGTCACGCACTAGCAGAGTGGGTAAAATATCTAAAGGCATTACGCGATCGAGCTGACCAAAGGCCATCATGGCGCGGTGAGAACCGCCCTGATGCGTGGTAAATTCGAAGGACTTGGTCAGGCCAAATAAACGGGAAGTCACCGCACGGGTGATAGAGAACTTGTCCGAACCACCACGCACCCAAGGCAATACTTGGTGCTGCGCATCTTCGGCGAGAACCGATACTTGGTTGTGGAAACGACCTAAAAAGTCATGTACGCCCCTAGCTGTATGGCCAGATAACACTGAGCCTGATACCACACGGTTGTTACCGGGTTTAACTTCGTCGGCCACTAAGGCGCTCAGCTCAGCACCTAACTGAGTGCGCAGTAAACGCGGGTTAAGCACACTCGGGCCACCCAGCGCCACCACGCGGTCGGTATAGAGTTCACCGGTTTGAAACAGCTTGCCGTAGGCGATAACGTCTTGATAGCCGATATGCCACACCTGACGTTCGATGCTGACGGGTAAGGTAAAGTGAATGTGAGTTCCGGCTAATCCGGCAGGATGCACCCCAGTAAAACGGCGCACTTCAACCTTAGGCAAATCAGCACCGACTAAGGCTTCGCCTTTATCTTGGCAGAGGTAAACCTTGCCTTCGGTTAAATGACTCAGTACCGCTAAGCCCGCCTTAAAGGCATCGCTCTGCTCGGCAATAATCAACCTAGGATCGGCGGCGAGTGGATTGGTATCCATAGCCGTCACGAAAATACCTGCGGGTTTGGTATCGAGTGCGGGAACGCGGGAGAAAGGACGGGTACGCAGTGCGGTCCACAGGCCACTCTTAACCAGTTGCGCTTTAACCACATCCGCAGATAAGGCCTGTAAATCGGTGTGAATGTCGAAACGGATCTGCTCATCGGCGTCTAAGCCATTGCAGCGGATCACCACGGATTGCAACACCCTACGTTCACCACGGTGGATTGCAACAATCTCACCACTGGCGGGAGCGGTAAACAGCACGCCCTTTGTTTTTTTATCTTCAAACAAAGGTTGGCCTTTTTTGACCTTATCGCCGACTTCCACCAACATAGTCGGTTTTAAGCCAACATACTCCTCACCCAACAAGGCCACTTGGGATGGCCTGTTACCGGGTTCGATGATCTGCCTAGGCTCACCCGAAATCGGCAAGTCGAGGCCTTTTTTGATCGTTATAACTTGGTTTGAAAAATCTGCCATCACAAATATCAACCATGAAAATTTTTAGATAAATTTAGGGTAGATGTTTGTTAACAGATAATCCGATATTGGCGTCACATTCCGCCGCAATTTCGTAAGTAATATACGTAAATTCGCGCCATTTTGTGACATAGATTCACATCAATTGCAGCGCAAAATTGCAAATGTAGTTTTATAACAAATAATTCATAATTCCTGTGTTTCTGATTTAGTTACGACTTAACTAGATAAAAACTGACAAAAATCTCCCCTTTCAGCCCAAATTTTTGACAAAGGCGTAAAACACTAAGTCGGTGGCGAGTTCGTGTGCAATCCAAGGTGCCAGCCCCGCAACCTCACTGCGGTTCCCGCCTTTCGAGCATTGGTTATTTTTACTGCAGTAAAATGTTTGACGCCCTATTAACCTTTGCTTTACAGCAAAAGCTTGATAGCCTCGGACTAAGATAGTTTCCGTAGGAGAAATAGATGGAATACAGACGCATACCACATTCTAATCTCGAGGTGAGCAAAATCTGTTTAGGCACTATGACTTGGGGCGAACAAAATACCCAAGCCGAAGCCTTCGCACAGCTAGACTACGCCATCGGCAGTGGCATCAACTTTATTGACACTGCGGAAATGTACCCCGTGCCGCCCAAGCCGGAAACCCAAGGGGAAACCGAGCGCATTTTGGGCCAATACATTAAAGCCCGTGGCAACCGTGATGACCTAGTGATCGCCACGAAGATTGCCGCACCGGGTGGTAAGAGTGACTATATTCGCAAGAATATGGCGCTGGACTGGAACAATATCCACCAAGCTGTCGATGCCTCACTCGAACGCCTGCAAATCGATACTATCGATCTCTACCAAGTACATTGGCCTGACCGCAATACCAACTTCTTCGGGGAGTTATTCTACGACGAGCAAGAGATTGAGCAGCAAACGCCAATCCTCGAAACCCTCGAAGCCCTCGCCGAAGTCATTCGCCAAGGCAAAGTGCGCTACATCGGCGTGTCGAACGAAACCCCTTGGGGACTGATGAAGTATCTGCAACTGGCGGAAAAACACGGCCTGCCGCGCATTGTGACGGTGCAAAACCCCTATAACCTACTCAACCGCAGCTTTGAGGTCGGCATGAGTGAAATCAGCCACCGCGAAGAGTTGCCACTGCTGGCCTACTCACCCTTGGCCTTTGGTGCTTTGAGCGGCAAATATTGCAATAACCAATGGCCAGAAGGTGCGCGCTTAACCCTGTTTAAACGCTTCGCCCGTTACACAGGATCGCAAATGGCACTCGATGCCACGGCTGCCTACGTAGACTTAGCCCGCGAGTTTAATCTCTCGCCCGCGCAAATGGCGTTAGCCTTTGTTAACTCGCGTAAATTTGTTGGCTCAAATATCATTGGCGCCACGGACTTATACCAGCTGAAAGAGAATATCGACAGCTTAAAAGTCAGCCTCTCCCCCGAGTTACTCAGCCGTCTAAATGCCCTCTCAGATCAATTTAGATTACCCTGCCCTTAGCTCTTACATTGCGTTTTTAAATAAGCCTCTAAAGTGAGTGGCCAAAGTGCCACTCACTTGAGTCACAGATTGATTGTCCATCGCAGCGGTACACTAACCGCAGCGATAGCCATACAATAGCGGTTTATCAGACAGCAAAAGTCGAGCACTCAAGATGAAACAAGCCATTGTCCATATCGCACTCGTTGTAAGAGATTACGATGAGGCGATTGATTTTTATGTCAATAAACTCAAATTCGAATTGATTGAAGACAGCTATCAACCCGAGCAAGATAAGCGTTGGGTCGTGGTAGCCCCACCCAATTCCAGTGGCACCGCCTTATTGTTAGCCAAGGCCTCTAAGCCGGAGCAAGCCCCCTTTATCGGTAATCAAGCTGGCGGCCGTGTGTTTCTATTTTTAAATACCGATGATTTTTGGCGCGATTATCACTATATGCAGTCCATTGGGATCCGCTTTATTCGTGAGCCGCAGGAGCAGGATTACGGCACCGTTGCCGTGTTCGAGGACCTCTATGGCAACCGTTGGGATTTACTGCAATTGAGCCCTAATCATCCCATGGCCAAAAGATGCCAATAACAGTGCAAAAGGCCGAGCCGATAGCCGAGTAAAAAACACAATAAGGGTTAACTAAGTGGCACTGCGAGCACCAGCTAAGTGCTTATCTCATTGAATAAACTATTGAATCAACCACTCAGCTCAATGATAATCAGCTTGGCGATTTAATCGCGTTATTCTTCACTTAGGAGTTGAAATGGATTTCCCTCAGTTTACTTATCACCCTCATCCCCTCAATACTGGCGCTGTGATCGCAAGCGATGCGACCTGCGAATGCTGCGGCCAAGCACGGGGATTTATCTGCAGCTCAGGAATGTATTGCAGGGACAATGTTGAAGCGATTTGCCCTTGGTGCGTTGCCGATGGTAGCGCCGCAGACAAATTTAATGGCCATTTTGTCGACGATTATCCGCTACTCGACGCGGGGCTGGATCTCGCCATCGTGAAGGAAGTGGCGGAAAGAACGCCAGGGTATGTCTCATGGCAACAGGAAGTCTGGCAATCCCACTGTAATGATGCCTGCGAGTTTCATGGCGATGCCGAACTCACTGATTTACAAGCCTTGCTGGGCGAAGCATTAGAAGACTTTTTAGCCGAATACCTGCCCAACCATGACCTATGGCAAAAACTCTTATCTAGCTACCAAAAGGGTGGCAACCCGGCCATCTACAAGTTTAAGTGCCGCCACTGCCAGCAAGCGCTTTTTACCTTAGATTGCCACTGAACCAGTTTTATAACTAAAAGTTAACTAGACTCGGTCAATGTAAATCAATTAAGGTCAGTTTGTGGATTAGATAAGGCTAAAGCGAATTAGCCTGCATCAGCGACTCAGGTTGCCTGACGCAGGCGCAGGCTTTAGCTCATTTCAACAGGGATATGCGCTTCCCGATAAGACTAACGGCTGAACCTTAACCAATAACAATAATGGCTTATCATCAATTTCGGACTCATAAAAAGTGGCCTTGGTTGCTGCTCAGTGTATGGCTACTGGTTACCCAGTGCTTTGCGCTGACCCATTACACTGAACACAGTCTGGAACATGAACACACCCATTGTATTGTCTGCGATTTTGGCCATGATACCAGTGCAAGTCCGGCATCTATGCCCGTGCTACCGCTGGATTTGCAACACGCCGATCATCGCGCCACTGCCACCTATCAAGCCCCCAGCTTAGCCCACATTCGCCATGTTGATGCGCGCGCCCCTCCCTTTTAGAAAGCAAATTCAAAAACTTAAAAATTAATTTTTTGCTTATCTACAAGGAAAGGCACAATGAAACTTGCACTATCTTCAATAGCGCTTGCGGTCGCGAGCGTGTGTTCATCGGCTATGGCCGCAGAGCTTCAAGGCCAAGTCACTGATCAACAAGGTAACGCGCTCGCCAATGCCCGCGTCAGTGTTGACGGTGGTAACAGCACAACTACGGATGCCCAAGGCCAGTATCAACTCAAGATTGCCGATAATAGTCACCTGCATCTACATGTGAGCCATGCGAATTTTAAACATAGCGATCAAGAGATTAGCTCAACGACAGCGGTACTTATTCAAGATGTGGCGCTGAGCCAAACCCCGATGGAAAATATCGTGGTAACCGCATCGCCCCTCGCCCGCTCGGCCCTTGAAAGCACCACGCCCATCAGCGTATTGACCGAGGATCAACTCAAGCTCAACACCGAACCCACCTTGGGCGACACCTTAGAAAAACTCCCCGGCGTACAGGCTTCTCACTTTGGTGCGGGCGCCAGTCGGCCGATTATCCGCGGCATGGGCGGCCCCAGAGTACAAGTGCTTGAAAATGGCTTGTCGGTTGGCGATGCCTCTACCGTATCGGCGGACCATGCCGTGACCTCCGAGGCCGCCTCGGCGCAGCAGATTGAAATTCTTCGTGGCCCTGGCACCCTACTCTATGGCAATGGCGCCATCGGCGGTGTCGTCAATGTGGTCGATACCCGCTATAGCGAAACCCCAGTCGATGAAGTGACTGGGCACTTTGGCGCTCGCTATGACAGCGCCAATAATGGCCAAACCTATAATGGCGAACTCAACGGCGGTAATGGGCAGTTTAACTGGCATCTGGATGGCACCCACAGAAAAACCGAAGATGTCGATATTCCCGGTAATGCCATTGCCGATATGCCGAGCACCCACGGCACCTTAGCCAATAGCCAACTCAAACTCGATGATTACGCCGCCGGCGTTGGTTATACGGGAAATTCGGGTTTTGTTAGCGTCTCCGGCGCGCGCACCGAATCCAACTACGGCATCCCCAGCCGTGGTGAGGCCGATGCACCCAATATCAGCATCGACTTACAGAAAACCGCTTGGCAATTACATAGCGGGCTACTCGACCCCTTTGCTGGTTTTAGTAAGTTAAAATTCGACGCAGCTTATAGCGATTATCAACACGCCGAGGAAGAAGATGGCGTTGCTGGCACCACTTTTTTCAACAAGCAGAGCGAAGCACGTTTAAGCCTAAACAATCATCCTTGGGGCGAATGGCAAGGCACTCTGGGGCTGCATGCGGTGCACCGCGACTTTGCGGTAGAAGGCGACGAAGCCCTCACCCCCGACAGTAAAACAGACACACTCGCCGCCTTTATCGTGCAAGAACGTAAGTTGGGGGATTTTCGCTTTGAACTCGGCGGTCGCCTCGAGCATTACCGCCTCGCGCCCGATAGCATGCAGCTCGACACGCTTAATGGTGAACAAGAGTATCAACCTAATGATTTAACTGATAATAATGTGACGCTGTCGGCGGGCGTAGTGTGGGATTTCGCCCCTTCCTATAATCTTGGCCTATCACTCACCCGCGCCGAACGCTCGGCCACTGCCGAAGAGCTTTACAGCTACGGGCCACACGATGCGACTCAAAGCTTTGAGTTAGGGTCGCAATTTAGCCTAGAGAATGGCCAAATTGTTGCTAACAGCGGCAGTAACGATAAGGAAGTCGCCAACAATATCGACCTCACGCTGCGTAAGCTGGACGGCGCATGGACAGGTTCACTCAGCTTCGCCTATAACCGAGTCAATAACTTCTACTATGAGCGCAACACTGGACTGGTTGCCTCGGATCTGGTCAACAGCGATGAAGAAGGCGACATGCCGGTTTATCAATATACTCAAGGTGATGCGGATCTTTACTCCATCGAGGCGCAGGCAACGATTCCATTTAATGATCTCTGGTCACTCGGGCTCTTTAGCGACTACACCCGCGGCAAACTCGTCGATGGCGGTAACTTACCGCAAATATCGCCGATGCGTGTCGGCTCGACAGTAAACTTCGATCTGCAGCAGTGGCACGCAGAGTTAGGCGCCATTGGCTATGCCCGCCAAACCGACACCGCCGACAATGAGACCGAAACCGCAGGCTATGCCCTAGTGAACGCAGCCGCCACTTATCGCTGGTATACCTCAAGCGGCGATATTTTGGTTTATCTCAAAGGCACCAACCTGCTCAATCAGGAGGCCCGCCCCCATACTTCCCTACTCAAGGATTATGCGCCGTTAATGGGACGCAACCTGATGCTGGGCGTCACCTATAACTTCTAACCCTAGGCCATAAAGCAAAAAGCGAAGCCATTTGGCTTCGCTTTTTAATCACTTAACTGCGGGTTATTTCATTAACCACGCGCGGTAGGATTTACGTTTAATGCGGCCGCTGGTGATTTTACTCAGCGCCTTTTTAGCGACTTTACGATTCACCGCCACATAGGCGCGGTAATCGGTCACAAGGATTTTGCCGACCTGCGAGCCTTCGATACCATTCTCCCCAGTGAGGGCGCCGAGGATATCGCCGGGGCGAAGCTTCTCTTTTTTACCGCCATCGATTTGCAGGGTGATCATGGTTGGCGCATTGGGCGCAGTCCCCAGCAAACTTAATGATGGTAAGGCTTCGCTCTGAATATCGCGCTCTAAGTACTCTTCTAATAACGCAATTTTGTAGCCATCTTGATCGTTAAAGAAGGTAAAAGCCGCGCCCTTACTGCCCGCACGGCCGGTACGGCCAATACGGTGAATATGCACTTCGGTATCATAGGCCACATGGTAGTTAAATACCGCATCCAGTGCGTCGATATCGAGGCCACGGGCAGCTACATCGGTTGCGACCAACACACAGGCACTCTTGTTAGCAAATTGCAGCAGGGTTTCATCCCGGTCACGCTGTTCTAAATCGCCGTGCAGGGCGATAACGCTAAAGCCTGCATCGCTCAGTTCATCGGCCACTTTTTGGGTTTCGCGCTTGGTATTACAAAACACCACCGCACTCTCTGGCTTACGATCCAGCAGCAATAATTGCAGCGCCTGCATGCGCGCCTTGTCGTCATCCAAATGGTAGAAATGCTGCTCAATGGTGCTCTTTTCGTGGGTTACGGCCACTTTCACCATCACAGGGTCGTACATAATTTGCTTAGCAATCGACTGGATCTGCTCGGGGAAGGTTGCGCTAAACAGCAAGGTTTGGCGCTCGCGTGGCGACTGCTCGATAATCGCATCGAGCTGTGGTTGGAAGCCCATCTCCAGCATACGGTCGGCTTCGTCCAGCACGAGCATATTGAGGTTGCTTAGGTCTAAACGGTTCCGCTCTAAGTGATCGACAATCCGCCCCGGTGTACCAACGATAATGTGGGCGCCATGCTCGAGCGAACCAATTTGCGGCCCCATGGGCACGCCACCGCAAAGAGTGAGCACTTTTACGTTGTGAATACCACGCGCCAGTGTGCGGATCTCCTGCGCCACTTGGTCAGCCAGTTCGCGGGTTGGACACAGCACTAAGGTTTGAATGCGAAAACGCTTAACGTCTAACTTGTTCAACAGACCTAAACCGAAGGCTGCCGTTTTACCCGAACCCGTCTTGCCCTGACCAATCACATCCTCACCCGCTAAAATGGCTGGCAGACTCTGCGCCTGAATCGGCGTCATTTCGTGATAGCCCATAGTGGTAAGGTTCTCAAGCAGTTCGGGTTTTAGCTTAAGAGTCGAGAAAGCCATTGAAGGCTGAGTGTCTGAATTGCTCAAGGCGAATATCCTGTGGTGGGTAACCCGCGCTGGCATAAACTCAGGCAAGTCACTGAAATTGCATAGTGTTACTGATTAAATACGCTTATCGCTTCGGGGCGTTTAGCCATTTGTTTAGGTCTTTATTTCTGGCGGTTAAGTTAACTAAGCCTTTAACTTAGGCTTTTAAACTAGCTCTTTAAATAAGCTACGCCACTCACGTAATAAGGCTAAGTTGGCAACTTGCCGTGTTCAGTCTTATCCGCGCCATCCCAAAGCTAGGCTATTGTAGCAATAAAGCGCGCCCTTTTCCTGAAGTCTTTCGCTTAACCACCAAAGCAGGCTTTATTGCCTGCTTTAAAGAGAGTCATTAATAAGAAGTGCGCTAACAAAAAGCCCTGCATTGGCAGGGCTTGGTGGCTGTGACTACGGAAAAACAAGCTTTGTACTAGCAGTGTTTTTCAAGCAAGGAGTCAAGATTTAAAGCAAGGGAGACTTAGGCAATGCTGCCAAAGCGGCCCTCTTGATAATCGCGAATCGCCTGCTGAATTTCCGCTTGGGTGTTCATCACAAACGGCCCCATTTGAACAATTTTCTCGCGAATCGGTTTACCCACAAACAGTAGCATGCCCGCACCGCGTTCATCGGCCTTGAGCTGCAATGGCGTTTGGCTATCGAGCACTAAAAACTGGCCTTCATTGAATGACCACTGCGAGCCTACACCTTTACTCAAGCCACCTTGGTAAAGATAGAGGGCGGCAAACTCATGCTTAGATAAATCGAGCTGCGCCTCACCATTAGCATTTATCATCAAGTCGGCAATCGCCGCCTCGCCCGCTAATCCTTGGATGGTGGCACAGATCGCGCTTTTACCCGCAAATGCCCAATCCCCCGCCAAGGCTTTAAGGGTAGCGCCTGTGTCGTTCGTGGTTTCAACACTTGGGGTTGAAGCCGTATCCTGATAAGTCGCTGTGCGCAGTTTGTCCTTAGCAGGCATATTGACCCAAATTTGGAAGCCATGCAGACCATTAAGCGCATCGGCCAGCGGCATTTCGGAATGCACCACGCCGTAACCCGTGCTCATCCACTGCACATCGCCAGCACGAATCGCTTTGACGTTACCCATCTGATCGCGATGCTCAAACCCGCCCTTCCGGATGTAGGTAAAGGTCTCCATTCCACGGTGCGGATGCGGCGGAAAGCCACCGATAAAATCCTGTTTATCATCGGATTTAATCTCATCCATCATCAAAAACGGATCAAAATGGGTCGTGATAAAGTCCGCCACACGGCGAATATTCACCCCGTCGCCATCCATCGCAGGTTTAGCAGAAAACTGACCTAAGACTTTCATTTTATGCTCCTAACTCGTAAGGCATTAGCCCGTGCACTCACGATCACTTGATGTTAGAAGTGACTGCGTGAAACAGTGGCAATGCTGATGGAGGCAGAATAACAAGGAAATTTGCAAAAGAATAACGCGAAATCACGGCCTAAACATTCGAAAAAATGGAACGGTAGCTTGCTGATACCCACTCATGCAGGCTTGCCATGATGTTCACTCACCGACACGCAGCGAGTCCGTCCGTGGATGCTCGACCGCCCCGTCCATGGGGCGGACGGTCGTCTCGCTAATCACCATGGCTCACCTTTTTGACATTAGCGTAACCTGAAGATTTAAAAGCCTTACGCAGCACGCTTTGGGACAAAAGCGAGTTAGGTTTTTTATTCTAATCCGTGGAGTTCGGATTAAAATTTCTATGGAGATAACGCGTTACTTATGCATCCTTTTAAGTAACTTTTAGCTTTCATTGGTTTGAACAATATTAATATTTTTGGCGCCTAACAAAGCTACCTCTACTAAAATTTGAATGAACTCCTTTTTTTCAGTTAAAACAAGTTTAACTTGTTCTTCAAATGAATCCCCATCATCGCCAGGTAATTCCTTACCTGCAAATCGCGCTACAGGACATGCTTGAATCATTTGTTTTTGAGTTTTAGCATTAAACAATGTTGAACACATAGAGGCAAAATTCATTACTGTAGAAGTTTCCCCTTTTGAAGCAGTATACCTACCATACCCTTTCGTATGTGGTGCGATATCAGTTGTGTCACGCGTACTAAATACTAAAACGTATGATGCACCTGAATTTTTAGCCATTTCAAATATTTCATTATTAGCGATTCCAAGATCTAATGAAAAATCCCAGTGACTAGTTACTAGCTCACCAACTTCGTTCACTTTATCTGACTTGAACGGTAAAAATTGGAATCGTGATTTAGCTAACTTGATAAAGTTGTACGCTATTAATGAGTCTACATCCCATTCCCTCACATCAACTTTATTAAGTTCATCTGAAAATACACCTGTATTCCTAATTGAAAGGTTATTCCCTAGAGCTGATACAACAAGTATTTTCTGATTATCAGGAATCTGTTCTATGTGTTTTAAACTAGTTGATTGGCATGCCGAAAGTATGAATAAACAGAATCCACCCATGGTATGTTTAAAAAGATTCACAGACTCTCCTTGAAAGCTAACACTTTGCTAATTGGCTGCAGCAGCGTAACGTAGGCAGCCCAGTGGAGGCCACGCTTTTTTGTGGCCGGAACGAAATCAAGCAACTTGTTGCAAGCTGCTTACTCTATATTAATAACTTGGTATTTTGCCCCAAAACCATTGTTTTTCTCTAGTTCTCGAAGTGTTATTACAGCACCATTTAGATCCTGTTTTAACAAAGCATGTCGACCATAAATTACTTTAAATGAACCGCTAGGTTCAATGCCAATGATGACTTTTTTAACATTCGCTTTGAACAAATAGAAAGTCGACCAAGTCGAGCATTCATTTTCACCAAAGCATAGTTTCCCAGATTCCTTTTCAGTATCTAAAAGGAACTCTAGATCAGCCTGCACTTTGATTTCATTCTTTGCGAATGCAAAACAAGGTAAAAGCAAAAAAGTTAGAATTAATAAGTTTTTCATAAAGGCTTATAACGCCAAAATAAGGGACAATAACACGTGAGCTAAAATACGGAACGAAGTGACGGGAGCACACGTGTTATTGTCCTGCTTACTTGGCTTGTTAGGTGGCATTAGCTGCTGACAATACACTTAAATTCAATTTCTGCCTGAGCATCAGATTTAAATGGGACCATATCTTTTTGAGTAGCTTTCAAAATCTTTATATTTTTACCTTTGGAATTACAGTACTCATTAGCTTCTTTTATTGCATCAGCCTTAACTGCTGAGCCTGTTACATCGAACCCTTTCTCTGATCTTGAAATTAGATAGGAATCATCTCCAAGAGGCACCACTCCGGAGGTGTTCGCACAAGCTGACAGCAATAAAATTATGCTGACACATATTAACTTTTTCATTTTAATTCCTTTTAGCTCAAACACTATCATTGACATCTAACGTCTTAGTATTTTTGCGCTGCGCTGTTTGCCTCGTTGGAGCGATGAAAAAGCGCACGGTTAACTATCTGTATGTAAAGAACTTATCAGCTTTCAGCTAAATACACTATCTGGAAAAACGCGCATGCGTGTTTTTCAAACATATTAACTTAAAATTAGCCGCTATAGTTAATTGATTTTATAGAGTTTTGCTTATTAAGGATGGAATTAGTGCGCACTGATTTTGTCTCAAAATCATACCAAAACACCTAAATTTAAATACGACTGTATACCCATACATTGTTAGCCGATTTCTGGTAAGGCCAAACATAGGCAAATAGATAAGAATTTGTATGGCAACAGGAGTAGGAATGGTCGATTGAGCTAACGAGCCGAAACACGGAATGGGCAAATAGCTTTTAGTAGAACGAGCTGCGAGAAGGCTAGTTAGCATTGGCAATTTTTACGGAAGTGACCGTTGGTGGCATGGATGCCACCGTCGAGCCCTCAGGGATGAGTTTATGGCGTGTCACTGGAGTAATATTGCCAATCGACACTGCACACTGGTGAATTTTTTAGACTCTCGCTTTAAAACGAACAAGCAAAGCAACACCAAGCCTAGTCAGGCTTAAACACTCCAATCACGGCACCAGTGGCTTTTTCGGTGACTTTGACATCGGTTTGTTGTTCGCAGTAATCACAGTCGGTGCATTCTACGGTTTCGATACCGTTTTCTTTAAACAGCAGAATGCTGTCCTTGGCGCCACATTTTGGGCATTTTGCGCCAGCTACGAAGCGCTTTTTGATTTTGGTTGTCATGCTAATACCTTTAATGCACAGACCAGTTCAGTTGGATCAGAAGATGACTCCGCTTCGCTTGAGAAACCCAAAGCGTGAGCCTGAAATTGGCCGCTATTTTGCCACAGTGCCCAGCTATTGCCAGCCTTTAAACCAAGTTGTGATGCCATAAGATATGAGCAGGCGTTAGCATCTTGCGGGATTCACTCAAGAAGGATTTGCCAAATCGGCCGCACACTCGTATTCGCACTCATCCTAAGAGCGCCCTAAAAGCCGCCACCACATTCGCCCAAAAGATGCTGTAAAAAGTGTAAGAAATCCTCAGCAACTCGGCCTAAGTTGTGGTTTGCCATCGGCTTGTACGTTATCATCACAGCCCTTACTCATTCATGATATGACCAAGTTGTAGTTAATGATCAGCATCAACCAAGCGCAATTAATCCGTGGCAGCAAAACCCTGCTCGACGAAGCCTCTTTGACCATCTATCCCGGCCATAAGGTCGGCCTAGTCGGCGCCAATGGCACGGGTAAGTCCTCACTGCTGGCATTAATTATGGGTCACCTGAGCTTAGACAAAGGCGAGTTTAGTATGCCTTCGGGTTGGCAAATCGCCACCGTAGCTCAAGAAACACCCGCGTTGGAAGTCTCTGCACTTGAGTATGTACTTGATGGTGATAAAGAATATCGCCAACTTGAGGCCGATTTACATATCGCGCAGGAACACAATGATGGTCATGCCATTGCCACCCTGCACGGAAAAATCGATGCCATTGGCGGCTACGCCATTCGCGCCCGCGCAGGTGCCTTGCTGGCAGGTTTAGGTTTTAGCGAAGCCGAGCAAAATAACCCAGTGAAAAGCTTTTCGGGTGGTTGGCGGATGCGCCTCAACCTTGCCCAAGCGCTGCTGTGCCGCTCCGACTTACTGCTGCTTGACGAACCGACCAACCACTTAGACTTAGATACCATGTACTGGCTCGAAGGGTGGATTAAGTCCTATCAAGGCACGCTGATTTTAATTAGCCACGACAGGGATTTTATCGACGAGATTGTCGATGAAATCGTCCATGTCGAGAATCAAAAACTCAATTATTACAAAGGCAACTACAGTGCCTTTGAGCGCATCCGTGCCGAACGTATGGCGCAGCAACAGGTCGCCTATGAGCGCCAGCAAAAAGAACGGGCGCATATGCAGTCCTTCGTCGACCGCTTCCGCTACAAGGCCAGTAAAGCCAAGCAAGCGCAGAGCCGCTTAAAAGCGCTGGAGCGGATGACTGAGCTGTTGCCATCCCAGGCCGATAGCCCGTTTTATATGGAGTTTCGCCCGCCAGAAGCCCTACCCAACCCATTGATTAAAATGGAGCAAGTGGCGGTGGGTTATGGCGACAAGCAAATCCTTAGCAAAGTGCATTTGAACCTAGTCCCCGGTGCCCGTATCGGCCTCTTAGGCCGCAACGGTGCGGGTAAATCAACCCTAATCAAGCTGTTATCGGGCCAGTTATCACCGATGACCGGATTGTATGAGCCCAATCCCGGCCTGAATATCGGTTACTTTGCCCAGCACCAAATCGAATTTTTACGCCTAGACGATACGCCGCTGCAACATTTGGTGCGCCTTGCGCCCAATGCCCGTGAGCAGGAATTACGTAACTTCCTCGGTGGTTTTGGCTTCCATGGCGATATGGCGCTCTCGCCGGTTCGCCCCTTCTCCGGTGGTGAGAAAGCACGTTTAGTATTGGCCCTATTAGTGTGGCAGCGCCCTAACCTATTGCTGCTCGACGAACCGACCAACCACTTAGATCTAGAGATGCGCCATGCGCTTACCATGGCATTGCAAGCCTTTGAAGGCGCAATGGTTATCGTATCGCACGACCGCCATTTATTGCGCTTAACCTGTAGCGATTACTATCTGGTCGATCAAGGCCAAGTGCAGGCGTTCGATGGCGATTTAGAGGATTACCACCAATGGTTACTCGATGCCGCTAAGGCCGCGAGTATTAACCCTGCAAGCAACGGTGACGATGCCAAACCTGCGGTCGATAAGAAACAGCAAAAGCGATTAGAAGCCGAGCTACGCCAAAAGGTGTCACCCCTTAAACGCAAACAGGCGAAGCTTGAAACCGATCAACAAAAGCTCAGTGAGCGTCTCGCCGAGCTGGAGCATTTGCTGGCCGATAGCGAATTATATGATCAAGACAACAAAGCCAAGCTCACTTCGGTACTCAGTGAGCGTACCAGCTTGACACAGGCGCTAGAAGAAAGTGAAATGCAATGGCTTGAGTTACAAGAAGAAATAGATGCAATGGAACTTGAGCTAATGGGGCAGTAATTGCCCTCTATCGCCTAACATACAAGGAAGCCGTATGTCGGATGCAACCCCGCTAGACAGCCAAATTTGGCATTGGTGTGATATGAGCTACGGGCAAAATAAACAGCTTTGCCTTGAGCTACAGGATAACAATCATGTGAACGTGAATTTACTATTGCTGGCGCAATATTTAGATCTCACGCTTGATGTGGCGGGTCCGCGACAGTATACGACCGAACAATGGCAACAGCTGGTGAATGCTGTTTGGGAGTGGGACGAAAAGTTTCTTACGCCCTATCGCCGTTTGCGCCGTCTCGCCAAGGCCAGCCTGAATGAAGAAGAATACCAGCAAATGCTCGATGTTGAGCTGATGATGGAACGTAAGGCGCAGCGCACAATTCTAAATGCCGTCAATGGGTTATCGCCAACTGGCGAACGAACCAATCTGGTGAGTTATCTCGCGCTATTTGGTTTATCCGCTGCGGATGTTAACGCATTGGATTTGATTGCCCCCTAACTGGCCTCACGCACAACTTACTTAGTGCGGGCTTGAGGGTAACGCTGGCAGTTATCCTCAATCTTAAGCCAGCTCGGCTGCTGCTCAGTATAAATATGGTAATTTGGCTGTACTGAATTAGGATCATCTAAGCTGGCAATCGTTAGGGTGAGATAATCGGGATACTCAGTGTGCCTAAAAGTCAGTGAGCAGCCGCAGTGGGCACAAAAACCACGTCTTACATATTCTGATGAGGCAAACTCAGTCACTTTGCCCTTAAGCCAAGTCACTTGCTGCACCTTAAAATCCATCCAAGCACCAAACACGGCCCCAATGCTTTTTTGGCACATGCGGCAGTGGCAATAATCGGCATCGAAGGGCTTACCCTCAATCCGATAACGAATTGCTCCGCATAAACAGCCGCCTTCTCGTCCTATCTGAGTAAACATATCGCCCCCATCACCGCCCATCAAATAGCGCGGGATCAGAATATCGTTAATGACCTTAATTTAGCGTATCGACACAGCCAAACTGAAATCCCACGCATTATCCATCGATTTCTTGCTGCAATTTTTCGAGTTCATCCAAAATATGCAGGAATTTTTGGCCAAACTCCGTCACTTGATATTCGACCCGCGGTGGTAATTCGTTATAAATAATTTTATCTAAGATGCCAAATTCAATGTTCTTTTTTAAACATTGATTCAATACCTTAGTGGAGAGTCCCTCAACCGAACGCACCATTTCTCCAGGCCTTTGGATCCCATTTGCCAACAACTGATAAACCGTTAATGACCATTTACAGCCATAAATCGTCTCGACCATTCGGGCTGAGCGCTCTGGGGGCGATTTGCGTGAAATTATTTTTTCATTGTTATTCATAAAGATGTACCAAAAAGTACCTGCCTAACCAATTTGTACTTACTGTTCATATAGTTATTAAATCCCTAAGATTACCACCTTGATAATACTTAGGAGTAGCAAATGCAATTTAATACCTCAAATCTCGCCATTATTATCGGTGGTAGCAGCGGCATCGGTTTTGAAACCGCAAAACAACTGACCAAGCAAGGCGTATCAGTGCTTATCGTGGGTAATCAGCAAGAAAAACTCACCGCCGCCGTCTCGGCACTTAAACAGGCATGTGCAACGCCTGAATTACAGATAGAAGGTTTTCAAGCCAACCTTTACCAAGCTGCGGATCTTAATCGGCTCATTACACACATTAACCAACTTGAGCATAAGGTCGGCTACCTAGTCAATGCGGCGGGTTATTTCAATCCCAAATCCTTTATTGACCACACTGAAGCGGATTACGAACTGTATATGGGGTTAAATAAAGCGCTATTTACCATCACGCAGGCTGTCACCCTCAAGATGATCGATGTGGGCGGTGGTAGTATAGTGAACATAGGTTCTATGTGGGCAAAACAAGCGGTTAAAGCCACGCCTTCGTCGGCATATTCAATGGCAAAAGCCGGGCTACACGCATTAACCCAACACTTAGCGATGGAACTGGCGGACAAGCATATTCGAGTCAATGCGGTTTCACCCGCGGTAGTGAATACGCCAATCTATAACGCCTTTATTCCAAAGGAAGAGCGAGACCAAGTGCTTGCAAGCTTTGATGCTTTTCATCCAATTGGACGAGTCGGCACCCCTGCCGATGTGGCAAATAGCGTATGCTTTTTGTTATCCGATGATACGAGTTGGGTAACTGGCGCAATTTGGGATATTGATGGTGGTGTGATGGCAGGACGTAACTGATAGATGACTCAATAGACGAGCACTAAAGGCAAAACATAAATCATTTCATAAGATTAAATCAGGTCTAACACTATGCTTAATATGAACTTTAACCAGCGTATCGTTATCCATACGCAGCCACAACCTTGGTTGCCAAGCCCGGCTCAAGGGGTGTGGCGTAAACCTCTGGAACGGGAGGCTAAGGAGTCAGGGCACACCACCAGCATAGTGAAATATGAAGCAGGCTCGCAGTTTGCGACTCATAAGCATCCATTGGGCGAAGAAATCTTTGTGCTTGAGGGCGTATTTTCCGATGAAAACGGTGATTATCCCGCGGGTACTTATCTTCGCCATCCACCAGGGAGCCAACATGCCCCTTTTAGCCAAACAGGTTGCGTGATTTTCGTAAAACTTAACCAATTCGATCCGCCGCGATCTTGAGCTTATCAGAATGAATACCCAACAGACCCAATGGTTACCGGGTATTGGTGGCTTACAAGTCATGCCACTACACGAGTTTGAGCATCAACATACCGCGCTAGTAAAATGGCCTAAAGGTGAGAGATTTCAGCCACATCGGCATTTTGGTGGTGAGGAAATCTTAGTGTTATCCGGCAAGTTTCAAGATGAATTTGGCGAATATCCACGCCACACTTGGATACGCAGCCCTCATATGAGCGGCCATTTTCCTTTTGTTGAAGAGGAAACCATTATCTTAGTAAAAACAGGCCATTTACCCATTAGCGCCATGTAACTCAAGTAGACGGCTCCTTGGGTTTATACCGCATAAGTCGTAGCGACAGACTTATACGGCAATATGCCACCCGATGCAGAGGAAATATCAGCCTTTACCATCGGTCAGCTTTTGCGCCAGCGCAGTGGCATTGCGCGCGGTAATGCCATAAATCGACAGCTGCGGATTGGCCCCAAGGCTGGTCGGAAAGATAGAGCCGTCCATCACCGACAGATTATCCAGATAATGTGACTGACCATAGCTATTGACCATAGAGAGCTTTTCATCCTCACCAAAGGGACAACCGCCCATCACGTGAGCCGAGGCCACCACCGTCTTTAGCGGCGCTAAATCCATTTGGGCTATGCTCTCTTTTGCCTCCTTCCATGACGACAGATAGGGCATACCATCGCTGATGGGTAGCACTTTTAATGCCCCCGCCGAAAATTGCAATTCGGCCATGCTGGCGTAGGCTCGCCGCGCCGCCCGCCAAAAAGCCTCTGTGAGCGGGTAATCTAATGTAAAGCCCGTAGGGGTTAAATGCACTTGCCCACCTTGGCTGTCGGGATGATAGCCGTCACGAACCAAGGCAATGGTGACCTGTAGCTGATTAAACTGTGCCATCAGCTCAGCATGGCTTATGCCGTAACCTATGGTCTTAGAGGCAATCAAAATCGGATGCACCGGCGGCACCTCAAGCTTGTAGCCTAACTCGCCATCGGCGCCGTTTTTCCAAACAAATTCATCGGAATAGATAGATTGCGGCGCACCGCTGTGGGCATTTATCGTATCGGCAAATACGCCGCCAGAAAGCACTGTGGGATGTAAAAAAGTACGTTTGCCCAACAGCTGATAGGGATCGGGCACCTCGGAGCGCATCATTAGAGTCGGCGTGTGAATAGCGCCAGCGCTTAAAATATAGTGTTTGGCTTTAAACAGCAGTTCGACCGACGTCGGCCGTAAATTAACATCGAGCGCCTGCGCCTTGAGGGCAAAGACCTGGCCATTATGGTGTTCAATCTTAACGACTTTGGCGCGACTAATCAGCTGTGCTCCCTTCTCTAATGCGCTCGGAATTGTCGTGATTAACATCGATTGCTTGGCATTAACTGGGCAGCCCATACCGCAATAGCCAGTATTCCAACAGCCCGCCACATTGCGCTTGATGACGGTATATTCCCAACCTAGATTGATACAGCCTTGCTTAAGCGCGCCGTTATTGCGGTTAGGTTCATAATTCCATTCGTGAATATTGAGCCGCTGCTCCATCTGCTCGAACCAAGGCGCGAGGGCTTCGGAGTCAAGCCCCGCAACGGATTTATGCTGCGCCCAAAAGGCTAAGGCTTCCTTTGGCGTACGGATGGAAGTGGTCCAATTGATGGTGGTCGCCCCCCCACGGCGCGACCTTGGAAAATACCAATCGCCTTATCGGCGGTTTTCATCGCCGCAGCCTGTTGGTACAAATTCGGGTACGCGACTCGCTCCTCCATATTAAAATCGCTGGAGGATTTAAGCGGCCCCGCTTCAATCATGATCACACTGAGCCCTGCTTGAGTGAGGATCTCCGCCGCCACACCGCCGCCAGCGCCCGTACCCACAATCACCACATCGGCTTCAAATTGCTGGTTCTCTTGCAATTGACTGGCATCGGTATGTAACCAACCGGAATTTAAGCCTGTCACTATGGGATCTATGATTGCCACTTGGAATACTCCATCTTCATACTATTGTTATTATTAGAAATTCAGCCTATTTAAACAATTCAGGCTTGGCGTAGTGAAGTCGGCTCCAATGCTCGGGACAGGCGTAATAGCTGGCCATCACTAATTCCCGCAGGCCTAAATAAGCCGTTTGCAATAACGCAAAGTAGCTGTGGCGCCAGGTTTCCAACATTTGGGTTAATTCGCCGAGTGAGCGCATCAACAGTGGCGTCATACTCGAGGTTAGCAGCAGTAAGCCGAGACGATTTTCCAGCATATCCAGCAGCTCGAACAGCTCTGCCTGCTGCTCGTCGGGCAGTACATCAATCGATTGCTTAATGGTATCTAAGGTGCGATTTTGTGCCGCCTGTTTATGGGATGCCACATCGGGTAAGGCGCCATCAAGCATCACTGGTAGCAGCACACCGAATAACAAACGATAGTCTTTACCTTCGCCTTCATCGGGCAGGCTGAATTCGGGAGAGTAGAGATTCACCCCCAAGGCAATCGCCGCCGTACCGGCAAACGCGCCCAGTAAAAAGGTTCGTCTATTCATCGATGTCTCCCCAAGACGCTAAGTGTTAAATTATTGTGCTACAATGACCGCGAATCTAAATTAAACACACGTTTTAATTTTCAGCAATAGTTGATATCAAGATAAGATCCCATGCCAAACGTTTTTAATCCGCCTTGGTGGGCCAAAAGTCCCCATGTACAAACTATTCTGCCCGTTTTCACTAAAGTGGCCAAACCTGTGCTTGAGCGACAACGACTCGAGCTTCCCGACGGCGATTTTATCGATTTAGATTGGCAAGCAAGGCCCCAAGTCGGCAAACCGATTGTGGTCATCATTCATGGATTAGAGGGCAGTGCCCAGTCCCATTATGCCAGACGCATTCTGCAAGCCTGTAAAGAGCAAGGGTTAGCGGCAGTAGTTCACCATCACAGAAGCTGCTCAGGGGAAACCAATCGCCTCGCCCGTAGCTACCACAGTGGCGATACTGACGACCTGCAGTTTAGCCTAAGCCTGCTGCAACAAACGTACCCGCAATCACCTTTATTAGCCGTGGGTTACAGCTTAGGCGGCAATGTGCTGACCAAATATCAAGGCGAATATCAAGAGCATAGCCTGTTGAGTCGCGCGGTAGTCGTGTCGGCGCCGCTGCAATTATCGGCCTGCGCCAAACGCTTAGAAAATGGTTTTTCAAAGGTGTATCAAAGCCATTTAATCAAACAGTTACAGCATAAGGTCAATCAAAAGCTCGCTGACCCCGAACTGGCGGGTACGATGGCATTGAGCCCTATGCAAGTTGCTAATCTCAATACTTTTTATGACTTTGACGATAAAGTCACCGCACCACTCCATGGATTTTTGGGCGTTGAAGATTACTACACCCGCGCCAGCGGCCTCCCCTTTATCAAGTGCATCACTAAGCCAACGCTGATCTTGCACGCCAAGGACGATCCCTTTATGACGGATGCCGTTATCCCGCATTCCAGCCAGCTTTCGGATCATGTGGAATATGAATTACATGCCCATGGTGGCCATGTCGGTTTTATTGAGGGTGGTACACCTTGGAAGCCACGCTATTATCTAGAGCGGCGTATTTTAGACTTTTTACTCGCCAATGATGCTTCATCGGCACCTTAAGGAACCCGAATGCTTATCCCCTACGATGCTTTACTCCAGCTCCCCAAAGAGACGTTAGCCAATTTGATCCGCGAATATCTTTTAGGCCAAGTGGAGGATGGTAGTTTTACTAGCCTAGATGAGCAAGAACTATCAGTGGCAATAGTGCAATGCCAACAAGCACTTAAACAAGGCAAACTCGTCTTGGAATACAGCGAGGACGATGAATCCTTTGCCATTCGCCATGCCGACCAAGTGGCAAAACGGCAAGATTGACCACCAGTATCCCTGTGCCGTATAAATAGCTTATACGGTTTATCGCTCCCAATGAGCGGCTCTTTAGGTTCCTAGCTAGGTAGAAAAAATGTCAGCAAAACATCCGATTATTGCAGTTACAGGCTCATCCGGCGCAGGAACCACCACTACTACTACCGCCTTTAGTCATATCTTTCGCCAACTTGGGATCAACGCCGCCTTCGTAGAAGGCGATAGTTTTCATCACTTTACCCGTGCAGAGATGGAAGTGATGATCCGTAAATCCCAGGCTGAGAATCGCAATCTGAGTTACTTTGGCCCCGAGGCCAATAACTTTGCCCGCCTAGAGCAGTGCTTTCGCGATTACGGTGCCACGGGCCAAGGCGAAACCCGCAGCTATTTACATACCTTCGATGAGGCTGTGCCTTTTAACCAAATGCCGGGCACCTTCACTCAATGGCGTCCACTGCCTGAAAACACCGATATGTTGTATTACGAAGGCTTACATGGTGGCGTAGTCACGGGTGATGCCAATGTGGCCCAGCATGTGGATTTGCTGATCGGCATGGTGCCTATTGTTAACTTGGAGTGGATCCAAAAGATCATTCGTGACACCTCGGAGCGAGGTCATAGCCGCGAAAAAGTCATGGGCTCAATCGTGCGCAGCATGGACGATTATATTAAGCATATGACGCCGCAGTTTTCCCGTACCCATATCAACTTCCAACGGGTGCCGACGGTAGATACTTCTAACCCCTTTAGCGCCAAAGATATTCCAAGCCTAGATGAAAGCTTTGTGGTGATCCGTTTTCGCGGCATCAACAACGTCGACTTCCCCTATTATTTGAGCATGATCCAAGGCTCCTTTATGTCACGGGTCAACACTTTAGTGGTGCCGGGCGGCAAAATGTCCCTCGCAATGGAGCTGATCCTCACACCCTTGATTAAAGATTTAATGGAAAAACGCCAGCAGCTTAATAGCCCGCAGGCGAACTGAGATAGAGTTAACGTTTGACTAAAGGCTAATGAAATAAAGCCTTTTTGAGCAATAGATTAAGCTTGATTTAAGCCATTGAAGTTAATCTTGTTGGCATCGGGATTTCAGGCGAAAGAACGATAGTTGGCATACTCTTGGGAGTTAATTCCCCCATCTTGATCTGTTGATTCCCTTGGGTGTGCCAACAACCCTTCAAAACAAATTCTAGAAGTGAATTCCACTTAAATGCTTGATCTGTTGATTCCCTTGGCTATCCCAGCAACCCCATCTTGCATTAAGTCTTAGCAGTTAATTCCACATCAATGCTTGATCTGCTGATTCCCTTGGCTATGCCAGCAACCCTTCAAAACAAGTATTAGAAGTGTTCCACTTCAATGCTTGATCTGTTGATTCCCTTGGCTATGCCAGCAAGCCCATCTTGCGTTAAGTCTTAGCAGTTAATTCCACATCCTGCTTTATCAGCCCAGATTTTCAATCTGTGCCCAGTTAACGGCGTGAAGTTAAGCGCCCTAAGTTTTTGTACATCACCCGACAATCCAAGGCGATACCGCGGGGTGAGCAATAGACGGCGTCTTCCTCTAGGCCTTCACCACCAAAACCGCAGCGACGATAAAATTCGACCGCATTTAAGGTCGACTCTAATCGCAATTGGGCAAGGCCGAGATTAAAAGCCTTGGTTTCAATAAATTGCAGTAACGACTTACCAACACCTAAGCCCATCGCCTCGGGGGAGACAAACAGCGCCTCAACTTGAGCATAGGGTTCATCCAACATGATGGTGCCCACCACAGCTGGTTCTTGGGTTGTTTCATTAAGGATTTCAGCCACATAAAAATGCGCGCCCACCATACGACGAAAAGATTCAGTCAATTCACCCTGGGTCCAAATCTGTAAGTCATCTTGAGTATAAAATCCGGCGCAGCCTTTATTAATCGCCGCATTGCGGATATCCCAGCAGGCCTTGGCATCTAATTGCGTCGCTTTACGTATCCTTAGCATAGTCATCCCGATAAATTGCCCTAGCCCTAGCCCTAGCCCTAGCTATGGCCATAGTAATAGCCAACCGCTAATACGCTGAATCATAAAAATAAACATATAAAGACTCATACTGCCCACCCATTAATTTTATGCAATAAAAAAACCGCCCGAAGGCGGTTTTAATACAATAAGAAGCTTCACTCGCAAGCTTAGCTGTAAAGGCAAACTCACTCGGAAAGCAAACTTAGCCTTTAATCAGCTCACTGATGGTCAGCACGCCGTGGGTAGTCGCGCCAGCGCCCCATAGTGCAGAAGCCGAATCTTCGAAGGCCGCCGCTAAATCCACGTGTAACCACTTGGCTTCTGGCGAAACGAAACGCCACAGGAAGCCCGCCGCATTAGAAGCGCCACCAGCACCACCGCCTTTTACCGGGCGGCTGTTTGCGGTGTCAGCATAGGCCGATGGACACATGTCTTTGTGCCAAGGGTCCAGTGGCAATGGCCATACACGCTCGGCCACTGTCGAGGCTTTTTGCTGCGCCAGTTGTAACACTTCGGTCTGTGGCGAGAAAATCGCGTTGTAGTTAGAGCCCACCGCCATCACAGCTGCGCCAGTTAAGGTTGCCGCATCAATAATAAAAGGAGCACCCGTCGCAGAAGCCGCTTGCAGACCATCGGCCAGCACTAAGCGCCCTTCGGCATCGGTGTTAACCACTTCAACTGTCACGCCATTTTTGTAGGTGAGGATATCGCCCAGCTTATAGGCACGGCCGCTGATCAGGTTTTCAGCGCAGCAGAGGAATAACTTAACGCGTTTGTTCAGACCCGATTTAATCGCTAAACCTAAAGCGGCCGTCACAGTGGCGGCGCCGCCCATATCGCACTTCATCCCCAGCATGCCTTCAGAGGCTTTAATGCTGTAACCGCCTGAGTCGAAGGTAATCCCTTTACCCACTAAGGCAACAGATACAGGGGCATCGGCTGACAGCGGGTTAAAGTCTAGCTCTAACATCGCTGGTGGACGCTCACTGCCACGGCCTACGGCATGGATCCCAATCCACTGCTCTTCTAATAATGCTTCGCCTTCAATAATACGGTAGCTCACCTTAGCGCCACCGAGTTCGGCTAACCACTTGGCTGCTTGCTGCGCCAGTTTCACCGGAGACAGATTTTCAGGGGTGTCGTTGATCAATTGACGGGCAAATGTCGCCACTTCTAAGCGACGTTGTAACTCGGCTTGTACTGCGTCATCGCCGCACCATTGGATCTTGTAACCGGGTTTGGCTGTGGCAAAACCTTGGGCGAATACCCATTGGCTATTCAGATCCCAAAGAGCGCCTGCTAAGGCAACAGTGCTGATCCCCTGATTGCGTAACTTACGCGCCGCCATTTGAATTTGACGCAGCTCATCGCCACCACCTAAGTGGACTAATGCGCCTTCGGCATTGAAGGTCACATCGGCTTTGCCCCAATGGGCAGCAGGGGTATCTTTGGTTAACTCAACTCTCATCACTTCAGTCACTTTAAGTTCACTCATGAGGGGTCCTTATTTTAATTTGTTCTTGCGCTATACCCATGCAACTTGAGGTGAGAGCTCCTGCATCCTCAGGCTTTTGGGGTATACAAAGTACAACGGGGTTGGCGGCAGTTTACTGCTAGCAGGCAAGGACTGAAAGCCATCGGCCTAAGTTACCGAGGTAAAATCTGTAAACATTTGCGAAATTTGTTAGTCTTGGGCGCCCAAATCACCTCGCTACAGGTTATAGCATGCACTTTAGTCCAGCACTGAAATCGGGAAAGTTGCTCCAGCGCTACAAACGTTTTCTCGCCGATGTTCAACTCGAAGACGGCACTGAAATCACCCTGCATTGCCCCAATACCGGTTCAATGCGTAACTGCCTGTTCCCCGGTGAAACCGTATGGTTTTCGACTTCTAACAATCCTAAACGTAAATGTGCCCATACATGGGAGTTAATGACCACGCCAACGGGTGGCCTTATCGGCATCCATTCGGGCAATGCCAACGCCCTAGTCGAGGAAGCGCTTAATAAAGGTGTCATCACCGAACTTACAGGCTACGACAGCTTAAGCCGCGAAGTGAAGTACGGCGATGAAAACAGCCGCATCGATATCTTGCTTGAGGCTGCTCAAAAACCCGCCTGTTATATTGAAGTCAAAAGTTGTACTTTGCTCGAGGATGGCCAAGGTTATTTCCCCGATGCGGTGAGTCTTCGCGGCCAAAAACATCTGCGGGAATTAATGCACATGGCCAGCCTTGGGCATAGAGCCGTCTTGCTATTTGTGGTGCAGCACACAGACATCCACAGCGTGGCCCCCGCGGCACATATCGACTCAGAATATGCTAACCTGTTGAAAAAGGCTGTTTTATCGGGAGTAGAAGTCCTAGCTTATCGCTGTGAGATTTCTGCGAGTGAGATACATCTAGCCCACGCTTGTCCAGTCCGAGTATGATGTTAAGATTCAGTAAAATGCATTTTCATTTCAATTAGCGAAGGCAATCAAAAAATTCTGCCAAGGTGAAATGAAAAATTTGCCTCAATGTGAAGATTCTGATATAGATAGCGGCCGTTCTTAAGGACGCCCTACAACGCAAATGATGACAGGAGATGCGTTATGCCTGAAGGCACCAAAAAACTTGGCGTACTCGCTATCGCAGGTGTAAGTCCCTACCAGGAAAAGCCGGGTGAGGAGTATATGAACGCTAAGCAACTGGGTCACTTCAAGATCATTCTTGAAGCTTGGCGCAATCAGTTGCGTGAGGAAGTCGACCGTACTCTGAGTCACATGCAGGACGAAGCAGCAAACTTTCCTGATCCTGTAGACCGTGCAGCGCAAGAAGAAGAGTTCAGTCTCGAACTGCGTGCCCGTGACAGAGAACGTAAACTGATCAAGAAGATCGAGAAAACCCTACAAAAAATCGAAGAAGACGATTTTGGCTTCTGTGAAACCTGCGGTATCGAAATCGGTATTCGCCGTCTCGAAGCGCGTCCAACGGCCGATCAATGTATCGACTGTAAAACGCTTGCAGAGATCAAAGAGAAGCAAATGGCGGGTTAATCGGCCATCTCGGGCGGGGATTTCCCCGCCTACTTGTTTGTGCGTCTTGCATTAACATCCTCTCGTTTCACTTCGCTTTTTTGTTCGTATCCCCCTAAAATACAGCCACTTTGACTGGTTATTCCTGCACATTCCTATGATGGCGACTCACTCTTCCAACACTTCTACTTTGCAACCCTATGTTGGCCGTTTTGCCCCTTCGCCCTCGGGCGCACTGCATTTTGGCTCACTGATCGCCGCCCTTGGCAGTTATCTGCGGGCGCGCTCATTAGGGGGAAAGTGGTTAATTCGCGTTGAAGATATTGATCCACCGCGGGAAGTTGCGGGCGCAGCCGATGATATTTTACGTACCTTAGAAGCCTACGGTTTCGAATGGGATAACACTGTGCTGTACCAGAGTGCGCGCACCGAGGCCTATCAAGCCAAGCTCGACGAGTTACTCGCCGAAGATAATGCCTACTTTTGCCAGTGTAGTCGTAAACAGATCCAAGCCATGGGCGGGATTTACGATGGTCGCTGCCATCAGTTAGCCACACCACATCAATCGGGTGCAATCCGCATTGTCAATCGACAACAAGTCGCCGAATTTAGCGATAACCTGATGGGAAAAGTCGTCGTGGACCATGCCTTTGCCGCGGAAGATTTTATTATCAAACGCAGCGATGGCCTGTACGCCTATCAACTCGCCGTGGTGCTAGATGATGCCTATCAAGGCATTACCGAAGTGGTGCGGGGCTATGATTTAATCGAAGCCAGTTGCCGCCAATTAAGCCTGTATCAAACCTTTGACCTAAGCGCGCCGCAGTGGCTGCACTTACCCTTAGCCTGTTTAACGCCGGGATTTAAGCTGTCGAAACAAAACCATGCGCAGGCTATCGATAAACAGCATCCGCAGGCGAGCCTTAATGCTGCCCTCACCTTTTTAGGCCAAGCACCAGTGGAGCCAACAACGGCGCCGCAAATGCTGGCCCAAGCGGTGGCGCAGTTTCAACTGTCGGCCATTCCGAAGCAGCGGGAAATCTTGATAGCACCTTAACCCCGTTGAGCGAGTTGCGGCCAAAAAGCATCATTTTAGCTGTGCTAAGTCGTGGCATAGCTCAAAAATCGCGATATACCCATCGGTGCGCAATTGGTATATCATAGCCGCCAGATTTTTAATCACATAACAGATACATTCCGAGGTGTCCCATTTTTCGCCGTATCAGCCAATTCTGCAAGCAGCTATTTGAAGACGCGCCTAAAACGACCGCTCCGACTCCAGCTCAGATTGAACCCCAAACGCCAGAACTCACTTCAGGCGGCTTAAGCTTGTCGCTCGTGCCTCGGGATGCGCATTCGATTTCCCGCAAGCAGATCAGCGAAAACGCACTTAAGGTATTATACCGATTGAATAAATCAGGTTTTCAGGCCTATTTAGTCGGTGGGGGCGTACGGGATTTACTCCTCGGACTCGAACCGAAAGACTTCGACGTTGTGACCAATGCGACGCCGGAAGAAATTAAAAAGCTGTTTCGCAATTGTCGCGTAGTCGGACGCCGCTTCCGCCTCGCCCATATTGTGTTTGGCCGCGATGTGATTGAAGTTGCCACCTTCCGTGGCCACCACGGCGACAGCAATGAAAAGATTTCTAAAGCCAATGCCGAAGGGCGTTTGCTCAGGGATAACGTGTACGGCGAAATTGATGAAGACGCAGAGCGCCGCGATTTTACCGTCAACGCCCTTTACTACGATATCAGCGACTACTCTATCCGCAGCTATGGCGGCGGCATGGAAGATCTTAAGGCTGGCACCTTAAGGCTGATTGGCGATCCCGAAACTCGTTACCGTGAAGATCCAGTGCGTATGCTCAGAGCTGTGCGTTTTGCCACTAAGCTCAGCATGGCGATTGAAGAAGTAACCGCTAAACCTATCAAACAGTTAGCGCCACTGCTCAAGGACATTCCAGCCGCCCGCATGTATGAAGAAGTGCTCAAACTCTTCTTCGCCGGCAAAGCCATGGCCAACTTTGAGATGATGCAGGAATATAAGCTGTTCGCGCCGCTCTTCCCGCAAGTCGATGCCCAATTAAAAGATGCGCCTAAGGGCCCTGCGATGAAGATGGTGCAAGCCATCATGAAGAGCACGGACGCGCGCGTGAACGAAGATAAACCAGTTACCCCGTCCTTCTTCTATGCGGCGATCCTCTGGTATCCCCTGCGCCAACGCGCCGAAGATATCGCGGTTGAAAGCGGCCTGACCTTATACGATGCGTTTTTTGCCGCCATGGGTGATGTGATTGAGCAGCAATGTCAAACCATCAGTATTCCGCGCCGGTTTAGTACGCCTGCCAAAGACATTTGGCAATTGCAATTACGCTTCGATCGCAGCCAAGGCACTCGCGCCTTTAAACTGTTAGAGCACCCTAAATTTAGGGCGGCCTATGACTTGCTGTTACTACGCGGCGAAGTAGAAGGTGGCAATGTCGCCAAGAGTGCCGCTTGGTGGCAACAATTTGTTGAAGCGGATGAAACCGAGCGTATGAATATCGCCCGCAGTGGTAACAAAGCGGCGGGTAACCGTAACCGCAATTCACCACAGCGCCGTCGCCGTCGCCCGAGTGCCGCTAAAGCCAAAGCCGCCGAATAATGACTCAGGTTTTTGTCGCCCTCGGGGCTAATCTTGAAGATCCTAAAACCCAGTTGGACAATGCCGTTGCGGCCTTGTCCGCCTTAGCTGAAAATCAAAGTCTTAAGGTATCGCCCTATTACGGCTCCGCCCCCATGGGGGACGTAGTGCAACCCGACTATATCAATGCCGTTGCCAGCTTTGAGACCTCTCTGGCACCCATCGCCCTGTTAGATGCACTACAAGAGATTGAAAACACTCAGGGCCGTGTTCGTAAAGAACGTTGGGGCCCCAGAACCTTAGATCTCGACTTACTCTTATATGGCGATGCCATTATCGATGAGCCCAGACTCAAAGTGCCACACTACGGCATGAAGGAGCGTAGTTTTGTGCTAGTGCCCTTGGCGGCCATAGCACCGGATCTGGTGTTACCTTGTAAAACGCCGCTACGCAGTCTTATCAGTGAAAAATTCTTGGCCGAGTTACAACTACTGGGCAATGATCATTGAAGTCAGCCCCCAGTTAGCTTATAACACCACTTCTATTTGGTTTGAAGATCACCCATATGTCTAAAGTTACTAGCTCAACCCTGTTGAAATACAAACAGGAAGGTAGAAAATTCACCGCTCTGACAGCCTATGATGCCAGCTTTGCCAGTGCGTTCGACGGCGAAGGCATCGATGTGCTACTGGTCGGCGATTCTTTGGGAATGGTTCTGCAAGGCCATGATGATACGCTGCCCGTCACGACAGCCGACATCGCCTATCACACCCGTTGTGTGCGTCGCGGTATCGAGCGTTCACTGCTGATCGCCGACATGCCATTTATGAGTTACGCCACACCAGAACAAGCCATGGAAAACGCCACTGCACTGATGCAGGCGGGTGCTAATATGGTCAAGCTGGAAGGCGGTCACTGGTTACTCGAAACCGTGACTAAACTGACCGAGCGCGGCATTCCTGTCTGCGCCCACTTGGGCCTCACCCCACAATCGGTACACGTTTTTGGTGGTTTTAAGGTACAAGGCCGCGATGCTGAAAATGCCCAGCGCATTCTCGATGAAGCCAAGGCCTTAGAAGCCGCTGGTGCGCAGCTGTTAGTAGTTGAATGTATTCCGGCATCACTCGCCACCGCCATCACTCAAGCATTAACTATCCCTGTGATCGGCATCGGCGCAGGCGCCACGACAGATGGTCAGATCCTGGTAATGCACGACGTGCTCGGTATTTCGAGTGGTTATATTCCACGTTTTTCAAAGAACTACCTTAAGCAAACCGGTGAAATCCGCTCGGCGGTACGCGCTTATATTGAAGAAGTGGCCAATGGCACCTTCCCAAGTGCTGATCACACGTTTAACTAAGCGTGCTAGCACTCATTGAGCTAAATAGTGCTAAGCACACAGACGACTATTTCAAGTTTTAGCAAGGTAAGAGTTAATGATCACTAGCGCCCATATCGATGATATTCGTACTCAAGTGCGAGCATGGCGTGCCAAGGGCGAGACCGTCGCCTTTGTGCCTACCATGGGCAATCTCCATCAGGGACACATCACCTTAGTGAAAGAAGCGACGAAGAAATGCGACCATGTGGTCGTATCAATCTTCGTGAATCCTATGCAGTTCGGGCAGAACGAAGATCTCGATGCCTACCCGCGCACCTTAGAGGCCGACAGCCAAGCGCTGACCGCCGCGGGCGCCGAGCTGCTGTTCACCCCAACGCCTGCGATTATTTATCCTAAAGGCTTGGCGCAGCAAACCTATGTCGAAGTACCGGGAATTTCCGATATACTCTGCGGCGCCAGTCGCCCCGGCCACTTCCGTGGCGTTGCTACTGTCGTCTGCAAACTGTTCAACATAGTGCAGCCCGATGTCGCTTTCTTTGGCAACAAGGATTATCAGCAACTCTTAGTGATCCACACTATGGTTGAAGACTTGTCACTGCCGATTGAAATTATTGGTGTGGATACCATTCGTGAAGCCTCGGGCTTAGCCATGAGTTCACGCAATGGCTACCTGACGGCGGAAGAAAAAGCCGCGGCGCCGGCGCTGAAAAAAGCCATCGATGCCATGGCGCAAGGCATTAAGCAAGGCGTGAGCATCGAACAAGTCACCGCGGAAGCTAAAACGAGCCTTATCGCCGCAGGCTTCATCCCGGATTACTTAGAAGTTCGCCATGCCACCACCCTGGCCCATGCGGAAGCTGCGGATCAAGCGCTAGTGATTCTGGCCGCCGCTTACTTAGGTAAGGCGCGTCTTATCGATAATCTGCGCTTCGACCGCTAAGGTTTTTTAGCATCATCAAAAAGGAGCTTAGGCTCCTTTTTTGTTTGTGCGGTTCTGCGCAGACGCGTCTCAATCTATTGAGTGTCAAAAAAATTCCATCGTCAAAAAACTGGTTTTATTCTTTGAGTTACGCCATAGTATTCACGGTTGTTAATGCTAAGTAACAAGTATTTCTGCCCCTCGGATATATAGCTGCTAGAGTTTAAAGAACACGCAGACTCAGCTTCAATCTGACGCAGTAGCAATACGTATTTTATTCATCATCGCGGATACAAAGGATCTGTCGTCGAATGGCAAGACTCATAGTGACTCTTATTTGTATGGCACTGCCAACAGCGGCGCTGGCGAATACCGTCTATAAATGTCGCAAGGACGATAAGGTCGTCTTTAGCCAAACCGCCTGCCCGCAGGAATATAGCCAACATAAGATTGAGTATCAGCTAGGGATCACCACGGAAACCGATTCAGACAAACGTGAGACGCCTGTCGACCCACTGCAATCCTTGCTCAATAGCCAAACGATTTCTAAGGAAAAATTGCTGCAATTACTCGATGCCGAGCTGTATCGGCTAAAGCAGGAAAACAGCTATTTCGAAATCCTAAGGGCCAGTGAATTACAAAAATTGGAGCGGCAGCGTTACTGGCAACATAAGGAAAAGGATGACCCTGAATACATCAGCCAGCTCAATAAAATTAACGACCATTTTAATGGCTTAACCTCAAATAACACCCAGGCAATACAGCAGTTATCCGACAGGAAAACACAAATTTCCGCCGAAACCGAACCTGAGGAAGCGAAAGAAAAACCTTAGTTTTGAGTCTAGAGAACAAAAAAAGGCGACCCTAGGGTCGCCTTGTTAATTTATAGCTTCATTAGAACTGCGCGACAACCGCCGCAGAGCAGAGTGAGCCTGTGGTTTCACACACTTGGTACGTCACACTCGATGCCGTCGTTGTGAAGCGATCGCGGTAGTTACCATCGTTTTCAGTCGTGGCCACTAACTCGCCATCACGGTACAGGGCGACGCTTTCACCTAAGGCGCTATCCCATGTGAGGTCAACCATAGCACTGCCACGGCGAGAGACTAACGCACGAGTCACAGCGGCACTGATGCTATGCTCATACACTTGTACTTCCATGGTCACAGTGTTGCTATGCTCCATGGCGTCAGTCACGGTAAGCGACACTCTGTAGGTACCAGCGGCAGCAAACACATGGCTTGGGTTCATTTCGCTAGAGTTTGTGTCATCACCAAAGTCCCAGCTATAGCTCACGATATCATCATTTGCATCGGTACTGGTGTTAGTGAAGGCAACGCTTAAACCTTCAACCGCATACTCGAAACCTGCAACAGGTGCCGCAGGAGACGCTTCACCTAAACCGCTGATAACTAAGCCCCAGTTATTCAGAGTGCCCGTGTCCGCGCCCGCATTGTCGTCAACAGATAATGACCAAGTACCTTGTGCATTTTCACCGTCAAACGCGCTTAAGTCCCAACTCTTAACGATGTTGTCGGCGCTGCCGCCCTCACGGTTATGCAGAACCACTTCGGTGCCCGCTGGAGAGGTTAACACGACACGTAAGTCACCAATCCAAGTGTGGCTGATATTCACATCGGCGGTCACACCAAAAATCTGCACATCGTCGGTCACGTCGATAGTGCTCACCACACCATTAGCGTTGTTATCAGGGATAGCAACAGCGTTTTCATTGCCATAGCTAAAGTCATTTAATCCCTGAGGGAATACATTCAGTGAAACAACTTTAGACTTTTCAATGGTGCCATCGGAACCTGTTACTGTGATGCTGTAATCACCCCAAGCAGTTTGCGCCGTTGTCGCAACATCTAAGGTAAATGAACCACCAGCAGAAACAGTTGAGGCTGATAAGGATACGCCTTCAAGCGCTGGAGACACGGCTACGCTAAGAGCCACATCACCTTCCCACCCTGCCACACTACCGACACTAAAGTTATAACTTGCCGTGTTACCCGCTTCGACCGATTGCGATGCTGGCGATACGGTAAACTTATAGCTAGGAGATGGATTTGCCTGCTCTAAGGCATTTGCCACATTGAGGCGAGTCCCTGCCACGGTTTTACCAGTGAGGTCCGCATTCGCATCACCCGACGCCATCAGTAAGGATTTCATTTCTACTGGCGAGAGATCTGGATTTAATGACCATACGAGTGCCGCCGCACCTGTCACATGGGGCGTCGCCATTGAGGTACCAGAGTAAGTGGCATAGCCACCGCCTGGGATGGTTGACAGAATCGCCGTGCCAGGCGCGCCCATATCAACACTGGTTAAGCCCCACTGTGAGAAATCTGACATACGGTCATTACGGTCGGTACTGGCAATAGACAACACCACATCCGAGTCATAGCTTGAGGGATAATGTGGACTGGCATCATTGTCCACCGCGTCATTACCCGCTGCTGCAACGAATAAAATGCCTGCTTCACCACCCGCTTCAATCGCATCTTTTAAGGCTTGGCTAAAGCTGCCGCCGCCCCAAGAGTTATTGGTAGCTTTGATATCAACGCCATGATTAACCTTAAGATCGGTAAAGTAGTCCAGACAGGCAATCGCGCCTGCGGTAGAACCATAACCATCGGCATCCAAGAACTGACAGGCGGCAATTTTAACGTCCCAGTTCACCCCAACAACACCCACGCCGTTATTGCCTTTAGCGCCAATAGTGCCAGACACATGGGTACCGTGGCCGTTGCCGTCCATTGGGTTACCGTTATTATTGACCGCGCTGTAACCGTGAACATCGTCGATCACGCCGTTGCCGTCATCGTCGATGCCGTTACCTGGGATCTCGCCAGCATTCACCCACATGTTGGCCTGTAGATCGGGATGATTGTAATCCACCCCAGTGTCAATCACCCCAATCACCACATCCGAACTGCCGGTAGTGATTTCCCACGCTTCTGGTGCATCGATATCCGCATCGACGGTGCCACCGTTTTGTCCCGTGTTATTCATGCCCCACAGGCTAGCAAAGCTTGGATCATCAGGCGTGCCTATCGCCTTGAGAATATAGTTAGGTTCGGCATATTTCACCGCCGGATGACGACTAATTACCTTAATCGCATCTTCAATATTGGCGCCCTTACGCAGGGCTAAACGTGCCAGTTTGCCATTGAGTAAATGCTGGAACTTATCATCGACACCATCCGCATTGGCATCGGTTAAGGTGCCACGAATTAAACGCTGAGCCGCTGAGCGCTCCGCCTTCGTCGCATTGTCTTTATACACCACGAGAATGGCATCTTTTTCATAGACAGGGGCATCTTTTGCCATAGCGGGCACGGCTGACAGTGTCATCGCTCCTGCAATTGCTAACGCCAGTGGTGAGAGTTTTATCGACATATTGAGCTTCCTATAGTCCTTTACGTTGAAATTCTGGAACCGCAATTACGCAGCCTCCGCTCAAAATTGATTGGATAATAGCGACGAACATCCAGCATGTTTGCCGGTAAATTGTTGCCATAATGTTTCAACTTAAAAAAGCCGCCCACAGCGAAATACGACTTAACTACTAGACCGACTTGGTAGGTTAAAAGGGAAGACGTACGGCGCGTAAATAGACAATAAACTGATTTATCATAGGATTAACAAAAGTTAATCCAACCTAGCTGGCAATTACTCCCCAACAAATAAATACCCTTTCGGCCAATTGTCTCTCGGCCCTATGACTCGTACCTTGATGCCTGAATTGGTTGGTGTGTTTTTCAGCCAGCCAAAACACCTATACATACAAGGAGTCACTTGTGCCAAGTCTATTAACACGCTTTTTGGTACTGCTCATCTTGTTATGTAGTTGTCTGACACCCAGCCAAGCGGCAGATGTCAGTGAACTGCCCATTACCCTGCAGGCGCTCATTGAGCGTTCTGGGCGCGATAACCTTATCGACCTAGTGCAGCAAGGTACGGCAAACCAAGCGATAGTGATCCAATCGGGCAGCGATAACAGCGCCTATGCGACGCAAGCAGGTAACGACAACGTTTCACTTGTGACACAGATTGGTTCCAACAATGAAGTCCAACTACTGCAAGTCGGCACTCAAAACACGGCTTCAATCACCCAGATTGGCAATGACAATTTGGTGCAATTGAACCAACTAGGAAGCGGCAATTTTTCGATCCAGCAGATTGCAGATGGTGCTGCAATCTCAATAACTCAGTATTAAACAGGGAGAGTCACATGAAATCACAAGCGAAAAAATCACTCATTGCGCTAGCTATTGCGACTGGCTTAAGTGGCCAGGCATTTGCAGCCAGTCTCATTAACGACATCAGCGTTGAACAAACTGGCCAAGGTCAAGACACCTTAGTGGCGCAAACTGGGTTAATTAACGCTGCTGCAGTTACTCAAACGGGTAACGACCAAGTTGCCACCGTATTACAAGACGGTGTGTGGCATGAAGCGCAAGTTAACTCAACGGGTGATGCCAACCAAGTCACTGTGACTCAACAAACGGATTGGCATGTTGCATCAGTTAACGTCACTGGCAATAACAACGAAGCTGAAGTAGCGCAGGATGGTTTCTTCAACCAAAGCAGCAACGACATCACTGGTAACGACAACCTGGTTTCTGTGAACCAATTAGGTGAAGTGAACGAAAGCTACGTTGAAATCACTGGCAACGAAAACAGCGCCTTCGTAGAACAAGAAGGTGATGCCAACCTCGCAGTATTCCGCGTTCAAGGCGATAACAACGATGGCGACATCAAGCAATACGGTAGCAACAACCAAGCGGGTTTAATCGCACTCGACCTGACCGCTAACGTGGGCAATAACAACGACGTATCGGTTGAACAGATTGGTAACAACAACTTTGGTGCGGCTAAAGGCATCGCGGGTAACGACAACAGCGTCGATATCTATCAAAAGGGTGAAAGCCATACTGGCTTCGTTTACGCCTTAGCGGGTAGCGAGAACGACATCACCATGAAACAAGAAGGCAGCAGCAACACTGCTTACCTGTCAATGACCACGGGTGATGACAACAGCATCGATATCGCTCAAGACGGCAACCGCAACACTGTAGGCGATACTTTAGTTGCCGACATCCAAGGTAACGACAACGATATCACTATCAAACAACGTGGCGACAGCAACGGTGCAGAGTTCCAAGTATGGGGCGATAGCAACGACGTTGACTTAAAACAACGTGGTGATGCTAACTTCGCAACCTTTGGTGCTTACGGTACTGACAACGATTTCGACCTATCTTCTAAGGGTGATAACAACGAACTGGTTGCCTTCGCAACAGGTGAAGACAACAGCATCGAAATCAGCCAAGAAGGTGATACAAACTTCGCTTATGTGGATGCCGTGGGTAACGATAACGAAGTAGATGTTGAGCAAGATGGTGATCAAAACGAGACTATCATCAGTGTAACGGGTAACAACAACGCCGATGTGACTGCACTGCAACACCGTGGCGATCTGAACCTTATCGATTTAATCATCGAAGGTGATGAAAACTCAGCTCAAATCACTCAAGCGGGTAACGGTAACTGGGTAGGTGGCGATAGCGGCACTTCATTCGCATCAAGCTCATTTGGTGTGCGTGGTGATAACAACAGCCTAATGATTACCCAAACAGGTAATGACAACTTAGTTGTTGGTTCGCAAGCAGGCAACAGCAACAGCATCAGCGTTAACCAAACTGGTGATATGAACGTTGCGACCGTTGTTCAGTACTAATCTCTATCGATAGGCCGTCTGCTGTAGGCGGCCCAATAAAAACGGGAACATGAATCATGTTCCCGTTTTTGTTTGCATATAAAGCGCAAAAGTGAGTTGCCGCTCGTCTTATCTTACCGATGTAAATCACCGGCCCAATTCACTCGCAACTCACCTTAGTGCATTTAAGGCGTAAGCTTTGAACTTAACTGCAAAACTCAAAATGTGTTTGATAGGTCTGAGCCCAACGCAATAGCTCGACACGATTTCGGGACTGGGTCTTGCGGAAAATAGAGGAAATATGCGCCTTCACCGTATGCTCACTGATGCAGAGTCGATGGGCGATTTCCTTATTACGCGCGCCGCTAGAGACGAACTGAATAATGGTTCGCTCCCTCGACGTAAGCGCTTGCAACATGGCAACAGTATCGGCGGGCATATCATTTTGCCCATCCAACTTTTGCACCACCCGGCGAAACATCTTACTGAGTAAGGTTCTATCGTACCAAAGCTCATCGGCCACCATTTTGCGCAGCCCTGTTAGCATCAAATCCATGCGCTGATCCGCAAATAACAAACCGCGGATCCCCAGCAACATGGCTGACTCTTGGTCTAAGGAATTACGCTCGACTTGATACAAAGCGACGGGAACATGGGGCACCAGACGTGAGGCCAACAGCGGAATGCCTTTATTATCTAAGGCAGCGCCTTTTTGGGCGATAAGGCAAAAACTGCGTTGCCCTTTATCTAAATTTAGTTCGGAAGCCTGTTTAACAATCCGTGTTTTTAATCCGATAGATTCTGCGAGTATCGCCAAATGGCAAGGCGCAGCCACTTGATGCAGAAAAACTAACTCGTTGATAGTATTCACTTTACTCTTCTCCCTGAAAAGTATTTAGTTTTTATAGCCTAATGCTGAACTGAAGAGGGCAAATGTACACAAAGTACAATTAATTAACATAACCCATTTTGACTAGTTACCGCATGAATGCCATCACCCAAATGTACTAAATAATCACTCTTTTTATGGTGTAAGTTCGACTAACAGACCATAACGTTATCGATAAATAGTGATTAATCCTAGGGCTTGAGCTCAGTATGTCAGGTCTACACCTTAGTCTATAGGGTTCTCAATCGAAAGTTTAAACAAAAAACTAACAACGAAAGATGACAGTTTAAGGAATAAAAAATCCCTCCTAAGGCAGTCTTAGGAGTGAGCAGTGAGCGGTGAAATATCGCGCTTACGCGTGGCCGGTAAGTTTCGCGATTTGCTTATCCTGCACACGGGATAAACTAATTAGCGCGACAATCGCACCTATCAAGGCTAAAAACATATCCGATTGGGTATCCCACACATAACCCTGAGTGCCTAAAAAAGCCTCGGCGCCTTCACCCGTCGCAGCGGCCACCCACCATTCAATCAGTTCGTAGAAGGCACTAAAGGCCAACACAAAGCAGGTGACTAAAAAGGCACACCAAGCACCAGATTTTACGGCTTGATTACGTAACATAATCTCACGGGCTAACATGGCAGGAATAAAACCTTGGGCGAAATGCCCGACCTTGTCGTAGTTGTTGCGTTCAGTGCCCATCCACTGGGCAATCGTATCGAACAGTGGCACTTCGGCATAGGTATAGTGCGCGCCAACAAACAACACACAGCAATGCACCAGCACCAAAAAATACACTAAGGGCGTCAGCGGAAACCCCTTACGGGTAAAAAAGAGCAAGGGCACGGCCACTAATGCGGGCAAGGCTTCGAGCCACCAAGTGAATGGATCTGCGGGTTTTATCGCCGACCATATTAAAACTGAGAGGTAAATACCGCACCAAATGATTTTGTTATTCAATGTTCCTTCCTCTTATGCGATATTGTTCTAATTCTAGAATATTAACTTTAGCCATCTAGCCCTCCACAGTGAGCAAAAAAAGTGCTACTTTGGAAGGCCAAGGCTGTCAGCATATCACACAGAACAATTTCAATTAATTAGAGGGTACCCATATCATGGCGAAACATTCGCTGGACAAGGATAAGATCAAGATCCTGTTGTTGGAAGGCGTCCACCAATCTGCGGTCGATGTATTTGAACGTGCTGGATACACCAATATCGAGTATCACAAAGCCTCCTTAGGTGATGAAGCCCTGCTCGAGTCCATCAAAGATGCTCACTTTGTTGGTATTCGTTCCCGTACCCAATTAACGGCTGATGTATTGAAGCGTGCCGAAAAACTGATTGCGATTGGTTGTTTCTGTATCGGTACTAACCAAGTGGATCTGGCGACTGCCGAATTACTCGGTATCCCCGTGTTTAACGCACCGTTTTCCAATACCCGCAGCGTGGCTGAACTGGTATTAGGCGAAATCATCATGTTGATGCGCGGCATTCCTGAACGTAATGCCATCGCCCACCGTGGTGGCTGGATGAAAACGGCCGCCGGCAGTTACGAAGTCCGTGGCAAAACCTTAGGTGTGATAGGTTATGGCCATATTGGTACACAGCTTGGGATCTTGGCTGAAACCTTAGGCATGCGCGTAGTGTTTTTCGATATCGAAGACAAACTACCATTAGGCAATGCCCAACAAATCCATTCGATGGAACAATTACTGGCACAGTCCGATGTGATCAGTTTGCACGTTCCTGAGACAGCGCAAACCAAAGATATGATCAGCACCGCGGAATTTGCCGCTATGCGTAAAGGCAGCATCTTTATCAACGCCTCACGCGGCACTGTGGTTGATATCGATGCCCTGACAGTTGCTCTTAAAGAGCGTCACCTTGCAGGCGCGGCAATCGACGTATTCCCAGTCGAGCCACAATCGAATGATGATGAGTTTATCAGCCCATTACGTGGCTTAGACAATGTGCTGTTGACCCCGCACGTGGGCGGCAGTACTGCCGAAGCTCAGGAAAACATCGGTATCGAAGTAGCTGGTAAGTTAGCCAAATACTCAGACAACGGTTCGACCGTTTCTGCGGTTAACTTCCCTGAAGTGTCGCTGCCAATGCACAAAGGCATTTCGCGCTTACTGCACATTCACCAAAACCGTCCTGGCGTGCTGATCAAAATCAACAAAGCTTTCTCTGAAAAAGGCATCAACATTGCCGCTCAGTATCTGCAAACCACAGCTGAAATCGGTTATGTGGTGATGGAAGTCGATACTCACCAAGCCGAGGAAGCACTGGTCGAACTTAAGGCCATTGAAGGCACTCTGCGCACCCGCGTATTGTTCTAAGGCATTTCGCACTCAGTTTGAGTGTATTTATAAGGCGCACATTTCATTCAAGATATGTGCGCCTTATGCTTTTGAGCGCCGCTTAATTCCGCTACAATCTAGCCTCTTGCATCGTCTTCATTTTCAGGATCTCCGCTATGACTATTGCAGTTTCGACACCCACTTGGGATCTGGACGCCTCAATGCCTCCACTTATGCTCGCCAACCTATCCCACCTCGGCCTCATCAAAGTGGTCGGCGAACAGGGTCGCAGTTTTATCCATGGTCAAGTCACCACGGATATCAGCTCACTCGAAGCCAACCAATGGCGCTGGGGCGCACATTGCGATCCTAAGGGTAAGATGCTCGCCAGCTTCCGCACCTTCGCCATCCAAGATGCGCTGTTGATGCTGATGCCAAAGGACACCCTAGAGCTCGACCTGCCGCAACTGCAAAAATATGCCGTATTTAGCAAGGCAACCCTCACAAATGCGACTGCTGAGTGGACATTACTCGGTGTGGCGGGCGAACAAGCAGTACCGTTTGTGACGCAACACTTCGGTGAAATCACTGAAGAACTCACACTGGTTGAACATGGCGCCATTCTAAAGGATGCGGACCGTTTTATTCTGGTGCTGCAGCCAGAAGCGGTAACGGCCTTAGTGGGCGAGCATACAGTGTTTGATGCCAGCGCTTGGCAAGCCTTAGAAATTGCAGCAGGCTACCCTAATCTAGCCCCTAGCCATGCTAACCAATATGTGCCGCAGATGTGTAACCTGCAGGCCATAAATGGCATTAGCTTCAACAAAGGCTGCTATATGGGTCAAGAAACCGTTGCCCGCACTAAATACCGTGGCGGTAACAAGCGCGCACTCTATATTCTTCAGGGCACGACGGCGTTAACGATTAATTTAGAAAGCGTTATCGAGATTGCATTAGAAGATGGCTATCGCAAGGGCGGACAAATTATTGAGTTCGTGCAGCGTGGCAATCAAGTCCTACTGACTGCCGTTCTCGCTAACGATACCGCGAATGATGCCAAGCTGCGTTTCGCTGATGACGAGCAATCCAGCTTAGGGATCCAAGCGCTGCCCTACTCGCTCGAAGAGGAATAGTTGGCCGCGAGCGAACAAAGAGTTGCTATTGAAAAAGGCGCCCTAGGCGCCTTTTTTGTTTAATGCTCGATGTAAGTGTCTCGAATAGCCACGACTTCCGGCAGAATTTGTTTAAACTCCTCCACCAGCTTAGGGTCAAAGTGTTTTCCCGCTTGGCTTTCGAGTAACTCGACTGTGGCTTCGATTGTCCACGGCTCCTTGTAAGGACGGCGCGAAGTCAGCGCATCGAAGACGTCCGCTATCGCCACAATTCGGCCTTCAATCGGAATATTTTCCCCAGACAAGCCATTAGGATAACCCGAACCATCCCATTTTTCGTGGTGAGTTAAGGCGATGCGCCGCGCCATTTGCAGCAGTGGATCGCCATGTTCGCCAATGATCTCAGCGCCAATGGCGGCATGTTGCTGCATGATTTCCCACTCATCGGCATCAAGCTTACCGGGCTTTTTAAGCACCGCATCGGGAGTGCCGATTTTCCCAATGTCGTGCATCGGCGCGGCGTTATACAACAGCTCGCAGAAGGTACTAGGCAAGCCTAATTTCACGGCCAGCATCCGTGCATAGTGGCTCATTCGCACCACGTGCAGGCCCGTCTCGTTGTCTTTGTATTCGGCGGCGCGGCCTAAGCGGCGGATAATTTCGAAGCGGGTTTCTTCTAACTCTTGGGTGCGCTCTTTAACCTGTTGCTCTAGTAGGCGCTTTTGATCGTACAGCGCTAGATGGGTTCGCACCCGCGCTTTTACCACGGGAGCACTCACAGGCTTAGTAATGTAATCGACGGCGCCTAACTCAAACCCTTGAGTCTCGTCGGCCACCTCAGACAAGGCGGTCACAAAAATCACCGGAATATGGCAAGTTAAGGGTTCCTGCTTAAGCAACTTACACACTTCATAGCCATTCATGCCGGGCATCATTACGTCGAGTAAAATCAAATCCGGTAGGGTTTTGGCTACAAGGGCGAGCGCTCTTGGTCCATCAATCGCCACCTTGACCTTATAATCCTCACCGAGGATACCCACTAAAATATCAATATTCTCCGGTGTATCATCGACGACCAATATCGTTGCCTTATCCATCAACACTTTCACCTTATCCTGTGGCTTTATTTATGGTCAACTACCGCACCTCATTGACCGGTTGTCACGCTAATTCCGCAAGCACGTCATCTATCAAATCCACGGCTTCATCAAATTGGTATTGATTAATCATAGTCAGCGCAGGACTGAGCTGCTGCCATAACTTGCTACTCACTTGAGGTTTTAATGCATCGATTTGTGTCACCGCATCGGAATCGGCATCCTCTAAGCTTTGGCGCAACTGAGTTAAGGCGTTCACCAGCGCCTCCTGCGACAGATGCTCCGCCGTCGAGGGAGTGGACTCTTCAAACTGCGGCCTGACCCGCTCAATGGCATCACAAATCGACGCCACTAAGGTTTGGATTTGGTCTAACTCAGTTTGATATTCGCTCTTCTCACTAAGGTGCAGTTCTAGTTGGCGGGCCAATTCCACCAGCTTACTAGAGCTTAAGTTCCCCGCGAGCCCCTTCAAGGTATGCGCCATTCGCACGGCATCGTCACGTTTATCGCTGGCGATCGCTTTATTAATCTGTTCAACCACATTACGTTGACTGGTCACAAAACGATCGAATATCCGTTGATAAAGGCGAGTCGAGTTTTGAACTAACTGTAGCCCCCTATCGATATCCAGCTCAGGATGTTCGGGCCATTTCACTACTGAATCTGAATCTAAGTTGATAGGTTTAACAGGGATTTCAACTAATTGACTCGGTGCATCACCCTCGGCTGGTGGCACACCGCCACCTAAGTATTTAAGCAGGGTTTGATACAGCAAGTTGACCTCTATCGGCTTAGCGATATGATCATTCATCCCTGCTTTTAAACACATTTCCTTATCACCCGCCATCGCATTAGCCGTCATCGCAATCACGGGCAACTCGGCAAGTTCTGGCCGTTTTCTAATCGCCTGAGTGGCCTGATAACCGTCCATCACTGGCATCTGGCAATCCATCAACACCAGATCGAAACTCTGCTGCGCCAGCTTATCGAGCGCAATCTGACCGTTGGTGGCGATAGATAAAATAATCCCCACCTGTTCTAAAAACTCGGTGGCCACCTCAAGGTTCATCTCGTTATCCTCCACCAAGAGGATACGTTTGCCCTTAAGCGGCAGCAGAAGTTTAGGATCTATGCTCTCACTGTTACGTCTGACAGGCAGGACGCCAGCTCGACCAAGGGAATTCATAATACCATCGAGCAACCGCGAGGCACTGATGGGTTTACTGATATAGCCCGCTAAGCCCAACGCTTCAATTTGGCTTAAGAACTCTTGGGTAGCATGGGCCGACACCATCAAGATCCGCGGCGCGTTCTTCGCCAGTTGTTTGATCTGTTTGGCCGTTTCTATTCCGTCAAGATTCGGCATTTTCCAGTCGATCAGGGCGACGGCATATTCCTGCTGGCTACAACGCGTTACAGCCTCTTCACCGGAGCGCACCGTATCCACCCTAAAGCCCATGCTCTCTAATGTGGTGCGCATGATGTCACGGGCGGTAGCATTATCATCGGCAACCAGAATTGACATACCTTCGAGTTCTTGCGCAACCGTCAGCTTTTGACCGCTAGAAATCTGCAACTTAACGGTAAAGTAGAAGGTACTACCGTGGCCGAACTGGCTTTCAACCCCAATAGTGCCGCCCATCAGTTCGACTAACTGCTTACAAATCGCCAACCCTAAGCCTGTGCCACCATATTTACGAGTGGTCGAGGTGTCGGCCTGACTGAAGGATTTAAACAGTTTGGCCTGCTGCTCGGCGGTTAAGCCGATACCGCTGTCGCGCACACTAAAGCGCAGCACCACATCATCATTTTGCTGCTCAACCAAGTTGAGCGATAACAACACTTCGCCCCGCTCGGTAAACTTAATCGCGTTGTTCATCAAGTTGATCAGCACTTGTCCAAGGCGCAGCGAATCACCAAATAAGTGCCTAGGCACATTCGGCGCCACTGCAAACAGCAGTTCAAGCTGTTTATGGGCCGCCTTCTCGGAGAACATATCGCTGAGATCTTCCAACATAGTATCGAGCTGGAAGGGAACCGATTCGATATCTAACTTACCGGCTTCAATTTTGGAGAAGTCGAGGATGTCGTTAATGATGGAGAGCAAGGATTTTGAGGCGCGCTCAATTTTCTCCACATAATTTTTCTGCTTCTTATCGAGTTCCGTCTGCAAACAAAGCTGCGACATACCGATAATCGCATTCATTGGCGTACGGATTTCGTGGGACATGTTGGCGAGGAAGTCACCCTTGGCTTTACTCGCTGCATCCGCCTCTTCCTTAGCGACTAGCAGCTCGTTAGATAAGAGTTTTAACTCGGTCATATCGACCATACTGACCACGGCCGATTCAAACTGTTTCTGGCTATTGAACAGTGCCGACACATTGACCGTCATCCACAGCGGCTCACCATTGGGGCGAATAAAGCTGCGCTCGCCACGATAATGGTCGACTCGACCTTCGGCTAACTCCTTAAATTGCGCCTTAGCCGCTTCTTTATCCTGTAGGCTTAAGACCTCGAAAATCGACATGCCACAGAGGGACTCTCGGGATTGGCCCATGTCTTCACAATATTGGTCGTTACAGTCGAGGATCACCCCTTTGGCATCGACGTTCACAATACCTATGGTAGAACCATCGAATAGCGCCTTAAAGTGCGCTTCGCTGACCGCAAGCTCTTCCTCGATGGCCTTACGCTCGGTAATGTCCATCACATAGCCATTCCAGATAATGGCGCCGTCGTCGCTGATATGGCCGCTCGCCCCCGCCTCCATCCAACGAACGCTGCCATTAGGGTGGCGATAACGGAACTCGCGTACCCATTGCAATTTGTCCTCACTCTTGCCCGCTAAGGCGCGTACAACTTCGGGGCGTTCTTCTTCAAAAATCCGCTCTGCGATAATATTAAAGTCGTTCAGTAAATCTTCGCGGTGCAGCCCTAACATATGGAACGCCGCACCAGAGAGGAAGGTAAAAGTGCGATCCGCGGGGGAAACCCAACGCAATTGGTACACGGTACAAGGGATGGATTCGGTGATGTTAGTCAACTGCTGACGCGAACTCTCAAGCTCAACCAGTGCCAGCTTACTCTCGGTAATATCATCGATACTACCGTCGAACCACAGTGGGAAGCCCTCATCGGTGTAACTTGCCTTACCCTTTTCATGTACCCAGCGCACGCTGCCATCGCGGTGGCGAATGCGGTATTCCACCTCAAAGGTTTCCTGCTGCGCCAGCGCCCTATCGATATGCTGATGGCAGAGCTCACGGTCTTCTTCCAAGATCAACGAGGCGAAGGTTCGTTGGCGGCTCTCAATAAACTGGCTTGCGGCATAACCTGTAATTTCAGCAATGTTTTCACTGACATATTCCATCACCCACACATCACCGATGCGAGTGCGGTAGACGGCGCCGGGAATATTGGTCACCAAGCCGCGGAACCTTAATTCGCTGTCACGAATTTTTTGCTCCACCGCTAACTTCTGGGTCATATCCCTAATCGATGCTGCCACTTGGCGGCGGCCTTCATGATCGGCAGGTAAAATACTTAAGGCGATTTCAGCGACAAACTCCCCGCCATCGGCTTTGAGCGCCCGAACATGGCGCGCATTGGCCATAGGGCGATCGCGACCTTCTCGTAAAAATTGCAGGCGGTCGCGAGCGTGGTTGCTGCGCATGGTTTCGGGCAAAAGCGACTCAACCTGTAACCCCAACATGCTGTTAGCATCATAACCAAAGAGGAGCTGGCAACGAGTGTTACTGAAGACAATAACCCCCATTTGGTCCACGATTAGCATGGCCTCTGGCGCCGCTTCAAGCACGGCATTAGACCAAGCGGCGGCGGAGAACTGCTCCGTCACATCGGTAAATAACATCTCCACCGACATCAACTCGCCCGTATCAGAAACCAAGGGTTGCATAAAGAGGTCGAGCATACGTGGATGGCCATTGGCATCCTGCAATTCCACTTGGTGGGAGGGGACGTTTTGTCCCTTCAGGGCCAAGTCTGTGTATTCCCAATTCTTTTCATTTAAGGGATTGGCGGTAAAGAGTCGTTGGTACTTACGCTTGAGCAGCTCGGGCGACATGCCTAAGACCTTAGTGACACCCTCACTCACCTGCGCCAATTGCCCTGAAGGGTCGAGCGAGCAGTAGAAGGACTTATCGCTCATGCCATCAATCAGCCGAGCGAAGCGGTTACCCCGGGAGTCTAAAATCGCCTGCTCACGCTCGGCGAGAAGCTCTGCCATCTGGTTAAAGGTACTGCTTAAGGTGACTATCTCACTCACAGCGCCTTTGGGGATCGCTAACTGTTGGGCCTTACCCTGACCGAAGGCCAAAATGCCCGACTCCAACGCCTCAAGCGGCCGAGTCAAACGTTTAGCGGCGATATAACAGGTCAATATCAATAGCAACGTGAGCAAGCTGAGGTTAAGCACCACCGCAGCCACATCATCTAATAGCGTCGTAAACAACTGATGCTCTGGCACCATGACAATGACGCGCCATTTGAGCTTAGCGACCGAAGCCACACTGGCGAGGTAGACTATGTTCTTGTCATCCACAAACCGGGCTTGGCCATTGACCCCCTTATCCAATAGCGCCCAAAAGTCACTATTGCGGCGGGTGTTTCTATCGAGCCATTCGGCTGAGGTCACGGCGAGCACTTTCTCTTTATCGTTGTGGAAGATAAGCCGCCCTTGATCATCCAGCACCACTAATTCACTAGGCTGAACTCCCAATTGTTCGGGCAACTTATCGAGGGCTAAGTCGACTGTCGCCACCCCAAAGTAATCGTTTTCAGGACCAAAAGGGACTGAGTAAGTCACCATCAGGGTGTTACCGGCACCTTCGTCAAAGTAGGCTTTAGACCAATAGCCCCCCGGTTGATTAATGGCCTTAGACCACCAATCCCAAGAGCCGTCTGTGTAGTCATAACCTTCGGCGCCAATATCTAGATAATGGAAACTGTCACCATCGCGGTAAACATAGGGGGAAAAGAGTTTTTTATCGGGGAAGGTATAAGGTTTAAAGGCGACGGCGGAGCCGTAGAAATCGGGGTTACGTTCGAGGCGATTAGTGAGCACTCGTTTGATTTTCTCACTATTATTGATGCCCTCCTTATTGGAGATGAAACCAATAAAATCCGCAACACCTTGTGTATTGGCCTGTGCATGCTCAAGCAGTAGCTGTAAGCGATAGGCGGAATGATTCGACTCCTGCGCTAAGGAGTCGTATAGCTTGCGCTCGGCAGAAAGGTAATTAAACCAAGAATTAATGCCATATACGCCGGCCATGATTAAGATCAGTGGCAGTGCGATATGGGATAGGATCTTGCTGCGAAAGGTGCGGAGTTTACTTCTGTCCATGGCGTCGCCTCAAAGTTCTCGTTTTTAAAGTGCTATTTTTTGAACAGCACCTATTAAAGTAAACGAAGAACCTTGCGGCGACAATGTCAAAGTTAAAATAATGTGAACTAATATATTGTTTTCACAACATTAATAAATTGGGTCTAATGTACGGTTTGAGAGTGTCCGAACAAAATAGCTTTGGGTTTCGGCAATGATGACGTGCCTTAACCCAATAATCGCAATCAAATTCGGGATCGCCATTAAGCCGTTGACCGTGTCGGCCAATAACCAGATCACATCAAGCTTGATAAAGGCGCCGACCGCAATCAGGCCTAAAAACAGCATTTGATAGGCCCGCAGCCCACGTTCGCCCACTAAATAGTACCAGCAACGTTCACCATAGTAGTGCCAGCCTAAAATGGTCGTAAACGCAAAGCAGACCAAGGCGATGGTGACTAAATACTGACCGATGGCCGCCGAGCCGCCTAAGCTAAAGGCCGCGCTAGTCATGGCTGCGCCTGCAGTATCGCCGCTCCAGACACCAGTGATAATCAGCACCAATCCCGTCATAGTGCAGATGATGATAGTGTCGAAAAAGGTGCCCGTCATACTGACTAAACCCTGTTCAACTGGCTCATTGGTTTTCGCCGCCGCGGCGGCAATTGGCGCGCTACCGAGGCCTGATTCGTTCGAAAACACCCCGCGGGCAATCCCCATTTGAATCGCCTGCGCCACAGTCGCGCCTAAGAATCCGCCCGCCGCCGAGACTGGCGTAAAGGCCGACTCCACCACTAACTGCAATGCGGGTAAAATCGATTCGGCAAAACTCACTAAAATCCATATACAAGCCAGCACATAACCAATCGACATCGCTGGTACTAACTTTTGCGCCACGTTGGAAATACGCTTCACCCCACCTAAGGTCACCGCCGCGACTAACAGGGTGAGCACCAGTGCCGTCGCCCAAGTGGGCACCTCAAAGGCAATGGTCAGGGCATCGCTAATTGCATTCACTTGGGCAAAAGTCCCAATCCCGAAAAACGCTACCCCTACGCCAAACAGGGCAAACAACTTCGCCATCCAATGTATGCCCAGACCACGCTCGATGTAATACATGGGGCCGCCCGCAATTTGCCCGCGCGCATCGGTAGTGCGATATTTTACCGCCAACATACATTCGGCATACTTAGTCGCCATGCCAAAGAAGGCCGCCAACCACATCCAAAATAATGCTCCTGGGCCGCCCATCTTAATTGCGGTTGCCACCCCAACAATATTGCCCGTACCAATGGTGGCGGACAGCGCCGTGCATAAGGCGGCGAAGGAAGATAGATCCCCATGCCCTTTGGCGGGTTTAAACAATAAACCAAGGGCCATTGGCAGACGAAATACTTGGATAAACCGCAAACGCAAGGTGAGATAGATGCCCGTGCCCACAAGTAAACATAGGGTAACGGGCCCCCAAACGATACCGTTCAGGCTGCTGAGTAAAGCTTGAAAACTCATGATATTCCTCAATTATTAAACAACTAAATTAATAAAGGAGGAGGAAAAGAAATGGCTGTGACACACCGCTGCCAGCCTAAAGAAAGACTATCACCCAGCCAATAAAGGCAGGGTAAAGTCCAAAAGACAAACGACAGGGACCGTGCAGTCATCCTCTCCTCTGTCCTTTTGCCTGAGCGTTTCGCAGAATGCATCCATCGACGCACCTACTTTCGCCTTCGGCGCCACCTATTATCGCGATTTAACGCAATCGGTAGTCTCTCCAGAGGCTCGTCCAGTAACAGTCCACGCCTTGCGGCACCTGAAAGAGTGCTTTGTATCGGGAAAGATCCCAAAACAAAGTTGCCTCGTCGGTGTGGGGTTAATTCCCCACTCTCCTGCTACCTTCATCCGAACGGATTGTTAAATCGATAGTCCGCTATCGATTTAACAGGGCGCACAGCATGCAACAAACACAAAAATAGCTCAAGCCCATTCGCTCACAGAATGCGAGCTAAACGCCACAATTGCAGAAAATTTAAACAGCATAAAACCTAAGTCTGAATCGATGCAAAGTGAACCTTAAGGGCCAAATAGCAGTATCTATCAGAAGATAAAATGTTTTATCTTTAGTCGGGCTAAATGTTGCCAGGGTGGAAGGATAAATGTCAGAAGTAGCCAAACTTATCCAAGTGAGTAAAAGTTTTCGCGACGGCGAGCAGCGCCATACCGTACTGCAAGCCGTCGATTTAACCTTGCATCGCGGTGAGACCATCGCACTCACGGGCCCCAGCGGCAGCGGTAAAAGCACACTGCTAAATTTAATCGCAGGCTTTGAAACGCCAGACAACGGCCAGATAGTGTTGAATCATCAATCCACCCAAGATTGGCAAGACAAACACTGGAGCGAGTTCAGACGCAACCATTTGGGCGTGGTGTTTCAACAATTTAATCTGCTGACGCCGCTCAATGTGAGAAACAACATAGGTTTTTCACTCAATCTCAACGGCGCCAGTTGGAATCCTTGGTGCGATTATCTCGTCGACAAATTGGGGCTGGCTTCACTGCTCAATCGGCAGGTCGAGGCACTTTCAGGCGGGCAACAGCAAAGGGTTGCTATCGCCAGAGCCTTAGCCCACAACCCGAGTTTACTGCTGGCCGACGAACCCACGGGCAACCTCGATGATGAATCGGGTAAACAGGTGATGTCGCTGCTGTGCGAACTGGCCAAAGAAAGCCAAACCAGCATACTTATGGTCACCCACAGTGAAGAATGCGCCGCCTTTATGCACAAACGCTGGCATCTTTCCCACGCCGCTGTGTCTATCTCCGGTTAACTAGATGATGAATCCAGCATTAACCCCTAAGGCCAATCACAGCCAAACCAGAAACCGCCCATGGCTGCGGATCTATTGGGTACTAAAGGTCTTTGTCGCCCACTATCGCCACGCGCCGCTGCAAGCGGGTGCCATTTTGCTTGGCCTTGCCCTCGCCGTGACTTTGCTTATCGGGGTTAAAGCCACCAATGATAATGCCATTCGCAGCTACAGTGAGGCCACAGAACTCTTGAGCCAGCGAGCCGATGTGCTCTTAAGCGCGCCGATTGGCCAAGAAACCCTCGACGAATCCGTGTATTTCAGCCTGCGCCAAGCGGGCATAAGCCAAAGCCTTGCGGTTGTCAGTGGCAGAGTGGCGGGCCTGAACGGCCAGTTCTGGCAAATTGAAGGCAGCGATATCGTCGCCGCGCTGACGGCGAGCCTAAGCTCAAAAGAGGGACAAAAGCACAAAACCAGCACAAAGCAAGCAGCCAATCCTAGGATGTCGATGGGAGCACTGCCGCTCGCCGAGTTAATGAGTGGTGAGCCGATAGTGGTTATGAGTCAGAGCCTTGCCAATAAGATCGCGCCCAATGGCCAACTCGCCCTCGCGCCCGTGTCTTTTGCACCAGACAAGCTTAAGGTCATTAGTATCGATGATAGCTGGGGGCTAGGCAGTGCGATTCTGACCGATATATCCCTCGCCCAAACGTTGCTCGGGATGCAAGGCAAACTCAGCTATATCGCCCTATTCAGTGACAGGGATAAGCTCCCCACCTTAAAGCAGCGGCTCGAAACCTTAGGTATTACGCCGCTTCGCGCCAGTTACAGTCAACAGGATCAAGGCCAAGCCTTGATGGCGCTTACCCGCAGCTTTCATTTAAACCTCAATGCGATGAGCATGTTAGCCTTTGTGGTCGGACTGTTTATTGCCTATAACGGTGTGCGTTACAGCCTGATGAAACGCCAACGTCTATTAATCCAATTGCTGCAACAGGGCTTAGCACGGCGCGAAGTCATGCTTGCCCTACTTGGCGAGTTGCTGCTGTTGGTGGTGCTAGGCTCGCTAATGGGATTTATCTTAGGATTACAGCTCAGTCACTGGTTGCAACCTATGGTTGCTATGACCTTAGAGCAGCTCTACGGCGCCCACTTGTTGCCGGGGATTTGGCAATGGCGTTGGTTGGCCGAAGCGATAACCCTCACCTTAGTCGCCGCCCTAGCCGCCTGTTTACCCTTGTATTTTGACTTAACCCGCCAATCCCTTGCCCAAGGCGCTAATCGTTATCAACAAACGCAGGCCCACAACAAAACCCATGGCAGGCAGTTTATCTTAGCCTGCAGCCTGCTCATGCTCGCCGCAATACTCATGCCCTTCAGCCAAAGCTATAACACCAGTTTGGTATTGTTGGGCATGGTTGCCGTTGCGATTCCATTGTTATTACCACAAGTCTTGCATTGGGGCGTTAGCTTGCTGCTGCCATTGACTCGCCCCGGACTTAAGCAATATCTCCTCGCCGAAACCCGCGAGCTTATCGCGCCACTGTCCCTCGCCATGATGGCGATACTGCTGGCACTGAGCGCCAATGTGTCGATGAACACCTTGGTCGGTAGCTTCGAGCAAACCTTAAGAAGCTGGTTAGAAACCCGTCTGCATGCCGATTTATACCTGCGCCCCAGCGCCAACCATATGGCCGAAGTGCGCGATAAATTAAGCCAAGATCCTCGCCTAAGTGGCCTGTATCAGCAATGGCAAGTGGAGGCCGAAGTCTCACCCCAAGGGGCGGCGCAAACTATCCCAGTCAACCTAATTAGCCGAGATGATGCATCTATTCAACACACCAGCACACTCAAAGAAAGCTTGCCGGATCTCTGGCAAACCTACTTTGACGGACATTACGTGTTAGTCAGCGAACCTATGGCCATTAAGTATCAGCTGCAACTCGGGGATACTGTGGCGCTAAACGTGTTGGACAAAACCGCCAATAATCCCGTTGTGATCGCGGGGATTTATTACGACCATGGCAATACCCGCAATGAGCTCATCATCAGCCATAAGCTATGGCAACAGGCGCAGCTACCCGTGTTACCCATTAGCCTTGCGGCCAGTTTCCACTCTGTCGAGCCGGGAGTTCAAACAACAGCGACTCCGCGCAAACTCAGCGAGGCAGAGCTAGATGAACTGCAAGGGCAATTGGCCGTTACATTGGGCTTAGCGCAGGCGCAAATTTACAGCCAAGCCAAGATTAAGGCTCAGGCCATTGCCATGTTTAAACGCACCTTCTCAATCACCTTAGTGCTCAATAGCTTAACTTTGCTGGTGGCTGCCATAGGGCTATTTAGCGCCTGCTTGATGTTAACTCAAGCTCGACAAGCGCCATTGGCAAGACTGTATTCCCTCGGGGTGAGTCGCAGTAAGCTACGAACTATGGTGTTCAGCCAAATGCTGCTGGTCGTGGTCATCACCTGCCTGATGGCCATGCCTACGGGCGCACTGCTCGGGTATTTATTAATTGATAAAATCACCCTGCAGGCCTTCGGCTGGACAATCAAGATGATCTGGGATTGGTTTGCCTATGGAAAAGCCATCCTCATTGCCCTAGTGACCTGCACCTTAGCCGTACTCTTACCGCTTTACTGGCAAACCCGCAGGCCCTTAATCGCCAGTTTGCAGCAGGAAACCCTATGAGCGCACGCGTACATCAAACCAAGGTTTGGCGAGTTAATCAATCAGCGTCTGCAACGCGATTTAAGATCAGCACAAGCGCAGGCTTTATCTTGAAGAGTGTCATAGGTGGCTTACTGCTTGCGACAATAAGCGGCTGCGATCACGCGCCTGCAACGACCGAGCCTCAATCCATGGGTTCTATGCTTGGGCAAGCAAGCGCAGATAGCCAAAGTTTTGCTAAGGTGACGCCAGGAAACCACTTTCAATTTCCTCAAGATCACCTCGCCCATCAGGATTTTCGTCAAGAATGGTGGTATCTCACCGCCAATTTAACCACAGAGAATGGTGAGCAACTTGGTGCCCAATGGACGCAATTTAGGGTAGCGCTAAAACCTAAGCACACTGAATCGCAAAACGTGGAACCTAATCCTAAGTCCACTTGGGCGACTGAACAGCTCTATTTTGCCCATAGCGCACTCACCTCCAGCACTTCTCACCTCGCCCATGAGAAATGGTCGCGGGCGCATCCATCACTTGCTGGAGTGAGCGCAGATCCCTACCAAATTCGCCTCGATAATTGGCAATGGCATAGTCAGTCAAATGAGTTATTCCCTGCAACTTTGAGCGTTGCAACCGACGACTTTAGTTATCAACTCGAGCTTAACAGCCAAGCGCCACTGCAATATCAAGGGGATAAGGGTTACAGCATTAAGAGTCGCGACGGCAAAGTCGCCTCTTACTACTACAGCCAACCCTTTATCACGATTCATGGCGAAATCACCCGCCATATCAAGATCAATGGCCGAATGGACAACCGCGTCGAGAAAGTCACAGGCCAAGGCTGGCTAGATAGAGAATGGAGCTCGCAGTTTTTAACCAAGAGCCAGCAGGGCTGGGATTGGTTTGCCCTTAGGTTAGATGATGGTTCGGCGCTGATGCTATTTCAGCTCAGGGAACAATCCTCCGATAAAGTGCAAACACAGTCAGCCTTTTACAGCGCCAGACGAATGTTTGCCGATGGCACCGGACGCAACATCAATTCCCGCGATACCCCCGATGGGATAAAAATGACCCCACTCGAGTGGCAAACCACCAGCACGGGTAAATACCCAATTCGCTGGCAAGTGCAAATCCCAAGCGAACAAATCGACATCCTCATTTCCCCTTTAAATCCCAATAGTGCCATGGCGTTATCCACCCAGTATTGGGAAGGGCCGATTGGACTTAAAGGCAGCCATAGCGGCACAGGTTATATGGAGCTGACGGGCTATTAATCTCCAGTTCAAATGTGATCTCCATATCAAATACAGCGACTTAACACGCATTATTCTCATACTATCGATTGCAAATGCTGTTGAATTTTCACTCAGTGATTGCATTTCGATGAAAATCCCAATAAATTAATGTGACAACGCTGTCAAAACAATTAAAACAACAAGATAATCATCATAATCACGGACGATTCTATTCAGTTCAATAACACAGGGAGGGGTGGATGAGCGCTTTACGTAAAGGGTTTACCCTGATTGAACTGATGATCGCCCTCGCCATTATCGGCATTCTTGCCGCCATTGCTATCCCATCGTTTAATGAGTACTTAAAACAAGGTCGACGCTTCGATGCACAGCAATATCTCGTCAGTAGTGCCCAAGCGCTAGAGCGCCATTATTCCCGCAACGGTTTTTATCCCGATTCGCAGAGTTTAACCAACAGTGCCTATTACAGTTTCAGCTATACGCCCACGACAGATAAATTAGGTTTTAGCCTCAAGGCCGTGCCCACAAGCCGTCAGTCTGACTCCTGCGGCACCTTAAGCCTCGACCACAAAGGCGTACGCACCCCCGCAACCCATTGCTGGACCCACTAAGATGATACGAACTACTGCTGGGTTCACCTTAGTTGAATTGCTGGTCACTATCGCCATCATAGGTATCTTGGCGAGCCTCGCCCTACCTTCCTATCGGGATCTGATCGCCAGAGAAAGCCTCACCACCACCGCAAATGAATTGATTTCCTGTTACAAATTCGCCCGCGGCGAAGCCATCAAGCGCAATCAGGCGGTGACACTCGAAGCGACTGAAGATGGGCGCTGGCTGGTCATCAGCAATCAGGAACAACTCAAGGTCTTTAGCCCATCGAACCGCGGCGTCAGTATCGATGGCTTTAACACCCTCAATATCAATGCTACAGGCAACACCACTAAAACCCAGATGAGCCTCGAAAACACCCAAGGTGAAACGCTCAATCTGTGCATCTTGCCAAGCGGGCAAAGTTATCTACAGGAGGCGGCATGCGCATAGTGGCACTGAGTAATAAACAACAAGGCTTTACCATGACCGAAGTGCTGATTTCGTTAGTGGTGTCGGTCACTTCGCTACTAGCGCTAGGCAAAGCGCAGCTATCTTCATTGCAGCATGCGACCAACAGCTTCCAGTATACGGTCGCCACCATTCAAGCACAGAATGCCATTGAAAGGATCTGGCCGAGGATCTGCGATATTCAGCGCCAACCCGCACGCTTTGAAGATGTCAATTTTAGGGCCAGCCTCAGCCAAGATATGCCCAGCGGCTTCAGCTTAGTGCTACCGAACACTTATCAAGACACTATGCCCATCACTGTCACTTGGCAGGACGGCCGCATTGAGGACAATAACAGTGTAAGCCTCAACGCCAGTTTTCCGCACTTATGCCAGGTGTAGTTATGTCCTTAAGCGCGAAGCAACGGCAAGCGGGTTTTAGCTTATCTGAGCTAATGATCGCTATGGTGCTTGGGCTGATTATTATGCTGGCCGTGGTCAATTTTTTCGCCCCGCTCAAAGCCACAGTGGAAGAAAGTAAACGCCTAGAAGACGCCGCCGATGCGCTGAGGTACGCCACCCTTAGCCTCAGCAAAAGTGTTAAACGTGCATCAAGTATCGTATCCCTCAGCGCTAATGAGTTAGTGCTCGCAGTTGCAGCATCCCCAGCCCAGCCGAGTTTAACTTGCCTAGGAACCAGCAAAACCAGCGATTACAACGAAACCTACCGTTTTGACGCCCCCAATCTGAGCTGCGACGACGGCGATGGCGCTCAGGTGTTACTCACAGGGCTAGAATCGACCCGTTTTGCACTGAATGGCGAACTGGTGACTGTAGTACTCAAGCCCGAAAAACTCCCCGCGCAATATGGCCAAGGGATCCAGCTCGATATCGCCCTGCGTAAACCCCTATGGCAACAAGCCCTCAACAGCCAACAGAACCCATAAAGCAAGGAAGCCATAATGGACAATCTAAGACCAGCTCTAGGCAATAAGGAACATGGCGCGGTACTGCTTATCGTCTTAGTCTTCAGTCTGTTAGCGAGTTTGCTGGTGGTCACGTCCCTCAGGGATAATCTAGTGCAAGAGCGACTGAGTGGTAACTTTCAAAAGCAGGTCAATGCGCAGCTACTCGCCGAACAGGGAATGCACGAGAGTTACAACCAACTCAAAACTCAGCTGCAGCGTGCGCCCAATCAAGGCCTGCAAACCCTTTATGAGCAACTCCCCGCCGAAGCCGATGGCAGCCTCGAAGGCAGCAGCTATGCCCTCGAAAACGGCCAAATCGCCGGGGCCGATCTTAGCCTCGACAGTCGTGGCAATCATTTAGAGGGTGAGGCCAAACTCAACGCCCAGTTCACACTGCAGGGCAGTCACGGAAATACGATTTTCAATGATGCGATTGTGTCCTGCGAAAGCTTAAACCTTACCGGCAGCAGTAGCATCGATGGCTACGATTCCCGTAAAGGCGCCTATGGCGATAGCATCAGTAACAGCCAAGGTGGCAGTGAGCTTAATCAACATGGCAAAGGCAATGTCACCACCATAGAGCCCAATGCCAATATTACGCTCACGGGCAACGCGCCAATTTACGGCGATGTTAGCGCCACGGGCAGCGTCACCCTCACTGGCTCGTCGGATATCCACGGCAGCATTCAAGCCAATAATGATGTCACCCTGGGCACAGGGACCATAAGCGGGAATGTCGCGGCGGGCAATAACTTTAACTTGGCGAATAGCGGCACGGTGGAAGGTTCGGTCAAAGCCAATAATAATGCCGCCACGGCGCCCAAAGCCCAAGTGAATGGCGCACTGCAATATGGTGGCGACGGTAACTTTCATCAGGACAGCCAGATTGGCAACCTAGTCAACGCGCGCCCGAATGTGCCACCCGTGCCGACAAAATCCTGCGATCCATTGGATATTGGCGCTGTGATGGGCGGCTTTAAGATGCCAAATAACGGCGCGCGCAGGATTGATTCCAACGCTAATGTCACTATCACGCCATCGGGGTCGAGTAAGACCGAACTCGGCTGGAAAGGTGATTATTTCCCGAGCCTTACCCCCACGTCAGAAAACATCTTCGGCAGTGACACCCCTGTATTTAACCTCGACAGCTTAGTCATGAGTGCCGATGGTGTGCTCAATATCAGTGGCGGCGATGTCACCCTGATAGTTAATGGTGACTTTAAGATGAGTGGCTCGAATCAGCTAAATATTGCCCCGGGCTCAAGCCTTACGCTATTTGTGGGCGGTGAAGTCGCCTTTACGGCGGGGACAAACAACGGTAACAACATTAAGGGGCAAACCCTGACCGACAGCAACAAGCCGCCACTGTCTATTTTTTCTGGCTCGGATAAGGATGTCACCGTCAGCGGTAATGTGCCGATTTATGCCGCGCTCTACGCCCCCAAATCTAAGGTTAATCTCCCCGGCGGCCCTGAGATTTTCGGCTCGGTGAGGGGCAAATCCATCACTGCGACTGGAAATGGAAAAATCCACTATGACAATGCCTTAGGCGCAGCCGACTTAGGCGAAGGTAATGCGAATCCCGCGGTCATCCTGCTCAAGCAATGGCAATATTTATAGAGCTAATTCCCACGTTTAACTCACTCGCTTGCTCCCTCTCCAAAGGGATAGGGATTGTGTAAATTTCAAACTGAGAGTTAGATCACGCGCAAAACTTTGATCCCGATCGACTATCCCCGCCAATACCTCTTGCGAGGTATACCCACATTTTTTATCAGGTCTAGACTCACAGTTATCCACATTGAGTTGTCGCGATGTTTATCGAAAACAACTGAATGAATCTCAAGATAAAGGTACCGCTATGAGTCAGGAATACCATGTCACCAGTCTTGTGGTACATGCCGCCCCTTATGCCTTACAACAGGTTGAGGCCGATATTGCTGCATTAAAGGGCTGCGATATCCACGCCATTTCCCCCGAGGGCAAGTTCGTTATTACCCTCGAAGGCAATAGCCAAAAAGCCATTCTCGACAATGTTGAAGCCATCAATGCCCTGTCCGGCGTGTTATCCGCCAGTTTGATTTACCACCAAGTAGAACCCTTAGAACAAGAGAGTGAGGAAACACTATGAGCATTAGCCGCCGCGAGTTTCTCAAGGCTAACGCAGCGGTTGCCGCTGCCACGGCCGTTGGCGTCACGCTTCCCGTGAAAATGGTCGAAGCCGCCGAGTCAGATAGCATTAAGTGGGATAAAGCCCCCTGCCGTTTTTGCGGTGTGGGTTGTAGCGTATTAGTCGGTACCAAAGCCGGTAAAGTCGTCGCTACTAAGGGCGATCCCGAAAGCCCAGTTAACCGTGGTTTGAACTGTATTAAGGGTTACTTCCTGTCGAAAATCATGTACGGCAAGGACAGATTAACCACGCCGCTGCTGCGGATGAAAGACGGCAAATACCACAAAGAAGGCGAGTTTACCCCTGTAAGCTGGGATGTCGCCTTCGATACTATGGCCGCTAAGTGGAAAAACAGCATCGCCACTAAGGGCCCAACCTCAGTCGGTATGTTTGGCTCGGGCCAATGGACCATCTGGGAAGGTTATGCCGCCTCTAAATTACATAAGGCCGGATTCTTAACCAACAATATCGACCCTAACGCCCGCCACTGCATGGCATCGGCCGTAGGTGGCTTTATGCGTACCTTCGGTATCGACGAGCCTATGGGGTGTTACGATGACTTAGAAGCCGCCGACCAATTTGTGCTCTGGGGCGCTAACATGGCCGAGATGCACCCTATTCTGTGGGCACGCTTATCCGACCGTCGTTTAAGCCACAAAGACTGCCGCGTACATGTGCTATCCACCTTCGAGAATCGCAGTTTCGACTTAGCGGACAACCCTATGGTGTTCCGTCCACAGTCAGACTTAGTGATCCTCAACTTTATCGCTAACTACATCATTCAAAACAAAGCCGTGAATACCGACTTTGTGACTAAACATACTAAGTTTGCTCTCGGTGTGGATGATATCGGTTATGGTCTACGTCCAGATCATCCGTTAGAGAAGAAAGCCAAAAACCCAGGCAATGGTAAATCCAGCCCTATCAGCTTCGAAGAATACGCTAAGTTCGTCAGCACTTATACGCTGGAATATGCGGCGAAAATGAGTGGTGTAGAGCCTGAAAAATTAGAAACCTTAGCTAAGGCCTACGCTGATCCTAAGGTCAAAGTCATGAGTCTGTGGACCATGGGGATCAACCAGCACGTACGTGGTGTGTGGGCAAACAACATGCTCTACAACATCCACTTACTCACAGGTAAAATCGCTACCCCAGGTAACAGCCCATTCTCATTAACGGGTCAACCTTCGGCCTGTGGTACTGCCCGTGAAGTCGGCACCTTCGCCCACCGCTTACCTGCGGATATGGAAGTGGCCAACGATAAACACCGCGCCATCACAGAAAAAGTGTGGCAGGTACCAGAAGGCACCATTCCGCCAAAACCCGGCTTCCATGCCGTGCTGCAAAGCCGCATGCTCAAAGACGGTAAACTCAACTGCTATTGGACCATGTGTACCAACAATATGCAGGCGGGTCCGAATATCAACGATGAAATCTACCCCGGTTTCCGTAACCCTGAAAACTTTATCGTGGTATCCGATCCATACCCAACCGTCACCGCCATGGCCGCCGACTTAATTCTGCCCACCGCCATGTGGGTTGAGAAAGAAGGTGCCTACGGTAACGCCGAGCGCCGCACCCATATGTGGCATCAACAGGTCAAAGCGCCAGAAGGGGCTAAGTCGGATCTGTGGCAATTAGTCGAGTTCTCAAAACGCTTTAAAGTGTCTGAAGTATGGCCGGCTGAGCTTATCGCTAAACAGCCTGAATATGCTGACAAAACGCTTTATGAAGTGCTGTTTGCCAACGGCGTCATCAACAAGTTCCCAACCACAGATTGTAAGGGCGACTTAAACGATGAAAGCGCGCACTTTGGCTTCTATCTACAAAAAGGCATTTTCGAAGAATACGCTGCCTTTGGTCGCGGCCATGGCCATGACTTAGCCGACTTTGACCGTTACCACGAAACCCGCGGCCTACGCTGGCCAGTGGTTGAGGGCAAAGAAACCCTACGCCGCTTCGTCGAAGGTAGCGATCCTTATGTGAAGGCGGGTGAAGGCTACAAGTTCTACGGCAAACCCGATGGCAAAGCGGTGATTTTCGCCCTGCCCTACGAACCTGCGGCAGAAGAGCCAAATGAAGAATACGATCTGTGGATGTCTACCGGCCGTGTACTCGAACACTGGCATACAGGTTCGATGACCGCCCGTGTACCTGAGCTGTACCGCGCTTACCCCGATGCACAAATCTTTATGCATCCTGAAGACGCTAAAGCCCGTGGTCTGCAACGTGGTGATGAAGTGCTAGTCGCATCCCCCCGTGGTGAGGTCAAAACCCGTGTCGAAACCAAAGGCCGTAACAAACCTCCACGCGGCGTCGTGTTTATGCCCTTCTTCGATGCGCGTCAGTTAGTTAACAAGTTGATTTTGGATGCGACCGATCCACTGTCAAAAGAAACTGACTTTAAGAAGTGTCCCGTAAAAGTGATGAAGGCCTAAGCCTCATTTGATAGCGATAAGCGTATTTGAAAGCGATTAAGGAGTGCTAAGGTGAGTCAGCAAGTGAAGAGTCCATTCACAGTCAAGCAAGTCAACCGTCGCCAGTTTTTGGCAACGACGGCTAAGGCTGGCTGCGTGATGGGGCTCGTGGGATTAGGCTTGACGGCCACGGCAAAAAGCCAAGGCCAGCTCGCCCCCCAAGCTTGCAGACCGCCGGGCGCCCTTGAAGAAAGCGATTTTCTCTCCGCCTGTGTGCGTTGCGGTTTGTGTGTCGAGGCTTGTCCCTACGACACCCTATCGCTGGCACGTTGGTTCGATGGCGCCGCCACTGGCACGCCATTCTTTACCGCAAGACGCATTCCCTGCGAAATGTGTGAGGATATTCCCTGCATTAAAGCCTGCCCTTCGGGCGCGCTTGACCCTCAACTTGAGCAAATTAGCGATGCTAAGATGGGTGTTGCGGTACTGATAGATGAGAAAAACTGCCTAAACTTTAAGGGATTACGTTGTGACGTCTGTTATCGGGTTTGTCCGTTAATCGACAATGCCATCACCTTAGAACGCCAACGCAATCAACATAGCGATCACCACGCCATGTTTTTACCCACAGTCAACAGCGATACCTGCACGGGGTGCGGTAAATGCGAACATGCCTGCGTGCTCGACACGGCCGCGATTAAGGTGTTACCGACCGCTCTGGCACTCGGTAAAGCGGCGGCGCATGACACTTATATCAACACCGAGGAAACCACCTTAGAGATGTTGAATAAGGGGCTAACGCTATGAGTAACAAGTCTATGAATAACCAGACCATGAACTCAAAAGCCCGCATGCAAGGCGAGCATGCCGCAGCCATTGCAGAACTCGGTTGGTTTGGCGCACACAAATATTTGCTACTACGCCGCGCGGTGCAATTCGGCTTATTAGGCTTATTTGCACTTGGGCCATTACTGGGAATTTGGCTATTTAAGGGTAATTTATCGGCCAGTTTACTGCTCGATACCATTCCCTTTGCCGATCCGCTAGTGAGCTTACAAATGCTCATTAGCGGGCATATTCCCGAGCTTAGCCTACTGATAGGCGCCGCCTTGGTCATACTGTTTTATGCCCTCGCCGGTGGACGGGTGTTTTGCAGTTGGGTGTGTCCAGTCAATCTGGTTACCGATGCCGCAAGCTGGCTCAGACGTAAATTGAACCTTCCTCGCACCAGCGAGTTACCACGCAATTTACGTTATTACCTGCTGGCACTCGTGCTGTTATTGCCACTGCTCACAGGCAACTTGATTTGGGAATGGGTTAACCCAGTACCCTTAGTCTATCGCGCCGTGTTATTTGGCAGTCTCAGTGGTTTATGGATCTTAGCGGCGATATTTCTGCTGGATCTGTTTATCGCCGAGCGCGCTTGGTGTGGTCACCTGTGTCCGACAGGCGCCCTGTTTGGCTTTATCGGCAAATGGAGCCCCATCAAAATCGTTGCCAGCAAAGCCAGTGCCTGTGATAACTGCATGGACTGCTTTAGTGTTTGCCCTGAACGCCAAGTATTAAAGCAGGCGTTAAAAGGGCAAAACCCGGTGATCACTAGCCCAGACTGCACCCAATGCGGCCGCTGTATCGATGTCTGCGCTCAACGCGTATTTCGCTATCAAACACGCTTTACGGCCACTCAGGCTCAACTTAATAAAGGCGATTCGACCGATTGTCAGTCGCTATCAACCACTTCACCAATTCGTCAACACATTGCCCCCAAGGCGGAGAATGACCAATGAAAAAAATACTCACCTTAGCTGCGATTGTATTAGCCATCGGCGGCTGCTCAGGCCAACAGGCAGACTCTCAAGCCACACCCGTAAACATCAAATCCCTCGCTGGCGATAGCGCGGTAACGGATATTCGCCCAGCCGATGCCATGCCCGTCTACCCAAGCCGTGGCAAGGCGCTAGAGCGCAGCTTTACCGACCAACCGCCACTCATTCCCCATAAGGATGATTACAAAATCACCTTGGATAAGAATGGCTGTTTAACTTGTCACAGCTGGGATAAAGCTCCACGGATGAAGGCCACGCCAGTGGCGAAGTCCCACGTAATCGACGATAAAGGCACACTCAATGGCCATAACTATTTCTGCACCCAGTGCCACGTTGCACAGGCAGAAAACAAGGCGCCTTTAGTCGAGAACAAGTTCTCAAATCAATAACACAGCACTTCCCTGCCCACAAAAGCCACTGCAAACCCAGTGGCTTTTTATTTTCTGCAATAAAATCTCAGCGCTAAGCCTTGCTAGTACCGTGTTAAGAGCACTGTAAAAACTGAAGATTCAGGCGCAGAAAATGAAATACAGAGCGTTAAACAAGCGTGCAATAAAGGTAAGAGATCAGGAAAGAAAACGGGTGGGAAGAAAGCGCAAACTATTGAAAAGTAAAAACCCAGCCTAGGCTGGGTTTACTTGTTGTTTTGCTTTATGCAAATCACCCGCTGGAGCCGTTAATCTGGTTTGCACCGCTTTAGCTGTTTGCACATTCTTTGCTTCAGGCATAGCTGCCTGCCACAAAGCACCGACCCATAAACTTGATGTGGACTTCATTGGTTATTCCCCTGTTCTGTTAACGAGCTCAAAGTAATACTTAGGCCATCATCAGTAAAATGAATTAACGCCATACCATGGATTCCATTTAAGCATGAATATCCCAATCAAGACCTTGCAATGTTTTCTGACCTTAGTCGAAACAGAAAACTTCACCCGTGCCGCGGAAAAATGCTTTATCACCCAGCCTACGCTCAGCAAGATCATCCAAAGGCTCGAAGAGAGTTTAGGCGAGACGCTGCTTATCCGTAACAATCAGAAGGTCGAGTTGACCCAAGCAGGGCAGCTGTTTGAACACAGCGCGCGGGAAATACTCGGACAATGGCATAGATTGCAGGAGGACATGAGCAACTTAAGCGGACTTAAGACAGGACGGTTAAGATTAGGCGTCTGCCCTATGATGAGCAGTCTAATTATCGGGCTACTGACCAGTTACCGGAAACGTTATCCCGGCGTTGAGCTGCAAATGTATGAATACGGCGGATTTGGTTGTGAACAGGCGCTGCTGAATAACAGCTTAGACATCGCCTTTACCGCACTGCCAACCACCCATGAGACCGAGCTGGTGAATCAACCACTAACCAAATACCCGCTCTTAGCTTGCTTACCCGATGGGCATCCGCTCGCCACTCAATCTCACCTCAGCTGGCAGGATTTTGAGCCCTATCCCTTTATTCTTTATAACGAAGATTTTTCCTTGGCGAAACTAATCAATCGCCTGAGTCGTAAGGCGGGAGTGCAACTCAATATCGCGTTTCGAAGCGGCCAATGGGATTTTCTCGCCGCCATGGTCGAGGCCGATATGGGCCTAGCGATTTTACCCGAACCTATTTGCCAAAAACTCAGCACCAGCAAGCTAGTGTTTAGACCTATGCAACCGGCTATGACCTGGGATTTAGCCCTCATCTGGCGGCAAAATCTACCTTTAACCCCTGCGGCCAATGCGTTACTGGAACTGAGTAAACAGAAAGCACTGCGTTAAACAGCTCCTTCAAGGCTTGGGCTTGGACTAAGCCTTAAGCTGCACCACTCATGCTGTTTTACCTTAAATTTCACCCATAAAAAACCGCTGCTAGCCTTGGCTTAGCAGCGGTTTCTATTAGAGGAAGTTAAGAATTACTTCTTAGCTTCAGCAGCTTTACGCTCTTTAACTTGCTCAACAACTTTGTCCGAAACGCTGTTTGGACATGGACTGTAGTGTGAGAACTCCATAGAGAACTGACCACGGCCTGAAGTCATTGTACGTAGAGAACCGATGTAACCGAACATTTCTGATAACGGAACGTCAGCCTTAACGCGAACACCAGTTACACCAGCAACTTGGTCTTTGATCATACCGCGACGACGGTTTAAGTCACCGATTACGTCACCTACGTTGTCTTCTGGGCTGAACACGTCAACTTTCATGATTGGCTCAAGCAGTTGTGGTTTAGCTTTAGCAATAGACTGACGGAATGCCGCTTTAGCAGCGATTTCGAACGCGATTGCTGAAGAGTCAACTGCGTGGTAAGCACCGTCAGTCAGTTCGAACTCAACGTCTAACACTGGGAAGCCAGCGATAGTACCAGTGTTCATCATGCTCGCGAAGCCTTTCTCAACTGCTGGCCAGTATTCCTTAGGAACGTTACCACCAACAACTGAAGACTTGAACACGAAGCCAGAGTTTGGCTCACCTGGACGGATGATGTATTCGATCTTACCGAATTGACCAGAACCACCAGATTGTTTCTTGTGGGTGTATTGGTCTTCAACCATTTGAGTAATGGTTTCACGGTATGCTACTTGTGGTTCACCCACGATCAGCTCAACACCGTAAGTACGCTTCAGGATGTCCACTTTAATGTCTAAGTGCAGTTCACCCATACCTTTAAGGATGGTTTCACCTGAATCTTCGTCAGTTTCTACGCGGAATGATGGATCTTCTGCGATCATCTTACCGATAGCGATAGCCATCTTCTCGCTGCCGCCTTTATCTTTTGGCGCTACTGCGATAGAGATAACTGGCTCTGGGAACACCATCGCTTCCAGAGTACATGGGTGTTTAACATCACACAGAGTGTGACCAGTTTGTACGTTCTTCATACCCACGATAGCGATAATGTCACCAGCTTCTGCTGATTCAATTTCGATACGATCGTTTGCATACATTTCGCACATACGGCCGATACGCTCAGTCTTACCAGTTGCACTGTTAAGAATGGTGTCACCTTTCTTCAGGCGGCCAGCATAGATACGTACGAAAGTCAGGGCGCCGAAACGGTCGTCCATGATCTTGAACGCTAATGCTTTTAATGACTCGTCAGCAGAAACGATAGCGTATTCGCCAGTTTCGTTACCTTCTTCGTCAGTTAAAGGTTGTGGATCAACTTCGTCTGGTGCTGGCAGGTAGTCAACAACAGCGTCTAGAACCAGTTGCATACCTTTGTTCTTGAACGCAGAACCACAGAATGTTGGGAAGAATGCCATAGTACGAGTACCCTTACGGATACAACGCTTCAGGTCTTCAATAGATGGCTCTTCGCCTTCCATGTAAGCTTCTAACAGGTCGTCATCTTGCTCAACAGCAGATTCGATCAGCATTTCACGGTATTCTTCAACTTGGTCAACCATGTCTGCTGGAACGTCAGTTACAGTGAAGTTTTCTGGAATACCAGAATCATCCCACACGTAAGCTTTACGAGTTAACAGGTCAACAACACCAGTGAACTCATCTTCGATACCGATTGGCAGAACCATAACCAGTGGGTTAGCAGCTAAAACGTCTTTAGTTTGCTTAACAACACGTAAGAAGTCAGCACCCATACGGTCTAACTTGTTTACGAAGATGATACGAGCAACTTCAGATTCGTTAGCATAACGCCAGTTAGTTTCTGATTGAGGCTCAACACCACCAGAACCACAGAATACAGCGATACCGCCGTCAAGAACCTTCAGAGAACGGTAAACTTCAACTGTGAAGTCAACGTGTCCTGGTGTGTCAATAACGTTGAAACGGTGGTCTTTCCAGAAACAGCTTACAGCAGCTGATTGAATGGTAATACCGCGCTCAGCTTCCTGAACCATGAAGTCTGTTGTTGATTCACCGTCGTGAACTTCACCTAACTTATGGATTTTACCGGTTAGCTTAAGAATACGCTCGGTGGTCGTGGTTTTACCCGCGTCAACGTGAGCGAAGATACCAATGTTTCTGTATTTGGATAATTCGGTCATGATTCAACTTTAATGATTAGTTTAAGAAGTAGACGGAGTATGCGACAAACCACCGACACACCGCACATCAGATTATTTTAGGCGCATATTGTAAATTGGAACCCCGCTATGCGCAAATGGCTCTTGCAATTTTTCACGATAAAGTCGCGGAAAAAATTAAAAAAAAATAAGAAAAATATGTGAAAACAATTAAATAAAAAAATTTAGCTCAATATTCAATCAATTAGTAAAAACCCTAAAAATAAGCCGATTTTCCTCAAGACTGATGTTTTTCCATGCTTTAGCTGTTAACAAACAACCATAAACCCGCTCTAAGCCTGTCAACAAATAGCCTTGAGCCAGTCAATCAACAACCTTGAGTTGACTCACTGTGTGCGCAACTCAGTAAAAATCGTGCGAACTGGGAAGGTTTTCTAAGATAAATGGCGGATTTCTGAATAAAAACCGCTACGAGCTTAGGAATGGACTTAAATCTTACCAAGCAAGGCAGCTACAGATGAGTGTCATCGACACAAATCTGATCCCGCCCCAGCGCTTTTGCCTGATATAGCGCCTTATCTGCCCGCTCAAAACATGATTGCATCGGCTCATTGGCCGCGAGTTTGGCAATCCCGAAACTACAAGTGAGCTGAACATCACCACTAAAATGGTACTCACTGATGGCGGTTGTGATCCGCTGACACAGCGACTTCACGGCCTCGAGTGAAGTGTTATGGCAGAGGATCACAAACTCTTCCCCGCCCCAGCGTGCAACCACATCACTTTCACGCACACAGTGCTGCAATACCGAGGACAACTCCATCAAAATAGTATCCCCAACGAAATGGCCTAAGGTGTCATTGATCTCTTTAAAGAAATCGATATCTAACATCACCAAGCAAATGGCCCCTTGCGTGGAAGCGGCGGCGCGGTGTTCATGGACAAATTGTCGATTAAAGTAATGCCGATTGTAGAGTTTCGTGAGCGGATCATGGGTGGATAAAAACTCAAGCTCGGTATTGCTTTGCTCTAATTGCAAACGCAATTCTTCAAGCTGCTGGTTTTTATCGGTTAGTCGGCGATTGTAACGACTGATCATATAAGTGCGCGTTACCAGTAGGCACACGACTAACAGTGTCGCCGCAATCACTTGATAGATAAGTAAGTAGTTGGTTTCATCGATGATAGTGATGTTGTTCCATTTCTGGTAAATCCTGATCCGCTCCAGCTCATCTACATTGTCTAGCACTTGATTGATTAATGGCAGCAGCGCGTCATGTCCAGCGCTCACCCCCACCCGCAGTTCATCCTCCGGGCCACCCCAACCGGCAATTTTAAGGTGATTGAATCCTGTCTGCTGAATATAGGCATTAACGGAAAACATCGACCCCACAAAGAGGTCGACCTTTTTCTCGAGCACGGCTTCAAGCCCTGCAGGCTCACTCGCCACTTTAATGGTGTGAACCTTGGGATAGTAATGCTGAATATATTCGGCGAGACGATAGCCATCAGGCACCGCCAAGGTGCGCGGACCGATGTTTTCAAACCCTTGCAAAAAGGGTTCGTCCTTGAGAGACACTAATACATTGGGGGAACGAAAATACACATGGCTGAAATGTAAAAACTGCTCCCGAGTCGCCGTCTTATTGAGGAGTGGGGTTAAATCACAGCGCCCCGTTTGCAGAAAATCTAAGGTTTGTGTCCAAGAGGTGGTGGGCACAAGACTAAACTTTAATGACGAATGGGCTTCGATATAGCGAATATAATCCGACGAAATCCCCACATGTTGACCGTCACGAATCGCTTCATAGGGTAACCAATCGGGGTCGACGCAATAACGCACCAACTGGGTGGCATTGGCAAATTCATCGTCTGCAGCATTAAGGTATGAGGCCAAGCGCTCGGCATTGACACATAAAGGTGAGCATAAACAAAGGAGTAAAACCCAGAATCTGCAACCCATGTCGCTTCTCTAATACACTCAGCAATTCGTCTTACAAGGTAAAAAAAGTGTATACGCGATATTAAGATAATACCAATAAACCCTAAATTGATTATGGAAATATACGCAGTGATGGATACATCACTGTTACTCAGATAAAAAAATACCCGCCGATTGGCGGGTATTTCGATTCAGTCATCGCTTAAGCAAGATTAATCTTCAACTGGCGACACAACGAAGAGTAAGTCACCTTGCGATACTTGCTGACCATTGCTGTTCAGAATACGCTCGATGCGGTACTTCTTGTCTTCTGGGTACAACACTGCGCCTTGACGGTTAAAGCCGGCTAAGTTGACCTGAGAGAACATCTTCATCGCTTCAGTTAACGCAAGCGTCTGATCTGCAGTCACTATATCGCCTTCTTTCACGAAGTCAGGTTCGCCTGGGGCTGGCGAGGTATAGAAGATACCTGCACCTTGGGCTAATACTTTCAGTTCGTTACTTTCACCCACACGCAGTGACTCAGTATCTACACCCACGGTTTCGGCAGCGGCTTCCATTTCAGCGATCAGTGCTGGAATGTCGAGCTCAGCCATGAAACGTGGCAGGTAGTTAGTGTCGTATACGCCTTCTTTGAAGGTGCCATCGCTTAGGATCAGTTTCAGCAATGGAATGTTAGTCGCGATACCTTTGAGTACTACGCTATCTAAGTAAGCGTGCAGTTTCGCGATAACGTCTTCACGGTTTTCACCACGCATAATCACCTGAGCGATTAAACTGTCGTAGTATGGTGATACTTCTTTACCCGCAGCGGCAATCGAGATGATTTCCACATCTGGATGATCTGGGAATACACATTCGGTGATCTTGCCAGGATTTGGGATCAGTTGGAGTACACCATGGCTGTCGAGTGCTGCTTTTTCGGCAGTCACACGCACTTCCATTGCATAACCGATTTCTTTTGGCTCGAGGTTTTCGATTGAACGACCCGCAGCGATATCAAACTGCGCGCTCACGATATCGATACCTGAAGTCGCTTCAGTAACTGGATGTTCTACCTGCAGACGGGTGTTCATTTCCATGAAGTACACTTCGTTGGCATCTAAGTTATAGATGAACTCAACTGTACCAGCGCCCATGTAATCGGTCGCATCACCTAAAGCACGGGTGTAATCCAGCACTTGTTTCTTCAGTTCTTCTGGCAGCATGGTTGAGCCAGACTCTTCGACCACTTTCTGGTTGTTACGTTGTACAGAACAGTCACGTAAACCCAGAACCTTAGCGTTACCAAACTTGTCACGCAGTAACTGCACTTCGATATGACGTAGTGAGGTTACATATTTCTCTAAGTACAAGTCGCCGTTACCAAAGGCCGCAGCCGCTTCGGTAGAGGTCTTTTGGAATAGACCAATCATATCCTCAGGGCGTTTAACGACCTGGATACCTTTACCGCCACCACCTTGTACCGCTTTGAGCAGCACTGGGTAACCAATTTCGTTGGCCACGTTCACCGCTTGCTCAGCGTTCGTCAGAATACCGTGCGAACCTGGTACTACTGGCACGTTTTGGCTTTGTGACGTCTTAATCGCGTTCGACTTGTTACCCATAGTCGTCATTGAATGTACGCTAGGACCAACGAAGTTAACCCCATTGTTCACACACAACGCCGCAAATTGTGGGCTTTCAGACAGGAAGCCGATACCTGGGTGCAGTGCATCAACTTGCTCGTATTCGGCAACTTTGAGCACAGAGTAAGCGTTCAGGTAACTTTCGTCAGAGGTGTTACCACCTAAGCAGACTAACTTGTCTGAGTCTTTCAGCATATCCGCAGGTACTGCGGTCATGTCAGGATCTGACGCCACTAATACCACGTTGATATCGTTATCGTGAGCCTTACGGATCAACTTAACAGCGGTACAACCACGGGCATGAACCAATACTTTGTTAATTGGTTTCATTAACTTACGCGGATCGTTTTGAACAATCACTTCTTCTTCAACAGGCGCTTCAACAACCAGAGTTGAAAGGGCGTTGATGATCACGTCATTGATCTTCGCCGTTGGCATTGGCATCAGAGGATCGATGCTCGCCAATTGATTATCTAAGGTTTCGCTGAATGGGTTGTGGACTAGGCCCGCCATTGCACCTGGTACTTTCGACAAGTAGTTAGACAGTGTCGAAGTCGAAGGCAAGTAAGCTGGAACCACCATTTGACCCGCGAATGGCATGTTAGTACCAGACAGGTAATAGGTTTGCACTAATGGGTGAGTCACGAAACTCGCCTGCGCACCACCGGTACAGTCACCAAAACCAAACATCAGTACTGGCAATTCGTTATCACGGATGAAACGAGTAATACGGTCGTTCACAACAGCCATTGAGAACAGTGCCGCAGCACCTTCTTTAGTTTGCATACCGCCTGAGCTGATAAAGCAAACAACAGGTAGCTTACGCTTAGCACACTCGATCAGCAGCGCAGAGAATTTCTCAGCACTCGCCATATCGAAGGCACCCGCTTGGAATGCAGTGTTAGACACAGCTACACCCACACGGACTTTTTGACCTTTTTCTTTAAAGTCAGCAATACCTGTGATCAGACCGCAAGGGCGAATGCCTTTGTCTAACGCATCTTCGATTGAGAGGCGGAAACCAGGGAAGTTAAGCAAGTTGGCCGACATCTTGTCGCCATTGATCTCTTCAAAATGAGTGAAGAATTGCTTAATCACATTTTCCCAGGTCATCTTGCCGGTACGTTTTTCGTCACGTAATACTTTTTGGATCAGTAAGTCCTGATAACCCATGGTCAAGCGGTTCCAGAAGTCCTTACGACGACCGATACGCACAGGGTTAATCGCGCCAGTGTACTTGCTGTTATCGCTTTCACTGTCGAAGTATTCAGGCAGTAAACGCTCGAAGAAATAAGTCAGGATAACGAATAAACTGTCGTTAAGTTGTGGGAAGCCCACACTCTTCCACTGCTCTACACGCACCAAGAGATCGGCACGGTTAGACTGGCCCATAAAGTACTTAAGCCACTTGTAGAATTTCGCCTTGTCGTTAGCGGTATCCTGAGTTGACAGCGCATGGTCAATTGACTTGTGCAGCAGGTTGTTCACAGAGTTACGAGACAGGCTCTTAGACATCATGGCTTCTTTCGCGATAGACGCTAAGCTGCCCACAACGTTGTCGTACAGTGAGTTAAAGATCAGGATGTTATGACATTGCCAAATGAAGTCTTCACGCAGTTCGTCGTTCACAACCACATCGAGCACAGTCAGTTGATTCAGTTCAGGCCACTTGGCTTGAGTCACTGACTTTGGCAGATTTTCAAGGTGCTGGATTAAGCCCTTGAAGTTGTTTGCCGCGTTGCTCTTCCAGCGATGATATAAAGACCAACCGATGTTAAATAACAGCGCCTTGCGTGCTTTTTTGTAGTTCTCTTTTGGTTCACCCAAAATCAAACGAGTCAGCATGTTACGCTCGGTAGACACTTCATCACGCTTAGCAATAAAGTTCGCCCACAGCTTGTTTAGATCTTCATCGTAAACCAGCTTATCAGGGCTTGATAACCAAGCTTGGAATACACGGTCTTGCTCTTGTTGGATACGAGCTAACAAGTCACCTTCAGGCACGCTAACACGTGACAGACGTCCGTATTGCTCCTGAGAGATTGAATGAATGCGGCTACGCAGCGTTAAATAACGCAGGTAACGGTAAGCACTACCAAACAGGTTGTGGTGGTTGGTTGGGCTAGTTGCCACGGCCAATTCCGCGTTTAACTCTAACGCCATCAGGTTTTTAGATGGGCTGAGGAAACGCGCTAAACTGCGGTCATAATGTTCACGTAAATCTTTAGATTCACGCACAAAGTTGATCGCTGCACGTTCAACAGCTTCGATACTGCTGATGATAGCGCGGCGTAAATTGTGCTGACGCTCGTCACGGTCACCTGGAGAGAAATCGATGATGCCATCGATACAACCCGCGGTGTAAAGCTCTTCTGGAGACACGCCCACAGACTTAGCACATTCCTGCCATGACAGGTTGTACTTACGCGCAATACTCTGCAGACCTTGTGGCTGAATCGTGTTGAAAATACCATCGCGCAGCGATAACAGGATGTTGGCCGCCGCTAATGGAATCGCACCGCCCGAGTAACCCGCACCGATAACGATACCGACTGTTGGCACGTCAACGTTGGCACTCTCAGCAATCGCCTTAGAAATAGAATGTGCTTGGTTTTGGCTGTTAGCCACTTCGCCCGCATCGGCCCCAGGGGTATCGATGAGGTAAACGATAGGCATAGACAATTCGGCGAAATGACGAATCGCTTTACAGGCCGCATAGTGATGTTCAGGCATCCACGCGCCGTTAGCCGTGGTACGCTCTTGGGCAATAAAACCGATACGACGAGTGCGTGAACCGAAATTCAGCTCGACCTCAGCGCTGTAGAAAGAACCCAAGTGAGTTTCGGTAATCAAGCGACCTTTTAGGTCAGCAATGATACGTTTTGCACCAGGACGACCTTTATCTTGGGTCGGCTGGATCACTTTTGCGACGTAACCATCGACATCTAACGATGCCAAGTCTTTTAAATTTGCCTGAATGGCGTCATCGTTTAAAAGACCTTTAATTTCATCTGATAAGCTCTGTTTACTGTGTTTAGGAAACAGAGAAAAATCTTTTGCCAAATGCTCGGCTTGTAAAAAAAGCGGATCGGGCGTTTGGGCTTGAGTCATGTGTGTGGGCTGATTATTGCTGGTCATCAAAAGATCCTCTGCTTTAGCCTCTGAAAATTTTTAGCCAATAAATATAACTTTGTTATCCCGCCAAATGCCATTAAACTGCATAAGACGCTATGTTCCAAATATGAGACAGTGGGAAAAACATGCCAGATTTAAACGGTATGATGCTATTTGCAGCCGTAGTTAGAGCGAAGGGATTCTCCCAAGCTGCACGTGAAACCGGCCACCCTAAATCCACCATAAGTCGCAAAATCGCGCAGCTCGAAGAAGAACTTGGCGTGCGATTATTACAACGCGACACCCGCAACTTAAGCCTTACTCAAGTCGGGGCCCTCTTTTATCAACACTGTGATTCCATTCGCAATGAGGTGGAAGCGGCCAAGGCTGTTATCGAGAGTACCCATGATGATGTGTCAGGATCATTACGGATAGCTATTCCAGTCTCTTTTAGCCAAGAATTAATCGCTAACCTCTGTAGCGGATTCATGCGTTTATATCCCAATGTGGAATTAGATGTCCAGTTTACCGACAACGATATCGGTTTAGTGGGTGAAGGATATGACATAGCTATCAAATATGGGCCACTGCAATCCTCTGATCTTGTTGCAAGATTACTGTTCGAACGCCAACCCATTCTCGTCGCAAGCCCGGCTTATCTAAAAGCCCGAGGCACGCCTGCTACGCCAAAGGAATTAAGTGAACACAGTGGCATCCTACTCGGGACATCACGCTCAGCGCCCATTTGGCCCCTCGGTAAAGGCGCGCGTAAGACCATGGTGAATTTTCAACGTAAGGTTAGGGTTAATAGCCCTATTATGGTCAAGCAATTAGCCCTCGATGACTTTGGCATTGCCATGCTGTCTAACTCCGCCTGCAAGACGGAATTGGCGAATGGTCAACTGGTTCCCATACTACAAGAATGGCCAATCGAACCCTTTAAGGTCTATGGGGTGTATTCGAGCCGTCGCCAATTAGCCACTAATATCAGTGCCTTCTTGGACTTTTTCGTCAAACGCTTTAGTAGTCAAGAAAGCCTGCAATCCTTGATGGGCTAAGCACTTTATCGCAGCGGTCTTCTCCTTTGCCTATATCGCCTCTCCTTGATTCACATCCCTATGTTAAGTGACCATTGAGATAACAAAAAAGCCTAGCGAATTGACTAGGCTTTTTGCGTTTAGGAATGAGGTGCAAATGCTCAGACTAACGGGTAACACGCTGAGTATAAGTCTATTGTGTCTGGCCAATTCTGTATGAGCCATTAGCTATGAGCGCATCAGCATTTTGTCCATATATCTTTACACCTTATATGACTGCTATTTCACACAAATGCGCCGCTAACCATTTCTAAGGAATAATTTTTTCCTGTTTCAGCACTGCTTTCGTAATGCTTTGACGCAACCCTAAGCCCTCAGCGGAAGGCATATCCATATTAGTCGCGAAGAACCACACATTGTCATCGAGTTCGACCCAGCCAACCCACCAACCAATTTTCGGCTCAATTCTGACCGAATAGCCAGTTTTCGCCCGGATGATATAGTCGGCATTTGCCTCGGTCAGCATGGCTTGCTTAACGATGCGCTGACTACGCTCAGAAACGTGCAGCTTGTTGTGGTACAGCTTGCGTAAAAAAGCGATTTGCTGGGTAGCCGAAATTCGAATACCACCATCGAGCCAAAAGCTGTCTAAATTGCCCGAGATATCCTCATTGCCATAATCGAAGGCGTGCAGCATTTTACTCATACGTGCCTCACCAATTTGGCGGGCAAATTCTTGATAAACAGGCACAACCGAGTACTTCATCGCGGTGATTAAATCATGGTCACGATTCCATGCGGCGATATCTCGCGTCTGTCCATCCCATTTAAAGACTTGATGCTCATCCTTAACCACACCTAAGTCCAAGGCAATTAAACTGTTTGGGATCTTAAAAGTCGATGCCGGTAAAAATGCTTGGTTTGCCCGTTTAAGATCGTTGGTAAACCCCTGCTGTGTATTCTCGTTCCAGAGCACAACCACGCCTTGGGTTTTATGTTCGCTAAAGAGAGTATTCCAACTCTTGTTCTCTTGCCACTCCTTTGCCACCGCAGGCATGCCAATCATCGTTGTTACCATCAACACAGCCGATAAGGCTAACGCACGCATAATGTCCCCTTGCCTAATGCAATAAATCCATAAAAATGAGGCGCTAAGAGTAGCACCGTCTTGGCGGGCTTTCCCTAGCAAACTGCTGACCAATTGTGGCAAAAATAAGGCAGATACTTATCCTCGCGTGTCTCGCCACTCAGCACTCATTAGCGCCCGTACACTGACCTCAATATGCAAAACAGGAATAAGATCCTCGAATCACTCTAGGTAAACTCTTATACTCAAAACAATCATTGTGACTTTTTGGCATAAGTTACATCCTCTCTAGGATGAAGCAAACCCAAACGCCTTAGGAACATCGCCCTTTTCCAGCAAAATAAGTGATTAAAATAAAAAGGAAACGCCAATGTTAAAGCCCAGCCTCGTTTTTATCCTCGCCAGCACAGTGGCGCAAACCGCAGGTGCAGTACAACTCCTAGGAGATGTGGAAGTGTCCCGCATTCCCACTGCAGAAAAAACCATGGCAGAAGTGGTCAACCGCTATCAAGCCTTGGACGAAGGCTTGGCGACTCAGCTTTCCGCACAGAAGAATGAACGCGATGCAACCCAACTTGCCGCTCGTCAGGGGCATAGACTGTGGCAACAGGCTGTGCGTGATGTGCAGTCAGGGCACTTTGACGACAGATCCCTCTACTGGGCTCGGCTCTCAATGTTAAATAGCATCAAGAGCAATAGCGCCAATTTCAAAATGGCCGATTGGCAACAGAATATTTTAGCCAGCGCCGTAGAGAAGGCATCTCGCGGTTTTAGCGATATCCAATACGGCGACGATGTGCAGATAAAAATCTTCCTGACAGGATTCGACCCTTTCTTCCTCGATAAAGACACCAGCCAGAGCAATCCTTCAGGCTTGGTCGCCCTCGCCCTCGATGGTTTTAGGTTTGATATCAACGGCAAAAAAGCCCAAATCGAAACCGCAATGATCCCAGTGCGCTTCGAGGATTTTGACCAAGGCATTATCGAATCCTTACTCAGCCCGATTTATCGCGATCCTAAAACCCAGTTTGTCTTTACCGTCAGCATGGGCCGCAGTGACTTTGATATTGAACGCTTCCCCGGACGTAACCGTAGCGCCGCCGCGCCGGATAACCAAAATCTGTACACTGGCGGAAGCAAAACCGCGCCTGTTGCCCCCAAACTCAACGGTAAAGACTTCATTGGCCCTGAGTTTGTTGAGTTTTCACTGCCCGTAGCCGCGATGCAACTTAAAGACGGCCAGTGGAAAGTCAATGATAACCATACAGTGACCACCCTAGCCCGCGGTGAGTTTAATGCCAGTTCCTTAAGCGAGTTGCAAAATGAAACCTCGGTCGAAGGTTCGGGTGGCGGTTATCTCTCCAATGAGATTTCCTATCGCGCTATCGTGTTACAGCAAAAGTTCAATAGCCGCGCTCAGGTTGGCCATATCCACACCCCAAAGGTAACAGGCTATGACGCTGTTACCGAGCAAGCGATAGTTGAACAAGTCCGCACCATGGTGATGCAGGCCGCTGCTAGCCGTTAACTCGCCACAGCATACTGGTCTCGCCACAACACTGGTATTGTGAGCAAGCGTTGGTTATGATGCCAACGCTTGCCTCGTGCACCGAGTGGCAATCCGGCAAGCGTTATTAAGGATTAGATGAGCCCAGCTTAGCTCGCCGAGTCGCAATCAATATTTTGCCGAAACAGAGTTAACACCTAAGTCTATGTTTAACCCCAGATCCATACTCAATACCCTGCGCAGCAAAGCGATGTCTACTCCCGGTGGCACAGGGCCTAGATTGCCTAATATGCTGGCGTCTCACACTCACCAAGCCAACGATCCCCAACAGCAGCTAAGCTCACTAACACCGTTACAACAGCAAATTCTTGCTCGTATTGAAGACTGTTATCAGCAGGCTGAAGCCTATTTCAAACGCACGTTTCCAAGGCCAATCACGCAATTTACCTTAAGGGGGCGCAGTGCCGGCACGGCGCATTTGCAGCAAAATCGCCTGCGCTTTAATCCCGTATTACTGCAGGAAAACAGTGCATCATTTTTAGCCGAGGTCGTCCCCCACGAGATAAGCCATTTGTTGTGCTTTCAGCTGTTTGGTAAAACCAAACCCCATGGCCGCGAATGGCAATCGATGATGCTAACACTGTTTAAGATAAGCCCTAATACGACCCACAATTTCGATACCCAGTCGGTTAAGGGTAAAGACGTTGAATACCGCTGTGCCTGCGGCCCCATTCGGCTGAGTATTCGTCGCCATAATAAGGTGTTACGTGGGGAAACCCGCTATTTGTGTAAACGCTGCCATAGCCATCTCACCCTAGCCTAATCGAACAATTGATGAGCAATTAAGTTACATCCCCACTTAAAGTACGAGCGATTTGCATAAGACGCGGCATTTCCCTTACCATTCAGCCATAAAAGACGAGCCAAAGGCTCGCGTAGTAGTGATTTTTTTGGGAACAACAGTGAACAACACCACGATAACCTTAAGGTCTCGGCAAGCCTTGCTGTGCCTATTCAGCTGGCTGGCGATGACCTCCGCCGCCAATGCATCTTCTTCACACCCCAGCAGCTTTAGCCAAGCCAAGGTATTGTCCCAATCCTTATATCAAGGCAGCCGCCAGGACACCCTACCCGCCGTGAGTTTTTACTGTGGCTGTGATATCCAGATCAAGGGCAAATCATGGCAGCCGGATTTAGCCGGTTGCGGTTACCAAGTCCGCAAACAACAAACCCGTGCCAACCGTATCGAGTGGGAGCATATCGTCCCCGCGTGGGAATTTGGCCATCAACTGCAATGCTGGCAACAGGGCGGGCGTAAAAACTGTGCCAGTAACAGCAAAGAATTCAATAAAATGGAAGCGGACATGCACAATCTGGTGCCCGCGATTGGTGAAGTGAACGGCGATCGCAGCAACTTCCGTTTTAGCCAATGGAACGGTAAGGCCGACCAATATGGTCAATGCGCTATGGTCATCGACTTTAAGAATCGACAAGCCCAGCCGCCCGCTAACGCCCGCGGTAAAATAGCCCGCACTTACCTGTATATGCAGCAAACCTACGGCCTTAAAATCGCCTCGCAGCAATTAAAATTGTTCAAAGCATGGGATAAAAGCTATCCAGTTGATACTATTGAATGCAAACGCGATAACGCCATAGCGCAAATCCAAGGTAATCATAATCCCTTTGTGCAGAATGCCTGCAATGCGCCGCCACTGCGCCAACAATTAGCCGAATAAGGTCGACAATGAGAGTTCCAAGAATTTATCAACCTCAACCATTAGCCGTAAATCAACAGCTGAATTTAGATGAGGATGGCGCAGCCCATATTGGCAAAGTGTTGCGTATGGGCAGTGGCGAACACATTAGCCTGTTTAATGGCGATGGTAATGATTATCTTGCCGAAATTGTCGATGCGGGTAAAAAATCGGTCACGGTAAAAGTGCTGTCCTGTGAGGCTAATCCATCGGAATCGCCCCTCAACCTGCATTTAGGCCAAGTGATTTCCCGTGGCGATCGGATGGAGTTCACCATTCAAAAATCCGTTGAACTAGGGGTTAATACCATTACGCCACTATTTTCTGACCGCTGCGGCGTCAAGCTCACTGGTGAGCGTCTCGAAAAGAAAATCCAGCAATGGCAAAAGATTGTGATCAGCGCCTGTGAGCAATCCGGCCGTAGCCAAGTGCCCATCGTTCGCCCCGCCATGGAATTACAGGAATGGTGCAGCGAACCGACCAGCGCGCTCAAACTCAACTTGCACCCAAGGGCGGCGCACGGTATCAATGGCTTAGACTTATCCCATACCCGTGTACGCCTGCTGATCGGCCCCGAAGGGGGATTATCGGCGGAAGAAATCGCCATGACGGAAACCTACCAGTTTACCTATGTGTTACTCGGCCCCCGAGTGCTGCGCACCGAAACCGCCTCACTCACGGCGATTACCGCGCTGCAACTTAGATTTGGTGACTTAGGGTAAAGGTTAACCGCTAACTAGCGAATCGATTACTGGCTAATCCATAAATGCTTTTTGCCTGCAACGGCAATCAATAAGGAACAGATTAATGATAAAACTCGGCATAGTGATGGACCCCATCAGTGAGATCAACATTAAGAAAGACTCCAGTTTTGCCATGCTAATGGCGGCGCAGGAAAGGGGTTACCAACTGTTTTATATGGAAATGGCCGACCTCGCCATGGTCAACGGTGTTGCCATGGGCAATATGCGTCCATTAAAGGTTATCAACGATGCCAATAAATGGTTCGAACTGGGCGACGCCCAAGATACGCCGCTGAGCGAGTTGAACGTGGTGTTAATGCGTAAAGACCCACCGTTCGATACCGAATTTATCTACGCCACTTACATGCTAGAGCGCGCCGAAGAGCAAGGCGTACTGATTGTGAATAAACCGCAAAGCTTGCGCGATGCCAACGAAAAACTATTCACCGCATGGTTTAGCGAATTTACGCCAGAGACCATAGTGACCCGCGATGCTAATCGCATCCGCGCATTCCACCAAGCCAAGGGCGACATTATCCTCAAGCCATTAGACGGCATGGGCGGCACCTCAATTTTCCGCGTGAAACAGGACGACCCTAACCTTGGGGTGATCATCGAAACCTTGACCCAATATGGCAACCAATACGCCATGGCACAGGCCTTTATTCCTGAAATCACCAAGGGCGACAAACGTATTCTGGTGGTGGACGGTGAGCCCGTGCCCTACGCCTTAGCGCGCATTCCGAAAAAAGGCGAAACCCGCGGTAACTTGGCCGCAGGCGGCAGCGGTGTTGCTCAGCCGTTATCGGACTCAGATTGGAAAATCGCCCGCGCCATTGGCCCAGAGCTGAAAAAACGCGGCCTGATATTTGTGGGTCTGGATGTAATTGGTGACAAGCTGACCGAGATTAACGTCACTAGCCCAACCTGTATCCGTGAAATCCAAGCGGCATTCGATGTGGACATTACTGGCATGCTGTTCGATGCCATCGAAGCCCGTCTTGCCCAGTAAGCTTGTACACCTACAAGATAATATTATTCATTGAAGGCGCCCACAGAGCGCCTACGACTTCTAGGGATCTGATATGAGTTTCACCAAAGCGCCACTGTTATTGCTTGGTATGAGTTTATGGCTCTCCACCTCCGCATTGGCAGTCGAAGCAGGAGCGAATGAGACTGGCCCAGTAAAAGCCCCCTCACGCCCGAAAAATATTGTGATCATGATTGGCGATGGCATGGGGCCTTCCTATACCAGTGCCTATCGTTATTACAAGGACAATCCAGATACCGAAGAAGTCGAACAAACCGTCTTCGACCGTTTATTGGTTGGCATGGCGAGCACTTATCCCGCCAGCGTCAGTGGTTATGTGACCGACTCGGCCGCCGCCGCGACGGCCCTCGCGACAGGAGTCAAATCCTATAACGGCGCCATCTCGGTCGATACCCAAAAACAGCCACTGCCTACCATTTTTGAAAAGGCCAAAACCTTAGGCTTGAGCACGGGTGTGGCGGTCACGTCGCAAATCAACCATGCCACGCCAGCGGCCTTTTTATCCCATAACGAGAGCCGTAAAAACTACGATGCACTGGCATTAAGTTATCTCGAAACCAACGCCGATGTGTTTTTAGGTGGCGGGCAAAAGTACTTTCCTCCAGAGCTGTTAGCCCAGTTTACCGCCAAGGGTTATCAACACATTACCCGCTTTGACGATCTGGCCAGCATTACCCAGCCTAAAGTCTTGGGTCTATTTGCCGAAGTGCAACTGCCTTGGGCGATTGATGAAAAAGATGCTAAAAAAACTCAGCACCTTGACTCAAAAAGCCCTGAGTTTACTGTCGCAAAATGAGCAAGGCTTTGTGCTGCTGGTCGAAGGTAGCCTTATCGACTGGGCGGGACACAACAATGATATCGCCGCCGCCATGGGCGAAATGGATGAATTTGCCAATGCAATTGAAGTCGTCGAACAATTCGTACGCCAAAATCCCGATACCTTAATGGTGATCACCGCCGACCATAATACTGGCGGGTTATCGATTGGCGCCGATGGCAACTACAACTGGAATCCAGAGATCCTACGTAATATCTCGGCAAGCTCAGATACCTTAGCCCAAGCCGCCCTTGGTGGTGACACTTGGCAAGCCGACCTATCCCGTGGGCTAGGCTTTGAATTGACCGAAGAAGAAGTAACTAAGTTAAATGTTGCCAGAATGCAGGGCTTAGAAACCATGGCCGTTGCGATTCGCCATATAATTGATAAACGTACCGATACAGGTTGGACAACCGGCGGCCACACAGGGACCGACGTGCAAGTCTTTGCCGCAGGCCCAGCCTCTGAGTTGTTTAACGGTCATCAAGACAACACAGATATCGCCAATAAGATTTTTAGCCTGTTACCTAAGCCTAAAAAGCCAAAAGCCACCGCACAGGTATCGACTCCAGCTCCAGCACCAGAACTAGCACCAGTGCAGTCTCAGGGCTAATTTGCTGCGATTAGCTAATAGATGAAAGGCAACAGTGTTAACACAGTTGCCTTTTTTATTGGCTTTCATTCCGCACCGTTTCGAGTGAGCGCTGTTTTGCTACATCCCTTAAGTCGGCGGCTTGCAGGCTGGCTCGTAGCCGAATAAGGGGTATAATGCCCGCACTTATTTTTTACGGTAGCCATGCAGTGTTAACAAATCCATCGCAAGTCATTATCCGCAATCAGGAAACCCTGAGCCAACATAAAGTCTTAGTGCTAAACCATGAGGCAGACTCACTGCCCAAAGCACTGCTCGATGTCGCCCAGTCCGTCGATGCCCTCGCCTTGGATTATCACCATTACCTGCATTTAGCGCCGCAGGCTAATGCCAAACTGCGCTGCTATTTTGGCCATCAACTGCCCCACCAGGATAAGTACGACACTGTGATTGTGTACTTTCCTAAGGCTAAGCCGTTAGCGCCCTACTTGTTTAATCTGGCCGCTCAGCATTTAGTGGCAGATGGTCAACTCTTAGTCGTGGGAGAGAACAAAGGCGGGGTTAAATCCTTAGTCAAACTGTTGCCGAAATACTTTGCCACTGGCGTCAAACTCGATAACGCGCGCCATTGCCTACTCTTTGGCAGCAGCCTAATCGATACTGCGCCCGAGATTAAACTCAGCGATTGGACTAGCCAGTATCAACTCGCCACCCCGCAGGGCAATATCACCATCTGCAACTTAGTCGGCGTGTTCAGCGAGAAGCATTTAGACCAAGGCACAGAGCTATTGCTGTCGCATCTGCCAACGCTCTCTGGGCGAGTACTGGATTTTGGCTGCGGCGCCGGTGTGATTGCCGCTGCGCTGTTAAAGGCACAACCGACACTGTCGCTAGAATGTATTGATATCAATGCCATGGCGCTGGCCTCCTGCGAACTTACGCTGGCGGCAAACGGCATGACGGCCAAGGTCTATCCCTCCGATGGACTGGCGCAAACCAGTGGCAAATTCGACGGTATTATCTCCAACCCACCGTTCCACGATGGCCTTGCCAGCACGACCAGCATTGCCCAAGGTTTTGTCGCCGATAGCGCCAAGCAATTACAATCTAAAGGGATTTGGCAAATCGTCGCTAACCGCCACCTACCCTATTCGGACACCATCGCCGCCGAGTTCGGCCAATTAACCGTGCCAGCAGAGAACAACAAGTACAAACTCTATTCCTTCCAACAGGCCTAATCTTTCGCCCCACTCAATTGTGAGTGGGGCATCCTTAATTTGACTCTAGGATGCACCAAGGAATAAAGACTCGTTAAGAATTAAGAAGATAACGCCGTCCCTATCAAATACGCCCATTTTGAAATCAAAAATACCCCCACAAACAAATTAACGCAGCCATCTCTTAAATAGCATTTATTGCCATTGAACTTTTCATCTGACTAAAAAGCTAATGCTCCATTCCGTGCTTCGGCTCGTTAGCTCAATCGAAAATTCCCACTCCTCCTGCGATACAAATTCTTATCTAGTTACCTATGTTTAGCCCTGCGATAAATCGACTAACAATGTATGGGTATACAATCACATTTAAATTTAGGTATTTTTGAATGATTTGAAGACAATATCAGTGCGCATTAACTCCATTTGTAACAAATAAAACGCTATAAAATCAATTGACTATAGTAGCTGGCTTTTAGCTAACAGGTTTGGAAAACGCGCATGCGCGTTTTTCCAGATGGATTACTTATATGAAAAGCGGCAGAAAGCTGATAAGTTCTTTGCATACAGATAGTTAACTGTGCGCGTTTTCACTGGTCCAACGAGGTAAACGCGCATGCGCATGAATAAAATGTTAAATGGCAATCATGAATATCGAAGCTCTCAAACAAGTTCTGAAGTCGTGGTTAGAAGAAGGCTACCTCGAAGGTGAGCTCGTAGTAGAGCCAGAATGGTATGTATTGTGGCGGCCAGAAGAACTAGAAGAATTTAATCGCGACTACCAGATCGCCGAATTTGCTCCTGGCTTTTTAACATTCGGTGGCAATGGTGGCGGTGAGCTTTTGGTCGTGAATGAATCCGAAGAAGTGTTTTATATGCCGTGTGTTGGTATGGCACCAGATACGGCAATTAAAATTGCGAATAGCCTGAAAGAATTTAAAGGCTACATGCAGCAATGAACAAACCATTTAACAAGCGCAGGTTGGCGGACTGGTTTTCCGCTGCGCTCCAAACCAGCCGCAACTGCAGGCGTTAACTGTACTAGGAAACTCCATGAAGTTTTTTGTAACTATTTCAGCGGTTTTATTTTATGGGAATGCGTTTGCTTGTTCGTTTGACAGACCGTTTATTGATTTTGAACACACCAATGAAGGCAATACCATTCCCAAAACACCATCGTTCTCAGTGAAGTCTATTTCACGTGGAGAGAGCGGTAGTGCCGGTTCCTGTGCTGATGCAGGAGTGCTTACTTTAGTTACAACCTCTGCCGAGAAAGACACTGGCTTTATATTTGCCATTGAAGAAGGCCAATTTGAAGACCAACTTTTTTATCCTGAACCGATGATTTTAGAGAGCGGCCACACCAGATCGGATGAATACTTTTTTATATGGAATGATGGCAGTACTACCGAGCAAGAGCCTATAGACATAACCGTTAAAATAGTCGCAATCTCCAAAGACGGAGGCCGAAGCGAGCCACAATATTTAAAAGTAACTCACAATGGTGTGAAAAAGCCTTGGTGGCAATTGTGGTAGGTACGGTTAACAAAGCGCGGCCTGCGACCGCAGCGACGCTCACCAAGGTTCGCGCGCGTGCGCGCATAGTTAACCTCTAAGGCAAGTATGAAGCACATTATTAGTAAAAATATCGGCATTGAAGAATTTAAAAAGAGATTCTCAGAAATCAGAGAATCCTTTCTGGATTCATTAACAGCAGCAAGCGAAGGTTATGAGAACGTAAGATACCTTGCTTGTGATGAAGATGGAGCACCTATCAACTGGGTGTGGGACGACGAAACCTTCAGCCATAACAAGGAAGAAGGCTCCCTTGAAGAGGCAATTCAATTTGCCAATAACATGATAGATAGCGGCATGTGTTTCTCCTACATGGGATGTTTATCAGGCTCCGGTGAGCTTGAAGTTTGGCTGACAACTTTTGAATCTCCCATAGAAAAGCCGACATGGCCAAGCAATAAAGCCCCCCTATTTGAACTGACTCATGGGGGTGTAACACAAGAATAAAAAAGGGGGAGTCAAATGTTACACCATAGAGTTTTGAATCCTAACCCTGCGATTTAATCCTAACCCCACAAATTGAAACAAAGCACCTTGCCCACTTTACCTCTAAGTTAGATTACTCGAAGATTTTAACGCGCCGCCCCATCTGGATAGAAACCTTCCCCCCTTAAGAACACCACAATAAAGTCGCGCTCCCAAGCCGAACACTAGCGGCTACCTAGATAAGATTTTCATGGTTTTGTGAACGCTATCAAATGCAGTAAGCGCTAAATTATCGAGGGTTTTACCCCTGTGGTGTTGTCCCTAACATACGGGGCAGCGTTGTAAAGTTTAATTTTTTGTTACATGCAAACATTGCGCAGTTTTAGGCTCATGCTGGCACACAGGCAAAAAACCAAAGATAACACTAAGTTACCGCCTATAGCTCAGATAAAAATCTATTTAAAAATCAACACATAGACTATAAGCAACAAAACGCCAACATTTACATCTTTTCGTGCCGAAAAGGCTTCTTTGAGCAAAGTTTCTACTGTTATACTCAGGTTAGCTACTAAAACAAAAATAAAACAAATGGATAGGAAGTGCTCTATGTTGGCCCCTGAACTTCTTGAGCTAAGCAGCGATAAAACCAAGGCGGAATTACGCTTAATTCCGAATGAACACGGTCCCATTACCCGTGATGATGTTATGCGTTTATTGTCCGTGCCAGAGTTCGCCACCCTATTCCCCCTCGAGCCTGCGATAGATAAAGTTATCGCGCAAACCAATTCCCTATGCCATCAAGAAGATGGTAAATACGAGCTATTTGCCGTATTGGCAGAGCGCCGCGATGGCAGCGTAAAAATCGAGCTCAGCCAAGATAAAATGCAAGCCACCATGATCTTAACCGCCCCTTGGGGAGGTAAAGCCGTCGATTTACCCGAAATCCTCACACAGCTAAAAAAAGACAATGTTTGCATGGGCTTAAGTAAGCTTAAGATCCAAACCTTGCTGCAAAAAATGACCAAGTTAAAACCGGGTGAAAGCTGCCAGAGTGAAATCGCTCAAGGTAAGGCCGCGATCAATGGTCAAAATGCGGTGCTGGAGCGTAAGGTTTCCCTCGCCCGTGAACGCCTATTACAGCCGCAGGAGCGGGAGGACGGCACTGTGGATATGCGTAATCTCGGGGCGATGATCATGGTCAAGCCCAACGATCTGCTAATGATTAAGCATCCCGCGACCGAAGGGTCTCCCGGCTACAACATTAAAGGCGAAGTCCTTAAGCAAAAACCGGGGAAAGATCTGGTATTACAACCCGGTACTGGTACCGACTTCCACCCGAAAGATCCCAATAAACTCATCGCCACAGTGGCAGGCCAACCCGTTGAAACCCGCACGGGCATGAATGTCGACGATGTGTTGCAGCTTAAAGATGTGGATATCAGTACCGGCCATATCAACTTTAAAGGCAGTATTTTAATCACGGGCGATGTGCATGAAGGTATGATGGTTAAAAGCTCAGGCGATATTACCGTGATGGGCTTTGTCGATTCGGCAACTCTCGAGGCCGATGGCGATATTACGGTGAGCAAGGGCGTGATTGGTCGCCAAGTCAGAGTGAATGAGTTCTCCACCAATATCACGGCTCAGGGGCAGATCAGCGCCCAGTTCGTGCAATATTCCCAGTTAACAGCAAAGGGTAATATTCTGATCACTAAGCAATTACTCCACAGTAATACCAAAACCGCAGGCACGCTCACTGTAAGCGATCAAAGCGGCCGCCGTGGTGACTTAGTGGGTGGTGTAGTGCATGCCGAAAAGGGCCTCACCGCCGTCGTGATAGGCGCAACCGCAGGCACCAAAACCGAAGTGTACTGCGCCATGGAACAGGGCGAGCTCAAACAAAACCTCAAGCAGCTGGAGGAGAGCGTGCATGCAATGGTGGTAGCGACGCTGGATATCGAGGCTCGCCTGAAAAAACTGCCGCCGAAATCCGAATGGCAGAGCGACCCTATCATGATCGAACAGATCAAGATGATGCTCGATGAGAAGAATCGCATCTTAGGCGAACGTTCCCGCGAAGAATTAGAGTTCGATAGCCTCAAGCAAGAAGTCGAAACCTATTACGACAAGTACCGTATCGATGTGATTAAGCACGTATTCCTCAATGCCGAGTTCCATATTGGTCAAGCCAATCACAGAACCACCCGCGAACACGGTACTTGCTCAATCACCAATCTTAATCAAGAGATTAACTTCGATTACAACGCCAAACCTAAGGCGCAAGCGGCAAGCCATTAACAGGGCAATCATCAACCCCCGCTAAGGGTTCATTCCAGTGAGTGAATTCTTAGCGTGAATGCTTAGCCTGAATGCTTTGCCACTCATAACGGGGCAATCATCACCCCCCGCTAAGGGTTCATTCCATTGAGTGAGCTCTTAGCGTGAATGTTTAGCCTGAATGCTTTGCTGCTCGCCAAGCTCCCCCATTTAGGCCAACTTGCCATAGAAAATCCCCCAACGCCTTTCATCTTCGCCTAGGTCGGTGGCATACTGACCTCAATACAGCCCTTTAGCGCAGACTCTGTCGGCTAAAAGGCTAAGCAAATAAAAAGCCTACGGGATTGCGCATGACTCAAGTGAAAATGGCAGACATTGAATGGCCTGCGGTAGTCAAACTCACTCAAAATGACGAACTACTCTACCTCGCCCATCAACGGGATTGGTTAGAACTTGCCTGCCTGTATCAGCACCAATTTATCGACACGGATTTGTTACTCGACAGTCTCGGTAATCAATATCTGATCCGCGCGACCCCAAGCACCATTCATGAAGATCCCATAGGCGAGCTACCTAAGCTCCTCAAACAAGAGCAAAAATTGCCGCTTACCGACTTTATCAAATGGGTACAAAAGCACGCCAATGCCATAGGCCAGTGCTGCGTTGCTAAGTTAGCCTTCACCACTTTGGCCCAAGGGATGGAAATCGTTCGCAGCTTAGATGACTAACCCTACTCAAAGAAATCGCGAGCGATCACAATAAAAATTAAGATGATCCAAAAAGCTAATATCCTCAGTCACATTTCACAGGCATAATTTGTCACACACGGCTCAGGTCGTTTTGCCCAAAGCGATTGATATTTATATGCCAAATTATCGCTGGGCATCATTCGGATACACATACAAACGGACCCTAAATTGGAACTACTTAAGATTGACTGCTTAGGCAAATCGCTGCGTTTGGAAGGCTCACTCGCAGGTTGGCAACAACTCTTTTGGGACAATACCTTAGTCTCACAAAAAGCCGCATCGGTCGAAAATGGCGGCCTCAAAGTCCATGAATTTGAACTCACCCAGCACCAGAGCCAATTGGCCAGCGATACCGGCGAAACACAGGTTTTAGAGCACAAAATCCAAGTACGCCTCGAGACCGACGTGGTGTGGCAGCCATTTCGATTCGATTACCGCCTGTTGGTCGATGAGGAAGTGATAGCCCAAGGCACTCGCACCGAGAAAGATATCGAGCGTCAAACCCCTGAAGTCCCCGTGACTAATCCACAAAAAATCAGTTTTGTCGGCTTAGCCTCCCTCGGCTTTAAGCTGCTCAAGAGTGCCAAAGTAATTAAAGTGGTGCTCGCAGGCGCGAGTGTGGCGGCCTATTCTTGGCTGTTTTCCTTCCAATTTGCCTTGGCGCTTATCGCCTGTTTGGTCTTCCACGAATACGGCCATATCCGCGCGATGAAGTATTTTGGGATGAAAACCAAAGGGATTTATCTCATCCCCTTTATGGGCGGACTCGCGCTGAGCGATGAAAAGATTAACACCCGCTGGCAGGATGTGGTCATCTCGATTATGGGGCCAACCTTCGGCCTATTGATGTCTATAGGCTCGCTTATCGCTTACCACATGACGGACAATGTCTTCTTTGCGGGGCTTGCGGCCTTTAACGCGCTACTTAACCTGTTTAATTTATTGCCGATTTTACCTCTCGATGGCGGCCATATTTTAAAGAGCATTAGCTTCTCGATGAACAGCATCATGGGCTTAATCGCCTGTGTGATTGGCGCCGCCTTTGGGGTGTATATCAGCTATACCTTGGGCCTTGCCCTGCTCGGTTTCCTATTGCTTATCGGTAGCTTAGAGATAGTGTTCGAGTGGCGTACCCGCCATCAAAGCCACCTATTGCCGCTAGATAGATATGGGCAGATTTTCTCGACCATTTGGTATCTGGTCACTGTTGCCGCCCTAGTTGGTATCATTTGGCACTTAGCGGGCACAGGCGATGATATGTTAAGCCTGCCACTGCATATTCTGCGCAGCTAATCACGACTCGCATTAAGATAAAAGCGAGATAATAAAAAACCGCGATAGCCTCAGGCATCGCGGTTTTTTATTTATTAACTATTCAATTAGTTATCCGATAATGGCGGCGCGATATCGCTTCCACCTAAGGCTTGGTAGAGCGTCGCTTGAGCCGTTAATTGGTTATAGCGATTCTCCAACAATGCGGCTTCGGCGCTGCGGCGATTCTCCTGCGCATCGATCCAATTTTGAATGCCGATAGCACCATGGCGATATTGGCTCTCATAAATGGCTTCGGCCTGGGCGGCGGCGCTAAATTGCAGCTCAAGCTTCTCACCTTGGTAAGCGTATTGCTGCTTGGCCGAGATGGCGTTATCCACATCCTCGAAGGCGCTGTAGAGGGTTTTACGATAGCTGACGATGGCCGATTGATAGTCGATATCGGCAATATCATTGTTGATTTGCATTTGATTCCATTGCAAAAAAGGCAGCACTAAGCCCGCACCTAAACTCCCCACGGGATTACGCAATAGCTCTTTTAGCTCTGAGGTCGACTCCCCTACGCTGCCAGTCAAACTCAAGCTTGGGAAGTAACTGGCATAGGTCGCATCTTTACTGGCGAGCGCCGAGCGCAATTGATACAGTGCCGCCTTCACATCGGGACGACGGCCGACCAAGTCGGCGGGAATGCCGACGCCAACCTCAGGCACCGCACTGTCCGGCAATTGCTTGATCTCAACCGCCACTTGCCCCGGTGCGCGATTGAGTAAGATCGCCAGAGCATTTTCGGCTTCAACCAACTGTTGCAGCAGTTGGCTGTGGGAGGCCTCTTGCCCCGCTAAACTGCGTTGGGATTCGAGCACATTCAGCTCTGTCACGGCGCCCGAAGCATATTGGCGCTGGGTTAACGCCAGCGTTTGCCGACTGTGTTCAATACTCTTATTGCTCAGTTCAATCCGCTCATGCAAATAGCCAATCTGCCAATAGAGCGACGCCGTCGTCGCAGCGAGACTCTGCGCCGTGCTCTCCCTATCTTCGAGACTTGCCAGCGCCGTCCACTGGGCTTGGTCGATATTCGCCGACACTTTACCCCACAAATCCACCTCATAGCTTACCGACAGGTTCGCCTGAAATGCCTTGCTCGAACTGCCGCCATCCAGCGGTTTATTCACAGACGCCGTATTATTGGAGCTGAGCTGTGGATACAGATCATCCCGCGCTAACCCCGCCTGTAAACGCGCCTTTTGCAAGGTTAAGGTAGCGAGCGTCAGGTCATTATTGCTGCTGAGCACTTGGCTAATCAGCTGATCCAATTCGGGTTGATTAAACTTCTGCCACCAAGGGTCTAGGCTGACTTGACCATTTACTTGGGTGTGCTGCCACTGCTCTGGCACCTGTAAAGCAGGCGGCTCAAAGTCGGAGCGCATTAGCGCGCCACAACCCGAGAGCAGCGCTATACTAATGGCGATCACGCTGACCTTGAGCGTTGAACCGACATGGCGGCTTAATTCGTTTTGATGCGTTAAAACTCGATTATTCATTCAGTTACTCTCTCGCTAGGGCATCAACAGGGTCTAAACGCGCCGCATTACGAGCGGGCAGGAAGCCAAACAACACCCCGATTAAGGTAGAGCAGGCGAAGGCGGCAACAATGGAAGTCGTCGAATAAATCATCTGGAAACTGCCTCCCGCTTGGGCAAACACCACGCCAATCAGATAGGCCAAGGCCACCCCAAGCGCGCCGCCACACAGACAAACCAACACGGCCTCAATTAAAAACTGCCGCAGAATATCGCTCTGGCGCGCCCCGACCGCCATGCGAACCCCAATCTCGCGGGTGCGCTCGGTCACCGACACTAGCATAATATTCATTACCCCAATGCCGCCCACCACGAGGGAAATCACCGCAATAGCCGAGATTAATAGCGTCATGGTCGCGGTGGTTTTCTCGATATTCTGGCGAATGGTATCCGTGTTAATGGTGAAGAAATCCTGTGTACCGTGGCGCATCTTCAGCAGGCTAATAATGCCCTGCTCCGCCGCATTGCTCGGTACGGATTCATCGAGCCGCACGGTAATCCCATCTAAGTATTTCTTGCCTACCATTCGGCCTGATACCGTGGTGTAAGGCACCCACACATTGAGGGCATCACTGTTACCAAAGGCGCTTTCCTTAGGCTGAGTGACACCAATAATCCGCACCGGCAAATCCCCGAGAAAGATGACTTCCCCGATGGCAGAGCCCATGACGCCGCTACTGTTAGGGAACAGCTGTTTACGGGTGTTCTCGTCGATCACCGCATCTTGGGCTAACGCATTAACACTGTCATCGTCCCAAAACTGCCCTTGGGCGAGCTCATAGCCTCTAACCCGGAAGAACTCTGGCCCCACACCATTCACAGTCGCCGTCACCGCCTTATTGCCATAACGCACCGTCGCACTCGAACCAATGCTCGGGGTGACGCTATCGACATAGGGTAAGTTTTTCAGTGCATTAGCATCGCTTGCAGTCAAAGTTCGTACCTTTGCCGAGCGCCTATCACCAAAGCCTGAGCCGGGGCGAATGTCTATGGTATTGGTGCCCATCGAACTAATGCTCTTTAAGATTTCCCGCTGCGAGCCTTCACCCAGCGCCACCACAGACACGACTGAAGCGATACCGATAATAATCCCGAGCATAGTTAAAAAGGTGCGCAATCTATGGGTCGACATCGCCAGCAGCGCCATTTTCAGGGCTTCGGCATATCTGTCCCATGCCGCCACGCGGGCGCGCACCTTAGTCTTGGCGGGGATCACTTCAGTCTTAGGCGCAGCAGCAACGTTTGAGGCGGGATTAGGCTCATCGCTGATAATCACCCCGTCCTTAATCTCAATAATACGGTCGGCATGCTGCGCCACATGCATATCGTGGGTCACGATGATAATGGTGTGGCCTTCGCGGTGCAGTTCCTGTAATAACCGCATCATTTCTTCGCCGCTGTGACTATCTAAAGCGCCCGTCGGTTCGTCGGCAAGGATCACATCACCGCCATTCATCAGCGCCCGCGCCACACTCACCCTCTGCTGCTGGCCGCCACTGAGCTGATTCGGCTTATGATCGAGACGCTCACCTAAACCCAAGCGCGATAACAAGCTTTCTGCGCGCTCCCGACGCTCGAGACGATCTTTCCCCGCATACACGGCGGGCACTTCGACGTTACCCACGGCATTCAGATCGCCAAGCAAATGATATCGCTGGAAAATAAAGCCAAAATGCTCGCGCCTCAGCTTTGCCAGTTCATCCACATCCATCTGCGAGGTATCTTGGCCATCGATAAAGTACGCGCCCTTTGAGGGTTTATCTAAACAGCCCAAGATATTCATCAGGGTCGACTTACCCGAACCCGAGGCGCCGACAATCGCGACCATCTCACCACGGGCGATGGAAAGATTAACATCTTTGAGTACAGTCAGTTGTTGCTCACCCGCCTGAAAACTGCGGTAGCAAGCTGACACTTCCAGTAATGGCTTAGTCACGCTTAAAACCTCATTGGTGGGCCACGGAACTTCATGGTCGAGCCGTCGGCGGGCATTCCGAGCACCACTTGGTCTCCTTCGTTCAGGCCAGACAGGATTTCGGCATTGATTTTGTTATTAATACCAACAGTTACATCCACATATTGCACTTGGTTATTCACCAATACAGGCACTTGATATTGCGGCCCACGGGACTTGCCTTCCGCTGGCGGAGCCGCTTTATCCCTTGGTTTTACCCTCAGCACTTGCGATGGTACTAACAGCGCATCATCAGACTTGGCAAGCACAATCGAAATCTGCGCCGTCATCCCAATGCGTAGGGTACGGTCGGGGTTTTCGACATCGAACAGGCCATGGTAATAAATGGCGTCTGAATCGCTGGAACTCATATTGCTATCATCACCATCCATGGAGGTGGGACCGGGTTCAATCGCCCTTAGGGTGCCGAGATATGGATGGTTGGGACGACCTAGAATCGTAAAGTACACCGCCTGCCCCGGATGCACATTAACTATATCCGCCTCGGAGATCTGTGCCTTGACCGTCATGGTATCGAGCTGCGCCATCTCGACTATGGTTGGCGTAGTTTGATTGGCGTTAACGGTTTGACCCACTTCAACCGCAGAGTAAACGACCGTGCCATCCATCGGCGCGGTGATCTTGGTATAACCTAAATCGATTCTGGCACTGTCGACATTAATCTCAGCTTGTTGTTTTTGCGCCTGTAACTGCTCAAGCTCGGCTTGATAAACCGTCAGCGTGGCTTCGGCGGCTTCAAAGTCTGCGCGGGAGCTGGCCTTATCGGCGAGCATTTCCTGCTGACGGGTATATTCGAGTTTTGCCTGACGAATTTGCGCCTGCTTAGCGCGGTACTGGGCATTGATACTTTTAAGGGAAGCCAGCGCATTTTGCAGGTTGTTTTGCTGGGCAAGGCTGTCGATTTGCGCGATAAGGTCGCCCTTTTTCACCTCTTGGCCAAGATCCACAGGCAGACTCTGAATTTGCCCCGAGACTTGCGCGCCCACACTCACCAACTTGGAGGCCTGCAACATGCCATTAGCGAGCACCGAGTTTTCAATGTCGCCGCGCTTAACGGGTTCAGTCACATAGCTTGGGGCAGCCTCGGGTTTATGCAGCAGAAAATAAGCGCCGCCCCCGAGGAGGACTAAGCCGCTTAAGATCAATATCAGTTTACGCTTTGAGGATTTTTTCATCTGAATCTGGGTGTCCATCAATGCCAATGGGCGCAAGCGTATATCTTGCGGGAGGAAAAATAGTGCAGTCAGTATATAGAGTTAGCTCAGCGCAGTAGACGAAGGAAATGTCGATATCAGGTAAAGATTTGCAAATATCTGTGTAGAAGTTTGAAACAAAGATCACGGCCGTAACAATTCCCGCAAACGAGTCCTGCTTCGTTTGCGATGGGTTATTGCCTCAACCTTATTGGCATTCGCTACAGCGCACCAACCAGCGCAGGGCAGGGCAGCATCAGGCTCTGGAACTAAAGTGCCATTGTCAGGCGCCGTAAAATTCAGCAAGTTCTCACTATCATGGACTTGGAAGCACTCCTATGCGCAAATTGACACTCATTGCCACTTGCCTCAGCGCACTGTTATTCACCCCAGCCTATGCCCAGAGTGAATATCAGGCATTTAGCGAATTTGGCGCCAATCCCGGTGAGTTAACCGCCTCCTATTTATCGCCCGAAGGCCCAAGCCAAGATGCGCTCGTAGTGCTACTGCACGGCTGTGTGCAGGATGGCGTGGAACTGGCCAACAATAGCGGTTTAACCGCCCTTGCCCAAGAGAAAAAGTTTAGCTTACTGGTGCCACAACAGAGTTTTGAGAACAATGTAAAGCGTTGTTATAACTGGTTTTCAGCGCAGGATACTCAGGTGGATAGCGGCGAGATGCTATCGCTGAAAAACATGATAGCCAAAGCCCAATCCCAATCCGGCGCGAAGCGCGTCTATGTGATTGGCCTGTCCGCCGGTGGCGCCATGGCCAGTGCCGCACTGGTGAATTATCCCGATTTATTCACCGCAGGCGCGGTGATCGCAGGCCTGCCTTACCCCTGCGCTGACAACCTGACCAAAGCCATTTCCTGCATGAAAAAGGGCCCAGCAGAGTCTGTTGAAGAATTAGTGAGTTTTGCCAAACAGGTGCATCCGAACCAACAACACTGGCCCGCCTTAACCGTGTGGACAGGGCAAAATGATGTGGTGGTGAATCCTGAAAATGCCAAACAACTCTCGGCCCAGTGGGTCGCACTGACCCAAGCGAATAAAACACCAAGAGTCGAACAATATGCCGACTATAGTGTTAGCACTTGGTCCGATACGAGTGGCAATAACCTTATTTCGTTAGTCGAAATAAATAATATGGGCCATGGCATTGCCGTTAATCCAGATATTAAAAATGGCGGGAACACGGGAGACTTTTTACTAAAAGCACCTATCAGCAGCATGCCAGAAATAATCAATCTTTGGGGAATATAGGGTTTAATAATAAATAAACCCTGAGTATCGATATTCAACGTATCGGTATAAAAATAAAAACAATGAGTTAAAAACACATACTACTATAGTACCGATTTAAATTTTAAATAATTACTATAGAGTCAATGTGAATCAGAAAAATAGTAGTAAGTACCAACCTTTAAAAAATAAATACTACAACGGGAAATCTGTATGAAACAGAATACTATCAAAATGAGTTGCATTGCTTTAGCTATCTCATCTGCATTGGCAGCACAATATGCTGTTGCCGAGGATGAAAATAGCACCGGGGAGAAGCAAGCCACCTTAGAACGCATTGAAGTCACCGCTCGTAAGTCCATTGAGAGCCTGCAAAACGTACCCGTTGCAGTGACCTCGGTCAGTGCTGACGATTTAGCGGAAAATGGCATCAGCGTGATGACTGAAATCCAGCAATTTTCACCCAACACCACGCTGCAATCCAGTCGCGGCACTAACTCTACCCTCACGGCCTTTATTCGCGGTGTCGGCCAAGAAGATCCGCTCTGGGGCTATGAGCCCGGCGTCGGTATCTATATCGACGATGTGTATATCGCCCGCCCACAGGGCGCGGTGCTCGATATCCTCGATGTGCAACGTATCGAAGTACTGCGTGGCCCACAGGGCACCCTCTATGGTAAAAATACCATCGGCGGCGCGGTCAAATACGTGACCAAGAAGATGAGCGGTGACGCTGAGTTAAACCTCAATGCCACCATCGGCAGCTACAACCAGCAAGACTACAAAATAGCAGGTCAATTACCTTTAATTGATAACAAGCTGTATATTGGTGGCGCCTTCGCAAGCTTAAATCGCGATGGTTATGGTGACTTCATCACCTCAGCATTACCAGATCAAGATACTGAAAACTATAACAAAGATGTTATGGCGGGCCGTGTGAGCTTAGAATACACGCCAACCGACGATCTGTTTATGCGCCTCAACTACGATAAAACCACAGATGAGTCGAATTCAAAGGGGGGCTACCGCATGCTCCCCAGTGTCCTGACCGATGCCCCAGTACCAGACAGCAAATACGACTCTTACACCAGTATGCCAACCTGGAACAAAGTGGAAACCGAAGGTTGGGGGCTGACCATTGAATACGGCTTGAACGATGATTGGACACTGAAATCCGTGACCTCATCCCGCGAAAGCTATTCGCCCACCAACATCGACTTTGACAACACCAGCCTGCGTATTTTGGACGTTCCAGCCATCTACGATGACGAGCAATTTAGTCAGGAATTCCAAGCTAACTACGACGGCGATAATTTGAAACTCGTATCAGGCCTTTATTACTTTAAAGGCGATTCCTGCGGGATGTTCGATTCCATCCTGTATGAATATTACAAAGCTTATGGTGGTCTTACTCGTGAAGTTCGTGGTTGCAACAACAGTGAAAGCTATGCCGCCTACGCTCAGGGCTCTTACGACATCACGGATAAATTGTCGATGACCGCAGGTTTGCGTTATACCCGCGAAACGAAGGATGCCACTGTCTATAACGGCATCATGTTTACGACGCTTTATCCCGAAACAGGTTGGATCCCAGGATATGTTCGCGATGAAGATGCCATCAACGCCAGTATTCCTAAGGTGTTAGATGATGAGGAAACCTGGTCGAAACTCAATCCACGCTTAGGTTTAGAGTACCAACTCAGCGACGATATGATGCTCTTTACCAGCTATTCACAGGGCTTCAAGTCGGGCACCTTTAACCCAAGGGCAACGGGACCAGAACCCGCAGTAGACCCAGAAGTCGTTGACTCCTATGAACTGGGTATGAAGAGTGAATGGTTTGACAGGCTGCGAGTTAACGCAACCGCCTTCTACTTAGACCATAAAGACAGACAGTTCGTGACCGTATTACCCGGTGAAAACGCGTCCGATCTTAACCAACGTCTAGGCAACATTGGTAAATCGACGGCCACGGGTCTAGAACTCGAAGTGGAATACGCCGCGACTGAGTCATTGAATCTGTTCGCGACTCTGGGCTTAATCGATGCCAGCTTCGAGGAAGTGATCTCCTACGATAGCGATGGAAACCGCATCGATATCAGCGACACTTACACTATCACCAACACCCCTGATACCACGGCAAACGTTGGATTTAGCTACAATATCGACACGGATATCGGCAGCTTTGTGGCCAATGGTAACTACTACTATCGCAGCGACTACGACTTAGCCGTAGTAAATAACCTGTTGAGCCAAGACGGCTATGGCCTGTTAAACCTCGGCTTGAACTGGTACAGCAACGACGGTCACTGGCAAGCGGGTCTGCATTGGAAAAACGTCACTAACGAAGAATATCTGGTCGGTAACTACGCCTTCGTCACCCCAGATGGTAATGGCGGATATATTCCAGGTTTAGGTGGTGACAATACATTAATTGGTTATTATGGCGATCCAGAGACTATCTCTCTCACCGTTGGCTATAATTTCTAGAATATAATGTTATTGACGCATAATAATAACCGACTCCCATGAGTCGGTTATTAATTTAACGGATTTAAATATTATCTAGCATTAATTTCCAATAGGATTAAACTGGGTTAAAAAATAAAGGGAACGGATTATGTCTCAGATAAAAGTCGCCATTGCTGATGATCATCCATTATTTCGTACAGCCTTAACGCAAGCTGTTCTCAAGAATGTGAATACAGCGGAAGTATTGGAAGCGGAAAACTTTCAAGAATTAATTACGCTCGTTGAGAATAATCCTGATATTGAACTGATCTTTCTCGATTTGCATATGCCTGGCAATGAGGGCTTTACCGGCTTAACCCTACTACAGAATCATTTTCCTGATATCGCGGTGATCATGGTGTCCTCCGATGATCAGCCCGAGATTATCCGTAAGGCCATTAACTTTGGCGCCAGTGCGTTTATCCCCAAATCCGCCAGCTTAACCCAGATCTCCACCGCGATTGCTACTGTGCTCGAAGGGGAAGTCTGGCTACCGGAACACACGGATATCAATGTCGATCAGCAAACCGCTGCCGAGCATCAACGTTTAGCGAAGCAACTGGCGCAATTAACCCCGCAGCAGTACACAGTGCTGGCCAGCATTGCCAATGGACGCTTAAACAAGCAGATCGCCTATGATCTTGATATTAAAGAGACCACGGTTAAAAAACACGTGTCGGCGATACTGGTTAAACTCGAAGTCTACAACCGCACTCAGGCAGGCTTAGTCTTCCAACAGTTGATGATAACCAGCAACGATAAACCGCCGATCAGCGCCTAACTAACCTAGGCTCCAGAATTCAAACCTAAAGAAAAACAGTGGCACTAAGCCACTGTTTTTTTTATCCGCATTTATTAATGCCAGAACCACGATAGTGCAGAGTTAAGACAATTGCTTAATTAATCGTTTTAAGGCGGTGGCTTTAACGGGTTTACGCACAAAACTGAACTGTGCACTGCTGGTGTGTTGTCGCACGGATTCAGACGGATCTGCCGAGCAGATAATGCAGGTCGGACGCTGACGGCTAAACACAGGATGAGTAAGCAAGCTTTGCACCAGATCGACACCGTTTTGGTCATCATCCAAGTGGTAATCGGCAATGATAAGTTTAGGCAACACCTGCTGCGCCAGTTGCTGCTCGGCACTGGCTTTATCCCGTGCAGTGAGTACATGGCAGCCCCAGCCTAACAGTAATGAGGAGATGGCCTTTAGCATTAACTCATCGTTATCTATGACTAACACGCTGATATTAAAGCTATCGTTTACGCCTTCCTCTTCGCTGCGTAGCTTAACCAGATTACTGGGATTACTGGGATTACTGGGTTTAGCCTGGGCGAATACGCGCGGCACTTCAACACTAAAACAGGTGCCCTTACCCACCACGGAGTGCAACGCAATCTTAAGCCCGAGTAACTTAGCGATGCGATCGCAAATCGCTAGTCCCAGCCCAAGCCCTGGGATCTCCCGCGTTTGTTCGAGGCGCTCAAACTCGCCGAAAATCGCCTGCTGTTTATCTTGAGGAATGCCCGGGCCATTGTCCCACACTTGGATAAGCAGACTATGTTCGAGTCGCCTCACACCCAGCAGCACCTTAGGCACAAAATCGGCTTGTGATAGCTTAGGCAAAGCCGCGCTGGCATTGAGCGACAGCGGCGTTTGCCGATTCACCGCGCCAGCTGGGGAATAATGGAACGCATTGGAGAGGAAGTTTTGAATAATCCGTCGCAGCAAACGTTGGTCGCTCTGCACTAGGCAAGAGGAAAACTGATAGGAAAAATCTATTCCCTGCTCGGCAGAAAGCACTTTAAACTCATTCACTAAGGTCGAGAGTAAGTCATTGAGCGCAAACTGGCTCTGCTCGGTTTTAAGGCTGCTGCTATCGAGGCGGGAGATTTCCACCAGATCGGATAACAGGCTCTCCACCACATTTAGGGAGGCTTCAATATGGGTGGCGAGATCCTTGAGTTCGGTCGACGTCACCCGCTGTTTGAGCATCTCGGTAAACAGAGTGAGCGCGTTAAAGGGCTGCATTAAATCGTGGCTCGCCGCCGCTAAGAAGCGTGTCTTACTGCTATTAGCCGCCTCGGCTTCGGCCTTGGCTTTCGCGAGTTCCCTTGTGCGACTTTCGACACGCTTTTCAAGGGTTTCGTTAGCCAGTTGTAGGGCTTTTTCGGCCTGAATATGGGCGGTAATATCGGTAAATGTGCTGACAAAGCCGCCACCCGGCATGGCTTGTCCACGGATCTCCAGCACCTTGCCATCAAGCATAGTGCGCAGAAAATGATGTGGGCTACCGCTACGCATATGGGCAAGGCGCTTTTCCACCAGCTCATGGGCCTCATCGCCCACAATAATGCCGCGCTCGATATTAAACCTCAGCAGCGTCTCTATCGGTATGCCTGCTTTAACGTAATCTTTAGGATAATCAAGCAATTCAATATAGCGTTTGTTCCATGCAACTAGGCGCATATCGGCATCGACCACGCTGATCCCCTGCTCGATGTTTTCGACCCCTGATTGCAGCAGCTCGCGGTTAAACTCGAAGATCTGGTTGGCCTCATCGACTATGCTGACCACATCCTCCAGCGGCACTTGCTGCGAGCGTGAGGCGGCATTCATCACCATCCGCGTCGAGGCAGACCCTAGCACCCCCGACAGCTTCAGGCGGGTGTAATCCACCAGCTCCTCGCGCCGTGTGGCTAATTGCAATTCAGAACCAAGTACTTTCGCCCTAGCCTGCAAGGCATCGGCTTCTTCCTTATTGATAAAGCGGTGTAATAGGCTCGCCAGATCCTCAACCGAGAGGTGCCTTTCCAGCGCCACCTGCTTACGGTTTACAAACACATCGGCTTGAAGCACTTCCCCCACACTTTGCTCTTTCAGCAACGAAATCAGCACAAAACAACCGATGTTCGCGAGCAAACTATACAGTAGGCCGTGGCTGATATTATCCAGCCCCGTCAGGCCAAATAGCGCGGTTGGAGTTAACCATGAAATATTCAACAAGCCTTGGGTGACCCAGAGTGCATCGGGAAAGGTCGCGGGCAACAGCAAGGTATAGAGCCAGACTAAACTGCCCATCAACATGCCCCAAAAGGCACCTTGGGTGGTGGCGCGGCGCCAATAGAGCGCGCCCACGGCGGCGGGAAAAAACTGCGACAACAGCACAAAGGATAACAAGCCAATGCTGGCCAAGTGATTCTGCTGATCGATATAACGCTCGAAGGCAAAGGCCGATAGCAGAATCGCCGCTATTGATATCCGCCGTAAATTGAGCAATATCCCCGCGAGCTGCGGCGTCTGCTGCGAGCTAAATTTCGGTAATCTCAGCAGCAATGGAGTCAAAATCTCGGTCGAAATCATGGTGCTGAGTACAATCGCCGCCACAATGACCATGGCCGTTGCCGCCGCAAGGCCGCCAATATACACCAAGACCCCAAGCCAAGCCTGCTGATAGAAGAGTGGTAAAGTCAGCACATAGGTGTCGGCATCGACACTGCCACCGGGAAAGCTAATCTGCCCCGCAAGCGCGATAGGCAATACAAAGGCATTAATCAACAGCAGATATAGTGGCACCATCCAACGGGCGGCTTTTAACTCTTTGGCATGATGATTTTCAATCATCATCATGTGGAATTCCTGAGGCAGCGCATAGATGGTAATGGCGCCCAGCAGAATTTGTGACAGCACAAAATAGAGTGAATTCCCCTCAGAACTCGGCGGTAAATGCTGACCTCGAGCGAGCAAATCACTAAAACCATCAAACACATAGAAAGTCGCGAACAACCCAACCGTGGTGAGCGCAAACAGCTTTACGATTGAGCTAAAGGCAATCGCCAGTACCAAGCCTTGATTTTGTTTACTGGCCGAAAGCTGCCGAGTACCGAATAAGATACTAAAGATAATCAACACGATAGTAACGATAAATGCCGTGCTGATCCCTGACTGAAAGGTACCAGTTAAGAGGTCAAAGCTGGTGCTTATCGCCCTCAGTTGCAGCGCGATATAGGGAATAGTGCCAAAGAGCGACACCATGGCAACGCTGGCGGCAATTTTAGGCGAGCGGTCGAAGCGGCAGGCGATAAAGTCGGCAATCGAGGTCAGGTTTTGGTTTTTGATGATCTGCAATGTGCGCATCAACATAGGCCACGCCAATACTAGGCAGATTATCGAACCTATGTAGATGGGCGCTAACCAAGCGCCCGTGGTAGCCGCTTGCCCAACCGTGCCGTAAAACGCCCACGAAGTGCAACATACTCCCAAGGATAAGCTGTACACCCAAGGCCGTTTACGCCATTGATCTATCGCCTGATTTTGCCCCCACTGGGCGACAATAAACAGCACAGCCAAATAGGTAATCGATATAACGCTGATCCACCAAGTATCAACAGACAACCACGCCAGCAAGATATTCCCCAATCAACCTGTATACACCCAGCCAAACTACACTAGACAAACAAATTGTTAAACACTTGATAACAGCACGGTGCACTAAGGTAGTACTTATTTATCCCCCCCCATCGGCTAACCTACGGCCAATATTGACTCGAGGTTTTAAACAACTATGCCGATAAAAATTACCCATAAATATCTCGTAGAAGGCTTGGTTTTTACCAGTTACGTCTTATTTGCAATGGCATGGGTCGGCGGCACCGCGAGTATGAATAACATCATGGCCTCGATGCATATCGAGAGTTATGCCTCCGCCAGTTTACTGAGCGGCGCTGTCACCTTAGCCAAAATTGTCGGCACCTTTGCTGCGGCCTATCTCACCCTCAAATTTGGGGTGAAGTATGCGTTTTTAGTCGCTGCATTATTGATAGTCACGGGCATCATGACACCCTTCGCCCCAAACTATGAGTTACTGCTGGTGAGCCGCTTTTTAATGGGACTGGGCGGCGCCTTTATGATTGTCTATTTCAACCCGATTGTGATGCACTGGTTCGCCCCGGAAGAACGCCCTGTGATCAATGGATTAAACGCGGTGGCCTTTAATGTGGGCACGGCTATCGTGCTTTGGGGTATGCCGAGCATCAACGCCATCAGCGGCGGTTGGCAACAAAGCCTGTTGGTGTTTTCCCTGGCCAGTCTGGTACTGGCGCTACTGTGGTTATTGGTGAAGTTTGAACAAGCCCCTAGCCATCAAGCCAATGCACAACAAGATAACACCCACTCATACTCCTATCTCGATGGCTTAAAAGACGGCTTTAACTGGGCCTATGCCCTCACCTACTCGGGATTATTATCCTTTTATATTTGCCTATTCACCTTTTATCCGCAGGCGGGCATCAGCCAGAGTAAGTGGGTGATTGGTTTTGGGATTGTCGGCACCATAGCGGGGATACTCTACAGCCGTAAACAGCCCCTGCGCCTGCCGATTATTCGCCTCAGCGGCCTGCTTATTTTCTTAACCGTGTTAGGGCTCTCCTTCGGCTCGGCGCCTTGGCTGCAAACCCTGTGCGCTATCGTCTTAGGCTTTTGCATCTTTTTACCCGTCACCGCTTTAGTCTCGATTCCCCACGAGTTACCTAAGATGACCAGTCAAAAAATCACGGTGATTTTTAGCCTGTTTTGGTCCATCAGCTATCTGATTTCGACCTTAGTGCTATGGCTGTTTGGCAAGCTCGTGGATATCAACCAAGGCAGTTACTTCGCCTCGTTTGTGCTGATCACCCTATTAAGCGCAACAGTGTTTGTTGGCAGCTATTTTCTCCCCGAAACCGGACAAGCTAAGGAGTAAGCATGCAAGTTTCCCCACGCGGTACCGCTTCAGCAAAGCTGACGGATTTTCTTGAGTTAGCGAATCAGAATATCGCTCTCGCGAAACAGCAGAACATTCAATACAGCCCACAACTGCTGCGGGAAAACTTGAACAAACTCGCGGCCCTGATGAGTGCTAAGCCTGAGGTGAGTTATATCGCCGATAAGGCATGGCAAGTTAAGGATGCGCAGCATGGCGACAGGGAAATTGGCTGCCGTGTTTATAGCCCTGCGCCCAGCACAGCGCTGCCCGTGGTATTACATTTTCACGGCGGAGGCCATATGTGCGGCAATGTGGAGCTATACGACCCTATCTGTCGTCACCTGGCCAGTATCGCTCAATGTGTGGTGATCAGTGTTGAGTATCGCCTCGCGCCCGAACATCCCTATCCGGCGGGACTTGAAGACTGCGAATATGCCCTGCGTCACTATCAAAGCGTGCTGACTGAGGTGCAATACCAACAAGGGGTGAGCATCATGGGTGACAGTGCCGGTGGCGCGCTATGCACTAGCCTTAGCCAACGCAGCCTGAGTGACAACACACTTAACATCAGCAAACAGATCTTGGTGTATCCCAGCGTGGATTACACTATGGCGAGCGCTTCCTATCAGAGTAATGGTGCGGGTTTCTTGCTCGAAACCCCGAGGGTGCAATGGTACTTCGAGCAATATTTTCAAGAGATGGCTAAGGATGCCGAGCGAGTCAAACAAGCTTCCCCCTTACATGGCGAGTTCAACGCCAAACTGCCCAGCACCTTGATATTTACCGCGGGCTGCGACCCTCTGCGGGATGAAGGCATTGCCTATGCCAACGCCTTAACGGCGGCTGGCGTGCAGGTGCAGCACCATCAATTTGAAGACATGATCCACGCCTATATGCTGCTGCAGGATTTGGTTTCGCAAGAATGCCTTACGACCTACCGCATGATTGCCGCATTTTTAGCAGAGCCCGTAACCGCAGCTACTCGCTAGCTCGCCTATTCAAACTCTCCCTCGAAGCACCTACACCCAAGATATGCTTGTAGGTGCTTATTTTTTAAGTCGCAATTAGCGGGAGACCATCATTAAAAAATACAGCTATAGCCAAACTTACTCGCTATAAATCACACCAATTTTCCCATTTAAAAATGGCACTTGGATTAATTGTTCATTCGTCCAAGGTGTAAGGTAACCAATTGATATAGCGTTATTTCCCAATTCGCACGCACCATAGGCGTACTCGTGACTAGTGTGAACCTCAATCAGCTCAGGTGTGAGCAATGACCATACAGTGGCAACATCAACCTTGAACTCAGCTGGCACGATATTACATGCATGAATAAACTCGACCACTTTAGTCGCTATTTCATCGCGCAGCGCCTCGCTTGGCTCAATGAGTAGTGTGAGAGCCGTGCGTTGACTGGCCGAAGGCCCATTAACATCACCATGAATAACCAGCTGAAAGTCTCCCCCGAGGTAGGGAATTGGCAGTGAGGTTTGCCAAACTTTGGACTTACCCTTAGCTCTGAGTACACCAAAAGGCGTGAGTTCGATAGTGCGGTACATAGTTAAATGTAGAATCCTAACGCTGGAATAGGTTTGATAAATAACGCATGAGAGATTAACGCGAAAAAAACGGGATGGGTATTGTTACCCATCCCGTTTTGTATTTCTCAGTCTTACGGCGTAAAGCTTATTGACTCAGCGGCGGTGTACGCGGCGGAACCATACGCTTATTGCCCGTTGACTCGAACGCGCCAGCAAACTTCAGCAGATTGTTATCATCGTAGGCACGGCCCGCGAAGGTTAATCCCACTGGCATGCCAATATCGGCCATCACGCCCATAGGCACAGTCACAGTCGGCACGCCTAAATGGCGAATCGCAAGGTTACCGTTTGCTACCCAAACCCCGTTGCTCCAAGCGATATCGGCTGAGGCCGGATTCACATGGGCATCGGCGGGGCCGACATCGGCCACGGTTGGGAACAGCACGGCATCAAGCTTAAGTCCGTCCATCCAGTCTTCGAGATCCAGCTTACGGGTCTTCTCTAAACCACGCAGACCATCGGGAATACTGTCGATCTGGTCATAGGATTTCAGGCCGCGTTTGGCCATGTTGACATACTCTTCCATGCCCGCCGCTAAGTCACCCTCACGGTTTGGCAAGGTGCCGAGATCATGGGGGAATATCAAATGTCCCACCACATCTTCAAGCTTGTTGAGTTTAGGGTCGTTGTTCGCCCGCAGGAATTCATCGAACGCCCAACCCGACAGTTCCCATAATTCATCATGGAGGAATTGCGGCGTGACTATGCCACGGTTAAACACGGTCGGCGCGCCGGGGCGATCACCTTCGCAATTTGATACCAGCGGAAAATCGACTTCAATCACTTCCGCACCAGAGGCTTCCAAGGCTTTACGCGCCGCTTCCCACAAATCGATCACCGATTGGCGAGTATGGATGCGTTGTCCCGTTGGTCCACCGATACCTGGGTTTTCGCTGGTTCCTGCAAGTTCATCTTTGTTGATGTACATGCGTGGTACGCCAAAACGCTTCCCCTTCAGGGTGTCGGCGCTAGCGGCGAGCGCCAGATAGGATTCTGGGCGAACGCTAGAAGCTTTAGGGATTTGAACCCAAGGTTGCAGACGCCAGAGATCGCCACGGGTGATAGGGTCATCGGCCACAATTACATCGAGCACTTCGAGCATATCCGCCATAGTGCGGGTATAAGGCACGACCACATCCATGGTTGGAGTTAATGGCCAGTTGCCGCGCACCGAAATCACGCCGCGAGACGGTGTATAGGCACACAAACCGTTGTTGGACGCAGGGCCACGGCCACTCGACCAAGTCTCTTCGGCAAGACCGAACGCCGAGTAGCTTGCCGCCGTTCCAGTGCCCGCACCGTTGGAAGAGCCCGAAGCAAAGGGCGCCGTCAGATAGTTCGCATTGTAGGGGCTTTCGGCGCGGCCATAGTGACCACGCTGCATGCCGCCATTCGCCATGGGTGGCATATTGGTTTTGCCTAAGCAAATAGCACCCGCAGCGCGTAGGCGCTCGACGGCGAAGGCATCGTACTGGGCCACTAAATCTTTAAATGCAGGGCTGCCTGATGCCGCCGTCAGTCCCTTCACTAAATAGCTGTCCTTAGCGGTGTAAGGAATACCATCGAGCGGGCTTAAGGTTTCGCCACGGGCACGGCGCGCATCGGAAGCCTCGGCTTCTTTGAGCGCATCGGGATTGTGCACCACTAACGCATTCAACTTAGTCTCAGTGGCAGGGCCATCGTAAGCCGCCACTCGAGCCAAATAGGATTTCACCAACTCAACCGCAGTCGTGCGGCCAGATTCGAGTGCTTCACGCAGCTCGGCAATGGAAACTTCAGTTACTTCAAACATCTTACGCCCTCCCGCAGAAAACCAATTGTGGTGCAATAACAGTGACATCAAGCGTCATACTGTTCTCCTTGGTGTACTTACTTTCCAGAAGGGATCTGCTGGGTAATACAGTGGATATTGCCGCCACCTAATAAAATCTCCCGCGCGGGCACACCCACAATCTTGTGCTCAGGGAAAATGTCCTGCAGTTTTTGCGCAGCGATATCGTCGGTGGCTGGGTCAAGCAGTGGGAATACGATGCGGTCGTTAGTGATTAAAAAGTTCACATAAGAGCCCGCTAAGCGCTCGCCCGCAGTGCGCGGTACGCCAGTGCCTTCTGTTACGCCTTTTGATTCTTCTTCGGTGCAATACAGCGGACCCGGTTGTGGCAGCAGGTGAATTTTTAACTTACGGCCTTGGGCGTCAACTGTGTTTTGCAACACATCCAGCGCGGCCTTCGAGCGTGGGTATTGTGGATCGGTTTCATCGTCAGTCCAGTGCAGGATCACTTCACCTGGACGCGCAAAACAGCACATGTTGTCGATATGGCCGTCGGTTTCGTCCATATAAACGCCCTCTTCCAACCAGATAAACTGCTTAACATTCAAATAGTCACGCAGTAAGGCTTCGATCTGCTCTTTCGTCAGGTCAGGGTTACGGTTGGCGTTCAGTAAACATTCGGCCGTAGTCATACAGGTGCCTTCACCATCGACATGGATAGAACCACCTTCGAGGATCAACGGTGCACTATAACGGGCAAAACCATGTTGCTTGAGCATTTGTGCGGCAACCTGTTCGTCCTTATCCCATGGGAAATACAGACCACCGTTGTGACCACCCCAAGCATTAAAGCCCCAATCCACGCCACGGCATTCGCCCTTGGCATTAACCACCACAGTAGGTCCAGTGTCGCGAGCCCAGCAGTCGTTGCTGTCGATTTCGACCAGAGTCACGTGGGAAGGCATCACTTTTTGCGCTTCGGCTAAAAAGGCCTGAGGTACACCCATATAAACGGGAGTTGCACCACCAATGGCATCGGCCACCTTAGCAAAGGTTGCTTGAGCATAAGCACCTGCAGAGCGCCAGTTATCAGGACGATATGGCCAAATCATCCATACGGCTTGCTGCGCCGCCCATTCGGCGGGCATATAAAAACCATCTTGTGATGGCTTAGTCGTTAACTGCGTGGCATCCACATTCGCGTTTGTCATGAGTTTTGTCTCCAGTAATGCTCAAATCTATAAGGGTGTACGCCCCATTTAGGACGACAGAATAGAAATACACCTAACATAATCAAATAAATAAATCGAATAACCGCATTCTTCACGCGGCGCGTTAGGTCAAAATTGCCACGTCTTCACTAGGTGAGTTTTCACCTCATAAAAATTCTGGCGCATATCTTATCATTTAAGACGGCTTTCGCTGAATAGTGCTATGCAGGGCATTGGTGAGAATTTACAGGATAATGCGCTATTTGCTGTCAGTAGTCGCGCCCGATATCCATCCCAAGCCAATGCAAAAAGGCGAACCATAAGGTTCGCCTTTGTTATTAACATCTTAACAAGCAAGTGAAAATGAATGTTGGACTGTCGCAGTCAATACCAAACCTATTGCGCGGTCCAGGCGCCGTCCATGGCCAGCGATGCGCCGGTAATCCCCCGCGCCGCGCTGCTACATAAAAACAGTACAAATTCACCAATCTGACGCGGGTCGAGCATCTCTGGCAGGGGTTGTTTTGCCGTGACGAGTTGATACTTAGCCTCGTCGTAACTTAAGCCCTTATTGCTGGCGATAGCCTCAATCTGCTTGTTGATCAGCGGCGTATCCACCCAGCCAGGGCAAATAGCATTGACGGTAATCCCCTGCTCGGCGCACTCGATAGCCACGACTTTGGTTAAGCCGACAATCCCGTGTTTAGCCGCACAGTAGGCCACCTTGTTGACCGAGGCTACTAAACCATGCACCGAGGCGATATTGATAATGCGGCCCCAACGCTTTTCGGCCATCGCAGGCACGGCTTGTTGAATGGTATGAAAGGCCGAGGACAGGTTAATGGCGATAATGTCGTTCCATTTATCAATCGGGAAATGAACAACATTTTCAGTATGTTGAATACCGGCGTTATTCACCAAAATATCAATACTGCCCAGAGCCTTAACACCCGCGTCCATAAAGGCATGAATGCTCTCGGGATCCCGCAGATCGGCGTTACTGAAGAAAGTGCGAATGTGATATTGCTCGGCAAACTCCGCCGCCAGGCGCTGCCCCTCGGCTTCGGGCATTAAGCCGTGCAGGATAAGATGGCAACCTTGCTCCGCCAGCACATGGGCCGTTGCTAAACCAATTCCACTGGTGGAACCGGTGATCAGCCCTACCTTACCCTTTAAGCTTGAGTGTTCAACCGCCATATTGCTTATCTCCCGATGCTTTAAAATCCAGTCACAGTCCTTTATCCATGCCCTGAACACAGGCATGGCGGGGCGCATATCCCCAACGCCCCAGACTCAATGCCATTAGAATATGGCAATTGGCCGCGGTTTTATTTGGCACCTTAGTACCATAGGAGCGTTCGAAAAATTGGGTAATAGTAAGCGCCACACTTTCAGCAAGCGTAAGAGAGCACTCCATGTCTGGATTGAATAAGGTGGTTACCAGCTACAGCGATGCGTTAGCGGGACTCGAAGATGGGATGACGGTGATTGCGGGCGGCTTTGGCCTTTGCGGTATTCCTGAAAATCTAATCAAAGAAATCAAACACAAGGGCACCAAAAACCTGACCGTCGTCTCCAATAACTGCGGCACTACGGAATACGGACTTGGGATCTTATTGCTCGATAAACAGATCAAAAAAATGATCGCCTCCTATGTGGGCGAAAATGCCAACTTTGAAGCGCAGATGATGTCTGGCGAACTGGAAGTCGAACTCACGCCGCAGGGTACGCTGGCGGAAAAAATGCGTGCGGCGGGCGCGGGCATTCCGGCTTTTTATACCGCGACTGGCTATGGCACTGACGTGGCAATAGGTAAAGAAGTCAAAGAATTCAATGGTCGCCATTACATTCTTGAAGAATCTATTACAGGCGACTTTGCCATAGTCAAAGCCTGGAAGGCCGACACCTTCGGCAATTTAGTCTTTCGCAAAACCGCCCGTAACTTCAATCCCCTTGCCGCCACCGCGGGCAAGATAACCGTGGTGGAGGTGGAGGAAATTGTCGAACCGGGTCAATTAGATCCCAATGAAATCCATACGCCCGGCATCTATGTCGATAGGCTTATCCAAGGCAGCTTCGAGAAACGTATCGAGCAACTGACTACCCGCCCCTCCAGCAAATAGGATTTGGTTATGGCACTTTCAAGAGAACAACTCGCCCAGCGCGTCGCCCAAGAACTCAAAGATGGCTATTACGTGAATCTTGGCATTGGTATCCCCACACTGGTGGCCAACTATATTCCCGAAGGCATTGAAGTGATGCTGCAATCCGAAAACGGTCTGTTAGGGATGGGGCCTTTTCCGACGATGGAAGAGGTCGATGCCGACTTAATCAATGCCGGCAAGCAGACAGTGACTATGGCAAGGGGCGCCGCCATCTTCGACTCGGCCGAGTCCTTTGCCATGATCCGCGGCGGCCATGTGGACCTCACCGTATTAGGCGCCTTTGAGGTCGATACACAGGGCAATATCGCCTCCTATATGATCCCGGGCAAATTAATTAAGGGCATGGGCGGCGCTATGGATCTTGTCGCCGGCGCCGACAATATTATTGTGACCATGACCCACGCCTCAAAGCACGGTGAGTCTAAGCTATTAACCGAGTGTACTCTGCCGCTAACGGGTAAGGGCTGCATCAAAAAGGTACTGACAGATCTAGCTTTTATCGAAATAAAAGAAGGCAAGTTTCATCTACTCGAACGCGCCCCCGGCGTGAGTGTCGAGGAGATTATTAAGCTCACTGCTGGTGAACTTATAGTGCCAGAGCATGTCCCCGAAATGATGTTTAACTAACCATCTTCGAATAAGGTATGTTACAGAGGAGGAAGACAGAAGGTTAATGGGAGTGAACACGGATTCCTTAACCATTAAATCTGTCACTGCTTGCATATGAAGCGGTCAAAGTAGAGAGGGAAATTGCTTAGCGATGTCCATCTCTACAATCTTCATCTGTACTAGCTCAGACCTGATCTGACAGTTACCCATTTTTTAGGGTGCTACTGTCAGCTTAGATTTGAGCTAAATTCTTTTCAGCCCAAAACCGTTTCCCATCTATTAATGTGGCCAGTGGTGTTCTGCCGCAGCACATTTTACCTTGATGGGTTCGTTCATTGTTGTAATAAGCCAGCCATTCGTCCAGATCTTTTTGTAGTTCCTCCATGTTAGCGTACAGTTTTTTTCGGAAAGTAACCTGATAAAACTCATTCAAAATAGTTTTATGGAACCGTTCGCAGATCCCATTCGTTTGCGGGTGTCGCGCCTTCGTCTTAGTGTGTTCTATATCGTTAATTGCTAAATACAGCTGATAGTCGTGCTGTTCCACTTTGCCACAGTATTCGGTTCCTCTGTCAGTTAAAATGCGCAACATGGGCAGCGCCTGTGTTTCAAAGAACGGTAATACTCTGTCGTTGAGTAAATCGGCCGAGGTGATTGGGGTTTTCGTGGTATACAGTTTCGCGAAAGCAACTTTGCTGTAAGTATCGACAAAGGTTTGCTGATAAATCCTGCCTACGCCCTTAAGACTACCAACGTAAAAGGTATCTTGTGAGCCGAGATAACCTGGATGATGCGTTTCAATTTCACCACATGCTTCATCGTCTTGCTGCTTACGCTCAAGGGCGGCAACTTGTTCATCCGAAAGGATTATCCCTTCTAGCTCGACTTTGGCTTCGAGGGCTTTTAATCGCTTTTTGAAGTTCTCTAAGCCATGCCGTAACCAAATGGAGCGCACGCCACTGGCGGAGACAAATATCCCTTGTTTTCGAAGCTCGTTACTAGAGCGAGACTGCCCATGGGCAGGAAATGCGATAGCATGTGTTAAGACGGCATTTTCAGTTACATCATCAACACGATTCTTGAGGTTAGGTGTTCTTCTGGACTGATTAATCAACGACTCAACACCGCCGTTTTCAACCAGCTCTTGATAGCGATAGAAAGTATCACGGGAAAGCCCCATGACTTTACAAGCTCTAGACACGTTTCCCAATTCTTCAGCGAGATTGAGTAAACCAGCTTTGTGTTTAATGATGGGATTGTTAGTATGAAGCATGAGAGTTACCTTTTTGCTTTGATTAAGTTTCGACACCTTTATCAAAACGGGTAACTCTCATCTTTTCAAGATGATGTGTCAGATCTAGTCTGAACTAATACACTTCATCATTACAATTAGATTACCTCGAGAATCTCTAGCCATAACTAACTCCGATTTACGGGCAAAAATTGTTTGTGTGTCTTAATGGCTAAGTCCCAACATGTACTATTAATATTTGATTTAATATCTTGATAAAACATCTTGAGCAATAACTCCTCAGATGTACGAGCAGAGATATCTGCACCGACTTTAATGGCCCCTTGGATCGTCTCTTTATAGTACTGGTTATCATTGTATGACTGGGTTAATGTCCGACCCGTTTCAAAGTAGTAGTGTAGATAGACCAACTCACCCACCATAACGCCATAAGAGTCTGATTCTGTTTGATCATCTATCTCCATTCCCAAAGCCGCAGCTAAGAGAATGCATTCTCCGATCTCTTTTGATGGTTCAGGCTCCTGAGCATTGACTATAAATGAGCCAACAAACGAACAAGCGATAGCTAAGCCGACAGCGAGGCTTTTGATTGATGTTTTCATAATGGTTTTCTATTTGTTGATAAACCGAGCGACATAACTCTCACACGTCATGTTGGTCGCGGCTCTGGTTACATCTTGGAAATAACGGGTTAATTGCTCTTTGGTGTAGGCTTTCTCATCGAATTGAGCATTCTCATTAATAAGTCTCTCGGCTGTTACATTGATATAACTAGCTGATTTAAATCCAAACTGCCTGACTCTTGCCTGCTCAGCAAGTACAACTCGTGCTTCAGCATAAAACTCACTCTCATCTCCTACAGACAAGTCACTGATTGACTGAGCTAAAGCCGCACAAGTGTTGAGGAAGTTCGTAGTGTCATCCGATGGCTCAACCTCCGCCCTTACCGATAGTTGGATAAAGCCTAGGAGGAATGCTATTGCGACTATACGTAGCAAAATGATTCTTACCGATATCATTAGTTATCTCCTCATCAGAAAAGCTTTAGCGCTACCCAAGCGAACACAAGGGCATATCCGAGAATGAGGAATAAGTTAGCTAATTCAAGTAATGCAAATTTAGTTTTATGTTTCATGGATGGTTAACTCTCTATTGGTTGTTCGTATTGGCCAGGCTATCTCTGGTTATCATTCTGGAGAATGATTGGGGTTAGCCGGCCGAAAATCGCTTAGTGGTGGCTTCCTATTTGGTTTAAGTTGATGCATCTTGCAGCCCCTGAACGAGGAATGGTTTGCCACTGAGAATCCTAACTTCTTCATGGAAGTCAGCTTCATATCCGGCTAACAAGTGACTGATTAACGGTGAAAATGCACTACATATCGAAAAAATGGTTTTGTTATCTAGCTTGAATTTAACGTTTAAAGACATGGCCGATAGGATTGGGTCCAGCTAACCACCTAGATACTGTCTTTAGATTATCCCCCCTCAATATCAGCCACCGGTGAATTGGGGATAACAATAGTTTAGCGTCACGCGAAAACTGGGTGAGTTAAGTCTTTTGGAACTCAAACTTCTCGTCGAACTTCTCTGTTTGCTGGCCATCTTTTAGATTGATGATCCGGCCGTATAATTCACTGACTTGTGGAATCTCATCACCCGTGAGAATAATTCCGCCTAAATCAACGGTGAAGACAACCTGGGAGTGGTCTTCAAGGGTGTCAGCAACCCACTCAATGTCTGTCACAAATTGAAAGTCTTGCACAATTTGAGCGCCTTCTATTGAGGCCCAGATTTTCCCCCACTGACCATCGACAACTAACCGACCAATATCGTTATCTTTACTGTCTAGGCAGGTGATGATGTTACTGCCGTCCCCCCAATCTTCAATCACTCGCGCACATGGCAACTCCATTCCAGTTAGCGCTTTGATGCCATTTGTGTTGTAAATGACTGGAGGCTTTAAACCACGGTCATAGGGAGCTTGATCTAGAATCGCTTTACCATTGTGCTCTTTGATTGATGGACCAAATGCAGCATAGAGTGATAAACCTATGTTGATACGCTTGGCCAACTCTTGAGGTGCACTCAGAGCCGCCTCTCCAACTGTCCATACATCCCCCACATTTTGGGCTACACCAGCAACAACATATGCAACTTTCTGTAATGCTGGCTTAACGGTGCCAGCGTCTGCTTCACTTCCACATCCTCCTAATAAGATGCCAATGGATATCAGCAGGATAGATAAATACTGTGTTTTCATTTAGAACCCCAAATGCGGAATAACATCCCATAGTTAACTCATTTCCATCCCTCGAAATTGCCGAAATGACCATCAACAAACTGACTTCCCCTAAAGGCTTCACCAAACACGTCAATTTGCATAAATATTCAAACAAACTTTTAACAACGGTAAGATGTTAACAACCGCTATCCACTGTCGAATACTGAGGTAAAGTGGTTGCAGTTGCAGCCTCATAGACTAAATAACAAGCATTAGATGCCGTGCTATCTGCAGTTTTTCCCTTTGGAACCAGTTTAAAACTCGTCCCGTTAATAATGCGGATCCCCCAATCTTCAGAGGACACTGAAGTGGTATCATCACTTAACTCCTGCAAGCTCACATCTAATATGTCCTTTAAGTCTTCTGCAACAATTCCAACAGAAGTATTGCTCGTCATGTAACCATAATCGGCGATGACAATAACCCCAGGCTCCAATGTCACGATCTGGGCTTTAGCCTTTTCGAGCCCCGCTATTACTGCTTTTGAATACACTAATGAATTTGCTCCTTGCAATGATCCCTTCATCCCTTGAAGTGTAGATTCCCTCGCATCGGATTGTAGATTTATAAACTTTGGTGCAGCCGTAACAGCTAAGATCCCAAGAATAATAATCACAACGACCAACTCTATCAGGGTAAATCCAGTTTGTTTTTGCATGATAAATTACCTTCATTGAATAGCTAACCAAACAAACCATACGTACACTTTTTAAACTGCTCAAGCTAAATTGTTTCAAAATCACACAAATCAGTTCAAATTGTGAACAAACGCTGATTTTTGTGAAATTAAACTACAAAAAAGTTTTTTAAGGACTAAAGTTATTTGGTAATTAATCGATAATTACGCATAGACATTCAATCAAACTGACTAACCCTGATATTTTTGAAAACTCATATACCAGTGAGCACAAAAGCAAAGGTTTTCCGCCGTAGGCTAGTACATCAGTTTTCACAAAATATTTTGGAATGACATAGGACCAGAAAATGAAACATTTTAAGAACATAGGCTTCGGTGGTTTATTCTTACTCTCACTCGGAGCTCAAGCAGCTTCAACCACACACTTAAATGATCTTATCGATATGAGAGCAAGCAGTGGTGAGCATCAGCTAGAAGAGCGAGGCTATACCTATAAAAACACGGTAAAAATCTCGAGCAGCTCTATTACTTATTGGTGGAGTGCAGACAGGGAACAGTGTATTGCAGTCACCACAAAGGAGGGACGTTATAGTGCCATTATGAATCAACCGTCAGAGGTATGTGGTCATTCATCATCTAATAACCACAGTCGTGATAATAAGCACGATCACGATAATAGACATGAACAGGATAAGCATGAACACAACAGGCACTCAAATAGCTTGGATAGCATTGTTGGCCTGCGTGCTAGTTCGGGAGAGAGTGAACTCCAAGACCTAGGCTATTTCCACCGCAGCACCAAAACGCTTAATCACAGTAAAGTCAGCTATTGGTGGAATCCAAATAAGCAAAACTGTATTGCTGTCACCACCAAGGATGGAAAATACGCCTCCTATGCGAATCACCAAAACAATAAGTTTTGTGATGACGAGAATACTGATGAAGCAAGACATCACAGTGATCGCCACCATGTAAACAACAATAGTAACAACTCAAATGATATTCAAAATCTTGTGGGAGGAAGGGCTAGCGGAGGTGAAAGAGTACTGGAAAGCCATGGCTATGAGTTCATCAAGTCTCAAAAAGGTCCAGATCGTATCTGGGGCTTCTGGTGGAATAAGTCACAGCATAAGTGTCTCACGGTAGTCACTTTTGATGGTAAATACGAAACAATCACGGATTCCCCCGCTTTCGATTGTGGTCGTAAATAAGCGACTACAGTCACTAAATAAAGGGTAACAAATGATATTAACTGGCAAGCAAGAGCAAAGTATGAGAGCGATGACTGACTTCCCATTTTATAATGGCAAGCCGATAAGCTTAACCGCTGGTCAGTGGGCGCTGTTAATCTTAGGGGCGATACTAGGCTTTATTAGCTTGGTATCTCCTTACCCTTTTGGAGCATATCCAGGACGAGATTGGGTAAGTACCATTCTCTTTCCTGGTATTCCGCTCTGTATGTTTTACCTTATTGTTGGTGAGCATTGGCGATTAATTTTTGACAAGCTTGACTTAAAAGCGGTTGGGTGGATGTTTTTAATCGCCCTCCTCAACATTATCATCAGTGTCACCATAGGAAAAATAGTGTCTGACACTGTTGGCGCAACAGCCAATCCCGCCTTCGAAATGCTCCGTCATCAGGACATATGGGAAAAGCTACTGTTCTTTTTACGAACGATTCCACAACTGTTTGGTGAAGAGCTCATCACAGTCATTCCATTTTTAGCCTTGATGTGGCTGCTTCATTCTCATTTTGGTATCCAACGCAGAACCGCCATTATTATCGCTTGGATAGGATCAGCCATATTGTTTGGCATGGCACACTTACCTACGTATCAATGGAATTGGGTTCAATGCCTAATAGTGATAGGTGCAGCAAGAATGGTGCTGTTACTCGCCTACTTGAAAACAAAAAATATCTTAATATCGACAGGTGCCCACATCATCAACGATTGGACAATGTTAAGTGTTGTACTGCTTATCGGTTAATGCATCCAAGCTCATTACCTAATAAAAACAGGGATACCTAAGGTATCCCTTTTTTTACGCTATGCCAAAGAGGCATTCATTGCAGATTTTACAGTGCTTAGCCAAGGCGGCGACGTAGTTCACGGGTCGCATCGACCATGTTTTTCAGCGCGGGTTCGACTTCAGCCCAAGTGCGTGTCTTAAGGCCGCAATCGGGGTTAACCCACAGTTGGCGCACTGGCACTTTTTGCGCCGCTTTTTCGATAAGGTGCACCATGGCCTCAACACTTGGTGTATTGGGCGAGTGGATATCGTAAACGCCAGGGCCAATTTCATTTGGATATTCAAAATCTTCAAAGGCGTTGAGCAGTTCCATGCGTGAGCGCGAAGTCTCGATGGTGATCACGTCCGCATCCATGGCGGCAATCGCGGCAATCGTATCGTTAAACTCGCTGTAACACATATGGGTGTGGATTTGGGTTTCATCAATCACACCCGCCGCACTCAGTTTAAAGGCATTCACCGCCCAATCTAAGTAAGCTTGCCACTCGCTTTGCTTTAATGGCAATCCTTCGCGGAAGGCTGGCTCATCAATTTGAATAATGCCAATACCCGCATTTTGTAAATCCACCACTTCATCACGAATAGCCAGCGCCAATTGGGTGGCAATGGTATCGCGGCTGATATCTTCACGGGCGAACGACCAATGTAGAATCGTCACCGGCCCCGTTAGCATGCCTTTGACAGGTTTGTCCGTCAGGCTCTGGGCAAATACCGCCCAATCAACCGTCATGGCTTTCGGGCGACTCACATCGCCATAAATTAATGGCGGCTTCACGCAGCGAGAACCATAACTCTGCACCCACCCATTTTTGGTAAAGCCCACGCCTTCGAGCTGCTCGCCGAAGTATTCCACCATGTCATTACGCTCGGCTTCACCGTGCACCAGCACATCGATACCGAGCTTAAGCTGGCGGTCGATAGTATCGCGGGTCACTTGCTGCAACTGCTCAGTATATTGGGCATCGCTTAGCTCACCCTTGCGCCAGCGGCTACGTAGTCCGCGGATGGCGGGTGTTTGTGGGAATGAACCAATCGTGGTCGTTGGCAGCAATGGCAAACGATACTTACGCTGCTGCACCACTTGGCGCTCAGTAAATTCGCTCACACGTTCATAGTCGGCTGGGGTCAGCGCATTCACACGGGCGATCACTTTAGCATCCGCCGCCTGTGCTTTAGCCTCACGGCGTGCCAAACAGGTGTTAACTATCGCTTTGGCCGCGACAGACTCAGGGGCCTGCAACAATTGGCGCACATTCGCCAGTTCCAACAGCTTTTGCTTAGCAAACGCAAGCTGCTGACGCAGTGCGGGAGCTAGGGTTGTCTCCACCTCTAAATCCACAGGGCTGTGCAGCAATGAACACGAAGTGCCAATCCATAAACGCTGGCCTAAGTCTCGGGCAACACCGCCGATACGCTCAACAATCAGGTCAACCTCCGCCGCCCACACGTTACGGCCATTAACTACGCCAGCTGACAGAATTTGATCTGGTCTTAATGCATTAGCAAACAAGGCCAATTGCTCAGGTGCAGTCACTAAATCGAGGTGCAAACCCGCCACAGGCAGCGCGGAAACCAGCGTCTGATGATGACTGATACTGCCATAGTAGCTGGTGAGTAAAATATTTACTTGATCCGTTTTAAGCGCTTGATAAGCTTGGCTAATTGACGCTTGCCAATCGGCGGCTAATTCGAGTGCCAGTATAGGCTCTTCAAGTTGCACCCAAGTCACGCCCTGCGCAGCAAAACGCGCAAGTATTTCGGCATAGGCCTTTAATAAATTGGGCAATAAACTGAGTTTATCGAAATCCTGACCCACGGTTTTTGCCAGATACAAGTAACTCACAGGGCCTAACAGCACCGGCTTGGCTTGATAACCTAAGGACTGCGCCTCGGCCACTTCATCAAAAAACTGCTCATAGGCGATAGTGAACTCTTGGTCTTGCTTAAGCTCTGGCACTAAGTAGTGATAGTTAGTGTTGAAATACTTAGTCATTTCCGAGGCTGGCGCATCGGTGCCACTTGGTGCGCGGCCACGGGCAACGCGGAATAAGGTATCAAGATCGATAGCACCCTCACCACGGTGGCGAGCGGGGATAGCGTTTAAGGTCGCACTCAGGGTTAACACTTGATCGTAAAAGGCAAAATCCCCTACTGGCACTTGCTCAATCCCCGCAGCCACCTGCCATTGCCAATGGGTGCGGCGCAACTCCTTAGCCACCTCATGCAGTTCAGCTTGAGTGCTCTCACCACGCCAGTATTTTTCAAGGGCAAACTTTAATTCACGACGACGCCCGATACGGGGAAAACCTAGACTGTTTAATTGCATACCATATCTTCCTTTATTTGAGATAAGCCATATTCGGCACTTGCACCCAGCTGATGGTGTTTTCTTGGCAACTTTTCGCATTTAAGCCTAGATAAATCACAATGGGCGTCTGGACGTCTAGAAGTTTATTGTGATAGTCTCTATGCCAGCAACCGAATTGATTTCAAGCACAACATGAGCGAAATTCACTTGGAGTGATCATGATCGAACTAAGACATCTGCGAACCTTAATGGCCCTGAAGGAAAGTGGCAGCTTGGCGGGCGCAGCCAAAAAACGTTTTGTCACTCAATCGGCTCTCTCCCATCAAATTAAGGAGTTAGAGCAACGAATTAATTCGCCCATTTTTGTGCGTAAAAGCAAACCCCTCTCCTTTACTCAGGAAGGCGCACGGCTGTTGCACCTCGCCGAAGAGATCCTGCCTAAGGTGTTAGAAACGGAAACGGATCTAAAAAATGGCCTAGAGACAGAGACCAATCAGCTCAGAGTGGGGATTGAATGCCACAGCTGTTTTCGCTGGTTAATGCCAGTGATGGAGCAATTTAGGCAAGATCATCCGCAGGCCGAGTTAGATCTGTCGAGCCGTCATCTATTCGATTCGCTCAATGCCTTGGAGATGGGCGAACTCGATATAGTACTGACCTCAGATCCCGTACCGGGACACTCGCTCGCCTATCAGCATTTGTTTGATTTTGAAGTGAAGTTAGTGGTTGCCAAGGATCATCCCTTAGCGAAAGAAGCCTATGTTACGCCTAAGCAATTGGCCCGCTTACCCATTATCAGCTACCCAGTGCCACTGGCGCGTTTAGATATTTATCGCCACTTTTTAGAACCCGCAGGCGTTGAAGCCGGCGAGCAAAAGACCTGCGATTTGACCATGATGTTATTGCAACGCATCGCCTGTAAGGACGGTATCGCCGCCCTACCCAACTGGTCAATCAATGAGGGACATGGCTTGAGTTTAGCTTCAGTCAAACTCGGCCAAGAAGGCTTAAAGCGCCCACTATTTGGGGCCTATCGCCGCCACAGCGCGAACTCGGCCTTAGTGCAAAACTGGCTGCAACTGGTAGCAAGCGAAGGTTTAGCGCGTCAGCAAAAATCCAATTAGTACCGTAAAAACAGCATAAAAAAGCCTGCAATTGCAGGCTTTTTTATGAGCAGTGCTTAGAGCGGGTTGAGTAACATGCCGCGCATCGAGAGCACGCGGCGCAGGATTAACCCGGGAGAATTTTGATTGCGGGTCTGGCGCAGATTATGGGCGATCATAAACTCTTGGCGCAGATCCTGATCGAGATCTAAGGCCTCAAAGGCTTCGATGGTTAAGGTCTGCTGCTGATTATCAATCAATGACTTAATCACGCTTAACGGGAAAGATTGCTCAGAGCTGGCATTTAAGTAAGCAAAGGCCGTTAGGGCAATGATTTGCCCGAACACACTAAACAGCGCCAAGGTTTGTACTTCATCGGGGTCGACATCGACATCCGGCATATCGACTAGGCTGTCGACCGCATCGGTAGCGATATTTTCCGTGAGTTTCCAATAACCTTGTACCAACTTCTTATAGGGTTGGGGTAATTCATCGAGGCGTTCTTTCAAATAGAAGGTGAAGGCATAACGATAAATATTGACCTGGCCTAAACGGATTAGGGCGTCTTTTAAGGAGCGAGATTTAGGATTTACTACACCTGAAGCCTGCGCCGAATTACTGCGCATCAACATGTGGGCAGCTAATGCGGGATCGCTCGAAATAATATCGATCACATTACGAATGTCGCCTTCGGCAAGGATCGCTTTTTTGAGTGGAATTAAGATCCCACGGCGACCGATCACTTGCTCTTCATTCGCTATGATGGCTCTCACTTGAGTAAAAACCTGTTGCTCAAGATCTGTCATAAGACACTTTACACCTGTTAATTAGCTATAAGATGATTCGAATACCGCTCACATCATACCCAAACTACTGAGAATTTCAGCCCTAAGTCGCAGAATAATTGTGACTATGCTTTAGATGAAGTGATCTATAGCACAAGCAACGACTTAGGCCATCTCAAAATAGGCTGAACTTATAAAGAATACACCGAGAAAATGGATTTTTCTCTGCGCATAGCCAAACAACAGAAATAATAAAGCCAGACTGAGTCTGGCTTTATTCGGTTAAGCATTAATTTCAAACTTAGAAGCGGTAACCCACAGTCAAGCGAATATCACGGCCTCGGCCTGAGTAATAGCTATCACCCCAAATGCCACCGTAGTAACCCGAGCTAACATACTCTTTATCAAACAGGTTATCGATACGCAGGCTCGCTAACCAAGCATCACGGGTATAGTTAAGGGCTAGATTACCTAAAACATAGCTAGATAATTTATCGCCTTCGTTGCCGTTATCGCCTTCAATAAAACGATCGCCCGTGTAAATTGCCTCAGCAAACACTTGGAAATGCTCGGCAAAATCCATGCTGACATAACCGCGTCCCGTATGCTCAGCCACCCAAGACAATTGCTTGCCATCATTCACCCCGTCGGTAAATTCGGCATCAATATAGTTATATTCCAAGCCTAAGGTGAGGGCTTGAGTAACCTGCCAATCCCAATCGGCACTCGCGCCATAGCGGCGTGATGCATCGGCATTGACGTTGGCACCTTGGAAGCTGCCGCCAACAGGTTTTTCAGCACTTGGGTCGAAGACAATTTCATCTTCTAAATCGAGGCGATATAGGCTAACGCGTAGGCTTTGGCTGGCCACAGTCCAATCCCAACCCGCCTCATAGGAACGGCCTGTCTGTGGCTTTAAGCCATAGACATCTTTCGGGGTGTAAGCTTGCTCATCGACCTTAGCAAAGCGGAAGTTTTCATCGCCACGTAGATAGAATCTGTGCTCGGCGCTCGGACGGTAATTTAAACCGAACTCGAATGCGGTCGCATCTTCATCTAAATCGATGCCGTTTGGATACACATTGCCATCGACCAGATCGTCGGTCACCCGCGCATAACGGCCGCCCACTACATAGCTTAAGGTGTGGCTTAATGGCACAGTGGCTTGCAGGTAAGCACTTTGCATTTCCTGCACGTTGCTGCGCGCCATAGAGTCAAACTCGGCCTTACCGCGGCTGATGTCTAAACCAGTGACTAGGTTTAGCTCACCTTGACGAGTGCTGTAGGTGGCTAGCGCTTTAGGGCTAAACATCAGCAGTGAGCGAGTATTATGGCTCTGACCCCAATTGAGCGAACTGACTAAGGTATCGCTGTAATCCAGATCCGCCGCCAATGCCCAGTTTTGGTTAAGCTGATGCTGATAACCGCTGCGCGCCGCTGTGGTCATTTCATGGACATATTGATTGGAATTGAAAGACTGGCGTGGGTTTTCTTTGAACTGCTCAGGGGTCAACGCCCCTGGGTTTTCGCGGTCATCATCGTAATAGCTGGTTTCAACAAAGAAAGAATCTGTGGCGGTTTTATATTGAATACGGCCAAGGATAGAGCCCGTTTCATTGGCATTGTGCTTGCGATAGTTATCGCCTTGGTTGTAGCTACCGGTCAGGAAATAGTGCCAATCTTTATTGATGGCGCCCGACACATCGCCGCGACCTTCGTAGGTATTAAAGCTGCCGCCGGATAATTGCACGCTGCCGCCCGTATTCTCTGGCGACTTAGTCACAATGTTAATCACCCCGCCGACAGCTTGATCGCCATAGAGCACGCCCGCGCTGCCCGATAAAATCTCCACGCGCTCAATTAAATTGAGTGGAATGGCATTCAGGCTAGGGGCTGCGATATCGATGTTATTTAAGCGACGACCATCGAGCAAAATCAGCGTGTTGTTAACGGCGGTGCTGGCGCTAAAGCCGCGCATCGCGAAGCTAGTACCAATGTTATTGTCGGACAGCTGAATACCACTTTGACCACGTAACACTTCGGTCAAGCTGGTTGCGCCACTCTGCTCAATCGCAGCGGCATCAATCACATTCACATTGGCGGCAATATTTAAGGGGGTCTTGTCTGAACGGCCAATTACGACGATATGCTCATCGACTTTGGCGACGCTGGCATCATCGGCCGCCACGGCGGGGGCGATAACAGAAAAGCTGCAAAGGCTGCCGATCAGCAGCGCGATTTTAGTTGGATGTGTTCCCATTTTACCTTTAACTCCTGCAAGGAAAACGGGGCATTGGCGCCACGATACCGTTGATTCAGTAACAAATACTGACAGTCACTATCGCATTTTGAGATCTGCCCACCGAAATCTCAAAAACACCTTTAGGGCCGGTCTCCGGACTTAGGCTATGTTAATCCAAGCAATAGAAGGACTAACGCGAAACAGACCTTTGCACACTCGATTCTCTGGCTCACCTTGAGCTACCTAGCGAATGCGGTCGTCTCTCACCTTTTACCGTTGCGGGGGCAGTGCCAGAATTTCACTGGCTTCCCGATTATCTCGCGACGAATGCATCGCAAGCACCACAGAAGGTTGACTAAAAATAGGTTCAGAGGGCGAAAAACCAGTTAACGCCCAATAAGGCTCGTGGCATATCAAGCCTGAGCGCGCGCATTATAGACGTCTATACGGATGAAAGTCCATGCTCATCCGTCTCTCGACTGACAACTACTTTAATGAATAGGGCGCTAAGCCAGAAATAAAGTCAGCACTGTTGGCCGCCTGCAAGGGAGGTTTGTCGGCAGAAAACACATCGCCACGCATCGATTTATGCAGTAAATACAAGTCTTTGTTACCACTTACCACGGTATAGTAACCAATTTCGCCCTGGGGATGAGAGGTAAAAGCACTGGGATTAAACTGAGTCGCGCTATGGACATTCGGCATTGTGGTACAACCGAGAATAGCTTGAAAACCTTCGTGACCGTCTACTTGGGTATCCCCTAGCTTTTGATACACTACTTCACCGTCACAGGCGGCTTGGTAAGTTTCAGCCATCGCATCTAAAAACTGCTCGGGGCTCACGCTTTCGGCCATGTCCTTAAAGCCTTGCACACAAAACAGCGCACTCCATTGATTGAGCGCCTCCTGCTCCGGCACAAATTCCGCCATAAACATACCCGCACGTTCCTCATGGTAGGCTTGACGCCAACCCTTTGGCAGATTAAATCCTAATTGCTGACTAAAGACAGGCAACACATGGGTATGCGACGCGCCACTTACGCTGCGAGGCATATCCAATTTCGCCTCGACGGATTCAGAGCCGATTAGGCTGCACAGCATTAATACGCTCGCGCCCTGCCATAACCTCATCTGCATATGGGGTATACATTTCATTATTATCATCCTTGTATCGCATTGTTATGGGTTAATACGACATATGAAATTGCATAGAAAACATCCAGCATTCTAGCGAAGATGTAAATAAGATAACAGTTAAAAAGCTAAACAAAATGATACTTATACAGTCACAACAACTGTAAAACAGCAAATAGCAGCCAAAGATAGGGTCGATGATGGATTTAAAAAGCTGGTGAATGAACTTTCACCAGCAGAGAAATGCCCTACAATGAGTTAGTCAAATGACCAATTGATTTTCCGCTGCGGCCTTGCCTGACTCAAAATCGCCTGCCGTTGCTCTGGGGTCTCACATTGGGCAGCGGGGGTGAATTCCAGCGGCTTAACCACCAAGGAATCGGCAGGTTGTACCGACGGTTTATCAAACATTCCGAGATTCATCGACCAAGAGACCCATTCTCCCTTTTCACTGATCCCCACAAAACCATCATTTGCCGGTGCTAGCCAAGTGAGGCGTGGAATGCGCTCAATCAGTTGCTCGACATTTTTAAGGTCTGCCCGATAACCGACGGGTACCACTTTGCCGTCGGGGCGCGTAAAGGCAAAGGAGGACTTACCTAGGGTAATTTTGCTGCCTTGCTGCCAATATTTGTCGAGGATCGCTTGAGCATGATGAAAGCCAAACAGATAGGCGTAATCCGTATCGTCGGCGAGAATTTGCGGCGTAGCATTGTCACGCAGTAGCAAGAATCCCGGGCCGACGCTGATAATCTCCTTCACGCCTGTGATATCGGTTTTCTTGATCCAATCGACGCCACAGTTAATGCCATCGCCCCAGAAATGGGCATCCCCCGTTGGACTTAACACCGCAAACGCGCAACTGTTTGCCGTGAGACTCGCCACATCCTCAAGGGCACTGCGGATCGGATAAGCATCACTGCGCCAGCCCCAACTCACCACTGAGCCATCTTTTTTCAAAGCGGCATAGGTGTTTTGAAAATATTCGATATGTTTAATATCCGTCAGCTGCGACTGCAACTTCTTCATATTGGTCGAACTTTCAACCTCACCCCACACTACAGCGCTGGCGTCTTTTTTCAGGGCAATAAAACTGCGCCCTTTAGCAAAGATATCGACCACATCGACTAAGTCATTTTGCACCTGCAAACTATTGCCGCCGTAAGGCCCATAGCCCCAAGTATGTACCTTACCATTGGCATCGAGCGCGGCTAGGGCTTCTCGGTTGGCGAAGAGCTTAGTGATATTGGTCATGCGCGCTTGCAATGCCTTGTCCAGACTTAATTTCCCCGCATTGCCCCAATAGACCACAGTGCCATCTTGTCGCAGCGCAGCAAACCCATCTTTAACCGGGACAATTTGCTTCACTTGCTTAAGTTGTTCTGTCACTTCACGGCTATCGCCACCGGCAAAACTGTCACCCCAAGTGATCACCTCACCCGACTGAGTTAATGCGGCGAAGGCCGTACTGTTGGTCACCACAGTCTCGACTGCGGGTAAATCGCAGGGAATATGGCGATAATTCGGATTCGCCTTTTCCTGAAACTGGATAAGCTTGCCGTTATCAAATTGCAGCAAGGATTCCTTTTCATTTTCGACTACGGCTACGGGTTTAGGTTGGCTACAGGCGGTTAATTGTAACGCCACTAAGGCGGCCACCAGTGCCAAGGGGCGTGAGATAGGATAAGACTGCATTACTTATTTCCCTGTATTTGCTGAAACTTTGGTTGCTGAAACTTTGGTTACTGACAACGCGGGTTGCTGATTGGGTTGTGCTAATTTGGCTGATATCGACTCGAGTAACGGTTTGAGTTGGTATTCAAAGCCCTGACGCGAATCGATACGGGTTAGGAGAACTTGAATTTGTTTATCCAGCGCCTGCGCACTGTTTTGGCTTAGGGTGTCGAACGCCTTCGCCTGTACTAAGGCTGTTAAGAGCAGCCGTTGAACTGGGCCGATAGCCTGCACCGCTTGGCGGTTCAGTGCGGTATTGTCGAGCACTAATGTCACCAAGCAGAGTAAATAATCGAGGTGCACCGCAAAATCGACGGAGCATTGCTTTTCATCCGCCAAGCCGAACCTTAGTACTTTGGCCTCACACAGTGCCTTCAATGCCGCTAACTTTTCTGCGGTTAATTCCAATGCAAAAGGCAACTGCTTAGTGCGCGTCATCAACACAAAGCTGGCTAAGGTTTTAGCTGACAATGCCTGTTTACTACGGGCGAGCATCGCCAGCGCTAAGTCGTGAAATCCTAATGAACTCAAACGATAAAAGCTTATCATCACAATAGATTCATCTACCGATTCCAGCTTTTTTTTGCTCGGTGAGGTTTGCATTTGCTCGAATAAATCGACCAAACGCGGATAGTGCTCGGGGGAATGGCCTAAATGTTCAGCCGCTTCCCAGACCAAAATATTCGCGGCGGGATGCTGCCGATAGGTTTCAAGCAAACGGATAATCCCAGTGTAATCCTGTTGCTGTCCTAAGCGCTTGAGTATTGGCACATAACGGAACTCGGCCCAGCGGATCCTTAATAGCGTCAAACAGAAATAACCGACAAGCAAACAGCCTAATATGCCTGCGATGCCAAAGCCGAAGTCCAGTTTGGCGCGATCGCGGGTTAACTCAAGATCGGCGCTCGCCCGTGTTGGCGCCTCGGGAAGATAATGCACAAAACTTTGCCCGTAGTTGGGCACTAATGCGCCAGGAGTGTCGCCCTGCGGCGGCCGTAATTGATAGGTCGCTTGGCAATTCACGCCATCGAGCTCCCATTGGCGAACGAGGTTGCCCTCTGCGGTGCGATACTCAACCAAGCAAATCAATCTTTGGTTATATACGCCCGTCGAACTGCGCTCACTACGATAGGCCGTCTCAACCACTCGACCTATGGCTACATCGCCACGCTCTAGTAACTGATTGACCAGAAACCACTTTTGCGCCCCCTCCCAGAGAAACAGCGCGGCAACACCAGCCAAAAAGAGAGGGACACTGGTCAAGAGTATTTCTAACCAACCCCAAAAACGTGCGGGTGCACCCGAGGTTAATTGACTGCGATTCATCAACACGCCAGAACTTCCTTATCATTCCATGATCGGTAAGGCATAAGAGAACTTGATTCTGCCTAAAGCGGGGCGCTATTGTAGCAGCTTATTGATAGAAATCAGAAAAAGCTCACAGTTTGCCTTAAAGACTCGGCCACATCCTAGCCTGCAAACGTGGGCGTGCTATTCTTAGCCTCCATTCCCGCTGTTTAAAGGAGTAACAGTATGAGTCGCCCAATTATTTTGGATTGCGATCCCGGCCATGACGATGCCATCGCACTCATTTTAGCCCTCGCCCATCCCGAGCTAAATCCACTGGCCGTGACCACCAGCGCCGGCAACCAAACCCCAGATAAAACCCTCAATAATGCCCTGCGGATCTTAACCCTGCTCAATCGCAGCGATATTCCAGTCGCGGGCGGCGCGGTTAAACCCTTAAGTCGTGAATTGATGATTGCCGACAACGTCCATGGTGAAACGGGACTCGATGGTCCAGCTCTACCTGCTCCGAGTTTTCAACCTCAAGCCGTAAATGCGGTCGAGTTGATGGCCGAGAAAATCCGCCAAAGCGATAAGCCAGTAACCTTGGTGCCAACGGGGCCGCTCACCAATATCGCGCTGCTACTCGCCAGCCACGGCGAATTGCACGCCAAGATTGAGCGCATTGTATTAATGGGCGGCGCTGCGGGTGTGGGTAACTGGACGCCCGCCGCCGAGTTTAATATTTTTGTCGACCCCGAGGCGGCCGATATCGTCTTTAAATCCGGCATTCCCATTACCATGTGCGGCCTCGATGTAACCCATCAGGCACAAATTATGGATGAAGATATCGAGCGCATTCGCGCCATTCCTAATCCCGTGGCTAAGTGCGTCGCCGAATTGCTAGATTTCTTTATGATTTACCATAGAGATCCCAAGTGGGGATTTGTCGGCGCGCCGCTGCACGACCCTTGCACTATCGCTTGGTTACTCAACCCCGCATTGTTTGATGCCCAAGACTGCTGGGTCGGCATTGAAACCCAAAGCGCACTCACACAGGGGATGACAGTCGTCGATCGCTATCAGCTTACGGGTAAACCCGCGAATGCCACTGTGCTATTCGGGATTGATAGACAGGGCTTTGTTGACTTGTTAGTTGACAGTTTAGCGGTCTACACACCAACCTATCTCAATCGCAGATGAACTTAAGGTAACGCTTCCATGAGTCACATACTCGTTATAGGCAGTGCCAACGCCGACCATGTTATGAATTTTGAGTATTTGCCCGCACCGGGGCAGACCTTAGTGAGTCAAAGCTACCGACTAGAGCATGGTGGCAAAGGAGCGAATCAGGCGGTGGCCTGCGCCCGCTTATGTCAGGCCGATTCGCGAGTGGATTTTATTTGTCACTTAGGTCAAGACAGCGCTGGAAACGAGATGCGCGCCAATTGGCTCAAGGATGGGATAAAAGCCGATGGCATCACGCAAGTCGCCAATATGAATAGCGGCACGGCGATGATTTTTGTCGCCGAAAATGGCGAAAATTCCATCGGCATTGCCGCTGGCGCCAATGCCCATCTCACGCCTTTGGAGCTAGACAAACATTATGCCCTGTTTGCCAATGCCCAATTTATGCTGATCCAGCTCGAAACGCCCATGGATACGGTGAGCCATGCATTGCAAACCGCCAAACGCCTAGGCATTACCACAGTGCTGAATCCCGCGCCTGCCGTGAGTTCGCAACTGGATTACCTCAAGTGGGTCGACATTATTACCCCGAATGAAACCGAGGCCGAAGCGTTAACGGGCATTGAGGTCAATAGTGAAGAAGATGCCAACTTAGCCGCCCAACTGCTGCATCAACAAGGGGTGACGACTGTGGTGATTACCTTAGGCAGTAAAGGTGCGTTTATCAGTAGCGCAGGCTTTACCGGGTTAATTCCGGCACTTGCAGTACAAGCCATAGATACGGTTGCCGCTGGTGATACCTTCAATGGCGCCCTAGTGGTGGGCTTGAGTGAGGGCATGTCGATAGCCGCTGCCGTCGGCTTTGCCAACGCCGCATCCGCGATCACTGTGACCCGCGCCGGCGCTCAGCGTGCCATTCCCTACCGCCACGAACTGCCACGCTAACTCCCCACGAGTGCGGCAAATTGTCGCACTCAGCCTATTTCACCCTAAAGTTGTATATACATAATTTACATATCGAATTCATTCCCATTTAATGAATTAAGCCTATGCTGGCAAGCGAATACTCGAGTCACATCGGCTCGATCCACCTTGTTCAGAATAAGGAAGTACCAGATGAAAGCGAAAAGCACCACTTTCCGTAATATGACTAGCGCTAGCTTACTTGGCCTAGGATTATTAGTCGCCAGCCAAGCGAGTGCTAACGAATGTGAACTCAAAATTGCTGCGACTGACGCTATGCAATTTGACACTAAAGAGCTGTCTGTTCCCGCTACTTGTAAAGAAGTGACCCTGACGCTAACGCACACTGGCACACTGCCAAAAGCGGCGATGGGCCACAACTGGGTGTTAACTAAAGCCGCTGATATGTCTGCCGTTGCGACCGATGGTATGAGCGCTGGCGCCGATGCTGCTTACGTTAAAGCCGGTGATACCCGTGTTATCGCTCACACTGCATTAGTGGGTGGCGGTGAATCAACTTCTGTAAAATTTAGCACTGCGGGCATGAGCGCGACTGAAGCTTACCAGTTCTTCTGCAGCTTCCCAGGCCACTGGGCGATTATGCAAGGTAGCTTTAAGATCCAAGGCTAATTCCATTGCCTAATGCTCACTTTAGGTATTCCCTTAAGTGAGACAACAAAAAAGCGGACCTCGGGTCCGCTTTTTTGTTGAATGCTGATTGGCTCACAAGCCAGTTTGCCTTCGAGGATTTTGTTTCGAGATGTCTTCTTCGAGCGAGTTATTCTTCGCCGAACTCGTCTTCATCATCAAAATCATCGGCATCGGTTGCCGCTTCAGCCGCTAAAGCCGCCGCTAATTTGGCCTTAGCCTGTTTCTCTGAGCGACGCTTGTTGCGCTCAGCCAGCGTGCCTAAAAACACTTGCAGCTCGGCTTGACCCCAAGCTTGTGCCTCGGCCTCGGTCGCAAAACCGTCATGGCTTTTCGACACTACCGTCTTAGTCGACGTCATACGACGGGTGATTTCCGTCTTCCAACCATTTTCAGCTTGAGTGACGCGAAAATCGTATTTTTTACCCTTGCTCATTCTGCTCTATTTCCTAAATGATGCTTGCCACGTTTGTCTTATCAAGCGATACAAACGCCATCATAAAACAAAAGGAGCGCAGTTTACTTGATTTCGGCAAAGAAAGATCGCTTACGAGAAAATTTTCATGCTCTGCAGGCTCAGTGAGTCGCGGCATCCCAATATAACCCCGCCTGCCAGATGATTTTTCGCCCTAATCTTAGTCCTAAGCTCTGTATCAAGCTAGCGCAAAAGCGGCTGGCGGACGGTATCTTTTCTTGTTTTGGTCATAAAAATAAGTAAATTTAGTCATATAGCAATTTTAGAGTGTGAGGGACCCTATTAATAAGTCATTCATAATTTAGGAAAGATGATGAATACCTCCTCAGTAACACTCTGCATGCTGTTGGCAAGCACGGCCCTGCTAGCAGGCTGTAACAGCGATAACAAAGATAGCGAGACTACACCGCCACCAGCGAAAATGGTGCCCGCCCAAGTCGGTGAGCGACCACTGTTTTTAGTGCGCCAAATGCAGGACAGCAGCTTAAAGACCCGCTTAGCCCAGTGCGAAACCGATCATTTCTACCGTAGTGATTTTTCCATTGGTCACCGCGGCGCGGCGATGCAATTCCCTGAACACACCAAAGAATCCTACCAAGCCGCCATCGACTCTGGTGCGGGTATTGTCGAGTGCGATGTGACTTTTACCGCGGATAAAGCCTTAGTCTGTCGCCACTCCCAGTGCGATCTCGCCAGCACGACCAATATTTTGGCCATTCCCGAACTTGCCAACAAATGCTCAGTCCCCTTTACCCCCGCCGATGCAGCCAATGGCGTTGCCGCCACTGCAACCTGCTGTACCAGCGATATCACCCTCGCCGAATTTAAAACCTTAAAGGGCAAGATGGAGGGCGAGAACCCCAAGGCCGCCACTGCCGAAGAGTTTATGAATGGTACGCCTAAGTGGCGCACGGATTTATATGCGGGCAATGGCACCCTAATGACCCACGCCGAGAGTATTGAGATGTTTAAAAAGGCTGGCGTGAAAATGACGCCTGAGCTAAAAGCCGCCAGCGTCGCCATGCCCTTCGATGGTTTTACTCAGCAGGAGTACGCCCAGAAGATGCTCGATGAATATACCGCAGCGGGTGTCGATGCCTCTCAAGTCTTTCCCCAATCCTTTAATTTAGAAGATGTAAAATACTGGATTGCTAACGCCCCCGAGTTTGGAAAACAAGCGGTATATCTTGATGATAGATATGATATTCACACAGGCTTTGACCCACTGGACTCCTCCAGCTGGTCGCCCTCAATGGCGGAACTTAAAGCCCAGGGCGTAGAGATTATCGCGCCACCACTCTGGGTGCTAGTGACCTTAGATGCGGATAAAAAAATCATTCCATCGGAATATGCCAAAGCCGCGAAAGCAGCGGGACTTAAGATCATCACTTGGAGTTTAGAGCGCTCAGGATTATTGAAAGATGGCGGCGGTTGGTATTATCAAAGCATCACAGATGCCATTGATAATGAAGGCGATACCTATGAGCTGCTCGATGTGCTCGCCAAAGATGTGGGCGTGATTGGCGTGTTTTCGGACTGGCCGGCGACTGTCACTTACTATGCCAACTGCATGGATTTATAGGCCAAAACAATAGGCTCTATTTCAAAACCGAGAAACAAAAAAGCGTTAGCAAAAACTGCTAACGCTTTTAATTAACAGATTCTTTTTACTTAAAAAGATGCTGAATATTTTTTAAATCGCCCTTACCTTCGGCAATTTCTTCCGGCGTTAAACCCGTCACTTCGTGTGGGAACACTAACCAGTCTTCAGAGGCATGGATATAGTAATCAGGCTTTAAAGGCACTGCGGTATTTTTTGGCTTGTAATAAGGACAAGCGATACGAATATCCTGCGGCATGTTTAAGCGCATCAGTTGGCTTAACTTTTCCTTCAGCGCGTGGATGCTGCGGCCAGAGTCAAACACATCGTCAACAATCAGTAAGCTGTCGCTAGCATTCGCATTTTCAACAATGTAATGCAGGCCATGTACTTTGATTTCTTTGCTTTGCTTGTCGGTACCAATACCGTAGTAAGACGAGGTACGCACAGCGATATGGTCGGTTTCAACCTTCTTAAAGTCGAAAAACTCTTGTACCGCGATCCCGATTGGAGCACCGCCACGCCAAATACCCACGATAAACTGCGGACGGAATCCACTCTCATAAACCTGTGAAGCTAATAGAAATGAATCTTCGAGCAGTTGTTGTGCGGTAACGAAATATTTTTCTGACATGACACCGATCCCCATCTTAATTATTGATTTTAGGTGTTAAAGCGCGAGCTTTTACCCTGTAAGGTCTGTTCGGCGTCCAAAACACGAGAACAGCATTCTCTTCAAAAGAGTCCTAGCAAGTGTAGGCAGCCGCCGAATTTTGGGAGCGAATTTTATACCAAAAAAAACCGCCGTGCTGCAGTTATAGTCATAAGTTGCAGGTGAACGGCCGTTTATTTTGCATTTTTAGGACGGAACTAACAAAAAGCGGACAAAAAAGGCCACCCAAAGGTGGCCAACAAGGAACGAGCACAGGCTCAAAGCAAAGTGTGACGCTTAAGTTTGACGCTTAAGTTAGCTCACAGGGTTGATAATAGGTTCACCGACCTTAGTCATGGCGCTGTAGCTGCGGCTACTCGACTCTTCAAACTCCTTCGACAGAATCGTGCTGACATAATGCCAATCGCTACGCACCGCTTCCTTGGTGAAGGTTAAGGTCATAAAGCCGCGATCTTTGAGGTTGGTGTATTTAAGATCTGGCACCAAGTCGACGATCGCCGCCTCGGTCGCGGGGATCTGTTCCGCAGGGAGATTTAAGTAATATTCCAAACCAGGTGATGACACTGAGCTTGTAGCAAACTCGACCCCAACGGTATCACCGTTGACATCTTTAAGCTCATTCGCCCAGGCATTATGGGTGTCACCGGCAATCACGACTAGGTTGTGATTTTTCGATTTAGCCGTACCTAAAATTACTTCCCTTTCATAGGCATAACCATCCCATGCATCCAAGTTATAGGGAATAGATGGCAGTTGCAGCAGGGCAATCACCTCTGGCGTTAACAGGGCTTGATTAGCCTGTAAATACTGTAATTCCGCTGCCGTTAGGGTTGGATCATTTGCCGCCGCACGAGCAGCTAACTTCGCCAGCGCACCAAGCATGGCATATTGTGGAATGCTCATTTGCTGGGTAGCGATCGCCGCAGGCAGGGACATCTTGCCCATGAGGATCTGTTGCCCTAACACCTGCCAAGTGCCCGTGGCTTGCAATAAAGTGCCCTGCAGCCAGAGTAATTGGGTTAAGCCTAGCATAGTGCGCGTGGTCGATGTCACATCGGCGCGGAAACGCTCACCATCGAAGGCGCCCGTGCTGGCATCCATATAGTCGGCATAGTCGAGCTGCTTATCGCGGGCCAAAACGCGCGTGTCCAGCATATGTAAGTCGACTAAGTTACCGTAACTGAAGCTACGGTAAATTTCCTCATGGTTACCCTCGCGCCATGGGCGAATTGGCAGCCACTCGAAGTAGGCCTGTAGCGCGGCTTCTTTACGGACCGCAAAGTCCCCTTCGCCTTCGTTGTGGTTCTCGGCGCCATCACGCCAGGTGTCGTTTGCCACTTCGTGGTCGTCCCATACCGTAATAAAAGGCACTTTCGCGTGCAATTTTTGCAGGCTAGTATCTGAACGATACTGGCCATAACGAGTACGGTAATCGCTTAATGACAGCAACTCATTGGCGGGTAACACTTCACGGCCAAGCTCTGTCGCATGTTCGCTGGCATAGCCGCCGCGAGCATATTCGTAGATATAGTCACCCAGATGCACCACGGCATCGAGGTCATCCTGCGCCGCAGCCAGTTCATACACGTTAAAATAGCCGGCAGGAAAGTTAGCGCATGACATAACGGCAAGTTTTACCGAACTCACATCACCCTCGGGTAGAGTGCGGGTCTTACCCACCTCAGAGGTTTTTCCGCTAGTCATAAAGCGGTAAAAATAGGTTTGTCCCGCACGTAAACCACGGGCATCGATTTTAACCGTGTAATCACGGTTAGCGTTGGTGACCATCTCCCCTGTGGTCACTAATTGTGAGAATGCCGCATCACTGGCCACTTGCCAGCTGACTTTGACATCCCCAGCAGAATCAGGCGTCACACGGGTCCAGAGGATCACCGCGTCTTGCGCAGGGTCACCACTGGCTACCCCATGTAAAAACTGCGCAGGAACAGATTTATCATCATCACTGTCACTACACCCCATTAGGCCGTAGGAGATCACTGCTGCACCAATGCCTTTGGCCGACATGGCTAAAAAATCACGACGAGTCACGGTTCGTTTCATTATTATTATTCCCTTATAAGATGAGGTTTCACTGGTATGAGGTCTAATGAGGCCCCGATTGTGAGACATCACTGTTACACATTTGTGACATCTTTGTCAGCATTTTATGATTTCTTTTAATTCATAAGCTTATACTGGATAGCGTACTTTATTTGTACAGCACTGGCACAAGCCATGAGTAAGCTGCTAACATCGGATCAGTGGCAAATCGCTCAGATTTTGGCTCGTCGAGCATCAAACCTGAGCCTTGTTAAAAAAGGAATTTATAGGATGAAAGTCAGCGATATTATGAGCACTGAGGTCATCTGCATCAGCGATGGTGCTAGCCTGAAAGATGCCCACCATTTAATGCAAACCCGCGGCGTGCGCCATTTACCTGTGATATCTGAAACCGACGGCACCTTAGTCGGCGTACTCACCCATAAGAAGATGATCGCCAGCGTATTGTCTATGTTGAACAAATACGGCCAAGGCGCATTGGATCGCAAGGAACGCTACACACCCATAGCGACTGTGATAGACAAAGACTGCCAGCACTTAACCGCCGATGAGCCCTTAAGCGTGGTAGTGGAATATTTTATCGACAACAAACTCGGCTGCTTACCCGTAGTAGATAACGATAAGAAAGTATTAGGGATTGTCACCTCTTCCGACTTTATTAAGCTCTGTCGCACCCTGCTGCAACAGCAAGCTTAACGCCTAACATCCTCACTCTTTCTCGCTGGCCCTCGGTTATCAGGGCTGGCGAGAGTCATTATCTAAAAACTCCAAGGACGCCCGTGGCCAAGTTATTAACCCAAGAACAATTTATCCGCGCCTATGAATGCGCCGAATTAGGCTGTATCACCAACCATGATCGCCTCGCCCAATTGCTCGCCGATCCCGATTATGACGCTTTACATGAATACAGCGCCTACTTTGGCAAAGCGGCGAAACAAATCATCTGTATCAGTGACTTACAAAGTATGGAGGAATTGCATTTTGTCGCGGGAAACTTGAATTGGGATGACCATGATCCCGATATGGTGAGAGCGATTATCGAACACCCACTCTGCGATGCGGGTACCGCTTTATTGCTCTACTGGTACGGACAAGGCTTTTATTACTCCACGCCACAGAGGCTAGACACACCTTTTGGACAGCTATTCAAAACCATCACCGAACGCTTTGTTGCGCGCGGCTATGCCAGTTATAGAATCCATTTTGATCCGTTTAAAGAATGTTTTATGCCCTCATTAGAGGACGTCCTCACGAATGGATGCCAAATTCCAGGGGCCATTTTTGCCCCCTACAGCACCATGGAAATCGAAACCGATGCAGGGCATCCAAGGTATCTACAATTTAAAAATGAGCAGCTGAAATCGGGCAAATGGGGCCAGTAATAAGCCCCGAGCAGTCTTTAAATAGAGCGCTTAAAACCAAGCGATTAACGTGATGAAACAGGCGTTGCTGGCGGAATACGGGTAAAACGCTGCCAGCGACCCGAGCGCCAACGGTGCACCATAATCAAGCCTCGCACCCATTCATCGGCCGCAACAGCAAGCCAAGCGGCCAGCACGCCATAACCTAAATGCAGCCCAAAGAACCAAGCCAATAGCACGCCAATTCCCCACATGCTAAACAGGCCAACGCGCACCGGAAACGCCACATCCCCAGCTCCTTTTAATGCCGAAATAATCACCAGATTAAAGACTCGGCCAGTTTCGAGCGCAATGGAACCTAATAGCAAGAGTGCGGTAAGTTGAATGACCTCAGGATTTTCACTCAGCCAGCCCACAATGGTAAAACGCTGCCAATAAAAGGCTAACACTATGGCGAGGGAAGCAATAAAGCCCACCAGGCAATACTTCTGCACCCGCACAGTTATCTCATCGAACCATTGTTTACCGACGTAGTAGCCGGTTTGAATTTGCGATGCCTGCCCAAGCGCCACCGCAAAACAGTAAATAAAGCGGCTGATATTCAAACCATAGGTATAGGCGGTCAGCGAGAGTGTGCCCATCTGACTAATAAAATAGATGATGGTCATCTGTGCCACGTTGTAGGACAGCATTTCGCCCGCATTGAGCAAACCTATGCGCATCACACTCCAATAGGTGCTGCGCGGCAATAGCTTCAACCTTGGCATCGGCAGTGGGATACCTTTACGGTGGATCACCGCCAGCATAATCAAGGCACCGATAATCTGGCTGGTCACAGTCGAAATCGCCACGCCTGTCACCCCATAAACCGGCAAACCAAAGGGAGAATAGAGGGCAATATAGTTACCCAGCACATTCATCAATCCCGTGCTGGAGGTGACTAACATGGCCGAGCGGGTAAAACCGTAGCTACGTAAGATGGCGGCAAAGGCGATGTTCATCACCAGCCCAATACTTAAACTGCCGCAGATCAGCAGATAGTCATAACCATAGCCTGCGACCTCAGGCTCTAGGGCAAACAAACCGATAATGCCGTGGGCACCGCAAAACATCGATGCCCCCATAATCACGGCTAAGCCTAAGCTTAAGGCCACACTGGCGACACCAATATCGGTTGCTTGCTGCGTCTGCCCGGCACCATTATTTTGGCTGATCAGAATGCTGGCGCCCGTGCTGACCATCATGGACATCACCATCATAAAAAACATCAATTGAGTAGTGAGCCCCACGGCGGCGACGGCATTATCGGAATAATGGCTCAGCATAAAAATATCGCTGATCCCGAGTAAGGATTGCAGCAAGGTTTCGATAAAAATCGGCCAAGTGAGGGCGACAATGCCCATGCGTTGTTGCAGGGTTTTAGCTGATTTGGCCACGTTCTATCCTTACCGCTGGAAGACAAGTGAAATAGCAATAACACGCCAAGGTTGGCGAACGGTAATTTTCTTACATTTTTAGATTGTGCTCAATCTTTCATTACAACCAAACCGACCGCTGCAACCGTATTCATTCGCGACGCTTCCATCAACAAGTTTTACCAACAAGTGCTAATCAACTGAAATCGATGGAATTAATGCCATATCACTAATACGTACTACCCTTTTCAATATTGAGCCGATACACTTTGCCGACCACAAGGGGCGATAAGCGCTCACCGAATATATTCAGGGAAATTGCACATGAGCCAACTCTATTTAGAAGACGGAATTAAACAATTGGTGAGCGAGTTTATCGCCGCAGGTTGCCCTTCGGTGCGCGAGCAAAGCCTTGAGGAACGTCGTCAAGGGTACATCGCCAGCACGGTATTGGCTGGCGAGCCGGAAGCGGTGTTTGAGGTCAAAACCTTATCCCTTGAGGGCATAGAATTAACCCTATTTAAGCCCTCGATGGACAACAACTTACCCGTAGTCATTTACTATCACGGCGGCTGTTTTGTCAGTGGTGGCATCGCTACTCATAACCAACAACTGCGTAAAATCGCCAATGATTCTGGCGCGTTAGTGGTGGCGGTCAGCTATCGCCTCGCCCCTGAGCATGTATACCCCGCCGCCCATGACGATGCCTTCAATGCCGCCAATCTCGTGCAGCAACATTGCCAGCAATGGGGCGGCGATAACACCAATATCACCCTGATGGGCGACAGCGCCGGTGGTCATTTAGCCCTAGTCACTTGCCTGCGGTTAAAATCAAAAGGGCAATGGTTACCTAAAAAACAAGTGCTTATCTATCCTATGTTGGATGCGACCGCCAAGAGTCAGAGCTATATAGACAATGGCGACAAGTACATTATCACCCGCGACACCCTGCTCACGGGCTTTGACATGTACCTCGATTGGCACCCCAGAACCGATGTCGAAGCCAGCCCACTTCGCAGCCAAGAGTTAGAAGGTTTACCCGAAACCCATATCATTACCGCCGAGTTCGATCCCTTGCTAGATGAGGGTGAACAGCTATTCCGTAACCTATTAGATGCGGGCGTAAATGCCCATTGCCGCCGCTATTTAGGGGTGATCCACGGCTTCTTCCAACTCGCTGGAGTCAGTCAATCGGCGCGGGATGCCATGGTGCAGGTAACCCATATTATTCGCGCTTAACCTGATTAAGCCGCATGCCTTAATGCGGGCATGCGGCTACCGAATCTATTCAACGAACAACTCATTGCATGATAACGCAATGATCTAACGACGCTATTTCGCCTCTGGCCGACTCAGTTTGTGGATCACATCTTGATGCTGCGGATACATGGCCAGCAAAGCTTCTTGGCTAAATAACTCAAAGTCATCGAAGGTAAAACCCGGTGACACCATACAGCCCACCAGCGAAAACCCTGGTTGATTCATGGCCGAGCCAAAAATACAGCCCTTAGGCACTAAAAACTGTGGCCTTTCGCCCGCAGCTAAATCCAGCCCCAACTGCGCCATGGTCAGCTCGCCCTCGGGGGAAATCATATAAATTGTCAGCGATTGACCCGCATGGAAATACCACATTTCATCGGCCGTGAGTCGATGAAAATGCGACACTTCGCCGGTTCGCAGTAAGAAATAAATGCTGCTCCACAGCTGACGACTCGGATCAAAAGCCGATTCTGAGCGATAGGAAGAACGGTAATATCCGCCTTCAACATGCTGCTCAAGTTCTAAATACTGAATAAAATCATCTGCATTCTGCATCTTTACTACTCCATTCATTTTTTCGCACCTGTATCTTGGCTAATACCTTTTTTAAGAAGATGTTAGAACCATGACTAAAATCAAATAATAATTATTCTCATTTACATATAATGCTGCCACTTGTAATTTTACGGAGAAATGAGAGTGAAGCCTACTTACCTTGCCATCCTGTTAGCAGCCCTACTACATCCCCCCTTGGCCAGCGCAGACGAAGTAAACCAACCTGAACTGGATAAAATCGAGCGCGTGAGTGTTGTCGGCGTAAGACAACGATTAGAGCAAGCCGGAACCTTGGCTAACACTATCATGAAAACTGAAGTCATCGACGCCAGCGTGATTGAGAACAAAAATGCCGTTAACCTCTCCGAGGCGATTGATAATTCCCCCGGCGTTAAAGTCTCCAACGAATGCTCCATGTGTGGCGTGAAGCGCATTATGCTCAACGGCATGAAAGGCGAGCAAACCACGATTCTGGTCGATGGTTTACCCGTACACACTATGATTTCGGGCTATTATGCGGTCGATGCGATCCCAACAACTGGGGTCGAACGTATCGAAGTCGCCCGTGGCGCGGGCGCCTCCCTAATCGCCCCCGAGGCCATTGGCGGCACCATTAATATTGTTAGCAATGAGCCCACTGAAAACGGCGCAGAACTGGATTTGTCCGCCGGTGAAAATGGCTACCGTAAACTGGGTTTTCTCGGTAAAGGTGTGACCCAAGATGGCCGCACCCGCGCGACACTCGTTGCCCAATATGACGATAGAGATCAAGCCGATGCGGACAATAATAAAGTCAACGAAGCACCGATGCAGGAAAACCGCAGCCTGACCGCTCGAGTCTCCCACGATATTACCGATACCGATAACCTAGTGATGCGCGTCGCCAATATCCAATCGGAAATTTTCGGCGGCCCTATGATAGGCAGCACCTTCGCCGATGGCGTAGCGTCTAGCACGGGGAACGTGTTATCCGGCTACGATGGCCAACCGAGCGAGCCACAACAGCTGTTTGAAGATGGTGATGTGCGTAAGCGCTACACAGGAAAAGCCTGGGAAACCACCGAATGGATTAAGACCGAACGTAACGAAGCCTCACTCGCTTGGCTGAGGGAGTTTAACGACGACTGGAACATGCACCTTGCCGCCAGCTACGCCGATCATAAACAGGACTCCTTCTACGAAGGCTTCGATTACAGCGCCGATGACAAAATGTGGTTTTTCGATGCACGCTTTAATTATCTGTTGAGCGAGAGCCAACTACTGACCTTCGGCGCCGACTTACGCACAGAGGAAATGCGTTCCCATTCCCGCTCTGGCAGTGCCAACCCAGATTATGTTTCCGACTCCTTTGACTATGATGTAAAAGGCGTTTATCTACAGGACACTTGGCAAGCCACTGAGTCGTTAGAAGTCGCAATGGCACTGCGTTACGATACTATCAGCGCCGATTTTACCGACCCCAACAAACCCGGCACTGAACTCGATGAGTCGATTCTGTCTCCTAGGGTCGACATTCGTCTGCGCCATAATGATGAATGGACTTCACGCCTATCCGCAGGTCGCGGCTACCGCGCGCCATTATCCTTCTTTGAAACCGACCACGGCATTTTAGATGGCTCTCTGGGCTTTGACATCGATATCGACGAGCTAGAGCGCTCCAACTCAGTCAACTATGCCCTGAGTTACGAAGGTGAACGCCTCACCTCTACCGCCTCGATTGCTTGGACCGAAGTCGAGCATTTAGCGGCATTAACCACTAACAACCATGGCATTCCATTACTGACCCAACTCGATGAAAAAGCGCGGGTTATCACCAGCGATATCGCCTTAGGTTATCGCTTGACCGACGATATGAGCCTTAGCCTAACCGCCGAGCATTTTGATTATGACTCTGTCTTTAAATCTTCCTATGCCATTGCGCCTGTTGAAAAACGGGTCACGCTCAGCATGGATTGGGACATGAATGACTGGGAAATCTTTGCCAACCTAGTATGGATCGGTAGTCGCGATCTCGCCGAATTTGGTTACGAAGGCTATAACCGCCTCGATGCCAATGGCCAAGTCGACCCTAGCTCGAAAAAGACCACGGATGCGCCCGCTTACGTGACTTTAGATTTAAAGGTCAGTTATCAGCTCAACGATACCCTGTCACTCTACACTGGGGTCAGCAATCTGTTTGACTATACCCAAGCGGGGGATGAAGACACGCCTCTGTTTTACGATGCCGAGGGCGCCTTCGACGTGGGCTATATCTATGGCCCACTGCGTGGCAGAGAAATCTATGCTGGCATGAAGTTGAGCTTCTAATGCTGCGTATTCTTCTCCCTATGCTGTTGTGCTGCGCCCTGCCGTTATCGGCGGCGCAGCTCACCCGCGACTATCAGTTTCAAGCTTTGCGGGGTCAGCAAGTGACTGACTTGTCACATCTCGAGGGGCAAGCAATGGCATTGATGTTCTTTGAACCTGAGTGCCCTTGGTGTATCAAGCAGGCCAGTGTACTCAAGCAGCTGCATCAAAGCTGTCGTCAAGGCGTGCACCCCGTGGCGCTTGGGGTCAATGGAGATAACTTAGCCTTAAAACGTGCCCTGTTTAGGCTGAATTTCCCCTTTGAAGCCTACCGCGCACCGCCCGCTTTGCTAAAGGATATGGGCGGTATTCCTGCCACGCCAATCCTGCTGCTGCTCAATACCAAGGGAGAGTTAATCAAAGGCTATCGCGGTTTTACCAATGAAGCAGAGCTGAAGGCTCAACTCTGCCGCTCGAGTTAATATCAGCATAATTTAATCTATTGTTTTCAATCAGAGTGTTGTTTTATGCTATTAAAGGGCACGCTATTCTGATTGAGAACAATAGGTTTTTGCCAATAAAACCTACATTAATCTACGCTGTTCATTACCAACATCAGATACACTTAGAGTGTTACTCCGGCTCATGCCTAGGCTCGAAAAAAACCACATGGGTAGATGATTTGGAGTAATCGCAGTAACAGGTGTGATAACAGACTAGAAGCCAAACAAAAGCGCTTCTATCTATTAGACCCTTTAACGAATAGGGAGCTTGTTTGATGGTCAGTGTTGAGCAAATGGCTTTAGTGCTGGACGCGCTACCCGATCCGGCGTTTATCCTGTCCCAAAGCGGCCGCTATGTTGCCGTATTTGGCGGTAAAGATGCGCGTTATTACCACGACGGCAGTGGATTAGTCGGCCTTTACCTGAGCGATGTACTCAACCACGAAAAGACCACTTACTACCTCAAGATTATTCAGCAAGCCTTAGATAGCGGTAAATTACTGATTGAGGAATATGAGCTCAGTAACAAGGATGTCAAAGGCTTATCCGATCAAGGTCCTTCAGAACCCATCTGGTTTGAAGGGCGCATTCAGGCGTTAGATTTTCTGGTGGATAACGAACCCGTCGTCCTCTGGGTCGCCAGTAATATTTCCAAGCGCCATAAGCTAGAAATACAACTGCGGCAATTAAGCGATACCGACCAACTGACTGGACTCTATAACCGCCGCCGCTTAGACCGTGACTTACATTTTCTCTTCGACACCTTTAGCCGCCACCATATTCCGGCCTCGATCTTAGTGCTCGATCTGGATCACCTGAAGCTTATTAACGATCAACTGGGGCACCAAGCGGGCGATCGCGTCATCATGGCGGTTGCCGAAGCCTGCCAACAGCAATTTCGCAAAACTGACAGCGCCTACCGTTTTGGTGGCGATGAATTTGTGATTGCCCTGCCCGGGGTTGACCATGACCAAGCCATAGTGTTTGCCGAATATCTCTGTGACTGCTGCTTCAAGGCATTGCAGCAACTCTCGGTAAAGGGATTATTTGCCACCGTCAGCATTGGTGTCGCCAGCATAGAGGCGGGCGATAAATCCTATGAAGATACCCTAAAACGCGCCGATGCCGCGCTCTATCAAGCCAAGCGGGATGGTAAGAATCGCGTTATCGCCAATAGTGCTTGATGCCGCATCCCCTCGACAAATCACCAATAAAAAAGCGAACCTAGGTTCGCTTTTTTATGTACTTCACACACTTAGCGTCGCGATTATTGCGCCGCTTTGGCCTTGCGGGCGGCGTGCAGTTTCTTATAGCTCTCGATTAAGCGTAAATGTGGCTCAATCCCTTCGAGCTGCATGCTGGTCTTAGTTAAACCGCTGAAACGGACTTTACCCGTAACGCTACCGACCACTTGTTCCATCACTTCCGCGCCAAACATGCGGGTAAAGTTATGGCTAAAGTCTTCGAGTTCAAGGTCTTCATCCAGCGTCACTTCCAGTACCGCGCTCATGGCTTGGAAGAACAGATTACGCTTCACGGTATTGTCGTTAAATTGCAGGAACTCACCGACTAATTCCAATGCCTCTTCATGCGCGCCGAGTGCCAGATAAATCAGGATCTTAAGTTCGATAATCGTCAACTTACCCCAGACGGTATTTTCATCGAAGACGATACCAATCAGGGTACGAATATCGGTGTAGTTATCGAGCTGACTTTCTTCTAAACGATTGACTAGGTTGACCAACTGCTTAGTGCTTAAAGAATGCAGATTCAGAATATCTTCACGGTAATCCAGCGCCTTGTTGGTGTTATCCCAAATCAGGTCTTCTACTGGATAAACTTCTGAGTAATCAGGCACTAAAATACGACAAGCCGATGCGCCTAACTCGGTAAACTCGGCGACATACACCTCTTTACCTAGCTCTTCTAAAATGCCGAATAAGCGGTCCGCTTCCTCTTGGTTAGTGCCGGAGAAATCCCATTCGCAGAACTCATAGTCATGCTTGCTACTAAAGAAGCGCCATGAGATCACCCCCGTTGAGTCGATAAAGTGCTCAACAAAGTTTTCAGGCTCGCTCACCGCCATGCTGTTAAAGGTCGGTTTTGGTACATCGTTTAAGCCTTCAAAACTGCGACCTTGGAGCAATTCGGTCAGACTGCGCTCCAATGCCACTTCAAAGCTTGGGTGGGCACCGAAGGAGGCAAATACCCCGCCGGTTTTCGGGTTCATCAGCGTCACGCACATGACTGGGAACTGGCCGCCTAAGGAGGCGTCTTTCACCACCACAGGGAAGCCTTGCTCTTCTAAGCCCTTAATGCCCGCAAGAATGCTTGGGTATTTTTCTAATACCGACATAGGCACGTCTGGTAGGACGATTTCTTGCTCGATAATTTGGCGTTTCACCGCGCGCTCGAAGATTTCAGACAGACACTGTACTTCGGCTTCTTTGATGTTGTTACCCGCGCTCATGCCATTGCTTAAGAACAGGTTTTCAATCAGATTCGATGGGAAGTACACAGTCTCGCCATCGGATTTACGCTTGTACGGAATCGCACAAATACCGCGTTCACGATTGCCCGAGTTAGTGTCGATAAGATGCGAGCCGCACAGCTCCTCATCGGGGTTATAAATCTCTAGGCAGTAGTCGTCTAACAGGCCCGCTGGCAGCGAATCATCCTCTTCTAAGGCGAACCATTTTTCATTCGGGTAATGCACAAACTCGCTGTTAGCGATTTCAACCCCAAAGAATTGGTCGTTATAGAAGAAGTTATTGTTTAAACGCTCGATAAACTCACCGAGGGCCGAGCACAGCGCGCTCTCTTTGGTTGCACCTTTACCATTGGTAAAACACATGGGTGATGCGGCGTCACGGATATGCAGTGACCACACATTGGGCACAATATTACGCCATGAGGAAATCTCAATCTTCATCCCCAGCTCAGCCAAAATACCGGTCATATTGGCAATGGTCTGCTCTAGCGGTAAGTCTTTACCCAAAATATAGGTGCTGCTGTCGTCGCCTGGGTGGCCCATCAGCATGGCATTGGCGTCGGCATCGAGGTTTTCAACGGTTTCGATTCTAAATTCTGGGCCAGTCTGCACGACTTTCTTCACTGTGCAGCGGTCGATAGAGCGCAAAATACCTTCGCGATCTTTATCCGAAATATCATCGGGCAATTCGACATTGATCTGGAAAATCTGGTTGTAGCGATCTTCTGGGTCGACAATATTGTTTTGCGACAGGCGGATATTGTCCGTCGGAATATCACGGGATTTACAATATACCTTCACAAAGTAGGCGGCGCACAATGCCGAAGAAGCTAAGAAGTAGTCGAAGGGACTCGGCGCCGAGCCGTCGCCCTTATAACGGATGGGCTGATCGGCCGTTACCGTAAAATCGTCGAACTTGGCTTCGAGTCTCAGGTTGTCGAGAAAATTAACTTTGATTTCCATTAGAATTTTTCCACTCAATATGCTCAAACGCGATAATCACATTCGTTACCGCACAGCATTGCCCTTGGGCGCTATCGTCTTGGGGGGAATTATCGGTGTTTTTCGCCCATTAGTCTTGGGTTAATTATGTTAAAAAAACACCAGCGGGATTTTTATGCCATGGGTTGCAAGCAGCAGAGTAGGATTTATTGCGGCATCCACTGTGGGTTAGCAAAGGCTTAATGCTCAGCACTGCCTTGCTTATCCGCCTCGCGCTTAACCAGTAAAAAGGTGAGGTACATCTTTGTCGGCAGGGATAACGCCATGCCAACGGCAACGCAAAGGGCGCTGATAATTATGCCTTTTACGCCCATGGCTTCGACGGTCTCATTAGGGCGTGTTGACGTTTCGAGATTAAATTTTGTTCGCTCTGGCAAGCTCGTGCTCGCGAAACGAGGAATGATGTGTAGTTATTCTACTCAAATGACGAGTGACAAAGAGCAAGGGCTTGCCAGACGAACCCTTCGGGCAGCATTTGGCTGACGTTTCTGCTGCGTTATCGTCCGTTTATGTAGAATAACTACACAGCACGGACTTTGCCTTGCATAAAAGCCAGCCAAATTGCTGCAAAAATAACCCTGAAACGTCAACACGCCCTACATTATGCAGATAAATCCCAAGCATAATCAGGCATAGCCCAAGGCCAATGCAGATTTTTAACAGCGTTATCAGCCTTTGATTAGTCACAGTCCTGCCTTTAGTCGCGCGCCTTGATTAAGCTCAAACAAACAAGCGCCGCCTATGCATAAAGATTAGCTAATATAATGAGCGCATTGGCTTATTTAGGCTTTGATTAAGATCAACGAAGTGACTCAGCCTTTCGCCCTCATCCTTAAGTCAAATACCACTTTGCACTTTTGTCGGTTACATTAGATTTTTGTTAACTTAAGCACTTAAGAATATTGGGGATTCGTTATACTGCCCTGCAATAATAAAGCGGCTTATTCCGGAGTTGTTGAACATGTCTAATTTCAGTTTACGTAACAAATTGCTCCTACTCGCACTGTTCCCGTTGATTCTGACCCTCATAGTGCTGATGACAGTTTCCTACCATGTCGAGCAATCGGCGCTTGCCGATGAAGTCACCACATTTAGAGAAAAGTTAATCGGTGAGCGTAAAACCCAAATCAAAGAAGCCACCCAAATCGCCGCAGGCATAGTGCAATACCAGCTATCGTTAAAAGAACAGGGCAATGTTAACCAAGCCCTACGTGATATTCGCTTTGGCAGTTCGGGCTACTTCTTTATTTACGATTCCCAAGGTAAAAACCTATTCCATGCGGTCATGCCCAACCTCGAGGGGCAGAATAAAATCGATATGACCGACCCCCGCGGCACCAAGATCATTGTCGGCCTGCTCAATGCCGCCAAAAACGGTGACGGTAATTTCTCGTTCTATTTCCAAAAACCCAATACCAACGAGCAAATCGAAAAAATCGGCTACTCCATGATGATCCCAGGCACTGATTGGATGCTCGGCACCGGCGCCTATATCGACGATATCGATGCCGTGGTTGAGGATTACCGCACCACAGTGACCGAGCAGATGATCGATAAGTCCTACGCGATTTTATTGATTGCACTGCTATTAGCGGCCATTACCGCCGCCGTGATCTTAGTGACCGCCCAGCGCATGGTCACACCGATTAAAAACATGGCCGATAACTTAAACGATATCGCCAAAGGCGAAGGCGATTTAACCAAGCGCCTTGCGGTGAAGGGCGACGATGAAATCGCTCAACTTGGCCGCTCCTTCAACCTGTTTGTCGATAAACTGCAAACCATTATCGGCGATGTGGCCCATGCCACCGCTAAGGTTAAAACCGCAGCCAATGCGATTCATGACCAAACCAAGGTGATGTCGCGCCAGCTTATCAGCCATAACAATGAGACTGATCAAGTGGTTACCGCCATTACTGAGATGTCTGCCACCGCAAGTGAAGTGGCGCAAAACACCACCCAAGTGGCCGAAGCGACCCACGCCGCCACGGGCGATGTGGCCAATGCCCAGCGCTGCGTCGATGCCTCGTTAGAGGAGATTTCGGCGCTGATGGCGCAAATCAACAATGCCGCCAGCAACATTCAATCCTTGAGTGAACAGTCGCAAAAAATTAATAGCGTGCTCTCGGTGATCGGCGGTATTGCCGAGCAAACCAACCTGTTGGCATTAAATGCCGCGATTGAAGCCGCCCGCGCTGGCGAGCAGGGTCGCGGCTTTGCCGTGGTGGCCGATGAGGTACGTAACTTAGCCAGCCGCACTCAATCAAGCACATTAGAAATCAACGAGATGCTATCTGAGCTGCACAAGCTGGTGAGCTTAGCGGTTAAAACCATGGAAGAGAGTCAGCAGAGTTGTATACGCTCGGTGGATTCGTCCCGCGCCATCTCCGAAAGCTTAGGCTCAGTGACCTCGGCAGTAACCGCCATCAATGATATGAGTACCCAAATTGCCACGGCGGCGACCGAGCAAAGCTCAGTGACCGAAGAAATCAACCGCAATGTGTTTGCTATTCAAGAGATTGTGAACGAGCTGCTGCACTCCAGCGAAGAGGCGGCGAGCGTGAGCCAAACCGTGTCGCAGGAAGGACTTAACCTCGGTAAACTCGTGGGCCAATTTAAGATTTAACGCTAAGGCGTGATATCGGCTCTCGCTGTTAGTCGATTAGTTGTTCATCACCTCGGCGTACGTCGATTCAGTGATAGTCGATGCTGTATCAATAGTTATCTTTAACCACCTAAGGCCTCAAGCAATTGAGGCCTTTTTCTTGGTGGCTGCCAGCTAATGACCCTACATAAGCTCAAAGCTCGGTATGAGAACTCAGCCTCAAAGTTCGGCATCGACGCTCGACATTAAAGCTCGGCCTCGAAGCGGGCAAGGCGCGCCTCGCTCATCGTGCATTGGGTTTGCTGCATCAGTTCGCCCAAGGTAATGGCGGGGTTTTGGTTGATCAGGCGAACCAACTTTGCGCCGAGTGGTTCAAGCTTATCGACGTGTTCTAATAAGCCGCTGTCGATCTTTTTGATCAGAAAGGCAAATTCGGCAGTATCAGTCTGCGCTTTTAACTCGACACAGCAACTTTGAATCGCGATAGCCTGCCCTGTGATGCTCCAATTACGGGAGCGGCGCACCCGCTTAAGCTCGCAGCCCTTTTGCACAGCAATCGCCTGCGCCCGCTTAACCGCCTCGCGGCCGATGCGATGGATAAGGGATGGCAAGGGAATACTAATATCATCGTGCATGGCAAGTTAACTATTGGCCTTGGGTCGAATATGGGTGAATAACGGAGCGCGGCGCTAAGTCACAAGTCATAAGTCATAAGTCATAAGTCATAAGTCATAAGTCATAAGTCATAAGTGCTAAGTTGTAAGCGCTAAGAGCACTAAGCTTTAAGCGTAACGCCTTATGTGCGATGCCTTAGGCGCGAAACCTATAGCCAACGCCGCCAGAGTTTACCCTGCGGCGGGTGCGAACAAAAGACGATACAGCCTCATACAACAACTCACGCATCAACTCACGCTAAGCGCCGCTCGCCCAAGATAGCGGCTCAGGCGTCACAGACTGACAACAACAGTCCTTGAGCAAGGCGGCGGGATTGCCTACAATAACGCACTTTTTGTTCACTACAGATAACGACCATGACTGACACAACTTCACAACCCGCATTACCGGATCGTCTTTCGGTTAACCCACGCAGCCGCCACCATGTAGCTGAAGTCTTCCAATACGATGTGGGTATCCGCGTGAACGGTAAAGAGCGTTTCGATGTCGAAGAATACTGCATCAGCGAAGGCTGGGTTAAAGTACCAAGCAAATCTTTAGACCGTCGCGGTCAACCTCTGCTGTTAACCATCAAAGGCACAGTAGAAGCATTTTACCGTTAAGCACCCGCAGCTTAATGGATAATAAAAACGGCCAATTCGATTGGCCGTTTTTATTTGCCCTGTATAACCCCAAAACGCCCAGCAAATCTTCTCCCCAAGTATTCACAAGTTGTTATTTAAAATAAGCTTTTGTGATAAAACGCATTGATTAAACCGCATAGCGCGGGTTAAAGTGTGACCACTAAGGGAAATGCAGAGCCACACTCGAACGTCACTATCGAGCACGCTATTTAAGGACAAAGCAGCCAATCTGTACCATGCCGCCCCACTCTTAACAGCCCCCTCTGCCACCAAGGTATCAAGCACATTCAACATGTGTGCGTTATGGAATTAACGATAAACCTTTCTATTTCAAGGATGTAAATGGCAGATTTCGGCAGCAATCTATTATCCGTTGTAATTATTCTATCCAGCCTATTTGTCGGAGCAGGAGTGTTGCATGTGTTTCTTCGATACCGCGATGCAACGCTAACCCTGCCCGTTGACCGTGAGCAGCTAATCCGCATTCCCGCCTATGGCTTACAAAAGCAAATCCAAGATCTGCAATTAGATTTAATGGGTTACATGATGATGGGAGCCATGATTTTTTGCTTCCCCTTTGCACTCAACAGCATTCAAGCACATATCGCAGCAGGCAAATTCCCTTGGATGTTAAGTATTTCTGCGTTAATGGGCTTAAGCTATTGCAGCTTTAAAACGTGGAAAAACTTTTCCAAACTTACCAAATTACGCCTAGGGCATACGGCCGAAATCGCCACCGCCAATGAACTAATCGGCCTACAAGCCTTGGGTTATCAAGTGTTTCACGATGTGCAAGCCGACGGCTTTAATATCGACCACCTCGTCATCGGCAAAAATGGCGTATTCGCGATTGAAACTAAAGGCCGCCATAAGCGCAATAAAGACCTACGCCAAACCAATGGCAATGGCGGAGGCTCTGGCTCTAGTTCTGGTAAGAAAGGCTATCAAGTATTTTACAAAGACGGGCGCTTAAACTTCCCCTCGTGGACCGAAACCAAACCCATAGAACAAGCCGAACGTCAGGCTAAGTGGGTCAGCCAATGGTTAACCAAAGCCACAGGCTCCCCCGTCGCAGCCACCCCAGCCCTAGTATTCCCCGGCTGGTATGTCACAAGCCAATCAAAACCACCGTTCCCGATCCTTAACCACAAACAATTAGTCGGCACGATCCCGAAACTGAAAACCCAAGATCTTAGCCAGCAACAAGTCGACTCCATCATCTACCAAGTCGCCCAAAGATGCCTAAGCAAAAGCGAAGTAGGGAAATAAAAATTTTACTCTGACTGTTTATTAAAAATATATTGAAGAGGCAAATACCGTGTATTTAGAAAGTCTAACTATAAAAAATTACCGAAAATTTAGCTCTACAGATAATACTATATGCTTCGTAAAGCCGAAGCCCATCGATAAGAGAACTGAAGAAGAACAACCGAAGCCAGTGATATCGCCCTCTACAACCTTAATCATTGGTAAAAATAATGCTGGTAAAACTACGGTAGTTAATGCATTAACAATGCTATGTCAGAATAAGCAGCCATCAACCTCAGATTTTAATCTCTCTTATCTAAACGAATTATTCAGTAAATACATAAGAAAATTTGAAGCTGATGAAAGCACAAAATTCGAACACCTAGAAACTCCTAATTTAGAATTTACATTAATTATTAAAATTGACTTCAATGATCAAGATCTAATGACTCATCTTGCACCTTTTATATCAATTAGTGAAATAGATAATGGTGAAGCGATTAGCATACGTATCATGGTTAAAATATCACTTGCCGAAGAGTCAACATTTAAAGAAGAAGTTAGTAATATTTTTAAAGCAACCGATTCAAATGGAAATAAGCTGTCGGATAATCAGCGTAGAGATAAATTCTATGCGCTACTTTCGAAAGCGACTAGTGTGATTAAAACTGAAGGAAATCTTTACAAAGTTGATTTTATTGATTGCATTGGTAATGTTGCAGAAAAGTTTTCCATTAATCATCTGATAAGTGTTAAAGAAATCAAAGCCAACCGTCATCTTAAAGAAAATGTGTTAAGCACTGTTTTTAGTAAGATAGTTGAATTTCAGTTCAACAATGATGCAAGTTCTCGCTCAAATTTGGAAGCTAGCGTTCAAGATATAAATCAAGTTATATCTAACAATGTAGGTTCTAAAAGTACCGAAATATCTAAAGTATTAGGTGAAGTTGAAAGTCGTAACAAAGTTGATATGGATCTTTCAGGTAATGTTACTTATTCTACGCTAATTAAAGGACTAATTAAATATAATTTTATGGATGGTGATGATTACATTCCTGAAGATCAATTTGGCTTAGGTTATATCAATCTTTTAAATATTATCGGGGAGATTATCCACTTCGTTGATAGTTATGAAGATAAAAGTCATTTAAGTCACATTAATTTACTTTTTATTGAAGAACCAGAAGCATTTATGCATCCTCAAATGCAAGAATTCTTCATAAAGCGTATTGATAATGCGGTAATGAAAGCACTTGAAATCGCAAATAAATCTTCAAAATTAGCAAAAACATTACAATGCCAGATTGTTATCACTACTCATTCATCTCATATCGTCAACAGTAAGATCCACAGTAGCAATACTTTCAACAATCTTAATTACTTAACCACAATAAACAAATGTACAAAAGCTATTAATCTTACGGATAATACCATAGTAGCTTTTGATAATATTGATTCAACAAAAGATCTTAACTTCATAAAAAAACATATAAAATATAAAGTTTCAGAGTTATTCTTCTCTGATGCCATTATATTTGTTGAGGGAATTACCGAAGAGACTTTACTAAATTATTTTTTGGAAAAGCATCCAGTTCTTAGTAACTATTACATTTCGGTATTCAACATAAATGGTGCTCACGGTAAATTGTATCTACCTCTGGCTGAAAAGCTTAGTGTTCCCAGCTTAATTGTGACTGATTTGGATATTAAGCGCGAAGAGTGCGAGAAAGGCATAAAGCATAAAAATAATAAATCATGTAGTATATGTGGTCAAAGACCTAAAGATGGCGATAACCCATATATAGAAGGAACTGAACCAAAGTACGTTCAAATTACTAACCTTAAAGGGCGCACAACAACTAATTCGACGATTAAAGAGTTAAACTTTAGGCTTAACGGCATATCAGAAAAAGCCGATTTTCTTGATGGCATAAAATTTATAGAAGGAACTAATTTTTATGTTGTTTTCCAAAAAGACCCTATTGAAGAACAGTACGCAACTAGTTTAGAAGAAGCTTTAATCTTAACCAATTATCAAAATGATATGATCAATGAAGTAATTAGACAATGCAGGCCAGAAATATATGCTGATATTATAAATGATGGAGGAAATGAATCACGAAAAAATATACTCAATAACTCTTATAAACTACAAAAGAAACTTTCAGACAGTAAAAGTGAGTTTTCCAATAAGTTACTTTTTAGTTTGCTCTCCTCAGAAAATAGCGACCTTTCACCAAAATTACCCAAGTACTTAAATGATGGTTTAGATTGGTTAGCTACTAAGCTACAAACTAATGATAGCGCTTTATCTATGCCTATTAATGCCAATGCCGAAGTACTAAGTGGTATAATTGAGGATCTGGAGGCAATTGATCATGACGCATAATGAAATTGCTGAGCTAGAAGTACAGAAAGCTATAAATAATAGTATTGATAATTTTAAAAGCTTTCGTTTCAATGCTGGAGCTGGAGCTGGTAAAACTTATGCACTAATAGAAACTCTGAGATATGTCACAACCAATAAAATAGTGACTACCAAAAGCCCACAAAAAGTAGCATGTATTACCTATACTAATGTAGCAGTGAATGAAATAAAAAGTCGATTGGGAAATTCAGATATTGTACAAGTTTCAACTATTCATGAAAGATTATGGGATATAATAAAAAATGCTCAGCCAGAGCTATTGATATGTCATAAAGAAAAAATCATATCTGTTTTAGACCAACATAATAATGAATTAAATAACATTAATAACAAAAACACAAAAACCTTTGCAAAATTAACTACCGAAGAAAAACTAGAGTTCATTGCACTTGCAATAAAAACTAAAGACTTGTTCTATAAATCAGAAAAGTTAAATGCGACAGCATTTAGGGATTATTACAAAAAAAATATTGAAGAGAATAAATACAAACTTTTAGATATACATCTAAAAAACATAGAAAACTTTAAAAAAATCATCAAGATTATTTATAAAATTGAAAAATTAGAAGCCTGTTTGGAAAGAATTTCCACAGGTATAGAAAATCGTGTAAATTATGACAGCAAGGTAAACTTGGATAGACTTCATTACATGAAGTTTAGTCATGATACACTTCTTGAGTATGGATTAAAGTTAATTAATACCTACCCTACTTTATGCCGCATCATTATTGATACCTATCCTTATATATTCATTGATGAATATCAGGATACACATTGTAATGTAATTAGTTTTTTTAAAACCATCAATGAATATGCTAATAAAAAAAATAAAAACTGGATGGTAGGATATTTTGGAGATACAGCACAGAATATTTATAATGATGGAGTTGGTCGAAAAATTGAAGAACTTCATAGCGGGCTGATTAATATCCAAAAAATATTCAATCGTCGTTCGCATCAGCAGATCATTGATATTGCCAATAAAATTCGTGCCGACAATATAGTTCAAAAACCTATCTTTGAAAAACGAAATGAAGGCTCAGTAAAATTTTATTACCATGACTCAGAAAACAAGCAGACAATTGCTCAACAATTCTTATCTGAGTATCAAACTGATCTTTTTAATGTCGATAGTGAAACAGAAGTAATAAATACTGAAAGTAAAAAAATTCATTGCTTGGTATTAACAAACAAACTGATGGCAAGTTTTAATGGTTTTGGTGATGTTTATGATATATATCAAAATTCATCAATTTATTTCGAAAATCTAAATACTCAAGTGTTATCCCAGCAATTAGAAAAGTTACATCCAACAATTTTAACGATCTACTATCTGATTAGTCTTTACCAAGACTTACAGAAGAGAACGGTATCCTACTTCGATATTTTTGGATCATCAAGTAAAAATCTAACTTTCGCGAAGGCAAGTTTGATCATACGAGAATTAGAAACAGATAAACTGACATCATTTGGTGACTGGATAGATTTGATTACTGATCGGCTTAAAAATAGTACAGCTAAAGAGACTCTATCTAAAATATTAATAAATCGAGTTCATTATGAACAAGATAAGGTTACTTCATCTGATATATTCCGCGACACGTTGATGAGTAGGATTAATAGTTTAATGAGTGATGATTCTGAGGAAGATGATAAAGCAAAAGAAAAAATATTAAGTATTTTAAATCTACCAATCAAGTCATTAGTAAACTGGGTTAATTTTATAGATGGTATTGAAGCTGATGATATTAGTTATCATACGTATCATGGCACTAAGGGGGAAGAGTATAATAATGTTGCCATCATCCTTGAACATAGCTTTGGTAATAAGAATAGAGATAAGTTTAAAGATTATTTTCTAGTTTTACAGCAAAGCACGGAAGAAACACAATTCTTATTTACAAACCCTGTTGAGGAAGAAAAGCATATTAATACGCAAAATTTGCTTTATGTTGCTTGCTCTAGAGCAATAAAAAATCTCAGAGTTCTGTACTTAGATGATATATCGGAAATACAAGAGGGTATTAAGTCTATTTTTGGCGAGTTACAAGCTTGGCCCGTAGTTGAAAATAGAAAACCTGCGTGATTTTTACGCATGAAAAATAGGGTAGACATTACGCGTCACTCAACGGTTACACCAGTACTGGCATTGTTGCACCAGTGACCTTCTAAAACATGAATGTTTTAGCAGAGCTTACAGGGATGTATTTACAGCGAGTCACTGGTGTAACAGTGCAAGAGCCTGCGGCAGGTAATTAGCAACACTGCATTATCAGCGACTTTTAAAGCTAATTAGCAGCTCAATCTCAGCAGAATGAAAACTAACCAATAAAAAAGCGAACCGCTAAGGGTTCGCTTTTGTATGTCCATAATTGCGTTGCTGGCGAAGCTAATGCAAGGCGGATTGAAAGCTTTCGCGCGGAGTTGACTTCTGTCAATGAGCACGAAAGCTGAGATTCAACGCCGCAGTAGCGAGCCTAAGCAGCAATTATTACTCGTAGTCTGATAACGGCACACATGCACAGAACAAATTCCGGTCGCCGTACACGTCATCAATACGGTTCACGGTTGGCCAGAACTTGTTAGTACGCACTGCGGCACTTGGGAACACGGCAACTTCACGGCTGTATGGGCGTGAATCGAACGCTGGATCCATAATATCGGCCATAGTGTGTGGCGCGTTGTGCAGCGGGTTGTTGTCCGCTGGCCACTCACCTGCTTCAACCTTAGCGATTTCGGCGCGGATTGACACCATAGCGTCGATAAAGCGGTCCAGTTCAACCTTAGACTCAGATTCGGTTGGCTCAATCATCAGCGTGCCCGCAACAGGGAAGCTCATGGTTGGCGCGTGGAAACCGTAGTCATTCAGACGCTTAGCGATATCCATTTCGGTCACGCCAGAGGCTTCTTTGATTGGACGCAGGTCGATAATACATTCGTGCGCGACGCGATCGTTACGGCCACGGAACAGTACTGGGTAGTGTTCAGACAGCTTCTTCATCACGTAGTTAGCGTTTAACAGCGCAGTTTGAGTCGACTTTTTCAGGCCGTTTGAACCGAGCAGCTTAATGTACATCCAGCTGATTGGCAGAATGCCAGCACTGCCGTATGGCGCGGCAGAAACTGCACCGTTGTTATCGCTTTCGCGGCCTGGTTTCACTACTACGTGACCCGCTACGAACGGCGCTAAGTGCGCTTTCACGCCGATTGGGCCCATACCTGGACCACCGCCGCCGTGTGGAATCGCGAAGGTTTTGTGCAGGTTAAGGTGCGATACGTCGGCACCGATAAAGCCTGGTGAGGTTAAGCCAACTTGGGCGTTCATGTTGGCGCCGTCCAAGTACACTTGACCACCGTGTTGGTGCACTATGTTGCAGATTTCGCGGATAGATTCTTCGTACACACCGTGGGTCGATGGGTAAGTGATCATGATACATGACAGGTTTTCTGCCACTTCAGCCGCTTTGGCCTTCAGATCTTCTAAATCCACGTTACCTTGCTTGTCACAGGCAGTCACAACCACTTGCATACCCGCTAATTGCGCCGATGCAGGGTTAGTGCCGTGGGCAGATTGTGGGATTAAGCAGATGTTTCTGTGGGCTTCGCCGCGAGACTCGTGGTATTTACGAATCGCCAGCAGACCCGCGTATTCACCCTGTGCGCCAGAGTTAGGTTGGATACACACGGCATCGTAACCTGTGACATTCACTAACCATGAAGACAGTTCTTCAATCAGTTGAGTGTAACCCTTGGCTTGATCCAGTGGGCAGAATGGGTGCATGTTAGCAAATTCTGGCCAGCTCACCGGCAGCATTTCAACCGCAGCGTTTAACTTCATGGTGCATGAACCCAATGAAATCATTGAGTAGTTCAGTGCTAAGTCTTTGCTTTCGAGACGCTTGATATAACGCATCATCTCGGTTTCGCTTTGGTAGCGATTGAAGGTTGGGTGGCTCAGGATGGCATCTTCACGCACTAAAGACGCTGGAATCGATTGGCTACCTTGCGCCACGATTTGCGCATCTAATGCGGCAACGTCTAAGCCATGGCCAGCACCTAAAATCACATCGAACAGGGCTTCGATATCGGTGCGGATAGTGGTTTCGTCTAAGCTCACGCCGACGATGCCGTCAGCATCGAAACGCAGGTTCATTTCAGCGGCCAGCGCGCGAGCATTGACTGCTGCAACGTCTAAGCCTTTGATGCTGATGGTATCGAACCAAGTGTTGTTCACTAAGCTCACGCCTTTAGCTTGTAAGCCAGCGGCTAAGATATCGGTGAAGCGGTTGATGCGTGATGCGATGGTTTTCAGGCCTTGTGGGCCGTGGAATACGGCGTAGAAAGACGCCATGTTCGCTAACAGAATTTGCGCGGTACAGATGTTTGAGTTGGCTTTTTCGCGGCGAATATGTTGCTCACGAGTTTGCATCGCCATACGCAGTGCGCGGTTACCACGGGTGTCCTTTGACACACCGATGATACGGCCTGGCATAGAGCGTTTGTGCTCGTCACGGGCCACGAAGAAGGCTGCGTGTGGACCACCAAAGCCCATCGGCACACCGAAACGCTGCGCGCTACCGAAGACCACGTCGGCGCCCATGGCACCCGGTGACTTGAGTAACACTAATGCCATGATGTCGGCAGCCACAGTCACAATCACGTTCTTCGCACGTAATTCGGCGAATAAGTCAGTGAAGTCAGTGATTTGACCGAAACGGTTTGAATACTGGAACAGGGCACCAAACAGTTCGTGGTTTACTGCTTCATGGGCAGGACCTACCACCACTTCAAAACCAAAACACTCAGCGCGAGTCTTCACTACGTCTAAGGTTTGTGGGAATACGTCATCGGCTACGAAGAAGATGTTGGCTTTTTTGGCTTTAGACACACGCTTAGCCAGCGCCATCGCTTCGGCGGCGGCAGTCGCTTCGTCCAGCAGTGAAGCTGAGGCTAAATCTAAACCAGTTAAATCCATAGACACTTGTTGGAAGTTTAGAATGGCTTCTAAACGGCCTTGGGCGATCTCTGGCTGATATGGCGTGTACGCCGTGTACCAACCTGGATTTTCGAAGACGTTACGTAAAATCACATTAGGTACTTGGGTACCGTAGTAACCCATACCAATGTAGCTTTTGAAGACTTGGTTTTGTTTGGCTAAACCACGAATGTAAGCAATGCCTTCGGCTTCGCCGCAGGAATCACCAATGCTCAACTCTTGGCTTAAACGGATCGACTCAGGCACGATTTGCGCAGTCAGGTCGTCCAGAGACTCAGCACCAACGTAGTTCAACATTTCTTGTTGTTGGCTGCTATCCGGGCCGATATGGCGACGTAAGAATAAATCGTGCTGTTCTAACTGAGTGAGGGTTTGCTTGGTCATGATAAACCTTGTTCCAGATTTGCCGTAGCTCAGAACTGTAGGGTACTGATAAACGGGCTATTGTTATGTCAAACTTGCGCTAAAACAAACGAAGCCCCTTGGGGCTTCGTTAGCGTCGACGATTATTCCTCGTCGATGACAGCTTGGTAACCTTCTGCATCGAGCAGAGCGTCAACTTCAGATTCATCTGAAGGCATAACGCGGAAGAACCAGCCTTCGCCGTAAGCGTCGCTGTTTACGAGCTCTGGAGAATCTTCCAGTGCTTCGTTGACGGCAATCACTTCACCAGAGATTGGCGCGTAGATGTCAGAAGCCGCTTTCACTGATTCTGCCACTGCACAGTCGTCGCCTGCAGTCACAGTGTCGCCCACTTCTGGCAGCTCAACGAAAACCATGTCACCTAACAGCTCTTGAGCATGCTCAGTGATACCCACAGTGTAGCTACCGTCTTCTTCCTTGCGGATCCATTCGTGTGAAGAGGCGTATTTCAGTTCTGTCGGAATATTGCTCATTGTTCTTGTTCCTTGTTCCGTTTTTTTAAAATGCTTGTTTACCGTTGCGCACAAAGTTTGGCGCTACTACTCTAACAGCCACGCGCTTTTTACGCATTTCGACTTCCGCCGTATCCCCAATCGAGTTAGGAACACGCGCCATCGCAATAGAATAGCCCAATGTTGGCGAGAAAGTACCGCTAGTGATCACGCCTTGCTGCTCAACACCCGCTGCATCGGTGAAAAATACTGGCATATCATGGCGTAACACGCCTTTTTCTTCCATCACCAGACCGACTAATTTGTCGGTACCCGCATCGCGCAGGGCTTCAAGCGCCTTACGACCGATAAAGTCACGGTCAGTTGGCTCCCATGCGATAGTCCAGCCCATGTTGGCGGCCAGCGGGTTGATGGTTTCGTCCATATCTAAGCCGTAGAGGTTCATACCAGCTTCGAGACGTAATGTATCGCGAGCGCCTAAACCACATGGTTTAACGCCTTGATCTAACAGAGCTTGCCACAGGGCTTCGGCTTCAGTTTCTGGCACGATGATCTCGTAACCCACTTCACCTGTGTAACCTGTGGTGGCAATAAACAGAGAACCGGTTTGCTTACCGAAGAAAGGTTTCATGCCTTCGATGGCGGCATTTTGCTCGCTACTGAACACGGCGGCGGCTTTGGCCTTAGCGTTAGGACCTTGAACGGCGATCATCGCCAGCTCAGGACGCTCAGTCACAGTGACATCAAAACCTTGGGATTGTTTGGCGATCCACGCTAAGTCTTTTTCGCGGGTCGCGCTGTTGACGACAACACGGTAGAAAGTGTCGGTCAGATAGTAAGTGATCAGGTCGTCGATGATGCCGGCATTGTCATCTAACATGCCGCCGTATAAGGCTTTACCAGGAACTTTAAGTTTGGCCACATCGTTTGCCAGCAACTTACGGAGGAATGCACAAGCGTCGGTTCCAGTCACATCAACCACAGTCATGTGGGACACGTCGAACATACCTGCGTCTTGACGCACGGCGTGGTGTTCTTCGATTTGTGAACCATAGTTGAGGGGCATATCCCAACCGTGGAAGTCGACCATCTTAGCGTTTGATTCTAAGTGCTTGTTAAACAGAACAGTTTTATTAGCCATTGTTATCCCTTTTTTGCGGCCTTTTTCAGGTCTCTGCCTAGCGTAGGGTGATACAAATCCGGCTAAATATCTGGCTAATCGGCATTTCACTTCCACGATGCATCAATTTGAAAGGTGATTCTTTCTGTATCAATGCGTCTGTCACTGCAACGCCTGATTTCGCTCTGAATTAATCAGATATTTATCGTGATTGGTATAAGTACTAGGGTCTAAAATGCGGCGAAATTATACCTTGCGTCACAAATTTGTATACAGGAGATTTTTCTAATCCGAAGCCAGTGTCATTAGATTTTCTCATCTTTAACATGTAATTTTTTTACATACGAAAGCGAGATTTGCGCAGCCTGCAATCAAATCGCTGATATTATCAGCAATTATGATTACATTAGCGCAACCGAGGCTAGCGACATAACTTGGGGAGTGAGGACTTATTGCCCATGGCCTGTTGCATGAACACTGTTTTCAGCCCAGCGACATTATCAACGAGGTTGAGTCCCAGATCGCGAATGGCTTTTTTAAGAGGATTGCTCCCCTCGAACAGGCGCTTAAAGCCTTCCATCGCCGCAATCATCTCCATCGCATCCGCCTTGCGCCAACGCTCAAGGGCGCGCAGCTGGGCATAATCACCGATATCTTTACCCGCCTCGTGTAGCTCGCCGATGACTTCGATAATGCTGGCGGCATCGAGGAAGCCTAGGTTTACCCCTTGGCCAGCTAATGGATGAATGGTGTGGGCCGCATCCCCCGCGAGCACTAAACGGTGGCGGGCAAAATGGCGGGCGTAGCGCATCCGCAGTGGAAAGGCTTGGCGTTCACTCTCAAGCTTACAAATGCCGAGGCGGCCATCGAAGGCGGCGGTGAGATTGCGCTCGAACTGCTCTGGCGCCATCTCGAGTAACTCGGTGGCGCGCTCTGGCGGCACTGACCAGACGATGGAGCAGAGGTTGTCTTCATATAAGGGCAAGAAGGCCAGCGGGCCGTCCTGCAAAAAGACTTGGCGGGCAGTGGCAAGGTGCGGCATTTCGCTGCGAATAGTCGCCACGATCGCATGGTGACCATAATCCCAGAAGGTTAACGGGATCTTACATTGTTCGCGCACCCAAGAATTAGCACCATCGGCGGCAATCACCAGTGCGGCGCTGACACTCTCAATGTCAGCATCGGCGCCATTGGCTAAGGTCAACCAAGCTTCGCGCTCACCAAAGGCGATACGCTCTATGCGTTGGTTTTCGATATGGGTGATATTGTCAAATTCACTAGCACGCTTGGCGAGGGCGTAGCTGATGGCATCATTTTCGATAATGGCGCCAAGGCTAGGTTCACTGATGCTGCTGGCATCGAAGGCAATTTTACCAAAGCCGTCTTTATCCCATACCGCCATTTTTTGATAGGGCGTCGCGCGGCTGGCATCGACATAGTGCCAAGCGCCGAGGTGCTCGAGCAAACGTTGACTCGCCTTGTTGATGGCGCTGACCCTAAGCCTTGGCTCACCGCTCACGGCTTGGGTGCTTTGGGCATCGATCACGACGACATTCAAGTTGGCCTGCGCCAATCCTATCGCGGTGGCGAGTCCCACCATGCCGCCACCCACAATGGCAATGTCATAGGCTTGTGAACTTAACATGGGTACATCCTTTTCGCGTTGCGATACCAGTAATGATTATTTCCAGCCCATCGCCTTCTGCGCGACGGGGGTTTTCAGTGGCGGGAACCAAGATAACAGACGCAATCCCAGATTACGCCCAAGGGCCAAGGGCCAGTATTGGTTAGAGAAGCCACGGACTAAAAATTCAATATTGCGAATAGTGCTGTTTCTATCCGCCTCGCGGGCCTGCAAATAGCCATGGGTAACGACGACACCGCCGATATCCTCACCCTGCGCCAGCGCGCGTTGCAGCACATCGAGCAGGCTGACGACATCCCGAAGGCCCAAGTTAAACCCCTGCCCCGCAATCGGGTGCAGAGTCTGCGCCGCATTACCGATAAACACGCATCTATGGTGAATCGGCCTTGGCATGTAGGACAGATTTAACGGATAAGCATGGCGCTCACTAACGTCGATAAACCGCCCAGCGCGATAGCCAAAGGCTTGCTGCAACGCAGCTAAAAACTCGGCTTTGGGCGTAGTGAGCATCGCTTGGGCGCGGTTATCGTCAAGCGCCCAGACGAGGGATAAACGCGGCTGTCCTTGACTATCTGCCATCGGCAATAACGCCAGTGGGCCAGTCTCGGTAAAGCGTTCATAAGCCCAATGCTGATGCGGCTTATCGGTTTGCAGATTGGCGATAATCGCGGTTTGCTCAAACGCCACTTGGGTAATGGGCAGATTAAAACTGCTGCGCACCTTAGACTGCAAGCCATCGGCGGCGACCACCAGCTTGGCGCAAATCCGCTCGCCGGAATCGAGCACTAGGGTGTGACTCTCGTTAGCCGGAATTAACTCTGACAGTTTGGCAGGGCAAAAGAGCTTAACCTGAGTTTTATGAAGCTCGCTAAACAGCACTTGGCCGACTCTTTCCAGCTCAACGACTTGGCCCAGCGCATCTAAGTGAAACTGACTGGCGTTGAGTTCCGTCATCCCAAAATGGCCGCGATCGGATACGTGGATATCCTTAATTGCCGTGCCTAAATGCGCCAGTTTCGGCCATAAACCTAAACGGGATAACTCGAAGATGGAACCATGGGCAATGGCGATGGCGCGGGCGTCAAAGCCGGGGTGGCTATTATCGGGAAGATGCGCCTCGATTAAGGCAATAGATAAAGGTTTTTCAGTGCCAGACAAACGCGCTAAGGCCAGCGCGAGGGTCGCCCCCGCCATGGCGCCACCAACAATGGCAATATCGACATTTTGAACTGAATTATCCATGTGCTCTGCTACCGTCATGGGGTTCTCATTCAAGCTATGGCATGGCTAAAAGCGTTTCGCCATCAGGATGTTAGATTTGAAACTCATTAAAGGCGGAATCGTTCCGCCTTTCTCTTTCTACGACCTTTCTCTTTCTACGATTAGTGGATAACCGCAGGATCGTCGCCCTCTCCGTGGCTCGGCTCTGGGCCAAACTCGGAGTAACACAAAATGGCGGCAATGCGGACAAACTCCAGCAACTCTGTGTAAGCCGTTTCCGATTCTTCATCTTCGGTCACGTCAAACTCGACCTGAGCAATCTCCGCCAGATCTTTGATCACTTCACGCACTTCGGCCGAGGCTTTATTCAGCTTTGGCTGGATAATCGCGATGCCGGTTAAGAAGCTTTGTGTCCACAGGGATAACGCTTCAACGCGTTGACTTAACGGCTCTTCCTCTTCGGGAAGCAGTGGCATAAAGCCAAACTCAAAGTCGCCTAAACGGGCAACCGAGTCTTGGAATAGCTCACACACCAATTGATGCAGAGGCGCTGGTAAAGGTTGACCATCATTCATCAGGTCAAATAAAGGTTTAATCCACAGATCGCCAGTTTGATCTACGCCACCGCAGATTAACCCCACAAGGGCACCGTGCACTTCCACGGGATGCTGACCAATTTCAGCCGCATCGAGGGCGATTTTTAAGCTGTCGATACGTAACGAAGGAGGGGTCGCCATATCAGGTTCCAATCAGAATTTTCCAGCAGCAATGCTAGCAGAGATAAAGACTTGAACCAACTCTGATCCGGCATTCTTGGGGGCGAAGATAAAAATTCCGGCAACTGCTCACACAAGCAGCAAACAAAACGGCGAATGTGCAATCCATCGGCGGCTCACCTTGCACTTTTAATATCAGCCCTATATAGTCCGCCCTATCGATGCCAACGAAAGGATCATCTTCGAATGAGTAATAGTGCAGTTGAAATCACCCTACTGGGACGCACCTACTCTATCGCCTGCCCGAAAGGTCAGGAAGATGCCCTACGCGTTGTGGCGCAAGGTGTTGAGCAACAGCTCATCTCGATGAAAAATCGCACCAACAGCTTAAGCCGCGAAGAAATTGCCATTATGGCGGCGCTGAATATTGGACACGAGTTGTACCAAGAAAAGCAAAAGAATAAGCACTATATGAAACAAATGGATGACCGCATCAGCCTGTTGCAGTCAACCTTGGAAAACGCCTTAGTTGAGCGTTCAACCAAATAGATTTAGACTGTGCCACTCGGTGCCAAGCACCATCTATCTGAGAAGAGTTGCACAGTGAATGGCTAAACTGGCCTATACTTTTTAAGCCAAACGATTAGCGATTCAATACCGTTTTTGCTCCCTGGGGTGCAGGCCAACTGGTAATGTCCCTGTGCCGATAATTTTGATCTCAGGGTGAATGCTTTACTGACATTGAGCATGCTCGGCTCGTACCGAGAAGCCTTAGGAGGTAATCATTTACCCGCCTTGAACCTACGGTTCAAGGGCTACACCGGTAGCGGCATTCTGGGGAGCATCTTATTTATGTCTATCACTTCACCTGTCTCGAACACTTCGGCCCCAACAGTCAATGGGCCACACGGCAATCAGTCTGCAATTGATACCCAGTCGCTAAGCCCAACGCTAAGCCGCGCCGAATTGCGCAAACAGATCCGCTTAGCTCGCCGCTCCCTTTCGACAGAGCAGCAGGCAGAGGCAAGCCTTGCCGCAGGTCAGCGGATACTCGAAAAACTGAGCACGCTGAATGCCCAGCATGTCGCACTTTACCTCACCCACGATGGTGAACTGGCAACCGCTCCGCTTATCGAAGCGCTTTGGCGACAGGGGATTCACACCTATCTGCCACGGCTCCACCCCTTTAATGCTGGGCAATTATTGTTTTTGCATTACCACACCGACTCGCCAATGCTGCCGAATCAATTTGGCATTTTAGAGCCTAAGTTGGATGTGCGTGCCGTGATGCCGATTGAACGGCTCGATGTGGTGATCACCCCGCTGGTTGCCTTTGATATCAAAGGTAATCGCATGGGCATGGGTGGCGGCTATTACGACAGAACGCTTGCCAATTGGCACAACAAAGGTAAACCTCTACCCATGGGTTACGCCCATGATTGCCAGCAAGTCACGGCCCTGCCCTGCGAGCATTGGGATGTGCCCTTACCGACTATTATCACCCCAAGCCGCGAATGGCGGTTCGACTAGGTCGTTTAGTTGAATCAGCCCAGTTATTCGTTTAAACCCAGTACTTGATTAAGTTCACGGCTATCACGCCGCTTTACTTTAAATGCCGCCCACCATCGACATTATGGCTACGCCCTGTGACGTAGCGGCTCGCCAATAGATAATCCACTAAGGCGATAATCTCCTGATTTCCAGCTTCTTTTGGCAAGATGGCCTTAGCCAAGGTCTTTTGCCGATAGGCTTCATCATCGCTTGGATTAAAGAGGATCATCGCCGGCGCAATCGCATTCACTTTAACCTCGGGTGCCAATTGCGCCGCAAAGGATAAGGTTAAGTTATCCAGTGCCGCCTTGCTGGCCGCGTAAGCCATGTGCTTGGCACTGCCCTTTTCGGCCACATAATCGGTGAAATGGATAATATCGCTGGCGCCAATCTCGCCCTCGGCTCCCGCTCGCAGCTGTGAGGCTAAGGCCAAGTTCATTTGATAGGGCACGCTCACATGCACCTGCATCATGCGTTGCATGACTTCATGGGCGGCAAGGCTTGGGTTGTTATCTGGCAGCCAGTCAGAGGCGTTATGGATAATGGCGCGGATTTTAGGATATTGGCTCAATTGCTCAATCAGGGTTTGAAGCTGCGCATTATCGTAGAAGTCGCATTGGATTAGAATCGCGCCCAAAGACTGCAACTCATCGATGCTGGGATAATGGCTGCGATAGGTGCCAATCACCTTGTGCCCTTGGGCGAGCAAGTGTTTCGCGAGGGCGTAGCCAATGCGTTTACCCACACCTGTGATAATAATGGGAGCTGTCATATTCATCCTGTTATTTGCCGAATACGTGCTTATGGGTTCAATGTAGGGCAAATCTAGTTAGCCAAATCATCAATAAAACAGTGTAATCGCAGAATGTTACTGTCTTTATCATCCTGCGCCTAATCATAAAGACATTAAAGGCTGCATAATTTAGATCTAAAATGATGGCGCCCGCGTATACTCAAGGCCAGCTTAATCGAGGAAGCCCTATGGAACTGAGGATTTTTTACGACGGCAATTGCCCTTTATGTAGCGCAGAAATGCGCCAACTTAAAGCGCGCGATCCCGATGATCGCATCGAACTTGTGGATCTTAATGCCGAGCATTTTGGCGCTCGATTCGGCTATATCGATAAAGAGTACGCCAATACCATTCTGCATGGTGAAACGGCGTCGGGGGAGATTTTGCTTGGGCTCGATGTCACCTGCAAAGCTTGGGGATTAACGGGTACACGCCCTTGGGTGCAGATGCTACGGCTGCCTCTTATCAAACCTATCGCGGACTGGTGCTACCTGAGATTTGCCAAGCACAGATACCGCATCTCTTACTTACTGACGGGCAAGGCGCGCTGCGACAATCAATGCCAACTACCTAAGTAACGAACCTCAAGTAAATACTCACATTTAGCCCATAAAAAAACGGAGCCATTGTGCTCCGTTTTTTGATAATCCAGATGGATTACTTAACGAAATCAACGCCTAGTTTGATATCGCCTTTCAGCGTATCTAACATAGAATCACGGGCGCTAGCTTCGAATGCGCTCACTTCACCGTAAGGCAGTACTTTTTCGATACCGTTTTTGCCTAACAGCACTGGTTGAGCGAAGAATTCAGCGTGCTCGCTACCGCCGTCAACGTAAGCACATTCAACGATGTTAGCTTCGCCTTGCAGACCACGAACCAGAGACATACCGAAACGGCAAGCCGCTTGACCCATAGACAGAGTCGCGCTTCCGCCACCGGCTTTAGCTTCAACCACTTCAGTACCTGCGTTTTGGATACGCTTGGTCAGAGAAGCCACTTCTTCATCAGAGAAAGTCACGCCTTCAACTTGAGACAGTAATGGCAGAATAGTCACACCGCTGTGGCCGCCGATAACGTTCACTTTAACGTCAGCAACGTTTAAGCCTTTTAATTCAGCGATGAAAGTTTCAGAACGGATAACGTCCAGAGTAGTCACACCGAACAGACGGTTCTTGTCGTAAACACCCGCTTTCTTCAACACTTCAGCCGCGATAGCAACAGTAGTGTTTACTGGGTTAGTGATGATACCCACTAACGCTTTAGGGCAAGTCACAGCCACTTTTTCGATCAGGTTACGAACGATACCTGCGTTGATGTTGAACAGATCTGAACGATCCATACCAGGCTTACGCGCAACACCAGCAGAAATTAGAACAACGTCAGCACCTTCCAGTGCAGGCGTTGGATCTTCACCAGCAAAACCTTTGATTTCTACCGCAGTAGGGATGTGGCTCAAGTCAACCGCAACACCCGGAGTAACCGGTGCGATATCGTATAGAGACAGTTTAGAACCCGCAGGTAATTGAGTTTTTAACAGTAGGGCGAGAGCCTGGCCGATACCACCAGCAGCACCAAGTACAGCAACTTTCATAGTTATCTCCGTTATTTCTCGGATATGTGTGACATGGATCTAATTTCCGTTGGCGTCACATTACTGGAATGTCACGTTAATTTCAATTATCCCTTAGTCGTGGAGACAAAGTTTTAGCGAAACTGAGCATTCCAATGTTGAATATTTACTCTAGTTCAATATCAATACCGACAATACGGCTATCTAGCCATCCATAAATTGCATTTTTATTCAGTCATAATGGTTATTTGTTGACACTTTGACCAAAACTATTCAAAATACGCCTGTTTTTTTGAATAAAGAATAAGACTATGCAAACGACCAAGAATCAGGATGACCTTGTTAGAATTTTTAAGGCGATTTTAAAAGAGGAGCGCTTTGGCTCCCAGAGTGAAATTGTCGCCGCTTTACAAGCAGAAGGCTTTAGCAATATTAACCAATCGAAAGTGTCTCGGATGCTGAGCAAGTTCGGTGCCGTACGCACCCGTAACGCTAAGCAGGAGATGGTTTATTGCTTACCCGCCGAACTCGGCGTGCCTACCGCTGGCAGCCCGTTAAAGAACTTAGTACTCGATGTTGACCATAACCAAGCCATGATTGTCGTTCGCACCAGCCCTGGCGCCGCGCAATTAATTGCCCGTTTATTGGATTCCATCGGTAAACCAGAAGGGATTTTGGGGACCATTGCCGGAGACGACACTATCTTTATCTGTCCATCCAGCATCCAAGATATCGCCGATACCTTGGAAACCATCAAATCTTTATTCAACTACGCAGAATAAAAAAACAGGTCAGCTTGCTGACCTGTTCTGTTTTATCTGTACGCTTTTCAGTCCAACATTGCCCTCGTTTCAGGGCTGGTGTCCCGATTACGTTACAGCACAAGACCTATCTGTTGGTTTGGATGACGCACACCGAGAACAAACACTCGTCACCCCAAGCTTACAAACCTGAGTTCACAAACCTTAGTTCGTCGACTTTAGCCCGTAGTTCTAAGATCGTCAGCCTTAGTAGGCCACACTGATCCTTTGATTAAGATGCGCCGCTTTTTCTGCTTCATCGAGCATCGCTTTGGCGTAGTCGGCCACAGAAATCTTGCTCTGGCCATTCGCATCGGTAAAGAAGCTATCGCCACCTAAACGGTATGGGCCTTCACTGGCACCTGGGTAGATTTCTGCCGCTGGGCTAACAAAAGTCCAGTTAACATTGGTGCTAGCGGCGCGAAATGCCTTCAAAGCTTCACCTTGAGCCAAGGCTTCATCCTTATAGGCGGGCGGGAAATCTGGCGTAGACACTAAGGTCACTCCCGGCGCGACTTCTAAACTACCTGCACCACCGACCCAAAGTAGGCGAGGCACTTTTGCCTGTGGCAACACGGCTAACAGATTATTGACCGTCTTCGCGACTATGCCATGGTTCTGCTCGGCGCGCGCACCCACTGCGGCAATCACTACATCGACACCTGCAAATGTGTCGGCTTTCAATGGCTGAGTCAGGTCGACACTACGCACTTCTGCCGCTGTTTCGCCAAGCTTGCTTGGGTCACGCACTAAGGCAACCACGTCATGACCACGGCTCAGCGCCTCGTTAAAAATGGTTCCGCCAATCCAACCTGATGCACCTAATACTGCAATTTTCATTTGATAAGTCTCGCTACTGATTTAAATTGAGACCAGTTTACTTGCGACACTTCACGTGATAAATATCGATAAATGAGCATCATTGTTTCAGATTGAGATACTAATGGATAAAATCGCCGCCATGCGTAGCTTTATCGAAGTGGCCAACTGTGGCAGCTTTACTAAGGCCGCAGAACACCTCGATCTGAGTCGCCTCCAGGTTTCACGTCATATTCAAGAAATTGAGCAGTGGCTGAGTTTACGTTTACTGCACCGCACGACCCGCAGCGTGAGCCTCACTCTACAGGGTGAAGAAGCCCTGCAATATTGTCAGCGAGTGCTGAGCGAAGTCGCCGCAATGGAAAGCCGCGCCCATAGTCATAACACCGAATTAGTTGGCAGTATTCGTATTGCCACGCCCGTCGGACTTGGGCAACACAGTCTGTTTGATGTGGTCGATCGCTTTATAAAATTACACCCTAAGGTCAATATTCAGCTGTTAATGTCGGACAGTTTTGCTCAATTAGTGGATGAGCGGGTGGACGTTGCACTGCGCTATACCGAGCAGCCCGATGAGAATTTGATTGCCCGCAAACTGATGAACATAGATGCCGTGCTGTGCGCCGCGCCCAGTTACTTGGCTCAAGCGGAGCCGCTAACCGTCCCTAACGATTTGCTCAGCCATAATTGCCTTATCCATAGTTCGCAGCAACATTGGCAGCTCCTCAAGGAGCAACAGAGTGAGCTGATTAAACCTATGGGGAATCTGATGGCAAATGAAATGGGAGTGCTAGTCAGCGCCGCATTGCGCGGGCATGGGATTGCCTACTTGCCCTGCGACTTAGCCAATCCCTATCTGGCCAGCGGCCAACTACAAGAAGTGCTCCCCGAATACACGGCGCCAGGGCAAACCCTTTGGGCTGTGTATCTCTCCCGCAGTTATCAACAAGCGCTGGTGCGCGCCTTTATCGATTTTACCGCCCAGCAATGGCAGCAGGATCTCAGTAAGTGGACAGCATCAAGTTAAGGCCACAAACAAAAACGCACTGAGGCTTTAAGGCTCAGTGCGTTATCTAAGATTTTACGCAGGCTTAATTATCGAACTGCATCAAAAAATCTAAGCTTGGGGCGAAGAAAGAAGAGCCCGTCAATGCACTGGTGAAGTGCATCAGGTGGTCGTGATTACCCGCACCATCGCCAAACACCATGCTATGGAGCATCTTCTCGAAGTGCTCTGGCGTACGGCAGGTTGAAATAAACATCAACCCCTGCTCCTTGAGCGAACCGTAAGGCATGCTCTGGCGCAAAATCTCAATCGACTTGCCGTTGTCATCCTTGAGGTTTACCCGCTTGATATGGCTAGTTAATGGCTTATCTTCCGACTCGTATTCAATGTTGTCTTGCTTGGTGCGACCAATAATATCTTCTTGCTTTTTAAGCGGTAATCTATGCCACTTACTCAAGTTGTGGGCGTACTTTTGCACGTGAATGTAGCTGCCACCTTTAAATTCAGGATCTTCATCCCCGACTAAGGCGACCTCTTGACGATGGCGTCCTTTAGGGTTTTCGGTGCCATCGACAAAGCCTGTTAAGTCGCGGCTATCCATAAATCTAAAGCCGCGTTCCTCTTCGACTAACTCGACTAAGTCTTCGAACATTTGGCTGATTTCGTTGGCGACTAAATGCAAAATGTCGTAGCGGTCGCAGCGAATATGCACAAACAGATCGTATTCGATCGCAGGCGCCTCACGGTTACCCGCTTGCATCGCTGGGAATGGTTTGAGCATTTCGGGGCGAGCATCGGGATAGAGGCTGTCCCAATAGTTGGCTCCTATGCCCACAAAACCATTGAATGCGCTGTCGGAATATTGATCCGTCAACTCATAAATATACTGCGCAACGTTGGCAATACAGGGACGCAATTGCGATTCAACGTTATCGTTGTCGCTCGCATTAAACATCAAATAGACGCTATGTAAGTTTCCCTCTGCACACACACCCAACTGTTCACGCGGCATATTTTGAATATCCATCTGGTTATCACCCTTTTGTCGATTCATTTTCGGCAATATTATCCGCAACTTTACCTGAAAATGACATTAAGTAACGCACAGTTTGTCCGTCTTTGTAATGTAAACACGTTTGTAGACTGCAATATAAAAATTGACGAGGCCATTACGCCTCGTCAATCAGTGTTACGCAAGCTTCGGCGCTCATTACGCCGCAAGCAAATTATGCCTTAGTAACCTGCGGCATAACCGTCTTTACGGCTTTCGGAGGCGCCGCGGTAAACGCCCGTTTCAGCATTAAAACCAATGGCTTGATATCCGCCAAAATCACCAAGCCCATCGCGGAGCACATGGCCTTTCTTAATCAGCTCACGGCGAGTTTCAACGGGGAAGCCTGATTCCAAGCTCACATAACCACCGTCATTCATCACCTCACCCGTAGGCTCGGTCGAACCTGTGTGCAAAATTCTGGGGGCATCGCCCGCTTCTTGCAAGTTCATTTTAAAATCAATCAGATTAACAATGATCTGCGCGTGCATTTGCGGCTGCGTTGCACCGCCCATCACCCCAAAACTTAGCCAAGGTTTACCGTCTTTGGTTACAAAGGCGGGAATAATGGTATGGAAGGGGCGCTTACCCGGCGCGTAGGTGTTGAAACGACCTTCGGTGAGATCGAACATCTGCCCGCGATCCTGCAGCACGAAACCGAGATCCGGTGGCGTCATACCTGAGCCCATGCCGCGGTAGTTACTCTGGATAAGCGATACCATATTGCCGTCCTTATCCGCGGTAGTGAGATACACAGTATCCCCATGTTGCAGCGCAGGATTACCCGCATCGACACTCTTAGCCGCCTTGTTTAAGTCGATGAGCTTAGCGCGATCGTAGTTGTATTGCTGCGAAATCAGATCGTTAACTGGTACTTTGTTAAAGGCCATATCGGCATAGAATTTCGCGCGGTCGGCAAAGGCGAGTTTTTTAGCCTCTACGAATAAATGCACATATTCGGGGCTGTTAAAGCCCATGGCCGCGACATCGAAGGGCTCCATGGTTTTTAAGATCTGTAGTGCAGCAATCCCCTGCCCATTGGGCGGTAATTCCCACACATCGTAGCCACGGTAGTTGGCCGATACGGGTTCAACCCAGTCGCTAGTATGGCTGGCTAGGTCTTCATAACTGAGGTAACCGCCTTGAGCCTTAATGTATTTATCTATGCTCTTGGCAATGTCGCCCTTATAGAATGCGTCGCGACCGCCCTTGGCAATTTTCTCGTAGGTGTTTGCTAATGCGGGATTTTTAAAGATTTCCCCTACCGCAGGCATTTTGCCATTGGGCATATAGGTTTCTTTAAAACCGGGGAATTGACCGAGTTTTTTACCACTGCCATTAAGATAATAAGCAATCAGCTCAGAAACGGGAAAGCCTTCGCGGGCATAACGAATCGCAGGCGCTAAATTATCGGCCATCGGCAGTTTGCCGAACTTATCGTGCAACTCGAACCATCCATCCACCGCGCCGGGAACCGACACGGGCAGCGGCCCAAAGGGCGGTAAGTAATCTAAGCCGAGGGATTTGAGCTTCTCTAGGGTTAAGGATTTGGGACTACGACCGGAGGCATTGAGGCCATAGAGCTTTTTATCTTTAGCGCTCCAGACAATGGCAAATAAATCGCCGCCAACCCCGGCACCTGTAGGCTCGACTAAGCCCAGCATGGCATTGGCGGCAATCGCCGCATCTACAGCACTGCCACCCTGTTTTAATACATCAATCGCCACCTGTGTCGCTAGCGGTTGGCTGGTAGCCGCCATCCCATGGGTGGCATACACTTCTGAGCGCGTCGCAAAGGCTTTACCCGTGATCCTATCCATGGCCAATACTCCCGATGACGACATTGCTGTCGCCACTGTGACTAAGGTACAAATTGATTTTATTGTTTTTATCATAATTCCTCCCACTCTGGAGGAATTAAGGTAACAAGGAAGGCTGAAAATATCAGCAATCTAGCGTTTTTTTGCCCAAGTTAAACGTAAGCAAAGATGTCATACTTTATGCTGATACAGTGACATATCCTCTGCGGCCTGCTTAAGACTCAAATAGCACCAGAGAATGCGGCTCAGTGCTTAATCCCACTCGCTGCCCGACATTCAACTGCATGATTTGACTGCGCACTTCAACATAATGGGCGTGGGACGCCGCCTCGACTTTCACCCAATAATGGCAAAATGCCCCGAGGAAGCGCCGCTCGGTAATGGTCCCCACCCCCGCATCATCGGCGCTAAGCGCCAATTGCTGTGGCCGCAAAAACACTTGTCCATTGAAAGCATGGGATTGCGACAAGGGCGTCAGGCTGCGCAGCTCACCAATCGGGGTAGCAACACTATGGCCATCGAGCACTTCGGCGGGTAAGTAGTTACCACTGCCGAGAAAATCCGCCACATAGCGACTATTGGGCGCGGCATATAAGTCCTCGGCGCGGCCATGCTGCACTATCACGCCTTGGTTGAAAATAGCCAAGGTATCGGCAAAGACGAAGGCCTCGTCCTTACTGTGGGTCACAAATACCGCGCTGACATTACGCTGTTTGAGAATGCTGCGGATCTCCGCCATCATGCTGTGGCGCACTTGAGCATCGATATTTGAAAAAGGCTCATCGAGTAACAGCAATTGCGGCTCATAGGCTAGTGCGCGCGCAATCGACACCCGCTGCTGCTGCCCACCGGATAGCTCATGGGGATAGCGTTTGGCTAACCCTTCGAGTTTCACTAGGGCGAGCATGTCATCTAACCGCGCCTTGCGCTGCGCTGGTGTTAATTTTGCCACACCAAAGAGAATATTTTCGGCGACGGTCAAATGGGGGAACAAGGCATAGTCTTGGAAAATCATCCCTATGCCCCGTTGCTCACTCGGCACAAATTGCCCTGCGCCGCTAACCGTCTTGCCATTAATTTGGATTTCACCTTGGCTGATGGCCTGCAATCCTGCAACCGCCCTGAGCAAAGTGGTTTTGCCGCAGCCACTTGGGCCTAACAGCGCAAGGATTTCCCCTTGAGCTAGGGTTAAATCCAAGCCTTTGAGTACCTGTTGGCCCTGATAATCGCTATGAACTTGATGAAGATTGAGGGTACTGGTCATCGGCTATCTTGCTCCAAGGAACGGTTTAAATAAATCAGCGGGACTAAACCCACGAGTACAATCACAATGGCGGGCAAGGCGCCATGTTCAAGCTTTTCGTCTGAGACAAACTGGAAGACATAGGTGGCGAGATTCTCAAACCCTATGGGCCGCAGTAACAATGCCGCCGGTAATTCTTTCATGCTTTCGATAAACACCAGCAATGCCCCGGCAAATAACCCCTTAGTGAGCAGCGGTAGATGCACTCTTTGCAATAGTCGTCTTGGGCTCTGTCCTAGGGTTAGGCTCACCATGTCCAGTGACGGCGAAATGCGTTTATAGCTAGTCTCTACGCTGCCGATGGCGATAGCCACAAAGCGCACACAAAAAGCAAAAACCAGCGCGGCCGCACTGCCCGTAAACAGAAGCCCAGGGCCTGTCATTCCCAACCAATCGGCTAAGTCGTTGATCGCAAAATCGAGCAGCGTTAATGGCACCAGTACGCCAATGGCGAGCACTGTGCCAGGCAAGGCATAGCCAGTCGATGCCAAGCGTGATGGCAGCGCATCGCTCGATCTCGGGCTCACGCGGCGAATAAACATCAATATCAATGCAATCGTGCAGCACACTAGGCTAGTGATGAGTGCGAGGCTCAAACTATTCACGCTCAATTGCCAGAAAATCGGATCCCAGCTCTGCGCAAAATAATCAATGGCATAGGAGAGTAAAATCCCGCTTGGCAGCACAAAGGCTAGCACTAACAAGGTGATGCAATAGCCGAGAGCACATAGGGTTTGCAGCGGTGAGAGCCGATATAAATCGCTCGCTTGAATACGGGACTGCTTTTGGAATAACTGCTGTTTACGGCGAGCAAAACGTTCCATTCCAATCAGACTAAACACTACCAAGAGGATAATGGCCGAGAGCTTAGCCGCCGCAGTCAAATTGCCATAACCTAGCCAAGTGTCGTACACGGCGGTGGTCAGGGTTGGTACGGCAAAGTAGTTGACCGTGGCAAAATCCGCCGCGGTCTCCATCGCCACTAAAGCCACGCCCACGGCTAAGGCGGGCCTTGCCATAGGTAAAGATAAACGCCAAAAACTCTGCCACGGCGAGCAGCCCATAATCCTCGAGGCGTGGGCCAAGCTTAGGGATTGCTCCATAAACGCGGTGCGCGCCAACAGATAAATATAGGGAAAGAGCACCAGCGACAACACACACGCCGCACCGCCTAAGGTACGAATATCGGGGAAAAAGTAATCCTGCGGTGAATTCCAACCAAACACAGAACGAAGCCCAGTTTGTACTGGGCCGGCGTAATCGAGCAAATCGGTATATACGTAGGCAACAATGTAGGCTGGCATGGCCAAGGGGAGCAATAAGGCCCATTGCAGATAACGCCTAGCAACAAACTCACAGCGCGCCATTAACCAAGCGCAGGGCAGTGCCAACAAGAGTGAGCCAATACTCACCCACAGGATCAACCATAGGCTGTTGGAGATATAAGTAGGTAATACGGTGGAGAGCAGGTGACCAAAAACAGCCTCATCGGGCTGCGCCGCCTGAAGAATTAACGCAAAGAGGGGTAACACCAGTAGCGCGGCTATGGCATAACCAGTAAGCGACCAGCTTCTGGCTAATCCTAAAATCATGTGGATCCTTTAACCTAAGTGCGCCAATCAAGGCGCACTTTTTACTTTTACTATTTCTAGTCGTTATAACCGCTCAACTAGAGATCGAACTGAACTTCATCTAACAATTTCACCGCCGCTTGATGGTATTCCGCCAGTTTGAAAATCGGTAATTGGTCGGATTTAAACTCGCCCCAAGAGGCGACCAAGGTTGAAGGCGCGACATCGGCTTTGACCGGATATTCCATGTTTACTTCGGCATAGGCTTTTTGTGCCACATCCGCAGACAGGAACTCCATCAACTTGATTGCATTGTCTTTATTCGGCGCATGGCGAGTGAGCACCATACCAGAAACGTTCACATGGGCACCGCGATCGGCTTGGTTCGGAAAGTTAATCACCACAGCCTCTGCCCAGCTCTTTTGCTCTGGATCTTGCAGCATATTGCCGTAGTAGTAGCTGTTACCGATGGCGATATCACACAAGCCCTCTTTAACCGCCTTCACCTGCGCTCTATCGTTACCTTGAGGCTTGCGTGCTAAGTTGGTTTTCACACCTTGCAACCAAGTCTTAGTCTCGGCCTCACCGTGGTGGGCGATCATAGACGCCACTAAGGCGATGTTATAAGGATGCTTGCCACTGCGCGTACAGATCTTGCCTTTGTACTTAGGATCGGCCAACTCTTCGTAGCTGATCGCTTGTGGGCCGAGACGATCTTTTGCCGTATAGAGATTACGCACACGCATCGTTAAGGCATACCATTGTCCATCGGGATCGCGGTATTGCGCGGGGATATTGCTATCGAGCTGCTCACTTTTCACGGGAGCCGTCAGGTCTTTGTCGACCAATTCAACCAAGCGAGAGAAATCTGAAGTTAACACTAAATCCGCAGGGGATAAATGGCCTTCACGGGCGATACGCTCGGCAATACCATCTTTCGCAAAGACAAAATTTACCCCAATGCCCGTTTCCTCCGTAAAGCGCTTCAGAATAGGCTCAACCAGAAACGGCTGACGGTAGGAGTAAACGGTTAATGTCTCATCAGCGCTAGCCGAATTCGCAACCGACATTAACCCAAGTAAAGCGGCACAAGTTACCCATTTCATTCGCGATTTCTCCCCAAAATGATGACAGCAAGCGTGAGTCAATTCTTAAGACTATTAATGATAATAGTTATCAGTTGCGCAAGAGTAATAGATCAAGTGAAGCAGGGCAATAGGTTGATTAACTTTTTGTTTTTAATGAAATAAAACTTAAAACTGGTGATTATCTCAAACCAAACTAAACTGAACCTTAATTCGCTTAAAATACATGAGGAGGCGGTATGTTGGGCGTTTTACTACTGCTGGTCATCGCGGTAGCGCTACTCGCATTGCTGACACTCAAGCGAGGCCCTAAAAAGCGCAAGCACTTTGTCAAACTCATGGAAACCGCAAAAAATAAAAATCAACGACATGCAGAGCAAGATCGCCGCTTCCACTGTGTCAGTATCGAAAATGACGGTAGTTGTTGTGATCAGGTAGATGAGCTCAAAGGGAAACGTTTTCTATCAAAGGAAGCCCCTGAGCTTCCCATGGAAGAATGTACTATTGCCAATTGCCAGTGCCGCTATCAACACTATGATGATAGACGCCAAACCGGTAATGATCGTAGGGTAGATTACGGCATAACCAAGGATCTCTACGGCGCGTTTGGTGAACATAATCGCCGTGAGACCCATAGAGGCCGCCGCTCGTCAGACCATTAAACACCTTTTACGCTGGGCGAGTTTCCACAAACGCTGGGAGATCGCGCATCTCACTAAACCAGAGCGAGGTCGCGGGAGCCACTTTACGCCAATCGAGTTCTGGATGTCTGAAATCCACATAATCTAATAAGCAAATTAAGGCTAATTGTGGCGCCTGAATCGTTGCCTGAGTGATCACACTCTGATGTTCCATTTGCATCAAACCACGCAGCAGCGCTTGCTCAAAACGCGATGTCCAAAAGGCCGATCTCACCCCCTCCTCTTCACGCATTTGTTCTTGGCGCAATTTTACTGCGCTATCAATCAGACCTTTGATCATCGAATATTGGCACTGTAATACCCAATTATTCACTTGGCCACCGAACATCTGCTGCTCACCTAATTCGGCGTCTAAATAGCGCATAATCACTTCGCTATCGAAGATAGGCACACCATCGTTGGTGATGAGGCAAGGGATCTGCCCAAGCGGGTTAACATCGAGCAGCTCGGCGGTGTTTTCCATCGGATTGACTAACACTTCTTCGATATCATTAATCCCTAAATAACGGATTAATGTGCGAACACAGCGAGCATAGGGTGAAGCGAGGGAGCAGAGCAACTTCATCAAAAAATCCTTCTATATGACTGACATTAAAACGATTAAGACTAATTATTTGTCATTAACACTCAACCAATTACCAATACTTCTCGACGGTAATTTGTCCCGGAGCGCGGCGTAAATTCTTTGCGAGTCCCTTGTCGAGCAACGCGGCCTGTGCGCCACTGATCATCCCCGGATTACCACAAATCATTACCTGTGAATCCGCCGCGCTGAGCGCTAAACCGACTTTAGCCTCAATCTCTCCCGAGACTAAGCCATCGGGGATACGACATTGCAGTGCATCGTCAAGCTTTTCACGGGTGACGGTTAAACACAGGATAAACTGATCAGGATATTGCACCGAATAAGCCTTTAATTTATCGAGGTAAGCTAAATCTTTAGCTTCGCGGACACCATAGACAAGTACGACTTTTTCGAAACGCTGCCAAGGCTCTGGCGTATCGAGCATAGATAAAAATGGCCCCACGGCCGTGCCCGTGGCTAACAACCATAAGTGACAGCCTTGCCCTGCACCCTTAGGGATCTCATCTAAAGTCATAAAGCCTGTGGCTGTGGGAGTGATCTCGATTTCATCCCCGATAGCAAGATTTTGTAATTGTGGGGATAACTGGCCCTCTTCTACGGCGACAGCCAAGATTTCGGCATAGGGTTTATCGGGGGAATTAACCAGGGAATAGGCTCTAGCGACACGCTTATCATCTTGCAGCTGACTGAGTTTAATAAATTGACCCGGAATAAAGGGCACCAGTTCGGCCGCTATCCGCAGCGAAAATAATTTATCACTCCAATCAATACGTTCAATAACACGTCCCCTAGTCCACATAACTCGCCCTCAAGCAAAACGTTAAATAGACCCCTAGCATAGACTGTTCTCTGCGCAACAAAAACCCCTTATTGCAAGGGGCTTAAGACAAGGGAAATGGCTACAACATTGAGTGCTAAGCGCGGGACATTATGCGCTAGCCGTTTGTGTCTCATCTGGTTTCTTATTGAAGCTATCTCGGAAGGCCTGCAATCCCTCTTGCACTAATCCATAGGTTTTATCGACGCCATCGGCGATATCCCCTTGCAGCACTTTAAGGCCGGACAAAATATCCCGCGCCTCCTTAAAGCCATTATCGATAGCGCCACCTATGATGCTCATAAAACTGTCAAGCTGATCATTTAGACTCATATTCGAATTTTGCTGTTGGTGAATGCTAAAAAATTGCGTCGCAAAACTCACTATCCTATCGGCCGTCGCCTCGGGAGAATAATCGACCTGATTGTCATAGTTAGTTTGAGTCGCATTTGGCCCCATCGAAGGCGCTAATTCTTTATCTATCGCTTCAATTGCCGCGCGATAAAGTAACGCCATGGATTGATCACCGGATTTTAGACTCACTTCTTCCTGTGCCGACAAAATAGCCTGGTTCATTAGCTGCTTACTGGTTTGGTATGCAGTTTGTTTTCCGGGCGCTTCCACATTTTTCGTCTTTTCACTATTAGCAGCGGCATTGTCAGCATACTTCTTATGGGGCGTAGAAGGCGTCTGTACCTGTGCAGGGTTGTTGATTTCCATGATGCTAATCCATTCAATTTGGGACGACTTTATTATCGACCAAAAATTGAGCAACTTTAGTAATTTTATAAATTGCAGTACCATCACAATCTAAGGCAATGATACCCATGATGAATCGACTCGCCTCAGCGTCACACTTGCATACGCCCATTAGATAAGGATATACGGCATGGCAATTCCCCAATGGTTAACAGTGGTCAGCCACTCCTTGCGCATCACCTGCTTCAATGCCCCTCGGCTATTGCACACTCTGCTGTTAGGCCTGTTACTCTTTACCGGCATTGGACTCAGCCCCATCAATCAAGCTTTTGCCGATAATCGATTGATTATTTTGGTGAGACATGCCGAAAAAGCCGAAGCTCCAGCGGGCGATCCTACACTTTCAGATGATGGCCATGCACGCGCCATCGCGCTGGTTAGCGCCTTGCAAAGGACGCAGATCTCGCAACTGATCGCGACCCAATATCAAAGAACCCAGCAAACCTTATTGCCTATGTCTTCAGAGCGGCATTTACCCATTACCGTGGTTGCTGCAGAAAAACCACTCGAAGCCCATATTCAGCAGATTGTTGAACAAGTACATGCCGTTAAAGGTAACAGCTTAATCGCGGGGCATTCCAATACCGTCCCACTGATCATTAAGGCCCTTGGCGGCCCGGATATTCCCACTATCGCAGAAGATGATTACAGCCAGCTGTTTTTACTCTCCATCCATGATGGACAGCCAGCGAGCCTTATCTCCACCCGTTATGGACACAAATAGAGGATAACAAGATGCAAGAACTCAATTGGTTTATGTGGGGACTGGACCTCTTCTCAGGACTCTTTTTAATTCTCATTGGCTTAGGCGCCCTCGCTGTCGTCTATATGTACATCGCCGACAAGCTACAAACCAAACAGGCTGTACGCCACAACTACCCTGTGATAGGTCGCTTTCGGTATTTATTTGAGAAACAAGGTGAGTTTTTTAGACAATACTTTTTCGCACAGGACAGGGAAGAATTACCCTTTAACCGCGCCGAGCGGAGCTGGGTATATCGCGCCGCGAAAAACGTCGACAGAACCATCGCCTTTGGGTCGACACGCCCGCTAGACAGCACGGGCGCCATCATGTTTATGAATACCGCCTTTCCTACTCAAGATGAAGATATCACTCCAATTCTGCCTCAAACCATTGGCCCCCATTGCCGTGAGCCCTACACCACTAAGGCTATTTGCCATATCTCCGCCATGAGCTTCGGCGCCCTATCACGCCCTGCCGTCACCGCCTTATCCCACGGCGCAGCGCAGGCGGGATGTTGGTTAAATACCGGTGAAGGTGGCTTAAGCCCTTACCATTTAAAAGGCGGCTGCGACTTAGTCTTTCAAATTGGTACCGCTAAATATGGTGTACGTAATGAGCACGGCCATTTAGACGATGACAAGCTCAAAGAGATAGCCGCACACCCTGAAGTTAAAATGTTTGAAATCAAAATGAGCCAAGGCGCCAAACCAGGCAAGGGCGGTATCTTACCAGGAGTCAAAGTCACCGAGGAGATCGCCAAAATTCGCGGTATCCCGCAGGGCCATGATTCCATAAGCCCCAATGGTCATATCGAGTTTAAAAATGTGGCTGACATTCTGGATATGATTGCCAGAGTGCGTGAGGTCACGGGTAAACCCACTGGCATTAAGGCCGTACTTGGGGACGTGCAGTGGCTTGAAGATTTTTGCGATGAAATTGAGCGCCGTGGCGAAGCATCCGCCCCGGACTTTTTTACCTTAGACAGCGCTGACGGCGGCACGGGCGCCGCACCTCAGCCCTTAATGGATTACGTGGGGCTGCCACTCAAAGAAAGCCTGCCCATACTGGTGAATATCTTAATTCAGCGTGGGCTACGTAAACGCATTAAAGTGATCGCCTCGGGCAAACTCATAGTGCCATCGAGGGTGGCTTGGGCGCTCGCCTTGGGTGCGGACTTTATCGCCTCGGCCCGTGGCAATATGTTTGCCCTCGGATGTATTCAAGCGCTGCAATGCAACAAAGATACCTGTCCGACGGGTATCACGACTCACAACAAGAAACTCCAGCAAGGTCTTGATCCTAGAGATAAATCGACGCGTGTTGCCAACTATAACCATAACCTACACCACGATTTAGCCTTGATAGCCCACTCCTGCGGGGTGACAGAGCCAAGACAACTCAAGCCATCCCATGTGAGGATTGTGCTCGAGAGCGGTTTGTCGGTTTCATTGGATAAGTACTATTCCCATATCAATCAATAAGTAATCTAACTCTGTATGCATTTTGTACGACTTTCGTCTAAAGTTAATTTAGCAAGAGGTAATTTGAATGCGTATCACAAAAGGGGTAAGATCCGTGATGCACGCATGAGATTAAACAACTGCATATTAAGTTAAGGAAACACTGTGAAAGCAAGCTTTGTAAGCCATATGCCCGACAGTAAGACTGCCAGCACAAGCTGTAAGAGCTGTAATCGCTTGACCGAGATCGAAGGCGAACTAGTGTGTTTTCGTGAAGGCCAAGTCATTCGGCTCACGCGAATCGATGAATCGACCACCAAATTCAATCTGTTGTGTGAAGGTTGGAAGGCAGAAAAACCAAAGGGAATATAATTTCTTATATTCCCTTGTTTTGTTTCAGCAGTGATACTCTCTAATACCCACCACGAATATCTGCATTATATTCATTGGTTTTACGGATAATCCCAGCTAATTCAAGTTCTTGATTCAATTTTGCCAGAGTTAAACGTCTTGTGGTCACTTTAAGGCCTGCATTTAACTCTGCGTGAATGCGTTGTAGCGAATCATAATCCACACCGCGTTTTTTAAGGGTTGCCATAATCGCAAACCAGTCTGTGCTTACTTTCTCTTCTCTGCCTTCAATATTGACTCTTAATGCCATATTTTCCATGCCAAGCACCTCTTATCATTATTTGCTTGGATTTGAGTATAGAGAGCCGAACCTGAATAAAAACTGAATTGTCCCAACGCTGTTACACTTCTACCGAAAGCTGTTGTTGCTCATTTTGTATGCGCCACAACTTAGCGTATAAACCATCCTGAGCCAGTAAAGACTGATGATTCCCCTGCTCAACAATTTCCCCTTGGCTTAAGACCACGATCTGGTCGGCATCGACTATGGTCGATAACCTATGCGCCACGACTAAGCTGGTATGCCCTTTCGCGACCTCGCGCAGTGCCGACAGAATCGCCTGCTCCGAACGGCTATCGAGGGAGGATGTGGCCTCATCAAACACTAACACAGGAGAGCCTTTTAGAATCGCCCGCGCAATGGCCACACGCTGTTTCTCCCCGCCCGAGAGCTTTAAGCCCCGCTCACCCACTTTGGTATCCCAACCTTGGGAGAGCGACGCGATAAAATGCTCTAAATGTGCGAGTTTGATGGCATGGCGCACTTCTTCATCCGTTGCATCGGGGCGGCCATAACGAATGTTCTCCACTAAGGAATCATTAAATAACACAGTATCCTGCGGCACTATGGCAATAGCTCGGCGCAGTGCATCTTGGGTTAAGTGACGAATATCTTGCCCGTCAATCAAAATGCGCCCTTGCTCCACATCGTAAAAACGGAACAGTAACTTGATGAGTGTTGATTTCCCGGCGCCACTATCCCCAACAACCGCGACTTTTTTCCCCGCCGCCACCTTAAAGCTGACGTTGCGTAGTATGGGCCTGTCATCGTAGCTAAAACTCACATGTTCAAAACTAAGCTCGCCGCGCTTAGGCTCAAAATCTAAGGCATCGGGTTTATCCACTATGCGCGGGTGCTTATCGAGCAGACTGAACATCCGTTCGATATTGGCTAAGGCGCCACGGATTTCACGGTAGACAAATCCCAAAAAGTTGAGCGGCATAAAGAGCTGCATCATAAAGGCATTGATCAATACAAAGTCACCTAGGGTCATCTCATTATTGGTCACTTTATAGGCGGCTAACGCCATCATCGCCGTCATCGCCAACGCAATAATCAGCGCCTGCCCACCGTTGAGGGCAAATAGCGATAGACGATTCTTACGTTTAGCCACTTCCCATTGATCTAAAGCTTGGTCATATCGATCCGATTCATACTTTTCATTATTAAAATACTTCACGGTTTCATAGTTGAGCAGGCTGTCGATGGCGCGGGTATTGGAGAGGGAGTCGGCTTTGGCTGCATCGCGGACGTATTCGGTGCGCCACTCAGTCGCCACCACCGAAAACCAGATGTAGGCCATCACAGAGGTAAAAGTGATCGCGGCGAAGGCAATGCCATAATTAAAAAAGAAAATACCAATAACCATGGCGATTTCTAGCAGGGTCGGCACTATGTTAAACACCATAAAGCGCATCAAGAAGCTCACGCCACTGGTGCCGCGCTCAATATCCCTCGACAAGCCGCCCGTGCGCCGCTCTAAGTGAAAATCCAAATCGAGTCGATGTAGGTGATCGAACACCGCCAAACCTAAACGGCGAATGGCCCGCTCAGTGACACGGCCAAAGAGTGTGTCGCGGATTTCACCCGTGATCACAGTTAACAGTCGTACCGCGCCATAGGCTAATACCAACCCGATGGGCACACTCAAGGCCTGCGCGGTCTTATTGGCATCCAAAGTATCGACTAAATCTTTAAGAATAAAGGGCAAGCCCACGCTGGCAAGCTTAGCGACGATAAGGCAAGACATGGCCAATGCCACTCGGCCCTTGTACTCGAGCAAATAAGGCCAGAGCAACTTAACTACGTGCCAATTGAGCTTATCGATGGGACCTTCAAAATACAGTGTTGGGCGCATATGTCTAAACCTTTGCCAAAGTCGCTCAATTGTAGCAGCATGGCGCATGTTAAGGCGAAACCAAACATGGAAAGTTTGAATAAAATCAATCAGATTTTTCTGACAGACAAAAAGCGGCCATCTTGGCAAAATCTCTCTGGCTTATCGAAATAAAAATGTCATGCTAACGACTTACGCTCAGAGAGTTCGCAACGCGAATATTAAGGTGAAAAAATTCTGAATCAAGCTTGGCTTTATCAGAACAGTAACCGTTAAAATAGGCCTAACATCAAGGGTTCTACTGTTGATTATTTTGTCGGTTTTACCCAAAATGCCCTATGGACTTAAGATCGCTAGCAGCAGGATTTGCAAATCTCTGGCCGTAGATCCGTGTGTAAATGCCGTGCAGCACTCGTTCTGCGATAACACTAACGATAATTCTAATAAATTAAGATCGAAGGAAGCTTTATGTTGGATTCCGCTAAAGTTCAATACCCGCCATTACCACTGATCCAAACTTGGGTGTGGATGATGATCGAATCAGGCAATCCAGAAATTCAGGACAAAGGCAGAAATAACCTCATTGCAGCTTTTGGTAGCTTGGCCAAAGCTAACGAATACTTAGCTGAAATGAGCAAGAAATAATAAAAATAAAGGCGCCAGGATAGCGCCTTTATTTTTGAGCTTTTCAGGACTTAGACCCGCTGGCGGCGTGCAATAACGCTCTGATTTAACACATCTAACAGATGCTCGGTATCATCCCAGCCAATACAGGCATCCGTAATACTCTGGCCATAACATAGCGCCTGGCCTTCAATCAGATCTTGGCGACCTTCCACTAAGTGGCTTTCAACCATCACACCAAAAATCGCCTTATTACCCGCGGCCACTTGCTCGGCCACATCGTTCGCGACGTCCATCTGGCGTTGATATTGTTTGCTGCTGTTGGCATGGCTAAAGTCGATCATAATGTTATCGACAAGCTTGGCTTTTTTCAGTTGTTCGCTGATCTGCGCAACATGGCTGGCACTGTAATTAGGCTCACGGCCGCCACGCAAAATGATATGGCAATCAGGATTACCTTTGGTCGACACAATCGCCGAATGGCCAAATTTGGTTACCGATAAAAAGTGGTGCGGCGCATTCGCGGCGCCGATGGCATCAATCGCCACCTTGATCGTGCCGTCAGTGCCATTTTTAAAGCCTACAGGGCAAGATAACCCAGAAGCTAATTCACGATGCACCTGCGATTCTGTGGTGCGCGCACCAATCGCGCCCCAGCACATCATATCCGCCACATATTGCGGAGTGATCATATCGAGAAACTCACCTGCGGTAGGCATGCCAGAGTCATTCAAATCGACTAAAAGTTTACGCGCGGTACGTAAACCATCGTTCAGCTTGAAGCTGTTATCCATATAAGGATCGTTGATGAGCCCCTTCCAACCCACTGTAGTACGCGGCTTTTCAAAATAAACACGCATCACCACTTCGAGCTGATCTTGATAACGTTCTCTGAGCGCAACCAGTCGCTGGCCATATTCCAATGCAGCCTTAGGATCGTGAATTGAGCAAGGACCAATGACCACTAACAAACGATCGTCTTGGCGGGCAAGAATGTTATGAATGCTTTGGCGGGCGTTAAACACAGTTGCAGCAGCGTTTTCGGAGGCAGGAAATCGTTCTAGAATCGCAATCGGTGGAAGTAACTCTTTGACTTCATTAATGCGAACGTCATCATTTTGGTAATACATAATTTACTGCTCCAACTCTCGTGTTTAGGCTATTTTTATCGCTGCAATAGGGGATCTCAACTGCAATACTGAGTTCAATTTATCCAGTCTGCGCCGCTAATGCAACCAAGTTGTCTCCATTTCAAGAAATCAAATATAACGTATTGTTTTAACATATTTTTAAAAAATACAAATTCAAATATTTCAATGTGATATGCAAACTAAAGCCAAACGAGTGTTGGGGCTGGAAGCAAACGGTGGTGAAAGCGGAAATAAAAAACCTCCTTTGCCAGTAGTTAAACGCAAACAAAGGAGGTTGAGTAAAGGATTAATGTTGCTGCATGGCCTGCAGTTTTGCCTGATAGCGATGTTTATCTGTGGCTTCGCGGCTTAGAGCCATGGCTTTTTCCATATTGAGTTTGGCGCGTTTTTCATCCCCCAGCGCCCAATAGGTGCGTGACAGGCCAAAGAAAAACTCATGGCGATAATCGGCTTTATCTACGGCCCTTTGATACCAAGCGAGCGCCTCGCTGTATTGGTGCTCGTCATAGGCCTGTTCACCCATATCGTAGTAGTAATAAGGATTACGAATACGCGCTAACTCCAGCACTTTATTGACCTGCGCCCACTCTTCCAAACGGCCCTGCTCACCTAAAATCACCGCCAAGTTATAAAGCGTCGTCATATCATCGGCATCATATTTGAGTGCATAGCGATAGACTTGCTCGGCCCGCGTTTCATCGCCCTTGTGGCGATAAATCACGGCTAAGGTGTTGAGAGCAGGAATAAAGTGTCCTGATTTTAAGCCCGCTTTAATCAGCGCATAGGCGCGGTCTAAATCCCCTTCGACCAAGGATTCGGCGGCCATATTGTTATAGAACATACTGGTTAAGGTCTGGCGATTGATTTGCACTTTGTTGTAGCCTCGCAGGGCGCGCTCGGGCATAAAGTCGACCAGAATTGCATGGGCCGACACATACACAGTGTGCACGCTCTCGGCGGGTAGCAAGCGTAGATTGACATGGCCGTTAATCAAATAAAACTCGCCCTGTTTGTCCCATACGGGTTCAATCGCAATATCCTGAAATTCAGTGCCAATTTTAAACACATCCGCGAGTGCCGATGTCATCACCACCAGCGACATACAATTCCCCGCGCGCTGGGCGTAGGTTTCGCTGGCGGTTTGAGTCAAATTATCTTGATAGTGAAAATCGCTGTGGCCGCCGAGCTGATTGGCATTGATATAACTGGCTAACCATTCATGCACCGCGACGGGGTTTTTAGTCGATAAGCTGTAGCGGTCGTAGGCTCGCCGGACATCGGCTGCGACCGAGGGCGGAAGGCTGAAAATATCCTCGACGCTAGGAATATTGCTGACAGATTTAAATAACGAATCTGCAAATAGGGCATCTATCTCATCATCACTAGGTTTTGGGGCTGTCGAGCTACAACCCCATAATAATAAAAATAATAATGAGCAGAATATACCGCTAGAGATGGTGCGCAGTTGTATCATAATACGTCCCCCAGACCATAAGGCTCCTATTTGAGCTTATTACACTTGGCCAAAAAGACGTCATAAAATGGTTACAAAAAATAACGGCCTGCCCAAAGGATTGCGGCAGCTTAAAGGTTAACGCTGCGCCGGAGGGTCAACCTTGATATACACATCCTGCTGCTGATAACGATAGGGACGGTAGTTATCCTGACCACAAGTGAAGTAAGGGTAAGGCTTTACCTGCGCGATACAACCGAGTGGCAAGGCCTGCAGAATTTGAATTTGCTCCTGTCTTCGCAAAGATTCCTGCCATTCATAGTCTTTCAACACTTGATCGCGCACGGCAAAAGCATCGAAAGGCTCATCCGAGCGAGTCACTACGACTTGCCCTGCAAAAGCGGGCAAGGTTATGAGTGCACTCAGAATGCCCCCAAGCAAACAGGTGCGTCTGAGTTGTCCAGTGGAATCAAAGAATAAGCGCATTGTTCACTCCTTGTGGTATCAGCATGGCAGTCGAAGACCCATAAAAAAAGCAGAGCACTTGGCTCTGCTTTACTATCCTCTTATCCCTTAGAGGCATCAAGTGATATCAATACCTGTTAGCCTGCACTTTTGACAGTCACAAACTCTGGGTAAGCGTCGATACCACAGTCAGATGCATCCATACCGTTATATTCTTCTTCCTCAGAAACACGGATGCCCATAGTCATCTTCAGTACAAACCACACCGCAAACGACGCGCTAAATACCCATGCGAAGATTATCGCTGCGCCAGTTAATTGCGCTGTGATAGTGGCGTCGGCATTTGATAAGGGTACACACATCAAACCGAGGAAACCCGCAACGCCGTGCACAGAAATCGCGCCCACTGGGTCGTCGATCTTGATTCTGTCCAGACCCACGATAGAGAACACCACTAAACCACCAGCAACCACACCAATCACCCCTGCCATCAGCAGCGAAGGCGACAGCGGATCGGCAGTAATCGCCACTAAGCCTGCCAGAATGCCGTTTAAGATCATAGTTAAGTCCGCTTTACCCCAAATCATTTTGCACACAACTAGGGCAGAGATAGCACCAAAAGCGGCCGCGGTGTTGGTGTTCACGAAGACTTTAGCGACAGAGCTAGCGTTGGCCGCATCTGAAACCATTAATTGTGAGCCACCGTTGAAACCAAACCAGCCCATCCACAGGATAAACATCCCTAAGGTTGCCATTGGTAGGTTAGAGCCTGGAATCGGATTCACTTGGCCGTTAGGGCCGTATTTGCCCTTACGAGCACCGAGCAATAACACCCCAGCGATAGCCGCCGCAGCACCTGTCATATGCACAATACCGCTACCCGCAAAGTCCACAAAACCTAAGCTAGAGATAAAGCCTTTACCCCAAGTCCAGTAGCCTTCAACAGGATAGATAATGCCTGTCATCACCACGGAGAAGAACAGGAAAGCCCATAACTTCATCCGCTCCGCCACGGCGCCAGAGACAATCGACATCGCCGTTGCCACAAACACCACTTGGAAGAAGAAGTCAGATTCTAAGGCATGGTTTGCATCTTCGGCTTGTGAGCCAATCAGCGTACCGAGTGAAGGCAACCAACCGCCTTCGGCATTGTCGACGTACATAATGTTGTAGCCAACCAATAGGTACATCACACAGGCAATCGCGTATAACACCACGTTTTTAGTTAAAATTTCGGTGGTGTTTTTAGAGCGCACTAGGCCGGCTTCGAGCATGGCAAAACCCGCCGCCATCCACATAACCAAAGCGCCTGAAATCAAAAAATAAAAGGTGTCGAGTGCAAAGCGCAGTTCAGAGACTGTCACGCCTAATTTTGTTAGTTCTTCCATCTTCCGCCCCCTATAGCGCTTCAGTGTCGAGTTCACCCGTACGAATACGGATGGCATGTTCTAAGTCGATAACGAAAATCTTTCCGTCACCAATTTTTCCCGTATGAGCCGCACTGGTAATCGCCTCAATCAGCATGTCGAGATTTTCTGCTTTAGTGGCAATTTCTAGTTTTACTTTTGGCAAAAAATCCACCTGATACTCGGCGCCACGATACAACTCCGTGTGCCCCTTTTGACGGCCAAAACCTTTAACCTCGGTCACCGTCATCCCCTCAATACCAATACCGGCGATAGCTTCACGGACATCATCCAATTTAAATGGCTTGATGATAGCGCTGACTAGTTTCATCCTGACCTCCAAAAAACGCGATTGTTATTAACTTGTAGCCAAGATAATTCAATCATCAGGCCAGAATTTTAATTTATTGATTTAAAAGAAATAAAAAAGATTAGTCAGGAATAGTTCGATTAAAAATGCACCAGACTTGTGCAAGCGTGGGGGCGACGCACTCTTTTAGTGAGCAATTTAAGTGCACGCCATATTCGACCTTTGCCCTATTGGTGAGGCTGCCCAATTAGGGTTTACTAACAGTGCAAAAAACACACAATTCACAAAATAAGCAGAGCAATCGCTAAACGATGCCTTTATCCACCCGCGCAGAAGGAACGCCCGATGTTAAAACCCGAAGAATGTGTACTCGTTATCGTCGATGTGCAGGGAAAGCTTGCTCAGATCATGGATAACTCAGCCAAGCTTCATCAGCAGTTGAGTACACTTATCCAAGGTGCACAGCTGTTTGAAATCCCCATCCTCTGGCTCGAGCAATTGCCCGCCAAACTTGGCTCGACCACCGAAGAGTTAAAATCCTTGCTCGAAAGAACTGGCTCGCCCATTGCCAAGCAGCACTTTAGCGGTTGGTATTGTGATGAATTTGCCAATGCACTCACGAAATCTCGACGCAAACAGGTGTTGCTTGCGGGGATAGAAACCCACGTCTGCGTGTACCAAACTTGCCGGGATCTGCTCGACCAACACTACTCTGTGCATCTTGTCGCTGATGCGGTGTCTTCCCGCAGCGTTGACAATAAACAGCTGGGCATTCAAATGATGACCGCCAAGGGAGCCACTCTCACCAATGTGGAGTCACTGTTATTTGAACTGCAACACGAAGCCCAAGGCGACCGATTTAAGGCGCTGATTAAGTTGATTAAATAAGGCTGATTAAATGAGACGAGAAGAGAGCTTATTCAAGCTCTCTTTAGTATTCAAAACGCGGCGACACAAACGGCGTAGTTAGCACTATTGGCATAACTGCGCGAACTATAGCCGCTGGGGGCAACAGAGATAATGCCGGCCACGAATTCGGTCTCATTGACAGTGCTAGACCAAGAGTCAATCGTCGAACTCCACTGCGCACGTTGATAGGCTGCACGACTCTCGCCGTACCCATAGAGAGTGTTTAACTCCTGCTCTGTTGGCCTGCGCCAATTGTCTTTACCTGCAAACTCGAGTGAAGCCATTTTTTGGCACCAGCGGTCAAACTGTCCATCGACACCAATCTTGGCCTCATTGCCCTTGGCCGCTTCGGTGCCGGGTAAGATGACCCCTTTACCGTCCTGACGAAACAGGGCATATTCGCCTCGGCTCGGGCCAAATACAAACTCCTCCTGTACGTTAAACGTCATCGCATAGCTATCGCCACGGTTGTTGGCATCATCTTGTTCAAGATAACCCAAGGCATTCATCACGGCGATGGAGGGCGAACTGCTAAACCATTTCGTCTGGCGATCGCTTTTATCGTAAAGCGCTTTGATTTTTAGGCAGTTGGTTGATGCTAGGGTGCGGTCGTTATTATCGAGGCCGCCATCAAAGCTGGTATCGATTGGCGTCCCTTCGACGTGGCCACACAGGGGAATTTGCTCTTTTGGGCGACATTCTGTCAGTAAAAACAACAGCACTATGGCACTGCTGAATATGGCGATTTTAGTGGGATTAATCATGACAACAAACCTTAATCCAGTGGTGGTAAAAAGACAGTTACAGACAAGCTTGATGGCATTCGCTTCAGGGAATTAGCCTTAAGCGAATGGCCAATTAAGCTATAACGCCTTAATCACAGGCTCCTGCACCAGTAATTGGTCGTTCTTGTAAACCAACAGCTCACCTATGGGTCTTTCTTCGGCGCTGAGCACAATCACATCGCAAACATAGAGATAGGGACCGCTTTTAAACTGGAAGGAATGATTGCCGCCGTTACCATCGAGGACTAACTTCCCCTTTTTGAGGACTAAATCAGGTTTCTCGCTCAGGGATTTACCCTTTGCCCAAGCGGCATAACGGTATTGCTGACGATCGAGGGCATCGACACGTATGATAAATCGCTCGGTTTCCCACGCCAGCTCAGGGCTAGCAAACTCGCGCACACTCTCGTGTAACATCGCTTTTTGCTGGGCGATCAGTTCATCCCTTAGCTTAGCTTCCTCTGGGCTTTGATAATTAATGCCCGAGATTTTGCCATCGAAATCCAACCAGACACTGCCGTGGTCGAGCATAATGCCGCGCCAGCCCATAGTCTCCCAGTTGTTCTCTGTGGTCGAATTGGCGATTTGACTCAGCAACTTGCTATCAAAGACTTGCTGAAATCTCGTCAGCAATTGTTGTGGATTTTGCACATCGGGGAGCGGGTATTCCCGCTGGAGGGGATAAGAAATTTGCTCGGCAATCGCCTGACGATCACCCGCCTTGGCCGCATCAATCAAGGCTTGCACCTGCGGCACGTACTCCGCCTCTAGGGCAGCCAAAGCCTGTGGCGTTGCGCTAAGACTCCCCAGCAACAAACCCGTATAAAGCCCTAAACGCGAGAGTCGATTAATCGCTGAAAAAACTTGAAAAAACGGGCGACTAGACATGATTTTTTCCTTTAAAGTCAAAAACATCCAAATTAAGACTTCGCAAGGATACCATAGCTAAGAAGGGATAAACACACATAATCCCCCCAAGCTTATGTGCTGTAAGCCGCATCACAGCCCCACAGTCACCCCGTTAGGCCAGCAGCAAATTAGACACTATCGCTACCGCCACCGACATAAAGATCAACCCAATCACCCCATCGATGATAGGTGTGAGTCGTTGCAGCTTTTGCTGTACCTTGGCTTTTGAGAGCATCAGCGCCAGAAAGCCAAACCAGAGCAGTGACAACACAAATAACATCAACGCGGCGGCGAATTTAGTCACCGGAGTCACGCTCGGGGTGATCAGGGCAGAGAATAGGGTTAAGAAAAACACTAAGGCTTTAGGATTCAATAAATTGGTATAAAGCCCTCGCATAAACCCCTGTTTAGGTGATAAGGCGTTTACCGCGCCCGCCGTAGGCATATCAAGGCTGGTTTCCGAGGTTGTTGTAAATACAGAGGGATCTGTGCCCTCGCCGTTTAATACGGTTTTGGGTTTACTGAAAAAGGCGACCGCAGCCTTAAGCGCGCCAAATCCCATCCACGCCAAATACGAAGCGCCTAGCAATTGCACTAAGAGATACAAGCTATGGGAGCTTTTAATCACTAAGCTGACGCCAGTTAAACTCAAAATGGTATGGGCTAAAATCGCTACCGATATTCCCGCCGCCGTGGCAATTGCGGTGTTTCGCGGCTGCGAGGTAGCAATCTTCACCATAATGGCGAAATCCGGCCCGGGGCTGACTAAGGCTACGCAGTGAATAACGGCTAAGGTGACTAACAGGGATACATCCATCAATAGGGCTCCGCAAATACATGTAAGAACGCCAGTATGCCCAAGCCTGCAGCACCTGCATTGTAAGAAATTGCACGCGGCTAATTTACCTTAAAGCATGCGCCGCTGAAATTGGACGGGTGAGAGTAAAAAGGCCTGCTTAAACGCCTTATTTAGATGACTCTGGTCGAAAAAGCCTAACTGCTGCGCCACATCTGCCACCAGTGCGCCATGGGTTAAGGACTTTTTCGCTAACTCTAATCGCACCCGCTTTAGATAGGCATGGGGTGTCATCCCGGTCGCCAGTTTAAATTGGCGTAAAAACTGAAACTTACTCAGGTTAACCTCATCGGCCAACGCCTCAAGTTGAGTGTTTTGCCACGGCTCATCATGAATTTTCTGTTTGATGCGATTTAACTGCTGCCATGATAACCCCCTATCCTGCCGTAAATTCAGCATTCCCGTGGGATGGCGCATCAATAACAACTGCATAAAATTCAACAGGTGCGACTCGGCCGCCAGCTCAGAGCATTGGCCTTGGATGAGTACATCATGCAACTGGATAAAGTATTGATATAACGCGGGGTCATCCACCATAGGCGCATTAAAGAAATGGGCCTTGAGCCCCATTTCTTGGCTAATGCTGTTCATATACTCCACGGGGATCGACATCACCTTAACCCGATAACCTTCGGCGTCGCGGCTTTGTCCATCGTGGGTTTCATCGGGATTAAGGGTCGACAGTCCATGTTGCCCTAGCTGATAACGACTGCCCTTATTGATAAATTGCTGCGCCCCTTGAGTCACAACCCCTAAGTGGTAATCCAGATGCACGTGTTTATCAAAACTGAAATGGGTAAATTCCGCCTGACTCAGTTCAATGCCCGAGAGGCTGGGATGGCGCCAGTAATTGATATTTTCAGCGGGAGTCACACGGCTCATAGGGCAAGCTTAATCTCACAGGGCAAACACAACTTTAGATACTACTCATTCTAGCCGCCGAGAACTTGGCTCGAATAGTAAATTATTGCAGTGCCCTCCCCAAAAATACAAAACGCCCGAATGCGGGCGTTTTGTGAGATCCCAAATACTGGATTAGTGCGAATGACTGCCGTGGCCGCCTTGTGCCTCAATGGCATGGCCTTCGCTGTTATAAAAACCACTGCTACCGTGTTCGATAAAGCCTTGGTTGATCATCTTGGCGATAAAGGGGTCGGACTCACTGTCGCCCACATCGGCAAAATCAATATCTTGATAATTCTGGGTTAAAGCGGCAAACGCTTCGTGGCTGTAAGGTTCAACCTTGAGCAACTGGTAACTTAATACATCGCCTAAGTTAAATTGCTGTGGCAGTTCAATGCTGGCAATCCAGTCGAGCTGGCTGTCCATGCCATTCACCTTACCCGCAAAGCCTTGAGCCACAAAACAAGGCAATTGTTTTAGCTCAGTTTTAGCCATATGGGCAGGCAATGCAGGAGACACTACATGGTACAACTGATCGCGGTCGTGCTGAATGTTTAGCGCCCTTAAGTCGCCCTTGCGATAGGTGACTGAGCGTTTTTCAACGGGGAAATAACGCACATATTCGCCATTGGGTGCCCATTGTTCGAAGGTGGTATTATCCCGTTGAATAATAAAATCTTGTCCATCTCTTAGCAGGGTCATCTGCCAGCTTTGCCCCTTAGCATTGGTGACTTGGTACTGGGCTTTTAAATGGCTGGCCTCAAGTGTTGCGCATTGTGCATTGGCCTGATTGGCAGAAGCAGCGCTAACGGGAGTGGCTAAGGCCATCACAGGGGAGGCTAACGTCGATACCAGAGTGACTAAGAGGAGTTTGCTCATGTTATTTCTCACTTACACGCTAATTGTATAACTCGCATTACAGACTAACGTCTCTACAGACAGTTAGATAAAAGCCGATGGCAGGACAGCCCGCCATCGGCATTTGGCTTACTTCGCCGCCATTGCAGCTTCCGCTTTCGCGACCAAGTTCGCCGCACGGTTCATCACGTGGAAGATATGGTTTTGTTCAACCGTACCTTGAACCAGATCCGAGCTTGGGCCACGGGCAAAAATCGCCACGTCTTCACCCGCATGGGTTTCATCGCTTAATGGCACTAGGGCTTCTTGATGGAATCCAACATCTTGGGTATCTACAAAGTTCAAGTCCTTACGGCCAGCATCCACTGGGAAGTTATAACGCTCATCACCACCCGTTGCTAATGACGCATAACCCATGCCGTTGGCATAACCTACTGTTGTGTAAGGCAAACCGTTAGCGTCGGTTGAGTTAGTCACTTCGGCGATACCGTTCGCATCGTTACTCTTCACCAGACCTAAGATTGGGTTACCACGGGTTGGATAACCTGCGATGGTGAACACATGGCTGTGGTCAGCCGTCACCATTAACAGAGTGTCGTTTGCCGAGGTTTTTTCCATCGCAACACGGACTGCTTCTGAAAGCGCCACTGTGTCGTACAGGGCACGAGCGGCGTTACCCGCATGGTGCGCATGGTCGATACGACCCGCTTCGACAATCAGCACATAGCCTTTGGTGTTTTTCTTCAGAATATCAATCGACTTGGCTGTCATCTCAGCAAGTGATGGCTCGCCCTTCACGCCCGCTTCGGTGCGGTCGTAGTCGTATTCCATATGGGATGAGTTGAACAGGCCCAATAAATGGTCAGTGCTGGCAACATCCACATTGAGGAAACCATCTCTGTCCTGAACGTAGGCCGCATTAGTGTACTTAGCTAACCATTCGGCAGTCAGATCGCGACCATCGTTACGCTTACCCGCTTTACCTTCTGGATCAATTAAGGTTTTTGGAATAAAGCTGCGGCGACCACCGCCCATCATCACGTTTAAGCCATTGCCATAGTTAAAGTCGAGCATTTGCGCGGCGATATCTTTACAGCCATTGGTCACGGCTTCGGCTGGCAGGTTTGAGTCGGCTTCCCAGTCACGCTCAGGCACGTGGGCATAGGTTGCCGCAGGTGTTGCGTGGGTTAAACGCGCTGTGGTGACCACACCAGTAGACATACCCGCCATGGCGGCCAGTTCCAGTGATGTCACTAAGTTTTGATCTTTAGTCGATGCGCAGTTAGCACGCACTACGCCTTCGGCCTGTGAAATCACGCCCACATCGGTTTTCACCCCAGTCATCATCGCCGACATAGTGCCCGCAGAATCTGGTGTTTGCCCATCGACGTTATAGGTCTTAGATAAACCGACGTAAGGCAGAGTTTCGAAGGATAAAGAGTTTTCTTCGCCCGTCTTGCCCTTTAATTGGCCTTCTAAAATACGCGCCGCAGTGATAGTCGAGACACCCATGCCATCGCCGACAAACAGGATCACGTTTTTCGCCGCGCCCACATCGTTGTTCACGCTCAGGCCATCGGCCTTAGTCACACGCGCTTGAGCATCGACATACCATTGGTTGACTGCGGTCCAGTCTTTACCGTCGCTGCCATTGGAACCGTTAGAACCATTCGAACCCGGCGTACCTGCCGCGCCGTTGTCACCATCGCTACCGCATGCGGCTAAACCCAGCATGGCAGAGATTGCGAGTACCAGTAATTTCTTATTCATTTTTAACTCCAAAAGTGAGAACTGTAGGTCGCAGCCGACCTATTAGTACTTAGTGCCGCCAAGCTGCTGGGCTTGGTTGATAATGTGGAAGATCACGTTCTGCTCAATCACGCCCTGCACCAGATTCGAACCTGGGCCCATTGCGTGTAAGCTGATGTCTTCACCGGCGTGAGTCTCACTTTCCATTGGGATAAGTGCTTGTTGCATGAAGTCTTTGTCTTGAGTATCGACCGAGGTTAAGTCGTCACGCACGCCAACCACAGCGCCTGGGCCGTTAGTGTAGGCCAGCGTGGTGTAAGGCTTGCCGTCGTTAGCGAGGGCTAACGAACCATCCACATCGTGGACTAAACCTAAAATCGGGTTACCGCGTTTTGGGTAGCCTGCAATGGTAAATACATGGCTGTGGTCCGCCGTTACCATGATCAGGGTGTCGTCGCTGCTGGTTGCATCTACTGCGGCTTTCACTGCGTTAGATAACTCAACCGCATCGGTCAAGGCGCGGTTAGCGTTGCCCGCATGGTGGCCATGGTCGATACGACCCGACTCCACGATCAGCAGGAAGCCTTTATCGTTTTTCTTTAAAATCTCGAGGGATTTCGCGGTCATTTCTGAAAGTGATGGCTCACCACCAACGTCATCGGCACGGTCAGCTTCGTATTCCATATGGGATGGGTTAAAGAGGCCGAGTAAGTGATCAGTATTGGCGACATCGATGGCATCGAAGCCTTTTTTGTCCCACACGTAAGCCGCTTTGCTAAAGTTTTCGACCCAAGCTTTGGTCAGATCTTTACCGTCTTTACGTTTACCGGCTTTGTTCTCACCGTCAGTGACTTCTTTTGGTAAGAAATAGCTGCGACCGCCACCCAAGGCAACGCTAAGTGAGTTGGCTTCATCGCGCATCACCAGTTGGCTGGCGATATCGGTACAGCCATTCGCAACGGCTTCGGCAGGCAGATTAAAATCGCCTTCCCAATCACGCTCTGGTGATTTAGCGTAAGTCGCGGCAGGCGTCGCGTGAGTTAAACGGGCGGTCGTGACAATCCCGGTCGATAAGCCTTTTGCATTGGCTAAGTCAACCAGAGAAACTAGTTCATTACCTTTAGAAGACAAACAGTTACCACGTAAACTGGTGTCTGAAATCGAGATGATACCGGCTTTGGTTTTTACCCCGGTCGCCATGGCAGTCATGGTACCTGCCGAGTCGGGCGTTTGCTGGTTAGTGTTATAGGTTTTCACTAACGCCGTGTGGGGAAACTGCTCGAAACTTAAGAAGTTTTCTTCACCGCCTTGGTTACCAGTTTGCTGCTGTCCTTGCAGAATACGGGCGGCAGTTAAGGTTGAGATACTCATGCCGTCGCCGACAAAAAGAATTACGTTTTTAGCTGTTTTCTTGGTTTCAAGCTGCGCTTTAGCCGCAACATTGGCTGCACTGTCTTTAAACCACTGACTGTCAGTTTGGGTTGCGGGTAAGACTGCAGCGTGGGCTACAACCGTCATTAAACTGCAGGAGATAGCTGCAGCGATCCGTTTAATATTCATCACGTTCATCACCGATTTTATTATTGAGTGTATGAGGGTATTCCCTTAAGAGGCGCCCACATTTTCAATGCTATATATGACGAACTGGCGTGATTTTAATGGCGTTTTTATTGCAACTAGATGTCGGAATAATTGCAGTAAACAGAATAGAAAACGCTAAGTTTATCCTAGGTGCGAAACAAACTTAGCGTATCGATTGGCGCTAGCAATGGTCACTCAAGAATGGTCACTCAAATTAGAAACGATAACTGACACTCACCCGCACCATGCGCGGCTCAACAGGATGATAATGCAAATCTTCCACGCCTTCTGCTGGCTCACCCGCTAGACGAGACTCGTAGAAATAATCGATATCGTGGTCTTTGCTATCAAATATATTCAATAGCTCGAGCTTAGTATCGAAGCCAGATATCTGATAACCCAAGGCAAGGTTCACTAAAGTCGTGTCATCGGCTTTATGCTCATCAAAACTATCGAGGATCCGCTCGCCTAAATATCTCAGCCTGACACTGGTATACCAACCATCGCCATCGGGACGGTAGGTTATGCCCGCACTGCCAACAAAGGGCACTGCACCATCGACATATTTGCCTTCATCGAGCTCATTCTCAGTAAAACGGGCACGGGTCCAGGCCAGTTCCATATCTAAACTCAAATCATCGTTAAGCCAATAATAGGCTGTGACTTCAACCCCGTAACGCTCAGAGGCGCGGCTTGGTTCGGTATTGCCCGCATCGCCGACGAAGAGTAGTTCAGAGTCGAGTTCCAAATACCAAAGCGCCGCCGAAAAGTTAATAAAGTCGCGATCATAGTATTTGACGCCAAACTCGCCGCCATTGGAGCGGACTAACAAATCGACCTTTTCAACCGGATCGCCCGTAACAGGGTCGACCTTAATGGTTGCACCGCGGGCATCGTTAGAATGCAATCCCTGCCCCGCATTCATATAGAGTTCCAGATTATCGTTCACTAGGTAGGAAGCGCCCGCCTTTAAACTCAACATGCCATCGGAAGCATCGCCGCTATTGAGGGGATTATCACTATCGACCTGCACATCGAAATAGTCGTATCTCAAGCCTAAATTCAAACGCCATTGATCAGCAGGCAACCACTCCAGCTTGCCAAATAATCCCGTGGAGAGTTCCTGCACTTCATCGAGCCTCACAGTGCTGAGACGTTCCCGTGCTTTAGTGTTGTATAAGCCTACGGCACCAATATCGTCGTAGCGCACATCGGCACCTAGGCTGTAATTGACTTGTGTCCCCGCCAGACTCATCTGCCAGTCGCGTTTAATATCGCCGCCCCAAATGGTGCGCTCATCGACCTGCTCAAATTCATCGCCATTGATGGGATCGTTTAAGAAGTAAGTAAAGTTTGAAAACAGATCCATGGTCGAGCGAATGGCATAGGCATTGGCCTGCCAGTTGCCAGCGTCATAATTCGCCGAAATGCTGTAACGACTGGCATCACCGCCCACATCGGTATCGAGTGAACCGTAAAAATCAATCAGCCCAGACTCCACCGCCCGCGCCGGAATTTGATCCGCCGAATTCCAGCTATTGTCGTAGGCCATCATAGTGAGGCTAAAGTCCCCGCCATTAAGTTTGGTAAGATAACGGCTTACCACATTGATCTTGCTGACATCTTCCTTAATATCACTCCAAGGGCCATCGTAAGCCTGCAACTCTGTTCCTAAAATAAATCGGCCGACCTCGGTCTTCATATCCTGAGTCGCCACCAGCCGTTGATAACCGTATTCCCCTATGGTCACCCCAACTTGGCGATAAGCGAGTTCATCGGCGAGCAGAATTTGCGCCGCACCCGCGCCAGAAAAGTCTGCCACTTCAGGATAATAAGCTCCTTTGGCGTAACGGATTTCTCCTAACAGCTCGGGGATTAAAAAATTAAGATCCGTATAACCTTGACCATGGCCGTGTGTCCGCATATTGACCGGCATACCTTCGACACGGGTATTAAAATCTGTGCCATGGTCTAAGTTAAAGCCGCGTAGAAAATACTGATTCGCCTTACCCGAGCCACTGTGCTGAGTGACTATCATCCCGGGGACAAACTCGAGGATCTCCCCCGTGCGCAGCAGCGGGCGACTTTCGATTTCCGCCGCACCCACTATCCCTTCCGATGCCGAAGTACTATGGCCTAAGGTATTAATTTGCCTGCCACGCACTTCTAAGCGTTCAATATTATCTGCGCTGTCGGCCAAGCTTACACCCGATAAACCATAGAGCGGCAATAACCAGACTCCAGATAAATAAGCCTTGGTTCGCCATCCTGCAACCGTATGGAATAACTTCATTTTTCCTTCCCGCATCAACGAATGAGTGACACGGATTTAACGCTGTCTTCACGGTTAAAAAGCGGAGCAAGCTCAAACTCTGCTGAGGAAAAAATCACCAATGACAGTTATCTTTCTATTTTACGTGCTGTATCGCACGTTTTTATCCGCAAAAGGACAAATTGTCCTCCTCAAGATCACATTTTATTGCGCGATAAACAAACTAAGGCAGCTCACATTACCAACCTCAAAATCCCCCCACTTTTGCGAGAGTGTCTATACTTTAAGCACTTAAAAAGGTTAAGGATACCCTATGCAAGCCCCCTGTCGTCCCAACGGAATAAAGGCTTTTTTCTTGAGCATCTGCTTAGGCTTACTATTTAATCCACTGTTATGCCAGACACTCAGCGCCAATCCCTCCCCCATATCCCCAACGCCCACCACAGCCGATATGCCCGTTATTTCTATGGCGTTTTATGAGGATCCTAAGGACAACCTTTACTTTCGATTGGGTGAGCTGATTTACACCGAGGCATTTGCTCGCCTTGGTTATCGATTTAGTTATCAACTGGTTCCGCCGATGCGTGCCAGCCTAATGGCCGATTCGGGCAAAATCGATGGTGAACCGGCGCGGGTATTTTCCTATGGACTGAAATTTAAGAATTTAATCCGAATCGAAGAACCCGTGATCGAGACTAAACTCATCGCCTATGGTATCCATCCCGATATGCTGATTCAGGACTGGGCTTCACTGCTGAGTCATCCATATCGTATTGAATATTATCGAGGGATTTTTTATATCGAACAAAAACTTGAAGGGCTAGTGCCTCAGGACCGTATCACCACCTCGTCTTCCCCCGTAAACTCCTTTCGCCGTATGCTGCGCGATAGGATTGATATCTACATAGATACCGAAGCCATTGGGGAACAAGTCCTTAAATACACTGAATTTCAACACAGTAAAATCCATCCCGTGGGCGAATTGGACGACCTCATTAGCTTCGGCTACCTGCATAAACGCCATAAAGCACTGGCGGCCAAACTCAGCACCACCCTTAAGCAAATGAAACAGGAAGGCTTATTCGAACAATACCGGCAGCAAGCCCATAGTGAACTCGACCCAAGTCTTTCCCCAAACGAACGGTCAGAGTCTAAGGACTGAAATCCGCTCTAATTGACGGTATTTCATTCGGTTAACTTGAAAGCACTTTAGCCTTTGCTACAGTCATACATACTTCCTAACCAACTTGGAGGCCGAGCACGCTCATTACAGAGGCATACATCGCGTATCACGACACATTTTCCAAGGAACAGATGAGAAACCCACAGGTTAACGACCTCATAGGCCAAACTGACTCGCCTTTACTCATCGGCACTCCCATGGCGTTAGGGAGGAAGGATGGGTAGTAAATTAAGGCAATTCATCAACATATTGCAGCAACAGTCCGGTTCAACCGTCGCTAAGGTACTGTTGATTATTGGCATGTTTATCACTATCTGTGTCGTGCAGGTTGCCCTCGTCTATGTTCAGGGCAATATTTTCGATGGCGTTCGTACCTATGTTAGAGGTGAAGGACTGTGGGCGAAGGCGCAAAAGGATGCCACTTTTTATCTGATCCAATATTCCTACAATAAAAATGAAGTAGATTATCAACGCTACTTGGCGGCAACCGCCGTTATGCAGGGCGACAAACAAGCTCGCGAGGCCCTACTCTCCTCACCGATTAATCAGCGTAAAGCAAAGGAAGGCTTTATCCAGGGATTAAATGACGACAGGGATACAGAGTCCTTAATCTGGTTTTTCCGCCATTTTAACCGTACCCACTATATGCAGCAGGCCGTCAAGATTTGGGGCCTCGCCGACGATAAATTCAGTACCATGATGTCTCTCGCCAGCGCGATGCACCAAGAAATCAACCTGTCAGGGGGCAACGCGGCAGACCTTAGTCAATATCGAGAACAAATCATCAAACTGAGCGAAGAGTTACTCAGTTTAGAGATTGAATTCTCCGCCGTACTCAGTGAAGGCGCCCGCTGGGTGAAACGAATCACTTGGTTAATCAGCCTAAGCGTGTTGCTGTTGTTTATCAGCATTGGCGTGTTGGCCAGTAGGCAGATTATCCGCAACATTGCCAAATCAGAAAAACTCCTACTTATCAGTGAGTCACGATTTAATAGCCTGAAAGACTCCGACACCATAGGCATTATTTCATGGCAGCTCGATGGCACCATACACGATGCTAACGATCACTTTCTCAAAATGTTGGGATTTGACCGTGAGGATCTCGCCTCAGGCCGAGTCAATTGGCGCTCGCTCACACCACCAGAGTTTGAGGCCAGAGATCAAATCGCCATCGCCGAACTCATCGAATTAGGCCATTGCAATCAGTATGAAAAACAACTCATTAGTAAAACGGGCGAATATGTATCCGTGATGCTAGGCGCGAGCTTTTTAAATAGTAGCACCCATGAAGGGGTCGCCTACTTTATGGATTTAACCAGCAGCAAGCAGGCAGAAGATAAACTGCGGCTCGCCGCAACCGTGTTTAATGCCAGCACAGACGGCATTATCATTACCGATCCCCTACTGAGCATTATCTCTATAAATCAAGCTTTTACCGATATCACTGGCTTAACCGATCAGGATTTACATCAAGACGCCTCACGCTTTATCAATACTGGGCATCCGAGCGAAGATGCCTATCAAGCCATGCTCAATCTGCTCCAACAGGGAGAGCAATGGCAAGGTGAGCTGATTAAAGAAACCGCCTCGGGTTATCTGCCCCTTAGCGTGCGGATAAACACTGTGCGTAATCAAGATAACCGACTAACTCACTTCGTGATTGTCATCACCGATATTTCTGAGCGTAAAGCCGAAGAAGAACATTTACGCCACATAGCTCACCATGATGCCCTCACCAACCTTCCCAATCGGGTGCTATTCCATACCAAACTAGAGCAAGCGATCGTCCATGCGCAGCGTTCAGACGGGATCTTTGCCATTTTGTTTCTCGATTTGGACAACTTCAAACCGGTCAACGATGAATTTGGCCACGATGTCGGCGATAAGTTATTGCAGGAAGTCGCAAAACGACTCACGGGCAACATTCGACAAATCGATACTATTACCCGCCTCGGCGGGGATGAATTTGTGATTTTGCTGGAACACTTACCCAACGAAGAAAGCGTGCCCGTGTTGACTCAAAAAATCACTCAAGCGGTCACCGCGCCTTATATTATCCATGAACACAAGTTGCGCATCGGAGTGAGCATTGGCTCGGCAATTTTCCCCTGCCACGGCACCGATGCTAAGACCCTGATCAACTATGCGGATCAAGCCATGTACGCGGTCAAAAAAGCCAACAAGTTGATGCAGCCATCCCAGTCATAATCCGATTAACGCCATTGACCTTAAGGTCAATCCCACATATAAAGAACATAAATTAAGCACTTAGAGCAAACTCATGGAAAGAGGCATTTTAGTTCGTTGGAACGATGAGAAAGGATTCGGGTTTATTCAACCAGAAGATTCAAAGGGTAAAGACGTTTTTATCCATATCACTGTTCTTAAGCACATGGCTAGAAAACCCCAAGTCGGCGATAGTATTTTGTATCGAACCGAAATACAAAACGATGGCAAAGTGAAGGCCATCAAGGCCTCTATCGAAGGCGTCGCCGTGTTAGCGAACACAAGTAAAAACCCACGACGCAATGCGAATCCCCCGAGTCGCTCCCTCTCAAATACGCTGCTACCGCTGTTATTAATCTTTGGCATTGGAATATTTGGTTTTAAGAAATATACCGAGTTCGAGATTGCTCAGGTGCCTAATAACGCAGAGATTGAGACAACGCCCCTGTATGAGCCTCAAACTCAGCCTCAGTCAGCACCTCAGGCTCAGTTTCGCTGCGAAGCTGGTAAAACCCATTGCAGCCATATGAGTTCCTGCGCCGAAGCAACGTTTTACATCAATCATTGCCCAAATACCCAAATGGATGGCGATGGTGACGGCATCCCCTGCGAGCGCCAGTGGTGTAGTAAGTCTTTGTTTTAAATGTTACACCATTCAATTTTGAATCGAACTCAAACGACGCTAATACGCGATATTCTAGCGAACGACCAAGCGACGCTTATGCTTTACCAATCTGAACTAAGTACATTTAGCTTGGGTTGTGTAGTAACCTTGGAACGATAGTTATCTTACCCAGTTTATTTGAGCCGCATTCCACAGGACGCGCCATGCCTAACGCCCAAATCCATACCATAGAAACGCCAGAGCAACTGGATGCCGTACTAAAGCAATTTCCAGCGGTATTACTCCTCTTTGGCGCACCAAGCTGTGGTGTGTGTCAGGCCCTTAAGCCTCAGATTGCGGATTTGTTGGCGAGGGAGTTTCCCCAAATGGCGCTGGCATATATCGATTGTGAGGCCCAAAGCGAGATTGCCGCCAGCTACCAGGTCTTTAGTTTGCCAGTAGTCGAAACCGTGTTTTATGGCAAAACCTTTGGGCGTTTCTCGAAGGTGTTTTCCCTTGGCGATCTCAAAGAGGCGATTGCTCGCCCCTATGAATTACTGAATGCAGAATAACTGTCACCAAGTAATAAAGAGTCATACTGAAAAGGCAGCGATCACATCGGTGTACTGCCTTTTCTAAAACTTTGTGCCCCAATAAAACATCAATAAAACATGGACACCCAGCCTTAAAAAAACAAAACATGGACACCCAACCTTAATAGGCGAGGTAGCTAACCTCCGACTATGCTTTGGTTAAGCATTAAACATGGAGGTTTGTATGCCGCGCCCTCGCAGAACCCAGATAAGCCTTGAAGACACACCCTATTACCATTGCTGTAGCCGCGTGGTTCGGCGAGCATTTTTATGTGGTGATGATAGTTACTCGGGTAAAAACTGTGACCATCGCCGTGGTTGGGTAGAATCGCTACTGTTTGAACTTGAAGCAGTTTTTGCTATTGATGTGGCAGCGTTTGCGGTGATGTCCAATCATCTGCATGTGGTGCTGCGAGTCGACATCGAGACGGTCAATCGTTGGACTGACCGTGAAGTACTAGAGCAGTGGCATAAGTTGTTTAAAGGCAATGAATTAACGCAAAAATTCGTGAAAGGTGAGTTAGTTGAAGCCCATGAGGTGAGCAGATTAAAGCACTCAATCGCTCTTTATCGCAGTCGATTATGCGACATTAGCTGGTTTATGCGCTGCCTCAACGAACCGATTGCAAGGCAAGCAAATCAAGAAGATAACTGCACTGGCAGGTTCTGGGAAGGGCGGTTTAAATCCCAAGCCCTACTCGATGAAGCCGCCGTGTTAGCCTGTATGGCCTATGTTGATTTGAATCCCATTAGAGCGCAACTCGCTGAGACACCAGAACAATCCGACCATACCAGTATTCAGCTACGTATTCGGGCGGCATTAAAAGGTGAGCAGCCTAGTAATCTATTACCGTTTATTGGTAACGAGTGTGACAACCAACCCAATGGCATTGCGTTTTCCTTAACCGATTACCTTCAATTGGTGGAAGATACAGGCCGAATTATTCGCAATGATAAACGTGGAAGCATCAGTGAAAATAGTGGTAAGTTACTGACCAGATTAAATATCCCCCATGACAATTGGCTCAAATTGACTACCGAGTTTGGCAAGCTATTTCATGGTCCAGTAGGCACATTACAAGAACTGACTCATTACTGCGAACACTTAGAAAAGCGACGACGGCACTTTGTCGCAAGCTGCCAGCACTTTTACAGTAACTGACAACTGCTTATATCCCTTCGACAGCAATCATTGCCTAAAACTTCCCAAGCACTATGGGATGACTTACCTCGTCTGAAATACACTATTTTTGAAGGAATTAGCTCAATTTATTACCTCAGATGCTATCCCTGTGACTTTTAATGGTTCTTTTTTGAACAATATTAACTTTACAAGTTGTAGGTAAACGGAAAGTGCATTATGTTATTGATTTAAAATGGGTGGCTCGATTTATTTATTGAAAAACCAAGCTTAGTAGGATAGGTGCTCAGTGTTAGAGTGGCTCTTTAAATTTCGCGTAGGCAATAGCATGCTGACGAATGGTTTCAAGGGCTACCTCGTCGTCCATGCAGTTGCAAGGTAGATTTTCCAAATTGGGCAGACCTTCGACCTGTTGTAGAGGCTTGCTTAGCCAGTTCCAAGCAGCAGGAATGCTCTTAGCGACGTGTTTGTCACTAAGAATTTCCAGTATCTCTTGTACTCTATCTGGGTATTTGAACCAGCCACTAGGCTTAAAGGCCGATTTTTTCTTCGCTGGTAGCCTGCAAGGTAGTTGAGATGCAGCAAGTTCTTCATCTGTAATATGATGAATTGTCCAATCAGCAAGTGCACTCAAGCTTTTATTCGCTCGTCTGGAATCATCGTTGCTTTTGATTGGTACGATAAGACCTATTTTCACTTCATCTCGAATCTGTAACTTATTGTACGTGCGTATTTTACTTAGTGCCGGTGCTATATCGGTATCATTGGTTACGAATACAACCTGTTTTAGATCCGGTTCAGTGATTGCGTCATAAACCGCTTCAATCGCGACATTCACATCACTTTGCTTCTCTTCTAGCTTCCAGATCTTTACGCGCTGTGAGTCCCTAGGTTGTTTTTCATTTCCATTATCGTCTTGTTCGACGCAAGGAAACTTTGTCTTATCAATTGCATAGCTACCCTTGATAATTTCAAGGCGTGATGCGCAGTGGATATGCAGAGCTAGGTGATAGGCACGCTGGTCGTTGAGAGAAGTGTTGTCAGATGCCGCTTTTTCGGATATCTCAGCTGTGAAGAATTTAACTCCAATCTTCTCATCTAGGATAGAACCTCGTTCCCCAGAGCGTGCTAACAGTCGTTCTGATAAAGAAATTGGGTCTAGCCATTTGTGAGGGGTACCTTTGAGACACCCAAAGTAGAGGTTATAACCGTCGATATATATTCTTGTTTTCACGTTTATTTTTGCCCTCAATTGAAAAAACCGACTCAAAGGTCGGTTTTTTCGCCCAGCTCCAGGGGTCTGTATGTCGCCACGCGTGGAAGAAGGGTAAGTTGTAAGGCGAGTATACAAGAGTCGCAATCGGTACGCAACAAATGAAATCAATAGCTTAAAATTGAAAAAACCGACTCAAAGGTCGGTTTTTTCGCCCAGCTCCAGGGGTCTGTATGTCGCCGCGCGTGGAAGAAGGGTAAGTTGTATTTAGATGGTAGCGAACCGCTGACCTTTTTGCAACTTTATTTAGAGTGTTTGTCACCAGACAGATCAGTACCAATAAGGCTGGATATCCAATCAAGCGACTTTTCAATACTAAAAGTCATCCGCATCTTCTAATTTTAGTTATTACTCTTAGCTGGTTTTGTCTCGAAGTGAGCTACAACGGGTATGATACTTTAAAACTCGGTTGTAGCTCGATTCGGACTGAGTTGTAGCAATTAGTATGAATCTTTATTTTTGGTCATGTTTAATATAAAGCGGTACTCGCAGGGGTAATTGATTGTTTAGTATGAGACTTTATTCCTCTCCTACTATTACGCCATGACTATTTTGATAATCTAAAACCACTGTATTGAATGGGCTTACTTAAGGTTAAGCTTGGCTGCGCTTGAGTCAGGCTCAACAAGGTTTGAGTTGTCTTTGCCTTACCACCGCAGCCACAACTTCCTTTAGCACCACAGCATCCGCCCTTGGCTAAATGTTTAAGGGATGCACGCCCCTGTGATGCAGCAGTTAGACGCAAGTTCAGATCCTGACTCTGGGCAAGCAGAGCCGCTATTGAGAGTTGATTATCCCCTCGACCCACACTAATCCCTGCATCGAGCAATTTACCTAACATACGCTCCCCAATATGTTGCACCACCACAATGCTGGTGTTTTGGGCGCGAATGGCATCTAACAAGGCCTTTTTATCTTGGCAATGACCACCAAGGGCGGGATTAGGGATAGAGAGTAAAAGCTGATGATTCTCATCGTAAAAGCTCACTTGCTGCGCCTTAGTAAAATGGCTGGCAAGCCGTCCACGACTAATAGGAAGGGCGATAATCATATTGGGTCCTTTTCGTTTGAAACAGGTAACTTCAGTACCAACCCTTGAGTGACAGCTGTTGCCACTTTTTTACGGGCACTAGCGAGTAAATAACCAAAAGTTTGCCGTGAGATCCCCATTTGCGCGGCAGCCTCAAGCTGACTCAAACGCTGGACATCACCAAGCTCTAAGGCTTCAAACTCATCAGCAGCTAAAAGGATCTGGGGTAAGTTAGCCGCAGGTATGCCATTGGGTTTAAATAAGCTACAGGGCACACAGCTCGATAATTGGCGGCACTTTTTGGGTCTTGGCATCTGTGATTGCACCTCAGGGGCAAATGTCGGTGCACAGAAAATAATATTCTGTTCACCTCAAATAGTTTCTGGCATACGCCAAAAACTATTATTGTCATTTAGAGCATCTAAACCGAGGGAGTCATCACAGTTTTGTTTATAGAAATGATAAGTTTTAGTTCGATAGATGAAAGCGTTTATAAATCAGTAGCGTAACTCACCTCTACCGAATAACCTTCATCCTGCTTGATAAAATCGACAAAGTTTTTGATGGCGGGCAAGGCATCTTCCCTATGGTGGGAGACATACAACAATTGGCTAAGATGGTGCTCGGCAATCATATCCAAAGCCCGCATCACTAAGGTGCGATTGATAAAGTCGAGCCCTTGATATGGCTCATCCAAAATCAATAATAACGGCTGTTTAATCAAGGCCCTGCCTATGAGCAATAGCCGCTGTTGACCGTAATCCAGTTTTTTAAAGCCCGTGCTAGCAAACTCACTCATGTGCAAAATAGCCAACCATTCCTTGGCCAGATCCAATTGGGGTTTAGTGGGCTTGTGATACAAGCCGATGGAATCATAAAAGCCAGACAGCAAGACATCGAGCGCCGAACAACTGACGCGATACTGTAAATGCAATGCCGACGACACTATGCCAATCCGTTGTTTAATCTGCCAAATACTCTCGCCGCTGCCACGCGGTCGGCCAAAGAGGGTAATGTCATTGCTGTAACACTGGGGATGGTCGCCCAAAATCAGTCCGAGCAGAGTACTCTTGCCACAACCATTGGGCCCTCGTACTTGCCAATGCTGGCCAGCACTAATCCGCCAATTCACCCCTTTAAAAATCAAGCCGCTCACATATTCGACCTTGCCGTTTTTAATGTCGACTATCGGGTCAAACGCCTCGGCATTGTGGCGTTGACGCGCCATCAATGCCAAGAGTTCGGCGCTGCGGCTGGCCGAAAGCGCATTAAGCTGCGCCATCACAGGATGTGTATGCCACTGCTCAATCGACATGGGCGCGCTTAGTTGATGCACATGCTGACCCGATTTGAGCATATCGCTATTAAACAGCGCCACATGGCTAATACAGGGCGGTAATTCTTCTTGGCGTGAGGTAATGATTAGCAGCTGCGTATGTTCGGCAACCTCCACCAGTAACTGCGACAGGCTAAGCTGATGCTCGATATCCAGCCCTGCATAAGGGTCATCTAAAATCAGCAAGTTGGGCTCCGTTGCCAGCGCCCGCGCTAACATCACCCGCCGGGTTTCACCGGTCGATAACTGCCGAAATCCACGATGCTTTAAATGGGTTAATTCGACTTTCTGTAAAATGGCCGCCAAGTGTTCATCGTTTAGGCAGCATTCCTGCACCAATGACTCGACCGTCGAGCCGTAATCGAGTTCGTCCTTTTCTAATTCCCGCTCCAGCAGCGCCTGTTGCAAACCGAGAGACACCCAGCCAATTCGCGCGGGCAACCCCGTAATTTGCCCCGCATCGGGCTCAATATCCCCCGCTAATATTCGCCCAAGCAGTGAACCGCTATAACTGTCGGTCGCAAAAATCGCCCAATGCTGCGCAGGCATTAGCTGCCAATCTTCAACCACTAACAGTTCATTACCGCGGCCGTAGCGTAATCCCTTAACGGCTATCGCCTGAGAGTCTGTGGTGTGATGCTGCATTGAGTACGTCCTTTGGGGTGATTTTTATCCAAGTCTAACAAGCTGTTATCGTTTTTGTCCCTTCGACTTTATGCAAAGGGCAGATACAAACAGGGATCAAGGGCGTAATTTGATATACAACTCGCCCTCGCGAATTTGAATATCTTCGACGCCGTCGGCAAAGGCATTCCAAAAGCCTCTGTCGCCGAACTCACTGACAAGATTGACATTCTTCATATTGCCTAGCCAAGCGTTAGGAATAGGCACGCCCATCAAGCTAACGCCCACCAAAGACACACTCGGGCGGCGATTAGCATCGAGATGGATATCGAGTCCGGCGTTGACCCGTAAAATCTCCCCCGCCATCACAGGAAAATCCCGAGGGATCGGCACTAGGATTTTGGCACTGGCTAAATTATCTGAAAAATCAATGGCAATACGCTGCGCAAAGTCGGGATTACGGCCAATGATGGCATTGACTTCGCGCTCGCTAAAACTCACTAGCCTATCTTCAGGCCGCTCGCGGTAGGGCTCGGGTTGTAAATCGTCACTCGAGGACGACTGAGCCGAATCCTTGGTATGAGTTGAGGCCTTGCGCTCTGGCTGCCAACCTAACTGACTCAGTTTATCCTCAAGCTTTGCCTCTTCTTTGGTTGATAAACTCACAGGCGTCAACGGCTTAGGGAAGATATAACTGCGAACCACAAAAAAGGTAATCCCCACGGTGAGCACTATGGTCACCAGTATCATCAACAAGACTTGAACACCGGTAAAACCCTGTTGCCGCAGCCCCATATTAAAGGGCTTACGTGAGCGGCGCTGCGGCCTTGCTAAATGGAGGCGAGATGTTGAGAGCATATTCGTTTCGCTGCAAAGAGATTTCCCCCGATACTACTTGGCTAAGCGGCATAAGGAAACGTCTAAGGCCAACAAGCGAGGTCTTAAGCGAAAACTCAATTCAAGTTAAGTGAGGATAGAAAGAGAAAAGTCCACCCATGCACAGGGCACGGATGGACTTATGATAGTTGAACTCACGGGTGATAAAACCCTGAGTCTATGTCGCTTAGATATCGAAGCGATCGGCGTTCATCACCTTATTCCAGGCTTTGATAAAGTCCTGCACGAATCTGTCTTGTCCATCTTGGGCGCCGTACACTTCAGACACGGCGCGCAATTCAGAGTGCGAACCGAAGACTAAATCGACGGGAGTCGCGGTCCATTTCAGTTTACCACTCTTACGATCTTGCCCTTCGTAGATACCTTCTTGCTTCTCTGACTTGCTCCACTTGGTCGACATATCGAGCAAGTTAACGAAGAAGTCATTGCTTAAGGTGCCAGGTTTATCGGTAAACACCCCATGTTTCACGCCAGCGCTGTTGGCATCTAAGGCACGCAGACCACCAACCAGCACGGTCATTTCCGGCACAGTCAGATTAAGCATGTTCGCACGTTCAATCAGCATCTCGGCGGGAGAATGGCTGCTGTCCTTGGAGTAGTAGTTACGGAAACCATCGGCAGTTGGCTCAAGAACCGCGAAGGATGACACATCGGTTTGTGCCTGAGTCGCATCCATACGTCCTGGAGTGAATGGCACAGAGACAGTCACACCCGCCTCTTTCGCAGCCTTCTCAACCGCCACGCTACCACCAAGCACAATCACATCGGCCAGCGAAACCTTCTTGCCACCTTTCAGTGAACCGTTGAAGTCTTTTTGGACTTTTTCCAATTTAGCCAGCACCTTAGCTAACTCTTTAGGATTGTTCGCCTGCCAATTCATCATGGGCTCTAAACGAATACGCGCGCCGTTTGCACCACCACGCATATCGGTACCCCGGAAACTGCTGGCCGAAGCCCATGCCGTTCTCACCAATTCGGGAACCGTTAAGCCAGAAGCCAAGATTTTGTTACCTAAGGCTTTGATATCGGCGTTATCGATTACAGGGTGATCTAGGGCAGGTATTGGATCCTGCCAAATCAACATTTCCGCTGGTACATCGGCGCCTAAGTATCTTGCCTTGGGTCCCATATCGCGGTGAGTTAACTTAAACCATGCCTTAGCGAAGGCCAGCTCAAACTCCTGTGGATTTTTAAGGAAACGGGTCGTGATCTCGCGGTAAATAGGATCTTCCTTCAGCGCGATATCACTGGTAAACATCATAGGCGCATGGCGCTTATCCGCTATATGCGCATCGGGGATCAGATTAGCCGCCTTACCGTCGGCAGGAATCCACTGAATATGGCCTGCTGGACTCTTGGTTTGTACCCAATCAAAGGTATACAGCCAAGTTAAGTATTCCATGGTCCATTTGGTTGGGTTAGATGACCAAGCCCCTTCTAAACCACTGGTAACAGTGTCTTCCGAGTGGCCTTTGCCGCATTTGTTTTTCCAGCCTAAACCTTGTGCCTCAACACCAGAGGCGGCGGGATCGGCACCGACACATTTAGAGGGGTCATGCGCGCCATGCGCCTTGCCAAAGGTGTGGCCACCCGCGATCAACGCAACGGTTTCTTCATCATTCATCGCCATACGGCCAAAGGTGTCACGAATTTCCTTCGCCGAGGCTAATGGATCTGGCACACCATTAGGGCCTTCTGGGTTAACGTAAATTAAGCCCATTTGGGTCGCGCCCATCGGCTTAGCCAATTCGCCTTTTTCGTTACGGCGCTTGCTATCGAGCCAGGCTTTTTCTGAACCCCAGTTCACCTGTTCCGCTTCCCAGTCGTCGACACGACCACCAGCGAAACCAAAGGTTTTAAAGCCCATAGACTCCAGCGCCACGTTACCCGTGAGCACCATTAAGTCGCCCCACGAAATCTTGCTGCCGTATTTTTGTTTGATAGGCCACAGCAGACGACGCGCCTTATCTAAGTTCACGTTATCTGGCCAGCTGTTTAATGGCTCGAAACGTTGCTGACCACCGGCGGCACCACCACGACCATCAAAAATCCGATAAACACCCGCGCTGTGCCACGCCATACGAATAAAGAAAGGACCATAATGACCGTAGTCCGCTGGCCACCAATCCTGAGACTCAGTCATCAGGGCTTTGATGTCTTTTTTAACGGCGTCGAGATCTAAGGATTTAAAAGCTTCGGCGTAGTGGTAGTCGCTACCATAAGGATTTGATTCAACTGCATTTTGACGTAGTGGGCTTAAATTTAGCTGTTCAGGCCACCAAAATTGATTGCCCGTGACTTGCTCTTGTGCGATAGCAGCCCCACCAAATGCCAACGACATCGCTAAGGTCAGCGCTGACAAGGTAGGAATAGTAGTTTTCTTCATGATGATTACCTATTTCTTCTAGTAAGGACATATCTGCCTGCACAGATGTGTGTCGTTTGTTTGCTGCTCAACCCCATGTCTCGTTGTGTAATTCTCGGGTAATGCATGAAACCGTCACCACAATCGATGCCAGAAAGTGTAGTGATGCGAGCTAACTATATGAAATGATTAAAATCGATGATTGGAATCGCCAAAATAGATTAACGATTGTTAATTTATGAAAGGATTATCAAAATTCCGACTTACGGCAATCCATGCGGTATCGGAGTAAACAGCGATTAAGCCGTTACTTCACGGCCGTACCACCACTTAGGCGTAACTGTGATAAAATGGCCGCCGTTTTCTGTTAACTTCGACAAGGTATTGCAATGAATCCCATTATTGCCATCTTAAAAGAACACAATGTCACTGATGCAAAAATTAACGAGCTTTTTCAAGCATTAACCGATAATCCTCTCATGGCGATGGGCATTATTGGTCAGCTTGGGATCCCACCCGAAAAACTGCAGCAACTGATGGCGTTGGTAATGCAAAATCCGGCGTTAATCAAAGAAGCCGTACTCGAGTTAGGTCTTGATTTCGCTAAGGTTGAAGCCGCCAAGGCACAGCTACAAAAGTAATGCTGCTCCAGCCCATGGCTTAAAAAGGTAAAGCGACGTTCGCTTTACCTTTATCTCCTGTTCCACGCTGTTACATAAAGATATAAAAACCTTATCCCCCCTCGCGAATAATATTTGCTAGAGTGTTGTGACATCAGTGACAACAAGGAAGCAAGATGCGCCCACATACTCCCCTATTAGCACTACTATTGCCCGTATTGTTGTTGGGTTGCCAAGAGCAGACTCAGGCGCAAAATCCATCCAATGTGGACAAAACCGCCGCACAAAGCTCTGCCCAAACGGACACCGCACAAACAAGCGCAGCTCAAACTGACACGCCCCAAAAAGAGACGAGCGAGGGAAAAACGGTCACTGTGGATAAGCGCGACACTCCGCAGCTTCACACGTCGACTGATAAAGGTTTTATCAAGCCAAGTATTTCACCCCAAGGAGAAGGCGTAATGCTGCAAGGCACTGTGAGGTATATGAATTTAGAAGGTGGATTCTGGGGCATTATCGCCGACAACGGCCAAAAAATATTGCCTAAAAATCTGCCGCAGGATTACCGCAAAGACGGGCTGCGCTTGAGTTTCACCGCGCAGGAAATCACTGGCATGATGACCATTCAGCAGTGGGGCACACTCTCGAGTTTAAGTGACATCACGGTTATCGGCCAAGTCGAGAGTCAATCGGCGGATCCGCAACTCTAACAAGCCTTGGCCTGAGTGTAAGCCGCAGCTACAGGCAAAAACTCAGGCCACACTTATTGAACATTGAACATCGAACATCGAACATCGAACATCGAACATCGAGCGAATAACATCCCCTCGTTCTGGCAATATCCTAAGTACGCGCACATCAGTTGATGGTTCGACACCCGATGACTCAAGGATACATGCCACAGGGGGCAAACATTAAGACTGCCCCGACACTTTTGCCTGCTCAGCCTGCCACTCTTCAATCACTTCTTTTGCCGCCCTAAAAGCCTCAATGCCCGATGGCATGCCGCAATACATGGTTGAATGTAAAAGCACTTCTTGGATTTCTTCCACAGTGCAACCATTACGCAACGCGCCGCGCACATGGCCTTTTAATTCGGTCGATGCCTTTAACGCGGCAAGCGTCGCTATGGTCACAAGACTGCGAGTTTGCCGAGAAAGCCCCTCACGCACCCAAACCTCGCCCCAGCAGTTCGCCGTCACCAACTCCTGTAATGGACGCGTAAAATCCGTGGCACTGCTCAAGGCCTTATCGACAAAACTATCGCCCATCACGGCGCGGCGCACTTCCAGCCCCTTCTCGTATTGTTCATCATTCATTTATTCAATCCCTGTGTTATCCAATCTCAGTTAGCCTACTCTAGGGAAGATAGCTTGCTCGCGCCATACTCCTTAGGTGGATGCTAGGGCGCAAAAATAACAATGGGTTTATCCCGATTGGATAAACCCATTCACGACGAACTGTTTTCAAACGATGATCTTAAAAGCTCATCTGCCAATCTGAAGCCTTAGGGATAAATACGCTTCCAATCGGCTTTCATATCGACCATGGGCCAGCCTTTGGCCGTTGCCTCATCTAAGCCTTTGTTTAACTGACCGATATGGGAGTCGCGATCATATTTCCACTCACGCTTATCATCGGTATGGTGAATGTACATAGGTAAGCGTAGGCCGTCACCCGCCGCGGTCCATTGCAACATGGCCAAGTCGCCATCCGAATTACCAAAAGCGGCTATGGGTCTGCGGCCTATACGTTCATATATTTCCTGCACTTTCATTTCTTTATCGTCGTTCACTAGGAAATTGGGCATGCGTTTTAATGTCGGCTTACCGTCAACTAAGCTGAACTCGGTCTCAAAGGTACTGCCCACCACTTGCTCTGGGGGAATATGGTAAACGCCTTCCACCCAAGCCCGCATAAAACCCGTGCCGCCGCCGGAGACGATAAAGGTCTTAAAGCCATTAGCACGTAGGTAATCCAGCAGCTCTAACATAGGCTGGAACACCATTTCGGTGTACTTTTTCCCTGTGGTGGGGTGCTTAGCCGTGGCAATCCAATCCTTCACTATGGCATCGAACTCATCGGTGCTCATGCCGGAATGGGTCGCATAAATCACTTTCACTAAGTCTTCGGTATGCAGCTTGCTCACATCGCCCTTAAGCACGCTGGCGAAGGGTTCCTCGGTTTTCCATTCGGGATGGCTTGGAGCCAGGGTTTTGAGGCGGTCGAGGGCAAACAACACCTGAAAGTACATGGGCTGTTCTGACCATAGGGTGCCGTCGTTGTCGAAGGTCGCGATCCGCTCGGCTTCTGGCACAAAATATTGGGAGTTCTTATCCGTCACTTGCTGCACAAACTGTGTAATGGCCGCCTTGGCCTTACCATCGTTCCAAGATGCCAAAGGGTCACTCTGGGCCGCGTAAGCTTGCCCCACCAGCAACATACTAACGAGTAACAACATCCAATTGCGGTATAGTCGTATGATTCTCACAGGGTATCTCCTTATTACTATCTGTAATGTCCCTCTATGACTCAGAGGCTTTGGGTTCGGATAACACTTTTCCAGCGGCTACTTTTTCGGTTAGTAAGGGTTGCGTCTCTAATGCGACCAGCGCCTTAGGTAAAGCCAACCCCATTCGGACTCGCTTAATGCGCTTCCAGAGGTAGATAAAATCCGCCCGATGAGTCGAATGGGTTTGTAACCTCAGGGCAGCAGCTTGCCAATCGGGCTCAGTGGATGCCGCTGTCATCGACAGTAATTGTTTGCGCCGACGCAAGCGTCGGTACAAGAGTGCTCGACAGGTTTGCCACTCACCGCGGCGCAGGGCGCGGTAAAACACTAACCACACAGGAATAGGATGGGTTTGGTAATACACTTTCCCCCAGCGTATCAATAACCCCAATATCGCCGCGCTTAACAGCAGGGTGAACAGTGTCCATGCGTGGTACTTCAACCAAGAACTCAGGGTATGCTTGACCTTAACAGTCTTCCCTTCCAACACTATCTGCTCTAACTGGCCGCTTTGGGTGTTCCACCACCAGAGTCGATACTCGGGCCAGCTCACATCGCCACCATGTTGCAGCACATAGGTTTGGCTATCGATTCGGCTCGACACATAACCTTCACGGCTTTGTTTATCCACCAGCTCGGGCGAAGTGGGATACAGCTTCCAATCGGAAGAAGCTTGCGCTGGCATAAGATTGGGCAGCAACACAGATAGGGAATCATTGGCCTCAATATGAATGGTGCGCACTAGGCTATCCCCCACCTTGAGCACCTCAGCCTCATTTGGGCTCCACTCCTGCTGCACTTTGACGTCCGATGCCGCAAACCAAGCCTTTGTGCTGGCAAGCTCGGCACTGGGCAGAGCCACCCGAAATCCCATCGCAGGGGTTGTGAGCGTGACAGCTTGTTTGTCGCCATTGACGCCAGCCACCTGAGTGATGACTGTAGCTTCTGGCACGCTAAAGTCACCACTGGTTTGTGGATAGAGGGCAATTTCCCAGCGCTGCCGCGACCAAGTCTGGCCGTCTTCCTGCTCGGTATAGTTAACGGCAAAGGTATTGCGTTGCTTCACTAACACATTGGGGATTTCAATGCCCTTTATCTGAGTGCCCGAGGTAAACCAGCGGTTGGTCGACACCTCAATCTGCAACAATATCTGCTCCGTCGGCGCCCATAGCTTTTCAGTTCCATCGGGACTTCCATCCGGTTTTTCACCCAACCACGCCTTCACTTTGACCGCGGTGGCGGGCTCGGTTGGTAGGGCATCGCCCGCCTGCGCATGGGTTGCGAGCAACAAACCATTCAGTATCAAAGTGATGAACATCAAAGCGATGACTCTTATGGCCATCAATCTCGCACCGCCGATGACTGGCTTTATCGGCACTCGCACTCTGCTGCCAGATAGCGTTTTGTCGAAGCTCAGTGCACTGTTTGCATTACTCATGGCTGCAACCCTCCCTTGGCGTTATCAGTGCTCTGTGCGCCCTTAGGTTGCAGATTTTGCAGCTGAAACTTCGCCCGCAAAAATTGTTCGGGATTAGCCTCGACTCGCTTAAGCCAGACTTCGGCCAATTTAGGATCGCCTAACATCTGCTCCGCTGTCAGGTTTTGCGACTGCATTTTATCCTGTGAGGTTTGTTCATCGGCGCCTTCGGCGGTCTGCGGCTGATCGTCCGGCAATTCGATAGAGGTTTCCTGATCGCCCATACTGTTGGCTTGGGAGGCGCTCGCTTGATTGATTTCATCAATAAGCCCTTGGATAACCTTAAGATTATGCTCGATATCGGCTTTGAGCTCGGGAGCTATATCCTGTTTTTTCGCCAGCGTCCTCAATAGCTTACGCGCCGCGATATATTCCCGCTGCCGCGCTAATGCGCTGGCGGCGTAATAGGCACCAAGATCGGTTTGTACCTGCATAAAGGCCGAATGGGCGAGCTTATACTCGCCGCCATAGTAGTAGGCGATGCCCTTGTTGAGCACCGAATGGTAAGCCGCAGCCGCCTTGGCAAATTCGCCCTTATTAAACCAGAGTGCGCCTTGTTGATCCGGCGTTAGCCACAGATCCAACCACCATTGCCAACTCCGCTCGGCAAAGCTGACTTGTGTCACTTGGGTCTCGGTGGCCGCCTTAGAAACGGTGATTTCGGCATAGGCCTGTTGCGGCGCAATACTCGGTAGCGTTAACGCTAACACTAGGCTCCACTTCACCAACCAGCCCCGGCGGAACCACAGCAAACTGAGCAAGGCTAAGGGCCAGAGCAACCAATAGCCCTCATCTAACCAAGGCATGCTGGAATCATTATTGAGCATGCTAAAGCGCTCAATTTTGCGCTCAAGCGCCTCAATATCCGCATCATCGATTGTCATGCGATACAGACTGCCGCCCGTGCTATCGGCCAAGTTGGCAAGGGAGTCAACATCCACTGGCACCTGCGATTGAACATCGGGATCGCCAATCACTAAGATCAACAATTGATAGGGAGGATGTTCAAACTGCTCGGTAAAATACCGCTCAAAGGCATCGATAGTGAGTTGGTCAACGCCGTCGGTAAGCAGTAAGACACTGTTGCCCGCATTGGCGGGTAATTGCTCAGCGAGCTGACTCAGTGCAGTTTGCGCCGCCTTGCCCGATAACGGCATCACCTCAGGGCTGATCGCCTCAAGGTAAGGCTGCAGCACCTTAGCATCGCTGGTGACGGGCATAGCCACATGGGCGCTGCCCGCAAACACCATCAACCCCGTCTTACCGCCGCTTCGCGCCGCGATTAAATCTAAGATCTTATGTTTAGCGCGGCTGAGTCTATCCGGCGCCACGTCCTGCTGTTTCATGCTCTCGCTGCTGTCGAGCAACACCATCAGCGCAGCATCGTCCTCGCCGAAGGGCGACGCTTCACGCTCCCAGGTCGGTCCCGCACAGATAATCACTGCCAATAACAGCAATAACATTAAGATTTTCAACGGTAATTGACTGCGCCAACCGCCTTGATTCAGCGTGAGCGCATTGCGTAAATGGTTGGGGAAAAACACCAGACGTTGCTGCACATCATCCCGGCGCCAACGCAGCATCAGCACAATGGCGAGTGGAATGAGGGTCAATAACCAGAGTGGCCGTATAAAATGAAACTGCGCCAACATTTGCAGTTCTAAATGCCAATCACTCATTGGCCACCTCGGTGCGGCTGAACATTTGCCGCAGCGTCATCCAACTGAAAATCAACAAGTGTAAGGCGAGTACAATGGCAATCAGATAGTAATGCAGGGTAATTTTCGGGCGGAAACTGGCGCTGCTGTATTGCTGCGGTTCCAGCTTATCGATCAGCTGATACGCCTTATCCAATTCCGCTTGGTCGATAGCGATAAAGGCGCGCGCCTGAGTGAGCTGCGACACCCTTTGGACCACCTCCATATCCATTGGCTGCTCGCCCACATGGGTGGGATCGCCCATGGCGATAATGTAAATCTTGATGCCTCTGGCAGCCGCAATCTTGGCGGCATCCACGGGTTCGACAAAGCTACCAGTATCGTTACCATCGGTCAGCACTATCATCACCTGCTGCTCCGATGGCTGCGGATTTTGCTCGAACACTTTAATGCCAAGACCAATCGCATCGCCAAGATGGGTGCTCTGCCCCGCCATCCCCGTTTGCGCCTCCTCTAGCAAGCTTAACCACACCTGCTGATCGGCGGTAAATGGCGTTTGGATAAAGGCGGCATCCCCAAACAAGATCAGTCCAAACCGATCGCCACTGCGTTTGGCGATAAATGTTTTCAAGACGTTTTTCGCTGCGTTTAAGCGGGTTAAGGTACTGCCATCGGCGGTGGTAAAATCCGCCTCATCCATGGAGCCAGACAAGTCCACCAACATCAGGACGTCACGCCCGAAGGCTTCGCGGGTTTGCACTTCACCTAAGATGCTAGGTTTAGCCAATGCGGTGACAATCAACAGCCAAGAGAGGATCAGCATGCCCCGCTGCCAATGTTTCGGGCTGAGCAGGCCAGCGGCAACTTTGGGAGTTTCGTTCAATGCCCGAAGGATTTCGGTAAAGAACGGCACTTTGATCGCGTCTTCGCGGCTGCGGTACGCGGGCACAAACCAGTACACCAGCACGGGCAGCGGCAACAGGATAAACGCCCAAGGATAAGCAAACTCAAGCTGATCCATGGCGAGCCTCCGGCAATTGATGCCCGCTTAACCACTGGCTTAGCCCTTGGCGCACAGCGCTAAAGTCGGGGCGAGCGGCATTAGGATCTTCAAGGCATTTTAGCCACTGCTGAAACGATTCCTCGTTCGCGAGGTGAGCCTTCGTATGGTAACGCCCCATCTGCTCGAGCAAGGGAGCACCGTAGAGAGAGGCGTTTTTCGGCTCTAAGTAGACCATCACGATTTTAATAATCTTCATCATCTGCGTCGGCCAATGCGGGTCCTCCGCCGACAGACTCAACAAGGCCGTTATCGCCTCCTGGCGGTAACGGTTTCGCCACCAGAAAATCCCCTTAAGATACAGGCGATAACCCAGATACAGCAGCAATGCCAGCAGCAATATTTGCCAGCCCAGAGTCTGTGGCCACCAGCTCACAGGATCGGGCTGAGCCACGTCTCTTAACTCCCTCAGCATGTAGCTGCTAGGAGGAGACTGAGTTGCGCCAAATAGTAAAGCGGCCGTCATTGGATATCACTCAGGGTACGAGCCAGTTGCAGCAGATGATCGCCTTGTGTGCCGATTTCAATAAAGGGCATACGCTGCATTGCCATCAGATTTTTGAGTTGGGTTTGTTTCTCAAGATATTGTTTTTGCAGCGCCTTATTCACCTCAGCCGTTTGCAGCCCCTTCTGTAATGCCAACTGATATTGGCCATCACCGACCACCCAAGTGCTGCTAACACTATCCTCGGGCACATGGGTTTCCATCGGATCTGAGATAAAAATACACAGCACATCATTATGCTGCTGCAGGTACTTTAACTGTTTGAGGGATTGGTTATCGGCATCGGCAAAGTCGCTGACAATCACTAGCGTTGCGGCTTTGAGGCTGCGCTGACTTAAGATTTGCATCCACTGGGCGAAACTTACCCGTTTGCTATCTCGGCTCGCCGCGCTCAAGGAATGATTGGCTTGGATAAGCCTATCTAATCCCATTAAAAAATGCGCCGTACCACGCTTTGCCGAGCACCAATGCAGCTGCTGAGTCGCGGATATCAACAGCCCAACCCTGTCATTATTGGCCAGCGCCAGCCAGCCCATTAAGGCGGCAATCTCGGCGGCCACGACGGATTTCATATGGCTCACCGAACCAAAATACATGGAGCTACGTTGGTCAACGCAGAGGATCACTTGGCGATCTTTCTCTTCGGTGTAACTGCGCACATGGGGCTTACCCGTGCGCTGGGTGACCTTCCAATCCATTTGACGAATATCATCACCCAGTTGGTAGTGGCGAAGCTCCTCAAAGTTCAGCCCACGCCCCCGTTGATGCGATTGATAACGGCCAGACAGGTGCGCCCGAGAGTAACGCAGGCTAAGCATTTTGATTTGCGTCGTCTGTCCCTGCAATCGCACCAGTTGCGGCAAACTGGCATAGATACGGGGGTCCTGTTGCTTAGCGGCAGCGGACATGGACGACTGAGTTCGAGCGGATGCGGCCAGAGATGCGAGCGCCATAGCCGTTATCCAATACTGACCACATCGAGCAGTTCATGCACCAGATCGCGCTGATTGACTCCATCCGCTAATGCCTCGTAGGAGAGGCTCAACCTATGGCCCAACACTAAAATCGTCACCTCACGCACATCGTCCACCAGCACATGATCGCGGCCATTTAGCCAAGCCAATGCGCGGGCACATTTGTCCAGCGCAATGGATGCCCGTGGGCTGGCACCAATCATCAGCCAGCTGGCTAACTTGGACTGGGGATATTGCTCGGGCTGGCGCGTCGCCATCACTAAATCGATAATATAGTTCTCCACCATATCCGATAGCGTCACGGCCGCAATTTGCTGCCGCGCCTTGAGAATACTGGCGGGATCTATGGTGATGGTTTGCGGTTTTTCGGCACTAAACACGCCGTTTTCCTCACTGCGGACGAGGCGCACTATGTCACGCTCGGCTTCTTTTGTGGGGTATTCCACCGAAGCTTTGATCAGAAAACGATCCATCTGCGCTTCGGGCAGCGGATAGGTGCCTTCCTGCTCGATAGGGTTTTGTGTCGCCAGCACCATAAAGAGTTCGGGCAGCACATGGGTTTGCCCCGCCACGGTAATGGTGCCTTCGGCCATGGCCTCTAACAGCGCCGCCTGCACCTTGGCCGGGGCACGGTTAATTTCATCGGCCAGCACGATTTGGTTAAACACAGGCCCCGGTTGAAACCTGAGTGTCGATTTACCCTCAGCCTCGTGAAGCACCTCAGTGCCCGTCACATCAGAGGGCAAGAGATCCGGCGTAAACTGGATCCGGCCAAAAGAAATCGCCAAGGCATTTGCCAAGGCTTTAACCGAGCGGGTTTTTGCCGTTCCGGGCAAACCTTCGAGCAGCACATGGCCGCTACACAGTAAGCCCAAAATCAGACTGCGGATCACTGTGCGTTGCCCTACGACTTGAGATTCAACCTGTTCAATTAAGGCGAGAATATCCCCGTGGGCACGCGTTTGTGTGTTAGCCATTGGTTCCATGTGGTTGTCCTAGCAATACGGCCAATCCCGTCAGAATTGGCAACGAATAATCGAAAAATGCTTTAATCCCTGGACACAGATAATTAAGCCCTTCTTCCCCATCTGGGGTTTTCAGCAGGCGATTTTTAGGGCATTCGCCCCAACAGAGTTTGAGATAAGGGCAGTCTTTACAGTATTGGGGTAACGAGTCGCGCTTCGCCATACCAAAGGTTAATTGCCGGGTTGAGAACGCCATTTCATTTAAAGGACGCTCGCGCACATTGGCAATCTTATATTCGGGGTAAACATAATGGTCACAGCTAAAGACATCGCCATTATGCTCAATGGCTAAGCCCTTACCGCAAAACTCAGCGGTAATACAAAGCTGCGCCGGTTTGCCCATCACTTGGGCGACCGCCGTCTCAAACAGGTTAACCAGTACTCGGCCAAGATCGTTGTTGATCCACTCTTCAAAGGTAACGATAAGGAACTTGCCCCAGTCATCGGCATCGACTGACCAATCCGTCACCACCGACATAGGATGCCCAGGCTTTGCCAGCTCGCTGCCAACCGTGGGGACCATGCTGCTGTTCCAAAACTGTGGCGCCGTGGTTTTAAAATCGCTAGGTTCGACCACAGGATTGAACTGGATATAGGTCGCGCCCAACTCTTTGGTGACAAAGCGATAAACTTCGAGCGGGTACTTTACGTTGTGGCGGTTAACCGTCACTAAGGCGTTAAAACGCACCTTGTATTGTTTGAGCTTTTCGACCGCGGCCATCACTAAATGAAAGGTTGGCTTGCCACTGCGGGTCACACGATATTTGTTATGGAGTTCTTCGGGACCGTCGATGGATAAACCCACGAGGAAATTATGTTCGGCAAGAAACTGGCACCACTCATCGTTTAATAGAATGCCGTTGGTTTGCAGATCGTTTTCAATGTTAACGCCCACGGGCTGATATTTTTTCTGTAGCTGAACTACCTTGCGATAGTAGTCCACGCCTAACAGGGTCGGCTCGCCACCCTGCCATGAGAATACGATTTCGTCGCCATCTTGGCTTTCGATATAACCTTTAACAAAGGCTTCGAGGGTCGCATCATCCATCTCTGGTTGCTTAGGTTGATGCAATAAGCCTTCTTTGTGCAGATAAAAACAATATTGGCAATCGATGTTACATTTCGCCCCACCGGGTTTTGCCATCACGTGGAAACGACGTTGGTAATCGGGATGCTCTCCAAGTGCTTTTGCAGCTGATTTTAACGGTACAACATCGAGTATCGTTGATGCTCGCATTGAAGTTTTCGCCATGCAGACTTCCTTGTATTGGCTGACGTTCACATGAACGTCAGCCAATTTCTATTTAAAAAACAGCTTGTTTATCTAGGAACAAACGTACCAGCTTCCATCCGCGGTGGGAACTCTTTAAAGCTTTCCATGACTTCACCGACCTTAGCCATGGCAGGGCCTAACAAGAATGCACGTTCGTACATCCAAGTGTTGTAGCCCATACCTTTGTCACCCTTCTCGAATGGATCGACACTGAGGTCGAAAATCAAAGGTACACGCAGCTTAGTGAATGGATATTGCCAAACCGCAAAGCCCGTTTCATGTTCTTGGATCATGAAGTGGAACTTAAATTGGTTGTAACGCAATGCCAATAAGTCACCGTCGTCACTCCAGTAGACGAACTCTTTACGAGCCGACTCTTGGGTCTTATCGGTGAAGTAAGGCAGTTGGTTGTAACCATCGAGGTGCACTTTGTAGGTTTGTTTACCGACCTTTTTACCCTTGAGTAATTCTTTCTCAACTCCTTCACCGCCTGCTGCGGCGACTAAGGTTGGGAAAAAGTCTTCCAAAGAGACCATACCGTTTTTAGTGGTTCCAGGCTTAATGTGTCCAGGCCATTTGATCATGCCAGGCACACGGAATGCACCTTCCCAGCCGGTGTTTTTCTCACTGCGGAAGGGCGTCATACCCGCATCAGGCCACATGTCGACCATTGGACCGTTATCCGAGGTGTAGATGATGATAGTGTTATCATCAATACCCAGATCTTTGATCTTCTTCAGTAACTTACCCACCTCATCGTCGTGCTGCTTCATACCATCGGCATAGAATCCGGCACCGGTTTTACCGGCATAGGAGTCAGGCACGTGGGTATAGTTGTGCATACGCGTGGTGTTAAACCAAGTGAAGAAGGGTTTGTCCGCCTTAACTTGCTTCTCGATAAAGGTTTCAGCCGCATCGAGGAACTCACCATCGACGGTTTCCATACGCTTACGGGTCAATGGACCTGTATCTTCGATTTTGCCATCGGCATAGGAATGGATGACGCCACGTGGGCCAAACTTCTTACGGAAGGCAGGATCTTTAGGATAATCGACGTTTTCAGGCTCTTCTTCGGCATTGAGGTGGTACAAGTTACCAAAGAATTCGTCGAAACCATGGTTAGTCGGTAAATGCTCGTCGCGGTCGCCTAAGTGGTTTTTACCAAATTGACCCGTTGCATAACCTAAATTTTTTAACATAGTGGCAATCGTGGGATCTTTTTCGCTAATCCCTTCGGGGGCGCCTGGCATACCGACTTTAGATAGACCTGTACGCTTAGGCATCTGGCCAGTAATAAAGGCACTACGACCCGCGGTAGAACTCTGCTGAGCATAAAAGTTAGTAAACTTGGTTCCTTCTGCGGCAATACTGTCAATATTGGGCGTGCTATATGCCAACATTCCATTGTTGTAGGTACTTAAGTTCCAGTAACCCACATCATCACCAAAAATTACCAGAATATTTGGTTTATCTGCAGCATAGGCTGTCACTGACGCGGCGCCCAAGGCAAGTGTGCAGGCATTTAGCACAAACTTATTTGAGCGCGGTTTTTTTCCTGTACTCATAAAGACTCCATTTTTACGGTGGGGGGTTATCTCATCTCTCACAAAAAATAAACATCCCACTCAGGCTAGACCCAATTTGTACAAGAAACAATCACCAAAATGCTTTAAGATACATAAATCAAATTTATGAATTAAAGATTATGGGTTGAAATTTATGGATTTAAATTTAGTGCGCACCTTTTTAGTCGTGGCCGAATGCCAGTCCTACACTAAAGCCGCTGAACATTTACAATTAACGCAACCCGCAATCAGCGCCGCAATTAAACGCTTAGAAAATCGCTATGGCGAAAACCTTTTTATCAAGCAAGGACGAGGAATCGAACTCTCCAGTAAAGGGCAACAACTGATACCCGCATTTCGCCAAGCCCTCAGCATCATCGAAAATGCGATGAACATGCGTACCCAATTTAATGTTTGCTGCAACGAGTCGCTGATAAGCGCACTATTTCCAATTGAAAACATTAGCTTGCAAGAATCGCCACCAGAGAAAAACCATCTGTTTGAACACCTTCGCCACGAGAAAACCGACATCATAGTCGACAGTTTTCTGACCCGAGATAGTGCCTTTATGGTGGAGGAAATTTACTTAGAACCCTTGGTTGTTATTTGCCGTCGTGACCATCCACGAATTCAGCACAGCATTACTAAAGAGGCTTTTTATAACGAAGAACATGCACTTTATAGTGGTACTTGGGATAAAATTCGCGCCTTCGAACTCTTTGCCAATGAACCGATTGAAGAACGCAAAATTGCATTAATTTGTCACTCCATCGCCAGCATTGCGCTCAATATTGCTCAGAGTGATTCTATCGCCGTTATCGCGCGCACATTTGCCGAGCAATGGGCCGATAAATTAAATCTGCAAATATTAACCTGCCCCTTTAAGACCGACTTTATTCCCTATCATTTGGTCTATCACAAACGGGAAATTAAAAATCCCTACCACAAAAAAATCAGAGAAGAAATAAAAGCCAAGATAAAGGCCTTGGATAGGCATTAGTCGCTAATCCGAACTTCAACAATGGGTATCAATGTAACCATTGCACCCGTAACTCTTCCCAGAATACCGCCGCAATATCACCGTCACGGGTGAATCTATCACGCTACCGTTTACCTAAATTCAATCTCAAGTTTAACTTTTTGCTGTTACTTAGGTACTATGGGTTTGTTTATTATCAAGTTATGAATGGATTCTGCTGATAACGCCCCCGCACAATAGCCTCAGTTTCCACCTAGTCTCGGTCTTGATTGGGATGCGATTAACAAGATACGAACCATTTTTAACAACGCGACATTACACTCGCCGATACACAGTAAATTGGTAGAAATAAGGATGCTTTCTATGAACAAAGGACTGATTCTCACAGCCATACTCCTTGGCTGTTCTTCTCACTTGGCCCTCGCACAGACATGCGATGTCGAGATCAAAGGCGAAGTTCCGGCTCACATCAGCCTAGATAAACTGTTTGTCTCAGTCTATCAGCGGAATATTCCCGTAACTGCACATCAATTTAGTGTCTGTGCTACCAAGAAAGATCTCAATGTCACAGGCCAACATAACCCCAATAATAAGGTTTATCTGGTCGATAAGAGTACGGATACACCACTTTACCTTTATAGCAGCCTAGTGTTTGTGCAAACCAAGCAAATAGAGTTAGACAGCATTTCAACACTAGCTAACTATGCCTGCGATAGTCGCTGCGGTTACTACTCGCACCAAAGGATCCAAGATGATGCAGAGCTAATATCACTCGCTCAGCAATACAGCCAAATTGATGCTAAAGCCAAAGCCGAACGCTCCGCTTTCACCCTTAAACATCAAGCAGCGCTCGGCCAGCTGTATACCAAGGTGGCAGATATAAAAGCGCTCGATGCAAACCGCATGACCGAAATCAACAATCCAGATCTCTGGGTCGACCCTTATAGCGGCGCGGGATTATTCTTTGATAGTAAAGCCAACTTACAATCCACAGCCTTTATGGAAGGGATTGGTGACAAGATCCGCAACATCATGAATCAAAACCCCGATCTCAACCCACTAGTCACACCCCACAAGAAAGATTTAAGCGTAATTGGTGAAGGCGGCTTAAGCTGGGAGCAAAAAGGTGAGGCTATCAACGCGCTGGCCGCACAGTTTAAAACCTACAATCAGCCGAAACTCGACGAAATCAGCAAAATCCTTAAAGACAGCTACCGAAATGCATCCCCTCGCTTCCAAGATTATTTGTCAAACAAGGATAAAACTCCCTTTGCAGCGCTTAACCAAGCCGACACCACGTTTGAACTCGTGCTCGCCAACTGGACACTAGCCGCCTACAGTCATAGCCAAGATAAACAAAAGTTCTCCGCCCTTTTTACCGAGCGCTTTAAACAAGAACAGTTGCCAATACAAGATAAGGAACTGGATAGCGCCCTCTCTCGCCTTATCACACTCCCCAATCACTTAGGTCAGCAGAAATTGGCCGATGGTTATAAAAATATCCAAATTGAGTTTAAGGACAGACTCAGTCCTTCCAACGAGCGCTATGACTTTAAAGATGATCTACAGAGCCTAAGCTTTATTTATGAACAAGGCGCATGGCGACTAGACAACCTAAGCCAAGTACCAATGAATCACTATGAGCTATAGAAGCGAGTGTTAGTCATCATCTAGGGCGGGTGAACTTAAATCGTGCAGTTTTGTTTATCAGTGGATATAAGCCTAAATTTATATCCACTTCAAATGCGAACACCTAAGACCGGCGTAACTCTTCACTCAATGGTTACCCCAAAACTGGTATTGTTGCACCAGTGACCTTCTAAAACATGGATGTTTTAGTAGAGCCTACAGGGATGTATCTACGGCGAGTCACTGGTGTAACAGTGCGAGAGCCTGCGGCAAGCAATTAGGGAATCCAAATCCTTAAAGCGCTGCTGTAGTCCATTCGCAGCATCTATCTCTGCCGAGATAACATCAACACTCTGACGCAGTCAGCGCCAAAAACAAAACCCCGATACTGTTGCCAGTATCGGGGTTTTCATTTTCTTTTATAACTATTTGGGTGTTAAGCGATTAAGCTAAAGACCGCAGATGTTTTTGCGCAGGAAAAATCGTTTTGAGCAAGGCTTTTTGTTGCGACGTGTAGTGTTTTTCTACACGAGTAACAAAGTAACGCAGCTATAAACGATTTTAACCAGCTAGGATCACATCATGCCGCCCATTCCGCCCATACCACCCATACCGCCCATATCTGGCGCATCAGCCTTTGGCAGTTCAGCTACCATAGCTTCGGTGGTGATCATCAAGCCTGCGATAGACGCTGCGAATTGCAGTGCGCTACGGGTCACTTTAGTTGGGTCAAGGATACCCATTTCTAACATGTCACCGTAGGTGTCGTTGCCCGCGTTGTAACCGTAGTTACCGCTGCCGTTCTTCACTGTGTTAGCCACAACAGAGGCTTCTTCGCCTGCGTTGGTCGCGATTTGACGCAGTGGCGCTTCCATTGCACGCAGTGCGATAACCACACCGTGTTTTTGGTCTTCGTTTGCCACTTCAACGTCAGCAATCTTAGAAGCTACACGTACCAGAGCAACACCGCCGCCAGGTACCACGCCTTCTTCAACCGCAGCACGGGTTGCGTGCAGCGCGTCTTCTACGCGAGCTTTTTTCTCTTTCATTTCAACTTCGGTCGCTGCACCGACTTTGATTACCGCAACACCGCCAGCTAATTTAGCCATACGCTCTTGCAGTTTTTCTTTGTCGTAGTCTGAGGTTGATTCTTCGATTTGTTGCTTGATTTGGCTTACGCGCGCTTCGATTTGCGCTTGTTCGCCGTTACCATCGATGATGGTGGTGTTGTCTTTAGTGATCACAACACGCTTAGCAGTACCTAAATCTTCTAAGGTTGCTTTTTCAAGCTCTAAGCCGATTTCTTCAGCAATTACAGTACCGCCAGTTAAAATCGCCACGTCTTGCAGCATTGCCTTACGACGGTCACCAAAGCCAGGGGCTTTAACCGCAGCCACTTTTACGATACCGCGCATGTTGTTCACAACTAGCGTTGCTAAGGCTTCGCCTTCAACATCTTCAGCAACGATCAATAATGGCTTACCTGTTTTTGCCAGACCTTCAAGGATTGGCAACAGTTCGCGAATGTTAGAGATTTTCTTATCTACTAACAGTACGAATGGGTGATCTAATTCAACGCTGCCAGTTTCTGGCTTGTTAATGAAGTATGGAGACAGGTAGCCACGGTCGAACTGCATACCTTCTACTACGTCCAGTTCGTTTTCCAGTGCTTGACCTTCTTCAACGGTGATCACGCCTTCTTTACCGACTTTTTCCATTGCAGTCGCAATGATTTGGCCGATTGACTCGTCAGAGTTAGCAGAGATAGTACCTACTTGAGCGATAGCTTTTGAGTCGGCGCAATCTTGAGAAAGGTTTTTCAGCTCGATAACGGCTGCAGCAACGGCTTTATCGATACCGCGCTTTAAGTCCATTGGGTTCATGCCCGCTGCAACGGCTTTTAAGCCTTCAGTTACAATGGCTTGTGCCAGAACGGTTGCAGTTGTGGTACCGTCACCGGCGGCGTCGTTGGCTTTAGAAGCAACTTCTTTCACCATTTGCGCGCCCATGTTTTCGAACTTGTCTTCTAATTCGATTTCTTTTGCAACAGACACACCGTCTTTAGTGATCAGTGGTGAGCCAAAGCTCTTGTCTAATACCACGTTACGGCCTTTAGGGCCTAAGGTCACTTTCACTGCGTTAGCCAGAATGTTTACACCAGCCAGCATTTTTACGCGTGCGTCATTACCAAATACAACTTCTTTAGCTGCCATATTGAGTATCCTTTAAATTTTTGATGATTAATTGGAATGTCGAATTGATGTCGTGGATTAACCTACGATGGCCATCAGGTCAGCTTCTGACAGGATCAAGACTTCTTGACCGTCGATTTTTTCTTTCTTCACACCGTAACCTTCATTGAAGATCACTACATCACCTACTTTCACATCCAGTGGTCTTACAGTGCCATTTTCGAGAATACGGCCGTTGCCTACTGCCAGTACTTCTCCGCGAGTCGATTTTTCAGCGGCGCTACCAGTTAATACAATGCCACCCGCTGAAGTTGATTCAACTTCTAAACGCTTAACGATTACGCGGTCATGTAATGGACGAATATTCATCTATGAACTCTCCTAATGATTTAATGCCCAACAATCGAGGCGATTTTGTGATGAAAAAGAGGAAGCGTATTCGCCGTCCCCTTTGATGTTTGTGATATGGGGTTAGCCCCTGCCAGATCCAAGTGCCTTTACAAAAAAAAATTCATTTTTTTGATGTCAGTTTTTTCAAGCGAGCACAATCCTGCTAGAATTCCGCCTCCGCTCGCAAACAAGGCACCATTTCCCCCATGAAAGACAGACACGGGCTGCTTAGCGCGCCAATTGGTCGTGTACTGCTCAACATGAGCCTCCCCAACTTGATTGGCATTATGACCATTCTAGGTTTTAGCCTTGCTGATACTTTTTTTATCAGTCAGTTAGGGACAGAAGCCTTAGCGGCGATCAGTTTTACCTTTCCGGTGACTTTGATTATTTCCAGCATTGCCATTGGCGTGGGTGCAGGGGTATCGACCAATCTTGGACGACTGATTGGTTCAGGTAACGCACCACAGGCAAAGGTGTTTTTACACGATGCGCTGCTGCTGACCTTTATCCTTATCGCCAGCTTATCCGCCCTTGGTAGTATTTTTATTGAACCACTGTTTAGCTTGCTTGGCGCCAATAACTCCAGCTTGCCGCTCATTCATGACTATATGATGTATTGGTATGTGGGCGCGCCGCTGTTGGTGCTATTGATGGTGGGAAATCAAGGCCTGCGCTCGACGGGGGATACTCGCTCCCCGGCGATGATTATGTCGTTGGCGGCGATCATTAACTTAATCCTCGACCCTTTATTAATCTTCGGCATCGGGCCTTTCCCACGCTTAGAGATCCAAGGCGCAGCGATTGCCACCCTGTTCTCTTGGCTGGTTGCGTTGTCACTCTCGGGTTATTTGCTGATTATTAAGCGGCGGATGCTTGAGCGGGCGGCATTTGATATCGATAGAATGCGCGCCAACTGGAGTAAACTCGCCCATATAGCCCAACCCGCAGCCCTGATGAATTTAATCAACCCACTCGCCAATGCGGTGATTATGGCGATGCTGGCGCATATCGACCACAGTGCCGTCGCAGCCTTTGGTGCGGGCACCCGTTTAGAGTCGGTGCTGTTAATCGTGGTGATGGCACTCTCGTCGAGCCTGATGCCGTTTATCGCGCAAAACCTCGGTGCAGGCCAACCCCAAAGGGCGAAACAGGCGCTGCTGTTATCGCTTAAATTTATCTTTGTATTCCAAACCTTACTCTATATTCCACTGGCATTTTTCGCCCAGCCACTCGCGAGTTTATTCAGTACCGATCCACAGGTGCTAGAGTGGTTAAGTTTTTATATTCTGGTGCTGCCCTGCGCCTATGGCCCGCTCGGCATAGTGATTATCTTTGCCACGGCGCTGAATGCGTACCACAGACCCATGAGCTCGTTAGTGATTAACCTGTGCCGCTTAGTGCTGCTGATGCTGCCGCTGGCGGCGCTGGGGTCTTATATCGATGGGGTGAAAGGCTTGTTGCTCGCGCTCCCCATCACCAACCTCTTGATGGGGATTGCTTGTTATTATCTGGCGCAGCGCATTTGCGAGCCGACCAAGGTCACGACCGCCGACGCTATTTAGGTTGTGCTTTTTAGGCTAAAACGCACATCATTAGGCGGGAATGGCTCTTCCGATGCTTTACAGACTCGGCGCACATTTTGAGTGCTAAGATTGGTTGGAATACCATTCGGAGCCAGCTCTTGCATAATAAAGTCGATAAAGCGTCTACAGGCCAAACTTACATAACGTCTTGATGGATAAGCCAAATAGCATTCGCCAGGATGGGACTCTATCTCGGGTAATAGGGTAATTAACTGCCCAGAAGCAAGGTAATCAGCCACCACTTCTGCGGGCGCATAGACAATGCCGCGTCCTTGCAAGGCAAATTCTACCGCGACCTCGACACTGTTAGAGCAAAAATTGCCTCTCACTCTCACTTCCTGTTCGGCACCAATCCATAACTCATTAAAGATCTTGCCATTTGAGAGTCGAAATAAGGACACATTATGGGATTCAATTTCTTTTGGTGTTGTTGGAGTACCGTATTGCGCTAAGTAGTCGGGGCTGGCATAAAAACGCAAATCCGTGGTGAAGATAGGCCGCACGACTAGATCTAAGGTATCTAGTGCAGGTTCCACCACGAAGGCTACGTCGAGATTATTCTTAACCATATCAACAGATTCAGCGCTACTAATCACTTCTACCGTCAGTTTTGGATGTAAATCCATAAAGCGGAAAATGGCGTGCATCAGTACATTCATACTGTGGATAGGAAACATTTGAATGCGGAGATGGCCACTGATCTCAGCGTCTTCGTTAGTCATCTCAAACAGGGTTTCGTCGAGCTGCGCCAAAATGTTTTGCGATCTATGGTAAAAATGGCTTCCCGCTGAGGTCAGCGTCATCGAGCGACTCTGGCGGTGGAATAGCTTGATATTCAGCTCATCTTCCAACGCCTGTAAACGGCGGCTCACGGTCGATTTAGGTAAGTTAAGCAAATCAGCAGCTTCGATCAAACTACCGGTTTCGGCTATGCGGTGAAATAACGCTAAGTCCTCTGTCTTCATTTTTAACTTAATTTCAATCTCATTATGTGGGACTCATAATCCCAAAGTATCCCGTTTATTGCAACAAATTTAGCTGTTATCTTCGCGTCCCTAAAATGCTGATAAATTGTTATCGAGGACTCCCTGACCATGAAATCATATCGACTGCTTCCCCTAGCGGCTTTATTGCCAGCCGTGCTCACTGCTTGCACTCCAGCGGAAAGCTCGGTACAGGCGAGTGCCATTCGTCCAGTAAAACTCTTTGAAGTTGAGCAACTCGAAGGGGGAAATTTAAGGACGTTTCCGGCGCGCGTCAGTGCTAATAGCCGCGCTGAATTATCCTTTAGAATTTCCGGCGAACTGACGGATCTGGCATTAGTGGAAGGACAACAGATCCGTCAAGGTGGCCTGTTGGCTAAACTCGATGACAGGGATGCCTATAACAATTTAATGACCCGCGAAGCGGATCATGAACTCTTAGAGGCGGATTTTCAGCGTAAAACCGAACTCCTCAAACGCAAATTAATCTCTCAAGCCGAGTTTGATAGCGCCCAAGCGCAACTTAAATCGGCCAAAGCCGCCTTAGCGGCCGCCCGCGACCAATTAAGTTACACCCAACTGATCGCGCCCTTTAGCGGCACAGTGGCGAAACGTTTAGTGGATAACCACCAAATCGTGCAGGCCAACCAAGGGATTTTAACCCTGCAAAACAACAATCTGCTCGATGTTAGTATTCAAGTTCCCGAGGCGATGGCCGCGAGCTTAAATACCTATGTGCAGCAGCAAAACTTTACCGCTAAGGTGCGTTTTAGCGCGCTAGCGGGAATGGAGTTTGATGCGAAATTCAAGGAATACTCAACCCAAGTCACTCCTGGAACTCAGGCCTATGAAGTAGTGTTTTCCTTACCTCAACCTAAGGATATTCAATTACTTCCAGGAATGAGCGCCGAGTTAACCCTTGCCTTAGTAAAAACCCCAGACCAAACCGCTTCGGCCATAGTGCCAGTCACCGCCATCGATAAACGCGACCAAGACGGCCAAGTTCAAGTGTGGGTGTATCAGTCTCAGTCGGGTGAAGTGAAACCCACAGCCGTCACCTTAGGGCGTGTCACTACTCAAGGCATCGAAGTCTTAGGCGGCATCAACAAGGGTGACTTGATTGTGAGTGCAGGAGTTTCCCAATTAGCCGACGGGATGAAAGTCAAACCACTACGCTGGCAGCGCGGAGTGTAATTCATGAATATTGCTGAGTATTCCATCCGCCACAAAGTCATCAGCTGGATGTTTGTGTTGCTGCTACTCGTGGGTGGCGGCGTCAGTTTTACGGGCCTTGGGCAATTAGAATTTCCCGAATTTACCATTAAAGAAGCCCTAGTGATCACCGCTTACCCGGGCGCATCGCCCGAGCAAGTCGAAGAGGAGGTGACCCTGCCCCTCGAAGATGCATTACAGCAGCTCGATGCGGTTAAGCACGTGACCTCAATCAACAGTGCAGGCCTGTCGCAGATCCAAATTGAGATTAAAGAAACCTACGACAAAACCAGCCTGCCACAGGTGTGGGATGAAGTACGCCGTAAGGTGAACGATACCACAGGACAATTGCCCCCCGGCAGCACCTCGCCCAAGGTCTATGACGACTTTGGCGACGTCTATGGGATTTTGTTTAACCTTTCTGGCCCGGATTATAGCAACCGCGAATTAACCAACTACGCCGACTATTTGCGCCGAGAATTAGTGCTAGTGCCTGGGGTGAAAAAAGTCTCAGTCGCGGGCAGTGTGACCGAGCAAGTGGTGATTGAAATATCACAACAAAAACTCTCGGCACTGGGGCTAGATCAAAGCTATATCTACGGTCTTATCAACAACCAAAACGTAGTATCCAACGCCGGGAGTTTAGTGGTTGGCGATAATCGCATTCGTATCCACCCTACGGGTGAATTCAGCAGTGTGCAGGATCTGGCGCGTCTGATTGTGAGCCCACCGGGTAGCACCGAACTCATCTATTTAGGGGATATTGCCAATATAGAAAAAGATTACGATGAAACCCCGGATGTGCTCTATCACAACCGTGGCGAGACGGCTTTATCACTGGGGATTTCCTTCTCAAGCGGTGTCAACGTGGTTGAAGTGGGTAAAAGCGTTAGCCAGCGCCTTGCCGAGCTAGAATCACAGCGGCCGATTGGGATGAACCTAGACACGGTTTATAACCAGAGTCTGGCGGTAGATGACACTGTTAATGGCTTTTTAATCAACCTATTAGAATCCATCGCCATCGTTATTGCCGTACTCCTGCTGTTTATGGGTTTACGCTCTGGCTTATTGATGGGCTTAATCCTGCTGCTGACCATTCTCGGCACCTTTATCGTGATGAAAGTGCTGGGCATTGAGCTGCAACTTATCTCCCTCGGCGCATTGATTATCGCGCTTGGTATGCTGGTCGATAACGCCATTGTGGTGACGGAAGGCATTCTGATTGGCCTACGTCGTGGTAAGACTCGCCTCGAAGCCGCCAAGCAAATTGTGTCGCAAACCCAGTGGCCGCTACTTGGCGCCACAGTGATCGCGATTATCGCCTTTGCGCCGATTGGTTTATCACAAAATGCCGCCGGTGAGTTTTGTCGCTCCCTGTTCCAAGTGTTAATGATCTCTTTATTTATCAGTTGGATTACTGCAATCACCCTGACACCTTTCTTCTGCCACTTGCTCTTTAAAGATGCCCCCGCAGATGAGGAGGAGCAGGATCCTTACAAGGGCTGGTTCTTTAGCTTATACCGCGCGAGTTTAACCTTTGCCCTGCGTTTTAGGCTCGCCAGTATTCTCTTGGTCGGTGCCATGCTCGTTACTGCGGTAATTGGCTTTGGGCATATCAAAAATGTGTTCTTCCCTGCGTCAAATACGCCAATCTTCTTTGTGGATATTTGGATGCCAGAAGGCACGGATATCAAAGGTACAGAACGCTTTACCGCCGATATTGAGCAGATGCTACTCAAGCAAGCGGAGGAACAACACAGCGGCCTAAAACACTTAACCACAGTGATTGGCCAAGGTGCGCAGCGTTTCGTCCTGCCCTATCAACCCGAGAAAGGCTACCCCGCCTTTGCCCAGTTGATCATCGAGATGGAGGATTTAGCGTCGCTGAAAGTCTATATGTCTGAGTTAGAAGGACAGTTAAATCAACGATTCCCGCAGGCGCAATATCGCTTCAAGAATATGGAAAACGGCCCGTCTCCCGCCGCGAAGATTGAGGCACGTTTCTACGGTGATGACCCCGAAGTGCTGCGTGCATTAGGCGCGCAGGCCGAGGCGATTTTCCAAGCTGAGCCAACGATGGACGGTGTTCGCCATGACTGGCGTAATCAAGTGCCGTTGATCCGCCCGCAGCTGCAAAATGCTCAGGCGAGGGAAACCGGGATCAGCAAGCAAGATCTGGATAACGCACTGCTCATCAACTTTAGCGGCAAACAGATTGGTCTGTACCGTGAAACCAGCCATTTGCTGCCTATCGTTGCCCGTGCGCCCGCCGAAGAACGCTTACAAGCCGACAGCCTGTGGAAACTGCAAATTTGGAGTACCGAGCACAACACCTTCGTGCCAGCCACCCAAGTGGTGAGCCAGTTCGAAACCCAGTGGGAAAACCCGTTGGTGAAGCGTCGCGACCGGATGCGGATGTTAGCGGTTCTGGCCGATCCAAAGCTTGGCAGCGATGAGACAGCCGATTCTGTGCTGCGTAAAGTGAAGGATAAGGTTGAAGCCATCAGTCTTCCCGCTGGTTACCACCTCGAATGGGGCGGCGAGTATGAGACTGCAGGCGAAGCCCAAACTGCGGTATTTAGCTCGATTCCTATGGGTTACTTGGCGATGTTTTTAATCACAGTGTTCCTGTTTAACTCTGTGCGTCAGCCCTTAGTGATTTGGTTTACCGTGCCACTGGCCTTGATTGGTGTCTCGGCGGGATTATTGATTTTCGATGCCCCCTTTAGCTTTATGGCGCTGCTAGGCCTGCTGAGCCTCTCGGGCATGGTGATTAAAAACGGCATTGTGTTGGTTGATCAAATCAACCTCGAGCTCGGTGAAGGTAAACCCGCCTATGCCGCCCTTGTCGATTCGAGTGTGAGTCGTGTGCGCCCCGTATTAATGGCGGCGATCACTACTATGCTCGGGATGATCCCGCTGATCCCCGACGCCTTTTTCGGCTCGATGGCGATCACTATCATCTTTGGTTTAGGTTTTGCCTCATTACTGACCCTGATAGTGCTACCAGTGATGTACAGCTTGGCCTTTAACATCAAACCGAATGCAGTGGCGAGCACCAACTAGCACGCCACTCTCCCTAAACGCTTCCCGGCGTGGCCGATCGATGTAGTATTGCTCATCGATTGGCCCTTTCCTTTTATCGATTATCCACTTAAGCCGAATACAAAAACGCCTAGATTTCAGCTGGGTTAGCATAAAATCTAGGCGCGGTAAGAGTGAATGACTATCGAGCCCGGCGTTAATTGATGACCTTTTTCACGACTTTCTTAGCATCGACACCCTCTTTTTTATCGTGCTTGTCGTGTTCGTGCTTATCTTGCTTTAGCGCATCGACACCCTCTTTTTTATCGTGCTTGTCGTGTTCGTGCTTATCTTGCTTTAGCGCATCGGAGGCTTTGTCGGATAGCTTATCGTCGGGTTTAATATCATCGACCTTATCACTGACCGAATCCGTCACTTTATCCTTAGCATCCCCAACGGCATCCTTGGCATCTTTCGCCGTACGCTCGGCGGCTTTCTCGGGAGTACAGCGACCACTCACGCCAGTAGTAGCCTTGACCGCGGCATTCTTGGCAACTTTTTCAGGGTCGCAATTTGGATCTAAAGGCCCTGCCACGGCGCTATAGGTGATCAGCGAGCAAGTTACGACAGACAACAATCCCGACATCAGCTTTAACTTAGTTAAGTGCATATTCAACCTCCATGAATAATATGTTCGAGGTTTACTATAGTACGCCCCTAAATCGAAGCAAAGGTGAGGCAAGTGATCCACCGCAGACAATTGCGACAAAGCCCACATAAAAACAAGCTCCCAGAGAGTTACCTATGGGAGCTTGCAGAATAGTGCCTGAGTACAGTTTAGCTGTCGGGATATGTAACTAAGGTTTTGGATCCTTTGGCTGAGCGTCTTTTGGCTCATTCGCTTTCGTATCAAGATCTTGGTCGGTCAATTGATGACTCTCGGGGCGTTTATCGCTCGGATCGGCCTTATGCTCAAAGTCCCCTTCATACACATTGCCGTCGGAGTGAGTATGTTGCTCAAAGGGGGATTGGCCAAATGGATTCGACTGCGAACCAGAATGAGGTCCAAATGGACCCGCACCAAAACCGCCGTGCATTCCGCCCTGTAAACCAGACACCACGCGCAGCTGCATACGCTTAAACACTAAGGCGGCAATCGGGCGGCGCGTTAAGGGTGTGAGTAATAATAGGCCAATAAAATCAGTCACAAAGCCTGGGATAACCAGCAATACACCCGCCATGGCTAACATCATGCCTTCGACAATTTCCTGCCCTGGCGCCTCGCCTCGGGTGAGTTTTTGCTGCACTTGCATCAGCGTGCTCAACCCTTGGCTACGCACGAGCGACACACCCAACACGGCGGTAAATAACACCAGACCAATAGTGGTCCAAGTGCCAAGCACCTCGCCCACACGAATTAACACTGACAGTTCGATAACTGGGATCAGCACAAATAATAAAAACAGGATTAAAAACATACCGACCTCAGATTTATCTCGCTTACTTGAAAACTAAATGGGGGCTATCCGGTCTTAATTCAAGTCTCTTGGCTGGCGCTGTCGGTAAGGGAGTGAAACTTCTGATATTTAGCTCACTCTTTTATTACCCGGTTAATGTATGAGACCATAAAAACACGTAAAGTAGCTTAGCCTAATAGGCTTAAGCGAAGTTTAAGATTGTTAAGGGACGATACCTCACACCATGCAAGCTCAATATCTTGTGGTCAGCACCAGTTGCCCAGATGAAGTTCAAGCAAAGCGCATTGCACGTGCCTTAGTGGAAGCGCGCATCGCCGCCTGCGTACATATTTCGGCGCCGATCCGCTCCATTTATGCATGGGAAGGAAAAATCTGTGAGGAGCAAGAAATTAGCTTACACATTAAATGTTTACAAAGCCGCTATGCCGAGTTAGAACAGCTTGTGCTTCAACTCCACCCTTATCAAGTGCCTGAAATTATTGCCGTACCCGTGACTCACGGGCTACCAGCCTACTTAGATTGGATAAAAGATAACACTCAGCCATGAAAAAACTACTTAGCCTTGTTTTCACCGCGTTACTGCTCTTTACGCCTCTCACCCTAAGTGGCAACGCCTTCGCCAATAGCTTTGGTTTTCTAAAAAGCGAACCCGAGTTAATGCCTGTCGATCAAGCCTTTGCCTTCGATTTTAAGCAAGAAGGTAATAAGGTCACCCTCAATTGGGTCATTGCCGACGGCTACTATATGTATCGGGATAAGCTCAAATTTAGCGTTAATGGCGCCGAACTTGGCACCATCGACCTGCCAAAGGGTAAGCCCCACAACGACGAATATTTCGGTGAGCAAGAGGTTTACTACACCTATATCGATATTCCCGTTGGCCTGAAACAAGCCGATGATAACGGCACCTTAACCGTGACCTTTATGGGCTGCGCCGAGGGTAAACTCTGTTATCCACCGACCAAGCGGGACGTGACCCTAAAGGCTGTCGCGGCCAATGATGGGAATATTGCAACTGGCGCAGACAGCAACGAAACGACTGAACCTGCCGCCCCTGCTGACGCCAAGCAAACTAGCAGCGCCCCAAGCCAACCTATTACTCAGCAGGACAGCCTAAGCCAGATGCTGTCTAACGACAGTTTACTCTGGACCTTAGTGATTTTCTTCGGCCTAGGGATTGGTCTGGCGCTCACGCCTTGCGTCTTCCCTATGTACCCTATCCTATCGGGCATTATTGTTGGCCAAGGGCAAAAACTCTCGACCGCCAAAGCCTTCACCCTGTCGATGGCCTATGTGCAAGGTATGGCGATCACCTACTCGATTTTAGGTCTAGTGGTTGCCTCTGCGGGGATGAAATACCAAGCGGCGCTACAGCATCCCGCCGTGCTGATCTTTTTAGCTATCCTGTTCTTTGTACTCAGTTTATCCATGTTTGGTTTATACGATCTCAAACTGCCTTCTAGCTGGCAGGAGAAGATGAACTCGATTTCCAACAATCAAAAGGGCGGCAATTTAGTTGGCGTGTTTTTGATGGGGGTGCTCTCAGGATTAGTGGCCTCACCTTGCACAACGGCCCCACTCTCAGGCGCCTTAGTCTATGTGGCGCAAACTGGCGATTTATTGCAAGGTTTCCTCGCGCTCTACGTGCTAAGCATGGGTATGGGTGTGCCGCTACTCATCATTGGTACCTCGGGTGGTAAGTTACTGCCACGCGCTGGCGCTTGGATGAACATCATTAAAACCGTGTTCGGTTTCCTCCTGATTGCGGTATCGATTGTGATGCTTGGCCGCATTTGGACTGGTGTGGTTTCCGATGTGCTCTGGTCACTCTGGGGCATTAGCTTCACCGGTTACCTAATGCACCAAAACAAACTCAGCGCCTTCAACTGGAAACAAACCGTGCGCTCAGTGCTACTAACGCTCACGCTGTTGGCCAGTTTCTCCTACGGTTTCCAAGCGGTCATGGGCCACTTTGGCTTTACCCATACGTCAATGGGCACAGTGGCGACAACCGAGCAGGAGCACGGCTTTAAACGCATTAAATCCATTGAGGATTTAGACCGTGAAATCGCCGCCGCAACAGCGGCGGGCAAACCTGTGATGCTGGATCTTTATGCCGATTGGTGTGTGGCCTGTAAAGAGTTTGAGGCCATCACCTTTAAGGACGCAGAAGTATTAACTCGGATGAACAAGATAGTGTTATTGCAGGCCGACGTGACTAAGAGCGATGCCATTGATGTCGCATTGCTAGAGAAATACAACGTGCTGGGCCTACCTACACTGCTGATGTTTAACGAGCAAGGTGAGCAGAGGGAAGATCTAAGAGTGACTGGCTTTATGGGACCGAAAGAATTTGCCGCCCATTTAGATCACTTAGTGAAATAATCTCAGCTAAAACGCCAATTTATCACTGCGCCGTTTTAGCGTAAAACCAATAAAAAGCGGACTTTTTTCATTAAAAGTCCGCTTTTTTATCACGCTGTCATCGATTTCTTATACAATCCCTGTTTAACGTGGACTTTTTAGATTGGAGCATTATGGAACCGGCTATTCTCATCATTACACTTATCTGCGGCATGCTGGTTAGCCGCATAGGGCTGCCTCCCCTGATCGGCTACTTAGTGGCAGGCTTTGTACTCTTTGTTTTTGGTATTGAGAAAGAAAGCCTGCCTCTACTGCAAGAACTCGCTAACCTTGGTGTCACCTTATTATTGTTTGCCATTGGTCTTAAACTCGATATTCGTAGCCTCTTTAAGGCCGAAGTCTGGGCGGGCTCGAGCATACATTTAGTGCTATCCATGGTGCTGTTTATTCCCATCCTCAAAATCCTCGGCCTGATTGGTCTAAGCCAACTCGATGGTTTGAGCGTGGCACAGCTGTCATTAATCGCCTTCGCGCTCAGCTTCTCCAGTACGGTATTCGCGATTAAGGTATTGGAAGATAAAGGCGATGTGCAGTCCCTCTATGGCCGTGTCGCCATTGGTATCCTGATTATGCAGGATATTTTTGCCGTCGTTTTCTTAACTATTTCTAAGGGCGCCATTCCGTCTGTCTGGGCGCTGGCATTATTGCTGTTGCCTCTGGCAAAACCGCTAATTTACAAAGCCTTCGACCGTGTCGGTCACGGCGAACTCTTAGTGCTATTTGGATTAGTGATGGCGCTGGTTGTCGGCGCTTGGTTATTTGAATCCGTCGGCCTCAAACCGGATCTCGGCGCGCTGATCATCGGGATTTTACTCGCGGGGCATAAAAAGGCCTCTGAGCTGGCTAAATCCTTGTTCTACTTTAAAGAACTCTTCCTTGTCGCCTTCTTCTTAACCATTGGCCTCAACGGCTTACCCACGGTATCCGATGTGGTACTCGCGGCCTTATTAGTGCTGTTAGTGCCGTTAAAAATCCTGTTATTCGTCTATTTACTGACACGATTCAAGCTGCGTTCACGCACCTCTATGCTGGCCTCATTCAACTTAGGTAACTTCTCTGAGTTCGGCCTTATCGTGGCCGCCGTTGCCACCAGCAAAGGTTGGCTACCACCACAATGGCTGGTAATTATCGCGGTCGCCTTAAGCTTCAGCTTCTTATTTGCGGCGCCACTCAACGCTACCGTAGGCAATATTTATCAACGCTTCCAACAACGTCTGATTCGACTCGAGAAGCCCCCGCTACACCCAGAAGACAGACCGATTGCCATTGGTAATCCCCGCTTCTTGATCTTAGGTATGGGCCGCATTGGTAGCGGTGCCTACGATGAACTGCGCGCGCGTTTCGATGGTGAAATCCTCGGGATTGAACACAAGCAGGAACTGGTGGATTTGCACCGTGCCAATGGCCGCAACGTCGTGCAAGGCGATGCCGCAGATACCGACTTTTGGGAAAAGCTCGACAGAGCGCCAAATCTTGAGTTAGTGCTACTGGCCATGCCGCACCATGCGGGAAATCTGTTCGCTGTTGAGCAGCTTAAGAAGCTGAACTATCAGGGTAAACTCAGCGCCATCGTACAATACGGCGATGATGCCGCCTCGCTGAGAACCTCTGGCGTACACAGCGTGTATAACTTGTACGAAGCGGCGGGGGCGGGTTTTGTCGACCATGTGATCCATGAGTTATTACCCGATTCAGAAACCCGCGCAGAGGCCGAAGCCAATGCCGACAAGTCACCAATCAACGCTAACGCGACCTCTGGCTCGGTCTAATCTAGCCTTGAATAAAAATCATCTTATTTAGGCTAATGTTGGCTCAGGAAATCAAACCTCCTGAGCCAACTTACCTCTCCCCTTAAAATGTTAAAAACAATCAAAATCAAATAATTGCAGTGATTCGCTAGGCAGAACTAATCGGTTGCTTGTTCTGTATCGATTTTCCCTAACGAGACTATCGTCTATACCCTACAAAATCTCAGTTACAAGGCCGAGTTAGTCGTGATATAAATCGAAGACAAGAACGCAATTTAGCTCAGCTTTTTTGGAAGTCTTCTCAGCATGTCGAACCCTGCGCAGCGCGCCACTAAGTTATTTGTCCAAACCTTTGGCACTAAAGCCGATGATTTATACCAAGCCCCAGGTCGGGTTAATTTGATCGGTGAATATACGGATTACAACGACGGCTTCGTGTTGCCCGCCGCCATTAATTTTCATACTGTGATTGCAGTTAAACGCCGAGAGGACAATAAGTTTCGCGCCGTTGCCGACGCCTTTCCGGGACAAATCAAGGAATGGAGTTTCGGTAAAGACACCGAAATCAATCCCGAAGATGGTTGGGTCAATTATCTCAAAGGCCTAACGGTGGCCATGGCCAACACAGGGCTTATCGCCAAAGGGTTAGACTTAGCGGTTGTTGGCGATGTGCCATTAGCCGCGGGTCTGTCTTCCTCCGGCGCCTTAGTTGTCGCCTTTGGCACCGCCATCAGCGACAGCAGCCAACTGCATTTATCACCTATGGCGGTAGCACAACTCGCACAGCGCGGTGAATATCGTTATGTCTCATCGGCTTGCAGCATTATGGACCATATGATCTGCGCCATGGGCGAACCGGATCATGCCCTGCTCATCGATTGTCTGGATTTGGATAGCGAGCCTATTGCGATCCCTGAAAACCTCAGCCTTATCATTATCGATGCCCATATCGAGAAACAACGTCTGGCGGCAATAAATCAACAACGCCGCGAAGAATGCGCACAGGCTGCCGACTTTTTTGGTCTCGATGCCCTGCGCCACCTCGACCTGCGCCAGCTCGAAAGTGCTAAAGATCAATTGGATGACACCCTGTATCGCCGTGCCAAACACGTCGTCACCGAAAACAAACGCACTCAGAGTGCTGCTCGGGCGCTAGAGCAAAATAATCTATCTAAATTCAGTTTGTTAATGGCACAGTCCCATCAATCTCTGCGGGATGATTTTGAGGTGACACTGCCCGAATTTGACACTTTGGTGGACATAGTCGGCCAAGTGATTGGAGAGCGTGGCGGCATTCGCATGACCGACGGTTGTGTTGTCGCCCTAGTGGATCACGAACTCACCGATGCCGTAGTCTCGGCGGTCGAGCATGCATTTTATGAGCAGACTGGAATCGATGCCACTGTGTATCTCTGCTCGGCGAGTGCGGGCGCTGGGCGCATCGACAGCTAGTCCGTCAAACACGCTCAATCCATTCTTCCAAACAAATACCATACGAATTCAACCTTGAATCCTATGGTATTTGTTGTTTTTAAGAGGCAAAATCAAGCGGTTAAATCACATTAGAGGGAAGCTAAATGGTGCGTTTCAGTGTACTAGATCCTTGGACCGATCCCCGCGGCGGTGAAATCGAACGTGTGCGGATAGACAATGGCATCATCGCCTTAGAAGTGCTCAGCTTAGGTGGCATTATTCGCTCACTTTGGACGCCCGATAAACAGGGGCAACGCGCCAATATCGTGCTTGGCTGCGACAGTGCCGAAGATTATCTAACCCAAAACGCCCACCTTGGCGCTATTGCAGGGCGCTTTGCCAACCGTATTGCGATGGGCAAGATGCAATATCAAGGGCAAGAGTACCAACTGGATATCAATCAGGCCAGCAACTGCTTACACGGTGGCCGCGAAGGTTTTAATCGAAAAAACTGGCACTTAGGCCAACTTCCCGATGGTGTGCGTTTATCGCTAGTCAGCCCAGATGGTGACATGGGTTTCCCCGGCAATTGCACTGTCCAGTTAGACTATCGCCTCGCAGCCAATAATCTCTATGTGGAAATCCTCGCCTCGGTGGATAAACCTTGCCCCGTCAGTCTGACGCAGCATTCCTACTTCAACCTCGATGGATTGCCGAACAATCATCAACATCGGATGCAAATCGATGCGACGCGCTACCTCACCATGAATGAGGTGGGCGTGCCTACGGGAATTGCCGAGGTCAAAAACAGTATTTTTGATTTAACTCAAGGCGTTACTCTAGGGGACAAACTCCAAGATCCGGCGCTGGCCAGCACCCAAGGTTATGATCATTGTTATCTCTTGGACAATCCCGATAATTCACTGCGCCGCTTTGGCTGCCTATCGAGCCCCGTCAGTGGTCGCGCCATGACAGTCTTTACCAATCAGCCCGGCGTGCAGCTCTACTGCGCTAACTTTTTAGCGGGAACCCTAGGGCGAAATCAACAAAGTTTGAACGCCTATCAGGGCGTGTGTATTGAGCCGCAAAAATTGCCTGACTCGCCGAATCAACCCCAACTGGGTGATGACGCTTGGTTAATACCAGGGAAAATCTACCATCATATCAGCCGCTATCAATTTGATATTGAAGGCTAAAATGAGTGCATTTGGGGATAAGCTTGTCGAATAAAGGAAGGAAAAGCTGGTAAGGAATAAAGTGATTTATTCCTTACCCTAACCAAATTTGCCCTAGGCAAACTCAGTATTAATCGTCGAAATCATCGCCCCAATCTTCATCAAAATCGGCACCAATGGCATCGGTTTCAATTTCAGGCTCAACTTCAGCTTTAGCCTTACGGACTGGGCCTGAATCTTTGACATTGTTCAGGTCGATACGAGCTTGATGCTTGCCCATAAATTGAGCTCGAGCTGCTTTCCATGCGCCGCTAAACTTAGCTTCAGCCGCTTTTACCGCTGCATCATCTAAGTCATGTAGGTTCACTTTTACGATGTCTTCTACATACTCAACAATAGCATCACGTTCGGTATTGTAGAGGTAGATTCGTCCAGGGGAAGCCTCTGGCAGCTGGTTGTCATGGACGACAATCGCGGTGCCCTTCGATGTTCTCAGCTCACCATACCAAACCTGTTTCTTTGCTGTGTTATACATATATGCCAATACCCTTAAATCAACACATACACTATGAGTTTTTTAGTCTGAATAAGCGAAGCGTCGCTTGCTTTGATCCACGAATCGCGCCGGAAAGTCTCTGACGTTTTCAACTGGGTATTTTTACAGAATATTTCCGATAATCAATGCCTCATACCATGAAATTTTCACTTATTACGCATTAATTTCGGCCAAAGTCTCTAAAAAATTTTGTCATTAACGACTTTAGTCTAAAAAAACATCACAGCAAGTTTTAATTCGGCAGCCCGCCTCCATCAAAGGATTGAGGCGAGTGCGTTTACACAGATGTAGCCGGACGGGATCACAAGGTTAATACGACTTTGCCTCTATGTTCTCCCGACTGCATCAGCGCATGGGCCTTGGCCGCCTCGGCCAGTGGAAAGGTGGCACAGATATGCGGCACGATTTGCTGGCTATCGAGCAAAGGCCAAACCTGCTCACGTAATTGCTTGGCGATTTCGGCTTTTGCCGCAACGCTCTGCGGTCTTAAGGTCGATCCCGTCCACACAATACGTTTGGCCATCAACTGCAGAATGTTCACCTCTGCCTTACCGCTACGTTGGGTCGACACTGACACCATGCGGCCATCTAGCGCTAATGCTTGAAGATTCAAGTTGATAAAGTCGCCACCAGCAATATCAAACACCACATTGACGCCCTTGCCTTGGGTAAAGGCCATGACTTCTTCCACGAAGTTCTGGGTGTTGTAGTTCACCACCAGATGGGCGCCTAATCCGGCGCAATAGTCGCGCTTGGCATCCTGCCCCGTGGTCGCAATCACGGTCGCACCAAGATGCTTAGCGAGGGAAATCGCCGTGCTGCCAATGCCACCCGAGCCACCGTGGATCAACACGGTTTCACCCGCCTTGAGTCCCGCGCGCATAAAGAGGTTGCCCCACACAGTGAAAAAGGTTTCGGGCAGCGCCGCCGCTTGCACCTCAGAAAAGCCCTGTGGGATAGGTAAACAATGCTCGGCATAGGTTAAGGTGTACTCGCCGTAGCCACCGCCGGGCACTAAGGCGCAAACCTTATCTCCTAACTGCCATTGGGTCACGCCGTCGCCTACGGCGCAAATCTCCCCCGCAACTTCCAGCCCAATAATCGGCGAGGCCCCAGGTGGTGGTGGATACATTCCCATCCTTTGTTTGATATCGGGTCCATTCACCCCGGCAGCGCGGTTACGAATTAAGACTTGGCCAGCACTCGGTACGGGCAATGGCGAACGAGTCAGCTGCATCACCTCAGGCTCGCCGGGCTGCTCAAGATAAATATGCGTGTAATCATGGGGTAATTCGGACATAACGTGCTCCTAGGAGAATACAGAGTACTGCCGCTAACAAGGCAGTCTTCATTGCTCGTTAGCAGCTATTTAAGGCATAGCTGGATATGGGGATAAATCGATAATCATAGCGACGATAGGGCTAGACTATCCCAAGTTCAAACACTAAAACTGGCATGACTCTCAAAGCTTTTCAAGCGCTTGTACTCTTGCCTTGGCCTTAGCTTCGTAATCATTCGTAAAGGATTTAGCCAGTTCAATGCTGTGCTGATAGAGCGCAAGGGCGCGCTCTGGCTCAACGCTGCCACCTTCGCCCGTATCGAGTAGGCTCGCAAGCTGAAAATAGGCACGCCCCAACACATCCCGCTGCATGCCTTGTTTATCGCCCTGCGAAACCACTTTTTCGAGCCAGATGCGCGCTTGGTGCACATCACGCGTGTCGGGTTTTAACAGAATATCCGCATATTCAGCGGCAACATAGAGGTCGCGCTCGGCGGCAATCTGCCAAAACTCTTGGCTTTGTTCAAAATCCTCGAGCAAATAATAGTAATCACTGGCGGCGCTATGGGCTAAGGCCGGATCAGCCTGCACACTCATACGATAGTGAGTTAATGCTGCCGTTGCATCATGGTAGGGCGACCAAGGCAATGCTTGGTACAGCGCTATCATACTCATGGCCTCGGGAACACCTTGATTAACCAGCTGATTTAACTGCTCCCAAGCGCTGGCTTGGACGCTTTTCGCCTCGGCCGTATTCGGTTTACCTTGCAGTATGGTCTCAAATGGCTGACGAATAAGTTCCAATTTGGCCTCGACATCCCCAAGCCTTGCCGCGCGTTGTAGCCAATAACGGCTCTGCTCAACCTCGCCCGCATAGGCTGCCTGTGATTGCATCCACTGAATAGCAATCAAGTCATCGCCCTCGGCCGCCTCTCGGTAGTATTTGCGCGCTTTTTCTTCATCCTTCGCCAGCGCATGACCAGCCCAATAGATATGTGCTAACAATCGCTTATCTTCGGCCTTACTGCTCTCACTTAAGGTATTGAGCATAGATTCAGGCTTACCATAGGCATAGAGATGAACGTCCCCGCGCGGATAACGATACTCAGTGCCATCGGGATAATGAACCGAGATATGCTCAGGCTGACGCCACACATTCACTTGATAATCTGGCAGAATTTCGGGATTAAACTGCACCCGCAGCACTGGCTGTTTATCAAAACGCACCATTTGTGTCGCCGCGCTTGACCATAAACGGCTGCTCGATTGCAGATTACTCTTAAGCTTCACCTCAAAGGGGCTGTCGGTCCTGGGGCTGTAAATCACCACAGGGTAATACACGGGATTGAGGCTAAGCGGCAAAGCCGCAACCAGATTGGTATCTTCTTCGCTGCCAGCAAGCACGGGCTCGATAGTCAGCTCCTGACTCAAATAAAAGCCATCATGGGGCGAGGCTTTGGTCGCAGGTTCGCTCGATGTTAATAGCGGTGACGTATGTAAATAGTCATCTTTTAATGACTTAACCTTTTGCCAGATGGGATGACTTGGCTGCAGGGTAAGGTCGAGGACTAAATCCTCTAATTGCCAATCGCAATCTCCACCCCCTTGCAGGGCTAACGTCAGATTGAAAGGTTTGGCATTGTCGGTCGTATCGAGGGATTGTCGCAGAACCGAACTCTTATTCAGCGTGGCGCGATAGGGGTTGGCAATATCACCATTTGGGAAACGGATTTCTTTGCGGGTACATGTAGAGGAAGTGTAATAACCAACTAATTCGAGCTGGGTGTGGGCGGGTAAGGTTCCCGTAAACTCGAAGCGTTGCGCAGTCTTTGGCGGCTTAGTTTGGTCAACGGGTAACTCCTGTAGCCACAGGTTATCCCACCAGCCCGCCCAAACTGGCGCTGAGTTCATTAGGCTTAAACTCAAGATGAGACTCAGGGTAAGGCCCAGCCAGAGCACTGCTACTTTAGGAATCAACCTCATAATGCCAGCTCTCCATTGCTGATGAGATACCATCGCCCTTGCTTTAATGTCTCTACATCGGTTTTCACCAATGGAACCACCCTTGTTGTTTTAGGCATAACAGCCGTGTGAGCTTAGCTCAGTGCCGCTAATGCCTTGGCCGCCTCACTAAAACGTGGGCGACTGGCGAAGTCGGCCTGCATACATTGCTCTTTTAACTGCAGCAGCTGTGCGTGCAGCCTCTCGTCCTCCAAGCGATTAGCGAAGGGCAACAAATCATCAATCAAACAACCTAGAGCCCGCACCTCTATGGCCTCCATCGCCTCTCGCTCTGATTGTGATAGCTTGGCCAAGTTTGAAGCAGCACCAAAGTCACCGAACAATAGCGCCATCTGCGGATTAATCATCATATTGTGCGCATACACATCCCCATGGCTGATTTGCTGGGCGTGCATATGCGCGAGAGTCTCGGCCAACTGCAAGGCTATCTTAACTATGCCCTTAAGGCTGAATTCTGTGCCCGCCTTAAAGGTATCGCGGGTGCAGGTTTCGAGGGAGGGCGGTAAGCCTAAGTTATAAAAACCTTGGGGGATTAACGCCATCACTAGCCCTAGCTGATCCTTCTGGCTGATATGCGCTAAAACCTTGATGAGATTTGGATGCTCCCCCGTGGTTAAACAACAATCCAATTCATCGGCAGGGTAACCGTCACTGGTCACCTCACCCTTAAATAGCTTCACCGCGATCGGCTCAGTCCCCGTGGCTGCAACCATCGCAGAATTTAACCAACGCCCCTGATAAATAATACCCGAGGCGCCCTCACCCAATTTGTCACCGAGGGCGATATCCGCTAATGACACATTGGGCACACTAGCCACATCGGCATGGGGGTCGACTAGCGTATGGCTAAAGGGATTGCCCGCAAACGCTAGCCAAGTGAGTTTAGGCAGCTTAAGCAACCAATTCGGCAGCGCGGCTAAAGCATTTGCCGACAAACGCACTAGCTCTAGGTTATGGCATTGGGCCATGGATGCTGGCAACGAGGTTAACCGATTGCCCGCTAAGGCTAATTTTTGCAGGCGATACAATTGCCCCATACGTTCGGGCAAGGCGGTTATTTGGTTATCCGTTAAGATCAACCAGCGGGTATGCAAGGGCAATGACGCCTCAGGAACCGAACGAATTTGATTCGCCTTAAAGCCAATCATCTCCAGTTTGGGGCACTGACTTAACACTTCGGGCAGCACTTCAAAGCGGTTATTGGAAGCAAACAAGATCTTCAAATGAGTTAAGCGATGTAAATCTTCAGGCAGTGAACTGAGCTGGTTATTGGATAAGTCGAGGATCTCAAGGGTATCGGCTAAATCGAAGATCTCCCGCGGGAACTCGGTTAAATTTTCAACCAACTGTAAACGGGTAACCCCTTGTAATTGTCCCGCTTTTAACTGCGCTAACGTCTGCACTCTCTCATCCACTGCAATAAAAAACCGCCGCTATCTTAGCGTATTTAGCGCCAAAGCTAAACGTAACCAATGCGGTCAAATTTTAAGCAAAGCTATTCACAAATGCGAAAACAGATTAGCATGTGCCAAATCATGGAATACCAAGTCATCACAGATTACAGGACAATCATGCGGAAAACCTTTCGCCAACCCCATGCCTTAGCTGCGCTCGTGGTCGCCATCTTGATGGGCCAGCTCAGCGGCTGCGCAACCACGTCGGCGCAAACGTCGCCTACGGAATACGCTGCAACCTTGCCTGACGCCCAGGGCAATAGTGAAGAGACAGCACAACCTCAGCATGTTGAAACGAAAGTTATCGACGAGCGTTACGCCGATGTGTGGGAAAAAATTCAACACGCCCGCACCATTGATGTGCATGACGATGCCGAAGTCCGCAAACAGCGTAACTTTTTCGATGATAAGCAAAAGTTTATGACTCAGGTGACCCAGCGCGCCGAGCCATTTTTATACTATATTGTCAGCCAACTCGAAGCCCGCAACATGCCGCTCGAGCTGGCACTCCTGCCGATTGTTGAGAGTGGTTATAACCCGCTCGCTCAGGCAAATGGCCCCGCAGGGCTCTGGCAAATGATCCCTGCGACGGGACGTAATTTTGGCCTGACCATCAACTCGGCCTACGATGGCCGTAAAGATGCACTGGCCTCGACCGATGCCGTGCTCGACTATTTACAGCACTTACACGACACCTTAGGTAACGACTGGATCAACGCCGTTGCGGGTTATAACAGTGGCGAGCTAGTGATCAAAGCCGCTATCGATAGAAACAAAGCTAAAGGCAAACCCACGGATTTCTGGTCGCTGAATATTCCGGCTCGCCAAGTGCAAACCGTACCTAAATGGCTGGCCTTTATTCAAATTATCCGCGCACCTAGCCATTACAATCTCAAAGTAATGCCGATTGCCAACCGCCCATTTTTGGAGCGTTTACCTGCACCTAACGGCGTTGAACTCAGCCAAATCGCCAATGCTGCGGGACTCACTAAGGCGGAGTTTAAAACCTATAACCCTGGTTATCGCCAAAGCGTGATCCCAAGTAAGGGCAAATATCAAATCGCCCTGCCGATTGAAAACATCGGCCAATATCAAGAGAATCAGCACCAGCTGTCCGCGCAAAAACATTACGACAGCCAAAGCTATATTGTGAAATCCGGCGATAGCCTAGGCACAATTGCCGCGAAATTTGACATTTCAGTCAAAGAGTTAAAGCAGGCAAACAACCTCAGCTCCGATAGAATTAAAATCGGCCAAGAGTTAACCCTGTTAACGCCGATGACAAGCGAAGATAACGCCTCGACCGAGACGCCAAAACAGAGCAAAGTTCAAACAACGTCTCAATCGACTAAGGCTAAAACCAGCAGTAAAACCGCTGACAAGCCCGCCGCGAAAGCCAGCACTTATAAGGTAAAGTCCGGTGACTCGTTAGATAAAATCGCGCGCAAAAACAAAGTGAAGCTCGCGGATTTAATGAAGTGGAACCAGCTCAATGCCAAGAGCATTATTAAGCCTGGCCAAGAGCTAAAACTGTCGGAATAAAGACGGTTAAGATGAAAAAGCACTACCTAGGTAGTGCTTTTTTATTCCCCTAATCTATTTAGCGATTAAAGCTTAACGAGGTTATAGCCAAAGCTGGTTGAAGCGTCCTTATTCAGCACCATAGTGACATTATCTTCGTTATTAAAATCCATCATCTCTGATGCATAAACTACTGTTTTAGTGCCATTTTCTACCGCAATCACCTTGATAGAATACTCACCTTTTGGCACCACTAACGACTGCGGCGCAGTAGGGTTAACCGCACTGATCTTATAGGCTGCGGTTTCAATGGTGTCGTTCGCCTTTAAGAAGTACAGCGTCAGGTTACTCTTGTCGGCAAAACTGACGATATCAAACTTGAAGCTGTAGGGACTCGGCGTTTGCGTTTGCTTCATCTCCATCGCCTTCACTTGGCTACCTTCTTCGGTGGCTTGCTCGTAGATAAAGATGGTTTTGATTTCGTCCTGATTAAGGGTTATCAGCACATTATCGAGCAGTTTAGCTTGGCTAGTATGGTCAAACACGCTCACGCCAAAGTCATTAAACTCAGCGCCTTGATAAGCCGTCACGCCAAAGGGAGCCACATTGCTAAATAGGGCTTCTTGCTTGTTGCTCACGACTTTGACATCGACATTATGTTCAGCCAAGCCATTGAATACCCTAAAATCGACACTGCTTTCGAGGGCTACATGGTTTCGCACATTGGTGGTCGAATCCACGCTATCTAAGCTGATTTTGGCATCCGAAGCGCCAAAACTTTCCCGTAAAATCAACTTATAGGGCACCTTAGTCTTAAAGTTAATGCTTGCCGTGGTGTAGCTCACGTTGGTCGTTCCCGCGGGGGCGAGGTAAACCTTGTAATCCCCAGTGTCTAAAATCTGCGGTGTCGAAACTTCACCGTAGGCGACACTGCCTAGCATCACAGCATCGGCAAAGCTTTGATCGGCTTTGGCAATATAGGCATCGTAGGCCGGCGCATCCATCGCCGTATGGGCGATCAATAATTGCATTTTACTCTTGTCCGCTTCGGCATTTTGCTTATCTAACTCAGTGCGGGAGTAATTGATATTCAGCAGCGATGGCGAGGCAAAATCCCCATGTAAGACAAAGAAGTGATCCGTTGCGGTTTTTAGATCGATATCCTCTTTATAGAGCGAAATATCTTTGTTCGACGCATCCTTACCCATTACCTCGACGGCACTCACGCCGGGTGTCGACGTGAACCTTGGCATGGCATCGGCGTAATTCACACTCTCGTAGGTTTTATCTCCAATCTTCAGTGCAGTTGCCGTGCTCCCCACAGAGGCATTGTAAAATTGCACATAGGTATCGGTCTTCGAGGTATCCTCGTCTTTATTGTTATCGGAGCCACCACAAGCGGTCACGCCCAAACAGGCGAAGGTTAAAACCGCGAATCCTTTTAGTTTATTGTTGAGCATCGTATCCCTCATTAGCAGACAAAAAATTCAGTTCAGTCTACGCAGTTATACAATGACAACAACGGCAATTTCCACTTAAAACTCAAACAAATATTTCACAAACTCAAACACTTAACAAACATTTCAGCAACAACATCAAAGTTGATACAAATCGCATTTTTAGCAGGATTTTTTGATACAAATTGCCCTGTCGCCACTGCAGCTCACCTCCATCGCATCGGCTGGCGAGAGTCGCATTTAGGCGAAAATCCCCACAAGAGGTTGTCCTACACCTCGCATTGCTCATCGACATGTTAATTACACAAATCGATATTGCAGATGCTAAAACCGACTCAATAAAAAAGCCCCCGTGATACTGAGATGACGGGGGCCGTTTGGTTTAAGAAGCGACTTAGATTCGATAACCACAAGATGCCACGGCTTAGCGCCTAAAAATCATAACGCTTTATGGCGCCAAACCTTGACTCATTACTGCGCCGTGGCGGGTGCAGGTAAGGTTTCGATGGTTAAGCGTTTATCATCCTTGAGGTATTTCTGCGCCAACTGGCTTAGCTCCGCAGGCGTAATTTGTTGCACCAGCGCCAGCCTTTGATTAAAGGCGCTAAAACGCTCCGGTTGGCTTTGAGCGGTTGAGGCTAAATCGAGCCAAAAGTTGTTATTTTGCGGCGCCATCTGCATCCACTCCAGCACAGGTTGGCGGGCGCGATTGAGTAAATCCTCACTGATCCCAGCAGGCGCTTGGACTTGCTTCACTGCGGCGGCGTAATACTGAGCCACCTCAGGCAACATGCTCTTAGTTGTCACGCTAAACAAGCCAAGGTAGCCATAACCCGTTGGATTTAAATCATTATATGAGAATGCCGAAGGGGAATAACTCGCGCCAGCTTTTTCACGCACATTTTCGGTCAGCAAAATACTCAAAACCTGTTCGAGTAAGCCTAAACCGATCTGTTCACGAAGATTGCTCATATCCGTGGTGGGCCACACCTGCGCCAGCGCCGCCATATCGACCTGACCATAATGCATCAGGCTCATGTGTGCGGGCACTTTGGGAAACACGGGCACAATCGTCTGCCCCTTAGGGATAGGCTGACGGGCAATGGCCCCTAAGGTTTGCGCCACTTCAGCAATCGCTTTGTCTTCATTCACATCGCCCACAATTGCCAGTTCAATCGCCCCCTGCTGAACGGCAGAATGGAAGCTAGGCGCGAGCTCTGCGAACTGACGTTTGAGGATGTCCTCTGGATTACCATAGCCATAGCGTTTATCACCATTATGGGCAATACGGGCAAACTGGTTCGAAAACTCCAATTGTGGATTGCTATGAATACTCTGTTGCTCGGCAATCACTTGCTCACGGAATAACTGCTCGGCTTGCTTATCCATACCGGGGTCGACTAAGTATGCCGTCAGCACGCCTAATTGAGTGCGAAGCTCGGCAGCATTGGTGCTGATCTCGCCACCAAAACTCTGCTCACGCAGACTCAAACTCACCGAGATATCTTGGCCAGCAAAAATATCGCGCATGCTGTCCCAGTCATGTAAGCCTAAGCCGCCCTGCACAAAGGCGCTGTTAAACAGATAGGACAAACCGTCTAACTCGGGGAATGGCACCTCGCCAAAGCCGATGTTTAAGCTCACTAACGCCACGCCCTGATTAAAATCCGTTGGCTTGATATTAAGGCGTACACCATTGGCAAACTGTATCTTACGGATCCCAGTTGTGGCATCACGCTGATCGGCAACAATCTGCCCCGGCTCACCAAATTGACTATAGGCAAACTCGGCAATAGCTTTGGTTTCAGGCGCTTTTACTGCTTGCTTTTGACTCGCGTTGTAGGCGGCTAATAGTTGTTTTTCAGCATTATCAATGGGCTTATTACTGGTTAAATACAAATAAGGCGTGCCATTCCAAGTCTGTTGAAACAACTGCTGCAGTTTTTGCGGCGTGATACTCGGCATCAGTGTCTCAAACAATGCCAATTGCCACTCAGGCTCGACGGGCACCCGTCTGCTCGCTACGGCATTCACTAGGCTTTCGGCAATGTTCACGCTGTGAATAGTGTTGCTACCAGCAGCATTGAGCTGATAGCCCTTATGCATTCGTTTAAGTTGTTGGTCGATTTCCTGTTGGCTAAAGCCAAATTCAAGCGCCTGACGCAGGGTTTGCTCCAATAGCGCAATACCCTGTTGCCAGTTGTTTTCCTGCGTGCCCAGCGTCATTTGAGTGCCGTAGGCGATATCATACTCGGGACCGATTTGCAGATTAACGCCGTACAGGCCTTGGCTGTGGAGTAATTGCGATTCTAGGCGGCGGTATAAAATGCCATGGGCAAGCTCTAATAAAATCTCCTGCTCTCGCTGGGCAATGGTATCGGCTTTAGGCTGTTGAGGCTTTAACAACCCCAGAGAAACCGAGGTTTGCAGGCTTGGATCGAAGAAGGCGCTCGCCTCTATCTTAGATTTGGCTTGTACCACACCGATAGATTGCGCCTTTCCCCCTGCGGCCTGCGGCGCAGCTTGCCAGTCGGTAAATTGCTGTTTGATCTTTTGCTCGATACGGCCGACATCAATATCGCCCACCACAATTAAGGTGGTGCGGGACGGCGTGTAAAAACGTTGATAGAGGGATAATAACTTTTCACGGTTCGCATTTTTAATGCTCGTCGCCTCCCCCACGGGGAAGCGCTGCGATAGCACTGTTTGCGGCATTAAAAAGGCTAACTGGTGACGATAGTTTTCTAAATCGGCGCTGCTGCGCTCACGCAGTTCAGACAAGACCACCGCCTTTTCACGCTCGATAAGCGCGGGATCAAGCAATAGATTACCGGCGATTTCGCGCATTAAAAACAAGGCTGTATCGACTTTATCTTGGCTATTGCTCGGTAGATTAAACTGATAAACCGTCTGCTGAAATTCAGTCACCGCATTGGTATCGGCCCCAAAACTTAAGCCTAAACGCTGCAATGTCGGGATCATCTCCCCCGCCGCGAGCCCGGTAGAGCCTTTAAATGCCATATGCTCTAAAAAATGCACCAGACCTTGCTCGGCATCCGTTTCCATCACAGATCCCACATCGACCCGCATACGAACGATAACCGCCTGTTCGGGAGTTTTGTTGTTTACCAACAGGTAGTGCAACCCATTAGTCAGGGTGCCTGTGTGCACCCGTTGACTTAAGGGTAAATCGGCCGACTCTGGCCACAAAGGCGCTTCAACCGCTCTTAAGGGCAAGGCCACGCTGATAAATAGCAGCCATAGCCACAGGTGTTTAAACTGGATTCGCTTGAAATGATTCATAAAAATTCATTTTCTCCCCCCAATTGGGTTCATTAACCGGAGAAAATGCTAACCTCAGTACTGATAAATTGACTTTTTACTATAGCCGCTAAAAGGCTTTAAGTCACAAAATCAATACCTTACACCGTACCAAAAATATCAAAACCATGAATTAATAAGAAAAAATAATATTAGTACTTGAAAGTATATGAGGAAAAACTCGTTGTTAACTTTATAAAATATTCCTCTGCCACACTGTCACACATTGGCAATTCAGAACAGGCTTAATTAAAGCCTGTTCTATTCTAAATTAAGCAAGTCTGACTAACACAGTTAATGCATAGATAACCATAGCCCAATAGAAACCAAAAAGAGCAATCCATATCCAATTCAACCAAGTTAAACTTGAATTATCCTCATAGTCTAAAGGTTCAAGCGCAAAGTTAATTGCTTTTTGAGCTTCATACAATGGATACAAAACTGCTAAAGGTATAAAAATAGAAATTAAAATAAAAAATGTTGGTAAAACTTCAATGTTATTAAGAATACTAGAGACTACGATAAGTAAAACGTAAACTGTCGCTAAAGCTGAATGACTCCAACGATAGCTTCTATTATCTTCTTTAATATATTCATCAACATAAACGAACAAAGAGTGTGTAAAAAATACCGTAAAAATGCATCGAGCAATAGGCCATGCATCTAAATCATAATACGCTTTTAATGCCTGCCATTGCTTATAAAACCAATAAATTTGATATAGACCAAAGGTGGCAACAAACATAATTGTCAATTTAGCAAGAGAAACGTGAAACAGTGGTATTCTCTGAATATTGCTATCTACTGTTATTTGTTTTTCATCACTTTTTAATGGATTATTTTCCTGACTTATTACATCTTCCATGGAAGAATTCCTTTCTTTTAGTAGTCGTCATAACGTTAATTTATTTTCAAAAGTTCAAGCCCTTTAGTGGCCCCAAACAATCTACCCTAAACCGCAACAACTGTTAACAACTACGTAAAGAAAATTATTCAAGGACAGACAAGCCATATATAAACAAAAAGCCCTGCACAACATGGCAGGGCTTTTAAAAAACGATTATTTACACTGTAAAAGTAGGAAAATTAGAACGGGATATCGTCGTCCCAACCATCATCCAAATCTGGGGTAAAGTTTTGCTGTGGCTGTGGCGCAGGACGTTGTGCAGGTGCCGCTGGTGCTTGATACGCTGGTGCAGCAGGCTTAGGCGCGTAACCACCTTGCTGTGGCTGAGCATGGGATTGCTGTTGCTGGCCATAGCTTTGCTGAGCTGGCTGCTGATTGTAGCCAGATTGTGGCTGCTGTGCAGGTGCTTGGTAACTTTGCTGTGCTGGCGCGTATTGGTTTTGCGCTGGCGCAGTTTGAGCCGGTGCCGCTTGGTAACCCGCGTTTTGTTGCATGCCACCCATAGGTGCACCTTGGCCTTGACTTTGGCCTTGGTTGCGACCACCTAACATTTGCATGCTACCGCTTTGGTCGATAACCACTTCAGTGCTGTAACGATCTTGACCGCTTTGGTCTTTCCACTTACGCGTCTGCAGTTTACCTTCGAGGTAAACCTGTGAACCTTTACGCAGGTACTCACCCGTAATTTCAGCCAACTTGCCAAACAGAACCACACGGTGCCATTCAGTACGCTCTTGCTGTTGACCTTGTTGGTCTTTCCACGATTCGCTGGTCGCTACTGTGATGTTAGCGACTGCGTTACCGTTTGGCATGTAACGTACTTCTGGATCTTGTCCCAAATTGCCAACCAAAATTACCTTGTTAACACCACGACTGGCCATTGAAATCTCCTGCGATTCTTTAAATAATCTATTAATTCAGTATGTTGTTTATAATTGTTGCCGCAAGGGAAAATCCGCTTCCCTAAAACTCGCGGCAATAACACATATTATTGAGCAGAGCCTAACACAGCTCGGGCTTCTCTTAAATCGAAATGCTCATCAACTTTGAGGTAAGCAACTTTCTCGTCTAGCACCACAATCGCTTCGACCACACCCATCAATTGTGACAGCTGCGACGCCATATCCCGCGCTTGGGCCTTATCTTTCACGGCAGCTTCTAAGGTGTAACTCTTAAGCAGCACAGGATTTTTCATCCCTAGGGTCAATAATAACCAAACGCCCATCAATACCAGCGCGACGATAAACACGCCCACGGCGCCAACTAATTGGAACGCCCCCCCGCCGAGCATACCGCCACAGAATGCGCCTAAGAATTGGCTAGTTGAATAAACCCCCATGGCCGAGCCTTTTTCACCAACGGGGCAGAATTTCGCAATCAAACTCGGCAGCGACGCCTCAAGATAGTTAAAGCCGGTAAAAAACAGCAATACCGCTACGCTCAATACCCAGAGGTTGTTCGAAAACATCGCCATCGCCGCAAGGGCAAACATCATGATCACTAAAGCAATTTGGAACATTGCCTTAGTATTCTTACGCTTCACCCCGATGATGATTAACGGCACCATCAAGAAGAATGCGCCCACAAACGCGGGGAAATACAGCATCCAATGTTTTTCTTTCACCAGACCCGCATCGACTAAATCGAGTGGCAAGGCGACAAACACCGCGGTTAACACTAAGTGCAGAATAAAAATACCCGCATCGAGCCTAAACAGCTGCGGATCGGTCAACATACGCTTGAGCTTGGCGGGCGCGGCTAAGGTATCGCCCTTAGGTGCATGGGAAATCGGATTCGGCACTAATAACTGCACAATCAACATGCCAAGTACCGCAAGGCCAGCGGTTAACAGGAATAAACCCGATAAGCCTAAATGCTGCGCCACAATTGGGCCTACGAGTAACGACAAAGCAAAGGAGCCGCCGATACACATGCCGATAATGGCCATCACCTTAGTGCGCTGCTCATCTCGGGTTAAGTCCGCCGCTAAGGCCAACACGGCGGCGGCAATCGCCCCCATACCTTGCACGGCACGGCCAAATACCACCCCGTAAATCGTATCGGCATTGGCGGCAATTAAGCTGCCGATGGCGAACAATACTAGGCCAGCGAGGATGACAGGTTTACGACCATACTTGTCGGATAAAATCCCCATCGGGATCTGCAAAACGGCCTGAGTCAAGCCATAGGCACCAATGGCAATCCCCACCCAAAGGGGAGAAAAACCTTCTAAATGCTGACCATAGAGTGCAAAGACGGGCATGATCATAAACAAGCCCATCATACGTAAACCAAATACGCTGGCTAAAGAAAACGCGACTTTTTTCTCGGTTCCTGAAAGTCCGTTGTTACCCATGATTTTGCCCTGGATTGAAGTCTTTTAGGGGGCGCATGTTAACACACCCAAAAGCGTTTGCTCAAAAGGAAAAACCGCCCACGCCGAGAGTGTAAAACAGCGAGTTTTGCCCCGCGCCAATGCTGATGCTCGCACGTTAGCGTACGCTTAGGCCTTTATTTTTAAGGCTTATCTAAAAGCCCATTGGCTACAAATAGTTAACTCAATGCTTACAGAACTTGGCTAAGTTCACCGCCGATAGACGGATTAATCTTCGTTAATCCGCTAACTACATCTCCTTTATCAGCAATACCTGCCCCACAACCGCGCCCATTGGGCGTGTCAGCAAGATCACAGAATCGACTAAACTCGGCCGCCGAACTGTGCGATACTTAGGCTCATTTTTTTAAGCATAAGACTTGAGCGATAGATGGATAAGATTGAAATACGCGGCGCACGGACCCACAATCTCAAAAATATCAACCTGACTATCCCAAGGGATAAGTTAATCGTTATCACAGGGTTATCGGGTTCAGGCAAATCTTCCCTAGCATTTGATACCTTATATGCCGAAGGCCAACGACGTTACGTTGAGTCTCTTTCTGCCTATGCCCGCCAATTCTTAAGCTTGATGGAAAAGCCCGATGTCGACCATATCGAAGGCTTGAGCCCGGCGATTTCCATCGAACAAAAATCGACGTCCCATAACCCGCGCTCCACCGTCGGGACTATTACCGAAATTTACGACTATCTGCGTCTGTTGTTTGCCCGTGTGGGCGAACCACGCTGCCCAACTCACGGCCAACCGCTTGCGGCGCAAACCGTGAGTCAGATGGTCGATAAAGTGCTAGAAATGCCCGAAGACAGCCGCTTGATGCTGCTGGCGCCCGTAGTCAACGGTCGTAAGGGTGAGCACGTAAAATTGCTCGAAGGCTTATCCGCGCAGGGCTATATCCGCGCCCGTATCGACGGTGAAGTCTGCGACTTAACCGATCCACCAGCACTCGATTTACACGTTAAACACACCATCGAAGTGGTGGTCGACCGCTTTAAAGTCCGCAGCGATATTCAGCAACGTCTCGCCGAATCCTTTGAAACCGCGCTCGAACTCTCCGGCGGAATTGCCGTGGTCGCCAGCATGGATGAAGGCACCACTGAAGAATTAATCTTCTCGGCAAATTTTGCCTGTCCGCACTGTGGTTATTCGATGGCCGAACTTGAGCCACGGATTTTCTCCTTTAACAATCCGGCGGGCGCTTGCCCAACCTGTGATGGTTTAGGGGTACAACAATTTTTCGACCCCGACAGAGTAATCACTAATCCTGAGTTATCACTTGCGGGCGGCGCGATTCGTGGCTGGGATAGACGTAACTTCTATTATTTTCAGATGCTGAGTTCACTCGCCGACCACTATAAGTTCGATGTCGAAGTGCCCTTCGAACAGCTGTCGGATAAGGTGAGAAAAATCGTCCTCTACGGCTCAGGCAAAGACAGTATCGCCTTCAAATACATCAACGACCGTGGCGATGTGGTGGTGCGTAATCACCCCTTCGAAGGCATCTTAAATAATATGGACCGGCGCTACCGCGAGACCGAAAGCAACGCGGTACGCGAAGAATTAGCCAAGTTTATCAACACTCAAGCCTGCCAAAGCTGTGGCGGCTCGCGCCTGCGTGAAGAAGCCCGTAACGTGTTTATTGGCGATCTTAACCTGCCCAAACTCACTGTTTGGTCGATAGGTGAAGCCCTCGAATACTTTGACAAACTCGAGTTCAGCGGCCAAAAGGCGCAGATCGCCGAGAAGGTATTGAAGGAAGTACGCGATCGCTTAGGCTTCCTCGTTAATGTCGGCCTCAACTATTTAAGTCTATCGCGTTCGGCCGAAACCCTCTCAGGTGGTGAAGCGCAGCGTATTCGCCTCGCCAGCCAAATCGGCGCAGGACTGGTTGGTGTGATGTACGTGCTCGACGAGCCATCTATCGGCTTGCACCAACGGGATAACGAGCGGTTATTGCAGACCTTAATCCACTTGCGGGATTTAGGTAATACAGTGATTGTGGTGGAGCACGATGAAGATGCGATTCGTATTGCGGATCATATTATCGATATCGGCCCTGGCGCTGGTGTACACGGCGGCGAAGTGATTTGCGACGGTCCGATTGAGAAAATTGTCGCCTGCGACGAGTCCGTCACTGGCCAATACATTTCGGGCAAACGCAATATCCATATCAGCACCCCACGTACGCCTTACGATCCCAAACAAGTGATTGAGCTTTATGGCGCCCGTGGCAATAACCTGCGCAACGTCGACTTAACGGTTCCCGTAGGCCTGTTCACCTGCGTGACCGGAGTATCGGGTTCGGGTAAATCGACACTCATTAACGACACCTTCTTTAGAATTGCCCATAAGCAACTCAACGGTGCCACAGTCGATGAGCCCGCACCCTACGATCGCATCGTCGGCATGGAACAATGCGATAAAGTGGTCGATATCGACCAAAGCCCGATTGGTAGAACTCCGCGCTCTAACCCCGCCACTTATACTGGCATCTTTACGCCTATTCGGGAGATTTTTGCCGCGACGCAGGAATCCCGTACCCGCGGTTATCAGGTGGGCCGTTTCTCCTTTAACGTGAAAGGCGGTCGCTGTGAGGCCTGCCAAGGCGATGGCTTAATTAAGGTCGAAATGCACTTCCTGCCCGATGTGTATGTGCCCTGCGATGCCTGTAAGGGTAAACGCTATAACCGCGAAACCTTAGAGGTGCGCTACAAGGGTAAGAACATCCACGAAGTGCTGCAAATGACAGTGGAAGATGCGCGGGAGTTTTTCGATGCAGTGCCAGCCATTGCTCGCAAACTGCAAACCCTAATGGATGTAGGTTTGTCCTACGTACGTTTAGGCCAGAGCGCGACCACGCTGTCGGGCGGTGAAGCCCAAAGGGTGAAACTTGCGAAAGAGCTCTCTAAGCGCGATACGGGTAAGACCTTGTATATTCTGGATGAACCGACAACGGGCTTGCACTTTGCCGATATCCAATTACTGCTCGATGTACTGCATCGCCTCAAATCCCACGGCAATACTATCGTGGTGATTGAGCATAATCTGGATGTGATTAAAACCGCAGACTGGATTATCGACTTAGGCCCAGAAGGCGGCGGTGGCGGCGGTACTATCCTAGCAACGGGTACGCCAGAAGATGTGGCGCAGCATCCTACATCCCATACCGCGCGCTTCTTAAAACCACTGTTAGAGCGGGATGCTAAGCTAGCCAAGCAGTCATAATATTAAGTGTCAGCAGCGCCTTGGTATCTCCAAGGCGCTGTAATTACACCCTATCGCGATATAAAAAACCTCTCAGGCAAGCCATTCGCCGTTATCAATCGAGGAGAACATGTTGCCAACACATCGCCCGAGTTTGACGAGCTTAAGTCGCGCCAATCTATTACTCATCGCCTGCCTAGGGTTAACGCTTGTGGCGTTGGTTGTCGCCGCTGTCGATCCGCTTATCGGTCAACCCACACGTTTACAGGTAACAGTATTAGACAGCTCAGCCAATAGTAGCCTGCTCGCCTTACCCGATGGCCGGATCACCACTTTAGATCAAGGCGGACTCACCAAAAACGCCCAAGTTACCATTTGCTCACGTACCCATTTAGTCTCTGGCTTGGAGCACTTTAACTTGAGCCGTCATCAAGAGGCGACACTCTCCCCCGAGATCCGTGTCTTAGACTAATTCAGCATTACGGCCAATGCAGCCAAGCTAAATCCCTGTTAGGCTTAGGATTGATCATCCTATTGCCAACCTTAAGGATAGCCATGGGCAATCTGGCGCACCCACTCATAGCAATCACTCGCCCCCAGTCTCACCGCATAGGCTTGAGCATATTGCGCTTGTCTATCCTTAGCTTGTGTTTGGGCCTTACGGCCTGCGCCAATCAACCCGCCGAATATACTTGCTCACCTGAGGCAATTCGATTGAATTGGGCCGAACCTGAAGCTCTTAAGCAAACAGTAGCAACACTCAGCGCCGCAGAATTAATGGGGCGTAAAACCCAAACGGAAGGCGCCGCCAAGACACGCGACTATCTGTACAGCCAGTATCAACAACTTGGGCTAACTCCTTGGGCAGAGACTTTCGAGGCGCCCTTTGACTATGCCACGCTTTTTAGCCAAGAGACGGGAAGCAATATGATGGCGTTAATCCCCGCACGCCAACCCACTCATCGATGGCGCATTGTGGTGGCTCACTACGATCATCTCGGCATGAGTGGCAGCAAGATTTACCACGGCGCCGATGATAATGCCTCAGGTGTTGCCGCCCTGTTGGCTCTGGCCGCCCACTGGCAAACGCAGCTAAGCGCCGCCCCCGATTTGCTGCCCAACATTAACTTAATGTTTGTCGCCACCGATGCCGAAGAGCCGGGGCTGTATGGCAGTACGGCCCTCGTCGAGCAACTCAAACAACGCATGCCCGAGGCGCAATTTGAACTGATGCTCAACCTCGATATGATTGGCCACCCGAGTCGCCCCTACGCTATTTACCTCGAAGGCAGCCGCAACTTTTATCAGTTTCCACAATTTAGGCCCATGCTAAACGCGAATAATCGCCTCTGTATTAAGTTGAGTCATCCCAAACCCGTGGGACGAAGCATCCAGAGCACTGATTGGCTCAGGGCCTCGGATCATTATCCTTTCCATAAAGCTAAGATCCCTTGGCTCTACTTTGGCGTCCCGACTCATCCGCAATATCATACCCCGGAGGATACTCCCGACACTTTGGACTATGTGTTTCTCGCGGCGGTGACGGAATCCGCCTTCGAAATCCTACGACTCCATGGCGACTTTTTGAAAAATTAATCGAAGTGGCGCGTTTCTTGCTCAGTTTTGGCAAAAAAATCCACGCAAAACCCTGTATTTATCCGAGAGTCACTTGGTAAAGCGGCTAAAATGCTGCTATAATCTGGCGTTTTCGGTGCGGGAAATCGACACGGGGTTGATTTTCTGTCTGTGAAACTTAAGCGCCAATCCGGGCGCATCCACAAGGCTACAACCCAATGTCATCCAGTGAAAGAACTTTCCGTGAACTCGGCTTGTCCGAGAATTTGTTGCGTGCTCTTGACGAGCTAGGTTACGAAAACCCAACGCCAATCCAATCAGCCAGTATCGACCCATTAATGGCTGGCAAAGATATTTTAGGTCAGGCACAAACAGGTACAGGTAAAACTGGCGCCTTCGCCCTGCCTCTGCTCAACAAAGTGACCAGCCAAGCTGTTCCACAAATTTTAGTATTAGCGCCAACCCGCGAATTAGCGGTGCAAGTAGCAGAAGCTTTCAGCAGCTACGCGAAATTTATGAAAGGTTTCCATGTACTGCCAATCTATGGCGGTCAGAGCATGCATCAGCAATTAAACGCCCTGAAGCGTGGCCCACAGGTTATCGTGGGTACACCGGGCCGTGTTATGGACCATATGCGCCGTGGCACCTTAAAGCTGGAAACCCTGCAAGCGCTGGTACTCGACGAAGCCGACGAAATGTTAAAAATGGGCTTTATCGACGATATCGAATGGATTCTGGAGCACACACCAGAGCAGCGCCAACTGGCACTGTTCTCGGCCACTATGCCAGAACAAATCAAGCGTGTTGCTAACAAGCACTTAAAAGATGCGACTAACATCAGCATCGCTGCGAGCCACACTACTGTTGACTCTATCGAGCAACGTTTCGTGCAAGTGTCTCAGCACAACAAGTTAGAAGCCTTAGTACGCGTATTAGAAGTTGAAAATACCGAAGGTATCATCATCTTCGTTCGTACCCGTAACTCATGCGTTGAATTAGCAGAAAAACTCGAAGCCCGCGGCTACGCTTCATCACCACTGCACGGTGATATGAACCAGCAAGCCCGTGAGCGTGCGGTTGAACAACTGAAAAGCGGCAAGCTAGACATTCTGATCGCGACCGACGTTGCGGCCCGTGGTCTGGACGTTGAGCGTATCGGCCACGTAGTGAACTACGATATCCCTTACGATACTGAAGCTTACGTACACCGTATCGGTCGTACTGGCCGTGCTGGCCGTACGGGTATGGCGATTCTGTTCGTGACCAGCCGTGAAATGCGTATGCTGCGCACCATCGAGCGCGCAACGAACAGCCGTATTTCGCCAATGAAAGTGCCAAGCCCAGAGACAGTTGCAGAACGTCGTCTATCTCGCCTAGGTGAGCAGTTAGCGCAAACCATGACACAAGATCTGGACTTTATGCGCGAAGCGGTTGCCCAGTTATGTCAACAACTGGAAGTGGATACCGATCTGCTGGCCGCAGCCCTGCTGCACCAAGTTCAGCAAGAGCGCCCACTGCAATTACCCGCGATTCAAGAACGTACTCGCGATGAGCGCAGCGAACGTGGTGCTGAACGTGGCGAGCGCGGTGAACGTCGTAGCCGTGAATCGCGTCCAATGCCAGCAAGCCTTGGTAGCGCAGAAGCATTAAAAGATAACCCAGATCTGAAGATGTGCCGTTATGTTATCGACGTGGGTCGTGACAATGGCGTGGGTGTGGGCAACATCGTTGGCGCTATTGCAAACGAAGCGAACATCGACAGCCGTTACATCGGTGCCATCCAGCTATATGATGCAGTGACTACCGTTGACCTGCCAGACGGCATGCCAAAAGAAGTGCTGCAGCACCTGAAGAAAGTGCGCGTATGTGGCAAGCCACTGAACATCCGTGAAGCTGGCGATCAAGTTTTCGTAGATTCAGGCCGTGGCGCACGTAGCGACCGTCGTCCACGTGGTGACCGTCCAATGGGCGAGCGTAAACCACGTTCAGCCTCTGGTGACAAGCCATTTGCTGATCGCAAACCACGTTCAGACAAGCCAGCAGGCGAGCGTAGACCACGTAAACCACGCGAAGAGTAATCGCCAAACCTAAGTCGTTAGGTTAAGCAGATTTAAACAAACGCATTAAAAAAGGAGCCTAGGCTCCTTTTTTGTTATCTTAAAATAGCTCCCGCTCAAACTTCACTGGCCAGTTGATATTTCGAGCAGGTATAGTCAATAGCAGGATGCTTAACTTAAGGACGCTAAATGGATTTTTTAGCGCTGATCATTTACCCATTTATCTCATCACTGCCCGAGCTAGCTAAGTCATGCAGCGAAGATAAAACCTTATTAATCATGGTACTTGTCGGTTGTACTCTGTTTGCAGGCTTTATTGGATTGTTAGTCGCCATGGCAAATTAACTTGCACTTAAGCTGACATGTCTATTAGTGTCGCCTTAGTCTTTGGCAACACAATTAATGTATTTCGATGAAAAAAGCCCTTACCGCAGGCCTGTTATCCGCTTTTATCGCCCCCGGCAGCGGCCACTTTTACCTTAAACATAAACGTTCGGCGCTGGTGTTTTTCAGCTTAGCTGTCATCAGCCTTATGCTGCTCCTCATGCAAATCTATCAAGTGGCACAAGTGATCGCCTTAGAGATCCAAAATGGCACCTTACCCTTAGATGTCGGCGTGATATCCGCCGAAATCACTCAACAAACCCAAACCACCATGGCCAATGCCAATGAACTGCTCTATGGCTTTTTGCTCTGCTGGTTAGTGGCATTGCTCGACAGTATTCGGCTTGGGCTTAAGCAAGATAAGCAAGATGCCTTAACCACGAATACAGCTGGGCACTAAATTTAGACTTTAATAGGCTTGCAAACACTGTGGTTAGCAAGCCCATATTGCAACAGCAACCTATTGCTTAACACCATCGACTGAGGCATCAACAGGCTCAGTTCGAGTATCCAAATAACCACTCAGGCGAGTTAATAGCAGCGCCGCAATCACCACTAGCGCACCAATCAATGGGGTTTGCATTAATCCCATCTGCTCGACAATGAGTCCGCCGCCCCAAGCACCTAAGGCAATTCCAATGTTGAAGGCGGCGATATTTAATCCCGACGCTACATCTACTGCGGTTGGAGCATAGGTTTCAGCCAGTTTGACAACATAGACCTGTAATCCAGGAACATTGCCAAAGGCGAAAGCGCCCCAAACGAGTATGGTTAACACAGCGGTAATAGGGTTTAACGCCGTAAAATGGAAGATAAACAACACCGCAGCTAAACCAGTAAAAATATAACTGAGGGCTTTGATTGGCCCCATGTTATCGGCCATCTTACCGCCCCAGATGTTACCTATGGCAACCGAGACACCATACACCAACATGATAATCCCTATCGCACTCGCATCGAAGCCACTGATCTGCTGTAAAATCGGCGCAAGAAAGGTAAAGGCGACAAAAGTACCGCCATACCCAATTGCTGTAATGGCAAATACCAGTAGCAGCCTTGGCTCGGTCAACACTTTAGCTTGGGTCAGTAAACTGGCAGCACGGGTCTGCTTAAGATTGTTCGGCACTAAGAATGTACTGCCTATCAAAGCGATAAGACCAAGCAGAGCAACGGCTAAAAAGGTCGATTGCCAACCAAAACTCTGGCCGATATAAGTCCCTAGGGGCACTCCTGTTACCAGTGCGACGGTCAGTCCTGTAAACATAATCGCAATGGCGCTGGCCGCTTTTTCCTTTGGTACCAGTCCCGTGGCAATGGTTGAGCCAATCGAAAAGAACACCCCATGGGCTAAACCAGTGATCACCCGCGCTGCAATCAGAGTTTCATAACTCGGGGCTTGCCACGCGAGCACATTCCCCGCAACGAATAGCGTCATTACCGCTAATAACACATGTTTACGATTCCAATGCCCCGTTAACGCCGTTAATACTGGGGCGCCAACGGCTACCCCAAGGGCATAGAGGCTGACTAATAATCCCGCCGAGGGGAGAGAAACCTGTAAGTCCTGCGCCATAGTGGGAATTAATCCCACGATGACAAACTCAGTTGTTCCAATAGCAAAGGCGCTTAGCGTCAATGCGAGTAAAGCTAAAGGCATGATGGCGTCCATCCTGTATTAAACGAGCGACAAGCTCGATAAGGGCTAATAGAGCTGAAGTTAAACCTACTCGCTTAACTTCAGATGGCGCTATCTTGACGATAAAGTTTATTGTCAAAAAGAGTGATTTTTACAAATGATTTTTGCTATAAACGTAACTAATTACCTCATTGGAGACTGACATGCTGACTCGCTCAGATGACTTACAGATACTACTCACTGTGGTCGATAGTGGCGGATTTTCCGCAGCGGCCGAAGCGCTCGATATTCAAGTCGCTAGGGTTTCAAGAGCTGTGACCAAACTTGAGAGTCAGTTGCAAGTCACCCTGCTCAACCGCACGACTCGACGAGTCGAATTAACCAATGAGGGACGTCTGTTTGTCGATGCAGTTAGGCTTGGGCTGCAAACCATACAGTTAGCGGAAGAAGAACTTATGAGTAGAGGGGAGCAACCTAAGGGTAAGCTTAGAGTCGATGCTGCCAGCCCTTTTGTGCTACACCAGATAGTCCCCTTAGTGCATGAGTTTAAACAGCTTTACCCCGAGATAGAGCTAGAACTGACCTCGAACGAAGGCTTTGTCGACTTGATTGAAAAGCGCACCGATGTGGCGATTCGTATCGGAAAACTCACCGATTCAACCCTGCACGCTAGACCCTTAGGTAAGAGTAAACTGCATATTGTCGCCTCTAAGGAATACCTCGCCAAACGCGGTTTACCTAAAAGCGTCAGCGAACTAAGCCACCACAGTCTTATCGGTTTTACGGGCGCTAAGGTCTTGAATCAATGGCCACTTAAAGGACTGGAACCCATTGCTCCCACAATGCGGGCAAGCAATGGCGAAACCGTACGTCAATTAGCCCTCGCGGGTAACGGCATAGCCTGCCTGTCTGGCTTTATGGTCAGCGATGATATTGCCCACGGTCGTTTATTGCCTTTACTAGAAAACGAGCGAATCGTGAATATAGAGCGGGAACAAGTCAATGCCGTCTATTACAAGACCTCAACCGTTGCTCGGCGGATCTCCGCCTTTATTGATTTTATTCAACCTCGGCTAACCCTTTAAATTTAGAGGTGATTAGAGCGTTAAGTACCATAGATTGTTGCGGTAATAGCAAAAATCATTTGTGCTTTAGCCTCTTTATCAACAAAGCGTGATCGGTGACAGTTACTCCATCCACAGAATAAGGGGAAGAATATGACTCACACCAATGCGACAGCATTTAACCAAACGCCTCTGACAGCGATGCCGATGCTGGGCACAGGAACATTCAGGCTGAAAGATAAAGCTGCGTTCGATGCAGTGTTGATGGCACTCGAAGAAGGTTCACGCCATATCGATACGGCACAAATTTATGGTAATGAATCGGCGGTCGGGGATGCGATTAACGCCTCAGGGATCCCACGCCAAGAACTGTTTATCACGACCAAAGTTTGGACTGAAAACCTGACGAAGGAACGCTTTGAGACTAGCGTTATCGACAGTCTAACGGCGCTGCAAACCGAGTATCTTGACCTGTTACTCATCCATTGGCCGTTAAACAGCGATGAACCCAATATGGTCGAGTATCTTTCAGAACTCAAAGCAGTATTCGATAAAGGCCTGACCCGTCGCATTGGCGTATCAAACTTTACCAATGTACAACTCGCGCAAGCGATTGCCATCTTAGGCGAAGGCGTTATTTATACCAATCAAGTAGAAGTGCATCCCTATCTCATCAATCGCAAAGTGACGGATTTTTGTAAACAACACAATGTATTAGTAACGGGATACATGCCATTTGCCTATGGCGCAGTGTTGCAGGATGCAACCATTGTCAACTTAGCCATGGCGCATCGAGCCACTCCCGCACAAATTGTGTTGGCATGGCTGCGACAATTAGGTTTTGCCACCATTCCCTCCTCAACCCAAAGAGAGAATGTTCGCAGCAACCTTGCCGCAGCAAGGATTAGCTTAACGCCAGCAGAAATCGAGCAAATCAATCAACTGGATCGCAATCACAGGGTCGCAGATCCTGACTTTGCCCCCGATTGGGATTAGTCCGTCCGCGCTTGAGTTAGCCTTTAGCTTCTAATACCCAAGCGTCGATAAAGCTCTGATAATTAGCGATGAGCAAATCCGCCGCTTGAGCATAGTCGGGCACCTCTTCTGGGCAGTAGAGGGCGCAGCGACTACCGGCATTTTGCGCGGTTTGCAGATCGAATAGATAATCCCCCACATACAAGATATCCGCCGGATTCAACTGCCATTGCTCGCAAATTAAGTGGATCCCCTGCGGGTGAGGTTTAGGCTCGGCATCGTAACGGGTCAGCACTAAAGGAATATCAATACCGAGTTTTTCGATGGTGATTTTGGCCGCCTCGGGCATATTGCGGGTCAAAATCGCCAGAGGCAGTTGCCGCGTCTTTAAAAAGGCAATCAGCGCCTGCGCCCCTTCAATCCAGCTCGCCTGACGCGAACTTTCCAGCTCGTAGTCATGGACAATTTCCAGCGCCTCCATCTTAGCCATTGTGGTGTCGAGGCTATGTATATGCTCGAGAATATCGGTCCCCGAGCCAATACCTAATGCCGCCCTTAAGCCTTTAAAATCTGGGTTTGAATGGGCAAGCGTGCCGTCGAGGTCGAAGATCACCCCGCGGATCTGTTCAAGTTGAATATCGGTCAGGCGTGTTATCACTCGGATACCTATTCAGTAGTTTGTGAAGCGGGTTGCAAACGTCGTGCGCGGCGCTGGCGATACAGGGGCAGTAACTGCACCACCATCACTGACACAATAATCACACCTATGCCAAAGAGCGATAGCGCATCTAATTTATCGGCCTTAAATACATCAGGCCACCAACCGATACTCACCACTAATGCCGTGGCGCTAAAGCTAAATACCGGCGTTAACGCCAGCATGGCGCTGACCTGTGCCGTCGGCCAGTATTTCATCGATTGTCCGAAGCAGCCGTAGGCAATTAAGGTATTGGCGGCGCAAAACAGCGCCACTTGCCAGTCGAAGCTATCCATTTGTGCAAACTGACTAAAATCGCTAAAGGGCGCCATCGCAAAGATCCCTAAGGCGTAGATGACTAAGAGTACGTTGGCGGGGGACAAACGGTTCAACAGTGACTTTTGCAGCAACGCATAGGTAGTCCATGACAATGCGGAAAACTGCACTATCATCACTCCAAGCCAGATCTCATGGTTATCGGTGGCGGAAAAATCTAAATAGGGATGGAAAAACATCAACATCCCTAAAGCTAAGCTGGCAAAACAACTGAGCTGCACCGCATTCAAGCGTTCTTTAAAAAACAATACGCCGCCAAAGGCGAGGAAAAATGGCGAGGTTTGAAAATTAAGCTGCGCGGCCCCCGGTGCCAGATAGTCGAGGGAATACACGAATGACACATAGTTAAGCATTAAAAACAGCCCAGCGAGGATAAGCCTGAGCCAAACCTTGGCATCGAGCGCCACAAACTGCTTTAAACTGCCCGCGCTCCACTGCACCAAAATACTGACGATGAGCGCCACTAAAAAACGGAACCAAGTCAAAGTTACAGGATCGATAAAACTCCCCGACAGCTTAAGCGCTATGGGTAACATGCCCCAAAACAACACGGCGACAGAAATAAACAACAATCCTAATTGAGCATGATTAGTTGCCAAGGCTCCAGAGTGGCTTTGATTCACGGAAAAGTCCCAGTAGTACCGCAGAAAGGAACGCCATTCTGGCACCACGGCGCGCTAAGATCTAGCCTAAAAAACGATTAACTTTTCAGCCGGATTGGATAGTTAAGCTGACACTAAATCAATCTTGACTGGCGATAAATGCAGAGCATTTCAAGAGAAGTTTTATCAAGCCTTTAGCAGCACAAAAAGGTATATTGAGCGCAATTTCTCTTTTAGCTCAAATTGGATTTACAGAGTCGAGTTATGCCTTATGCGCTCAGTAATTGCGACATAAACGACTCTGCATAAGTCCTTTTAAATAAGTTAGTTAGGATTAAACATGCCACAGACAGACGCTAAAGCACAGCTTGAGTGCATTAACGCAGCAGCACAAGAACTCGCGCAGCGACGCGCCAAAGGTGAAGCGGGCGCGCTGTTGCAAGAAGCGCTAAGACCGAAAGATTTCCCTCAGGCTTTTGCCATCCAGCAGACCATTGCGCAGCAGTTTAGCGCCCAAGACAACCCGATTGCTGGGTGGAAGTGCCTACTGCCAACCGCCGAAAAAACCGTGGTAGCGCCTATCTATCAACATGATGTGTATATCGAAACCGCTGAGTGTCCGCTTTACCCTTCGAGCAAAGGGCTTGCCCGTGTCGAACCCGAGCTCGCCTTTGAAATTGGCAGCGATTTACCACCACGAGCCACGCCTTATTCGGAAGCCGAAATCGACGCCGCCCTAGGTAAAACGCGCCTCGCCTTAGAACTGATCAAAAGTCGTTATCAAAACCCAAGCGAAGCCAACCACTTCGATGCCCTCGCCGATGGTTTAGTCAATCAAGGCTTGTGGTTAGGGCCAGAAATCTCAACCTCGGCTGAAACAGGCCATTTCGCCCTGAGTGTTGAAATCGCCACTGGCGGACAGCAAGCAAGTGAAACGCTGCAAAAAGCCGCGGTTCATCCAAATGGTTTCCCTAAGGCCGGACTCTACTGGTTGGTCAACTTCTTATCTGCCCAAGGGATTGGCTTAACCCGAGGACAGTATGTGATCACAGGCTCCTATGCAGGGGTGTTAGATCTGCCGCTCAATCAGCATTGCCAATTCCACTACGGCGAGTTAGGTCAATTTGGTTTGCAGTTCGTAACTAAATAAGTCACGCACTAAAGAGTACCAAACCAATCGGCAAAGTCAGAAGGTAGGCAAATGCTTACCTTCCTAATCCCCTACTGACCAACAGCGCGAAAACAAGCTTGTATCAAGAGTGAAACATTTGTACTATCCGATAGAACTAAATATAAGGATATACAAGATGTTAGACGGAAAAATATTACCCTTAGCCAGTCTATTTGCTTTAACCTTAAGTACTTCGTTACCCATAAATGCCTCGGAAAACACATTTTCCCAAGCCTACAGTGACTACCAAACCGCACTCAAACAAGGTGATAACGCCCAAATAGAAGCCAGCGCCAAAAGAGCCTTCGAACTGGGGGAAGCTCAATATGCGAAGGACAGTGTCGACTTAGCTAACCTCGCCATGAACTGGGCTGGTGCAATAGAGAAGCAAGTCGCCCCTTACCCATTTGAAGAAAAGAATTTGCCACAAACAGCGAAGGCGAATGAGTTATATCAACTCGCATTAAGCAATTATAAAAAGCATTACGGCGAGCATGCAGCTGAGCTTATCGACCCGATACTCGGCGCAGCGGAAACCTCATCTAATCTGACCGTGGCGAAAGGGCTTTTTGAAAATGCTATTGAAATTGCTGAAAAAACAGCAAATAAAAAGCTGTTAGCGGATGTAAAAATGGCAACCGTTGCTCGCCTCAGCAAAACAGAATTGTACACGGCTAAGGTAAGAGACTATGCCTTCGAGGCCTATGAAACTTACAAAGAAATTCTGCCCGAAAATGCCCTTGACAGAGTCAAAGCTACCTATGTAGTCGGCACCGTTGAATATGCCGAAAGGCATGATAATAAGGCGATTCCATTACTGTTAGAGGTGGTTAAGCAATTTGAAGTCCTTAACTATACTCACCCTTATGCGTTAAGCGCCCATGCTTATCTAGTCGAACTCTATGAGCGCCAAGGAAAGCGTGACGAATCGACCGCCCACTGTATCGCTATCGGCAAAATGCGCCCTTGGGCGGACATGCAGGAGCAACAACCGCTATTTCGCACGGAACCCAAATACCCTAAGTCCTACCTTATGCAACGTAAAAGCGGTTATGTGACCCTTAACTTCACTGTTGATGAGATGGGATTTGTGAAAAATCCTGAAGTGCTCGAATCAAAAGGCGGTGTGCTATTTGAAAAATCCACACTGAAAATGATCGAAGAATGGCGCTATGCGCCTAAGTTTGAACATGGCAAGCCCGTAGCAGCTCAAACGACTGTGCGTATAGACTATTTCACAGATAAGTCTTAATCGGTTACTTCACTTCATATCCCAGCCCATCGCCTAATCCCGGTGGGCTGTTTTTATTTTCTGAAGTAACTGAAGCAGTTAGCTCGCGCTTTATCCGGCTTAAACAAGTCTCACAAATACAAGCCGTCGCAGGCAGCGATAATAGTTGCGCTAACTTATCGGCACTCAGCCCCGCTGTATCGCCTGTCGATAAGCCTGCCGCCAAATCGCCAGATAGCAATTGAGTCAACTTCGGAAACGCCTGCTTAGCACACCAACAGTCACTGATATCAGCCCCAAGAGTCATTGCACACTGATTCGCCCCTTGGCATAAAGGGCACAGCTGCACGGCATCGAACTGAGATTCTGGTAAGTGCTTAGGCACGCTAATCCTTATGGTATCGGAGTGATAATGCAGAAATAATAATGGTTTTTTCATTAATGTTGGAATAATCATTCCAACATCAAGGCACTCATCATATCGATTAATCGTGCAAATAAACATCTAGGTATTTATTGCCCTTTAGTTGACCGTATTCATTTAGCTCAGTAAGCCGGATTCCTGCATTATGGAAAATGTATTCATCGATTCATACATGGTGATTTTGTTTTTCGTCTATCAATTATAATGCTTTACACATTGCCAACTGTTCTGGTCTAATCCCATCGGACACTTAATTTTGAGACAGTATGGTCAATAAATTAAGAGGTCTATATGAGTCTGAAGAAATCACATAAAAGTTATCCGCAGGCATTTAAAGATGAAGCCGTCTTGATGGTGCTAGAGCAAGGTTATAGCGTTGCCGATGCGGCAAAGTCTCTTGGAGTTAGCACGAGCCTGCTTTACAACTGGAAAGAAAAACACGAAGCCCTGAAACAAGGTATCACCTTAGAAGAGTCTGAGCGGGATGAGTTGAAGCGATTGCGTAGAGAAAACAAAGAATTGCGCATGGAGAAAGAAATTCTAAAAAAGGCAAGCGCCTTCTTTGCGAAAGAAATGAAGTAAGATTTCGTTTCATCAAACTGCAATCTCACCTGTTTCCCATAGCACTGTTATGTCGAGTAATGAGTGTCAGTAAGTCAGGCTATTACGATTGGCATAAACGCCCTGCAAACGTGATAAGCCTTGAAACACTGAAGCTTTATCGCCTTGTTCGACAGCTATTTAAGCAAAGTCGAGGCAGCTTAGGGAATCGTGAAATGGTGAAGAAATTGCGCAAGGAAGGCTACCAGGTTGGTCGCTATCTCGTTCGTAAAATTATGCACCGCCTTCGACTTAAAGGAACCCAGCGACGCGCTTACAAGGTGACTACGCAGCGAAAACACTCAGATGCAGTGGCTGATAACCTGTTAAATATGAACTTTAATCCAGTATCGGCTAATCAGGTCTGGGCGGGTGACGTGACCTATTTAAAGACGGGTGAAGGCTGGATGTATTTAGCAGTGGTGATGGATTTATATTCACGCCGGATTGTGGGATGGCACATAAACAAACGCATGACCACAGATTTGATATCTAAGGCATTAATAAAAGCCTACAACCTGCGACAACCAGCGCGAGGGCTGGTATTTCACAGTGACCGAGGCTCGCAATATACCAGTAAGCAATTCGGTAGGCTGCTATCGAGTTATGGTATCCGAGCCAGCATGGGTGATGTGGGGGCGTGTTGGGATAATGCCGTTGTTGAGCGATTTTTTGGCAGCTTAAAACACGATTGGATTTTTAAAGTTAATCAACCAACAAGGGAGTTTATGAAGCAAGATGTGACTGCTTACATGAAATATTACAACTTGGAGCGACTGCATTCTGCTAATGACGATATGTCACCTGTAGAGTTTGAAAATTCTCAAGTAAAAGTGTCCAGTTTGGATTGACCAGTACAAACTTTAGCTATCAAACTAATTTATCTAAATGAGACAATGCATCATAGAAACCCTTAAGAGGCTGCATTCTTATTTCAGAGTCAATGACGTCAACTGTATTAGTTCAGACTAGATCTGACACATCATCTTGAAAAGATGAGAGTTACCCGTTTTGATAAAGGTGTCGAAACTTAATCAAAGCAAAAAGGTAACTCTCATGCTTCATACTAACAATCCCATCATTAAACACAAAGCTGGTTTACTCAATCTCGCTGAAGAATTGGGAAACGTGTCTAGAGCTTGTAAAGTCATGGGGCTTTCCCGTGATACTTTCTATCGCTATCAAGAGCTGGTTGAAAACGGCGGTGTTGAGTCGTTGATTAATCAGTCCAGAAGAACACCTAACCTCAAGAATCGTGTTGATGATGTAACTGAAAATGCCGTCTTAACACATGCTATCGCATTTCCTGCCCATGGGCAGTCTCGCTCTAGTAACGAGCTTCGAAAACAAGGGATATTTGTCTCCGCCAGTGGCGTGCGCTCCATTTGGTTACGGCATGGCTTAGAGAACTTCAAAAAGCGATTAAAAGCCCTCGAAGCCAAAGTCGAGCTAGAAGGGATAATCCTTTCGGATGAACAAGTTGCCGCCCTTGAGCGTAAGCAGCAAGACGATGAAGCATGTGGTGAAATTGAAACGCATCATCCAGGTTATCTCGGCTCACAAGATACCTTTTACGTTGGTAGTCTTAAGGGCGTAGGCAGGATTTATCAGCAAACCTTTGTCGATACTTACAGCAAAGTTGCTTTCGCGAAACTGTATACCACGAAAACCCCAATCACCTCGGCCGATTTACTCAACGACAGAGTATTACCGTTCTTTGAAACACAGGCGCTGCCCATGTTGCGCATTTTAACTGACAGAGGAACCGAATACTGTGGCAAAGTGGAACAGCACGACTATCAGCTGTATTTAGCAATTAACGATATAGAACACACTAAGACGAAGGCGCGACACCCGCAAACGAATGGGATCTGCGAACGGTTCCATAAAACTATTTTGAATGAGTTTTATCAGGTTACTTTCCGAAAAAAACTGTACGCTAACATGGAGGAACTACAAAAAGATCTGGACGAATGGCTGGCTTATTACAACAATGAACGAACCCATCAAGGTAAAATGTGCTGCGGCAGAACACCACTGGCCACATTAATAGATGGGAAACGGTTTTGGGCTGAAAAGAATTTAGCTCAAATCTAAGCTGACAGTAGCACCCTAAAAAATGGGTAACTGTCAGATCAGGTCTGAGCTAGTACACGTCAACCGATATACCAAATCCATTACATAGGTTTTCTACAGAGTTCTTGAACCATGGATCTGAATATGGCGAAATTACGATTTTATCGATAAGTGTTTCTAGTTTTACACCTAACAATGCTCCAGTCTCACTGTTGACGCTGTTCTCTGTCAAATCGACATTCTCATTCCAAGCAACAACTCTAAATTCGTTTTCAAAAGTGTACGGTTTTGATTTGGCAATGAAAGGAGATATAGGATCACTAGAGAATTCATGCTCTATATGACTAATGTAGTTAACTTGACGAAAACCTATGTTTTTAAATAAGTTATTTGGTGATATAGAAGCCTTTAATTTTTCCACTGTTGTAAAGATGCAAACTGAATTTTTGTCACTGCCGTATATTTTCCACATGGCAGAGCATTCATGTGGTGATTGATGCCAGCAACTAACGTATAGCCATTGTTTACATATTGGAAAAAGTTGTTCAGCTTTGTCACATTGATAAACACCAAATGGCGTTACGAATGTTTTCTCACGGATTTCATTTTGAGCTTTACGGGCAGCAGTCGCTCTTTCTTCTCTATCTGCTTGGGATTCGTTATCAACTGGACATGCTAAATTAAGCGCCAAATCAAATAGTATCGGAGCATTAGATACTTTGAAAAAATCTGATACTGTTAACCCGCCTTCCAAAGCGTCATCAAATGCCGCCATCTTAGCTAAATAGATAGACTTAGTTTGCAGTAAACTCACAAATTTAGGCAGATCCATATATCTTTGAAGAATCATCAAGGTTACTCCTGTTCTATGATTACTCATAACGTCCATAGAAACGTGTACTAAAGGCGATACGAACTTTGTTTATTATACGCTTACAACACGTAGCGCTAAGACCATAAACGGTGTTTTTAGACTCAATGAACACACGGGATCGTTTATATCAATAGAGAAATACAGTAAGGTGTAACAATACTTTGTTTCCTTTGACCAAAAACCAACGTAAATCAGCTTCTTAGAAAACGTAGCGAGGGTTCAACTCCCTCGATACGTTTCATGCATTCAAGATCGGTGTTGAAATCAACAGACCACACTGATACCCGAAAGGCGAGTCATGGTGATTAGCGAGACGACCGTCCGCCCCAAGGACGGGACGGTCGAGCATCCACGGATGGACTCGCTGCGTGTCGACGAGCCAATGCCATGACAAGCCTATACGTTAATGCCTGCAAATACTAAGACCCCTTCAACGTAAAACCCAAATGACTCGGTACAATTGACAAATAAAAAAGCCAGCACACTTTAAACTTGCTGGCTTTTTGCCTAACTAATTCACTCGCTTTATTTCACCGCGAGAACAGTCAATCAAAGCGACTCAACTAAGACTTTTTCGGAAACACCGGATAAGAGGCGGTGCCAAGCACTTTGCCATCGACTTCGACACCGTAGTAGTCATTGTCGTTATGGTATTTCTCCTGAGCTTGTTTCACATCGCCCTTATTGCGTGGGTCCTGTGGCCGTTCATGGGAGTTAATGTAAGCCGCAACGTCCCAAGCCTGTTGGTTAGTCAGCTGAATACTCTTAGCGAAGGGCATGTTTTCATAAATGAAGAATGCGGCCGTATTGACCCTGTGCATGCCTGCGCCCCAGTTGTAGCTCTTAGGACCCCATAATGGCGGCAGAGAGTAAACACCCGCAATCGCTTGGCCTTGACCATCTGCGCCATGGCACGCTTGGCAGTGAGCGGCATACACGGTTTTGCCGCGCTCGGGTGAGAACGCGAGCTCAGGTTTGGGGATCTCAGGATAACCACGGCCAGGCAGATTTGCGCGTTGATCCACTGTCATGGCTTTGGCTAGCGTGTCAGGCAGCGGGAAATCCTCACGTTTGGCGCCTTTTACCAATTCGGCATCGCTGAGTTCTGGTACTGGGCCATCAAGGTTAGCCGCATCCATTAAACCACTCATCCCTAACCAGTAGGCATAGGCCGATAGCGCGACCAGCTCGGGGCTGCCCGCAGCGGGGGCTTTACCGTTCATGGAATAGTTAAAACAGCCTTGTACCCTTTCTTCAAAGGTATTTACTTTATCGTCTTTTTTACGATACGCGGGATACGCAAAATAGGCGCCCCAAAGCGGTGACGCATTCGCCTTACGGCCCGCATCCATATGGCAGTTGGCACAGTTAAGCTCGTTACCTACATACTTATCTCTCAGCTGCTGGGTATTCACAAATAACTGATAACCCAAGAGTACTTTATCGCCGAAGGCCCCTTCGGGAATCGCACTTAAGGGTCTTGGGGTTAAATAACTTTGCTCAGGATTTTTAGGGACTGAGGGCAATGGCGCTTGTTTATCGGGTAACTCATTCGCAGCCTGCACTTGAGCAGTCAGCACGCCCATTGCGGCCAATAGTAAGATGGCAGAAGATTTCATGGCCGGCTCCTTATTTCAAATTCGCAAAGTAGTTCGCTAAGGCATCCACCTCGGCGGCGGTCAGCTTGTTAGCCACATTGGCCATCATGCCGTCCACATCTCCCTTACGAGTGCCAGCTTGCCACGCCAACAGTTGCGTCTTGATATAACTGGCCTGCTGACCCGCTAAACGTGGGAACATGCCGCCACCTAAACCCGAGGGGCCATGGCAAGTCACACAGGCCGGTAAGCCGCGAGACCAATCACCTTGATAGGCTAAGCGCGCGGTATCGTCGCTAAAGGTCACCTGCTCACCACGGATCACTGGCTTGACCTCAGTCTTAGGTGATTTGGCGGAGAAGTAACTCGCCACTTGCTCGATGCCATCACCTTGCAATGTCATCGCCATCGGCATCATGGTCGCGTTTTGGCGCACACCCGCCTGAAAATGTTGTAATTGGGTGGTGATATATTCTTTCGAGAGTCCAGCGAGACGGGGGCCGAGGGGTTCTATGCCCTCGCCTTCGGCGCCGTGACAGGTCACGCAGATTTGTCCCGCTGGCGGGACTGCGGTTGGATTGGCTATGGCTACAGAGGTCAAGGCACAGCCGTAGATCAGCGCGATGCCTTTGGCTAATGTTCTAATTTTAATATTCATTTTCTATCCTTGAACATACCTTGAGTAGAACTTAAGCGGCTCTAGTGATAGCCAAGTCCTAAACCTAGGTCGTTATAAAGAGATAATTGAGTGGTGCGTTCGCACGTTTAGCCCACACTAAACGAGTTTGTACCTTACTCCTCGAATCTCCACTGAACAAGCATTAAAAAAATCTAATATTAAGTTCTTAATAACCAAATCGGGTCGCTTCAAAGCTATTCAATAACTTATGTAGCAGATAACAGAGGAATAACGTCGCGACTATCGCCACAAAAATGCTGCTCACCCGGTACAGCGCACTAAAAATCAGGTCGTTGCCAGGGGTTAAGTATTGGCCAAACAAAATCCCTAAGGTGGTCATGGCACCAAACCCCACACCTGAGCCACTAGCCTCCTTCACATGGGCCTGCGCAAACAACATAAGCCCAACCCACAGCAGCGGCACAATCAGGATCAACAATCCAGACCAATCGTAGAGGAAGAGTTGCACCATTACCCCAAACGACACCCCAAGCAGGGTGCCCAGCGCGCGTTTACGGGCATAATCCAGCGCCCCGTTCCAATGCATGGGGAACAGGAGTAACAGCGTGGTCGCCTGTGCTGACATGGAGTCGCGCAAATCGAAAATCTGAAACACTAAGAAAGAGAGCGTGGCAATGCTGGCGCCGAGTAAAGCCTCGTGGCGCATACGGTGCGGTGCCTTAGGACCGGGTTTGTAGGCTGGACGAGGCTCGACATCCGGCCAGAGTGCCGTCATCAGATAGGCAATAACCACGGACAAGCCTGTCGCCCAGAAATTACTGAAGATTAAGTCATTGAGATCTGTGCCCGGATAGCTGGCAAAGTGCAGCATAATGCTCAAACTCAGCACGCCATTGGCACCAAACAGAAATAGACTACCGCGGGACATAGCCGCAAAACGATATAAAAACAGTAAAAAGACAATCGGCGTCATCAATCCGGGGTGACTACCGAAGAAACCTCCGAGTAAACCGACTTCAAGCCCAGCCATGGCTGATGAAGCCAGCAACTGCCGCATCGCATGGCCACTCATCACAGGGACGAGTCCCAGCAATAACATTGGGGTTACCGTAAAAAACACCCCATTACTCCACCCAAAGAGCTTACAGAGGGTAAAGCCAATGGTGCCGCCAGTGGCAATCCGCAAACACTGGCGTAAATCATTGGTGGTTAAAGGGTTGTGGCGTAACAACATGCGAATGGCCTTGAGATTAATAGATGTAATGGAGCAGGCTAATGACCTTAATCTGCACCTTGGCTAGCAGGCTAAACAGCGTATTGTCAGGCAGTAATTGCACAGTGGCACGCGCACCTGCTGGCAGATTATTCATCGCATCATCGTCTAACACTAAATGTAGTCTTAAGCGCTGCGCATCGCGCACCCAACGGTCCGACTCCTGCGGCGCCGCTAAGCGGCCATTGGCATCAAACTGCCCCGCACTCACACCGGCATCGACACTGCTCACTTGGGCGCGATATAACCGGCCTGGCTCACCATCGAAGGCGATTAATGCAGGGTAAGATGCGTTAACGCCACGTAAGGTCTTTTCACGAAAGTCGGCAATAATATCTAATTTATCAGAGACTAAGGCGAGTAGCGGCTGGCCTACTGCGGCAAAACTGCCCACTTCGAGTTGCAGGTTGGTCACCACCCCATCTTGGTCGGTACGAATTTGGGTGTAAGACAGGTTCAGCTCAGCTTGCTCTAAGGCATTTTTCGCTTGGCGCACCCTTAGGTTTTCTTCGCCATAGAGGCCACGACTGACTTTGAGTTTATCGAGGCGAGCATTAGCGGCTAACAAATTCGCCTCGGCGGCGTCCGCATCACTATCGGCCTGATCCCGTTGCTGCTGCGACACACCATGGGTGGCATACAGTGCATCTAAACGTTTGGCTTCGCGACGTTTTAGTTGAGCCGTAGTGGTACTGGCATTTACTTCCGCCTTGGCGGCTAACAACGAAGCATCTAACTCGGCATTGTCCTGACGCACTTGCTCTAGGGCCAATTTTGCCTGAGACACGGCTAACTCAAAGGGTGCTGGGTCAACTTGAAACAGTAAATCGCCCTTGGCGACCACTTGGTTATTCTTCACATTAATGGTTTGAATCTTGCCGCTGATCTGCGGGGTCACCTTAGTCACCACACGGGTTGCCATGGCCTGTGGGGTCAAGGGCATCATTGCGTCGGCAAACATAAAATAGCCAAACACAGCCACAAAACCGAGCATGGCGATTTTTACGAGGCGGGCAAATTGTTGATCCGGTGTCATCTTATTTCTCACTCAAGAATTTCTGTGCTCTTAGCCAACTTGGCTAAGGCGTTATCACTGATTAGGCTAATGATGCGTTCAAACTCACCAAGCTCGCTGGCGCTGATCCCAGCCAACAATTCTGCGCGCACTTGAATAATCCGCGCTTCGACTTGCTTTAATACATCCTTTCCCGCGGGCGTTAGCGATACGATTCGGGCGCGCTTATCTTTAGTGCAACAGTGACGCTCGACTAAACCTTGCTCCTCAAGCTGCCCTAACGTGCGCATCAAAGAAGCTAATTCAATTTCCAGCGCATCCGCCAACACCTTCTGGCTCACGTTGTCGCCCAGACGCAATAACTTCCACAATGCCGTCCAACGAGGATGAGTCAACCCGAGTGGCGCTAATTCCACATCCGCCACTGTGCGCCATAGTCGGTGCAAGCGGCCTAAATGTTCCGCTAGGGATAACTCCTTTAATCGCTCTAATTCTTTCTGCATCATGCTTACTCATTTACTTAGCCTGCTAAGCATTATACTTAGTTAGCAGGCTAAGTAAATATTCGCCACGAAAAAAAGATCTGTGCACGCTGCCACGAAATCCGCAAAACGGTATGAAACGGCGGTAGTAATATCACTTTGTGTGGGGGAAATAGACGCAGAAGATAGTGGCATTAATCTCATTAACCTATGAGATTAAAAACAATTTTTCCGAATGTAACTTCACTGCAAACCGCGCGGACGGGTGATGAACTCGCGCAGCTTTCCATGCGCTTAACGACTCTGCTCTCCCAATTTAAGATTTAGGAATTAGTCACTAGCCAAAAACAAAACGCCGCTAAATAGCGGCGTTTTTTATGGATGTTTACTGCGTTATACCGCCTTTGGGCGAACCCCTAAGGTATGGCAAATCGCATAGGTCAGCTCTGCGCGGTTAAGGGTGTAGAAGTGGAAATCTTTAACACCTTCACGGGATAATACTTTGACCATATCGATCGCTACGTTAGCCCCCACCAGCTGACGCGTGCCCGCATCATTCTCTAGGCCATCGAACTGCTTATGCAACCAGCTCGGTAGACTCACATTGGTCATGCCCGCGAAGCGTTTTAACTGGGTAAAGTTAGTCACGGGTAAAATGCCGGGCACGATTTCGACATCAATTCCCGCCGCAACGCAGCGGTCGCGAAAACGCAGGTAAGATTCCACATCGAAGAAAAACTGGGTAATAGCACGGCTCGCACCGGCATCGATTTTACGCTTGAGGTTAATCAAATCGGCCTGAGCATTAGCCGCATCTGGATGCACTTCTGGGTATGCGGCAACCGAAATATCAAAGTCGGCCACAGAGCGCAGTAAGCGCACTAAATCCGCCGCAAAGCGAGTCGGTTTCGGGCTACCTGCTGGTAAATCGCCACGCAGTGCCACTATGTCGCGGATCCCCGATTTCCAGTAATGCTTCGCCAGATCTAACAATTCTTCGTCGCTGGCATCCACTAAGGTTAAATGCGGCGCAGCAACCAGATTGGTTTCTTTTTGAATACGTTCAATCACACCATGGGTGCGGTCACGCACGCCCGAGTTGGCACCATAGGTCACTGAAACAAACTTAGGATTCAGCGGCTCTAAACGACGGATAGAGTTCCACAGGATCTGTTCCATTTCGGGGGTTGATGGCGGGAAAAACTCAAAAGAAACATTAATATCGCCATTAAGTTCAGACAAACTTTGGTTTAGCGAATGTGAATGTTGTGCGTGATGAAAAGCCATGTGTATTTCCTCAACCGCCCGAGTGCGACGCTCCATCGCGCTGGTACGACTTATAAATGCAGTAATTTAATCCATATGGACGTTTGGACGTCTATATGTCCATATACTAGAGAAACTGGCCGTTAAGTCAAGCCAAAAAATCCCCCTTTTTGGCATTTTCTTATCCCTTGTTGACCACCTTGATTTTAGTTCTGATCCTCGCCAGTAAAGAATCCACCTTCTGAAGAAGGTGGCTTTGTTTTAACCCCCTAAAAGGGGGCCTTTATTCAAGAGCAAGTTGACCCTGCTCTTGCCGCTCTACTTTCTCTTGATGCCTAACGTATCTACGGATTATTTCCTCGTTAATTCCAATCGAATCGACGAAGTATCCTCTCTGCCAAAAATGATTTCCCCAAAGTTTATTCTTACGTAGGTAAGGAAATTTACTGAATATTTTCAACGCTATCTTACCTTTTAACGCCCCCATTAAATTCGATATAGATATCTTCGGAGGTACCTTCACCACTAAATGGACATGGTCAACTTGAACATTTAGCTCCATGACTATGCATCCCATTTGATGGCAATAAACCTGAATGCATCGATAAACCTCTTTTCCGACATTACCTTTCAATATCCGAAAGCGGTACTTTGGTGTCCAGACTATATGATATTGACATCGCCAGAACACATGCGATGCTTGCTCGTATCTACTCATGTTATTTGCCTCTTTTGACTTCGCTAAAAATCAAAGATGCATTTAACATGGGTAGGTATACAGGCAAAGCCTCAAATGATGATAACCACCTACTGAAGTAGGTGGTTTTAGGCTAAAAATAAAAAAAGGACTCGAATGAGTCCTTTACGTCTATGAATATTGCCCGAATCAGCTTGAAGATACGGGGTTAAGTTCTTCAAGTGTCGGGGTTTATGACTACTCTTGCAGCAGATCGCGGCAGATCTGCGTCAGATCCGATTGCACCGCCGCGGCCGTCACCTCACGGCCCGCACCCGGTCCACGGATAATCAGCGGATTACCTTGGTAGAAAGCTGAGCGGATCACAAACACATTGTCACCGGGCGTGAGGTTGGCGTAGGGGTGGCTCGCATCAATCCACTGTAATCCCACCTCGGCTTTAAGGACTGCGCCGCTATTATCCAAGGAGGCGACATATCTCAGCACTTTGTTTTGTTCCGCTGCTGCGCCATATTGCTGCAATAATTCATCATCTAGCTCACCGATACGGGCAAGGAATTGCTCCAACGGAATATCCGCTAAATGGGCAGGCACTAGGGAGCGCAGCTCAATATCTTCAAGCTCGATTTCCAGACCGATTTCACGGGCTAAAATCAGCAACTTGCGCTGCATATCGCGCCCAGAAAGATCGTCGCGGGGATCGGGTTCAGTAATGCCGAGGCCACGCGCTTCAACCACTAATTCCGAGAAGGGTTTGCTGGTATCGTATTTCTCGAATAACCAACACAGGGTACCAGAGAAAATCCCGCCGACGGCCTCAACAGTATCGCCGCTGTTACGCAAATCGTTTAAGGCGTGCTGGATAGGTAAACCCGCGCCGCAGCTGGCGTTATAGCGCCAGAATAGACGGCGATAACCGAGTTGCTCCTTCAGCTCGCGGTAGAACGGCAGCGGGCCAGAACCCGCCAGTTTGTTTGCGCTGACCATATGGATGCCGCGCTCGAAAAACTCTGGGTATTGTAGGGTTAAACTGGCGCTAGCACTGATATCTAATGCAATCAGTTCGTCGCAGTTAAGTTGTTCTAATTGTTCGAATAAGTGCTCATATTGCCAAGGTGTTGCCTGGGCATCAAATTCCTGCTGCCAGTTTTCCAAATCCACAGCCGTAGACTTGATCAGGGCTTTGCTGGAACTCACCAAGCCGACAAGCTCGACACGCGCTTCAAGCTCTTGATTCAGCGAGGGAGAAACTGACTTAAACAGCTTCACCCACGCCTCGCCAATATTGCCAACACCCAGCAGCAATACGCCAATGCGTTTACGTGGACCGGCGCAGCGGCGATGCACTTTTTGCGTCAGCAGATTAACCTGCGACTGTGGCACTAAGGTCACCAGACTTAAATCACCACTGAACAAGGGCTTAGCGTCACGGCTCAGTAAACGGGCAAAGCTGCGGCGATAATGCTCGGCATCGGCACTCACAAGCGCTACTAAACCGAGTTCGGTATTAATTTGCAGATCTTTAATGCCGAGGGCTTCGGCCTGCGCATCCAATAACTTTTGTACTTGTTTTTGGTTTTCAGCGGTATAAGCAAGCTCGAGTCGTTGATGCGCCGATACCCAATGGGCCAGTGGCGTTAACCCTGCTTCGACTAATTGCTCGAGCAGACAGGCTACATCGCCCGCGATCTTAAAGCCAAATAACACCACGGCATTCAGGTTAGTCACCACAGGCGCACTCGCCGAGGAGCTGTGGGGAGCAATCAGGGTAAAATCGGTATGGGAGGCGTAGCTTGAACGTACGGCTAGGCTCACCTCAGTGTTAAACAGCGGCTGCAAAGTGCGCGAATGCAAAACAGGCGAGCCTAAACGCGCCAAGCGGTCTGCTTCGGCGAGGGACATGCTCTTGAGTAATTTCGCATCGTTGATCTTATTCGGATCGGCGTTAAATACCCCTTCAACGTCAGTCCAAATGGTCACGCGCTCAATGTCGGCAAGGCTGGCAATTAAGCTGGCGCTAAAGTCAGAGCCATTGCGACCCAATAGCAAGGTATCACCACGCTCGTTGGCACAGATAAAACCTGTGATCACTAAACGCTCGTTAGGATGCGCGGCCAGTAAGGCTTGCACTTTGGCGCGGGATTCTTGCACACGGATTTGCGGTACGGCGGCCTCGTCGGCCACAAGAATCGAACAGGCATCCACGTGGCTTGCGGCCACACCCGATTCACGCAGCAGCGCCGCCATCAGGCGCGCCGACCAACGCTCACCAAAGCTCACCACATGGCTAATTTGGTAGTCGTTACGGGAATCTAAAGATAATAGACTGATTAACTGGGCTTTATCCGTGGTTAAACGCTCACGCAGATCCCGCGCTTGCTCATTGGATAACAGCTGCTCAATCAAGCCTTGCTGATAGCTGATAAGGACTTGTAACTCTTCTTGCCATAATTGATTACTATCGCGCAGGGACAATAATTTATATAAAAAGTTTGTGGTTTTACCCGCAGCAGACACCACCACCAGATCATCACTATGACCATGGGTTAACAGAATATGGGCGACTCGGCGATAACAATCGGCATCGGCTAAGCTGGAACCACCAAATTTATGTAAGTGACAACGTGCCATCTCGAATTCCTCTACTGACAAGCCGCTACGGCGGCCAATCCTGCTTGAATATCTGCAACTAAGTCGTCGGCATCTTCAATACCAACCGACAAACGTAATAGGGTGTCTTTAATACCAGCTTCAAAACGTGCCTGCGGCTCCATCGCTCTGTGGGTCATGGTCGCGGGCACGGCTACGAGACTCTCGACGCCGCCTAAACTTTCCGCCACGCTGAATAAACTTAACGCATCTAAAAAGGCGACCACTTCGGCCTCGCCGCCCTTAAGCTCAAAACTCAGCATAGCGCCAAAACCTTTTTGTTGCTTGGCGGCAATGGCATGGCCTGGATGATCAGCAAGACCTGGGTAATACACTTTACTCACGACTGGGCTGTTACTCAGTAACTCCACAATACGCTCGGCATTGCGTTGGTGCTCACGAATGCGCACAGCTAAAGTACGCAGGCCGCGCAGGGTTTGATAACTGTCAAAGGCAGAACCGGTTAAGCCTAAGGTGTTCGACCACCAATGTAAGGTCTCACCGAGTTGAAGGTCTTTGGCGATCACCGCGCCGCCCACCACATCGCTATGGCCATTAATGTACTTAGTGGTGGAGTGGATAACGATATCGGCGCCGAGCAATAGCGGTTGCTGCAAAATCGGCGACAGGAAAGTATTGTCCACTATCACTAACGCGCCCACACCATGACTTGCCTTGGCAATAGCTTCGATATCAACCACCCGCAGTAATGGGTTGGATGGGGTTTCAATCCACACTATCTTAGGTTGCCGGGCAATCGCTTGCTCAAGTGCTTGGCTGTCGGTTTGATCGACCACCAGCAGTTTAAATTGGCCTTTTTTCGCGAGGTTGGTGAATAAACGGTAAGAGCCACCGTAACAATCGTGGGGCACCACCAGTAAATCATCTGGTCCCAGTAAAGTGGTCACTAAGGTAATGGCTGCCATGCCAGTACAAGTCACTACACCGGTTGCGCCCTTTTCCAGCTTAGCTAAGGCATCGCCTAAGATGCTGCGAGTAGGATTGCCGGAACGGCTGTAGTCAAATTCGCGAGGATTTTTATGACCATCGAAGGCGTAATTCGTCGACAGGTAAATTGGCGGCACCACGGCGCCATATTGAGTATCGCTTTCGATACCCTGACGCACTGCCAATGTGGCTAATTGACGCTCGGTCACTAATTTGCCTGCGGTCATCGGGAACTCCTAAGTTCGCAAAGAGATGTCTGGACGTCTAAATGTACCTAAGCCCAGTGGTATCGTCAATAGGCGTTAAGACGTTTAGACGTCTAAACATAAAGAAATCTGTTTGCAATCGCTAAGAAATAGTAGCAATAATTTGACTGTAATCTGTAAGGGTTTAAAATCTGCCCCGAATTTAGCGTTATAACAGGTGAGTCAATGACTGAATGGAATGGGGAATACATCAGCCCCTATGCTGAACATGGCAAGAAGAATGAACAAGTAAAGAAAATTACTGTGTCTATTCCGCTCAAAGTGCTAAAAGTCCTCACGGATGAACGTACGCGTCGTCAGGTCAACAACCTGCGCCACGCAACGAATAGCGAACTGTTGTGCGAAGCATTTTTGCATGCCTACACCGGCCAGCCTCTGCCTGATGATGCCGATCTGTCGAAAGAGTGCCCAGACAGCATCCCCGCTGAAGCGAAGCGGTTGATGGACGAAATGGGGATCGAGTGGGAAGACATGGAATAACGCTTAAGCGTCCATAATCCTGCCGTAACTAATTATTAGGGATCGTTAATACTCATCCGGCGTGGTGGGTTAAAGTAACGATCCCTATTTTGTTTTGATGGAATCCTATGTTCTCCTTGATCGATCCACAAACGCTTGCTATTGCGTCTGTGATTGTGTTTTTAGGTGCCCTCACCCAGAGTCTGATTGGGTTTGGCTTAGCCGTGGTCGCCAGTCCGTTGCTGTATATCGTCGATCCCCAATTAGTGCCCGCCCCCGTGATTGTGATGGGATTTTCCATCGCGCTACTCACCCTATTGCGTGAACGCGGCCATTTAGAATTCAATGGCTTGCAATACGCGCTCATCGGTCGGGTGCCCGGTGGCTTTATCGGTGCCAGCCTATTACTGTTTGCGCCGCAGCCGATTCTTGGTTTAGCAATTGCCGCGATTGTGACGGTTGCCGTGGTGCTCAGTTTGTATAAATTCAGCCTGCCGGTGAACAAAGCGACTCTGTTTGGCGCGGGAGTCGTCTCGGGGATCTTTGGCAATATCGCCGCCATTGGTGGTCCGCCGATGGCGATTTTATTGGCGGGTAAGGATGCTTCGCAGTTTCGCGCGGCGTTATCGGCCTTCTTTATCTTTAGTTCGACCATTGCCTTGGCGATTCTTGGTGTGACGGGCCTACTCGAAATCAAGCACTTTTGGCTGTCGCTAATGCTATTGCCCTCGGTCTTTTTAGGCTATCTCGTGGCGGGCAAACTGGTGGGAAATGTGGATAAACATAAGACCAAGATGGCGACCTTAGCGCTCTGTGCTATCAGCGCCTTAGTGCTCACGGTCAAATCAGTGATTGAGTTATTACCGCAATAACCTCATGCCAATTGCAGCCAATCGCAGCCATAAAAAAAGCACCGTTTAACGGTGCTTTTTGTTGCTGTGGATACGAGCTGTCATCCATTCGAGCATCACTTAATCGCATTTAAGTGATACTTATTGCGCTAGCATCAATACGTTAGCTTAAGTAACTTTGGCCTGCATACACAATAAAGTGTCTCAGGGCGAGCACGCCGGTTAAGCTGGCACAGGCCACCATAATCATTGCGCCCTTAGTGTGGCGAGTCGCTGCGGGAAGCAGCATAAATAGCAATGGCACACCAAAGCCAATCCCCACGACACCAATCCAGAATACGCTTGCCCACACGCCAGAGGTGAGTGATGCCAGCGCCGCAGCCGCCGCTCCGCCCTTAAAGTACAAGGCGCAGAACAACATAAACAGGAACATGATTTCGATTGCCATCACAGGCAATTCTAAGCCATGCATTTTAGCTAAGGTCTTGTCGTGGCTATCGGTTTTGAACATCACCAGCGCCAGCACCGCATTGGCCGCCGCACCCGCTGATAAACCAGATACCAAGAACAGTGCAGGCAATACAGCAGTGTTTAGCATCGGATAGGCATTCATCGCCGAGATTAAGAAGCCTGTGTAAGCGCCCACACCAATGGCGAGGACAAACAATAGCACTTCAATCAGCTTTCTAAAGGGCATCAGCAGCTTAGCGATAGGCGCGAGGAAACCTAAGCCCCACTTTGGCAAATCGTCACGCAGTACTAAAATCGCGTAGGCAAATGCCAAGGGTGAGTAAGCCAGCAGCGCTAATACCCCAATCGCCATAACGGACTGGAAGTTGTAGTTAATTAAGATCAACCAGAAGTGGAAAGGCTTAGTTAAATCAAACACTAAACAAGCCAAGCCTAAGCTGATTGCCACAGGGCCAATAATCGCCGCGGCCTTGAGGATATTGCTCTCAACTTGCATTTTTTCTTGATTAAACCAACGCAAACCGATACCAATCAGCAAACTTCCGGCGGATAAACCCGCCATAAACAGATACACGGCGATGACCCAGTGCCAAGTGACGGGATCATATTGCGCCATATCGCCCCAAGTATTGTTCATAATCAAATCCCCCCTCTTTTGGTAGGAACGCGATATACCCTAGGTTTAGTGCCTAAATGGGTCTTATCTTGGTAAGTGATCTTAGTGTTGAGCAATGTGGCCACTTCACTTTGTGGATCGTTAGCATCGCCAAACACCAAGGCATCAGTCGGGCACACCGTCACACAGGCAGGCTCTTCACCCCGGGCCAAACGCGTGTCCTTACAGAAGTTACACTTGTCAGCCACTTTGGTTTCGGGATTCATAAAACGCACTTTGTAGGGACACGCCGCCACGCAGTACATACAACCCACACACTTGTCGCCGTGGATGGAGACAATGCCATCTTCGCCCACATAGGCCGCGCCCGTTGGACACACCTTCACACAGGGCGCATCTTCACACTGCTGGCAAGACACTCTGTGGTACTTAAAATGCAGATTGGGCATTTCGCCATAGGGCCCTTCGACTCTCACCTGCAAACGGGTCACCCCTTCTGGAACGCCGTTTTCACTGCGGCAAGCCACGTTACAGGCTTGGCAGCCGATGCACTTGTTCTCATCGTGCACCATCACATATCTTTTCGTCATTTGAGCCTCCAATTAGCGTTTTGCCAGCGTGACGCCAGTGGTATGTACCGTCATGCCACACACAGGTGCGGTAACGTGGGGCAGTAAGTTTCCGCAGTGGATACCTTTGCCTGTCGCTCTAACCAACTCTTTGTTTTTAGAGCCAAAGCCCATATAAGCAAACACGGTATCGGGGCGAATGCCCGGGGTGACTAACGCATGGCCTTCTTCTGTACCTACGCTGCTGGTTAAGCGGATAGGGTCACCATTGCTGATGCCTAATTTACTCGCAGTATCTGGATGAACCCATACAGCGTTATCCGACATCAAATTCGCCAGCATGGGCACATTGTGGGTCGCGCCATTGGTATGCACCGCCACCTTACCTTGGATAAAGTAGAGTTCATTTGGCTTTTTAAGCTGCACTTCGCGGAACTTAATGACGCCGCGTCCTGGCGCCATGGCTTCAACCTTGGCGGAGGTCAATTCAATCTTGCCGCTTGGGGTTTTAAAGCTGAGTAAACTGCCGTAGGTGCCGTCTTCATCCGCAGGTTTGGCATTGGCATAGGCCTTGGTAAATTCGGCCACCATTTTAGGTTCACGCAACATAATCGGCTTACCGAAGCTGACAAAACCTTCGTCTTTGATCCGGCGCAGCAGCTCTGTGTCGCGGTTTACCTGCAACAGTTGCAGGGTCTCCATGTTTTCCCATGGATAGAATTCACTTAGCCCCAGTTTGTGGCCAATATCCTTAAATATTTGCCATGACGGACGAGTGTCGCCTAGGGTTTCAACCACCCGTTGGCGCACATAGTAGGCAGGGTTTTTACCGGACTTGTCAGCGATTTCCTCATCACGCTCAAGGTAGGTAGACTCAGGTAAAATCACATCGGCATAGGCCGCGGTTTCACTGATATACACATCGCACACGGCAACAAAGTCGAGCTTTTTCAAGGCTTCGACCACTCGCGCTCTGTCGGTCATGGTTTGCATTGGGTTAGTACGGGACATCACCCAGCCATGTAACTGATAAGGCACCGCGCTTAAGGTCGCATCGAGGACGGTTTGATAAATCCCGCCCGCAGACCACATCATGGCGTACTGTTCTTCCACTTGGTCGATACGTTTTGCCGCAGGCTTTGGCATATCTTTTACGCCGGGCTTACCCAGCACGGGGGCCACATTTTCACCGGCGAGCTTGTTATAATCACTAGGCTTTTGCCCTAGGTAGATCCCGCCTTTACGTTCGATGTTACCAATCAAGATGTTGGCAGCGTAAAGCGCGCGGCGCATTTCAAACTCTTCGGTGGTAAAGGTGGCTCTGTGACCAAAATCCACCACAGCATGGGGCGCTTTAGCCGCATATTCACGGGCAATACGACGAATATCTTTAGCGGGCACATCGGAGATCGTTTCGGCCCACTCAGGAGTATAGGCTTTTACTTCAGCGGCAAAGGTGTCAAAGCCTTCGACATAACGCTCAACAAAGGCTTTGTCGTAAAGGTTTTCTTCAATCAATACATGGCATAAGGCTAAAGCGACGGCCACGTCGGTACCAGGACGAATCGCGTACCATTCATCGGCTTTATCGGCAACTACTGAGAATCTTGGCTCGAACACCACCAGCTTGGCGCCTTTATCCATTTGCGCCGCCATCATGCCACGGGTTTCGGACATGTTGATACCTTCGTACAGGTTATGGCCGAAGTTAATAATGTATTTTGAGTTACTTAAATCGCGTTTCACCTTAGTGCCAAACATGGCCATAGCAGCAATTTCATAACCGCCGGGGCAAGTAGATGCATGGGTAAAGGTATTTGGGCTACCAAACGCCGTGGCGAGGTGGAATAAGTGTTTTTCTTGCGAGCCAGATTTTGAGGAAAACGCTACCGCCTCTGGGCCGTGAGCTTGCTTGATTTTAGTGAGATTATCGGCAATCAGTTGATAGGCTTCATCCCAACTGATTTCAGCCCATTTACCCTCGCCACGCTCGCCAACCCGTTTTAGCGGTTTAACAATCCGCTGTGGATCGTACAGCAAACTATGACCAGCACCACCGCGGGCACAGACTTTACCGCCAAAGGATTTAGCCGCCTTATTACCGCTGATAAAGACGTTTTTACCTTCAATCACCCGCGCTGAAATCGGGCAACGGGTCGAACACATCTCACAGATACTGGCAATGTCTTTGCCCATTCCCTTTAGCTGCTTGCTCTCTAATGCCGCTAAGCTGCCCGGCAACAGGCTAGCCAATGCACATGTTGCACCGCTGGCCCCTGCGCCCTTTAAAAAGGTTCGCCTATTAAGCTCAATCATGGTTACCTCCATCACACTCATCCACCCTAATGCACCACTTGGCACACGCAAACTTAGGCTTTGACTTACCACTGCGGTTAAAGACTAAATTCGCTCACAGGTTTTTAGTTATTAGTGCCAATGCCTTAAGAAACGCTGGCATTTTGCTGTTTCAGGGTGATTGTTATCCCGAAAGGGAGAGGCGGATATTGTGGTAAACCACATGGCCAAGTTGAGTGTGATCTGCGGCAACTAAAAGTTAAAATTGTTCTAAAAAATCGTGAATAAGATCAATAAGCCTGTTTTGCCTAAACCTGTACTAAGCCTGTACTAAGCCTGTACTAAGCCTGCGCACAGGCTCGCGGCTTTGATAAGCTAAAAAGTTCTCAAAAACCCTCAAAAGCCACTCCCATATTTAGAATGGCCGCGTGCGCAGAGAGTTTGAGATAAGTGTTTCGCCCAGTCGTCACAGGGGAAAGGTGGAAAGGGAGTAAGGCATAAGCAAGGCCAATGCCTAAGGGAGTTAGTCAACCAAGGTGATCTCTAAGCCATTTAATAAGCGAATCGCTTCGTCGCGACTAAACTTAGCGCCCTTGATTTTATTGTTAAAAATATCGATATCGTAATCGGTCGCCTCGGAGAAATCCGCCTCCATCAACTCGGTGCGGCCAAATAAGCTGTGGCGAAAATCGCTGTAACTAAAGTTGGCGCGATTAAACTTGCCCTCACGGAAATCCACATCCTGCGCCTTACAACCCTCGAGCACCATTTCATCGAGCTGAAGCCCCATAAAAGAGCAGTCGTTTAGGATGCAGGTGCTAAAGCTAAAAGGCGCCGCAAAGGATAATCTCGGCCAAGCGGCGCGGGTCCAATCTATGCCGACCAACTTACATTCTTCAAAACGCACGCCGTTAAATTGGCTTAAGGGCACCTTGAGCAGGCTCAAATTACAGCCCACAAAACGGCAATCGATAAACTTACAGTTACGGAATGTGCTATCGCTAAACTGGCAATCGTGGAACTCGCACTCTTCAAACTCCAACTCCTGCCACTGGGTTTGGCTTTCTGCCAAGGCGATAAATTGCTGCGAGAAAAAATATCGCCCCTCGGATGCGGCGCGCGCCATCATCGGCGTTTTTACATCTGTCATTGACTACCCCTACTGTGCCCCCCCTGCCTTAGGCTAAGGGCTGATGGGCAAACTGTGTTTTTCAATTCACAAAAAATGGGCGTTAACGCAAAGGCAACGCTGTATATCGTGCTTAGCCACGACCTTTATTCAGACCGCCTATGCTAACCCGATTTACAGAGCTAACTGCATGCCTATATTGGGATTAATACCATTCTAAGGCTTAGCGAGTCACACTATAAACTCAAGCTTCGCGATTCCTCTACTCGGGTTTCATGGAAAGTATTTTCAGCCGCCGCATTGCTCCCCTCCCCAATTTCCCCCGACACGCCGCACAGATGTGCATAAATAGCCGTGGAAAATTTTGCGAATAAAGGTAAAATGGCGCCACTTTTCGCGGCTGTCTAACAAGGTTCTCTCGGATTAATGGTTAGCCTTTTCGAGCAAAATGGCACGGGGTTTCCCCGCTTGAACAGACCAGATTCTCTCTGGCGCCAACCTTGCTCTGCGTGCTATTTTTACCCCTTATCCCGACCTTCTCTCTCCTGCCTATCGCCCGAAAATATCCTATTCGCTTTACGTTTTAACCTCACCAATCTCTTGTGCGCACTTAGCGATAAGCTGTTGGTCAATAATAAAAAGGTGGCAAAGCATTTACAGCTTAAGCACACCGCAACGAATAAAAAACTCGTCCCTACACTCTCTATCCAAAGGAATACTCGTCATGAGTCTTGCTGATTCCGTATTAGCCGTAAACAACGATTTACCCATCCGCACCGACAGCCCAGTCCATAGCGGCAAGGTACGTAGCGTTTACTGGCTAACCGACGCCGACAGCCGCCGTTTAATTCAAACCAAGGGCTACAATGTGCCCGAAGATACGCCACTTGCCATTATGGTGATTAGCGACCGTATCTCAGCCTTCGACTGCATCTTCCACGGTGAAGGCGGATTAAAAGGCATTCCTGGTAAAGGCGCGGCATTAAATGCCATTTCTAATCATTGGTTTAAGTTATTTGCCGAAAACGGTTTAGCCGACAGCCACATTTTAGATATTCCGCATCCCTTCGTTTGGATAGTCCAAAAAGCCCGTCCGATTAAAGTCGAGGCCATTTGCCGCCAATACATTACTGGCTCAATGTGGCGCGCCTACTCTAAGGGCGAGCGCGTATTCTGCGGTATCACACTGCCAGAAGGCTTAGAGAAAGATCAAAAGCTGCCAGATTTGCTGATCACTCCTTCGACCAAAGGCATCTTAACCGGTATTCCCGGTGTGCCCGCGCAGGACGATGTGAACATCAGTCGCAGCGATATCGAAGCCAACTATCAAGCCTTTGGTTTTGAAAAGGTAGAAGATATCGACCTGTACGAGAAGCTGTTAAAAGATGGCTTTAAGGTGATCGCTAAAGCGCTGGCCGACCTTGACCAAGTGTTTGTGGATACCAAGTTCGAGTTTGGTTATGTGACTGATAAAAACGGCAACTCAAAACTGATCTATATGGATGAAGTAGGCACCCCAGATTCATCCCGCATTTGGGACGGCGCCGCCTACCGCGATGGTAAAATCCTTGAAAACTCTAAGGAAGGCTTCCGTCAGTTCCTGCTGAACCACTTCCCCGATCCGGATATTCTGCTCAACAAAGACAGAATGCCAGAGCGCGAAGCCCTCGCCCGTGATAATGCCCTGCCATTAGAGGCCATGATGGATGTGTCACGCACTTACACCGGCATCGCCGAGAAGGTAACTGGCGCGGCAATTCCGCTGCCAGCCAATCCAAAGGCAGATATTATTAAGATCCTACGTGAAGAGTATGATCTGATTGTTTAATCAGATTTCGATGAGGTAGGGAGTTTTTCCTTAACCCCAGAATGTAGAAAAGGCGCTTAGGCGCCTTTTTTGTTTTCATCAAACTTCGTTTGATTATTTTAAAAAACAAAATCAAAGTCGTGGGTCTTCAACCCACACCCGACCAAGAGGGGATCAACAGCAATTCCCTCTTGGATCTCCCTTGCCGCCCCTAGCGAAGTTACATGCATTAGAGACTAGCCTTGGTCTTATGGATAAATTGCTATCGCTTCCGATGGTACATCCTGTACCCCGAAAGCTAGCCGGTCATCCATGACCGGACTCACGCAATTTATTCCAACGCCCCGCGGCAACTTCGCAGGGGAAGGTGTACTTCTGAGGCTTTGGTGTGGTCTTCGATTGACTGAAAAAACAATATGCATATTCTATCTTATATATTCAAATAATTATGAAAAATGCACAAAATAAACGAGCAGACATTGTACGCGTGCGCACTAGACAATCGTTATAAATTTAGAGGCATCCCATGAGGATTAATCACACTTGCCCTTATTGTATGCGAGAAGCATTTGATAAAAGTAGTACTCAAACCTTAAGTTTTAGACTTACACCTCACATGCTTCACGATAGCGGAGTACATGAAATTAAATGTCCTCAAGGTCATGATTATTCAGTTGTATTAAGTGCGGCTAAATATGAAATCTTATACGACTTAGGCATGAATGCTTTGGGAGATGGCTATACGCGCGAGTCCGTTTCATCGTTTTCTAGCTCATTGGAGCGGTTTTATGAATTCTTCATTAAATTTCAAATGGTAAACACTGGCGTTACTTCAAAGCTGGCAGATCAGGCTTGGAAAACAGTTTCAAATCAATCTGAAAGGCAACTAGGGGCTTTTACTTACCTCTATTTATCATCGCTAGGTGAATTACCACCTGAACTAAGTAGCAAAGATCGAGGCTTTAGAAACAATGTAATTCATAAAGGTTATATTCCATCAGTGGATGAAGCTCTAGAATTTGGCAAAGTTGTTTACAACCATATAATGGCTGTTATATCAGAGCTTGAAAGTAAATTTGGTCACAACACGCTGTATGAATTTTATTCAAGTCAACTGCCAAAAGGTTGTGCTAATTGGGTTGTAAGCCAGTCAGCAAAGTCTATGAGTCTATCTCGAACATCTGGAGGAACTTCTGTAGTCGACTTTAATAAGATGTTGCAAAAGTTTAGTCGAAAATAGCACATTAAAAGATTGGACAGGCATAACTCTTTTGGGATTAACGGCAAACGCCGAGTTCAGAGAAGTTCACCCTCCCCTCGGAGTTGCCGCAGGGCGAATAGACAAATTGCGTGAGTCTTGCCATGGATGGCAAGCTAGCTTTCGCAGGTGCAGGGACGCATCCTTCGGAAGCGATAGCAAATTTGGCTATGAGCACAAGGGGCTTTCAACTCCGTTGGGGCGTCTTGGAGAATCCAAGGAGGATAGGACGAGCAGTCCTCCTTGGTCGGGTGTGGGGTGAAGCCCCACGATTTTGATTCACCTCGGCCGTGAGGCCGCTATGACGATATATCTACATAAACAAGTGTGAAATGAAGCCCCACGACTTTGATTCACCTCGGCCGTTAGGCCGCTATGACGATACATCTACATAAACAAGTGTGAAATGAAGCCCCACGAGTTTGATTCACCTCGGCCGTTAGGCCGCTATGACAATACATCGACATAAACAAGTGTGAGATGAAGCCCCACGACTTTGACTTTGACTTTGACTTTGACTTTATAAAGAAACCATCAACAGTCTAAATAAGCTAAAGAAGACTGATGAAAGTAAAAAAGTTGCCACCTTCAACCTAAGGTTAAATCTTCACACAGACAAACAGCGCATTACCTGAGCTTAAATCCCATGGGACGATTTTTTCATAATCGTGTTCAAAAATATGTACTTCAAAATATGGCGCGAGTAACGCTTGCAGCTCTGCGAAACTGGTCGCGACCATAGTATGTTGGTCTTGCCATAACTCAGTCTGATGCAGAGAAGTATCGCCTTCGAAATCAGTGAGTTGAGTAAAAGGTTGCTGACTCTTTGCAATACTCAGGTTTAATGACTGGTTTTCGCCTTGACCACTGTAATGCCAGCCAGATTCAAAGGCAAAATGGTGTCCCTCAAACTCGGCAAAATGCTTAATCGATAAGCGGTTATCGATGCGGTGCTTATCAACCGAGTTAAAACAAAATATCCCGCCGTCATTCAGGGCGCGGTGCACACTGGCGATACAACTTTTAAGGCGCTCGATACCCGCACTGTAATGGATGGAATATAAAAAACAGGTAATTAAATCCACTGGCTGCTCGAGATAAAAGGCGGTCATATCCTGTAGATTAAACTGCGCTTCAGGGCAGCGACGCATGGCCATATCGAGCATGGGTTGATTAATATCAAGGCCACGACACTGATAACCTAGATCGATAAAATGCCTTACATGCGGGCCAGTGCCACAGGCTAAATCGAGGTGTTGCTTGCCATTATTGCCTAAGAACTGATGCAATCGATGGATGCTCGCACTCTGTTGTTGATAGTTGATATCGGAGCACATGAGATCGTAATAACCAGAGAGATCGGTATAAAGCGCGTTAGAAGACATAGCGGCAAACAGGAGCCATAGGCAATTAAGGGTGGCGCATCATATATCAGTTGGCTAAGAACCGATACACGCAATTCCGCCCTAGAGTCGAGAGTAAAACGCGAGAATCCATTTTATTCAATAAAACAGCAAACTAGGATAAAAAATGGGCTGCTCAGTTGAGCAGCCCAGAGTGATTGAGAGTCATACTCACATCGCGGTTTTATTTGAGTTTATAAACCACTTCGACTCTATCTTCGATAGTCACTTGGCCATATTGATAGCTTTCGGCGGCGCCCATGGCATCGGCCTTGGCATTCATACGTAACATCACGGGCTGCACAGGGCGTTGATCGTAATAACGAATTTGCCACACCTTACCTAAGTTCTCCCCAAATCCCTTGGCTAAGCTTTCGGCTTTTTGTTTAGCATCGACAATGGCCGCTTGGCGCGCCTTGGCCACATACTCGGCCTCTTTGCTCGACTTAAGGGCGATATTATTGACCCTGTTGATCCCCTCCTCTAAGGCGGAGTCCAAAATCGTATTTAAGCGGGCTAAATCACTAATGGTGACTGTGATTTGGCGACTCGCGGTATAACCACTTAGCTCTGGCGCCTTATCTTGGGCATACACATATTGCGGCTGCAGATTTAAGTTAGCGCTTTGGATTTGTTCCTTGGTAATGCCCGCGGCGGTTAAACGGGCGATAAATTTCGCCACTGCGGCATCCGAATTATCCTTGGCGGCCTTGGCCTCTTTCTCAGTAACGGCGACTTCGACATTAAGCTCTGCCATATCCGGCTCAACCTGAATTTGGCTCACGCCCATGGTTTCGATATGGGGAAAATCTACGTCGGCGGCCATCGCCTTCGCGGTAAACACACCTGAAAAAAGACCACCAGCCACTAATACAGCTAAAAGAGAATGCTTCATTGTTAACTCCAACTAAATCATTTAAGGCGAGACTGCCGTGGTTCTGACGCGGCGGCTATCGACTAAAAGTACGACTCCCTATCCCAAGGTGTAAGTACCAATATGTAACAGCACCATTTATCGTCCGTTGCGATAGCCACGCATCATGCAAACTACCCCTATAAACGCAGGCAAAAATAAAAAGGGTTAATTTTTTTGAAAATTTTTTAAATCGGCGCCGAGCGGCTGTGCACTGCGCCATTCAAACCGTAAAGCCATTCACTCAAGATGAAATGCGGCGGGATAACTAAGCTACGGACTCTGCCGCGCCGCAACTGGTAGAAACGCTCTCTTGGCTGTACACTTTTCACCCAAAGACACTGTACCTTTTAATCACTTCAGGTATAATCCGCGCTCTTTTTACGGCGCTCTTTTATCAGCATCAGCGAGACACCATGACAGTTGAAACTTTTAATCCTAAGCAAACAACCACGCTTGAGACCCCAGCCAAGACATTAGAAGCAGCGAGTGCTGATTCTACTGCTACAGGGAATCGCATCGGTTTCGTGTCTTTGGGTTGCCCAAAAAACCTAGTGGACTCAGAGCGCATTCTGACCCAATTACGCATCGACGGCTATGAAGTCACCAACAGCTACGACAATGCCGATCTGGTTATCGTCAACACCTGTGGCTTTATCGATGCGGCGGTTGAAGAATCCTTAGATGCGGTGCGCGAAGCCCTAGAAGAAAACGGCAAAGTGATCGTGACCGGCTGTTTAGGCGCCAAGGAAAACCAAATCCGTGAAGTGCACCCTGACGTGCTCGAAATCACGGGCCCACACAGCTACGAAGCCGTGTTAAAGCATGTACACAAGTACGTGCCAAAACCAGAGCACAACCCATTTACCTCGTTAATCCCACAAACTGGGGTTAAGTTAACGCCTAAGCATTATGCTTATTTAAAGATTTCAGAGGGTTGTGATAACCGTTGTACCTTCTGCATTATCCCAGCACTGCGTGGCGATTTAGACAGCCGCCCAGCAGGTAGCGTTTTAGATGAAGCGAAACGCTTAGTTGAATCAGGCGTGCAAGAAATTTTAGTCGTTAGCCAAGACACCTCTGCCTACGGTAAAGACAAGGGCGGCCGCACCGACTTCTGGAACGGTATGCCAGTGAAGCAAGACATCACTAGCCTTGCCCGCCAATTAGGCAAGATGGGCGCTTGGGTACGTTTACACTACATCTACCCATACCCATGGGTTGACGATCTGATCCCCTTGATGGCCGAAGGTTTAATCCTACCATACCTAGATATTCCAATGCAGCACGCGAGCCCTCGCATCCTGAAGATGATGAAGCGTCCAGGCCGTGTTGACCGTCAGTTAGAAGCCATCCAACGCTGGCGCGAAATCTGCCCAGACTTGGTGATCCGCTCAACCTTCATCGTGGGCTTCCCTGGCGAAACCGAAGAAGACTTCGAAATGCTACTCGACTTCCTGCGTGAAGCGCGCCTCGACCGCGTAGGCTGCTTCAAGTACTCAGAAGTAGAAGGCGCTGTAGCCAACACCATCGCTGAACTTATCAGCGAAGACGTGAAGGAAGACAGATACCACAGATTTATGGAAGTCCAAGCCGAGATCAGCGCCGAGCGTTTAGCCCGTTTCGTTGGCCGCACTATGGATATTCTGATCGATGACGTAGACGAAGAAGGCGCGATTGGCCGCAGCTTCGCCGATGCTCCAGAAATCGACGGCATGGTCTTTATCAACGGTGAAACCGAACTCGAACCCGGCATGTTAGTTCGCGCGGTGATCACTCACTCGGACGAGCACGATCTGTGGGCCGAGTTAGTCGACGCCGATGCAGAAGATGATATCGAAGCTTAAGCACTCGACTTAAACACTAGGCTTAGGCATTCGCTCTAAGCGCTTGTCCTCGGCATTCGATTCGCCGGATTAAAAGCATCAATAGCGAGCCCTTGATATTAATAGTCAAGGGGCTCGCTTTTTTATGGGCAAACGTTACCGACCTAGTGATAGGCATTGAAGGATATCGGCAGCAAATGGCAGAGCAGATAAGTCGAGGAATAAGTTCGAGAATGGCGCGTTAAAGGTTTACAGGATAAGAATCAAAGAGAAATCGAGCAGAGATAAGGGATAAACAAATCAGCGCGAGCAAAGTTAAGGCTTCAACGCTAGGCTCCAGCAAGGCAAACTCCCATAAAGTCGAAAGGGGTATCGCCCCTGTGCTGATACCCCTTTCGGTTTGCTGCTTTACGGTTGTAAGACCCTTTGCCCTTTTTCGGCTTTTCGGTGCGCATTCTAAACAATGAGCTAGTCACCACTGCCTTGAGTGCGTTGTCGGTAATAGTGCCGCGACCATTTTCATGTTCGAGCACGCTAGTCTCTTTAAGCTTTGCCATAGGAACTCCTCAATTAATTTCATGCAGGCCAATGCGCCTCACTCGACCTGCGGCGACACTATAGCGCAATATGACAGGATGTACAGAGTTTGTGCAGTAGTGCAAAGAATCACGCTTTTTATTATCAAAAAGTATGATAGATTAATTCAATAAAAATAATACATTAGGCTAACAAGCCTTCGCCTTAGTTGTACTTTTAGCTCGCCCATTGGCGGCAAGATTACCCTTTGTAATCACGGGATAAGGAGATCATTTTGCAATTTGCAGTTATTTATCGGCCCTTACTTAGCCTCGTTTTCCTATTACTCAGCCTCTTCCCTAGTCTAGCGCAGGCTTTTTCAAGCTCTGAGTGCGTCTTTACCATGGGTTATCGCACCAGTGAGCGCCGCCCCTTTATTGAGCCTGACCCGAGTAATCAAGGGTTTTACCGCGATATCTACCAAGCCGCCGCCGAGCGGATTGGTTGCAAACTCAGGATCACACGCGCGCCTAAGATGCGGATTTTGCGGGATCTCAAACTCGGTAATATCGACTTTTACCCAGGCCTGAGTTTCAGTGAGGAGCGCGCTCAATTTGCCTTTTTTATTCCTAATGGCCTGTCGGAGCGCGCCATCGGCATAAGCCGTGCGGGAGCCGCCGATATACGTTCGTTAGAGCAGTTGTCCCAGAGCGGGATGACACTGTTAATCGCCCCCGGTAGCTACGACTTTAACGGCCTCCCCGAAACCATGTCGGTACGTAAACCGCCAGAACTCGATGTGCCTAAGGCCTTAGATTACTTGCTTGCCAGCCAAGGGGATTTTTTTATCTACGATCAGGCCACCATCAGCTACTACCTTAAGCAACGGGACATGAACCAATTTAAGCTGCACCCGAATTGCTGCCAGCAGCCTCAGGCCATGTATCTCGGCTTTTCGAAAAAAAGCCGCCATTTTCGCGGGCAACATAACCCCAATTACCGAGCAGACTTACCCGTCAGCGCAGATAACAGCCCCAACAGACTCGCCGAAGATTCAAAGGCCTATGAGTTTGCCAAGGCACTCGCCGCCATGGACGCCGAAGGGGAAACCCAGCGTATCTACTTCAATCACTTCGGTTAATCCAAGGGCGTGTTAAACCGCGCCGCTTGTAATCCTCACTTTGGCGCTAGCTTATCCTCACTTTGGCGCTAGCTTATCCTCATCTTGGTGCTAGCGAGCACTTCAGGCCGTTATTTCAGCTTTGTCTTTATAAGCTCTGCGACAATATGCCGCACCTGTCACACTGTGATGATCTTTATAATGCAGCGCAATTTATCTAAGTGAATGGAAGACAATAAGATGGCTGCAAACGCTTCAACTATTCCCCACGGCTTTAAATGCTCCGCAATCGCCAGCGCGCTGACCTTAGCATTAGGCGCTTCGGTTACCTCACAGGCCATGGCCGACGAGACAAATCAGACTCAAATTGAACGTATTCAAGTCCATGGCGAACAGAGTATTGGCCGTAATGCCTTAGGCTCGGCCGATGCTTTGCTCAAAGACCAAGGCGTCGATTTCTCCGAAGCGGGCGGCGTTTCCGCCTTGCCCGTGCTTAATGGCATGATGGGCGATCGCATTAAAGTGTTAGTCGATGGCGCGGATATCACTGCCGCCTGTGCCAACCAAATGAACCCACCACTTTCCTACGTTTCCGCTAATCAAATCAGCTCGGTAGAAGTGGTCGCAGGCGTGTCCCCTGTCAGTGCGGGCGGCGACAATATCGCCGGGGTGATTAAGGTTAATAGCCTGAATCCTAAATTTAGCGACAGCGAAGACCTCAGCTTCGAAAGCGGCGAGATTTCATCGGGATACCGCAGCACCAGCGATGCCTTCTTACTCGGTGCTAAGGCTGGAATCGCCAGTAAGGACTTAAGTTTCAGCTATCAAGGCGCCTATGAAGATGCCAATAGCTACCACGATGGTCACGGCGATAAAGTGCTCGATACCCTCTATCGCGCCCAAAACCATGCGTTAACAGCGGCATGGCGCGATGACAAACAACAACTGGCAATTAAGCTAACGCACCAGGCGATCCCATTCCAAGGTTTTCCTAACCAATACATGGATATGACGGATAACAAGAGTTACGGTGCCCTAGTCCGTTATCTACGGGATTTAGACAACGACGGCGAATTTAGCGCCCAGTTGAACTGGCACAGTGTGAAGCATGAAATGGGCTTCTTCACTCCAGAAAAAACCGGCAAGATGCCGATGAACACTGAAGGCAGCGATTACAGCTATCAACTGCATTGGCGCTTACCCATGGGCGATGACAGCACGTTACTCGTCGGTCAGGAATATTATCGCTATCAGCTCGATGATACTTGGCCAGCCGTGCCCGGCACTATGATGGCACCCAATGACTATATCAATATCAACGACGGTGAACGCCGCCGCGCCGCAGTTTATGGCGAGTGGCAGCAAAACCTCACGCCACTCTGGTGGTTGTCTGCCGGGGTGCGTTATGAATATGTCACCACAGATACGGGCGAAGTGCAGGCCTACAGCAATATGCCCATGATGGGCATGCCGAATATGGATGCCGAGGCAGCAAGAACCTTTAATGCTATGGATAGAAGCCGAGATGATAACCTTATCGACGCTACGCTGCTGGCGCGTTATCAGCTATCGGCCAAGCAACAACTTGAATTTGGCTTAGCCCGTAAAAACCGCGCGCCAAACCTGTATGAGCGTTACAGCTGGGGCCGTGGCGTGATGGCAACGACAATGATCGGCTGGTATGGCGACGGTAACGGTTATGTGGGCAATCCCGATCTAAAGCCCGAAACAGCCCACACCCTGAGCGCGGCCTACAAGTTTACGGGCGATGAATGGCAATTCTCGACCACGGCTTGGTATAGCGCAGTGACCGACTATATTGATGCCGAGGTGATTGGCAGCTTTAACCGTAGTGGCCTTGCCAACGGTAAACGCAATATCCTTAAATTTACCAACGAAGATGCCCATTTATATGGCGCTAAGTTGAGTGCGAACTACCTATTAGCCGATACCGACAGCGGTAAATGGCAGATGCAGGGCAAGCTGAATATCACCCGAGGCGAGCGAGATGAGGGTAACAAGCCGCTTTATCAAATCAAACCGCTACAAACCGAGTTAGCCCTTAGCCATCAACTAGGTGATTGGGAAAACCGCCTGTCATGGCAATGGGTAGCGACTAAGGATAAGGTCGATGATCGCCGCTTAGAAAATGAGACCGACAGCTATTCGCTGTTAAATCTAAGCAGCAGTATCAAATGGCAAGAGCTGAGTTTAACCTTTGTGATCAACAACCTGTTTGATACTTACTACGAACTACCGCTGGGTGGTGTCAACCTTGCCGAATTTAAGGCTGATAGCAGTGGTGGCTTTAGCCAAGTCGCAGGATCGGGTCGCTCATTTGAATTAGGCGCTAGCTATCGCTTCTAATGCTAGCTATCGCTTCTAAAAAGTAGAACGACATAAAATCAAAAAGGGCAAATGCAGTTGCATTTGCCCTTTTGTTTAAAGCTCATTCCGTTAACGCCGAACCGTTAGACTGAATGGCTCAATTGGGTTAACTCAATCAGTTACCCGCAACCTTCATCTCGGATAATAAGATCCCGCCGGTGCGGATAGACGAACGTAAATCGAAGTCCTTACTGACCGCCTGAATCCCACGGAACATATCCTTCAAGTTGCCCGCGATAGTGATCTCTTCGACGGGGAACTGCACTTCGCCATTTTCTACGTAAAAACCGGCAGCGCCGCGGGAATAGTCCCCCGTTACCATATTCACGCCTTGGCCCATCACCTCAGAGACAATCAGGCCAGTGCCCATGCCTTTGACTAGCTCATCGAAACTTTGGCCGGTGTGCGCCAGCGTCCAGTTATAGATGCCGCCCGCATGGCCTGTGTTGGTTAAGCCTAGTTTGCGCGCCGAATAACTGGTCAGCAGATAGCTTTCTAACATACCACGGTCGATGATGCGTCTATCTTGCGTCGCTACACCTTCGCTATCGTAGTTGGCACTGGCAAGCGCGCCCAGCAGATGCGGCTGTTCTTCAATGTTGAACCAATCGGGGAAGATTTGGGTGTGAATCGCATCCAACAGGAAGCTGGATTTACGGTACAGGCTGCCACCGCTGATCGCGCCGACTAAATGGCCGATGAGCCCTGTGGCGATTTCAGGCGAAAGCAGAATAGGTAAACGCGAAGTCGCAATCTTACGTGCGCCTAAACGGCTCACTGTCTTTTGTGCGGTTTTCAAGCCAACGGATTCGGGAGATAACATCTCACTGAATTTACGGGCGATAGTGTAATCGTAATCCCGCTGCATGCTGCCATCTGAGTCTTCACCGATCACGCTGCAACTTAAGCTGTAGCGCGAGCTGCAATAACCGTTTAAGAAGCCGTGGCTATTGCCGTAAACTTTGACCGAAGTGTGGGCGTTTGCGCTGGCACCATCGGAGTTATTGATGCGCGGATCGGCATCGAGCGCCGCAGTTTCGGCACGAATCGCCAATTGGGCTAATTCGTCGGGAGAAATATCTTCAGGATAATAGAGCTTAAGATCGCGGATCTCGGTCGCCATTAAGGCTTTGTCGGCTAAACCGCTAAAGGGGTCGGCCGAGGTGTAACGGGCGATATCGTCGGCCGCTTTCACCGCCAAGGCAATGGCTTCTGGGCTGAGATCGGAAGTCGATGAACTGCCCTTGCAACCATCGCGATAAACCGTAATTCCTAGGGCGCCATCTTTATTAAATTCAACTGTTTCCACTTCTTTTAAGCGGGTTGAAACCGATAATCCCTGTTGTTTACTGATCGCCACTTCGGCGGCATTTGTCCCTAATTTATTGGCATATTCGAGGGCCACGGCAACCGCATCTTTCAGCGCGGCCAATTCACTATCGATTCTGTTCAAAGACACAAAGCTACTCTTTCGTTGTCGGCAATGGCGTTAGCATAACAAACACCCATGCCATTCTCATTATTTATTGCGCGCTTATTTCGTCAATCTCAGCCATGGCGCACGCGCTTTCGTTAGGCGATTTTTGGCGGGAGATGTTATTATTAGGCCGTTATTTAACTGAGGTTTTATCTATATGAAGATTGTTGGTGATTCAGAGCATTTTAAACAACCCTATGACAGTGACGAAGAGTATGTCAGCAAAACCGAGGACAAGCGTGACTGCGAAGCTGCTCAAAAAGTCGGTATGGAATTGGTGTCGCTCAGTAAGACCCAGCTAGATAAAATCGAGCTGGACGAGCACTTGTACGACAGCATCCAGCAAGCTCATAAGATTAAGCCGAAGACCGAAGCCTATCGCCGCCATATGCAATATATCGGTAAGTTGATGCGTAACGTCGATGTGGAGCCGATTAAAGCCGCGCTCGCTATCGTACTGAACAAAAACAACAACGAAACCGCTAAGCTGCAAATGTTCGAGAAAATGCGCGAGCGTTTACTGAGCCAAGGCGACAGCGAAATTCAAACCTTAGTGGAACATTACCCACAGTTGGACAGACAGAAGCTGCGTACCTTAGTGCGCCAAGCCACAAAAGAGTTGGCAAAAGGCCCTGAGTCCAAATCATCAAAAGAGCTGTTTAAATACCTACGCAGCGAAATCCAAGACTAATTAACTCAGCACCAACAAGGATGTTTGCTTATGCGATTTAGCAACACGTTTTGCAATCTTACTTTGCTTTCTATTGGTTTATTTGGACTTTGGGGCTGTAACGGCCCCTCTGACGAAGACAACGGTGGCACAGATGCCAGCGATGGTATTTACAAACTGTCTATCGACTTTAAAACCTTATCGGGTAGTCAATGCGGCAGTTTTACCTCACTTCAAAGTTTCCCTAAAGACGCAGGTTTTTGTGCTGTCGCCAAGTTAAACAAAGGTTCTGCAAAGGTCAGTAACCAGAGAGTTAACTTTACGACCGACCTTGGGGCGCTAACACCGGAAAGCAAACTCACGGATAACAATGGTGAAGCCGTTGTTATTGTGAGTAATCCAGATTTGCTGATCAATGCAGGAACGATTACGGCAACCATCACCCCAAGTGATTCCAGCACAGCGCTATCGGCGACTCGCAACTTTGAATTTACAGGCACTATCGACGGCACTGGCGCATCCATCGCCCCAAAACTGAGCGCCAGCATTCTAAGCGGTGCGAATGTAGTGACTCGCTTTAAAGTTGATGAAGCCGTACAACTGCAAGCCATTTTCCTCGATGCCGAGAGTAAAGGTATTACCGACGCTAAGGTCAGCTTCAGTGCGGGGTCAGCGACCTTAACCCCGGCCAGCACGCTAACCGATGAGCAAGGTATTGCCCAAGTCACTTATACCCCAAGTGCCACCGAATTAGGCGCCAACGCCTTAACGGTAACAGTGGAGTATCAAGGGCAATCGCTACAAAGCAGCAGCTTGTATGAAGTACTCAGCAAAGATGCGGTTAACGAAGCCGGCACCTTAAAATTAGGCTCATTTAATGGCAGCAGTTTTACGGAAGGAAAACTGGCGAGTACGTTAACGGCGCAGGCCGATGGCAGCTATAAAATCAGCGCGGGCGGCAGCTTTGGCGTGACCGCAAGCTTAGTATTAGAGGCCAGCGATGGCACTGTCACTCGCGTACAGACGCCGTCATCCATCAGTTTCAGCTCTGACTGTACTGCCAGCAATAATGCGAGCTTAGACTCGCCTGTCACGACGCTATCGGGCAATGCCAGCTCGACCTTCCAAGACACCAGTTGCAGCGGGAATAGCGAACGTAACGATCAAATCGTCGCGACCACAGTCGTGGGTAATCAAACGCTGACGGCGAACTTCCCCTTTACACTTCAACGTCAAACCTTAGCCAGTCTGAGCTTTGAAGCGGCCGAGCCCAACCAAATTCGCATTAAAGGCGCTGGCGGAACTGGGTCGAGCGAATCATCACTGGTGAGCTTTAAAGTCACCAGCGCCAATGGCCAGCCAGCAGCACAGCAAAAGGTTAGTTTTAGTTTAGATACTGTGGTCGGCGGTTTAAGTTTTGCCAATGGCAGCGCCAATGCCGAGGGGCAAACAAACGCCCAAGGTATCGCCAGTGTGCGTGTGCTCTCAGGCACTGTGCCGACCCCAGTTCGTGTGGTCGCCAGCGCAGTGGATGCCGATACCAAGGAAGTGATCACTAGCCAATCTGAGCAATTAACGGTTAATACTGGCCTGCCACAGCAACTTGGCTTTAGTCTTTCGACGACGATATTTAACCCCGAAGGGGGCGATTATGACGGTGAAACCGCGACTATTACCGCCAGACTGTCGGACAGCTTTGGTAACCCAGCGTCCGACAATACTACGGTTAACTTTACGACTGAAGGCGGTGGTATTACATCTTCATGCTTAACACTAGATGGTGCTTGTAGTGTTATTTGGACGTCTAAAAACGCACGCCTCACCGACCACCGTAGTACTATTCTTGCGTATGCCTTAGGTCACGAGACCTTCTTCGATACCAATGGCAATAACATCTTTGATGATGCAGATATCAGCAAAGATATCAATGGCGCGCCAGTGACAGATTTGGCTTGTTTAAATCGTGCTGGCATTGCCACAAAATGTACTGGCAACGGGATGGACATCGAAACCTATCTGCCTAAAGGCTTCAGTGATTTAGGAGATGCCTTCAGGGATGATAATGAAGATGGTATCTGGAATTCAGGCGAAAAATATTTAAATACTCAAAACAGTGGGACTTACCTTGCCGCCGATGGCAAGTTTAACGGCCCTCAATGTGAAGGCAGCCTCTGTGGCACTGGTCAAGCGAATAAAATCTACATTCGTAAGGCATTGGTGCTAAGCATGTCTGGTTCGCAAGCTTATATCAGTGTGCAGCAAGACGGTGTGTTACTCGCAAGCGTTAATGATATTAAACCCGTTGCCGCAGGTAGCGAGTCTGAGTTTGTTGTGTTTGTACATGACAGTGCCAAACAAATTATGCCTGCTAAGACCCAAATAGAGCTCTGCGTCGATTGTAACGGTACGCCAGATATCATTGAGGTAGCCAATACTCTCACTGGCAAGAATGGCTTAGGCACACCAATCAGTTTCACCGCCTCTGCGGGGAGTCAAATCAGTGTAGTGACCACTACGCCTAAGCAAGTTAAGACGACCCTCAACTTTACCGTGCCGACACTGTAAAAACCAAAAGACCCGCAACTGCGGGTCTTTTACTTTCTAGCTCAATTTGCGAGTTAATTCTGTAACTCTACCGCCTTGCGTAAACGCAGGCTTCGCAGCGCTAAGTACAAGACCCCAACTGCTGCCCAAATCAAGCCAAGCTCTAAGGACTGAGGTTCAAGATTAAGCCACAGTACGCCAATCGTCGCCGCGCCGCACAAGGGTAAGACGAAGTACTGCAAGTGCTCTTTCAAGGATTGGTTACGTTTCTCTTTGATATAAAACTGCACTATTACCGACAGGTTCACAAAGGTAAAAGCCACCAGCGCCCCGAAGTTGACAAGCGCCAATGCCATTTCGAGATCGAAGGACACCGCAGAAAGCGCCAGTAATCCCACCAGAATCACGTTAAATGCTGGCGTGCGCCATTTGGGGTGAATATAGCCAAAGCCTTTATTGGGCAGCATATTGTCGCGCCCCATCACGTAGAGAATACGTGCCACACCCGCATGGGCGGCCATGCCCGAGGCCAACACCGCAATGGTGGTTGCCACCAGCACCACTGACTGGAATAAATTACCGCCCACATACAGGGCAATCTCAGGCAGCACAGCATCTAACTGCTGGAAGCGAGAAATATCTGGGAAAAACAGCTGCAAGAAATAGGACACGCTGACAAAAATCACGCCGCCAATCAAAGCAGTTAGCACGATAGCGCGGGGGATGACTCGCTTAGCGTCCTTGGTTTCTTCACTCAACGAACTTAAGCCATCGAAACCTAAGAAGGAGAAACACAGAATGGTCGCGCCAGTAAACAGCGGCGCAAGGCTTATCTCTTCGGAATAGAATGGACGTACACTGGCAATCACACCTTCGCCTTCGCCAAGGGACAGGCTGTGGGCCATTAGACCGATAAACACTAAGATAATGGCAATCTGGGCGAATACGATAACGCCATTAAAATTCGCCACTAAATCTATGCCCCTCAGGTTTAATACCGTCATCACAGCGACTAAACCAAAGATAAAAATCCACGGCTCGACGTTAGGGAACATGGCCGTGAGGTAAATCTTTGCCAGCAACATATTGATCATCGGCATAAACATATAATCGAGCAGCGATGACCAGCCCACCATAAAGCCGACATTCGGGCTAAAGGTTTTTTGCGCATAGGTATAGGCCGAGCCCGCATAGGGATATTTACGTACTAAGTGACCGTAGCTAAAGGCGGTAAACAGGATCCCCGCTAACGCGAGCAGGTAAGAGGTGGCCACATGGCCTGAGGTGATCTCGGAGACAATGCCAAAGGTGTCAAACACGGCCATAGGCGTGAGATAGGCTAATCCCATCACAACCACTTGCCACAGACTAAGGCTTTGCTTTAAGCCTGGATTTTGTTGGCTCATATCCAACCTCCTTTTGCAGCAGGTGGAATTACAAACGCAACAGATTGATTTACGGCAACTACCGAACATCCGGTAAACAACAGCCCCATTGAATTGTCCTCAGTAAAGTAGGTTCAAACGAACCTCATATCATTTCCGGATGTTTACCGGCCTCAATTGGTTTAAAACCTATACACACAAAAAGAAAATAACCGGGATACTGAATACCCCGGTTATTTTTGCGGCGCGCATTCTCCCCCAAAACAGAGTCGAAGACAACCCAATAAGGGCATTAAGTTGCCTATCTGTGTCGTCTGTACGGTAAAGGGAGCAAAGATATGTAAAAAAGGCCCGCGTGTTGAGTCGAACAGCGTGAATAAACTCAACCCTAGTGGCGCGTGAGGAGGACTTATTTTCTTGAGACTTTAGCAAAGAGACTTACCCCGGCATGGTCATTGTGATGACCATGGGGCAAATACAAGATACAGGGGCCATGTAGCGATATGAGGAATGCTTAGAAGTAAAGGCTTTCGACGATTTTACCGTTAACCAGCATGTCGCATTTATCGCCCGAGCTGGATTTCGTCGATTGGATCACCCCAGCAATCGCACCAAATGCGCCACCTTGGCTGCTCAGCACTGAGCCGAAATAACATTGGCTAGAGATGGTGTAACCCTTGTATTTACCGCTGAGGTTTTGGGTTGGCGTGTAAGGTGGGAAAGTGCCTTTCATCACTGAGTCGCCATTCACCGACAGTGAAATATTTTTGCGTTCAGTATCGTAGCTACCGCCAAAAACGAGGTTGATACCATCGACTTCAACGGTTTTTTCTTGTGCAACGATGGGAGGTTTAGCGGCGCAGGCGGCCAACAGACAAGTACCCATGGCCAAAGAGAGTAAAGTAATTTTACGCATTTCATCTTCCTTTTGATGCGATAAAAAATGAAGCAACTGCTTCGAAATTAAACGGCCCCTGTTTAATTTTTTGCCGGACGATTATATCTATATCTGCCTAATATCCAATAACAAATTTAATACAAACATAAAAATCAGTATTCTGTCGGTACGAATAACAGCGCCGCCTAAGATGTACTGGGTTCAGCCAATGCCCGCGCACGACGTTTGATCCCTAGAATCGCAAGACCAAAAAACAGCACAAACAAGCCCCAAAGCTGTAACCATTTTGGCAGCACACTCGCCCAGCTTGCGCCCATTTGGTTCAGCTCCAACATCCCCATAATAGCGGGCACCGCAGGGATTATCTGCGAGCCCAGCACCAAAGGCTCGGGAATTAATGCAATCGGCCAGACAAAGCCGGAGACAAAAAGAATCGGCATAGAAATCAGCAGCAATACTTGAGTCGGTAGGTCGCGGCGGCTAAACAGCGTGCTCATCGCAACCCCAGCCGCGGCCGTCGCCAATAAAAACGGCAGCAACCATAGCGCTACTAAACCAAGACTCGCCTGAATACTCACCTTATACCAGTGGTAGCAATACCCCACATAAAAGCTGGTAAACACCATATAAATCAACATAAAGGCGAGAATACGACCGCAGACCAATTGCAACGGTGACACCTGTTGCCAATAGCCACGGCTGCGCCACTGACCCGCCCCGAGGATCCCGGTTCCAATCAACAAGGTTTGATGCAGGATAAGTAAGAACAGCCCAGGCACCACGTAGGGGGTATAACCTAGGCTAGGGTTAAAGGCAGGCACACTGTTTAAATGCAGCGAGTTCAGGTTCTGCTCGGCTTCTTTTGGATTTTTCCCCTGCGCGAGCATCCCAATTAATTGCACTTGTTTACCCGCATCCATTCCCGCGCTGACAAGCCCCTCGGCCACCGCCGAATAAATCAAGAAGTAACTGGCATCACCGCCGTAGCTTAAGGTCACGCCTTTGCCCAGCAGCAAGTCGCGGCGAAATCCTTCGGGGATCACCAATAAACCATGGGCTTTGCCGGTTTCGATAAAACGCTTCGCCTCGGTGATGGAGCCCACTTGGCCTATGACTTGGATTTTAGCGCTGGCATCCGCATGGCGAATAAGTTGACGACTCAGGGAAGAGTGGTCTAAATCCACCACGATAAGCTGTTGTTCTGTTGGGACTTGGTGCAAGTAAGGCAAAGGATAGAGCACTGAATAAAACAGCACTCCGCCGAATAGGGTCACGGCAATCGCCTTGTCGCTCACAATCGCCTTTAATTCTGTCAGCACAAGCTGCCATAAATTCATGTTATTGCCCCTTCGCAGGCAGAGGCGCCGCGTCGTGTTCCGCAGCTTCAGCCTGAGCCTTTACCGTCATCGGCAGTAATTTAGTCGCCAAAAGATAAATCAGCGGCAATAAACCGATAAAACCCCAATAACTACTCAATTGCTGCGCCACCGTCGGCCACGCCGCGCCATAACTCACCACGCTCACATGGGACTCAATATAATGGCTCGATGGCATGATGAGTCGCCACCACTGGGCGAGTTGCGGCATTTCATGGGTGGGGAAAGTGATCCCCATAAAGGCAAAGGCTGGTGCAAACAGCGCAGTACAAAAACTGATGACCCGCGCGCTATCACGCATCAGCACAAAGATAAACAACACAAGGCTCCACACCGCCAGCAGCATGAACAACTGGGCAAATAGCAGCAGCGCTAAACTGCCCGCAAAAGGCAAAGCCAAATACAGATACAACCAAGCGAGGATAAACCCACCTTGGAGCATCAATATCGGGGTAAACAACAGGATTTTAGCCAACACTTTAGGCCAAAAATGCTCAGTCAATCGATTGGAGATCCCCTCCTCTGACTGCGCGGCATTAAGGTGCAACTCGCGATTTAAGCTGTTGGCCATCACCAACATGGATAACAACTGCCAGAGTGCGACCAATACCGGCGGCACTAAAAAACCTATGTAGTTATTGTTACGGTTAAACAGTGCGGTCGTTTGGCTTTTCACTGGGCTTAAGTTCACCGCCACTTGGGATTTTGGCGTGCCCGTCATCAGCTGCTTAAGGCCTGCGACCTGCAACAACCCATCGCCTAGACTCAACTGAATTTGACTCGACAACAGCTTACCCACCAGTAAAAACTGACTGTTGTAACGCACATCGATTGTTGGTTTATGGCCAGTGAGTAAATCCTTTTTCATATCATGGGGAAACACCACTACGGCATAGACCTGCGCCTGCTGCATCGCCGCAACGGCCGAGGGGAGATCGGTAAAACTTCGCGGCTCGGTGACAGGGTTGGCTTTGAGTTGACGGGTCAACATTCGGCTCAGCTGGCTGTGGTCTTGGTCAACAATCGCCACGGGTAATTGCCGTGGTAATCCAGCACTAAATAGCCACCAGAGACACAAGATGCCCAGCAGCGGGATGTAACTGATCAGGGCCAGTTGCCAAGGATCGCGCCATAGCGCCCTAAGCTCGCGGCGCACGAGTGCCACTAGCAGCGCCAGAAACCCAGAGGATGCAGGATGCGCCGCATTCTGAGCCCCATTCAACGGCTTAGGCTCGCTCACATGCGTTTGCTCGCTCGGTGACTTGGCCACAATGGTTACTCAGCACTGAGCAGCACAGACATACCGACACGCAGATCGGGGATCGGCGCAGTTGGGCGCAGCTCCACCTCGAAGGTGCGCATATCAAAATCGTGGCCACTTTCGGTTGAACGCCAAGTCGCAAAGTCGCCCATCACGCTAATATGGGCGACGGTGAACTCCACGGTTTTATCCAGCGCAGGAATAGTTAATGACAGTTTATCGCCCTTTTTAAAGCGTTTGAGTTGATCTTCACGCACTTGGAATACTGCCCAAGCGTCCTGCATGTCGATAAGGCTGACCACAGGGAAGCCACTCGGTGCTAACTCTCCCGCTTGCAATAATACTTCGCTGATTTCCCCAGACTTAGGCGCACGCATTTGGCTATCGGCCATGATGGCACTGACTTCTTTCACCGCCCCTTCAGCCATACGAGCATTACCCGCCGCTGCGGCTTTGGTTTCGACCCGCGCACCTTCTTCGGCCATTTGATACATGGCTAAAGCAGCTTGCTCTGTGTACTTGGCCGCTTGCCACTGAGTAAAGGCTTCATCGCGTTTTTGTCTTGCGGCAACCCCTTCGTTGAAGAGATTTTCCACTCGGGTATAGGTGGTTTTCGCCAGCGTTGCCGCCGCTTGCGCCTTGAGCCATTGTTCCTTAGCCGCCATTACCTCTTGGGTGCGGGCGCCGTTATTCGCCTCCTGTTGCAGGGCTTTGGCCGCATCTCGGCCGCCTTCGGCCTGCATCAACTTGGCATCTAACTCTGGGCTATGAATGGCAAATAACAAATCACCTTCGCTGACGCTATCGCCACGGCGCACAAGGACCTGCTCGACACGCCCTGGCACTTTGGATGATACGTTATATTCACGGGCTTCAATTTGCCCCTGTAACAGGCTCGGCGCTGGGCTGTAAGCCAGTTTGAGCCCATAGGCTAAGATAAGGCCTAATGCGACCAACGCCGTTAGGGCAAGGATTCTGTTAGCGCGCATTGATAGTCTCCTGCGATTGAGCGCCAGTGGCACTGCGACCGATAAATTCATCTAATTGACCACTGATGGCCATTAATCTGGCATAGGCTTGCACATAGCGATAACTGGCGCCAAGCTGCTGGGTTTTAACGGCGCTCAGTTTTAATTCGGCATCGACCCTGTCGATAGAAGTCGAAAGCCCTTGATTAAAGGCAATTTCCCTTAAACGCAGGTTTTCACTCGCCAGTTCGAGTGAGGTATTCAGTGCCTTGACCTCTTCCTCAGCCTGCAATAACTGGCGATAACTTTGGTCAAGCAGCAAACTTAAGTCTTGGCGGGTCTGCGCCTTAGTGTAACGGGCTTGCAGCAAGGCACTCTTAGCCGCTTCCACTTTACCGCTGCGGCCATCACGGCTCAGCAAGGGCACTTTTACGCCGACCCCCACCATCCAGTCCGGCTCCACCTTAGAAAATAAGCTGTCATCTTCGTATAAGGTGTAATTACCAAAGAGGAACACAGTCGGGTGATATTTGCCTTTCTCTAAGGAAACCAAGCCATTCGCCTGCGCTTCTTTAGCCTCGAGCAGTTTAAGTGCGGGATGCTGGCTCAGGGTCACTTGGGTCAAATCCCCCAATGAAGGCGCCTGTGGCAACACAAATAGGGGTGAGTTAGTGCTGACATCGCTCTGCTGCAACATGCGTGATAGGGCGATTACGGCCATTTCATGTTGACGGCGGGCGCTGCCTAAATTGACCTTAGCGTTGTCTAAGGCCACTTGAGCATTCAGGCGCTCGACCTTAGCAATTTGCCCTTCGCGCTCCAGCGCTAGCGCGTGGTCAACGTGCTTAGTTAAGGAGGCCACCAGCTCGGTTTGGGTGCTAACAAGGGATTGAGTCACATCGACGGCATAATAACGGTCAACCAACTGAGTGAATAAGTCGCGGGTCGCTAACTGTAATTCCTGTTGCTTCTCGGCCACCATGGCGGCATGAATGCCTTGAGCCGCGGTGATCTGGCCGCCAGTATAAATTGGCCACATCGCCTGTAAGCTGGCGCGGAAAATATCTTGCTCGGTAAAGGGCGTGACAAATAATGAACCCGGAATACTCGCCAAGGCGCCGCCAAGTGCGGGTGGTAAGGTTGCGGGATCAAGCGAGGCTAAGGGATTAAGATCCCTTAAATCTAATTCGATTGGTTTTTCGAGGTGGGTATAACTGCCATTCAGGCTGAGGGACGGCAGATTTAAACTCTCGCCCGCCTCTTGCTCGCCCTTGGCGCGATTAACCTCTTGGGATTGGGCCTGGAGTTTATCGCTCACCTTAAGCACTTGCTGCCAAGCCTCAGTAAAGCTACTGGGCTGGGCATTGGCCGCTAACGGCAATAGCGAGGGCAAAGGCAATAAACACAGCCATGCCAAACGTGATAGTTTCATTAACACCTCTAGAGTAGTTACTCTAATTTCCTTTGCAAATGATAACATCCATCATGGAAGGCGGCTAGAACCCACCGCCTTAAGTGCTGCCTAGACAGTAAACAAGCGGGTTATGCCGTACCCCCAACGGTTAAACGGTCAAGTTTGAGGGTCGGTTGACCGACACCCACAGGCACGCTTTGACCATCCTTACCACACACACCAACGCCCTTATCTAGCGCCATGTCGTTACCCACCATGGAAATCTGGCTCATGGCTTCTGGGCCATTACCAATCAGGGTAGCGCCCTTAATCGCTTGAGTCACTTCACCATTTTCAATCAGATAGGCTTCAGAAGCGGAGAACACGAACTTGCCCGAGGTGATATCCACCTGACCGCCGCCAAAGTTAGGCGCATAAATGCCCTTCTTCACCGACTTGATGATCTCGCTCGGTTCAGACTCGCCCGCCGTCATATAAGTGTTGGTCATCCGAGGCATAGGCAGATGCGCATAGGATTCGCGGCGGCCATTCCCCGTTGGTGCCACGCCCATCAGGCGCGCATTTAATTTATCCTGCATATAGCCTTTGAGAATACCGTCTTCGATTAACACGGTTCTCTGGGTTTGTACGCCTTCATCGTCGATGCTCAGTGAGCCACGGCGATTCGCAAGCGTGCCATCGTCCACCACAGTCACCAGTTTCGAAGCGACTTGCTCGCCGACCATGCCACTGAAGGCGCTGCTACCCTTGCGGTTAAAGTCACCTTCTAGGCCATGACCCACGGCCTCGTGCAATAACACGCCCGGCCAACCATTACCGAGCACCACAGGCATCTCTCCGGCTGGCGCATCGATGGCATTGAGGTTCACTTGCGCCTGACGCACCGCTTCGCGGGCGAAGGCAAAACACATAGGTAAACCGGTTTCATCCGTCACCATAAACACGCTGTAATCGTGACGACCACCGCCACCGGCGCTGCCACGTTCACGCTTGCCATTTTCTTCTAAAATAACGCTGCAATTAAAGCGCACTAACGGGCGAATATCGGCGGCCAAAGTACCGTCACTGGCGGCAACCAGAATTTCTTCGTGCACGCCCGCTAGGCTAATCACCACTTGGATAATGCGGCTGTCTAGGCTACGGATATAGGCATCGGCCTCTTTCAGTAGATTGATTTTTTTCACTTCTTCCATGGCGGCGATAGGGTCGAGACTATCGTACAGCGCTAAGGCTTGTTGGCGTTTGAAAGCCTGCACCTTGGCCTGCTCACCCGCCCCAGCAATACCACGCGCCGCCTCGGCCGCTGCGCTTAATGCTGCTGGCGTAATATCATCTGCATAGGCAAAACCGGTTTTCTCGCCGCTGATGGCACGCACACCGACGCCGCGTTCGATATGGAAGCTACCATCTTTAATAATGCCATCTTCGAGCACCCAAGATTCGTGGCGACTACCTTGGAAATAGAGATCGGAAAAATCGACTTTATGTTGATGTATGGTGTTTAAATAACTCTGTAACCCATCGAGGGCTAAGCCGCCCTTTAATAAACTTTGCTCTACTTGTGCTAAAAAAGGCATCGCGGTTCTCTCTGAAAGCTTGGCTAAAATTGGCAACTCACTCATTTTTAAAATAACTTAAATTCGCTGTGAGTCTATTTCATCTTAATCTGTTGAAGGCTTAATCTGTTCAAGGCTTAAGGTTCGGTGCAGTAAAGCGATTATGTTGCGCCACGGGCATTTTACTGCGGATGCTGTGCACCTCGGCCACATCGATATCAGCATGCACCCAACCTGTACCGGTTTTCTGCTCGGCAATCACCTCGCCCCAAGGGCCTATTACTATGCTCTGCCCCCAGGTCTCGCGACTGCCTTCGTTATGGGCGCCCCATTGGGCTGCGGCTAAAATAAAGCATTGGGTTTCAATGGCTCTGGCCTGTAATAACACCTGCCAATGGGCTTCTCCCGTGACCTTAGTAAAGGCCGAAGGCACGGTAATAATCTCAGCCCCCGCGAGGCGTAGCGCCCTGAATAAATCCGGAAAGCGTAAATCATAACAGATGGTCAAGCCAATTTTGCCAAACGGGGTATCGATGACGCTGATATGATTGCCGGGGCAGAAGGTTTCACTCTCGCGGTATTGCTTAGTGCCGTCAACATCCACGTCAAACAGATGCAGTTTATCGTATTGCCCTAAGGTATCACCTTTATCATCAAACAGATAACAACGGCTGTAGACGCGCCCATCCTCCGCCAGCGCGGGGATGGTTCCCGCCACCATATACACGCAGTAACGGGCGGCTAAGGCACTTAAGGCAGATTTTAACGGGCTAAGATGACTGTCGCCGGCATAGGCGAGTTGCTGGCTCTCATGCCCACCAAACAGCAGGCTGCATTCTGGCAGCACCACTAAATGAGGGGCATCTTTATCCCATTGCAGACGCTGACGGGTTAATTCCTCAAGCTGCGATTCGATAAACAACAGATTCGCGCTGACTTCGCGACTGCTCTGACATTGCAACAGGCTGATGCGCATGACTATCTCCTTGAATTGTGTTTATCGACAATACCACCTTGGCACTCAAAGGCTTAGGCTGATTTGGTTCGACTTGGGGCGGCTCAGCAGGCTCTACCTTGGGGAGCGTTGGCGCTTGCGGCGATGCTTCTTCCTCAACCGCTTTTACTGGTTCCACTTTAGGTTTATCAGCATCTGGCGCAGGCTGCTCATTGTTTTTTTCAGGCTCGACGGGCGGTGTAGCCTCTGTTTTAGTTGGAGCGCTATTCTTGATGGGCACCGCATCAGCCTTAGGCTCAGCGCCCTCGGTAGGCACTGGCAATTCGCCTCCCACCATAGGCAGAATCGACTCGGGGATCTCAATCTCTTTGCTCTTCCGCTCGAGTTCCTCCACCACAGGGTCGGACATGGTGCCAGTCACTCGGAAGCGGATTTCCGAAATCACCTCAATCACAGGTTCGAGCACTTTGGTCAGTGCAAACGCGCCAAGCCCCAACGTCCACGCACTGGTACTCAGCAGCACCACGGTTGGTACACTCGACGCCAATTGCGGCACAAAACGGATATCGTAATTTAAGCTTTCGCTGGTGAGATCCGTATAGCCGCGCACCTTCATATTGCCCGCAATCGCATCCATTTCAGTATCCGTGGTTTTAACCACGCCATTATCGATTTGCAGATTGCCGCTAAAGGAATTGAAGTACATGCCCTGGCCAAATACATCACTGAAATCTAAGGATAACTTACGCACCAAGGAGTCGAGGCTGAACAGGGAGAAAATCCGCGCGCCCTTATCGCTAACTTGGGATAAATGCCCCTTACCCAGCTCAAACTTCACCTTGCCGTTTAAGGTATTGAGGGAGAAAGCGTAGGGTGCACCTTGCCACTTAAGCTCGGCATTCACCTTCAAAGGCGCCTCATTCACACCCGGGTCGATGCCCAATTGCTGACTCAAATAATTGAACTGACTGGCGTTTAAACTCACCGTTAATTCTGTTTGGTTTTGACCATTCTGCTGCTGCCAAATGCCGTTCCCCTGTAAGGACACTTCAGGCGTCGTCAATGACAGGGTTTGGATACGATAGCCCGATGCTTGTGGGCTCGCCTGTAGCACCAACTTGCCGAAGGGTTTGTCGAAGAAGCGAAAATCATCCACATTCACGGCAACCGGCGGTAAATTGGTCAGCACCTCGTCCGCGGCGAAATCGCCTTCCCCCTCGGGTTTCACTTCGGGGGAGAAATAAAACTTACTGGCGGTGACTTTTAATCCTTGGGTCATCCAGTTGGGATAAAAATCGACCCAGCCTTCAAACTCGCTGGCCTTAGCATCGAAGCGCCAACCATGTTCGTTCGGCTTAGCATTTAATCTGAGTTCTGTCAGCCCTTGCCCTAATAAATCAAACTTACCGATATTGGCGTCTATCCCAACCACGGACGGAAACAAAGCCGAGTGGCTAGCCTCTTCGACTAAAATGCCTGCGCGGGGAGGCTTGTTGTCTGTGCCGACAAAAGCATTAATCACAGGCAGCCAATTGGCGAGCTTGCCGCTGGTCACATCAATCTTGATATGCCCAAGCTCGGTATTAGGCACCTCGGCCGCATCGAAGAGTCGGCCCAATAACAAGTCAAAATAGCTAAATTGAGTGCCCTTTTCCGCCTCGAAGCCACCGATAAACTCGGCCTGTTTATCCAGTTTTACCCTTAGGGTCGCCGTTTGTTGATCGCCAGAAAATATCGCCATTAAGGGTCTAGGCTCATCTTCGGGTTTAGCAAAGGCACCGGGCAATGTCAGAGTCGCGCCGACGAGATCGGAGCCGACATTGGCCTGAATTTGATAGCCTTGATCGTCGAACACCATATTCAAGTTGCCGCCCCAAGCGACTTTACCTTGGTAAAATTCACTTAAGGGATTGTGCAGCTCTGGTGGTAATCGGCTGAGATCCCAACGGCTCTTCATATCCACATTGAGCGCAAAGTCTTTGCCTCCGGGTTTAGTGGCAAAACTAAACTCGAAGGGCTGCTCAAATAAGCGGGATTTAATGCCTTTGCCTTCAACAATCTCATTCGCAAACTGCACTGTGCCCGTCACAGCCTTCAGCTGTAACCCGGGCTGGGCAATAAATACGGGCGTATTATCAAAGGCAATTTGCCCACGGATATCCTCGGCCTCGCCTTCATACAAGGGGATGCTGATATCCAAATTCCCCGTCACCGCGCCCTGCACTTGCACAACGCTCAAGGTCTTGCCCACAGTATCGGCGAGTGGTGATGCCTGCAGCACTTGGGTGGCGGCGCTACCATTGGTGGCGAGATCGGCCTGAATTTTTAACAGCGAATGCTCGCCTAACTCGGGGATAAACACATGGGCGCCATCGGCCACCACATTCATCAATTTGCCTTGGTTAACCCAGATATCCATACGGGCATTTTCAAATAAGGCATCGAGGGAAAGCTCAGTGACTGCGGGCCAATCGGGTTGAAATTGGTACTCGGCGTTATCTAAGGTAAAGGCCGCTTGGAATACTCCGCTATTATCCTCAAAGGGAAAATGCGCTAGGGCGCCCTGCCATAACACCTGGGCATTTTGGCTCTGACCCGCCTTGATAGCACCATCCAAATACTCCACCAGCGCCTCGCCCATGGCTTTGACAGGGAAGTATCTATCCGCATTAGCGGCATTTTTAACGGCCACATTAGCGGCGAGTGACATGCTGGCTTCGGCGCTAAAATCCAGTTTTAGGGCGGCAGACACGCCAATATCGTCGTTTTCGAGAAGTACTTCAGGCACGAATAAGGTCGCCCTTTGAGTATCAAAGGCGCCGGTTAACTCAGCGCCATGCAGCACTAAAGGCGCTGAAAACTGATCGCCAAAATCGAGGGTATAGGTCTGCTCTGGCAGCGAAAATACTAAGCTGTCATTCTGCCACTGCAATGCTAAATCTAAAGGATTGGTGTTAGGTATGTCTTCAACTTTCTGCCAATGTAATTGCTTGATATGCGTACTGGCAAGCAAGGGTTGCTTAGCGCTTTGATAGAGACGGATCGGCCCAACACTACCTTCGGGCGCGAGATGGAACCATTGCTCAAGTACAGCTAAATCGACACCCGGAAATAATGGCAAGAGTGGAAATAAGGTCGATAAATCTATGCGGCTCACATAGGCATAAAAGGCATCATCTTGCTGCTTGGCCGCGAGCTTAAGATCGGGCCAATGCTCGCCGTTAGTGACAAAGTCCAGATCGGTACTACTAATTTCCCAGCCGGTGTCCTTGGGGGCCCAGCTAATACTGCCAGACTGGATTTCAAACTTTTGTGGTGCATCTTCCATCGACCACTGCAACCAACTGGGTTCAAACTGCACCAGTCCAGCGCTTAAACTGCGGTGGGCAAAATCAAACCATGCCTTTAAATTGATCACCCCTTCTAAGGGTAACTTTTGGCTGGGATCATAGGGATTAGGTTGGCGCGATGCCCATTCCCCCAAATCTAAGGACTGAGCCGCGAGATAGATTTGCCCCTTCAGGGTATCTGGCGCAGTCGCATCACCTTGAATATCAAGCTGCAAGTTAAGGGACTCTTTTACCGAAACATTATTATCGAGGTAAATTTCCCCCGCGCCACGGTGGCGCTCACCACTATTATGCCAGTTAAGGTGGCGAATATGGATGGGCCGATATTCATGCTGCAAACTCAACAGTTGCACCGAGGCATCCGTCAGCGAGAAGCGCTCGAGCTGCTTTAACAGTAACTTATATAGCCAATCGGTTTGCGCCGTTTGATTGGCCGCGCCCGGCGCTTTATTACCCGATAATTTATCGATATCGAGGGCAATATGAACACCATCAAAATTCACATCTTCGATGCGTGGGCTGGTCGTTAGCAGTGATTGCCAAAAATCCAATTTAATTTGGACGTTCTTAACCAGCACGGTAACGGGGAGTTTTTCCTGCGGTGGGATCACCAGATTATCGACCGTCACGGCCGGGCCAAAGGCCTGCCACTGGGCGGATAACTCGCCGACTTGCACATCAATTTGATATTCGCTTTTTACATACTCAACTAACTGCTGACGCACACCGTCGACTTGGGGCAATAATCCGCGGATCAAGCTTACCGTCAGGGCAAACAAGACTAAGATCAGCGCCAGTAATTGCCAGCAAAAACGGCTTAGTTTTTTCGCAGTAAAAAGCGTTGCCACTACATCATCACCACGTCGTATTTGTGCTGGGAATACATGGGCTCATTTTGCAGACGAATGCGTTTACCTATGTAGACCTCAAGCTCAGCGACCAGATGACTTTCATCACCACTTAAGCTGTTATACACAGCGGGCGAGCAGTAAAGCAAAAACTCATCGGCATCATAGGCTCGATTCAAGCGAATGATTTCACGGAAGATTTCGTAGGAAACCGTTTCAACCGTCTTCATACTGCCCGTGCTCTGACAGGCAGGGCATTCACCGCACAGCACGTGCTCCAAGCTTTCTCGGGTGCGCTTACGGGTCATTTCGACTAACCCCAGACCCGAGAAGCCACTGACATTCGTCTTGACTCTGTCTTTAGCGAGCGCGCTATTTAAGCTATTGAGTACCCGCGTTTTATGTTCGTCACTCAGCATATCGATAAAGTCGATAATGATGATGCCGCCGAGATTACGTAGCCGCAGTTGCCGCGCAATCGCTTGGGTGGCTTCGAGATTAGTGTTGAAGATGGTTTCTTCAAGATTACGGTGGCCGACAAAGGCACCTGTGTTGATATCGACCGTGGTCATGGCCTCGGTCTGATCGATAATCAGATAACCACCCGATTTGAGTTCGACCTTGCGACCCAGTGCGCGCTGGATTTCATTCTCCACATCGTAGAGATCGAAAATTGGTGCAGGCCCTGAATAGTGCTCAATCTTGTCGGCGATTTCCGGCATAAACTCTTGAGCGAAAGCTTGCAACTCGGCAAAGGTGCGGCGCGAATCGACTTGAATTCTGTCGAGCTCGGTTCCGACAAAGTCGCGCACAATGCGCACCGGCAGGGCGAGGTCTTGATACAAGAGTGCCACACCGCGGCGCTGACGCCGCTCGGAGACCTTAGACCATACTCGGCGCAAAAAAGCCGCATCCTGAGCAAGTTCGTCCTCACCTACGCCTTCGGCGGCGGTGCGGATAATAAAGCCGCCGTCTTCATCGACGAAAGGCAGAGTGATTTTCTTAAGACGACTGCGCTCTTCTTCCTGCTCAATCCGCTGGGAGACCCCAACATGGCTTGAGCCGGGCATAAATACTAGATAACGGGAAGGCAGTGTGATATCTGTGGTCAGGCGCGCACCTTTAGTGCCGAGCGGATCTTTTACCACCTGCACCATAATATCTTGCCCTTGGCGAACCAACTCGGCGATATCACGGACCACAAAATGGCCTTTTTCCACATCGGCCACGCATTCGGTGTGCGGCACTATGTCGGAGGCATGTAAAAACGCGGCTTTATCTAAGCCAATATCCACAAAGGCGGCTTGCATGCCGGGCAACACACGGCTGATTTTGCCCTTGTAAATATTGCCCACTAGACCGCGCTTCATGCGCCTCTCGATATGGACTTCTTGCAGCACGCCATGCTCAACCAGAGCCACACGTGCCTCAGATGGGGTTACGTTAATCAGTAATTCTGAACCCATCTTGCGCTGAACTTTATTCGGATTTAAGCGACCGGTATTCACGACTCACCCCATTAGGGAAATTAAATTAATCTCAGTATGTGTTAAGCCTGAAAACCTATATCACAGAAGTTTGTCTAGCGGATACTCAACTAAGGCCTCATATTGCGCCCGTTAACGAGTCGCTTAATCCATGGATTAGCCTATGCCCGCCTCGGATAACAGCTCGCGGGTTTCCACTAAGGGCAGGCCCACGACGCAGGAGTAACTCCCCTCAATGGATTCGACAAAACAACCGCCCAAACCTTGGATCCCATAGCTGCCCGCCTTATCCATTGGCTCCAGTGAGGCAACGTAGGCATCGATGTCGGCGTCCGACAGCACGCAAAAACGCACTAATGTTTCGACTAAACGTACAGAGGTTTGGTCAGTCATAGCTAAGGCGACAGCTGTCATCACAGTGTGCGCCTTACCCGAAAGTGCGCGCAGTACCCGCTTGGCATCGGCCTCATCTACAGGCTTACCTAATATTTCGTTTTCAAGCACGACGATAGTATCAGAACCTAATACGGCAGGCTGTGACATGCCTGAGCATAATGCAAGCCCTGCCTGGGCTTTTTCGGCCGCGAGTCGCTGTACATAGTCGCGAGGTAACTCACCTGCCCTAGGGGTTTCGTCGATATCCGGTGCCACTTGGGTAAAACGAAACTCGGCGCGGCCTAAACCAATATGAGTCAATAACTCTTTACGGCGCGGCGAGGTTGAGGCTAAGACTAAATTCACGACTAACGAACCTTATAATGACGTCGAACACGACGTAAAATCCAAAAAATCCATGGCCAGAATGCCAGCCCCGATAGTGCGGGTAAGAACAGATCCGTATGGAACTTAGCGCCATCCATCACAAACTCGACCCAGTAGATAATTAGGTGATAGATAACGATCAGCACCATCACCACCAGCGACTGTTGCCACTTAGGGAAGTTACGTAAACGCTGGCAATGCAAAATCGCAATATAAATCACCAGCGACATGGCCAGCGAGCGCACGCCTAAGGTGGCGCCGAGTAGAATATCGAGGGCCAATCCCATCAGCCAGGCGGTGAGAATGTTATATCTGTGGGGCAGCGCAATAGACCAATAAATTAAGACCATCAATAGCCAATCGGGACGCCAGGCATCGACAATCGAAGGCAGCGGCATAATCTGGCTCAGGAGCCCGACAAAGAGGGTCAACCATACCACGAGTCTGCCATTAGCAGCTTGTAAACTCATTAGTGCACCTCGGCTGGCGGTTGAGTGGTGGCTGCATTCGATGCACCATTAGCATTGCTTGGTGTCGCAGCGGCGTTCGGCGCTGTCGTATTAGGAGTGGTGCTATTAGGAGCAGTGGTATTAGGTGCTGCATTGCTAGGCGCGCTCGCATTAGCTGCCGCGCCTTGAGAATTAGCACTGCCAGTGCCGGCATCGGGCTTAACTTCTTCCGCAGGATGATCCGCCGCAGGCACAGGGAGTTGGTTCGGTAAAGTCACGCCAGAATCTGGGGATGGCCAAATCAACAGCAGATAACGAATCCTATCGAGCGCCGCTAACGGCTGAGCCGTGACACGCGCGTAGCTCTGACCATCTTCGGTTAAGACTTCCATGACCCGCGCCACCGGATAACCTTCGGGGAAACGATTACCAAGGCCCGAGGTCACTAATAAATCGCCAACGCGAATATCGGTACTCTTGGCCACATGGCGCAGTTCAATCTCATCGAGCTCACCAGTACCGTTAGCCACTAAGCGCACATCGTTACGGGTAATTCGCACGGGTAAACCGTGGGACACATCGGAGAGCAAGAGCACACGGCTCGTCATCTCACTGACCTGTACAACTTGACCGACGACGCCCTGGGCATCAACAACGGGTTGACCAACAAATACCCCACTGCGCGAACCGTGGTTCAGCACCACATAATGATGGGAAGGATCGCTAGCCACCTCCATCACTTCGGACCATCTTGCGGGAATCCTGATAGGCAGGCGACCCCAACAAGGCCCGTAAACGCTCGTTTTCCTGACGCAGATGCTCGAAACGCTGCAGACGCTCACTCATTAATAATTGCTGCCTTAACAACTCTTTATTTTGCAATGCCAGCATATTACGGGTAGCAAAACTCTCCGATGACCAATCGAGGATCGCACTGGGCACACTCGCAAGGTATTGGATGGGACTTAAGGCTGATGAAAGGGATTCACGGGCAGGCTCGAGACGGTGATTTGCGGCGAGCAAAATCACCGACAGGATAATTGCCAGTGTTAAACGGAACTGGTTCGAAATACCACGAACAAAAATAGGCTTCATAGGAAAGCTAAGGCGGTGATTAACCGCCCCATACCGAAGTTAGATTAGGTTTCTTCGGAGAACAGATCGCCGCCGTGCATATCAATCATTTCAAGGGCTTTACCACCACCACGCGCTACGCAGGTCAGAGGATCGTCCGCCACCATGACTGGAATTCCAGTTTCTTGCATCAATAAACGGTCTAAATCACGCAGTAAGGCACCACCACCGGTTAATACCATGCCGCGCTCAGAGATATCAGACGCTAATTCTGGCGGCGATTGCTCTAATGCCACCATGACTGCACTCACAATGCCTGATAATGGCTCTTGCAGTGCTTCTAAAATTTCGTTGCTGTTCAGCGTGAAGCTACGAGGTACACCTTCGGCCAAGTTACGACCGCGGACTTCAATCTCTAATACTTCATCGCCTGGGTAAGCAGTACCGATAGTGTGCTTGATGCGCTCAGCCGTTGCTTCACCAATCAAGCTGCCGTAGTTACGACGTACATAGTTGATGATGGCATCATCAAACTTGTCACCGCCGATACGGACAGAAGAGGAATACACCACACCGTTCAAGGAGATAATCGCGACTTCAGTGGTACCACCACCGATGTCCACAACCATAGAACCTGTGGCTTCAGATACAGGTAAACCCGCACCAATCGCTGCGGCCATTGGCTCTTCAATCAAATAGACTTCACGGGCACCTGCGCCCATGGCTGACTCGCGAATCGCACGGCGTTCAACTTGGGTTGCGCCAACAGGAACACAGACTAAAACACGTGGGCTTGGACGAAAAAAGCTGTTGTTATGCACTTGTTTAATAAAGTGCTGCAACATTTTCTCTGTCACATAAAAGTCGGCAATCACACCGTCTTTCATCGGACGGATTGCTTGGATATTGCCAGGGGTACGGCCTAACATTTGTTTGGCTTCTGTACCGACAGCGGCAACAGACTTCTGACCAGAACTACTACGCTCACCACGTATAGCAACAACAGAAGGCTCATTGAGGACTATGCCTTCATCACGAACATAAATTAAGGTGTTAGCTGTACCCAAATCGATCGATAGATCATTAGAAAAAATGCCACGCAGCTTCTTGAACATGTAACTAGCCTGTATTCTGTGGAGTCAGAAGAAAAGAAAAATCAGCTAACTTTATCAATGCCACCCTGATTCCACAAGACCGTTGAGGTTAACAATCGCTAATGGAGTGATTTTTTTTCAAATGTGCCGCTCAAAAACACTATTTAATCGAAAAAAGCGCTTTATTGATGAAAAATCCAACAGTTAAAAACCACTCTCAATACAAGTTCGCAACATTAGTAAAACCTGTTTCTTGCATTTTTCCTCTGTATCACACTTTGCAACGTCGCCTCAAAAACCATCGCCTCATGATCAATCACCAAAGCGGAAACCCAATTCAGCAAAATCAAATTGAAAACCGCTTTAATTGACCTCTCGCCAGTAGATGATTCTGTCATGACCACGGTAACGACCAAAAAATGCACTCGCACGGGGATCGGATAAGCTAGTTGGGGAGACCCCATTCCAGTTCCAATACCATTCTAACCAAGTCGGTACATCTAAAGGCGCGGTCACTTGGCCGCGATATAAATTGCCACTTGAGGTGAGTGCTCGCCACAGCAAATCAAATTGCCCTGCTTGGAATGCTGCTGTAGCGCCAGAGCGATTAATACTCTGCCCTGTGGTCAAATCCGGATCAAAGTGATAACCCAGCCCTGCATTATCCACCTGCGACCCAAGGCCGTAGGTAGCAATAGTGCAGCTATCATCGCCATTTAATACCCAATTAGCCCCATTCCAATATTCGGCTCGGGTCGGCATCCTGAGGATTTCAGTTTCTGGACCATAGGTATTGTCCATCACCACCCTGCCGTGACGCAGGATCTGTGTAGTAATTTTCTTGGCATTACAGTTTGTGCAATTACCTGTGGTTGCCGCATCCATATCAGGTGATGCCACATAGCTGAAAAGTCCATTTGGCCGAGGATCGTTATCCATCAACTGCATACCAATATCGAGCAGCTCGAAGGGACCATCTTGATATAGATTCGTCGTCACATTCGGGGTGACTCGGCTCAAGTTAGCGCGGTAAGCGCCATCGACCGTCGCCACACCTTGAACCCAACTCGCCGCGTTGACGGGCAAGGCACTTAAGCGACTCTGTAAGTCGATACCATTGTTATTGTTCTCCCCCACCAATTTGGCGGTCGCGAGGGAGTATGGTGGGAAATAGTTCTGCGTCACCGCGCCACCGATATTTAAGGCTTTGAGGCTCATCGACATCGGGAAGGGTTGATCCATATAGCTAAAACTGCCACAGGCAGGCACGACAGAAATATCACCCACTAAGAATCTGTCGGGCACAAAGCGGCCAATATTGGCTGAATAGCCAATCGGAATATTTAAGCTGCTGGCGGCACCGAGATAGTTAGGGCTTGCCTGCGCCGCGATTTGGAATACCCCTACTTCGCTAATCGTCTGATTGGTGATGCTATTAAGGTTATTAGCTTGGATAGCATGACTATAGGATGCCACACCTAATGCGCCATCATGGCCACCACTGGCAATGTTTGGCGCCACGACCTTACTGGTTAGTGTCATGGCCTGGTCACTAAAATTAGGCGTAGATAAGTTGCCCGAACAAAAGTCCGTATCGCCGTCTTTCTCCCAAGCCATTGCTTGGACCGTCATTCCGAAATTCTGCCCCGCTTTACGGTAGGCATTACAGCTCATATCTGCACTTGGGCAACTGGCGCTAGCATCCACGGGTTTGACGCACAAACCCGCTGGCACACTGACAAATTGGTCCGAACCTATCATTACTAAGCCTTGCTCGTTGCCACTGCCGATATATTGGGCATCGAGTTGTAATTTGCCCGCATCGGGATAATTCACTGAAATGCTTGCCTGCCCGTTAGTATCAAACAATAGATTCAGCGCCGTAGGCGAGGCGCTTGAAGTGCCAATGGCCGTATTGTTGATAGTGACGGCTTTTGGCGAGATAGGCGCACTCGGAGTGTGATAACTGCTCCAGAAATTCAATGTCTTGGTCTGGCTCTGAAAGCTTGGAACACACTGCTTTGTCACATCGGATTTTTTCACCGCTTTGACTAACACCTGCTCGGGACGATTCGCACGCTTATCGGGCACATCGAAGACAAAACCACTGTCGGCGAAGGTAAGTGAACAATTGTTTTCACTCAGGCCCCCATTCCCAATACGGCAAAGGGTTTTACTTAAAGGTTTGGTTGTCGGGCTTGAACCTTTCACCCCCAAGGTCACAACGCCAGGGGTGTTACGTCTTAGCTGCAACTGAGTGCTGCCATTGCTAAAGCTCACCTGATTGCCACCAATCCATATGCCTTCGGAGGCCGATTCGGGTAACAAGGTCGCCGCTAAAGGATCGGTAAAAAGCTGGCTACAACTGGCGTTGGCGCAGGCTCGAATCGTCACAGTTTCGGGGTTACAGGTTAATCCCTGCCCCGTATGGTCAAACTCAAAATGATCGATTTGCGCGCCAATTGGATTAGACCTCAAGGCACAAATTTGAACGTTATCAATTTCATGGTTGTTATTCGAGCCACCGGTTGACCCAGTGAGCGACAACAAGAAATCACTCGGTGTCGCCGCTTGCCCCGTTTGCGCGATAGCATTAAAAGCAGGGATTAAGGTGACAAATCCTGACCCCGTATTACGCTCAATCTTCACCATCGACTGACCGGATACCTGCGAGTCGATAGTGATTTTATAGCGGTGCGCAGGCGAGACATTATTGCCATCGACCGTGGGTGATAAACAGTTGCCACTGGTATTACTGGTACCGTTATTACAGGTGCCCCGTAAATAGCGGTATCCCGAGGTGCCAGCACCAGAGCCGCGTACTGCAACCGACTGACGGCGCTGGCCAATATTGTAACTACCGCCTTCGCCGGAGAAGTTACCAAATTCATCGATCCCGATACCCAACCATCCACCAGCAAAACCATTGATACCGGGTTTAAATCCATAACCTAAAGGCCCACCAAAGGCGCCGGGCTGGGGGGTGATAGCAGCATCTGATAACACCAACGCGATACCGTCGGCACCATTGCCACCATAGGCATAGTGGTCAAATTGGATCTCAACTAAGTTATTGGCTGCGGGGAATAATCTTTGATAGGTCGAGGCCGTGGATTGATTGGATTTTGCCTCGGTTAAGCGCATACGACCACTGACAATAGCAGGAGTAAAAGAACCACTACTACGGGATACTACCCAGTCGTTACTTAAGGCACTCTGGGAGAAATTATCGTTAAAACATTGCAAAACAGGCGCTACTTTCTCAAGAGCGACAAAACCATAACTCTCAGCCATATGATTTCGCTCAGAGTCCTGATAGGTATCTTCATCGTTAACCATGCTGACTTGTGTCGGAGTTAAATTACAGCGCCTTAACCAGCCACCATCCCCCCCATTTCGAGAGTTTTTCCCAGCAACTAAGGTCGGTGCATTGATAAAACCCGTTAATGCAGTATTAAATGCACACTGAGATGCCAAACTAGATCCACCTGCGCTCGAATTCGTAAGGCTTGATTTAAATTGATAACGAACATCTTCACCATTCAAACTGATAATCCCTAACGAACTAGGAACTGCAAGATATCCTATGGATTCGTATTCTAAATATTTGATGTTATCCGGCTGACAATGGGGATTATTTGAATTTTTAAATACCTCAGACACATCCATGTTTAGTCGAATGCCTGCGGCAGTAGGCTCTGCAACACTCGTTAACCAACAATTATTATTATTGGTTTGAATTTGGTTAAGAACTACATCATAACTATTGTCCAAAGTGACATTTGACCAGTTATCTTCAGCCATACCTAGGGCATTATAGGTATCAATTCTGCCAGCCCTTAATGGAGTTCCATCAGACAAAACGTGTTCACCTGGCGTAACCGCAATCCAATGTATTTCAGGCATATTTGAGGAAGATTGAGCGCTTCCTGGGGGTTGTCTCTGAGCCCAAGTAAAACCTGTAGATGTGATTGAATTGATGAAAACTGCAGATGGTCCATCGTTATTTGGGTTAGAAGTATCTATCGTTGGCATTAAAAATACTAACGGTCTAACTCCAGAAGGGAATGGATTATCAAAAATAACGGTGTTTGTGGTTGCCTTTCCATACTCAAGCTGAAGGCTCGCATTACCGACAATATTGGTAGCACCATTAATGGTTAATGATCTTGATGTAATTCTACCTCGAATAATATTTTCATGATTTATAGTGATATTCGCGTCACTGTAGATATATCCATTAATCTCAATATTGGCTGTATTGAACTCAATATCTTTGTAGACAAGAAACAGCAAGTCACCTGTATTTTTTTTATTAAATTTTAGTGAACCAGACATATAAACAGAGTTTTTGACAAAAAAGCGTACTTTGCCCGTAGTGTTAATAACGGGAGTACCACCTGTAACAGAAAAATTCTCGACCCAATAATCCCCAGCGTGCAAATTAAGAACAATAGAGTTATTCAAAATTAAATTCTTAATCTTATAGGTTGTATGAGCAGGTGAGAATGTTAGATTACAACCATTTCTATCTAGAATTAAGGTATTAAATTCGGTCGTATTATCAGCACCGAGAGTCACATCAGGCTGGCACTGACCATAATCAATACTGGTGTTACCATTACTTGCCTGAAATAGATTCTCTGTTTTGGTTAAATTTAGTCCGGCAATATCTTGCCCTGTAATATCACAATAACGTACGCCCCCTGAGCCATCATCACAGACATTATTAGGCATGCTAGTCCCCGCTTTATTGCTACGACAATAAGCTAAATCTTGGCCTTGGGTTCCATCAATAAAACCACGATACATGGTCAAGTTCGATGAGGGACTCGCACAACCACTTGCGGTGCCATGATGCCCTTGCACTACTGCGGGAAAGTATTTGTCATAGTCCACATTCTCAAAAGCTTGAGTAGCATAGCTATAGAGTAAAATAGACAGTATCAATACAAATCTAACCACGGGCTTCTACCTCGACTTGACGGCTCACGCGGGTATCCCCACTCTCACATACCGCTTTGCTATTAATCCGAAACTGAGTGACCGCGCCGACGGAATAGGATGCACAACTTAAACTCACGCTACAGGCATGAAACCCCACCACATTGGGCGGCGTCCAAGAGCTTGCAACACTAGTACATGTCGCCGTCGCATTGGCGGGGGCATTTAATGGAAATAATTGCGCCAGTGCCGCATCGGCACCGCTGTTCGCCGCCGCTAAGGCGCGAGTTCCCCACACTTCTTGAGTTAATCCGGTATCGGCATCTTCCACTATATTGATTAAGGCGGCGGCCAATAAAAACATCACGGTAATGACAAAAATACCTATGATTAAGGCGCTGCCACCTTGGCGGTGAGCCGAACACTGACGATATGCTGAGCGCGATAGGCTAAATAAGTTAGGGGACATTAATCACCTGCACTTGATGTCGATATTGAAATGTCTCGCCGTTGACATTAAATCGCGGTTGTAAATGCACCATAGCATTATTGACTAGACTCGATGGCGTTAATATCAGCGGTAAATCGGCACTGTCGTTCAATGCATTGGCCACATTCTGCGCCATTAACACCCCAGCGCTCATGCTGCTAGGCATGGGTTGGCTAACATTCAACCCATAACCAGTATAACGCTTTAAGGTTAACTCATTGCTGGAGGCCGATTTTTCAAAACAATAACTCACAGGACTCGAACCAAAATAGATCCGCTGCCGCGTTGATGCTTCGGCAAAGCGTGTTGATGCCATAAAGGTAAGAGTGACTTGATTAGCCGGATTAGGCGGCTCACCTGGGGAGGTAAAAGTCTTAATCTGTGCCCGTTTTTGTCTGGCACTGTTATAGACATCGCTATCAGTCAAAGGATAAATCCAAATATATTGGTTGTCCTTAATGTTATCGGTCGCATTGAGAATTACTGTTCCCGTTAAAGCTGCGGCACTCGGCACAATCGGCATAGCTAAATAGGTGGTACTCGCCTCAATAGGGACAAATTCAACGCACTGATAGGTTAAGCCATTACCATTGAGCCGCACACTGTTAGGCACGGCACTGCGCAGCTCACGGGTCATACGCTCGACAGCGAAACGACTCTGGCTTAGCACTTGATCAACCGAGCTCGACTCCACAAAAATCCGCGTGCCGAAAATAATAAAGCTACTCACGCCCACCACCAGAATGCCTAGGATAAGGATCACAGTGACCATTTCGACTAAGGTAAAACCCCGTTTGGAGCGCGCCATGCGCTTTGCGGATAACGCGACCATTAGTAATTGCTCCTCACCAGATTGTAAGTGATCACTTCGTTATCTGGGGTAGTCACATTAATGGTCACTAACTTGGTATTGGGTGCAGAACCATAGGCCACAGAGACACTTAATTGATAGTTCGGGTACGCCTGCGCATAAGTTTGGCTGGAATTGAGCATTGTGGCGTTTTGAGTTAAGCCGTGATAGTCATCCACATCGTTAAAATCGTTACGCCCCTCACCCGCTTCAGGCCCTAATACGACTGAGCAGCTACTGCCTAATGGACTCCCGCAAGCAGGCACACCGCCATTGGCATTGGTATTTTGATCATAACGCTTACCCCAAATCTCATTCATCACCGAGTGGGCAAGTTCGGCACTCTTGACTCGATGCAAGGTCTTGGCAGCGCGATCCGCCTGCGGAAATAACATACTACTGAGCATCACGATAGCAATGGCAATGACTAACATGCCAACCACTAATTCAATTAAGGTAAACCCCTGTTGTTTAGCTTTTGAGGATGCTTTTACTGATGTGCTTATCGAAAACAGCCGAGGATTAATTCGCATAAATATAGCCCTCGCTGGAGATATTAATCGCCACAGTATCATTGGCAATCACATTGATACATGGCCCATTACACGCAAGCGATGCTCGACCATTGATATCAAAATCAAGGTAAAAGCTCTTGGCATTGTTACTGATAAGCACTAACTGCGCGCCACCTTGAAAAGCTTGGCTGGATAAAGGGTTAGGAGACAATGGCGAGCCCGTACAACCAGTGGTATTTCGACTGGCAAACTGACTCACTTGGTAACCCGTCGCCGACGCAACAACGCGGTAACATCTATCGGTATTATTCAGGGCTTTTTGCTGAACCTGGCGCAGCTCGGCCATAAATTCATTGCGCAGGCTAAAGGCGCTGTAGGATGACTGGCTAAATAAGCGCGGCAATACCGTCACCGATAGTATCCCAATCAGGATAATAGTGGTCACGAGTTCGACTAAGGTAAACCCAAACTGTCTACCGCTGGAAAATCTACGCATTGTCCGCTTTGCCGTGATGCTAGGTTCTAGGTTCTAGGTTCTAGGTTCTAGGTTCTAGGTTCTAGGTTCTAGGTTCTAGGTTCTAGGTTCTAGGTTCTAGGTTCTAGGTTCTAGGTTCTAGGTTCTAGGTTCTAGGTTCTAGGTTCTAGGTTCTAGGTTCAGTTTCTGCCAACTTGATTCGTAAGGCAAATATTTCGCCTAAACAAAAGAAATAATTAGCAAATTCATTTTATTACAGCCAACACTCCGATTGATTGCTGACCTAAAAAAAAGGCCTGCTAGGCAGGCCTTTTTCCGTAATTCAAATTAACAACCACTATCTGTAATAACATACTTAGGCAGTTCACCTGGGGTGGCTGGATTTGCTGAAGTATTAGCCGCTTTTGCTTCTGTGTAGGTTAGAAAACAATTGGCAGGAGCTCCATGTTGATAAATCTTAGCAGTGCCAGGTGTGCCAGCTGTTGGCTCTATAATCCAATCTGCAGTAACAAGCTGAGGATCCGCTTTAACATCGAAAGTAATATCCATACCAGCTTCTAATGATGCTTTTGTTGCAAGCATATAACCATCAAGAATTGCGATTGTTCCAGTGTCTCCCAGCGAAACGCTCGGCTGTGAACCCTTTTCTTTACCAGCTAATGCAGCTTTTGAGTACACAAGACTATTCGCCCCTTGAATAGCTCCTTTTAGTCCTTGTAATGCAGATGTACGCGCATCACCTTGCAGATTAATAAACTTAGGTGCCGCTGTGACAGCAAGAATACCTAAGATGATGATCACAACAACTAATTCGATTAAGGTAAAACCTTGTTGTCTTTTCATATAAAACTACCCTTATTTGAGAACCAAGTAACTTAGTCAGTTAAAAATAAACTACTTAAAAGATAAACCAATTAAAACATTTAATTAAGGCTTAAATGGTGTTTGAGTGAAACTTAATACTTTGCCCGTACCAGGGTTATACACCACCCCTTTAGCACCCGCAGTCGATAAATCTGGCGCTGGCGTCGGTACACCTGTGGTTTGGTTTAGCACCAGTGAAGCCACTTGGTGATACACACATAGATCTAAACCGCTTACGGACGTGCCATTAATCGCATTTGAGCTTCCGCCCGCACCATCGATAACGCGCACTGTATAACGTTGATTGCGCGCATCTTGCGAATAAAGCACGTTACGCGGTGCACTTTGCAACACAGTATTAAATACCTGCTGACAGCTTGCATCGGTCATCGCCGTCGCATCGGTACCAGAGGTGCCCGTTGGATAACCAAAACGCGGGTCGAGGGACACTGAGGTACCGTCTAAGATCACACTGCTATTTTGGCGACCATCGACTTCCCATTGTGAACGCACAAAACTCACTGCGGTGGATAAACCACCCGCGACTCCGTCCACACTGGCATCTTCAGCATCATCGGTGACATTTAAAAAACGAGGGATCGCGGTTGCGGCCAACAGACCCAAAATTACGATCACAATGACCAGTTCAATCAATGAAAAACCATCTTGCTTAGTCTTCATTCGTCTCTCCCTATCTTGATGAAAGTCCATTCTAACAGCTAAATCAGTTTAAAAAAGCCCGTTACTTAACAATATTTTACGGAAACGTCAAAAAAATGACCCTGCCAGAGTTGAGCTGATAGCCGATACTGTCCCCATTTTGCGCGCGGTAACGGCAGCAATTATCCTTAGCAAAATACGAGCCGATAAGAGATTCGTCCCCCTGCTCCTGCCCCATTAATTGTTGCCACAATCGCTGACACGCTTGGTCATCCAACTGGCTAGGTTGTGGCCAACCCTGCGCATTCATCATCACAAAGGTTTGTTCATTATTTGTGCTTTGTTCGCTAAACACTTCCCAATCTAGTCGCATTTGCGGCGGTTTGCCAAGGGACAACCATTGAGAACGCACCATAGCCAACACGTTTAAGAAGCGCGTATGCTCTAACTCCACATTGCGGGCGGCCAGTTGTGGCATAGTCGCAAAATATTTAAATCCAATCACCGCGAGAATAATCAAGATCAAGGTCAGGCTAACGAGCCGCCCATACACACGTAATAGATCGCTTTCGGCCTTCTGTTGGCTCTGCATCTATTTGATCCTAATTGAGTTAAATTCTCGATTCGGCATTATTTCCCGCCTTTGACTACGTTGAGCATGTCCCACATCGGCAGGTAAATACCCAGCGCCAGCACCAATACAATCGCAGCCACAATTCCGATCAGAATCGGTTCTAACTTAGCGGTGAGATTTTTAAGATCGTAATCGACCTCACCTTCGTAAAAATCGGCGGCATCATTTAATAGTTGGTCAATTTGTCCGGTTTCTTCGCCTACCGCGACCATTTGCAACACCAGTGGCGTAAACAATTTACTCTGGTTGGAAGCCCTCAGCATAGATTCGCCAGACTCAATGCCACGGCGCATCCCGACAATTTTGTCGTGCATATATGCATTATCCACCGCATCGGCCACCAGACTGAGCGCCTGCGTCATCGGCACACCCGCGCTCAACATCATCGAAAAACTGCGGCAATAACGGGAGAGGGTCGAGCGCTCAATAATCGAACCCACGGCGGGAATATGTAACTTCCACTGGTCCCATTGTTTTTCGCCTTTTTCCGTATGGTGCCAGTAGCGGATCCCAATAATGGTTCCGAGCAGTATTATCAGCATCAGGGGCCAGTAGTTTACAAACAGGTTTGATGTGCCGATTAACACCTTAGTCGCCCAAGGCAAGTCGGCACCAAAGCGGGCAAACATCTCGGCGAATTTCGGGATCACCATGATATTTAAAATCACCATCGCCAGCGCGATGGCAATCAATACAAATATGGGATAACGCATCGCGGCTTTAATTCGGCGACGAGTTTCCTGCTCACGCTCGATATAACCCGAGAGCTGAATAAAAGCGTCCTCTAACTTACCCGTGTTTTCCCCCACGTGCACCATAGAAACAAACAGAGAATCAAACACATCTGGATGTTGGTTCATGGCCGATGACAGTGGGCGCCCCGCAGTTAACTGCTCTGAAATATCATTCAGCGCATCTTTCATTCGTTGGGAATGAGCGGTTTCGGATAAACCTGCAATGGCGCGCAGGATAGGGATCCCCGAGCGCGTTAACGAGTACATTTGCCGGGTAAAAATTTGCAGTTCATCCAAGCCGACTTTGCGCTTAAACAACTGCGCCAAGGTAAAGGACTTAGCTTCTTTAGCGACTTTGACTTCTAACGGGATAATGCCGCGGGCTAACAGCATATCGGCCGCCGCCCCCTCGGAGGCAGCATCGAGCTGACCCGTTACGGCCTGACCTTGTCCACTGCGTCCACGGTATTGATAAACCGGCATAATTACGCCTCAACGCCTTGCTGACTGATAATATCCCGCGAGAGTGGCACCTGTGACTCACTCACGTCCTCAACAAGCTTAGCCACCTCTTCAATGGTCGTCATTCCTTCGCTCAAATATTGCAGCGCCGACTCGGCGAGCGGGGTAAAGTTAGGGCTTTGCAGGGCTGCACGGGCAAAATCCTGTGGGTTACCGGTACGCATCGCATCGATCATCTTTTCATCCAATTCGAGGATCTCAAAAATACCGATACGGCCGCGATAACCACTGCCGTTACAGCTTTGGCAGCCAGTGCCAATGCGAAACTTAGCCGATGAAAAGTCCTGACGACTCACACTATTCAGCCAGGCTTTTTCCTGCGCCGTAGGCTGATATTCCATCCCGCAGTTATGGCACACGCGGCGCACTAGGCGCTGGGCGATAATCACCCTTAGCGCACTCGCCACTAAGTAACTGGCCGCGCCCATATCGAGCAAACGTAGCGCGCTGGTCACCGCATCGTTAGTGTGCAAGGTGGACAACACAAAGTGACCCGTAAGTGCGCCCCTAAGACCAATCTCCACCGTTTCTTGGTCACGCATCTCACCGACCATGATAATGTCCGGGTCTTGACGCAAAGTAGTGCGCAGCACGTTCGAAAAATCGAGTCCAATCTTATGGTTAACTTGAACTTGGTTGATCCTTGGCAATTGGTATTCGACCGGATCTTCTACCGTGATAATTTTGCGATCCGCAGTATTGAGCTCACTTAAGATGCCATACAAGGTGGTGGTTTTACCGCTACCCGTAGGCCCAGTCACCAACAACATGCCGTGGGGACGTTTAATTTGCTTACGGATACGCGCCAAAATATGCGGCGGCATCCCAGTCTCATTTAAGGTCAACAAGCCTGCGGATTGGTCGAGTAAACGCATCACCACAGATTCACCGTGGTAAATCGGCATAGTCGACATACGCACGTCAATCTTGTGGCCCTTAATTTCCATATGGAAACGTCCATCCTGCGGCAGACGTTTTTCAGAAATATCTAGCCCAGCCATAAGCTTAAGACGCAAGACTAAGGCCGCCGCGATATTGACTTCATTTAGAATGGTCTCGTGTAACTGGCCATCGATACGTTGGCGGATCCGCAGGGCTTTTTCGCCAGGCTCAATATGAATATCCGAGGCGCGCATTTGCACCGCATCTTCAAAAATCGACTGCAGCAGCTTAACGACTGTGGTTTCATTATCGCTATCGCTTGAGGTCAGGCTCGCCAGATCAAACATTTGGTCTGCGGCATATTCCTCTTCGAGCTTACCGGCGATTTGCGCGATTTGATCGGTGCGACGATACAGGTTATCGAAGGCTTGCAGTAATTGCTGCTCGGGGGCGACCGCAACACTGAGCTTTTTCGGTGCGATTAAAATTTCTAAATGGTCGAGCGCCTGCAAGTCCGCCGGGTCGCTCATGGCCACTAATACCGTATCACCCCGATCTTCCACCGCGAGGGCGCGAAAACGCCGCGCTTGTACCTCGGGAATAAGGCTCACCACTTCGGCGGGGATGGGGCGTTTGCTGATATCCAGCAGCGGCAGATTGAGCTGCTGCGACAAAAATTGCAATAGTTGGGTTTCGGTAATAGAGCGCAACTCAATCAGGGTTCGGCCGAGCTTATGCCCAGTCTTGCGCTGCTCACCCAAAGCTTGTTGTAGCTGCTCTTCGGTAATAATCGATTCTTGAACTAACAGATCGCCCAAACGCATCTTTAATCTGGGTTTCATTGGCTATCTCCTAGTTGTTGTAAACGTTGTTCAATAAAAGCCGTGGCTTGGGTCGACAGGCCTGAATAACTTAAGGCGGTGCGATAGGCCTGACTGGCGGGGCCGAATTGCTGCTGTGAATCGAGGGCATAGGCTAATCCCATCCACCATTTCCCCTGCTGCGGCTCCTGCTGCAATAACTTGCGGTAAGCCTGCTCGACTAACGGATATTGGCCCTGTTTTTGGGCCAAATCCGTTTGCGCTAACCACTTTTGCCTCGCCAAGCTATGGCTATCGGGGATTTGAGCAAGGCTAGCAAGAGCCGAATCTGTCTCGCCCATAGCATGTTGCACCCTTGCCAATAGCAAAGCAAATTCAAACTCTTGCGGATAAAGCAATCGTCCCTGCGCCAACACTTCGGCTGCTTGCGCCAGCTCACCTTGACCATAATGCAGCGCCGCCAGTTGTTTGCGCGACTCGTGCAAACTTGGATCGAGCTTGAGTGCTTTAGCGTAGTAATCCATCGCCTTAACCAGCTGCCCCTGCTTTTCGGCATCCGCCGCCAACACTAACTGCTTTTGCGCGAGTTGGCTTGGGGATAACTTCACTTCTCTAATCGCCATTTGCCCCGCTGCCTGAGCCGCAGTTTGGCTTGAAGCCTGAGGCGAAGTTTGGCTCGAAACTTGAGTCGCAGCAGGCACGACGGGCTCACTCGCCTTAGGGTCTGTTTGAGTTATTTTTACTTCGCTCTGATTTGCGTTAACGTCTGCTTGATTTACTTTCGCAGTAACCTGTTGTGGCTCAGCCTGTGTTTGCGCCTGCTCTTGGGCTAATGCCGCATTGTTAGGCGTATCGGTTGAGGGGCTTGCCGCAACGGGTTCGGTTCTCGGTTCACTTGTTGGTTCTACTTGCGCCGCGTTTACACGGGTAGATTGAGCAACACTTAGGGAAGATTCCGCTGACGCTGACATATCCTTTGCAGGAACCTCTGTCGATAACGGACTCACTTGTACCATCTCGGCAGTTGGCTCGGTTGGTATCGTCGTATATGTTGATTTAGTCGTTTCTGTTTCCAGAGGACTCTTATCAGTCTGTGGGCTGGCGTTATCCACTTGAGTTTGCGAACTCATCACAGGATTTGCACTATCCGCGACGCTCTTTACGCCGTAACTCGCCTGAAAAGCATAAACCGATAAGCCGCCCACTAGCAGCGACACTAAGCTGATTACTAACCATTTGCGTGATGGATTGGGGCGCCCTACATACTGCGCCTGATGCACAGCAACATTGCTGAGAGCATGGCCCTGCTGGCGCTTTTCGAGATCCTGCAGCATCTTGTTGATCACGCTCATGCGACGCCTCCCCACAATTGTTGCAGGTTAACGCCAGAGAGCAGTAATGCCCCAATTGCCGCTGCACATGCTATCAGTGCGATCGCCATATACGCTGGCCACCTTTGTGAGCCGCGACTAGCATCTTCGGTATCCTGTATCGCGCCCTTAATGTGGGCCATACGCACCTGAGTTGCGCCTTCGCCAAAACTGAGCATTAGAGCTTTATGGGCCAATATATTGATCAATCTTGGAATGCCACGTGATGCCTCGGCGATCTTACGGGTGAGTTTGGGGCCAAATAAGGCTTGTCCCGCATAGCCTGCCACCGCTAAGCGGTAACGGATGTAGGCATCGGTTTCATCCCAGGTTAACGGCCGCAGACTGTAGCTAAAGGTGATGCGCTGCCGCAATTGTCTAAAGGCTTGGCGCTTTAATCGCTCATCCAATTCGGGCTGACCAAAGAGCACCACTTGCAGCAGCTTACGGCTTTCGGTTTCAAGATTGGTAAACAGCCGTAGCGCTTCGAGGCTCTCATCGGGCAAGGCCTGCGCTTCATCCAACACTAATACGATGGCGTGACCATGGGCACTTAAGGCGAGTAATTGCTGCTGGATAAGTCCGGTAAGTTGCTGCTGATCGATTTCGCTGGTGTATTTTAATCCAAGTTCATTGGCCACCGCCCAGCGCAGCTCGGCGGGGGTGAGATAAGGATTAGGAAGATATGCACAATGGAAGCCCTGCGGCAGCTCATTAATCAACTTACGGCAGATTAAGGTTTTGCCCGTGCCCACTTCGCCGGTGACTTTGATAAAACCCTCCCCGGTTTGTAGGGCGGTCTGCAACACTTGCAGCGCCTCTACGTGCGGGGATAACCCGAAAAAAAATCCGGTATTAGGTGTTAACGAAAATGGCGTTTGGCTGAGTCCAAAGTGCTTCAAATACATGGAAGCTTACTTATTTTCTGGATACCAACGGTCGAGTAAGGTCTTAGAACGCTCTAACTCGTTTTTCCACGTATCCCCGCCCACGACGGTCGGTTTTAACATAATAATCAGCTCGGTTTTCTTCTTCTGCTTGCTGCGGTTTTTAAATAATTCGCCCACGAGCGGAATATCACCGAGCAGCGGCACTTGAGAAACCACTTCGGTATTTTCGCTCTTCATCAAACCACCGATCACCACCACATCGCCTGAGGCTGCGCGGATAACGGTATCGGATTCGCGGATCTCGCTCTGCGCCAACGGCAGCTCTAAGGATTCACTGCTGACCTTAATGTCCTTGGTTTGTTCTTTAACATCGATAACCGATGGGTGAACATGGAGCAACACATTACCGTCTTTGTCGATTTGCGGCGTCACATCCAACGCAATGCCCGAGAAGAACGGCGTTAACTCTACCTGAGGCGTGGTCACAGGCGTGGTGCCCGCCACTGTGGTCGATGACACGTCAGTCACAAAATACTCGTCGGTACCGACTTTAATCACTGCCTTTTGGTTGTTCGATGCCGTCACCCTTGGGCTAGATAACACGTCCACATCGCCTTGGGTGTCGAGCAGGCTAATCATGGTATTGAAATCTGAGCCTTTAATGCTTAAGGACGTCACGCCTCCGAGGGAAGCGGTGATTTTATCGCTCAAGCCTGCGCCCGCAGAGGTACCAAAATTGATATTGGTATTACCTACGTGGCCCAATACGTTATCCCATTGAATACCTTGCTGATAACCATCAGACAAAGTGACTTCGAGGATCTTCGCTTCGAGGATCACTTGGCGTTGCAGATGGCTCTCGGCGGAATTTAAAAAGGCACGCACCTGACGTAACTCATTAGGATAGGCACGAATAGTTACTAATCCCGCCTGTGGCGTCACCACCACCTGACGACCACCACCAGTGTCACCAATAATGGCACTCAAGGTTTCTTTCAATTCGCCCCAAAAATCGGTCTTAGTGCGCGAGCGAATAAAGGTGCCGTTAGTGCTATCGCTGCTGTTATTGTTGCCGTAATTACCGTTGTTGGAATTGTTATTGTTGCTGTTATTGCCAAAATTGCCGTTGTTCGAATTGTTGTTATTGGAGTTATTGTTATTCGAGTTGTTATTGTCGGAGATCCGGCCAGAACTCACAGAGGTCAACGATAGACCATCACGCTCCATGTATAAGTAATTTAAAGGGAAAGTCTCAGTCCGCATGCCCGCAGGGAACACGCGCAGGATGCGCCCTTCACGGCTCACCTCATAACCATAAATATCTTCCACCACTTGAATGGCTTCACTCAGTGTCACGCCTTTGAGTGACAATGAAATCGTGCCCTGCACATCGGGATGCACTGCCACGCTAAAGGGAGTGCCCTGCACAAGGCTTGGGAAAAACACCCTCGCATCCACATCATGGGCTGACACATCGATACGACGCTCTGTCTCCATTGGCGGGGTTAACCCCCCCATCATGGTATTGGCGTTTAGTTCACGCTGCACCGCATCGGGCATTGCAGCCGGTGGTGGAGGCGTTGGCTGACTCGCGGTTTGCATCGAGGTGGCCAGCGCTTCTTTTGAGGCAACGGGCTGCGGTCTATCCGTGGTTTGGCAGGCCATAAGGCAAAGCGAGAGTAGAGGCGTGATATATTTAATGGCTGTCATCTGAGTGTTATTCCCTATCTCTCTATTATTGCTTGAAATAATGCTAATTTCCGTCCGTCAGACAAGGAGACCGACGAGGGGGTGATACGCACCACTTTGACCCCTTGGATGCTGTCTCCCACGGATACTATCTTATTGTTGATCACGGCATAAGCCGTGTTGCCCGAGCTGACAATGCTGTTAAGCACTAGGGCTTTGTTTTGGTTCTGAGTCACGGCGCCGGCGGCCGAGTAGCCTTTGCCTGGCAAGGTCGGGTCCCTTAAGGCTTCGGCCGATACTTGGGCCGACAACCCCAATAATGCGATCAAAATATAAGGCTTATTTAGCGACACTGATAAAGTCCTTATTGATACTCAAGGTATAAAGCTCAATATCGATTTTCCCCTTAGGATAATCGGCCACTTTATAGTCGAGTCGTTTCCAGTAAAGTTTGTCGGGCATGGCCTCTACCGCTTCAACAAAACGCAGCACAGAAAAATAATCCCCCTCCAAGCTCATGCGTATTCCATGGCTGTAGAGATTCAGCTTTTTCTCATCGCCAACGGCAAGAAGCGGCACGGGCGCAACCGAGGTAAACTTAAGTAATTTAATGCCTTGAACCTGCCCAAGCAGATTACCTAATAGCTCAGGCATATAATCGGCGGGTACCATATCCACCATCTGCTCGCCTAGCTGAGCATCAATCTGTTGATTTTGTTGCTGTAGCAAGGTTAAACGCTGGCGATAGTCCTGATTGGGATCCATAGCCAATCGCTGCTGATATAACTCAAGCTGCTGCACCGAAACCTGATTTTCTTGCTCTATGGCATTTAACTGCTGCGCTGTCGAATGCTGTTGTTTCCACAGCGACTCGATAGGCATATAGGCAGACATAGCGACCAGCACTAACACGGCGAGAGCGATAAGCCCGCGCTCACGCTGACTAAGAGCATCAAACTTTTGCGCTAACTGTTCAAATTGGGCTTTCATCGCGCTTGCTCCTCTGGGGTCTCACTCGTCAACGTGAAAGCCAGTGGTTTATCCTCACCGCGATCCATGGTCATAGACGAAAAAGCCTGACCTTTTAAGGTGTTGGTTGTTTTTAACTTGCCCACCCATTGCGGAATGCTCTGCGGATGTTCGGCAAAGCCTTCAAACATAAAGTGCTGCTCGTTAATCACAATATGATTCAGCCAAACACTCGCATCGGCCACCATAGCTAAATCCTTCAGCACGGGCGCAAAGCCTCGGCTGGTGAGCGAGGAGTGCAGTGCCAACTCATTCATTAATAATTGTTTTAACTCGATCTGCTGTGACTCTAGCTCGACCCGCGCGACTAACTCAGGATCGGGTTTACGTGCGGCGATTTGTGCTTCAAGCTCTGCCTTTTGCTGATCGAATTGCTGTTTTTGCGCAGAGGCTTGGCTTAACGCCCGCTGAGACTCGGCTAATTGCCAATAGCTAAAGGCCGCGAGAATCGCGCAAACCAGCACTAAGCTCAATGCATAACCCATTAATTTCGCGAAGGTTAGGCTCTGCTTTGGAGGTAATAATGCCGCAGAATATAGATTGACTCTCGATTTGATCACTCGGCACCTCGTGAAAGTTCACTAAAGGCTAATCCCGCCATGCTCGCGCCTACGGCACGCTTATTAACTACATTAACGGCTTGGTTAAAGTTGGCTGATACTAACTTAGCCAAGGCATCGACGGCGCCGTCGGCGAATAATTCAATTGAGGCAACCGGAGGCTGGCGCAATTGGCTCTCAAAATAATCCATAGACCGCTGAATTTCTAGGCTTAAGTTATCTGCCAACCCGTAATTAAGCTCGTCCACTTCCGCTTTATCCAGCCCACTAAAACCACGTACTCGGCGTTGCATATAAAGCTGACCCTGCTTGACCACAGTCAACAATAACTCTTGCCCTGAGTGATGGCTTACCACCAATCTCGCCTGATTATCCTGATCAAACAGGTTAGTCATGGCTAATTCTTCGATGCTAATGCCGAGCACGCTTAAACCATGCTCACTGATAGCCTGCACCATAGCACGTAATTTATCTTTATCGACGACAACCACACTGAGCTTATTGCTCGGTAGGGGCGATTCAAAATAATCCAAGTAAATTTGCGGCACAGGAATAGTGACCATGTCTTTGATAGACCAGAGTAAAGCTTGGGATAATTCATCACTGTCGACATTGGGTTTGTCGGCTACGAGCAACTGGTAGCGGCCACTGCCGAGGACGATTTGTAAGGATGCGTGGGGAAATGCGCGGGCAAGTTCTGCAAAGGTCTGTTGCCATTGGTCTTGTTGCAGTGCAAAGGAAACCCATTGCTCCGCATGACTTCCTGTCGCAGGTGCATAGACCCACAACCTATCGGCACAGACATAGACACCGAGCATCGCGCCAGCCTGTTTGGCTCGCCAAAAGGCCAACCGAGCAAAAAGTCCTTTATCCATAAAAATGCCTGTCTTCCGATAAAGTTAAAGCTTGAGTCATAAGCCCATCAATAGAGCAATATCCAAAATGCGAGGAATAAAATCCAACCGAGTTTGGAATGAAAACCGCATATTAAGCGTCATAATTTTGGCACAGGCTAGTTTAGCCGCTAATCTGTGAATTTTATAGAGAAATCCGACAATTCGGCCCTATTCTTCCACAGTGATCACATACAATGAGGGAAAATTTCCTCGCTATTGCACCTCAATTGGGTCACTAAAATACATGCCCTGAGCCATCCCGACACCGAGGATTTGCAAGGTTTGCCACTCTTCAAATACTTCAACGCCCTCTGCACATACTTGCACTTCAGTACGATATAAACCGCCAATAAGACTGCGGATAAATAATTGATTTTCAGGTCGTAAATGAATATGACGCACAATCGATCTATGCAGTTTTATCATGTCGAAATGGCATTCACGAATATAGTAAGTGCCCACCACCTGCTGACCCACATGGTCGACGCACAGACGCGCACCCATCTTACGGATCATATCCAGCTTAGGCTTAAGCTTATCTTGGTGCTGGATAACGATATCCTCAGACACCTCAAAAATCAGTTGTGGCGTCAGGTGGCGATATTCAAGCAAGGTGGTTTTAAGCCATTGGGTAAAGGCACGACTCATTAAGGTATCGAGGCTCAAATTCACACTATAGACTTGATCTTTATGTTGTTCCTTAGCCAATAACCCCAGCACTCGCTCAATCATTTGCCGCTCAATCTGAGGCATCAAACCACATTTATTTGCCATAGGAATAAAGAGCGTCGCTCGCACTAACGCTCCTTGGTTATCCCGAGCCCGGGTAAAGATTTCCTTATGATGTTCAACGCCGTCGGAATCCATCACAGGTTGGCTAAAGGGATAAAAACGTCTCTGGACTAAGGCATTTTCGAGGAAGCTGCGCCAACGCACCGAGCCTTTGGCAAACTCCTCATCAATCGCCCCCTTATCGTACATAAACCAATTACTGTTACCTTGTAACTGCGCGGCGCGTAATGCCATATCGGCTTCATCGAGCAGCTGATTAACATTATCTCCCGCGGTAAAGTAAGCGCAGCCTAAATGGTAAAAGTTATCTTGATTCTCTACATCATTGGGCAAAGGTTGACTCAAACAGACTTTGAGTAATTTACTGGCGAGCTGATCGGCCTCAATTAAAGACACATGGGGTACGACAATCGCAAATTGGTTATGGGAGCGACGTGCAAAGATACTGTTGGGTAAGGTCTGCAAAATGGAGTTAATGCTGTTAACTGTTGCATGGAGCAACTCTTTAACGGCACTCTCTCCTTTTGTCTGTTGCAGTAAGTCGAGGTCGTCCATCTCCAACAGATAAATCACGCCGTGGGCCACCATACCTTGATCATGGCTCATGGCATCGAGACGGTTATTTAAAAATAGCCGATTACCGATACGAGTTTGCGCGTCTAAAAAAGTGTTGGAACGAATAAACTTATCGAAACGACCACGTTCCTTATGGGCATCCTGCAGTTCCTCAAGCAGCTTGGTTAAGGCTCTATTGATCAGCCTTGGCTTACCATTACCAGGAGAGGCGAGGGCTTGCTCATGCTTGCCTTGCAAAATAAGCCGGCTGCGCTCAGCTAGCTCTTCGATACCATCCAACTGCTGCGAAAACCATACATGGCCAAAACGCACCAAAGCAATAACAGCCAACAGCCCCACGCCTAAAATAAGCAGCTCATACCAACTGACACTGTAATGCTCGAAGGGTTGTGGCAGTGTGAGGGTCATATTCAGTCCCGATTTGGGATCAAGTAAATGGTTATACACCATGGCATTTTGCGTATTCACATTGCCCTGATAGGCAAAAAGCACTTCGCTCTTCATGGTTAAGCGAAATTCGACCGCGTTATACGCCAGCAACATCGGCGGCAACCAAGACTCTAACTCCCAATCGGGTTGAGTTTGATAATGTTCAATCAAAAGGGATTCAAGTTCAGACACTTTTTGCTGTTGAAATTTATAGGTCAACTGCACAAAGCTCATCATGGCGCTGAGTAAAAAGACAAAGGCGATAGCAGCCAAAGACATTAACCAAAAACTGGTCAATTTAGTTGTTAACATTCGAGTGAATTTCATCGAGCCGCTATCCTGCAGGATTATTATAATTATTGGAGCACTATTAACACGAGTTAAACAAATGCTACTCAAGATTATTCAGTAGCATAAGCCAAAAGGCAACCAAGGATTTTGCTTCAAAGACGCTGAAAATAGCGCAAATTGCAGAAATTTCATCCGAGGATAAAACAAAAAAGAGGCTAATTAGCCTCTTTTAGATTAGTTGAGCTAGCGCTTAATCCGCATAGTGTGGCAGCGTGGTGATTGCCGCAACACCCGAATCAATCGCAGCTTGCGCGACCGCACGGGCAACACGAGGTAACAAGCGTGGATCCATTGGTTTTGGCAGCACATATTCAGGGCCAAAACTTAATGAACTCACCTTTGGATAGGCCTTCAATACGCTCGCGGGGACTTCTTCTTTTGCTAATGCAGCAATCGCGTGAACCGCGGCCACTTTCATCTCGTCGTTAATGCAAGATGCACGTACATCCAAGGCACCGCGGAAAATGAATGGGAAACACAGTACGTTGTTCACTTGGTTTGGATAATCGCTGCGGCCAGTACCCATGATTAAATCGCTGCGCGTCGCGTGGGCAAGCTCAGGTTTGATTTCAGGATCTGGGTTTGAACAGGCAAAAATCACCGGCTTATCCGCCATCATGGCCACTTCTTCAGCGCCAATTACGTTCGGGCCAGATAAACCTAAGAATACGTCGGCACCTTTAATCACATCTTGCAAAGTACGTTTATCAGTATCGTTCGCAAATAATGCTTTATATTCATTCAGATCAGAACGACCCGCATGGATGACACCTTTGGTATCTAACATATAGATGTTGGCGCGGTTTGCACCACATTTTACCAGCATAGTCATACAGGCGATCGCCGCAGCGCCAGCCCCCATACACACAAAGGTCGCATCGCTGATCAGTTTGCCTTGGATTTCTAAGGCGTTGATCATACCCGCAGCCGTCACAATCGCAGTGCCGTGCTGGTCATCGTGGAACACAGGCACATTACAACGCTCAATTAATTCGCGCTCGATAACAAAGCACTCTGGCGCCTTGATGTCTTCGAGGTTAATACCACCAAAGGTGCCAGCAATAGCCGCAACAGTGTTAATAAACTCTTCAGGGGTGTTGTGGGTCACTTCGATATCGGTCGAGTCGATATTTGCAAAGTGCTTAAACAACAAAGCCTTACCTTCCATCACGGGTTTTGATGCCAATGGGCCTAAGTTACCTAACCCCAGAATCGCTGTGCCGTTAGTGATAACAGCGACAGTGTTACCTTTATTGGTATAACGATAGGCATTGTCAGGATTAGCAGCAATTTCACGTACCGGCTCAGCCACTCCAGGGCTATAGGCTAGCGCGAGGTCATGGCTCGTTTCAGCAGGTTTAGTGAGGCAGACTGCGGTTTTACCGGGAACGGGGAATTCATGATAATCGAGTGCTTGTTGACGAATATCTGACATTTTAACATCCTGAAATGCGACATTTATAAGTATGGAAGTAAGGCCGACCAACCCAAGATCACCTCATTTACGGGCGATTTAAACAGTGTGGCAGGTCGGGGTAAGATACGCCAATTAGCTCAAATTTTAAATAAGATATTGAGAATTTTCGCCTTTGCGACAGAATCATCGCCCTAAGCCAAGTTTTATAAACTTATCTCTGCCGATAAAGGATGATTACCCGTTTAATTTTGTAGGAAACAAACGAACATAACCCGCTAAAGCAATGATAAATAGCCCACAAAAACAAAAAATGTTGGCTAAATTACAATAGAGATAAGTAACTCAGTTATCTTATAGTTAATTGCTATAAATAAGTCGATTTTTACGGTTTTAAGCACCTATTGAATGACTTTGATGCTTTTTTAAGTGAAGTCGTACCAGAAAGGCAGGAAAGTAGCGATTTTGTGCCAGAAGGCCAGAAAGCAAAAAGGCGCCATAGGCGCCTTTTTTAGAAACATTGCTTACGCAATGTCGGGTAAGGAACAACCATTACTGGTTGTCCCTCCCCTAAGAACCGTACGTGCGAGTTTCCCCGCATACGGCTCAAGCCTTTAAAAGTCGGCAGTAATATACACGACCAGCGACTTTACTCCGAGTTACTTGACAGAGCACTATAGAGCGCTACAATTCAAATAGGGAGCGCTATAGAGCGCTCCACAGAGCATGGAGAGACTATATGTTACATTCCCATCAATACTTATCAGTGCCTATTCCTGAACAACTCTATCTTGAATTGGCTAAACAGTATGCTCCAAATGTTTCGTCCAACATCATAAAGATACTGAGCGATCATCTTCTAACAAGCGTAGAAACAGATTCGAAAAGTGTGAGCACAAATGAACTCCATTTTTCATGGTCTCCATTATCTCTTCCTAATGGAACCCAGCTTCGAACAACTTATTATCAAGAGCATCTCGTCGCTGACATAATTGACGGAAAACTCCTATGGAACGGAGAGGTTTATCATTCTGTAAGCCGTCTCATAAATTCAATGAGAGGCAATACAAGAAACAATGCATGGAGATGCACTGAGATAAAATATCCTAACAGTCCCAACTGGGTCTTAGCCGACAGATTAAGATCAGACTATGTAACTAGACTATTATCTGACCTTTTCTGACCACTTGAACCAGTGGAGTGGAATTGCCGATGACAGTTAGGGTGCAGCAACACCAAGTTGTCTAGCTCATCCGACCCACCATTTACCCGTTCAACGATATGGTGAATATTCCACTCCGTTTCCTTGGTAATTTTGAATCGACATATAGGACAACATTTCTGCTGTCTGAACCATAGGCTTAGCACCTTCTTCTGCCCTTGCATGGTTTCTCTCCAGTGACGCTCAAGGCGTTTCTCGAAATACTCCTCATACATAGGGTCATAGGGATTTGCCTCACCTTTAACCTTAATGTGTCGCTTAATAGGCGTATCCATGCAATAAATGAGTCGACGTACTACTTTATCAACCCCTTCACCTGAGAATACCCAGTTACGAGTGCCGTTGGATTTAAAGTATTTAGCTTTAACCCAGCGTTTACGCCTGTTGGCGTGACGTCTGCAGCACCACTTCCAGAGCATTTTCCAAACCCGATAGTCCACATAATTAAAAGTCTCTTTAGCTACAACGTGCCTGTGATAGTTCGCCCAGCCCCGAAGTACAGGGTTCAGTTTCATTATCAGCAGACTAGCTTTCACTGTCTTATGACTCACAATTATGTCCTTCACCTTTTGGAGCAAATTACGCAAGTTCTTAGGACTAGGCTTAATTAACAGCTTGCCTCTGTACTTACGAATATGTTGCCCCAGAAAGTCAAAGCCATCATCCACATGGGTGATTACCGTCTTTTCCGGCGATAGCGCTAACCCTCGTTCTGCCATAAAGGCCTCAACTAAAGGTTTAACTTCATCCTCAAGTAACTCTTTCGAGATGCCTGTGATGATGAAGTCATCCGCATAGCGCACATAGTTGACCTTGGTTCTGCCGCATTTAGGATGTCCTTTTTCTCCGTAAAGAGATTCCAGAACAGTTTCTAAACCGTCGAGCGCCATATTAGCCAACACAGGAGAAATAATGCCCCCTTGCGGTGTACCAGCTTCGGTAGCGTGAAGGCTACCAGACTCCATGTAACCCGCCTTCAACCAACGCCTGAGTACTTGTTTATCCAAAGGAATATTGGCAAGCAACCATTCGTGGCTGATGTTGTCGAAACACCCTTTAATATCCCCTTCGAGTATCCACTCTGCCGAGTTTTTACGGCTTAAATTGACAAAGCATTGCTCTATCGCATCTGCCGTAGATCTGACGGGGCGAAAGCCATAGCTATTACGGTCTGCCGTAGTTTCCGATACAGGTTCTAGTGCCAGCAGGTAAAGTGCCTGCATAGCTCTATCCAGCATAGTTGGTATCCCTAATGGACGACGTTTGCCGTTCGATTTCGGAATATAAACTCGGCGCAAAGGCTTAGGCTGATACCCTTGCCGCTGCAATCGCATAATAGCCAGCCATTTCAGTTCAGGCGTGTTCCACAACTCCCTATCTACACCGGGCGTCCTCTTGCCTCGGTTCTCTGTAACTCGCCTCACGGCCAATGCCTTGGCTGCGAACGAGCGGGTCAGCATCCGTTGTAAAGATTTGACCTTACGCCAGTGCTTTTCCCTAGTCGCCTTCGCGATCCGTACCTGTAACCTCCTCACCTGTCGTTGAACGGCATACCAATCAATGGTGTGCCAGCTCAGCGCTGGGTGGGAGAACGCAGGTACCGATAATGTTACATCCGTACTCATCTTGCTTTTCTCCTGTTGCATACCCCTATGCAGAAGAAAAACGCACCTCCCCAAGGGGAAGAATGTTCTCTTCCCAATGGGATAATGCTCAAGACGGTTTACCACGTCTTCACACGATTAAAGACCAGTCTGAATTTTGCACCCTTTCGGGTTAGGGCAAAGTTTGAACCCCTATCCGAGCCATTACAGCCCAGCATTCGCTTGGTCAGACATCCTTTACCCGCTTGTTCAACAGCTTTTCTTACGAATCGCCTGCCCTCTCGCGAGGGCGAACAATCGGGCTTACCGAGTTCCGTTGCAGTTACACGAGTAACTTAGGTTCTGTCTATCCACCGGTGGCCACATAACGGCGTATTCCCAGAAATAAAAGGAATAACCAACCACATACCTTTTGGTTTGAGCGTAACAACAATCTTTCGCTCATTTTGGTTCACGATGTTTATCAACAGTTCACTTGCGTTAACCATATTACCCAGCCTAGCCCTCAGCTCATGTATTGTTCATGAACTATACCTACTCTCACGAGTTGGGGTATTGCTTACGCAAAGGTACATTGTCAGGAAGCTTTACACCCCACCGTTGCCAGTGACGCGCTATCCCTAGGCTACTGTTAGCCGTATAACAGGTCTCCTATTCACCCACCATGAAGGCTAGATAAATTGAGACAATAACTACAACAGCTTACGCCAAAAGCGTCGCTCAGTAGTGTTAAAGACCGTTTAGATGTGCCAGAAATGGCAAACTTGACGGCGTAAGCCTCATTACGTGTTGAAGGCAGACCGAGGTCGCCTGTTTTGTTAATGGTCACCGACCGGTGACAGTGGCTTAGCCTGTTGAAGGCAGCATACTAGCGCCTAATTTGATCAAGCTGATTACTTCCAATGCAATCAGGCGAAACATTCCCTTCGGGAATGCCGCTGATCAGATTGGGTTCATCCGACCAACGGATTTTCGACTACTATTTTTGCAGGAAAGAGGTTGTAAATCTTATGCTTACAACCTCCGAAATAGCCTGCTAGGTTAGCGACCTATGCGGCTCTCGTCGCACTATTTCTTGCCAAGCATACCGAAACGCTTGTTGAATTTGTCGATACGACCGCCTGTATCAACAACTTTTTGTGTACCTGTGTAGAATGGGTGACATGCACCACAAACGTCTAAGTGCAGGTCTTTACCTACAGTAGAGTTTACTTTAATTACGTTGCCACAAGTACAGTTTGCAGTGATTTCTGCGTATTCTGGGTGGATACCTGGTTTCATTGGGATTACCTCAAATGTAAGGCCATGTCGCTCTTCCAACCCGAAGTCGGACACCACATGCAGTTAATAACGATATGTTAGGGCGCAGAATACTACAGTATCGCCAACGCAGACACAAGTAGATTATCTGAGCATTTTTACGATAATCTACTCGTTCGCTGACGCTTACCTTCCCGCTTCCCGATCTTCAAAACTTGTCTTAGCCGCCTGCGCATCGGGATAACGCGAAAGTATCTCGGCCGATGGGCAATAAAGCGTGGCATCTTTCTTCAACGCGTTAATCCGATTCTTCGAAAAGGCCTTAGGATTGGCATCGTGAATCGCCAACATGGCACCATAGACACTCACTTTCCATTCAGGGGCATAACGATTGGCAATGCGCCATAACGTTTCGTTGTGATAATCCAACATACACTCACCCGAGTTTGTTGCATTGGCATTTGTCGAGCTAGCAACCTTAGTCACTTCGGCGGTCTTAGCTTCAGACACATCAATCCCATTTATACTCGTATCAGCTTTTACCATATCGGCGTTTGCAGATGAGACTTGGGCAGCCGATGGTTCGGTAGATGGCTTAGCTAAAGAAGGTTCTGTAGACGAACTCGAAGCTGAGGATGCTTTCGCGTCAGGCTTATCCTCTGGGAAGGTAAATCCAGAAGCGCGGGGCGCAGCAGCATCGTTTACTGTCACAGCTGCTACAACAACGGAAGCAACGGACACAACAGGCGCAACATCGGCTTCTGCGGTAACTAAATTCACCTCTTGCACCACCTTAGTTGATTTAACTGGGGTTTTGTCACTTTTAGCAGCGCTTGCCACCAACTGAGTAGTTTCGGCTTTGGCCGCTTTGCTTGATTTAACAACCGCCGCTTTTGCTTGCGATACTGATGACTCCGCAGAGGAAGCATTATCAAACAGTGGCAGGTTTTTCACTTCATACCAACGGTCGACACGATATTCACGCACTAACAGCCGCGCCTTAGGGTCGGTCACATCCTCCACGCCCGTCAGCAAAACCAAGAAACGGTTAAGCTGCTCGGCCATAAGTTTTTCTTCACCGCCTGACTGCTGCACCGCAAATTCGAGCCGGGTCATATCCTGATTATCGGCGATCACATTGACGCGCATTTTAGGGTAAGCGCCCAATTCAAACATGCGGCTGTTGATGCTCACATGGGAAACTTGCGCCTGCACACAAGCGCTACACACTAAGGCGAATAGTCCTAATGATTTCGCTATTTTAGTCATTTACTTACTCTCAACTATCCTTGGATAAACTGTCATTAGGACTAGCCCTCGCTAGCCGTGCTGAGTACACTAAACCTCATTTCCCTTAAGACTCGACCTGCATATGTCACTGTTTGTTGAAGTTGCGTTACCTGTGCCTATGCGGCAAAACTTTACCTATCGAGTCGATACCGATGAACACGCTAATCAAAGCCCCCAACAGCCTCAGATTGGTATAAGAGTAAAAGTCCCCTTTGGACGCCAGCAACTGATTGGCCTTGTTACCGCCATCACCGACAGTTGTGAACTAGCCCCTGCGCAACTCAAATCTGTCATAGAGTTTATTGATGAGGCGCCCTTATTGCCAGAATCGCTTTATAAATTAACCCTCAGGGCCGCAAGATATTACTTTTGCAGCCAAGGGCAAATGCTGACACAGGCGCTCCCCGTGGCGCTGCGTAAAGGGCTTGATGCCGCGCCGCAAAAAATTCAGTACTGGCAAATCACAGAGCTGGGCAGCAATATTGCGCCTGAGACATTAAAACGCGCCCCGGCGCAAAAACGCTTACTCGAACGCTTACAGCAAACCAGCCTGACGCAGGAAGACGTCATCAGTTTAGAACTGAATAAAGCCGCACTCAAAACCTTAGAGGAAAAGGGCTGGATTGCCAGACACGAGAAACTCGCCGAGCTCAATCTCGATTGGCGCAGCCAACTCGAACTCGATGAAACACCCCACAGGCTAAATAAAGAACAAGCTATTGCCGTAACAGTATTAACGCAGCAGCAAGGATACCATTGCACTCTGCTCGAGGGCATTACCGGTTCGGGTAAAACCGAGGTCTATTTAGCCGTACTCGAACATATCCTTAAGCAGGGTAAGCAAGCGCTGATCCTCGTACCAGAGATTGGCTTAACACCGCAAACCATCAACCGTTTTAAGCGCCGCTTTAAAGTCAATGTGGCCGTGCTGCATTCAGGCCTGACCGATAACCAGCGCCTCGAAGCTTGGCGACAGGCTCGCTGCGGCCAAGCTGCCATCATCATTGGCACCCGCTCTGCCCTGTTTACGCCCATGGCTTTTCCCGGCGTGATTATCCTCGACGAAGAGCATGACAGCAGCTTTAAACAGCAGGAAGGCGTTGGCTATCACGCCCGCGACCTCGCAGTGATGCGCGGACATTTAGAATCGATCCCGGTGATTTTAGGTTCGGCGACGCCCTCGTTAGAAACTCTGCAGAATGCCCTCAGTGGTCGATATCATCACCTACAACTCGGGGAGCGTGCGGGTAATGCGAAAAAAGTGCGCCAAGGGATTATCGATATCAAAAACCTGCCCCTCAAGGCGGGAATGTCGGCGCCGCTCATTAACGAAATCCGCAGCCATTTAGAGGCTGGGAATCAGGTATTACTATTTTTGAACCGCCGTGGCTTTGCACCAGCACTGCTGTGCCACGAGTGTGGGCACTTACACGAGTGTGATCGCTGCGATGCGTTTTTTACAGTACATCAATCCCTTGGGGAAATCCGCTGCCACCACTGTGGCAACCAATACGCCATTCCAAGGCAGTGCCACAATTGCGGCAGTACTATGTTGATGGGCCAAGGTATAGGTACAGAACAACTCGCCGAAGCACTGCAGCAGGAGTTCCCCAAGTATCCCGTGGTTCGAATCGATCGTGATACCACCCGCCTTAAGGGTTCGCTCGAAAGCCACTTAAGCGCAATTCATAAGGGCGAGTACAAGATCTTGGTCGGCACCCAAATGCTTGCCAAAGGACACCACTTTCCAGATGTGACCCTTGTGGGATTACTGGATGTCGATGGCGCGCTCTTTAGCGCCGACTTTAGGGCGCCAGAGCGCTTCGGCCAGCTCTATACTCAAGTCGCTGGCCGTGCTGGTCGCGCCAATAAACCCGGTACTGTATTGCTGCAAACTCATCAGAGTGATAACCCGATACTGAGGGATTTACTCCACCGGGGTTATGGCGAGTTTGCCCGCAGCCAATTAAAGGAGCGGCAAATGGCGCTGCTGCCTCCCGCTTGGCACATGGTGCTGGTGCGCGCCGAAGCCCACTCCGCTGTAGATGCCGATAACTTTCTTAATGCGTTTGCAGCGCTACTGCCCCAAGATAAAGAGTTTGAAATCATAGGCCCAATGCCAGCACCACTCGACAGAAAAGCCGGCAAGTTTCGCCGCCAATTGATGTTTCAAGCCAAGCACAGACATAGATTACAGCAGGAGTTTGAGCGTATTTATCCCCTCGTCGAACAGCTACCAGCGGCCAAACGTTGTCGCTGGAGCCTAGATAGGGATCCGCAGGATCTGTTGTGATTCAATAATTTGATAAAAAATCATCGGGAAGATAGCAATTAGTCATCACAAACGGCTAAAATACGCGGTTATTCCCTGTATTCATTCTTAAAGTTAGTAGCTAATTAATCCATGAAATCACATATCCAATCATTACTTGAACAAACTATCGAATCCTTTAAACAACAAGGTATTTTGCCTGCGGATTTTGAGGCTCGAATTCAAGTAGATCGAACCAAGGATAAGAGCCATGGCGATCTGGCAACCAACTTAGCCATGATGCTAACCAAAGCGGCGGGTAAAAATCCCCGCGAATTGGCGCAGCTGATCATCGACAACCTACCCGCCTCAGCCTATGTGGCGAAAGTTGAAATCGCAGGCCCTGGTTTTATCAACTTCTTCATTGATGACAGCGCCTTAGCGAACCAATTACAGGCAGCCATTAGCGATGAGCATTTAGGGATTAAGCTACCAAGGCCACAAACTATTGTCGTGGACTACTCTTCACCTAACCTCGCCAAAGAGATGCACGTCGGCCACCTGCGCTCGACCATCATTGGTGACAGCGTGGTGCGTACCCTCGAGTTTTTAGGCCATAAAGTTATCCGCCAAAACCACGTAGGCGACTGGGGCACCCAATTTGGTATGCTGCTGGCCTACATGGAAGAATTGCGCGCGCAAAATGGCGAACAAGCCCAATTAGAATTATCGGATCTCGAAACCTTCTACCGTGCCGCCAAACTGCGTTTTGACGAATCGGTAGAGTTCGCTACCCGTGCCCGTCAACTCGTGGTTGAACTGCAATCAGGTGACGAATACTGCAACAAACTGTGGCGTGAATTTAACGACATTTCCTTAAGTCACTGCCACGAAGTGTACGAGCGCTTAGGGGTGAGCTTAACCCGCGCCGATGTGCACGGTGAAAGCGCCTATAACGCTGACTTAGAGCAAGTAGTCAAAGATTTAGATGCCCAAGGTTTACTGACCCAAAGCAACGGCGCCAAAGTGGTCTTCCAAGAAGAATTCCGTAATAAAGAAGGCGAAGCGCTGCCTGTTATCATTCAAAAGGCCGATGGTGGTTACCTCTATGCCACCACCGACTTAGCGGCTATGCGTTACCGTTCGAGCGTGCTAAAAGCCGACCGCGTACTTTACTTTGTCGATTTACGCCAAGCGCTGCACTTCCAACAAGTGTTTAGCCTTGCCAAGCTGGCCAAGTTTGTCCGTAACGATATGTCACTGGAGCACTTAGGCTTCGGAACCATGAATGGCGAAGATGGTCGTCCGTTCAAAACCCGTACCGGTGGCGTAGTGAAACTGGTTGATCTACTGGATGAAGCCAATACTCGCGCACTTGAGCTGGTTCGCAGCAAAAACCCAGATATGGATGAAGCGACCTTAGCTGAAATTGCCCGCGTAGTGGGGATCAGCGCTGTCAAATACGCCGATCTGTCCAAAAACCGTACCAGCGATTACATCTTCAGCTTCGAGCAAATGCTGAGCTTTGAAGGCAATACCGCGCCTTACCTGCTATACGCCTACACCCGCGTTGCTGGTATCTTCAAGCGTGCAACCGATATTGACTTAAGCCAAGCCAAGATCGTACTCGAACACGAAAAAGAGAAAGATTTAGGTAACAAACTGGCGCAGTTTGGTGAAATCCTCAGCCGCGTGGTCGACAAGGGCCAACCACATGTACTTTGTGGTTACCTCTATGAATTAGCGGGGGCTTTCTCTAGCTTCTACGAGGCCTGCCCAGTGCTTGCCGCCGATAACGACGAGCAAAAGCATAGCCGTTTACTGCTGTCACAACTGACGGCCAACACGCTGCAAAAAGGCCTTAATCTACTAGGTATCGAAACCCTAGAACGGATGTAAGCCATGAGCAATCGTGACTATGCCAACAGAAGACCGCAAGCGGGCGCGAAACAGCGCCCAATGCGCGCAACACGAGCTAGGCCTGCGGCTAAAAAGGCTGCGCCTCGCCGTAAGCTCCCAATCCCGTTGATCCTGTTCGCCTTTATTGCCGTCGGCAGTTTTGGCTATTTTCTGTTTAGCATTAAAGATACCGCCAAGCAGGAAGCGCCTGTCGAGGTGAAAACCGAGAAGCCGACTAAGGCAAAAGAACCGGCAACGATTCTGACGCCTAAGGTGAAAGAGGCCGAGCGTCAAGCCGTGGAAGTCACTGCGCCGGTACAGGAACAACCCGTTGTTGAAGCGCCTAAGAAAGATCCGAACGCCTTGCCCCCCAAGCCAAAGGAAGAATGGACCTATCTTGACGAGCTTGAGAATAAGCACGTCGAAGTAGATATTCCAGACGTTGTAGCAACCCGAGCACCACAGCAATATCAATTGCAGTGCGCCTCGTTTCGCCAAGAGTCACAGGCGAATCAGATGAAAGCTGTGATTGCCTTCCAAGGATTAGAGGCGCAGGTTAGGCAAATTGAGGGCACCTCAGGCACTTGGTACAAAGTCATCCTCGGGCCTTATGAGCGCAAACGTGATGCCGAGCGTAAGCGTCACACCTTACAAAATGCAGGGATCAATGGCTGTCAGCTGTTAGCCGTTCCAAAGTAATTCCGCTCGCAAAATCAGTCAAAGCATCGCGGCGCGTGACCCATCACGCGCCGCGATTTTTTTATCTTCTTGCCAACTGAAGTCCGCTCCCAACAACCCTTTTCGCCCGTTTCAAACATTGAGCTAATACCAATCGTATTAAATATCTGTTCATTCAGCGGGAGTTAAACGGGCTTTAGACAAGGCGAAGGCTTGAAGGCATAGTGGCGCTCTGTCGAAAGCCTTAAACGCAGTATAAAGCCCGTTCAACCCCGCCCTTCGGGAGCCTCACAGGTATCTCACTCCCGTGTTACATTGACTTAAAAGGGAATAACCATTTCTTCGTCAATGTGCCTTGGATTGAGATACCTGTGAGGCTCTGAACTGATTAGATATTTAATGTGATTGGTATAATTCACAATTTCATTTATGAAATTTATAACCATCTATTTTTAAACAGTAAATTTGTTTATTAAGAAAGATTAATATGGCGTTTAATTGACCTAGATCAAACTTAGGCGTATCTCTTAATTAACAGCAAAACCTGTTGTCTACTCTTCAAAAACCAACCTCAGGGTGAAGTATTATGAATGCATTAATCGAGATTGAAGCCTCTGAATTTAGCCAACTGTTCAAAAGTGGTGATACCTTAAGTATCCGGATGTTTATGGAGCATGTGCACATGCCTCTAGATGTGCAGGATAAGATTTACAACGAGATTTCGGCCTTAGCGGTACTCGAACAAGACACCATAGCGCGCCTTATCGAAACCCATTCCCACTCTGAAATTTCTGAACGCTTGGCCTATTAATCACGGCTGAAGACGACGCGATACGCCAATGGATGGCTGCATTGAGTTCCCTATACGCCGCGCCAGTTAACTAATATTTTTAACCTGCTTTCTTATCATAAATCCCATGCTAAACCACAAAAAAATAAGGCCAAATATCACTATTTGGCCTTAGGTTTATGGGGCTTAAGCTGATGAATATTTAAGCCGCAACATGGTTTACGCGCATTAAGCTTTCTCTTTTAAGCCTATGCTATTCATCCAGTAATCGAAATCGACCATATTACCTGGCAACACCACACGGCTGGACTTCTGGCTTAAGCCATCGAGCTGCTTAAAGTACTGCTCACCGAGCTGCATCCGCAGTGCGTTATGACCACCTGGCGCCGCAATCACCGCCGCTAAACGCTCAATCGATTCTGCAGTAGCTCGCGACAGGGTTAAAATTTCCTCCGCTTTACCTTCGGCCTCGTTGATACGGCGCTGCATTTCACCTTCAGAGCGGTTTACGGTTTCAGCTTTAATCCCTTCGGAGCGATTGATCTTACTCTGCTTATCACCCTCACTCTTTGCCAGTAATGCACGGCGCTCACGCTCGGCATTCACTTGCATTTCCATGGCATTTTTCACTGTCTCGGGCGGCGTGATGTTCTTAATCTCATAGCGGTGTACGCGAATACCCCACATGGCGCCCGCTTGGTCGAGCACTTCCACTACCTTAGCCGAAATCACATCCCTCTCTTCGAAGGTGCGGTCAAGATCTAAGGTCCCGATCACTGAGCGCGTAGTGGTTTGCGCTAATTGAATCGCTGCATAACGATAGTCGGTAATGCCATAGCTTGCCTTCACAGGATCGGTAACAGAGATATAAATCACTCCGTCGACCTCCACATTCACTTCGTCACTTGAGAAACACTCCTGTGGTGGTACGTCGATCGTTTCCTCTTTTAAGTCATGGATATAAGCCACTTTATCGACAAAAGGAATTAAAGTGTGGAAACCCGCATCTAGCGTCGAGTGGTACTTACCCAAACGCTCAACAATGTAAGCGGATTTAGTCGGAACTAAGCGGATGGATTGGAACAGCTTAATCACAAATATGGCGAAAATCAGTCCCCAAATGACCATTACCGCAACATCAGTATTCAATGGGATTTCCATTAGCGTGCTCCTTTGCTAGTTGCATTATGGCCACCCACAGTTTGGGTGACTTGTTCCATTCCTTCGAAGAATCCTTCGAGTTTTGCCATTTCCGCGGGGACAACCGACACTTGCGAATCGTTAAGGATCTTACCGACCTGAGCAATAAACTGCTCTTTTAACAGCATATTCATCGCATCGTTACCGCCATTAACCGCTAACGCTTGGGAAATCATCGCCATGCCTTCGGACTTGGCCTTAGCGATAATGGCAATTTCTTGCCCCGTACCTTTAGCTTCGTTGATACGTTTCTGTTTTTGGCCTTCAGAAATGTTAATCGCCTCTTGGCGTTCACCCTCTGACATATTGATCATTGCGGCCTTTTCGGCATTGGCTAAGGTGATTTCGGCGCGCTTACGACGCTCGGCTTCCATTTGTTTTTCAAGGGTATGGATCACATGGCGCGATGGGGTGATATTACGGATCTCATAACGTAAGACTTTGATCCCCCAAGGCTCTGACGCCTTATCAATCTCGCGCACTATGGATTCATTTAAGGTCACGCTCGGAAAAGGTCTCACTGAGTGTCAGCTTACCGATTTCAGAACGCATAGTGGTTTGTGCCAGATTCACGGCAGCTTTACGATAGTTTTCAATACCGTAGCTCGCTAGTTTTCCATCCATAACCTTGAGATACACTAAACCGTCCACTTCAAGCTGAGTGTTGTCCTTTGAGATACAGCTTTGTGGCGGCACGTCGAGCACTTGCTCACGGGTATCGTGTTTGTATGCGACGCGATCGAAAAAAGGGATTAAGAAATGGAATCCCGGTTGTAGCACCGTGCGAAATTTCCCTAAACGCTCAATGACATGCACCTCACGCATTGGCACTATCAGCATCAGCTTATAGAGAATAAACAAGACAAATAAAATGACTAAGGTAAACACAAACATAGACTCATCCTTTAGTTTTGAGACGTTGCCTGATCAACAGGCTCAACCACTAGGGCAATGTTTTCACGGCATATAATCCTGACCACAGAGCCCGCAGCAATGATACTACCATCCCCCAATGCGGGCCATTCGCTCCCTTGGAACTCGACTCTTCCCGTCGTTTGTCCTGGACCTATGGTTTGTTTCACACGGGCGGTTTGGTTGTAGATATCAAGTTCTTCATCGGTGTTATCCACATGGGAGTCTCCACCAACCAATTTTTGAGTGACTTGCCGAAAGGCGAGTAATAAGACGATGGCAGAAATAAACCACAGTGTCAGGCTCTGCACCACACCTTCCACTAGGCCAATCCCTAAGGCGCCAGCCACCACTAAGCAGGCAGCGCCGAGTAGCACGACAATACCACCAGGTATCACCAGTTCGGCTAGCATCAAGATAATCCCGATAATAGACCAGACTAAAATCAGATTCGAAAACTCCATATTCCCCCCTGAAATGAGAGCATCCTGTGCAGCACTATAGCAGCAGAGTGACAGATATGCGACATAATATGTCATAAATTTATACGCCGATTTAAAAAGCACGGCAAGACAATTCACCGAGGATAATCAGGGAGTGAATTTACTCGGCACCAAAAGCTGACTTAAGTTGTTCTAAAATTAAGCACAATCAATTCAAAAAGTTAGCTTAAAATATCATCATCAATGTATTAAACTACAAAATAAACACTAAAAATCAATAAATTAAACATCATAAAATCCACAATTTGATTATGTGATTTTCACAACAACATTCGATAAAAAACTTTGAATAATTGTAAATTTTTGCATATATTGCCCGCACTTTTTACCTAGCCCTCAGCCAGTACCCATACAAGCCGCACCACCCTAGCCGTTTGTAGGTTCTGCCCTCGGAGCAGGAACTGAGTACAACTTTATATTGCGTCTACCCCTACAATAGGAAATAACAATGAAAAAGACATGCCTATGTCTAGCATTAATGCTTTCACCTCAAGCATTTGCTGGTGACTTAGTACAGTGGTGGGATTTCAGTGCAACCGCCCTTTATGGCGAAGACTACGACTTGGCTCCTTCGGACAAGCAAACAACAGTCACACTCGAAACCGCTGGTGCATGGAAATACGGTGATTGGTTTGCCTTCCAAGATTTTATCTATTTCAAAGGCGACCACACGGGCATGGATAGCACCACCTACGGAGAGATTTCACCTCGCTTTAGCGCAAGCAAAATCCTCGGCGAAAAGATTGCCTTCGGCCCTATTACCGATCTTTCATTAGCCCTCACCTATGAAGAAGGTGAAGGCCCTGTTCATAGCCTGCTCTATGGCTTAGGGGTCGATGTTGCCGTACCTTACTTTACCTACCTTAACTTTAACACCTATCGCCGCGATGCGATGAGCTCAGGTAATATCAGTGATGGTTGGCAATTTACACCAGTCTTCAGAATCGATATTCCAGTTGGGTCAGCCAACATAGTTCTTGATGGCTTTATCGATTGGGTATTTGCAACGGACAACAGTGGTTATGAAGAAAACTTCCACTTTAACCCTCAGCTTAAATACGATTTAGGTAAGAGCCTATTTGGTGACCATAAGGCAAATAAATTGCTTGTCGGTATCGAGTACGATCTGTGGACCAATAAATACGGTGTAAAAGGGGTCGACCAAGACACCTATTCTGTGATTGCTCAGTACCACTTCTAATCTAAGTGATACTGTCAGCCTTAGCGGATATAGCCAATAAAAAAGGTGCCTAGGCACCTTTTTTATTATTCAAATCACTCACTTTGCAGGGGAGTGTTTAGCTAAATTAAGCCAGTAGCTTCTTAGCAGCAGCCACGACAATAGAAACTGCACTGACTTCAGTTTTCTTCATTGTTGCTTCATCAGGAATTTCTTGCTGAGTGCGGTTTACAATAACACCTGCCACACACGCCGCACGCCAACCTTGAGTCGCACACATAGTGAATAAGGTCGCTGATTCCATTTCATAGTTCAGCACGCCCATATCCTGCCACTCTTTCATTGAGCCAGCGAAACGACGGGTCACACGCCCAGTCACAGTGTCATAACGCTCTTGACCTGGGTAGAAGGTATCTGAAGATGCGGTAACACCGATATGAGGTTCTACGCCCGCATCGCGGCACGCAGCAACCATAGCTGTGGTACATTCGAAGTTAGCAACCGCAGGGAACTCCATAGGGGCAAAATGTAAGCTCGCGCCATCTAAACGCACTGACGCTTGAGTCACAATCACATCACCTACATTCACATGGGGTTGAATCGCACCCGTAGTACCCACACGCAGGAAGGTATTCACGCCTAATTGTGCTAATTCTTCAACCGCAATAGAAGTCGATGGACCACCAATACCAGTAGAGCAAATCACCACAGGCTTACCATCAGCATACGCTAAGTAGCTGGTGTACTCGCGGTGACTTGCAAGGAATGTGGCATTGTCCATTAATTCAGCAATACGTTTTACGCGCTCTGGGTCGCCAGGCACAATCGCCAAAGTTGCGCCATCGAGCATCGCTTTGGTCAAACCTAAATGAAATACATCAGCCATCATGAAAACCCCTTTCATTTTTGATAGTAAAATTCTTATATAATCGACTTTAACCTAGTATCGAAGCGGTGAAGGTTAACTTGATCACAGAATTATCGGCAAGAAGAATTGTTCATTCGTAATGTAATTACCAAATCTATTACAGCCTGATCACAAAGATAGCAAATCTGTGATGCTTCTGTCGGCTTGTATCAATTTCGTGGATGTAAGTGTGAGCCAGATCAGACACACTCGCCACACCCAGCAATATAAAAGATATAGGTTATTGATTTATAGCTAGTTTGCTGAAATCACCCTTTAGTATTAATCTGTAGAAGGACAAATATTGATCCATATCACGTTTCATCATCGTGCCTAGGGTTAGGGTTAAGACGAAACCAAAGCATGATAAAAGACGACAAGGAGAACGCCAATGTTTCCAGAATATCGAGATCTGATTAGCACGTTAAAGACTCAAGATGCTCATTTCCAACGTAAATTCAACGAGCACAATCAATTAGATGAGGAAATCAAACAACTGGAAAAACGCGTCGGTAGTGATTTCAATCCCACGGTGAAAGAACTCAAAAGCAAAAAACTGCATTTAAAAGAAGAGATCTATCAAATTCTCAAATCCCACAGCTAAGCTTTTCATCGCGGAAAAACGAAGGGCACCTGAGCGCCCTTTTTGTTGCCTTGCGGTCAAGATTACAGATAGTAATCCTTCAGGGGTGGGAAACCATTAAAGCACACCGCAGAATAAGTGGTGGTGTAAGCACCGGCGGTTAACCAGTACATACGGTCTCCAATCGCAAGGTCATTGGGTAAACCATAGCTGTAGTGCTCATACATAATGTCGGCGCTGTCGCAGGTTGGGCCAGCGATAACACATTTATCCAATTCACCTTGTTTGTGAGTGAAGATTGGGAATTTAATCGCCTCATCCATGGTTTCGATTAAACCAGAGAACTTACCCACATCGGTAAATACCCAACGCTCTAATGCGGTGTAGGATTTCTTACTGATCAACACCACCTCAGACACCAGCACCCCCGCATTTGAGATCAGCGAACGTCCAGGCTCGAGAATTATCTGTGGCAACTCATCACCAAAATCTTCCTTCAGGAAGTGGGTGATTTGCTCGGCATACACACCGAGTTGATTGGTTTTGTCGATATAGTTTGCAGGGAAACCGCCACCCATGTTGATCATCTTCAGTACGATGTTGTGCTCATCTCGCAGACGGTCGAAGATGCTCTTCACTTTACCAATCGCCGAATCCCAAGCGCCGATATCACGCTGCTGTGAACCCACGTGGAATGAAATACCAAAGGGCTCTAAACCTAATTCCTTCGCCAGAACTAACAGCTCATAAGCCATCTCATTTTGGCAACCAAACTTACGGGACAGTGGCCAATCGGCGGTGTCTGTACCTTCAGTCAGGATACGCACATAGATGCGTGAACCTGGCGCTTCTTCGGCGATCATACGTAAGTCGGCTTCTGAATCCGATGCATACATACGCACGCCACGCTCATAAAACGCACGCACATCTTGACGCTTTTTGATGGTGTTGCCATAGCTCACACGGTCAGGTGTTACACCCACGTTAGTGACCATATCTAGCTCATAAATCGAGGCAATATCAAAGTTTGACCCTTTGTCTTTGAGTAACGTCAGGATCTCAGCCGCAGGGTTTGCCTTAACTGCATAATAAACATCGGCATAAGGAAAACTATTAACCATGTCATCGTATTGTTTCGCAATGATACTGGTATCAATCACCACGAACGGGGTCGCTTTATCTTTGGCAAACTCTTCAATACGCTTGAAGGTTTCGGCATCATAATAGTCAGCAACATCAATAGATTGAAATTGGCTCATTGGGCCAGAGTCTCCTTTGGGTCAGATGGTAAAAAGTCACTATGTGTCGTAAAAACGTGCGCAGTAAACGCTATTTTTTTACTTAACGCAACGAATTTTTATGCTTAATAACTAACTTTTTATTCCCCAGAATTTGAAGACAAAATTGAAGATAAAAAATTATCATTAAAACAGATAATTATGCATAAGAGCACAACAGGGAATGTTGACGTTTTTAAGTCAGGAAAAATGAATTTTTTGCGACGTCAATCCAAGCTTATACAGCGAAGGATTAACCGAGGAGAAAAAGGAAGTAAAACCAAACGCCCGATTGAAGAGATCAACCCAATCTTAGCAAACCCAAAGTCATACAGCTAAAGAACGAATAATAGAGTTGAGGAGTCCTCCTCCCCAACTTTAACGGCATAAATATTATTGCTGCGACTCGTTTAGTTTCGCTAAGGCTTGGCCTAGAGCTTCACTCGAATCAAAGTAGGCAATATCTTGAATACTAAAGTTATTGAGCAAAATCATTGTTGCCATATCTTTAGTATCGGGTAACAGGCGGCTGATTTCACCTTCCCGGTCCAAGCCAATGGCAAAGGGCAATTCCTGCATTTGCGGCACAGCGACAAACTTAGCAATCAATGATGGCATACCACTGATATCCGCCACATAGACTAAATGCAACGGAAACTTATCTCCCGCCAATGGTGTAAGCGTTTCTTTAATAATATCGCCGCCTTTCATACTGCGGCTAAAGAGTAGCACTTTGGTTTCATTGGTCACACTGACCACTTGCTCATTTTGATCCTGTAAAGTAATAGGATTGATCGCATCACCAGCAACATAACTCGCCGCTAAGGCCATCATGGGAGTGAAAAGGAAGGACAGGCACAACAACAGCTTTCTCATAAACACTTACTCCATTTTTAATACGGGCAATAGCATACCCGAGTCTCGCAACCCGCTCATTTAATCCGACCCATTACATGATACGCTTCACAATGCATGACAAATACGCCTTTCAACACAATTGTACGTTATACTAGGGCGGTAAAATTAATTGCAAGGATATCATAATGATAACACCAGGACTTGATCAAGAATTGCAGCAGCTGCAGGGCGTTTACCAACTTATTACCGAATTTTTAGTTAATTATAGTTTCCAGTTAATCGGCGCGGCGCTGGTCTTTTTATTGGGTCTATGGGTGGCTAGCAAAGTCTCGCGCTTAGTGGCCAAGCAGTGCGAAAAGCACCAAATCGACATCACCCTCAGTAACTTTGTCAGCAACCTGATCCGCATCCTGATCATTGTCATGGTGGCCATTATTGCCCTAGGCAAGATAGGCATTAGCGTCACTCCAATGGTAGCAGCGATTGGTGCAGCCTCCCTCGGCGCGGGTTTGGCCCTACAGGGCATGCTGTCGAACTATGCCGCAGGGGTAACTATTATTGTGACTCGGCCTTTTGTAGTCGGAAATACCATCGAAATCAAAGGTGAAAGTGGTGTCGTCACACGGATTAATTTAGGGATGACGATTTTAACCAATGAAGAAGGCGAGCAAATTAGCATTCCCAACAAGCATATTGTCGGCGAGATATTGCATAACTCCTTCAGTAATAAGCTGGTCGAAACCCAATTTAACCTGAGTTATAACAACAATCCAGAAGCGGCAATAAGCCTAATCACTGAGCTGCTGAGCCAAAACCCCAATGTCAGTCAGGACACTACGCCAAATATTGGTATTAATGGTTTTAATGCCATCGGTATTGAGGTTGGTGTGCGTTACTGGGTGCCAACTCAAAACTACTTCCAGCATAAATATAAGATTAACCTAGCAATTTATAACGCCCTCAAACAGGCGGGAATTGAAATGGCTTGCCCAGTGCGAGAAATTCATTTGCAAGAAAAGTAAGCGCATCCGCCGAGGCGAATGGCCTATACCATTCGCCCCATCTAACACAGTTAACTTGCAATTTTTTCGGGATACGCGTTTACTGTGCAGCCCAAATATCGATAGTGACGGAATACTATGTTGTTGATACTTATCATTATAGCTTTTATCGTACTCTTTGTTTTTTTCGCAAAGTACCAAAAAAAGAAGATTCAAGCCGAAGCACTTGCCGCAGGAGAACCCTCAGCGTTACTCAATCACGGACTGACATTAATCAATCAAGGCGAAGTCAATTCAGGCCTAGACTATATTCAGCAGGCCGTCGATAAAGGCTTCGCTGTGGCAGCCATTGCCATGGCCGAACTATATTCGGGCCGTTTCCCGCAGGTTCCGGCCGATATCAAAGCGTCTAATGATTGGTATCGAAAAGCCGCCGAGATCGATCCGCAATATTTACCCATGCTCACCCTGACTAGCTTGGTCGCCTCTGAGGCGCAAACACCCGAGCAGTTAGGCGAACAGGTAGAACAGCTCAAAGCCAGTGCAGAAGCGGGGCAAGTCGAGTTTCAATATGAGCTCGCCTATTTGTATCTTAGACAACCCTTTCTCGATCCCGATGCTAGCCAAGCCATTTATTGGTTCGAAAAGGCGGCCGCCCAAGGCAACCAAGATGCCTATTACCACCTAGGCACCTTGTATTGGCACGATGAACGTGTCACGCCAGACTATAGCAAAGCGCGGGAATACTTTGAGAAAGCCGTCGCCGCTGGTGATGAACTTGCAAAAGATAACTTAGGCCATATGCTGGCCTCAGGCCAAGGCGGCCCTAAGGACCTCGTCCGCGCCGAAGCTTTACTCAGCGAATATGCCGCAGAAAATGATTTTCGTCAGTTTTACCTAGGCAAACGTTTCCTCTATGGTGAAGATTTTGCCGTCGACTACGGTAAGGCTCGCTATTGGTTAGAAAAATCCTGCGCTGCTGGCAATATTTTTGCTAAGTTAGCGCTGGCACACCTTAAACTACTCGACCCACAAACGGATAATGACTACCAGCAGGCAAGAACAGAATTTGAAACGCTGGCGTCCCAGTGGCAAGAAGAAGCCCTATTCGGCCTAGGTAAAATCTACGAGGAAGGCTTAGGCGTCTCGCGCCAACCGATTAAAGCCTTAATGTATTACCAACTGGCAGCCATGAGCCATATCAGTGATTATCAAGACGCATATGAGAAGCTCAGTAAGCGCTTGGGCACCCTAGAGATCCGCGAAGCCCAAAGCCTGTGTAATAACTTTCTGCATCAACATCCTATCCCCGATGAGCAGCAGGCTTATTACCATCTTAACCAAGCAGAAATCTACCGCAAGGGTGAGCATCCGAGCCGCGAAGCGCTGCAAACCGCAGAGACTTGGTACCGTAAAGCTGCCGACTTGGGCAGCCAAGATGGTATGCAAGCCCTCGTTGATATCAACCGCCATGAGTCGATTGATAAACCAGTACAAACATATATTTGGTCGAGTATATTACTGCGCAACTTTGGTAAATACGGGATGAATAGCGATCAACTCTTGTATCAACAACAGGCCCTATCCCGCTTAACGGAGTCCGAGCTGTTGTATGCCCAAGATGAAATCGAGAGGATTGAAACTCAGCTAGCACCTTACTTACAGAGTAATGAATAAGGATTAAGTTGCTGAATACTGGGGTTTAGCTGTTTGGCCAAACCCTATGATTAAAAACCACGGCTTAAGCCGTGGTTTTGCTCAAATGCCGCAGCAATGTTGCCAACGTTGGCGCAACGGTTTGATGGGATGGATAACACAAGCCAATACGGCGAAACATCCTAGGCCCATCGAATTTAATCTGTTTAAGCCGAGGCTCGTCTTCGATTAATCCATCGGGGAGAAAACTCACCCCAAATCCCGCCAGAACCAGCGACATCACTAAAGACTTAGATTCCGCCTTCGCCACCAAATTGAGCGACAAATTGCTGCAGGCGAGTAAGCCGATGGTTTGCTGATGCGCCTCGCAGGGTGGGCACTCAATAAAGTCATACTGGCTTAACTCTTCGGGGCGAATACTGCTGAGCTGCGCAAGCCTATGCTCACTCGGCACACACAGCACATAGTCCTCCTCCCATAACGGAAAAAACACTTCATCCTCATGGCGTAAACTGTCTAAGGTTAACCTGCAATCCGCAGGGCTTTGATAATCCACCAGCTCTAAATCTAAATGGCTAATCGCCTGATTGATTTGAGTTAATAACCCTGCAAGACGACGCTGACTCAGATCGGGCATCACGGCTAAGCGCAACTTTTGTCGACTCGCTTTTGCCATAAATAGAGCGGGTAATTTACTGGCTTCCTCCACCAACTTAACTGCCAGTGGATAAAGATAGTGGGCACTATCCAAAGCTTTTACGCCCTTTTTACTGCGCTCGAATAAGGCGCCGCCAAGCTCTTCCTCTAACTGTTTAAGCCCAGCAGAGAGCGAGGGCTGGCTGACATAACAACGTGTTGCCGCCGCGGTAATATTGTTTTCTTCATAAATTGCGATAAAAAACCTTAATAGGCGTAAATCAACCATTTGCCGTCACCTTACCTTCTCAGCATGCTGTCATAGGTAAAGCCTATCATATTCAGTGAAAATAAGTATTTTTCAGTCCAAAAACCGCCACTTATACTAACGTCCAAGTTAGAGATTCATCAATCAACCCCATTTAACGCTTATAAAGATAGGAATGACAAATGACAAATACTACTCAGCCCCTCGTTGTGATCACTGGCGCCTCATCGGGCATAGGAGCCGCCATCGCCAAACAATTTAGCGCTGCAGGACACCCACTCTTACTGTTAGCGCGCCGAGTCGAGGCAATGCAAGCTCTTGCTTTACCAAACAGTTTGTCCATCAGCGTTGATGTAACCGATGCAGACGCCATTAAGGCCGCCATTAACCAAGCGGAAGCACAGTTTGGCCCAGTCGGTTGCCTTATCAACAACGCTGGCGTCATGCTGCTTGGGCAAATTGATACTCAAGATCCCAACGAATGGAGCCGCATGCTCAATATCAATGTGATGGGCGTGCTCAATGGTATCCATGCGGTTTTAGCCGGAATGAAGGCGCGCAAAACCGGCACCATTATCAATATCAGCTCAGTGGCGGGACGTAAGACCTTCCCCAACCATGCGGCTTATTGCGCGACAAAATTTGCCGTGCATGCCTTAACCGAAAACATCCGCGAAGAAGTCGCAATGGACGATGTACGCCTAATCACCATTGCGCCAGGAGCGGTCGAGACAGAACTATTAAGCCACACCACGGATGATGCTATCAAAGCTGGCTACCAAGATTGGAAAGTACAAATGGGCGGTGTGATCGCCCCGGAAAACGTTGCCGCAGCAGCATTATTTGCTTGGCAACAACCGCAAAATGTCTGTGTGCGTGAGATAGTGTTAGCGCCAACACGCCAGCAACCTTAAGCAACGTGCTTGGCACGACCTCGCTATAGTCATGGGTAAAACGCAGTGTGCGAGTGCCACTGCGTTTAAAAATATAAAAATCGACCGAGTGTGCTCAACGCCTAGCGGCAAAAACCTCCCCCTCCACACAGCAAAAATGGAGCTAAATCATTCCGAACGACTACTTTAGCGATCGCAAATTTTACAAAGTGCTAACTCGATCACTCTCATTTTCCGCCCTATCCGACTTAAAACCCTAGCTGCGACACAACAGGCTAATTTAGCAATAAAAACAAATCATTGTTTTTGAAAATGTAAATTCCCACCCAAATCATTCCACCACCAATCAATTAGATTTTTATCAATGAAATTTTTATCAATTAGATTTTTTTAATGGAAGTGATATACCTCAAATAAACATCCCATCACCTTTGATAAATTTATTCACAAGGTGGAAGCAATAGCCACATTCCACCAACAAAGTCATGTGAATGACAATTAAGAAAGGATGAGATGATGAAAACTTCAACTAAGATCGCAATCGCCGTCGCGCTGATTAGTAGCTTAGGCCTTCAAGCCTATGCCGCCGAAGGGGGTAATCCTAAAAAAGGAAAGCACCTCTATAAAAAAGAATGTAAAGCCTGCCATAGCCAAGGTGGTGAAGGTGGCGAGCTAACCCCAATGAGCAAAACCATGAGCCAATGGGATCGCTTTTTCGACAAAGATAAACACAAACTCAAACCTGAGGTATTCAATGGCCTCACTGAGCAAGAGCTCAAAGATATACAGCAATTTCTGTATGACCATGCTGCCGACTCGGAGCAACCGCAAACCTGCGGTTAATTGCTGCTAAGCCTAAATCAAAGGGATAACCGCAGGCCTGCAACTGCAAGTTAACCCATTGAAATAAAATCCAAGCCCAATAAGAGAAAAATGGGGAGCACACCTCAGGGCCTCCTGTTGGGTAAATTTGGCACAGAGCCTTGAGCCAGTGCCAGCGGAACACTCAGGGAGAAACCCTATGCGTACACGTACACTCATTTCGATATTGGTTGCTAATGCGCTGTTTATGTCCGGCCAAGCCTTTGCCGCAGCGAACGAAGCACAAGCAGACACCCAAAAAATGGCAGAGCTGAAACAACAGCTTGCCGATATCACCGAACAGCTCGATGAACTCAATAGTCGTGTCGATAAAACCGAACGCCACACCTCGTTAGATCGCCTTGAAATCACCGGCGACTTTAGAACCAAGGCTCACTCACTGCATTACCGCGATGTCGTTTGGGACCCCGCCATTAAGGTTAACTTTAATGACTTTGGCGCCAAGGCCATGTCCGGCGCCTTTGGGATGCCAAACGATCCTAATTCACCTCTCGGACAGATGATGCAAGCCAACCCAGACCTTGCGGCCGCCTTTCAAAATGGCATGTTACAGGGCGTGATGCCCTATGTACTCGCGCAGCAACATATCCAAGATATTGATAACGATATCTTTTACACCACTCGCCTGCGGTTAAATCTTAAGGCCAAGGTATGGGATAACGTCAGCTTTGCCGGTCGTCTTAGCATGTACAAAAACTGGGGCGACTCCACAGGCGTGCAAGTGTTCGACTCTTGGCGCTCATTTACTATGGATGGCACCAGCAGCGGTAACACCAGCGGTGACTGGCTGCGGGTAGAGCGCGCCTATTTCGACTGGAAAAAAATCAACGGCTCCGAGTTTTACCTCTCGATTGGCCGCCGCCCATCCACCTATGGCCCACCAAGCCACTACCGTGAAAACGAACTGCGTGGCGGCACACCTTCGGGCCATTTAGTTAACTTTAACTTCGACGGTGCAACCTTAGGCTACAACCTAGGGAAAATCACTGGAGTTGAGGGGCAAGTGGTTCGCTTCTGTTATGGCCAAGGCTTTGAATCCCAATGGGGTAATGGCGAAATGTTTGGTGATATCGTCACCAAGGATACTCACCTCGGCGGCTTTAATATCGATGCCATCAACGACGGTACTAACTTCCTGCAATTTACCCTGTTTGGTGCCAAAGACGTGAACGACGGCTTTAAAGGCACTATGGCCTTCCCGACCCAACTGGCGGGAATTTTCGCCCCCACCATGTACCAGGATATGCAAAAGTTTGACAACTTTAACTTTGTCACCCGAGTGCAACCTAGCGGCGTCATTGGTGATATGTACCTTGGCGGCATTGGCTTTGCGCGGGAAGAAGCTAACGATATTAAATGGTTTGCATCACTGGGTTGGACACGCGCAGAGCCAAATGGCAATGCTGGCATGTTCGGCGGCATGTTATCCGATGCGGTGTTTGAAGCTGAGCTCAATAGCACAGGGACCGAAATCATCATGGTGCCGAAAACCAGCGATGATACTGAGACCAAAGATGGTTATGGCATCTATGTAGGTATCCAAATCCCTGCGCCCTACGGCAAGTTTGGCTTGGAATATAACTACGGTTCTAAATATTGGACGCCCTTTACCCAAGCCCAAGATGACCCAATCGGTAGCAAGTTAGCCACCCGTGGCCACGTCGGCGAGGCCTATTACATCTTTGATATCAATCCCAAAATGTTTATCAAACTGGCTGGACTCTACTACGACTACGAATACACAGGTAGCGGCACACCTGTGGGCGCACCACAAAAAATCGATGAGGTGCTAGCGGGCTCAGCCTACTCGATGCTACCGGTAGTCGATAAGGCCTTCGATGTTAACGCCTCGCTGACCATTAACTTCTAACCTAGACGCCATTCAGCCCTCGGTATCGCCGAGGGCAGGAGTACAGAATGAAAAAACTCATTGTTATTGCCTTAGCGGGTATGGCGTTGCAAGCGCAGGCTGCCAATCCCCATAAAGACGTTCTCAAAGGCCCCTTCGCAACAGGTTCTGAGGTCACGACTCAGTGCTTAACCTGCCACGAAGAACAAGCCACGGACATGATGAAAACCTCCCACTGGACATGGGAATTAGAACAAAAGCTCCCCGATAGAACCGTATTACGCGGTAAGAAAAACAGTATCAATAACTTCTGTGTGTCGATTTCCAGCAACGAGCCTCGCTGCACTAGCTGCCACGCTGGTTATGGTTGGAAGGACAGCAACTTTGATTTTAAAGATAAAACCAAAGTGGACTGCTTAGTCTGCCACGACACTACAGGCACCTATGTAAAAGACCCTGCTGGTGCAGGTGAACCCATGGCAAAACTCGATCTGGCGAAGATCGCGCAAAACGTGGGTGAACCCGTGCGGGATAACTGCGGTAGCTGCCACTTCTATGGTGGCGGTGGTGATGCGGTCAAACATGGGGATCTAGACTCCTCCATGGCCTATCCCGATAAAGCCACTGATGTACACATGGACAGCGACGGCAATAACTTCCAATGCCAAAACTGCCATACCACTGAAAAACATCAAATATCAGGTAATGCGATGGGCGTATCCCCTGGCGGTATTGACCATATAGGTTGTGAGAACTGCCACGAGAGTGCACCGCATAGCAACAAAAAGCTCAATACCCATACAGCAACCGTGGCTTGCCAAACCTGCCATATTTCCTTCTTCGCTAAGAATGAACCCACCAAGATGCACTGGGATTGGTCAACCGCAGGGGATGATAAGCCTGAAACCGTAGATCAATATGGTAAACACACCTATCAAAAGAAAAAGGGTGACTTTGTGTGGGAGAAAATGGTCAAGCCCCAGTACGCTTGGTACAACGGCACGGCTAACGCTTATATGGCGGGGGACAAGATGGACCCGAAAGTCGTCACTAAGCTGACCTACCCTATGGGCGACATTAACGACGCTAAAGCCAAGATTTATCCATTTAAGGTGCATACTGGTAAGCAAATTTACGACAAAAAACTCAACATCTTTATCACCCCAAAAACCTATGGCAAAGGCGGATATTGGAGCGAGTTTGATTGGAATTTAGCGGCGAAACTGGGTATGGAAGCCAATCCAACCATGTTGGAAAAAGGCATCAAATACAGTGGTGAATATGACTTTGCTGCCACTGAAATGTGGTGGCGGATCAACCACATGGTGTCACCTAAAGAGCAAGCGCTTAACTGTAATGATTGCCATAACAAAGGCACTCGCCTCGATTGGCAAGCCTTGGGCTATCAAGGCGACCCAATGAAAAACAAGCAAGGCCCTAAACATAAGCAACCATAAGCTGTTCCACTCGCTATCGCCTAACCAAGCCTGATGGCATAGCGAGTATCGCTCCCCTGCAAACCTTTGAGAGCTTAGTACCCGTTGGCTAAGCTCTCTTTTTTATCAGCTATCTCTGCCAACAAAGACAAATCGGCACAGAGAAAAACAATACTGTCCCAGTTTGTCTCAATCTATAGGTATAAAAGGGACTTTTGCTCTGTTTATAAGTCAAATCAACTGATTTTTATGGCATTTATTTTGCCTAATCAGGCAATGTTCAATTGTGGCAACCTCTATGACCGCGGGCAAAATCCCAACCTATTTTACGACTCAACCGTTAAACCGTGTACTCGGTGAAACCAGTGGTGCATTCGCCGACCTAGGCACTTTTTTACCGTTAGTCTTGGGCTTAATTGCCCTAAACCAATTTTCGCCCCAAGGGATATTTTTAGGCTTTGGCGCATTCGCCATCTTTAGCGCCTTATTTTATCGCCTCCCTATTCCCGTTCAGCCCATGAAGGTCATCGCCGCCCTCGTCATCGCCCAAGGCTTTACCCCTGGCATGTTGCAGGCGAGCGCCATGTTGATGGGCATTATCCTGTTAATCTTGGCCTTTAGCGGCGCCATCACTTGGCTTGCCAAGCAATTATCCCAAGCCGTGAGTGTGGGGATTCAATTAGCGATTGGTCTGCAATTGATGTGGATGGGCGCCAAGATGATGAGCGACTTTTGGTTGCTCGGACTCAGCGCGTTTGCCTTGCTATTTGCGAGTAAATTCTTACCGTTACGCTACCTTGCCATGCCACTGGTGATCGCAGCAGGCATGTTGTGGCAAGCCAATAGCCAAACCGATATGGCTACCAGCCTGAGCATTCCCGCCTTGAGTGCACCTTTGCATCTGGCTTGGCCGACATTAAATGAGTGGAGTTCAGCGGCGATTTTACTGGTGTTGCCACAGCTCGCCCTCACCTTAACCAATGCGGTGATTGCCACCTCGGTGATGGCGCAGGAAAAATTCCCTGAAGATGCCGCCAAACTCACCCCTAAGAACTTAGCGATTAGCTCTGGGCTTGCCAATTTGTTACTCGCGCCTTTTGGCGCTGCAGCCATGTGTCACGGTGCGGGAGGGTTGGCGGTGCAGTATCACTTTGGCGCGCGAACTCACCTTGCGCCACTGATTTTTGGCGGCACTTGTCTTGTCATCGCCCTGTTTTGGGATAGCCAAATGGCGTGGTTACTCGGGCTTATTCCTGTAGCGATTCTCGGCAGCTTACTTTCTATCGGCGGATTGCAATTAGCCTGGTCAAAACGCCTTATTGATGGTAAGCCCTTCTGTATCTTTGTGATCCTCGCAACCGCAGTCACTTGCTTGGCTGTCAACGCCGCCGCTGGGCTGGCTGTTGGTATTCTTCTCGAGCAAGGGCGCCGCACTTGGGTCATGCTCGCCATGCGTTAAGCACCAATATCTCCAAGAAAGTAAAAAACACAGCACCTCCCTGTGCTGTGTTTTTATCTCTTAAAATGTTCTTGCAGGATTGGTGGGCGTATCCTTTTGTGCCAGCGCCCATTTCGCTATCGCATCCTTACGCATAAAACCTACTTTTGCGTGTTCCTTAGCATATTGAATAAACTTGTCTAAGGCATTGGCAAGACTGGCGTCCCCCCGATACGGTCGTGCACACTAATTGACATCATCCGCCGCTGGGATGCGCCTTCCTGATAAAGCATATCGAATTCGTCTTTAAGCTCCTGCAAGAAAGCGGCAGCCGTCATCGCAGTATTGCCACCAAAGCGACCTATATCATTGTTACGTAAGGTATAAGGCACCACGGCAAATGGCTTACCCTGCACAGGGATAATTGAAGGTTCATCCCTTGATAGATCATCAATATGATAGATAAAGCCTAAATCCTGCAGGATATTTAAGGTTTGGGTGCTGTGGCGCATCCAAAACGCATTAAACCCTATGGGACGCTGGCCGGTAATCTTTTCTAAGGTATTGATACTCTGGATATAAGAATCACGCTCCTGCGCTGGCGACATACTGTATTGCGGCGTCCACGTCTGCCCATGGCCTGAAATCTCATGGCCTTCATCCGCCACTTGTTTGGCAAGTTGTGGATGTAATTCGGCGGCGCGGCCCACCATGTGGGATGTCACCTGAATATTGTGCTTACGCCATAAACGTAGCAAACGCGGTATCCCCTCATTCATCCCGTAGTCGTACCAACTGGGGGTAATAGTATCTGGATAACCCTGCTCCATTGGTGGAAACGGACCTTCGGCGTTTTTATCCTGCGCGCCAGCCTCAAACTGCATGGAGATAGAAATCACTAGTTGTTCGCCATTAGGCCAAAAACGCTTATTCATACTGCCTCCAACAGAAGTTTGTGTTTGATCATCGAGTGCCACTAAACCTGGTAACCCCATGGAAAAGGCTGATTGACTTAGCCCTACACCCGCCACCAAAGCACCGCCCGCCTGTAGACTGGTCTTTAAAAATTGTCGACGTGGGTTCATGACTTGGCTCCTGTGGTCACAGCTTTAGCGGCAAGCTGGCTAAATAGCGTCTGATAATCCTCAAGGTGCCAGTTGTCTGTGATAAAACCATCACGCACTCGGTACATATCTACGGCGCGAAAATCAATTTTTTGCCCTTGTCCACGCTGTTCACCAAAGACACCAGTAAAATGGCCATTAAAGCGGAGACGCACAACCGCACGGTCACCGACCACCAGCAGGTGCTCAACGGTTACCGAGAGATCGGGCACCGCCGCCCTGAAGTGCTTAGAAGCGTCGAGCGGACCAGTAATCCCCTGTGCACGACCTTCTGGCAAGGTGCGATCGATAAAACTGGTCGCTAATGCCCAGTGGGCAAATGTTGGGTCGCCAGTATCCCAAAAACTAGCGTATAGCAAAGCGGCGTGGGCAATAGATTCAGCCTGTGGTGAACCATCGCTGATCAGCTCCATTGCCGTTACCTTAGGAGTAAGAGCGGTTTTGACATCAACACTGGCTTGGGTTGAACCCCCTTGAGCGGCAAATGCCGTCATGCTTAGACTCGCAAGCGCAAAGCCTATAATGGCTAAGCCGAGTAATCCTGAGCTCCATAAACCGACTTTTATCCAAGGCGCAACGGCGCAATAAGTACGATGTTGCATTATGCCACCTCATCATCACTAGAGCGGATCACAGCTCGCAGCGCCGTTTGATAACTTGGATAATCCGTATATCCAGCCGCACTGCCACCAAATAATGGCCCCTTATCGAAGGGTGATAGGGGTAATTGATTGGCTAAACGATAGGGCAGATCGGGGTTAGCGATAAAGGCGCGACCAAAGGCCACTAAATCGGCATAACCTTTTTCGATAACCTCATTGCCACGCTCGACATCGTAGCGACCCGCCACAATAATGCTGCCTTTAAATACTTTGCGAAGCTCGATTCTGAAAGACTCAGGCACCTGTGGCGCATCGTCCCAATCGGCTTCCGACAAGTGCAAATATGCTACGCCCAACGCCGATAAATGCTTAGCGGCTAACAGGATAGTATCGACTATCTCAGGGCAAGCCATGTCTTTAAAAGTCACATAGGGTGCGAGGCGAACGCCTACTTTATCGGCACCAATCTGGGCACTTACCGCTTCAACCACTTCCAATAAAAAGCGAATACGTTTTTCAGGCGTGCCGCCATAGGCATCGGTTCTGTGGTTAGAGTTAGTTCGTAGGAATTGGTCGAGGAGATAACCATTACCACCGTGGATTTCGATGCCATCGAAACCTGCGGCAACGGCATTTGCCCCTGCCTTGGCAAAGTCGGCCACTACGCGGTCGATATCCGCTTGGGTCATTTCCCTCGGCTCGGGGCAATCTACCATTTGTCCCTCAGGATGCTGCTCATCAACAATCCACACCTTAGTACCAACAGGGGTTATCGCCGAAGGTGCAATGGGCGCAGCTCCCTGCTGAAAAATGGGATGGGACACTCGGCCCACATGCCAGATTTGATTAAAGATTTTGCCACCCGCTTGATGAACCGCCGCGGTGACTTTTTTCCAGCCGTCAATTTGTGCCTCGGTATAAACGCCGGGGGTAAAAGAGTAGCCTTGGCTGTCGTCCGAAATTTGGGTCGCTTCGGTAATGATCAAACCTGCCGAAGCACGCTGGGCGTAATATTGCGCCATTAAGTCGTTGGGAATATTCCCAGGCTGTGTGGTACGCGCCCGAGTCATCGGCGCCATCACGATACGATTTTGCAGTGTCAGCGCCGCTGACTCATAGGCTGTAAATAAACTCATATGCACTCCGAACCATAAATGAAGTTTGAATATCTGAGTGCAATAGTGCATTAATTAATCTATATTGATAATCGGCCAAATATTTAAATCATTTTCAAAAATAATTTGATATGTACCATATAAATGATCTGCAACTCGCTCTTCGTATCGCTGCGCTCGAAAGCCTGTCCGCTGCCAGTAAAGAGGTTGGTATGACGCCCGCCGCCGCTAGCGCCGCCCTACAACGGCTTGAAAAAAAGTTAGGTTGTCAGCTGTTTGCTCGCTCCACTCGGCGATTGCAACTCACGGAAGAAGGGCGAATATTTCTCGATGCCGCCAAGCCTGCCCTAGTTTTACTCGAAACCGCTTCCGCCAATTTGGCCGAACATAGGGGCGAACTCAAAGGTGAAATACGTATAGCTCTCCCCTCTGATATTGGCCGCACGCGGATCCGCGGTTGGTTAGATGAACTAATGGATAGTGCGCCAGATCTCTCGATACAACTTTATTTTGGCGACCATATGGCGGATCTTATCGATCAAAATATCCATTTAGCCCTACGCTATGGTCAGCTTGAAGATTCCAATCTAAAACGACGCCAACTGTCGATGACGCCAAGAGTGCTCGTTGCCTCCCCCGCTTATCTTGCTCGACATGGAGAACCACAAACACTGAACGAACTGAGTCAACACCAAGTGTTGATCTTAAATCGTGGCGGCGAGCCATGGCAGAAGTGGAAATTCAGCCACAATGATGAAGCCGTAGAGATTGAAGTGAGAGGAAAACGCTTTTGTAATGATGGTGCCGTTGTGCGCGATTGGGCACTGGCGGGGCGAGGTATCGCCTATAAAAGTTGGCTCGATGTGGCGCAGGATGTCACCGAAGGCAGGCTAAAGCTTATCTTAGCCGATAAACTCGCACCTCCGGTGCCACTGCAATTGGTCTATCTGCAAACCGACTATCCAAGCCATAAAATTCGCCGCACCATTGAGTTTTTAGCGCAAAAACTGCAGCAATTTAGCCAAGAATATCCAGCGCCTTAAACGATAATTGGGCCTGATAAAAAGTAGCTTGCACCCGCAACTGAAGATAGATACTTAAAAACTCTGCGGCGATTCATTCTAGCCCCGAGGCAATATCACCGTCACTACACAGCCTTGCTGCCAAGGCAATGGCGTTTGTGTCGATTGCTTGCAGTTTTCAATCTCAATACTGCCGTGGTGACGGCTAACGACATCCTTACAAATCGCTAAACCTAATCCGAGCCCTGCATCTTTGGTAGAGGCAAAAGAGGCCATCAACTCATTAGCTTGCCCCTGTAAACCTTGGCCATTATCAATTACCAATACTTTGATTTCAGTGGGTTGATAGTGGATCTCAATCCTTAACTTACGTGCACGGTTATCCTCACATGCTTCCAGCGCATCGAGGCTATTTTTCACCAAATTGACCCACATTTGACTTAAGCCAACACTATCCCCCATCAACTCATAGGGACGACCTTGCACCTGTACGTCAACTTGTACCCCCGCTCGGTCTAATTCTCGGCGTAATAAGGCCAGTGCCTCTTTGACGACTAACGTCACATCCAGCGGTTCAGCCTTCGACTGACGGCGTTTAAGCAAGCCACGAATACGGTGCACAACCGCCCCAGCCCGTATCGATTGTGCGTTGATTTTACCCAAAATATCATAGAGTTCTGGGTTGTCCTGTCCCAGCCTTTCTAGCTGTATCATGGCGCCCTCACTGTATTGAGTTATCGCCGCAATCGGTTGATTTAACTCATGGGCCAGACCTGCGCCAATTTCCCCAAGGATCGCCGCACTTTGTAAGCGTTCTAACTGCAATGCCTTGTCTTTTAATTGCCGCTCAGTACTGACTAAAAACTCGCTCTTTTGGCGGAATTTATATTCGAGCCACAGGTGATAAATGGTCGACACAATAAAGATCAGCAGTAATACCCCACCCCACTCTTTATTTTTCTCCATCCATTTATACACGGTTTGATATAAGGGAGGTGATGCACCTTGCAGCTGTAATTCTTTAAATAATTCAATCACCTTTAGCTGACTCACCGGCGCAGTCCAACCTAAAGTATCGGCGGTAATGGCTGCCACATGGTCTGGGGGCAGGTCAAACAAGGCGCGGGTGATTTGCATGGTGATCCGTGGCGAAACCGTATCCGCCGCCGCAAATGACCAATTAGGATAGAGTTGGGTGCTCACCTCGCAGTCATATCCAGGAGGATGGGTTGGATGAATGACACGATAGTCCGTCTTATTGATAAGCCCTGTTTCAATCATTTCCTCTAGGGTACAAAAAGGCGCAATGGCGGCATCGGCACTCCCATCGCGCACTTGATAGATCAGCGGCGCGAGGGGAAATCCTAAAAATCGCACTTGGCCAAAGAATTGCTCCGGTAAATAACCCATTTTATGCAGTAATCCCATCGCAGCCTGATAGCCGCCAAGTGCCTGCGGATCGCTAGCAACCACATTCTTACCGCGTAAATCCTGCAAGCTACGTATAGGGCTATCGGCACGCACAATAATGGTCGCGCCTATGGTGAAAGTGCTGCCCTGATGTTTACGGCTTTTCATGGTCGCGAGCCAAGAGAGGGGGAAATTATTACTCAAGTGCAGATACTGGCCGGGGTTAGTTACAATAAACTGCAATTCATTGCTCAGTAACTGGCTACGCATGCCATTAAAGTCGACGGGCACCACTTCAAAACGGCTATTAGGGACGTTTTCGCTAAGGTAATCCATCATAGGCTGCCAGCGCTGTTTCGCCTGCAACACACCATGATTGGCCAGCACACCCACCTTAAATTCATTGACGGGCACATCGTCATCGGCATAACACAGGGTAAGCCCTGTCAGACTCAAGATAACACTCACGAGTATTACCCGACACCACAACCCCATTGCGCTCGCCTTTTCCACTATGCCCTTGTTATCGGTTCACTTTATCTTTACCGCTTCAACTAAGCTGTGAATCGCCCCAAACTCTGGCGCATGGCCGATAGGATTCGGCTAATTTAGTGATACACCTCCCAAGACCTCGGCTTAAAATTAAGCCAGTTACACTGCAGGCTTAAGCTGATAACACCAAAACCATTGCAAGGAAAACCATGTCCACCAAGCTCCCGTTGTACTTAGTCGATGATGATGAGGCGATTCTCGATTCCTTAGGCTTTATGCTCAGACAATTTGGCTATCAAGTACAAACCTTTAGCCGTGGACGGGATTTTTTAGCTCAATGCCCCTTAACGCAGGCGGGCTGCGTGATTTTAGATAGCAGAATGCCGGAGATTACCGGCCAAGAAGTCCAGCAAAAATTGCTTGAAACCCAAAGCCCGCTAGGGGTGATATTTCTCACGGGCCACGGCGATTTACCTATGGCATTAAGCGCCTTCCGTAAGGGCGCCTGCGACTTTTTTCAAAAGCCCGTGTCCGGCAAAGCTTTAGTTCAAGCGATTGAAAAAGCGCATAAAGAAAGCCAAGCCAGTTTTGAGCAACTGTATCTGCAGCAAAAATTTGCCCAACTGACTGAGCGCGAACAACAAGTTTTAGCCCATGTGGTTCAAGGCATGACCAATAAACAGATCTCCGAAGCCATGTATTTATCCTTAAGAACCATCGAAGTCCATCGCGCTAAGATTATGAAAAAGCTCGAGGTCAGCAATATGGCCGAATTAGTCCAGCATTTAGCTCACCTCAATGCCATACTGCCTTAATGTGTACTAGCTCAGACCTGATCTGACAGTTACCCATTTTTTAGGGTGCTACTGTCAGCTTAGATTTGAGCTAAATTCTTTTCAGCCCAAAACCGTTTCCCATCTATTAATGTGGCCAGTGGTGTTCTGCCGCAGCACATTTTACCTTGATGGGTTCGTTCATTGTTGTAATAAGCCAGCCATTCGTCCAGATCTTTTTGTAGTTCCTCCATGTTAGCGTACAGTTTTTTTCGGAAAGTAACCTGATAAAACTCATTCAAAATAGTTTTATGGAACCGTTCGCAGATCCCATTCGTTTGCGGGTGTCGCGCCTTCGTCTTAGTGTGTTCTATATCGTTAATTGCTAAATACAGCTGATAGTCGTGCTGTTCCACTTTGCCACAGTATTCGGTTCCTCTGTCAGTTAAAATGCGCAACATGGGCAGCGCCTGTGTTTCAAAGAACGGTAATACTCTGTCGTTGAGTAAATCGGCCGAGGTGATTGGGGTTTTCGTGGTATACAGTTTCGCGAAAGCAACTTTGCTGTAAGTATCGACAAAGGTTTGCTGATAAATCCTGCCTACGCCCTTAAGACTACCAACGTAAAAGGTATCTTGTGAGCCGAGATAACCTGGATGATGCGTTTCAATTTCACCACATGCTTCATCGTCTTGCTGCTTACGCTCAAGGGCGGCAACTTGTTCATCCGAAAGGATTATCCCTTCTAGCTCGACTTTGGCTTCGAGGGCTTTTAATCGCTTTTTGAAGTTCTCTAAGCCATGCCGTAACCAAATGGAGCGCACGCCACTGGCGGAGACAAATATCCCTTGTTTTCGAAGCTCGTTACTAGAGCGAGACTGCCCATGGGCAGGAAATGCGATAGCATGTGTTAAGACGGCATTTTCAGTTACATCATCAACACGATTCTTGAGGTTAGGTGTTCTTCTGGACTGATTAATCAACGACTCAACACCGCCGTTTTCAACCAGCTCTTGATAGCGATAGAAAGTATCACGGGAAAGCCCCATGACTTTACAAGCTCTAGACACGTTTCCCAATTCTTCAGCGAGATTGAGTAAACCAGCTTTGTGTTTAATGATGGGATTGTTAGTATGAAGCATGAGAGTTACCTTTTTGCTTTGATTAAGTTTCGACACCTTTATCAAAACGGGTAACTCTCATCTTTTCAAGATGATGTGTCAGATCTAGTCTGAACTAATACACTTAATGTCTTAATGCCTTAGTGCCTTAGTGCCCTATAGTCTTAGCCACAAGGTCTCTGCTAACCCTGCTCAGATATCCTGACTTGATCACTTTCCCTTGCTTGCCCTGGCAAAAGTTGCCCTGCGACAAGCTGTCGCAGTTTGTCAGTTTAGCTTTGTCGCTTAAGCAATAAACTGCCACACTCAGCTCAGGTTCTCTCCTTTATGTCCCGTAGGCATTAAAGATCCACTGCTTTAGAACCTTCCCCCGAGAACGGCCAGTGTTCTCGGGGCTTTTTTATCTCTCCTGTTTTGTCCTCAATGCTCGCCCCTCAGCCGCCAACAAAGTAAATTCATTCATAGACTCAGAACATTCATGATGATTTGAGGTCATAATCAACAACATAATTAGCAGACTCAAAATATAATCAAGGAAGAATTTATGTCTAAGATCCTCATTCACCTCTCTTTTAGTCTTTTTATACTTGGCTCCCTAAGCGGATGCCTAACAAACACACTGGTCAGTGATAGATGCAACCAAACATATCCGGCTGATCAGCAAGAATGTGACAAAACAGACGCCGCCATCTATACCGCTTCAGCATTATTAAAAGACTCAGATAAAGGCCAAAGCTGCGCCGATATGTCAGGCAAAGCGAAAGAGGATTGCTTAGCTCAACAACAAGCACTAAGAGAATCGCTCGATAAGCACTCTCGCAAATAGTCTCAAGGAAGATAAATACAAGCCTCGGTTTTTATTGCCGTTTCGCTTGATGGGTTTATTGCCTCGCCCGATGGGGATATCGATTTTTTAAATCAGCATCCGAGCAGTAATCCCGAAGAAGATTTTGGTTACTACGCCTTTATCAAAACGGTTGATGCCATTGTGATGGGGCGCAAGAGCTTTGAAAAAGTCATGTCATTTAACTGCGATTGGCCCTATGAATCGCTGCCCGTGTTTATTTTAAGCAAACATGGCATTTTAATTCCCGCAGCATTAAGCCCTCGGGTCGAAGTGCTTAACGGGGATGCAACGAGCATTAGTGGACAATTAAAAAAGCGCGGTTTTAAACATCTCTATATCGATGGCGGGCAAACTATTCAGGGATTTCTCGCGGCAGGACTGATACTGGAGTTAACGCTCACGCGCATCCCAAGCTTGCTTGGTTGTGGCATCCCTCTCTTTGGCGGCTTGACCCACGCGATTCAGCTAGAAGCCTTACACACTCAGCAATATGACAATGGCTATGTGCAAACTCGTTATCGCGTACAAGCTAAAATCTGACCAACTTTATCCATCCCAAACCTTTTTAGCTCAAATTGTGAACAACACACCAAATTTAGAGTAATTACTCGAATTGGATTTTATTTCCTGTTAAATCTAACTCCAGACAATATCAGCAATGGCTAACATGCGTATTGTTCGACGCCGACTAGACTTTAGTCAATTCAATCCACGAGGTCAGACAAAGTGAAACTATTACTCAGTTTATTCACTGGACTCATGTTAGCAGGATGCTCATCAACTAACTCAACCCAAAGTATGCCCAATGGCATATTCACCCTCACACCTCAACAGGCAGATAGCGTTATCGTCACTCCTATCAAACAGCAGTGGCCAGATAAACAACTCAAACCGCTACCAGATAAACGTATTGGCTATATCTTCAGCGTATGGTGGGCCATCGACCATGACCACATTAGCGTAGAAGCCATCCCTGAAGGGAAAGAAAGATATTCCTTCAGTGTGACTAACTCAGGCACAGCCCCTTTATCCGGAAACAGTGCTCGGGAAGATTTACTGCCATTGCTCATTGAAAATGCCACTAAAGCACTGAGCAAAAACCAATAATTAATCTCAACTAGGTAGAGGTTCGACTATGAACAAATCAACACTCGCTTTACTGTCTGTCGTTGCCTTAGGGCATATATTGCTGACTGGATGTGTATCACAGCGGGATACCATGATCAGCCAAGGTTACCCACAAGCCTATGCCGAGGGATTCGACGATGGTTGCCACAGCGGTAACAATGCAGGTGGTAGCTTATTCGAGCAATTCAAGAAAGACGTCAGACGTTTTGAAACCGATAAAGAATATGCTCAGGGCTGGTCCGATGCATATAAGCAATGTGAGTCACAGCAGCTCGCCATACAAAGGCAAACTCAACTCAGCATTGAACAGCAACAACTCAATCAACAGAAGAAACTCAACGATCAGAAACAGAAAGAACAGCTAGAGAAAAATGCCTTAAAAGGAGTTAACACTAAGGGACTCGAAAGCATAAAGTAAACCCGAGGCGCCCTTCATTTCATCCCGAAGGGCGCTGTTATCTCTAAGTATTTCGGTTGTATTCACCCTCGCAATCAGTGTAATGATAATGTTATCAAAACATTTGATATCAATAGCTTAATGATCATCTATCAAAGATACGTTAGAATAACGCCATCTTAGCAACAGGTGAGCAGTATGAGCCGTCTACACACATCAAAAGGATTTACCCTAATTGAACTGGTGGTGGTGATTATCATCTTAGGCATTCTTGCCGTGGTCGCTGCGCCTCGTTTTATGAATCTCAGCCAAGATGCCCACGATGCGCGGGCAAAGGCCGCCTTCGCCGCCTTTACCTCTGGCGTAAAGCTGTATCACAGTTGTTGGCTGACGGGCGGACACTCGGGCTACACCCAAAATCTTACCTGTTATGGTGATGGCACAGTCGACTCCACCACTACCGGCTTTCCCCTCGGAAAAGACACAGCCCAAAGCGGCAACCAAGGCACGCAATTGCAAGGCGCTTTCTGCGGTGAGCTGTGGCAATCCTTACTCGATAATCCGGACACAGTCCTCGCCACTCACTTCGATTGGCAAACAACCCCCGATGTCGATATCGTCTATTGGTACAGCGGCGGCGCGATAACCGACTCTAACACTTATTGTTACTTTAACTATGTGTCGGATGATCGCCGCCTTGGCAGCGAAAATTGGGAGCTAAAATACTATCCCCTCGATGGCCGCACCGTTGTCGGTCGCTCTACCTTATCGCAGTAATAACCGATATCAGCCACAGAGCATAAAATCCCCAACGCCCTGTGGCTTTTTCCGCTTTCACTTGAAATCTAACCATCCATCCCCATATCTATTCCATCATCCACCGCAGGATTTTCATTGCGGGCAAGAGAAGAGGATTCAAAAGTGACCACTATCGTATCAGTACGCCGTAATAACCAAGTTGTCATCGCCGGCGATGGCCAAGTCTCCCTAGGCAATACCGTCATGAAAGGTAACGCCAAGAAAGTGCGTCGCTTATATCACAACAAAGTGTTGGCAGGTTTTGCTGGCGGCACAGCCGACGCTTTTACCCTATTTGAGCGTTTCGAGTCCAAGCTCGAGATGCACCAAGGCCATCTATTACGATCGGCCGTTGAACTGGCCAAAGATTGGCGTACCGACCGTATGCTGCGCAAACTCGAGGCCATGCTTGTGGTCGCCGATGCCGAAGCGTCACTGATCATCACAGGTAATGGTGACGTAGTGCAGCCAGAACATGATTTAGTCGCCATTGGCTCGGGCGGAAACTATGCCCAAGCCGCGGCGTTAGCCCTGTTACAAAATACCGAATTATCGGCGCTGGAAATTGCAGAAAAGTCGTTGACTATTGCAGGCGATATCTGCGTATTCACCAATCAATTCAAGACAATTGAAGAACTTAACTACTAACAGCCCGTGAGGAATATTATGTCTGAAATGACCCCCCGTGAGATTGTCCACGAGCTGGATGCCCATATTATCGGCCAGAAAAAGGCCAAACGTTCTGTCGCCGTCGCCCTGCGTAACCGCTGGCGCCGCATGCAATTAGATGCCGATTTCCGTCAAGAAGTCACCCCAAAAAACATTCTGATGATTGGCCCAACCGGCGTAGGTAAAACCGAAATCGCCCGCCGTTTGGCAAAGCTCGCCAATGCGCCGTTCATCAAGGTTGAAGCCACTAAGTTCACCGAAGTGGGTTACGTGGGTAAAGAAGTCGAGCAAATCATCCGTGATTTAACCGACATCGCCATCAAGCTGACCCGCGAGCAACAAATGGGCAAATGCCGTCAACGCGCCGAAGAACACGCTGAAGAGCGTATTCTTGATGCCCTGCTGCCCAAGCCGAAAAACGAGTGGGACAACACGGACAGCGATACCAGCTCTAATACTCGTCAAATCTTCCGCAAGAAGCTGCGCGAAGGCCAGTTAGACGACAAAGAAATCGATATCGATGTGGCCCAGCCACGGGTGGGGATCGAAATCATGTCGCCACCGGGCATGGAAGAAATGACCAACCAACTGCAAAGCCTGTTTAAAAACATGGGCCAAGCACCAGCCAAACGTCGCAAGATGAAGATCAAAGAAGCCATTAAGCTGTTGATCGAAGAAGAAGCGGCCAAACTGGTTAATCAAGAAGATTTAAAAGAGCAAGCCATTGAATTGGTTGAGCAGCACGGTATCGTGTTCCTCGACGAAATCGACAAAATCTGTAAACGTGGTGAAACCTCAGGCCCAGACGTATCCCGTGAAGGCGTACAGCGCGACCTGTTACCTTTAGTCGAAGGCTGCACTGTCACCACTAAACACGGCATGGTAAAAACCGACCATATTCTGTTTATCGCTTCGGGCGCGTTCCAAATGGCAAAACCTTCGGATTTAATCCCAGAGTTACAGGGCCGTTTACCGATCCGCGTTGAGCTAGATGCGTTATCAGCCGATGATTTTAAACGCATTTTAACTGAGCCACACGCCTCACTGACCGAGCAATATATCGCGCTGATGGCCACCGAAGGCGTGACAATTGAGTTTGCCGAGTCGGGTATCGAGAGCATTGCCAAGGCGGCATGGCAAGTGAACGAGCGCACCGAAAACATTGGTGCCCGTCGTCTACATACCGTGATGGAAAAGCTGATGGAAGATATCTCCTATGAGGCGTCCGACAAGTCTGGCAGCTCATTTGTGATTGATGCCGATTATGTGAGTGCGCACTTAGATAATCTGGTTCAAGACGAAGACCTAAGCCGCTTTATCCTGTAACTAGGGCTGTTATCCAAGCTTGCAATGTGCGGTATCCAAGATACCGAACATTTGTGCAAAATTGTGACTGGGGCTAAGGCTTACACTTTGTAACCTTAGCCACAAATTGTTATGTTACAGCTTGTCCATTCCCCGTATTTTCTTGGCACTACCTATGACCACTAGCACACCCAATGTCACCGATCTTAAGCTCAAGCGTAAATCGCGCATTTTAGAAATCAGCTTCGATAACGGCGAGCAGTATCAACTCAGCTGTGAGATGTTACGCGTCTATTCTCCCTCCGCCGAAGTACATGGTCACGGTAACCCTAAGCTGGTCACCCATAAGAAGAATGTGAATATCACCAGCATCGAACCCGTAGGTAACTACGCGGTAAAAATCGTCTTCGACGATGGCCACGATACCGGGCTGTTTTCCTGGCAGGTGCTTTACGATCTCGCCACTCACCAAGTGGAATTATGGGAAAAGTACTTAGCACGCCTACGAGCCGAAAAGGCTTCCCGCGAACCGCTGATCGCGATGAATATAAAGTACAACTAATCGAATTAAAGTCGTGGGGCTTCACCCCACACCTGACCAAGGAGGACTGCTCGTCCTATCCTCCTTGGATGCTCCAAGACGCCCCAACGAAGTTGAAAGCCCCTTGGGCATTAAGCGTTCTTATGCTATCGCGTCAGACGCTCGTCCCTGATTCGACTGACGCTATCTCGGCATCCATGCCTCGCTCACGCAACGAACGCAAATGCCCTGCGGCAACTCCGAGGGGATGTGTATTCTGTAACTTCGGCGTAAGCTGTTAATACCAAGAGCCATCAACATTGTAAAATTTAACAATGGGTGTCTCGATAAATTCCATGGGTAGTTTGTGAATCTGTTACTTCTCTTGCTGACCTGTGTATCTAAGGAAAGATAATGTCGGAAAAAGTCCCCTGCACAGCTTGCCAAACCTTAATCATGCCCAGCACTGCCGAGCGAAACGCAGGCTTATGTATGCCCTGCAAAAACGGCAATCGTGAAAATATCGAACAGGCAAAAGTCTATTACCAAAAAGAGCGGGAATTAGATAAAACCTGCCCTTTTAGAGCGCTGTGGCGAGATATTGTGGTGCAGGTGCACAACGATAAACAGGGCTTTCACACGTTAAGCGAAGCGGCGCAGCAATATTACGCCATCAATTGTCTCTCTGGTGAAGTCTACAACGGCGGCTTTATCCAGTACTTCGATAACTCATCGGGCGAGCATTATGCTGTTGCCGAGCGCGGCCTTGAGCAAATTGGCGCTTTGCACTCGTTGGCCCTGTTACAACAGGCTAAACAGGCGGTATTTGGCGGCCATCCCGTCCCTATCGACAGAGACCAACGCCTCGCCGCAACCGATAATCCAGTCGCCGAAGCCCGACTCAATCAACTCGATGATGAGTTTTATAAAGATTTGGATAATCTTGATATCAAGCTAGAGAGCTATGCAATACAAACTGGGTTGGTTAACGCAATCGAATGATTGCGGGTTTATTGAGAGTACTTTACGCAAGTAATTAAGCAATACGTTTCAGTAGTTTTTTTAAGTTTAAAGTCGTGGGGCTTCACCCCACGACGTTGACTTTGCTTTAAAAGCCTTTTAAACGCAATAAACGAAGTTTACAAATAAACCTTATTGTCGGAATCCCGACAAATACCTCGCCCTGTGATCCTCACAGTGCTGCAATCCGTAATGTTCAGCAATATCCCATCGCGAAAGATGTAACCGCGACAGTCATCCATCAGAGTCCAGCTAATGCAATTACGGCAGCAATTACAACACTTCCATACGGTTAGGCTGGTTTTAGGCGATCAGCTTAATGCCCAGCATACTTGGTATCAGCAAGTCGATCCCAAAGTGCTGTATTTAATCGCAGAATTGCATCAAGAAAACACCTATGTGACGCACCATGTGCAAAAGATTTGCGCGTTCTTTGGTGCCATGGCGCAGTTTGCCAGCGAGCTTGGTGCTGCAGGGCATCAAGTGCGTTACCTCACCCTCGACGATACCCAAGATTTTGCCGATCTCAACGCATTGCTAGAGTATTTTGTCGCCGAAACGGGGGCGATTAAGTTTGAATATCAACGGCCTGACGAATATCGACTCCTCGCGCAATTAAGCCAGTTGAAGTTGGCCAATGCGGTTGTGAATTGCGTCGATACCGAGCACTTTTTATTGCCCTTTGATGAACTTGATAGGGAATTTCCCCAAGGGCAACACAGGCTGATGGAGCATTTTTATCGGCGAATGCGCAAAAGATTCAATATCTTGATGACGGATGGCAAGCCCGTTGGCGGACAGTGGAATTTTGATGCCAACAACAGGCAAAAGCTTAAATCCCAAGATATCAAATCGCTCCCAACCCCCTTGATGTTTGGCCACAATGTGGAAGACATTCTCGAGCGTCTTCAACGCCATGGGATTAATACTATGGGCAAGGCGGATACGCGTTTACTCTGGCCGATAAACCGCGCGCAAAGCCTCGAATTACTTCAGTATTTTTGTGAATACTGCCTGCCCGCCTTTGGCCGGTTTCAAGATGCAATGACCCAGCAGCATCCAGCGCAGTGGAGCCTGTATCACAGTCGGCTGTCCTTTAGCCTAAACGCCAAATTAATCAGCCCATTAGAAGTAATCAATGCGGTGATTGAGCACTATCATGCCAATCCTTTTATTGAGATAGCCCAAGTCGAAGGCTTTGTTCGGCAAATTCTCGGCTGGCGTGAATATGTGCGCGGTATCTATTGGGCAAATATGCCGCAGTACGCCAGCATTAATGCCCTCGAGGCCACGCGTAAGCTGCCCGACTATTTTTGGAGTGGCAAGACTCGAATGAATTGCCTACACCATGCCTTATCTCAGTCACTCGATTATGCCTATGCCCATCATATTCAACGCTTAATGGTGATTGGCAACTTTTGTCTATTAACCGAAATCACTCCCGATGAGGTGGATAAGTGGTACTTAGGCGTGTATGTGGATGCGATTGAATGGGTCGAAATGCCCAACACTCGCGGCATGGCGCTATTCGCCGATGGCGGTATCGTCGGCACTAAACCCTATGCCGCGAGCGGCAGTTATATCAATAAAATGAGTGATTACTGCAGCAGTTGTCATTACAAGATAAAAGAACGTAGTGGCGCACTCGCCTGCCCGTTAAACAGCCTATATTGGCGCTTTATGAATAAACACCGCGCACAGCTTACCCATAATCCACGCATCGCCATGCTGTACCGCACTTGGGATAAAACCGATGAGGCAGCAAGGCAGGCCATTCTGGCTACTGCCGAACAACATCTCGCGCAACTTGAACGGCTATAGAGGCTCTTCGCATGGGAGAAACGCTATGAATATTTTAGTGTTAGGCGGTAGCGGTGGCATAGGTCACGCCATGGTGAGTAAGCTGCGCGAAATCTATCCCGAGGCCACTATCCATACGACCTATAAACATCATAGGCCCGATACTGGGCGAGACGATGGCGTGATTTGGCATCAACTGGATATCACCCTTGAGGAGGAAATTAAGCAACTGAGTCAAAACATCCCCCAATTAGATTGGCTAATCAACTGTATTGGCATGCTGCACACAGAGGATAAGGGGCCAGAAAAAAGCCTGCAGGCACTCGATGGAGATTTTTTCATGCACAATATCCAGCTCAATACGCTGCCGAGTATGATGCTGGCAAAACACTTTGAACCCACTTTAAAACGCAGTGCGTCGGCAAGGTTTGCCGTGGTATCGGCCAAAGTCGGCAGCATTAGCGATAACAGATTAGGTGGTTGGTACAGCTATCGCGCCTCGAAAGCGGCGCTGAATATGTTCCTTAAAACCTTATCGATTGAATGGCAAAGAAGCATGAAACACTGCGTGGTGCTAGCACTGCATCCCGGCACTACGGATACGCCATTATCCAAACCTTTTCAGCAGAACGTGCCTAAACAAAAGCTGTTTACACCAGAGTATGTCGCCCAATGTTTAGTCAGTATTATCGCCAATGCCACACCAGTACAAACAGGGCAATTTTTGGCCTACGATGGTGCTGAGCTGCCTTGGTAGCGATAAAAGCGTTTAGCACAGATACGGATTAACCTTGGCAGCTTTCAGTAATGACAGTGCTTAACCCTGACAACTCTTAGCCTTGGCACCTCTTAACCTTCACAAAAATAGGCATAGTTTATTCGGCTACCTTGCCCCCATACAGCCGTCCAAGTATTCACATCGCTCATATAACCAAAGTGGATTGCCTGTGATGTGTCACACTCCCCTTGAAACGGCGCCTTGTTGTCATTAATAAACTGCGCCGCAGCCGCCAAAATATCACTGCATGCCTCATCGTCGGCAACTAACCAGATAAAGTCTTCGCGACAATCTTCCCTAGCAACCATCTCTTCGGGTGAATATAAGTCCAGCTGTTGCTTGAGTGTTTGCCACTGCGCGGGCGAAACATTGCAGGAGATAGCCAGCTTATCAAGCACCCCAGCACCGCCAGCCCAAAAGGATAAATCAAAGTCTAACCGCTGCGATTCGGGGGCAAAGCCCAATAGGTTTTCAATCACTTGCAAGCTTTTGGCTAAATCGGCATCGGGCCTGCGATAACGTACCTCAATACCATCATACTCACGCATGCGACGACTCCTTCCTTAAGTGCATTGCCCTTATTTGAGCGGCCCGGTTTCACTCACGGGTTTCTTTAATAACTTACGCTGCAAGGTACGACGGTGCATACCCAGTTGGCGGGCGGTAGCCGACACATTGCCTTGATTGGCATTGAGTACTTGCTGAATATGCTCCCATTCCAGCCGTTTAGGGCTGAGCGGCGAGTCATCGATTTCATCCTCGGGCAGTGCGCTCGCCTGACTGTTCACCTCAAAGGCCGCCAACAAGGTTTGGGTATCGACGGGTTTGGCAAGATAATTATCCGCGCCGAGTCGAATCGCCTCTACCGCAGTAGCAATGCTGGCGTAGCCCGTTAGCAACACCATGATCACCTTAGGCAATAGGTTACGCAGAGGCACAATCAAACTCAGGCCATTGGCCTCGGCCAATTTCATATCCAGCAGGATATGGGTTGGGCAACACTCACGCGCCACCAGCAGGGCACTACTGGCATCGTGACTTAAACGACATTCAAACCCATGGCGAGTCAAACGCCGCGCTAAAATACCTGCAAGCGCTTGATCATCTTCAATAATCAATAGCCGTTTCATACGGTTTCTCCAGTTGGTACTTTAGGCGCCAAGAGTGTAAAACGAATTTGCGCCACTGTGCCGCCTTGGGGATGATTTGCCAGAATAAGCTCCGCGCCTAAACGCTCCAAGCTAGCATGGCTCAGTAACAAGGCTACGCCTAAGCCTTTAGGGCTTTCGATTAATAAGGTGCCTAATTGTGGCAATAATGAAGGGGCGATACCCGCGCCATAATCACGGATCTGCAAATAAGCCTGCCCCTCGCTTGGCGAACAATCGACGCTAATATCCACCTGCGAAGTACCTATGGTTTCGACACTGGCGCGGGCGGCATTTTCAATCAAGGCCATAATCGCGGGGGTTAAGCTCATATCGGTTAAGATCTGCTTTTCTTCTAGCAGCTTAGGCTCACAGGTTATCAACCAATTGAGTTCTGTTTGCGGCATCAATAACTGGGTTTTCTGCTTTAATCCAGCCACCAGCTCAGTGATATTTTGAGGCCGCTGACGACGGTCACGAATCGACTCGGTCGCCAATCGCAGCTCCGCCAAGGTGTGCTCACAACGCCCCAGTGCGGTTTCCATTTCAACTAAGGTTATTGAGGGTTCAGGGGTTTCTTCCCTTAACTCATCGAGCAATAAATGCAGTGTTGAGAGTGGTGTAGCTAATTGATGGGCCATTTGCGCCGACACAGTACCGAGCGCCACTAACTGCTCCTGCCGCAGTTGTCCTTCGCGCATATAGGCAAGCTGCGCATCCTGACGGCGCATCCGTTTGGCGATCAGTGCCACACTGGTGGTCAGCACTAAGGCTGAAATCACAAAGTTAAACCACATGCCTAAATAGTGGGAACTCATATCCATGCCATGGTGCTGCATCTGCGACTCTGGCACGGTAAAAATCATCAGGCTATAGGCAAGCGTTGATATCGCGGTCAAGCTCCAAGGCGCCCAAATAGGCAATGTGACCGCAGCCAAGGCGATAGGTAACAATAATAGCGAAATAAACGCATTGGTCGCCCCGCCCGAAAAATACAGCCAAGAAATCCAAAACAAGGTATCCAGACTCAGGGCAATAAACAGGCCGCGCTCTTTCGCAAACAAGGGTTTACGTAATGCTAATGTGAGCGAAAGATAGAGCACCTCCAGCACAAACACGTGCATGAGCGGCTCCATTTGCAAACTCAGGCCAAAGGTATCGGCGGCAAACAACGTCAAACCAATTTGCAGCAATAAACCTAAGGTGCGCAGCAGCGCGACTTGGTCGGCCGCTTGCAGATTCGCTCCTAAAATTTTAACCATCATTATTCCTTAAGCTTAAGGCCAGCAGCCGCAAGTGCTGCACTGGATTGAGCGAGCGCCTGATTAAGCCCTGCGCTAAATTCCAACTCAGAATAAATGCCCAGCGCCGCTAAACGCCCGCAACTTAAGGTGCAGTTCTGCGGCCTTTTAGCGCTATCCATCGGTGTGAGTTCAGGGACTAAATGCGCGGTGTCAATTGCCAATAACTCACCTAAACTCAGTAGCATTTGGTACTTAGTCATGGTTTGCGACGCACTAAAATGATAAATCCCAGACACATCGGCAACATGTAACTGCCGCTTGATCAACTTAGCGATGGCGCCAGCAATATCCGCCGTCGAGGTCGGCGAGCGAATAGCCCAAGCATCGACCCGCTGCGGCCTGCTATCTAACAATTGATTGATTAACACTAATACCGCAGATTCGCTCAGTTGAGTCACTTCGCCGTAGAGGATCGGTAAACGTAATACCGCAAAACGGCTGTCTGTATTCAGCACACAGGTTTCGCCCTGTAATTTAGACTCACCATAAAAGTTGACTGGATTGGGTGCGGCATCTTCGGCATAGGGCGGCGTTGTGCCATCAAACACATAGTCGGTTGAGATATACAGCAGCCAAGCTCCATGCTGTTTAGCGGCCTTAGCAAGGGTTTGGCTAGCGCTCAGATTCAGCGCCAAAGCCTGCTCAGGCGAGTGCTCAGATACATCGGGGCGACGCTCTGCGGCGCAGTGCACGATAATCTCTGGCCGTTCGTGGGCAATAAAGGCTTCTACTGTAATAGCTTGGGTTAAATCGAGTTTATGGATATTCGCTTCGGCGCGGCTAAAACCGGTGGCAATCACCTTATGCCCTGCGGCAGTTAACTGTTTAACGACCGCCCTGCCGAGCAATCCGGTTGCGCCCGTCACCATAATATTTGCCATATTGCCCCAAACTCCTTAGCCACCCATTTGGCGGATAATTCTAAAAGCTTTTCATATTCAACGCACTTGTTTACTCTTATTTGCCCGTACTTAAGCTGATTTGGGTTTATCCCACTCGACCTGATTAACAACAAAAGGCTGAATTTGACTCAAGCACTTCCCCTTATCCTCGCAGGCCCGATGCTGCGCCACTGCGATGCCTCGCACTTTACCCTCTGGTTTGTGAGCCGCGAGCCATTGACTGAGTTACAACTGGCCTTAGGGGAGCAAAGTTATGGGTTAGCAGAGGAAGAAGTCCATTGCATACCACTCGGCAAGCACGCCTTTCAATATTTGATTAGTGTGTCGCGACCTACACTGCTTACGCCTGAAACGGCTATTCCATACCGCGTTTCGGCTAAGGGGATTGGCGATATTTTCAATGGTGTCAATGGATTGCACTATAGCGGTGCCGACTCACCCCAGGTTTACTTTTGCACCGAACTCAAACAGGTATGGCATGGCTCATGCCGCAACCCCCACCACCATAGCGAGGATGCCTTAGTCGCCGCCGATACCAGGCTAGCACAGCTTATCGATAAGGATTCGCAGCAGCGCCCAGCCCTGTTAATGCTCAGTGGCGATCAAGTTTATGTGGATGATGTGGCTGGCCCCATGTTATGCGCCATTGGTCAGGTGATCGAAAAACTCGGCCTGCACCATGAAGCCTTTCACGGCGCCACTATTGCGGGAAGCGAGGCAATCCGTTATCAAGCCGATAGCTTGTACTTACGCCATAAAACGCTGCTGCCACGTACCGAATATCCCGCCAAAACTGCGCTTTGGCGCTGGTATGTCAACCATCCGATATTTACCTCATCCATCGCAGAAAACCATTTAGTTAGCCTGAGTGAAATGATCGCCCTATACCTACTCACTTGGTCGCCCGAACTATGGGAGTTGGTTGATTTACCCAAGGATGTCGACGGTCTCTCTGCCGCCAACAAGCTGCGGTGGCAAAAAGAATGGCAAAACTTACTGGCCTTTAAAGCGGGACTCACTCAGGTTAGGCGCCTTATGGCGCATATTCCCGTGTATATGATGTTTGATGACCATGATATTACCGATGATTGGAATCTCACCGCCAAGTGGGAACAGGCCGCCTACGGTCATGCATTTTCTAAACGAATCATTGGTAATGCCTTGATTGCCTATATCTTATTCCAAGGATTAGGTAATGCGCCGGATAAATTTAATGCCGAGGTTCGCCCAAAGTTAGATGCATTTTTCAATCGCCCCGACCCTAACACTCAGGATACCTTGATTGATCTCTTACTGACATTTGAGCAATGGCATTACACCTTAGATACCTCACCCAAGCTGGTTGTACTCGATACTCGCACCCGCCGTTGGCGCAGTGAATCGAATCTCGCCAAACCCTCGGGCTTGATGGATTGGGAAGCCTTAATGGATTTACAACAGGCGCTACTTGGTCAATCTAAGGTCATTATCGTCTCGCCCGCGCCGATGTTTGGGGTCAAAGTGATTGAGGCAGTGCAACGCATGGCCACTTTTATGGGCGCTTCGCTGCTGGTTGATGCGGAAAACTGGATGGCGCATCCGGGCGCAGCCAATGCTTTGCTAAGCATCTTTATGCACCGCAAGACCCCAGAGCAATTCGTTATCCTCTCGGGGGATGTGCACTACTCCTTTGCCTATGACATCAGCATTCGCTTCCGCCGTAGCAGCCCAAATATTTACCAAATTACCTGTAGCGGGATTAAAAACCAGTTCCCCGAAAAACTGCTGCCGCTTTTCGACAAATTCAATGGTTGGCTCTATGGCCACTTCTCGCCGCTCAACCTGTTCACTAAGCGCAAACGGATGTCATTACGGGGCAGACGGCCTAATGGCGAACGGAGCAAGCGCTTAGTCAACCGCAGCGGCATTGGCATTTTGGTATTAGCCGATAATGGCGAGCCTACAAAAATTGCCGTATTACATGGGGATATGAGCGAAACTCGGTTCGAACCACCGAGGCAAGAATAGTTTATTGCAACGGTTCAACACGCTTTTCAACCACTGCCGAATTAGCTGGCGTTATCATGCTATCTTCTTGCTTGGGCAAGCTTTGATTAAATAGCTGTGACTCGGGGCGCTTTGGCGGCGAGGTATTATCTAACATCTGATCCCAAATGACCTTTGGTGAGGATGACGATCCGGCTTTACTCTCATCCTCCTGCATGATTTCTGCACTTGGCTTTTTGGGTTCGATTACCGCACTCGCTTTACGGATCTCTGTTGTCAACTCATGAACATAAGGATGTTTCGTCCAGTTACCAACATACATGGCGCCTAAAAGCACTGCGAGACAGAGCAAAATTGAAATGATTGCAGATTTGGTCATGCTATTACTTCCCTCAAACAACCAATACAAGACTCCTTACTGCTAGCGAGCGTAATTCCGTCTGTATTCTTATCATCGCTGAGAAAACCACACAATCATATTGCACTAGCCCACTTTTTTCATTGTGGCAATAATGCTTTCCGCTGACTAAAGCGTTAATCCATCACATTGAATATCGTGCGTGCGACCACTGATTGGATCGACAAAACGTAATCGCTGCGCTAAGAGTTGTAGTGGCTTGGTAAAATCATCCGGCCCTTTAGGTAATAATGTCGGATAAAAGCGATCATTTAATAATGGCATACCAAGACTTTGCATATGCACCCGCAATTGGTGAGTTTTACCGGTAATAGGGCTTAAATGAAATAAACCAAACTCGCCTTTAATCGCAACCAAGCTTATCTCCGAGTGAGTATTTGCCATGCCTTCAACTATTTTCATGGTAAAACTGGGTTCGCTGCGTTGCATGCGATTTTTGACCGTCCAATGCAATGGCAGGGTTAATTCGCCACTGGCATATTGCGCCATTATCTCTGGGGTGAGTTTGGCAATCGCTTGATAATCTTTACGAATCGCATCATCGATAAATAGCTGATGATAAATATGCCGCGTCTCTGGGCGAGTCGTCATCAGGATTACGCCAGCGGTTTCCCGGTCTAACCTGTGGGCTGGGGCGATAGTGTCTATCCCAGTGCTTAAACGTAAACGGTGTACTAGACACTCATTCACGTAATCGCCGCTGGGGGTGACGGGTAAAAAATGCGGTTTGTAGGCCAAGATGAGGTTGTCATCTTGAAATAAAATCGGCGACTCGAAGGGGACTTTCGCTTCCACTGGGACTTCACGGTAGTAATATGCCCTCGCCGTCGGGCGATAGGCGGTATCTAATCCAATCAAGCTGCCGTCTTGCCAATGCACTTTACCATCGAGGATCCGCTGGCGCCAAACCGCTTCGCCAATATGGGCATAATGCTCGATCAAAAAAGAAAATACGGTTGGTTTATCAACCACTTCTAGGGGGAGAACCACAAAAGAAGGCTGGGCGGCACGGGCGGTTTGAGTCATAGAAACAACTAGCGGCGATAATGAGCCGCTATTTTAGCCTTGGTGTGGTTTTTCAGTCCACATGGGACTTGATAAGTTGCAATACAAAATCCATGGTTTTATGGCAGTCGGGTTGATTCACCAGCACTAGCTTATCGCGGTTATACATGGGCAGCACTTCTAACCAACGTTGGCTCACCCAGGCCGCATCCTCTAAATGCACTTGGGAATACAACTCCAGTAAGTCAGGGTTCACCTCATAGAATTGTTCAAGGGCAGCACTGATCAGTTCGAACTCCCCTTTTATCGGCTCTTCTTGCCAATTTTGGCAAGGCAAAGTGCGGGACATCCACAGCTTATCTTTTGCTTGCGCCGCTGAGAGAATGCTAACCCTTTGGCGCCCCTCTAACACTATGCTGAGGGTATCATCTTCTAACTGATTAAAATCGATAATCTCGCACTGTGTCGCAGTCGGATAACAGGGCGGATTGCCACTGGGCTTACTCGCCGCAAACGCCAAATTGTATTTGCCTTTTAACACATCCGCGACCATGCGCAATTGGCCCGGCTCGACCACGCGGACCTCAATCCTTCCCTGTGGCAGCAACAAGGCATCGCGCATAATTAACGCCATTTCTCGTGTTTGCATAGCAACCTCCTGCCCACTGATACAAGAATGTGCTCAAAAATCAGCCACACCTTATTAATTTAGAGTGTAGCAGGAGAAATAATTTCCTTCCTAAAGTCGCTGACGGTAAAAAGCATTTAGGCCGAGTTTACCCCTTTCCCCCTACAGCGGCGCTAAGTGTGCTGCGACATTGCCCTTTGCATACACTTCGGCAAATTCGTCAGCAAGGCGCTCGCTTAAGGCAACAGAACGGCGCCAATACTGCATCCGCTGCGCAGTATCCAGTTGTTTAAAGTCTTCACGGTCGGGCACCTTACCAAAAGGCAGTGACGCCACAAACTCCGCCGAAGGCGCCAGCACCAAGGCGTTATGGTAATTGGTGCGCGCTCGGCGCCAGGTCAAGGATTTATCGAACCATCCAGGGCTCATATGGGGATAAAAATGCGGGTACAGGGTCAATCCCATAATAGTATGGGATAAGGGCAAATCGAAGTGATAGTCGGTGATGCCGCCATCATAGTATTGCCCCGCGGGCGCGCCATCAATCCGTGAGACTGACGCAAGCACTAATGGAATAGATCCCGTTGCCAACATCACAGCATCCATATTGGCCTCGGTGAGCCTCGCCTGCTGGCTGGGTAAATCGTCAAGTTGCTTAAAAGGTGATGCTGCCACTTGCTGACTAAACACCACACGCTCGAAATGCCAGCCCAAGGTTTTGCGGCTAATGAGGTTGGTCGCAGCCGCCATCGCCAGCCCAGCCGCTAATGGCAATTTATGGCTAAGACGATTGATGTGTTTAGCGCGGCAGGCAATTAAGTGACTGTGAATAAAGGGATGATTGACTATCTCGCGACCACCCGTCTCGCCAAGAATTCCTTGGACTATGCCCTTCACCTGCTCGCTCACCTCATGCGGTGTCGGTATCGTTTCATACTGCTGGCCAATGTAGTAATCCTCTAAACGTGCGTAGGCTTGTAGTGGATCCTGCTGCGCCAAACAGGCTAAACGCCAAGCGCCAGAGGATGCCCCTAAGGTGTATAGCGGCGTTTGTCTATCTTTAAAAAATTCAGCAAAAAGATACTTATCAAGACCCGCAATCCCTAACCATTTAGGTCCACCGGATGCCGCCAATAGTTGTGTAAAAGCATCGGGATGCAGACCTTGCTCCCTGATAATGTTAAAGGCCGTAGGACCTGCAAGAAAGCGTAATGCGGGCAAAACTTAACTCCTTAAAGTGCCTCAAACCTGAGGTTTACGGCCATTAAAACACAGCCGCAAAGCGCGATAAACCTTCAGCAAACCTAATGGATCTAGATGATTTTATTCACTTAGCCAATCACATGAGCTGTGGCGACATATTCGACTAGCTTTAAATGATTATCTAGAACAGTAAGCTCTGAGTTAGTTCTTTTCTGTCTAGATGTAACAATTGTTACAGTGATAACCTTCGCCCTATCGAATTGTTACTTTCGTTGGTTCAATGTTTTCGTTCCAGCCTAAAGGTTACTCCACATTGAGAGGTTTTATGCGTCCAGCCGTTATCGCATTAGCAGTATCTTCAACTTTGGTTTTTCCTGTCGTACACGCAGAAGAGCAGGCCAGCAGCTTTGAGAAAATTGAAGTGGTCGGCTCGCGGATCGCCCTGCGCACTGCAACCGACAGCGTTGCCCCCGTCGATATCATTACCGCGGAACAACTCGAATCCACCGGTATGACCGAAACGGCTAAGGCGCTGCAATTTGCCGCGCCAAGTTACAGTTTCCCCTTTTCATCGGTCACCGATGGCTCAGATGCGGTGCGTCCTGCTAGCTTACGCGGCCTGTCGCCAGACCACACGCTCGTACTGGTAAACGGTAAACGCCGCCATGGTTCGGCGCTGGTGCATTTAAGTGGCACTGTCGGCAAGGGCTCATCTAACGTTGATTTGAACGCAATCCCGATGACATCAATTAAACGCATCGAAATCCTGCGTGATGGCGCTTCGGCACAATACGGCTCAGATGCAATTGCTGGTGTTATTAACGTAGTCTTAAAAGACAACGACCAAGGCGGTAGCGTGTCGGCTCAAGCCGGACAAACCTATCTGGGTGACGGTGAACAATGGCGCGTTGGTGTGAACCACGGGATCAGCCTAAACAACGACGGTTTTGTGAATATTGGCGTTGAAGCTCACCATAAAGACAGCACCAACCGCGCAGGCTTAGATCCACGCCAACAATATCCTAAGCTGCCAGACGGTTCGGATGATCCGCGTGAAGCGACTTTCAACCGCAAGAGCCACCAAGTGGGCGACGCCGAATACGATAACTTAGGCTTATTTATCAACGCAGCGCAGCCTTTCTCAAACGACAGTAAACTCTATGCCTTCGGTGGCATTAGCCAGCGTGAAACCAAATCCGGCGCATTTTATCGCCGCGCGCTCGATGCCCGTAACTTGACCGAGCTGTATCCCGACGGCTTTTTACCGCAGATCAATCCTAAGATCATCGATTCATCATTAGTCCTAGGCTATGAGTTCACCCTCGGTGAATGGAATATCGATACCTCAGCGGGCTATGGCGGTAACTCGTTCGAATACAATATTGTGAACACCCTAAACGCATCACTCGGCCCTGATAGCCCGACGGAATTCGATGCGGGCACCCTGTCCACCAGCGAAGCAAACCTGAATATCGATGCCTCGCGCTACTATAACTTTGCCAATGATTCAGAGATCTTAGTGGCAACGGGTGTCTCTTGGCGCCAAAACGGTTATCAGATTGAGGCGGGCGAACCCAACTCTTATATCAATGGCGGTTATGATAACCGTGCTGCGGGGAGCCAAGGCTTTACTGGCTTTACGCCCGAATCAGAAGTCGATGAAACTCGCGACAATACCGGTGTTTATGTCGAGCTTGAAAACCAATTAACCACTGAGTTTTATTGGGCGGCGGCGCTGCGTTACGAAAACTATTCTGACTTTGGCGGTAACACCAGTTGGAAGCTCGCGGGCCGCTACGACTTCACCGACCATTTAGCGCTGCGCGGCACAGTGAACACAGGCTTTAGAGCGCCGAGCGTACAACAGCTGTACTTCAGCAATATCTCGACCCTGTTCAATCCTGATCCGACTACGGGCCAATTAGTGCCAACAGAATCAGGCACCTTCAACACCTTATCGCCAGTGACTAAAGCCCTAGGCATTAACGAGCTCGACCCAGAGCTATCGCAATCCTTCAGCTTAGGCTTGGTCTATACCAATGATACGGGTCTCGCCCTGACCTTGGATGCCTATCAGATTTCAATCGATGACAGGATTATCCTCTCAAGCTCAGTGACGCCAAACGACTCACCCGCTGTTGCGGCGGCGCTAGCCAATACCAATGCAGAATCGGCGCGCTTCTTTATTAATGCCGTAGATACCCGTACTCGCGGCGTCGATTTAGTGGTGAGCCAAGATTTTGATCTCGGCAACTGGGGCGATTTACGCGCTAACTTGGCGTACGCCTATAACAAAACAGAAATCCAAGATATTCATTTCCCTGAAATTTTGGACGGACTCGGCCCTAAACTCTTCGATAATATCGAACAAACCCGCATGACCTCGGCCACGCCGCACAATACGGGTAACCTAGGACTGACCCATGAATTAGGTGACTTTAAGACTAACATTCGCCTCAGCTATTTTGGCGATTATACAGTGGGTTACTCAACGGGTGATGTGAATTACAGCGATCAATGGGTGATGGATTTATCCGTGCGCTACGCCGCAACCGATGCCTTAAGCTTCACCGCTGGCGTACAAAACTTGTTTGATGTGTATCCTGAAAAACGCCCTGATGACAATAACTTCAATGGTATTTTCGTCTATCCATTAACCAATACACCGTTTGGATTTAATGGGGGATACTACTTCCTCGAGGCTAAGTACACTTACTAAGCCGCAAACCATCAAAACAGGCCATTTATGGCCTGTTTTTTTATGTCTATCGCTTATGTTCTAACGGCGGTGAACTGATTATAATCTTTACAATTCACTCATTTACTTACGCCATATCGAGTACCCCATGATTGTCGATACCTTAGCTAATCGCCATATTTATCAATCACTCAGTCCACGCATTGCCACGGCATTAGCGCATCTCGCCAGCACTGACTTTAGCCAACTGCCCGTTGGCAATTATCCCCTCGATGGCGAGGATATTTTCGTGATAGTCAACGACTACCACACTAAGCCACAATCGACCGAACCCTTTGAAGTACATCAAAAATACATCGATGTGCAGTATGTGGTCAGCGGCGAAGAAGAGTTTGGCTATCTACCATTGGCCGACCAAACACCCTCAAAACCTTATTTTGAAAAGCACGATTACGCCGAGTTCGATTACGAGTCGAATAAAGCTAACGCCTCCTACATTCAACTAAAGGCGGGGATGTTCGCGCTCTTTTTCCCTGGCGACATGCATATGCCCGGCACGAGTGATACACCGACAGCGGTGCGTAAAGTCGTGATAAAAGTGAAGATCTAACACCTGTGTGAATAATGGCCACTGCCAGCGGTCGGTTTTTAGTGGAATAGCGACTTAAGGGCGCAGCGATATGCGCTTTGGCTATTTCCGAATCGGGCGAAATATTGTTAAAATTGCCACAAATTTAAAGGAGAGTCCCTGAAATGCCTATGTACGTTGTCGGTCACAAAATCCCCGATTCTGATTCAATCTGCGGTGCTATCGCGTTAGCTTATTTAAAAAACCAAATCGGTGAAGAAGCCGTTGCCGCACGTTTAGGTGAGTTATCACCCGAAACCGCTTTTATTCTGGAGCGTTTTGGCTTTGAAGCGCCAGAATACAAAACCAGCTATGCTGGCGAGCAGGTCTACATTGTTGACCACTCTGAACTGACTCAAGCACCGGACGATATCGCTCAAGCGACTATCGTAGGTATTGTGGATCACCACAAATTAGGCGATCTGACCACTGATACGCCTTTAGAGTGCTGGATCCGCCCTGTTGGTTGCAGCAACACAGTCATTAAGATGATGTACGACTTCCACCAAGTTGCCATCCCTAAAAATATCGCTGGCATCATGATGTGCGCCATCCTGAGCGACACTGTGATCTTCAAATCACCGACCTGCACTACAGCCGACATTCGCTGCGTTGAAGCCTTGGCCGAAATCGCGGGCGTTGAAGACTTTAAGGCGCTGGGCATGGAAATGTTCAAGGTAAAATCGGCAGTTGAAGGCACGCCAGCACGCGATCTCGTGATGCGCGACTTTAAAGACTTCAACATGAACGGTAACTTAGTGGGTATCGGCCAGTTAGAAGTAATTGATCTGTCTGTATTTGATTCAATCAAAGCCGAGCTGGAAGCCGATATCAAAGCACTGAAGGTTGAAGGCAACCGTCACAGCGTACTGTTACTGCTGACTGACATTATGAAAGAAGGCTCAGAGTTGTTAGTGGTTTCTGACGATGCCGATCTGGTTAACCGTGCCTACGGTAAAACCCCAGTCGATGGTAAAGTGTGGTTAGAAGGCGTATTAAGCCGTAAGAAGCAAGTTGTGCCACAACTGCAGGCCGCTTTCGCTTAAGAAGCGACCATTCAGTTGTCATGCATAAAAAGCCGAACTCAGTTCGGCTTTTTTGTGCCTTGAATATGCGCCATTCCATAAAATCGGCATGAAACTTTGCTCATAAAGCTATCCTAAATTTGGCTGTGCCGAGTAAGATGGGATGATTCATTCTCGCACTCTGTTTTAATCATGCCAGAAGCCTTACAACACCTTATCACCGAAATGACACCTTGGTTGCAGCAATACGGTTATCTGCTGCTCTTTGTGGCCATCGCCGTCGAGGGATTTGGTATTCCTGCACCGGGACAATCCTTACTGATTGTCGCCAGTTTACTGGCCGCTACGGGGCAAATGTCGCTGCCATTAGTCCTCATCGTTGCCTGCGCCGCGGCCCTGAGTGGCAACAGTTTAGGCTACTTTATCGGTCGCCGTTTTGGTGAGGTATTGCTGCGAAAAGGTTGGATAAAGCCGCAGCTTGAGGACAAGATCCACAGTGTGATTGGCCAGTATGGCATTGCCGCCTTAGTGCTCAGCCGCTTTGTCGAAGGGCTTAAGCAGTTTATGTTTATTGGCTGTGGGCTAGCCAAAATGCCCTTTAAGCAATTCGTGCTGGGAAACCTACTCGCCACCAGCATTTGGGTAACGCTTTTTGGCTTAGGCCCAGTGTTAATCCGCGATGAAATCGCCCCTATTCTCACGTTTTATCATCAACATAAATACCCTACATGGGCAATCGTTAGCCTGCTTTTAGTCCTTTTACTTCATTTTAGTTGGCGTAAATTTCAGGTTAAAAATCAGTAAAGCTCATACGCTTACATTCGGTAAGCAATTCCTAAGTTACTCAGTCTCAACCTTAGGTTGAGGCTAAGTTGGTTCATTAGGTTGAGTATCCTTAGTGTTATTTATCTCGGTTTGGGGCTCTGTATTAATTTGAGGTTCCGCATTAGTTTGAGACTCAGCATTAATGGCTGGCGGCTTTACCGTGGTCTCGGCTTCCTCTTGTTTAGTGTCCCCACTCACTTCATTCGACTTGCCATCCATCGCTTGCGGCGGGGTGCGATCATCTGATGGCGGCACTATCGGCAAACCTTCCTCAATCGGTGTTTGCTTCTCTGGCGCCTCTTGTGAATCTTTTGAATCTTGTGGCTTAGGTTGTTCGCCTTCAGGTAATGGCTCGACTAACACCACGGGCTCTGCTGGGGTATTTGTTTGCGTATCCGACGAGCTTGCCGCTTCCGAGTCGGGCGCCAACGTGGCTAAATCTTCATTCGCTGGGCTTTCGACCGCATGTTTAGGCAATTGATTTCGATACAAATCAATCATCCCCATCACCTCGGACAGCGCCTTGGCGTGGTCCGGCGTTAAGATCCCATTATGCCCAGAGACAATTTCATCGGACACGGCCAGCACCCATACAGCCTGCATATTGGCGTCTGGACAGGTTTGCACGCTGCGCCGCGCCTGCAGGCGAGCACGGATTTTCCAGCCAGAATGCGGCAAGGTCATCATGCAACCTGGGATTTGATCGTGAGCCATTAATGCCGAAGGCATCTTCATCGGCGTCGAACAATTACCGCCAGAACATTTATCAATATCATGGGTAATAGCCCAAGAGTTACCCAGCGCCCGCTCGCCGTCCTTGATGTAATTAAAGGCCTCTTTTACCGCAAAATCGCCCTTAGATTGCAGCACCACCATACTCGGTTTTTGCCTATCTAAGCTCATCAGCGTATCGAGCGGTTTAAAATCCTGCGCCGGCGCAGCGGGGTTTAACAGTAAGAAAAGATTCGGATTATCCTGCTCATTATCGATGGCCGCCTTGATTCTATCTTTACTGGCGTGCAGCACCACTAAGCCGCCAAGACTGTGGCCAATCACGGTATAACGCAGTAATTGATGTTCAGCCACTAACCCATCCAGCTTATCCAGCAGCTGCGATAGCCCGGTTTGCCCAATGCGTTTGGCCACGGCTTTACGCTGTAAAATAGTCGGGAAATCCAGCGGCTCAATCCAACTGGTAGCATCTTCTGAGCCATCGAGCCAGAAGGGATCCAGCTTGTCACCACGCCAACCTATGTATAAACCCAATAGGTTACGCTGGGAGTCGGATGCCGCCATCTGCTGATAAAACTGTTCAAACGCGACAAAGTTTTCGTCCGTTGGATTAGCGCTATGGTGCCAACCGTGGACAAAAATCAGCAACTCGGGAGCCGTGCCATTATTGGGCTGTAAAATCCGCGCCTTGAGTCCTTGCCATTGTCCATCGTTGTGTGGCTGACCTTGATCATTAAATTCAATCACATGCAGATTTTGCGTAGCAATATCAGGGCCGGGGATGTGATAGGCTTGGTCAGGAATAAAAGGAAGTAAAATACCGAGGGACAACAACATTAAAAACAGTAACTTGTACTGAGTAAACTTCTTAAGGCTCATTTATGACAACTAAATTGTGGCCAGACTAGGCCAATATAGACACGCTGCTGGGGCTAACAGCAAAATTGGCCAAATTATACGCTAACCCCAAATTTCCAGCTAGAGCCGACGATGCCTTTTATCATCAAGCTTAGCTCGAGTTAGCGCCAGGTGTCGGGCAGCTTCACTTGGCTCCAAAGGTCATCGCACAATGGCGCTGTATGTTGCCACTGACCGCTGCAAATCCATTTCACTAAGGCATCGCCCACCTGTGGATAGGCGATGGGATTTGGCGATGCTGCCTTGAGCCAACGTTTGACCACGCCCATGTCCAGACTCATCATACTGTCACCCGCGCCCAATAATTGCAGCGCTGCCACATTCGATAGCTGCTCGAATTGACCAATCAGCGGCTTGACCAACAACTTCTTACCTAAGGTCAGCGCCTCGCTCGCCAACTCAAATCCGGCATTACCAATCACTCCACCGCAGCTCGCTAAGTGCTGTTTAAATCCGTCACGATTAAAACCATGCCATTGAATATGGTCAGCGAGCGGTGCAGTCGGCTGCTTAGCGTGATACACCAAAAACTGATAATCCGTAAAAGGCTTAAAAAATTCGGCGATCGCATCCGCCTCTTCGAAGGGTAAATACACCAAAATTTGATGGGTATGTTCAATCGGACTGGCATCGACCTCGACAAAGGGAGGTAGGATCGGAAAACCAAAATGATGCCAATGGCAACCCAGTGCCACATCCACTGGCGCAAAATAGTTGAGTAGCAACTCATTAAACCAAGTGCTCCCCAACTTAGGCACTGGGTGAGTCAAAGCCGCTTGATGACTTATGCCAATGGAGGGAACGCCTTGGCGCCTCGCCGCCCATGCGGATACGGGTTCAAAATCATTCAGCACTAGGTCATAGCAACTCAAATCTAATGCTTGGATATCCTTAAGCAATGACAAGGAGCAATTCTGTCTCACCGTTTGTGACACATTCACTCGCCCTGAGTGAGTCGCAAAGGTCATCCCCGCCTGTACGCGATACTCCCCAAAACACTCCATATCGAAAAAATGTTCAGGCTTGCGCCCCGAAAACAAAAAGTCGACTTGAATATTGTGCTCAATTAAGGCTTTTGCCATCACTCGAGCACGACTTAGGTGGCCATTCCCTGTGCCTTGAACTCCGTAGAGTATTCGCATTGCTTATCCTTTAACTGTGAATGAAAGAGTGGTGAATCAAGGAGGTACCTAACGAATAAGCGCCTGATTTGGGTTAAATCACGGGATGTACCAGCAATACAGCCCCAGTACCTAACAGGGCGCCAGCGGCAATATCTGAAGGGTAATGCACTCCAAGCGCAATACGTGAAGCACCAATACAGAGCGCCCAGGCGTAGGCAAGGGGGGCTGCCATGGGATATACCTGTGCCACACTTGTGGCCATCACAAAGGCGGCCGCCGTGTGCCCCGAAGGTAGACTGAATCTGTCTGAAGGTTCGAATCCCTTCTCAAACCCAACCAAGGCGTGGCAGGGCCGAGTGCGGCGAATGCTATTTTTGAGTAATAAGTACAGCTGCAATTCAACCAAAAAGCTCGCTAACAGTAGATTGAATAGGCTCTGTCCTTGGGCGTGTGTCAGCATCAACCCTACGGCAAGATACAGATATACATGCCCATCACCAGTTGCCGATATCCGTTTCGCCCAATCATAAACACCATGACGTTGGCTCAAACCCACAATGCGATAAAACATGCGCTTATCTAAGTCTGTAATGTAACTCAACATAAAACAGGCTCCTTGCTGGCATGCCAGCGAGTATCATGGCGATGTTAATGAGTGCATTCTCTCGACAACCGTTAGCGTCTGCATGTTTTAACGCCCTGTCAGACGACTATTTCACGATAGAACCCCACGCTAAACCCTATGGCGACTTAAACAGATATTGCTTAAGTACTTAGTGTTAAGGTGAGACTAAGAACTCCCGATGACGGCAAAGTGACATCAGGCCTAAAGTTTTATGACATTCGCACAGATGAAATAAATCGCGATGAATGAAGTAATGACTGCAAAGAGAGGAAAACGTGCGGGGAGATACAGTGCTGCCCTGATGCTAGGAGCGGGCAACACTGTCAGAAAACCTTCAAGCGACGGCTTGTTCCAACGCTTTGGCGCGGTAAATTTTCGTCAGATGATAAATATTGATACAGGCTACGAAAGCGTTCATACCTGCAACTGGCCAGGCTGAAATAAATACGCCGTAGATAACAAACAGGGTACAGCCGACAAAGTTTAACCATCTTAACCAGATGATGTTCTTCATCATAAGTGAAATTGCCACCATTACTGAGGCAAAATAACCAATAATTTCAATTGTGTTTACAGCTTCCATAGGCACCTCTCGAAGGCCCTCTACCGTCCATAAGCGTACCGGGGGGTCCTTGCCCCTAAAGCAAATTAAGTTAAGTAAGTTAATTTAAACTTGGGATATAATACCAAAACACGCAACAGAGTTGTAATAAAAAACCGTTATTTAATGACCGATATCAAGTTTTGAGGACAAACCCCTGTTAAGTGACGAAAGTTTACAACAGAAGTGTTAACCCCCAAGTGCAACAATACCGTGATTGATAACACTTTTCTTTTCAGTAATCCCTTTTATACTGGCGTAAACTCGCTAAACTGTACGCAACGCGGATCAATAGGAGTGTAAATATGGAATACAACACCTCAGAACTATGTGACATGTACTTAGATGTCGTAGATGTAGTCGAGCCCATGTTCAGTAACTACGGTGGTTGTAGCTCTTTTGGCGGTTCTATCAGCACGATTAAGTGCTTTGAAGACAACGGCCTAATCACCGAGGTCTTACAAGAAGATGGCCAAGGTAAAGTCTTACTGGTTGACGGTGGAGGCTCATTACGCCGCGCCCTGATCGATGCTTCTATCGCTGAAATCGCAGTCAACAACAACTGGGAAGGCATTATCGTTTACGGTTCAGTACGCGATGTGGATGCGCTGGAAGAATTAGACATCGGCATTCAAGCCCTTGCCTCGATTCCAGTAGGTGCCGATGGCAATTCAGTGGGCGAAGTGGAAATTCCGGTCAACTTTGGCGGCGTGACCTTCCTCCCAGGCGATCATATCTATGCCGATAACACCGGCATTATCCTGTCGCCAGAACCACTCGACATTGAGTAATCACAAATTGCCTATCAAGAAAGCCAGCTAAGCTGGCTTTTTTATTGGCTGTTTTCGCTTAGTCCCATTGAATATTCGTCCTTGGGTACGCCACAATATCCCTGTCCCTACCGATAAGAATACGAATCCATGTCTGAATTTATTCCATTTACCCAAGCCGATATGGCCAGTCTAGTGAGCCCGAGGGCGGGTGAAACCAAAATTGGTCAATGTGTACATTTGGCCAATCACGAACATCCGCTCGAGGCGATACTCGCCACAGCCAAAGCCCATGGCGCTCAATTTGCCATTTTAGGCGTAGGGGAAGATATCGGCCCTCGGGCAAACTTAGGCAGAGGCGGCGCCACCGATGCCTTTACCACCAGCATGCGCCAGTGGCTCAATTTACAGTCGAATCGTTTTCTTTCGGGCGCCGAATGCCTGATTTTAGGGCAAGTTCATACGGCGGATCTGCAATTACAGGCACAGGACGGCGAAGGCGCGAGCCTACCCCATTTACGCCAAGCGGTTGAGCAACTCGATGAACGGGTGATTAGTATCGTTAGCGCCATACAAGCCGCAGGACTTGAACCCATAGTGATTGGCGGTGGCCACAACAATGCCTACGGTCTGTTAATGGCGACTTCGGCCCATTATCAACGCCAAGTTGCCGCGGTGAATTTAGATCCGCACAGTGATTTTCGCCTACTCGAAGGGCGCCACAGCGGAAATGGCTTTAGTTATGCCGCCGATCGCGGCGCACTGGGTTATTACCATGTGCTCGGCTTACACGAACTCAAAAACAGCGAGGCCAATTTACAACAACTGTCTGATTTTGGTGGCACTTGGCATAGCCTGCAACAGATTTGGATTCGCCGCGAAGTGAGCCTCACTGAGGCGCTGCAGGAGATTGCTGGCAAACTCAATCATACCGCCCTGCCTGTTGGATTAGAGCTTGACGTCGATGCGATTGCAAAAATGCCCAGCAGCGCCTCAACGGCGGCGGGTATTCCCCTGCTCGATGCCGCGCACTATATCAGTTATATCGCCAGCCATTGTCCCTGTGCTTATTTGCACTTGGCCGAAGCCGCGCCGAGTTGTCATGAGGCAGGTATTGAAGCCGGATTTAGAGATGTCGGCCAGAGTATCAGCGAGTTAATCTATGCCTATGTGCAGGCAAGGCGTCATTTTTTAGCCCAATAGCATGTTAAGCTTGCGCCCTTGTGGGCGCTAAGCTATTCACCAAATCCTGATATTGTGGTCTAATGCCAATCCATTTTATCGGGTCGGCGCACTCAACATTGGCCAATGCCAAACGCCTCAAGCCAACGCCTTGAGGAGAGTTTACTAACTCGATCACAGAGTGATAGATCAAAGATTCAGCAAATGCAGGCGATGGCTTACACTCGCCACTAATACTTTGCAAAACAATAGGAATACATTGATGTCTGAGGGCGAATCTAAAAATACCCACTTTGGTTATAAAACCGTAGAGGCGGATAAAAAGGCCGATCTCGTTGCCGGCGTGTTTCATTCGGTTGCCGCCAAGTACGATATCATGAATGACGTTATGTCCTTCGGTATTCACCGTTTTTGGAAGCGTTACACCATTGAAGTCTCTGGTGCGCGCCCTGGTATGAAAGTGCTCGACCTTGCAGGTGGTACTGGCGATTTAACCGCTAAGTTCTCCCATTTGGTGGGCGATAAAGGCGAAGTGGTATTAGCGGATATCAACGATTCTATGCTGAAAGTGGGCCGCACTAAACTGCGTGACCGCGGCATCGTTGGCAATGTGAGCTATGTGCAAGCCAACGCCGAAGCACTGCCTTTCCCCGATAACCACTTCGATATCATCACTATCGCCTTTGGTCTGCGTAACGTGACCGATAAAGACGCGGCGCTGCGTTCAATGAACCGCGTGCTTAAGCCGGGCGGTAAATTGTTGGTGTTAGAGTTTTCTAAGCCGCAACATGAGCTGATGCGTAAAGTCTACGACTTATACAGCTTTAAAGTGCTGCCGAAAATGGGTGAAATCATTACGAAAGACGCCGACAGCTATGAGTATCTAGCCGAGTCGATTCGCATGCATCCAGACCAAGAGACCCTCAAGCAAATGATGGTCGATGCGGGCTTTGAACAGGTCGATTACACCAACATGACCGACGGCATTGTTGCCCTGCACCGCGGTTATAAATTCTAATGATGCCGCAAGAAGTGGTGTTACTTGCCTGCGCCGCCATTGAGACGGGTCTGAAGCAACTTCAGACCCAAGCCGGCGACGCCTATGCTCGCCAGCGTCAGTTACATGGCAAAGTCTTTCGCATTCAATTATCACAACTCAGCTGGCCAATTTACTTGGTCTTCGCCAAAGAAATCCAAGTACTGAGTCGCTATGAAGGCGATGTGGATGTCAGCCTGCATGCCGATGCCACGACGCTCTACCGCGTGACAGAAGGTGCTAACCTCACCGAACTCATCAAACAGGATAAGCTCAGCCTCGAAGGTGACCTCAATCTGTTACAAAGCTTCAGCCATTATCTGCGTAGCATAGAGTTTGATTTTGCCGAGCCTCTGTCACGTTACTTAGGCGATGGGCCAACCCATAAACTGCTGAGCACTGGACTACAGGCCAAAACCTTAGCATTTGAAGTGCTGCGTAAGACCCGCTCGCATTTGGGGCAACTCGCTATCGAAGAATATCGCCTTGCGCCACACCGGATTGAACTCATTCATTTTCGCGATGAAATGGATGACTTAGTTGACGATACTCGTGCGCTCGAACAACGGATTGCCAAATTAAGAGACCAAATTAAGCCATGACCCTTGCCAGTATCCGCCGCGGTTATCATGTCATTAAAACCCTACTGCAATATGGGTTAGATGACGTATTACCGCCAAAGATGACCCCTTGGTACTTTAAACTCGCCCGCAACAGCCTGTTTTGGATCCGCAATAAGCACAAAGGTAAATCTGGTGGCGAGCGTTTAAAGCTGGCGATGCAAGAGCTTGGCCCCGTGTATATTAAGCTCGGGCAAATGCTGTCAACCCGCCGTGACTTACTCAGCGATGAATGGGCGACTGAGCTGGCCATGTTGCAGGATAAAGTCCCGCCCTTCGATGGCGCCTTGGCACGTCAAGCGATTGAAGCCGAACTTAAAGCCCCCATCGAGAGCTACTTCGACGACTTTGACGAAACACCCTTAGCTTCGGCTTCGATTTCTCAGGTGCATACCGCCACGCTCAAATCCAACGGCAAGGCCGTGGTATTAAAAGTGCTGCGCCCGAATGTGGAAGCTAAAATCCAAGCTGACCTATTGTTGATGTCGCAAACGGCTAAGGTCATCGATTATCTCCTCGGTGAAGGGAATCGTCTGCGCCCTTCTGAGGTGATTGAAGATTACCGTGTGACCATTCTAGGTGAGCTCAATCTTAAGCTTGAGGCCCTCAATGCCATTAAGCTGCGCAATAACTTCCTCGACTCAGACGCGCTCTATATTCCGTATGTCTACGAAGAGTTTTGCTATCCACGTTTAATGGTGATGGAGCGCATTTACGGTATTCCGGTGTCGGATATCGCCGCGCTGAAGGCACAGGGAACTAACTTTAAACTCTTGGCCGAGCGTGGCGTAGAACTGTTTTTCACCCAAGTGTTCCGCGATAACTTTTTCCATGCCGATATGCATCCAGGGAATATTTTTATCTCCCGCGATCATCCCGAGAATCCTTATTATATCGGCCTAGATTGCGGCATTATGGGCACACTCAGCGAAGTCGATAAGCGCTATTTAGCGGAAAACTTCCTCGCGTTTTTCAACCGTGATTACCACCGTATCGCGCAGCTGTATATCGAGTCGGGTTGGGTATCGGAAAAAACCGATCTACAGGCTTTCGAGCAAGCCATCAAGGTCGTTTGTGAACCCATGTTTAACAAGCCCTTAGATGAAATCTCCTTCGGCCACGTGTTATTAGAACTGTTCCGCACCGCACGCCACTTCGATATCGTCGTGCAGCCTCAGCTAGTGCTGCTCGAGAAGACATTACTCTACATCGAAGGCTTAGGACGTCAGCTCTATCCGCAGCTGGATCTCTGGCAAACGGCGAAACCCTTTTTAGAACAGTGGATGGCCGAGCAAGTGGGCCCTAAGGCAATGTTTAAAAAGGTATCCACAAAACTGCCATATTGGTCTGATAAGCTTCCGGAATTCCCTGAGCTAATTTACGATAACCTTAAATTAGGCAGGAAATTGCTGAGTTCTCAGCAACAAATGCTAGATAAGTATCTGAAATATCAGCAGCAAGCACACAAGAGTAATTACTTGCTCATCACTTCTGCAATTTTATTGATCTGCGGCACGTTATTGTTCAACCAAGACGCTACACTGTGGAGCCCTTACGTGTGTCTGATTTCAGGCGCGGTGTTGTGGATTATCGGATGGCGATCTAGGCCAAAGAATCGTAAATTTTAGCTAGCACTAATTAATCAGAGGTTCATAATAGAACCGATATCAATTAAGAGGATACCTTCATGGGTGGCATTAGTATTTGGCAACTTCTTATCATCGCGTTAATCGTTGTCTTATTGTTTGGAACAAAGAAATTACGCTCTTTGGGTGGTGATTTAGGTGGTGCTGTTAAGGGCTTTAAAAACGCTATGTCTTCAGACGAAGATAAAAAAGCGTTAGAAGATGCAGAAGCAGCAAAATCAGTGCAAACAGCACAATCTGCACAACCAACCCAACAGGCGACTGAAAAGAAACCTGAGTCTAACAAAGAACAGGCGTAACTCTTTATGTTTGACGGTATCGGCTTTATGGAGCTGCTGCTGATCGGGGTTCTGGGGCTTGTGGTACTTGGCCCCGAACGTCTACCGGTTGCAGTACGTTCAGTAACAGGTTGGATCCGCGCGATGAAACGCATGGCCAACTCAGTCAAAGAAGAACTTGAGCAAGAGCTAAAGATCGAGCAGTTGCACGCCGACCTCAAAAAAGCAGAGAGTAAAGGTCTATCTAACCTCTCACCCGAACTGCAAGAGTCGATCGACCAGTTAAAGCAAGCAGCACAGTCTGTGAATCGTCCTTACCAAGTGCAAGATGTTCCCGCACCGGAAAACCAGATCCACAACCCTGCGAGCCAGAGTGTTTCTACAGAGGCGAGTCCTTCGGCTTCCTCCGCCCCCACTAGCGAATCCAATCAGGGCGAGGATACCCGTTCCAACCCGAAAGCTAACGGATAATTCATGTCGCAACAGCAGCCACTTATCAGCCATTTGCTTGAACTCAGGTCCAAGCTGCTTAAATCAATTGCCAGTGTGTTAATCGTGTTCATTTGTAGCGTGTATTGGGCAAATGATATTTACCACTACATGGCAATCCCTTTAATGCAGTCTTTGCCCTTAGGTGGCAGCATGATTGCGACCGATGTCGCCGCACCTTTCTTCGCCCCTTTCAAACTGACGTTAGTCCTGTCATTTTTTGTGGCAGTTCCCTACGTGCTCTATCAAATTTGGTCCTTCGTGGCGCCCGGTTTGTATAAGCATGAAAAACGCTTAGTCATGCCGCTACTTTTCAGTAGCACAGTACTGTTTTACTTAGGGATCGCCTTTGCTTATTTCGTTGTATTCCCAGTGGTATTTGGCTTTTTCGCCAACACGGCCCCCGAAGGAGTACAGGTAGCAACGGATATCAGCAGCTATCTCGACTTTGTGCTTAAATTGTTTTTTGCCTTTGGCCTCTCCTTTGAAATCCCGGTTGCCGTAGTCCTGCTTTGCTGGGCGGGTGTAACCACTCCTGAAGATCTCAAACAAAAACGCCCTTATATCATTGTCGGCGCATTCGTAGTGGGCATGCTGTTAACGCCACCGGATGTTATCTCCCAGACTATGCTTGCCGTACCAATGCTGTTATTGTTCGAAGGCGGATTATTTGCGGCTCGTTTTTACAGTAAACCTGATGACGAGACCGACGAAGAAGAATCAACGAACGACTAATGCCTCAATCGGCATTAGAGGAAAATAATAATAAGGAAACTGGGATGCGTTTTACTTTACTGACTGGTGCAGTGTTACTGATATCTGCACAGGCTAATGCCGCGATTGAGCAGCAATTAACTCAATGTGCAGGGATAACGGACAAGCTCGAGCGCTTGGTATGCTATGACAACCTCGCAGCAAGCATTCAAGTCACCACAGTGGCCAATAACACCACGGCCCCGATAGCAGTAGCCCCCGTTGTCACTCCCGCAGCAGCCCCTGTAGCTGTGGCGACTGCAGCTCCTGTTGCAGCTGTCGCGACCAATGTCGAAGATAATTTCGGTATGGAAGTTAAACGCGTCCAAGAGAATACAACCGACAAAATTTATCTCGATGTGGAGTCGATAACAGAAGATGCATACGGCGCCTTAAAGATTACCTTTACCAATGGCCAAGTTTGGAAACAAACCGAAAACCGTAAATTCAATCTAAAAGTCGGTGAAAAAGTATTTATCGAAAAAGCCGCGCTTGGCTCTTTCTTAATGGGCACTGAAAGTCGTAATGCTAAGGTGAGGGTAAAACGCCTAAAATAATGCCATCTTATATAGATATCGCTGTCAACTTGCTTGGCAGCGCACTCGAACCAGACATAGCGCAAATCGTACAAGCAGCGGCGGACCAAGGGGTTTCGCCGTTAATTGTTATTGGCAGCGATTTAACTGAAAGCGCCGCCGCCATTCAATTATGCCAACAGTATCCCAAACAGCTTTACTGCACCGCAGGCGTACATCCCCACCATGCTAGCGAATGGCAAGCAGACTCCAAACAGTTACAAGCCACACTCTGCCAAGCGCCACAAGTTGTTGCTGTCGGTGAATGTGGACTCGACTACAACCGAGACTTCTCCCCTCGCCCAGCCCAGCGCCAAGCGTTTATCGACCAACTCGAACTCGCAGTTGAACTCAAAAAACCGGTACTCATGCATGAACGAGATGCCCACGATGATTTTTTGAGTATTGTTAAAGAATACCGCCCCCATCTCAGCGGAGCATTACTACACTGCTTTACTGGCACCCGGGCTCAAATGGAAGCCTATATCGAGCTCGATCTACATTTAGGCATTACGGGATGGGTATGTGACGAGAGGCGCGGCCTAGAACTTGCCGAGCTCGTCCCGTTTATTCCCAAAGAGCGTTTATTGATTGAAACGGACAGTCCTTACCTGCTACCACGCAGTATGCGGCCTAAACCTAAGTCCAGTAAAAATAAACCCGAGTACTTGCCCTATATCGCGCAATATATTGCCAATCTACGGGGTGAAAATGCGGCTGAATTTGCCAAACAGTGCTATCAAAATAGCCTAGCCTTTTTTAATTTGAGTCAAGCGAATGGCTAAGTTCGGCAACTTATGGGTGTTGTTACTCGGTATGCTCATATCATTTGGCAGCTATGCCAATACGATGAGCATAGATGAACACACACCTACACCACTCAACCTAACTCCTTGGTTGATGGTGACGCACGCCAATGCTAACAGTCAGCTAGGCGATATTCAGGCGTTGCCCAAGTCGCAATGGCACAAGTTTACCAGTGATGATATTCAACGCCTCAGCCAACATGATTTTTGGCTGAGAGTAAACCTTACAAGTGGTGATGGAAGTCTTGCACGCATTCTCGCCCTCGATAATCCGTTATTGGATAGAGTGACCGTTTTTCATCTGGTGAATAATCAGCTCATCAACACCACTGAGATGGGTGACACACTGCTCTATAAGAACCGCCCACTGCCGAGCAATATCTTTCTGTATCCCTTTAAACTGAGCACCAATGAGCAACACACCTTCTATCTGCATATCGTTACCGAAGGCAGCGCCGCTGTCCCTCTGAGCCTCTGGTCAGCCAATGATTTAGCTCAAATTGCCGAATCGACAGCCGTTGAGCATGGCTTCCAGCTCGGTGTGCTCGCCGCGATAGGGATCTTCAGCCTGTTTATCGCGTTAGCTTCAGGTTCATTTAGCTATAGTTATTACTCAGGTTATGTCCTGTGTATGACGTTATTAGTGGCCACTATCAATGGTTATGCATTCCGTTTTCTCTGGCCTAATTGGCCCGCGTTACAGCAACTTATGGTTCCCGTGCTGTTACCTCTGGTGATGGCCTTTGCCTTAATGTTCACCGAGAAAATCCTGCAACTGAAATACTATAACCGCCGGATGTTATTAATGTGCCGCTACAGTGCGGTCTACATTATTCTTGTTGGGCTTTTAGTCCCCTTTTTGCGCTACGGAACCGTGCTGTATATCGAGATAATCTCGGTAGCGATACTCAGCATCATCATGATGATACTCGCCATCATACAAGCCATTAACGGCCAAAAGCTGGCAAAGCTCTATACCATTGGCTGGGTGAGTATGCTTACTGGCGCATGCATCAGCAGCCTACTCTATTTGAGTGTTATCGAATTCAATATCAAGCCGCAAACGCCGGTGATGCTTGGGCTCACCTTCGAAATCATCTTTATGTCGCTGGTCCTCGCCATCCGCTATAACGATGAACGTAAATCTAAGCTCCGTATTCAACAGGAGGCCCTCAAGCAAGCGCAAAAGATCCGTAGTGCGCGCGAGGAAGCCTTAAAAGTGGAAGCGGAAACCAATGAAAGACTCGAACAGATGGTGCAGGAGCGCACGCTAGAGCTTGAGATTACCCTGCGCGAATTGCATGAAGTTAACCAAAAACTTACCGAGCAGAGCACTATCGATAGCTTAACCGGCGTGAAAAACCGCAGCGCCTTCGATAAACGACTGCTCGCCGAAAGTAGAATCAGCCGTCGCCAAGAAACCCCTATTGCCTTATTAATGCTGGATATCGACCGATTTAAATCCATCAACGATCAATTCGGTCACCTAGCAGGGGATCAGGCATTAAAAGTGATAGCGACAACCTTGCAGCAACATTTAAAACGACCAACCGATCTAGTATCACGTTTTGGTGGTGAAGAGTTTGCTATTATTCTCCCCAATACGACTGCGGATGGCGCTCTTCAAGTCGCTGAAAATATAAGAGATGCAGTGACTAGCATCGGCCTAGCATGGGAAGGCAAGCCCATTCCCTTGACCGTGAGTATCGGTGTCAGTGCCGACGTCATCAGTAACGACCAACACAGTACCGAATTATTAGAGCAAGCCGACAAGGCGCTCTATCAGGCAAAAAATAGCGGACGCAATCAAGTTAAATTGTATGCGCCAGCACAAACAGAACCTACTTAGGAGTCTAATGTGAACATCATTACCAGTGCCTTCCCTCAGCGCAGAATGCGCCGCATGCGCAAACATGACTTTAGCCGTCGCCTAATGGCTGAGAATCACCTAACAGTCAATGACTTGATCTACCCCATGTTTGTGCTTGAAGGCACTAATCGCAGCGAAAAAGTCGCTTCTATGCCTGGGGTTGAACGCTACTCTATCGACTTACTATTAAAAGAAGCCGAAGAGCTAGTTGAACTCGGTATTCCATTAATTGCCCTGTTCCCAGTTACCCCTGCCGAGAAGAAATCGCTAATGGCAGAAGAAGCCTACAATGCCGATGCTTTAGTGCAACGCGCCGTGCGTGAACTGAAAAAGGCCTTCCCACAACTAGGAATCATGACTGACGTGGCCTTAGATCCTTTCACCACCCACGGTCAAGACGGCATTATCGATGAAACAGGCTATATCCTGAATGACATCACTACTGAGATTTTAGTTAAACAAGCACTCTCCCATGCTGAAGCGGGTGCAGACATTGTTGCCCCGTCGGACATGATGGATGGTCGCATTGGGGCGATTCGCCAAGCGCTCGAAGCAGCTGGGCATGTAAACACTCAAATCATGGCCTACTCAGCCAAATACTCCTCAAGCTACTATGGTCCCTTCCGTGATGCCGTCGGCTCAGCAGGCAACTTAAAAGGTGGCAATAAACATAGCTATCAAATGGATCCAGCCAATAGCGATGAAGCCTTGCATGAAGTGGCACTAGACATCCAAGAAGGCGCAGATATGGTAATGGTGAAGCCTGGTATGCCATACCTAGATATCGTTCACCGCGTAAAAACCGAATTAGCCGTGCCTACCTTCGCTTACCAAGTCAGTGGCGAATATGCTATGCATATGGCAGCCATTCAAAATGGTTGGTTAGCGGAAAAGGCCATCGTCATGGAATCGCTGCTATGCTTCAAACGCGCTGGCGCTGATGGCATCCTTACCTACTTCGCCAAACGTGCAGCACAGTGGCTAAAAGAAGCTAAATAATCGGGCTTAGAAACCAATTCTAAGTATAAAGGGCAGCCATACGCTGCCCTTTTTATTGGCCCGAACAAAGCACTCGGATCTACAGCTTTATTGTTCAAATCGATAAGCAGGCAATGAATATCATCCTCACAGAGGCGAATAGAAGGAATAGAGATAATAAAATGGAAAATCCGAAAACAAAAAAGCCAGCTTATTCAGCTGGCTTCATCGTTTAATTAGGCGCTTGGCGATGACCTACTCTCACATGGGGAGACCCCACACTACCATCGGCGCGATTGCGTTTCACTTCTGAGTTCGGGATGGGATCAGGTGGGACCACAATGCTATTGTCACCAAGCAAATTTGGTATTTACTTACCCGTCTTATCTCATGCAGGCAGTAAATTAAATTCGGAAAGCTGGATTGAGTTGCACTTCTTAAGTGTTTGTATTCGTCTAAGTATCACTTAGTAAAACCCATCTGGGTTGTATGGTTAAGCCTCTCGAGTCATTAGTATCAGTTAGCTCAACGCCTCACAACGCTTACACACCTGACCTATCAACGTCCTAGTCTCGAACGGCTCTTTAGTGGACTTAAAGTCCAAGGGATGACTCATCTTGGGGCTCGCTTCCCGCTTAGATGCTTTCAGCGGTTATCGATTCCGAACATAGCTACCGGGCAATGCCATTGGCATGACAACCCGAACACCAGCGGTTCGTTCACTCCGGTCCTCTCGTACTAGGAGCAACTCCCCTCAATCATCCAACGCCCACGGCAGATAGGGACCGAACTGTCTCACGACGTTCTGAACCCAGCTCGCGTACCACTTTAAATGGCGAACAGCCATACCCTTGGGACCGACTTCAGCCCCAGGATGTGATGAGCCGACATCGAGGTGCCAAACACCGCCGTCGATATGAACTCTTGGGCGGTATCAGCCTGTTATCCCCGGAGTACCTTTTATCCGTTGAGCGATGGCCCTTCCATTCAGAACCACCGGATCACTATGACCTACTTTCGTACCTGCTCGACGTGTCTGTCTCGCAGTTAAGCTGGCTTATGCCATTGCACTAACCGTACGATGTCCGACCGTACTTAGCCAACCTTCGTGCTCCTCCGTTACTCTTTGGGAGGAGACCGCCCCAGTCAAACTACCCACCAGGCACTGTCCTTAACCCCGATTAGGGGCCCAAGTTAGAACATCAACACTACAAGGGTGGTATTTCAAGGACGACTCCACGAGAACTAGCGTTCCCGCTTCAAAGTCTCCCACCTATCCTACACATGTAGGGTCAATGTTCAGTGCCAAGCTATAGTAAAGGTTCACGGGGTCTTTCCGTCTAGCCGCGGGTATACGGCATCTTCACCGCAATTTCAACTTCACTGAGTCTCGGCTGGAGACAGCGTGGCCATCATTACGCCATTCGTGCAGGTCGGAACTTACCCGACAAGGAATTTCGCTACCTTAGGACCGTTATAGTTACGGCCGCCGTTTACCGGGGCTTCGATCATGAGCTTCTCTTGCGATAACCCAATCAATTAACCTTCCGGCACCGGGCAGGCGTCACACCGTATACGTCATCTTGCGATTTTGCACAGTGCTGTGTTTTTGATAAACAGTTGCAGCCACCTGGTATCTGCGACTGCCGTCAGCTTAGGGAGCAAGTCCCATCACCAACAGCAGCGTACCTTCTCCCGAAGTTACGGTACCATTTTGCCTAGTTCCTTCAGCCGAGTTCTCTCAAGCGCCTTGGTATTCTCTACCCGACCACCTGTGTCGGTTTGGGGTACGATTCCCGCTAACCTGAAGCTTAGAAGATTTTCCTGGAAGCATGGCATCAACTACTTCATCCCCTTGGGGACTCGTCATCAGCTCTCAGTGTTAAGAACGCCCGGATTTGCCTAAGCGTTCCACCTACCACCTTAAACGCGGACTACCAACGCCGCGCTAGCCTAGCCTTCTCCGTCTCTCCATCGCAGTTAGCGGAAGTACAGAAATATTAATCTGTTTCCCATCGACTACGCCTTTCGGCCTCGCCTTAGGGGTCGACTCACCCTGCCCCGATTAACGTTGGACAGGAACCCTTGGTCTTTCGGCGAGGGGGTTTTTCACCCCCTTTATCGTTACTCATGTCAGCATTCGCACTTCTGATACCTCCAGCGTGGGTTACCCCTTCACCTTCAACGGCTTACAGAACGCTCCTCTACCGCGCAACCCTAATGGATTGCACCCGTAGCTTCGGTGGTATGTTTAGCCCCGTTACATCTTCCGCGCAGGCCGACTCGACTAGTGAGCTATTACGCTTTCTTTAAATGATGGCTGCTTCTAAGCCAACATCCTAGCTGTCTAAGCCTTCCCACATCGTTTCCCACTTAACATACACTTTGGGACCTTAGCTGACGGTCTGGGTTGTTTCCCTTTTGACGACGGACGTTAGCACCCGCCGTCTGTCTCCCGGATAGCACTCTTTGGTATTCGGAGTTTGCAAAGGGTTGGTAAGTCGGGATGACCCCCTAGCCTTAACAGTGCTCTACCCCCAAAGGTGTTCGTCCGAGGCGCTACCTAAATAGCTTTCGAGGAGAACCAGATATCTCCCGGTTTGATTGGCCTTTCACCCCCAGCCACAAGTCATCCGCTAATTTTTCAACATTAGTCGGTTCGGTCCTCCAGTTGATGTTACTCAACCTTCAACCTGCCCATGGCTAGATCACCGGGTTTCGGGTCTACGCCTTGCAACTAAACGCGCAGTTAACACTCGGTTTCCCTACGGCTCCGCTATTCGCTTAACCTCGCTACAAAACGTAAGTCGCTGACCCATTATACAAAAGGTACGCAGTCACGGTCTCAAGTACCGCTCCCACTGCTTGTACGTATACGGTTTCAGGTTCTATTTCACTCCCCTCACAGGGGTTCTTTTCGCCTTTCCCTCACGGTACTGGTTCACTATCGGTCAGTCAGGAGTATTTAGCCTTGGAGGATGGTCCCCCCATATTCAAACAGGATATCACGTGTCCCGCCTTACTCGTTTTCATCAAAGGTTAGTTTTCGTGTACGGGGCTATCACCCTGTGCCGCTGGACTTTCCAGACCATTCCACTAACACCCCTCTGACTTAAGGGCTAATCCCCGTTCGCTCGCCGCTACTAGGGGAATCTCGGTTGATTTCTTTTCCTAAGGGTACTTAGATGTTTCAGTTCCCCTCGTTTGCCTCATGTAGCTATGTATTCACTACATGATGACCGCTTATGCGGCCGGGTTCCCCCATTCGGACATCGTTAGCTCAAATGCTTGTTACTAGCTCGCCAACGCTTTTCGCAAGTTACTACGTCCTTCATCGCCTCTGACTGCCAAGGCATCCACCGTATACGCTTAGTCGCTTAACCATACAACCCAAATGAGTTTCACTTGAATTGTTGCGACCAGCTGGTTTTACTTGTCTCATCTTCGACCAAGAAGATGGACTCGCCTTAGACTTGAATATTCAAGACACTTAAAAAGTGTTTTAAGAACTCAATTTTTTTCGTATTAACACAACGACAGACATCATTGTATTAATTACTATCAGCTTTCCAAATTGTTAAAGAACAATGCTTACCGGCTCGCGGCACATTTCGCTCTCCCTCCTCTTTCGAGAAGTTCAACAAGCCATCTGTGTGAACACTCAGGCACATGGATGTGCCGTGTGTAAGAAACGCATGGAGCAGTTTCTTACCAACCAAACATCGAGTTAGTCGTATAGGTAAGGAGGTGATCCAGCCCCAGGTTCCCCTAGGGCTACCTTGTTACGACTTCACCCCAGTCATGAACCACAAAGTGGTGAGCGCCCTCCCGAAGGTTAAGCTACCCACTTCTTTTGCAGCCCACTCCCATGGTGTGACGGGCGGTGTGTACAAGGCCCGGGAACGTATTCACCGTGGCATTCTGATCCACGATTACTAGCGATTCCGACTTCATGGAGTCGAGTTGCAGACTCCAATCCGGACTACGACGAGCTTTGTGAGATTAGCTCCACCTCGCGGCTTTGCAACCCTCTGTACTCGCCATTGTAGCACGTGTGTAGCCCTACTCGTAAGGGCCATGATGACTTGACGTCGTCCCCACCTTCCTCCGGTTTATCACCGGCAGTCTCCCTAGAGTTCCCGCCATTACGCGCTGGCAAATAAGGATAGGGGTTGCGCTCGTTGCGGGACTTAACCCAACATTTCACAACACGAGCTGACGACAGCCATGCAGCACCTGTCTCAGAGTTCCCGAAGGCACTAAGCTATCTCTAGCGAATTCTCTGGATGTCAAGAGTAGGTAAGGTTCTTCGCGTTGCATCGAATTAAACCACATGCTCCACCGCTTGTGCGGGCCCCCGTCAATTCATTTGAGTTTTAACCTTGCGGCCGTACTCCCCAGGCGGTCTACTTAATGCGTTAGCTTGAGAGCCCAGTGTTCAAGACACCAAACTCCGAGTAGACATCGTTTACGGCGTGGACTACCAGGGTATCTAATCCTGTTTGCTCCCCACGCTTTCGTGCCTGAGCGTCAGTCTTTGTCCAGGGGGCCGCCTTCGCCACCGGTATTCCTCCAGATCTCTACGCATTTCACCGCTACACCTGGAATTCTACCCCCCTCTACAAGACTCTAGTTTGCCAGTTCTAAATGCAATTCCCAGGTTGAGCCCGGGGCTTTCACATCTCGCTTAACAAACCGCCTGCGCACGCTTTACGCCCAGTAATTCCGATTAACGCTTGGACCCTCCGTATTACCGCGGCTGCTGGCACGGAGTTAGCCGGTCCTTCTTCTGTAGGTAACGTCACAGCTGCAAGGTATTAACTTACAACCTTTCCTCCCTACTGAAAGTGCTTTACAACCCGAAGGCCTTCTTCACACACGCGGCATGGCTGCATCAGGGTTTCCCCCATTGTGCAATATTCCCCACTGCTGCCTCCCGTAGGAGTCTGGGCCGTGTCTCAGTCCCAGTGTGGCTGATCATCCTCTCAGAACAGCTAGGGATCGTCGCCTTGGTGAGCCATTACCTCACCAACTAGCTAATCCCACCTAGGTTCATCCAATCGCGAGAGGCCCGAAAGTCCCCCTCTTTCCCCCGTAGGGCGTATGCGGTATTAGCAGTCGTTTCCAACTGTTATCCCCCTCGACTGGGCAGATCCCTAGGCATTACTCACCCGTCCGCCGCTCGCCACCTCAGGAGTAAACTCCCTTGTGCTGCCGCTCGACTTGCATGTGTTAGGCCTGCCGCCAGCGTTCAATCTGAGCCATGATCAAACTCTTCAATTAAAAGTTTTGTGAATCCGAAGATTCGGCTCAATGAATTCTGAATCGACTTAACTTAATAAGTCGTTGTACATATTGCTATGAACACTCATTCATTGATTTAAATTTTGATTACTCGCCAAACGGCAGAGCAATTTCGATTAACTCAACACCTGTGAGTGTCCACACAGATTTCTTGTTTAGATTGTTAAAGAGCATTTGACCTCAGCTTTCGCGTTACCGCTCAGCGGGTCAGGGCTGCGTATTCTACGCATTTCCCTTGTCGCGTCAAGGCGTTTTTACAAACTTCTTGGCGCTTTCGAATCAACTGCACATTTTGCATTCGATTCGCACTGTCCACCGCGCTTGCTTTCGCTGTCTGCCGTGTCAGTGGATGCGCATTATAGGCAGCAGAACTTTTTACGCAAGTGCTTTTTTCAGGTTTTTTGCATTATTTTTCAAATCACTTTTTACACCCAAACTAGGCACAAGCTACCCACCACTTATTCCCAAAGTTATCCACATTCTGAAATTTTAACTATCGTGGTAAGCCGCAATTCGGGTAGAGGGTCGCTTGTAATAAAGGTTATCTAAAGTGAATTAAAGCATCGATGCTTTAAATAATACTGTAATGTCGAAATAGGACTTCTATGAATAAGGCAGACTAATTATGTCGTTTACAACAAAGCCCTGTTCAATGGAGTTACACATGCTCTTGTTAAACCTCAACCCCTTCGCATTGCATAAAATAGAACGATACACATCTAGTCTTTATAGCAAGCTCTATCGAGGAGAAGCAGCCTAAAGCTAGCGCTTGCTCCTATAAGATGGAGCAAATTGACAGGACAAGAGTACATAGCGACATTGGGCAAAGAGAAAGAGTAATGTTAGACCTGATTAAGAGCTCAAATCATTATGAATCGCGAAATGAAAGTGTACTCGTCCGCACAGAGGTCCACGAACTAAATACGTTGTAAAGGGGCGTAGTAAAAGGAATTTTGAAAAGCAAAAAGGCCACCTAACAAGGTGGCCTTTCTTAATTTAGCGTTTGGCGATGACCTACTCTCACATGGGGAGACCCCACACTACCATCGGCGCGATTGCGTTTCACTTCTGAGTTCGGGATGGGATCAGGTGGGACCACAATGCTATTGTCACCAAACAAATTTTGCTCTAGGACAACACACTAGATTGTATGGTGCTGATACCCAGAATCGAACTGGGGACCTCATCCTTACCAAGGATGCGCTCTACCGACTGAGCCATATCAGCAATTCTTTATCATCAATGATGATTTAATTAGGCGCTTGGCGATGACCTACTCTCACATGGGGAGACCCCACACTACCATCGGCGCGATTGCGTTTCACTTCTGAGTTCGGGATGGGATCAGGTGGGACCACAATGCTATTGTCACCAAGCAAATTTGGTATTTACTTACCCGTCTTATCTCATGCAGGCAGTAAATTAAATTCGGAAAGCTGGATTGAGTGCCACTTCTTAAGTGTTTGTATTCGTCTAAGTATTACTTAGTAAAACCCATCTGGGTTGTATGGTTAAGCCTCTCGAGTCATTAGTATCAGTTAGCTCAACGCCTCACAACGCTTACACACCTGACCTATCAACGTCCTAGTCTCGAACGGCTCTTTAGTGGACTTATAGTCCAAGGGATGACTCATCTTGGGGCTCGCTTCCCGCTTAGATGCTTTCAGCGGTTATCGATTCCGAACATAGCTACCGGGCAATGCCATTGGCATGACAACCCGAACACCAGCGGTTCGTTCACTCCGGTCCTCTCGTACTAGGAGCAACTCCCCTCAATCATCCAACGCCCACGGCAGATAGGGACCGAACTGTCTCACGACGTTCTGAACCCAGCTCGCGTACCACTTTAAATGGCGAACAGCCATACCCTTGGGACCGACTTCAGCCCCAGGATGTGATGAGCCGACATCGAGGTGCCAAACACCGCCGTCGATATGAACTCTTGGGCGGTATCAGCCTGTTATCCCCGGAGTACCTTTTATCCGTTGAGCGATGGCCCTTCCATTCAGAACCACCGGATCACTATGACCTACTTTCGTACCTGCTCGACGTGTCTGTCTCGCAGTTAAGCTGGCTTATGCCATTGCACTAACCGTACGATGTCCGACCGTACTTAGCCAACCTTCGTGCTCCTCCGTTACTCTTTGGGAGGAGACCGCCCCAGTCAAACTACCCACCAGGCACTGTCCTTAACCCCGATTAGGGGCCCAAGTTAGAACATCAACACTACAAGGGTGGTATTTCAAGGACGACTCCACGAGAACTAGCGTTCCCGCTTCAAAGTCTCCCACCTATCCTACACATGTAGGGTCAATGTTCAGTGCCAAGCTATAGTAAAGGTTCACGGGGTCTTTCCGTCTAGCCGCGGGTATACGGCATCTTCACCGCAATTTCAACTTCACTGAGTCTCGGCTGGAGACAGCGTGGCCATCATTACGCCATTCGTGCAGGTCGGAACTTACCCGACAAGGAATTTCGCTACCTTAGGACCGTTATAGTTACGGCCGCCGTTTACCGGGGCTTCGATCATGAGCTTCTCTTGCGATAACCCAATCAATTAACCTTCCGGCACCGGGCAGGCGTCACACCGTATACGTCATCTTGCGATTTTGCACAGTGCTGTGTTTTTGATAAACAGTTGCAGCCACCTGGTATCTGCGACTGCCGTCAGCTTAGGGAGCAAGTCCCATCACCAACAGCAGCGTACCTTCTCCCGAAGTTACGGTACCATTTTGCCTAGTTCCTTCAGCCGAGTTCTCTCAAGCGCCTTGGTATTCTCTACCCGACCACCTGTGTCGGTTTGGGGTACGATTCCCGCTAACCTGAAGCTTAGAAGATTTTCCTGGAAGCATGGCATCAACTACTTCATCCCCTTGGGGACTCGTCATCAGCTCTCAGTGTTAAGAACGCCCGGATTTGCCTAAGCGTTCCACCTACCACCTTAAACGCGGACTACCAACGCCGCGCTAGCCTAGCCTTCTCCGTCTCTCCATCGCAGTTAGCGGAAGTACAGAAATATTAATCTGTTTCCCATCGACTACGCCTTTCGGCCTCGCCTTAGGGGTCGACTCACCCTGCCCCGATTAACGTTGGACAGGAACCCTTGGTCTTTCGGCGAGGGGGTTTTTCACCCCCTTTATCGTTACTCATGTCAGCATTCGCACTTCTGATACCTCCAGCGTGGGTTACCCCTTCACCTTCAACGGCTTACAGAACGCTCCTCTACCGCGCAACCCTAATGGATTGCACCCGTAGCTTCGGTGGTATGTTTAGCCCCGTTACATCTTCCGCGCAGGCCGACTCGACTAGTGAGCTATTACGCTTTCTTTAAATGATGGCTGCTTCTAAGCCAACATCCTAGCTGTCTAAGCCTTCCCACATCGTTTCCCACTTAACATACACTTTGGGACCTTAGCTGACGGTCTGGGTTGTTTCCCTTTTGACGACGGACGTTAGCACCCGCCGTCTGTCTCCCGGATAGCACTCTTTGGTATTCGGAGTTTGCAAAGGGTTGGTAAGTCGGGATGACCCCCTAGCCTTAACAGTGCTCTACCCCCAAAGGTGTTCGTCCGAGGCGCTACCTAAATAGCTTTCGAGGAGAACCAGATATCTCCCGGTTTGATTGGCCTTTCACCCCCAGCCACAAGTCATCCGCTAATTTTTCAACATTAGTCGGTTCGGTCCTCCAGTTGATGTTACTCAACCTTCAACCTGCCCATGGCTAGATCACCGGGTTTCGGGTCTACGCCTTGCAACTAAACGCGCAGTTAACACTCGGTTTCCCTACGGCTCCGCTATTCGCTTAACCTCGCTACAAAACGTAAGTCGCTGACCCATTATACAAAAGGTACGCAGTCACGGTCTCAAGTACCGCTCCCACTGCTTGTACGTATACGGTTTCAGGTTCTATTTCACTCCCCTCACAGGGGTTCTTTTCGCCTTTCCCTCACGGTACTGGTTCACTATCGGTCAGTCAGGAGTATTTAGCCTTGGAGGATGGTCCCCCCATATTCAAACAGGATATCACGTGTCCCGCCTTACTCGTTTTCATCAAAGGTTAGTTTTCGTGTACGGGGCTATCACCCTGTGCCGCTGGACTTTCCAGACCATTCCACTAACACCCCTCTGACTTAAGGGCTAATCCCCGTTCGCTCGCCGCTACTAGGGGAATCTCGGTTGATTTCTTTTCCTAAGGGTACTTAGATGTTTCAGTTCCCCTCGTTTGCCTCACTACACTATGTATTCATGCAGTGATAACAGCTTATGCTGCTGGGTTCCCCCATTCGGACATCGTTAGCTCAAATGCTTGTTACTAGCTCGCCAACGCTTTTCGCAAGTTACTACGTCCTTCATCGCCTCTGACTGCCAAGGCATCCACCGTATACGCTTAGTCGCTTAACCATACAACCCAAATGAGTTTCACATCACTTGCGCTGTTGCGACCAGCTGGTTTTACTTGTCTCATTTCCGACCAAGGAAATGGACTCGCCTTAGACTTGAATATTCAAGACACTTAAAAAGTGTTTTAAGAACTCAATTTTTTTCGTATTAACACAACGACAGACATCATTGTATTAATTACTATCAGCTTTCCAAATTGTTAAAGAGCGGGCTTAAAAAAGCCAAAGATAATTTTTCAGTTTATCTTTGGCATCTCTAACCAGATTGCAGTAAGTGGTGGAGCTATGCGGGATCGAACCGCAGACCTCCTGCGTGCAAGGCAGGCGCTCTCCCAGCTGAGCTATAGCCCCATTTACATGCAGTGCGAGTATCAGATGTCCCAACCCTCAAAGGATTGGTGGGTCAGAGTGGACTTGAACCACCGACCTCACCCTTATCAGGGGTGCGCTCTAACCAGCTGAGCTACAGACCCATCTTTTACTCTATCTTCTATCAAGCAAATCTGTGTGAACACTCAACAAACATCGAGTTAGTCGTATAGGTAAGGAGGTGATCCAGCCCCAGGTTCCCCTAGGGCTACCTTGTTACGACTTCACCCCAGTCATGAACCACAAAGTGGTGAGCGCCCTCCCGAAGGTTAAGCTACCCACTTCTTTTGCAGCCCACTCCCATGGTGTGACGGGCGGTGTGTACAAGGCCCGGGAACGTATTCACCGTGGCATTCTGATCCACGATTACTAGCGATTCCGACTTCATGGAGTCGAGTTGCAGACTCCAATCCGGACTACGACGAGCTTTGTGAGATTAGCTCCACCTCGCGGCTTTGCAACCCTCTGTACTCGCCATTGTAGCACGTGTGTAGCCCTACTCGTAAGGGCCATGATGACTTGACGTCGTCCCCACCTTCCTCCGGTTTATCACCGGCAGTCTCCCTAGAGTTCCCACCATTACGTGCTGGCAAATAAGGATAGGGGTTGCGCTCGTTGCGGGACTTAACCCAACATTTCACAACACGAGCTGACGACAGCCATGCAGCACCTGTCTCAGAGTTCCCGAAGGCACTAAGCTATCTCTAGCGAATTCTCTGGATGTCAAGAGTAGGTAAGGTTCTTCGCGTTGCATCGAATTAAACCACATGCTCCACCGCTTGTGCGGGCCCCCGTCAATTCATTTGAGTTTTAACCTTGCGGCCGTACTCCCCAGGCGGTCTACTTAATGCGTTAGCTTGAGAGCCCAGTGTTCAAGACACCAAACTCCGAGTAGACATCGTTTACGGCGTGGACTACCAGGGTATCTAATCCTGTTTGCTCCCCACGCTTTCGTGCCTGAGCGTCAGTCTTTGTCCAGGGGGCCGCCTTCGCCACCGGTATTCCTCCAGATCTCTACGCATTTCACCGCTACACCTGGAATTCTACCCCCCTCTACAAGACTCTAGTTTGCCAGTTCGAAATGCAATTCCCAGGTTGAGCCCGGGGCTTTCACATCTCGCTTAACAAACCGCCTGCGCACGCTTTACGCCCAGTAATTCCGATTAACGCTTGGACCCTCCGTATTACCGCGGCTGCTGGCACGGAGTTAGCCGGTCCTTCTTCTGTAGGTAACGTCACAGCTGCAAGGTATTAACTTACAACCTTTCCTCCCTACTGAAAGTGCTTTACAACCCGAAGGCCTTCTTCACACACGCGGCATGGCTGCATCAGGGTTTCCCCCATTGTGCAATATTCCCCACTGCTGCCTCCCGTAGGAGTCTGGGCCGTGTCTCAGTCCCAGTGTGGCTGATCATCCTCTCAGAACAGCTAGGGATCGTCGCCTTGGTGAGCCATTACCTCACCAACTAGCTAATCCCACCTAGGTTCATCCAATCGCGAGAGGCCCGAAAGTCCCCCTCTTTCCCCCGTAGGGCGTATGCGGTATTAGCAGTCGTTTCCAACTGTTATCCCCCTCGACTGGGCAGATCCCTAGGCATTACTCACCCGTCCGCCGCTCGCCACCTCAGGAGTAAACTCCCTTGTGCTGCCGCTCGACTTGCATGTGTTAGGCCTGCCGCCAGCGTTCAATCTGAGCCATGATCAAACTCTTCAATTAAAAGTTTTGTGAATCCGAAGATTCGGCTCAATGAATTCTGAATCGACTTAACTTAATAAGTCGTTGTACATATTGCTATGAACACTCATTCATTGATGTAAATTTTGATTACTCGCCAAACGGCAGAGTAATTTCGATTAACTCAACACCTGTGAGTGTCCACACAGATTTGCTTGATAAATTGTTAAAGAGCGTTGACCATCGCCTTATCGCAAGTGATTTCAGCGGGTCAGGGCTGCGTATTCTACGCATTCCCGTTTTTGCGTCAAGTAGTTTTTGCAACTTTCTTTTCGCTCATCAAGGAGTGAATCACTCGATGAACTGGCACTTGAAACTGCGTATCGCTGTCTGCCGTGTCAGTGGATGCGCATTATAGGCAGCAGAACTTTTTACGCAAGGGCTTTTTTCGGTTTTTTTGATTCTTTTTTCAATAGTTTCAGTTAGTCACAAAATACCCACTATTTATCCTCAAACTTATCCACAAATCAGATAAAAGTGGTTAGTTTTAGTGCAGTGATACTGGTTAGGATTTATCGCCGAAGGGTTTTATGGTCGGTAAAGAGTTAAAGCACTTATAAAGCAGCAGGTATGAAAAAGGCGACTATTACAGTCGCCTTTTAAAATGAGTTCGCGTATTGAATTAGCTTAGCTTGCCGTGACACTGCTTATACTTACGGCCTGAGCCACAAGGACAAGGATCGTTACGTCCCACTTTATCGCCATCGCGGATCATTGGCGTGTGAGCCATCATCTCATCGCTACCATCATCCCCACCTACTAAGGCTTCGGCAGCTGCGTGCTGATAGTCGCGTTGGATCTTAGCATCTTCTTCACGACGACGAGCTTCCATCTCTTCTACGTCTGACTGTGCTTGTACTTGTACCTTAGATAGCACACTAATGACGTCATGCTTTAAGGTCGACAGTAATTGCTGGAACAGCTCGAAAGACTCGCGCTTATATTCCTGCTTTGGATTCTTCTGTGCGTAACCACGTAAATGGATACCTTGGCGTAAGTGATCCATTGCCGCTAAGTGTTCTTTCCACAGACCATCGAGGGTTTGTAGCATCACGGCTTTTTCAAACTGGCGCAGTACTGGCGCACCGACCATTTCTTCTTTTGCTTTATACGCATCAGACCAAGAAGTGATGATACGCTCACGCAATGTTTCTTCGTGTAAGTCGTCTTCTTTATCTAGCCATTCTTGGATTGGCAGTTTCAGCATAAATTCTTGCTGTAAACGTTGCTCTAATCCTGGCACATCCCATAACTCTTCCACTGATTGTGGTGGAATGTATTGATCGATCACCGCACTGATCACATCGTCTTGGATGTTTTTGATGGTGTCTTCGATACTTTCGGCATCCATCAACTCGTTGCGCTGTGCATAAACCACTTGACGTTGGTCGTTTGCGACGTCGTCAAATTCGAGCAGTTGCTTACGAATATCAAAGTTACGCGCTTCCACTTTACGCTGAGCGTTTTCAATCGCACGGGAAACCCATGGATGCTCGATTGCTTCGCCCTCTTCCATCCCCAGTTTCTTCATCATGCCAGAGACACGATCCGAGGCGAAGATGCGCATTAAGCTATCTTCCATAGAAAGGTAGAAACGTGAAGACCCCGCGTCACCTTGACGACCCGCACGACCACGTAGCTGGTTGTCGATACGGCGAGATTCGTGACGCTCAGTACCTAAAATGTGTAAACCACCGGCGGCGACTACGGCATCGTGGCGCTCTTGCCAGTCGGCCTTGATTTTAGCTTTTTGCTCAGCAGTTGGATTCTCGAGGGCTTCGATTTCCATATTCCAGTTGCCGCCTAACACGATGTCGGTACCACGACCCGCCATGTTAGTCGCAATTGTCACGGCGCCAGTACGACCCGCTTGAGCAACAATTTCGGCTTCTTTTTCGTGGAACTTAGCGTTAAGCACTTGGTGCGGGATCTTCTCCTTCACCATCAAACGCGCTAACAGTTCAGACTGTTCGATGGAAACCGTACCCACCAATACTGGCTGGCCACGTTCACGGCAGTCTTTAATGTCTTTGATGATCGCTTGGTATTTTTCATTGGCGGTGAGGTAAACCAGATCGGCCATATCCTTACGTACCATTGGACGGTTCGTAGGCACAACCACAGTATCTAAACCATAGATGTGTTGGAACTCGAACGCCTCAGTATCGGCTGTACCTGTCATACCCGCTAACTTCTCATATAAACGGAAGTAGTTTTGGAAGGTAATCGATGCCAAGGTTTGGTTTTCGTTTTGGATACGCACGCCTTCTTTGGCTTCAACGGCTTGGTGTAAGCCTTCTGACCAACGACGACCAGGCATAGTACGACCAGTGTGTTCGTCAACGATGATCACTTCGCCATCTTGAACGATATAGTCGACATCGCGTTCAAACAGAGTATGAGCACGCAGCGCCGCGTTCACATGGTGTAGCAGAGAAATGTTTGCCGCTGAGTAGAGTGAGTCGCCTTCGGCTAACATGCCGCGCTCAATCAATAGGTTCTCAACCTTCTCTTGGCCACGCTCGGTGAAGTGCACTTGTTTGGCTTTTTCATCGATGCTGTAGTCACCCTCACCCACATACTCTTCAGAGTCTTCCTTATCTTGACGGATAAGATTCGGGATAAGCGTGTTGATCTTGATGTATAGCTCAGAGCTGTCTTCCGCAGCACCAGAGATAATCAATGGCGTACGAGCTTCGTCGATAAGGATTGAGTCGACTTCGTCGATCAGTGCATAGTGCAATGGACGTTGAACACGCTCTTGTGGCGAGAACGCCATGTTATCGCGCAGATAGTCGAAACCAAATTCGTTGTTGGTGCCGTAAGTAATATCGGCGTTGTAGGCGTCTTTTTTCGCCTGCTGCCCCAAACCTGCGACGTTAATGCCGACAGTTAAGCCTAAGAATTCGAACAGTGGGCGGTTATTTTCCGCGTCACGACGGGCTAAGTAATCGTTGACGGTAATAACGTGAACGCCTTTGCCAGTTAAGGCATTTAAATAGGCTGGCAGAGTTGCGGTTAAAGTTTTACCTTCACCGGTGCGCATTTCAGCGATGCGGTTACTGTCGAGCACCATACCACCGAGTAACTGTACGTCGAAGTGACGCATCTCGAACACTCGCTTCGATGCTTCACGCACTGTCGCGAAGGCTTCCGCCATAATGCTCTCTAACGAAGCTCCGGCCGCTAAACGCTCGCGGAACTCGGCGGTTTTCGCCTTAAGCTGTTCATCGGTTAATTTTTCATAATCGGCTTCAAGCGCATTAATCTTATTAACTACTTTTTGTAACCCTTTGAGGGTACGGTCGTTGCGACTACCAAATACTTTTGTCAGTAATTTACCAAACATCTGAATCACTTATTTTCTGTAGGCCAAGTCCATGATGGAAACTAGAAGCCAATGTTTCAATTAACCTGCCTTGCGGTAGACAAACTTCTGTGGATCTATCTGCTGTCCGCCACGCAACACTTCATAATGCACATGAGCCCCTGTTGAGCGCCCAGTGCTTCCCATACTGGCGATGGTTTCGCCTTTCGCGACCACATCACCTACAGCTACTGACAAAGCTTTATTATGACCATAGCGTGTACGTAAACCGTTACCATGGTCGATTTCGACCAATTCGCCATAGCCAAACATATTCCCAGCCCAAGTCACCACGCCTGCAGCAGTCGCGACAACTTTAGCCCCTTCTCGACCGGTAAAATCGATCCCTTTATGCATGGTTCGACGACCGTTAAAAGGGTCATTACGTAATCCGTAGGGCGACGATAACCAACCTTTATCGAGTGGGAGCCCTGATACATAACGTTCAGCATCTATATGGTGGTTAGATGACACTGTTTCAAGTAGTGATAGTTGAACATTATTGTTGTCAATTTGTGACGCCAGTTTATCCATATCATCGATAAGCTGACCAAGTTCGATATTCGAGCCTAATTCGCTCAAGCCACCCACACCCACTTCAGAGGAGAAATCAAAGTCTTCATCCAATTTATTTTGTTTAGCGACTTGTTGACCTAAAGCCTCGAGACGGGTGATTTTAGCTTGCATGCGCGCGACATGGGTCGCCAGCATGGCTAGCTGTGACTCTGTGGCACTCTTTAGTTCTAAGACTTGCTTCTTTTGTTGTTCGCGTTGGATCCGATCGTTATCGACACTGGCTTGCTGATTTTCAAATTTAGCAGAGTTGTGTTGATAAATACCTGCACCAGTAGCCAACAATAGCATGGGAAGGAGCAACCAGCGTTTACTGGGTTGCCAGCGCGTGACGCCATTCCGACCTTGAATAAATACTGTTACACTCATAGCCTAATTCAGCCATCTTATTATCATATGAAAAAGCCCCCTCAGGATCTCAGCCAATTACTACATCTGTCAGGCACATTGCCCGATATAGCTGAGAAAGCGGAACTACTTTTATATCTGGATCAGCATGTGAAGCAGATTGTCGCAGGTCCTGTTGCGGAGCAGCTGAAAGTCGCTAATTTCCGCCAGGGTGTTCTTGTGGTTGAAACCACTTCGGCAGCATGGGCCGCACGAATTAATTTCCAAAAGCCGAAACTACTAGCGCAGCTTCAAGCAGAAACGCTCCCAATCCTTACCGCAATTGAAGTTAAAGTCAACCCGAGATTAGCATTGTATGACGCAAAGCCGAAACAGGCGCACAAGCAACTCAGTCCAGCGGCGGCAGAACATATTGCTGCGCTTGCAGAAAATGTGAGCGGAACACTAGGCGAAAAACTAAAACGGCTGGCCACATTGGCCAGCCGTAATAAGTAAAGATCAACCGCTATTAAGCGTAAACCGCGCCACCTGGCACAGTAAAGCTGACGGGAACATCGGCTTCTTTCTCAAAGCTCACCAGCTCCCACGCATCCTGCTGCGCCAATAAGGCTCGCACTAATTGGTTATTCAGTGCATGACCCGTTTTATAGGCAGTAAACTCACCAAGAATGGCGTGTCCTGCCACGTAGAGATCACCAAACGCATCTAAAATTTTGTGCTTAACGAACTCATCCTCATAACGCAGGCCGTCGGGGTTGAGGACGCGATATTCATCAAGTACAACCGCGTTTTCCATGCTGCCACCTAATGCTAGGTTGTTCGCACGCAGATACTCAATATCACGCATAAAACCAAAAGTACGGGCACGGCTAATGTCTTTAACAAAAGCAGAAGTAGAGAAGTCCATCACCACGTGCTGCTGACTACGAGCAATTTCAGGGTGAGCAAAGTCAATTTTGAAGTTGACTCTAAAGCCTTTGAATGGCTTCAGCTCGGCCCATTTATCACCGTCTTCCACACGCACAGGGCGTTTAATCTTTAAGTACTTCTTAGGCGCAGCCTGCTCTTTAATACCTGCAGACTGAAGTAAGAAGACAAATGGGCTCGCACTGCCATCCATGATTGGGATTTCAGGCGCGTCCACTTCGATTACGGCGTTATCAATGCCTAAACCCGCTAAGGCTGCAAATAAATGCTCAATAGTCGAAATACGAATACCTTCGTCATTGACAAGTGCCGTGCACATAGTGGTTTCGCGAACTTGTTCCGCCTTTGCTGGAATAGCAACGGCAGGATTCATGTCGGTACGCACGAGTACGATCCCTGTATTGACTGGTGCGGGCATAATGCTCAAGGTGACCTTATTCCCAGAGTGCAAACCGACTCCAGTAGCCTTCACCATTTTTTGAACAGTTCTTTGAAATATCATTCAGTTACCCGTTTAGATTTCTATAATTAAGCCTAATATTTGCACACACAGCGGCGGCAAAACGACCACATAGGTGCTACATGGTAACATAAGTTGACCATGTCATACAAATGTAGTCATTGGGTGGTACAGCCTCACAGAGCAAGGCACCACCCGACACGCTGGACTCAAATACCTGTTTTAGTCAGCTTGCTTACGCAAAAACGCTGGGATATCTAAGTAATCCAATTCATGCTTTGTTGAAGGTGCTGGCGCAGGAGCTGGTGCTGGCGATGCAGGTAACACGTTACCCTTTGGCGCCGCATAGCTCACATGAGTTGCTTCTTCGACATAGGCTTCTACTTTTGGTTCCACAACCACTGGCTCTGGACGTGGTGCTGGCTTAGAAACCAGTTGAATATCAGGACGCTTTTCAGCGCCGATACCAGTAGCAACCACAGTAACACGCAGCTCGTCGCTCATTTCTGGGTCGATCACCGCGCCCACAACGACTGTCGCGTTGTCAGAAGCATAAGCTTTAACATGGTTACCCACGGTTTCGAATTCTTCGATGCTCATGTCCATACCTGCGGTAATGTTAACTAACACACCACGGGCACCGGCTAAGTCGATGTCTTCTAATAATGGGCTGGCAACTGCCGCTTCGGCCGCTTCTTCCGCACGGTCTTCACCACGCGCAACACCAGTACCCATCATGGCATTACCCATTTCAGACATAACGGTTTTCACGTCCGCAAAGTCGACGTTAATCAGACCTGGGCGAGTGATAAGCTCGGCAATACCTTGTACTGCACCGAGTAACACGTTATTCGCTGCGGCAAACGCATCGAGTAATGACGTACCACGGCCCAATACTTTTAATAATTTTTCGTTAGGGATAGTGATTAACGAATCCACGTGCTTGGCCAGCTCGCTAATACCTTGCTCGGCATAAGCCATACGCTTCTTGCCTTCGAAAGGAAAAGGCTTAGTCACGACGGCAACCGTTAAGATGCCTTCTTCGCGAGCGATTTGCGCAACGACTGGCGCAGCACCTGTACCAGTACCACCGCCCATACCGGCGGCGATAAAGATCATGTCTGAGCCTTTGATCGCTGCACGAATGTTTTCGCGGTCTTCTTCCGCTGCGGCACGACCCACTTCTGGGTTGGCGCCAGCGCCAAGACCTTTAGTGACATCGCGACCTAATTGAATCGTTGAGCCAGCGCCTGATTTACGTAGCGCCTGTGCGTCTGTGTTGGTAACGACAAACTCAACACCTTCAATGTTGTGTTTGACCATATGTTCGACAGCATTACCGCCGCCGCCGCCAACGCCGATGACTTTAATCACCGCGTCGTCTGAGTGAGTGTCCATGATCTCAAACATTGTCTGATCTCCGTGTTGCCTGCGTTATTAAAATTCACCCTTAAACCAGCTTTGGACCCGATTCCAAGCACTGGTAACCCCTTGACGCTCAGGACGCTCGAATTGACGCTCAAGCACCCGTCTTGCACCGTAATGGAGCAATCCAACTCCAGTGGAGTAAATAGACTGATCCACGTATTCGTATAACCCTTTAACTGGCAATGGTGAGGCGACGCGAACTGGCATCCCAAAGGTTGCCTCCGCAATGTCCACCACGCCTTGAATCGACGCAGTACCGCCTGTTAACACGATACCTGCGGCGATTTGATCTTCTAAACCACTGTCTTTCAGCTCCTTGAGCACTAGCTCAAACAGCTCTTGATATCTAGGCTCAACCACCTCGGCCAAAGTGTGGCGCGACATGCTGCGCGATGGGCGACCACCAACCGAAGGCACTTCGATACTGTCTTCGCGGCTCACCATTGAGCTGCGCGCACAGGCGAACTGCACTTTAATTTGTTCAGCATGTGACGAAGGTGTGCGGAAAATCTTCGCAATATCGTTGGTCACTTGGTTACCCGCAACTGGCACAACCGCGCAATGACGCAGTGCACCATTGGTGTACACGGCGATATCCGTCGTGCCACCGCCGATATCGACGATACACACACCTAAGTCTTTTTCATCGAAGGTTAATACCGCATCCGCCGACGCAATACCGGAGAACACTAAGTCATCAACCTTCAAGCCACAGCGTTCAACACTCTTAGTGATGTTCTTCGCCATATCATTGGCGCAGGTCACTATGTGTACCTTGGCTTCCATCCGCATGCCTGACATGCCGATAGGGCTGCGAATGCCGTCTTGTACGTCAATCGCATATTCCTGTGGTAACACATGCAGAATGCGACGTTCGGTCGGGATCTTCACCGAGCGAGCGGTGTGGATCACGTTGTCCACGTCTTCCTGTGTCACTTCCTCATCGTTAATCGACACCATGCCATTTTCGTTTTGGCAGGCGATATGTTTACCGGAAATGCTCAGGTAAACCGATGATACTTGGCAGTCTGCCATTAATTCCGCTTGATCGAGCGCGCGTTGCACACTGCGCACGATGGAGTCTAAATCGTTAACGCCACCCTTATCCATGCCCCTTGAAGGGTGGTTACCAAGGCCGACTATGCTGATTTCGCCATCGGGCAGAACTTCGCCTATGATCACTGCGACTTTAGAGGTTCCTATGTCCAATCCGACGATCAGATTTCTATCTTGGTTTTTGGTCATTAATTATCGGCTCTCTTGTTTGTGCATCGCCCCAGCCTACGGCCAACCCTGTGTCGTAGCGCAAATCCACTCTGGCAATCGGTTTATCTTGTTTCGCCAGTAACGGATAAACAGTGATAAACCTTTGTATCCTTGCCATTTTATCTTCTCGACCTAGGTCTAAAACAATACCGTTACCCAGTGTCGCGTGCCACGCATGACGTGGCGTCAAACTCAAATTGGCCAAGGTAAAGCCATTAATCTTCAGTAGCGAGTTAACCTGCGCGTAGGCAGTTAACACTTCGGTCCCCATATCATCTGGCCCGGATAAATAAGGCAGATGCTCTAGCTCAGGATGCGATGGCGCTTCAAACACCTCACCATGCACATTGAGCCAAGCGGTACCATTCCAATGGGCGACCGGTTGTTGCTCCTGTAAATACACCCTGAGTTTCGCTGGCCATTCACGCCTCACTGACGCGCGATACACCCAAGGTAAGGCTTCTAATGCCTGTTGCACTAAGGTGATATCTGCGCTGAAAAAACTCCGCTGCATTAAATCCTGTAGTGCAATTTGTATATCTCTATCTGTGGTGTAAGTCCGTTCACCTTTGATGGCCACCGCCTCAATGGGCAGCGTGCTGGCATCATTTAAAAACTTATGCAGTTGGTAGCCACCAAAGACAAAACTCCCAATGACTAAACATAAAAACCCAATTCCGCTCCACAGGTACCAATTAACCTGTGACATCCTCGCCCACCAGTGTCGCCTCTTATCACTCCAAGACACGTTTGTTTCCACCTTTCAACGACACTACTAAAAACCACAGAAAATCGGCCATTATATAGAGCTAAAGCCTCGGGTCAAAATTTCCTTTAAACCCGAGTTGTCCCGCAATACATCAAGGTTTTACCTCGGTTGTCGCCGCAGTGCTAAAGCCCAATTCAGAGGCGGCTAGCTGGCGCGACAGGGCGCCTATATTACCCGCACCTTGGGTCAACAATAAATCCCCCTCCTGCAACACATCGGGTAGCACTTCGGCTAACTGATCTGGGCTGGCGATAAAGATGGGATCTAACTGTCCGCGCAAACGAATCGAGCGGCACAGTGCACGGCCATCGGCACCGGGGATCGGCGCTTCACCCGCGCTATACACCTCGAGCAACAACAAGCAATCCACTTGAGATAACACTTCAATAAAGTCTTCGTATAAGTCACGGGTACGAGTATATCTGTGTGGCTGATAGGCCATCACTAAGCGTTTGTCAGGCCAACCTGCACGCGCCGCTTTAATGGTCGCCGCCACTTCACTGGGGTGATGACCATAGTCGTCTACTAACATCACTTCGCCCTTTGGCGTTGCGAACTTACCTAAGTGTTGGAAACGACGGCCAATACCTTGGAACTCAGCCAAGGCTTGAATGATGGCGCTATCATCAATTTCATCTTCTGTCGCCACGGCAATCGCCGCGAGCGCATTTAATACATTGTGCTGGCCTGGCAGGTTAAGCAGCAGATCTAAATCTTCTTTGCCTTTACGTCTGACGGTAAAGCGGCATTGGTGACCCTGCTGATGGAAGTTCAGCGCCTGCACGTCAGCATCATCACTGAAACCATAGGTGATCATATGGCGACCAATACGCGGCATAATCTCGCGCACGACCGCATCGTCGATACACACTACCGCCACGCCATAGAATGGCAGGTTATGCAGAAAGTCCACGAAGGTCGATTTGAGCTTTTCAAAATCCCCACCGTAGGTGTCCATGTGGTCGGCTTCGATATTCGTCACCACGCTGACCATAGGTTGCAGGTGCAGGAAGCTGGCATCACTCTCGTCGGCTTCGGCAATCAGATAACGACTCGTGCCTAAGCGAGCGTTAGTGCCTGCGCTGTTGAGCAAGCCACCGATCACGAAGGTCGGATCGCGACCCGCTTGACCATACAAACTGGCAATCAAACTGGTAGTTGTGGTTTTACCGTGAGTCCCCGCAATCGCCACACCATGGCGATAACGCATCAACTCGGCCAACATCTCGGCGCGGCGCACGATAGGAATACGCAATTCCTTCGCCGCAATAATCTCTGGGTTCTCAGGATTAATCGCGGTCGAGACTACCACCACATCGGCTTGCTGCACGTTATCGGCACCATGGCCGATATGGATTTTCGCGCCCAGCAGGCAAAGCCTGTCAGTCACGGCGTTTTGCGCGATATCAGAACCGCTGACGACATAACCTTCGTTTACTAATACTTCAGCGATCCCGCCCATGCCCGCGCCGCCAATGCCGACGAAATGAATACGCTTAATCCGGCGCATTTCTGGGATCATACTTCTTAGCTGTAAGTATCTTTCTGTCTTAGTCATACCTATCCTTTCTCGGCGAGAGCGATACACACTTGGGCCACCTGCTCGGTCGCATCCAACACGGCAACATCTCTCGCTCTTTGGCCCATTTGGGCTAATTCTGCTCTGTCATTGGCGAGTAACTGCAATTTACTCACCAGCTTATTCACGTCCAAGATGGCCTGCGGCAATAGGAAAGCGGCGCCAGCCTCAACCAATACTTGGGCGTTACGGGTCTGATGATCATCCACAGCATGGGGATAAGGCACCAGAATACTCGGTAGTCCCACCGCCGCTAACTCGGATACCGTCAGCGCGCCGGCACGGCACAATACCACATCCGCCCAGCGATAGGCGGCTTCCATGTCATCAATAAATTCGGCAACGTTAACGCCGCCTTCTTGTCCTTGCTGTTGATAAGCCGACTTAACGCCCGTCAGATTATCCTTACCCACTTGATGCCAAACCGTAATAGACTGCTGCTTACTCAGCGCGGCAACCACTTCTGGCATTAAGTCGTTAAAGACTTTGGCGCCTAAACTGCCGCCCACCACTAAGACTTTTAAGGCATCATCTGCGGCTTGCTTAGGTTCGGCACCTAAGGCAATAAGCTCGCGACGGATGGGGTTACCCACTACCTTGGCCTTCACCTGAGTGAAGGTATTTTTAAAGGCGCACAGTACCTGATTCGCAATTCGCGAGAGTAACTTGTTGGTCATTCCCGGAATGGCATTTTGCTCATGCAGCACTAAGGGCACGCCCGCTAATTTCGCCGCCACACCGCCCGGGCCACTGGCAAATCCGCCCATGCCCAGCACCACATCGGGCTTGAACTCGGCAATAACGGCCTTGGCTTGCAGAATCGAGCGCACCACTTTAAAAGGCGCCGCCAATTTACGTACTAAGCCATTGCCACGCACGCCCTTAATGTCGATAAAATCGATATCAAAGCCATACTGAGGCACTAAACGCGCCTCCATGCGGTCGGCGGTGCCTAACCAACGTACTTGCCAACCTTGCTGCGCTAAATATTTTGCCACCGCGAGCGCCGGGAACACATGTCCGCCCGTGCCGCCTGCCATGACTAAAATACGTTTACCCGCGTCGGTCATTACTTCAATCTCCCTTGCACGGCCTGAACTAAACTCATGCGCCGCTCATAATCGATGCGCAGCAATGTCATTGCCGCCGCCGTCATGACCCATAGACTACTACCGCCGTAACTCACAAAGGGCAGTGTTAACCCTTTAGTTGGTAACATACCAATGCTTGCGCCCACATTAACGACGGTCTGGAAACAGATCCAAATCCCGATGGCATAGGCCAGATAACCTTCGAAGGCTTTGTCCATCGCCAAACATAAATTGCCGAGGCGAATGGCCCTCAATGCCACAAACAGCAGCACGGATAACACAGCGATAATGCCGATAAAACCTAACTCTTCACCGATCACGGCAAAGATAAAGTCGGTATGCGCCTCAGGGAGGTACTCCAACTTTTGAATACTGTTACCTAGGCCCTGACCAAACCAATCACCCCGACCATAGGCCATTAGCGACTGCGTTAACTGATAGCCACTACCGAACGGGTCCTGCCAAGGATCTAAAAATGAGGTCACCCGGCGCATACGGTAAGGCTCGAGCAGAACCAGCGCCACGAATGCCAACACCCCGGCAAAAATCAGCGCGAAGAAGTCCAGCAAACGCGCCCCGGCGAGGAACAATAGCCCCACGGTACCGACGAACAACACTACTACAGTCCCTAAGTCGGGCTGCATCAGAATCAAAATCGCATAGATTGCAAATACCGCAATCGGCTTATAGAAGCCCTTTGCATTTTCACGCACTTCCTGATGCCGACGCACCAGATAACCCGCCATGTATACAGAGAACGCAAACTTAGCGACCTCGGCCACCTGAATACGGATAGGACCTATGGATAACCAACGGGTCGCACCGTTGACTGTGGTACCGACAACCAGCACTGCTAGTAACATCAAAAACACGCCTAGCAGCATGATAGGGCTCATGCGCTGCCAAGTTTGCATCTCAACCCTCAGCACAAAAGCGGCAATCACTAAGCATCCCAACAAATAACCCACATGACGGGTCATAAAGTGGAAAGGATTGCCCGTCAGCGTTTGCGCCTCGGGCATAGAGGCTGACATCACCATGACAAAACCAAAGCCAATCAAAGACAAAACAGCCGTGAGCAAAGCCCGGTCGTACAATTGCACTCCCGGCACCTCGTTATCACGTTGCCAGTTAGGCAGTGCGTTTAGCACTCGCCCAAACAGGCTGAGCTGTCTTGCATCACTCGCCATCGAGTTGCTCCACTTGGCTTCTAAAGTCATCCCCACGGGCCATAAAGTTGCTGTACATATCTAGGCTCGCACAGGCTGGCGATAGGAGTACAATATCGCCCGAGGTAGCCAATTCGGCGGCCTTAGCCACTGCAGCAGCCATAGAGTCCACCTTGATGGCCCCTTCCTTCAGTGCGGCAATCTTATTGCCATCGCGACCTAAGGTGATGAGGTGCGTCACTTTCGTTAACGGCTCGGCCAGCGGGCTGAAATCCGCGCCCTTACCATCACCACCGGCAATCAAAATAATATCGCCTAAGTGATCGCTTAACCCATCGAGCGCCGCGACTGTGGCGCCCACATTGGTCGCCTTAGAGTCGTTAACATAGGTCACGCCCGCTTTCACACCGACCACTTCACAGCGATGGGAAAGACCAGTAAAGGTGCGAGCCACTTTGGCCATCACTTGCTTGTCTACGCCTACGGCATCAACCAGTGCCATAGCTGCGAGTAAGTTGGCATGGTTATGACTGCCTATCAGCGATACTTCGGTGATAGGCATAATTTCACTGTGACCATGGTAAATCTTGCTATCACAAATGCCCCACTCGTCGCCCTCTGGCGGCGCTAAACCAAAGCTGTTTTGATTCATCGGCTCAGTCGGGATAGTCAGTGCATCATCACGGTTAAAGATGATGGAGCGGCTTTGATGGTACAGACGCAGCTTGGCCTTGCGATAGGCATCCATATCGCTGTATCTGTCCATATGATCTTCGGTCACGTTCAAACAGGTCGATGCCACGCAGTTCAAGCTGTGGGTGGTTTCGAGCTGGAAGCTCGATAACTCAAGCACAAAAATATCGGCATTTTCGGTCAGCAGATCGAGCGCCGGAATGCCAATGTTGCCCCCCACGGCCACAGCCATGCCCGCTTGACGTAACATTTCACCCACTAAGGTAGTGACGGTAGTCTTGCCGTTAGAGCCTGTAATCCCAATTACACAAGGTTTACGGTCGGCAATCTCACGGGCAAATAGCTCCACATCGCCAATCACTTCAATGCCCATATCCAGTGCCGCGCGCACCTCGGGTGTATCAATCGCAATGCCTGGACTAATAATGATTTGCGTGGCTTGCACTAAGTAACGGCAATCAAATCCACCGGCAATCAGCTGCACCTCAGGGAATGCGCTGGCAAGGGTGCTCGCACCTGGAGGTTGGCGACGGCTATCCATCACCAAGGGCGTTATGCCTTTTCCACACAAATAGCGAACCACCGAGAGCCCGGTGGCGCCCAAACCTAACACTATGTGTGAGTACTGACTTTGCATGAGCGATTACCTTAACTTCAACGTGGCTAAGCCGAGTAACACTAAGAAAATCGAGATAATCCAAAAACGGACAATCACGCGTGGTTCAGGCCAACCTTTTAACTCATAGTGGTGATGGATAGGCGCCATGCGGAAAATGCGCTGACCACGTAACTTGTAAGAACCGACCTGCAGGATCACAGACACAGTTTCCATCACAAACACACCGCCCATAATCACTAATAGGATTTCTTGGCGAACCAGAACCGCAATCGCGCCTAAGGCTGCGCCTAAAGACAGCGAGCCCACATCGCCCATAAAGACCTGTGCTGGATAAGTGTTAAACCATAAAAAGCCTAAGCCTGCGCCCACAATCGCAGTACAAACGATCACTAGCTCACCAGAACCAGGTAAATGCGGAATGTGCAGGTAATTGGCAAATTGAGCATGGCCTGACAGATACGCAATCAAGGCGAATGCCGCGGCCACCATTACCGTTGGCATAATCGCCAAACCGTCGAGGCCATCGGTTAGGTTCACCGCGTTGCTCGAGCCCACGATAGTAAAGTAGGCCAATACGATAAACACAGCGCCAAGCTGTGGCATCACATCCTTAAAGAAAGGCACGACTAACTGGGTTTCCCCCGGGTTAGACGCTGTGGTGTAGAGGAAGAAAGCAATGATCAACGCCGCTAAGGATTGCAGAATATACTTCCAACGCGCGATCAGTCCTTTAGTATCTTTACGCACCACTTTGCGGTAATCATCAATAAAACCGATCATGCCGAAGCTGCCCAATACAAACAGCATCACCCACACATAACGGCTACCGAGATCGCCCCACAACAGCACACTGATAAAGATGGCGCCTAAAATCATCAGGCCACCCATGGTCGGCGTACCACGTTTACTGAAATGCGACTCTGGCCCGTCGTTACGCACAACTTGACCAATCTGCATTAACTGCAAACGCTCAATCAGTTTAGGACCCCACCATAAACTAAACATTAATGCGGTTAACAAGCCTAAAATGGCTCGAAATGTCACATAGGAAAATACGTTAAACCCAGTATGAAAACGGGTTAAATACTCGGCCAGATACACCAGCATCTACACTAACTCCCCACGCCCGAAGGCTACTGTTAGGCCATCCACGACCCGCTCCATTGCGGCACTACGTGAACCTTTAACTAAAACCGTCACCTGTCCCGGCAACTGGTTGATGTGTTTTATGAGTTTTTCTACTAACGTCGCCACGCTGTCATGGTGCTCCACCCCGAAAGCTTGGCTAGTGTGCTGAGTTAAGGTGCCGGTACAGAACAGAGCATCAATGCCCTGTTGCTTAGCCAGTTGTCCCAGTTCAGCGTGTAAAAGGGGCGCATTGTCGCCTAATTCGCCCAAATCTCCCAGTACCAAACAACGATTTTCAGAAATTTCCTTTAACCAAGCGATAGCCGCCCCCACGGATACAGGGTTAGCGTTATAGCTATCATCGATTAAACGGACTCGGCCTAATTGAGTTGGTTGCATACGCCCCTTTACAGGGGTCAACTGGCTCAAGCCTTCAGCGATTTCCTTCAGGCTCAATCCCAAAGCAATACAAACACTTGCCGCAGCTAGCGCGTTACTGACTTGATGACGACCTGCGAGGGGCAGAGTCACTCCGCAGGACTCTCCCGCATAATTGAGGATAAAACGATAGCAACCTTCGCTATTGGTTTTGTGGCCAGTGGCAATCACATCGATTTGACGTTTAGCCGCGCCTTCCTGTTGGGAGAAGCTTAACTGCTTATATTGTTTCGCTTTCACCCGCATCACATCGGCAAAGGCGTCATCGGCATTGATAATCGCCGTGCCACCGGGTTGCAGATGATTGTAGATTTCCGATTTGGCCTGGGCGACACCCGCCTGTGAACCAAAGCCTTCTAAGTGGGCGCTGCCAACGTTATTGACTAAGGCTACGTGAGGACGCACCAAACTCGAGGTGTAATCAATCTCACCTTTATGGTTAGCGCCAAGCTCAAACACCCCATACTTATCCTCAGGCGTTAAACGCAGCAAAGTGAGTGGCACACCGATTTCATTATTAAAATTACCGGCGGTGTAAAGCACTTGATGCTTAGCCGATAAAATTGTGGCGATCATTTCTTTCACGCTGGTTTTGCCATTGGAGCCGGTTAAGGCCACACAAATGGGATCTACTTGGTCGCGCACATAGGCGCCAATCGCGCCCATGGCCTTTTGGCAATCGGCAACAATAAGCTGCGGCACATCGAAGGCCAATTGACGCTCGACCATTAGTGCAACGGCACCATTTTCAATTGCCGTGGCCGCAAAATCATGGCCGTCGAAACGCTCGCCCTTTAAGGCGACAAACAGGGTCGCAGGGCCGATTTTGCGGCTATCGCTGCTTAATGCTTGGATGGTGACATCGTCACCGACTCGATGCGCACTTAAGTGTTGGCTCAGCGCCTCGAGGGAAATTGGGATCATTGGCTTTGCTCCGATAACTGACGTGCCAGGGCGCGCTCATCATAGTCATGACGCACACCTGCCGCCTCTTGGTAAGTTTCATGGCCTTTGCCCGCAAGCAAAATCACATCCCCAGGTTTAGCCTGTGCCACGACATGCTTAATCGCCGCCACACGGTCAACCTCGGTCAGCGCACGCTCTGGGTGAGTCAGCCCTTGGATAATATCGGTAATAATTTGGTTAGGATCTTCGCTACGGGCATTATCGCTAGTCACCATAATGCGATCGGCGCATTGCTCCGCCGCTTGTCCCATCAGCGGGCGCTTACCCGTATCACGGTCGCCACCACAGCCAAACAGGCACCACAACTCGCCCGCGCAGTGACGACGCAGGGCATTCAGCGCCTGTTCAATCGCATCTGGGGTGTGGGCATAATCGACGACTAAGGTGATGTTGTCCGCAGTGGTAAAACGTTCCATGCGGCCAGCCACGGGCACTAAATAAGGCACCTTGGCGGCCAGCGCACGCATATCCACGCCCTGCAAATACAAGGCAGATAAAGCAGCGAGTAAATTCGAGAGGTTAAAGGCGCCTAATAAAGGAGAGCGAATGTCGATTTCCCCCTCAGGCCAGACTAATGTCGCCTGCACGCCTTGATCGTTAAATTGGGCATTCTTAGTGTAAAACGCTGCCTCGGGATGCGCTTCAATGCTAAAGCCCCATATCTTCGCGGGGACATTTGCCAGCTCAGATAACCAAGCGGCACCCACGGGGTCATCAAGATTTACTAAGCCGTGACGCAGGGCGTCGAAGCGAAACAGCATTTGCTTGGCCGCGGCATAATTTTCCATATCGCCGTGGTAGTCCAAATGATCACGGGTCAAATTAGTGAATACCGCCACATCGAAGGGCACGGCATCAACTCGACCTTGTACTAAGCCATGACTTGAGACTTCCATCGCGCAGGTATTAACACCTTTATCTGCAAACTCATGTAGTTGGCGCATCAGAGTAATGGCATCGGCGGTCGTATTGCCGCTATCGACTAACTCGCCCCACAGGCCATTGCCGAGCGTGCCCATCACCGCCGCTCTACCCTCAAGCAGCGTCACTAATTGCGCGCACAGTTGGCTAGTCGAGGTTTTACCATTGGTTCCGGTAATTGCCACAATGCCCATGGACTGACCTTGGACAACGGGATAACGCACTGCGGCGACCGCTGACACTTGCTTCGCTAACTGATAGAAATAAATCTGCACGCCTTGCTCAGTCGCAATCACCTTGCCCTGCTCTTCAATGCTATCCGTATGCACTAACACCGCAGTCGCACCTTGGGCTAAGGCCTTATCGATAAATTGACGACCATCGACCTTATGGCCGGGCAACGCTAAAAACACATCGCCGCGACGTATTGCGCGGCTATCTAAAGTCAAATCTAAGAAGGTTTGTTCGCCCGCGTAGGGGAACCAAGGCGCTAATAGATCCCTTAACAACATCATTCAGTTCTCCCGGCGAGTCCCGCCAATTGCACCTGTTCTTTATCGGAAATGGGTTCGACATTTAACATTTGCAGTGCGCCTGACATCACCTTAGCGAATGCCGGCCCTGCCACTGAACCACCATAATAGAGATCGCCTTTCGGCTCGTTCACCACGACAACAATCGCGAGTTTGGGATTATTCACCGGCGCGACACCAGCAAATAACGCAACATAATCATCACCATAACCGCCAGCTACCGCCTTACGGCTGGTGCCCGACTTACCCGCAACGGGGTAGCCATCGATATGCGCAAGCGTACCTGTACCGCCTTTTTCGGTCACACCCACCATCATTTGCAGCACATCGTGAGCGACCTCTTGTGAGATCACTCGCTCACCTTCGGGCGGCTTTTTCAGTTTTAAAATCGATACAGGATATAAAGTGCCGCCATTGCCTAAAGTGGCGTACATCCGCGCGAGTTGTAGCGTGGTTGCCGTTAGGCCGTAGCCGAAAGATAAGGTCGCACGCTCGAAATCAGACCAACGGTGGCGGTCTTGGATCAAACCCGCACTCTCACCCGTGAGGTTAATCCCCGAGAAACTGCCTAAGCCCATGGATTGATAAGTGCCTAATAACTGCTGCACAGGAATCGACAGGGCGAGTTTACTGATCCCCACGTTACTGGATTTCGCCAGAATACGTGCCAGTGTCATATCGCCGTAGTTCGCCGCATCCCGTACTTGGCGGCCGCCTAAACGCATCCAGCCCGGAGACGTTGGGATCACATCGGTAGACTTGACCGTACCCGCCTCTAACGCCGCGGCAACCACAAAAGGTTTAATAGTCGAACCCGGCTCGAAGGTATCCGTCATCGCGCGGTTACGCATTCTGAAGGTTTGCAGATTGTCGCGCGAGTTGGGGTTATAGGATGGCGTATTCACCATGGCTAAGACTTCGCCAGTGTGGATATCAAGCACCACAATCGAGCCAGAGGTCGCTTGGTTCATCTCAGTCGTGCGCTTTAACTCACGGTAGGCAAGCTGTTGAATACGTTGATCGATACTCAAGACTAGATCATTCGGGCTCTCGCCCTCCTGAACGATATCGAGGCGCTCAACCACATGACCATCGCGGGATTTACGCACTTTTTGTTTAGATGGTGTACCAGTAAGCCAACTGTTGTAAGCGTTTTCGACACCTTCAATACCGACATCGTCGATATTGGTAATGCCGATAAGCTGGGCGGTGATCTCACCACCGGGGTAGTAGCGGCGTGACTCGGACTTTAAAAACACCCCTGGCAATTTAAGCTGAGTGATATAGTCCGCCACCGCAGGCGTGACTTGGCGTTTAAGGTAGGTAAAACGTTTGGTTGGATTGCTGCGCACCTTTTCGAGCACATCTTCCACGGGTTCGTGCAATACGTCTGCCAAGGCTTGCCAGCGGCGCATATCGGTAAAACCATTGTTATCATTGACTTGTTTAGGGTCGGCCCACACGGCACGCACCGGCACACTCACCGCCAGCATATCGCCGTTACGGTCGGTGATTAAGCCACGCTGCACCTCACGACTGGTGGTACGTAATGTACGCATGTCACTCTCGTGACGCAGCTTATCGGGCTCGATAATTTGAATATAAGCAGCACGACCCACAAGGCTCGAAAACATCGCAAATACAAAGCCAACCACGACGTATAAACGCCAGTGGATCAGTTGTGGCTTTTGCTTTTTGCTGGCCTGTTTGGTTTTTGCTTGCCTAGTCATATCTTCCCTATGTTCACGGCACCTTTACCACAACTTCTTCGCTGGGTAAGGGTCGACTCATGTTGAGATCCTTTGATGCAATCCGCGTGATCCGGCTGTGCTCGGTCTGGGATTGCTCTTCCAATAATAAATTGCGCCACTCGATATCTAATCTGTCACGCTCCTGCAGTAGCTGATCCCATTGGGTGGTGAGCTTACGGCTCACATGGCTGGTATACACCACAGCCACAGCATTACTGAGCACGAGCAGTGCGAGTAACAAGATCCATTTGTGTTGCCACAGGTCGTTTAATACTATCCGTGGCAGATTTAATGAGGGCTTACTCACTTTGTTTGCCCTCTAGTAATCTAATCGCTCGGCAATGCGTAACACTGAGCTGCGCGCTCTGGCATTGCGTTCAATTTCCTCATCGGAAGGCATAATCGCCTTACCTATGGCGCGCAATTTACGCGACTTGTTAATCTGATCTTCGGTGATTGGCAGACCGTGAGGCACGCTCTCACCTTGGCTATGGCGACGAATAAAACGTTTTACGATGCGATCTTCCAGAGAGTGGAAGCTGATAATCGATAAACGTCCCTGTGGCGCCAGTACGGTTAATGCACCTTCAAGCGCTTGATCAATTTGATCTAATTCACTGTTGATATAAATACGGATCGCCTGAAACACCCGAGTTGCAGGGTGTTTGTTACGCTCTTTATTTTTGGTGATCCGCGCAATTAAATCGGCTAAATCCTTGGTGCGTAAAAACGGGGTTTTATCACGGTCAGCCGCAATACAACGGGCAATATGGCGCGCATTTTTCTCTTCACCATAGGTTTTGAATACCCACGCCATGTCTTCAATTTCGGCGCGCGCTAACCACTGAGCCGCCGTTTCGCCTTGGCTATTGTCCATGCGCATATCGAGCGGACCATCGCGCAGGAAACTAAAGCCACGTTCGGCATCATCGAGCTGCGGAGAAGACACGCCTAAGTCGAGTAACACGCCATCAATCTTGCCAACCAGACCAAGCTCTTCGACGTAATCTGCTAACTGGCCAAAACCACCATGTACGATTTGAAAACGGGGATCATCGGCGAATTGTTTAGCCGCTTCAATGGCTTGAGGATCACGATCGATCGCAATCAGACGTCCGTTTTCACCCAGTCTTTGCAGCACTTGTCTTGAATGACCACCGCGGCCGAACGTGCCATCGATATAGATGCCATCGTCTTTGATGTTCAAACCGCCGACCGTTTCTTCGAGCAGAACGGATAAATGGGCAAATTCTTGACTCATTACTCTCTTCTTATTTAGTTATGCGACTCGTTAGAGTGAAAAATCCGCCAGACGCTCGTTATTCGCGAGCTCCTCGCTTCGAATCGTTTCCTGACACTCATCAATTTGCTGCAGCCAAGCTTGCTCATCCCACAGCTCAAACTTGTTTAACTGTCCCACCAGCATGATGCGCTTATCTAAATTGGCGTATTGCCTTAGCGGCGGTGGCAGTAATATGCGTCCGTTGCTATCGAGTTCTACCTCATGGGCATAACCCAGCAACATGCGCTTAAGGGACCGTTGGGTTTTGTCGGTATCTGAAAGCTTGAGTAACTTAGCTTCGATCAATTCCCACTCATGGATGGGATAAAGGAGTAAACACGCAGATTGAATATCGACTGTGATGACGATGCGGCCTTGGTGCTCTAGCTGCAAAGGTTCGCGGTATCGCACGGAATAGCGATCCGTCCCTTTGTATCTAAGTTGATAGCACTGGCTCCACGAAACACGCTAATTCATCCTATCCTTTGATTTTTGATCCACAAATATCCACTATTTCCCACAAATGCTAAGTTTAGGGATAGTAGACAAGCATTGTCAAGGGATGGGATCCTTTTATAAAGCCAGTCGGCAAGCGGGTTAGCAGCATGTTGAGCCCATCACTTAGCGACAAAGTTTTGACAAAAAGATCAGCGGAAAATCGGCTAAACGGCGAAAACCACGGGAATATAAAGCGAACAAAAAAGCAGCAGCCTTTTGCTTTCAGGGAGTTGCAATGAAATATTTGCCACAGGGTTTCTGTAAATATGGGATTTTCCCGTGTGAAAAATCACACTGGACTCACAAGAGGCAACAAAATAGACTCATTTTTTACATTCGCATTGGCTTATAGAGCGTCAATTTCTAGCATAAATCGCTGAAATTTTATTTTCAGTTGCGGATTTATTCTGCAATTTAGGGATGCCTTTATTTCACGATTGCGAGGAAGATCAAAACTCCCGCGGGACTAACTCAAAGAATAACGCTATGACAGCTACTCAAATCCGAACCTGGCACAAGTGGTTTGCGCTACTTACCGCGATTCAATTGCTGCTTTGGTTAGCCACCGGCGCTTATATGGTGTGGATGGATATCGAATTTATTCGCGGTAAGCCACTGGTAAACAAAGCAAACATGGCTATGTATCAAGTAGATGCGCCCGCCTTCAGCTTTACGGACTTAGTCAAAGCACATCCCGACGCGACGGATATTAGTTTGTACGCTAATCAAGGCGCACTCTACTATCGCGCCTATGTCGCGGGAAAATTGCAGCGCTTTAGCAGTGAGACGGGAGAAGTATTACCGCTGCTCGATAAACAACAGGCGCTCGACGCCGCACAGCGAGTCTATACGGGTCAGGCTAAATTTATCGGCTCGACCCTCATTGAGCAGAACGCTCCGAGTGAAATCCCAGCCCGCGCACTCCCCGTTTGGCAACTGACGTTAGACGATGCCATGCATTCGACGCTTTATGTTTCAGCAATAACCGGACAGCTCGTCACAGTCCGCCATGATTATTGGCGACTCTTCGATGTGATGTGGATGCTGCACATTATGGACTACGAAACCCGAGAGAACGTAAACAATCCTTTACTCACACTCATGAGCAGTCTCGCCTTGTTGACGGCACTCTTTGGTATCGCCTTGACCTATATCAGTTTTAGAAACCAAAATCGTGAGGAACTAATATGAGCCTCTCGACACTTCGCCATACTAGCATGACTGCCACCAAACATCCCATCAGCCTAGTGTTGCAAACTATACATAAATGGCTGGGGCTTATCGTTGGCCTGCAATTATTAATTTGGGTCGTGACAGGACTCGCCTTTAACCTGATTGACGAGCGTTTTTTCGATGCGAACCCATATCGCACCACGCATCAAACCGCGAGTCCCACTACTGCACCCGCCCCCACGGCAGACCTACTGCAACAATATCAAGCAGAAGGCATTATCGAACTTAAGCTAACCTCTGTGCTCGAACGCGACGTATATGCGCTCACCACAACTCAACAAACTCGCTGGTTTTGGGCGGACTCACTCCAACCACTATCCTTAAGTGATGCCGAGATACTCGCTATTGCCAAACAGAGTTACTCAGGCCCTAGTGAACTCAGCGCACCGCAAATCCTCACCCACGAAACGCCATTCGACGCCAGTGGCCCAGTTGCAATGCTGACAGCCGCGGACGAAGTTGGAACGCGGATTTATATCGATACCGCTTCGGGTGCGGTTCTGGCCCACCAAAATCGCCAATCGGATCTCAAGGATCTGCTGTTTATGCTGCATTTTATGGACTACGCTCCCGATAATGGCATTGGTTTTAATCACTTATTACTACAACTTGTCAGCATTGCCACGCTGTTGTTAGGTCTTTCGGGGATTTACATCCTTGGGCATAAATTCCATCAAGGTCAGTTATCGCTGCCGTTCTTGAGGCGCAAAAACACCAGCGGAAAACTGACACTTTTTACTCAAGACGCTCAGCTTCTTACCGAATTGTCTGACCTTAGTGGCAGCTATTTAGAAAGTATTAATCGAGAGAGCGAAAGATTAAGAACCCAATGCGGTGGTGGCGGACGCTGCGGCCTGTGTAAACTCAGGTTTGTCGAGCAGGCGCCCAGCCCCAATGATTATGATCTGGATAAACTCACCGCCGCTGAGCTAGCACAAGGTATTCGCCTGAGCTGCCAACACGAGGCGCATCCTGGCAAACTGGAGTTAGCCACCAAAGCCCAGCACAGATATTGGCCACAGTCCAAGCACTAGAGAGTGTCGCGTACAGGCTTAAATCGGCGTATAGTCTAAATATTAAGCAGTTCCCGCCGATAAAAGGTTAAGCGGTCATAAACCAAGGAGGCGCTATGAGTGGATTGGACAGTCTTTACGCTATGCTGGCACAGCCAGTAAAACCCGTATTAACCCCCAAACGGGTCGTCGATCAGGTGAGCGGTGCGACTGCTAATGCGCCCGATAGCCATGAAACCCCGCAGTCACAATTGCCCCCAACGCTAGATGTTAAAGTCAGGGAAAGGCGCAAAAACGACAACGCCAGTCGCAATAAAAAACGCCGCGCATCGGACAAACAACAGGATTTAAAAGAAGGTGTGGTGCTCGAAGTTACCGACGATACCGCTGACACAGCACAATCGTCAAGCAAGCACATCATCGACATCGAAGTTTAACTTACGGCGATTAAATGAATAAGGCGCAACCTCAGGTGCGCCTTATGTGTTTCGAGCCTAAAAGAAACTAAGAACGGGTTCTAGCCACCGCATCTTGCCAACCCGCATATAACAACTCCCTTTGACACGCATCTATATTCGGTTTGAAGTGCTTATCGATACAGGCCTTATGCTCAAGTTCGGTCACTGAAGTCCAAAAGCCAACCGCAAGACCCGCTAAAAAGGCTGCGCCAAGCGCAGTGGTCTCACACACGTTTGGCCTTAAGACTTCAACGTCAGTGATATCCGCTTGAAATTGCATGAGGAAGTCATTAGCAACCGCACCGCCATCGACCTTAAGGGATTTAAGCCGCTCACCGCTGTCCTTAATCATGGCATCGAGCAAATCCTTACTCTGGTAGGCAATCGACTCTAATGCCGCACGGATAATATGATTACGGTTGGCGCCGCGCGTTAACCCAAACAGCGCGCCGCGGGCATTAGGATCCCAATAGGGAGCGCCAAGCCCGACAAAAGCTGGCACTAAATACACACCATTGGTATCCGCAACTTTAGAGGCAAAATATTCGGTGTCGCTGGCATCGCGAATCAACCCCAGCTCATCCCGCAGCCATTGAATCGTCGCGCCGCCCATAAATACTGAGCCTTCGAGGGCGTAGTTCACTTCGCCTTGGGCACCTACCGCCACTGTGGTTAATAAACCATGGGATGAACGCACGGCTTTGTTGCCTGTATTCATTAATAAAAAGCAGCCTGTGCCATAGGTGTTTTTGGCCATTCCCGGCTCAACACAAAGCTGGCCAAAGAGCGCCGCCTGTTGATCGCCCGCGATCCCCGCGAGTGGAATTTCACTGCCCTCACCGGCAATACGGGTTGTACCATAGACACTCCAGGAAGGTTTCACTTCGGGCAACATAGCCGCAGGAATATCGAGCGCCTCGAGCAGTGTTGTGTCCCAACTTAGGCTGTGGATATTAAACAGCAGCGTACGGGCGGCATTGGTGGGATCGGTCACATGCACCTTGCCTTCGGTGAGTTTCCACAGCAACCAAGTATCGACCGTGCCGAATAAGAGTTCGCCTCGTTTGGCCTTCGCGCGCGCATCCGGCACATTATCGAGGATCCATTTGATCTTAGTGCCTGAAAAATAAGGGTCGAGCAGAAGCCCCGTATTCTCCCGCACATAATCTTCTAAGCCTTGCGCCTTGAGTTGCTCACAGATTTCTGAGCTGCGGCGACACTGCCACACAATGGCATTGTAGACGGGCTTGCCTGTGGCCTTTTCCCAGATAATGGTGGTTTCGCGCTGATTGGTGATACCAATGGCCGCCACTTCATCGCTGTGAATACCCGCTCTGGCGAGGGATTCGATTAACACCGAACTTTGGCTCGCCCAGATCTCCATTGGATCATGCTCCACCCAGCCGGGATTTGGATAAAGCTGGGTAAACTCCCGCTGTGAAACACTGACAATATTGGCATCGTGGTCAAACACAATCGCCCTTGAGCTGGTTGTGCCTTGGTCTAAAGCCACTACATATTTTTTTTTCACACGCCTATCCTATTTACCCTGCACCCAATTGATATGGCGCAGAAGGTAACGCTCCATTGATTATGCTCTGAATATATTCGCAATTGGCGGCTATGACCAGCCAACATCTGGCAAATGCGTATCCGGCCACGTTCTTTTAGGCACAAAAAAGCCCTGAAGATTCAGGGCTTTTTCATCAAGCTGGATGCTTACATCTTGTAGCTCATTTGGATACCGGCTAACCAAACATCACCGCTCGCTTCACCATTGAAGCTTACTGTGGCGAGGTTCAGCAGATTTTGCTGCTCGTTGATTGGCGCATCACCCGTGGCACGGATATAAGTCAGTGCGAAATCAACATTCAGGTTTTTAGTCGCCTGATAACCAGCACCGACAGAGAACCACAGACGGTCTGAGTCAGGGATAGTCGTGGTACGCCACTCATCGGCCGCAGCCGTTTTGTCTAAGGCCACACCCGCACGCACTAACCATTCATTGTTCACTTGGTAGGTCGTACCTAAGGCAAAGCGCCAGTTATCTTCAAAGTTTTCTTCTTTAACTAAGTCAGATTCTAAGCCGCCCTTTGGTTTAACTTCACCAGGGAAGTAAGCCACTAACTGATCGAATACGCTCCAATCGGTCCAGTTAACGCTGGCATGCATTGCCCAGTTATCCGTTAATTGGTGATAAGACGACAGTTCGGCAAACGCAGGCAATTCGAGGGGAATATAACCTTCAATCGACAGATTTTGGCCACCATCGTAAATCACACCAGAAGCGTGACCATCTAACTCAAACTTTACACCACTGTGATATGCTAAACCCACGCGGTTGGCAGGATTGATTTGCCAGCTAGTCCCGAGTTGCCAACCGTAGCCAATGTCGTCGCCCTTCATGCTTTTCAGCTCAGTGCCACCCGGCGGTAACATTGCAGATACTTGTGCAGGCAAACCGGGTTTGATGCTATCAACCCAGCCAGGTAACGAAGCACCGATTTCACCTTCACCGTAAACGATACGCACACCACCACCGACGCTGACAGCATCATTCACGCGGTAAGCGATGTTAGGGTTGAACTCAACTGTAGTAACGGCAGTTTTATTACCAAAAATCGCCGCGGCGTGGGTTTTAGGTAACTCGGTTGACAGACCATAGTTAGAGTTAACGGCCAGACCCCAAGTCCATTGGTCATTTAACTGATTGGAATAGTAGAAGTTAGGCACTAATGCATCATCAGCCACATCGATGGCATCACCGTTCATCACGATTGGATTTGGGCCAAGTAATGGCGAGCTTAGGCTCACATCACCTTTAACATCCACGTTAGGCATAACATAGATACCACCAGCAGATAGCTGACGGCCTTCTAAATAGGTCAGCATCGCTGGGTTGCGCCCCTGAACTGAAGCGTTATCGGCAATTGCGGCTTCACCGGCGAAGGCGCGGCCTAAGCCAGTCGCTGAGTATTCGGCTAGTTGGAAACCCGCTGCATGGACTTGAGTCGTTGTGCTTAATAAGGCTGCAGTCACAGCCAAAGTCAGAAGACGTTTTTGCATTGTTATTCTCAGAAAATATTATTGTTATCTGTGCCTGTAACTTGGTCACAATGGCGTTCACACAAAATAGAGCAAACACTCCAGATTGAATGCTGGGGAGTTTACCGATGCAGAAGATGTTTGCAACAAGCGGGAATAAAACAGATGAAAAAACTAGTTATTAAAAGGCATTCAATATTTTTAGTGAGATATATCACTTTTAAAACAAGAAAACCCAGCAAAAATGCAGCGCTTTATTTGCTGGACACATTTTAATGCAGCTAACAAAAGCTGAAAAATAAATTTAAAAACAATGAATTAATACATAAATACACGATAAACACTTGTAAGCCATTTTAATCATTAAAATTCAGCATAAATCACTGGCGCTTATTCTGATTGCAATACAAGGAATGCCAACCTTAATTTAATCCAATAAATACAATACATTACTGTTGGACAATTAAACGTGGATAACAAAAACGCCTAGTTTTCGAACTAGGCGTTTAAGATTAACTTACGTTAAGGTACAAGTGTTCGCCGAATGCTTAGCGGCGCCAGCTAGGAATGTTTGCTTCGTACTCACCTATCTGCGTCCCGTGGGACAAGGTCAATCCAATGGCATCTAAGCCATTCAGCAATTTATGTCGCGCCGACTCGGCCAGTGTAAAGCTAAACTCAGCTCCCGAAGGCGATGTCACCTTGCAAGTCGTTAAGTCCACAGTGATTTGTGCGCCTTCTTCGCTCGCCACCTCATCCATTAACTGACGCACTTCGTTCGCACTTAACTTCACCGGCAATAAACCGTTATTGATGGAGTTGCCATAAAAAATATCGGCAAAACTCGGGGCTATAATGGCGCGCAGGCCAAAATCCGCCAGTGCCCATGGGGCATGCTCACGGCTGGAGCCACAGCCGAAGTTTTCCTGAGCCAGCAGAATCGACGCACCGCTGTAGCGAGGTTTGTTTAAAGTAAAATCAGGATTAGGCACATCCCCGGCATCATCGAGATAACGCCAGTCGTGGAATAAGTGCACACCGAATCCATCCCGCGTCACCTTAGATAAAAATTGCTTTGGGATAATTTGATCGGTATCGATATTGGCGCTGTCGATCATGACCGCAAGCCCGGTATGGCTAGTAAAAGGTTGCATTAACTTCTCCTCTTGGGATTACGGTTAGTAAGGTTTACGGATATCGACAAAATGCCCTGCGATTGCCGCCGCTGCCGCCATCGCTGGACTCACCAAATGGGTGCGACTACCACGACCTTGGCGCCCTTCGAAGTTACGGTTACTGGTCGAGGCGCAGCGATCGCCCGCTTCTAACCTGTCATCGTTCATCGCCAAACACATAGAGCAGCCCGGTAAACGCCATTCGAATCCGGCCTCGATAAAGATTTTATCTAAACCTTCTGCCTCGGCCTGCGCCTTCACTTGGCCAGAGCCCGGTACTACAATTGCCGTAACACCCGACGCCACTTTACGCCCTTTGGCCTGTTTCGCCGCGCTGCGCAAATCTTCAATCCGCGAGTTAGTGCAAGAACCAATAAAGACTTTATTAATCGCGACGTCTGTCATCGGCGTGCCTGCGGTCAAGCCGATATAATCCAACGCTTTTTCCATGCTAGCGCGAATCGTTGGATTTGCCTCATCGGCAGGATTAGGCACTGGCGCATCGATGGCAACCACTTGTCCAGGATTGGTGCCCCAAGTCAATTGCGGCGCGATATCGGCCGCATCCAATACGACGGTGGCATCAAACTCAGCGCCAACATCGGTTTTCAGCGCCTTCCAGGCGGCGACGGCCTCTGCCCAATCTTCGCCCTTTGGTGCAAACTCACGACCTTCTAGATAATCGAAAGTGGTTTGATCCGGCGCAACCATGCCCGCCTTAGCCCCCATTTCAATCGCCATATTGCAGACAGTCATGCGCCCTTCCATCGACAGCGCTTCAATGGCCTCACCACAAAACTCAACTACATAGCCAGTGCCGCCATCCATACCAATCTTACCGATAATCGCCAGTACGATATCTTTCGCGGTGACACCATCGGTGACCTCACCACGGACTTCGATTTTCATGGTCTTGGCTTTTAATTGGCGCAGGGTTTGCGTCGCCAGCACATGTTCCACCTCGGAAGTGCCGATACCGAAAGCCAAGGCGCCAAAGGCACCGTGAGTCGCCGTATGGGAATCACCACACACTATGACAGTGCCGGGTAAGGTAATGCCAAGCTCAGGTCCCATCACATGCACAATCCCTTGATTAGGATGATGAATGTCATATAAGCGCACCCCGAAGTCTTTACAGTTTTGTGCCAAGGTCTCGACCTGAGTGCGTGCCATAGGGCTTAAGGCATCAAGACTGGCACTGCGTGTTGACGTGTTGTGGTCCATGGTCGCGAAGGTTTTTTCTGGGGCGCGTAACTTACGCCCCGCCACTTTTAAGCCACTAAAAGCTTGAGGCGATGTCACTTCGTGAACCAAATGTCTGTCGACATAAATGATCGGCGCTTCGCCCTCTGGGGTGGCCACAACGTGGGCATCCCACACTTTTTGATACAGGGTTTTCGGAGCGGTTGATGTTGAAGGAGTCGTCATTACACACCTGCCTTAACTGCATCGGCGATAAAGTCGCCCATTTCGATTGTCGATTTGGCCTTATGGCGTTGGTCGCTACTTAATAGCTCACCAGTTAAATAACCAGAATTCAGCGCTTTACTTACAGCACGTTCGATCGCGCTTGCCGCCTCTTCTTGCTTTAAGCTGTGGCGCAGCATCAGTGCCGCCGACAGAATTTGTGCAATCGGGTTAGCGATGCCCTTACCCGCGATATCCGGCGCGCTACCACCAGCGGGTTCAAACAAACCAAAGCCAGTGCTATTCATGCTCGCCGAAGACAACAAGCCCATGGAGCCGGTCAACATGGCGATTTCATCCGATAGAATGTCGCCAAACAAGTTAGAACACAGCATGACGTCAAACTCATCGGGGCGGCGCAGCAACTGCATGGTCGCGTTGTCGATATAGATGTGTTCCAGTTCAACATCGGGGAAATCCACCGCCACTTCTTCTACCACTTGGCGCCACAGTACTGAGCAAGCTAAGACGTTGGCTTTGTCGACCGAAGTGACTTTTTTACGGCGGCCGCGGGCAGCTTCAAAGGCGATGCGGGCGATACGGGCAATCTCACGGCGGCTGTAACGCATGGTATCGAAGGCTTCTTCGCTCTCACCTTCACCTTGGCGCCCCTTAGGTTTACCAAAGTAGATCCCACCCGTTAACTCACGCACGCAGAGAACATCGAAGCCTCTAGCGGAAATATCGCTGCGCAGCGGTGACATATGTTCTAAACCATCATGCAATTTAGCGGGACGCAGGTTACAAAACAGTTCGAAGTGACCCCGTAGCGGCAACAGAGCACCACGCTCGGGCTGTTCATTGGGCGGCAGTTTTTCCCATTTAGGACCACCGACTGAACCGAACAGAATGGCATCGGCCGCCTCGCAGCCCTTCAGTGTTGCCTCAGGCAAAGGACAACCATGATTGTCGATGGCGATACCGCCGACATCATATTCAGTGTATTCAATATTAAGACCAAAACGTGCCTCAACCGCCTTTAACACCTTACGCGCCTCGGCCATCACTTCTGGCCCAATACCATCACCGGCTAATACTGCAATTTGATAACTCATAAGCCCGCTCACTCCTTCAATGTGAAAACTTTATGCTCGATATCGCTTGGGCTATACGCCGCCCAGCTCTCTGTTTTTATGCATATTCTGTTTGTAATCTGCGACCTTATCGGCGCGGCATGTCAGGTTCATCACGTGCACTAACGCACGGGCTGATGCCTCAACCACGTCGGTCGCTAACCCGACACCGTGGAAATTTTGCTCATGGTAAACCGCGGTAATGTCGACTTGGCCCAAGGCATTTTGCCCCTCGCCCTTGGCGCCCAATTTGTAGCTGATGATATCGATACGACGGTCCGTCGCACGGGCAATAGCGTTATAGGCGGCATCAACGGGACCATTACCAGTCGCGGCTTCGGTTTTAATTTCACCGCCGACATCGATGCGCACAGTAGCCGTAGCAACGCCTTCGGTGGAGTCGGACTGCACCACTAACTGCTGTAATTGATAGAAGTTATCTTCCGCCGCTTGCGCTTCCATAAAGGCTAAGGCTTCTAAGTCATAATCGAAGACTTGGCCCTTTTTATCGGCCAAATGTAAAAACTGTTCGTACAGGGCGTCCAGATTGTAATCCTGCTCACTGTAGCCCATTTCCTCCATGCGATGCTTAATCACATGGCGGCCGGAGCGCGAAGTCATATTCAGGTTGTTTCGGTTTAGGCCAATGCTCTCTGGCGTCATGATTTCATAGGTATTTTGCGCCTTTAACATGCCATCTTGGTGAATTCCTGAAGAGTGGGTAAAGGCATTGGCCCCCACAATCGCCTTATTCGACTGGATCGGCATATTGCATAACTGGCTAACCAGATTCGACGTGCGGTGGATCTCCTTAGCATTGATCCCAGTTTCAACTCCCAACAGATTCTTACGCGTTGCTAAGATCATGGCGATTTCTTCGAGGGAGCAGTTACCCGCACGCTCACCAATACCGTTCATGGTACATTCGATTTGGCGGGCGCCATGCTGCACGGCGGTAATCGAATTGGCTACCGACATGCCTAAGTCATCGTGGCAGTGAACCGAAATAATGGCTTGGTCGATATTCGGTACGCGATTAAACAGGGTTTGAATAATGCCCCCAAACTCGCTTGGCACTGTGTAACCCACGGTATCTGGGATATTGATGGTGCGAGCCCCCGCGTGAATCGCCGCTTCCACCATACGGCATAGGTTATCGATTGGCGTGCGTCCCGCATCTTCGCAGGAAAACTCCACATCATCGGTAAACCTACGGGCATATTTCACCGCGCCCACCGCCATCTCCAACACTTGCTCGAATGAGCGCTTTAACTTGCTCTCCACATGGATGGTGGACGTGGAGATAAAGGTATGAATACGGAACTGTTCGGCAACGGATAATGCTTGGGCGGCGGCATCGATATCCTTTTCCAAGGCGCGGGATAAGGCGCACACTCGGCTATTTTTGATGGTACGGGCAATGGTCTGTACCGACTCAAAATCACCGGGTGACGACACAGGGAACCCCACTTCCATCACATCCACACCGAGACGTTCTAACGCCATGGCGATCTGTAACTTTTCTTTGACCGACAGGCTTGCCGCTAACGCCTGCTCGCCATCACGTAAGGTGGTATCAAATATAATTACTCTGTTAGACATCTCGTTTCTCCATGGAACGTCACCGTTCATTATTTAACTTTTGCCGTATTCAGATACAAAAAACCCCGCAACATTGGTGCGGGGTTTGTGAATGCTTTGCCTATCTATCGAGCGAGCAACACTAAGACCTCCGCGTTTGTGGCGCGAGAGAGAGAAGGAGGAGGTCGAGTTTGCTGCTAATTCTATTCATTTAAATTAAATATTTATTCTATTGACTCAAAATAAGGACGGTTAATATTTAACTCGCTTGCCTAAGTGTGTCAACCCCAATTTTTTTCATGTTCTGCGAGTTATTTGCTGCAAAATAGCAAAACAGGGGGATTAACCGTTACACATAACCCGATTAATCCCTTGTTGATAGAGAAAAATCTACAAAATGCGACAACTCAAAATTTAAACAAAAAAATCATTTTTTATGCAAAAAAACCTTGATACACGTTATAATCCTCGCCCGCGGTTACGGATAGTTGAATCAATTTAGGGTATGGAGCAAAAAATGGATTTTCGTGTCTTAGCGCTAAGCCTGTTGTTATGGCTTTGCCCTTTATGGGTCAGTGCTAACGACCAATTAGATTTAGATGCGCTCACTGAGCAAGTTTACCAGTATCCCACTAAGGCATTCGCGCAAATCACCGCTTTAGAAAAACTGCAAGAAACTGATAAGTATAGCGATATTAATAGACTTCGCCTTAGTATGCTTAAATGCCAGAGTTTGTTGCAACTAGGGGAAAATGAAGCCGCAATCAACCTTGCCCAGCTCGGCGAGGCCAGCGCTAAACAGCTAAAACTCGATCAGGCACGTCCCTATTTTCTGAATTGTCAGGCAGATGCCAATCTGAACTACGACAACATTCAAGAAGCCTTACCCCTACTCGACTCCGCTATTACTCTGGCCAGACGTTATCAGCAGCCCCAAGCACTCATCGATGCACTCAGGCTCAGGGGCCAACTCGATATCAATACGGATAACTTTTCCTCCGCCATCGAAGATCTACGTATCGCTATCGATATCTATCCCGATATCAATTCGCAAACCCAAAATTGGGTGTGGCCGCCACAGGCTTATATCTATGCCGCTATGGGGAGTTTACTCTATTCAACCAATGACTTACCCCAAGCCATGTATTACACAAGGTTGGCATTAAAAAGTGCTGATGCCAAAGGAAAAGTACGGCACGTACTGCTGATCAATGCAGCCAGGATCGCACTGGATAATGGCGAACGCGATTACAGCGATCAATTGGAAAAACAAGCCAAAACTCTGCTGCCAGAAATAGGTTCGCCACTCGAGCTCGCCTATAGTTATGCCATTTTGGCATCGATCGCCCTCGATAAAGGGAAAATCGACACGGCCGAAGAATATATCTCGATTGCGATGAATACCTTTAAGCAACAAAACCAGCGGGTCGCTATGATGCGCTCGACCCGTTTGTTAGCTCAGGTTCGCTTTGCTCAGCACAGAGATGACGCCGCACTGACACTGATGGATTCCGCTATCGAACAAGCAGAAGCACTAAGACAATACTCTGATCTCAAATGGTTTTATGGCATTTTAAGCGATTATTACCAAACTCACGGCAACTACAAACTCGCCTATGAGTTTGTCCAAAAGCGTTTCGATGCCGCGGAGCAGGCCAACGAGTCGATGAATAACACTCGGATTTTGCAGTTCAAAGCTAGGTTAAATCAGCAAGGTTTACAGCAACTCAACGACGATGAACAACAACACCATAATGTCTCATTGTTGAGTGAACTCAATGTCGACTGGGCCTACAGCACACTATTTTTAGTCGCAATGGGGCTTCTCGGCGGCGCGATCTGGTATTTCATCGATAAACAAAATAACCGCGCGCCAGCGTCCGATACAGCCTCCTCAGAGCTTCCTCCGCTGGAGCAACTTGAGCTGACACTGCACAGTGCTAAACAAGGGGCTTATCCGCTGTCATTATTGCTGTTTAATGCCAGCCAAATACGCCAAGTCGACCTGCCCCCCTTACTAGAGAAGCTGCAAGACAAGCTACGTGAACAGGACACACTGCTGCGTTATTCGATAGATGACATCGTTATTGTGCTGCCCTATACCTCAGCAGTCGGCGCACAGAAAGTCGTTAGCCAGATAACGCCGACCATCCAAATGTGGCAGGGTACGCACAAGGTGAACATTGGGATTGCGGTGATGCAGCAGTTTGATACTTTGGATTCTCTGGTGAAACGCGCGAGCATTAACCAGTTAGGCAAACTCAAGGTTAGCGATCCGCAAAGCGATTATTCCCCAGCTAAATAAGCGGCTATCTCATCAAGGAAATCGTCGCCAAATCGGCTGAGTTTGCGCTCACCGACCCCGTTAACGGCCAGCATCTCACCGGGGCTGGTAGGCATCATGGCCGCCATTTCCGCTAAGGTCGCATCGTTAAAAACCAAATATGGCGGCACATCCTGCTCCTCGGCAATGGTGCGACGTAGGGCTTTTAGCCTCGCAAACAGTTTGCGGTCGTAATTCAGCGGCGCTCGCGACTGAGTGACTTTGCGCTTAATGTTCGTCAATTGAATGCGCGGCTCTGCCAACATTAGCGCCACCTCGCCCTTAAGGATAGGTCTGGCTGAAGGATTTAAGGTGATGGATGAGCCCCGAGTAATATCTTGGCTCGCCAGTCCCAAATGGATGAGCTGACGAATAACACTCAACCAATATTCATGGCTTTTGTCTTTGCCTATGCCCCAAGTGCTGAGTTTATCGTGTCCTCGGTCGACAATTGCAGCGCCCTTGGAGCCACGCAACACTTCAATCAAGTGATTGATACCAAAACGTTGCCCGAGCCGATAGATGCAAGAAAGCACCTTCTGCGCATCCTCGGTGCCGTTATAACGTTTAGGTGGGTCGAGACAAATATCGCAGTTGCCGCAGGGCTCTAACGCGCTTTCATCGAAGTAATGCAGCAACACTTGGCGGCGACAGGTTTGCGCCTCAGCAAATGCAGCCATGGTATTGAGTTTATGGAAATCCACTTGCTGCTGCGGCCCTGGCTCAGACTGCTCGATAAGATGGCGCACCCGACCAATATCGGCAGGATCAAACAGCATAAAGGCTTCGGCCTCGAGTCCATCGCGGCCCGCTCGGCCAGTTTCTTGATAATAGGCTTCGATGCTCTTCGGGATATCGTAATGCACCACAAAGCGCACGTTGGATTTGTTAATCCCCATGCCAAAGGCCACGGTGGCAACGACGATATCAATTTGATCTTTAAGAAAGCTATCCTGCACTTCGCCGCGCTCTTCTGCCGTCATGCCCGCATGGTAAGCCTTAGCATGAAACCCTTGCAGGGTGAGCCTTTCTGCCACCTCATCCACGCGGCGTCGACTGCTACAGTAGACTATGCCGCTACTGCCATTTTGTTGCAGTAAAAACTGTCGTAATTGATTCGCGGCATTGAGCTTTTCGGCAACCGTATAGCGAATATTGGGCCGATCGAAACTCGATAGTAATCTAAAGGGATTAATCCCTAGGCGCTCACAAATATTTTGTCGCGTCGCCTGATCCGCTGTGGCGGTGAGTGCCATCATAGGCACATGGGGAAATAACTGCTTTAACTGGCCAAGGGCCGCATATTCGGGACGAAAATCGTGTCCCCATTGACTGATGCAGTGCGCCTCGTCAATGGCAAACATCGATAGCGGCAGAGAGCGCATACGCTCGATAAAATCGGCCGTCAGCAACCGCTCAGGAGACACATACAACAGTTTTAGCTCGCCTCTATGCAACTGCCTAAGCACCTCTAAACTTTGTTCCCGCGGCTGCGATGAGTTTAAATAAGCGGCATTGACCCCCGTCTGCAACAGGCTGTCGACCTGATCTTTCATCAATGAAATCAGTGGTGAAACCACGATAGTGATGCCAGGCATCAGCAGTGCAGGCAACTGGTAACACAGACTCTTACCGCCGCCGGTGGGCATGATCACAAGGCAGTCCTCACCACTGCATACACGTTCGATAACTTCGCGCTGACCGTCCCTAAAGTCACGGTAACCAAACACCTGCGCTAGGCGTTGTGACAGCGGATCATCATGTATGTCGAGTAACTGAGTTTCCATGGATCTTCTAGCTAAAAAGTAAGGGCGCCTATTCTAAAGGACAGAATCGCTCCTGTCTTGCGCCATCTTGCCCAAACTGGCCCACGCCAACAACTAGAGGATAGGCTTAGCCTACTTCCACTGCTCATCACAACACCTAAGACGATTTGCCTGCACAGCGGCTTAAGTTGCATTAGACATAGGCTTAGCGGTAGATTAATTGCTCTAAGTCGAATGCCATTGCGCCCGCTTCGACCCTATTCTAAGAAGCCCTACAGCCTACAAGGACGAACAGCATGACAACCCCAATTCAAGCCGAAGTACTCAAACGAGTTGCCGAAGTGTTTGACCAGCACGTACCGTTTCATAATTTATTGGGTCTGGATATCAAGCGATACGACATAGATGGCGTTGAAGTGGTGATCAATATGAAGCCAGAGCTCATTGGCAATATTCATCAACAAATTCTCCACGGTGGTGTCACCGCCACAGTGCTTGATGTCGTAGGAGGGCTCACCGCCTTTGCAGGACTGGTCGCTAGCCGTGATGATTGGACGGTTGAAGAGTTACAGCAACGGCTGCAAACCTTAGGCACTATTGATATGCGTGTCGATTACCTGCGCCCCGGGCGTGGACAGATTTTCACTGGCACTGGCAGTGTGATCCGAGCCGGCAATCGCGTCTCGGTCTGCCGAATGGAGTTACACAACGAGCAAGGAACCCATATCGCCTTCGGCACTGGCACTTATATGGTGGGATAGTCCGTTGTCACCCATCGTTTTTTCAAGATTTCTTTACCGCATTCAACATCAATAAACCAAAGGGAAACACCTTGATTATTCAGCTGTTTCCCTCTTATTCATTTCGAGCACTCGTCATCAGAGACATCCTGTAACGAAAAAGGCGGCTGTACACACCTTGAGTCAATTCCCATAGCCTCCTACAATCGCCGTCCTGTTGTCCTTCGAAGATGTCTCATGCCTGATACCGAATACCGCAAAGGGATCCTACTTGCCGTCAGTGCTTACTGTATGTGGGGATTTGCGCCCTTATATTTCAAACTACTCCACCATGTTTCGGCGACCGAAATTTTACTGCATCGGGTGATCTGGTCATTTGTATTTATGGTGATCATCATGCTGTTTATCGGTGGCTTTGGAAAACTGCGCCAGCTGTTTAAACAGCCAAAACAGCTACTCGTGCTCACCATCACCTCCCTATTAATTGCAGCCAACTGGTTGATTTTTATCTGGGCAGTGAATAACGATCATATGCTCGATGCCAGCTTGGGTTACTTTATTAATCCCCTACTGAATGTGCTGCTCGGCATGCTGTTTTTAGGGGAAAGATTACGTAAGTTGCAATGGTTTGCCGTCGCGCTGGCGAGTACTGGCGTGCTGATCCAATTAGTCTCATTCGGCTCAATCCCTATTGTCTCCCTCGCCTTAGCGGGCACCTTCGGGGTATATGCTCTGCTGCGTAAAAAGGTCAATGTGGATGCTAAATCGGGTCTGCTAGTCGAAACCGCCATCCTACTACCGGTCGCATTGGTTTATCTGGTCGCAACCTTAGATAGCGCCACGGCGAATATGCTCACCAACGATTGGCACCTTAATTTATTGTTGATAGCAGCCGGGATTGTTACCACGATTCCACTATTGTGTTTTGCCGGTGCAGCGGTACGTATTCCATTGTCTATGCTCGGCTTTTTCCAATATATCGGCCCGAGTATTATGTTTATCCTCGCGGTAACCTTATTCAATGAACCCTTCGATGCCGAGAAGAGCATCACCTTTGGTTTTATCTGGAGCGCCCTGCTGGTGTTCACCTTCGATATGGCCTATAAACGCAAAACGGCGCGATAATATCGCGCCGTAGCCAATGGTTACAAAAGTAGTGGTAAGTGTACTGGACCTGCTACTTTTGTAGTTGGGCTAAAAATTTCTCGCCCTCGGGTACAGATAAGAGCAGATTGTAGCCTCGCGTCGTTGGCACTAACACTAGCTCGGATTTATCCGTCACTGCCACAAATGCCTTGCCCTTCCCCTTCAAATTAAACCAGCCGAGTTGAAACCCTGGCATACCGATACCATTGGTTTTAAAGCTGGGTACCAAATCCGCCTCCAGCTTCAAGTCGATAAGACGCGCCTGCTCGACCAACAGTTCGGAGCGTGCTAATTGCACTTTATAGAAGGGAATATCGAGTTTTAGCTCGGTGTCGGTTAGCGCGATTTCAGCATTATGGGATTGATAAAACACCCAAGAAAATCCGCCAATCATTACTAACAAGATGCCTAAGCTCGCCGATTTAGCCACTTTCGGCATAGGTTTAACCCACAACATCCACAGTACGCCAGCTAAACCTAACAGCAAGATAATAAAGCTTAAAATTGAAGTTTGAGTCAGAGGCGCGAGGGAGAAAAACTGAGTCACCATGGTGGGCAGTCCTTAAGGAAGAAAAGCTTAATCTGCCAACAAAGACATATTATGTCAACAAAAATGCCAGCGCTAGGCTGGCATCTTATCAAGCGTAAAAAGCTTACAGATCAAGGGCGAGAATTTTAGAGCGGCGCTGATAGTTATACAGCTGCTTTTTCTTCTGCGGCAATGCATCCACATCTTCAATCACAAAGCCATGTTCTAAAAACCAGTGAATGCTGCGGGTAGTCAAGGCAAACAAACGCGAATAACCACGGCTACGCGCCTGACCTATAATATTTTTCAGCAACAAACTGCCCCTATCCGCATCGCGATAATCTGGATGCACCACCAAGCAGGCAAACTCCCCTGCGTTATCCTCTTCAAAGGGATACAGGGCCGCACAGCCAATGACTAAGCCGTCTCGCTCAATCAACATAAACTGCTCGATCTCAATCTCAAGCTGCTCACGACTCCGGCGCACTAAAATGCCTTGTTCTTCCAATGGACGAATAAGGTTCAAGATACCGCCGATATCGCTAATCGATGCGCGGCGTAAACGCTCAGCGCTTTCGGTCACGATTTGCGTACCTATGCCTTCACGGGAGAACAACTCCTGCAGCAATGCACCGTCATCGAGGTAACTGACCAAATGACAACGCGGCACACCATTGCGGCACGCATCAATACTCGCCTTGAGGAAGGCCATAGTACCAATACAGGCCGAACCTTGCTCAGCGAGCTTAGTCAGAATGTTTTGCGCGTCATTTGGCATTAATTCGGCAATCACATCGCCATTGCGATCGAGGATGCCGTTTTGCGAACTAAAGCCGATCATCTTGTCGGCCTTAAGCTTGATCCAACCTGAGTGGCAATCTCTTCGGCGGTGAGGTTAAAGCTTTCGCCAGTAACGGATGCAGCAATCGGCCCCATCAATACGATACAGTGATTATCGAGCTGACGCTTAAGCCCCTGCGCATCAATCCGGCGCACCTTGCCGCTTAAACAAAAATCCACGCCATTATCGACCCCTAAGGGCTGGGCAATGACAAAGTTACCGCTGACTAAGTTGATTTGTGCGCCTTGCATGGGCGTATTGCTTAAGCTCATGGATAAACGCGCCGTAATATCAAACTGCAATGCGCCCGCCACTTGCTTAATCACTTTTAGCGAGTCTTCATCGGTGATACGTACACCATCATGGTAGGCGGGTTCAATCCCATTAGCGGCTAACGCTGCATCAATTTGCGGCCTCGCGCCATACACCAACACCACTTTAATGCCTAAACTGTGCAACAACGCCACGTCATTCAGAATGCCGCGAAATTGATTTTGTGCCAAAGCTTCTCCACCCAGCATCACCACAAAGGTTTTCCCTCTATGGGCATTGACGTAAGGGGCGGAATGACGAAATCCATCAACCAGTTCAGTGGTACGCACGCGTTGTTTACACCTCATATTTAAGCTGGCAACCCCATAATGGCTTACCAGGAGTGAATAACGAAAACCCGCGTATAGTATTGCATTTTAATTCACCAATAAAGAATTTATTCTCATTAAAATGCAGTTTTAATACAATAAAGTGCTTATATTTTCAAAAAATTGCACCTTTGATAAAAATTCACATTTTTTTAACCATGGGCAATTAATACCAATCGTATTAAATATCTGTTCATTCAGCGGGAATTCAACGCGCTTTAGACTAGGCGAAGGCTTGAAGGCATAGTGGTGCTCTGTCGAAAGCCTTAAACGCAGTATAAAGCGCGTAGCCATACAGTGAACATCAGCCGCCCTTTGGGAGCCACACAGGCATCCCACTCCGGTGTTGCATTGACTTAAAAGGGAATGACCATTTCTGCGTCAATGCGCCTTGGATTGAAATGCCTGTGAGGCTCTGAACTGATTAGATATTTAATGTGATTGGTATAAGCAATGCAGATCCAGTGTCGGATAGATTTATCTCAACTTGATGACTAAAGGCGGAAAAAGACCAAAAAAAAGCCCCTTAGATAAGGGGCTTTTCTCGAAACACTAAACAAGGATTACTTGATTTTTGCTTCTTTGTAGATAACGTGCTGACGAATAACTGGATCAAATTTTTTGATTTCCATTTTTTCTGGCATGTTACGCTTGTTTTTTTCAGTTGTGTAGAAGTGACCAGTTTTAGCTGTAGAAACTAATTTGATCTTCTCACGATTACCTTTAGCTTTAGCCATGATCTATTACACCTTCTCGCCACGGGCACGAAGTTCAGCAACAACAACTTCAATACCTTTCTTATCGATCAGACGGATACCTTTAGTAGATACACGTAACTGTACGAAACGTTTTTCTTCTTCTAACCAAAAACGGTGGTTTTGCAGGTTAGGTAAAAAACGACGACGGGTCGCGTTTTTTGCGTGCGAACGGTTGTTACCAACCATCGGCTTCTTGCCAGTAACTTGGCATACTCTTGACATGTCAGTCTTCTCCAAAAAACAATTTTAACGCTCGAGCATTAATGTACCTCGTATGGCCGTCGCCCGAGGCACAAAGAGGGCGCATTTTATACACGATCATAGAGGTAAGATCAAGCGTTAGATTAATTAATCCAACCTCGTTCCGCGAAGGAAACTATCTCTCGATCACCAACAACCATATGGTCCAGTAAGGATACGTCTATGGTTGCTAACGCATTTTTTAATCGCTCAGTTATTCGTCTGTCAGCCTGACTGGGCTCGGCAATACCAGACGGATGATTGTGACACACTATGACGGCAGCAGCCTTTTTTTCCAGCACTAGGCTCACCACTTCACGTGGATACACCGAAGCTGAATCTATTGTTCCGCGGAATAATTCGACGAATTGAATCACTCTATGCTGGCTATCCAGCAGCAAAATTGCGAACACTTCATAGGAGCGGTCAGCTAATTGTCTCATTAAATAATCCCGAGTTAAATCGGGATTTGTCAAAACCTGACCTCTCTGCAGGTTTTCTTGTGCCACACGCCTCGCTAATTCAGCCGCGGCTTGAAGCTGGGCGTATTTTACAGGTCCCACGCCCGGAAGTCGACACACCTGATGCTTTGGTGCGCAAAGTAAGCTTCTTAATCCACCAAATTCATGGATCAGTGAGCGTGCGAGGTCGACTGCATTCAATCCGCTCAACCCATTTCGCAGTAAAACGGCCAGTAATTCTGCATCCGAGAGATGGGCGGCGCCTTTTACTAATAATTTATCCCGTGGGCCTTCACCCTCGGGCCAATCCTTAATCGCCATACGACCTCCCTGTCAGCGCGAATTTTTACTTTAGACAAGTATGGACGAGATTTTTTGAACTGGGACAGTCACGCCAATTAGTCGCTTTGTGGTATGGTTGGCAACATTATTTCAATCTCGGATAATGTCTGTGAGCCTGATAACGAAAAACGTCCTACTGGGTATTGGTGGCGGCATTGCGGCCTACAAAAGTGCGGATTTAGTGCGCCGCTTAAAAGAACGCGGCTTTGATGTGCGTGTGGTAATGAGCCAGAGCGCCATGGAATTTATTACCCCACTCACGTTGCAAGCCTTATCAGGCCATCCAGTGGCATCAAGCTTACTCGATCCCGCTGCCGAAGCGGCAATGGGTCATATCGAGCTGGCGCGCTGGGCGGATTTAGTGATTATCGCCCCTGCCACGGCGAATTTGCTGGCCCGTATCAATGCCGGCATGGCGGATGAGCTTATCACTACGACTTGCCTTGCGACCGAAGCACCAATAGCCCTGTGCCCTGCGATGAATCAGCAGATGTATCGCAATGCGGCCACTCAAGCCAATTTAACCAGTTTACAAGGCCGCGGTTATACCCTGTGGGGCCCCGCCAGCGGCAGCCAAGCCTGCGGCGAAGTCGGCCCTGGCCGTATGCTCGAACCGCTTGAGATTGCCGAGCTGGCAACAGACTTTTTTGCAACAAAAGATGTCTCCTCACAGCCTCTAGCTGGCCAGTCGGTGCTCATTACCGCAGGGCCAACCCGCGAAGCGATTGATCCGGTGCGTTATATCTCTAATCACAGCTCAGGAAAGATGGGATTCGCCTTAGCAAAAGCCGCCGCCGAGATGGGCGCCGCTGTGACCTTGGTCGCAGGACCAGTAAATTTAGCCACGCCTGAAGGGGTGACGCGAATCAATGTTGAATCGGCGCAAAACATGCTCGATGCTGTGATGGATAATGTTGATAAAAAAGATATTTTTATCGGCTGCGCGGCGGTTGCCGACTATCGCGTCAGCGATATTGCGGACTGTAAGATCAAAAAGTCCGCCGAAGAAATGCAACTTGCGCTGGTGAGGAATCCTGATATCTTAGCGACGGTCGCAAGCTTGGCAACCCGTCCTTTTGTGGTGGGATTTGCCGCCGAAACCCATGATGTAGAAGCCTACGCCCGCGATAAACTCAAACGCAAAAATTTGAATATGATCGCCGCAAACGATGTATCCGTTGCTGGTCTTGGCTTTAATGCCGATGCCAATGCCCTGCGTGTATTCTGGCCGCAGGGTAGTCAAGATTTGCCTGCTACCGATAAGCTCACGTTGGCTCGGCAATTACTTTCGTTGATAGTGAAAGAAAAAACAAAATAAATGAAAACACCGATTGAATTAAAGATCCTCGATTCCCGTATTGGCTCTGAATTTCCCCTGCCCGCCTATGCCACACCAGGCAGCGCGGGAATGGATCTTCGCGCCATGATAGATACCACAATGACGATAGCCCCGGGTGAGACTCAATTAATCCCTACTGGCATCGCCATCCACGTGGCAGACCCAGGCCTTGCCGCCGTGATCCTGCCCCGTTCAGGCCTTGGCCATAAACACGGTATCGTACTCGGAAATCTGGTTGGGCTTATCGATTCAGATTATCAAGGTCCCTTGATGGTCTCTTGCTGGAACCGCAGCGATACCCCATTCACTTTAGAAATTGGTGATCGTCTCGCACAACTCGTGTTTGTTCCTGTGGTACAAGCACAATTCAAACTCGTTGATGAGTTCGACAGCTCAGATCGTGGTGAAGGTGGATTTGGCCATTCTGGCACTAAATAACCGGCATCGATATTGAGCAAGGATACTGCAATGGCTGTAAGCCCAAAAATTAATCGTCGTGAACACATACTGCAATGCCTAGCGCAAATGCTAGAAACCAGCCCAGGACAACGTATTACCACCGCGAAACTCGCCTCTGAGGTCGGTGTATCGGAAGCGGCACTCTATCGCCACTTTCCGAGTAAGGCGCGTATGTTTGAAGGGTTAATTGAGTTTATTGAAGAGTCATTACTCTCCCGCATCAACATCATCATGGACGATGAAAAAGACACCATGAGACGTTGCCAATTAGTGCTACAGCTGCTGTTGATTTTCGCCGAGCGCAACCCTGGGATCTCTCGGGTACTCAATGGCGATGCACTCTTAGGTGAAAACGAGCGTCTACGCAGTCGTATCAGCACCCTATTTGCCAAAATTGAAACCCAACTCAAGCAAATCCTGCGGGAAAAAACCCTGCGTGAAGGTAAAGGCTTTAATTTAGATGAGGCTATTTTAGCTAATTTGCTATTAGCCTTCGCCGAAGGGCGAATTGCTCAATTTGTGCGTAGTGAGTTTAAACTCAAACCGACACAACACTTCGATGAACAGTGGCGCTTTATTCAGCATCAGCTGTTACAAAGCTAATGATTTTTCAATACAAAGGACGGTAATCACCGTCCTTTCTTTTATCCCCTACTCCTTGTATCGGTATTTCTTTTGTTTTAATCTCGAGTAAACATTTACAAAACAAAAACCACAATAATATTACAAGGATGTCAGATGAAATCTTTGCCATTTGCTGCATTGGCCGTAATTTGCTTGCCTATTATGCCTTTCAGCACATTAGCGGCCGAAACCTCGGCGACAAATGCCCTGTCACAATCCCAATTATTCAGTCGCGGTAACGAGTACTCTAACGTCAAAATCTCGCCTACCGGCAAATACTTAAGTGCAATCACCAGTGTCGAAGGCAAGAATGTCCTCTTAGTACTCGATGCCCAAACCAAAAAACTGCTTAACGCAATTCGCTTCCCGAGCAACGCGCAGGTAGGCACCTATGAATGGGCTAATAGCGAGCGCATTGTACTGGCAAAAGAATATCTTAAGGGCTGGACCGATGTACCCCAATACTACGGCGAATTAATGGCGGTCAACGCCGATGGTTCTCGCAAGGCGTACCTATTCGGCTATAACAGCGGCGAGCAACAAACCGGCTCGAATATCAAGAAAAACACCCCAATGCGCGCCACCGCCTTTATTCTCGATCCTCTGCCTGATGACGAGCGTTATATGCTGGTCAATGCGATTCCTTGGAATAATGAATCGAACTTAAACTTTGAACTGCTACAGGATGTCTACCGCGTAGATCTATTTAACGGCACGCGTAAGCGGATTACAGGCTCTCCCATTGGCCAAGCACGCTTTATGACTGACCATGAGGGTGAAGTCCGCTTTGTGGCTGGGGAAGATGGCAAAAACATTACTAAAGTCTTTTACCGCAAAGATGGCGAATGGGTAAACACCGACAAACTCAACCTTGGCTTAAATGATTTTACGCCTATCTCCTTCGCCGATAATAAAAATAGCATTTATGCCGCAGGCCGCGTGGGTAATGAAACCTTAGGCGTATATCGCATCAATCTCGAAACAGGCGATAAAGCGGAAATCATTCAAGATGAAGTGGTCGATCCGAGCAACTTCTGGATCAATGGCACAAACAAACAGCTCTATGCCGTTGAGTTTGAAAATGGCTACCCCAGTTATGCCTTTGTCGATAACAACGATAACCATGCCAAACTGCTTAAGGATTTACTCGCGGCCCTGCCGGGGCATCAAGTGCAAATCGTCAGCGAAACCCGTAATGGCGAACAATTGGTGGTGATTGCATTTAACGATCGCAATCCCGGTGATTACTATTTGTTTGATACGAAAAAGCTCAAGCTAGAGTATCTGGCAGCCGCCCGTAAATGGCTCGACCCCGAAAAAATGGCGGAGGTTAAACCAATTAGTTTCACTAACCGTGATGGCCAGAAAATCCATGGCTACTTAACCTTACCCAATGGAAAAGAAGCCAAAAATTTACCTCTGGTCGTCAATCCCCATGGTGGCCCCCATGGCGTTCGTGACTGGTGGGGGTTTGACTCACAAAACCAACTACTTGCTCAAAATGGTATGGCGGTGTTGCAGGTAAACTTCCGTGGCTCAGGTGGTTATGGCGAGCGCTTCGAGCAAGCTGGCTATCAAAAATGGGGCTCGGATATTCAGCACGATATTATCGATGCCACTCAATATGTGATTGACCAAGGCCTTGCCGATAAGGAACGGGTGTGTATCGCAGGCGGTAGCTTTGGCGGCTATAGCGCCTTGCAAAGTGCGGTATTAGCACCCGATATGTTTAAATGCGCGGTTGGGTTTGCCGGTGTGTATGATCTGGAATTGATGTTTGATGAAGGTGACGTCGCCAGAACACGTTCAGGCACAAGCTATCTTAAGGACGTACTTGGCCAAGATAAAGCCATCCTAAAAGCCATGTCTCCCTCTGAGAACGTAGCTAAATTAAAAGCGAACCTCTTACTGGTGCACGGCGGTGACGATGAGCGAGCGCCGATTGAGCAACTCGAATCACTCGAAAAAGCCCTCAAGGCCCATAATTATCCCTATCAAAAACTGGTGATGGATAACGAAGGCCATGGTTTTTATGATGATAGCCATAGAGCCAAGTATTACGATCAGATGCTAAGCTTCTTAAAAACCAACCTTAAACTTTAGTACTCACTAAAATAACTACTATCTTCATCAAGATAATGATGTTTTAGCGCCTCAAGGAGCCGATAATCGATAAGGACTATCGGCTTTTTCATCTTCAGCGTGAGCGTTTTTTGGTATGAATTATCCGCAATTCGCGCTATTCTCCCCCACCTTGTTCTTACCCAGATAAGAACCAGTCGATTTGTACCTGAGTTCACCCATTGTACAAACTCAGTTTAGGGTGCTAGGTTTTCAGTGATAGCCGCTACTGCAGTAGTGGAGGATAAGATGGCATTAAGTGAAGCAGCAGTAAAAGTACAAGCCGCCCTACAAGAACGCGGACTTGAAACCCCCATGCTCCCCAATGTGTTTACGCCTGAAGAGCGTAAGGACAAGATTGAATTCCATATGAAGGAAATCCTGACGCTAATGTCACTGGATCTTTCCGATGACAGTCTTGCCGATACTCCACGCCGCATCGCCAAAATGTATGTCGACGAAATTTTCTCCGGCTTAGACTATGAGAACTTCCCGAAGATCACTGTCATTGATAACAAAATGGGCTTTGATGAGATGGTGCGCGTGCAGGACATCAGCCTAACCAGTACCTGTGAGCATCACTTAGTCACTATCGATGGCACAGCGACAATCGCTTATATTCCACGTAAGAAAATTATCGGTTTATCAAAGATTAACCGCATAGTACGTTTCTTCTCCCAGCGTCCGCAGGTACAAGAGCGTTTAACTCAGCAAGTGTTAGTTGCCTTGCAAACCCTACTCGAAACCAAAGACGTCGCAGTGAAAATGGATGCGGTGCATTACTGCGTAAAATCCCGCGGCGTGATGGACTCCACCAGCTCCACCACGACCACCGCCCTAGGGGGGATTTTTAAATCTAACCCCGCCACCCGTGCCGAGTTTTTAAATCAATCCAAATAAGCTGTTAAATTTAATCAGTGCATAAAAAAACGCTGCCATTCTTGATGAATCGCAGCGTTTTTGTTTTAGCGGTTTATAACCCGCTTAAGCCTTATTAGGCCTCGATGCCATACTGCTCACGGTACTGGCTTACCGCTGCCAGTTGCGCTTCCATACCCGGTTTTCCTGACAGATAGCTGATCAGATCGGCCAGTTTGATGATCGCCACAATACCGCAGCCAAAATCACGCTCAACTTCTTGGATGGCCGACAGTTCGCCCTTGCCCTTCTCTTGTCTATCCAGCGCGATTAATACGCCTGCCAGCTGAGCCTGATGAGCCTCGATGATTTCCATCGACTCACGAATCGCCGTACCTGCGGTGATCACATCGTCCACCAGCATCACCCGACCTTTAAGCTCGCTACCGACTAAGCTGCCGCCTTCACCGTGATCTTTTTTCTCTTTACGGTTAAAGCAGTAGGGAATATCGATATAGTGGTGTTCGCACAAGGCCACCGCAGTTGTGGTCGCAATCGGAATACCTTTGTAAGCAGGGCCAAACAACAGATCGTACTCTATGCCGGAATCCACTAACGCCGCCGCATAAAAACGTCCTAAACGCGCAAGGTCCCGTCCAGTATTGAATAAACCCGCATTAAAGAAATAAGGACTGATACGGCCCGATTTAAGGGTAAACTCACCGAATCGCAGTACCTGACGCTCTAGGGCAAATTCAATAAACTCACGTTGATAGGCTTTCACAATCTCTCCTTACGACTTTAACGTTCTATTTTTATTGGGTTATAGCAATATTGATTTAATAAAAAGCCCCATAACGGGGCTTCTTATCAACAACAATTAATTCAATGCGGCTTTCTGCACATCGACGATTTCGCGAATACTGTTCTTCGCCAACCCGAGAAGCTCAATCAATTCTTCATGGCTAAACGGCTCACCTTCGGCCGTACCTTGGATTTCAATAATCTTACCGGTTTCCGTCATGACTACGTTCATATCGGTTTCGGCCGCGCTGTCTTCCACATATTCGAGATCGCTGATCGCTTCACCGTTGTAGATACCTACGCTGACCGCAGCAATCAAAAACTTCAGTGGGTTAGACTTGATAATGCCCTTACCACGGGCCCAGTTCAGTGCATCCACAAGAGCCACACAGGCACCTGTGATAGATGCGGTGCGAGTACCGCCATCGGCTTGGATCACATCACAATCAATAACGATAGTGTTTTCACCAAGGGCTTTCATATCGACGCAAGCACGCAGTGCACGGCCAATCAGACGCTGGATCTCTTGAGTACGACCAGATTGCTTGCCGCGAGCCGCTTCACGGTCCATACGGCTGTGGGTTGAACGTGGCAACATACCGTATTCCGCCGTCACCCAGCCTTGTCCCTGACCTTTAAGGAAACGTGGCACACCCTCAGTAAAACTGGCGGTACAAAGTACTTTGGTTTCGCCAAACTCCACTAACACAGAACCTTCGGCGTGGGCCGTAAACTGGCGAGTGATAGTGATGGGACGTGTTTGTGCTGGCGTTCTGTTACTTGGACGCATGCGAGATTCCTGTATTCTGAGTCATTGACCGATTTTGGCTGCATATTATAGGGATTTGTGCCTGAGGATGCCATGCCTAGGGCAATTCTCTGGCAAACTCCGCCATTTACAACTCAAGCTTTCCCTTCGCAGTATACTGTATGCCTTTAATCCTAAAGCCATTGACTCTATAATCGCCTATCAATATGACGATTCAACCATCAGGACAATCCCATGATCCAAAGCATGACAGCCTACGCTCGCATCGAGCACAAAGCACAATGGGGCACTGCCTCTTGGGAAATTCGCTCAGTCAACCAGCGTTATCTCGAAACTTACCTACGTCTGCCAGAACAATTCCGCAGCTTTGAACCCGTACTGCGCGATCGCCTGCGTAAACGCTTAAGCCGCGGTAAAGTCGAGGTCAATTTACGCTACGAGTTAGCCGATAACAGCAATAACGAACTCAAATTAAACCAAGGGTTAGCCAAGCAGTTGCTCGACGCTGCCAGCTGGTTAAAACAAGAAGCCGGCCAAGGCGAAGTCAGCCTGACTGACATTTTACGCTGGCCAGGCGTGCTCTCAAGCTCAGAGCAAGATATGGACGCCATAGGCGCCGAGCTATTAACGGCTTTCGATTTAGCGATAGACCAGTTTATCGAAGCCCGTGGCCGCGAAGGTGCAGCGATTAAAGACATGCTGTTAAGCCGTTTAGAAGGCGTCGAAGAACAAATCGCTATCGTGCGCGAGCACATGCCTAAAGTGATGGAGTATCAGCGCGATAAACTCACTAATCGCCTCGCTGAGATCAAAGGTGAACTCGACCCCGCCCGCATCGAGCAAGAGATGATCCTATTAGCACAAAAACAAGATGTGGCCGAAGAGATGGACAGACTCGAAGCTCATGTCACCGAAGCCCGCCGCATCCTCAAAAAAGGTGGCAGCGAAGGCCGTCGCTTAGATTTTATGATGCAGGAATTTAACCGCGAATCTAACACCCTCGCCTCAAAATCCATTAGCACCGAAATCACCGCCGCCGCCGTCGAGCTCAAAGTACTCATCGAACAAATGCGCGAGCAGATCCAGAACGTAGAATAATGTTGCTTGTGTTATCTAAAACCAAAAGCCCTTTTAAAGGGCTTTTGGTTTTTTGGAGGCTAAGCGAGTAATGGCATGAGCTTCTGCTGTAGCTCATGGTGGGAGGCGACTTGAAAGTGCGGGCGAATACCTGCGGGGGCTGCGTGCCCATGGACGTTATACCAACAGGTGTGGAATCCCGCGTTGATGCCGCCTTGAATATCTGAATGCGGATTATCGCCCACCATCAACACTTGTTCGCGCGCGGGCTGGCCCATCAACTCGAGGGCGTATTCAAAGATACCGACATCGGGTTTAGCCATGCCCACTTTTTCTGAAATCACTAAAATATCAAAATGATGCTGTAAACCAGTACGCTCTAAACGCACTGTTTGCAACTCGGTAAAACCATTGGTGATGATCCCCATTTTGGCTTTTCCCTGCAGCGCGGCCAATAATTCTCGGGCGCCGGGCAAGGGCGCACAAATCTCGGCCATCGCCGTTAAAAATGCACTGTTTAAGACTTGCGGGGTCAGCGCAAGCTTTGCCGCCCATGGCTCAAAACGTATGGTTTGCAGTTCGGCGGCGCTGATCTTGCCATCCTGATACGCAACCCATAACGGCTTGTTTACACTTTGATATTCTTCGAAATCGACCCGAGTAAAATCGACACCAAAGCCTGAAAACATACGCTTAAGCCCTTCGAAAGCATCGAAATAAAAGAGAGTTTCATCTGCATCGAAAAGCACCCAAGTATAGGGTAAAGCGGCAGCATGATTCGGGGTTAAAGATGACATACGACTCCTAACGACACACTAAAGGCACGGCTTAATCCGTCAAGACAAGCAGCACAGTACTATACAACACCCAAAATCTAACGCGAAGGCACACAAAAAACAGAGCATAGTTAGCAAGTCTATCTGCCAATACTGCTTTAGCGCCTTCAACACCAAGGGAATAGGTTTTTAGTTGCAAAATAGGCTACTATCTTGGTTTAAGATTGATAATACCGCATACATGAAACCCATTGTTGAGCATATCTCAACAGTAATTAGATTCGCTCAGGCACCTCTTTCCAGAGGAGTGCTCCAACACGGGTTATCATTGCCGCAGATCAGCCTGAGCATAAAACCTCACAGCCACAACATTGGAGCCCTTTGATGGATCATTTTTCTGCCCTACCCATTTTTGTCTCTGTAGTGGAATGCGGTAGTTTTTCCGCCGCAGGACAAAAACTTGGGCTGAGCAAATCGGCCATCAGCAAGCGTATTACGCAACTGGAGCAACACATAGGGATTCAACTATTACAACGTACCACTCGCAGTTTGAGCCTGACGGATGCTGGCGCGCGCTATTTCGAATATATTCGCCCCGCTGTGCAGCTTACCCAAGAAGGATTGGATGCAATCTCCGAGCTGCAGCAAACGCCTAAAGGCAATCTGCGAATTTCCGTGCCTATGGTATTTGGCCGCTTGTATATTGCGCCTTTAATCGCTGAGTTTTTAAAACGTTACCCCGATATTCAACTGCAAATGCAAATGGATGATAAGACCACTGATTTAATCGCAGGCGGCTTCGATCTGGCCATTCGAATTGGCGAACTGCCCGACTCCAGCCTTATCGCCCGCAAAATTGTCCCTTGTTTGAGCGTAATTTGCGCGTCCCCCGCATATCTAGCGCAGCACGGTTTACCCATAGTTCCTAACGAGCTAACTCAACACAACTGCTTGTTTTACAGTTACTTTCAAGACGGTGTGGAATGGAGCTTCCACAGTCCCGATGGCATGCAACGCATCCAACCCAAAGGGAACTATCAGGTTAATAATAGCGATGCCATCCATCTAGCCTGTCTCGATGGACTCGGTATCGCCAACCTACCACGCTTTATTGTTGAGTCCGATCTACAGGCAGGGCGTTTACAAACGATACTGGCTGACTTTCCACTCCCCGAACATGGTATTTATGCCGTATATCCGCAGCGAAAATACCTCCCAACCAAAGTGACGGTATTGATTGAGTTTTTAATGGAGAAGTTGGGAAAAATCTAGGAAGTAATATTTAACCCACAGCCAATTTAGCCGCGTCATGCCACATTACATCAGGGATTGGCTGTTCTAATCGCCATGTGACATTCATGGGTTGTGAGCCGTTATGGCTGACATAATGCACTTTGCCAAAATTAACAAATCCCATAGTGCGGCCATTTTCATCTTTTGACTGCTCTCGAACAAACAGCAACACGGTTTTTCCCAGCTTTTGTTGCTCAATATAACTCAGACCTCTACCTAGTTCTGGCCTTGCGCTATTTTGCGATTGCCAGTGGAATAGATGTTCACTAATCGCATAGTCGTGATACATGGTTGTCGGTGAAAACTGCTTCTCTGATTTATTTAACGTCACAAATAAACATTCAAGGTTTTGCTCATTAATCGCAAGTACACCTTCCCTTGAAGGCGATTTAGCAGCAAATGTGCTTGCACCCATCGCCGCTAAAATTTGCTCACGAGTATAACGAGAGTGCACTTTCAACGCTGTGGGTTGGAGTAATTCCAAATCCATTTCTTGATGGTGTATCCGGTTAATCAGTATCGCCAAAACAGACAACAACTCTTCTTGCAACGGCTTATTGCGTAACATCAGCAAGCTAGCCGCTAAACTGTTAACGTTTAAAGCCGTACCTGATTTATCCCAAAAGTTGTAATGACACATCAAAGCAAACTGATTTTGAATAGGATCCACCCCATTAAAGACAAAATCATTTTCGCATAACTGCTTGATAAATTTTAAATAGGATAATGACGTGCAACTGAGTAAGTGGAAGTTAATCGCACGATAATATGCCTTGGCTAAACCCGGCTGAACTGCAGGTTCTGCAATCTTTTCTCCCTGTACAGCCTCGACTAAAAAGGTCCATCCACTTTGGCCATTAATCTTTATGCGATAAATATCTTCAAGGCTCACTTGCGGATTCATGCGTAAAAAATTGCCTAGCGTGAGCGGCAAGTCAGTTTGATGTTTAAAGTTTGCCATTAGACTGGTTAATCGATTGGCATTGAGCGTTGCGCGGCTAATATTACGCAAAATCATCGACTGCGCTTTCTCTTCAAGTTCAATTCGGCACCCTAGCGGTAGATGCGGAAAATCATTGAGAATTTCATCTTTAATCGACTGATTGGTTTTACCGACTAACGCTCTAAATTTCTGAGAAAAATCATATTCATCGCGTGAATTGCCAACAAAATCTAATACGGTACAGCATTGTTTATCATCGGTGAGACGCAACCCTCGCCCAAGTTGTTGCAGGAATATGGTCAAGCTTTCCGTTGGCCGTAAAAATAACAAGGTATCCACTTCTGGAATATCGACACCTTCGTTAAAAATATCCACCACACACAAAATGGATAATTTGCCACTAACTAAGCTCTGCCGCTTTTGTTGCCGTTCAGAGCTATTATCACTGGTCAGTACATCGGCGCTGATCCCCTCCAAATTGAACTTCTTCGCCATATACTCGGCGTGTTCCTTGGTTACACAAAAGGCTAACGCCTTAATATTGCCAATATCATTTACGGTTTCAGCTAGGCTACGAATAATACGCGTCACGCGTTGTTCATTGTGAGTGTATAAATTGCTCAGCTCAGCGACGTCGTATCGGCCACGACTCCAATGTAACTTGCGAAGATCGGTCTCATCATCAATCGCAAAATATTGAAAAGGACATAAATGCCTTTGATTAATAGCTTCGGGTAAACGTATTTCGGCGGCAATGACACCGCAGAAGTCAGCCAGAATATCGACACCATCATGCCGTTCAGGGGTTGCCGTCAACCCAAGTAAAATCGTCGGCTCAAAATGTTCTAATAGTCCTCGGTAACTACTCGCAGCAACGTGATGAACTTCATCAATAACAATATAATCATAAAAATCAGCCGCTAATGGCAAGTTATCAAGTTGCAGATTCAAGCTTTGGATAGATGCGAATAAGTGTTTGTAACTATTTGGTATATGCTCTGCCACCCATAACTCGCCAAATTGATTGTTCTTTAACACACCGCGATAAGCACCGAGGGCTTGCTGTAAAATTTCTTGCCTATGGGCAACAAATAGAAAATTGGCTTCTGGATGTTGCTTATAAAACTGCGCGAAATCGAACGCAGATATAATAGTCTTACCCGTGCCTGTGGCCGCGACGATGAGATTTTTAAAACGACCATGAATGCTTCGCTCTACTGCAAGCTGTTCGAGGATTTCTCGCTGATGCGCAAACGGCTTAATGTCAAAATGAAATGAGCTCGGTTCAGTGCCACTGCCTTTCGCTTCTTTGAGCGCATTGTTTAATTTTTCTTTACTGCTCGCATCACCGCTAAAAAGCTCAAATTCGTTCGATTCCCAGTAAGTTTCAAAGGTACTGAGTGATTTATCAATGATGTGGGGAATTTCTTGGGTGGTGATCTTAAGGTTCCACTCAAGCCCGCTGGTTAATGCAGAATGCGATAAATTTGAAGAACCGATATAACCGGTATGAAACCCCGTATTTCGTAAAAATAAATAGGACTTTGCATGCAGCCTTTCACGTTTTGTGTTGTAACTTAATTTGACTAGGGTATTGGGTAAACTAGCTAGAAACTCGACGGCTTTAGCATCCGTCGCGCCCATATAGGATGTAGTGATGATGCGTAACTCTTTACCGCTGCGTGTAAATTCCTCAAGTTCATTTTTGAAGATGCGAATCCCCGCCCACTTGATAAATGACACCAGCCAATAGATTTTATCCGATGATCGGATCTCACGTTTAAGCTCACTTTCAAGTGATAATCCCGCATTACTCCCGCAAAAAAGCTCACTCTGAGTGAGTCCCGTTAATGGAAATATGGCGGCCGTATATTTAGGTAAATCAGTCGCTATCGGATTTTGTTTGTTAAAAAGAGCCGTGAGGATCCGACCTTGGCTATCGATAAGATTTTCATTAATAAAATCATCATCGTTAATGTGCTCTTTGAGCCACATCACTAACCGGTTAGCCAAACTGATTTGATTGAAGACTTGGTTTTCATCGGCGGGAACTGAATTAATCACATATTCAATTACTTTAGTCAGAAAACGTGAGAGCCAAATACTTGCCTCAGCAACTTCTAGCTTCCTTTCTCCAACAAAAAATATGTTCTTATCTAAGCGCTGCTCAAGGAGTTGAGTAATAAGCTTTTCATAAATCCCGACCTGTTCCATAGCCAGATATGCCCCTAGACAAACAATCAAAGTTGTAGCGAATATACCACATAACAATTTGATTCAAATTGCGATTTGTGGGATGGCTTTATCTTTTGCGATAGAGAGTTAATATAGCCTAGGCTTTAAACTAATCGATTTTTTACGATAAAGGCTGTAATTACACGCGGGAAATATGTTAGGCAGGCGAGCATTTCCCCCACAAAAGCAAACTAGCTTCTACTGCCCACTCGGCAATAAGTACCTTGTACTTCGGCCGCCAGCGTCGGCTTTCACTAAAAAGCCTTGCTCGACCATTTGCGCAAGGTGACGGGTGGCGGTGGCGCGACTCACCTTAGCGACCTTTTGATACTGGCTACTATTCATCCCTAATTCAAAATCGCCATCTAACATCCGATTGAGCACTTTGGCTTGCTCTTGGCTCAATAAGGATTGATCGAGATTTTGCCAATACTGCGTTTTCCGCAGAGTCTTGTTCACCTCTGCCATCGCATTGAGTAAGCAATCATTGAGGGTTTCAAAAAACCATACTAACCAAGGAGTAATATCGACATCTCCCCTTTGAGTGGACTCTAAAATGTCATAGTAGGCTTGGCGACGGGCCAGAATACTGACCGACATAGCGTAAAAACGAATTGAGCGTTTTTCCGCTTGCGCCAAAGCTAAATCAGTCAATAAACGCGTGATGCGCCCATTACCGTCATCAAGCGGATGCAGAGTCACAAACCAAAGGTGAGTTATCGCCGCACGGATAAGCGGATCGATACCCAGACCTTGCCTTGATGCATTAAACCATTCGATAAACTGCGAGAGTTCAGCGTCCAAAGTCGCTCGAGAGGGGGCCTCAAAATGCACCGTTGGTTTATCAATCCGGCCAGAGACAACTTGCATAGGCGTATCGCCACGTAGCACTCCACCAATAACGGGGTTAAACAGCGTATAACCCTGAGGAAATAACTGTTTATGCCAACCTAATATCCGCTCACGGGTTAACTCTGTATCTAAATTTTTTAAGGCATCGAGCATAATGTCAGCCAAACCATCGGTTTGTACTGTGGTCGGATACGGTTTGTCTTCGGACACGCCGAGTTTTTTAGCCAAGGATGAGCGCACCGAAGCCGCATTGAGCTTTTCACCTTCAATGGCACTGGAGTGGATAATGTTAGCGAGTAAGGTGTCGAGTGCTGCGGCTGAGGTTAACTGGCCGTCGTCGTGACTTAGCATTTGCTTGCCGAGCAGTTGGCCCTGATTGAAATATACCTGACGTAGCAGGGCGTCAACTCTGCTGATATTCCAATGAAATTTAGGCCAATCGGCTTGCTGCCAAATCCACATATCCTACCCCATGAGTCAAATAACAAGCCTATTCTACTCACATTATGAGTCAATTAACAAACCTGTTCGCCTCGAAAAATGAGGCAAATAATGCAGATAATCGCCTCATCTTGCCCAAATGCTTCTAGTATAAAGGGATTTATGCTGTTGATTGCCTCTACAAAGCAATACCGACGTAACGACAGCTTTGCGCTGCCAAAACCGACTCACTGCGATATACTGCCAACGTTGATAAACACTCATGTAAAAACCTCATTTACACACCCATCGCGACCACGCTGACAAGAATGCAGAGCCCAATCCATGCCTGATAACGCAACTATTACCACCCTTCCCGATTCTCAAGGGCGTGACTATCGCGCAGATGTACGGCTCAATCAACTACAGTGCGATTCGACTAAATCAAATGACACTAGGCCAAGTACAATCGAGCCAAATGCAATCAAGCCGAGTGCCATCATGCATGAATCGCATGCTGCCGAGCAAAAACAGAAGCTGATTATCATGGGGCTGCCCCGCACTGGGACGACAAGCGTGAGCGTGGCCTTATTGGAGCAAGGCTTAAAAGTGGCGCACATGGCTTTTACCAAAGAAGCCTTTATGCAGGCGGATGCAATTTCCGATACGCCTTGTTTTAGCGATTTCAAACAGTTGGATGGATTATTCCCCAAAGCCAAGTTTGTCTATCTTGACCGAGAGCTAGAATCTTGGGTGCCGTCGATGCAGATGTTACTCAGTCGAATGCTGCCACATTTAGATGTGCAAACCGGCCGATTCCACCCGATTATGAAGCGCAGTTTTCGCCATAGCTTTGGTGTCGGTTTGGTTGAAAACCCGCAAGATGAACAACATCTTATCGATTGTTATCTGCGCCATAAACAAAGCGTGTTGGACTATTTTGCCGGCCGAGATGACTTCTTATCAGTCGATGTGAGCCAGCAAGGCGCCTTCGCCCAGCTATTAGCATTTATGGGCTTAGCCAGCGCCGAAAACCAACAGAACTTTCCTAAACTCAATGTCGGCCGCAATGTGGCTAGTTGGGATGAATATAAACACCCGAATAAGATCAGCGCCAATGCCTCGGGGCCTGAAAAACGTAAGTTCTTCGATTATAAGCTTTAAAACCCTAACGGATAGTAAAGCTAATCAGGGGTATTTCGGCGCTTTACCACAGTTAACCAGTCGAGACTCACGCCCGAAATCGCATTAAAGCCGCGGATACGGAAGATAAGTTGTAGTAACTGCGGCCTTGGCCTGACTTTGGGCTCGACCGAGCGCGGAATAAACCACAGTGTCACAAATGCGCGCAATATGGTCGATACTAAAAACACCACAAAAATCGGGCTACTGAGCCAAGTATTCCAACCCGACCAGACTAAAAAGTCCGCCGCATGGGAGGCAATAGTGCCACCAACCATCGCCCCCACAAACACCAATCCCGCGCTGAGTGACGCTTGCAGCGCCGCATAGGTCGCAAAGTCACTGCGAAAGGGACGAATATCATAAAGGTAATTGGCAGTACTTAAGGTAAAGCCGCTCCACGCGAGGCCCGAAAATGCCTGAATGAGGAGAATATACAGATAGTTATCCGAGAACAGCCACAGTAGCGGCAAGCTTGGGATCATGCAACTGGTAATAATCATCACCAAACGATTGCCAAATTGATCGCTAAATCGCCCCCAAAATTTCAACGTCACAAACTGAGTCGCTATAGAGGCCACGCTCGCGAGCACAAATTCGATATAGCTAAAGTGCAGGTCTTCTAGCATATACACGGCGAAAAACGGCGCCGATATGGCGACCATCGCCTGCATACTGGCCACAAACAAGCTGTACTGGCGAAAGGTTTTATCCTTCCATGCGCCGCGAAAATTGCGAATGGTTTGGATAAAAACGCCCCGCTGCTTGGCCTCGCGCGGATCCGGGTCGTGCATTTGCAATAACAACCAAGCCGAGACAAAACGCCCCATGGCCGCTATTGAAAACAGTAAGGTAAAGCCTAACCAAGCCATTTGCAGCGAATCGGTAAAGGTAAGAATCCCACCGCCAATAAAGAATACGCTTAAGGATGCGCCCATGGTTAAGCGGGTGCGCGCCGCAAAAAAAGTACCACGCCGACGCTCGGGCACGATCGACCCCATCCAAGCACGCCAATGGGGTTGAATAAGATTAATAAAACCGTGATACCCGACGGCAAGCGCGATAAATATCCACACTGCATGATCGGGGCGAAAGGCCGCTAACCCGCCCATCGCCAATACCACAACCGCCTGCAAAGCGGCGCAGCAAACGATAAACCCGCGACGGGAAAAATGGCTCGCTAACCAGACAGAAACTAACTGTGACATCGCCCCGAAGAGCTGCGGTAAACCAGTAACAAAGCCCATTTGCGCAAGACTGGCACCGAGAAAAATTGCGTAAGCATTGAAAAAGTTATCACTCGTCGCCGTCATCATCGATGAAGCCACGGCTTCCTGCTGCGAGCGGCGCAGAGTGCATCTTAACCAGAGATTTCTAGCACTACGGCGCGAACACGTTAATGCAGTGGGAGCTTCTAGGGTGCCCATTACAAGCCAAATCCATATGAGACTGAGGGGTTTTGATGTTGCAATTATGTCGTATATAAGTAAAAAACAAAACGCCCCAAATGGGGCGTTTGCTAACAGAAAGCAGACTAGAAACAGGCTTTAAGTTCAGCCTCTTGGTCGAGCAGGCTTTGATACAAGGTAAACTGATTCGCCGCTCTATCCAGATTATGGCCCTCACGGTGCACGTGGAAATACACGTCACCATTCAGATAGTCCGTTAAAAAACGCACGCCAATCATCAAGCAAATCACTCGTGCCCCGAGCCAGAGGCTACGTTTTTCGACCTCAGTTAACACTTCGCCCAGTTCACTTAAATAACCACGGCAAATGGCGGCAAAGATGGATTGGCGCACTTTGACATTCTCAAGGGCGGTCGAATCTTCGGCTTCGGGCGAGCAGAAGGTACGCACCATATCGCCAAAGTCATACATCAAATGCCCTTTCATGCAAGTATCGAGGTCGATAATTGCCATGCTCGACATGTCGCGCTTATCAAACAGCATGTTGTTGATTTTAGTGTCGTTGTGACAAATACGTAGCGGGAGCTGTGGCGAAATATCGGCGAGCTCATCTAATAAACTCTGCTGTGACAGAGCGTAATCGACCCAGTTACGGCATAAATCTAACCGCTTAGCCTTATCCTGCTGCACCGCTTGGCGCAGCATTTCCATCCGTCCCGGCAAGTGATGAAACTGCGGGATCACATCCTCAAGCTGAGTGGCGTCGAAATCACTCAAGGCACAGGCAAAATGACCAAAGGCCTTAGCCGCCATTTCGGCTTCGGCTTCAGACTTCACCACTTCGATACTTAAACTGTGGGGCAAATAACTGATGGCACGCCAAAAACCCTGCTCCCCCAAGTCGATAGCCAGCTCACCCTCTTGGGTAAGGCAAGGACTCACAACCTGCAAGCCATATTGCTGTTGTAATGCCTTAGCACACAAATGATGGCTAATTTTATCGGCATTGCTTACCAATGCCTGTGGCGTCTTAAACACTTGGGTGTTAATACGTTGCAGAACTAATTCACCCGAGGGCCAACGCACTAACAAGGTATCGTTAATATGACCATTCCCTAACGCTGAGATTTTTGCCTCGTCAGCTTCAATTCCAAAATGAGGCAACACAGACTGCCTAATGAGTTTTATCACTCAATAACTCCATTAATTTTTGCTTTACCCAGACAGTATCCTGCGGATAGGTCACACCGAGCCAAGGTTCGCTGGCCACATCGACAAACACGGGCACACCTTGCTCAATTCCCGCCTGAACCACGGCGGGCAAATAGCATTCAGATTTAGGCAATTGGCCTTGTTGTTCGATAAATTCGATTAATTCACGTTTAATAACATCAAATATGCTTGGCGAGAAGCCCCAACAGGTCATAGAGACCAGCGACTGCGAAGGAAGCGGTGCCAATCCCTCTGGGCCTTCACCGATAAAACCATGATCTTGGGCTTCAATATTCAACCATTCGGCGACGGAGCGCAGTTGCCCCTGCTCCACTTGGCATAAGCCACGATTCACGCCACCGTGCTCGGACAAGGTCAGCTCAATCGGATAAGCCACCATCATCCAATCATGGGGCCTTGCGGTTAATCCCTTCGCTAAAGAAGCAAAGGCGCTGTCGCCATAAAAATCATCGGCATTGATCACAGCCATTGGCCCATTAACACTATCACGGGCGCACCACAGGGCATGAGCAGTTCCCCAAGGCTTTAAACGATGGCTCACATCCGCAAGCTGCGCTTCGGCGGGTAAATCGGTGAGCGACTGATAACAGAAGTGATACTCAAAGTCTGCCGGCAAAAAGCGTATCAATAGCTCAAGGAGTTCCGCTTCCAATTCTGGGCGGATAACCAGCGCTGCACGCTTAAATCCGCTGCGGATCGCCGACTGTATCGATAACACCAACATGGGTTCGCCCGCAGGACCGAGGGAGGCCAATTGCTTATCGCCGCCAAAACGACTACCTAGCCCTGCCGCCATAATGACTAAGGTCAAATCTGTATTCATGTGGGATTAGTGTTCAGTTCGTATTAAAGATATTTTCCCGAACCTCGCCGCAATCGGCTATGCGAGCGCATTTAAAACAAGATTGGAGAAAAAGAGGAGCAAAAGTGTAATCTACCCCTCTAGTCCTGACTAGAATTTTATCGATTTAACGGGCTAAATAATTACCAAAATTGCGATTAGGCTCTAAAACTGCTTGGCTGCCCTTGAGGCTGAACTTGTAACCACATAAACCGATACTGCCACGACGAGCCAGATCTGTGATGATATTGGCCGTATCCAGCGGCGTGAAACGCGCCTCCGTTGCCGAATCGGCAAGCAAATCCACGCTGATCGTGCGATACTCAGTGCCATTATTAAACACCAGCGCGCTACAACTCTTATCGCCCTTGGCCGTAGCAATAGACCACAGCTGTTGCGGCTTACCACGTTCACCTAACCAGCGAATAATTAACACATCTTGCTCTAACGCCACCGAAAAACCATCGGGCATATCTAAGGTTACACGATCGCTTGCGGCAATAGGCGCAGAGGGCACGACAGGAGCAGCTTCTTCAGCCTGTGACTCATCGCTATTGGGCCACAATCCCCACACCAGTAGGACTAACAACACAGCGCCTACCCCACCACCGACGGGCAACCAATAACGGCGCTCAAGCTTAGGTAAAGAAGGCAACTTAATAAAACGTCGATAGGGAGCAAAAAACTCAGCAACGCCTCTAAACAGCTCAGTCATTGAGCCTGACTCTTTCGCCTCGGCGCGGCGACGACGCACTTCTTCAGCATGTTCAGTATCGTTAAAGGCTGCGGTATCTTCATCGGGGTCGAAACGCCATACCGGCTCATCACTGTGCTCGGCTGGGTCGAGTGGTGCGCGTTTAAATTCCGCGCCCTGTAAATCGACTTGGGCTAAATCCACATCGGCGATGTCAATGCGGGTTTGCTCTACTCGCCCCTGATTGGCAGGACGAAAATCGGCGTGGCCCTCGAGTAACGCATCTTGCACGACAAAATCAGCAGGATTTTGCGTCATTTTAGTTAACGCATCGAAACGCAGTTCATCTTGGCGCAAGGCATCCAAGTCGGCATCCACAACGGGGGAAGCGCTTGTAGGTTCAGTATGGGAATAAGTTTCGGCCTCTGTCGATACCGGAATATCCGGCGCAACATGGGAGACATCGGCACTCTGTGCCGCTGCAGCCTTTGGTGTTAATACGGGCTCGACTCGGCGACGGGGAACGGCCTGCGAGGTTGGGATATCTAATGCTGGACCATAATAGCCCAAACGATACTCCACTAAGGTGGGAGAGGTTAAACGTGTGCCCCAAAAGGTCGCTCCAGCGCCCAAGACCAGCCCTAGAATGGCGACTACGGGCGGCGCAGCCACTATATACAGCGCCAGTAAAATCAGTAGCGGCAGAATAAAGACTGCAACCAAGGCCTTAGGCTTAGCCGCATCATTTAAACGGCGCAGCGCAGTAAGGGCGAGCAAAGGTAAGCCCACTAACGCTAAAAGATACATTAAAAAGTTCGCCCCAAACGCGGCGACAGCCAGTGAAATGCTCAAATACACACCAACACTGATGGCCACAAAGCGGGGACGGGAATCACGCCCATGAAGGCAGAAAAGAGATTTTAACAGCACGACCCTTCCTTTATAGTGAAATAATCCTAGCGCACACGACTCTCAATGTCGCATAGGCACGAGCGTAACGAATTTAGCCGCAATTGTCAGTGCTATAAGGCACTAGACGGATAAAAATGCCGATAATATCCATCTAAAACTAAATCAGGCTTAAATCCTCGATTACCAGCCGATGCTGATGTGTAGAGATTTGAAACAAGCAACCTCGAGCTAGCACCTAACCGCTAAAATCGTCAGAGGAAATTCGTGTCGACCACAAAATCACCAATTGAGTGCCATTGTTAGCTAGCGTTTTTAAGGTCAAAATCTGTATAATGCTCGGCTTTCTGGGCCCTTCTTGCGTTAACCAACTGGATATTTTGCTCATGACCGCACGCGGAAATTTATTTATTGTTTCAGCCCCGAGTGGTGCTGGTAAATCCTCGCTGATTTCGGCGCTGCTGAAAGACAAACCTGCCGACATGCAGGTTTCAGTGTCGCACACTACCCGTGCGCCTCGCCCTGGTGAAGTGAATGGTCAGCACTACCATTTTGTTAATGTTGAAGAATTTAAAGCACTGATCGAGCAAAATGCCTTTTTCGAGTGGGCCGAAGTGTTCGGTAACTACTATGGCACTTCACGCCACGTCATTGAGCACACTTTGACTCAAGGTATCGATGTGTTCCTCGATATCGACTGGCAAGGCGCCCAGCAAGTCAAAGCCGTGATGCCAGAGGCCATTGGTGTATTTATTCTACCGCCCTCAAGGGATGAGCTAGAACGTCGCCTCACTGGCCGTGGCCAAGACAGTCAGGAAGTTATCGCCAGCCGTATGGCACAGGCGGTTTCTGAAATGTCGCACTATAAAGAATATGATTTTATTATCGTCAATGACGATTTTGACACAGCACTGGCCGATCTGCGGGCGATCATTCGCAGCCAACGCTTAACGGGTGCTAGTCAGATCCACGCGCAAAATGATATGCTTAACGATCTGTTGGCAGGCTAACTGCCTTAGTGTACAATTTTGCGTCATTTTTTCCCTAGATAAACTGGAGTTTCAACACATGGCTCGCGTAACTGTAGAAGACGCCGTAGAACAAATCGGCAACCGTTTTGATATGATCCTGGTTGCGGCGCGTCGTGCTCGCCAAATCGCCGTGCAGGGTAAAGACCCTATGGTTGAAGAGATGAACGACAAGCCAACGGTTATCGCCCTGCGTGAAATCGAACTAGGTTTAGTGAATGCTCACACTTTAGATGCTGACGAGCGTCAATCAGTGCGTGAGCGTGAAGCTGCTGAAATCGCAGCTGTTGCCGCCATCGCTGAAGGCCGTTCACTATAAGTCTAATTGAGTCACACCTGTTTGGGTAAAGGAGAGCTGCCACTTGTATCTGTTTGAAGGTCTAAAGGAGTCTGCTTCCGGTTACTTAGAACCCGAACAGGTAGAATTGCTCAAGCAGGCGTACCAAGTTGCGCGTGATGCCCATGAAGGGCAAATGCGCACTAGCGGCGAACCTTATATTACCCATCCGGTTGCGGTCGCCCGCATCCTCGCCGAGATGCGTCTCGATCACGAGACGCTGATGGCGGCTTTGCTGCACGACACCATCGAAGATACCTATGTCACCAAAGAGGACTTGGCCGAACAATTTGGCGAAGCCGTGGCAGAGTTGGTTGAAGGGGTGTCTAAGCTCGACAAGCTGAAATTTCGCGATAAAAAAGAAGCCCAAGCGGAAAACTTTCGCAAAATGATGATGGCGATGACGCAGGATATCCGCGTTATTCTCATCAAGCTTGCCGACCGTACCCACAACATGCGTACCTTAGGTGCACTGCGCCCCGATAAACGCCGCCGCATTGCCCGCGAAACCTTAGAGATTTACGCGCCGATTGCCAACCGACTCGGTATCCACAATATCAAGACGGAGTTAGAGGATTTAGGCTTCCAAGCCTATTATCCGATGCGCTATCGGGTGTTAAAGGAAGTGGTCAAAGCAGCCCGAGGTAACCGTAAAGAACTGATTCAAGGCATTGAAGCTGCGATATTAACTCGCCTAAACGATGCGGGCATTAAAGGCAAAGTCAAAGGTCGCGAGAAAAACCTCTACTCCATCTACAACAAGATGCAGAGCAAGGAACTCCAGTTCCAAGAGGTAATGGATATCTACGCCTTTCGCGTCATCGTCGACTCCATCGATACTTGCTACCGCGTCCTCGGTGCTATGCACGGCCTGTATAAACCGCGTCCGGGTCGCTTTAAAGATTATATCGCCATCCCAAAAGCCAACGGTTATCAGTCGCTACATACCTCGTTATTCGGCCCACACGGCGTGCCCGTCGAGATCCAAATTCGTACCGAAGATATGGATCAAATGGCCGACAAAGGGGTTGCGGCCCACTGGGCTTATAAAGGCGGCGCCGATGGTCAAGGCACCACCACGCAAGTGCGTGCCCGTAAGTGGATGCAAAGCTTGCTGGAACTGCAACAGAGCGCCAGCACCTCGTTCGAATTCGTGGAAAACGTTAAAACCGAACTCTTCCCCGAAGAGATTTACGTCTTTACCCCCGAAGGTCGCATTTTAGAATTACCGGTTAACGCCACCGCCGTCGACTTTGCCTATGAAGTCCACACCGATGTGGGCAATACCTGTGTCGGCGCCCGCGTTAACCGCCAAGCTTATCCGTTAAGCCAGCCATTAATCTCCGGCCAAACCGTTGAGATCATTACCGCCAAAGGCGCGCGTCCGAATGCCGCTTGGCTTAACTTTGTGGTGACGGGTAAAGCCCGCGCCAAAATCCGCCAAGTGCTTAAGAGCCTAAAAGCAGACGATGCTATCGCCCTTGGCCGCCGTTTGCTAAACCATGCGCTGGGTAAAACCAAGCTCGATAGCATTCCTGCCGAGCAGATTGATAAAGTCGTGCGCGATACCAAGCACGCCAATTTAAATTCCTTACTCGCCGACATCGGTCTTGGCAATGCCATGAGCATAGTCATCGCCCAACGTTTGATTGGCGATAATTTAGAAAATCAAGAGAGCCGCGATTCCCACCTGATGCCAATCCGTGGCGCCGAAGGCATGTTAGTAACCTTCGCTAACTGTTGCCGCCCCATCCCAGGTGATGCGGTGATTGCCCACGTGAGCCAAGGTAAAGGCTTAGTCGTCCACATGGAAAACTGCGCTAACATTCGCGGTTACCAAGGCGAGCCAGATAAATACATTCCCGTACAGTGGGACAATGTCGAAGGCGTCGAGTATCAAGCCAATCTGCGGGTGGAAATTGTTAACCACCAAGGCGCGCTGGCGAAGATCACCTCGATTATCGCCGCCGAGGGCTCGAACATTCACAACCTTAGCACCGAAGAGCGCGATGGCCGCGTTTACTTGATTAACCTGCGAATTTCGGTGAAGGACAGGATCCATTTAGCTAACGTGATGCGCCGTATCCGGGTACTGCCCGAGGTATTGCGTACATCCCGTAATCGTTGATCATTACTTTAGAGAGAGCGTCATGGCAGAAAAAATCATTATCGCGACCGAAAACGCCCCAGCGGCAATTGGCACTTATTCTCAAGCGGTTAAAGTCGGCAGCACAGTGTATTTATCCGGCCAAATCCCACTGGTGCCAAGCACAATGCAAATCGTGAGCGATGATTTTGAGGCGCAAGTTGTGCAAGTGTTTGAAAACTTAACGGCCGTTTGTACCGCAGCTGGCGGCACGATCAACGATATCGTTAAGCTCAATATCTTCCTAACGGACTTAAGCCACTTCGCAAAAGTGAATGAAATCATGAGCCGTTACTTCAGCCAACCTTACCCTGCTCGCGCCGCTATCGGTGTGAAGCAGCTGCCTAAGGATGCGCAAGTCGAAATGGACGGCGTGATGGAGCTGTAAGCTTCCACCGATTTTACGAGGCGCTTAGGCGCCTTTTTTATTGCCTAATGTGCCCGCGGCTCCTGCTCTGACCTGTGATTAAGTTCATTTTCATTTCATACTCAAACGATAGGCTAGTCCGCCAATTTTAAGATTTTACAATCTTGCAAACTATTTGCGTGGCCTCACAAAACTCGCCATACTGGGCACCTATGTTGGGGTTAAAATAACAATAAAGAACAGGGAATTGCCTATGGATAATGCGATTAAGACGCCAGTTGAAATGTTGGCGCACTGGGCGAATACACGTGGGGATGAGATCTATTTGCGCCAGCCCATCAAGGGTCAATACCTTGATTTCACGTGGAATGAAGTGCAAGAAAAAGTGCAGCAACTCGCGGGTGCACTGCGCCATTTAGGCTTAGAGCCGGGCAATAAGATTGCCGTGCTCTCTAAAAACTGCGCCGAATGGTTTATTACCGACCTCGCCTTGATGCACGGCGGCTATATCAGCGTTCCCATCTACCCCACCGCCAATACAGATACTATCCGCTATGTGTTGCAACATAGTGGTGCCAAAGCGATTTTCCTCGGCAAGCTCGACCACTGGGCCGATCAAGAAGCCGGCGTCGGCGGCGAATTACTCCGCCTTGCCATGCCCTATGAGACCATGCCGGCCCAATATCAGTGGGAACAACTGCTCAAGATGGGCAACCCTCTGATTGAAGCGCCGTTACCTGAGCTTGATCAGACCATGACTCTGATTTACACCTCTGGCTCAACGGGCCAACCTAAGGGCGCGATTCAGACGTTTGCCAGCTATGGCTGGACTTGCCAAGCCGTGGTGCGCGATCTGCGTACCAATGGCAACGACAGATTATTGTCCTACTTACCGTTAGCGCATATTACCGAGCGCGTGGCGATCGAAGGCTCGTCTTTTTATTCTGGCAGCACAGTCGCCTTCGTCGAAAGCTTAGATTCCTTCGTTGCCGATGTGCAGCGCGCTAAGCCGACGGTGTTTTTCTCGGTTCCACGGCTGTGGAGCCTGTTCCAGAAGAACATTATCGACAAGATTGGTGTTGGCAAACTCAATCTATTGCTAAAAATCCCACTGATTAGCAGCCTAGTAAAACACAAGATCCACAAAGGGTTAGGACTCAACCATTGCCGCTTACTCGGCTCTGGCTCGGCGCCTATTCCGCCCTCTCTTATTCACTGGTACCACAGCATTGGCTTGGATATCTGCGAAGCCTGGGGGATGACGGAAAACTGTGCTTACTCCATCATCAACTATCCCTTCGATGTGCGCAAAATCGGCACTGTGGGTAAACCCGTGCAGGATTGCCAAATCCGCCAGGGTGAAGACGGCGAACTGCTACTGAAGAGTCCCGGCCTGATGACGGCCTATTATCTGCAACCCGAAGCAACAGCAGCGGCCTTCGATCCCGATGGTTTTTTCCATACTGGCGACCTCTGCGCTATCGATGCCGATGGTTGTGTGACTATCACTGGCCGCGTGAAGGACAACTTTAAAACCGCTAAGGGTAAATACGTCGCTCCAGTGCCAATTGAACGTAAGCTCGCGCAGGATCCCCATGTGGAGCTGATTTGCGTTATTGGTTCTGGTCTGCCGCATCCCGTCGCATTAGTGCAACTTTCCGAGGGCGCGACCTTACAAGCCCGCGAGGAAGTTCGCACATCTTTAAAAGCGACCCTCGATAGCGTGAACCCACATTTAGAGTCCCATGAGCATGTGGATGCGATTGTGGTCGTGAACGAGCCTTGGACCATCGAAAACGATGTGCTAACTCCGACACTGAAGATCAAACGTCATGTGCTCGAGAAGGCATTTAGCGAACGTGTCGACGGTATTCGCGGTGCGCAAGTACGCTGGGAAGATGAGTTATCTGCAAAATAACCCATCGAATCCTGACGTAATGACACTCACCTCTAAAGCACACCTTTTCGGTGTGCTTTTTTATGACATATTCTGTCAAAGCGTTTGAAAAACACGTATCATGTGCGCCTGTCAGCGTAAGGTGATACACCTTAAATCAATTCACTTAATTAGGTTTAACAGAGTCTAAAATGCTCATTGCACTTTCAATTATCGGCGGCTTTATCATTTTAACCTTAGGCGCAGAAGCCTTAGTCCGTGGCGCGAGCTCCATCGCCCTACGTCTTGGCATTACGCCACTCATCATAGGCTTAACCATTGTGGCCTTTGGTACCAGCGCGCCCGAACTTGCGGTGAGTGTCAAGTCAGCACTGGCAGGTAATAGCGGCATTGCGCTGGGTAACGTGATTGGCTCTAACATCGCCAACATTGGTTTGATTTTGGCGATTACAGCTCTTATTCGCCCGATTCAAGTACAGTCACAGATGGTAAGACGGGATATCCCCTTGATGATCCTCGCCTCTATGCTGTTTTGGGGATTGTTATTGGACGGCGAACTCAGCCTGATTGACGGCGTGATTTTATTATCGCTGCTTGTTGGCTACCTCGTATTCAGCTATTTCAGCTCGAAAAATACCACAGATGCCGATGGTGAAATCATCGAAGAAGGCCCTAAAAACCCATTACTCTCAGTGGCCTTTATTGTTGTAGGCATCGGCATGTTAGTCGGTGGCGGGATTTTATTTGTGAACGGTGCGGTCGATTTAGCTAAAGTGTTTGGCGTGAGTGAAGTCATTATCGGCTTAACCATTGTCGCTATCGGCACCAGCATGCCAGAGTTAGTGACCTCTGTTTTAGCGGCACTCAAAGGTGAGAGCGATATCGCTATCGGTAACGTGGTTGGCTCTAACCTATTCAACATTTTAGGTATTTTAGGTGTGACTGCGATTGTGCACCCAGTATCAGCCTTAGGTTTCCAATCCTTCGACTTTATCGTGATGCTTGCCTTAGCCGTGGTGATTTTACCCTTCGCTTGGTCGGGACTACGCATCGGTCGCCGTGAAGGTGTCACGCTGCTTGTCGCTTACTTAGGCTACATGGTTTACCTCGTCAATCAAGCCAGCACCCAAGCGGTCGTTTAACACGCTGCGCCTTGCCTTACAAAACACCGGAGCTTCTCCGGTGTTTTACTTTTAGGCCTAAGACATGACATTTGTCATGCCCAATTGATGACCTTTGTGCCTGCACTCAGGCCAAGGTATTTCTGATAATGAAGCCGTCCCCAAGCAATGGGTTATCACTTCAATAAGGAAATACCATGAAAACATTCTTACTGTTATCAAGCCTTGCCCTCGCCTGCGCGCCCGTATTCGCGGCTTCCAACTCGAGTCTCAATATCGCAGAAGTCGACAAAGCGGCAAGCACCTTGAATATCGAAAAATTACAACAGCTCAGCACGACAACACAGGATTACGAAGCAGCCTATGCCAACTATCGTTTAGCCATCACCGCCAATGTTATGGGGCAAAAAACCTTGGCGGAACAGGCCTTAACTTCGGCGCAAACCAGCTTAGAAGCCATCAACAATACCCAAGCCGATGCCGAGTCCCTCGCACTATTATCGTCCGTTTACGGCATGCAAATCGCCTTGGATAACAGCAAAGGCGCCGAGCTTGGGAGCAAATCCGCCCATGCCATCGCTCAAGCCGAACAGCTGGCACCGCTTAATCCGCGGGTCGCATTAGTAAAAGCGATTGCCGCCTATAATACGCCCGCCATGTTTGGTGGCAGCATGCAAGTTGCCAAGACGCTCGCCAGCAGCGCCATTGAACGGTTTAATCAACCTTGCGAGGACATTTGCTGGGGTGAGGCCGAAGCTTACACTTGGCGTGGACTCGCAAAACAGGAATTAGGCGACACCCAAGGGGCGATTGAAGATTGGCAACAGGCGCTGCAAGTGGAAAAAGATTATGGTTGGGCTAAGTTTTTACTTCAGCAAAATCAGCAAATAAGTGCAAAATAATCCCAGAACAGGCAAAAGGATTGGCTGACGTTTGCGGCCAATCCTGCCATCGGTAGCCAGCTATTGGCCTTAGGCGAAGCGTTATGACTCAACACTCAGTGCAAATAGAACAAAAAATCGCATGGGTTTACCTGATAAACCTGGCGTTTTACCTGATCCCGTTGTTTGTCACGCCCTATCCGAGCTGGCAGATTGGACTCATTTTAGCCGTACTTATTCCCTTTATTTACAGCTACTTTTGGGCCTATCGCTGCCATACTCGTGTGGCTTATCGACCCATCAGCGTCATGCTATTACTGGCGATTGCCATAACACCCATCAATCCTGGCTCTATTTCTCTCTTTACCTTTGCCAGCTTCTTTATTGGCTTCTTCTATCCACTCAGAGTCAGCCTGCTAAGTTGGTTTGGAATTTTGGCTTTATTGTTCTTACTCAACCACTTCAGTCAGTTCAACAATCTGTATTTTCCGCTGTATGGCTCGGCGTTAGTTTTCGGCGTTGGCATGCTGGGGATTGCCGAGCAAAAACGTTATCAACATAGATTAAAGGAGCGACAAAGCGCGCAGGAGATTAGCACCTTAGCGACCATGGTTGAACGGGAACGCATCGCCAGAGACTTGCACGATATCATGGGACACAGTCTGTCATCGATTGCCCTAAAAGCTGAACTGGCGGAAAAACTGCTCGCCAAACAAGAATATCAATTAGCGACCACTCAGCTGCAGGAGCTAGGACAAATCGCTCGGGAGAGCTTGAGCCAAATTAGGCATACAGTCTCAGATTATAAACATAAAGGGCTGGCCAGCTGCGTCACACAATTATGTCACTCCCTGAGGGACAAGGGCATCGCGGTGGAGCTGCTAGGCGAGTTACCCAAATTGTCCGCCAGAGCAGAGAGTCAACTCGGTTTAGTGTTAACTGAGCTGGTGAATAATATTCTGCGCCACAGCAGCGCCAGCCAATGCCGCATTCAGTTTCGCGAGCAAGCCGATAGCCTTATCGTCGACGTGCAAGATAACGCCCCAACAAGCCCTATTATCGAGGGTAACGGCCTAACAGGGATCCGCGAGCGGCTCGCTAGCCTTGGGGGACATTTTTGCTATGATCTTGAACAGGGATACGCCTTTAGCGTCAGTTTACCTTTGCAAGGAGCAACAGATTAATGCACATTCTTCTCGCGGAAGATCAGGCCATGGTGCGCGGCGCGCTCGCAGCACTGTTAACCCTAGCGGGCGGTTTTACCATTACCCAAGCCAGCAATGGCGATGAAGCCTTAAACCTGCTGAAACAACAAGATTTCGATCTACTGCTAACAGATATCGAAATGCCGGGAAGAACAGGTTTGGAGTTGGCAACTTGGCTTAAAGAACAGCATAGCCATACCAAAGTTGTCGTTATTACCACCTTTGGCCGCGCAGGTTATATAAAACGCGCCATTGAAGCAGGCGTGGGCGGCTTTTTACTGAAAGATGCGCCCTCGGAAACCTTAGTCCATGCCATTCAACAAGTGATTGCGGGTAAGCGGATTATCGATCCTGAGCTGGCAATCATGGCGATTGGCGATGTCGACCCTCTCAATGATAAAGAGCGCCGCGCCCTACGTTTTGCCAGTGAAGGTAAATCCACCGCCGAGATAGCCGAGATGCTGTTTATTGCCGAAGGCACGGTACGTAACTATCTATCCGAAGCCATTGCCAAACTCAATGCGAGCAACCGAATCGATGCCGCCCGCATCGCCAAGCAAAAAGGTTGGTTATAGCTCTGCTAGTTGTCATAAATGCAGTAAATGCGGTCGAATTTTCCTAAGGCTAAATCATCCCGGTGGATAATAAAATTCAACTGCATAGAGTGCTCACTATAGACGGCTTTGAACAGCACCAGATAATCTTCAGCATTGCCGCCTAATTCAGCCGCAGCGTGGAGTTCGGGGGCTTTATAGCGGCTATCACCATGGCCATTAATGCTGGCGATACCATTGTAATACGGCAGCGGCTGCTCGGGGACGAGCAATGCCCGAAAGTTGGATGACTGCCAGTCGGTATTAGCCCATTGCGATTGAGTGAGAATCTGACCAGGGATAAACCCGTGCTCATTCAATTGTATCAGCTCATAGCCCTTGAGCTGATCTTGCCACTCAGGTACCAATTCATCATCCACAACCGCTAGGGCCTCTAGCACCATAGCTTGTTGCGGTTCAGGCAGCGCTTGTAAACGGGCCTTGGCTAACCTTACTAAATGCGGGTTGTCACTATTAATCATGTCAGGGGCTATCATCTTAATGCTGGCAATTCCCTGAAGTTGATAAGCCTCTTCATACTCATAGTTTGCACATACAGCATCGTCGAACTTAAGTTCGGCAATCGCTTTGCCAGAGTTCAGTTGCTGATCTTCAGCGACATAATAGACATGGCCGCGAAGTATTTCCGAGAATCGCCAGCGATCCAAAAAGAACAATAATCGCCCTTCTCGAGGCAAATAAGATTGAAACGCCTTCAGGTCGCTACAGTTGAGCTGTGCAATAAATTGCATGGGCACACGGAAGGCCTGCGCCGCCTCGTCCCAGTCCCAATCCTGCGACCAGCAATAATGCTCCTCGATATACTCGCGAGTGTGGTCGAATTCCTCAGCGTAAGCATCCAGCATCTCCTCCCTTCCAACCAAAGTCACCGGATAATCCATGCCTATAGGCAAATCCGGCAATCCACCCAGTCGGCTGTTACCTAACAGGGCATAGTCTTCGTTTGCGCAGGGATAGAGATCGACACTACTGCGAATAAACGCCGAGAGGACGTTGGCAAGCTTGGGGTCTTTAAACTGTGCCAGCTTTTGCTCGAGTAGCTGCTGACGAATGGGGGAATTTTCTGCTAACAACATATCCATATTTACCTCACTGCTCCAATATTGGCTTTTTATCATTTTTATCAAATATTTGCTATCGCTTAACCGTTAAAGCTGCCAACGCTGTCACGCTAACACTAACGCCTGAGTCAGCCGCTTGCTGCTCTGGTGGACAGCGATCCTGTGAATTGAAAACCCTTAGGCGAATTACTGCTACACTCAAATTCTGCGCAAAAAGATCAACAAAAGGATTTGTTTATGGCGATAGCCTGCGTGCATACCCGAGCCAGTTGCGGTGTTGAGGCTCCAGAAGTCATAGTGGAAGTGCATCTCAGTAATGGTCTACCCGCCTTTAATCTGGTGGGCTTACCCGAAGCCTCGGTTAAAGAAGCGCGCGAGCGTGTACGCAGCGCTTTGATCAATGCGGGATTTGAATTCCCCATGCGCAGGATAACGGTTAATCTCGCGCCAGCAGATTTGCCCAAACAAGGAGGCCGTTATGATCTGCCCATCGCCATAGGTATTCTGGCGGCTTCGGAGCAAATCCCCGCCAGCAGCCTTAAAAAGACCGAATTTGTCGGCGAGCTCGCGCTCTCGGGGCAGATACGCCATTGCCAAGGATTACTGCCCGCCATCATTGCGGCTAAACGTCATAATAATCAGTTAATTCTTCCCTTAGAGAATCGCCACGATGCCGAGCTTGTGGGCTATCACGGAGTCTATTTTGCTTCCCATTTGCAAAGCCTAGCCGCATTTCTCCACGGACAAGCGCCATTGCCTATGCTTGAGCAACAGCTCGAATGGATTAGCGATGAGGCGCCAACCACCCAGCCTTGCCTCAGCGACGTCATAGGCCAGTATCAAGCTAAACAGGCCCTCGAAATCGCCGCGGCAGGAAACCACAACCTGTTGATGCTCGGCCCGCCGGGAACCGGTAAAACCATGTTAGCGAGCCGAATTATGGCGCTACTGCCCATACTCAATTACGAAGAGGCATTAGAGGTCGCCGCCATCCATTCGGTGGCGGGCATTAATATCAAACCGCAGGATTTTCTAAAGCGGCCATTTCGTGCGCCGCACCATACCAGTTCGTCCATCTCCTTGGTCGGCGGAGGCAGCATTCCTAAACCGGGAGAAATCTCCCTCGCCCATCGCGGCGTGTTATTTTTAGATGAGGTCGCCGAGTTTCCCCGCAAGGTACTCGATTGCCTGCGTGAACCCATGGAAACGGGCGAAGTAGTGATCTCCCGCGCCGCCGCTAAGTTAACCTTTTTAAGCCGCTTTCAGTTGATCGCCGCCATGAATCCCAGTCCCAGCGGCGATATTGAAGGGACGAACCGCGCCACACCCGATCAGGTTCAGCGCTATCTCGCCAGACTCTCGGGGCCTTTTTTAGATAGATTCGACCTCACCATCGAAGTCCCCAAACTTCCCGCAGGTACACTCACACAGCCAACAAGTACCAGCGAAACCAGTGATGAAATCGCTAAACGAGTCAAACGCGCCCGAGATAGCCAACTCGCGCGAGCTGGCGTACTCAACAGTGAACTCTCGGGAAAACAGCTAAAGCAATTCAGCGGCCTTAGCGACGCCGACTTAAGCTTTTTAGAACAGAGTGTCGTCAAGCTTGGGTTATCCGTTCGCAGTTTTCATCGCATTCAACGTGTTGCCCGCACCATTGCCGATCTGGAACAAGCCCCCAATACCGAACGGCGCCACTTAGCCCAAGCCTTAGGTTATCGCGCCATGGACAAGCTATTAGCTCGCTTATCCCAGCAGTATTGAGGCTCTAAATGTTATACCAATCGTATTAAATATCTGTTCATTCAGCGGGAATTAAACGGGCTTTAGACAAGGCGAAGGCTTGAAGGCATAGTGGCGCTCTGTCGAAAGCCTTAAACGCAGTATAAAGCACGTTCAACCCCGCCCTTCGGGAGCCTCACAAGCATCTCACTCCCGTGTTACATTGACTTAAAAGGGAATAACCATTTCTGCGTCAATGCGCCTTGGATTGAGATGCCTGTGAGGCTCTGAACTGATTAGATATTTAACGTGATTGGTATTAACAAATGCCCCGACCAGCTGCCGTAAGATTGAGCCAAACGCCGACACCGAGTAACATAGGCCTCCAATTTTTATCAGGAGGCACTAATGGGGACGCTGTTTTCACAATTAAAAGGCTGCATTGCCTTCTTAGGCTATGTCGTGAATACCTTGTTTTGGGTTATACCTATAGTGCTCGGCAGCCTGATAAAGCTTATCCCTGTGCCACCACTGAGAACGGCCATCAGCTACTTTCTCGACTTTTGCGCGAGCGCCTGGATCAGCGTCAATGGTGTGATAGAACGTGTGCTGCACCCAGTCGACGTCGAACTCACGGGTGACACCCAATTCTCGACCAAAGAATGGTATATGGTGATTGCTAACCATCAGTCTTGGGTAGATATTTTAATCCTGCAACGGGTGTTTAACCGCCGCATTCCCTTCCTGAAGTTCTTCCTCAAACAGGAACTACTTTATGTACCAGTATTAGGACTGGCGTGGTGGGCATTGGACTTTCCCTTTATGCGCCGTTATAGCACGGCACAGCTGAAGAAAAATCCGAAGCTAAAGGGCAAAGATATTGAAATTACACGTAAAGCCTGCGCGAAATTTAAGACAAAGCCCGTCAGTGTGATGAACTTTGTCGAGGGTACGCGCTTTACTAAGGCTAAACATAAAAAGCAAAACTCACAGTTCCAACATCTGTTAAAACCTAAAGCGGGTGGCATGGCCTTCGCGCTATCGGCGATGGGAGAACAGATCCACAAGTTAGTGGATGTTGCGATTTACTACCCGGGCCCAGTCCCTAGCTTTTGGGACTACCTGACAGGCAAGCTGCCAAAGGTTAAAGTACACATCAAAGTGAGTGATATCGCGCCGGACATGCGTGGCGACTACATGAATGACCGTGATTTCAAAATTGGCTTCCAAGAACAATTGAACGACATTTGGCTCGCTAAAGACCAAGTGATCAGCCAACTGGCTGGCCAAGCGGACCAAGAAGTAAGGTAAAACCTCTATGTTGAATTTCCTTCCCGGCCCAGTGCTGTTTATTCTCAGTCTGAGCCTGCTGATCATTAACACCGCCCTTTGGGGAACCTTGGTTTGCCTCGGTGGTGTAGTGAAAATGCTGATGCCAGCTCAAAGTGCGCGCAACGCCGTGACCGCACTGATGAACCGTTTTATGTGGGCATGGGCGAGCTGCAATGGTGGTATTTTATATTTGATTGCCAAAATTGAGTGGGACGTCCAAGGCCTCGAAGGATTGGATAAAAACGGCTGGTACTTGTTAATCAGTAACCACCTCAGTGGCTTTGATATTGCCGCGCAGACCTATCTGCTGCGTAACCATATTCCTATGCTGAAGTTCTTCCTCAAGAAAGAGCTGATCTATGTACCTATTATGGGCCTAGGTTGCTGGGCGCTCGACATGCCCTTTATGGACAGAACCAGCCCGGCAAAACTCAAGAAAAATCCAAAGCTCAAGGGTAAGGATTTAGCCACCACTCGCCGCGCCTGTGAGAAGTTTAAAAATATGCCCACCTCGATCATCAACTATGTTGAGGGCAGCCGTTTTACCGAAGACAAACGCCAGCGTCAGGATTCACCTTACCGCCATTTACTGCGTCCTAAGGCGGGCGGTATTGCCTTTACCCTGTCGGCCATGGGTGAGCAATTTACCAATCTGTTGGATGTGACCTTAGTGTATCCCGATGCGCCGGATGATGTGTTATTCGGCGTGATGAACGGCAAAGTGCATAAGATTGTGGTGCGAGTTCGCGCCTTACCTGTTCCCCAAGTCGATGCGACTCGCTACTTTGCCGAATCCGAGTATCGCGTCGAGTTTCAGCGTTGGTTAAACCAAATTTGGGTCGAGAAGGACGAGCAAATCGATGCGCTGTTACTGCAACATCGACAGCTGACGGACAGCGCCACCAGCACCCACACACAGCTTCACTAACGTAAAGTGAGTCGATAGCGGGTTAGGCTGAACCTAGCCCGCTGATTCCGCCTCAAGCTGTCCCAGCCTCGTTGACACTTGTGCTAATTCCGTTTCATTAAACACACTCACACCCGCCGCCTGCAGCAATTCCGCCGTCATTCCTTGCCCTGCGATTAAACGTTTACTGAAAGTGCCATCATAAATATGTTGATTGCCACAGGAAGGACTGCGCGCCTTTAAAATCGCAATCTTAATACCTTGATCCTGAGCCAGAGCAAGCGCCTTTTGCGCTCCCAACTGAAAGGCCGCAGTCACATCTTCCCCCTGCGCCGTTAGCACTGCCTCGCCGACACGCTCGGCAGCAGGCCTTGGTGTGGCTAATCCGCCCGCGCATTCGGGACAAAACGCCACTATGCGACCTTCTCGCTGCCATCGCTGCATCCACTGGTCTTGCAGCAGATTATGGCCACCGTCATAACGTACCGCCTGCCCGAGCAAACAACTGCTAATGAGGATTTTTTCCATCTTGCCCCCCTAATGCCTAAACCCCAAGAGCCTTCACCCTGTGAGTGCCGACTAATACCTCCTCAGCATTGTACTCAATAAGTCGTTATGGGGTAAAAGCAGTGCTTGATCGGAGCATCAGGCACCACTCAACACTAAGATTGTCGACAATTATCAATTGCAAAATAGAGAAGACAAAATTATCAAAATCAACCAAAAAACAAAATAACCAACAAATACAACACTTAATAAAGAAAAAAACCAGAAATATAGACTTACGTCTAAGTAAACATATTGTTGACAATAATCATTGGCGGGACTATTTTTTACCCATTGTCGACAATCCAGCAACCAACGAGTGATGCGCAGTATGTTGAAGCAAGAGACCATATTTCCAACAGATGACACCCCAAGCTCAGTGGCTCATGCCGCGACGAGCCCAACGAATAAGGTGAAATCCCTCGCCAGCGAAAAATCGTCGACCACTTTAGCCGATCAAATTTTGGTGCAAATACAAACCAGCATCATCAAGGGCGAGCTGCCTGCGGGCAGTAAGATCAACGAGCAAGCCCTCGCCGAAAAATATGGCATCAGCCGCGGCCCGACCCGTGAAGCGCTGCAAACCTTAGAAAGACAACGTCTCGTTGTCCGCGCGCCCCATGTAGGAGCCCGAGTCGCTCAACTCACAGTGAGTGAGTTAAACGATTTATATCAATTGCGTAGCGTGCTCGAAGGCATGGCCTGCGAACTCGCCGCCAGCCGTATTACCCCGGAACAGCTGGCGAAGCTGCAAGACCTGCTCGCCGTGCAAGAAACCGCGCTGGCCAATGGCGATACCTATTTCCAAGAGGAAGGCGATGTCGACTTCCATTACCAAATTATCCAAGCCAGCGGCAATAAGCATCTGCAAGAAACCTTAATTGGTGGGCTTTACCACCTGCTGCGGATGTATCGCTATCAATGCACTAATAAGAACCGCCCTGTAAAAGCCATTGCCGAACATAGACGTATCGTCGAAGCCATCGCCCAGCGTGATGGTGAACTCGCCAGTCTGTTGATGCGTCGCCATATTGAGCAAGGCCGTAAAAATACCGAATTACGCTTGATTGAATTACAAGCTAACGCCGCCGCGAAAGAAACCTTAGCCAATATTAACTAAGGCGTTGCGGCCCATAAGCATCCAATGCTGAACACTCAGTACCCTAAATAGGATAAGGACAAGACCATGACCCAAAGCGCAGGATTACGTTTTCGCCAAGCTCTTGCTAACTCAAAACCGCTGCAAATCGTCGGCACCACCAATGCCTATTTCGCCCTGATGGCGGAGCAAACGGGTTTCCAGGCCCTGTATCTGTCGGGCGCAGGCGTAGCGAACGCCTCCTACGGTTTACCGGATTTAGGCATGACCTCGATGAACGACGTGCTGATCGATGCAGGCCGTATCACTTCTGCAACCCAACTGCCACTGCTGGTCGATATCGACACAGGTTGGGGCGGCGCTTTCAACATCGCCCGCACCATTAAAGAATTTGAAAAAGCAGGTGTTGCCGCGGTGCACATGGAAGACCAAGTGTCACAAAAGCGTTGTGGCCACAGACCCAACAAAGCGGTCGTCAGCACAGAGGAAATGGTTGACCGTATCAAGGCCGCCGTCGATGCCCGTACCGATCCTAACTTTGTGATCATGGCGCGCACCGATGCGGTTGCCGTTGAAGGTTTAGAAGCGGGTATCGAACGTGCAAAAGCCTATATCGCCGCGGGTGCCGATATGATTTTCGCCGAAGCCTTAACTGAGCTGGACCAATACCGTCACTTCAAGGCGCAGGTTAACGCACCAATTCTGGCGAACATGACCGAATTTGGCCAAACCCAATTGTTCAACAAAGAAGAACTCGCCGAAGCGGGCGCCGACATGGTGCTTTACCCACTCGGCACTTTCCGCGCCGCTAACCAAGCCGCACTGAAAGTGATGCAAGCGCTGATGAATGATGGTCATCAACGCAATGTCTTAGACACTATGCAGACCCGTGCGGATCTGTATAAATACTTGGGCTACCACGCCTTTGAAGACAAGTTAGATCAATTGTTTAGCCAAGATAAGTAAAAGATAAGTACAGACCATGGACGTCAGTAGAAGCTTAGACTTCGCGTTGTTACTGATACCCAGATGCGCGAGCCGTGACCTCAAATAACGACTCACGCATCACCGACACGCTGCAACCCTACATAAGGTCGAAACGAGTATTTCGCCAACATTATGCAGCTTTAACCAAAAAGGTAGACGGCCAATTTTGAGCCTGTCTGCAATAACCATAGCGTTAACGGAAGGGAAGGATTATGTCAGACGCAAAAAAATTAAGTGGTGCAGGATTACGTGGCCAGAGCGCGGGTGAGACCGCATTAAGTACCGTAGGTGTATCGGGCAGCGGCCTGACCTACCGTGGTTACGATGTGAAGGACTTGGCCGAAAACGCCACCTTTGAAGAAGTCGCCCACCTCATCCTCTACGGTGAGCTGCCAACCACAGCACAACTCGAAGCTTACAAGACCAAACTTAAGGGTATGCGCGGCCTGCCACAGGCATTAAAAGAAGTATTAGAGCGTATTCCTGCCGACGCCCATCCAATGGATGTCATGCGTACCGGTTGCTCTATGCTGGGTAACCTCGAAGCCGAGCACAGCTTTAGCGAGCAAAGCCAAATTGCCGACCGTTTACTGGCGGCCTTCCCATCGATCATCTGCTACTGGTATCGCTTTAGCCACGATGGTGTACGCATCGAAACCGAAACCAATGATGAGCAAATCGGTGCTCACTTCCTGCACCTGCTGCACGGCAAAGCCCCATCAGCGCTGCACGCTAAGGTAATGGACGTATCGTTAATTCTGTATGCGGAGCATGAGTTTAACGCTTCAACCTTTACCGCCCGTGTGTGTGCATCGACTCTGTCAGACATGCATTCCTGCGTCACTGGTGCTATCGGCTCACTGCGTGGTCCACTGCACGGCGGCGCTAACGAAGCGGCGATGGAACTGATCCAAGACATGAAAGACGAAGCCGATGCCCGCGATGTGCTCATGGGTAAACTCGAGCGTAAAGAGAAGATCATGGGCTTTGGTCACGCCATTTACCGTGAGTCAGACCCACGTAACGCCATCATCAAAGAATGGTCTGAAAAGCTGGCCGCCGATTACGGCGATGATCGCCTCTACCGTGTGTCGGTCGCCTGTGAAGCCCTGATGTGGGAACAGAAGAAACTCTTCTGTAACGCCGACTTCTTCCACGCCAGTGCTTACCACTTCATGGGCATTCCAACCAAGCTGTTTACCCCGATCTTCGTTTGTTCACGGGTAACTGGCTGGACGGCGCACGTGATGGAACAGCGTTCAAACAACCGCATTATTCGTCCAAGTGCCGACTATGTGGGTGTAGCGCTACGTAAAGTCGTGCCGATTGCAGAGCGTTAATAACACAACAGGAACTGGCACTAAGCGTCAGTTCCGCATGAGCTCTTTAGGTCTAATGCCTTAATAAAAGAGCCGAATTTACCCTATGTGGCTGCGATAGCGGCCACCGAAGTACAAATAGGTACGGACATTACCACTATGACCACAGCTATGAATCGCCTCTATCGCAAGCCCTTACCAGGCACAGCACTCGACTATTTCGATACCCGTGAAGCCGTTGAAGCCATCAGCCCCGGCGCCTACGCTAAACTGCCCTACACCTCACGTGTGTTAGCAGAAAACTTAGTGCGTCGCTGCGAGCCTGAAGCACTCACTGACTCACTAAAACAAATTATTGAATCAAAACAGGAACTGGATTTTCCATGGTTCCCTGCGCGTGTAGTGTGCCACGATATTTTAGGGCAAACCGCGCTGGTAGACTTAGCGGGGCTGCGTGATGCGATTGCCGCTAAGGGTGGCGATCCGGCGCAGGTTAACCCTGTGGTTCCGACCCAGCTGATTGTCGACCATTCCCTGGCGGTGGAATATGGTGGTTTCGATAAGGATGCCTTTGCGAAAAACCGCGCCATCGAAGATAGACGCAACGAAGACAGATTCCACTTTATCAACTGGACTCAAAAAGCGTTTAAAAACATCGATGTGATCCCACAGGGCAACGGCATCATGCACCAGATCAACCTGGAGCGTATGTCACCCGTGGTCCATGCCCGTGATGGCGTGGCCTTCCCCGATACCTTAGTGGGCACCGACAGCCATACGCCACACGTAGATGCACTGGGTGTTATTGCCATCGGCGTGGGCGGTCTTGAAGCCGAAAGCGTGATGTTAGGTCGCGCCTCTTATATGCGTCTGCCCGACATTATCGGCGTTGAGCTCACAGGCAAGCCTCAACCAGGCATTACCGCCACCGATATCGTATTAGCCTTGACCGAATTCCTGCGTAAGGAAAAAGTAGTTTCTTCTTACCTTGAGTTCTTCGGCGAAGGCGCAGAGGCTTTAACACTTGGCGATCGCGCGACTATCTCTAACATGACGCCAGAATTTGGCGCCACCGCCGCCATGTTCTATATCGACCAACAGACGCTAGACTACTTAACCCTCACGGGTCGTAGCGACGAGCAAGTGAAGCTGGTTGAAACCTATGCCAAGACCACAGGTTTGTGGAGCGATGATCTCAAGCAGGCCGAGTACCCACGTACCCTGCATTTTGACCTGTCATCGGTAGTGCGCACCATTGCTGGCCCATCGAATCCCCATGCTCGCGTTCCGACTTCAGAACTGGCCGCGCGCGGCATCAGCGGCGTAGTTGAAAACGAGCCAGGCCTGATGCCAGATGGCGCAGTGATTATTGCGGCCATCACTAGCTGCACCAACACCAGTAATCCACGCAACGTGATTGCCGCGGGCCTGCTGGCACGTAACGCCAATGCCAAAGGCTTAAGCCGTAAACCTTGGGTGAAAACCTCACTCGCCCCCGGCTCTAAGGCGGTACAACTGTATTTAGAAGAAGCCAACTTGCTGCCAGAGCTGGAGTCATTAGGCTTCGGTATCGTCGGTTTTGCCTGCACCACCTGTAACGGTATGAGCGGCGCACTCGACCCGGTTATTCAGCAGGAAGTGATCGACCGCGATCTTTACGCCACCGCCGTATTATCCGGTAACCGTAACTTCGACGGCCGTATTCACCCTTACGCTAAGCAAGCTTTCCTCGCATCACCGCCATTAGTCGTCGCCTATGCAATCGCAGGTACCATCCGCTTCGATATCGAGAAGGATGTACTCGGCCACGATAAAGACGGTAATCCAGTTCGCCTTATCGATATTTGGCCAACGGATGCCGAAATCGATGCCGTGATTGCAGCAAGCGTGAAGCCAGAGCAGTTCCGCAAAGTTTACGAGCCGATGTTCGACCTGAGCGTCGACTATGGCGATAAGGTCAGCCCACTGTACAACTGGCGTCCACAATCGACCTATATCCGCCGTCCTCCTTACTGGGAAGGCGCATTAGCGGGTGAGCGCACCCTCAAGGGCATGCGCCCATTGGCCGTGCTGGGTGACAACATCACCACAGACCATTTATCACCCTCGAACGCGATTATGATGGACAGCGCGGCGGGCGAATATCTGCACAAGATGGGCCTACCAGAGGAAGACTTTAACTCCTACGCGACCCACAGGGGCGACCATTTAACCGCCCAGCGTGCCACCTTCGCCAACCCCAAACTCAAAAACGAGATGGCGGTTGTCGATGGCAAAGTTAAGCAAGGCTCACTGGCACGTATCGAGCCAGAAGGCCAAGTGACCCGCATGTGGGAAGCCATTGAAACCTATATGGATCGCAAACAACCGCTGATCATTATCGCTGGCGCCGACTATGGTCAGGGTTCATCCCGAGACTGGGCTGCAAAAGGCGTGCGCTTAGCGGGTGTTGAGGCCATTGTCGCCGAAGGCTTCGAGCGTATTCACCGCACTAACTTAGTCGGCATGGGCGTGTTACCGCTGGAGTTTAAGGCAGGCGAGAATCGCGCTACCTATGGCATAGATGGTACCGAAGTGTTTGACGTTTATGGTGAAATCGCGCCAAGAGCGGATCTCACGGTCGTGATTAGCCGTAAAAACGGCGAGCGCGTCGAAGTGCCAGTAACTTGCCGTTAGATACCGCAGAAGAAGTGTCTATCTACTCGGCAGGCGGCGTGTTACAGCGTTTTGCGCAGGACTTTTTAGAGTCGAATCTGAAGTAAGACTCGCGCTAAAAGGCGGCAATGCCGACAAGCTTGCCGCCTATATCAACGCTAACCTTTTCGCTATTCCCCTTGGAGTTAATAGCATGAGCAAGAATCCGTTTCCGCCCCAAATTAAAGTTGCCGCCACCTATATGCGCGGAGGTACCAGTAAAGGGGTGTTTTTCCGTTTACAGGACTTACCCGAAGCAGCCCAAGTTCCCGGCCCAGCTCGAGATGCCCTGCTCCTTCGCGTGATTGGCAGTCCCGACCCCTATGGTAAGCAAATTGATGGCATGGGCGGCGCCACCTCAAGCACCAGCAAAACCGTGATCCTGTCTAAAAGCAGCCAAGCCGACCACGATGTCGACTATCTGTTTGGCCAAGTGTCTATCGACAAACCCTTTGTCGATTGGAGCGGTAACTGCGGCAACTTAACCGCCGCCGTGGGCGCTTTTGCTATCAGCAATGGACTTATTGACGCTGCGCGCATCCCGCAAAACGGCGTCTGCACAGTGCGTATTTGGCAGGCCAATATTGGCAAAACCATTATTGCTCATGTCCCTATCACAAATGGTGAAGTACAGGAGACGGGGGATTTTGAGCTGGATGGCGTGACCTTCCCCGCCGCCGAAGTGCAAATCGAATTTATGAACCCCGCCGCTGACGAAGACGGCGATGGTGGCAGCATGTTCCCTACGGGTAACTTGGTGGATGTGCTCGAAGTGCCTGGTGTTGGCAGCTTTAATGCGACCATGATTAACGCCGGAATTCCGACCATCTTTATCAATGCCGAAGACTTAGGTTACACGGGCAGTGAGCTGCAGGACGATATCAACAGCGATAATACCGCTCTAGCCAAGTTTGAAACCATTCGTGCCCATGGCGCGGTGCGCATGGGGCTTATCAAGCATATTGATGAAGCAGCTTCGCGCCAACATACGCCAAAAGTTGCCTTTGTTGCTAAGCCGAAAAACTATGTGTCATCCAGTGGAAAAGCCGTAGCGGCAGAGGAGATCGATCTGCTGGTACGCGCCCTATCCATGGGCAAATTACACCATGCGATGATGGGCACAGCCGCCGTGGCGATTGGCACAGCGGCGGCGATTCCCGGCACTTTAGTCAATCTCGCGGCAGGCGGTGGTGAGAAGGAAGCGGTACGTTTTGGCCACCCTTCAGGCACCCTTCGCGTCGGCGCTCAGGCCATGCAAACAAACGGCGAATGGACTGTCGTCAAAGCCATTATGAGCCGTAGCGCCCGTGTGCTGATGGAAGGCTTTGTTCGCGTACCGGCGGCTTAAGCCAAGAAAAGCGTTCAACCAAAGACCTTGCTTCTCCCCCTTCCGGCAAGGTCTTTTTTTATTTCGGCATTAGGCAAATCCCAATATGTTGGCATTCGGTAAAAACTGCTAAACTCCCCCTCGATAGCAAGATAATCACAAGCCACATTTTGCGTCCTGTAAATCCGTGAATATACTGATTATTAATTTGATATTTAGCTGAGCTCGCGTCTTTGTTGCACTATACGCGGCATCCCCAAGGTAAGTGCACTATACCGCCCAGTTTTGGGTTAATGGGTTTTGATAGGGGTAACTTTGAGCCATCCAATCCTTAAACTTTTCTTCGCCGCGCTCTGTCTTCTTGGCTTATCTGGAGCGCCGCTTACAGGCTTGGCATTACCCTTAAATGCGGCTAACACACAGCTGAAATTTGAACATATCCGCAGCGAAGAAGGCTTAAATCAAAATACCATTACCAGCCTGTTTATGGACAGCGCAGGCATGCTCTGGATTGGTACTCAGGATGGATTACACAGCTACAACGGTTACAACTTCAATCTCTTTATCCACTCGCCGAACGATCCTAAGAGCATTTCCGAAAGCTATGTATCAGACATTATTCAAGATGCACATGGCTATATTTGGGTTGGCACTTTTAGCCAAGGGATCAACCGTTTAGATTTAAAAACCGGCACCTTTGAACGCTTCGGTGTCGAGCAAGGCCTGACCGACCCTAGAGTCACTAAACTCAACATTGTCGGCAATACGCTGTGGATTGGTACACAGGGCGGACTATTTTCGCTCTCCACCCGTACCAACAGAATTACCCAAGTGTCACTGGGGACAAGTATCGAACCCCAAATTACCAGCTTAGCCAATGTGGATAACACCTATTTGCTGGCGGGCACTAAGGCCAGTGGCACCTTTGCCGTGACGGCCAATACCATCAGCCGACTCAATGTACCTCAGGATGTGGTGGCCTATCAGATCAAGGCGAATTCGACCCGCGCCATTACCTTGGCCCTTGGCAATCAGCTCTGGCACTATGATCTGGTATCACAGCAGGGACAAGTACTCTGGCAAACAGAGCATAATGTCCCTTACATCAAAGACTTTATCCAAACACCCCAAGGGCAGTTTTGGGTCGTGGGGCCTGAGGCGGGTTTGATCCAGCTAGATCGTGAAGGTGAACATTTTGTCGCGGCCTACCATAAGTACGATACCAAGCGCCCCACGAGCATCAGCGAAAACAATATGCTTTGTCTGTTAGAGGACTCGTTTGGCAACCTATGGATTGGCGCGAGTTATTCGGGGCTGAATAAGATCAATACCCGTCGGCAGTATTTTCAGCATTTATCTGAATACTCAACAGAATTTCCCCTACAAAGTAATAATATTCGCTCCATTTACCGTAGCCAAGATAACGCTCTATGGATAGGGACCGAAGGCGCAGGACTCAAGCGGCTCGCCTTCAATCACACTCAGTACGAGCATTACACTTCCTTTTTTGCCAACGCCTTAGGCCTTAAGGCGCAAAATTTAAACCTGACCGTGCGCTCCATTGTTCAAGACCAGCAAGGCACGCTCTGGTTTGCCAGTAACTATGGGCTGGGCCGCCTAAGTTCTAGCGGTGACTTTAGTCTATTAAAGGTTTCCGATAATCGAGATACCTCCACAGAAGCTAACCATATCCGTAGTTTAGCGCTAGATGACCACAACAGGCTGTGGGTTGCGACTACCCATGCCCTGTATCGAAAAGCCTCAGAGAATGATGAGTTTACGCCCGTCTCCATCACCAATATTGATAACTTTCACCCCGAGCAAAATATTCTGCTCACCCTGAGAGTGGATAACACTACACTGTGGATTGGCTCACTCAATGGTTTAGTTAAACTGGATATGCAAACGGGGAAAGGGGAAGCGTTTTACCACGACCCCCATGACAAAAATAGCATTATCAACAATCGAATTAGAGACATTTTAGTCGCCAGTAATGGCGACATCTGGTTTGCGACCCATGGCGGTATGAGCCGCTTATCGGCACAAGCCGACACTCCGATATTTAAGGATTATACCCGTGAGCAAGGTCTGCCCAGCGACACCATTTACGCCCTGCTGGAGGATGCCGATCATCATATTTGGTTTAGTAGTAATGCGGGCATCGGCAAGTTAAATCCCATCAGTGGCAAAGTCATCAATTTTAACGAGCAAGAAGGCCTGCAGGCGCTGGAATTTAACGGTGGCGTGAAACTCAAAGATCAAGATGGCGACCTCTGGTTTGGCGGCATTAACGGGATCAATCGCTTTAATCCTAAAGCATTGCCCGACAAACGGGGCGAAGCCCGAGTCGCACTCACCGCCTATAAGATTGCTGGTGAAAAACACACCATCCTCGATCTTAGCCACCCGCCGCAAATCGTGATGAACTACGCTGACCAATTGGTCAGCTTTGAGGTCACATCGATGGATTTTAGCTACACGGGCAAAAACCGTTTTAGCTACTACCTCGAGGGTTTCGATAACCAATGGCACGATTTACCCACGGGGAATGAAATCACTTTTACCAATATCGAACCAGGCTATTATGTGCTGCATGTACGGCATTCCTTGGAGTACAACAACGAAGGTAATTATGCGTTGTTGGTCGATTTAAGTGTAAACGCCCCCTTCTACCGCACTCAATTTGCCTATGTGCTTTATGGGTTACTGGCATTAGCCTTATTGGTCATTATCTATCGGTGGCGTAAGCAAAAACGCCAGCAGCAACAAGAGTTTGAAACCAGCATCCGCGCCTCCGAAGAGCGGCTAAAATTGGCACTCTGGGCTTCGGGCGATGGCATGTGGGATTGGAATATCCAAGAGCAGCAGGTCTATCGAACCCATACGGATATTCCGGTTTCCCAGTGGAGTAGCCACACACTGTTGCACGACAATGCCCACCCTGAGGATAGGGAGCGGTTTAAACAAGTGTTGACCGACCATCTACAGGGGCGCACACCATTTTTTGAAATGGAATATCGCATCGAGCATTCACCGGGTAACTGGCTGTGGATCCTTGAGCGCGGCAAAGTAGTCGAAACCAATGAGCTGGCCAGACCCGTTCGTATGACGGGCACCACCCGTAATATCACTTCGCGTAAGTTGATCGAAAACGAGCTAGTCCTCTCTTCTCAAGTGCTTAACAGCATGAACGAAGCCGTTGTAGTGGCAGGTTTGGACTATCGTATCCGCTCGGTAAACCCCGCCTTTAGCGCTATTACCGGATATTCGGAGCGGCAAATCAGCGATAAATATTTAATTCACTTAGCCTACAGCCGACAACAGCGAGATCTCTTCAATGGCATTGAGCAGCAACTGCTGCGCCATAAACATTGGGCGGGTGAAATTTGGATCCGCAACAAGGCACGCAAGGCGATTCTAGTATGGCTTGAGATCAACCAAGTTATCGATGTGAAAGGGGAAACCAGCCACTTTGTGGCGGTGTTTACCGATATTACAGAACGTAAAAAGGCCGAAGAGGATCTCCGCTTCCTCGCCAGCTTCGATACTCTGACAGGGCTGCCGAATCGCACCTTGTTCCAGGACAGGCTCAACCACGCCATATCTCAAGCCCATAGATCGAATAATATCGTCGCCCTGCTGTTTTTAGACCTCGACCGCTTTAAGCATATCAATGACTCAATGGGGCACCATATTGGCGATCTGCTGCTCAAAGCCGTAGCCCACAGGCTGCAAAGTGCTGTTCGCGAAGGGGATACGGTGGCCCGTTTAGGCGGCGATGAATTTACCATTATTTTGGAAGGTGTGGCGAAAACCAAGGCGGCGACGCTGATCTCAGAGAAAGTGCTCAAAGCCTTTCAGGCGCCCTTCTTACTCGATGATAAGTCCCTGACTATCTCAACCTCGATTGGTATCAGCCTGTATCCCAACGATGCGGAAGATGTGGATTCGCTGATCAAGTTTGCCGACACCGCCATGTACCACGCCAAGGCGCTAGGTCGGAATAACTTTCAATTTTATACCAATAAACTCAATGAGATGGCAACGCGCCATGTGCAACTTGAGGCAGGGCTTAAACAGGCCATCTCACGCAATGAATTAAGCTTGGTTTATCAGCCCAAGTTTTGTTTACGCAATGGCTCACTCACAGGGCTTGAGGCATTGCTGCGCTGGCAACATTGCGAACTAGGCCCAATCTCGCCCGCCGAGTTTATTCCGCTGGCGGAGGAAACCGGCATCATTAACCAAATTGGCCATTGGGTGATCAACCACGCTTGCCAGCAACTCGCTGAGTGGAATGAGCTAGGTTTTGGCGATATCAGCATGGCGGTGAACCTTTCGGCCAGGCAGTTGAAGGCCGATATTATTTCGACCATCGAAGTGGCTCTCGCTGTATCCGGCCTACCCGCCAAGGCGCTCGAGCTGGAATTAACCGAGTCGATGATCATGGGTAATCCGCAGGAGTCGGTTAATATCCTATCTAAACTCAAGGCACTAGGCTTAACCATCGCGGTGGATGATTTCGGTACTGGCTACTCGAGCTTGAGTTATCTTAAACGTTTCCCTATCGACACCTTAAAAATCGACCGTGAGTTTGTGCGCGACATTACCAACGACCCCGACGATGCGGCCATTACAAGCGCGATTATCGCCCTCGCCCACAGCCTAGAGTTAAATGTGGTGGCGGAAGGGGTCGAAACCCAAGAGCAGCTGAACTTCTTGGCGCTACAAGGCTGCGATCAAGTACAGGGCTTCCTGTTGAGTAAACCACTCAGCGCCCAAGATTGCTTAGCGCTGTTGCAACAACGGATAAAATAAAACCAGATAAAAAAACAGGCTCCCTAAAGGAGCCTTATTTCATTGAATCATTTCACGATTAAGGTGCGACACGCTCAACACGTTTCACCCAGCCATCCGGGCCTTGGATATGCCCTTTCTGGATATCGGTATACAGCTTGTAGATGCGCTGAATATGCTCACCCACTTCACCGTTGCCTACGGTCACCACTCGGCCATCTTCAAAAATATAGGAACCGACAGCTGATACCACGGCAGCCGTACCAAAACCACCCGCTTCGATAATCTCACCAGATTCGATATCGGCGATAAACTTATCCAGCATGACAGTCTCTTGGCGCACTTCGCATCCGAGTAACTCACCCAGCTCCATAATGGATTGCGAGGTAATGGATTTTAAGATGGTATCGGTGAAGGTTGGGATGATCACTGTGCCATCTTTCAGAATGTGGAAGTGGTTCATGGCGCCCGCTTCTTCAATCTGTTGGTTGTTCGCATCTAAATACAGCACCTGTGATGCACCAAACTGCGCGGCAGCTTTACCGGCACGCAATGAGGCAGCATAGTTACCCGCCGCTTTAGAGGCGCCAGTACCACCCGATACGGCGCGATGGTAAGTCTTGCTGATCAGCAGACGAATGCCTTTATTCACACCCGCCGCGTAGTAAGCACCACTTGGGCTTAACACCACGCAGAATGTGTAGCGCGTACTTGGACTCACAGACAGACGGTCTTCGGTCGCAAAAATAAAGGGGCGAATGTATAAACAGGCACCTTCTTGCATCGGGAACCAGAGACGGTCTACGTCGATCAAGGCGTTGATCGCATCGATTTGCATCTGCTCATCGATATTAGGAATACAGACAATATCCGCAGAACGATTCATACGCTCGGCGTTTTTGTTGATACGGAAAGTGTAAATTTCGCCATCTTCATGCATAAAGGCCTTGGCGCCTTCGAAGATTGACTGACCATAATGCAGGGCCATCGCACCCGGCGCCATTTCAAACGGACCGTAGGGCACAATACGTGGATCGCGCCATTCACCATCGCGATAATCCATTAAAAACATATGATCGGTTCTGAGGCTACCGAAGCCCACATTTCCTTCGGGCTTGAATTGCTCAGTACGGCGTTCGGACGCAGGTTTTAAATCGTATTTTATTTCCATCGCATACCACCTTGATTACTGAACAAGCAGACTAGGTAGCGGCAGGAATAAAGTCAATAGGTGAGATTCATCTAAAAGTCTTAGCCGATAAAATAAGCGGTTAAAAAGATGTCTTAACAACTTGCCGTTAGGGCAAATCGCTTCATTTGACTCCCCTTATTGACTTTGGATTTCGTCATGCGGCGCCTCAAGCCAGCCGCCCACGGCTTGTATGGGCTCTTCATTTAGCGTTAACCAGGCCACCCACGCCAAACGGGGCGCGTTAAACGCTGATGCGGGAATGGCATCTAAGGATTGGGTAAACTGCAGTGCTGGGTCTGTGGCGCCCTCATGCACACGACTCGCGTGCAAAGATTGCAAACTCAGCACTACAAAATCATGGGTTAATTGCCTATGGCGATTCTCGCCGCGTTTTATCTCAGTCGTAAAACCCGAGCCGACCAAGGCCAAATGCAAACGCGCTCGATGCAAGTCTTTATCCTGCACCCAAGTGGACTGCGGCACAAAACTCGCCTCAAGCTGCTGGTTAGCGATGCGCACCTTAAGCACACCCACCTCAGGTTGAGGCAGAGCAAAGTTCCCATTTAACTCACCCGAGAACCAACCACGCCACTCCTTAGCATTAATCACAAACTGCGGCGTATACACTTGCCGCGTATGCTTTTGATTTAAATGTTGATATTGGCGCTCACTGAAAGCCCTTTGGCCAAAAATATCCTTCCATCCTAGGTAATCCCAATACGTCACATGAAAGGCTAACGGAAAATATTTCTGCCATAGGTCGGTCTTATTAAACTGCTCAGATAACCAAGCCTCGGCGGGTGGACAACTACTGCAGCCCTGTGACGTATAAAGTTCGATAATATAGGGGCGAGTCACGGCACTCTGCGCTTGAAAAGGGGTCAATGTCTGAGCCAATACGGGTTGCCAAAACTGCAACCACAAAAGACCAACGAGTAAGATGCACTTCATATTCAATTCTCCTATCGCTGAGTATGAGACCTTGAATCACATCCAAATCATTCACACTAGAGGAAAGATGATGTCTGACTACAAAATGATCCCCTGTGCCCACTACGACTACCTAGAGCTGGCTTGTATGCACGGCTATCGCCTCGACATTGAGTTGCAGGACGGCAGTCTGTGCCAAGCACGGGCAATCACGACCCAGACCCACGCCGATAAGACTGAATGGCTGGTCGTCGAACATCAAGCTGGCCAGCAAACACTGCGGCTAGATAGCATTATCGCCATCACGCCCACAGATCCCCATGCCAGTTTTGGCCGTGTTATGATTGCGAGTCAGTAGTAAAGGAGCATAAATAAATGACAAGGATGGTACTGTTGCTGGAATTAGGCGATTGGGCTGGAGGTCACCACGGTCAGTCCCCCTACTTGGTGGAGTTTGATAGCGAGCGACTGGATTTTCCCTTTGACGTTAGCGAAGGTTGGGGACACGGATTAGGCGGCAGCAGTTATTCGTTGGCACGGTTTGTTGAAACTGAACATTATGCCCAACTCAAGCACCACGCTCCTTGGGTCACGACCATCATAGAGCAAGGTTTACCAACGCTGGATATAGAGGCCATCGCTCAAGGCTTACTGGCGCAGTATCCCTCGCACCGCCCCAATATTCCGGCGAACTTAGCCCGCTATTTCTAACTGAAGATCTTGCTCTAGCTAATGATCGCGTTCTAATTGAAGATCGCGTGGCGTAGCCTTGTCACGGTAGATATGCCGCAGCATTTAAGGCAGCAATGGTTGAGGGCGAGTAAAGCCAAGTTCGACTTAGCTTTACTGCTTACTGAGATTAGATAGCGAGTTACGCCTTAACGACTGCGGCAATCACTGAAACTTCAACCAGATATTCTGGCTCGGCAATGGCCGCCTGCACACAGGCACGGGCTGGCGCATGACCCTGTGGCACCCAAGCATCCCAAACGGCATTCATGGCATCGTAGTCATTCATATCCTTTAGATAGATAGTGGCTGACAACAAGTGCTCCCGAGAACTGCCCGCCTGCGCTAACAGAGTGTCGACTTCCTCTAGCATAGTCGTCGTTTGTTCGGTGATATTTTGATACTTATCCTTCGCCACTTGGCCACATAAGTACACTGTGCCTTGGTGGATCACTATGCTGCTCATACGTGTACCAACATCTAAACGGGTAATGCTCATAGGGATAATCTCTTAAATCAAATGGTTAATTCTACGGGCATTCTACCCCGAAAGGCTCAGTTTGTCTGCGAACGAGCGCTCAGCCAAGGTGGATAAAAGCGTGTCATTAAGGCCAATAACCCTAGCGCAGTGCCTATGACCCCAAACCACACGAACAGGGTTGCAACCGATAAGTTAACTAACTGAAATCCCACTAATGCCGCACCAGCCCCGATTAACGCAAACGGCAGTTGAGTCACCACATGGTCATGGGGTAAGCAGCCTGAACTCGTCGCACTCAGCACGCTAGTATCGGAAATCGGCGAGCAATGATCGCCAAACACCGAGCCCGCCATCACCGCACTCAATACAGGTAACAGCAAGCTGGCATCCATGTTATGGGCAATTTCCCCACCGATGGGGATCATAATCGCAAAGGTGCCCCAGCTTGAGCCAGTGGCAAAGGCCATGATAGCGCAGAGTAGAAACATCCCCGCCACCAGCAGACTCGGGGATAAGTACAATTTAGCCCAAGCCGCTAACAAGCTCGCCACGCCCAGATCTTGGATCACTGCGCCTATCATCCAAGTACAGAGTAAAATCGCGATGGCAAAGGCGATCATCCGCACCCCATGCACTAAGTCCCCCAGCAGTTTCCCTATGCTTCGGCCCGACAACATCAACAACACTAGCGTCACTAAGGTCGATAACAGACAAGCATCGCGCATCGCAGCGCCAATATCGGCTTTAGCTAACCAGGCCGAAATATCCCATGACGGCACCTGCTGCGCACCAGACCAGAGAGTTAAACCGACAGAAGCGCACAATAAGGTCAGCATGGGGATCGCAAGCAGCCAAGGATTGCCTTGGGAGGGAGTTAAACTTGGCTCAACGGGATCTGCCGCCAATACTTCATTCTCGATGGGGCGAAACCCCATCCCAAACCAAGCCACAATCAGCGACAAGCCTAAGGTGGTTATCGCATAAAAATTGAATAAGGCGACGTCGATAAAGGCCTCAAGGGCAGAAACGGGTAAAAAGCTGAGTCCCGCCAAGAGCGCCATCACATAGGGACCCCAGCTAGAAAAAGGTAAGAGCGAACAGAGTGGCGACGCATTAGAGTCGACTAAATAGGCCAACTGCGTCTGACGGATACCATAACGCTGGCTCAGAGGTTGGCACACATGCCCCACGGCGAGGCAGCTAAAAATACCGTCGATAAAGACTAGCCAGCCCAACAGCACCACACCTATACGCGCCTGTCGCCCCGTACGAATGCGTCGATATAGCCAATCACCAAATTGCTCTACCGCACCGCTTCTGGCGAGGAGCTGCGTCATGCTGCCCAGCAGCAACATGGCCATCAACACATTTAAATGCCACCACTGCCAAGCGCCTTGGCTGTAAAACTGCTTAGCGCCTATCTCCAAGAGATAGCCCAAGCTTTGCACTATATCGAAGTGGGCAATGATTAAGGCGCCCGAGAGGATACCGACACCCAGCGCCACTAAGGTACGCCGTAGCCAAAGGGCTAACACTAGGGTTAATAACAGGGGAAGTATCGCAAGCAGATTCGGCGACATGGGCCTTTCCGATAATAAATAAACCCAAGAATACTAACGAGTTAGTAACAAATGCAAAAAAACTTAAATTCGCACGCGGTTATCGGGTATTTTTTAACCAAACGACAAAGACTGCTATTCCTTATGCTATTGGCACTGCTAGAATCACAGTCCCATCCAGAAACTATAGGACTCTCCAGATGAGCCTTGAATTACTGTCCAAACTGGAAACCAAGATCCAGGCTACACTCGAAACTATCGAGCTTCTAAAAATGGAGCTAGAGGAAGAGAAGCAAAAGACGTCGACCTTGAGTGAGCAAAATCAACAATTATCTGAGCAAAACCAACAACTGCAACAAGAACTCGCTTCTTGGAACGACAAAGTCACCGGACTTGTTGGCCTGCTCAACAGTGAAATCTAAGCTGTTTTAGTTTGATGATTCTGCGATTCAATCAGTTCGTTCAGCTCTAAGATAGCCTGCTTCACTTTTGGCAGGCTTTTTCTTGGCAATAAAAAACGCCCCTTTTCAAATTCTAATCGACCTAAGTCTTTAACCCATATCACGCCAGTGAGAAAAATACGCGCATGCTTTGCAATCAGCTTCGGTGCGTATACAGGGAAAACTCTCATACAACCCCCTACATGCTTTCTTGTTGTTATTGACTACTGCTATTTGACAGAAAGATTACCAATTGAGTTTCATCCTTTAAGTAATATTTTCAAGATTTACATTTCAAAACCGTTAGTCATTTGATTTTCCTAGATAATGAAAAACTCCACGACAAGTTAACTCAATAGTCAAAATTTTGACTATTGACATTATTTTGACGCACACTTAGAATCATCTGCGTTACTCAGGGTAAAAATGAGTCATATGACTCAAGTCCGTACTCTCCATCATCGGAAGTACGGTTTTTTTTTTGCCAAATTTCGGCCAAGCACAACACGACCCAATTGCGCTCTGCAGACTAGGCAATCACACCCAATAAAAAAGGAGCGCTAGGCTCCTTTAATTTTATGCTCGCAGTATCAATCAGTTAGATTACAAAATGATGATAAAACAGCGGCAATCTGGTGATCATTACTGTTTCTTAGCTAAATAATAAGCGATATCTAACAGCTCATCGTAAGACTTGATCGCACCCGTTTCGACGCGGTACTTGCCATTCACCACTAATGCAGGCACACCCGAAATCTTCGCGTTTTCAGTATCACGCTTCATCTTTGCCATTTGCGCTTTCACCATAAAGGAGTCAGCGGCCGAATCGAAGGCCTTACCGTCAACGCCGTTAGCCACGAACAGGGCGCGCACGTCATCACGGTTAGTGAAGTGTTGTTTCTTCTCATGGATAGCAGAAAAAAGAGCCGCATCCATTTTATCGTCCACATTCAGTTGGTGCGCTACCGCAAAGGCGCGAGACATTTCTACGCCCATTTCCTTGCCGATAAAGTCTACGTGGGCTTGGTTAAATGCCACACCTTCTGGCTTCTCAGCCAAAATTTTAGGCACCACTGTTTTAGAGAAGTTGTAGCAATGTGGGCAATAGAAAGAGAAAAACTCGGTGATTTCAGGCTTAGCTGTCGCTGGGCCGTCGTTAATCACTGTGTAGTGTACGCCTTCTTTGTATTCAACTGCCGATACAGTTAATGGAGCCAATAACAGCGCTGCCACCATAAGTAATGCTTTTTTCATGAATTTTCCTTAAATCAATTTTCAAAACTAGCTGGAGCCTAACATATTTCATTTTTTGAGTGTAACTCAAGCCGAGAGTTCAATCGGTTTGGGCTAAGAGGTGCGTAATTCCACCCTGTTCACACATTTAGTAGGGGATCAGGCTCAGCGGCGGTTCATCGAGTGCCGCGAGTTGCTCCTTAAAGGCTAAGATCTGCTGCTCCCAATACTTTTCATCCCCAAACCAGGGGAAATGCATAGGGAAAGCAGGATCTTGCCAACGCCTGCCAATCCAAGCGTTATAGTGCACCATCCGTAATGCGCGTAGGGGTTCAATCAAGGACAACTGCCGAGTATCGAACTCACAAAACTCTTCATAGGCCTCGAGTAATACCTCGAGTTGCAGTTGCTGCTGCGCTCTATCGCCCGTCAGCATCATCCATAAATCTTGAATAGCCGGTCCCATGCGGGCATCGTCTAAATCCACAAATCCCGGCCCATCGGGAGTCCAAAGAATATTCCCCGGGTGCAAATCCCCATGCAGACGAATAGGCGTAAAAGCTTGCTGCGCCCAAAGCTGATTCACCTTCGCCAGCACTTGCTCCACCACGGTAAAAAACGCGGGGCGCAGTGTGCTTGGCACTAAGTCTGACAGCTTTAACCAGGCTAAAGGTTCATCACCTAAAATCTGCGGATTCAGCGGCTCACGGGCTTTAAATGTCGACTGGGCACCGTACTGGTGTATACGACCGATAAAACGCCCAACAAATTCCAACTGCTCTAAGTTATCCACTTCGAAGGGGCGACCGCCGATGGAGGGAAACAGTGCAAACCGAAAGCCGTGGAAATGATGCAAGGTCTGCCCTTGCACACATGCGGGCACCGCCATCGGGATTTCCTGCTCGGCAAGCGCGATGGCATAGTCGTGTTCTTCTTGGATCTGCGCATCGGTCCAACGATCGGGGCGATAAAACTTCACCACATAGCGTTGCCCTTCATCGCTGCGAAATTGATACACGCGGTTTTCGTAACTATTGAGCGCGAGCAGGCCAGTCTCTGGGTATATCCCGAGACTCTCGATCGCATCTAAAATCAAATCCGGCGTCAAAGCTTGAAAGTCAAAGGCTGCACCCGAATGCGTATCATCGACGGCCCCCTGAGATGGAACTAACTTATCTTGGCTCATTGCGACTCTCTCATACATAGGACTTTAACAGTGTGGCAAGGTATTCCAATACCTCAAAATCGGCCTCACGTTCCACACTCAGCCAACAGATATTGCCGTAAAACTCATAATTGAGCCAAAGCGAGGTGCCCTCAAACTCCAATAGCCATTGATGGCGATCCGCGCCCCATTGGCGCTCGCGCACTTGGCAATCTAAGGCATGGGCTAATGGCTCGGCAAAGGCCTCGAAATGATCAAAATCGATATCGCCGCTCACACTTAAGCTTAACGCGGCTCTATCTAACTGAATGGCTTCTAATTTCATTTTTACTTCCATCAACTGCTGCACGACATAATCAGCCCTTGTCCCCAATCGGGTGGACGCTTGGCCAGATCTTCATGCTCAACTTGTTCGGCAAACGGCTGGCGCAATACTTGGTGCAGACGCTCTAGCGGCGCCAGATTGCCCTCCTCCACGGCAATAATGGCCTCCTGAGCCAAATAATTGCGTAGGATGTATTTGGGATTAACGCTATTACGCGCCTGCTGCCAGGCCTCAACATCGGTAACTTTACCCAACCGCGTCTGATAGGCCTGATACCAAGCATCAAACTCATTAAGGTCGATAAAATCATCCCGTAGCGAAGAATGCACACTACTCGGGTCAAGCTGACCGAAGCGGCGCCAGGTGTTGCTGTAATCCAGCTGATTTTTCTCCATCAGCACGGTAAAGCGGCCAATCAGTTCTAAGTCCTGCTGATCCTGCTCTGCTGTCGAATCCGCTCGCTCAGTCAGCCCTAACTTAGCGCGCATCAGCATCAAATAATGCTGCACTAAAGCATGTTGATATTGATTCAAGGCGGCAATTAAATCATCGGACGGGATCACAGGCGTCAACGCCTGCGCTAAACGTTGCAGGTTCCACAGGCCAATACCGGGCTGCTGACCAAAGGCGTAACGCCCTTCTGGATCGGAATGATTGCAAATAAAGTCTTCTTGGAAGGTATCGAGGAAGGCAAACGGGCCAAAATCGAAACTATCCCCCAGAATCGACATATTGTCGGTATTCATCACCCCGTGGGCAAAGCCGATAGCCTGCCAATGGGCGATGAGCTTAGCGGTATCTTGTACTACCTGTAAAAACCATGCTTTATAGCCCGCCAAATCGCAGCTCAAATGCGGATAATGCTGCTTCAAGGTAAAGTTGAGTAGCTGCGTGAGCTTATCGGCTTGACCACGCTCGCTATGGCAGAAAAATTCGAAATGACCGAAACGGATATGGCTGCGTGCCAAACGTACGGTAATGGCTGCGGTTTCTTGGCTCTCACGCCAGACGGGCATATCTGAGCCGATCACCGCCAAGGCTCGGGTCGTCGGCACACCTAAATGATGCAGCGCTTCGGAGACAAGAAACTCCCGCACCGCTGAGCGCATCACTGCTCTGCCATCACCATGGCGAGAATAAGGTGTCGGCCCGCCGCCTTTGAGTGCCACATCCCAAGCGCCTTGGGGGCCTAATGCCTCACCCAAAATAATCGAGCGACCATCGCCTAATCTAGGCGTATAGCCACCAAACTGATGACCACTGTACACCTGCGCATAATAACTTGCGTCCTCAACGGCCGCGTTACCCGATAATCCTTGCAATAAGGCATCTGTCGGCTGCTGTAAGTCGATTAATTTGGCGGCATCCTCACTCCACGCCAGCCAATGGGGATTGCTTATCCCCTGTGGATAGACTTGAGCGTAAAACTCAGGCAACTGGGTAAAAAAATCCTGTTTAAACTTCATCAATGCTTTCCCTATTGAACGAGCTGCTTACATACGAGCACGGACTTGTCGTTAAACTCACACTGTTGCCCACATTGATAGACGCCGGCACCGCTAGCCTCGAAGCCACTGACACCCGATCCCGGTTAAGCGTTGTAAGCCTTGGCCTTTGCGCTGACATTGTTCGAGGGTATCGTAATAACCATTGATATCATCGGGTTGTAATGGCGTCGTAGGCAGTGACATCGACGCAGGATAATAAAATAGCGTCCATTCGGGGGTTTTAGTGCAACCACTCAAGCCAAGGCTGAGGCTAGCAAATAAGATGGCCAAGGGTAATTTGATTTTGACGATTCGGTTAAAACAGCTCGAAACACACTTCATAAAAAATAGCCCATAAAAAAAGCGAACCTTAGTTCGCCTTTTGCGCGGTAAGTATTAGGATTCTACACGGCTTAATCCATTTAAATAACCGCTTTTCGGATATGGGTATCTCAAACGCATCGAGCCACTTATTAATGGAATTTCGCATTAAAGGCTTAAATCCGTACAGGGACGCTGCAACATTAAACCGTTGCCGCTTTCGCCTGCGCCTTGAGGATACGGCTAATCCGTCCTTCAAATCCCGTCACTGTGCCGTCGCTTAAACCAAGCGCGATCGCTTCCTGACAAAGCGCAATAGCTTGGGCAAAGGCTTGAGTATCATTTAATAATGTTGCGAGTTGCATAAAGCCAGTGGTTTTAAGCTCAAGCTCATTTGTTTTTTTGGCATTCGCGCTGTGGAATAACGCAAGATAGTGCGCATGTAATGCTGCGCCATAGGCTAAATATTCGGTCGATTTGCGCTGCTTGTAACACTCGGCAATCACGTTTTGCAAGGCGTTATAGCGAGCCAATTCAGTCTCTGCACCTTGATATTCCTCTACTGCGCGCTGCAAAGTCACATTCGCCCATGTGCCAAGACTTTCGAGTATCTCATCTTTTGCCAAACTTGTGCTTACTGCCTCATGAGTGCTAGCAACGCTCTCTTTAGACGTAACAGGCTCTGCTACGGCATCATTTTTAACCTCAGTCGCCTTGACTACTGAAACCTTATCCTTAAGAGATACAACCGGAGTTATTTCAACCTCTTTACCATTAACTGAATTGGTATCGCCGAGGATAATCACACTATCAACGTTGGTTGAAGCTGGGATCTCTACATCAATAACATCATCGCTCATCTCGACCCGGCTAGATTGCACCAGCTCTCTTGGCATTAATTCAACTTCAGGGGCTTTTGTAGCAGTGGGGACCTCTCCTGGCGCGTGAGCAGCAGGCGAAACAACCTCAGGAGCAGATTCGGTTGCAACAGGCGAAGCACTTGTCTCTATTGTCTTTTCAGCAGATTTTTTTGCCATCATCGCCTCTTGCTCTTCCTTCGCCAATCGCTGGGCACGACGAAATAAAAACACTCCGATAGCTATCAGTATAAAAACGACCAAGACTTTCATTCTTCTTCACCTTTAATGGCAGCTTCTCGTCAGAAGCTATTGCTGTTGGCTTGCCAACGCGACTTAATAGCCTACAGCCGGCAAGGATGTTGTCCAAAAGTTGAGCAGAGATTAACCGCTATTAAAGTTCATAGTGTCTGAGAAAATCAAGTATTTATGCCGTTTTATCCGATCTTGCGCGCAAATCGATAGGCACAATTCGTTTAGACTGTTAGGGTTTTCGCCATTTGCAAAATTAAGGAAAGACTAATGCAAAAAATTCTTATTGTTGCCCACGCCAGCCCTTACGGCACAGAAAAACTGTTTAATAGTCTACGAATTGCTTTGGCACTTAAGGATCAAACTGATCAACAAATTGATTTAAAAATATTTTTAATGTCAGACGCAGTTTTTGGCGCCCTTAAACATCAAACAACGCCTGACTTAAGTTACAACCTACAACAGATGTTTGAAATCCTAAGCGCCCAGCAAGTACCTGTATTACTGTGCAAAACCTGTGCTCAAGCGAGGGGGGTCAGTACCGAAATGCTTATTGAAGGCACTCAAATTGGTACTTTGCAGGATCTTACCCGCTGGACACTTGATGCCGATAAGGTGATGCATATTTAAAGTCTTATTTTGTGCGCATCTTCATAAATTGACACTTACGTTTTGAACAAGCCTGCGCCGCTGCTTATGATGGAATTAACCGAGTAACAAACTAAGGTATTACCATGAACTCAGCGGCCCAGCTCACAGGTAAACTGCGCTATGAACATGAGACCATTTGCGCAATGGCGAAGATTTATTGCCAAGCCAATCATCAAGGACAAACTGCATCTGGCCTGTGTGAAGAATGTATCGCTCTCTTAGAGTATGCCGCCGTTCGTCTCGATCGCTGCCCCTACGGACAACACAAACCCACATGCAATAAATGTCCAGTGCACTGTTATAAACCCGCGCAAAAGGCGCAGGTCAAAGAGATCATGATTTTCGCAGGTCCGCGAATGCTGTTACCGCATCCCATTAGAGCAATCAAACACTTACTCGCGGAGCGTCAGCCTGTACCCGCATCAGTGCCCGAGGCAGCTTCTAATCGCCATCAACGTATCGCAAATTCAAATAAAAATATCTAGGAACACTTTTTCGCCTCGAATTTCCCTGTTATAACAGGGCGTCGAGGTGACAAAATGAACGAATTTAATACCTTTTTTGCCCAAGCCTATTGGTGGTTATCCCTATTTGGTGGCTTACATTGCCTCGCGTTAGCTATTTATGTTCGCTACTTCTATCATTCGGGCAGTAATCAAAAGCTGCTGGCAGGTTTTCTTAGTCTCGTCGCCTTTTATTTTTTGACGGGTATGCTCAACCCCGAAAATACTCCAATTCCTATCCATGTATTATTTAACCTTATCACCCCAATTTATTTTTTACTCATGCCGTTGCTCTATCTCTACTGTAAACGTAGCTTAGAGCAACGCACTGAACCCATTGGGTTTTCATGGCATTACTGGCCAGCTATCATCACATTATTGCTCGCGGTGCTGGACATCATTTTACGATTAAATTTACATAAAAATGTCGTTGAGTTTCAGGAAGAATTCTTTAATTATCGGCAAGATATCGACCTCAGCCACTGGAGTTTAGTCCTACCGTTACTGCTATTTATCCAAACTGCAGCCTACTTTGCCGCTCTGTGGCAGCTACTTAAACAATATAAATTACATCAGCCGTCAACCAACAGCACGCCACAGAACACCTTAAGAGTCATCCGTTTTCGCTGGTTATTTGGCCTCACTCTAGCCATGTTACTTAACTGGCTACTGCGCGTATTTCTGGTGGTATTGCCCTTTTACTCAGGGGACTATGTTTTACCGCTATCCCATGCCATACCGCGCTTAAGCTTACTATTAAGCTTTTACCTGCTTGCTGCATACGGCATTAAACAGATCACTCGCGCCGCCTATTTAAAAGGCCATTTATCAGCCCAACAACCCAAAACAGACCCTCAATCCTCAGAAATACTAACACCTGAAGAATTTGAATTTATTCAACAACTGCAGCAGGAGTCGAACGAGCGTTCAGAAAAAATCACCAGCACGCATCCCAAACAGCAGAACTAAAACAGCACTTAGCAATCCAAACAGGCAAGATGCCACACTGAAAAACTGAACCCGAGCTGACACGAACGCAGCTTTAGACTGTCATTTGTTAAAACAAAGGGTAGTCTGATGGACCCTAAGAACAAAGGAAGAACGCCATGAAATCATTTTTATCCCTTATCGCCGCATCAACCTGCCTTATTGCCAGCTTTATGGCTCCTGTAGCACAGGCAGATGATAGCTACACTGAGGCCTTAAATAATTTTCACCAAGCAAAGGAAACCCGCAAATTTTTTGATACCGCCTATGGCTATGCCCTTTTCCCCACAGTAGGTAAAGGCGGAATAGGTATTGGCGCCGCCTACGGCAAAGGTCGCGTCTTTCAAGCGGGTCAATATATGGGAGACTCTAGCCTGACCCAGCTCTCCATTGGTTTTCAGCTAGGCGGACAAGCCTATAGCGAAATCATCTTCTTTAAAGATGCCAAATCCTACAACGAGTTCACCAGTGGCAGTTTCGAGTTCGATGCACAGGCCTCGGCCGTTGCGATTAACATGGGCGCAAATGCGAAAGCGGGCACCACAGGCAACTCGGCAGGCGCGGGCCAAGCGGGTGGTAATCAATCGGCAACTGCCGCCTATATCAATGGTATGGCGGTATTTACCGTTGCCAAAGGTGGATTAATGTTTGAAGCGGCTCTGGCGGGACAATCCTTCTCCTTCGAGCCCAGAGGCAACTAAGCTTTAGTCATGTCGTCCCCATTAAAAAAACCTCCTATTCCACAGGATTAGGAGGTTTTCTTTTATCCCCGATGACGCTTACTTATGTCCCCAAGGGGTCGGCGGCAACGGTTGCGGCTGGCTCAAGTCAAAATCCACTTGGAAATGACGATTCTCGCGGGTCAGCAGGTAGCTGAAGGTACTTGGCGTAACCTCCATATGCCACACATTGGTGACTGACTGGGTCAGGCCATTTTGCATAAAGTTATCAATCGATGCCTGATCGATAGGGAATGACTGCTTTTGACTGCTGCCGACACTCGCCGTATCGCCGCCATACATAGTCACTTTATCTTCCGTCCCGTCTTGATGGCGGTGATCATGCTTTAACCTTAAGCCTTGAGCCGTTTTTGTGATCACCCAAGTACGGGAGTGGTCATCACCCACATGGAACGGAATTTTCAGCTCAGTATCACTGCATTCGCGCACATGCATCACCAGTGCTTTATCACGAAAAGCCGCATCGGCGCTGTCCGTTGACACCACTTTGCCCGCAAATGCTTTACCGCAATGGGATGCTAATTGATTGAAGAAAGTCTCTTGCTCTATGGCAAGTGCAGGTTCGGTAGCCGCATTGGCAAATACCGGTGTCGCCATCATAAGGCCGACGATTCCAAGGCGTGGTAGGGTGATAGTTTTCATTATGTTTTCCATGGAAAATTCGATGAAAAACACGCTAACACAGGGGAATAAATTTAAACTTAATTCCCCTGCGTAAGCTCGCTTGGCGTTACCAACCTATATACAGGCGTGAACGGTTGCCTAAGCGTTTTTTGATAAAGCGTGCCGTGATAATACTGCCCACCATCAGGAAGATAAAAATCCCTGCCGAGAACAGGATACTGGTGACCCAAGACCCCGGTGGTAAGCGATAACGTAACACTGTGGCGACCGTATTAAACAACATGTCGAATAACGGATGGATGAAGAAAATTGCAAAGCTCATCTCGGCGGTTTCGACTAGCCAAGGGATGCGACTGCGTTTCGACAACCAATCACAGAAGTTAAGCACTAACACACACAGACTCAGCTTTTGGATAAACTGCCAGTCGATGCCATTATATTCAAACGGCGCCTTATGGTAGTTACCAATGTGCTGCACTATGTAGCTTTGCTCGACTAGACTCACAACCAGGAAGATCACCGCTAACGCACTGAAAATTGAGCCGTAGCGCGTCACAATATGTTCATCTTGGGAATATAAAATACCAATCAAATAGAAAGGCATAAAATACACCACTGAGTGGATAAAATTGACGTTACCTATGGGTCTGTGGAGCAGAATTGCTACCACACAACTCAGCACGAATAGGGTCCAACGCATCTGCTGCGAGCAGCGGATAAACCACAAAAACACTGGCGAGAATAAAAACACCGCCATGATAAACGGGATATACCAGTGCGGATACAGGATGTAGCCGTTACGCACGGTATAAAAAATACTGAGTAACACCTGTTCAAGCGGTTGATGCTCTAGGAAAACCCAACGTAAACTTAAGCAGAACAAGCCAATAACAGAAACGAATAAAAAGGGATAAAGTACGTTTTGTACCTTATTCTTCATAAACTTACCGTAATCGAAGTCCTTATAAAAAATCCGATGGAAAAAATAACCAGAGATAAACACGAACAACGCCGTGCCACCCCTGAGTAAATTTTCTAGCAGTAACGGAAACCCTTCCCCAGAGTTATAAATACTGTGGCCAAGCACGATAAAAATAATCGCGATGCCGCGCATGTAGGTAAATTCGAGCTGATTTTTTCTCATATTAATTCATCGCACAGTAGAGGGTTCTTCCCTCAACAACACTTGCAGAAACCCGGATGGTGCCATGGATTTCCGGCTCATTGAACACCAAATACTGACCTTCGCGCTGAAAGGTGAACCCCAAAGGTAACAGAGTTGCGGCTTCAATGCCCTCACAATAATTCTGTAAGGGCACATCCAACAACGGACTGCCACTCACATTTAAGTTACTGAATTGTGAACTCATACCTAAATAGGCTTGGGTCATTTCTTCTTGATAGGGCACCACATAAAACCCAGAGCGCACCTCACCCACGTCGATAAAACTGCTGCTATCGCTCACACTCGGCATCACCAATAACGGCACTTTCGGGTCCTGCACATCCTTAAGTAACTGGGTCAGTTTTTGCTCAGTCGCCGAATAGTAAGCCAGCATGTCCTGCAGCCTTTTCTTCTGCGCCATATTTTGGGCAACGGGCGGAGCAATCGGCTTGATGCGACTCAGCAGTAAATCCACGGGCAACATGCCCGACATCACAGACTCTTTCCACACATAGGCATCTTGAGTGCTATCGAGCAATATTCCAGCCAGCGCGCCGATATTCTCGGCCTCGGCCGTCCAGCCACCGAGCATTTGCTGTTGTTGATAATAATCCTGCACGTACTGCAGCAAGATTTGCTGATAGCCGAGGTAGGACTGGTTTTGACTTAAGAAGCGCGCACCCGCAATTAACTCGACATATCTGGCGCTGCCTTCGACTAAGTCATTTACATAACTGACTTTATCTTCGTTAGGCGCCGTTTGCCGCCACACTTGTAGCCAGTAAGCGGCATAGCCTAAATACTGCGCCTGCTGATCGGGTTGTTTTAAGGCCGCCATTAAGGCATTGAACAGCTGTAAGCGGTAAAAACGGGCATCGAGGTTGAGTGGATAAACCTCGCCTTCATATCGACGCGCATCCTCTAACACCCGCCACTCGGATTGGGCATAAAAATGAAACGCCTCGTGCACACTGTTGCCGGCCCAAATCACAAAAGGTAAATCGGCGGTTTTAGTCGTGCTTTCGAATTGAATTGTCGGCGACTCGAGCTGGATAAGCACACCCGCTTGCCCTTGATATTGGGGAAAACCAAAGTTAATCGATAACCCAGAGTGCAAGTTAACCGACTCTAACACGCTGTTGTCTTGGATAATTTCACCGCCGGGTTGGCGCAACCAAACATTGCCTGCGTAGCTAAAGAGGTGCACTTTATCGTCGAGACGAAATCCTGGCCACAGGGCTTCACTCTGGCGACTGGTCTGAGCCATAAAATCGAGGTACAGGCGGGCGAGTTGTTCTGGCGAGGCCTTATCGGCGAACACGGGGGTGGCGGCAGAGACTCCTATAAACCACAGGATCACCGCCATAATATTTTTCATTTATTTGCCTAAACACACACAATGGGTTCACAAAACAGCGCTAGCATATAGCGCAATTAACCAATAGTGAAACGTTTCACAAAAAATATTTTTACCCTTAAAAAACTAGGGTAAAGCCTATTCATTAACCACTAATGAAATCATATTTTTAGCCTAAAAGATGCCGCTATTTCGCGACTAAGACTTAGGCTCTGTAGGCTCATCACCAAACCACAGCGCCAACTTATCAGCCGCTTGGGATTTCACCTCATCATCAATATAGAGCATAACCATAGTGAGCGCCGCCGCTAAGGCACCCAAGTCATCGGTAAAACCCACCAAAGGTGTCAAATCCGGGATCGCATCCAAGGGGGAGATAAAGTAAGCCAAGGCCCCAAAAATCACCGACTTGGCCCACTTAGGCGTATTGGGCTTTTGCGCCGCATAGTAAAGCCACAGGGCACGCTCAACCACTTCACGCCCTGCTTGGCGACCAAACATTTTGATTTTGTTCCAAAAACCAGTCTCAGTGAATTGTTCCTCTGCCATCAAAACCTCCGATTAATTAAGCTCTAAACATAACACGAGTAATGCTATTCAGCAGTACTGTTGTAAATGAACAATATACGAACATTAAGGATAACTAATCACACATTCACTAAAGAATACAGCAAACATTCAATCTCAACATCACATGGTTATTTAGCTTTTACGATTTCCTATAACACTATAACAGATAACGCAAGCACAAAAATCACAAATATTTATATCAAAATATATTTCAACTTTATATTTGAATCCATTCACACATTCATAAACAAAACGAATAAAAGCTAAATTTCACCATCAGAAATAAGATTATTTCAATCATTTAAAAACAGGAGGAAACTCATAAATAAAAGAATTAACCAAGGAATAATGCCACATTAATCTTGGCAACAACCCCATAAAGAACTCATAGTAATATAAAAATAAATCTAAGAGTTCAGACAATGAAAATAGATAACCTTAATTACCTTCAGCTTAGAGTCTTGCTATCCGTCTACAAACATGGTCAAGGTAACCTTGCCGCAGCTGAACTAGGTTTATCCAACTGTAACGTCACGCGTACATTAAATGCACTACGCGATATTTTTATGGATTCTTTATTCATTCGTAAATCTCATGGATTAATTCCAACTAAAAAATTGGAAGAACTCATTCCACACGCCAAGTATCTTGTTGAACAATATCAATTACTCGAACGCCAACACTCAGTATTTACACCAAGTGAATCAGGTGGTCATTTTGTAATACGTGCCTACGATGAATTCGTTTATGCCGTACACAAAGTAATCGCTAACTATATTCAACCAGAAGCTCCCAACCTTAGATTTGATGTTCGCAGCCTAAGCCATGACTGCAACAATGAACTGATAGCAGGTGACATTGATTTTGTTGTTGTTTATGAAGGCTTTGACGATAACAGACTCAATAATGAAATCTTTTCTGAAACCGGGGATATCTACATATTAGCCAATAATAATCACCCCATATTAGAGGGTGAAATGTCGTTAGAGCAATTATCGCATTACCCTTTATTAGAAATCGATAACTATAACGATCTTAGCTGTCCATTGTTAGTCAACCTCTGCCGTGACAATGGCTTACAAATGGATGTAACGGGTTATACCGACAGTGTAGCAACAGCCATGCAAATGCTCGCTCAATCTAACAGCATCACGTTAAGTTGTAATCAATTTACTCGTCAATTTGTCGATATGATCCCCTCGGTAAATTATCGAAGATTAACAGATGAGATGATTAAAGATATTAAAGAGATCCGCAGCGAACAAAGAACCGTGGGCAATTACATCCTCTATGGAAATATAAATAACTCACCCGCATTCAACTGGGTTAAATCAAAGCTTGTTTATGGATTAGAAAGAGAATGGCGATTAGCCTCGGCCGTTTAAGAGATAAGTCACACGTCAATAAAGAGGTAGTTAATGGAGTTCACACTTTTTTGTATCACGGCATTTGCCGCTTATCTGGTGTTAAAAAAACCGGAAAAAGAGTCGCTCGCAGACAAATTATTATTTGGTTGCATAGGTTTCAGTTTCTTCATTTGGATAATGATGTCTTGGGGCATTTTACTTCCTATTGGCAATTATTAAAGGGCTACCATGAAAGAGCATTTATTTAACAAGTTAGCTTCATTTGCTTCTATTATCATTATGGCTTTACCCGTTGGTATTGCCTGTTTTATTTTCGGTTTCATTTATTTAGATAATCCTTGTGCTTTCTGTTGGCAAGAGCGCACTGCTATGATTTTAGTCGCACTCACTGCGCTCTATATCGTTCGCTTTGGTCTAAAACCTAAATATATCGCTGCGTTAGTGTGGCTCGGAATATATGGCGCCTTTATGGCCTCCGTTCATACCTCAATTAATTTAGGTAGTGATATTGGTCAAGGTTTCTCGCTGAAAATCATGGGTGCTCATACCTATACTTGGGCGCTATTCGTGTTTGTCGTTGTCCTTATTGTTGTGGCATTACTCATGCTCACACTTGGCAATAAGTTCCCGAATAACGGCTACGGTAAGCAACCACTTGATACGCTCCCTAAGGTAGCCTGTGGGGTATTCCTCGTCGTGATCAGTGGCAATATTGTACAAGCCTTTACGCAAACAGGTCCTCTGCCCTTCGTTGGTCAAGATAGCCCTGGCCGAGTGTCTTTTAATCCTCAATACATGAGCTGGGAACTAGATCACTGGCCAACTTATGCCCCCAATGCTCGCGGTGCTTATGCCATTGATAATCCTGATATTGAAACTTGGCAGCCAACAGAACCGTTATTTGCTGAAGCGCCAAGAGCAAAATTAGCCACAGAACAAACATTACCATCGGAAATACATGGCCGCGTAACCGCCATTGATTATCAGGCCGATGCAGGAATTTATGCTCTGACAACGACAGATAATTGGGTCTACATCCTTGATAAGCAGATGCAAATCCTTAGCCAAGCGCAAATTGATGGCATGTATATGCTGCATATCGAAACACTTCAAGGAGTTGCCTTTACTTCCGCCAACAGCCTGCTGGTGATGGGCTTCAATAAGGCTTGGGCAGAATTGACCCTAGATCCTGCACAAAACTGGGAAATGAACTATCGCCGCTTTAATCAGAGTAGCGATGGCATAGGTGAAACCGCTCGCGGCCAGTTCAGCACTGTACGCGCTAAAACCAGCTACAGCCTAGCATTGGGTTACAGCAATACACTCGCACAATTTGTCACTGTGACGACCCGCGATGCGCTCAATGAGCACTTAGTGTTATCACGCTTTGACAGCACAGATATGACGCTCTCCGCCGAATCTAATCTGCAAGGTCTTCCTGCATTACCACAGATAACGGGCATCAGCGTTCAAGGTGAGCAAGCTTGGATCCTCAACAATGATGGCAGCGAGGTACTAAAACTCAATCTACTCACAGGTGAAGTAACACCTATGGCCAAGCTGGCTGGCACCACCAATCCACAAGGACTGTTAGTTCAAGGTGGCAAGCTGTTAACCATTAGCCAAATCAATGGGCAAAACCAACTACAAACCTATGTGATGTAAGTAATTTCGCCCCGGGACTCTCTCGGGGCATGCCGGTTCCCCGGCGATATAAAAGGCACAAAGCCAATAATCAAAACGAACCTAAGGTTCAAATAATGGTGGGTGATGACGATGAAAATCGATAGACGCACGTTTTTACAGGGAGCTGCAGCAAGCGCTGTGCTGTCCTCTCTGTCAGGGTTAACCCCCGGCATAGCACATGCCAAACAACCAGGTGCCAATACAGGTCTATTGGCAAAACGCAATGGAGATGTTGTTTATCATAGTTGTTTACGCAACTGTGCAGCCCGATGTTTACTCAAGTTTAGAGTACAAGATGGTCGTATGACCTATGTCTCTGGAGCGGAAGAGCAAGCCAAGACTGGTTTGGCTCCCTGCCTAAAAGGCCAAAGCTACGTCCAGTATACCTATGCCGCAGACAGAATCCTGCATCCAATGGAGCGTGTTGGTAACAAAGGAGAAGGTAAATGGCGCCGTATTAGTTGGGATGAAGCCTACAGTAAGATATCTAGCCGTTTCAAACAGATCATTGCAGATCACGGTTCAGAGGCCATTCTTCCCTATAGCTATTCTGGTAATTATGGCGCCATTGGTATGTCCGCCTCCGGTGAGCGCTTCTGGAACCGTATCGGCTCCTCTATTCTTGAACGTAAAGTCTGTACCTATGCCGCTTATGATGGACTCGAATCCTTGTATGGCACCTTCCTAGGCCCAGATCCTGAGGATATCTTACTCAGCGATGTGTACCTAACTTGGGGACATGATGAAGTTGTTTCTAACACTATTGCTATCAAACTTATTAACCAAGCTCGCGACCGCGGCACCAAACTGTTAGCAGTAAATCCGCAGCGGACCCCCTTATGTTCACAAGCGGATATTTATCTGCAACCTCGCCCCAGTACAGATGTGCAACTCTGCGCGGGCATAATGAAATATCTTGTAGAGAAAGATCTTGTTAACCATCAGTTTATCGCAGAACAGACCATCGGCTACGACGCCCTATTGCAACGCTTAAATGAGATCAGTTACGACGAAATCGAGAAGATTACAGGGGTTCCCCGCGCCAAAATGTTCGAGTTTGCCAAGGTGCTAGGTGAAAACGAAAAAACCATGTTACGAATGGGCTATGGTTTCCAACGTAACTTTAATGGTGCCCGCATGTCACGCGCCGTAGCCATGTTGCTCGCCGTTACAGGAAACTTTGGTAAACGTGGTAACGGATTAATTTACGATAACGTTCATGCAGGTGGCGGACTCAATCAGTATCAAGCGAGCGGTAAATATATGCGCTCCAACCCTGATGCGCAGCGGATCAATATGACGGAGCTAGCCAAGGCGCTACATCCTACGCATCCCACCAGCCATGACAAACCGAGTAAACCCATCCACGGTATGATTATCTATAACGGTAATCCTGTCGTGGTTGCCCCAGATACCAATGCCGTTATCGAAGGGATGAAACGGGAAGATCTGTTTGTGGTCGGCCATGATATGGTCATGACTGACTCATTGCAGTACTGCGATATTATCCTGCCTGCGGCCAGCCAATTTGAAACCGATGATATCGTCGGCGACTACCACGGCTACTATGTGCAAGTTTGTCAGAAAGTCATTGAACCTTTGGGAGAATCTAAGTGCAACTGGACCTTCTTCCGTGAATTAGGTCAAGCCATGGGATTTGAAGACCCCGCCTTCAAAGCCAGTAACGATGACATCATTCGCGAGTTGCTAACAACAGATTCACCTTACTATAAGGGTGTCAGCTACGAGCGATTAATGAAGGAAAAATACATCAAGCTAGACATTCCCCAACCTGTACTCGCCGATGGTAAATACGATACGCCAAGTGGCAAGATTGAATTTAGTTCTCAGCTCATGGCCGATGCAGGTTTTCACCCTGTACTCGATTGGGGTTTGCCCGAAGATGAGATGGAAGCCAAAGAAAAAGCACTCCCCTTCCGCCTACTCTCATCAGGTGTTCCACAGCGGGTGAATAGCTCTTTCTACAATGTAAAATACATTCGCGCCATTCCTGCCTACTACGTAAAAATCAATCCTGAAGATGCAAAAACCTACGGCATCAAAAACAACGACAGAGTTCAACTCAGTAATCACCGCGGTGATGCCAAGTTTGTAGCCATGATTACGACGGGCGTCCCTCAAGGAACCTTGATGAGTCCTAAATGTAACTGGCTCAGACTTAATCCTAACGGCACAGAAGGTTGTACTAACTCATTGACAACAGACAGGTTGACCGATATGGGTGGTTGCTCTGCCTACCATTCAACCCGCGTGTCTTTGGCTAAAGCTTGATGGAGAACCCCATGGAAAATAAACATCAACTCGGATTCGTCTTCAGACAAGAAAACTGTGTCGGTTGCCAAGCCTGCACTATTGCCTGCCAAATCCACAATGAACTTCCCGAAGACGTACGCTTTCGTAAAGTCGACAGATACGAAGTACAACGCGATGACGGCGCAGTAGACGTATGGCTAAGCCACTCCTGTATGCACTGTGGCAATCCAGCCTGCTTAATAGCCTGCCCAGCCCAAGCTTATACCGTTCGCAGTGACGGACTCGTCGTGCTTAACCGCGATAAGTGTACCGGCTGTGGTCTGTGTGTCAGCGCCTGTCCTTACGATGCAGTCGTCATGCTGAAAACTGATGGTAAAGCCGCTAAATGCAATATGTGCATAGAACTAATTGATCAAGGTCTTAAGCCTGCGTGTGTTGATGGCTGCCCAGTTAAATGCCTGATACCGACCGCATTAACCAACTTCTCGCTCAAAAACCTTCAGTCTCGAAACAAGGGATTGGTTACGGTAACTGCGTCACTAAACCTAACATGGTAATTGTTAAGGAGCGGCTATGACATCAGCAGATTTTGGTCCAGTAGCGACAGGGTATCAGGCGTTCAAGGGGATGCTATTTACCCCATCAAACCCTGACACTCTGCAACTGCTGATCACTTGGTTAGAGCATAACCAGCAATATCCTATGCTGTTGCAAGAGGCGCGTAACTGGCTCACAGAACCAATGGAACTCGAATGTGACTACAACCGCATGTGTATCGGGCCGACACGGTTGTTAGTCCCCCCTTACGAGTCTGTATATCGCGATGGCGGAAGGCAACTTAACACCGACAACACCACCGCTGTGGCCTCGTTTTACCAAAAACTTGGCTTGGTAATAAATAACAAACTCAATGAACCTGCTGACTACATTGGCAATGAAATGGAGTTTCTGTTTTGTGCCGAAGCTTTGTGTCACCACCATAGCCACACAAACCCTGCGGTGGCCAATGAGTTGAATCAGATGGCGCAGCGTTTTTTACAACAACACCTCGGTACTTGGTTTGAAGATTTCACCAATGGAATGTCACACCATGCTCAGCTCAAATTTTGGGACTGCTATGCCAAGGCACTAGCCGACTTTTTGGCGAACAGATTAAATATTACAGGGGCCTATGCCTCATCTGAAAAGCCTCGACTCGATGCTTAAGGATATAATATGAACAGATTAATCACTGCTATCACTAGTCTTACTGCGGGTATCTACAGCTTACCGCTACTGGCGAGCGAAACGTTAATACCCCAACCTCAACAATGGCAACCCATACAGGAAATCGCCGTACAAGGGGACATTCCTGAACTTCGAGGTATGCCACTACAACCCGAGTTTCCTGCGCCTTTGGCGCCTGTTAATCAAGGCTATCTCGAAACACTTGCTCCAGCGACTTGGTGGGCAGATCTACTGACCTACAGTTTCTTTGGGATGTTTTTTGTCTTAGCCCTGTTTGTTTTAATTAACGGCAAGGCAAAACTGACTCAAGGCTTCTCTGGCCAAAAGGTCAACCGTTGGAGTGGGATGGATGTGCTATTCCACTGGATAGGAGCTATCGCCTGTCTACTATTGATCGGCACCGGGCTGGCAATGATCGCAGGCCGTTTTTGGTTAGAACCCAATATGGGCGCTGAACGTTGGATCGGTTTTATTGGAAGCTCTGTAGCCATTCATAACCTTATGGCCTTCCCCTTTATAATGGGTTGGTTAGTGATGGTGGTGAAATGGGCTAACAAACAGCTCCCCGAAGCCTGCGACTTAGGTTGGTTTAAGGCGCTCGGCGGCTACCTCAACTTCGGCTCATTCAAAGGTAAACACCCTGATGCAGGCTTTGCTAACGCGGGCGAAAAACTTTGGTTCTGGTGTTTTGCCCTGTTTGGCGCCCTGATGATTGGCTCGGGTTTAGTCTTGATGTTCCCAAGCTTGGTCGCAACTAAAGATGGCGCCAATCTCGCCCTGATCCTGCATCTCGTGAGCGCTTTCGTGCTAGGGGCATTCACAGTCGTACATATCTATATGGCCACAGTGATCTCTGAAGGTGGTATGGAATGCATGCTCACAGGACAATGCGATGAGAACTGGGCTAAACAACACCACAATCTCTGGTTCCAGAAGTTACCTAAAAGCAAGTAAAAGCTGACTGCTTGGGGTCCCTGCAACTCCAAGTTAGTCACTAACGCCAGTATCCCCCCATTCGGGGGGAGTCACCCACACCCATGTCCGCGATCTTTAAGGTCAGGGCTAGTTGCAGCTTAAAAACCCGTTACACCCTAAAATAAGGGGAAAATTATGAATAAAACCTCGCTACTGTTACTCGGTCTCACACTGCCTTTTGGCACTATGTCCGCAGAAAATAGTGATTGGGAACAACTCGATCGCCGCCTACAACACTTAGAACAACAAACAACTCAACTGCAAAATACCGAACTTAGCCTCTACGGCTCAGTGAGACCCACGCTGGTCTACAGCGATAGTAGTTTGACCGACGACTGGGATGTCGGAGATGCACTCTCACGTATAGGAATTAAGGGTAAAACTGAATTCGCCCCCGGCTGGGCACTGCTGGCACAGGGTGAATGGAAAATAAACCTGAACGGTGATGGTAGCTTTGGTGATGCACGCTTAGCTTTTGCGGGCGTAAGCTCTCCTTGGGGACAATTCACTCTCGGCCGTCAACGCCCCGTACAATATAGCCTAGTCGCCGAATATACCGACATCTTCAATAATGCCAACTCGCCTTTCGCCTACAATCAGGAGAGTCCTTTTTTTACGGATAATCTCGCGCTTTATCAAGCCAAAATCGGCTATTTTACCCTTATGGGATCAGCGCAATTTAAGAGCGAAGAGGCCAACAGTGGTGCCGATATGCTGAACGCTGGAGTGGGCTTCGATTGGCAGCAGTTGCACCTGGGGCTAAGTTACCTAGAACAGGATACTTTCGAGTCCAATCTTAATACTGGCAAAGAAAATACTATTGGCTTTGCAATGGCTTATAGCTTTACCAATGGTGTCTATCTTGCATTTGCCTATCAATATAAGGACTACCAACTCAATCAAGGCGAAGACAGAGAGGGCTATAGCCTCGATAGTGCACTGGCCCTGCCACTCGGTCAGGACTATAAGCTTAAGCTGGGTTACTTCCGATTCGACGATGGGTTAAACGACCATAGCAGCCTTAATTATCAAGGTATTAACACCACAATAGAGTGGAATCCCACCCACAATGTGCGCCTGCATGCAGAGTACTTATATCAAGACAATGACAACCGAGATACAGATAACAGCATCGCTATCGGGGTTCGCTACGACTTCGATTTAAACTGGAAAGGTTAACCAAACCCAGCCAAGGATGGCACTCCTCTCCACTGCTCAGATTATTCATAAAGTACGGCGATACGCGGCGGGTGTCAGGCCAAAAGCCTGCTTAAAGCGCACCGAGAATTTTTCTGCCGACAAATACCCGCAGGCCAAGGCAATTTGCAGCACGGAATCCGTAGAGTTTTGTAGCAGCGTTAAGCCCTGACACAAACGCACTTCGGCGAGCAATTGCCTAAAGCTGGTGTCTTCCTGTGCCAATTTACGTCTTAAACTGGCACTGCTCATATGCAACTTGTCGGCGATGTCCTCTTGCTGCCATGGGGCTGAAGGATGTTGTCCCAGTATGCCCAGCACCGCTTGGCTCACGTTTGCAGGTTTATGACTGTAAAGCCAATTGACGCTCGCTTGCTGCGGCAGACTCAGCAGCAAAGCGGCTAAATAATGCATCTGCACCGATGTGGGTAGAGCTAGGGTCAGGCTGTGCAGTAACGCATTCCAGGCAAAATCGACCGAGCGTGAAATCGTTTGCGTGGGCTTTGGTATCATCCTATCGGTTGCCGCCAGCGTAACGCCTGAGGGTAACTCATAGGGTAAGAGGAGTTGCACCGCTCGATAGCGCCCGCTCATCGGTCGATTAACGAAGCTGATATGGCTTCCGGCGGGTAACAATAATAGCTGCTCAGCATTCACGGCCAGGGCATCATCTTGCCAGAGCAGCGACTTCTCGCCTTGGATAACGCGGATAATCGAGGGCTGATGTACTGGCACCCGCGAAAGTGACTGCGCCAGTTTAGAGTCGTATTCAAACATGCGGATCATGCATCAGCCCTGCACGATTAACGCTGATACACAGCGGTCAGCTTAGCACTACCTAAGGCCTGCGAATTGAGCATAAAGCCTAATAGCGCGGGAGATGCCTCTTTAGGTAACTCTAATGGCGAAGGTAGCGCCCACACAGTAAATATATATCTGTGCATGCCATGCCCCTGCGGCGGACAAGCGCCACCAAAGTCGGTGGTGCCAAAGTCATTCTTCAGCGCAATCGCTCCTTTAGGTAAGGCATTGGCTTTAGAGCCCGCACCTTGGGCTAACTGTTGTTGCTCGCCGCCAATATTGTAGACGGCCCAATGCCACCAACCACTGCCTGTTGGCGCATCTGGATCATAAGCCGTCACCGCATAGGCTTTTGTGCCCTTGGGCGCATCACGCCAAGTGAGCTCGGGAGAAAGATTCTCGCCATTACAGCCGAATCCATTAAAAACAAATTGATTCGATAATTGCTGACCTTCGCCAATATCTTTACTCGATAAGGTCATGGCCTGCGCCGAGCTGAATGCCGCTGTTAATAACCCAAGTCCGACTATCCACTTATGTAAATGCATCATCATTATCTCCTTTAGATTAGGGCTAATTTACGCCAGTCTTAAGTGGCAAACCTGCCTCAAAACGCCAAGTTTCTTCCCTAAATGCTCAAAATTGAGAAAAAGTGTCGGCTTTTTGTCATCTTTAAGCACTGAAGTGATTTTGTAAAGACTTTATCTGCATTTTTATTCAAATATAGCGTACCTTATAAATCACCAAGCAAATTAATACTGTGGTTTGCGAGCAATTAGATATTTATCATTTATTAATTTATGCATTTTTTAATTTTCATTATTAATTTGACAATATTTACTTTCGTTATTTAGATAATGATACTTAAGGATGATTGACTGTATTAAATTTGGTAAAAATATTGAAATAAATAATTACAGCTAATTAAAAATACGACACTGATCATATTTTTATTGATAACACACAGATAAACTCCATACCGTAATAAAACGTATCAATCATTTTCTCTAATCTCATAATGGAGTTGTATATGAAGAGGAAATCAAAAATTATGGCTCACATCCGGCGCACCAGACATATCATGATGCCAAGCCAACGTGACTATTTCGACCATTCATACATCTTCCTTCGCTAATCTTCGCGTAGGTAGTAGGCCAACTAACAGGTCTAAAGTGGTATTGCCCTTGTAAGCACATACACTTATCGTACTGTTTTTATAGGTTTATTATCTCGCATCCAAATCAAAGCATTCTTTAGTCAGTGCAGCCAAGCTGCGGCCAAATAATTCTCTCGGAATAAATCTATCTATTTTATTCTAGGACGATTTATAGCCTCATCATATCTGCACACGGAATAGCCATATCTAATTTAATGCCATTAATATTTTTTAATTAGGTATAGGCCAAGTTGTATCCAAAACTTTTTAAAGTAAAAGGGAAATTAACGATGAAATCATTAAAAGTTGCCGCCAGCTTATCTGTTAGATCATGTTTTGAAATAGACAGAGAAGTCGTCAATGTATTAACCACAGATTTTTGCGATGTGGGTGCGGCTGTAGTCTCTGTTGATGATGTTAGAAATGGTATTGTTGAGAAAATTAAAAATACCGGATTGAAACTGCCTATTTTCGTATCAGTTTGTTGTGAAGAAACCTTCCCAGATGATATTTGCTCTTCTATTACCGGGGTATTTGAGCTCTGCGGTAGCAATACCGATTTCTATGGCAAACAGGTCGAAACCGCCGTCCAAAAATATGAGCAAGCCCTATTACCGCCGTTCTTTGGCACACTGAAAAAATACGTGGAAATGGGCAACTCCACCTTCGCCTGCCCAGGCCATCAGGGCGGTCAATTCTTCCGTAAACATCCTGTGGGTCGCCAATTTTTCGATTTCTTTGGCGAAACCATTTTCCGCTCCGATATGTGTAATGCGGACGTTAAACTCGGCGATCTGTTAATCCATGAAGGCGCGCCACTGGATGCACAAAAATACGCGGCTAAGGTCTTTAACGCCGATAAAACCTACTTTGTGCTTAACGGAACTTCTTCTTCAAATAAAGTAGCGACCAACGCACTGCTGGCGAAGGGTGACTTGGTATTATTCGACCGTAACAACCATAAATCCAACCACCATGGCGCGTTAATTCAAGCTGGTGCGACACCGATTTATTTAGAAACCGCCCGTAACCCCTTCGGCTTTATTGGCGGTATTGACGCCCACTGTTTCCAAGAGTCTTATTTAAGGGAGCAGATCCGCGCGGTTGCGCCTGAGCGTGCCGATGAACAACGTCCATTCCGTTTAGCCATTATCCAGCTGGGTACCTACGATGGCACTATCTACAACGCTCGCCAAGTAGTTGATCGTATTGGACATCTATGTGATTACATCCTGTTTGACTCAGCTTGGGTTGGCTATGAGCAATTTATTCCTATGATGAATGACTGCTCACCTCTGCTGCTCGAACTGACGCCTGAAGATCCCGGTATTATCGTGACTCAGTCAGTGCACAAACAGCAGGCTGGCTTCTCACAAACCTCGCAAATTCACAAAAAAGACTCACATATCAAAGGCCAAGCCAGATACTGCAACCATAAACGCTTCAACAACGCCTTTATGATGCACGCCTCTACCAGCCCCTTCTATCCGCTGTTTGCCGCATTGGATGTGAACGCTAAAATGCACGAAGGCGCCAGCGGCCGTTATCTGTGGCGTGAGGCGGTTAAAGCCGGTATTGAAGCTCGCAAGTTACTGCTCAAAAAATGTAAATATATCAAGCCATTTATCCCAAGCATGATCGAGGGACGCCCATGGCAGGATTATCCAACCGAACAAATGGCCGATGATTTACGTTTCTTCGAGTTTGAACCCGGACAAAAATGGCACTCCTTCGACGGTTACGAAAAAGGCCAATATTTTGTAGACCCTTGTAAGTTCCTATTAACCACGCCTGGTATCGATGCCGAAACCGGTAAATATACTGAGTTTGGTATTCCAGCAACTATTCTGGCTAACTTCTTACGTGAAAATAATATTATTCCAGAGAAGTGCGACTTAAATTCGATTTTATTCCTGATGACGCCTGCGGAAGATATGGCAAAGATGCAACACTTAGTGTCGCAAATATCTCGCTTTGAGAAATTAGTCGATGAAGATGCGCCATTATCGGAAGTATTGCCTAACGTCTATAACGCCAATAAAGCCCGTTATAAAGACTATACCATTCGTCAACTCTGCCAAGAAATGCACAACCTTTATGTCAGCCATGACGTAAAACAACTGCAAAAAGAAATGTTCCGTCAGGCGCATTTCCCAACCAAGGTGATGGACCCGCAGGAGGCCAATCTTGAATTTATTCGTGGCAATGTCGAATTAGTGCCACTGTCGCAAATCGAAGGTCGAATTGCCGCAGAAGGCGCCCTGCCATATCCACCAGGGGTGTTATGTATGGTGCCAGGTGAAATATGGGGTGGCGCAGTACAACGTTATTTCTTAGCCCTTGAAGAAGGCATCAACTTATTACCCGGATTCTCCCCTGAATTACAAGGTGTTTACCTCGAAAGCACCCCTGAAGGAAAAATCCAAGCCCTAGGTTATGTATTAAATAAATAATTGAAATCAGACTGCAGAGTTAATTAACCCCGCTCTGCAGTCAATTTCAACCTTCTATAATGAATTATATTATTAGGTCATTATTATGAGTAAATCAGCAAATAAAATTGGCGTTATCCAATTAACGATTATTACCATAGTCAATATGATGGGCTCAGGTATTATTATGTTGCCCACCCAATTAGCGCAAGTCGGTACTATCTCTGTGCTTTCTTGGCTTGTTACCGCTGCTGGCTCAACCGCGCTGGCCTTTGCATTTGCTAAGTGCGGTATGTTCAGTAAAAAATCCGGTGGTATGGGCGGTTACGCCGAATATGCCTTTGGCCGCAGCGGTAACTTTATGGCGAACTACACCTATGCGGTTTCGCTACTTATCGCCAACGTCGCCATCGCTATCTCCGCCGTGGGTTATGCCGCGGTGCTGCTCGAAGTAAACTTAAGCCCAATGGCTATATGTCTTGCCACCATTGGCGTGCTTTGGTTAGCAACAGTGGCTAACTTTGGTGGCGCCCGCATTACGGGTCGCGTGAGTAGTGTGACCGTGTGGGGGATTATTCTGCCTGTAATTGGTGTGTCATTAATCGGTTGGTTCTGGTTCGACATCGACCTCTACAAAGGCGCTTGGAACCCACATGATATGCCTTTCTTCAAAGCCTTAGGCGGTTCAATCGCGATGACTTTATGGGCATTCCTTGGCTTAGAATCGGCTTGCGCTAACTCAGAGGCTGTTGATAATCCAGAGAAAAACGTACCTATCGCCGTAATGGGCGGAACCTTAGGTGCAGCACTTATCTATATTGTTTCAACCAACGTGATTGCCGGTATTGTACCCAACGCCGAGCTTGCCAGCTCAAACGCCCCATTCGGTTTAGCCTTTGCGCAAATGTTTAGCCCTGTGGTCGGTAAAATCGTCATGGCCTGCGCCATTATCTCCTGTACCGGCTCACTGCTGGGTTGGCAGTTTACTATCGCGCAAGTGTTTAAAGCCTCTGCCGATGAAGGTTTCTTCCCTAAAGTGTTCGCTAAAGTCAGCAAAGCCGATGCACCAATTTGGGGGATGACCATCATCGTTTCGATTCAAACCCTGCTGTCTCTGATGACCATCAGTCCATCACTGAGCAAACAGTTTGAAGCCCTAGTGAACCTCGCCGTGGTGACTAACATTGTGCCTTACATCCTGTCGATGGCAGCCCTAGGCGTGATGCAAAAACAACTCAAAGTACCAGCGAACAAGGCCCGTGTCGCCAACGTGATTGCGGTTATCGGCGCCCTGTATAGCTTCTACGCCCTCTATAGCTCTGGTGAAACCGCCGTGATGTTAGGCGCTATCGCGACCTTCTTCGGTTGGACCATCTACGGGGTGATTTCTAATAAAACACCAACAGCTGAGATCAAAGCGGCGTGAGCACGTCTCCCCAGCGATTCTCACCCATTACTAGATAAGAAACATAAAACCAATCCGTCTTCAGGGACCTTAAGCCACAGTGCCTAAGGTCCCCAGACAAAACTTGCCTAATTTCGGTGGAACTATGAAAAAAACATGCATCGCGTTAATGCTACCTATGCTGTTGGCCGCCACCAGCAGCCAAGCGGTTGAACTCTATAACGATCAAAAAAACTCATTAGATTTAAGTGGTTGGTTAGGCTTCGCGGCACTTAACGACAGCCACGATACCTCAGTAATTGATGACTCCTCCCGTGTACGATTTAGCTTTGAACGCAGCGAGAGAAACGGCTGGACCGCCTTTGCCACCACGGAATGGGGCATCAACATGGTGTCCAGCGATGACAGTTTAGTGATGCAAGGTGGCAAACTGGCCGCCGAAAAAACCGAAGACTTCCTCTACAACCGTTTAGGTTATGTCGGTATGTCACACGATGAATGGGGTAGCCTCAGCTTTGGTAAGCAATGGGGCGCTTACTATGATGTCGCAGGCACCACGGATTTACCGAACGTCTTCGCCGGATATAGCGTCGGCGCCTACGCCTTTAGCGATGGCGGGTTAACCGGAACAGGCCGCGCCGACTCCGCGTTTATCTATCGTAATAGCTTTGGCCCAGTGCAAATTGCCCTACAATACGCCGCCAAAACCAACGGTAATGTCACCTTAAAAAACGATGACGGCAGCGAAATGGCTAACTCTGAACTCGATTTCGACAGCAGTTACGGTGCCAGCCTGACCTACTCACTCACCGACAAATTTAAACTGCTCGCTGGCTTTAACCGTGGCGACTTTGAAGGCCACCTAGGTAATACGCAAGTCGATGAAACCAACGAAATCGTCGGTATCGGCGCCATGTATGGTGACTATTACCACTATGCCGATAACCGCGAAGCCAGTGGTCTCTACGTCGGCTTTAACGCCCATCAGAGTAAGAACAATGAGCTGGTCGGCGGCGACCTCTACGATGCCACTGGTGCCGAGTTGATGACGGCCTACCAATTCGATAATGGCTTTGTGCCCATGATTGTCCTCAGCTATTTGGACTTAGATACAGATGCGAGCACGCCCATCCAAGGCAAATGGACCCGCCAATTCGCCATGCTTGGCCTGCACTACCGTTACAGTAATGACACTGTGATGTTTGCCGAAATGAAGTTAGATTTCAGCGACATGGATGATCCAGCACTCGAAGCGCAGGAAGATAATGGCTTTGCGGTAGGGATTAACTACTTCTTTTAGGAATGGAAAGTCTTCATCAGGCTCTCCCGTACATTGAGGGATAGTGGCTCACGTTCCTCATATCCGTGGGCCCATTTGAGACTGAGGTGCGGCGCACGTTCCGTCTACAAACGCTCGCTACACACTCACTGGATGGTACCGCTGGTTTACCATCATCTCTGCGCCACTCCAAATCGGTTTACTGGAGTGGCTTTTTTTTCGCCGTTACTTAGCGTGCTGACGGCCTGAAGAGGCCTTATTTCCGCGGCCTTGGTGCCCAGCTTTACCCTGCTCAGATTTTCCCTTAAAGCCAGACTGACCAAAAGGTGCCTTAGCCCCCGGACGGCTGCTCTTAGGCTGCTGATTTTGCGCTGCATTCGCACCAGACTTGGGTCCTTTAGGCTTGCTTGCGCTCGGTTTGCCCTTGGCATCGCCTTTGCCTTTACGCTCATCAAACTGATTACCCGAGAAGCGTGTCAGGGCTTTTTGCCCTTGGTTAGCATCCTTCATCCATTTCGGGCCTCGTTCGTTGCGCCCCTCTGGTGGAACGAGGTGATTCGGACTATTACCAATCAAATCTTCACGTCCCATGGCAATCAAGCCTTCGCGGATGATAGGCCAACCCGCTGGATCATGGTAACGCAGCAGCGCCTTATGCAGGCGGCGTTGGCGGCCCTTCTTCGGCACGGGCACCACCTCACTGGTGTGCTTGACGTTTTTCAGCGAGTTCAACTCAGTGTGATAAATGGTCGTCGCGTTTGCCATTGGCGATGGATAGAAGTTTTGCACTTGGTCGAGCTTAAACTTACGCTCCTTCAACCAAAGCGCGAGGTTGAGCATATCCTCGTCGGTCGTGCCCGGATGCGCCGAAATAAAATAAGGGATCAGGAACTGTTCTTTACCCGCTTCCTTAGAATACTTGTCGAACAGCTCTTTAAACTTATCGTAGGCGCCCATGCCGGGTTTCATCATCTTGCTGAGCGGTCCTTCTTCGGTATGCTCAGGGGCAATTTTCAAATAGCCGCCCACATGGTGCTGGACCAACTCTTTGACATAGGCCGGATCTTCAATCGCTAAGTCGTAACGCACGCCCGAAGCAATCAAGATTTTCTTAATGCCGGGCACGGCACGAGCGGCGCGGTACAAGTCGATAGTATGTTTATGATCTGTGCCTAAATGGCCGCAAATCGATGGATACACACAAGATAAACGGCGACAGGTTTTCTCCGCTTTTTCGCTGGTACAGCCGAGGCGATACATGTTGGCGGTGGGGCCGCCTAAGTCGGAAATCACCCCAGTAAAACCGGGAACCTTATCCTGAATATCTTTGATTTCTTTAATAATCGATTCTTGCGAACGGCTCTGGATAATCCGGCCTTCGTGCTCGGTAATCGAGCAGAATGAACAGCCACCAAAGCAACCGCGCATGATGTTGATCGAGGTTTTGATCATGTCATAGGCGGGGATTTTGTCCTTACCGTAGGCAGGATGCGGCACCCGTTGATAGGGTAAATCGAACACGGCATCCATCTCGTCGGTATTGAGCGGCCAAGCCGGTGGGTTCACCCACACACCACGGTCACCATGGGGCTGGAACAGCGCTCGCGCACAACCCGGGTTTTGCTCTTGGTGCAAAATCCGCGAGGCATGGGCGTATAAGTATTTGTCCTCAGAGACCTTTTCAAAGGCAGGCAGCAGCACATAGGTTTTATCCCAAGGCTTAGGGCGTGGCGGCTGCACACTGATGGGTTTTGGCGCATCGTTATCGAAAATTTTAACATCCGATGGGCCAGATAAATTGGCACAGCCCACATCGTCGGCGCCATAGGGGTTCGGGATCGGATCGATCTTATGCAGTTGATCTATCTTGCGAGAATCCATCCCACGCCACTCGGGCATAGGCTCTTTACGGATAACGGCAGTGCCGCGCACATCCTGAATATCCCCAATGGCTTCACCCGCCGCTAAACGACGCGCCACTTCGGCCAGCGGACGCTCGGCGTTGCCGTACATCAAGATGTCGGCCTTGGCATCGAAAATCACGCTGCGACGGACTTTGTCCGACCAATAATCGTAGTGCGCGATACGGCGCAGGCTCGCCTCGATGCCGCCAATGATCACTGGCACATCTTTAAAGGCTTCTTTACAACGTTGGGTATAAACGGTCACGGCACGGTCTGGGCGCTTACCGCCCACATCGCCAGGAGTATAAGCATCATCGCTGCGGATACGACGGTCGGCGGTGTAACGGTTGATCATCGAATCCATGTTGCCGGCGGTGACACCAAAAAACAGATTCGGGCGGCCAAGCTGCATAAAAGCATCTTTGCTCGACCAATCGGGCTGAGAAATAATCCCGACACGGTAGCCTTGGGCTTCTAACATCCGGCCAATGACCGCCATGCCAAAGCTTGGGTGGTCCACATAGGCATCACCAGTGACAATAATAATGTCACAGCTGTCCCAGCCTAATTTCTCCATCTCCTTGCGAGACATAGGTAAGAAAGGCGCGGTGCCGAAGGACTCGGCCCAATACTCGGGATGGCTAAACAGTGTGGATTCAACTTGCATCGATTTTGACCCAAAAGCGTAATGTCAAACAAAGGTGCAGGCAAAAACAGTCCGCACCGATTTAGGGACGCGGAGTATAGCAGGCAAACAGGGATAAGTGCGATTAAAAAAACAGCAGCCGAGGTGTTTTTCGGGGTATTTGCACCAATGTGCTCAATACCCCTAAAGTGGCTATGGATATGGCTTAGACGGCCATTACCCTATCTCAGCCATTACAGACTTTGGGCAAAATGCACTAAGTTGACTAAGGCTAGGCTGATAGTCACTAACCAAGTGAGCAACACGCCCCAAAAACGGCCGAAATGATAACCGCCTTTACCCTGAGTTAACCCTATCGCATGGAGCAAGCGCGCCACAATCCACAGGGTACCAAAACAATGCAAATAGAAATGCGCTAAGCCACCCGCCTCGGCCACCAGCATTAAAATCAATACGATGGGCGCATTCTCAATCAGATTCGCATGTACCCTGCCCGCCAGCGTCAAGGCATTGTTGCCGCCATCACCGATACCGATTTTTTGGCTTCGTCTTAATTTCACCACTCGATAAGCCAGCGCGATTATCAACAACCCAGTCAAGCTGGCGTAAAACCCTGTTACCATCAACGGCATAGCGATTCCCTTTTGATTAACATCACCGCGGTGTAGACCGCAAAAATTCAGCAATTTATTTGTATTAAGCTTAAAAGCCATTAACCTTTTAGCGACAAGATAGGTTAATATGCGCGCGTGATCTCTTACAACTTTTTATACAGTGAATAGCCCGATTGGATAACGAACAGTTTCTCGAAAAGCGTAAATTTATCATTAAGCTAGGCAAGGCTTTACATAAGTTTGGCACACCCGCTTACCGTCTTGAAACCCATTTGCAAACCGTCTCACGGACGCTCGGAATCGAAGGTTATTTTTTAATCTCGCCGACCTCGATGACCTTCGTATTACAACACGATACCGATCAAGAATATAACCATGTTGCGCGGGTTAAGCCCGGCGAATTGGATTTAGGCTCCCTCGCCCGCACCGATGAACTGGTAGATGAGCTCACCTCGGGTAAACGCACACTCACCGAAGCCTTAGACAGGCTAGAGGAAATTGCCAACAAACCCAACCCCTACGGCCCAGCATTAACCTGTTTTTCCTTTGGTACCTCGGCGGCCGCCTTTGCCATGTTGATGGGCACGGGTTGGAACGATGTCTTTTGGTCAGGCTTGTTAGGTTTGCTAGTCTATGGCTTTGTGTACCGCGCCGAGCGCTCGACGCGCATGGCAGAAGTGTTAGAGCCCTTCGCGACGATTGTTTGCGCCATTGCCGCCTGCGCCATTGCCCGCATTGACCCCAATATTAATATTCCCGTGGTGATCCTCTCCTCCATCATCATCTTTATTCCCGGCTTAGCCTTAACCTTAGGGTTGGCAGAACTGGCGGCACGCGACCTGATCTCGGGCACAGCGCGGATTATGGACGCTAGTATGTTGTTGTTTAAGCTGTACTTTGGCGCAGTGCTGGGGATGGCAATTGGTAAAGCCTTCTTCGGTGAAGCCATTCATATCGAACCAGAGGGCTTACCGCGCTGGGCGATTTGGTCAGCGGTGCCTATTCTGTCGATGGCACTGGTGTTTATCTTTAAGGCACGGATGCAAGATTCACCTTGGGGCGTTCTGGCGGGGATAGTGGCATTCTTCTCCGCCATGTTAGGCGGACACTTTTTTGGGGATTCGGTGGGGATATTCTTCGGTGCCTTGGCGGTAGGAGTGTATTCCAATCTCTATGCCCGCTGGATGAAGGCGCCCGCCTCGATTGCACTGCTGCAAGGTATTGTGATCTTAGTGCCTGGCAGTAAAACCTACATAGGGCTGAACGCGCTGATCTCCGGCGAAACCATGCTCAACCAATCCCATATTGGGTCGCAGATCTTTTTGATCTTTATGTCGCTTATCGCCGGACTGATTTTTGCCAACGTCGTGGTACCACCAAGACGTACGCTGTAACATCTCCCCTCAGGGCTGGCGCTAACTCCAGCCCGATTCTTAAAGCAACCTTAAGTAAAATCATAATCTTATTAAAATGTTTCCTTGACTAATGGCCACTTCCCGTGTGTTATTAAATTGTGAAGCGCAGCAGAACCTTAAGCTGTCGCCATCCAGTTTACGGGAGTGGTTTTATGCAGAAGTTTACCCTGTATGCATCGATTCTACCTTGTTGCCTCTGTGGTCTAGTCAACCTAGCTAGAGCGGATGAGGCTTTGCCTAAAACGCCCCCCGAGGAAGCCCCTAAAAAGGTCAGCAAGATTGTCGTGGTGAGCAACCCGATTTTCGATGAGTCCGATCCCGACGCATTTTTTATCCACCGTTGGGCAAACTATCTGCATATCAACACCAAGGAATATGTGGTTCGAGATAGGCTGACCTTTGGTGAAAACGAGACTGTTACCCAAAAAGACCTCGATGAGTCACAACGTTTACTGCGCGCCGAACCCTATATCCGCGATGCTAAAGTCTATGTCAGCGAGAAGGATCCTGAGTCCGACGTCCACCCAGATGATGAGTCTGTTGTCATTGAGACCTGGGATAACTGGTCACTGCTCCCCACTGCCAGCTTTAGTAGCTCGGGTGGTGATACCCGTTACTCCTTTGGCGTGAAAGAAGACAACCTCTTCGGTACAGGCATACGCACCCGTTTAAAATATCAATCGGATGAATCCCGTACTGGCTATAAGTTTGCCTTCGAAGCGCCCATTAGCATTATCGACCACGGTATTGTCGCCGCCGAGTTTTACGATAATAGCGACGGCCAAGCTAAGCATGTGTATATCAGCAAGCCCTTCTATTCATTGAATACTGAGACCATGTACTCGGCGGAGTTTTTGGATGATAGCCGCACCGATATCTTGCGCCAGAACGGCCACGAGGTGAACGAGTTTGAACACACTGTCGACTATCTCAATCTGCAATATGGCTGGTTAATCAATAAGAATAACGAACACTTATCGCGTTTTATCACCGGTTTTACCCAAGATAAGCACGAGTTTGCCAATTCAGAGGTGTACCCCACTTCCGAGTTACCGCAGGACAGGGACTTTATGTATCCTTGGGTCGCCTATGAGTTTATTCAGGACGACTTTCAGGTACTCAATAATGTGCACCTTATTCGTAATAACGAGGACTTTAACTTAGGTTGGCACCACTATATTCAATTGGGTATCGAAACCAATGACATAGGCGACAATAACCCAGTGGGCTACCACTTCAAATGGCAAACTACCCGCGGTTATAAGTTTGATGAGCATTTATGGTTACTCGAAATGGGCGCCACCAGCACCTTAGGCACCACCCAAAAAGATACCTATCAAGCCAATCTTCAGGCTGAATACTTCTATCAAATCAATCCTAAATGGATAGCTTATGGCAAAGCTTGGGAGTGTGTCGAATAACACGTACCTCGATCTCACCGAAGGGCTCGGCGATGAAACTGGGGTTCGCGGTTATCCCAACGAATATCAACAGGGCGATAACCAATGGTTACTCACCGCCGAAATCCGTAATTATCCCAATATCAACCTATACCAATTGGCCGAACTCGGCTGGGCGGTATTTGCCGATGTCGGCCAAGCATCGGGCGGTCCGTTAGCGGCCAATAACGAGGTCAGTGGCCCGCTTGCCAGTGTCGGTATTGGCGCGCGGATTTATTCCTCTCGCTCCAGTTACGGCAACGTCGCCCATATTGACCTATCAGTGCCCTACACAGGGGGCGATTCGGTCAACAGTTGGGAATGGCGTTTTCTGGTGAAGCGCAGCTTCTAATCCATGGTTTAGCGCGCCTAGGATATGCGCCTCGTTTTATCGCTGAGCACGCAGTTTTAGCAGTAAACGCTTGTCAGCCATCGACAAAGCGCATAGCGTAACTTAAGCGTTTAACGGGAATAAGGGACTAAAATGAAAAACTTCGCCGCTGGGCTGAACAACTTTTGGGTGGGATTATTCACGGGGATCATGCTGCCGCTGATTATCGTCGCGGGATTGTTATACGCCACCGTCGATAAATTCACCGGACTCATAGAAGACGCTGCCATCGCGCCTTTAATTAGTCGCAGTGAACAGACCTTCGACAGAGTCGATAATCTGCTCCTCACCTTAGACAATAAAGTCGACAACGCAAATTTAAAGGACGTAGCACTTTTAGCCCCGTTAAAGAACGCGCAGTTGTTCCCAGAACTACAGGCCCTCGCCAGTGGAGTCACCAACCTCAAACAGACAGTCACAGATATCGATAAGCAAGCCGTATTAGCAAACCTGCAGGAAAAACTGCAAGCCTCACTGGCGACCAAATTCCCCGAGGATAAAGCGAAAGAACTCGCTCAGAATCTTATCAATATTGCGCAAGTGCTTGCGAGCGAACAAAAACACTCATCGGCAGCTGTAGAACAAACACCGAATAATTAAGCCCATAGCGGCAGATAGACAGGGAAGAGTCCCCTTTTATTGCTATCAAACCCGCTAACCACTCAGCAAATAAAACTACTCTGCAAATAAAAAGCCCGTTTACCTAATTTAGATAAACGGGCTTTTTACTGAATTTGATGAGTTGGCCGATAAGCCGACTCCTCGCAGCGGAATCTGTTCAGTAATGGTAAGGGTTAAAGGCGCTTTACAATCTTTTGTGTCTCAGTTTGAGACACAAAATGTAGCACACTAAAACCAGACTACCGGATAGTCAGAATTTTGCAAACGAGTATTTAGCTGGTGTGCTTTTGGGGTGAATTTTCAAAAAATACCCCAAAAACAATGAAACGGGTGGATTTAGGGAAACGCGTTTTTTCTAGGACTTTGAGGTTTTAGAAGCTGGTGGGGTCTTATATGTACTAGCTCAGACCTGATCTGACAGTTACCCATTTTTTAGGGTGCTACTGTCAGCTTAGATTTGAGCTAAATTCTTTTCAGCCCAAAACCGTTTCCCATCTATTAATGTGGCCAGTGGTGTTCTGCCGCAGCACATTTTACCTTGATGGGTTCGTTCATTGTTGTAATAAGCCAGCCATTCGTCCAGATCTTTTTGTAGTTCCTCCATGTTAGCGTACAGTTTTTTTCGGAAAGTAACCTGATAAAACTCATTCAAAATAGTTTTATGGAACCGTTCGCAGATCCCATTCGTTTGCGGGTGTCGCGCCTTCGTCTTAGTGTGTTCTATATCGTTAATTGCTAAATACAGCTGATAGTCGTGCTGTTCCACTTTGCCACAGTATTCGGTTCCTCTGTCAGTTAAAATGCGCAACATGGGCAGCGCCTGTGTTTCAAAGAACGGTAATACTCTGTCGTTGAGTAAATCGGCCGAGGTGATTGGGGTTTTCGTGGTATACAGTTTCGCGAAAGCAACTTTGCTGTAAGTATCGACAAAGGTTTGCTGATAAATCCTGCCTACGCCCTTAAGACTACCAACGTAAAAGGTATCTTGTGAGCCGAGATAACCTGGATGATGCGTTTCAATTTCACCACATGCTTCATCGTCTTGCTGCTTACGCTCAAGGGCGGCAACTTGTTCATCCGAAAGGATTATCCCTTCTAGCTCGACTTTGGCTTCGAGGGCTTTTAATCGCTTTTTGAAGTTCTCTAAGCCATGCCGTAACCAAATGGAGCGCACGCCACTGGCGGAGACAAATATCCCTTGTTTTCGAAGCTCGTTACTAGAGCGAGACTGCCCATGGGCAGGAAATGCGATAGCATGTGTTAAGACGGCATTTTCAGTTACATCATCAACACGATTCTTGAGGTTAGGTGTTCTTCTGGACTGATTAATCAACGACTCAACACCGCCGTTTTCAACCAGCTCTTGATAGCGATAGAAAGTATCACGGGAAAGCCCCATGACTTTACAAGCTCTAGACACGTTTCCCAATTCTTCAGCGAGATTGAGTAAACCAGCTTTGTGTTTAATGATGGGATTGTTAGTATGAAGCATGAGAGTTACCTTTTTGCTTTGATTAAGTTTCGACACCTTTATCAAAACGGGTAACTCTCATCTTTTCAAGATGATGTGTCAGATCTAGTCTGAACTAATACATCTTATATTTCTTTCTGAACTCTCTAGATAGCTTTACTAGCTCTCTCTTTTTATCGCTAATCATAGTTCCGAAGTTAATGAAATTAAGTCGTTGGTTATCGTTCTCATCGGTAAGTTGCTTTGACAAATAATCTGCAATGCCGACGTCTATAGGCAATCTTCTATGGATATAATTGGAGCCTTCAGGACGCCACGTATTCATCCAATATTCAGAATTGTGCTCCTCGATTGGAGGAATCACATTCCCACTCTGTTCTTCCTCTAAAGCGGTTAAATCTGTATACCGAAACTTTGTTATGTAGCTATCTTGAATCTTAATAGCACTGTCATAATGGTTAGCATCCTTCTTGAGAAGCTCTCTCAGCGCAGGAAATCGATTTGAGGCAGACTCCTCGCTGATTGTGATGATATGCGCGTGTGAGAGCTTTTTAGAGGCCTTCCCGTGTTCTAAAACAATTATGGTTGGCAGTCCCCACCCTCTTTCTCTCAACTTCTTACCGTAAGCATGAGCTGAAAGATTCTTAGCCTTGGCTTTGTGAGAAAAGTATACCGTGGCTAAAACTAAGCGACCTGTAACGATTCGCTTAATAATGAGGTCTTTCATCGCCAAGAATGCGTTTTCTAGTTCTCTAGAGAAAAATCTAATCTCGCCACTATTGGTAAGACATAGCTTTGTTTCTCGTGCTCTTTTTTTCTCTTTTCTATCGATGCTAACTAGGGGCTTGTAGTGATAGCTGTTGAGATGTGATCCCTTACCTTTGACTTCTGCTTTCGGAGTTTCTAACTCTTCAGCCTCATCCTGTATTAAGCAATCATCTAATTGTTGTTCTTCTAGCTCTGTTGTCTCTTGCTCTCTATCTAGTAAGTTATAGTAATGGATATTACTACCTACTGGACTATCGTCCATTCCAGCTGCTTTTGCATACTCTATAGCCCGCAACACAGCTGGGATACGGGTATTTTCCGAAGTTAAATTTTCGAAATCCAAAATCGTATTTTCATTACCATTTTTCTCAGGCAAAAATTGCACACTTTCTAGGCTAGAGTGATTGGTTTCGAAGTTAGATTTCATAGCGGTTTGCTCTTATAAACTCAGTGATGTTCTAATAAAAAAATTGCCTCTCAAGAGAGGCATCAGATAAGGCGACATTAGGAAGCTTCTACGGTAGTGAATTTCCCTTTTACATCGAGAATTTCAACCTCTAGCATTTCTCTTACTATCAACTCCGGTAGATCTTCGTTGACCTCAGGTTCTTCACCTAACTTAAAGCTTGCTCTTAGGGTGTCGTTTGAAAGCTTTAAGCTGGTGGCTATTGCAGACAGGGAACGCGCAATAAGTACCGCCTCTTTGGTGTCCCTTGGTGAGTCCGGTAGCTCATCCAAAAGCACATGTAATTTACTGCGTAGCTTTGACGACAAAGCTAGATCATCCATAAGCAGGGCAGATGCCTTATCTCTTATGAAATCACTAGCTAGGGAGTCTTTCAGGGCATTTTGATATTTGAGGATAACTTGCTTCTTAATTTCACCGGATTTGATACCTGCTCGCTTCTGAATGCCTCTGACGGTGTGATACGAAAGGCCGAACTGGCTTGATACAGCGGCAAGTGAATAACCTGCCGCAATCATCGCTAAAACTTCGCCTTCGATATGGGGCGGAGTCTTAGCCAATAACTTCTCCTTCTTCGTTCAGGTTTGCCCGTAATCTGAGAGTGTTTAAGCCTTCAGCTATCAGATACGCAACCAAATCTCGATACTCCATATCGGAGTGCTCAGCAAGCCCAATGATGATTTCATTCAGCTCTTTACGTATACGAATAGGGTGGCTTGTGTTGATGCTCATATTACTTCACCCCCAAGATCGGCAAGGTTACGTTTTTAGCAATATTAGCTTCACGAAGTAAGAAGTCTGCCAATGTGGATTGTTGTAGGCCGTGACCACGCCCAAAAGTAGTGCAACCAGTGAGTACCAAGGCTTCCAACGCTTTAATGTCATCAAGGCCAGTGTTCTTTGCGACCTGCTTGATTGCTTTCGCTGTGACTTGATCACCAAACTTTAGGCCGTTAATGACATTCTTGAGTGCATTAAGGTTTGCAAGTGCCGAGGTTTGATCATTCGTCTCAATGGCGTTAATGGCTGTAGAAACGAGATCTGAACAAAAGTTAATTCTATCTAACATTATTTAAGTCCTTGTTTAGCTAAAGAAGCGCTGATTCGGTATAAACCACCTAAGTGTTGATATTTAGAGGTTTCCTTGACCTCCTGCTCTAACTGTCTCTGTTTCCTCTGCGCTTCTTTTTGCTTGGACTGTTGATTGATTAGTTCTTGCTCCTCGAATGAGATTTTTTGGGGTTCATTCTGCTTGTATTTATTAGCTAGTCGATAAATCTCGTGCTCTGAAAGCTGATTTAAATAGCTTAATTCTAAACCTTGATCTTGGAGATCCAGAATTAAGATATCTAGTGTTTTAGATATGTTATTTCTCATAAATTTTACTTTACTCTGTATAAGGATAAATCTTTACGATTCAGACACCTGCATTATACACATAATGAAAAAATGTAGCTACATTACATAGCTACATCAACTGTTTGTAAGCTGTGCATAATCAGTGGATATATAGAAAAGTAGATCTTTATCAGCGGGTTAGTGCCAGCAAAATATTTTGCTCTTTTAGTTCGATCGCTTCTTATTTGATCGAGTTTTGCTTTTTTACCCTTTGGACTGTTGAAACTGAACACCCGAGCATCTCGGCAGTTTTACGAATACTCATCGTTTGCAGGTGAGTGTGAATCGCTTGGTGAAGCTTTTCATCCTTGTTTTGACCTCCCCATGTTTTCCCTTCGGCTTTGGCTTTAGCAATGCCTTGGGCTTGTCTAACCCTTCTCGTTTCGTAATCGTCCCGAGCCATACCCGCAGCGAGGTCAATCATAAAGTTAGTAAGAGCCTTTTGAATGAAGCCGGAATTCACATCGTTTGCTGTTAGTGCTGAATGTGTTTGAGGTTGGTCGGCTATCACAATGATGATCCTTTTACTCGCAATCTTGCTCTTTAAACTCTGCCAAGTTTCCCAAGGTAAGCGGCTCAAGCGATCCATCTTCTCAATGAGCAGAATGTCCCCCTCGGATGCTTCCTCAATAAGCCGATTTAGCTCTGGGCGGTCAGGGTCGTTTCCTGATACGTTTTCTTGATAAAAGGTCGTAATCTTTACGTGGTGAGCTTTAGCGAAGGCGATTAACTCCGGTTTGGCGCGTAAGCTGTCTTGATCTTTGGTTGAAGCTCGAAGGTAGGCACGAATGGTAAGATTAGGTGTATTCAGCATGTGGTGTCTCAAGTCATTACATTTAGGTGTATTCATTTGGCTCTGAAAGCCGCATTCCTACGTTATACCAAATGTATTCATTGAAGTATACATGGTGATGTTGGCTAGTGTTGATATAAAGGTCTATATAAGTCTTATGTAGTATTGATGAAGAGTATGGAATTAAACGTCAATAGATATAACACCACATCAAGGGATAACGCCATTGCAACTCTAACCAATTGTTTCGTTACAGCTAAATCTAAAGCTACCAAGTGCAGTGAACCGTCTTAAGGCATTTTATCAACTGGTTAATAGTAATCTCTGTATGCTTTAATGACTTCTAATCCTATATCTATTCGATTGGTCAGCCAATTAGTTTGCTCCGGTGTCCAGCCATACTGTTCTTTAAGACGCATAGCTAATAAGGCGCTATCCATCGGCCTTCGAGAGTACCTCGCAAATGCACATATGAACTTATCTAACCTTGCTATATCAATAGGATGAAAGCTTAGAGGGTGTTGATTTAAATAGTTTTCAAACGCTTTTCTTGGCACATTGGCAGAAATAATGTCATTGAGACTAGGATTTGGATTAGATGCAAAAACTCGGATATTTTGCCCTTTGGTAAATACCTTAAACTCATTTGTAAAACGAGTCGCAATCTGATTATAGGTACCTACCGATAAGCCGTCTCCACTTTGAGGAACAATATTAACAATATTCATGCATTTAGAATTGCTTTCAAATAAACATAATGCAATCTGCACCGACTCATAGAGCATAGTTAGTACAATTGCTTTACCTTCTGGCATTCCGTCAGCTAATTGCTGACTCCTAGTAGCATCAAGCCTCCATGAAGTATTTGCTGTCGCAAAATCTCTCAATTTATTAACAATCCAATCAATGCCTAAGCTTGATTTTAATTCAACTTCAACATGTATTAACATACTTCCTCGTAAACATAATGCCTTGTTAGGGGAGATGCATTCAACATCGACGCTACTGCAAGTCGCCTAAATAATTAAAACCAAGATATAGTAAAATTTCATGTGTGTAGAATTCTTCTGAACAAATTGCTAATGATCACTTTCTACAAGCTCTTTTTCTGAGTTTATATGGTGAGTAAATGCTAATAAAAATTGATCGAATCGTTCTCCAATACCGATATCAGCAAGATTAGTCGTTGGTTTGACCTTACTTTTAATTACTTTTCTGATTTTTATGTAATAGCTAACTCCACATGCTTTAGATACAACTTTAAGTTCTTCATCTAATAGGCCTAGAATTTCTTTTAGACCATGTTCGTGAGTGTCTGCCAATTGCTTTTGGAGAAAAGTACTAATGCTTTTATTGGATGTGAATAATTCAGTGCATTGCAGTTGTTCTAAGTATGCTTTTTGGAGCAGAATCATTTTCGTAGCTACGTCTTTTCCTCTAAGCTGAAAAGCAAGAATGGGCTTATCTTTAGCAAGTTCGTTAATAGTATTCGAATACCCAGATATGAATTCCTGAGATAGTTCCGGTGTGACTTGTGCAATAGCTTTAGAAAAATATCCTAACATTAAATCTTGATTCTGTTGCGGGATAACTATGCCCAAAATTCTTTTCTTATCGAAATACTTCTGACATTCAAGGATATACTGCTCATACAATTCAGACGGAGAAACAGCAGAAGCTAATACATAGGTTCGAAACTCTAATAGGTAGAACAATACCTGACGTGTAGTTCTTAACTTTTCCGCTCGTAATTTAAAGAAATAGCCAAAACCACTAAAAACTGCACTTAATGTTATCCCAACAGTCCCTATTAGTGCAGCAATAACTTGAACTTCCATTCTTCCTCCGTGACAGCTAACGTTATCAATAATCTACACACTTCAACACGTTGTTTATTTACTTGTTAAATAAACAACAGCACAGCCTTAGATGCTGAGTCATCGTATTCCCAAATCTCAACGCCCTCAGGTATTAAGTGGGTATAAGTTCTGATGTAGTACTCCGCAAGAGTTTCGTTGCGTTTGCTGCTGAAATCTCGCAGGACAAACATAATCTTGCGGAAATCTTGAGGTGCGGCAAGAAAGTAATACATGGCCTCATTCCATACAGTCAATTTTGCACTTGGAACATTATCGCCAGAAGTCCATTTGTGAGATTTGCACTCTACGATGACTTTTGATTTTAAACATCCAAGGTCAAATGAATGTCTCTTCAGCCTGCCGTTGATTCCGACAAGGATTTTAATATCCTTAACCAAATCAATGCCTATAGATGAAAGATACTGTTGAGCAGAAAGCTCAAAATCCTTTCCGACTTGTGCATTTGATTTGGAATCGACTCTCTGGAAGGGCTTGCTCATATTTTCTTATGCATTTAACAGTGTATCACCTGCACCTCTAATAAAGCTAACTACTTATTGAATAAGGAATTTTGGTTGCAACAATAATCAACCAATACCAATAAGCTAGCACTATTCCCTTCGTGCTAACAACATTTTTATCTAGAAAAGTCGAGCCCTTATTTATCTAGAAGCATTTGATGCGAAAGCAAAGGAATTCGGAGAAGTAAGATAAAGACTTTCAACAAATTGTACTAGTTTCCCATTAAATCAGCATATCAATCCTATTAGGGCTGTAGGTAGGAAAATGAGTATTCCTTTCATATAAGGAATGCATGAATCATTAGTATTCATGCTGAGTGCCCATGATTCCTTTGTTTATGATATGGATATCACTTGGTCTTTTCAATTCTTGAAGAAATACAGTAAGGTGTAACAAGACTTTGTTCCCTTAGACCAAAAACCAACGTAAATCAGCTTCTTAGAAAACGTAGAGAGGGTTCGACTCCCTCTCTAATAATTCCGACGTCCGCGAAACGGATAGTCACTGTTCAACTAGACAACACTCTCAAGCAAAGTCTCCGTCGATAGCTACAACTAAAACTTAGTCTCATATTTCAATGAGTCTAATAACGGTTTGAGTTTATCTAGTGAAATCAGATAAAGATGAGAGTATCTACTATGAATTTCATCTCCACGTTTACAGGATTTGTGACCCGCAATAGCCTTACTTAGAAACTCATTTGCCCCATTCGCTCGTATCAAAGAAATGACCGTGTGCCTGAATGAATAGATACTCAGCTTGTTACCTTCAACATCCCTTTCAGGTAAACCAATTTGTTTGCGGATTTCAGGATAGCGTGAAGTAAGGTAACGCTCTGATACTTCGAATAAACGATCTTCTGCATTCTTAAACGAATTTACATAATCCATGAAACCTAGTTGAATTAACTGCTCTGCGATAGGAATCTTCCGAGTGGATGCATCTGTTTTACCAAACTGAATTTGCATGTACCAAATGCCAGTCATAGGGCATCGTAGAACCTTTCCTTTAGTGAGTTTTTGGATTTCATTATTTCTCATGCCGGAATACGCCATGATTAACAACGACCACTTCAAATGAGGTCTTTCACAACCCTTCGCAAAGTCGATAATTTTCTTAGCTGTAGGGATATCGAACGCTCCTCTATCCTCACCAGTTTTCGACTTAACTCGTCTTTTATCCATAGGCGAAACATCTAAAACTCGCTCCATGACCAACCAACGGAAAAAGCCTTGGTATGTCTTTAGCCAATGAGTATTATTCGTTATTTGATCCTCTTCCGGTACTTCATCCTGTAAAGCTAACTCCATAAGTTCCGAGAGTTCTTTGTTCTTGTAATCCTTAAGGTTCCCTCTTGGCATACGCAAGCTAACAGAAAGCAGTTCATCGACTTGTGCCCCATTGAGATCAACCGAAAGTTCACCATGTAAATAATTAATCAACGCCATATGTCTAATTCTGGCTTGCATATCATCGTGGTTTAGATGCGTACAGCTCTCGAGCCACTTCTTAGACATTTCCGCAATTGTAGGTTTTGACTCGCATTCATCGACTTCAATAACTTTTGTCAGAGGAGCCTCAAAGTGCTGAGGATACTCTTTCATAAATGCAGATAGCTCTTTCCTTTCTTCGCTGAGACTATTCCCTTCAAATTTCAACTCAAATGAACCCGTCAGACAGGTAATTAAACCCATTTGAATCGTGTTTTCTATCTGTTTAGCCACCAATGAACTCCTTAAATCATCAAATTGACTAATCACATTGGCCACAATCTTTCGCGCTATTCTTGAGGATTTGGTATGAAGGCTTTGCCGGATAACAGGAGGAAGGTCTGTAGCTTCTTGCACAAGTTTTGGAACACGAATCCGCAAGTAATAGATCCCATTCCGTTGAAAGGTATAGGGGAGATTTTGTAGCTCAGTTTGTAGCACAGTCTGTAACATAAAAGGCCTCGCATCGCTGCGAGGCCTTCTATTTCGAAAGGTTTGAGTTGGCCGATAAGCCGGGTCCTGTCTTGGACAGTCATTCATCTAGGCCTGCAATCGCTCGCAGGCTCAAGCGACCTACCCGGTTCCAACGCGAGCCACGCCATACGGAACCCTATTTGGTCTTGCTTCGGGTGGAGTTTACCTTGCTACGGACTATTGCTAGCCGCACGGTGCGCTCTTACCGCACCCTTTCACCCTTACCACCTTAGCCTAAGCTATGATGGCGGTCTCCTCTCTGTTGCACTTGTCGTCGGTTCGCACCGCCCAGGCGTTACCTGGCACCCCGCTCTTTGAAGCCCGGACTTTCCTCCCCGCTCTTGCGAGCGCAGCGACTGTCTGGCCAACTCGGCGCGGATTATAGCCTAAGCAACCTGCGTGTACCACTGTTAATCCCGCCCGTGTGCACCAGTGCTTATAAATCAGACTCTAAACCAAACTTATACAGAGCATTCTTTTTAAGACCGTGAATTTGCGCGGCAATGGCAGCAGCCTTTTTGAGGGGCAATTCTTCACAGAGTAATTTCAAGGTGTTGATGGCGACAGTCGGAATGGCGTCATCATCCTCCGCGGCGCGATGCCCATGCACCATCAGCACTATCTCGCCTTTTTGCTGGTTAGGATCGCTACTGACCGTGGTCAACACCTCGGCCACAGGGCCAGATAGGAAGGTCTCGAAGGTTTTAGTGACTTCTCGCGCCATCACCACTTGCCTCTCGCCGCCTAACACTTCGACCATGGTCGTCAGGCTATGCTCGATGCGGTGCGGTGATTCATAAAAAATCAGCGTGCGAGGGTCTTCCTTAAGTTCGAGTAACTTATCGGCGCGCGCCTTCTCTTTAGAAGGTAAAAAGCCTTCGAAGGAGAAACGATCCGACGGTAAACCCGACGCGCTTAATGCAGTAATCGCCGCGCAAGGGCCTGGCAAGGGGATCACTCGAAAACCCGACTGGCGCACATGGGAAACTAAGTGATAGCCGGGGTCAGAAATCAGCGGTGTGCCCGCATCGGAAATCAGCGCAATCGATTGCCCTGCGGCTAACTGCTCGACAATCCACTGGGCGCGGGCACGCTCGTTATGGTCATGCAATGCGATAGTTTTGGTAGAAATACCAAAATGACTCAATAACTTGCCGCTGTGGCGCGTATCTTCGCAGGCAATCAATGCGACCTGAGTGAGCACTTCGATAGCACGTGGGCTCATGTCCCCCAAGTTACCAATGGGAGTGGGAACAATGTAGAGTGCGACGCTTTGGTCCATATATACCTCGGTAATGACAGTGCCAAGACTTTCGTCAAGCGCAAGAGAAGGTTAAACTAGAGGCAGCATCTTACCAGAGTGAAGCCCAGTGTTAAAAAGCCTGAATACAACTAAGTTCGTTTCCGTGGCCATTTTATCCGCAGTGTTGGCGGGTTGCGGCAGCCAAGCGCCCAGCTCAACCGGTACTGCCCCCACAGTGGCCACCTCTTTAGCCTCTGCACCATTGGCGCCCAATGTGTATTTAGCACAGGCCGCGAATAGCAAAGATCCGCAGCAGCGCGATACTAACCTGCTGCTGGCGGCGCATGCCTATATCAATGCCAATGACTATGCGGCGGCGCAGAAACTGCTGAAGTCGATGCAGCCAAGCCTGACTCAGACTCCCACTCTGGTGGCCGAGCATAAATACCTGTCGGCACGGGTATTAGAGCATACATCGACCTATGTCGAGGCGCTCAAGACCCTGAGCTATCCAAGCACTTGGGTTTTACCCGGCTGGCAAATGGCCGCGTATCATCAATTTAGAGCGCATTTATTCCAGTTGAATAAGCAACCTATCGAGCAAGTGCGCGAGCTGAGTTTATTGACCACCTACTTACCGCCCGCCGAGGCGAGTGAAGTCAATAACCAAATCTGGCAAGTGTTGCAGCCAATGCATGAGCAAACCCTGCAAACTTTTATCCGCGATGCCAACAACCCAGTATTTGCTGGTTGGTTGCAGCTCGCCTATATCGCCAAACATTATGCGGTCGACCCCAATCAACTGGTTCGTTACTTAGGCGACTGGCAAAAGCAGAATCCTTATCATCCAGCGGCAGCCAAATTACCGACCGATTTGGATCGGGCGCTCAATGCCAAGCCTTTTATGCCGAAGAATATCGCCGTTCTGCTTCCGCTTACAGGCCAGCGCGCGGGTGCCGCCAACGCGATTCGCCAAGGGATTTTGGCCAGCTATTTAGCCAAACCTAATGAGCAGGTTGCGGTTAATTTTTACGATACCGCCAATGATGCCGTAGCGGCCTATCAGCAAGCGGTGAACGCGGGCGCCGAGTTTATTATTGGCCCCTTACTGCCAAATGAAATCGATCAATTGCTGGCACTGAACAGCAACACCAGCCCTGCGACCAGCACGCCATCGGGTTCTGCACCTACCGCGCCCGCAGTACCGACAGCACCAATCCCGCAGCTGTTTTTAAATCAAACCGATAAGTTTGTGCCCGATATCAATAAGTTCTACTTTGCTCTGTCACCAGCCCAAGAAGCTGCCGATGCCGCAACGCGTATGTATCAAGATGGCGTGACTATGCCATTACTGCTTGCCAGCAACGATGCCACAGGCAAACGCATGGCAGAAAGCTTTATCCAAGCCTGGAAAAAGAAAAGCGATACCCCTATCGAAGTCTATTACTACGATGGTGGCGATAAGATGAAAACCACAGTGCAGGATGCACTCGGTGTCCGTGATAGCCAAGCGCGTATCGCGCGGATAAAGGAGCTGCTCGGTAATTCGGTACAAGCCGATTTTCGTTCGCGCCAAGATATCGATGCAATTTATATGATCTCGACGCCGCAGGATTTAACCTTGCTCAAGGCCTTTATCGATGTGAACTTCAGCGTCTTTACTCAGCCAGTGCCGCTGTACACCTCAAGCCGCAGCCGCATCGACAACGAATCGAGCCAAACGGCGCAGGATTTAAATAACCTGACCATGAGCGATGCACCTTGGCTGATGCAAAACAGTGAAGAAAACCTGATGGTTAACACTCTATGGTCGGGCTGGAATAACGGCCAGAAACGCCTATTCGTGATGGGCTATGATGCCATGGATTTGATCAGCAAACTGGCGCAGATGCGCTCATTCACAGGTTACCAGTTCAATGGACGTAGCGGCGTGTTATCCGTCAATCCTGACGGCGTGATTAACCGCCAATTAAGCTGGGGACGCTATCAGAGAGGCAGTTTCCGTCAACTATGACACTCGGACAGCAGGCAGAGTCGCTCGCCCAAGGTTACCTCGAACAGCAAGGGTTAACCTTTGTCGAGCGCAATGTCCGCTACCCCTTTGGTGAAATAGACCTCGTCATGCGCCATAAACACCACTGGGTATTTGTTGAAGTAAAATATCGCTCAGCAAATCAATTTGGCGGAGCAATACAAGCACTTAGCAAAGCACAAATCGGCAGGATCCGCATGGCGGCCAGCCACTATTTACAGACGCATAAACTGGATGTGCCGTGCCGATTCGACGTTGTCGCCATCGAGGACGCGCAAATCCACTGGCTAGTCGATGCCTTTTAAACGAGGCCTTCGACTCAGCTAATCGAATAATTTTTAACGCTTATGCCTCAACTCCACCGTGGAAATATGGCATCATAGCCACACTTTATCCTGAAAGGATGTATCCATGTTAGAACGCATTAAAGACAGCTTTACTGAATCTATCCAGACCAAAATCGATGCAGCCGAAGCACTGCCAGAATCCATCGCCAAAGCGGCCGAGATGATGGTGCAATGTCTTTTGGGCGGCAATAAAATTCTTGCCTGCGGTAACGGTGGCAGTGCCGGTGATGCACAGCACTTCTCGGCCGAGCTATTAAACCGCTACGAAATTGAACGTCCACCATTGCCCGCGATTGCGCTGTCAACTGACACTTCAACCATCACAGCGATTGCCAACGACTACAGCTATGATGAGATTTTCTCAAAACAAATCTTAGCCTTAGGTCAACCCGGTGACATTCTGCTGGCGATTTCCACCAGCGGTAATTCAGGCAACGTGATTAAAGCCATGGAAGCCGCCCTGAGCCGCGATATGACTATCGTTGCCTTGACCGGTAAAGACGGTGGCGCGATGGCGGGATTACTGAGCGTCGGCGACGTGGAAATCCGTGTACCTTCTAACGTGACGGCACGTATTCAAGAAGTACACTTACTGGTTATCCACTGCCTGTGTGACAATATCGACCGCACGCTCTTCCCGCAGGACGAACAGCAATGAGATATGCTGCCCCACTGTTAATGGTTTGCATGCTGCTGCAAGGTTGCGCCGGTGCCGTTATGGTGGGCGCAGTCAGTGGCGCCATGATGGCCAACGATGAGCGTTCGGTGAAGACTCAGCTCGACGATACCAATACCGATTTTAAGATCACCAGTGCCCTGCTAGAGCATGAAGATCTGAAGAAACAAACGAATATCACGGGTGTTTCGGTTAACGGTAATGTGCTGATGATTGGCCAAGCCCCTAACTCAATGTTGAGGGATAAGGCGATTAAGGTCGTACAAGACCTTAAGCTTGGCGGTAAAATCCACAATCAGATCCGCATCGGTAACCCAACCTCTTTCACCACCCGTAGCAATGACACTTGGGTGACGACGAAAGTGAAGGGACGCATGCTCAACGAGAAAGAGCTGGATGTCACCCGAATTAAGGTCATTACTGAAAACGGTGAAGTCTTCCTACTCGGACTCATTCACCGCTCTCAGGCCGACATGGCTGTCGATATCGCGCGCAACACCGCGGGCGTGCGTAAAGTCGTTAAAGTATTCGAATACATCGAATAACCGATTGAGCCTAAGCCCTTAGGGTTTAGGCTCGCCTTCTACCGCATCTAGTCCTAACGCTTTTACTTGGATGTCATTCATCACCTTGGGTGACTTGGCCACCCACATGCCAATCCAAGGTAAAAACAGTGACGGCAACACAATCAATGCGGCGCCCAACCAACTTAGGCTATCTAACCATTCATCGAATAACAACCAGCCCAAAAAGACGATAAATAACAGGCCAGTATATTCGGCAATCGCAATATCGCTCGCTTGCGCGCGACGATAGGCCAGCACGCAGAACCAGTGATAAATCAGCAAGAAGGCATTACTGAGCAGTGCTACGGCTAATAATCCCCAGCTCAGCCCCTCAAGCCCTTGAAAAGCAGCGATGATTAAGGTCGCAGGAATACCCAGTAGGTTATACAGCATTAAGGTTAATACTGGATGCTCAGTATTTGGGACTTTTTTCAGGGTCAACTGGTTAACGGCAAAGGTAAATGCTGAAAATAACACTGCCAACCCAAACCAATTCATCTCACTCGGTCTGAGGATAATTAAGATCCCGACAAACCCAAGTAATGTGCATACCACTTGTCCTGTAGTGATCCGCTCCTTTAAAAACCAATAGCCCATCAGAATAATCATCAGCGGCGCCGAGTAAAACAGGGAGCTGACCGTCGCGAGCGGCAAAGCCATTAGGCCAATAATTAAAAAAAGCGCGCCAACCGAGCCTATGTTGGCACGCCAAAGGTGGACCGAAATATGTTCCGTCTTGGGTCGCTGCGAGTACAACCAAATGGGGATTAACATCAATACTGAAGTGATTTGTCTCACGAGTAGAAAAGTGGCCGCATTTGCATCTTCTGGCAGCCATTTGATCGATACATCGTAAAAAGCACTAAATAGATTACCCACTATCAATAAAATCAAACCGATAACTACAGGGCGCTGCATTTTTTACCATCCACAAATCTCAATGCTGGCATGATAATCCCCACAAAACTTAAGCAGAAATGATGCTTTCTCATGCTAGATGAATTAAATTCATACTAAATCTTTTAGGCGTTGAAAATCATGAGAAAGCTTCCTCCATTACGCGCACTACAAGTCTTTGAGACCGCCGCAAGGCAGCAGCATTTTTCCAAGGCTGCCGCCGAACTTTGCATTACCCAAAGCGCGGTTTCACACCAAGTGCGTGTATTAGAGGAATATTTTGGTGAGCAGCTTTTCGACCGTCAGGGACGAAAATTGCAACTCACGCCTAAAGGCCAAAGCTTATTTATTGAGTTAGAAAGGATTTTTAATGAGTTAAGCGATCTTAATCTCAAGATCCGCGACACCCCGAACCAACAACTCTGTTTGGCGGTGTACAGCTCTTTTGCGGTGAAATGGTTGATCCCAAGATTGGCGGATTTTAGGCGCCAATATCCCAGCGTTAAAATTCGCCTCGAGATGATCACTCAAGACCCCGATCTCAGCACTAGCACGGCCGATATCTTTATCGCGGGCAAACTCAATCAACGCGGCTATTGGCAACAGTTACTGCATAAGGAGCGGCTCATTCCAGTGTGCAGCCCGAGTTTTTACCCCAAATGGCGTGATATTAACTTAAGCAATTTCCAGCAACAGGCACTACTGATTGTGGACGAGGGGCCGCTAGGACTCGATTGGCACAAATGGTCATCAGCCCATCAGATCCCGCTGAATAACGAGCAGCAACATATTTTTAGTCATATCGTAATGGCGATTGAGGCGGCGATTGCGGGCCAAGGCCTCGCCCTCGCCCCAGATTTTATGGTGGCAGGTGATATCAGCACCGGCAGACTGGTGGCGGTTAATCTGCCCGATGTTCATACGGGCTTTGAGTTTAGTTTTATCTGTAAGCAGCGTCGTCTCACAGAGCCTGCCATAGCCGCCTTTTCCTCCTGGCTAAAATCGCAGGCCTAACACTTAGTTCTGTATCAAACAGCCCAATGAATAACAGACACAAAAAAGCCGACCTAAGAATTGGTCGGCTTAATAACGTGTTGTGTAATGGACTTTTTAGGGCAAATTACACCAACAAACCAATCTTCTCGTACACCTTTTTAAGCGTCACTTCGGCGCGAGCCTGGGCATTTTCAGCGCCAGCTTTCATCACTTGGTCGAGGTAAGCACGGTCGGCACGCAGCGCACGATAACGCTCTTGCAGCGGCTCTAACATGCCCACGACGGCTTCACCCGCGGCACCTTTTAAGTGACCATACATCTTGCCTTCAAATTCAGCTTCGAGGCTGGCAATGCTTTGACCCGTGATACCCGACATTAAACTCAACAGGTTAGATACGCCTGGCTTGTTTTCCATATCGAAACGCACGACTGGCGGCTCGTCACTGTCGGTCATGGCTTTTTTCAACTTTTTCATGACCGCTTTGGGATCTTCAAGCAGGCCAATCACGTTGTTACGGTTGTCGTCCGACTTAGACATCTTCTTCAGCGGATCCTGCAGCGACATCACCTTAGCGCCATGCTCAGGAATAAAAGGCTCAGGAATGGTAAACGTCTCGCCGTAAGCGTTGTTAAAGCGAGTCGCGATATCACGTGTTAACTCAAGATGTTGTTTCTGATCTTGGCCAACGGGGATTTCATTTGCTTGATAGAGCAGAATATCCGCCGCCATCAGTACAGGATAACCAAACAGACCGACGTTAATATTGTTGGCGTGCTTTTGTGACTTATCCTTAAACTGCGTCATACGGCTCAATTCACCCATTTGGGTATAGCAATTTAACGCCCAACCCAGTTGGGTATGCTGTGGCACTTGGGATTGGATAAACACTGTGCTCTTCTTTGGATCGACACCACAGGCTAAATACAGTGCAAGCGTATCTAAACAGGCTTCACGCAATGCTTGAGGGTCTTGGCGCACGGTAATGGCATGCAAGTCCACCACACAATATAGGCAGTCGTGGCTATCTTGCATGGCAACCCATTGACGCAATGCACCCATGTAGTTACCTATGGTTAATTCGCCGGACGGCTGTGCACCGCTGAGTACTATGGGTTTGGTCATTACGTCATTGCTCCAAATAAAAATAAAAAAGATTCGATTAAACTGGCTGAGCGAGATTTAGCCAGCGCAGGATCTCGACAAACTGCTCACATACAGCGTCAGGGCCAGTGAGCCCAATATCTTCACCGTAGTTGTAGCCATAGGTCAAGCCGATTGATGCAACACCCGCCGCTTTCGCCGCTAAAATGTCATTTTTAGAATCGCCCACCATCAACAACTCACTTTTATCGAGTTGCCATTCGGCTAATAGATGCTCGAGCGGTAATGGATCGGGCTTCATCTTCGCCAGCGAATCGCCGCCAAGTACTAAGCTAAAGAAGTCATTAATCTTAAAGGCTTCAAGCAAAGGCAAGGTAAAGCGATAAGGTTTATTGGTCACCACCGCCAGCTTAAATCCCGCATCAAATAGGATTTGCAGCACTTGATGCACATCGGCATAGAGTGCACTGTGCTTCTCAAGGTTTTCTTGATAGTGATGCATAAAGATGGGCATAGCCGCATCCAATGCCGTTTGCTCAACGTCTGTGCCTAAAGCGTGGCTCATGGCGCGGCGCATCAGCATCTCGGCCCCATTGCCCACCCAAGTTCTCACCTGCGCCTCGCTACACGTTGCTAAACCTAATTCGGCGAGTACCGCCTGGGTCGCGACCGCAAGATCGGGCACACTGTCAATCAGTGTGCCGTCGAGATCAAAAGCAATCGCTTTAATCTGTTCCCGCATTATTTGACCTCAACTTTCGCTAACTCGGCGCGCATCTCATCGACGACGGCTTTATAGTCTGGCTTACCGAAAATGGCAGAGCCGGCGACAAACATATCGGCGCCTGCGGCGGCGATTTCGGCAATGTTATCCACTTTAACGCCACCATCGACCTCTAAGCGAATATCGAAACCGCTGGCATCGATACGCTCACGCACTTGGCGTAATTTATCTAAAGTCGAAGGAATAAAGGATTGGCCGCCAAAACCTGGATTGACCGACATCAGCAGAATCACATCTAACTTATCCATGACATGGTCAAGATAGTGCAGCGGTGTTGCCGGGTTAAACACTAAACCCGCTTTACAGCCCAATTCTTTAATCAGTTGCAGAGTGCGGTCGATATGCTCAGAGGCCTCGGGATGGAAAGTAATAATAGACGCACCCGCCTTGGCAAAATCAGGCACGATACGATCAACAGGCTTAACCATTAAATGCACATCGATATCGGCCGTGATGCCATAGTCACGTAACGCTTTGCACACCATAGGGCCAATGGTTAAGTTGGGCACATAGTGGTTATCCATCACATCAAAATGCACTACGTCAGCCCCTGCATCTAACACGGCTTTAACGTCATCCCCTAAACGGGCGAAATCGGCGGATAAAATCGATGGAGCAATTAAAAATGGGCGCATAGGACACTCGCTGCTATTGAACAAAAAGTGCCTTATTTTACCCTTAGCTAGGTCATGCCTCTATAGCAAATGCCACATTTATCGCGATTGAAACCCAATAGAGGCGCAATTGGCGCACTCATAACGTACGGTAAACTCAAGGAGATGCTGAAGCGTTAGAAAGATTTTAGTGAAGATTGATAAATTATTGTTCATAAACTAAGCGAGTTTGTTATACTCGGGTCGCTATCGTGGATCATTTAGTGGTTGCAAAGGAAGTATCATGAAGGGGCGGTTAACACAGTTTTCACACATTTTAGGCTCGGTGACCTTTAAGTCATCAATGATGTTGGCATTTACCGCAGTGGTAGTCGCCTCCTTAGCCTTTGGCGTGGAAAAACTCACCGCGAGTAACGATACCTCTGCCTGCGCTTGCAGCAGCGATACCCGCTACAACAACAGCTTACCTAGCAGCCATCCAAATAATCGCTGTGCCGAACAGACGCAAACCTTAAGCTGGAAGACTTGGCTCACTGGTAAAAATCGCTCTAGCCAGTTCCATTTTGTTGACTTGCTTGAACTACTCCATGGTCATCAAGACAAACCTATCGATGACCTGAAGCCCGCTAATTCACAACAGTCCTATTGATGCTCAGCCGGATCTGGCAAGTCTTTCACAGTACAATAGCCGCCTTCTTTGGGGTGCAGTCAGATAGAAATCGTCAAAAAGACTTCCATACCAACTCACCATTACCCTATATCTTGATGGGGATAGTATTAGCGATTGCCTTAGTCGCCAGCCTGATTCTGCTTGTTAGCCAAGTCGTTGGTTAAACCACTCGATACTACAACCCAGTATCAATCATCCTGCGGATCATAATTCTCGTCGTACAACGCAATCAGCTCGTCGACTTTGTTGCGACCACTGCCATTTTGGCTAATGTTGCGCTGCACTTGGATCTTGGCAAGGTGGGCACCGCGATACAACTCACGTGTCAGTGGAATATCATGGTTACTGATCACGACAGGAATGCGTTGCTCTAACGCCATATGCCGCGAATAACGCGCTAGCAGCGCCTGATCATCCAAGCTAAAACCGGCACCGACATAGGTGGTAAAACTTGCAGTGATCGAGAGTGGCGCATAAGGCGGATCGCAATAGATCACATCGCCTGTACGGATTTGCTCGAAGGCTTTTTCATAGCCGATGCACTTAAACTCGGCGCGCTGAGCTTTCTTTGAAAAGGCTAGAATTTCCTTCTCAGGGAAATACGGTTTCTTGTAGGAGCCAAAGGGCACATTAAAGCCCCCTTTGCGGTTATAACGGCATAGACCATTAAAACCATGGCGATTCAAGTACAAAAAATAAACCGAGCGCAAAAAAGGATCGCAGGATTTATTAAAGTCTGTACGCACGCGGTAGTAGGCATCCTTTTGATTCATCTCATCGACGAATAGCTTCTTGGCCGCCTCAATGTATTCGGCAGGCCTTTCTTTCACTATGTTGTAGAGATTAATCAGATCTTGATTGATGTCGCAGAGTAAATAGCTGGGGTAGTCAGTATTTAAAAAGACTGAACCTGCGCCGACAAAGGGCTCAACTAATCGCTCACCTGTCGGTAAGTAGTTCGCGAGCTCATCCACCAATTTAAATTTTCCGCCGGCCCATTTCAGGAAGGCTCTATGTTTTTTGATCATTTAACTTGATGAATGCCGACAAAAATAAAGGCCATGATTGTACTCTGTTTATTCTGAGATTTCACCGCTTGAGCGCGTTTCTTGTAGTTGATAACCGCCGAGTTCTGCCCATTTTTTTATCAGGGGTTGGCTAAGATGATACTCTTTGACCAATTCTGCGGCCGCCTGCTGTGCCGATTGACTGTCGTTAAACTGCCCTACTAATACCACCCAAAACTGTTTGTATTTGGCGACTCGCACCTCTGGCACATTATGCAGTTTCTTAAGGAGCGACTGTACAGTTTCACGTTGTGAAACGGTCGCAATTTGGATCGCATAGCCCGTTTTCGGCCGCACCGATACAGGCTCAGGAGTTGCATTCACCACCTGAGTAGCGGAGTCATCTTTCGCGTGCTCTGTAGGAGCTGGCGCAGGCTCTGCCTCATCAACCTCGGTGACGGTTCTGTCGCCCTTACTTGTCGCTTCATCGACTGGTGGCGCTATGCCAGTCTCTCCTTCCACTTGAGGCTCTTCCCCATGGAACTTAGCCAATGGGTCCGCTTGTTCCACCGCTTCCGCTAATAATGCCTGCGCTAACGACTCGGATCGCTGCCTAAAATACGGCGCTAGTATCTGTTTGCCATGGGCAAGAAACTCCGCGGAATCCACAGCAGGATAAGTCACGACCTCGGGAATTGGCTCACTGGAAAAGGGTTTAGCCAGACCAAGCCAAATTACTATGGCAATCAACACACTGGCGAGCCCAATTAGCGCGACTTTGTATTGTGTCCATACTGATTTTTTCTCACCCTGACCATGTAGAGCCAGCTCCAGCAAGGACACCACCTCCTGAGGAGTGCCCGTTTGCTTCTCGAGCTGAGCACGCACTATATCCCTTGGCGTAAACGGATTTTGGTCACTATATCGCAGCAAGGTTTGATACAGCGCCTCGCGCTCCGGCAGGCTTAAGGGATCAATGCTGACTGGCAGAATTTGTCGTCTTAACGACTCTGGCAGCTGAGGGAGTAAGTCGGCTAGAAATGCAGGCGGTACAGCTAACGTCACGGCGATACGCTGACCCGCGCATTGCACTTGATTGAGTATGATGCACTCGGCCCACAATTCTTTAGAGAGTAAATGAGCATCATCGATAATGATGTGCAGCGGCTTACTTTGTTTCGGCGCGACGCGCAGTATGGTTTCAGCGAGGGAGATTTCATCATCAAAAATCGGAGATGACACCAATTGCACTAAAATCTTGCGACGAATTTCAGCATTGTCGGCGTGCATAGGACAAATGACTAACGCTGCATTCGACTCATCAAAATCTGTGGCTAACGCAGTCAGCAGTGTCGTCTTACCCGAACCGTGCGCACCCACTAGCACCAGTAGCTGGTCGCTATAACTGGCCACATGATGTAATCTTTCTACGAGGGCTTCCTGTGAAGGAAGCAAGACTTGCCCCTGAAACGTCACTCATCCACCACACAAGGTTTATGCGCAGCAGATAACCTGTTCTAGGGTAGATTCCGGAACTTGGCTAAAGACATCAGCTCGACCAATAGCCGTCGGGAGTACCAGCCGGATCTGACCACCTAAGACTTTCTTATCGCGACGCATATGTTTAATAAAACTGTCGAAATCCATCGATTCCGGCGCTGTTACTGGCAGATCGAAAGCGTGGAACAATTGCACAATACGACGAACAATTGGCTCATCAATCAATCCCATGGACTTAGCCGTTTGTGCAGCAAGGACTGTGCCAGCCGCAACCGCTTCACCATGCAGCCAATTACCATAGCCCATCTCGGCTTCGATCGCATGACCAAAAGTATGCCCAAGGTTTAATAGCGCGCGGACGCCCTGCTCGGTCTCATCCTGGCTCACGACATCGGCTTTAATCTCACAGCAGCGAGAAATCGCATAGACCAAAGCTTGAGTATCTAGGCTTTTCAATGCTTCAACATTGTTCTCAAGCCATTGAAAAAACTCACCATCCCACATGATGCCATACTTAATGACTTCTGCCATCCCCGCAGCGAATTCTCGCGCGGGCAAGGTCTGTAAGCATTCAGTATCTATAATAACGATCTGTGGCTGATAAAAAGCCCCGATCATATTTTTGCCAAGCGGATGATTAACGGCGGTTTTTCCGCCAACGGAGGAATCTACTTGTGATAATAGCGTGGTCGGAATTTGAATAAAATCGACACCACGTTGGTAACAGGCTGCGGCAAAACCCGTCATGTCACCAATAACTCCACCACCGAGAGCCACCAGCACTGAATCACGGCCATAATTGCGTTGCAGCAAAGCCGTAAAAATGGAATCTAAATGCGTTAAATCTTTGAATTGTTCGCCATCGGGAAGGATGACGCTGGTTACCTCACCAAACGAAGCCATCGTGTCTTGGATCTGCTTAAGATACAAGGGCGCGACAGTTTCATTGGTGACGATAAGGATACGTTTTTTCAGCAGGTAGCGAGACAAGGTCTCGCCATCACTCATCAAACTCTGGCCAATATAAATGGGATAACTACGTTCACCTAAATCAACCTGAATTTGTTTTGTCATTCTGCCTAGAAACCTAATTGCTCAATGATTTGATTCGCAACAACCTTTGCACTTTGATCGTCGGTCTTAACGATCACATCAGCAATTTCTTCGTACAGAGGGTTACGGATTTCTGCGAGGTTTTCTAATACTTCTCGCGGATCATCTACTTGCAGTAATGGGCGACGCTTGTCTCTTTGAGTGCGCGCAACCTGTTTGTCGATAGTGGTTTCGAGATACACCACGATACCGCGAGCAGATAAATGATTACGGATATCTTTGCTCTGAACTGAACCACCGCCAGTGGCAAGGACAATACCTTGTTTTTCAGACAGATCAGCAATAACCTGAGCTTCGCGACGGCGGAAACCTTCTTCGCCTTCAACGTCAAACACCCAAGCAATATCGGCGCCTGTGCGTTGCTCAATCTCTTGATCTGAATCGTGGAATTCTAAATGCAGCATTTGCGCCAGATGGCGACCAATTGTGCTTTTACCTGCGCCCATTGGGCCTACCAGAAAAATATTACGTTTTTCAGCCATTTCTTGTACGTCTGAATCTTAATGAAAAGTATGCCTATGTCGACTCATGAACAAGCCGACCTACTGTATGTTACCTTGCTCTAATGAGACTTGACCGAGGATTATCTCAGTTTCATGTCTAGTCTGGCAAGTGATGCACGCTATTTATGATAAGAATTGTATTTCAGACACAATAAAGCCAGCAAGGTATGCTGGCTTTATTCGACTCGTAACAAACGATTAGAGTTTCTCGTTCACAATTTTAGGCGTCACGAAAATCAACAGTTCTTGGCGTTCATTCTTGTCGGTACTGTTACGGAATAAGAAACCAACTAAAGGAATGTCACCCAAGATAGGCACCTTGCTCACGCGGCTGATTAAATTCTGCTGATAAATACCACCGAGCACAATGGTCTCACCATTATCCACTAACACTTGCGTACCAATACGTTGAGTATCAATAGCAACTGCCGGACCTGTGGGAGTATCTACCGTTTTACCCTGAGAGTCTTGAGTGATTTCAAGATCCAGAATCACGCGGTTATCAGGAGTAATTTGTGGTGTCACTCTTAATGACAATACCGCCTTCTTAAAGGTCACCGACGTCGCACCGCTGGAAGTGGATTGCACATAAGGGATTTCCACACCCTGCTCGATATACGCCGCTTTTTGGTTAGAGGTGGTAATGCGAGGGCTCGCGATAATCTCACCTTTGTTTTCCTGCTCAAGCGCACTCAGCTCTAAATCTAAGATGGTGCCATCGGCAAGCTTTGCCACATGAAAAGCGATGCTGGTTGGGTTTGTCACCGCCGCAGGTAAATTCACATTCAGACGATTATCCAGCGTTGGCACAGTACCATTGGCAATGCTGCCTGCGCCTTCAAGGGTTCCTGACGTCCCTTTGCTACCCTGCTGATCAGTCACGCCCCAACGGATACCTAAATCTTCAGACACGTCGTCTTTTACCGTTACCATGCGAGATTCAATCAACACTTGGCGGATAGGAATATCGAGCACTTCGACCAAACGATGGATATTCTCGATGATTTCAGCGGTATCTTTCACTAACACTGTGTTGGTACGCTCATCGACGGCCACTGAACCACGTGGCGACAATAAACTAGAATCTGCCCCTTTGAGTAACTCGGCAATATCAGTCGCCTTGGCATAGTTGATTTGCAGATACTCTGAGTAGAGTGGCGCAAGCTCTTTTACTTCCTGCTTATTCTTGAGGTTTTGGCTTTCGCGAATCGCCAGTTCTTCACTTGGCGCCACCATCAGAATATTACCTTCGATACGCTTGTCGAGTCCTTTGGTTTGCAGAATCAAATCCAATGCTTGGTCCCAAGGCACGTCATCGAGTCTTAAGGTGATATCTCCCTCAACCGTGTCACTGGTAACTAAGTTGAAGTTGTTATAGTCGGCAATAATCTGCAACACAGTACGGACTGAAATATTCTGGAAATTTAACGAAAGGGTTTTACCGTTATATTTCTTGACCTCTTTGGTCGCCGCAGCGCGCTCTACTTTGTTAATTGAGAGCCTAAAGAGATTATCTTCCTGTTTGTAATTGAACTCATAGTTACCCGAGACATCGACTAAAATCCGAGTCGTTAAATCGTCCTTAAAGGTTTCAAAATGCTTTACCGGTGTGGAGAAATCCTGCACGTCCATCACATATAACAAGTCGCTGTTGATATCTGTGTTGTAAAGCTGAACCTCAAGCTTGGCACCAATTTGTTCAACATTCGCGGCAACCGAGCGATTATTCAAATAGACTAATAAATCACCACCGCCATTTGCATTGCGACGAAAATCGATATTTTTAACGCTATTAACGAACGGATTATTGCCAACTTGTGATCCCGCAACTTCATCGTTAATGGTTAAACGATAAGAATTACCAACGACACTACCTTGATATGACTTAACCTTAGATAAACCCAACGTCACCATTAAATGGGTATCTTGCTGCGCCGTCACTATGTCCTTCACACCGACTTGATTAATCGGCAGGCGGTCCTTAGACAGGCCAGAAATACTGTCATCGAAGGTTAATACCAACTGTGCAGGAGACGCATTAGAGTCAATTGTGGGTGCGCTAATTGCCTCCTCAAATACTAACTCGACTTCTAATTGATGATCGACAAGAGCATGGTATTTGACATCCATCAACCTATTTGCCGCAAAACTCGATGGCAAAAATCCAAATACTAATGCGATCCCAATAACAGACTTGGCTAAGCCTGAAGATAAAAACGATAACGGGATTTTTATCGCGGCAGAAGATTTCATTATTCCCTCATCCTTCGCTTGTTATTTTCCAGAAAGTTCGATGTTGTTTGTCCGTTCAGACCAACAACCAGAACCATCCGGAATTAATTCTACAACTTCCACATTTTGAGAAGTCACTTTCGCTATATGTCCATTAAACAATCCAAGATACTCACCTACGCCCATCCGATATACACTGCCATCATTGGTCTCAATAAGCGCCCAAATCGAATTTCCTTCGCTTAAGGTGCCGCGCATTTTTAGATTGTCTAAAGCATAGGTTTCTAAACGGCCTTTACGACGTTTTAAATCCGGCTGTAAGCAGTTTTTGCTGGTATCAACCACTTCTTCCGTTAACTCTCGAGAAGGTGGGACAAAGGGGCTACGCATTAATTCGGCTTGATACGCAAAATGCTCAAACTTAGGCGGCTCTTTTAAGGGTGGAATATGCGCCACATGCTGTGCCTTGGTAGTAGTAACAAATAGCTCTAAATCACTACGATCGCCAACACAACCCATTAAAAAAAGACTTAATGCTAACAGAGGTAAGAGTTTCATTATTTCTTCCCCTTGTTTTTGGCATTATTTTTGGCAGGCTTTTCGGGTGGTAATTCAGCCCCCTCTTTAAAGCGATAGGTTTTCGCCAGAATATCCATGGCCAGATTACCGCTCTCGTCGCGCTTAATCGTAAAGTCGTGCAAGCTGACGATACGAGGCAGTTTAGCCACGCCGCTGACCATATTGCCGATTTGATGATAATCACCTGTGACCGACATTTTTATCGGGAACTCAATATAGAAATCCCGTTGAATTTCAGGTTCCCAATTTAAGCTATTAATCCGTAATCCGGCGTCAGTGGCCACAAAGGTTAAGTCATCGAGCAGCCCTGGCATTTCATTTTCAGAGGGCAGCATTTTGAGTAGCTCGGCAAATTGCTCCTCCATCACAGCTAACTGTTCACGGTATAATTTAAGGTTGGCGGCAAGCTGATATTTAGTCTTAAAATCCTCTCTCAGCTGCTCTTCCTTTGTTTGCTCCGCGTTATACACATCGATAGCATCCGAAACCACGAGAAAATAACCCGCAGCGAACACGCAAAGCGCCAATAGCACAGCGAAAAATACTTTGACTTGATTTGGCCAACCGCCGATGTTCTCAAAATCGATATCATTAAACTGACTTAGATCGAGCTTCATTTACTCGCTCCTTTTGCCGTTTTAATAGGCTCATCAGCCATGGCGCCTTTAATGCTCACTCTTAAGCTAAAGCGTTGTAATTGTCTTAGCTCATCATCTTGAGACACGATAGATTGCATATTGGGATCAGTTAACCATTCGGATGCCTTCACCTTACGCATCATGTTGGCCACGTTGTTGTTCGATTCACTGCGGCCTTCAATCAGTAATAAACTGCCTTTTTTCTCTAGACTAGATAGATATATTCCGGGCGGCACGATACGCACCAGCTCATCTAATACGTGTGTCGGCAAATTACGGGATTGCTGAAGGTTCAAAATGATCTCGGTACGACGCTCAATATCTTTCTTACGCTCGGTGATCTTTTTAATCTCGGCGATTTGCGCATCGAGTTGTTGAATTTCGGACTGTAAATAAGCATTACGTCCGCGCTGTTCATCGGTCATCATGTCGAGTAAAGACAAGGCAACATAGACTAAAACTGCCGAGCCTAAAAATACCGCCGCTAATATTCCAATATAATCGCGCTTCTGCTTTTCTCTTGCTTCTTCACGCCAAGGAAGCAGGTTTATGTTCGCCATTGACCGTAGCTCCTCAGCGCTAAGCCACAAGCAACCATATATTTGCTAATGCTAGGTTGCAGTATATTTTTAACGGATTCATCCGCGTGCAGACACCCTTGGAAAGGATCGGCAATAATCGTGTGGACGCCTAACTCATTCGTTAATAAGTTAGCCATGCCTTCCAGTTTAGATGTTCCACCGCATAATACGAGATAATCGACTTTATCTTTGCCACTCGACGTACAATAAATTTGCAGCGTTCGTTTAATTTGTTGCAGTAATTGCGTTTGGAAGGGAGATAGCACTTCGAACATATAATTACGTGGCAAATCACCTTCAATTTTGGCCTTCTCTGCTTGTTCGTAGGACATGCCATAAAAAGACAGAATCGACTGAGTAAATAACTCACCGCCAAAGGCTTGCTCACGAATAAAAGTCGTTTCGCCCGACTCCACCACACTGAAGGTCGTCATGTTGGCGCCAATATCGACCATGGCCACCGCCTTCTGTCGAGCGCCTTCGGGTAACTGTCCTAGCACCAACTCAACGGCTCTGCCCAGAGCATAACCCTCCACATCAACAACTTTGGTTTCGAGCTCGACTTCATCGAGCGCATCGACTCTGGCATCAATATTGTCAGTGCGGCACGCGCTAAGCAGCACATCAACCTTAGAAGGATCGGTGCTGTTGACATTTAAGGTTTCAAAATCAATGCTAACTTCATCGAGGGAGTATGGGATCAGGTTATCGGCTTCAATCTCAATTTGCGCTTCCATTTCCTCCTCGCTCAGCGAGGCATCCATGTAGATAACCTTAGTCATCACCGCAGAACCTGAGACCGCAACCGCTGCATATTTAACCGACTTTGGCAAAATACGCTTAATCTGTTTGAGACATTCAACAACGGCATCGGCATCACGAATATCATGATCGTTAATAGCCCCCTTTTTTACGGGAACCGCTGCATGACTTAGTATTTTATATCCATCAGCAGTCTTACTCAGCAGAATAGCCTTTACTTCATGGGAACCAATATCAATCCCGACCATTTGCGGAGCCTGACGCTTCCATAAATTTGAAAGCATAGTCCGTTGTCACTTTATTATTTGTATTCAGTAGTAAAAGAGATTAGCACAAAATCAACCCGTTATACGTATTTGTATAGAATGTTTCAAGATTTTACAAACGCTATTTTAGGGACGTCACGTTTTTGCTTCACCCAAACGTGCGCGCCTTATATACTGTCGCACTTAACTGAACATTAGGATCAATTTAGGTGAAGTGGTTAAAACGTATTGTTATAGCTCTATTCAGTCTAGCCCTTTTGGGCGTGGGCGCCATTGTTGCAGCATACTTTTATGTTTTGCCGGATCTGCCGGATGTATCGACACTAAAAAATGTGCAATTACAAACACCTTTGCGCATTTACAGTAGCGATGGCAAGCTCATCTCTCAGTTTGGTGAGAAGCGTCGCATTCCGCTGAAACTCGAAGAAGTGCCTAAACCGCTGCTCCAAGCCTTCCTCGCCACCGAGGATGCACGCTTTTATGAGCACGGCGGTATCGATCCTGTTGGGGTGATGCGTGCCGCAATCGTCATGCTCACCACGGGTGAAAAGAAACAAGGCGCGAGTACTATCACCATGCAGGTGGCGCGTAACTTCTTCCTGACCCGCGACAAGACCATTATTCGTAAAGTGAAGGAGATTTTTATTTCCTACCACATCGAGCAATTGTTAACTAAAGATGAGATTTTAGAACTCTACGTTAACCGTATTTATTTAGGTCAGAGAGCCTATGGTGTTGGCGCGGCTGCTCAAGTGTATTTTGGTAAAAACGTACAAGATCTCACGCTTTCCGAAATGAGTATGATCGCGGGCCTCCCTAAAGCACCGTCTACCCTAAACCCTATTACCTCCCCTTCACGCGCACTCGCACGCCGCAACGTGGTATTGATGCGAATGAACGAAGTGGGTTACATCAGCAAAGCAGAATATCAAGCTGCAGTGCAAGAGCCGCTCGTCGCCAAATACCATGGCGCTGAAATCGACCTTTACGCCCCTTATATCTCTGAAATGGCTCGAGATTACATGGTGCAAAAATACGGTGAAGAAGAGGCCTACACGAATGGCTATAACGTCTACACCACGATTTCATCAGAGCAGCAACTGCTAGCACAGCAAGCATTACGCAATAACGTCTATGCCTATGATGAGCGCCACGGTTACCGTGGTCCTGCGGCGGTTCTTTGGACCGACGCCAAGCCGGACGATGCACAAATCAAAGCCGAGCTCGCAAAAATTACGCCTGTACAAGAGTTGCAACCTGCTGCGGTATTAAGCATCGATGGTCAGCAAGCCAGCGTGTTAACCGCCAAGGGCGAAACCAAAGTCATTAAGTGGGATGGCCTAAAATGGGCGCGTAAATTTATCACCGATAAACGCCAAGGCTCGGTGCCAAAATCGGCTTCCGATATGCTAAAAGTCGGTGAGCGCATTTGGATCCGCGATAACGGTCAATACTTACAATTATCGCAAGTGCCAGAAGTGGCAAGTGCCACTGTTGCACTCGACCCAATAAATGGTGCAATCCGTACCTTAGTGGGTGGCTACAGCTTCAGCCAAAGCCAGTACAACCGCGTGACCCAAGCGAAACGTCAATTAGGTTCGAATATTAAACCTTTCATCTATGCTGCGGCATTAGAGAAAGGCTTTACCCTCGCGACTCTGATTAACAACGCACCGATTAACAAACCCGATATTAGCCAAGGTACTGCGTGGCGTCCTAAAAACTCGCCCGATATCTATGGCGGTCCAACACGTCTGCGTGTGGGCTTAGCGCAATCGATCAACGTAATGTCGGTTCGCGCCATGCGCCATATTGGTTTAGATGCAGCCATCGCCGAGTTGACTAAGTTTGGCTTTGACCCTAACGACTTACCTCGTAACGAGTCGTTAGCCTTAGGTTCTCCTTCGGTCACCCCGCTACAAGTGGCAACCGCTTTCAACGTGTTCGCGAACGGTGGCTTCTTGGTTGAACCTTACTATATCGAACGAGTAGAAGACTCCTTCGGTAATGTGATTGAGAAGGCAAATCCAACCTTAGCCTGTAAGCCTAACAACAGCTCTGTGCAGCCTAGCAGCGATCCAATGAGTTTTGGTGAGCCAACCACTCAAACCGATGAACCTGTCGCCCATTGCTTCGAGCAAACAGGCCGTTATGCTCCGCAAATTATCTCTGAACAAACGGCATTCCTGATCACCGAAGCGCTGAAGAGCGTGATCTGGGGTGGTGGCGATTGGAGTAAAGGCACAGGCTGGCAAGGTACAGCTTGGCGTGCGGCGCAGTTAATCAAACGTCATGATATTGCAGGTAAAACGGGTACAACCAACGAATCACGCGATACTTGGTTCAGTGGTTTTGGTCCGACACTGACCAGTACCTTCTGGGTAGGGTTTGATGACCACGGTCGCCAGTTAGGCAGAACCGCATGGAACTCCAACGGTGAGAAGGATCAAATTACGGGTACCGAGGCGGGCGCTAAGACCGCAGGCCCAGGCTGGAACGAGTTTATGAATAACGTGCTGAAGGGCGTACCCGAAACCACAGCGATTCCGCCAGAAGGGATTGTCTCGGTGCGGATCGATCTTGCGACCGGCAAGCTGACTCGTAAGACAGACTACACTAGCGCATTTGAATACTTTATCTCGGGCACTGAACCCAAGGAATATATCAGTGAAAGCCAAGATGAAAACAACCTATTCATCGATGCGCCGACAGACGATTTATTCCAATAGAATGAATCACCATAAAAAAACGCGACCCTAGAGTCGCGTTTTTTATTACTCGATTAAAGCATTAAACAACTTTCTTCGCCGCGATGGCTTGCTTCACCTGAGTCAGCGCCGTGCCGCCGAGGACATCACGTTTTGCCAAACAGGCTTCGATAGTGAGGTTGGGATACACATCCGCCTCGATGATATCGGCAAAAGTTTTAAACTCAGCGAGAGAGAAGGCTTCTAACGGGATCTTCTTGGCGATCGCGGCAACGACAGCCACACCGACCACATGGTGCGCTTCGCGGAACGGCATGCCTTTTGACACCAGATAATCCGCCAATTCGGTCGCGTTGGCATAACCTTGCTGCGCGGCTAACAGCGCATTCGGGCGATTAACGACTAAGCCTGATAACACTAATGCGGCCATATCTAAGCAGATTGCCCAGCTGTCGACCACATCGAACAAGCCTTCTTTGTCTTCCTGCATGTCTTTGTTGTAGGCCAGAGGCAATGCCTTCATCGTGGTGAGAATACCCACTAAACTGCCGTACACACGGCCCGTTTTACCGCGAATAAGCTCCAGCGCATCGGGGTTTTTCTTTTGTGGCATTAACGATGAGCCCGAGGTCACTTCATCACTTAATGAGATAAAACCCGCTTCACCCGAGTTGAAGAAAATCAAATCTTCGGCCATACGGCTTAAGTGCATCATGCTGATTGAAGCCGTAGAACATAGCTCAACTACATGGTCGCGGTCCGACACACTGTCCAAACTATTTAAGGTTGGCGATGCAAAGTTCAGTGCCGCAGCCAGCGCATGTCTATCCATTTGATAGGCTGTTCCCGCCAAGGCGCCCGAACCGAGCGGACAGGTATTGGCACGCTTTAGGGCATCAGTTAAGCGGCCAAGGTCACGCTCAATCATCTCCACATAGGCTAAGCACCAGTGGCCAAACGTGACTGGTTGAGCACGTTGCAAATGAGTATAACCCGGCATAACAGCATCGAATTCACGCTCAGCAAGCGCGATAAGTTCGCTGCGTAAGGTTTGCAGGCGAGCCACTAATGCCGCACCTTCGGATTGGCACCAGAGTTTTAAATCGGTAGCGACTTGGTCGTTACGGCTACGGCCCGTATGGAGTTTTTTCCCCAGATCGCCGACTTTAGCGATCAACGCCGACTCCACGAAGCTGTGAATATCTTCCGCGCCCGATGCGAGAATAATCGCAGGATCGCCCTTCACTTCCACCAGCAGCTCGTTCAGTGCTTTCTTCAAATCGCTGCATTCAGTGGCAGTGATAATGCCGACACTGGCAATCGCATCGGCCCAAGCGATAGAGCCGACCACATCCTGCTCAAACAAACGGTAATCCACAGGCAGTGAATCGTTGAATAATTTAAATAGCGCGCTGGTTTCGCCCTGAAATCTTCCACCCCATAAAGCCATGCTCAATCCCCTCGGTCACTGCTTTGAATACGTTAAAACTTAAGATATAAAAAAGGGCGCTAGGCGCCCTTTGAGTCTGCCTATTACTTAGCGTTGAGCGCGCGGATGCGGCTTGCTAACGAGTACAGACGGATAAAGCCTTCAGCGTGTTTCTGGTCATACACTTGATCTTCACCGAAGGTGGCAAACGCTTCAGAGTACAAGCTGTTTGGCGAACGCTTCTTAACGGCAATCGCGTGACCTTTGTAGAGCTTAACCACAACTTCACCGTTAACAGACTCGGCTAATGACTCAGATGCTGCCAGCAGCGACTTACACAGAGGTGTAAACCAACGACCGTCGTACACTAAGTGTGCCATTTGGGCACCCACTTGCTCACGCCAGGTACGGCTGGTTTTATCCAGTACTAACTCTTCAATTGCGCGCAGCGCAGCAAACATCACAGTGCCGCCTGGAGTTTCGTAACAACCACGAGACTTCATGCCCACTAAACGGTTTTCGGTGATATCGATACGACCCACGCCATGTGGTGCAGCGATGGCATTCAGCTTCATCAGTGCAGCGTAAGGTGTTAATGCTTCACCGTTTACTTTAGTCACACGGCCATGTTCAACTTCGAGTGACACATATTCTGCTTGATTTGGCGCATCTTCTGGATCGGCAGTCAGCGTCCACACACCTTTGCTTGGCTCGTTCCATGGATCTTCCAACTCGCCACCTTCGTGGGAAATGTGGAATGCGTTAGCATCACGGCTGTAGATCTTAGTCGCAGAAGCCGACGTCTTGATATTACGCTCAGCTAAGTAAGCCAGCAGATCTTCACGGCTCTGCATGGTCCATTCACGCCATGGTGCAATCACTTTTAAATCAGGTGCTAATGCCGCAAAGCAACCTTCAAAACGCACTTGGTCGTTACCCTTACCGGTACAACCGTGGCACAGGGCATCGGCCCCCACTTTACGTGCCACTTCAACCTGCGCCTTAGCAATGATTGGACGCGCCATTGAAGTACCTAACAAGTAAGTACCTTCGTAGATAGCACCCGTTGCCATGGTTGGGTAGATGTAATCTTTAACGAATTCTTCTTTCAGATCGACGATATGACATTCTGAGGCGCCAGAAGCTAATGCCTTTTCAGTCAGACCCACTAACTCTTCTTCACCCTGACCTACGTCAGCGCAAAAGGCGATGATTTCACAGTTGTCGTAGGTTTCTTTTAACCAAGGAATAATGGCCGAAGTATCTAGACCACCCGAATAGGCTAAAACGACTTTTTTCACGCCAGTGTTTTTGTTCTCGATAGACATCTTAAATTCCTATAACTCGTTTCTCACCTTGGAGAAAGTAGGCTGCTAAACAGGGTTAAATTAACTAAATAGGGTTACCAGTACTGCGTTTTGGGCGTGCATCCGATTCTCTGCTTGTTGCAGGATCAAGGAGCCTTCGCCATCCATCACTTCATCGGTCACTTCAACACCGCGGTGAGCGGGTAAGCAGTGCATAAAGAAGTGAGCACCCGCTTTCGCCATCAAGCCCTTATTGACCTGATAAGGTGCAAACTTATCCTTAATTTCCGCTAACGGTGTTGGATCACCCATGGAAATCCAGGTATCAGTATAGATAGCATCGTGACCTTCGATAGCACCAATATCTGAAGTCAGTACAACTTTGCCGCCATATCGGCTGGCAAGTTCTTGTACTTCGGCCACGACGTAGCCATCAGGAAAGTGACCCGCAGGGCAGATCACTGTCATGGTGGCACCGAGAATGGCCGCGCAATACATCAATGAATTCGTCACGTTATTACCGTCACCTACGTACGCTAGCTTAACATCACTGATATTTTCAAAATGCTCGGCCAAAGTTAAGAAATCGGCCAGCGCTTGGCAGGGATGATATAAATCCGAAAGCGCATTTATCACAGGCACAGTGCCAAACTCGGCCAATTGTTCGATGGTCTTGTGGGAGAAAGTTCTCGCCACAATAGCATCGGCCCAACAGGACAGGTTAGAAGCAAAGTCTGCGACCGATTCCCGCTTACCTAAGGCACCATTCTGTTGGTCTAGGTATAAACAGTGGCCGCCGAGCTTGTTAATACCGATATCGAAGCTAACACGAGTACGTAGGGATGGCTTTTCAAATAACATCACCACACTCTTACCGTCCAGCGCATGACGATATTCAGCGGGATTCGCTTTAATCGTCTTGGCTAAGGTAATCAGATCCAGCAACTGTTGCTGGGTTAACTCTTTTATCGATAGTAAATGCTTCATAACCTACTCCGCTTATGGTTGGATTTGTGTGCCCACGGCCTCACCTTTTGCTAATGCGACTAATTGGCTTGCATCACGCCATGAGGCAACTTGAACCGCCTGCCCCATCCACTGCGCCACTTCGAGCGCAGCTTCTACTTTTACTTTCATTCCCTTTTCGATCACGCCTTGCTTCACCAAATCGGCAATCTGCTTACCATTCAGTGAAGGGATTAATTGACCTTTACCATCCAGCACGCCAGACACATCCGATAGCAACACCAACTTACCACCGACCAACTTAGCTAATACCGTCGCCGCTTGGTCGGCGTTCACGTTCAGCATTTGGCCATCGTCCATCATGGCAATTGAGCTACAAATCGGCATCCAACCTTGGGACAGAATAAACTTGAGGTAAGTGGCGTCTTTAGGGGAAACCTCGCCCACTAACCCTAAACGCTCATCTTTGATCTTGGCCGATACTGTGTTGCCATCGGCTAAGCTCATGCCCACACTCACAATCCCAGCCTTTGTCGCTGCGCCTTGGAGGATCTTGTTTGATGTTCCGGCCAGTGCACCAGCAATGATCGGCATTTGCTCCGGCGGGGTCACCCGCAGGCCTTCTAACTTGACGGTTTCCATGCCGTTTGCGGCTAATTGCTCATCGACCAAACAGCCGCCGCCATGCACCATCAGCACTTGCTGACCATTAGCGATCATTACTGCGGCGGTATCCATTAAACGCGCCATCCCCATTTCACACTGCAGCAGGGCGCCGCCGACTTTAAGAACTAATACTGAGTTGTTGGTAGACATCTTGACGACTCTCTTAAATAAGGATGAACGGTTAAAGGTTAAAGTGAATCTTTATGCATTGCAGGGCTTGGCTCGCCGCGCCTTTCATCAAATTGTCGATCGCACTGGCAACCACTAAGTAGCCACTGTTCTCATCAAACTTCCAACCTAAGTGGCAATTCGGGGTCAGCACCACATCATCCACTTTCGGGAACTGGTTCTGTTTCACTGTCACCAGCGGAGCTTGGTCATACACACTGTATGCCGCAGCCACATCGGCAGTGGTAGTGCCTGGTTTTAGCTGTACCGTGATGGTCGCTAAAATGCCGCGCTTGAAGTTGCCTAGGTGCGGCGTGAAGATCACCTCTTGCCCCAGTTGAGTGGCAATTTCGGGTTGATGTCTGTGGCCTAATACGCCGTAGGGTGTGAGGCTCACTTCGCAAAAACTGGTATGCAGCTGTGCCTTACGACCCGCGCCCGTCACACCACTAACCGCATTGATCACTGGATAGGCTGACGTCAGTAAATTCTTTAATGGTTTCAATGCTGTTAATGATGCTGTTGGGTAACAACCTGGCACAGCAATCATTTTAGTCGCGGCGACTTCTTTGGCATTCCACTCGGCGAGACCATAGACAGCCTTGGCCAACACTTCAGGATATTCGTGCTCAAAACCATACCACTTGGGGTACTGTGCCACATCGCTGAAACGATAGGCACCGCTCAAGTCAAACACGGCTAAACCTTGGTTATAGAACCAAGCCGCTAAATGCAAACTCACCGAATGTTCGGTCGCTAACACCACGGCATCCGCCTCGGCGACGATCTTCGCCTTAGCTTCTTCGATCAGTGGTGACAGAGCTAAATCAATGTGGCTGTAGACAGGGTACAAATCTGCTAAAGCTCTACCTTTATCTAAACTATTTTCAGAGACATACAGACCTTGAATCGCTAATTCAGACTCCGCATGGACTAAAGCTGTTAGTTGTGCGCCTGTGTAACCACTGGCACCGATAATGGCGATGTTTTTCATATGTATTTTTATAAACCGAATCAAAGAGACTTAAAGAATAGATGAATAGCGTACACGCACCAGCGTATATCTATGATGACAAGACTATCGTCGTAGGAAATCGTAATGGGTCGTTATTTTATTCACTGACGGCTTAACGCTATACATCATGATATTTACTCTACAGGTCACAAGGGGTGACTCATCTCAACTGCTGGCTAGACTACCACAAAGATCTATTTATGCAATATATGTGAATATATATTTTTATTAAATTTTATCTTTTATCTGCGTTCAAGCACGCTTAGCAAATAACACAATACTTCACTAACTGCTTAATAACTCAGTTATCTATAGATGAAAGACGGAAAAATCAGTCCTTTTTATTAACACCGAATACACATACCCGCAAAGCCGAAAATGATGCAGTTCATATTCACTTCCACTAAACATAATAAAATATTGCGTTAGCTCGCATTTATATTGAATATTCTTCAACAATTATCGTGATTAGTTGCATATAAGATAAGCCAGTCGTATAAGTTATAAGTTCTGCTGTTGACCATTGCCCTCAGTGGTGGGTATTGTGCTAGCGGGCTATATACCCAAGCGACCTGAAGACTCTCATCACCTACAGGTTGTTTGGGTATATTGCGGATTTTTATATTTTTCAATTCGGAGTAACTATGGCAGGTAATGTGGCAGACAATGTGACCGACATGTATGCGTCGTTAAGATCGAACGTGAGTATGTTAGGGCAAATCTTAGGCGATACGATGCGCACCCACCTCGGTGATTCTTTCCTCGAGAAGGTTGAGCAAATTCGTAAACTCGCAAAAGATTCCCGCCGTGGCGACGAAGCGGCACGTGAGCAAATGCTAGAACTGCTCACCGCACTCCCCGATGAAGAGTTAGTGCCTTTTGCCAAAGCCTTCAACCAATTCCTCAACTTAGCAAACTTATCCGAACAATTTCATACTATTAGCCGTAACTGCGATGAGCTGGTTTGCGTACCGGATCCGGTCGAACAGTTGCTTGGCCGCATGCTGAATGGCCGTATCGATCAAACCAAGATGTTGGATTGCTTAAAAACGCTGGATATCGACTTAGTCCTCACCGCGCATCCAACGGAAATCTCTCGCCGCACACTGATCCAAAAATATGCTGCGATTGTGGATTGCCTCGCCGAGCAAGAAAACAATCAACTGTCGGACAGAGAGCGCCGCCAAATTAATCTGCGTCTGCGCCAGTTAATCGCCCAAATCTGGCACACCAATGAAATTCGCCGTGAACGCCCAACGCCTGTGGATGAAGCCCGCTGGGGGTTATCGACGATTGAAGAATCCCTCTGGCATGCTGTGCCCGACTTTTTAAGGCAGCTCAACGATCAAGTACAAGATCGCACAGGCCAGCAATTGCCTATCGATATCGCACCGGTACGTTTCTCAAGCTGGATGGGTGGCGATCGCGACGGCAACCCTTTTGTGACCGCTAAAGTCACCCAAGAAGTGTTAGATCGTAATCGCCATGCCGCTGCCCGTTTATTCCTCAAGGATATAGTGTTGCTGGTTGGCGAGTTATCGATGGAAGAAGCCAACAGCGAGTTGATGGCATATACCAACAATAGTTGCGAACCCTATCGTTTTGTGCTGCGTTCATTAAGACAAAAACTACGCGACACCATCGACTACTTAAACGCCCGCATCGAAGGACATAACCCAGAAGTCGATAAATCGACGCTGATTTGGCAAGAAAGCGATCTTAAAGCGCCGCTAGAGATGCTGTATAAGAGTTTATGTGACTGCGGCATGCGTTTGATTGCTAACGGTTTACTCCTCGACATTCTGCGCCGTCTCGCTTGTTTTGGCATCCATATGTTAAGGCTCGACATCCGCCAAGATGCAGGCCGTCACTGCGATGTTCTTGCAGAGTTAACCCGTTATCTAGGTATGGGTGACTTTAATCATTGGGATGAAACCGAAAAACAAGCCTTCTTACTCCGCGAACTCAGTAACCGTCGCCCGCTGATCCCGAGTAACTGGCAACCTTCCGCCGATGTGGCCGAAGTGCTTAACACTTGCCGCTTAATTGCTAAGCATCCGGCGAAGGCGTTGGGCTCCTATGTGATCTCGATGGCGAGCAAGCCTTCAGATGTATTAACCGTATTATTACTGCTCAAAGAAACCGGCTGCACTCATCCGATGCGTGTTGTGCCGCTATTTGAAACCTTAAGCGACTTAAATAACGCCGCCGAGTGTATTACCGCACTGCTCGATATTGACTGGTACCGTGGTTACACCAAAGGTATGCAAGAGGTGATGATCGGTTATTCAGACTCGGCCAAAGACGCGGGTGTAATGGCGGCCGCTTGGGCGCAATACCGTGCTCAGGAGCAGTTAGTCGCCGTCTGTAAACAGGCTGGCGTGAAGCTGACGCTGTTCCATGGTCGTGGTGGCAGTATTGGTCGCGGCGGCGGCCCAGCTCACAAAGCGATTCTGTCACAACCGCCCGGCTCAGTTGATGGTCGTATTCGCGTCACCGAACAAGGTGAGATGATCCGCTTTAAGTTCGGCCTGCCTAAATTGGCGGTGCAAAGCTTAGCCCTGTACACCTCAGCGGTGTTAGAAGCGACCTTGCTTCCGCCGCCTGAGCCTAAGCAGGAATGGCGCAATTGTGTGGAGCGAATTGCTGAGGAGTCAGTGAGTGCTTACCGCGGTATTGTCCGTGAAGAGCCGGATTTTGTGCCTTATTTCCGCGCAGCCACTCCGGAGGTTGAACTGGGCAAACTACCATTAGGCAGTCGCCCGGCAAAACGCCGTGTCGATGGCGGTATCGAGAGCTTACGTGCCATTCCTTGGATTTTTGCTTGGTCTCAAAACCGCTTAATGTTGCCAGCATGGCTAGGCGCCGGTGAAGCATTACAGGCGGCCTGCCAACGTGGCGAAATAGGCTTGCTACAGGATATGGAGCGCGAATGGCCCTTCTTTAGCACGCGGATTTCCATGCTGGAGATGGTGTACGCCAAGGCGGAACCTAACTTAGCGCGCTACTACGAAACCTGCTTAGTACCGCCCAATCTTCACCACTTAGGCGAAACTTTACGCCAGCGTTTAGATCTCGGTATTAAAGTGGTGCTGGAGCTGACTAAATCGGATACCTTAATGGCGCATACACCGTGGAATCGCGAATCAGTCAAACTGCGCAATCCCTATATCGATCCATTAAACTTCCTGCAGACCGAGTTATTAGCTCGTACTCGCAAGGAAACAACCGAAGCTCCCGCTTCCGAACACGTGCAACTCGCCTTAATGCTGACGATTGCCGGTGTCGCGGCGGGCATGAGAAACACAGGTTAATGAAAAAACTCACGCTTAGCCTTTGCTTGGGATTATCTGTACTGCTTGGCGGCTGCGTCACGCAGTACAGTATTAGCGAGCATGAAATGGAGCAGTATCTCAGCAAAGAGATCCATTTTGAGGTGAAACAAGGTAATCAACTCGTGGGCGCGCAAGTGCGCATTAACGACATCAGTGTCAGACTCGGCGAAAAGCCTGACACTATGAGCGTCAGTGCGGCTACTCAAGTGTCCATCACTAATCCTATTTTTCCGTTGAAGGCGCAGCTTTCAACCACCTTTGAGGCCAAGCCTTGGTATGACAGTGCCACCCACAGCGTCTACCTGCGCCAGCTTGAATTGGTGAAAGTCGAATCAACCCCTAAGGATATCGAGAAAGCCATCAGTAGCGCGACGCCACAGGTTATGGGCTACTTAAGGCATTTCCTCGAGAATCAGCCAGTTTATGTTCTCGATACGAAGGACAGCAATCAAGCGCTGATGGCCAAGATGACCGAGAGCATTCAAGTCGTCCCTGGCAAATTAGTCCTTAAATTCACTAAATAGCGGCTTGTGTTGCAAATCATTCGCCATAAAAAATGCTCCCTCGGGAGCATTTTTTATTAATTCAGCTAGACTGACTAAAACCCTTCAGCATCCAAAGAGTTACTTGCTGAAACGCCCTATCGATTGATAATCTACAATCACAGCTTCTGTGAGTAATTCACGTCTTAACATATCGTAGGCCACTGCCGCACTTAAGCTACGCACTAAATCCCGTGAACGTCGCGGCAGTTTTATCATTTGGCTGTAGACGCCACTGCGGGTTGCCAAGGCAATTGCTACCGTACCGACGGGCTTCTCTTCGGTTCCGCCATCTGGTCCCGCTATTCCACTGGTCGCTAAGGCAAAATCACTGTCTAAGATAGCACGCGCGCCCTTGGCCATTTCTTCGACCGTGGGAATAGACACTGCGCCGTGATCGTCTAACGTCGCCGGATTAACGCCTAACACTCGTACCTTAGACTCGTTACTGTAAGTCACCAGACCGTGTTGTAAATAAGAAGAACTGCCTGGGAAATCCACTAACTGACTAGTAATCATCCCGCCCGTGCATGACTCGGCAACACTCAAGGTCAAGCCAGAATTCAGTAACTTCGCATGGATTTCCTCGGCAAGCGTCGCTTTATCTTCGGCGACAACCGCAGTACCCAGCACCATTTTGATGTGCCCAGTCACCCGTGGCAGCAAAGCAATCGCCTTCTCACCGCGGGCAAAGATCTTAATCTCAATATGTGGCATTGAGGAGCGATAACCAATGGTAATCCCCTCAGGCAACTCCAATGGCTCAATTTTGTCGGCAAGGGAAGACTCACCATGACCTATGGTCAGCAACTTCTTCAGCGCCACCTTAGCATCGAGGTCAAACTCTTCACGGATAAAAGGAATAAATTGTTCCTTCACCATATGCTTGAGTTCAAATGGCACACCTGGGGTGAAGAATAACCAAGCTCGATTCAACTTCACTCTAAATCCACAGGCCGTACCGACGGGGTTATCCACCATCACTGCAGACTCAGGCAGCATCGCCTGCTTCAAATTACTGACTGGCATCTCACGGTTATTACGCGTAAACCAATCTTCTAAATGCTGACGCCATTCGCGATTCTCAACCAGAGACTCTCCCTTAGCCTTAGCCATTGCTTCGGCAGACATATCATCACTGGTCGGACCCAAGCCGCCATTCACTAAGATGACATCGGCATGCAAGCTACGCTCTTGGAAAACCGCAATTAAGTCCTCGAGGCGATCCCCCACAGTCACTCGTCGTTGGATCTCAATGCCATGCTCCATCATAGTGCTGGCAAACCAGGCCGCGTTAGTATCAACAATCTGACCCGACAGCACCTCTTCCCCAGTGCAAATCATCTCTAACTTCATCATAGATCCTTAGCTACCCCAATAAATTACTGCATAAGGTAAGTAACCTCTGAAGTAATAGCAAGAGTTGCCATCGGCAGGTATGGTTCAGTAACGTGAAGAAAATAGGTTGCAAGTCGCGATTTAGCGCACATTAGCGGGGGTGAGTGAAAGAGGCTGAAAATTGGAATAAATGATTTCAAAATCACAATCTAAAAATGGCAAACGCGAAAAACAAAAAAGCCAGCTTATTCAGCTGGCTTTATCGTTTAATTAGGCGCTTGGCGATGACCTACTCTCACATGGGGAGACCCCACACTACCATCGGCGCGATTGCGTTTCACTTCTGAGTTCGGGATGGGATCAGGTGGGACCACAATGCTATTGTCACCAAGCAAATTTGGTATTTACTTACCCGTCTTATCTCATGCAGGCAGTAAATTAAATTCGGAAAGCTGGATTGAGTTGCACTTCTTAAGTGTTTGTATTCGTCTAAGTATCACTTAGTAAAACCCATCTGGGTTGTATGGTTAAGCCTCTCGAGTCATTAGTATCAGTTAGCTCAACGCCTCACAACGCTTACACACCTGACCTATCAACGTCCTAGTCTCGAACGGCTCTTTAGTGGACTTATAGTCCAAGGGATGACTCATCTTGGGGCTCGCTTCCCGCTTAGATGCTTTCAGCGGTTATCGATTCCGAACATAGCTACCGGGCAATGCCATTGGCATGACAACCCGAACACCAGCGGTTCGTTCACTCCGGTCCTCTCGTACTAGGAGCAACTCCCCTCAATCATCCAACGCCCACGGCAGATAGGGACCGAACTGTCTCACGACGTTCTGAACCCAGCTCGCGTACCACTTTAAATGGCGAACAGCCATACCCTTGGGACCGACTTCAGCCCCAGGATGTGATGAGCCGACATCGAGGTGCCAAACACCGCCGTCGATATGAACTCTTGGGCGGTATCAGCCTGTTATCCCCGGAGTACCTTTTATCCGTTGAGCGATGGCCCTTCCATTCAGAACCACCGGATCACTATGACCTACTTTCGTACCTGCTCGACGTGTCTGTCTCGCAGTTAAGCTGGCTTATGCCATTGCACTAACCGTACGATGTCCGACCGTACTTAGCCACCTTCGTGCTCCTCCGTTACTCTTTGGGAGGAGACCGCCCCAGTCAAACTACCCACCAGGCACTGTCCTTAACCCCGATTAGGGGCCCAAGTTAGAACATCAACACTACAAGGGTGGTATTTCAAGGACGACTCCACGAGAACTAGCGTTCCCGCTTCAAAGTCTCCCACCTATCCTACACATGTAGGGTCAATGTTCAGTGCCAAGCTATAGTAAAGGTTCACGGGGTCTTTCCGTCTAGCCGCGGGTATACGGCATCTTCACCGCAATTTCAACTTCACTGAGTCTCGGCTGGAGACAGCGTGGCCATCATTACGCCATTCGTGCAGGTCGGAACTTACCCGACAAGGAATTTCGCTACCTTAGGACCGTTATAGTTACGGCCGCCGTTTACCGGGGCTTCGATCATGAGCTTCTCTTGCGATAACCCAATCAATTAACCTTCCGGCACCGGGCAGGCGTCACACCGTATACGTCATCTTGCGATTTTGCACAGTGCTGTGTTTTTGATAAACAGTTGCAGCCACCTGGTATCTGCGACTGCCGTCAGCTTAGGGAGCAAGTCCCATCACCAACAGCAGCGTACCTTCTCCCGAAGTTACGGTACCATTTTGCCTAGTTCCTTCAGCCGAGTTCTCTCAAGCGCCTTGGTATTCTCTACCCGACCACCTGTGTCGGTTTGGGGTACGATTCCCGCTAACCTGAAGCTTAGAAGATTTTCCTGGAAGCATGGCATCAACTACTTCATCCCCTTGGGGACTCGTCATCAGCTCTCAGTGTTAAGAACGCCCGGATTTGCCTAAGCATTCCACCTACCACCTTAAACGCGGACTACCAACGCCGCGCTAGCCTAGCCTTCTCCGTCTCTCCATCGCAGTTAGCGGAAGTACAGAAATATTAATCTGTTTCCCATCGACTACGCCTTTCGGCCTCGCCTTAGGGGTCGACTCACCCTGCCCCGATTAACGTTGGACAGGAACCCTTGGTCTTTCGGCGGGGGTTTTTCACCCCCTTTATCGTTACTCATGTCAGCATTCGCACTTCTGATACCTCCAGCGTGGGTTACCCCTTCACCTTCAACGGCTTACAGAACGCTCCTCTACCGCGCAACCCTAATGGATTGCACCCGTAGCTTCGGTGGTATGTTTAGCCCCGTTACATCTTCCGCGCAGGCCGACTCGACTAGTGAGCTATTACGCTTTCTTTAAATGATGGCTGCTTCTAAGCCAACATCCTAGCTGTCTAAGCCTTCCCACATCGTTTCCCACTTAACATACACTTTGGGACCTTAGCTGACGGTCTGGGTTGTTTCCCTTTTGACGACGGACGTTAGCACCCGCCGTCTGTCTCCCGGATAGCACTCTTTGGTATTCGGAGTTTGCAAAGGGTTGGTAAGTCGGGATGACCCCCTAGCCTTAACAGTGCTCTACCCCCAAAGGTGTTCGTCCGAGGCGCTACCTAAATAGCTTTCGAGGAGAACCAGATATCTCCCGGTTTGATTGGCCTTTCACCCCCAGCCACAAGTCATCCGCTAATTTTTCAACATTAGTCGGTTCGGTCCTCCAGTTGATGTTACTCAACCTTCAACCTGCCCATGGCTAGATCACCGGGTTTCGGGTCTACGCCTTGCAACTAAACGCGCAGTTAACACTCGGTTTCCCTACGGCTCCGCTATTCGCTTAACCTCGCTACAAAACGTAAGTCGCTGACCCATTATACAAAAGGTACGCAGTCACGGTCTCAAGTACCGCTCCCACTGCTTGTACGTATACGGTTTCAGGTTCTATTTCACTCCCCTCACAGGGGTTCTTTTCGCCTTTCCCTCACGGTACTGGTTCACTATCGGTCAGTCAGGAGTATTTAGCCTTGGAGGATGGTCCCCCCATATTCAAACAGGATATCACGTGTCCCGCCTTACTCGTTTTCATCAAAGGTTAGTTTTCGTGTACGGGGCTATCACCCTGTGCCGCTGGACTTTCCAGACCATTCCACTAACACCCCTCTGACTTAAGGGCTAATCCCCGTTCGCTCGCCGCTACTAGGGGAATCTCGGTTGATTTCTTTTCCTAAGGGTACTTAGATGTTTCAGTTCCCCTCGTTTGCCTCACTACACTATGTATTCATGCAGTGATAACAGCTTACGCTGCTGGGTTCCCCCATTCGGACATCGTTAGCTCAAATGCTTGTTACTAGCTCGCCAACGCTTTTCGCAAGTTACTACGTCCTTCATCGCCTCTGACTGCCAAGGCATCCACCGTATACGCTTAGTCGCTTAACCATACAACCCAAATGAGTTTCACTTGAATTGTTGCGACCAGCTGGTTTTACTTGTCTCATCTTCGACCAAGAAGATGGACTCGCCTTAGACTTGAATATTCAAGACACTTAAAAAGTGTTTTAAGAACTCAATTTTTTTCGTATTAACACAACGACAGACATCATTGTATTAATTACTATCAGCTTTCCAAATTGTTAAAGAACAATGCTTACCGGCTCGCGGCACATTTCGCTCTCCCTCCTCTTTCGAGAAGTTCAACAAGCCATCTGTGTGAACACTCAGGCACATGGATGTGCCGTGTGTAAGAAACGCATGGAGCAGTTTCTTACCAACCAAACATCGAGTTAGTCGTATAGGTAAGGAGGTGATCCAGCCCCAGGTTCCCCTAGGGCTACCTTGTTACGACTTCACCCCAGTCATGAACCACAAAGTGGTGAGCGCCCTCCCGAAGGTTAAGCTACCCACTTCTTTTGCAGCCCACTCCCATGGTGTGACGGGCGGTGTGTACAAGGCCCGGGAACGTATTCACCGTGGCATTCTGATCCACGATTACTAGCGATTCCGACTTCATGGAGTCGAGTTGCAGACTCCAATCCGGACTACGACGAGCTTTGTGAGATTAGCTCCACCTCGCGGCTTTGCAACCCTCTGTACTCGCCATTGTAGCACGTGTGTAGCCCTACTCGTAAGGGCCATGATGACTTGACGTCGTCCCCACTTCCTCCGGTTTATCACCGGCAGTCTCCCTAGAGTTCCCGCCATTACGCGCTGGCAAATAAGGATAGGGGTTGCGCTCGTTGCGGGACTTAACCCAACATTTCACAACACGAGCTGACGACAGCCATGCAGCACCTGTCTCAGAGTTCCCGAAGGCACTAAGCTATCTCTAGCGAATTCTCTGGATGTCAAGAGTAGGTAAGGTTCTTCGCGTTGCATCGAATTAAACCACATGCTCCACCGCTTGTGCGGGCCCCCGTCAATTCATTTGAGTTTTAACCTTGCGGCCGTACTCCCCAGGCGGTCTACTTAATGCGTTAGCTTGAGAGCCCAGTGTTCAAGACACCAAACTCCGAGTAGACATCGTTTACGGCGTGGACTACCAGGGTATCTAATCCTGTTTGCTCCCCACGCTTTCGTGCCTGAGCGTCAGTCTTTGTCCAGGGGGCCGCCTTCGCCACCGGTATTCCTCCAGATCTCTACGCATTTCACCGCTACACCTGGAATTCTACCCCCCTCTACAAGACTCTAGTTTGCCAGTTCGAAATGCAATTCCCAGGTTGAGCCCGGGGCTTTCACATCTCGCTTAACAAACCGCCTGCGCACGCTTTACGCCCAGTAATTCCGATTAACGCTTGGACCCTCCGTATTACCGCGGCTGCTGGCACGGAGTTAGCCGGTCCTTCTTCTGTAGGTAACGTCACAGCTGCAAGGTATTAACTTACAACCTTTCCTCCCTACTGAAAGTGCTTTACAACCCGAAGGCCTTCTTCACACACGCGGCATGGCTGCATCAGGGTTTCCCCCATTGTGCAATATTCCCCACTGCTGCCTCCCGTAGGAGTCTGGGCCGTGTCTCAGTCCCAGTGTGGCTGATCATCCTCTCAGAACAGCTAGGGATCGTCGCCTTGGTGAGCCATTACCTCACCAACTAGCTAATCCCACCTAGGTTCATCCAATCGCGAGAGGCCCGAAAGTCCCCCTCTTTCCCCCGTAGGGCGTATGCGGTATTAGCAGTCGTTTCCAACTGTTATCCCCCTCGACTGGGCAGATCCCTAGGCATTACTCACCCGTCCGCCGCTCGCCACCTCAGGAGTAAACTCCCTTGTGCTGCCGCTCGACTTGCATGTGTTAGGCCTGCCGCCAGCGTTCAATCTGAGCCATGATCAAACTCTTCAATTAAAAGTTTTGTGAATCCGAAGATTCGGCTCAATGAATTCTGAATCGACTTAACTTAATAAGTCGTTGTACATATTGCTATGAACACTCATTCATTGATGTAAATTTTGATTACTCGCCAAACGGCAGAGTAATTTCGATTAACTCAACACCTGTGAGTGTCCACACAGATTTCTTGTTTAGATTGTTAAAGAGCATTTGACCATTCACTTCGCGCTACCGCTCAGCGGGTCAGGGCTGCGTATTCTACGCATTTCCCTTGTCGCGTCAAGGCGTTTTTGCAAACTTCTTGGCGCTTTCGAATCAACTGCACATTTTGCATTCGATTCGCACTGTCCACCGCGCTTGCTTTCGCTGTCTGCCGTGTCAGTGGATGCGCATTATAGGCACCGAAAACTTTTGTGCAAGGGCTTTTTAAAAGAAAAAAGATCGCATGGCGATCTTTTCTACAATGGCGTTCTATTTACGCGCAATTTGCTGCTTAATTCAGCTTTTTCGCGCCTTTATCGATAAAACCTTGGATCAGCGATACGGCTTTTGCGTCATCCCAGTCGACAAATGATCGCACAAACGCGATCAATTGGCCGTTTTGATCGAGAATAAAGGTCGCGGGGATAGTATCTAATGGAAACACTTGCCCGAGGTTTTGTTCAGGATCGTAGTAGGAGTTAAAGTTCGCCATGCCTAATGAGGTTAGAAACGGCTGAACTTGCTGTTTGCCATCCGCATCGATAGAAATAGGTAATAGTGCAAACTCTTCCGCTTTAAACTTTGTCGCCAATCGTTCAATCGCTGGTAACTCTCTGACACAGGGAGGACACCAAGTCGCCCACATGTTCACCATCACGACTTTGCCTTTGTATTGGCTGAAATCGATAGCCTTGCCATCGACGTCACTAAAGGCAACGGGTTCGATAGGATAAGTTTTTGGCAAAACGTTAATCAGATCGACAGTCGACTCTATCGGCTTATTTGCCTGCTGCATGCCAGGGTACGCTTGAGCACCACCAGCAAAGGCAACAGACAGACTCGCTAGGATTGCAGCTAAGGCAAATGACTTCATTTATTATCACGCTTTAATAGAGCATCAAGCGCTTTTTGATCTTCGGCGCTGATTTCAGGCTCGGTCGTGCCACCGATGCGCTGCTTGCGGATAAAGATGAAACCAATGATAAGACCGAGCAGCAACAAACCTACTGGACCTAACCAAAGAATATAGGTTTTGGTTTCCATTTTCGGTTTGTAGAGGACAAACTCACCATAACGGCTGGTCATAAACTCGATGATCTCATCATCGCCCTTGCCTTCATCGACCATCTTGTAGACTTCAAGACGCAGATCTCGGGCAACGGGTGAGTTAGAGTCGATCAGGTTTTGGTTTTGACATTGCGGGCAACGCAACTCATGGGCCAGTGATAGACCGCGTTTTTGGTTTTCTGGCGATTTAAACTCGTAGGTATCGACAGGTGTCGCCATCGCCGTTGTTGCCATACTCAGCAACAACACTAAACCACCGATGATTTTTGTCAGAGTTTTCACGCTGCACCATCCTTCGCCGCTTCAGCTTGTAATTGTTGGATCATAGGGTACAGAGTTTCGCTCCACACGCGTTGGTCGATTGGACCCGCGTAACGGAAGCGAATAATACCTTTATGATCGACAATAAAGCTTTCTGGCGCGCCATACACACCCAAATCTAACCCTAAGCGCCCATCCTTATCGAAGATGTTGATATGGTATGGATCGCCTTGACGTTTCAATTCTTCCAGTGCGGGAATACGCTCATCGCGGTAGTTAATCCCGTAGATAGGCAGAATATTTTGGCGTTTCAGCATGACTAAGAAAGGATGCTCATACTTACAAGATGGGCACCAAGTGGCCCATACGTTAAGTAGTGACACTTTACCTTTCAGTTGCTCATTGGTAATCATCTCGCTTGGTGTTTCGAGACGTTCCAGTTGGAAAGCCGGGATCGGCTTTCCTTCCAGAGCTGAATCCAGTTTCTGTGGATTTAAAAACAATCCTTTGTATAAAAATACCCCCATGCCAAGAAAGATGACTAATGGGATAAACAGAACCAACTTCTTCATACATTCCCCAATTATTGCGCGGTAGCTAATTTCGCTTTTTCAGCTTGTGGCTTAACCGTAGCGGCCACTTTTGAGCGATAGCGTTTATCCGATGCGGCAAAGAAACCACCGACCATCATGAATATTGCTCCAAACCATAACCAACGAACAAAAGGTTTGTAGTTCAAGCGCACAGCAAACTCAGTGCTGCTGATTGGATCGCCCATAGTGACATACAAATCACGGAACAGACCCCAATCGATACCGGCTTCGGTCATATCCATAGTACGCACATTGTATTGGCGACGATCGGGCTTGAGTAAGGTCAGCAGTTTATCGCCTTTATAGATCTCAATTTGACCTTGCTGCGCGGTGTAGTTAGGACCGACAACGTTCTTAGTCTCGAGATACTTAAAGGTGTAACCCGCAAGCTCTTGGCTCACGCCAGGTCCCATACGCACACTCTTCTCAACCGAGTAGTTCGATACCATAGTGGCACCAATCACCGATACGGCAATACCTAAGTGGGCTAAGATCATCCCTAGCTCGCTGCGGCCCATACGTGCCACGCTCACTTCGCCTTCTTTTGGTTTAACGATGTTATAAGCGGCTCTTGCCGTCGCTAACACGATCCAAGAAGCTGCGGCGATACCAAAGGCAACCCAAGCGTTGAACGCACCATCCACAATAAACGGTGTCACGATACCAATCGCTGCCGAGACTAAAGCTGGCACCAGTAATTGGCGCTTGAGCTCACCTGCTTTGGATTTCTTCCAACGAATGATTGGACCGACACCCATAAAGCCAAACAGTACGAGGACAATTGGTACAAACACTGCGTTGAAGTATGGAGGCCCAACAGAAATCTTACCCATGCCTAATGCATCGATCAGCAGTGGATATAAAGTACCTAATAACACAGTACCCGCTGCAACCGTGAGTAACACGTTACAGACTAACAGCATGGTTTCTTTTGATTTCAGTTCGAAACGTGCTGGGCTGCTCATTTCACTGGCACGGAAGGCAAACAGCGTGAGCGAGCCGCCGATGGCTAAACCAAGCAGCAACAGAATAAACATACCGCGGCTTGGATCGGCAGCGAAGGAGTGTACAGAAGTCAGTACACCCGAACGTACGATAAAGGTACCGAGTAAGCTTAACGAGAAAGCGAAGATAGACAGTAATACGGTCCAGTTACGGAACGCACCACGTTTTTCGGTCACGATCAGCGAATGCACTAATGCCGTACCCACTAACCAAGGCATAAAGGAGGCGTTTTCGACGGGATCCCAGAACCACCAGCCACCCCAGCCTAATTCGTAGTATGCCCACCAAGAACCTAAAGCAATACCGCCCGTGAGGAAAATCCAAGCGGCTAAGGTCCAAGGACGTGACCAACGCGCCCACGCAGAGTCAAGGTGACCACTCATGAGAGCGGCAATCGCGAAGGCAAAACTCACCGAGAAACCAACATAACCTAAGTACAGCATTGGAGGGTGGAAGATTAAGCCCACGTCCTGCAGCATTGGGTTTAAGTCGCGACCTTCGGCAGGCATTGGGAATAGGCGTTCAAATGGGCTGGATGTGAGCAGCATAAATAAGCTGAAGCCAATCACGATCAGTGCCAGTACCGCCAGTACCCTCGCGGTGAACACTTCTTCTAAGCCTTTACTGAATAAGGCAACTGAAGCCGCCCAGGTCGATAGTGCAAACACCCAGAACAGCAGTGACCCTTCATGACCGCCCCATACGGCCGCAATCTTAAAGAAGATAGGTAACTGGGAATTCGAGTGATGTGCCACATAGGCAACGGAGAAGTCATCAACGGCAAAGCTGTAACCAAGAGATACTACGGATAAAGCGATAAAGAAGAACATTCCGTAGGTTAACGGCCAAGCATACCTCACTAGATATTGGTCTTTACGGGCAACACCTATAAGGGGAACGCTGACTAATAAGAAGGCGAATGCCACTCCTATAATCAGCGAAAAGTGTCCAAGTTCTGGGATCATGGGTTTTCCTCAGTCTCTAATAATATGTTGATTTAGAAAGACTCTAGACCAACGCACAACATGCTGTTCACACAAATGCACGAAATTTGGTTCATTTTAGTATTTGCTATTGTTCCTGTCTGCCTATTTCATACAAAACTGGGTGACTTGTCTCATTCTCAGTTTTTGACTAAATGTTGCCACCACAGGCCTACAGTTTTGCATGTGACAGATAAATGAGCCTTAAGTTTCATACAAAATTTACTAGATGGATCAATTTGTGAACCAGTGCCCAACTCTCAGTTTTCACTGCAATGATGGTCTTATATTACTGTTCAATGAATAATCTTTACGTATAATCTTGCTTCCAAGCCGGCGGTAACAACCGCTTTTATGCAAACTAAAGTGAATATAGAAACAATGACGACATTTTGGATTTTTATTGCGCTTGTTGTGTTGGTCAGCTTACTGCTGATCTGGATCCCGCATTTCAGACAGCAAAAGTTGTTACGCACTGAAGAAGCCGGCGTTCGCAGACAAACTAACCTTGAATTGTTCAATGAACGTCTTGCCACTCTTGAGAAAGAACTCAATGAAGAACTGCTCGACCAAGCTGAATTTGATGCACTGAAGAAAGAGCTAGAAATCAGCCTACTCCAAGACATCAAACAAGCGAGCGATGATTCACTCGTCAACCAGATCAAACCTAAGAGCATACTGTGGCCATCTGTCATGTCTGTCTGCTTGATTGCGATCTCAGGTTATCTCTATCAGCACTTGGGCGCCTTTGAGAATATTGGTAACACTCAGCCAGCGAATCCACATGCGGGTATGGACGCAGCGCAAATCATGGCGCAGCGCGTACAGATGATGGAAGCTCAAGTACAAGCCGAGCCTGAAAACAGCCAAGCTTGGTTCAGTTTGGGTCATGCTTATATTTCGGCTAACCAGTTCGATAAAGCCGTTGCTGCGTTCGATAAAGTCATGGACTTAGTCGGTAAGCATGCAGAACTGTTAGGCCCGAAAGCGACCGCACTGTACTACAAAGCTGGTCAGCAAATGACGCCACAGATTCAAGCCCTGATCGATGAATCATTAGCATTAGATCCACAGGATCCATCGACCTTACTGCTCGTGGGTATGGATGCTTTCTTCACGGCTAACTATCAAAAAGCCATTGATTCATGGCAAACCATTCTCAGCAGCGACCGCACCGATGTAGACCGCGCCGCACTGATGAATGCGATTGAAACAGCCAACCTGCGTATGCAAGGCGAAACCGCTGGCATGCCTAACGATGACGTACATAAGCAGGCAAAAGTTGCGACAAAATCGGTGAGCATTGCGATTTCAATTTCGCCAGAGCTAGCAGCCCAAGCAAGCCCTGAAGACACAATCTTTGTATTCGCCCGTGCAACTGAAGGCCCTAAAGTGCCATTAGCGGCGACTAAGGTCAGCGCAAAATCTTTACCTGTGACAGTGACACTCGATGACAGCACGGGTATGGGCGGCGATATGAAACTGAGCCAAACCGCGAGTGTTGAAGTGATTGCGGTGTTGTCTAAGCATGGCAACATCAAGCCTCAAGCGGGTGACATTCAAGGTAAGGTCAGCAAAGTGAATGTGGGTGATACTGCAAGCTTAGTATTGGATACTCAAGTCCAATAATGACCGACCTCAAGCGCTAAGTTTCGGCTTAGCGCAGACATAAAAAAACCGGCTGATGCCGGTTTTTTTATTAACACTGAAAAAATTACTGAGCTTTAGACATAAACTCGATAGCTGCTTTGTAATCTTCGTCAGTACAATCAGTACACATACCACCTGGTGGCATTGCGTTTAAACCTGTTTTCACACTGTGTAACAGAGTGTCGATACCTTTTGCTAAGCGTGGTTCCCACTCAGCAGCATTGTGCGCCTTTGGAGCACCAGCAACACCCATGCTGTGGCATACGGTACATGCCTTGTTGAAAATAGCTTCAGCATCTTGAGCTGAAACGTTGACTGACATAGTCAAAGCAGCGACTGCAGTCATTGCTAACAGTTTTTTCATGTTCAATGTTCCTAATGCAAATACGTACAAAGCTCTCGCTGCCCTTTGAGGCAGACTCATTATAGCGAGTTAAGATTACTACAAACTTCAATAAATCTCATCTTTTTGTGATTAGAATCTCAGCGCAAATGATATGAGGCGACAAGCGTGACAAATTCGTTAATATATTAGCAAGTATTAAAAAAGTTCGATTTGTACGAGAAATATTGCGGTTATTGGAACCACATCAAATTGCTGACATCTAGTATTAAGCAAGTGTAAACCCCGCAATATCGTTTGTGTTAGAATCACTTGTGTTTCCTTCCGGCTTGAGATAGAGGGTTCAGTGACAAATATAACTTCAGTAAACACACTGGTATCGGCGAGCAAGCTGACATGTATCCGCGAAGAACGCATCCTATTTGATGAATTAAGTTTTGATATTAATGCTGGCGATATCGTCCAGATTGAAGGCCCAAATGGCGCCGGCAAAACCAGCTTATTACGTATATTGGCAGGCTTATCTCGCCCTTACGCTGGGCAAACCTTTTATCTCAACGAAGATATCAATCGTTGCCGCGATGAATATAACGAAGATTTATTGTATTTAGGCCACCTTGCGGGGGTGAAATCCGAATTAACCGCGGAAGAAAACCTTAACTTCAATTTAAGAATCAGTGGCTATGATGATTTTGATACTTCAGCTATTTTAGCTAAAGTGAATTTAGCTGGATTCGAAGAAGCGCTGGCTGGACATTTATCCGCAGGTCAACATCGCCGCACCGCATTAGCAAGACTTTGGCATAACGATTGTAAAGTGTGGATCCTCGATGAACCTTTTACTGCCATTGATAAAAAAGGTGTCGAAGAGCTTGAGCAATTATTTATTCAACATGCGGATAATGGTGGCTGTGTGATCCTCACCACCCACCAAGATATGGGCATTATCAAAGATGATAGGCTTCGTAAAATTCGTCTAGATTATCGCTTCGTATAAGGTTTGGCATAATGAAAAGAGGCATCAGCTTTACTACAGCGTTTTTCACGTTACTGCAGCGGGATCTAAAAATCGCCATTCGTCATCGCGGTGATATCTTTAATCCCTTGTTATTCTTCATCATGGTCGTGACCTTATTCCCACTCGGTATTGGCCCTGAACCACAAATGTTAGCGCGTATTGCCCCAGGGATTATTTGGGTTGCAGCACTACTGGCATCTATGTTGTCACTCGAGCGCCTATTTAAAGCCGACTTCAGTGACGGTAGTTTAGAGCAAATGCTGCTCAGCCCACAGCCACTCTCGGTATTAGTATTGGCCAAAGTGCTAGCCCATTGGCTACTGACCGGCGTGCCATTAATTATTATCGCGCCCCTGCTCGCGGTATTACTCAACTTAGAAGCCAACAGTTATGGCGCGCTGATCGCGACTCTGGCGTTAGGAACACCGGTATTGTCGCTCCTCGGTGCCATTGGTGTGGCTTTAACCGTTGGTTTACGTAAAGGCGGCGTGTTACTGAGTTTACTGATCCTACCGCTTTATATTCCTGTGCTGATTTTCGCGACCAGCGCCATAGATGCGGCAGGAATGAATTTACCCTATGATGGTCAGCTCGCTATAATTGGCGCCATGTTGATCGGTTCGTTAACCTTAGCACCCTTTGCTATTGGTGCATCTCTGCGAGTGAGTACTAACTAAAATGTGGAAATGGTTACACCCTTACGCGGATCCTGAACGCGCTTACAAATTATCAGGAACGTTATTTCCATGGTTTGCTACCCTAGCCTGTCTTTTCATTACCGTAGGCACCGTTTGGGGATTGATGTTTGCCCCAACAGATTACCAACAGGGCGACAGCTACCGGATTATCTTTATCCATGTGCCAGCAGCATCAATGTCGATGGCAGCTTATATGGGTATGGCGACGGCTGCATTTATCGGCTTAGTTTGGCAAGTTAAACTGGCTGACTGGGCTGCCGCTTCTATTGCACCCATTGGTGCGGTAATCACCTTTATCGCACTCTTTACTGGCGCCGCTTGGGGTAAACCCATGTGGGGAACTTGGTGGGTATGGGATGCGCGCTTAACCTCTGAATTGGTGCTGTTGTTCCTCTACTTAGGTGTGATTTCCCTCTACGCTTCCTTTGAGGATAAAGTACTCGCTGCGCGTGCAGCGGGGATCTTAGCGATCGTTGGCGTGATCAATATTCCGATCATCAAATACTCTGTGATGGTGGAGCTCACTGCACCAACCGTCCACCATTAAAATTACCTCTAAATCGACTATGTCGAGTGAAATGTTGTACCCACTTTTAATCAATATTTTAGGTTTCGGCCTTATGATAGGGGCTATCACTATTGTGAGATTTAGAGCAGAAATCTTAGCAAGAAACGGCATGCGCCCTTGGGTGCGTGAACTTGCCAAAGCTGAGGAGGTCAAATAATGCAATTCGATTCTATCAGTGATTTTTTTAACATGGGTGGCTATGCCTTTTATGTGTGGCTTGCCTATGGCGTGACTTTCTTCTGTTTATCGACGCTGATCATCACCAGCGCGCGCCAAAAGCGCAAAGTGCTAATTGAAATAGCGAAGAAGATGAACCGCGAAGAGCGCCTCAAAGAAACTAGGAGTACCAAATCGTGAACCCAAGACGCAAAAAGAGACTGACGTTAGCCATAGCATTGATCGGTGGCGTAGCCGCGATTGCTTCGCTACTGCTGTATGCGCTGAACTCCAACTTGAACTTATTCTATACCCCGTCTGAAATCGTTAACGGTAAGGCCGACACCGGCGTTAAACCCGAAGCGGGTCAGCGTATTCGTGTGGGCGGCATGGTAACGGTCGGCTCTATGGTACGCGATCCAAACAGCCTGCATGTACAGTTTGCCGTTCACGATTCATTAGGCGGCGAAATCATGGTGACCTACGACGATCTGCTGCCCGATCTGTTCCGTGAAGGACAAGGTATCGTGGCGCAAGGCGTACTAGGGGAAGACGGCAAGTTGGCCGCGACCGAGGTTCTGGCAAAGCATGATGAAAACTACATGCCGCCAGAAGTGGCCGAAGCCATGGGCCAAAAACATGAGAAGCTAGATTACAGCCAGCAGAAATCGGCAACACAATAGCTGTTATCCCGTCTCTGTTAATACCTAAAGAGCCTCTTCGGAGGCTTTTTTATTGGCCGAACACCCTCAGAGACTGAACTATAATTAACGCAGTATTCCCACAGGAAACTGTGTATGCAACCAATAAAGCCACAACAAAGAAGATGGCGACAACTCCTTATCTTACTACTCGCCAGCATCTCTCCCACGCTCTATGCGGCAAAGATGGTGGTGATTGAGAGCTATCATCAGAGCTATCTTTGGGATAGGCAATATTATCAGGCCATACTCGATAAACTCACGCCTGAACATCGAGTCACGCATTTCGAAATAGACACCAAGCGACTACCTAAGGAGCGCTATGGCGAACGCGCCGAGTTAGCCTGGCAGTTCATTGTGCAACAACAACCTCAACTCGTTATTCTTGCCGACGACAATGCCGTCAATTATCTGCATGAACGACTCAATGCCAGTCAACTTCCGGTGGTTTATCTAGGAGTAAATATGAATCCTAGGCAATACCATTTAAATGACTATAAGCGCTTTACAGGCGTACTCAGAGACCCTTGCTGAAACGCTCACTGTTATTACTACAGCGCGTCCTACCATCACAAAAGCACCAGAAAATTTTAGTGTTATTCGATGACAGCAATACTTCTAAGCTCGCCGCAGACTATATCAGCAACCACCCAACCAGCCATCTAAGTGATATCGAGATCCATATACTGAAATTGGCAAGCCTAAAAGACTGGCAGCAACAGGTGTTATCCGCCAAAGCTAATGGCTATAGCGCTATTGTCGTTGCCCTATATCATGCGGTGAGGGATGAACAGGATCAGTCGGTTAATGCCGACCAATTATTAGAGTGGATAGAAAGTAATACGCCAGTGCCTAATTTTGGCTTCTGGGGATTTAGTATTAATGCCAACGGTAATATCGGTGGTTATGTGCTCGATGGTTATCATCACGGCAGCATCGCAGCTGACATGGCACAACGCATACTCGCCGGGGAAAAGCCTGAGAGCATCTTCCCGGTAACAGACGATCTTGGACAATACCGATTTACTCGCTCAGGAATGAAGAAATGGCAATTGACATTGCCGAAGGAAATTGAAAAACAAACGACTTGAGTTGATTAACCCAAAAGCGCTAAAAACAAAAAACCGGGCTTAGAGCCCGGTTTTTCAAACTTTGTAGCCTTAATTACTCAGCAGCTTCAACTTCAACAGCTTGAGCAGCTTCTGGACGACCTACTAGCTCGATGTAAGCCATTGGGGCTTTATCACCAGCACGTAAACCGCACTTAAGGATACGGGTGTAGCCACCAGGACGTTCCTGGTAACGTGGACCCAATTCAGTGAATAACTTACCTACGACTTCAGCGTCGCGAGTACGTGCAAACGCTAAACGACGGTTTGCAACGCTGTCACTCTTAGCAAGTGTTATCAGAGGCTCAACTACGCGACGCAGTTCTTTCGCTTTAGCTACGGTTGTCTTGATGATCTCATGACGAACCAGTGAGCTTGCCATGTTACGGAACATAGCTTGGCGGTGGCTGCTGTTGCGGTTAAGTTGACGACCACTCTTACGATGGCGCATGACCTAATCCTTATAACCTAAATCTGTACAAACCTGAGACTTATAGGTCGTCTGCTAAACTAGCTGGAGGCCAGTTTTCCAGACGCATACCTAACGACAGTCCGCGAGAAGCTAAAACGTCCTTAATTTCAGTAAGAGATTTCTTACCTAAGTTAGGGGTCTTCAGCAGCTCAACTTCAGTACGCTGTACCAGATCTCCGATGTAATGAATCGCTTCGGCTTTCAAACAGTTAGCCGAACGTACAGTTAGCTCTAAATCGTCGACAGGACGCAACAGAATCGGATCGAACTCCGGCTTCTCTTCTTTCATTTCTGGCTCAGTCACGTCGCGCAGCTCAACAAACGCATCCAGCTGTTCAGCTAAGATGGTTGCAGAACGACGGATAGCTTCCTCAGGATCGATAGTACCGTTAGTGGTCATATCGATAACGAGTTTATCCAAGTCAGTACGCTGTTCCACACGAGCTGCTTCTACATTGTAGGCAATACGTGCAACTGGCGAGAAAGAAGAATCAACCAGCAAGCGGCCGATTGGGCGATCATCGTCTTCAGTCTGTGCACGAGCAGATGCTGGCACATAACCACGACCACGCTCAACGCGAATACGCATGCTGATATCATTGTTACCTGTTAAATGACAGATAACATGATCAGGATTCACGATAGTGACATCACCATCATGCGTGATATCTGCTGCGATGACAGGGCCTGCGCCGGACTTGCTTAATGTAAGCATAGCCTCGTCTTTACCCTCGATAGTCACTGCTAACCCTTTCAGGTTCAGCAAGATTTCAAGGATATCTTCTTGTACGCCTTCCTTACTGCTGTATTCGTGCAGTACGCCGTCAATCTCGACTTCGGTAACCGCGCAGCCGGGCATAGACGACAATAGGATGCGACGCAACGCGTTACCTAAAGTGTGGCCGAAACCACGCTCAAGCGGTTCCAAAGTAACCTTGGCACGTGTTGAGTTAACCTGCTCGATATCAACGAGACGCGGTTTAAGAAATTCTGTAACAGAACCCTGCATTGTGTCCTCTCTTGTTTGTTAGCCTTACTTAGAGTAAAGCTCGACGATCAGCTGTTCGTTAATTTCCGCAGACAAATCGCTACGTTCTGGAATACGCTTGAAAGCACCTTCCATTTTCGCGCTGTCGACTTCAACCCATGTAGGCTTCTCGCGTTGAGCTGCCACTTCTAAAGCTGCTTTGATACGAGCTTGAGTACGTGACTTTTCACGGATGCTTACAACATCATTCGCAGACACTTTGAATGACGGAATGTTAACAACACGACCGTTTACCATAACTGACTTATGGCTCACTAGCTGACGTGATTCTGCACGAGTCGCACCGAAACCCATACGATAAACAACGTTATCTAAACGAGTTTCTAAAAGTTGCAACAGGTTCTCACCAGTGTTGCCTTTCAGACGTGCAGCCTCTTTGTAGTAGTTACGGAATTGTTTTTCTAACACACCGTAAATACGACGAACTTTTTGTTTTTCGCGTAACTGTAAACCGTACTCTGACAGACGTGGCTTACGTGCGCCATGCTGTCCAGGTGCTGATTCCAGTTTACACTTTGAATCGATTGCTCTCACACCGCTTTTTAAGAAAAGGTCAGTACCTTCTCGGCGGCTGAGCTTGAGCTTGGGACCCAAGTATCTTGCCATGATCTTTCTCCAACTATCCTAATGAAACGCGTTATACACGACGCTTTTTAGGAGGACGACAACCATTATGAGGGATCGGCGTCACATCGGTAATGTTGGTAATTTTGTAACCAACAGCGTTCAGCGCACGAATGGCTGATTCACGACCTGGACCTGGACCCTTCACAAACACTTCAAGGTTTTTTAAACCGTAGTCTTGAGCAGCAGCACCTGCACGCTCAGCAGCTACCTGTGCAGCAAATGGAGTAGATTTACGTGAACCACGGAAACCTGAACCACCTGAAGTAGCCCATGACAACGCATTACCTTGACGATCTGTAATGGTGACAATTGTGTTGTTGAAAGAAGCATGGATATGAGCCATGCCATCTGCAACCTGTTTACGTACGCGCTTACGCGGAGAACGTGACGGAACTTTAGCCATTGTCTACCTTCCCGTTACTTCTTGATTGGTTTACGTGGACCTTTACGCGTACGCGCATTGGTCTTAGTACGTTGCCCACGAAGAGGCAGGCTACGACGATGGCGGAGACCACGATAACAACCAAGATCCATAAGACGCTTGATGTTCATAGAAATCTCACGACGTAAGTCACCTTCTACTAAGTATTTGGCAACTTCTTCGCGTAGGGTGTCGATTTGAGCTTCGCTCAATTCCTTGATCTTAGCAGTTTCAGCAATTGCTGTAGCCGCGCAGATTGCTCTAGCGCGAGTACGGCCGATGCCGAAAATTGCAGTCAATGCGATGACTGTATGCTTTTGATCAGGAATGTTAATGCCAGCGATACGGGCCACTATGCACTCCTTAAGTTAAAGGCCAACTGCGAAAAGCCCGAAAGGATACTCGACAGTTGACAGATTTGCAAACAATATTTTGTTCAGCCCAACATTGGGCTGAACAATCTTTCTATTAGCCTTGACGCTGTTTGTGTTTTGGTTCAACACAGATAACGCGTACAACGCCACTACGCTTGACGATCTTGCAGTTACGGCAGATCTTCTTCACGGAAGCTCGAACTTTCATTTCATCACTCCGTAAAGCTACTTAGCGACCAAAGCGATCTAAGTTCGCTTTGTTTACTAGGTTAGCTTTCTTCATCACAGACTCATATTGATGTGACATCATATGGGTCTGAACCTGAGCCATGAAGTCCATGATTACGACTACCATAATTAGTAGTGAAGTACCGCCAAAATAGAACTGTACTTTCCACGCAATTAACATGAACTCCGGAATTAAACAGATAAAGGTAATGTATAACGCGCCAGCTAATGTCAGGCGAGTCATTACTTTATCAATGTAACGCGAAGTCTGTTCTCCAGGACGGATCCCAGGGATGAATGCACCACTCTTCTTCAGATTATCTGCTGTTTCACGTGGGTTAAATACCAACGCAGTATAGAAGAAACAGAAGAAGATAATCGCTGCTGCATACAATAATGAGTAAAGCGGTTGTCCTGGTGACACAGCCAGTGAAAAATCACTTAACCATGACATAGACTCATTTTGACCAAACCACTGAGCCAGTGTGCCTGGGAACAAAATGATGCTTGACGCAAAAATTGGGGGAATTACACCCGCCATGTTTATTTTCAGTGGCAAATGAGTAGATTGCGCAGCGAACACCTTACGGCCTTGCTGGCGCTTAGCGTAGTTAACAACGATACGACGTTGACCACGTTCTACAAACACCACGAAATAAGTCACAGCAAAAATAATTACCGCGAGCAACAACAATACTAACACATTCAGGTCACCTTGACGCGCCTGCTCAGCCGTTTGGCCGATAGCGGAAGGTAATCCAGCAACAATACCTGCGAAAATTAAAATCGAGATACCGTTACCTATACCTCGTTCGGTAATTTGCTCACCTAGCCACATAAGGAACATGGTTCCTGTTACTAAGCTCACAACCGCTACAAAGTAGAAACCGAATCCAATGTTGACCACAAGGCCAGGGACTAAGTTTGGTAACCCTGTTGCAATACCGATCGACTGGAATGTACCCAGCACCAACGTACCCCAACGTGTATACTGACTGATTTTTTTACGTCCAGACTCGCCTTCTTTTTTCAATTCAGCGAGTGCAGGATGCACAACAGTCAATAACTGCATGATAATCGACGCCGAAATATACGGCATGATACCTAATGCAAAGATAGAAGCACGGGAAAGAGCACCACCCGAGAACATGTTAAACATGCCAAGGATGGTACCTTTTTGCTGAGCAAACAGCTCTGCTAATACAGCTGCGTCAATACCAGGAATTGGCACAAACGAACCGGCTCTAAAGACGATAATCGCACCAATCACGAACAGGAGGCGAGCTTTCAACTCAGAAAGTCCACCTTTCGCGCTTTTTAAATCAAGTCCTGGTTTTGCCATCGACGTATTATTCCTCGATCTTACCGCCAGCAGCTTCAATCGCTGCACGTGCACCTTTGGTTACCTTCAGACCTTTTACGGTCACTGGGCGCTCAATGGTACCTGAAAGAACGATTTTCGCAAACTGGATGTTGCGAGTAATAACGTTCGCATCTTTCAGAGCGTTTAAGTCGATAACATCACCGTTAACTTTAGCCAGTTCGAGTACACGAACTTCAGCTGTTACCATAGCGCGACGCGAGGTAAAACCAAATTTAGGTAAACGGATCTTAAGTGGCATTTGACCACCCTCGAAGCCTGGGCGTACACCGCCACCGCTACGAGATTTTTGGCCTTTGTGACCACGACCAGCAGTTTTACCTAAGCCTGAACCCATACCACGGCCTACACGCTTTGGTGCATGCTTAGCGCCTGCAGCTGGAGATAGAGTATTTAAACGCATCTATTAATCCTCCACCTTAACCATGTAGTAGACCTTGTTGATCATACCGCGAACTGAAGGAGTATCTTCTAATTCAACAGTGTGACCAATGCGACGCAGACCAAGACCAGTTAAGGTCGCACGGTGCTTTGGTAAACGACCGATAGCACTTTTAGTCTGAGTAACTTTTACAGTTTTAGTTGCCATGGTGCATTACCCCCGAATTTCGTCAACATTCAGGCCACGCTTAGCTGCGATTTGCGAAGGTGACTTCATGTGCACCAGAGCATCTACAGTCGCGCGAACGATGTTGATCGGGTTAGTAGAACCGTATGCTTTTGACAGAACGTTATGAACGCCTGCTACTTCCAATACGGCACGCATTGCGCCACCGGCGATAATACCGGTACCCTGTGATGCTGGTTGCATGTATACACGTGAACCAGTATGACGACCTTTAACTGGGTGATGCAGAGTGCCTGCATTCAACTCAACGGTCACCATGTTACGACGGGCTTTTTCCATAGCTTTTTGAATCGCTGCTGGAACTTCGCGCGCTTTACCATAGCCATAGCCGACCTTACCGTTACCATCACCTACTACTGTTAGTGCAGTGAAGCTAAAGATACGACCGCCCTTAACTACTTTAGAAACACGATTAACTGCAATTAATTTCTCTTGCAGATCGTCTTTTTGCTGAGCTTCTAATTTAGCCATTTTTATAACCCCTTAGAACTGGAGGCCAGCTTCACGAGCAGCATCTGCCAGAGCAGCTACACGACCGTGATACTTGAAACCAGAACGATCGAACGCAACAGTCGTTACGCCTTTCTCGATCGCGCGTTCAGCAATAAATTTACCTACTGCTTTAGCCGCGTCTACGTTACCGGTACTCTTCAGTTGCTCTTTAACCGCTTTTTCCACGGTTGAAGCAGCTGCCACCACCTGAGCTTCAGGATTGATCACCTGAGCATAAATGTGACGCGGTGTACGATGTACAACCAGACGGTTCACGCCCAGCTCTTGGATCTTCTTACGAGCGCGAATAGCGCGACGTAAGCGAGATGTTTTCTTATCCATATCGCGTTACCTACTTCTTCTTAGCCTCTTTACGGCGTACTTCTTCGTCGTCATAGCGAACACCCTTGCCTTTGTATGGCTCTGGTGGACGGTATCCGCGAATCTCAGCAGCGACTTGGCCAATTAACTGCTTATCAACGCCACGTAGGACGATGTCAGTTTGGCTTGGACACTCTGCAGTAACGCCTGCGGGCAGTTTGTGTACTAACGGATGAGAGAAACCTAAAGTCAGGTCAATGTCAGAACCGACGAGCTTCGCACGGTAACCAACGCCAACTAACTTTAACTTACGCTCAAAACCTTGAGATACACCAACAACCATGTTGTTTACTAATGCACGTGTGGTACCAGCCTGTGCCCAAGCGCCAACAGCGCCTTCAACAGGTAGGAACTTGATCACGCCATCTTCAATAACAACATTGACCGCATTGTTGATCACTCGAGTCAGACTTCCTTTCGCGCCTTTGACGGTCAGGGTCTGTTCGTTTAAGGTCACCTCTACGCCAGCTGGAATAGATACTGGTGCTTTTGCTACACGAGACATTCCTAGCTCCTTATGCTACGTAGCAGATAACCTCGCCACCCATGCCTGCAAGGCGGGCGGCACGATCAGTCATCAGGCCTTTAGAAGTGGACACAATTGCGACACCCAGTCCGCCCATCACTTTTGGTAATTCGTTTTTACCTTTGTAAATACGAAGACCAGGACGGCTTACGCGCTGGATAGTCTCAACGACTGGTTGGCCTTGGAAATACTTTAAAGTGATTTCCAGTTCAGGCTTGGCTTCATCTGCTACGGCGTAATCAGCGATGTAACCTTCTTCTTTAAGCAGTTTCGCAATAGCGACTTTCAGCTTAGCAGAAGGCATCTTCACAGATACTTTGTTAGCAGCTTGGCCGTTACGAATACGGGTTAACATATCCGCAATAGGATCTTGCATGCTCATATTAGCTTACTCCGTGACAAGTGCTTACCAGCTAGCCTTACGCAGGCCAGGAACTTCACCACGCATGGTTGCTTCACGTAACTTGATACGGCTTAAACCGAACTTACGCAGGAAACCATGTGGGCGACCAGTTTGATTACAACGATTGCGTTGACGCGATGCGCTGGAATCACGTGGTAGAGCTTGCAGCTTTAATACTGCATCCCAACGGTCTTCGTCAGAAGAAGCTGGATTTGCAATAATTGCTTTCAGAGCAGCGCGCTTTTCAGCGAACTTAGCTACGAGCTGTGCACGCTTTGCTTCACGTGCTTTCATTGATGTTTTTGCCATTACGCTACCCTTATTTCTTGAATGGGAAGTTAAAAGCGTCTAACAAAGCACGACCTTCTTCGTCAGAATTCGCAGAGGTAGTGATAACAATATCCATACCGCGAATTTTATCGATTTTATCGTAATCGATTTCTGGGAAAATGATCTGCTCACGCACGCCCATTGCGTAGTTACCACGGCCGTCGAACGCTTTAGCGCTCAGACCACGGAAGTCACGAATACGTGGGATTGCGATGTCAACTAAACGCTCTAAGAATTCCCACATACGCTCACCGCGCAGGGTCACTTTACAGCCAATAGGGTAGCCTTCACGGATTTTAAAACCAGCAACTGATTTACGAGCAACAGTCACTACTGGTTTTTGACCAGCGATTGCAGTCATGTCACGAACAGCATGTTCCATAACTTTTTTGTCTGCAACGGCTTCGCCAACACCCATGTTCAGGGTGATTTTCTCAATCCGAGGGACTTGCATGACACTGGTATAACCGAACTTTTTAGTCAGTTCAGCGACAACAGTCTCTTGATATTTATCATGCAGTTTCGCCATCGTTTACTCCAGTTACTTAACGAGTTCACTGTTCGATTTAAAGAAACGAACTTTTTTGCCGTCTTCAAATCGGAAACCAACACGATCCGCCTTGCCAGTGACAGGGTTAAAGATCGCAACATTTGATGCTTGAATCGGTGCTTCTTTCTCAACAATACCACCGGCTACACCCAGTTGTGGGTTTGGCTTTTGGTGTTTCTTGACAAGATTGATGCCTTCAACAATTAACTTACCAGTAGGTAGTACTTGAGCAACTTTAGCGCGTTTGCCCTTGTCTTTACCTGCTAATACGATTACTTCGTCTTGACGACGGATTTTAGCTGCCATTTTGAAGCTCCTTACAGTACTTCTGGTGCCAGCGAGACAATCTTCATGAACTGCTCAGAGCGCAATTCACGTGTCACTGGTCCAAAGATACGAGTGCCAATCGGCTGCAGGTTGTTGTTCAGAAGAACTGCTGCATTCCGATCGAAGCGAATGACAGAACCGTCTGGACGACGTACGCCTTTCTTAGTACGGACTACCACCGCGTTATACACATCACCTTTCTTCGCTTTAGCGCGAGGAATTGCTTCTTTAACAGAAACCTTGATGATGTCGCCGATACCGGCATAACGACGATGAGAGCCACCCAAGACCTTAATACACTGAACTCTGCGTGCGCCGCTGTTACATGCGACGTCAAGAGTCGATTGCATTTGGATCATTTTAAGTGCTCCGCTATCGTTACTACACAATTCCCACAATTGGGACTATAAACACCATTTTTGCTTTGAATTTAGTCAAAAATGGCGCGCAAATATAACACCATAAATATGGAATGTATAGTATTAAAAAACAAACGGCCCCAAATACTGGAGCCGTTTACCTAAATACCTAATACAATTAGGCCTTTGATACTACTTCAACCAGAGTCCAAGATTTAGTCTTAGACAGAGGACGACATTCGCGGATCGCTACTACATCGCCTTCGTTGCACTGATTAGCTTCATCGTGTGCATGGATCTTAGTCGTACGCTTAATGTACTTCCCATAGATTGGGTGTTTCACTTGGCGTTCGATAGCTACAGTAATGGTTTTATCCATTTTGTTGCTTGTCACACGACCTTGCAAAGTACGGATTTTATCAGACATTATGCACCCGCCTTAGAAGTAATAATGGTCTTAACGCGCGCAATGTTACGGCGCACTAATTTCAGTTGATGAGTCTGAGTCAACTGACCAGTGGCGTGTTGCATACGCAGGTTGAACTGCTCACGCAGCAGACCAAGTAGTTCAGCGTTCAATTCTTCAACGCTCTTTTCTCTTAGTTCGCTCGCTTTCATTACATCACCGTCTTAGTTACGAAGGTAGTCTTAATTGGAAGCTTGGCAGCAGCTAAAGCAAACGCTTCACGAGCGATCACTTCAGAAACACCATTCATCTCATAAAGAACCTTACCAGGTTGAATCTGACATACCCAGTATTCAACGTTACCTTTACCTTTACCCATACGCACTTCGAGAGGCTTAGAGGTAATTGGCTTGTCCGGGAAAACTCGAATCCAAATTTGTCCCTGACGCTTAATGTGACGTGTCATGGCACGACGTGCAGATTCGATCTGACGAGCAGTTAAACGACCACGGCCGACTGCTTTCAGACCAAAAGTACCAAAGCTAACTTCGGTACCGTTCGCTAGACCGCGGTTGCGGCCTTTGAACATCTTGCGAAACTTCATACGTTTAGGTTGCAGCATTGCCGGCTCTCCTATTTACCACGAGGCTTGCGCTTAGGTTGCTGCTGTTTCGGCTCTTCAATCTGTGGCAGCATTCCGTCCAGAACTTCACCTTTGAAGATCCAAACTTTAATACCAATCACACCGTATTGAGTGTGACTTTCAGAGGTTGAATAGTCGATATCAGCACGCAGTGTATGCAAAGGTACACGACCTTCACGGTACCACTCAGAGCGCGCAATCTCAGCACCGCCTAAACGGCCACTAACTTCAACTTTGATACCTTGAGCACCAATACGCATTGCGTTTTGAACCGCACGCTTCATAGCGCGACGGAACATAACACGACGCTCTAATTGCTGTGCAATTGAGTCAGCAACTAACTTGGCATCTAGCTCAGGTTTACGGATCTCAGCGATGTTAATTTGAGCAGGAGTGCCAGCCAGTTTTGAAACTGCAGCACGCAATACTTCAACGTCTTCACCTTTCTTACCGATCACAACGCCTGGACGGGCAGTGTGAATAGTAACGCGGATGCTTTTCGCTGGGCGTTCAATAACAATCTTAGATACTGATGCAGCTTGCAGTTTGTCTGCAAGATACTTACGCACTTCCCAGTCGCTGTTCAGGTTATTTGCATAATCTGACTTATCTGCGTACCAGGTAGAGATCCAAGGCTTGGTGATACCCAGACGGATACCATTAGGATGTACTTTCTGTCCCATTGCTCTCTCCTAGCGATCTGATACAACCACAGTGATGTGGCTGGTACGCTTCATGATACGATCAGCGCGGCCTTTAGCACGTGGCATGATACGCTTCATAGTTGGACCCTCGTCAACGAAGACGGCGCCTACTTTTAGCTCATCAATGTCAGCGCCTTCGTTGTGTTCGGCGTTTGCGATAGCTGAGTCAAGTACTTTTTTAACCAGTACGGCGGCTTTCTTTGGGCTGAAAGTCAAAATTTCGAGGGCCTTAGCAACAGGCAAACCACGAATTTGATCGGCAACCAGACGAGCCTTCTGCGCAGACGTACGGGCAAAACGATGTTTAGCTAAAACTTCCATCTTATTCCTCCCGTATTAACGCTTCTTCGCTTTCTTATCAGCAGCATGGCCGCGATAAGTGCGAGTTGGTGAGAATTCACCAAGTTTGTGGCCGATCATTTCGTCAGTTACGAACACAGGAACGTGCTGACGACCATTATGGACAGCGATGGTCAAACCAATCATGTTTGGAATGATCATTGAGCGACGTGACCAAGTCTTAATAGGCTTTTTGTCACCGGCTTCCATCGCTTTCTCTACCTTCTTCAGCAAGTGCAGGTCAATGAAGGGACCTTTCTTGAGAGAACGTGGCATGGCGAATCCTCTTACTATTTATTACGACGACGTACGATGTACTTGTCAGTGCGCTTGTTACTACGAGTCTTATAACCCTTAGTTGGCACACCCCATGGAGTCACTGGGTGACGACCACCAGAAGTACGGCCTTCACCACCACCGTGTGGGTGGTCTACTGGGTTCATTGCAACACCGCGAACTGTTGGGCGAACGCCTCTCCAGCGCTTAGCACCTGCTTTACCTAACTGGCGTAGCATGTGTTCGGCATTACCAACTTCACCAAATGTTGCGCGGCAATCAACTGGCACTTTGCGCATTTCGCCAGAGCGAAGACGTAAAGTGGCATATGCGCCATCACGAGCAACAACTTGTACATAAGCACCCGCTGAACGCGCGATCTGAGCACCTTTACCAGGCTTCATTTCTACAGCGTGCACAACAGAACCTACTGGAATGTTGCGCAGTGGCATTGCGTTACCGGTTTTGATTTCGGCTTCAACACCAGACTGGATCTTGTCGCCAGCTTGCATGCCTTTGGCTGCAAGGATATAACGACGCTCACCATCCGCATACAGTACTAGAGCGATGTGCGCAGTACGGTTTGGATCGTATTCCAGACGCTCGATTTTTGCAGGGATACCGTCTTTATCGCGTTTGAAGTCGATTAAACGGTAATGCTGCTTGTGACCGCCACCAACGTGACGAACAGTGATACGGCCAGTGTTGTTACGGCCACCACTTTTAGATTTTTTCGCCAACAGGCCAGCAAAAGGTTTACCCTTGTGCAGGTCAGAGTTCACCACTTTAACAACGTGGCGACGACCTGGAGAGGTTGGCTTACACTTAATAACTGCCATGATAATTCTCCTTTGCTTACTCAGCGCCGCCGACGAAATCGATGTCAGCACCAGCAGCTAAAGTCACGTAGGCTTTTTTCCAATCGCTACGACGGCCAGCACGGCCACCAGTACGTTTAGTTTTGCCTTTGCTCACTAAAGTGCGAACTGATTCGACTTCAACTTCAAATAGCTTAGCAACAGCAGCTTTGATTTCAGCTTTAGTTGCATCGATAGCTACGCGGAAAACAACAGTGTTGTGCTTCTCAGCATTCACAGTGCTCTTTTCAGAGATGTGAGGTGCAAGAATTACTTTTAGCAAACGTTCTTCGCGGATCATCATGCTAGCATCTCCTCGATTTGCTTAACTGCATCAGCAGTCACGAGCACTGTGTTGAACGCGATCAGACTTACTGGGTCTAGACCTGCAACGTCACGAACGTCAACCTTGTACAGGTTGCGAGCTGCTAAGAATAAATTCTCGTCAACTTCTGAAGTCACAATTAACACGTCTTCTAAGTTCATTGCTTTCAGTTTAGCTTTCAGCTCTTTAGTTTTAGGAGCTTCAACGCTGAATGATTCAACAACAACCAGACGGTCTTGACGCACCAGCTCAGACAGAATGCTTTTCAGCGCGCCGCGGTACATCTTCTTGTTAACTTTTTGGCTGTGATCTTGAGTTTTAGCAGCGAAAGTTACGCCACCGCCACGCCAGATTGGGCCCTTAACACCACCCGCACGAGCGCGGCCAGTGCCTTTTTGGCGCCATGGCTTTTTGCCAGAGCCAGTTACTTCCGCACGAGTCTTTTGAGCACGAGTGCCCTGACGTGCGTTTGCAGCGTATGCTACAACTACCTGATGAACCAGTGCCTCGTTAAAGTCACGGCCGAAGGTAGTTTCGGAAACTTCAAGAGCGCTTTGCGCGTCTTTCAATACCAATTCCATTACTATCTCCTCAGACCTTAAGCTTTAACTGCAGGCTTGATGATCAGGTCGCCGTTAGTTGCGCCCGGAACAGCACCTTTAACCAGTAGCAGGTTACGTTCAACATCTACACGTACAACGTCTAGATTTTGAGTAGTAACACGCTCGGCACCCATGTGGCCTGACATTTTCTTGCCTTTAAATACGCGACCAGGCGTTTGGTTCTGACCGATAGAACCGTTCGAACGGTGCGACAAAGAGTTACCGTGAGTCATATCTTGAGTACGGAAGTTCCAACGCTTAACGCCGCCTTGGAAGCCTTTACCTTTAGATTGACCAGTAACGTCAACTTTCGCTACATCAGCGAAGATACCTACATTTAGCTCAGCACCAACTTCAATGCCTTCGCCTTCACCGTCTGCCAGACGCAATTCCCACAGTCCACGACCGGCTTCAACACCGCTCTTGGCAAAGTGACCTGCTTCTGGTTTAGTGATGCGATTGGCTTTTTTGGTACCAGTAGTAACTTGAAGCGCGCGGTAACCGTCAGTTTCTAAAGTTTTCACTTGAGTAACACGGTTGCCAGCAACTTCAATTACTGTAACAGGTATAGAAACACCATCTTCAGTGAAGATGCGAGTCATACCAACTTTACGACCAATAAGACCGATAGCCATCTCTCAAACCTCTTCTAAGGATCTCAATTAACCCAAGCTAATCTGTACGTCGACACCAGCCGCAAGATCTAAACGCATTAGAGCGTCTACAGTCTTTTCAGTTGGCTCTACGATGTCAACCAGGCGCTTGTGAGTACGTAATTCGTACTGGTCACGAGCATCTTTATTAACGTGCGGAGAGATCAAAACGGTATAACGCTCTTTGCGCGTAGGTAGTGGAATTGGACCACGTACTTGGGCGCCTGTACGCTTAGCAGTTTCAACGATTTCCGCTGTAGACTGATCAATTAAGCGATGATCAAATCCTTTTAAGCGGATACGGATTCTTTGGTTCTGCATTGACCAGAGCTCCTAAAATGGACACATAAAAAATCACCCTCTAGCTTCTTCCTAACTGGAAAAGCAGAGCGAGATGATTTAACCGTTCGACTCCCAATCGGAGCCGCTATGATAATGACGAATTCATTGACTCATCATTTAATTCGCTAACCTAGGTTAACGAGGGGGCCATTATACTTATCTAAAATTAGATTTCAAGCCCGCTGTGTAAATAGTCATCAAAAAGACTATTCAACTTCAGAGTGGCGGGTATTTTACACAAATTTCAGAATAACGCCAGCCCAAAATAAAAAAGGAAGCCGAAGCTTCCTTTTTCAGTACTATAACTAATTCGCGATTAAGCGAAAATCTTAGCTACAACACCAGCACCTACTGTACGGCCACCTTCACGGATTGCGAAGCGTAAACCTTCGTCCATCGCGATTGGGCAGATCAGAGTCACTTTCATCTTGATGTTGTCGCCTGGCATTACCATCTCTACGCCTTCTGGCAGTTCGATGGTACCAGTCACGTCAGTTGTACGGAAGTAGAACTGTGGACGGTAGCCTTTGAAGAATGGAGTGTGACGACCACCTTCTTCTTTTGACAGAACGTATACTTCTGATTCAAAAGTAGTGTGTGGGTTGATTGAACCTGGCTTAGATAATACTTGACCACGTTCTACGTCATCACGCTTAGTACCACGTAACAGGATACCACAGTTCTCACCTGCACGACCTTCGTCAAGCAGCTTACGGAACATTTCAACACCAGTACAGGTTGTCTTAGTAGTTGCACGGATACCAACGATTTCTACTTCGTCACCAACACGTACGATACCACGCTCAACACGACCAGTTACTACTGTACCACGGCCAGAGATTGAGAATACGTCTTCGATTGGCATCAGGAATGGCTTATCGATATCACGCTCTGGTTCTGGAATGTAAGAATCCAGTGCCGCTGCTAATTCGATGATCTTAGCTTCCCACTCTGGCTCGCCTTCTAGCGCTTTCAGAGCTGAACCTTGGATAACTGGTAAGTCATCACCTGGGAAGTCGTATTCTGATAACAGTTCACGTACTTCCATTTCTACTAATTCTAACAGTTCAGCATCGTCAACCATGTCACACTTGTTCATGAATACGATGATGAATGGTACGCCTACTTGGCGAGACAGCAGGATGTGCTCACGAGTTTGTGGCATTGGACCGTCAGTAGAAGCTACTACCAGGATCGCGCCGTCCATCTGTGCAGCACCAGTGATCATGTTTTTAACATAGTCAGCGTGGCCTGGGCAGTCTACGTGTGCGTAGTGGCGAGTTGGAGTATCGTATTCGATGTGAGAGGTATTGATGGTAATACCGCGCTCACGCTCTTCTGGAGCGTTATCGATTTGAGAGAAGTCTTTAGCTTCGCCACCGTAGGTCTTAGCCAGTACGTGAGAGATAGCTGCAGTCAGAGTGGTTTTACCATGGTCAACGTGACCGATGGTGCCCACGTTTACGTGAGGCTTATTACGTTCAAATTTAGCTTTTGCCACGATATATTCCTTTCTTTTCAGAATAATCCTGTATCAACAGGACCATATTACATTTATGTCGTAACTTAAAATTAGCTACGAGATTCAATAATCGCTTTCGCAATGTTTTGCGGTGCATCAGTGTACTTCAAGAACTCCATGGAGTAGGAAGCACGACCCTGAGTCGCAGAACGCAAATCAGTTGCATAACCAAACATTTCAGAAAGAGGCACTACAGCATGGACTATTTTGATGCCACCAAAGCCATCATCCATACCTTCAATCAAACCACGACGACGGTTTAAGTCACCAACCACATCGCCCATGTAGTTCTCAGGAGTAGTTACTTCTACTTTCATGCAAGGCTCGAGCAACACAGGATTCGCTTCGAGCGCACCCTTTTTGAAGCCCATAGAACCCGCAATTTTGAACGCCATTTCATTCGAGTCCACATCGTGATATGAACCGTCGAACAGAGTGACCTTCACGTCCAACACAGGGAAGCCGGCGAGAACACCGTTCTTCATCTGCTCTTGGATACCTTTATCAACCGCTGGAATGAATTCACGTGGAACTACACCCCCAACGATCGCGTTGATAAATTCGTAACCAGCGCCTTCTTCATTAGGCTCTAGTTTTAACCAAACATGACCGAATTGTCCACGGCCACCTGATTGGCGTACAAATTTACCTTCAGCCTCGACTGATGCGCGAATGGTTTCGCGGTAGGCCACTTGTGGCTTACCAACGTTACACTCAACACCAAATTCGCGACGCATACGGTCAACGATAATGTCTAAGTGTAACTCACCCATTCCAGAAATCAGTGTTTGTGATGATTCTTCGTCAGTCTCAACCCGGAAGGATGGATCTTCCGCTGCGAGTTTTTGCAGCGCGATACCCATTTTATCTTGGTCTGCTTTAGACTTAGGCTCAACGGCAATGGTAATTACTGGCTCAGGGAACTCCATGCGTTCCAAGATCACCTTATGATCAGGATCACAAAGTGTATCACCCGTGGTGACTTCTTTCAGACCGATAGCCGCAGCGATATCACCTGCACGAACTTCTTTCAGTTCTGTACGATCGTTAGCGTGCATTTGCACGATACGGCCGATACGTTCACGCTTCTGTTTAACAGAGTTATAAACGCCAGAACCTGATTCGAGTACGCCAGAGTACACGCGGATAAAGGTCAAAGTGCCCACGAACGGGTCTGTAGCAATCTTAAATGCCAACGCCGCAAAAGGGGCATTGTCATCTGATGGGCGCTCAACTTCTTGCTCATTGTCATCAATGCCCTTAATTGGAGGCACATCGACGGGGGCAGGCAAGAATTCAACAACCGCATCAAGAACCGCTTGAACGCCTTTGTTCTTAAATGCAGAACCACAGGTCGCCAAAACGATTTCATTATTAATAGTACGCTGACGCAGTGCCTTTTTGATCTCGTCTTCTGACAGTGTGCCTTCTTCAAGGTACTTGTCCATCAGTTCATCCGAGGCCTCGGCTGCTGCCTCAACCAGATACTCATGCATTTCAGCCGCTTTCGCCGCTAACTCTGCAGGGATCTCTTCATAAGTGAAAGTCATACCCTGGTCCGCTTCGTTCCAGTTAATGGCTTTCATCTTGATTAAGTCGATCACGCCAGTGAAGTTTTCTTCTGCGCCGATATTCAGTTGAATAGGCACACAAGTCGCTCCAAGGCGAGTTCTGATTTGCTTCACTACACGTTCAAAGTCCGCACCTGCGCGGTCCATCTTGTTAACAAACACTAAGCGTGGAACGCGGTATTTGTCAGCTTGACGCCAAACGGTTTCTGATTGAGGTTCAACACCTGAAGAACCACAGAAAACCACTACAGCGCCGTCGAGAACGCGCAAAGAACGTTCAACTTCAATAGTGAAGTCAACGTGACCAGGGGTATCGATGATATTGATGCGGTGTTCAGTGAATTGAGCATCCATACCACGCCAGAATGTGGTTACAGCGGCCGAGGTGATAGTAATACCACGCTCTTGCTCTTGTACCATCCAGTCAGTGGTCGCGGCGCCGTCATGCACCTCACCGATTTTATGAGACAAACCGGTATAGAACAGAACACGTTCTGTTGTGGTGGTTTTACCTGCATCCACATGAGCACAAATACCGATATTACGATAACGCTCAATTGGGGTTGTACGAGCCACTATTATACCCTCTCCACCAAGACAATTGTCTTGGCAATATCAACAACAATGGTGTGGGCCTAAGCCCACACCATCAGATTACCAACGGTAATGAGCAAAGGCCTTGTTAGCTTCAGCCATGCGGTGCACGTCTTCACGCTTCTTAACAGCAGTACCTTTGTTTTCAGACGCATCTAGCATTTCACCTGCTAGACGTAAAGCCATAGATTTTTCACCACGCTTACGAGCAGCTTCAACTAACCAGCGCATCGCCAGTGCGTTACGACGCACAGGACGAACTTCACATGGTACCTGGTAAGTAGAACCACCAACACGACGAGATTTAACCTCGACTGATGGGCGTACGTTGTCCAGGGCTGCTTCAAGAACGTCTAAATGGTTAGCGCCTTTCTTTTCAGCGATAACATCTAGCGCCTTGTAAATGATTTTTTCTGCAGTCGACTTTTTGCCGTCTTGCATAATGACGTTGATGAACTTAGCCAGCAACTCACTGTGAAACTTTGGATCTGGTAGGATTTTACGTTGTCCTACAACGCGACGTCTTGGCATAACAATTCTCCGTATGCTTCAGGGATTTCCAAAACTGGAATTCTCAAAATAAAACTAGCTTGGCCTTACTTAACGGATTGCGTTAAGACTTAGGACGCTTAGCACCGTACTTAGAACGACCTTGGCGACGAGTGTTCACGCCAGCACAGTCTAGGGCGCCACGAACAGTGTGATAGCGCACACCTGGTAAGTCTTTAACACGACCACCACGGATTAAGATCACGCTGTGTTCCTGCAGGTTGTGGCCTTCACCGCCGATGTACGAAGTTACTTCGAAACCGTTAGTTAAGCGCACACGAGCTACTTTACGTAGTGCAGAGTTAGGTTTTTTAGGGGTAGTAGTGTACACACGTGTACATACACCACGTTTTTGTGGGCACGCGTTCAACGCAGGCACGTTAGTCTTTTCGACTTTAGGTGCGCGTGGCTTACGTACCAACTGGTTTACAGTTGCCATGTATAGCTCCGAAACAGTTGAATCAAACTCAACGATAAGGTGTGAAAAATCTATATCCCACAATGGTGGGACGCGGAATTTTAGAAAGGTAATGCCTGACTGTCAAGAAATAGCCAACTTTTGCGGCATTTTACAATAAAAAAGGCGCCATAGGCGCCTTTTTGTTACAAACTGATTACTTAATCTTGGCTACCAGCCAGGTTTAAGAGGTCTGCAAGGTTTTGTTCCGCTTCACTTGCAGTGATCTTATTCACTACAACTGGCTCGTCTTTCTTAGCACGGGCATCGTTACGGGTCTTGTGATAAGCATAACCAGTACCGGCTGGGATCAGACGGCCAACGATTACGTTTTCTTTCAGACCACGTAAGTTATCAGACTTACCACCTACGGCAGCTTCTGTCAGTACGCGAGTTGTTTCTTGGAACGATGCTGCAGAGATAAACGATTCTGTAGCCAGAGACGCTTTGGTAATACCCAGCAGTTCACGTTCGAAGGTCGCAGGCACTTTGCCTTGTTCGATCAGGTCGCGGTTAGCGATCTTCACGCGAGACACTTCTACTTGTTCGCCTTCTAAGAACTCACTGTCACCCGCAGAGGTGATCACGCACTTACGCAGCATTTGACGGATGATCACTTCGATATGTTTATCGTTGATCTTCACGCCTTGTAGACGGTATACGTCTTGTACTTCATTCACAATGTAGTTTGCTACGTTGTGGATACCGCGTAGACGCAGAATGTCGTGCGCCGCTTCTGGACCGTCAGCAATAACTTCACCACGTTCGACTTTTTCACCTTCGAACACGTTTAAGTTACGCCATTTCGGGATCATCTCTTCGTACTGTTCACCGCCATCCGCTGGTGTGATCACCAGACGACGCTTGCCTTTGGTCTCTTTACCAAACGAGATGGTACCAGAGATTTCCGCCAGAATTGCTGGCTCTTTTGGCTTACGAGCTTCGAACAGGTCAGCAACGCGTGGTAGACCACCCGTGATGTCGCGTGTTTTAGACGATTCTTGTGGAATACGTGCTAACGCGTCACCCACGGCGATTTGCGCGTTGTCGTCAAGGTTAACGATCGCACTGCCTGGTAAGAAGTATTGTGCTGGCACTTCAGTACCTGGGATCATCAGGTCGCTACCGTCGGCACCAACCAGACGGATCATTGGGCGCATTTCTTTACCCGCTGAACCACGTTGACCCACGTCGAGGATCACGATTGAAGACAGACCAGTCAGTTCGTCTGTTTGACGAGTCATGGTCACGCCGTCGATCATATCAACGAACTTAATACTACCCGCCACTTCAGTGATGATTGGGTGAGTATGTGGATCCCAGTTAGCGATGATATCGCCCGCTTCAACCGATGCTTCTTCTAACTTCTCGAGCACAGTACCGTAAGGCACTTTATAACGCTCTTTCTCACGACCTAATTCGTCGATGATCGCCAGTTCAGAAGAACGAGAAACGATAACCAGCTTGCCGTCAGTGTTAGTCACGTACTTAGCGTTGTGCAGTTTTAACGAACCAGAGTTCTTCACTTGGACGTTGTTTTCTGCAGACGCTCTCGATGCCGCACCACCGATGTGGAACGTACGCATCGTTAACTGTGTACCTGGTTCACCGATTGATTGTGCCGCGACAACACCGATGGCTTCGCCGTGGTTAATCAGGTGACCACGGGCTAAGTCACGGCCATAACATGCCGCACACACACCGAAGTCGGTATCACAAGTAATTACAGAACGTACAATCACTTCGTCGATTGAGTGTTCTTCTAACTTGTCACACCATGCTTCGTCGAGCAGAGTGTTACGTGGCGCAAGCACATCTTCAGTACCTGGGTACAGAACATCAACAGCAACCACACGACCCAGTACGCGTTCACGCAATGGCTCAACAACGTCACCACCTTCGATCAGCGGCTTCATTGTCAGACCTTCGTGAGTACCACAATCGTCTTCGATGACAACTAAGTCTTGAGCAACGTCAACCAGACGACGAGTCAGGTAACCCGAGTTCGCTGTCTTCAATGCGGTATCGGCTAGACCTTTACGCGCACCGTGGGTTGAGATGAAGTACTGAAGAACGTTCAGACCTTCACGGAAGTTCGCCACGATTGGGGTTTCGATGATCGAACCGTCTGGTTTCGCCATCAGACCACGCATACCCGCTAACTGACGGATCTGTGCGGCACTACCACGAGCGCCCGAGTCGGCCATCATGTAAATGCTGTTGAACGAAGCTTGTTTCTCTTCAACGCCATCACGGTTAATTACTGTCTCAGTTGACAGGTTTTCCATCATCGCTTTAGAAACTTTTTCGTTCGCACTTGCCCAGATGTCGATTACTTTGTTGTAACGCTCACCCGCGGTCACTAGACCTGATTGGAACTGCTCTTGAATTTCGAGCACTTCTGCTTCAGCGTCAGCAACTAAGGTGTACTTCTCAGCTGGGATCACCATGTCGTCGATACCGACAGATGCACCAGAGATAGTGGCGTAACGGAAACCTGTGTACATCAGTTGGTCAGCGAAGATAACTGTATCTTTCAGACCTAATTGACGGTAACAAGTGTTCAATAGTTTAGAAATCTGCTTTTTGCCCATGTTCTGGTTAACCAGATCAAATGACAAACCTGCTGGCAGAATTTGTGACAGCAGAGCACGACCAACAGTAGTATCTACGATACGACGTTGTTCAGTACGTTCACCATTGTCACCGATAACGGTTTCAGTGATACGCACTTTCACGCGGGCATGCAGTTCAGCAGCGCCAGTTGCGTAAGCTTTTTCAACTTCAGCAACAGACATAAAGTACATACCTTCACCACGGCCGTTGATACGCTCACGGCTGGTGTAGTACAGACCTAATACCACGTCTTGAGACGGCGTGATTACAGGTTCGCCGTTCGCAGGTGACAGGATGTTGTTGGTAGACATCATCAGGGCACGAGCTTCAAGCTGCGCTTCCAGTGTTAACGGTACGTGTACCGCCATTTGGTCACCGTCGAAGTCGGCGTTGTATGCCGCACAAACGAGTGGGTGTAACTGGATTGCTTTACCTTCAATCAGTACAGGTTCGAACGCTTGGATACCCAGTCTGTGCAGTGTTGGTGCACGGTTAAGCATCACTGGATGTTCGCGGATCACTTCATCCAGAACATCCCAAACTTCCGCCACTTCACGCTCTACCATCTTCTTAGCAGCTTTGATGGTTGTCGCTAAGCCACGACCTTCCAGCTTGCCATAGATGAATGGCTTGAACAGTTCCAGTGCCATCTTCTTCGGAAGACCACATTGGTGCAGACGTAAAGTAGGACCTACGGTAATTACCGAACGACCAGAGTAGTCAACACGCTTACCTAACAAGTTCTGACGGAAACGACCTTGTTTACCTTTGATCATATCGGCCAAAGATTTCAGAGGACGTTTGTTAGAACCGGTAATAGCACGACCACGACGACCGTTATCTAATAGCGCATCAACAGACTCTTGTAACATACGCTTTTCGTTGCGTACGATGATGTCCGGCGCAGCTAAATCTAACAGACGCTTCAAACGGTTGTTACGGTTGATCACGCGGCGGTACAGATCGTTCAGATCTGAAGTCGCGAAGCGGCCGCCATCAAGCGGTACCAGCGGACGTAAGTCAGGTGGTAACACAGGCAGTACTTTTAAGATCATCCACTCTGGCTTGTTGCCAGACGTGTGGAACGCTTCCATCAACTTAAGACGCTTGGTCACTTTCTTGCGACGAGTCTCAGAGTTGATTGATGGCAGCTCTTCACGCATTTGTTCGATTTCTTTTTCGAGATCGATTGCGCGCAGCAGTTCTAATACCGCTTCAGCACCCATCTTAGCTTCGAATTCGTCACCGTATTCTTCTAATGCGTCCAGATAGTTTTCTTCTGTCAGCATTTGGCCACGTTCAAGGCTGGTCATGCCAGGCTCGATCACGACGAAAGATTCAAAATACAGTACGCGCTCGATATCACGCAGCGTCATGTCCAGCATTAAACCGATACGGGACGGCAGTGATTTCAAGAACCAAATGTGGGCAACTGGGCTAGCCAGTTCAATGTGACCCATACGCTCACGACGTACTTTAGTCTGGGTAACTTCTACGCCACACTTTTCACAGATCACACCACGGTGCTTCAAACGCTTGTACTTACCGCACAAACATTCGTAATCTTTGACCGGGCCAAAGATACGCGCACAGAACAGACCTTCACGCTCAGGCTTGAAGGTACGGTAGTTAATGGTTTCTGGCTTCTTAACTTCACCAAAAGACCAAGAACGGATCAGATCAGGCGATGCCAGACCAATTTTGATGCCGTTAAATTCTTCAGTCTTGCTTTGCTGTTTCAGAAACTTTAATAAGTCTTTCACGTTTCTCTCCTGAAGGAGTTAAACCGGGTGCTCCGCTCTCACGGAGCACCATTCTGTTGCCAAACGCGGCTAAATACCTGCGCTTATTCCTGATCCAACTCGATGTTGATACCGAGTGAACGGATCTCCTTCAGTAATACGTTGAAGGACTCTGGCATGCCAGGCTGCATCTGATGGTTACCGTCGACGATGTTCTTATACATCTGAGTACGACCGTTAACGTCATCCGATTTCACGGTGAGCATTTCTTGAAGCGTATAAGCGGCACCGTATGCTTCTAGTGCCCACACTTCCATCTCCCCGAAACGCTGACCACCGAACTGAGCTTTACCGCCCAGTGGTTGTTGAGTCACTAAGCTGTACGAACCGGTAGAACGGGCGTGCATCTTATCGTCAACTAAGTGGTTCAGTTTGAGCATGTACATGTAACCTACAGTTACTGGACGCTCAAATTCGTTACCGGTACGACCATCAAATAATTTCAGCTGACCAGAGGTTGGCAAGCCTGCAAGCTCAAGCATCTGCTTGATCTCTTTCTCTTTAGTACCGTCGAAGGCTGGCGTAGCAACTGGGATACCGCCTTTCAGGTTGTTCGCTAAGCGCAGTAACTCATCGTCAGTGAATGAATCGATGTCAACGCGCTGCTGCACTTCGTCACCTAATTCGTACACTTGCTTGATGTAGCTACGAACTTCTGCAAGTCCCTTCTCGCGCTGATCTTCCAGCATGGCAGCAATCTTGTTACCAATACCTTTAGCAGCAGCACCTAAGTGAACTTCAAGAACCTGACCGATGTTCATACGTGATGGAACGCCTAGCGGGTTCAATACGATGTCCACAGGGTTGCCTTGCTCGTCGTACGGCATGTCTTCAATTGGGTTAATCTTAGAGATAACACCCTTGTTACCGTGACGACCCGCCATCTTGTCACCTGGTTGGATAGTACGTTTAACCGCTAAGTAAACCTTAACGATCTTCAGTACGCCTGGTGCCAAGTCATCACCTTGGGTGATCTTGCGACGTTTGATTTCAAACTTCTTATCGAAGTCTGCTTTCAGCTCTTCATGCTGTTCAGCTAATTGCTCAAGTTCAGTTTGTTTGGTTTCATCGTCAATGACTTGAACCAATACATCTTTACGTGGCAATGCTGCGATTTGTGCTTCAGTGAAACCGGCACTTAATAATAAGTTGCGCGCACGGCTCAATACGCCTTCTTCAAGGATCTTGAACTCTTCGCCTAAGTCTTTACGAGCTTGGGCAATGTGCATTTCTTCGATTTCAATGGCGCGTTTGTCTTTCTCAACGCCGTCACGGGTAAATACCTGAACGTCGATGATGGTACCTTTAACAGAGTTAGGTACACGCAGTGAGCTGTCTTTCACATCAGACGCTTTCTCACCGAAGATGGCGCGCAGTAACTTCTCTTCTGGAGTCAGTTGTGTCTCGCCTTTTGGCGTGACTTTACCTACCAGAATGTCACCACCCTTCACTTCTGCACCGATGTAAACGATACCTGACTCGTCGAGTTTCGACAGAGCAGATTCACCTACGTTTGGAATGTCAGCAGTGATTTCTTCGCTACCCAGCTTAGTATCACGAGCGATACAAGACAGCTCTTGAATGTGGATAGTGGTGAAACGGTCTTCCTGTGCAACACGCTCAGAAATTAAGATCGAGTCTTCGAAGTTGTAACCGTTCCAAGGCATGAACGCGATACGCATGTTCTGGCCAAGGGCTAAGTCACCTAAGTCAGTAGACGGACCGTCTGCTAACACGTCACCACGAACCACTGGCTCACCAACTGAACAACATGGACGTTGGTTGATACAAGTGTTTTGGTTAGAACGGGTGTACTTAGTCAGGTTGTAAATGTCGATACCTGCTTCGCCTGGGCGCAGCTCGTCTTCATTTACTTTAACAACGATACGGCTCGCATCAACGTAATCGATCACACCGCCACGTTTGGCAGCAACAACTACGCCTGAGTCCACAGCCAACGTACGCTCAATACCAGTACCAACCAGAGGCTTCTCTGATTTCAGTGTTGGTACCGCTTGACGTTGCATGTTCGCACCCATCAATGCACGGTTCGCGTCGTCGTGTTCTAAGAACGGGATCAGAGACGCAGCAACAGAGATGATCTGTTGTGGCGATACGTCCATGTATTGAATGTCAGACGCGCGCATAAAGGTAGATTCACCTTTGTGACGACACGCGATCTGTTCTTCAACCATGCGACCTTGTGAGTCAACTTCAATGTTCGCCTGTGCAATCACATAACGACCTTCTTCAATCGCTGACAAGTATTCCACATCGTCAGTGATCACACCGTCTACCACTTTGCGGTATGGGGTTTCTAAGAAGCCGTAAGAGTTAGTACGGGCAAAGCTCGCTAATGAGTTGATCAGACCAATGTTTGGACCTTCAGGGGTCTCAATTGGACATAAACGACCATAGTGCGTTGGGTGTACGTCGCGGACTTCGAAGCCAGCACGTTCACGGGTCAAACCACCTGGGCCTAGAGCAGAAATACGACGCTTATGCGTTACTTCTGACAGCGGGTTGTTTTGGTCCATGAATTGTGACAGCTGAGAAGAACCGAAGAACTCTTTCACTGCAGCAGAGATTGGCTTAGCGTTGATTAAGTCTTGTGGCATCAGCTCGTTCAGATCGCCTAATGACAGACGTTCACGCACGGCGCGCTCAACACGGACCAGACCAACACGGAATTGGTTTTCAGCCATTTCACCCACAGAACGAATACGACGGTTACCTAAGTGGTCGATATCGTCCACTTCGTCGAAGCCGTTACGGATGTGAATGATGTTCTTCATTACTGCAACGATGTCTTCTTTAGACAGTACGCCGCTACCTTCGTCATCAGGAATGCTGAGACGACGGTTGAACTTCATACGACCTACTTTAGACAGGTCATAACGTTCTTCGCTGAAGAATAAGTTTTGGAACAGGGCTTCTGCTGCATCTTTGGTTGGTGGCTCACCAGGACGCATCATACGGTAGATCTCAACTAACGCTTCTAAGCGGTTAGTGGTTGGGTCGATACGCAGAGTGTCAGAGATGTAAGCACCGTGGTCTAGCTCGTTGATGTACAACGTGCTCAGCTCTTTGATGCCTGCCAGTGATAACTTCGCTAAGTCTTCTAAGCTGATTTCACTGTTAGCAGAAACTAATACTTCACCCGTGTCCGGATCGATGTAATCTTGAGCAGCATATTTGCCCACGATGTACTCAACTGGTACTTCGAGTTCAGTGGTGTTGGTTTTTTCGAGTTGGCGAATATGACGTGCAGTCACGCGACGGCCCGCTTCAACCAATACGGTACCTTCAGCATCCTTGATGTCGTAGCTGGCGGTTTCGCCACGCAGACGCTCAGGAACTAAGGTCATAACAAGAGTATCTTTCTTGATCTTGAATTCAACACGTTCGAAGAACAGGTCGAGGATCTCTTGAGTAGAGTACTCTAATGCGCGCAGAATGATGGTCGCAGGTAATTTACGGCGACGGTCAATACGTACGAACAGCGCATCTTTAGGATCGAATTCAAAGTCTAACCATGAACCACGGTAAGGAATGATACGTGCGTTATACAGCACCTTACCTGATGAGTGGGTTTTACCACGGTCGTGATCGAAGAATACGCCTGGAGAACGGTGTAATTGAGATACGATTACACGCTCAGTACCGTTGATCACAAAGGTACCGTTATCAGTCATCAATGGGATATCGCCCATGTAGACTTCTTGTTCTTTAATATCTTTTACAGTGCCGGCCGCTGCTTCACGATCATACAACACCATGCGTAACTTAACGCGCAGTGGAGCTGAATATGTAACACCACGGATCTGACACTCTTTCACATCAAAAACAGGCTCGCCAAGCTTATAGCTGACGTATTGCAGTTCTGAATTACCAGAAAAGCTCTTGATGGGAAAAACGCTACGGAAGGCGGCTTCTAAACCGCGCTCACCGGTAGGATCTTGATCGGTGAACTTCTTAAAAGAGTCTAACTGAATAGACAAAAGGTAAGGAATATCCAACACCTGTGGACGCTTACCAAAGTCTTTGCGAATACGCTTCTTTTCAGAATAGGAGTAAACCATGGGTTTCCTCTGCTTGCGAGATGTGACCAAGACTGAACTTATAACAATAGTCATTAAATTCAGCACGTTTGCCCATCACCGTTGATGGCAAAAACCTAACCAGTAATCTCTGCTAGGGACTGCAAAATTTGGCGATAAACGGTGAAAAAAAATCGCCGACGCATATAGCGCAAAAAAGGCCGACGGTTAAAAAACCGCCAGCCTCCACCCAATTGGCTTGGGTGAGTAAGCTACATAATAGCTTACTTGATCTCTACTGTAGCACCAGCTTCAACCAGTTCTTTCTTCAGAGCTTCAGCTTCTTCTTTAGAAACGCCTTCTTTAACTGCTACTGGAGCAGCTTCAGACATTGCTTTAGCTTCTTTCAGGCCTAAACCAGTTGCGCCACGGATTGCTTTAATAACAGCAACTTTGTTGTCGCCGTGAGCAGTTAACATAACAGTGAATTCTGTTTGTTCTTCAGCAGCAGCACCTGCATCAGCAGCACCGCCAGCAACTACTGCAGCAGCAGCAGAAACGCCGAACTTCTCTTCCATAGCTTCGATCAGTTCAACAACTTCCATTACAGACATAGCTGCAAAGGCTTCTAAGATTTGGTCTTTAGTGATAGACATAACAAATGTTTCCTATTGTTCTGAATTCAATTTTATTAAGCAGCCAGCTTAAAATTAAGCGGCTTCTTGTTTTTGATCGCGCAGGGCGGCCAGAGTACGAACGAACTTGCCAGCAGATGCTTCTTTCATAGTCATCATTAACTGTGCTAGTGCTTCTTCGTATGTTGGCAGTTTCGCCAAACGATCAATTTCAGCTGCAGGGATGAAATTCCCTTCAAAGGCTGCGCCTTTAACTTCGAAGTTAGCTTGCTCTTTAGCAAAGTCTTTTAACAGACGAGCTGCAGCACCTGGGTGCTCGTTAGAGAAAGCAATCAAAGTTGGGCCAGTGAACGTTTCTGCTAGGCACTCAAATGCAGTACCTTCAACAGCACGACGAGCCAGAGTGTTACGTACTACACGTACATAAACACCAGCTTCACGAGCTTTTTTACGCAGACCGGTCATAGCACCTACAGTTACACCGCGTGAATCAGCGGCTACTGCAGATAGCGCACCTTTGGCAGCTTCGTTGACTTCAGCAACAATCGCTTTTTTGTCTTCGAGTCTTAATGCCATTGGCTTTACTCCTGGATTCCACCTAGGGTATTCCCCTAGTATTTACCATACTAAATACTTATGTATTTAGTGACTTACGGTGCAGATTATCCAGTAAAAAAATTTAGCTGGGGCCTGACACCGTCTACGCAGGAAATTAAGTAAACCGATAAGGAAAACACCTGCGGTCTTGGACGGAAGCCCGTTTCACGATGCGTTACACATCAAAAACAGGCTTCAACCCACAAAGTGCGCGCATTATAGACTAATGCGCTCACCTTGTAAAATTAGTTAGCTGTATCGAGAGTCGCTTGGTCGATAGCTACACCTGCACCCATAGTGGTAGAGATGCTAACTTTCTTCACGTATACACCTTTAGCAACTGCAGGCTTAGCCTTTTTCAGTGCAGAGATTAACGCTTCCAAGTTTTCTTTCAATTGAACTGGTGTGAAATCCACTTTACCGATAGTAGTGTGGATAATACCGTTCTTGTCGTTACGGTAACGAACTTGACCAGCTTTAGCGTTCTTAACTGCTTCAGCAACGTTTGGTGTTACTGTGCCAGTTTTTGGGTTAGGCATTAAACCACGTGGGCCTAAGATTTGACCTAACATACCAACAACGCGCATTGCATCTGGAGATGCGATAACTACGTCGAAGTTCATTTCACCGGCTTTGATTTGCTCAGCCAGATCATCCATACCAACGAGTTCTGCACCAGCAGCTTTTGCAGCTTCAGCATTTGCACCTTGTGTAAATACTGCAACGCGAACTTCACGACCAGTACCGTGTGGTAATACAGTAGCACCACGAACGTTTTGGTCTGATTTACGTGGGTCGATACCCAGGTTAACAGCAACGTCAACACTTTCAACGAACTTAGCAGTTGCTAATTCTTTTAACAGAGCAACAGCGTCGTTGATTTCGTATAACTTAGTACCGTCAACTTTCTCGCGGATTACGCGCATGCGTTTAGTTAGTTTTGCCATTATATTAACCCTCTACAACCAAACCCATTGAACGCGCAGTACCTTCGATTGAGCGAGTCATCGCTTCAACATCAGCACCAGTCATATCGGCCGCTTTCAATTCAGCAATTTCTTGAATCTTAGCACGAGCGATAGTACCTACTTTCTGAGTGTTTGGACGTGGAGAACCTGATTTCAGGCCTGCAGCAGTCTTCAGTAAGTAAGAAGCTGGCGGAGTCTTAGTTTCGAAAGTGAATGAACGGTCACTGTATACAGTGATCACGACTGGAATAGGCATGCCTTTTTCCATTTTTTCTGTACGTGCGTTGAACGCTTTACAGAATTCCATGATGTTCACACCTTTCTGACCCAGAGCTGGACCAACTGGTGGTGAAGGGTTCGCAGAACCTGATTTCACTTGTAGCTTAATATAAGCATCAATCTTTTTTGCCATCTGACATTTCCTCAGTTTGGGTTCAAACGCGCATCAGCGACATGCCGACGTGCTCCCCCGAAAACAACGGGTGCGGATTATATAGAAATCCGCACCCGTTGCCAAACGGATTTTTGTATTTAATTTAATCAGCCTTTTTCGACCTGATTAAAATCAAGCTCAACAGGTGTAGAACGACCAAAGATCATTACTGACACTTTTACGCGGCTCTTGTCATAATCCACTTCTTCAACAGTACCGTTAAAGTCAGCAAATGGACCATCACAAACACGCACCACTTCGCCCGGCTCGAAAATAACACGGTGAGTCGGTGAAGCTGTGGTTTCTTGTAAGCGACGCAGAATTGCATCCGCTTCTCTATCTGAAATTGGGGCAGGACGATCAGAAGTTCCGCCAATAAAGCCTAAAACACGCGGGATGCTTTTGACTAAATGCCAACTGTCATCGTTCATTTCCATCTGGACTAGAACATAACCAGGGAAAAACTTACGCTCGCTCTTACGACGCTGGCCTGCACGCATTTCAATGACTTCTTCAGTCGGAACCAATACTTCGCCGAAGTACTCTTCCATGCCGTGCATTTTAATGTATTCAATCAGTGACTTACAAACTCGGCTTTCATAGCCTGAGAATGCCTGCACTACATACCATCTTTTTTTAGCTTCTTTAGCTTCAGTCATTCGAGGTGCCTATACGCCAGTGATGAAATTGACAATGTGCATTAACACTGCATCTAAACCCCATAAAACAAGGGCTAAAATACCTGTTGCAGCAAGGACAATAAAAGTGGTGTTAAGCGCTTCTTGACGTGTTGGCCATACGACCTTGCGCACTTCAATTTGCGACTCACGAGCGAACGCTAAGGCTTTCTTACCCTTTTCTGTTTGCAGGGCAATAAAACCAGCAATAGCGAATGCAACGATAACAGCCAGTGCACGGATCACGGCACTTGTCTCGCTATACATTTGATTGCCAATAACAGCAGCGGCCAGCAATAGGATCGCTAAACCCCACTTCACGATATCCAGAGAGTTAGTCTGGTTTTCAGTATTTGTTGTCATCGGTTATTCCGTTACTCAATACGGCCTGAGCTTGAGCACAATAATTAGGGACATACGACCCAGTTACAATACGCTTTAGATACTCTGCATTCCGAATACCCTTAGAAACGCATGCTGCATAAGCTCAGGGTCAAAAATCGGCCATAGATTGTATTCTTATTCGACTTTGTTAGCAAGGATGCACAGCCGTTGCAACCCACAAAACCTAGTAAATAATCGACTTAAACAAAAAAGGAAGCCGAAGCTTCCTTTTTCAGTACTATAACTAATTCGCGATTAAGCGAAAATCTTAGCTACAACACCAGCACCTACTGTACGACCACCTTCACGGATTGCGAAGCGTAAACCTTCGTCCATCGCGATTGGGCAGATCAGAGTCACTTTCATCTTGATGTTGTCGCCTGGCATTACCATCTCTACGCCTTCTGGCAGTTCGATAGTTCCAGTCACGTCAGTTGTACGGAAGTAGAACTGTGGACGGTAGCCTTTGAAGAATGGAGTGTGACGACCACCTTCTTCTTTTGACAGAACGTATACTTCTGATTCAAAAGTAGTGTGTGGGTTGATTGAACCTGGCTTAGATAATACTTGACCACGTTCTACGTCATCACGCTTAGTACCACGTAACAGGATACCACAGTTCTCACCTGCACGACCTTCGTCAAGCAGCTTACGGAACATTTCAACACCAGTACAGGTTGTCTTAGTAGTTGCACGGATACCAACGATTTCTACTTCGTCACCAACACGTACGATACCACGCTCAACACGACCAGTTACTACTGTACCACGGCCAGAGATTGAGAATACGTCTTCGATTGGCATCAGGAATGGCTTATCGATATCACGCTCTGGTTCTGGAATGTAAGAATCCAGTGCCGCTGCTAATTCGATGATCTTAGCTTCCCACTCTGGCTCGCCTTCTAGCGCTTTCAGAGCTGAACCTTGGATAACTGGTAAGTCATCACCTGGGAAGTCGTATTCTGATAACAGTTCACGTACTTCCATTTCTACTAATTCTAACAGTTCAGCATCGTCAACCATGTCACACTTGTTCATGAATACGATGATGAATGGTACGCCTACTTGGCGAGACAGCAGGATGTGCTCACGAGTTTGTGGCATTGGACCGTCAGTAGAAGCTACTACCAGGATCGCGCCGTCCATCTGTGCAGCACCAGTGATCATGTTTTTAACATAGTCAGCGTGGCCTGGGCAGTCTACGTGTGCGTAGTGGCGAGTTGGAGTATCGTATTCGATGTGAGAGGTATTGATGGTAATACCGCGCTCACGCTCTTCTGGAGCGTTATCGATTTGAGAGAAGTCTTTAGCTTCACCACCGTAGGTCTTAGCCAGTACGTGAGAGATAGCTGCAGTCAGAGTGGTTTTACCATGGTCAACGTGACCGATGGTGCCCACGTTAACATGGGGCTTATTACGTTCAAATTTAGCTTTTGCCATGGTATTGCCTCAATCCAAGAGTCTTGGTGATGAAAACATACATATAGAAAAAATCCGATGCATATAAATGACATCGAACCGATTATTTAGGTATAGGAGCTTAATTTAGAGAGGCTGGTGCTGATAGGCAGATTCGAACTGCCGACCTCACCCTTACCAAGGGTGTGCTCTACCAACTGAGCCATATCAGCAACTAAATTTGGAGCGGGCAGCGGGAATCGAACCCGCGTTATCAGCTTGGAAGGCTGGAGTAATACCATTATACGATGCCCGCGCAACCTAACTAAGGCTACCTAACTACCTAGAAAATGGTGGAGGGAGAAGGATTCGAACCTTCGAAGGCGGAGCCGTCAGATTTACAGTCTGATCCCTTTGGCCACTCGGGAACCCCTCCAGTAAAATGGTGCCGGCACCAAGAGTCGAACTCGGGACCTACTGATTACAAGTCAGTTGCTCTACCAACTGAGCTATGCCGGCAAATCATTTCGGAACGGGATATTAGGTAAATGTGTGCCCAAGTGCAAGCAAAAATCGACGATTTGTTTAAAAAAAGCAATCAAATGATGCTTTTTTACACTTAAACCTAGGCCGTAGAGCAATTATTCTGCGAATACTCAAGCGAGACAAACAAACGGGGCATCGAGAATAGATTTTATATTGTCGATACTTAAGTCATGGTGTACTGTGCGATCCCTAAGCCGAGGAAAGCCAATGACGTCAAAAAATCCAATTCAAAAAGCACTCTATCTTGCCTTTGAGCGCGCGCAATGGTCTGTTTTACGGGACGCAGTGCCAATGACACTGAGTGAACAAGACTTGGAAAATTTGCGCGGTATTAATGAGAAGGTTTCCCTCTCAGAAGTAACCGATATTTACTTGCCTCTCAGCCGGTTACTCAATCTCATCGTAAAATCTAAGCAACAGCGTGGCTTAGTCTTGGATGAGTTTCTCGGTCAAAAACCCTCGAGCAGTCCTTATATCATTAGTATTGCTGGTAGCGTTGCAGTGGGCAAAAGTACCACAGCGCGTATTTTACAAGCATTGCTGCGCCACTGGCCGGAACATCCTAAGGTCGATTTAGTGACTACCGATGGTTTTCTGTATCCTCTAGCCGACTTAAAGCGCAAGGGCCTTTTGCAGCGTAAAGGCTTCCCCGAAAGTTACGACATGAAGATGTTGGTCGAATTTATTTCGGCGGTAAAATCCGGGCAGGCCCATGTGAATGCGCCTATCTATTCCCACGTGACTTATGATCGTATTCGCGGCCAGCATCAAACGGTTTCTCAGCCCGATATTTTGATCCTTGAAGGACTCAATGTACTGCAAACTGGTTTAGATTCACCGGTAGATATACGTCGCCCTTTCGTCTCCGACTTTGTCGACTTCTCTATTTACGTTGATGCCGAAGAGCACTTATTAAAGCAGTGGTATCAGGAGCGCTTTTTGCAATTCCGTAAAGGCGCCTTTAGTGATGAAAAGTCGTATTTCCATCACTACGCCAGCCTAACCGATGATGAGGCGAATGCGATTGCGGCGAAGATTTGGGACACGATCAACGGCCCCAATTTACAACTCAATATCCAGCCGACAAGAGAGCGGGCACATCTGATCCTGCAAAAAGGTCAGGATCACTTGATGTCCCACGTATTGTTGCGCAAATAGTCTATTTCGGCCTTAAACTAATTTCGCCGCCGATGTATGCCTGTGTGCCATCGGCGGTTTCAAGTAGCACCGCGCCCTGTTCGTCGACGCCGCGGCAAATACCCTCAACATGATTTTCACCCATGAGTAGACGGATCTCTTTACCATAGAATAAATCAGCCGATTGCCAACGCATTTTGAATGCAGCTAATCCTTCGCGCTCAAATAGTTGAATATCTTTCTTAAGCTGCTTTTGCAGCGCAATCACAAGATCCGTTTTATTTGGCATAGTCGCTAAGGCGGATAGATCACTCCAAGGCTGGTCTATGCCCTTACCTTGGTCTTCCGACATGGCCATGTTGACGCCAATACCAATGATCAATTGGCACTCGCTATCTGCCTGACCTGACATCTCAATTAAAATCCCAGCAAGCTTTTTATAATTAAGGTAAATATCGTTTGGCCATTTCACGCCGATATTATCCACGCTAAAGGACTTCAATACCTCGACTAAGCTGCAAGCCACCACAAGGCTTAAGCCCATTGCCTGCGCCATCCCTTGGGGGAATGACCAAAACTGCGAGAAATATAAATGATGCCCATAGGGAGAAACCCAAGTACGGCCACGGCGACCTCGCCCTGCCGACTGGTATTCCGCTACACATAGGTCGCCACTCTTAAGCTCACCCGTATGACTTAACATAAAGCCGTTGGTGCTTGGGATCTCATCAAAATAAAAGCACCGATTATCAATCGACTGAATTAACCGAGCCGAGTCGATAAGGGAGATGGGGTTCGCTAACTTATAACCACGGCCTTTGACACTGTAAATCGCCACGCCATAATCTTCCAAAGCATCGACATGCTTGCTGACCGCCGCACGAGAAATACCCAATTGTGTCGCCAACTCTTCACCCGAGACAAAATGTTCGCTCGACAGTAATCCCAGTATTTCGCGTTTTCTCACCCAGTTATCAGACATCGAGACTCGTCTCCCCTGTTAATCCCATAATTCTTGGCTCAGCTTCTAACTTAACGCCAAAAACCTCATTCACTCGCGCAATAACATGTAATGCTAATCGACAAATATCTTGGCCAGTTGCATAGCCTAAATTGACTAATACTAAGGCTTGCTTCGCATGCACTCCCGCGTTTCCCAGGGAAAAGCCCTTAAGACCCGCGTGCTCAATTAGCCAACCCGCAGCCAGTTTAACCTCTCCATTGGGTTGAGCATAACCGACAATACTCGGGAAACGCGCAGCAAGCTGCATATATGTCGCCGCGCTTACGATAGGATTCTTAAAGAAGCTACCTGCATTACCGAGTTCTTTTGGGTTGGGCAGCTTTTCGCTCCTCACCTCACAGACACGCTCAAAAATCTCCCTTGGGGTCACCGTCTCAGCGTTAAATGATTGCAACGGACCATAGGCCAATTTCGGTTGCCAAGCTTTAGGGAGGCGCAAACCAACGGCGCTTATCACAGCTTTGTCGCGTAAGCTGCCTTTAAATATCGACTCCCGATAGGCAAACTCACACTCATCGACTGTAAGCCTTAACAAGTTGCCAGACTCGAGATCCATGTATTCGACCCAATCACAAATATCGCAAAGCTCAACGCCATAGGCACCGATGTTTTGGATCGGAGCTGCACCAACAGTACCAGGGATAAGCGCTAAGTTCTCAAGACCTGGCATGTTCTGATTTAAGCTGAACTGAACCAATTCATGCCAGTTCTCACCCGCCTCAACAGCAAGGTAAAAGTGAGAGTCATCTTCAGAGCAGGAAACACCCTTAGTCAACACACGCACTACAGTGCCATTAAAATCATCGGTGAATACGATATTGCTGCCGCCGCCGAGGACAAGCATAGGTCGCTTAGACTGATATAAGGATAAGCAGGTCGATTGCAGCTCTGCCTTGGAATGGACTTCAATCATGGATAAGCAAGATTGCTCCACGCCAAAAGTATTAAACGGCTTTAACGAATATGGAAAAGACATGGTGATGTTCTGCCGCGACAAAAGCGACATTGTAAACGCTTCACCCTAGAATTGCAGCAAACTGAGGTAGATCGGTAAAAGTAGGCAGATTGATACTGCAAGATCTTGAACAAGAGTAAAAAGAACAGTGGAAGTGACAGTTAAGAACGCCAAATGCCAAACACTTAAAACAAAAAAGCCAGCTTATTCAGCTGGCTTCATTGTTTAATTAGGCGCTTGGCGATGACCTACTCTCACATGGGGAGACCCCACACTACCATCGGCGCGATTGCGTTTCACTTCTGAGTTCGGGATGGGATCAGGTGGGACCACAATGCTATTGTCACCAAGCAAATTTGGTATTTACTTACCCGTCTTATCTCATGCAGGCAGTAAATTAAATTCGGAAAGCTGGATTGAGTTGCACTTCTTAAGTGTTTGTATTCGTCTAAGTATCACTTAGTAAAACCCATCTGGGTTGTATGGTTAAGCCTCTCGAGTCATTAGTATCAGTTAGCTCAACGCCTCACAACGCTTACACACCTGACCTATCAACGTCCTAGTCTCGAACGGCTCTTTAGTGGACTTATAGTCCAAGGGATGACTCATCTTGGGGCTCGCTTCCCGCTTAGATGCTTTCAGCGGTTATCGATTCCGAACATAGCTACCGGGCAATGCCATTGGCATGACAACCCGAACACCAGCGGTTCGTTCACTCCGGTCCTCTCGTACTAGGAGCAACTCCCCTCAATCATCCAACGCCCACGGCAGATAGGGACCGAACTGTCTCACGACGTTCTGAACCCAGCTCGCGTACCACTTTAAATGGCGAACAGCCATACCCTTGGGACCGACTTCAGCCCCAGGATGTGATGAGCCGACATCGAGGTGCCAAACACCGCCGTCGATATGAACTCTTGGGCGGTATCAGCCTGTTATCCCCGGAGTACCTTTTATCCGTTGAGCGATGGCCCTTCCATTCAGAACCACCGGATCACTATGACCTACTTTCGTACCTGCTCGACGTGTCTGTCTCGCAGTTAAGCTGGCTTATGCCATTGCACTAACCGTACGATGTCCGACCGTACTTAGCCAACCTTCGTGCTCCTCCGTTACTCTTTGGGAGGAGACCGCCCCAGTCAAACTACCCACCAGGCACTGTCCTTAACCCCGATTAGGGGCCCAAGTTAGAACATCAACACTACAAGGGTGGTATTTCAAGGACGACTCCACGAGAACTAGCGTTCCCGCTTCAAAGTCTCCCACCTATCCTACACATGTAGGGTCAATGTTCAGTGCCAAGCTATAGTAAAGGTTCACGGGGTCTTTCCGTCTAGCCGCGGGTATACGGCATCTTCACCGCAATTTCAACTTCACTGAGTCTCGGCTGGAGACAGCGTGGCCATCATTACGCCATTCGTGCAGGTCGGAACTTACCCGACAAGGAATTTCGCTACCTTAGGACCGTTATAGTTACGGCCGCCGTTTACCGGGGCTTCGATCATGAGCTTCTCTTGCGATAACCCAATCAATTAACCTTCCGGCACCGGGCAGGCGTCACACCGTATACGTCATCTTGCGATTTTGCACAGTGCTGTGTTTTTGATAAACAGTTGCAGCCACCTGGTATCTGCGACTGCCGTCAGCTTAGGGAGCAAGTCCCATCACCAACAGCAGCGTACCTTCTCCCGAAGTTACGGTACCATTTTGCCTAGTTCCTTCAGCCGAGTTCTCTCAAGCGCCTTGGTATTCTCTACCCGACCACCTGTGTCGGTTTGGGGTACGATTCCCGCTAACCTGAAGCTTAGAAGATTTTCCTGGAAGCATGGCATCAACTACTTCATCCCCTTGGGGACTCGTCATCAGCTCTCAGTGTTAAGAACGCCCGGATTTGCCTAAGCATTCCACCTACCACCTTAAACGCGGACTACCAACGCCGCGCTAGCCTAGCCTTCTCCGTCTCTCCATCGCAGTTAGCGGAAGTACAGAAATATTAATCTGTTTCCCATCGACTACGCCTTTCGGCCTCGCCTTAGGGGTCGACTCACCCTGCCCCGATTAACGTTGGACAGGAACCCTTGGTCTTTCGGCGAGGGGGTTTTTCACCCCCTTTATCGTTACTCATGTCAGCATTCGCACTTCTGATACCTCCAGCGTGGGTTACCCCTTCACCTTCAACGGCTTACAGAACGCTCCTCTACCGCGCAACCCTAATGGATTGCACCCGTAGCTTCGGTGGTATGTTTAGCCCCGTTACATCTTCCGCGCAGGCCGACTCGACTAGTGAGCTATTACGCTTTCTTTAAATGATGGCTGCTTCTAAGCCAACATCCTAGCTGTCTAAGCCTTCCCACATCGTTTCCCACTTAACATACACTTTGGGACCTTAGCTGACGGTCTGGGTTGTTTCCCTTTTGACGACGGACGTTAGCACCCGCCGTCTGTCTCCCGGATAGCACTCTTTGGTATTCGGAGTTTGCAAAGGGTTGGTAAGTCGGGATGACCCCCTAGCCTTAACAGTGCTCTACCCCCAAAGGTGTTCGTCCGAGGCGCTACCTAAATAGCTTTCGAGGAGAACCAGATATCTCCCGGTTTGATTGGCCTTTCACCCCCAGCCACAAGTCATCCGCTAATTTTTCAACATTAGTCGGTTCGGTCCTCCAGTTGATGTTACTCAACCTTCAACCTGCCCATGGCTAGATCACCGGGTTTCGGGTCTACGCCTTGCAACTAAACGCGCAGTTAACACTCGGTTTCCCTACGGCTCCGCTATTCGCTTAACCTCGCTACAAAACGTAAGTCGCTGACCCATTATACAAAAGGTACGCAGTCACGGTCTCAAGAACCGCTCCCACTGCTTGTACGTATACGGTTTCAGGTTCTATTTCACTCCCCTCACAGGGGTTCTTTTCGCCTTTCCCTCACGGTACTGGTTCACTATCGGTCAGTCAGGAGTATTTAGCCTTGGAGGATGGTCCCCCCATATTCAAACAGGATATCACGTGTCCCGCCTTACTCGTTTTCATCAAAGGTTAGTTTTCGTGTACGGGGCTATCACCCTGTGCCGCTGGACTTTCCAGACCATTCCACTAACACCCCTCTGACTTAAGGGCTAATCCCCGTTCGCTCGCCGCTACTAGGGGAATCTCGGTTGATTTCTTTTCCTAAGGGTACTTAGATGTTTCAGTTCCCCTCGTTTGCCTCACTACACTATGTATTCATGCAGTGATAACAGCTTATGCTGCTGGGTTCCCCCATTCGGACATCGTTAGCTCAAATGCTTGTTACTAGCTCGCCAACGCTTTTCGCAAGTTACTACGTCCTTCATCGCCTCTGACTGCCAAGGCATCCACCGTATACGCTTAGTCGCTTAACCATACAACCCAAATGAGTTTCACATCACTTGCGCTGTTGCGACCAGCTGGTTTTACTTGTCTCATTTCCGACCAAGGAAATGGACTCGCCTTAGACTTGAATATTCAAGACACTTAAAAAGTGTTTTAAGAACTCAATTTTTTTCGTATTAACACAACGACAGACATCATTGTATTAATTACTATCAGCTTTCCAAATTGTTAAAGAGCGGGCTTAAAAAAGCCAAAGATAATTTTTCAGTTTATCTTTGGCATCTCTAACCAGATTGCAGTAAGTGGTGGAGCTATGCGGGATCGAACCGCAGACCTCCTGCGTGCAAGGCAGGCGCTCTCCCAGCTGAGCTATAGCCCCATTTACATGCAGTGCGAGTATCAGATGTCCCAACCCTCAAAGGATTGGTGGGTCAGAGTGGACTTGAACCACCGACCTCACCCTTATCAGGGGTGCGCTCTAACCAGCTGAGCTACAGACCCATCTTTTACTCTATCTTCTATCAAGCAAATCTGTGTGAACACTCAACAAACATCGAGTTAGTCGTATAGGTAAGGAGGTGATCCAGCCCCAGGTTCCCCTAGGGCTACCTTGTTACGACTTCACCCCAGTCATGAACCACAAAGTGGTGAGCGCCCTCCCGAAGGTTAAGCTACCCACTTCTTTTGCAGCCCACTCCCATGGTGTGACGGGCGGTGTGTACAAGGCCCGGGAACGTATTCACCGTGGCATTCTGATCCACGATTACTAGCGATTCCGACTTCATGGAGTCGAGTTGCAGACTCCAATCCGGACTACGACGAGCTTTGTGAGATTAGCTCCACCTCGCGGCTTTGCAACCCTCTGTACTCGCCATTGTAGCACGTGTGTAGCCCTACTCGTAAGGGCCATGATGACTTGACGTCGTCCCCACCTTCCTCCGGTTTATCACCGGCAGTCTCCCTAGAGTTCCCACCATTACGTGCTGGCAAATAAGGATAGGGGTTGCGCTCGTTGCGGGACTTAACCCAACATTTCACAACACGAGCTGACGACAGCCATGCAGCACCTGTCTCAGAGTTCCCGAAGGCACTAAGCTATCTCTAGCGAATTCTCTGGATGTCAAGAGTAGGTAAGGTTCTTCGCGTTGCATCGAATTAAACCACATGCTCCACCGCTTGTGCGGGCCCCCGTCAATTCATTTGAGTTTTAACCTTGCGGCCGTACTCCCCAGGCGGTCTACTTAATGCGTTAGCTTGAGAGCCCAGTGTTCAAGACACCAAACTCCGAGTAGACATCGTTTACGGCGTGGACTACCAGGGTATCTAATCCTGTTTGCTCCCCACGCTTTCGTGCCTGAGCGTCAGTCTTTGTCCAGGGGGCCGCCTTCGCCACCGGTATTCCTCCAGATCTCTACGCATTTCACCGCTACACCTGGAATTCTACCCCCCTCTACAAGACTCTAGTTTGCCAGTTCGAAATGCAATTCCCAGGTTGAGCCCGGGGCTTTCACATCTCGCTTAACAAACCGCCTGCGCACGCTTTACGCCCAGTAATTCCGATTAACGCTTGGACCCTCCGTATTACCGCGGCTGCTGGCACGGAGTTAGCCGGTCCTTCTTCTGTAGGTAACGTCACAGCTGCAAGGTATTAACTTACAACCTTTCCTCCCTACTGAAAGTGCTTTACAACCCGAAGGCCTTCTTCACACACGCGGCATGGCTGCATCAGGGTTTCCCCCATTGTGCAATATTCCCCACTGCTGCCTCCCGTAGGAGTCTGGGCCGTGTCTCAGTCCCAGTGTGGCTGATCATCCTCTCAGAACAGCTAGGGATCGTCGCCTTGGTGAGCCATTACCTCACCAACTAGCTAATCCCACCTAGGTTCATCCAATCGCGAGAGGCTCGAAAGTCCCCCTCTTTCCCCCGTAGGGCGTATGCGGTATTAGCAGTCGTTTCCAACTGTTATCCCCCTCGACTGGGCAGATCCCTAGGCATTACTCACCCGTCCGCCGCTCGCCACCTCAGGAGTAAACTCCCTTGTGCTGCCGCTCGACTTGCATGTGTTAGGCCTGCCGCCAGCGTTCAATCTGAGCCATGATCAAACTCTTCAATTAAAAGTTTTGTGAATCCGAAGATTCGACTCAATGAATTCTGAATCGACTTAACTTAATAAGTCGTTGTACATATTGCTATGAACACTCATTCATTGATGTAAATTTTGATTACTCGCCAAACGGCAGAGTAATTTCGATTAACTCAACACCTGTGAGTGTCCACACAGATTTGCTTGATAAATTGTTAAAGAGCGTTGACCATCGCCTTATCGCAAGTGATTTCAGCGGGTCAGGGCTGCGTATTCTACGCATTCCCGTTTTTGCGTCAAGTAGTTTTTGCAACTTTCTTTTCGCTCATCGAGGAGTAAATCACTCGATGAACTGGCACTTGAAACTGCGTATCGCTGTCTGCCGTGTCAGTGGATGCGCATTATAGGCAGCAGAACTTTTTACGCAAGGGCTTTTTTCGCTTCTTCAAATCGTACGCCGATATTTTAAACATCATGTCTATTTTTTATCTATTTCTGCTTTGTTATTCGATTTAAAAGCGAATTTTTATCTGAGAAATGATAAATCACGCTCAATTTTTCGGCAGCGGTCTAGTGTAAAAGTAAATAATTCATTACCATATGACTTGCTGTTAACAGTTATTTATCATTTTCTATTTCATTCAGAGAGCATTTATATGCAAAAGTCATTTCTTATTGTTTTGGTTATTGCCATTCTCGGCGCAATCGCGCTATCTCAATTTGCAACTACATTACCTGCGTACATCGCTTTTGTTGCTGGCGTTATCATTACTACTCTCGTTTTTAAATTTGTCCCTGAGACAAACCAAGCTCAAGGTGCAGATGAGCAATATGTTGGCCCGACTATGACACTCTATGTAGGCAATTTGCCTTATCGTGTCCATGAGGGTGAAGTAAAGGTTCTGTTTGGTGAGTTCGGCCCCGTCAACTCAGTACGTTTAGTACGTGATCGTAAAACGGGACGTCGTAAAGGGTTCGGCTTTGTGGAAATGTCCGAAGCGGGAGCTCAAAAGGCGATGGTCAAGTTGAACGATTTTAACTTCCAAGAAAGAACCTTGAAGGTTAGAGAAGCGAAGACTCAAGATTCGGAAGCTGCCGACCGTACAGGTACCGATGAATAATCCGCGTTAATTTATCCGTTTGAGTTGATTGTGGTGATTCGCTCTAGGGTTGAAAAGCCACAATCGACTAACGTAGTCGCTAATCCCTCACTGATTTCTGCTTTAGTATAAAACGCCTGCATAAGTAAATTACTGTGCGCGTCTTCTTCCTGAACTTGCTCATCACTCTTAGTCTCAGCCAACAAGGTTTTGACTCGCTTGGCGATAGCCTCTCCAGAATCGAGCAAGGTGACACCTTGGCCTAATACCTGTTGCAGTTCATCACGCAGCATGGGGAAGTGAGTACATCCAAGCACCAAAACATCTAAGTCCGCTTCGACTATTGGTGATAGCACCTGTGTTAACCGCACCATATCTAATTGGCCGGTAGCAATCTTCTGTTCGGCCATTAGCACTAATTCGGAAGATCCGAACAGCTCAACGTGGCAATCATCGGCAAATTGGCTAATGAGTTCGTAGGTATAGTGACGCTTGACCGTACCAGGAGTGGCCAGCAAACCAATACGCTTACTTTTAGATAACTGCGCCGCGGGTTTAATGGCGGGGACAACGCCCACCACAGGAATAGATAGAGTGGCACGCAGCGCGGGCAGCACAACAGTACTCGCGGTATTGCAAGCTACGACAACAATGGCAGCGTGGGTACGCTCGACAACTTGGTCGATGAGCGCAACACAACCCGAGATAAGTTCCTGCTCTTCCAATTCGCCATAGGGCAATCTGGCATTATCGAATAAATAGCAGTAATCGTGATGTGGGAGCAGTTTGCGAATTTCGGCCAATACGGATAGACCGCCGATGCCAGAATCGAATACTAATATTGGTTGCGACAAGCCCGTCTCCAGTTAATTCGTTGCCCCATGCGCGGGCGGATTTTCCCACAGCTTTGCTCAAACCGCAAAACCAAGATGCTGGACATTCGTGTCACCTAGTATAAAATTTGCGCCCCAATTTACAGCCACGGTGAATCGACAATGAACTTAGCAGCAATGGATCCCACGACCTATGATGCGCAACTAACGGCAAAGCGTATCAAGCTAGAGCAGGCCTTTGCCCAATTTGAGACACCGAGTGTTGAAGTGTTTGCCTCAGAACCTGCCCACTATCGGATGCGCGCCGAGTTTCGCGTATGGCACGAGGGCGACGATTTATACTATTACATGTTCGATAAAGTATTGAACGACAAAGTTCGTTGCGATCAATACTTACCCGCGAGTGCCTTAATCAATCAGATGATGGCGGCTCTGATCGCCGAGTTAAAACCGAACCACAACCTACGTCATAAACTCTTCCAGGTTGATTTTTTATCAACGCTCAGTGGTGAGATTTTAGTGTCACTGCTGTATCACAGACAGCTTGATGATCAATGGCGCAGCGAAGCCGCTGCACTTAAAGCCAGATTGAGCAGCCAATTTAAGGTCAATATCATTGGCCGTGCGCGCAAACAGAAAATCGATTTAGATAAAGACTTCGTGGTTGAGTCACTGCAAGTGAATGACAAAGTTTTCCATTACAAACAAATCGAAAACAGCTTTACCCAGCCAAATGCCAAAGTGGCTATCAAGATGCTGGAGTGGGCTATCGACGTGACTCAAAATAGCCAAGGGGATTTACTGGAGCTTTACTGTGGTAATGGCAACTTCTCCATCGCGCTGGCACAAAACTTTAATCGCGTGCTCGCAACCGAGTTGGCTAAACCTTCAGTCGATGCTGCCCAGTACAATATCGAAGTCAACAATATCGATAATCTGCAGATTATCCGTATGTCGGCGGAAGAATTTAGCGATGCGATGGCTAAAAAACGCAGTTTTAGACGCTTAGAAGGCATAGATCTGGATAGCTATGTCTGCAACACCATTTTTGTCGACCCTCCACGAGCAGGTATCGACCCTGCCACGTTAGAGTTAATGCAAGGTTATGAGCGGATCCTGTATATCTCTTGTAATCCCGACACCCTGAAAGACAATTTGCAGCAATTAAATCAGACCCATAAAGTCACCCGTTTTGCTCTGTTTGATCAGTTCCCTTATACCGATCATATGGAAACAGGTGTACTGCTTGAGCGTCGTTAAGCGACTCTATGTACCTAAAAATAAAGGAGCCATTGGCTCCTTTATTTTTGGACTAAATCACAATTTCACTTAACGATGCTCAACCTTATGTTGTAAGGCTTCGGCGCCCTTCGCCACCATACGTAATTGCATCACCAGTTGATCGGCAAGCACTTTACGATCGGCACGCTTCATATCCAGTGCCGACGCTCCGGCGTTAAACACTAAGGTCACTAGCGCTTCTGCCTGCGCTCTGGCTAGCATAGGTGTACGGCCCGCCGTCGCTTCGGTGTAATGGGCCAATTCAGAAATAAAATGTTCAATCTCGCGAGCCACCGCTGCGCGGAATGCCGCCGAGGTACCTGAACGCTCATGCAGTAAAATTCTGAAAACGTTTGGATTAGAATCAAGTACTTCCATAAAGGTATCCACTGATATACGGATCACGCTACCACCCGCTTCAGCACGTTGACGCCCCTTGCGCATCATTTGCCTTAGGGTAAGCCCGCCCTCGTCGACCATAGTCAACCCGAGCTCATTCATATCCTTAAAATGACGATAAAAGGATGTGGGCGCAATGTTGGCTTCCCTCGCCACTTCTCGCAAACTTAAGCTAGAGAAGCTCCGCTCAGCACTGAGCTGATTAAAGGCCGCATCGACTAGAGCCCGCCGAGTTTTCTCTTTTTGCTGTGCACGAATACCCATTCTTGAATCCGCTAACTGAATGTAATGACGCGATAATACCGCTTTTGCGATTGAAACACAGCCCTATCCACCTTGACCAAACAAGATTGCTGGGCTAAATTAGCTTACAGTTGTACGCTCAAATGCGGATATTGGAAACTATAATGAATAAACCCCCTATCATCTGGCTTAATGTCACCCTATTTAGCCTAACCTTTCTCAGTGCGGTAATCCTCGTTCCTTGGTATGGCCTAGCCCACGGTTACGGTGCCAGCGAATGGATTGCTTTTGTGGTGTTAGCCTTTGCCAGTGGTCTGTCGATCACTGCGGGTTACCATAGACTCTGGTCACATAAAGCCTATAAGGCACACCCTGTAATACGTTTCATCTACGCACTTGGTGGTGCATTAGCATTACAAAACAGCGCATTACATTGGGCATCCGATCATCGAGTGCATCATAAGCATGTCGATGACAATGACAAAGATCCTTACTCCGCCAACATGGGTTTCTGGTACAGCCATATCGGTTGGATGCTGCGCGAATACCAAGCCCAGCGTTACCATGACTACCAAAACGTGCGTGATTTACAGAACGACCGTATCGTGATGTGGCAACACAAGCACTATCTTGCACTTGTGCTACTTATGAATATTGGTCTGCCTGCTTTATTAGGCTGGTTCACTGGCAATATCGCGGGTATGTTACTGATGGCGGGACTTCTGCGCTTAGTGGTCGTGCATCACTGCACCTTCTTCATTAACTCCCTCGCCCACGTGTGGGGTAGCCAACCTTATACCGATAAAAATACGGCTCGCGATAATGGTTTTCTGGCTGTACTGACCTACGGTGAGGGTTATCATAATTTCCACCATATCTTCGAAAACGATTACCGTAACGGCATTAAGTGGTGGCATTACGATCCGACTAAGTGGTTGATTAAGGCGTTATCTTGGGTTGGCTTAGCCAAAGACTTACGCACCAGTCCACAGGAACGGATTGAGAGCGCACGCTTGCAGATGCAACTGCTGAATGCCAAAAATAAAGTGATCCATCTGCCCAATGCCGATGAAGTGATTGAGAAAATCCAACAGGAATACGAGTTAATGAAGGAACATTTACTCGAATACTATCAGGCGAAAAAGGCGCTGTTAGAAGCCAAGCGTAAGCAACTGGTCGATCAACAGTTGTTACTGCAAGTCGAAGAATTGAAGACACGATTCCTGACTCAGCAAAAAAGCTGGAAGAGCCTCACGGCAAGTTATAGCTAGACCACAATTCTCGGTAAAAATCATACGGCCGCCTTGCATGGTGGCCGTATCCTATTATGATGATGCCTCAATCACTTTTTACAGGATGTAGGGCTCATGTCGAATTCCGCTGTATCTTCCGCCGATAGCATTAAACTCACAGAATATAGTCATGGTGCCGGCTGCGGCTGTAAAATTTCCCCTAAAGTACTGACCACGATTCTTGCCTCGCAGCTGCCTGTATTTACCGATCCTAACCTGTTGGTCGGCAATCAAAGTCGTGATGATGCCGCCGTTTATAAGCTCAATGATGAAATCGGCATTATCAGCACCACCGACTTTTTTATGCCCATCGTAGATGACCCCTTTACCTTTGGCCGTATCGCCGCCACCAATGCCATTAGCGATATCTATGCCATGGGTGGCACGCCCATGATGGCGATTGCGATTTTAGGCTGGCCAGTGAACAAACTCCCCGCCGAGATCGCGCAGCAAGTAGTCGATGGTGGTCGTCAAGCCTGTATGGAAGCAGGGATAATGCTGGCCGGAGGTCACAGTATCGATGCGCCTGAGCCAATCTTTGGCCTTGCGGTCACAGGGCAAATCGCCCTGACGGATTTAAAACAAAACGATACCGCAAAAGCGGGCGATCGCTTGTATCTCACTAAACCTATCGGAATTGGCATTCTCACCACGGCACAAAAGCAGAAGAAGCTCAAAGATGAAGATAGCCAAATTGCAGTCAATGCCATGTGCCAGCTCAATAGCATAGGCGCCAAAATCGCTAAGATTACAGGCGTAAACGCCCTCACCGATGTCACAGGTTTTGGACTTGCGGGCCACCTACTGGAAGTATGCCAAGGCGCTAAACTCACCGCTAAGCTTGACCTCGATTCGGTACCACTCTTGCCCCGCGCCCTCGACTATCTAGCGCAAGGCTGTATACCCGGTGGTACCCATCGTAACTACGACAGTTATGGCGAACACTTGCCCGCACTTACCGATCATCAAAAAGCCATTTTGTGTGACCCGCAAACCAGTGGCGGCTTGTTAGTGGCGGTATCGAGTGAGGCCGAAGCAGAACTGGTGGCACTGCTGAATGCCCATCAGATTGAGCCTATCTGCATTGGTTCGCTAGAAACACCCACCTCCACCGCCAATGTGGTGCTGTGTTAATGACAACTAAGCTCATCCCCGCCCAGCAATATCACGATATCTTTATCGCTGGGCAGCCATTAATCGACTTAAGAGCGCCAATCGAGTTTGACCGCGGCGCTTTTCCTTCCTCGGCAAATCTGCCGTTAATGGTTGATAAGGAAAGGGAAAAGGTTGGCACTTGCTACAAAGAGCAAGGACAGCAAGCCGCGATAGCCCTAGGCCATTCCCTCGTACATGGCGTGGTAAAACAGCAGCGTATTGATGCTTGGTTAAACTTTTTATCGGCCCACCCCCAAGCTTATCTTTACTGCTTTCGCGGCGGGCTACGCTCACAGTTAACTCAACAATGGCTGCAAGAAGCAGGCGTTACTGTGCCTTATGTGCAAGGCGGCTACAAAGGCATGCGCCAATATTTAATTGGTGTGATTGAGGCGGCGCCAAGTCTGCAACCCTTGCTAAGCCTGAGCGGTATGACGGGAAGTGGTAAAACCGATTTTTTAAAACGACGTAAAGAAGCAATCGATCTCGAAGACATAGCAAATCACAGAGGCTCGAGCTTTGGAAAAAACATCGACCCACAACCGACGCAAATTAACTTTGAAAATCGGCTCGCCATTGCCCTGTTGCACCATCAATTAGGCAATCACGCCTGTTTGTTGCTCGAGGATGAAAGCTTTTTGATTGGCCGCTCGGCGCTGCCGCAAAGCTTTTATAGCGCCATGCAGACGGCCGATATTGTAGTACTCGAAGAAGATGATGACATCAGGCTCACTCGCTTACTCGATGAATATGTTCATAAAATGCACCGAGGATTTATCGAACGCCTCGGCTTAGAGGCAGGTTTCGAAGCCTTTAGCCACTATCTATTGCAGAGTCTTGGCAGCATTCGCAAACGTCTTGGCGGTAAGCAATATCAAGAGTTGCAAGACATCATGCAGCAAGCACTGTCTCAGCAACTTAATCAAAACCAAACCTCACAACATTTGGCTTGGATAAGCCTACTACTGCACAAGTATTACGACCCCATGTACGAATACCAGTTGCAGAAAAAAGCTGGCAATATTCTGTTTAGAGGGAGTCACCAAGCCACGCATGAGTGGCTGGATAACTATCAGCGAGATAACTATCAGCGGAATAACCATCCGTTGGATAGCCAGCACTCAAAAGGCTAAAAACAAGAAAACCGTGTGCTAACTGCCACGGTTTTCTTTATCTATCTCGTCAAGTTAGGACTTATTGAGTAGATTCGCGACACTATCCCTGAGCGAGTGCCGATCAGCATTTTGCCCATCCACCACATCCGTTAAGCTCACCGATACCTTGGACCAAAAGCGTTTCGGCATTGTGGTCAATGCATGGCCATCCTTATGACTAAAGTAAGAGCCCCACAGACCATTGAGTGCCATAGGGATCACGGGCACGGGATCGCGGGCCAAGATTTTATCGATACCGGGACGGAACTCGCCAAGTTCACCATCGGGGGTTAAGCGGCCTTCGGGGAAGATACACACCAACTCGCCATTCGCTAACGCCTCATGAATCGATTCAAAAGCTTGATTGTAAGTGGCCTCACTCTGACGCGGGGAACAAATCGGGATCACCCCAGCATGGCGGAACAGGTATTTCAGCACAGGGATTTCACTGATGGATTTATCCATCACGAAACGAATCGGCCGGGTCGAGGCCCCCATAATGATCAACGCATCCACATAGCTCACATGGTTACAGACGATAATCCCAGCACCTTCTTTTGGGATCTTTTCTCGCCCAGTCACAGTCACTCGATACATCACATGGCTGAGTAAGTAACTGATAAATCGTTGTGTAAACTCAGGCACTTGCGAATACACGTAAAGTGCAACCACAAAGTTCATCACCGCTAGCAGTAAGAATAACTGTGGGATACTCCAGCCAGCCACCCCAAGCAGCAGCATAGACAACAACGCCGACGCCACCATAAACAGCGAGTTCATAATGTTATTCGCAGCAATCGCTTGCGCACATTCACCCTTAGCGGAGCGCGCTTGAATAAAGGCATACAGAGGCACGATAAATAGACCACCGCTGACACCAATCATAAAGAAGTCCAGCATCACTCGATAATGCTTCGGCTCGGCAATAAAGGTCTGTAAGCCATAGACAAACTGCGCATCCGCAGGTGCGGGAGGAATCGCCCAAAGCAAGTCCACACCAAACACAGTTAACCCAAGCACCCCAAAGGGCAACAAGCCTAACTCCACATGGCCAAAGGAAAAACGCTCACAGACAAAGGAGCCCACCGCAATCCCGATAGAGAACATCCCCAGCAGCAGCGACACCACGGTCGCGCCTGAGTGCAAATGCAACTTGGCAAAGTTAGGGAATTGGGTCAGATATGTCGCCCCCAAGAACCAGAACCAGCTAATGGCGAGGATAGCCATCCAAATCGAAGGCGTTTGACGCGCCTTCTTTATAGTGCGCCAAGTGCCTGATAATGGGCGAAATTGGATTTTTTCTACTGTGCCCTGCGGCGGTAAAGCAGGGATCGCACGGCTAGATAAATACCCCGCCAAGGCAAGGGCTGCGACCGTGATGGCCGACCATAGGGTGGCATTGTTTTCAGATACTAAAATCCCGGCACTCAAGGTACCAATCAAGATAGACAAAAACGTCCCCATCTCAACCCAGGCATTACCCGTCACTAACTCATCCTCTTTTAAGGCTTGAGGTAATAGGGAATATTTGACCGGGCCAAAATAAGCTGACTGACTACCGGTTAAAAACAACAGTAATAACATCATCATATAATTCTCGCTCACGATGGCCGCCGCGGCGCTGAACATAATGATGACTTCGAGCAGTTTTAAGCGACGGATAAGTTTGGCCTTATCCATATTGTCGGCCACCACGCCTGCATGGGCCGAAAACAGGAAAAACGGCAGAATAAAGACCCCCGCCGCTAAATTGACAAACATATCGACACTAATTGGTAAATCGTTGACTTGGCTGAAGGTAACCAGCAGCAACAACACATTTTTATAGATATTGTCGTTAAGAGCCCCAAGGCATTGGGTAGCAAAATACGGTAAAAAACGTTTTGTTAGCAGCATGATGCTTCCCTCTGATAACCCATTCCCTGTAAATACCCAGTCACATGACTTTCTAACAAAGCGGGTAAAGATGCCGTATCGGCAAACAATTTATTATCCAGTGATAAGGCGGTGAGGCCGTGAATGCCGCCCCAGAGTACTCGGCTCATTTGGAGTTGCTGCTCTGTAGTCTTATTGGGGAACAACAGGGCTAACTCACGTTCAATTAAACTGAATAAACCTGCGATAAGTTGGCCTTGGGATTCGGGCAAAGGTTCACTGTCGAGTAACTGCAGTTCAAATACCAACTTAAAACATTGGCGCTGTGCATGGGCAAACTCAGCGTATTTTTGCGCCATGCTAATGATTTGATTGCGACTATTCTCAGCATTTACCTCGGAGAGCTGGTGCATCAGCGCCTGCAACGTTGCCTCAGAAACGGCTAACAGTAGGTAGTTATAACTACCAAAGATATTGATTAAGGTACTCGGCACATAGCCAATCTGGCTAGCAATCTTGCGTAAACTCAGTTCTTGTGTCCCTTGCTGTTGCAGCAATGCCATTGCCGCCTCTACTGCCATAGCACGAATCTCATCATGACTATGTTCTTTGCGTCTCGCCATAGGTCTCACTCCCTGTTGAATGCAGTGAGATTAACAGTCTCAAAAATAAAAAACAACGTTCAAAATAAGTTTATTTTGCGTACAGCATGAAATAAAAGGCATAAAAATGAGGGAAGAAGGGCTAATTTTGAGGTATTCGCTCGATGGGAACCTTGGTAGAAATTTAACTTTTAGCGCATAAAAAAAACGGCGCCCTCAATCGAGGACACCGTTTCAACATTGAACTTTTACCTAGCGGCAGTGATAACTCATCACGACCCTATCGGCCCCAGCGCCAAAATAGTCCGTTTCGAAGTCGGTATCGACAAATCCTAAACGCTGGTATAAACCATGGGCAGGATTATGGGGATCGACGGTTAAATCCACCCGCTTCACCTGAGGTGGTAGTTGGCTTAAACATTGTTGGATTAATTGTTTACCAATGCCTTGGCCGCGGGCTTGCTCACTCACCGCCACGGATAGAATCCACATACAGGCAGGGTCGCTACTTTGAGCGCAGAGCAAATAGCCTAAAAGCTCCCCGCTATCATCTAGGGCAACCAGAAACTGCTCAGGCCAACAATCAAACCCTTGGCGGAAGAAAAAATCGGGATAACTATGATCGCCAAAGATAGCCTGCTCAAGTTGAAAAACATCGGCTAACTCTGACTTTAATACTGGACGGATAGACTGCATGTAAAACTATTCACCAATTAAAATCTTATCCCACTCTAAATTGGGCGCACCAACAACAATAAAGTTAGGATTTTCAAGCGTTTCACGCTCGTTATAGGTTAAAGGCTGCAGCTCGGTATCCATGAGCTGACCACCCGCCTCCTCAATAATAATCTGCGCGGCGCCGGTGTCCCACTCCCCCGTCGGCCCGACTCGCACATAACAATCGGCGCGCCCTTCGGCAACCAGACAACTCTTCAGGGCCGCACCGCCCATGACCACCAGCTCACAGTGCTTAGGCTGATTGAACAGGGTCAACACAGATTGAGGATCCTGACGACGACTCACAGCTAACCTTAGGGAAACTTGCTCACGGTGCTCAATCTGCCGACTGCTAATACGCACTTCTTGCTTATCGGTCCGTTTATAGGCACCTAATCCAGCGATAGCGTAGTAACACACCTGCGTCATCGGCACATAAACCACACCCATTACCGGACGATTGTGCTCCACCAGCGCGATGATCACCGAAAAGTCACCACTACCGGCAATAAACTCCCCCGTACCATCGAGAGGATCGACTAACCAATAACGTTTCCAGCCTTCACGCACGCTTAAGGGAATATCGGCAGCCTCTTCAGACAGGATAGGAATATCGGGCGTCAATGCGGCTAAGCGTTCACAGATCAGCTTATTCGCCGCCAGGTCCGCAGAGGTGACAGGGGTATTATCAGACTTGGTTTCTCGCTCAAAATTACCCTTGAGGTAAATCTCACGAATAGTGCGACCCGCATCCGTTGCTATCGCAATCACCTCGTCGATTAACTCTTCTGGCTTCATAACCACTCCAATCGCAAACTTCGCGAATGATTTACAAGCACTCAGTTGCTGAACGCTTTAACGAAAAAGATTATTTAAGTTGTAGGTGTTTCTGCGCTAAAAACAATGCGCTCACACTACGAGATTCGGAAAAATCGCTATTATCGAGTAACGCTTCCCACTCGGCCAACGCCCAAGGCACCACATCTATGGGTTCAGGCTCGTCGCCTTCGAGACGGCTTTCATATAAATCTTCTGCTATGAAAATTTGCATCTTGCTAGAGAAATAACCCGGCGCAAGGCTAAGTTCTTTCAACAATGTCAGCTTACGCGCCCCAAAACCGATTTCTTCCTGCAATTCTCGATTGGCCGCTTCGATAGCTTGCTCACCTGGATCTATTAATCCCTTAGGAAAACCTAGCTCGTAATTGTCGGTGCCAGCAGCATACTCACGGGCTAACAGCATGTTGCCTTGATGAATGGGCACCACCATCACAGCGCCACGACTACCACCTTTCATCCGCTCATACTGGCGCTCGACACCGTTGGAGAATTTAAGATGGACCTGTTCGATTTGAAACAAGCGGCTCTTAGCGACAACTTCGGTATGTAAGATTTCCGGCTTATGGTGCCGCTGCGACATAACTGCCCCTGGATAAAAATAGCAACAAACTAACTAGGATAAGTGACAATCTTACTATCCTGTCTTTAATCTACAACCTGAATTTAGTGCGGCTATTCCAAAGACCACCATCCAAGCCATGGGATTTAAATCACATACTCAGCCACGACAAAGGAGAAGCGGTTAAAACTTTCCGCTTTTTATCGCGAAAATTCACCAACAAAAAAGGGGCTAAGCCCCTTTTAATGTCGACATAAACTAAAACTGATAACGCAGATTGAGTTGATAGCTCAATAGGTCATTCGGTTCAATATCAATATATTGATAACCTAAGCCTACAGACCAAGCATCACTAAATTGGTAACTGAAACGCACTCCCGCATACCAATCGGTGCCATCTAAGTCGGTCTTGATCGTGGTATTCCCCATGGTACTGCTGATATCGGCTTGCCAATGGAACAAGCCAACGGGCACTTCAAAGCGCCAACTTTGATGCTGCAACAAGGTAAATCTCAAGCCCAACATAACCCCATCGGCAAGGACTGGAGTGACGGCTTTCACCAACTCATGGTATTGCTCCGGCGTTAGCGTTGCGCCCTTAATTCTCGCACTTCCTTCACCAAAATCGGCATAGCCCAGTTCTAACGCTACGGTCGGCGTCCATTGATAACCCAGACTCACCCCAAAAGCAGTATCCGAGTCATCGACGTTGAGGAGCTGTCCCTCTCCCACTTGGGTATTCAACTCAGGCAGTGTTTTATCGGCCTGAGCTTCGCCAATAAAACCCTCAACATACCAGTCTGTTGCCTGCGCCTGTTGCGTAACACTGAGCAATAACAGGCAGCCTAAGGCCAATCGCTGTAACTCACGGCGACGCAACATCGCGCATACCAAGATAAATGCCAACGCCCATAAGGTCATACTACCTCCTCCTGACTTATTATCGATAATGACCTCTTGATAGGCTTTCACTGTGATAAGCACTTGCCCCGTCGCTTCACCACCTTGGCCGTCGCTAATCCTATAGGTCACGGTATCCACACCATCGAATCCTGTTTTAGGGATATAGCGCAGTTTATTCGCCTCGATAGTCACAGTGCCTTGTTGAGCCGTCGCACTTAGCAGGGTCAACGTATTACCATCCACATCGGTGTCATTACTTAGCACATCGATAAGCAGGCTGGTACGATCATCGGTGGCGGCGCTGTCGTCGACAGTCACAGGTGCAGTGTTGCCATTCACCACTATCGTCAGCTCACTACTTGCCGTACCACCTTTGCCATCGGTAATGCTATACACCAACACATCGGTGCCGATAAAGTCTGCCGCCGGCATGTAACTGATCCGTTGATCCGCTAACACTGTGACAGTGCCAAACTCACTAATCACTTGTGTGACGCTCAAACTATCCCCATCGCTATCCGTATCGTTGGCAAGCACGTTCACATCAATACTCTGGTTCCAAGCAATTGCTGCCGAGTCGGGATTGGCGACAGGTAAGTGGTTACCATTGAGCATCACAGCAACACCACTTGGGTCAACAATAGTACGGTTAGCCACACCATCATCATCGTTAGGGCCGCCATCTTCGATGGTCAACTGCACACACCAATGGCCTTCAGTTAATCCCGGCGTCCAACGGCTATCCCCTGGTGGCGGGCAGAAACCACGTTCACCCTCGGTACTGGCAACAGTGTTGTTTGCATCAATTACAAAGTCTCGCCAGCCCGCTTGAGCATTGAACTTGCGGTAGACGGCATTCGCAGGAACAGGTGAGCGTTGTGGCAATACTAAGCTATAGCTTTGGCCCTGTTGTGGTAGGCCCGTGGCGATAAAGTCGAAAATACCGCCCACATTTGCGGCTAAAGCATCTTCTGCCACGGCTTCTGGCTGTAGCTGCACGCCGCTCTGTCCACGGCTTAGGGCAATATTCCCCAAACGTAAACAGACGCCCGCCTGCCCTTCGGCCAAGAAGTAGACTGGCTGCAATTCACCTTCAGGCATCACATTACAGTCGTTATTTGCATCCAAATAATCTGGGATGCCATCACGATCGCTGTCGCTATAGCCTTCTTGATCATCGGGAATTAAATCGCCATCCGTATCGGCACTCGTCAATGCGGCTAAACTTGGACGCACTACGATGTACACTGTTTCGGTACTCGACAGCACAGGCGAACCATCATCGGTCACCGTTAGGCTCACAGGATAAATCCCCGGTGACACCGCGGCTGGAGAGAATGTCATGCCTGTCGCATCCGCTTGCAAGCTTAACGCGCCGCTTGCCCACGTCAGCGTCAATGTATCTTGCTCATTGGCATCGGAGGCAGTGGCACGAATATGCACATCACCGCCATTTTGCGCGACAATGACTTGCTGCTGGCCAGCTTGAGTCACCGCTAAACTGACCTGTGGTGCAATATTGGCTTCGGTAATCACCACTTGAGTCTGCTGCTTACTACCAAGATTCAGGCTTGAATCTAGGCTGATAAGCACCTCTTCATTCCCTTCGGTCACACCATCGTTCAGAGTAGTAAAGTGGATTTCTGCCATTTGACCCGAGGTTATCTCGACAACACCATCAACCAAATCATGGTCGCTGCTATCGGCTGAACCGGATACTGTGTATGGAATACTCAATGGATAGTTTGGCGCCTCACCATTGAGGTGAACACTCACAGTCACTTGATTACCTTCAGCAACAACTTGATCTTTGCTCAGTGAAATCAATGGATTGACTTTGACCTTCTGCGCTTTAATCGCCTTATTACCCTCGCCATCCACTGCCTGCCAATAGGCTAAGTAGTTGCCAGGGGCGAAGAACAAGCTCTTATTCACCAGCGACACAGGTAATGGATGCCCATTACGGTCAACCGCCTTGGCAAAACCGAGTTTCACCCGCGTAAACAGACCAGTCGCATTTACCTCCACATCATCAGGTAGGGTGATCACGGGTTGATTCGCTGAGTCAGCGCCTTCAATCAGCACATTCACTTTGGCGGTTGCTCGGCCTTTGTTGCCATCGCTAATGGTATAACGCAGTGCAACAGGGCCTACATAAGCCTCGGGCGCGGTAAAACTGAGTCCATCCGAGGTGATTTGCACACTACCAATATCCGCAGTAGCACCATCAATGGTTAAGGTGTCACCATCAACATCCACATCGTTTGCCAACACCGCCAGCGAATAGGTGTCATTGGGGGTACTGGTTAAGGTATAGCTGTCATCGACAGCTTGAGGATCATCGTTCACTGGCGTAACCGTAATGGTGACTGTCGCAGGCTCTGAGCTTAACTCTGCATCTTTAGCGATAAAGCTAATAGAATCAGTACCATTAAAATCCTTCTCAGACGTATAGAGCCAGACACTACCATGTTGCTCTAAGGTACCAGAGGCAGGTTGCGAGGTGATCTCATAGGTCAGAGGATCATTATCGGCATCCTCAGCGGCAAGCGTGATCATCAGCGAACTATCTTCTTCTAGCGTTACTGTCTGATTGGTAGCAACTGGTGCATCGTTAACGTTTGCCACCGCAATCGTAAAGCTTTGGTCAATCGTCAGACCATCCCCGTCCGTGGCACGTAGCACCACCGCATGACTACCGACATTGGCGTTAGTTGGAGTACCACTCAGCACGCCCGTCGCCGCATTGAAGCTCAGCCAGCTTGGCAGTGTGACGGCGCTTAAGGTGAGACTGTCGCCTACATCGCTGTCCGTTGCCACCAAGGTGTAGCTATAGGCTGCATCTTGAGTGGCACTCGTTATTGCCGTCGAGCTGATGGTCGGTGCATCGTTGACGTTTGCCACCACAATCGTAAAGCTCTGGTCAATCGTCAGGCCATCCCCGTCCGTGGCACGTAGCACCACCGCATGACTGCCGACATTGGCGTTAGTTGGAGTACCACTCAGCACGCCCGTCGCCGCATTGAAGTTCAGCCAGCTTGGCAGTGTGACGGCGCTTAAGGTGAGACTGTCGCCTACATCGCTGTCCGTTGCCACCAAGGTGTAGCTATAGGCTGCATCTTGAGTGGCACTCGTTAACGCCGTTGAACTGATAGTCGGCGCATCGTTGACGTTCGCCACCACTATCGTAAAACTTTGGTCAATCGTCAGACCATCTCCGTCCGTTGCGCGTAGCACCACCACATGACTGCCGACATTGGCGTTAGTTGGAGTACCACTCAGCACGCCCGTCGCCGCATTGAAGTTCAGCCAGCTTGGCAGTGTGACGGCGCTTAAGGTGAGACTGTCGCCTACATCGCTGTCCGTTGCCACCAAGGTGTAGCTATAGGCTGCATCTTGAGTGGCACTCGTTAACGCCGTTGAACTGATAGTCGGCGCATCGTTGATGTTCGCCACTACTATCGTAAAGCTCTGGTCAATCGTCAGACCATCTCCGTCCGTGGCACGTAACACTACTGCATGACTGCCGACGTTAGCATTAGTTGGCGTACCACTCAGCACACCCGTCGCCGCATTGAAGTTCAGCCAGCTTGGCAGTGTCACGGCGCTTAAGGTCAGACTGTCGCCCACGTCGCTATCCGTCGCCACCAAGGTGTAGCTATAGGCCGCATCTTGGGTGGCACTGGTGAGTGCGGTTGAACTGATGGTCGGTGCATCGTTAACGTTTGCCACCACTATCGTAAAGCTCTGGTCAATCGTCAGACCATCTCCGTCCGTAGCGCGTAACACTACTGCATGACTGCCGACGTTAGCATTAGTTGGGGTACCACTCAGCACGCCTGTCGCCGCATTGAAGTTCAGCCAGCTTGGCAGTGTCACGGCGCTTAAGGTCAGACTGTCGCCCACGTCGCTATCCGTCGCCACCAAGGTGTAGCTATAGGCCGCATCTTGGGTGGCACTGGTGAGTGCGGTTGAACTGATGGTCGGTGCATCATTGACGTTCGCCACCACAATCGTAAAGCTCTGGTCTGCGGTTAAGCCATCAACATCCGTTGCTCGTAGCAATACCGCATGGTTACCCACGTTAGCATTAGTTGGGGTACCACTCAGCACGCCTGTCGCCGCATTGAAGCTCAGCCAGCTTGGCAGTGTGACGGCGCTTAAGGTCAGACTGTCGCCCACGTCGCTATCCGTCGCCACCAAGGTGTAGCTATAGGCCGCATCTTGGGTGGCACTGGTGAGTGCGGTTGAACTGATGGTCGGTGCATCGTTGACGTTCGCCACCACAATCGTAAAGCTCTGGTCAATCGTCAGACCATCTCCGTCTGTGGCGCGTAACACTACTGCATGACCGCCGACGTTAGCATTAGTCGGGGTACCACTCAGCACGCCCGTCGCCGCATTAAAGCTCAGCCAGCTTGGCAGTGTGACGGCGCTTAAGGTCAGGCTGTCGCCCACATCGCTGTCCGTCGCCACCAAGGTGTAGCTATAGGCCGCATCTTGAGTGGCACTCGTTAACGCCGTTGAACTGATGGTCGGTGCATCGTTGACGTTCGCCACCACTATCGTAAAGCTCTGGTCTGCGGTTAACCCATCAACATCCGTGGCGCGTAACACTACCGCATGGTTACCCACGTTAGCATTAGTTGGCGTACCACTGAGCACCCCCGTCGCCGCATTAAAGCTCAACCAGCTTGGGAGTGTGACGGCACTTAAGATGAGACTGTCACCCACGTCGCTGTCCGTCGCCACCAAGGTGTAGCTATAGGCCGCATCTTGAGTGGCACTGGTTAACGCCGTTGAGCTGATAGTCGGTGCATCGTTAACGTTTGCCACCACAATCGTAAAGCTCTGGTCAATCGTCAGACCATCCCCGTCCGTGGCACGTAACACTACTGCATGACTGCCGACGTTAGCATTAGTTGGGGTACCACTCAGCACGCCCGTCGCCGCATTGAAACTTAGCCAGCTTGGTAAGGTCACCGCGCTTAAGGTGAGACTGTCGCCCACGTCGCTGTCTGTCGCCACCAAGGTGTAGCTATAGGCCGCATCTTGAGTGGCACTGGTGAGTGCCGTTGAACTGATGGTCGGTGCATCGTTGACGTTCGCCACCACAATCGTAAAGCTCTGGTCTGCGGTTAAGCCATCAACATCCGTGGCGCGTAACGCTACCGAATGGTTACCCACGTTAGTGTTAGTCGGGGTACCACTCAGCACGCCTGTCGCCGCATTGAAGCTCAGCCAGCTTGGCAGTGTCACGGCGCTTAAGGTGAGACTGTCGCCCACGTCGCTGTCTGTCGCCACCAAGGTGTAGCTATAGGCCGCATCTTGAGTGGCACTGGTGAGTGCCGTTGAACTGATGGTCGGTGCATCGTTGACGTTTGCCACCACAATCGTAAAGCTTTGGTCTGCGGTTAAGCCATCCACATCCGTTGCTCGTAACGCTACCGAATGACTGCCCACGTTAGCATTAGTTGGCGTACCACTGAGCCCCCGTCGCCGCATTAAAGCTCAACCAGCTTGGGAGTGTGACGGCACTTAAGATGAGACTGTCACCCACGTCGCTGTCCGTCGCCACCAAGGTGTAGCTATAGGCCGCATCTTGAGTGGCACTGGTTAACGCCGTTGAGCTGATAGTCGGTGCATCGTTAACGTTTGCCACCACAATCGTAAAGCTCTGGTCAATCGTCAGACCATCCCCGTCCGTGGCACGTAACACTACTGCATGACTGCCGACGTTAGCATTAGTTGGGGTACCACTCAGCACGCCCGTCGCCGCATTGAAGCTCAGCCAACTTGGCAGTGTCACGGCGCTTAAGGTGAGACTGTCGCCCACGTCGCTGTCCGTCGCCACCAAGGTGTAGCTATAGGCCGCATCTTGAGTGGCACTCGTTAACGCCGTTGAACTGATGGTCGGTGCATCGTTGACGTTAATCACTCTCAGATCAAAGGGAGGAAGACTGGCAGACAGTGAACCATCAGAAACACTGATCACAATACCGTTAATCACACCCACATCTTGATTAGAAGGTGTGCCAGATAAAGCTCCCGTTACGCTATTAAAGGTCAGCCATGAAATAGTCTGATTAATACTAAACGTTAGACTATCTCCAAGGGAATCAGTCGCTACTGGCGCGAAGTTATATAACGCACCTTGGTTAACGGTTAACGTTGGTGTGCCATTAATGACTGGTGCGCCATTGGGTTTTACTGTGTTACTTGCCGCTGAAGCACTACCTAAACCAGCCGAATTTGTCGCAGCTACAGTAAATGAATAGGAAGTTCCATTGGTTAATCCCGTAATTGTGATGGGTGAAGAAGCACCCGATGCGGTAATACCACCAGGAGTAGAGACTAAGGTATATCCCGTAACTGCTGTACCACCACTAAATCCTGGAGCGGTAAAACTCACCAAGGCTTGAGCATCACCCGCTGTCGCCGTGCCAATGACTGGCGCACCAGGAACAACAGCATTCACTGTAAAGGAACGACTAACTTGAGTCGCTGGTAAATAACTGGCGTTACCAGACTGATCTGCATTAATAGTACAAGTTCCCGCAGTGACGAATGTCACAGCACCAAGGCTTGTGATCGTACAGACACCAGTTGTGGATGAAGTAAAGGTCGGTGACAAACCAGAATCAGAAGTCGCACTAAACATTGGTGACGAACCAAAGTTCTGCGCACCGGGGTTATTGAAAGTAATGATCTGAGTCGCTTTGGGGGTTATCGAGTTGGATGCTGCTGATGCAGGACCAGTTCCTGCTGAGTTATTAGCAGTGACAGTAAAAGTATAAGCCTGCCCGTTAGTTAAACCCGACACTACTATCGGTGAACCTGAACCATTAATTGGTGCAACATCCGCAGGGCTGACTGTTACTGTATAACCTGTAATACTCGTGCCACCAGTATTGACCGGAGCGGTAAAGGCCACACTTGCCTGAGCATTCCCAGCCGTCGCAGTTACACTTGTAGGAACACTAGGCAATGCAGGATTAACTGTAAAGGTTTGGGAAACTTGAGTTGCAGGCAAGTAGGATGAATTACCCACTTGGTCAGCGTTAATGGTACAAGAACCAGCCGTAACGAACGTCAGGGTTCCGCCCGTTGTGATAGTACAAACCCCTGTAGTTGATGAAGTAAAAGTCGTTGTTAACCCTGAGTCGGATGTCGCGACTAAAGTTGGCGAGGAACCAAAACTCTGTGCACCAGGATTCGTAAAAGTAATTGTCTGAGGTGACACTGGAGTAACAGAATTGGACGCTGCGGAAGCAGAACCTGTCCCGACAGAGTTGGTCGCGGTAACGGTAAATGTATAGGACACTCCATTTGTCAAACCAGTAACAGCAATTGGCGAGCTGGTTCCTGATCCAATAAAACCACCGGGATTAGAGGTAACTGTATAACCCGTAACCGCTGCACCGCCATTACTTACAGGAGCGGTAAAGCTAACCGATGCTTGAGTATTCCCCGCGGTTGCAGTACCGATTGTTGGTGCCGTCGGTGTTACCGCATTAACAGCAAACGAACGCGTAACCGTCATAGCGGCATTAGTCGCAGCGTTACCGGATTGATCGGCATCTATAGTACAAGTACCGGCAGTGACAAAGGTAAGCGCGCCACCGGAAGTGATAGTACAAACGCCTGAGGTTGACGACGAGAAACTTACTGTCAGTCCTGAATTAGAAGTCGCCGTCAGCGTTGGTGTAGCACCAAAGTTATAATTGGCAGGTTGCGCAAAAGTAATGATCTGATCAGCTTTCGGAGTTACTGCATTTGAGCTCCCTGATGCCAAGCCAGTTCCAATAGCATTGGTCGCAGTTACAGTGAAGGTATAGGCAGTACCGTTGGTTAATGATCCAACTGTAATGGTGCAGGCTGCAGGACCAGCACAGTTTCCTGTCGCCCCTCCAGGATTAGCTGTTGCGGTGTAAGTGGTAATATCCGAACCACCATTACTGCCAGGAGCTGTGAAGGTCACGTTTGCTTGACCATCCCCCGCTGTAGCCGTACCTATCGTAGGTGCATTTGGTGCAGTAGGAATTGCGACCGTGTGGGTTGTACCGCTGCTATAGGCTGCAGGACCTGAATTACCTGCGGCATCTGAAATGTTTGTTGAACCGTTCAGATTGAGCTTGATCGAGCCATTCCCACTGATACCACTGACCGTCACTGTCACACTGGAACCTGTACTAGCAGACACACTGGCAATTGTGCCCATTGCACCGCCAGTTGCTACTAAGCTGAAATCATCGGTGGAAATATTGTTCACTGACTCACTGAAGTTCACCGTGAAATCCACACTGGTATCAGTTGATACTGCTCCACCACTGGGGGCGATACTCGTCACCGAAGGTGTCACCGCGTCAATCACTATCGCTGTATTCGCACCTAAGGAGTTTGCTGCTCCAGGCGATGCAAGAGTTAAAGTCGCATTGTTACCTGCAGCATCTTTAATTGTACCGCCATTGGGTGCAAGGGAATTTGTTGCCACATAATCCAGATCGCTGGAGATATCTCCCGCTTGTACTGTGTAACTGAATGTGAGCGAACTAGTACCTGTCCCACTCGAATAGTTCACAGTCCTATTACTTGATCCATTTTCCAGCGTCAGTTGTGGCGTACCGGTCACATTAACTGTTTCACTGAAATTCACCTGGATACTAATCACATCACCAGCTTTATAAGTGCCACTGCTTGTGCTTGAAGTGACCGATGACACAGTAGGCACCACGCCATCTATGACGATGTTTTTATTGGCCCCTAGAGAGTTGGCAGCACCCGGAGATGGTAATGTCAGTGTTGCATTATTGGCCGCAGCATCTTTTATAGAACCGCCGTTGAGCGACAGGGGATTCGTTGTCACATAATCCAAGTCGGACGTAGTATCCCCTGCCTGAACCGTATAATTGAAGAGCAGTGCACTTGTCCCTGTACCACTTGAATAATTCACTACCCTATCTGTTGAACCAGTTTCAAGGGTTAACTGTGGAGTGCCAATAACGTTTACAACCTCACTAAAGTTCACCCGAACACCAATAACATCACCCACTTTGTACGTAGCATTTGCGACACTCGAACTCACTGAATTTACTGTTGGCGGCGTATTATCCGGATCGGGCACGGTAAATGAGGTGATACCCGATAAACCAGCACAACTAGAGAGTTTAATAACAAACTTATCGATAGCTATTCCGCTAAAAGCGGACATATTAATATCTGTTTTAAAGTTCGTAGGATCTGGAGGATTGCTAGTCGACGAAACAACTAATGAGTTACTGTTATAGCCATAAACCTTGTTAGTTGGACAAGTCCCACCGCCTATTTGAAGCTGGCTGAGATTAAAAACTCCGTTATTGCCTGTCACGGTAATAGTGTGTGTAGGTGAAAGTGAACTTGAGTAACCAACTTGTCCATTTGGGCCACAAAACAATGAATTAGGAGAGGTTGTAATGGTGTAGTGTGTATCTGTAGAAGTGATATTGGCTGCGTTGGAAACATATGTGCTAGGGCAAAAACTCCTTGGCGTATACTGACCTAAGACCGCAGAAAAATCCTTAAGCGCTTTTTCGGTAAAGGCCAGTTCAGTCTCAATATGACCGCGCTGAATCTCTAAGTTCCAGTCACCATGTTGCCGTGCATCTCCAGTTAAATTGTTTGATGCAGCCACATCCAGATGAGTGTTGTGCTGAACTATATCCAGCAACTCCTCACCAGCAGCATTTGCCGCTAACTCACAACCGTAAAACAGCAGGTCACCACCTTCGCGTACTGCACCATTTAAGGCAGCGAAAACCTCCACTTCTTTCTTGATATTCTCGGCAGTGATATGAGAGTTACCGAGTAATAAGGCCCCCTCTTGCGCATGGGAGACAATGTGAATTGCAGTAAGGTCATGATATTTAGCGAGAATAGTCTTTAGTTGACGTACCCCAGATTGGCTCGAATCGATTTCAACAATATCAATCCCGGGTTTAAGGCCACGATAAAAGAGTTGTTTGTCCGGTACAGCAGAATCAATAACCACCAACTCCTTAACGAGGTAGGCACCAATTATATCTAGGTCGTTAGCCTTTTCAGGCGCTAATCCGCGTAGCACCTTTGAAGATGCAGCAGTGCTTACTGGAAGTGGGTTTCCTTGAGCCGTAGCCGAAAGATACGAACGTGAATAACCAGAAGAAAGCTGCACGGGCGCGCCATAAAGCCCAAAGGGAAGCAACAGAGAAGACAACCCGGTAAGAATTTTGTTTGCCATAGTACTCTAAGTTCCTTAGTTTTTAACTGGTATTACTGGCGACTTTTTACTGGCAATAATATTGGCTGCAGTGCCAGTAGTATCCAGCCAGAAGTCCATTTCTTGGTACTTCACAAATAAATCCGGCGGCAAAATGCTGCGCCGACTTTTAAACTCCACCTTTCTACCAACGTTATGTAAACCTTTTACACCTAGGTTTTGATCAAACTCATTCTCTGAATAATCGACATTATCGAAATCATGCGCAAACAAAGGCTCGCCAATAAAGCGGTAAATTAATTCTAGAGTGCGAGCAGGATGCTGAGTCAGCAGATCGTAATCCACCAATAACAATCGCTCTGAATATTCGCCGTAATAAGCCTCTTTTAATGCCGTCCAAGCGGCCCCCACACTACCACCAGTATTAATAAGAGCTTCGCAGCGGCTATATACGGTTTGGCGAGTAGCTGCGTTAAACATCCGACTGTAGTCAAAGGGGTTTTTACGGTAAATTTTTTCAAAGCTATCCATAATCCATGCAGGATTTCGCACACAACAAATCACTTTAAAATCATCAACTAATTCAACTAACTGATGAAGACGCGCTGTCCATAGACGATTGGTATCAAAAATAACTGCTTGGCTTTTATCGCTGTAGTAGGCATCGATCAATGCTCGACAAATGGCTTTGCGCTTTTGTTCATCAAAAAAGGAATAGCTTTCACTTCCTGCGCCCATTTGCTCCAAGGCGCCATTCACAAGTCCCGCAACAGGACTACTCATAGCAGCGTGAAAACGTGGATTTTGCCTCAATATTCCCGCAAGCAGCGTGGAGCCAGAACGAGGTAAACCCGAAATAAAATGTAATTGAGCCGCCATTCAATCCCTTGCTTTCTGAAATCATTATTTATATAGAAATGTCAAAGCGTACGACTAAGACACCTAACCATAATCTGGGTGAAAATAAACTTATGTGGATAAATGAACTTCTTACCCACACAATCTAGGGCAGTTATCCAAAGCAGTGTTGAATTCACGGTATAATCATTTCGACTTACCGATTTCAACCTGCAAAATTTAACCAACAATAAACAAAATAGACACCAAATAAGGATAGTGCAAAACAAATACAAAACATCTGAAAACATATTTTATCGTTCGGAATATATTCGCCACTTTTTGTTGGACAAATAGCAACCACACAGGACATCCCATGTTTGACTGGAAGAAGATTGATACTGTACTGCTCGATATGGATGGCACCCTGCTCGACCTGCACTTTGACAACCATTTTTGGCTGAGTCTGGTGCCGCAGGAGCTGAGCAAGCAACGGGGATTAAGCCAGTGCCAGGCACAACAACTGGTGGAACAAGCCTACGGCAGAGTCGCGGGCACGTTAGACTGGTATTGCCTCGATTATTGGCAGTCCGAGCTGCAGCTCGACATTATGGGGCTTCACCGTAACTTAGTTGACCGTATCCAGCTGCGCCAAGACAGTATGCCTTTTCTCGATGCCCTCGCCGCCGCAGGGAAAAAACGTATCTTAGTCACCAATGCCCACCCTAAGAGTCTTGCGCTTAAGCTGGAGCACACTGAACTGGCGAACGGCTTAGATGCGATGATTTCAAGCCATGAAACGGGTTATCCCAAGGAACACCCACAATTTTGGCAAACGCTATTTGAAAAATTCGCCCTAGTGCCAGAGCGCTGCCTGTTTATCGATGATAGCGAGCCGATTTTGAATGCGGCGCGCTTAGCGGGCGTGGGGCATCAACTGGGGATTAGCAATCCCGATAGCCAAAAACCGGCTAAAACCTTCAATGATTTTCCGGCTATTAGCGACTATCGCCTGCTGTTTGCCGATCTGGCGGGTTAATCCCTTAAAATACAAAAGGCACCCTAAGGTGCCTTTATCGAATCATGCACGAGCTTTTCTAAGATTAAAGCCCTGGAATACGGCCTTGATAAACTACAGGGAAGTAACCATCGCTACCACGCTTGCCGAGCATACCGAGGGATTTACGCATATCTTCTGGCTGTTCGTTGGTTTCTTTAATTTTAGCGGCAACCTTGACCATATTGCCTTCGTCTAGTTGTAACGTGCCGATAATCCCCAACTGGTTTTTACTCTCATCGGTGGCAAGCTGGGCTTTACCCTCAACACAACTCAGCCCCAACTCGATATTACCCAGAGGATAATTGCCGAATTGGTTCTTCACATTGGTTTGATTTAAAAACAACTTACCCGATAACTGCTCGCACCAAGGTTTACCTTGTTCTAGGGTTTCCACCAGCAAGCTGACTTCACCGTTAATTTCGGTTCTAAAGGGCAGTTTTGCATTGCCAATCAAGAAACTATCGGGCGCTTCAAAACGCAATCCTTGAGCGCTGATACCGCCCATTGACCAAGTGATTACCCCTTTGGCACTCACTGGGGTTGCACGGCTACCTACTTGAAAATCCAGCTTCACTTTACCTAAAAACAACGCCCAAGGGCTCAGCTCCCAGCGTACTTGTTCCAATTGGCGTTGCTGCAGATTTAAGGTTTCAATGCTGCCAGACCAAATACTGCCACTCACGCCAGAAATCCCCACATTTGCAGGCAGTGGTGCGAGGCGCACAGCAACACTGGCGGGAAATAACGCCAGTAAAAACACTAAATAAACCAGTACACCTATAATGATTTTTTTTATCAAACTCACAGCTACACCTTAACCTATTGCGCTAGTTGGATACGTCTTACTTTGACATAGCCAGCCGCGTCGGCCTCTGCCAAATCAACACTCTCAAGTGATAGGCCTTTTTTCTGCACTAAGTCACTCAAATAATTGAGTAAGGCATCGAATGGCACATCATCCATCCACACTTGGATTTTATCGCCCTGGGGCTGCATACGAGTGATCACTAATCCGTAAGTGCCCGCCGTTTGGTTAACGACCGAGCTTAAGCTGCCTGACATTGTCGGTTTAGCGCCGCTTTGTTTTAAGCCAGCGATTTTATTCGCCGTTTGCTTTACATAGGTCAGTGTCTGCTGCTGCGCCGTTAGGTTGCGAAGAGCATTGGCTTCGGCATTGGCAATGGGTGTCCAGATACCCCAGTAAAACACGCCGATCACTAAGAAAACGGCGCCGAATCCGACTATTTGCTGCTCGCGCGATGCAAGCCCTTGCCACCAAGTCCGCAAATTATCCATCTTATTTGCTCCTCAAGGTTAAGGTACTGGTGACCTGATCTTCACCGCTGTTCATCGTACCGCCATCCATTTGGAAGCGACGGCCGACTATCTCTTTAAACTTCTCAATTTGCGCGTAATTCTTGGCCGTAACTTGCATGCGGATTTCATTACGGGCGCTCTCAAATCTTAGGGTATTTGGTTTCAGCTCAGGCACTTGTTTAAAGGCGTCCTGCAAACCATCGAGCATCGCAAAAAACTCAGCACCACTACCTTGGCCTTGGAGTGCGCGCAGCTGGCTTTCCATCTGCGAACGTAAATTCACAATGCGTGAGTTCCCCGGCACCACTTGTTGATAAATAGCCTCACTCTGTGCCTTCAAATCGGCAATCTGGCCATTCACCTGATGGATAGTTAAGCCCTTATTGACTAAGGACAAGACAATGGCAACGCCTAACACGATTGCGGCATTTTTCCATTGCAACAGATGCTTACTGTATTCGCGCTTCGGCGTATACACACCCGTGAGTAAGTTGATGGGCGCATGTAAAATACCGCGCGCTAGCACCAACATAGGCAAATCGAGCGGCTGTGGCTTAAGTTCAACGCCGTCCAGCTCCATTTCAGTGTAACTGGCGACCGACACTTCGTCGGCCTGCGCCGTCAGTTGCTTCATCGCGACTGGCAGCCAAGGTAAAGGCAGGCTATGGCCGGTTCCTAATCCTGTACGCAGTAATAACTCGTTACCGAAACGCATTGCCGCCCATTGGCATTCCTGCAATGGCAAGGCGAGGCAATCGGGCACGATACGCTTCACTTTTAAACCTGCTTCGGCCAAACAGCTAAGCCAAGTTTGCATTTGCTCATGGGCAACGGCTACCACGCTGAGGGCATCGCCATTGCGTGGGCCAACGGTAAAGTGCATTGCATCCACATCATCGGCGATGGTTTCTTCCAGCATAAAAGGCAGGGCTTTTAAGGCTTGGCGTTGGCCTTTTTCGGGCAGATTCACGCTGGTGAGCGTCATGGCGGAGGCTGGCACCAATACATCGATAGGCCGATTTCCCGCGCGCTCGGTTAAGGTTGATAAACCTTGGGCGTTGGCAAGTTCACCAGAGGCGATAATTTCTTGTTCTTGTTCGGACCAAACCAGCCAAGAGCATGCCTGCTCTGCGGTTCTGCCTAAGCGAATAAATAGCCGTTCACTCACAGTTTTTCTCCACCAGCTTCCATCTTAAAAGATTGAGCTTGTTTGCTATTATTTTTGTCCACCAAACTGACGGGTGAGCACATCCATTTTGTTACCGCTGCTCTTTTTGAGCACGCTCTCCATTCTAAAAATGGCGTTGTCGACCTTTGCGCCCGAGGCGAGGAGGAAGTACTGACTGTCCACCACAAAACTGGACTTCATCGCATCTTCCCATTTAATCGACCCCATTGAGGAGGATTCATAAAAATCATCGATCTTGGCAAAACCATCGCCGGGGCGTTGGTTGATAATGCTTTCGGCCTCGCCAACCGAAATCTGATTATCCAGCATGGCCGCCAGCAGCGCTGCTTGCTCAACCTCTATGGTGTTCACGTTTAACAGTTGTCTGTCATTCCCTGGAATGACGCAAATATAAGGCAATAATTTCAGATAAATATCTTGGGTATAACCTATCACCGCCCGCAACTCACTCCTGTGATTCATCAGGGTATTTGCGGCGCGATATGGCACATTTCGTGCCTCGTACTCGGCATCTTCGGCGCCATATGGGCTCGCGACCGTGTCCTCGTCGATATAATCCTTGAGGGTTTGGGTCAGATGATCCGCGGTAAAATCATCCATCCCTAAACTCACTAATAACGCTTTGTATTGCTTTGCCGCTAACGGCAATTTAGGTTGACCGTTTTCCACATCTTTTGTGGTGACGGACAAGGCATTTAAGTTAAAACACGAACGCATATCGGTGATCTTGCCTGCAATCTCACCATATTCCGCCGGAAATACCACGTCGCTCATGGCCCAATATTGTTGCTTGTGTACCCGGCCTTCCGAATCGTCTAAGTCCTGTTTGAGGATCTTTTTCGCCAGCTCTTCAGCGGAAATCGCGTACCAATAGGCCTGATCGTACTGGGCTAAATTTAAGGTGCGGCGCATCGACAACTGATTTCGGCTGGTAATATTGGTGGCGATAATCACCACCATAGCCACGATCAACAACACCACAATCAGCGCGACACCACGTTGTTTAGTCGGACTTCGCTTTATCATGCGCCATCCTCATTACCTGGGTCACCTTTGCCGGGATCTTCTTCACCGTTACCCGAGCCATCGCCGTTATTGTCTTGGTCGCCGTTGTCGTCTTTATTGTCATCGGCGTTATCGTTCTTGTTGTCCTCATCATTGGACTTTTCTGGCGCCGCCGCGCCCAAGGGCAACATAAACTTACGTTGAATTTTGCCTAAGCCTTCAATCTCAATTTCCATGGCGATGGCTTTGGGTAACTTGGTCGCTTCGACCTTACGCTCCCATTTGTCCTCCATAAAGAAGGAATACTCGACCGAGAGCACCTTATCGATAAGCACAGTCTTCATTGGCTCGGCGCCAAACTCGGGTTCGGGATACGGAAAGTACCAACGCTCTAATTTTCCTTCGCGCACCACGTAGGCAACTGACTGTATGCTGCCACGGGGCAATATGCCGTCGGGGTTGAGCCAGCCTAAGCGGTAAAACACTAAGGCCTCTGATTCCGAATCTAAAATATCGTTACCCGTTTGGAAGACTGTGGTACCACGGCCGCCTTCGAGTAATCTGGGTGTCCGCGCCACCATCTGCCCAAGGTCGCGCTCAATCGCGCCAAAGCCTTGCTGCAATGCCTTTAAACGCACCGAGAAGTTACGGGTCACTTCATCGTTGGTCAGCACAGTGCTTAATACCGCATTGGCGGCTAAACCTAACATGGCAAAAATCGCAATCGCGATCAGCATTTCCAGCAGGGTAAATCCCTTATGAGCCTTAGTTTGTTTTAAGGACATAACTGCTCACTTGTGCTGCAATACGCTGATAACGCTCATCTTCACTGACACTAATGCGGATCATGCGAAAGTTATCATCCGTGGTTTTCACCACTTCTTTGCGCCAGTACCAATCCTTACCCGCGAGTTCAACCTGCCCTTCTTTTTTGCCTAATTCGGGAAATTGCGGGTCGAGTCTGGCGTCGACCATTTGATTATCCGCCACCCATTGGGCAAGAGTGCGTGACTCCAGAATCGGCATATTCGCCATCTGTTCACCTAAGCTTTTGGTGATAGAGACGGCGGCAATGGCAAATACCGCCAAGGCCACAATGACTTCGAGTAGGGTCATACCCTTAGCGTATTTCATCGGGTCGCCCTAGGGTTAAACGGCCAAGGGCATCGCCCACCACTAACACATCGAGTGGCCCCTTGTCGGTCTTGGTCATAAAGCTCAGCTCGAAGGCGCTCATTTCACCACTCGGGAACAGCAAAATCTGCGGCTCTGGGTGCTTTTTCTTATCTTCCGCAGAAGGCTCGATTAAGGGCTCGTCGAACCACGACTCGTCCTTCTCATCCTCCTGCACTAAGGGTAAACCGTCGAGCACCAGATTCAGCGCGATGCCGGGTTCCATTTGTTTTTCAGACAGAATTCTGTCCTTCTCCAATGGATTCCATTTACCATCTTTATAATAAACAAACTGATAACTGGTTTTTTCCACCACGATACCGATAAATTGACCGCTCAATACGGTTTCGTCCAACACTAGCTCTGTGGCGGCGATAAATTGCTGCGCATTTTTTTCCAGCGCCTGTTGTGGGCCTGAATTGCCAATAGACATAGTCACCGCTGCCGCGGTGAGTCCCATTAACAAAATCACCAGCATCACCTCCATCAAGGTGAAGCCGGCGTGGCGCAGCGTTAACATCTTATTGGAAGTTCTGTAAGTTCCAGTTACCGATATCGTCTTCGGTACCTGGCTGACCATCTGGGCCTGCACTAAAGATATCTAACTTGCTGTTTTCGCCTGGGCTTAACAGTAAGTAGTTATTGCGCCATGGATCCTGTGGTAAACGCTTCACATAGCCTTCTTCACGGTAGTTACGTGGCTCGGGTGAAATTGTTGGTTTTTGTACTAAGGCTTCTAAACCTTGTTCAGTCGTTGGATAAACACCGTTATCTAACTTGTACATATCTAAGGCGTTTTCGAGCGCCACTATGTCAGATACCGCTTTCTGTTGGTCGGCTTTATCTTTGTTGCCCATCAGGTTTGGCACCACCATAGATGCCAAAATACCGAGGATAACGATTACCACCATCACTTCGAGTAAGGTAAAACCCTTGTGCTTTTTGTTCATTTGCATCGACTACATCTCCTAGAAAAACCTGCGCCATCTCTGAGTCCAAAGAGGCAATAATCCATAAATTTAAAAACTAGCCACTAATCAAATTGTTCAGTGCCAAAATAGGTTGCAGAATGGCCATCACGATAAAGAGTACAACCCCCGCCATGCTCACCACCAACATGGGCTCGAACACGCCCAGCGCCAGTGTAACATTACTCTCAAATTCCCTATCTTGGTTATCCGCAGCACGCTCAAGCATTTCCTCGAGCTGACCACTCTTCTCCCCCGAGGCGATCATATATAACATCATCGCTGGGAATAGCTTAGTGTTAGTCAACGCTGCACCTAGGCTAGTTCCTTCCCGTACGCGCGCCGTGGCATCATCCACTGCCGCTCGCACCCGCACATTTTGCAACACTTCGCTGGCAATGCGCATCCCATCTAACAAAGGTACCGAACTGGCGGATAAAATACTCAAGGTTCGCGCAAACCGCGCGGTATTGAGGCCTTTACTCACTCGGCCAATCACCGGCATTTTTAGCAAAAACGTATGGTATTTCATCTTGAAAATCGGTGACTTGAGTAGACGCTGGAACACCACCAGCAAAATACCGATCGCCAAGATAACAAACAGACCATAGTGTTGAACAAAGTCTGAGGCGGCAATTAAGAAACGGGTCGTCGCCGGTAACTCGGCGCCCATATGCTCAAATTGGCCAACCACTTTTGGCACCACTGCGGCCAATAACACTGATACCACCCCAATGGCGACAATCGTTAGCATAATGGGGTAAATCATCGCCTGTTGCAGTTTGGACTTCAGTTGCTGGCGGCGCTCGGTGTAATCGGCTAAGCGGTTCAGCACCACTTCTAAGTGGCCGGATTTTTCACCCGAGGCCACCATGGCGCGGTACAAGTCATCGAAAATATGCGGAAATTCGGCAAGAGAGTCGGCCAAACTATAGCCCTCCACCACGCGGGAGCGCACCGCCATGATCATGCTGGCTAAGCGCGCCTTCTCACATTGCTGGCCGACCGCCTTGAGACACTCCTCAATCGGTAAGCCCGCCGCAACTAGTGTGGCGACTTGACGGGTGATTAACGCTAACTCCGCCACCGAAATCCCGCGTTTAAAGGGCGAGAATCCGGTGCCTTTTGCCTTGGCTTCCTTTTCGGTGACCGGCAAAATCTCCAGCGGCATCATGCGTTGGTCACGCAGCTGACTACGGGCATGTCTGGCGGTATCCGCCTCAATCACCCCTTTTAGCTGTTTTCCCTTGGCGTCCAGCGCCTTATATTCAAATGCTGGCATAGCTTACTCCTCGCGGGTCACCCTCAGGACTTCTTCTAGAGTGGTGATACCTGAGAGCACCTTGCTCATGCCATCGTGGCGAATGCTTGGCACCGACTGGCGGATATATTTCTCAATCGCCAGTTCGCCACGTCCACCGTGGATCAGCTCGCGCACATTATCATCGACCAGCAACAGCTCATGGATACCCGTACGACCACGGTAGCCACTGCTACCACAGGCCTTACAGCCATTGGCGCGGTAAATATGGCGATGATCGTCTGCTGCCATTCCCAGCAGCTCACGCTCACGCTCATCGGGCACATGCTCTGTCTTACATTTTGGACAGAGAGTACGAATTAAGCGCTGGGCTAGTACCCCGAGCAAACTCGATGAGACTAAGAAAGGCTCTACGCCCATGTCCTGCAGACGGGTAATCGCGCCAGAGGCCGTGTTGGTATGCAGGGTTGAAATCACTAAGTGACCAGTCAAAGATGCCTGCACCGCAATTTGGGCGGTTTCTAGGTCACGGATTTCCCCGATCATCACCACATCCGGGTCTTGACGCAGAATTGCACGCAGACCACGGGCGAAGGTCATGTCCGCCTTAGTGTTCACTTGAGTTTGACCTATACCTTCTAACTCGTATTCGATTGGGTCTTCAACGGTTAAGATATTGGTATCTTTAGAGTTAATCTCGGTAAGACCCGCGTACAGCGTGGTACTCTTACCCGAACCCGTAGGGCCTGTCACCAGAATAATGCCGTGTGGACGACGGATAATCTCGTCAAACTGGGCACGGATACTGTCGGTCATCCCCAGTTGTTTTAAGTCCAAATTGCCAGCGTTTTTATCTAACAGACGCAGCACCACACGCTCGCCATGGCTCGATGGCATGGTCGATACCCGCACGTCCACCGCACGACCCGCAATCCGCAGCGAAATACGGCCGTCCTGTGGTACACGTTTCTCGGCGATATCGAGACGCGCCATGACCTTAATCCGCGACACCAAAAGGGATGACAGCTTACGATTCGGTTTAAGCACTTCCTTCAGCACACCGTCGATACGGAAACGCACGACCAACTGCTTCTCGTAGGTTTCGATATGGATATCCGAGGCTTCTTCTTTAATCGCTTCAGATAACAAGGCGTTAATCAGCTTGATAATAGGCGCATCATCATCGCCTTCGAGCAGATCTTCGGTTTGCGGCAGCTCTTCGGCGAGGGTGAATAAATCCATCTCGTTGCCAATATCTTCCATCAGCTGCTGCGCTTCGGAGGAGTTGGCTTGATAGGCCTGGGTTAATTTCGCCTCAAACTTGCCCGGCTCGAGCAAGACCAGCGGCAAATCCGCGCCCGAGTAGCGGCGCGCTTCGAGCATGGCTGCTAATGGGGTTTTGGCGGTATAAAACAGGTTCAAGGCACCATCATCGCCATAGGCTAAAATCACCTCATGGCGATGGGCAAAGGCAAAGGGTAAACGCTCTTTGCTGCTGGAGCGAAATACCTCATCACCTTCGGCTTCAAGCCCTAGTTCGTTAGAAACTAGGCTTAAATCCTCGACTTGGGTTACTTGTATTTCACTCATTGTGTTTTGTCTTTGTTCTTGTTTTCATCCAGCGACTTGAGGGTCGAGTCCGTTTTACGCATATTGGTATCTAACCCTTTGCCTTCTTTGTAACGCTCTAAAATCTCATTCACTTCCGGCGGCAGGTATTCAGATTGATTCCATTCTTCTAGGATTGGCACTTGAGTATTTGGCATCAGATTCACGCCGCGCTCTTGCTGCTCAAGTTGTAATGCTCTGAAATAGTTGTATTTACGGCCAGCGATACCTTCCATAGTCACACCATCACGGATAATGGTGGGCTTGATGAAGATCATCAGGTTCTTTTTGGTCTTCTTACTGGAAGAAGACTTGAATAAGTGTCCGAGCACCGGAATATCACCGAGGAATGGCACTTTCTGCACACTTTCTTGGACTTCTTCGTTAATCAAACCACCGAGTACCACGATTTGCCCAGAATCAGCCATCACAGTGGTGGTTAAACGGCGAGTCGCGAAGGAGATATCCACACCCGTGTTACCGTTCACACCCGAGACTTCTTGCTCAATGGCGAGCTTAACCGCGTTGCCTTCGTTGATCTGAGGCACCACTTTTAACTTCACCCCAACCTCTTTACGTTCAACGGTTTGGAATGGGTTGCTGTTGTTTGAGCTGGCGGTAGAACCGGTCAGAATCGGCACTTCATCACCGACGATAAACGAGGCTTCTTGGTTATCTAAAGTGGTAATCGAAGGCGTTGCTAGAACGTTCGAGTTGGTATCGGCCGACACTGCTTGTATTAGGGCGCCAAAGTCACCCATGGCCACGCCCCAGGCCATACCGTTCACTTTACCTAAGGCTTGGGCAAGTAAGGTCACATCACCTTTGGTATCAGGGTTGTCTGTACAGGTCTGATTGTCCCCAGAACCAGTACAAGTTTGAGAAGCTTTTACATCTTGAGCCTGCCAAATACCGGCGCCAATTTCACCAATGGTTGGGCCTAAGTTATTGAACTGAGTACCACCACCCGCTTTAGATGCCCACTGCACCCCAAAGCCGACGTTATCGCCTTCGGCAACTTCCACGATAATGGCTTCAACTAATACTTGAGCGCGGCGAATATCGAGTTGGTTAATCACGCTCTCGATAGTGCGCATTTGATCTGGCTCGGCGCTGATCACTAAGGCGTTAGTATCAGTGTGGGCCATAATATTGATTTCATTACGACGTTTACCGCCAGCCTGGGCGCTTGGATCTTTTTCACCCTCAAGCTTTTGCGCAAATCCGGTCAGCACTTCAACCAAGTCTTCAGCCTTGGCATAACGTAAATAACGTACTTTAGTGTTACCCGTGCTGGCCTGCTCGGCATCGAGGCGATGGATAAGCTCAACCACGCGTTGGCGGCTCTTTTCGTCACCGCTGACCACGACGGCGTTAATACGCTCGTCGGCAACGACCTTAGGCGCTTGGCCAGGGAGCTGCGCTTGGTTAGCTGTCGCGCGGTAAAGGGTATCGATAATTCGCACCATTTCACCGGCAGAGGCGTATTCGAGCGGCACCACTTGTACCGAGGTATCGCCCTGTTTATCTACACGGCGAACGATTTCAACTAACTTGTTCACTACAGCGGCGCGGCCTGACAGCATCAGTACGTTCGATGGGTCGTAGTTCACTACGTTACCGCCACCGGCATTATCGTTTAACTGACGTAACAACGGCGCCAACTGCTTGGCTTCGGTGTTATACAGCGCCACGATGCGGGTGACCATTTCATCACCTAAACCTGGGTCGTTGTCGTTAGCTACACGAATCGCCGCGGTTTTCGCATCTTTGTCTTTAATGACCTTGATGACGTTGTTTTCCATCTCGACGATGGCATAACCGTAGACTTGCAACACGTTGAGGAAGAATTGGTAATACTGCTCATCGTTGAGCAGATCATAACTGCGCACGTTGATCTTGCCGCGAATGGTCGGGTCAACAATGATGGTTTTATTCAGGTTTTTACCAACGATGTTGATAAATTCTTGGATATCAGTGCCTTTAAAGTTGGCCGCATATTGTTCAGACCAAACAAATTGCGAGGTCAGCATAGTGGCGCCAGCCACAACTCCAGCAATCAGTTTGCGTCGAATCCGTTTGTTATTCATTATTTTACTTTCCTCTAACGCGTGTTATTGCGGCAAACTAAACATGATTTCAACCAATTGTCCTTCCCGCTCAACCATGATGGAAACTTCAGTTAATTCAGGCAATTGGCTCATCATTTCTAACGCCTGACTCATCACAGTCAGGTCGTATCCATTAATCGATTTAGCAAGGTCATTGGGTTTAAAGCCCGCTTGCTTAAAAAGGTTCACATCTTTACCTGGGTTTAAACGGTAACCCACGACACTTTCGCCCTGTCTAACGGGAGAAATCGCAATGTAATCGGTAATTTTGCTGGGATCGGCTAAGAGTTCACTGCGGGATTCGGCCAGCTCTTGGGAAATTTCAGTATTTTTGCGTTGATCAACGCGGCTAACCACTTCGGCCTTTTCACTCTTAGCCTTTTGTAATTGCTGATTCGCTGGGCTTTGGCTGGTGTAAACCAGACCATCGAGCATTAAGGTCTCGTAACGGCCCGCGTTAGTGATGATAATCCGGTCGGCATAGACTTCTTTTAGCGACGCCGAAGTGCCTTTGATCTTATCGCCTAGGCTGTAGGTTTCTTGGCTACCGCTGGACTCGATAATCGCGAGGCCTTTTTGATCGGCGGTTGAAGCCACCACACCCGTTAATTGAATAGAGAGGGAAGTCTTGGGCGCATCGGTCACAGTCTCAACCACTTCCACTTTGGGTTTATCCGATTTGGCATCGGCTCGACCAAACAATGCAAGCTGCTGTAATCCCGCAAGATCAACTTGCCCAGCGCCTTTGCCCGTTGTCGTGACAGCCGTTGGCGACCAAGCCGTTGGGGATGAGGTACTAGGTACGAGTTTCCATGTAATTTGCGCGGCTAAGAGTAAACTCAGAATAAAACCAAACCAGAAAACAACCTGACTCAATGGCTTATGCGGGATACCTACAGCTTTAGCGATAACTTTATCTAATAAATCCATATTTATGTGGACCCTCAATACAGGTCTCTGTTCTGATTATAAAATTTATAATGTTCGCCACATGCTAACCTAGGCCGCATTTGGCAACAAGCCCATAACAGTATTGCAATTGGCGAAAATTGGCCATTTATGCTAACTTTGCCCGCCTCAAAAGGGTGTGAAGCACACCACCCTTTAACATCATCGCAATGCGACTTAGGCATTTTATTGCTCAGCATGTGAGCTCATCGAGCTTTTATCTTGGAGACACTATGACGCAAAGTTCAGGCGACAGTGGCAGCGTTCGACTCGATAAGTGGTTATGGGCCGCACGTTTTTATAAAACCCGTGCCATTGCCAAAGAAATGATCAACGGCGGCAAAGTACATTACAACGGTGCTCGCACCAAATCTAGTAAGAATGCCGAGATAGGTGCCGTCCTTAAGATACGACAGGGATATGACGATAAAGAGATCGTCATAAAAAAATTATCTGAAATGCGCCAAAGCGCGACGATTGCGCAGGAATTGTACGAAGAAACGGCTGCTAGTGTGGCCAAGCGTGCGGTAAACGCCGAAGCAAGACGATTGAATATTCTCAATAATCCTGCGCCCGACCATAAACCGGATAAAAAGCAACGACGCCAACTTATCCGTTTTAAAGAATGCTAAGAATTACGTAAAAGTTACCTAACAGTGAGATACAAGATGATACAAGATATTTTAAACCGCTACCTGTTCGACAATGCCGATGTGCGTGGTGAACTCGTACAGTTACAAGACAGCTATCAACAGGTGATTGGCTCACACGCTTACCCACCCGTGTTACAAATCCTGCTGGGTGAATTACTGGCGGCAACGTCGCTGTTAACCGCCACTTTAAAATTCAGTGGCGATATCAGCGTGCAGTTGCAGGGTAACGGCCCAGTATCACTGGCGGTGATCAATGGCAATAATCAGCAGCAATTACGCGGTATTGCGCGCTGGGAAGGTGAGTTAGCCGACGATGCTAGCCTAGCCGATCTGTTTGGCCAAGGTTATATGGTTATCACCTTAACACCAGATGAAGGCGAGCGTTACCAAGGCGTGGTCGCCCTCGACAAGCCAACCTTAGCCGCCTGTGTTGAAGACTACTTTAACCAGTCAGAGCAATTACCTACTGCACTGTGGTTATTTGCCGACGGTAAACAAGCTGCGGGTATGTTCCTGCAAGTATTACCAAGCCAAGAAGACCACAATGCCGACTTCGAGCATTTGTGTCAGCTGACCGCGACCATCAAGGCAGAAGAGTTATTCACCTTAGATGCGCAGGACGTCTTGCACCGCCTATATCACCAAGAAGAAGTGCGTCTGTTCGATCCTATCGAAGTCAGCTTTAAATGCACTTGCTCACGTGAGCGCAGCGCAGCCGCGATCAAAACAATTGATCAAGCCGAAGTCGAAGCCATTCTGGCCGAAGACGGTAAGGTCGAAATGGGCTGTGAATACTGCAATGCGAAATACGTATTCGATGGCATTGATATCGCAGCCATTTATGCCAACGGCACTGGTTCAAATACCCAGCAGTAAGTCAAAATTGACTGTTAAAAGGGCACCTTAGGGTGCCCTTTTTTGTACCGCCTCAATGATCCAGCTCACACTTTACCCACGGATAGGATACAATCGGCACACTTTGTCGCCTAGCACGACTAGCGCGATAAATAAAAACAAAATCGGCAGACGATCGATAAAAAAATAACCTTACAAATACAAGTCAATGGAGACCTCACTATGGCGGATGGATTAAACCGCGTTCACTACAACCCCTCAACAGCACAACTGGTCGAATTTGCCCTGCTACGCGGCGAAGGTGAATTGACTGCAAACGGCGCACTGGTTGCTAAAACTGGTACCCGCACAGGTCGCTCTCCTGGCGATCGCTTCATTGTAAAAGAAGATAGTTCAGCGGCTGACATCGAATGGGGACCCGTCAACCAAGCATTTGAACCCGGTGCTTTTGAAGGATTATGGGCGCGTGTAGAAGCATTCCTCGCCGATAAAGAGTTGTTTGTATCTGACCTCGAAGTCGGTGCAGACCCAGAACATTACCAGCCAGTGCGTGTGACGACTCAATACGCTTGGCACCAACTGTTCGCCCGCAACCTTTTTATCATCCCAGAAGAATTTAACCGTCAAGACAAGCCTGTATGGCAAATCATCAACGCGCCAGACTTCGTCTGTGTTCCTGAGCGTGATGGTACCAATTCAGATGCGGCGGTGATCTTAAACTTTGCCGAACGCAAAGTGTTGCTAGCGGGCCTGAAATACGCTGGCGAAATGAAGAAGTCGATGTTCTCTGTACAAAACTTCCTGCTGCCAGCCCAAGGCGTATTGCCAATGCACTGCTCGGCAAACGTAGGTAAAGATGGCGACACTACCCTATTCTTCGGTCTGTCAGGCACAGGTAAAACCACCCTGTCTGCGGATCCAAAACGCTTCCTGATCGGTGACGATGAGCACGGCTGGGCACCAGGCGGCGTATTCAACATCGAAGGCGGCTGCTACGCCAAGTGTATCGATCTGAGCCAAAAGAACGAGCCAGTGATTTGGGATGCGATTCGCTTCGGTACTGTGTTGGAAAACGTGGTCATGGACGAACACCGCGTGCCTAACTACAAAGACAGCAGCCTGACGGAAAACACCCGTGCAGCTTACCCGCTCGAGCATATCGCTCAGCGTAAAGAAGACAACCGTGGCGCCGAGCCGCACGCTGTTGTGTTCTTAACCTGCGACGTGTCTGGCGTATTACCACCGGTTTCTATCCTGAGCAAAGAGCAAGCGGCTTACCACTTCCTCTCTGGTTACACCGCTAAAGTCGGTTCGACTGAAATCGGTTCAACCTCGGCGATTCAGTCAACCTTCTCTACTTGCTTCGGCGCGCCTTTCTTCCCACGTCCTGCGGGCGTGTATGCAGAGCTGCTGATGAAGCGTATCGAGTCATTCGGTAGCCAAGTATACCTAGTTAACACTGGCTGGACTGGCGGCCCACACGGTATTGGTAAACGTTTCGACATCCCAACGACGCGCGCCATTGTCGATGCGATTGTCAGCGGTGAGCTGAAAAACGTCGAAACCGTACACTTAGAGACGCTGAATCTGGCCGTGCCTGTGGCGGTACCCGGTGTAGACACTAACCTACTCAACCCAGTGAACACTTGGAGCGATAAGGCACTGTACGCCGAATACGCTCAAAAACTGGCCGAAGCCTTCACTAAGAACTTCGCTAAGTACCAAGTGTCAGATGCCATCCGTAACGCTGGCCCAAAGGCATAAGCGGGTAGCGGACTCATTTAGATAATGTAATCAAACACATTATTGAGTAAAAAAGCGCGGGTTCAGCGATGAATCCGCGCTTTTTATTTGCCTGTTGATTTTATGGCTAAGAGCCTGCCGCACTAAAGTCACTGCAATAGATTTTTATGTGTTTTATTTCTTATCGATTAGTTAAACCAAGCTTAAATTAATGCTGCGTTTTTATAATCACAGATAACAATCATCATTTTTTAGGAAGCGGCACCCAAATGGAAAACCATAAACCTGTCACTGGATTCCAGCGATTTCTCAATGGCGTCGAAGTCGTCGGCAATAAACTGCCCGATCCGGCGGTGTTATTTGCGATGTTTCTGGGCCTAGTCTGGCTGATCTCTTGGGGATTATCGGGTGTCAGTTTTGATGAAATCGACCCTCGTACTGGCAACCCCATTCAAGTCGTGAATATGCTCGAAGGCGGCGCACTGACTGCGTTTACCTCGAACATAGTCTCCACCTTTGTGACTTTCCCGCCGCTCGGTGTCGTGCTGGTTGCTATGCTGGGGCTTGGCGTGGCTGAGCATACCGGCTTTATTAATGCTGGGCTGCGCTCGATTTTATCGGTGACCCCCAAGATGTTACTCACCCCGGTATTGATCGCCGTAGGTATCCTGAGCCATGTCGCGGTTGATGCGGGTTATGTACTGGTTATCCCACTCGGCGCGGTGATCTTCTATGCCGCGGGTCGTCATCCTCTAGCCGGTATTGCCGCCGCTTTTGCTGGCGTATCCGGCGGTTTTTCTGCGACCGTGGGTGTGCCATCGAGCCTTGACCCTATGTTAGCGGGCTTAACTCAGGCAGCAGCAAGATTATCGGCCGACCCAGCGGCCGCCACATTAACGATTAACCCACTAAATAATATCTTCTTTACGTCGGCTTCAGCCGTGTTAATTATCTTAGTTGGCTGGTTCTTAACGGATAAAGTGATTGAGCCGCGTCTAAAAAGTACCGCGGTGAATGGCGATCCCAGCACACTGCCAACGCTTGATGAGCTGGCGCCCCATGAGCGCCGCGGTCTCAAATTCGCTATGGGCGCTATGTTGTTATGTGCCTTAGGGTTGGTGTTTACCGCCTATGGTGACAACTCTGCCTGGCGTGGTACCGATGGCGCGCTAACCAGTGCCTCGGCTCCCTTAATGCGCTCCATTGTGGCGATTATTTTTGTGTTCTTCCTCGTGCCTGGCATAGTTTATGGCTACGTTGCGGGCACGGCGAATAACCACAGAGCCATTATTCAAGGCATGAGTAAGTCCATGAGCGGCATGGGTTATTACATTGTCATGGCCTTCTTCTGCGCTCAGTTTATTTATGCCTTTGGTCAATCCAATTTAGGCGCATTAATGGCGATTAAAGGCGCGTTGGCGCTGAAAGAATTGGCCCTTCCTATGGGCGTAACATTAGTCGGGATTGTGTTTCTCACCGCGTTCGTCAATCTATTAGTCGGCTCGGCATCGGCCAAATGGGCCTTGATTGGTGCCATCATGGTGCCCATGTTAATGGAGCTGGGCGTATCGCCAGATTTGACTCAAGCCGCTTACCGCGTGGGCGACTCGTCGACCAATATCATTACCCCGCTGATGCCTTACTTTCCGTTGATTGTGGTGTTTTGCCAAAAATACGTTAAGGAATCAGGCATTGGCACCTTAGTGGCGCTGATGCTGCCGTTTTCAATCAGTTTTCTGCTGCTTTGGAGCGGTTTCTTACTCGCTTACTGGGCCTTAGGTCTGCCATTAGGAATTGGCAGTTCGCTCTCCTTCCCGGCACTATCTTAGCCTTAGCCTGAATATCGCTTGGCAGAGACGTCGGCTGAGCGATCGCAGATAAACAAAAATGGCGCCAACTCGACAAGAGCTGACGCCATTTTTATATCCATTGAATCAAACGATTGGGTTTACTTACTATCCGATCTCAATACTAACTCGACACGGCGATTCTGCTGCTGCCCCGCCTCATCACTGTTGCTAGCAACGGGAGCATGTTCACCTATCCCTACGGCTTCCAATTGTTGAGTTTGAATACCATGACTCGTGGTCAATAACTTCACAATCGCCACCGCGCGGCGTTGGGATAGACCTTGGTTATAGGCTTGATTACCTTTGTCATCGGTATGACCCACCACATAAAATGCACGCTTAGGATTTGCCTTTAAGTAACTCGCAAGCACCTCGACAACGGGCTGCGCCTCGGGCAACAACTTGTCGCTATCGTACTCAAATAACAGCCCTTCTAAGGCAACATGCCCCTTAGCTTCGATTTGGTCGGTCAGCGCCTCAAGATTGATCCCCACGCGATCATCCTTAAGCTCAGTCTCCTCCAACACCCGCAGGTCGGTCCATAACCCGCCGATATAACCAATGGTATAAGTGCTCACATGCACATTCCCCTCGGGGCGCGTTAAGGTATACCAAGCATAAAACTGGCTGTCTTCGTTACCAATATTCACTAGAGAATCGATGGCTTTGATAAACTTATCCTCCCTACCACAGGCCTTTCCCTGACACTCAAATTGCGTCTCGAATCCGAGTTTAGCCAATGCCACCTTGTAGTTAGTGAACACCTCGTAACCCGAATATTCCTTTGGTATTGAATAGCCATTTTGAGTCAACTTACCCGCACGCTCCACCAGCACAGGCTTATTGCTTGCATCCATTGAAGACACAAAAGCAGTGCTGGCAAAGCCTTGGCGTTTAAAGTCTTGGATATAGCTTCCCTTTAGGCGGCTGATAAGCGGATGATCCTCGGCGCCGTTCTTATCCTTCTTTTGATTATCTTTAAACTCGATTTGCTTAGGCGCCTGCTGCAAAAATGCAGCATTAACTGTGACTAAATCTAGCGGCTCGGGGATCACCTCGAGCGTCGTAATATGAATACCCGCAGAACTCTTCAGATTTGCGGCTTGTATGGCAGTATAAAACTCTTTTTGCTCGTTCTTCACTCGAGCAAACAAGTAACCACTTTCAACACCAATAACACCATCCAACAGCGCAATTTTCTCTCGCAATAAGCGAGAATCACCACAGGCCTCAAGCAGACACTCGAATAGGACTTCGCCACCAAGCTTTTTAATCTGCTCACGGTAATTGTCGAGAATATGCGCTGGGCTATATTCGGGCGCTAATTTATATTTTTGCTGATGGACCTGACCGAAGATAGGCTTAAAACGATAGTCAGATCTTTGTTCACCCGCGCTGATAATAAAGGGATATTCGGCATAATGGCGCGTCAATTCATCCTTTAATTTCGCCGTAGGAAAAGGCGTAAATAATCCCTCATCCGCCGCCATTAACGACAATGGCAACAGGCTCGTCGAAATTGCCAATAACCCCGCTAAATAACTCCGCTTAGAAACACGCATCAATATTTACCCTCCATAGAAATACTGCTGCGAAAAGTAACACTAAACGGATTGCGCAATAACAAATATGAAACAAGTTAATACTTTAGCGTGATTGAGGCGATGGGTTGTACAGGCAAAAATAGCTGCCGAAAATGCAGACTGATTTAAAAACAGCCGCATTTTGACCGGAAGGATGCCAAACGTTGTCGTGAAAGGGATTTCACATCAAGCCGCATGTTTTATCACAAGCGGCGTCGATTTTTATCCATCCAGACCGATACTCACTCCCTTCTTAGTCACCTAGGCTAATCCTATTTGGCTTGGCCACGAATAACACTGCAAAACGTTGAATACTCGACGTTATCAGATGACTCCACGCTAACTCAGTGCAATGGAAATTGCCAAATTGATGTAAGGACACAAGATGTTTAAACCTAAACTGCTCTCTTTGCTGATCGCCACCAGTTTGCTGACGGCATGTTCTGGCTCAGACGATAAAGATGACACCACCACGACGCCAGAGCCGACGCCTCCAACTGAATACGCACATAAGGTCACAGGTCAAGTCACTTATATCGGCGCTATCGCCGGGGCCAACGTGTGCGTCGATCTCAACCAAGACTTAAGCTGCTCAGAGGGTGAACCGAGCACCACTACGGACACTGACGGTAAGTATCAAATCGATTGGAAAAGCGAGACCGAAAAACCTAACTATTACCTGTTAGCCAATTGGATTGATACCGCACCGTCATCTGCACGCTCAGCATTGGCGATGAGCTCCGCCGCAGCTAACACCAGTGCCACCACTGGCGGCATGAATATCGTTGCCCTGCCCGATCATTCGGGTCATATCAACGCGCTGACCAATATTGAGTTTTCACGCTATCGCAAGATGATTGAGGCCGACTTAACGCCACAGCAAGTGATTGAGTTTCGCGCCAAACTAAAAACCTTATACGCCAGTGGATTTAAACAAGTTGAAGCCGATTTATTTAGTCTTTCGCCCGAAATCACCCTGCAACCGACATTTATCGACACCCTGCTGTTACACGATTATCTGCTAAATCTCACCAACGAGCGCACAGTGGAAATTTTGGCAGCCATCGAAGTGTTAATCGCCGCATTTGAAGCCTTCGAGAATTTAATCCTAGGGTATGGTTTTGGCACTGAGGCTTATCTGCAAACCAATCCCATTGCCGTCACCAATAAGGTGGAGAGCACCTTAGTGTCCTTCGGTTATATGGAGGCGCCAGTTGATGGCAAGGCGATGAACAGCACTGACTGGGATACAGTCTTTAGCAGCATGCTCAATCATACCGACGCCTCTCATGTGCTCAATATCGCCACCGTTCGCAACAGCCACTTTGTCAACTTAGATTATGGTACTGGTGACCAAACTCTTACTGGCGTATTTTCGGGTGACGCAGTGATGATCTTCGACAACACGTCGGGAGAAGAGGTCCCTACCGAATGCTGGAATGAGCCGATGAAAAAATGGATCAATGCCTCGCGCAACGACCAAGGGTATGTCCTGAAAGATCCTGTGATTGAAGGTAACAAAATAAAGACCGTTTATGCTGGCACTGAAATCCCTGTCGAAATGAATTTCCATAAGTATCAAAACACGGCCGCCGACTGGCAGGATTTACTGGCAAACCTCCCGAGCGATCTCAAACTGGCGTCACTCAGCTGGCCTTCGCAAATATATCGCATGGACATTAAGCAAACGGCCGACGTGTTATGCCGCGCAGAAGATCCCATCACCTATGAAACGGGCGTTGAAACCGCGAGCGAGCTTTCCTCTAGCGTGATCGTGGAGCTATTGTGGCCCTTCGCTTACCCCGAGAGTTACGTTGAGGACTCAACGAATAAATTCACCATTCTCGATAGTTTCGGTCAGCCTGAAAGCCAACATGAATGGAGCATTAGCACCAGCCCAAATGGCGGCAAGCTGCTAACTATCACTGAAATTGTGGAGGATCCGATTGCGAGCCAGATGGTGCAACCGAGCTACTATCTTGTGACCTCAAACTTGCTGACAGAAGTTGAGCTAAACACGGCATTTGATACGACTGACAATAAACAGTTATATCGCTTTACCTACGACCAAAGCTTCAGCAATACCCTGCACAACCACTTTAAGTCGCTAGCAAAGTAAACCTTACTCCCTCCGCGCCCCTGAGTTGATTCCTCCGGGGCGCTTATCTCAACTTAAGTCGCGATGCTCCGTAAAGGAGTCCATCAGAGGCTGATAAACGCATCTCGCTCATAGTAAAAGATAATCGCTTCAAGCAGTTCCTGTTCACAGGGCTCAGCTTTTTGCTGCTTAAGATTATCAATCACATCCTCGATTTGATCCGTGTTTAGCAGATAACCATAGTCACTGTGGCCTAAGCCATCCTCAAAGGCATCGATTTCGTCATCCGATAGATCCCTCATATCGGCCACTATCGGGAATAATAATGTGGTCAGTTGTAGGGATTCACCTTGTTCCAGATCTTGATAAACCAGCCAATAACTTAATCCCGGTTGTTCGATGCACTTTCTTATCCAGCGCTGTAACGACTCGGGCTGGCCGAAAAATGAGGTGATATTCATAATGTCCTCGAATGGCGTTGTCATAGTAAAACCGAGTGAGCCACTAAGTTGCATAGTCATAGAGGCTATTTACCACTCCCAAGATGCATACAAGTAACAGATGGGAGTTCTCGCGACTCAACCCGCCCCAAGAATACGAGAGGACATCTGCGTCCATCAAAGCCAAAATCACAATTCATCAATTCGATGGACAAAACCCAAGCCAAAATTAAACAAACATCATTTTATTGAATGAGTTTTTAAATATTATCCATTTAGACATGGTGTTATTTAGTTTTTGGTTATTTTCAAACCAAGGTTGGTGATGTTTCACAAAACCCGTTACGCCAACTGTGATACCTTAAGCGCCCAAAAAACGTGTCAGGGCTGAGCTTTTACGCCAAAAGCGAGGGCAGGCCTGTAAATAGATAACTAGTCTTAAGACACAAAATGCCGCGGTAATTGGGGAGTTTCGCAAGAATGAAAAGCAAGAGTTTATTAGGCAACATTGGTGTGCAAGTGGTTATTGCCATGATTATTGGCGCACTGGTTGGTTTTATGGGCGAAAGTGCGAGCATCTTCGCCCCACTGGGTACCATCTTTATCCATTTAATCAAAATGCTAGTGATCCCACTGGTACTGGTGTCTATCATCAGCGGCGCCGCCAGCTTAGGCGATAGCCCCTCGGCAGGTAAGATTGGTGTCGGCACCTTCGGTTTCTTTATTGTCACCTCGGGGATTGCCGTGGCTCTGGCATTAGTCATGGGCAAGGTGTTTACCCCGGGCGCGGGGGTCGACTTTACCGCCCATAGCAGTAGCGGCCTGATGGAAGTCACCGCCGAACATGGCGCACTGCCGGGGGTCATGGACACCTTTATTGGCATGATCCCAACCAATGTGTTCGAATCATTGACTGGCGGGAATATCCTTCAAATTCTGGTGTTTAGTATATTTTTCGGTATCGCGCTGACCAAGGTCAAAGGCGATGGCGCCAAGCCAATCATGGCGGCGTTAAATACCGTCGTCGACGCCTTTGTATGGATGATCAACTGTGTGATGGTGATTGCGCCCATTGGGGTATTTGGTTTGATGGCCGATTCCGTCGGCACCTTCGGTTTCGATGCCTTAGAAGTCGTGTTTAAGCTGTTTGCCGTGTTTGTGGCCGCGATTCTGATCTACGGTTTTGTGTTCTTCCCCTTAGTGGTACAGCTATTTTCTAAGGTATCGGCACGCCAATTTATTTCGGCGATGAAAAAACCTCAGGTGATGGCACTGTCGACGGCATCGTCTATGGCAACGCTGCCGGTGAATATGGAAACCTGCGAAGAAGATCTTAAGGTTTCTAAGGCAACCACCGCCTTTGTGCTGCCTTTAGGTGCCACCATCAATATGAGCGGCAACGCGATTTACTATGGTTTAGTCGCCATGTTTTTCGCGCAAATGTACAACATCGATCTGTCGATGACCGCCTATGCCGCAATTATCTTTACCTCAACCCTAGGCGCCATTGGCCAAGCGGGTGTCCCCGGTCCGTCATTTTTAGTGGTCGCTGTACTACTGGCAGCCGGTATTCCCATTGATGGTTTACCACTGTTATTCGCCCTCGATCGAGTGTTTGACATGATCCGCACCGCGCTCAACATCACGGGTGATGCCGCCTGCGCCATCATTATGGATAAGTACACCGCAGAGCCAAACTCGAACTAACAGCATAAATACATTGATATACCAAGGCTTGAATAGGCTTACTTATTCAAGCCTTTTTTATACCTAACCCCTCGAGATACCGCATCTTATCCTACTGATTTTATATCACTTAATGTAGATTTATGTGATCTTGCCGACGCCTTGGTCTAAGCTCAAACGGCGCCGCCTCGCAATTCGTATTTCTTTATCCACCAAGCCACACAGACACAGTGCCTTTCTGCGATAATGGCTTGGCTACCATCAGTCCAAAGGAGTGTTGCATTATGTCCGTATTTGCCCCTGCAAGCCCTTTTGCCGACTTTATCTATCGTCATTTCCGTGCCATTCATGCCCTTAAACTCGGCCTCGCCCTGCTGATTGCCGTCACCATTAACGCCATTTGGTCGCCGCCGCATTTTATTTGGAGCATGGTGACCATAGTGATCATTATGATGAGTCTGCCACAGGTGGGCGGCGCAATTGAAAAGTCCCTGCAACGGGCGGTAGGCACCTGTTTAGGGTCGGCTTATGGCGTGATGTTAGTGGCCACTATCGACAGTTATTGGCTGATTATGGGGCTGCTGATCTTAGGGGTCACGCTGATCTGTTTTATCTCGGCGGGGCGCTACAGCTATGCCTATCTGGTGGCAGGATTCACCATTATTATCGTGGTGGGCGATGCGAACCACGACACCTCAGAGGCACTCTGGCGCACGGCGAATATTCTGCTCGGTTGTGTTATCGCCATCCTGGTATCGCTGTTTATCTTTCCGATTAAGGCCAAGCAGGACTGGCGCAGCCAGCTCGCCAATGCCATCGACAGTATGGCCAAAGTGCTTACCCAACATCTACAGGCCCCCGCCAACCATGATTTAGATTTTCGCGCCGAACTCGAGGCGGCAATGAAGGCGGTATTAACCCAGAAGAAACTGTTTTTCTCCCTCGAGTGGGAAAGCCAAACCCTGAAAAAACATAAAGTGTTGCTGGCAGAATTAGTGAATAAACAAGTACGGCTGATCACCCTACTCGAGCTATTACCTTTGAGTCGCTGGCAGGAGGCCGACAAAGAGGCATACCACCAAATCAACCGTGTCGCTGCCGAGCTTACGGCTTATCTTCATAGGCTGAGTGAATTTGTTGCCGGCAAAACAGCCACATTGCCCACACTACCAAATTCATTAGAGCAGGAGTTACAGCACAGATTACAACTCAGCTTGGCCGCCCAAACGCCAAATTCGGCCCCTTTAGCCAATGAAGTTGCGCAGGGATTTGCCCTCACGGGATATGGCTGGCTTATCTATCAACTCGCCATTGCCGTCGAAGCGCTCTACGCCGATATCGAGATTATTGAAATCGCCTATAGCGGACAAACCGTGTTACATAAAACCGCCAAACCTTCATAGACTGTTACCACGGGGCATGGCAGTGAAAATCACTCACTCGAACCAAGATAAACCCTTGACAGCCCTTGCACTCGCAGGGGCTTAATGAAAAGATACCGCCCTAATAAAAATTCGATGTGTGGACTGTTTTCATGCGCTTGTTTTCCCCTTCCGTTATCGCCATTGCCTGCTTATCGGCGGGTTCACTATTCACCGCCCAATTTGCCGTTGCCGCGAATACCGAAGTCGCACAACCCGAAGTGACAACGACTGGAGCCGCCAATGCTGAAGTCGCAAACACTGAGGCAGCTAAAACCGACGCGGTTGACGCCAGTGCCGACAGCAGCGCTTCGCCCACTGCAGAAACCACTCCAGAAGCAGCAGTAACAGCAACTCGCGCCAATACCTTTGTGAATGACGCCATTCTCCCGCCGAGCATCACTTGGCATGGTGGCAGCGAAGCCCTGTTACTCAGCGCCGATAACGAATGGGCGACGCCCTTCGAGCAAAGCAACGGCATCGAAAGCCCAAGCTATGACGATACTATTACTTGGCTCGACCGATTAGCGGCCGAAACCACCAAATTGCAGAAAGTCAGCCTAGGCAAGAGCCCTCAAGGGCGCGACATTTGGATGTATGTCGCCAGCAGCGAAGGCATTAACGAATCGGCACGGCTAAAGCAAAACACTAAGCCGACGATTCTGGTACAGGCCGGGATCCACGCGGGCGAAATCGACGGTAAAGACGCCGGCATGATGCTACTGCGGGATATCATCAAAGGCGACAAGAGCGACTTGCTCGAAAAGGCCAACTTGCTGTTTGTGCCTATGTTTAGCGTCGATGCCCATGAGCGCAGCGGCGAATTTAACCGTGTTAATCAACGTGGCCCGGTCAATATGGGTTGGCGCACCAATGCCAATAACCTCAACCTAAACCGCGACTACGCCAAGGCCGACACCTTAGAAATGCAGCATATGCTGCGGGCAATCAATGTGTGGCAACCAGATTTGTATATCGATGTGCATGTCACCGACGGTATCGACTACCAGTACGACATCACCTTCGGCTACAACCTTGCCCAAGGTTTGAGTCCCGCCAGTTTCCGCTGGCTCGAAAATAGCTACCGCCCAGCGGTCGAAGCGGCATTAACCGCCCAAGGTCATATCCCAGGTCCGCTGATTTTTGCCGTCGACAATACCGACATCACTAAAGGCATGTCACTGTGGAACCCTAGCCCACGTTTCTCTAATGGTTATGGTGATGCCCGCCATCTGCCCACCATTTTGATTGAGAACCACAGCTTAAAACCTTTTAAGCAGCGCGTACTTGGCACCTATGTGATGCTAGAGCAAACCCTGAAAACCGTGGGTGATCAAGCGACTAAGTTAAAGAGTGCGATTCAAGAGGATAAATACCGCGCCTCGCCACTGATCACATTAACGTGGAAATCGGCGCCACTGGCTAAAGGCTGGGATTTTAAAGGCATAGATTACAAGCTTGAGCAGAGCCCGATTAGCGGCACCGAGGTAGTGCGCTGGACAGGCGAGCCCAAGCTGTACCCGAACCTACCTGTGATTGCCGAAACTGTGCCCGACATTAAAGTCACTCGCCCGAGTGCTTACTATATTCCTGCCCAGTGGACACAAGTGATCGACCGCTTAAATCTACACGGCATTCGGATGACGCGTTTAAGCAAGCCAACAGAACTTAAATTGCAGCAATACAGCTTGAGCAATCCGGTGTTTAATACCAAGGCGTTCGAGGGACGACTCACAGTGAAGGCCGACTCGACACTAGCCAAACTGACCACCACCTTGCCCGCGGGCACAGTGAAAATCAGCACAGATCAACCCTTAGGCGATCTGGCGATTTTACTACTCGAGCCACAATCACCGGACTCGTTACTGCAATGGGGCTTCTTCAACCCTATCTTTACCCGTACCGAATACATTGAGGACTACGCCGTAGAGCCGCTGGCCGCCAAGATGCTTAAGGAAGATCCTAAGCTGCAGACGGAATTTAACAAAGCGCTGGAAAACCCAGAGTTTGCCGCCGATCCTGAGGCACGCTTACGCTGGTTCTATGAGCGCAGCCCTTACTACGATAATCAATATCTTAAGTATCCGGTCTACCGTAGCCGTTAATCCATGCGTTAAAAACGGCAAGGATTAAGCAGGCTTACGCGCACTAATGCTATACACCAAGGGCACCTGTTGCCCTTGGTGTGTGAGTACATAACGGCCATCGGCTTGCGCCTCTAGCCCTTCGAAACAGTTATAGGGGCTAAACGCAAACTCGTGGAAGAACTCCAACACTAAACCCGCCTGCAATAAGGCATTGATCACCTCAGACAAGCTATGGGACCAACACATTAAGGTCTGCTGCTCATCACCGGCATTCTCGGTATAGGTCCCTTCCTGCTCAATATCTGGCTCACCCCGATTAAAATAGCTATACCCATCAAATAGCTGCTGCGCCGGATGAAACTCAGCCATATAAAACTGTCCGCCGGGCTTTAAACACGCCGCAATGGTCTGCGCCCAGAGTGTTAAGTCAGGCAGCCACACAATCGCGCCATAGGAGGTAAAAACAATATCTTGCGGCTCAACCTTGCCCGCTACGCTGTAGACATCGCTACAGATAAACTCGGCGGACAACTCCGTCTGCAGCGCCAGCTTGCGCGCCTCAGCAATCGCCACCTCGGATAAATCGATCCCAGTCACCTTTGCGCCCATTCGCGCCCACGACAGGGAATCTAAACCAAAATGACATTGCAGATGCAGTAGACTTTTGCCCGCCACCGCAAGCTCACTCAGCTCGATTTCCGTTAAGGATGTGTTGCCACTCAAAAAGCCTTCAACATCATAAAAATCAGAAGTTAAGTGCACTCGAGTGCGGGCATCCCAAGCGATTGTATTGGTCGTTAAGTAATCCATATGAGTCCTTTCTAGTCATGCGATTAGCCAAGCGGGCTGAATCGACACACGCTAACCGAATAAGTGATTAATTTCACCACTCTTTGGGAAAAATCACTCATTCAGCGGACATGTCCGCCCTCGTCCAAGCGGACACATTTAACTTATCTACATGATTATTAATACATTTTAAAATTGGCATAGGATGTGCAATCTCGACTGATATCAAGCTTATCGCTAATAGCTCAGCACTCAGTCGGTCGTCGAGTGTCGATAACAAGGAAGAAGAAAATGTCACTACGCCCTTTTATATTCACCCTCGGATTTGTCGCCCTCTTTACGGTTGGCGTGTCACTCACGGGCTGCATTATTAATGTGAACGCCGCTGGTATGCCGGATTTAGATCACCAACAACGTGAACTCAGCCTAGATGCTCAAGACCTACAGGAACTCGTCGCCGAAACGGGTGCGGGCAGTCTTGAAATTATCGGTGTCGAAGGCCTAACCCAAATTAAGCTAGTCGCTGATATCTATAGCAATGACGATAGCAAAGTCATTCTCACCCTTGAGAAAAAGGCCAACAAAGCCCAGCTTAAGGCCGACTTTGAATCCCATAGCAGCTTTAGCAATTACTCACCCTATATCGACCTTAAGTTACAAGTGCCCGCCGGATTAGCGCTGGACATAGACGATGGTTCGGGTGCGATTTTGATCAACAAGATGACTGCGGATATTAAGGTCAAAGATGGCTCGGGCGAACTGGCTATCCATGGCGGCAATAATGTCAGTATCGACGATGGTTCTGGTGCGATTGAAGTCAGCCAAGTCAACGGTAATCTGGCGATTGTCGATGGCTCTGGCGGTATCCAAGTTAATGATATTAAAGGCAGTATCACAATCGATGATGGCTCTGGTGAAATCAACGTCGCCAATGTGCAAAACACTGTCACCATCAACGATGGCTCAGGCGATATCAATGTGGTGAACACTAAGGGCTTAACCATTCTCTCGGCAGGTTCAGGGGATGTGAGCTTCGATAAAATCGATGGCCCAGTCAGTAAACACTAAGCCCGTTGACCAACAGCGTTACCGCTCCACCAACTTCCCGGCGTAGAGACTGATGTTGCAGTACCCAACCAAATGTCAGTCTTCTACCCACCCCTTTTGCGTTACCGTTCCATGGACATTCTTATGCACTTTATGCCACTAACCCCTTGTAGTGGCATCTTTTTTTGTGAGACCATAAAACTTAAATTTGCGATAACCAGACTTTAACTCCGCGAATTTGTTAAGATAATTCACCTTCCCGCTCGATAGTCACAAAGTCACGCAGTATTGCCTGTAAGGTCGAAAATATGGATCGGTTTTCGGAATACCAACAAGAAATTGAATCGCTTTCTCAATCGGATAACCCAAGAGAAATAATGGAAGGACTAGGGGATATTTGTTTTGATGGCGAAACCTTTTATCACAATGGTAATACAGCCCTCGCTAAACACATTTTCGAGCATATTTACGCCTTAGATGCGCACTCGGACTATTTCTCACACGCCAGATCAGTCGCCAAAACCTTCCTCGTCAACCTAGGAGAAATACCTCCCATTTCCCTAGAGGAGACTATTTTACAAATGCAGCATGAGCATGCCGCATTGAACCAACAGCAGCTACATCTGTTGATTGCAAAGCGTATTTTTAGGGAATGTAGCCATCATCAAGACGCTATTCGCACCACGCTGGAGTATCTCAATAAAGCCGAAGCACTCACACCTTTGTGCAAAAGCGACCTTCGTTTTAAAGCCTTAGTGAATGCGGCAAGTCATACTGCCGCAAACCATACCACTGACCTACATGCCGATTGAGGCTAACCCAATAGAACTTTGGCGAAATGGCTGAAGCCGATAATTCAACTGCGGCCATTTACTGATCTCAATTTGCAATTTCGACTCCTGCAATAGCTGATAGGTCCAACGATAATCAAAGCCATATTGGCAAGCTTCGTGGCGATCGACTAAGACGATGACCCGACTGATTTTGGCCAGCTGTATCGCCATATAACAAAATCCACAGGGCTCACCAGAAGCGATTAATGTCATGCCCTCCAAGCTGACTTGTTTAAGTAGCAGAGTCGCCATTCGTATCGCTTGGATTTCAGCATGGGCGGTACAATCATGCAGCGCCTGTACCCGATTCACCCCTTCAGCCACAATCCGCCCAGACTCATCCACAATCACAGCCGAAAACGGCAGGCCTGTACCTTCGACTTCCTTTTGCGCCAACGCCAAGGTGTGGTTAACCGCAGGTAAAAAGTGATTACACATCAGTCGCTTCCCCTGCGTAGTGTTGTGCTAGTTGTAACCCCATGGCTGCGGACTTTACCAGTGCCTGCTGTAACGATTGCCGATGTCGATTATCGGCAAACTCTTGATATTCAGAGGCGACTTCAAAAATCTGCTCAACCCCCAAATACTTACTCAGGGTACGTAAATGCGGCACCAAATGCCCATGCCGTTCGTTTACACCACCCTTCTCAAAGCCGAACTCACCGCAGGACGTCAGAATCACTAAGGTTTTGCCTGACAGTAATGGCGCTAGAGGGGTATCGCCACGGTTCAAGTCAAAATCGAAGGTCTTGTTAATCCTTACAATCTGATCAAACCAAGCTTTTAGCTGAGCAGGCATACCGTAGTTGTACATAGGTGCAGAAATCACAATCAGATCGGCCGCTGACACCTCCGCAATCAATTGATCCGATAATGCCAATTGCTGCCGCTGCGCCGCAGAGCGTTTAGCCTCCGGCGTAAACACCGCACCTATCCACTGTTGGTTGATAAAATCTGGTGGATTCATCCCGACATCACGGTAAGTATACTCAGCTGTAGCACAGTGAGTTTTAAAGCTAGCTATAAACCGTTCTGCCAATTGTTTAGAAATAGAGTTATGAGCTGGATTATCGTTTAACACAGCTCTAACGCTTGAATCTATATGAAGAATATGTGTCATCTTGAATCTCTCTTTAGCTGAAAATACCCAGCTATTGTGGTTTTTCAGCGAATGACAGACAAACGACTAAAACGCATTTACAGGTGAGCCAAACTCATCTATTTTCACCTAATACTTATCGAAGGCGGATGACTATGCAGGTTTCATTACAAGCGTTAAAAGCATTTGAAGCAGCAGCTAGACTCGGCAGTTTTAAATTGGCAGCGCTAGAGTTATCACTATCACCGACCGCAATATCGCACCATATCAACAATCTAGAACAGCGCTTGGATGTCGCGCTTTTTCAACGCCAAGCCAGACGCATTAGTTTAACGCCGGCTGGTGAGCGTTTATCCACCGTGACCACTCAAGGATTTCAGGCCATAAATCAAACCTTGGACGATATCGCGAGTACTGGACGCCATATTAAGGTCGCCACCACATCGTCACTTGCAGCGTTGGTCTTGATACCGGCACTACAACAGTTTTACGCGACTTACCCACAAACCCAAGTTGAAGTCGCGACAGGCGAAGATGTGCAGCATGATGCCTTTACACTGCCGCTGCGTTTTGGGGATCTGCGCCATCAACATCCTAATGATGTATTAAAAACAGAGTTCTTTAATATGTTTGCCACACCAGCGGCGGCATCATTGCCAGCAGGTCCTAAACCTCTGACCATATACACAACAAGGTGGAAAAATAATAACTTACCACCACCGCCGCTAACGGACTGGTTGGCACTGCAAGGCTTGCAAGACTCTGGATTGGATATCAAATACTATGATCAGGAGTTGTTTGGTATTCAGCAGGCGCTCGCAGGGCAAGCTTGGGTCTTTAGCTCTACCACGCTCACCCAACAATATGTACAGGCTGGGATATTGCAAGCCGTTAGCCCTAACGCTGTAAAATCATCGCTTTGCTATTACATCCCCAATAAAGCCCTACTAAGCAATCGGCATAACGCACACTTTATTGACTGGCTACAAGCAACCTTAAATACATAAGGAGCAGCGGCATCGATACTGCCTATGGGCAGTTCCACGGCAAAACTTAGTTTCGGTAAAAGCTCGAGAGGCTGGCTTCTGGCTATAGTATTCCCTAATTGCCTGCCGCAGGCTTTCGCACGCTCTTATATGAGCCACACCAGTGACTCGCCGTTCTCATGTTTTAGAATGTCACTGGCGCAACAATGCTGGATTTGGTGCAACCATTGATAACCGATGAATGCCTGTCCTGACTTTTTGCCCTATTTTTCGGTAAGGTAATTTAGCAATCGATATTCTGATAAACTACTTATAATCTGTTTGTTAAAACGTTCTTACCCATAAAGGTGAACACTCTTTGTACCAGTGGTCTACTTGCATTAATTCATCTTTATCGTTAAAAAAGAAGCTAATACCCTCGATGATTACAGACGATGCAAATTTCTTATCGTCCCACGATTGATTATTATATTGTTCTTTTACTTTCTTGATGCCTATTTTTGATTTTGCAATACTTAAAAGCTCGTCTTTGGAAATTGAGCTGTTAACAAATTGGGATAAAACAAAACTATCACGCATTAATCTAGAGTGAGCTTCAATGGTGTAACTGTGCTTTACGAACCAAAAAACCAAGTAACCATTCAATATAAAACTGAGAAGCAATAACACTTTTAGTAACATTTACGCCATCCATGATTAGTAATTACAATGTCTGATTGATGCCAGGAAAACATATAAAATTAACAATTTAGCGGGTCTATACCTATGCTTCGCACATGTAAAAACCTTATGGGTTCAATAGTGTATTTTTTACCATTTATAATAATGGATGGTAACTGGACAGAATAATCTTCCAATTTATACTCAATATCGCTCGAAAAAATACTTATTGATGCACCCGAATTAAAGTACTTTTTACCAAATAATGTGTTATAACCAAAAAAGGTATTACCAGTTATCTTTGATGTTGGAATTACACTGAAATATCCATTACTCTTAGCTGACTCATCAGAATTAGCGTTTGGAATATTCTCCGCCTGTGTAATTAATTCAGCTATCTTTACACTCCATGTTTTGTTTGTTGTATTGTCAGAAATTACAATTTCATCGCTCTCGAATTGAAAATATGTTCCGGATGGAGCAATAATTGAAGCTGAAAAATGAAAATTCTTAAATCTCTTATTTTTTGCTGAACTCGAGCTAGATACTTCGAGTTCAACACCATCACTAAGCTGTATTGATATTTTATTCGCAGGACCAGAACCTCCACAGCCACTACTGTATGTAACTCCTTCGCTATATATTGGCTTATAGTAATCTCGAACTACAGGCGCACACGATATAGATATTATTGAAAGAGAAATTATAAATACACATTTTTTTAAAAACATATATGACGCACAATTTCCTTTGAAACATAACGTCTTAGTTCGCATGAGCGTTAACCTCATAAAACCAGTAAAGTGCATATGTTTAATAACTTGTAATAAAATAAATTTATCAGAATTACAATAAATACACCATCACAAGAAATGACATTTAAACGAGCAAGTTCCATTTCAACTCTTCTTTTAGCTGCTCTATTTTTCTTACACTAATAACAGAATCAGGATATGTGCAGGCTAACAGAACACTCCGAGGTTAACGGGATTAAGCACAGGCATGGAAGTGACCGTTGGCGATATGGCCGCTCTTTCACATCCATGTGATCGCGGCATTCGCACTTCCTTATGCAGCAGATGTCACGGTCGAGCCTATAGGGATACTTCTTGTTAAATGAAAGGGCGGCGTGTCACTGAAATGGCAGTGCTTAATCATTACACGTGTACACCAATGATTTAGCTCTTTTATCTCGCACTATCTATGTTCAGCAGATTCAATCAACGCCAACTTCTGAGCACGACTCAGTTTCTTAACCGCGATCTCACGCTTGAGTGCATCACTGCGGGTGCCGACTTGCTCTTGATACATCAGGGTTAATGGCCCTTTACCACGCAGGTACTTTGCTGCCTTGGGGCTGCTTGATTGATGTTCGTTAAAGCGACGTGCAACATCAGTGGTGATGCCTGTGTACAAGTGGCCATTGGCGCAGCGGATAAGGTACAGATACCACATCGAGACTTGTTCTATCTCTGATGTTACGCCTTGCTCCGAAGTCACAGCTTGCTCAGCCCCTAGCGCTTCTGGCTTGCTCGAAAGCTGAGTTTGGTTAACAGCTGGAGCTTGGCTAGCCCCTTTTTGGAGGCTAGCCGAGGGAGTTGAATTAGCGGCTTCAATCACTAAATCGGTCACCCGTTGGCGCCTACTTAGTCATGCCGAGCAGGCTTAAGAAGAAGGCATATTCCTGCGCCGTGTCTTGATACTGACGGTAACGGCCACTCTTGCCACCGTGACCAGCATCCATATTGACGTCGAATAACAACACCTTATCGTCCAGTTTGTACCATTTATTTTGCACTTCACGCAGTTTTGCTACCCATTTTGCAGGCTCGAAATACTGCACCTGTGAATCATGCAAACCTGTGGTGACCAACAGGTGTGGGTACTCGTGGTCGGCAACATTGTCGTAGGGCGAATAGCTGAGCATATAGTCGAAATAGGTCTTCTCGTTTGGATTACCCCATTCATCGTACTCGTTGGTGGTGAGCGGAATCGACTCATCGAGCATGGTCGTAACCACATCCACAAAGGGCACGTGTGCTGCAATGGCAAAGTACTTTTCAGGCGCCAAATTGGCAATCGCGCCCATTAACAGCCCACCAGCACTGCCGCCCGAGGCCACCACTTTATTTTTATCGCCATAACCTTGCTCGGTTAAGGCGGTGGTGACATCGATAAAGTCATTAAAGGTATTCTTTTTATTCAGCAACTTACCCGCATCGTACCAAGGGCGGCCGAGCATTTCGCTGCCGCGCACATGGGCGATGGCATATACAAAGCCGCGGTCGAGCAGACTGATCACCGACGACGAAAAGTCAGGCTCTACTGTGTAACCATAGGAACCATAACCATATTGGTACAGAGGATTGGTGCCGTCTTTGTTGAACTTATCCTTACGATACACCAAGGACACTGGCACCTTAGCGCCATCACGGGCGGTGACAAATAAACGTTCGGCGCGATATTGGCTGGCATCGAAGCCGCCGAGCACTTGTTCCTGCTTGAGTAGATCGCGTCTATCGGGATTGCTTAAGTGGTACTCATAAATCGCCTCGGGCGTAGTCAGGCTCGAGTAGAAAATCCGTAACTTATCGCTATCTTGCTGAGCGTTAACATCTAAACCGAGCACATAGGCGGGCTCGTCAAAACTCAGCTCAAAGGGCTTTTGACCATTGAATGGCATCACTTTAATACGCGTTAGACCATTTTCACGGGTTTGAATCACCAAATAATCCTTCAGCACCAGCTCGTCTTCGATGCGCGCATTAGGATTATGGGCAACCACTTCCTGCCATTTAGACTTATCGGCGGCATCCTTAATCGCCACTTTCATCAAACGGAAGTTGGTTGCCTGCCAGTTAGTCAGAATGTAATAGCTGTCGCCCAGTTTCGAGACGCTGTATTCATGGCCTTCTTCCCGCGCCAGCACAGGTTTGAACAGGCTTAGGGGATCGTTAGCATCCAGCACCGACACTTCGCTGGTTGTGGTGCTCTCGTGGAACAGCACAATTTGCGACTCGTCTAAACTCTTGCCGAGGGAGATGTAGTAAGCATCATCTTGCTCCTCATACACCAACACATCGCGCGATTGTGGCGTGCCGAGTTCGTGGCGATATACGCGGTAACCCAGCAGGGTTTGCAGATCCTTGGCGATATAAAACACATGGCGATTGTCATTGCCCCAAACGATGCGTCCCTCTGTGTTTTCAAGCACATCGGTGATCATGGCGCCAGACTCAATATCTTTAAAGTAGATGTTATACACGCGGCGGCTTAACACATCTTCACCGAAGGCCAACATGGTTTCATCCGGGCTGACGCTGACGCCACCTAAACCATAAAACTCATGGCCCTTAGCGCGCTCATTCACGTCCAGCATCATTTGCTCAACCCCGTCACTGCCTTTGCGGGCGATCAGCGGATATTCGCCGCCCTCTTGGTAGCGGCGGTAATAGCTGTGCTGGTGCCATTGGTAAGGCACGCTCGACTCGTCGGCCACTAAGCGCCCAGTCAGCTCGTTAAACAACCCATCCTGTAATGACTTAAGCGGCTTAAAGTAGGCTTGGGTGTAACGATTTTCGGCATTCAGATGCGCCAATACCTTAGGGTCTTGGCGTTTATCGTCGCGCATCCAGTAGTAATCGTCGGTGCGCGTGACCCCGTGCAAGGTCATCACATGGGGAATTTTTTCCGCAACGGGCGCAGAGACTTGCCCTTTTGGAGTGGAGCAACCGGGTAATAGCATAGCGAGACCTAAAGTAAGCAGCAGAGTGCGCATTTATACGTCCTTGTGACGTTCAAACACCATCGTGGGGCACGACGGCAAGCCAATAAGTTGATGTGCCGGATATGATATACCCAAGCTAGCGCTTGTTGCGAGTTTCCTAAAGATGATGCTGGTTTAAGCTTGGCGGCTAGTTGTGCGCTTGCGCAAACATTGCCCAATTGATGGCGCGATTTTATTGCCATTCCAACTAAATAGGCGCAACATAACCGCGTTTTTAGGCTAAGGCCTAACAACAATTCTCAGGGCGGGGTGAAACTCCCCACCGGCGGTAAATAGTGTCGTGAGCCGTTTTCACTCCCACTAAAGCCCGCGAGCGCCCGAACGCAATTTCGGGGTCAGCAGATCTGGTGACTTAGCTTGTCTCGTTATGGTTAACGCCTATCGAGCGCTACTATTCCAGAGCCGACGGTAATGGACTGTTTGCATACATTGCAAAGGTACTGAGTCCGGATGGAAGAGAATGTAAGACAACATTAGGATGCAGGCGCTTCGTTTCAGCCAATGAGCGAAAGCTACCACCATCTGAATGTTAGCCTCATATTTTGCAATTGCCGACGTAAGCCATTGAGCTTAAATGGGTCTATTGCTACAGCTCAATCCCCTTTGGGGTAAAAGCTGTATTTCTGCACGCCCTGATTCTGGAAATTCCCATGTCGTATTTTTGAAGGATATTAACCATGAATCAGTCTTTACTTGCTCCTTTTGGTACTGCTATCGAACGCGTTGAAGCGGGTCTTGAAGCCCTGCGCCAAGGCCAAGGTGTGTTGGTCGTCGATGACGAAGATAGAGAAAACGAAGGTGACTTAATTTTTGCCGCCGAGTCACTGACCAATGCGCAAATGGCCATGCTGATCCGCGAATGCAGCGGTATCGTGTGTTTGTGTTTACCAGATGAAAAGGTCAAAGCCCTTGAGCTACCACCTATGGTCGAAAACAACTCGAGCCAATATGGCACTGCCTTTACCGTGAGTATCGAAGCTAAAGTGGGTGTTACCACTGGCGTTTCGGCTGCGGATCGCGTCACCACCATTAAAGCTGCTATAGCCGACAATGCTAAGCCGAGTGATTTAGCTCGCCCAGGCCATGTGTACCCACTGCGCGCCCAACCCGGCGGCGTATTAACTCGCCGTGGCCATACCGAAGGCACTATCGATTTAATGCAACTGGCCGGACTCAAGCCTGCGGGTGTGTTATGTGAAGTCACCAATCCCGATGGCACTATGGCGCGTCTGCCAGAAATTATCGCCTTTGGTGCAGTGCACAATATGCCAGTGCTGACGATTGAAGATATCGTCGTTTACCGTAAGTCGTTATTAGCTAACGTTGGCTAATTAACCCCACAAGCGAAATTCGATTTAAAGGACGTTGGCCCTGCCCACGTCCTTTTTTATTTGCTGATTATCCTTGGCACAAAATCTTAGCTTTTGTATCAAATCCCATCGGATATCACAGACAGGCAATTTATTTGTTTGCTAGGTGAGTAAATACACTAATAGAAATAGTATGTTAGTTATATATAATAAATAACTGAATTTCGTGAGCTAGATTAGATATCCATAAACTAGGGGTCGCGACCCTCTTGCTTCTATGTTAAATATCCACACCCAGTGTCTGGTTTTTTTTCGCTTTCAACATATCAAGGTTATGCCTTGATTTTTTATGTCTCCAACCAGGCAGAAGTAGGAGTAAGTTTACATGCCATCCACGCTACAGCATCTCAGCCTGAAGCAGAAGTTGATTCTGTTTTCACTGCTACCTTTGCTGATGATGAGTATTTTTGTATTGTCGCGGATGTATGTGCTAGTGAAGGAATATCGCTCCGCCAATCAGAATCATCTGGCAATCCAAGCGACCGCCCAAACCACCGAACTACTCTACCAACTGCATAACGAATATGGCCTCAGCGCCCAGCTTTCAGCCCCCGCGCTCCCCCAAGAAGAAACTCGCCTCCTACAGCAGCAACAGATTACATCCAATGCCTTAGACACCCTGCTCAACGGCTCAGCCTTAAGCAACTTGATGTCCGCATTGGGTCGCAATCAACTCGCCGCCGTGCAGTTGCAGGAGCAGCTCAATACCCTGACACTGCTGAGCCATAAACTGGCTTCGGGTCGCCAAGAGGCTTTAGACCAACATCCCAAGGCATTTATCGATTTATACAACCAGTTCAACACTGAATTGGTCAAACTTATCCAGCAATTACAGCTACAAACCAGCAATATCAGCCAATCTAGGGCCTATACGGATTTGCTCAATATACTCATGGTGCAACAGCTGGCGGTAAAAGAGCGCGATGCGATTAATCGGATGTTACAGTCGCAGACGCTGAGCATTAACGACTACCGCGCGATCAGCACCATAATGTACGAATATGGCCAAGCAGTTGAACATGCCAGCAATGCCTCGATTTCCGACCGCCAATCCTTAATCCGCAAGGTACAAACCTCCCCCGAAAACCTGCGTATCCTCAAGATAAGCCAACGCATCGAACAGCAAATCCGCGTCAGTACCTTAGTGCAAAATATCAATGCCCATTTAGGCTACGGTGGCTTAATTGACAGTTTTCAAGACTATTTGATTAAGGGAAACAGTGCCGCGCTGGAACGATTTACTAAGGCGCTATCGATTATTCAGCTCAATCTCGATGAGCTAAATCATGAGATCCGCAATATTCCTGAGCTTAAGCCTGCGGTAAAAACCATCGAAGACAGCATAGATCAATATCAATTCTGCATGACCCAGTTGCAGCAGTTAAAGCATCAACAGCTATCACTCGAAGAAATCAGCGCCCTTATCCAAGTGGATGATCAGGATCTAAGTGCCGCCATCAATAAATTGCTTATGCCGCCACATCCCGTCAGCAGCAAGCACTGGTGGTCACTCACCAGCGATAGGATCAATAAGTTGCACGCCATCAGTGATGAAATCACCGAAAAAATGGCGCATCAGAGTGAGGTTGAGCAGACTAAGTCACTAAGTTTGCTCGGGTTATATCTATTCTCCGCGATTTTTACCGCGGCAATTACCCTCTGGCTCGGGCGCAAAATCATTCGCAGCTTTATGGTCAAAATCACTAAGATTGCCAATGATATGCAGCAAATGGCCGCCGATCCGCTGCTCAATATCAATATCGATGCCTCTGGCACCGACGAGCTGGCCCGCATGGCACAAGCCATGAATCGGATGATCAGCGAGCGCCAAAAAGCCAACCACGCCCTAAGCCGAGCCGCCGCGGTATTTAACTATTCCGCCGAAGGCATTATGGTCACGGATGCCGATAACCATATCGAGTTGATTAACCCCGCCTTTAGCCAGATCACCGGCTATAGCCTCGAAGAGGTGAAGGGCCGCAGCCCCTCGATTTTAAGCTCGAATCGCCACCCGCATCATTACTACACCGCCATGTGGGAAGCGCTGCATAAAGAGGGCAAATGGGAAGGCGAAATCTGGAATAAACGCAAAGATGGCCAAGTGTATCCCGAGTACCTCGCCATTACTGTGGTGCGTAATGAACAGGGCGAAATAATCCAACATATTGGTTTATTTATGGATATCAGTAAGCGCAAGCAGTACGAACAAGACCTCTGGTATCAGGCAAACTTCGACACCTTAACAGGTCTCCCCAACCGTAAGTTGTTTAACGAGCGCCTGCAGCATGAAATCCAACTCGCCCAACACGACTCCCGTAAGCTGGCGATTCTGCTGATCGACTTAGACCAATTTAAATATATCAATGATGTACAAGGCCATGCGACGGGCGATCTCTTGTTGCAAGACGTGGCTAAGCGGCTGGAAAATATTGCTGGTAAGAACGACTTTGTCGCCCGCATCGGTGGCGACGAATTTGTGCTTATCCTCCCCCGCGTTACCAATGAGTTCGCGATTGAGCATATGGCGAGCCGGATCATTGAAACCTTAGCCACGCCCTTTAACTTAAATGAGCGGGAAATCCAGATCTCGGCCAGCTTCGGCATCGGCGTCTACCCCGAGGACGGGCTCGATGTGAGTTCGCTGACCCGCAATACCGAGATGGCCATGTATCAGGCCAAAGATGCTGGGCGGAATAACTTTAAATACTTTACCTCTGGCATGAACCAAGCCATGTTTGCCCGCATGGAGCTGGAACAACGGCTGCGCCGCGCCGTGGCACAGGATGAATTTACCCTATTTTATCAACCGATTGTCGATATGAAGACGGGGCAAATCTGCAGCGTTGAGGCGCTGATCCGCTGGCAAGATCCCGACTTAGGGCTGATCCCGCCAGACCAGTTTATCGCTATCGCCGAAGAGACAGGGCTTATCGAACCTATGGGCGAATGGGTGCTCAACCAAGCCATGCACGATTTAAGACAATGGCAGCATATGGGACTCAACCTGAATGTCGCCATCAATGTCTCCAGCCGTCAGTGCATAAACACCCGGGGTATCGGCTTCGACCAAGTGTTGCAGGAATGCTTTAACCGTCACCATATCAATCCTAGAAACGTGCATATCGAGATCACCGAGAGCATGCTGATGGGTGATGCCAGCCACTGCTTAAGCACCCTCGAATCCATCCGCCACTTAGGCTCGCAGATTTATATCGATGACTTTGGCACTGGCTATTCATCATTGAGTTATTTGAAGAAATTCCCGATTTCGGTGATCAAGATTGACCGCAGCTTTGTCGAGCACGCCCTCGAAAACTGTTCTAACGCCAATCTGGTCAAGGCCATTGTGATGATGGGGCAAAGTCTTGAGATGGAGCTTGTCGCCGAAGGAATCGAAACCGAGGCCCAATGGAAGTTTTTGCGTGACTTAGGCTGCCACTATGCACAAGGCTATTTACTCTCTAAACCGCTGCCATTCGATGAGATTACCCCATTACTCAGCCAGACCTTGCCGAAAATGTTGCACTTAGAGCAGCGTGAGAAGTGCGTAAACAGTTGATATAAGGCTCATTAAGCTGAATGATCGCCAATAAAAAAAGCAGCCTAGGCTGCTTTTTTATCATCACAATGGCGCTTAGGCCTGTGGCTGGCTTTGGGGGTTCATAATGCTCTCACCGCCCTTTGATGCCAACTTAGCTAAATCTTTATCGATAAAGAACAGTGCTTTACCATCTTCGCCCACTAAACGGATCTTATCGACAATCGACTTAAACAGCTTTTCTTCTTCGTGCTGCTCGGCCACATACCATTGCAGGAAATTGAAGGTCGAATAATCTTGGTTTGAAAAGGCAGCATGAGCCAAGGCATTGATCTTACTGGTGATCAGTTGCTCTTGTTCATAGGTCAGCTCGAATAACGCCAGCAGCGAATCAAACTGCGACTGCGGCGCTTCAATTGCACCCAGTAGCGGTAAGCCGCCAGTTTCGCTCACATAAGTGAACAAACGACGCATGTGGCCCATCTCTTCATCCGCATGTTCGCGCATAAATTTTGCTGCGCCTTCAAAGCCTTGATCTTCACACCATGCACTCATTTGCAGGTATAAATTAGAGGAGAAGAACTCCATATTAATTTGTTCATTCAACTTTTCGATCATGGTTGCAGACAGCATAGTTAATCCTCTTGGGCATTCGAACTGAAATCTTGGCACACATTGTCATGAAGGGCGTCGCCAAAAGCAACAAAATTTACCTTTGTTTATTGAGCTAAGTTAATGATTAGTTGATAAAAATGATTTTCATTTGTTCATCGACTCGCGTTTAGCGCCGCCTGAACTGTAGTGCAAAATCACAGAGTAGAAGGATTCACCTTAGGCAACACTTAAGGGGGAAACTGTCTGACAAATCACATAAACTCCTATGCAGATCATAGCCAAGCAAGCACAGCGTGGCATAATAGCCCCCATATTTGCCCAATCTTTTGCCCATAAGGAAGACCCGATGTCCGTGAAAGCCGATCCTTGTTCGCAACCTAGCTTAATGCATCCAGATCAAGCCATTCCCCTTCTGCTTGAGCAGGTTAGCCCAGTGTCAGACACAGAAGTCGTTACTCTTCCCCACGCGCTTGGCCGCGTTTTAGCGGAGGATTTGGCCTCTTGTATCGATTTGCCGCCATTCGATAACTCTTCGATGGACGGCTACGCCTTTCGCTTTGCCGATTTAGCGACTGACACCAATCAAACCACATTAACCCTGATTGGTAGCTCCTTCGCGGGCCATGGTTTTGAGGGTGAAATCCCCCCTCACTCCTGCGTGCGCATTATGACGGGCGCGCCCGTGCCCGCGGGTTATGACACAGTGCAAATGCAGGAAGAGACCCAAGCACAGGGCAACCAAATCCAAATCAATCACCCTAAAGCTAAGGGCGCCAATGTTCGCTACCGTGGTGAGGAATTGCTGCAAGGCACTAAAGTGCTGAAAGCGGGCATCGAAATTAAAGCCGCAGAACTGGGCGTATTAGCCACCATTGGCGTGAGTCAGGTGCGGGTTTACCGCCAACTCAAAGTAGCGTTTTTCTCCACAGGCGATGAACTACGCCCCGTCGGCAGTGACTTAGCGCCGGGACAAATTTACGATTCAAACCGTTATTCCATCCAAGGTTTACTCAGCCGCGCCAATGTGGAATGGCTGGATTTAGGCGTAATAGCCGACGACCCAGAGGCGATTCGCCACGCATTTCGCCATGCAGCAAGTCAAGCGGATATGGTGTTAACCTCGGGCGGCGTCTCGGTCGGTGAAGCTGACTTCACCAAACAAATACTTGATGAAGAGGGCAAAATCACCTTCTGGAAACTAGCGATTAAACCGGGTAAACCCTTCGCCATGGGACGCATAGGCAAGGCGGTATTCTGCGGTTTACCGGGCAATCCTGTGTCTTCCATGGTGACCTTCTACAAGTTGGTTTGGCCTATTCTGAATAAGATGCAGGGCTTAACCCCGAAAGCGCCACTGATGTTGTCCGCCACCCTGACAACCCCAGTGCGTAAACAGCCTGGCCGCGTCGAGTATCAGCGCGGCATTTTATCCCGCAATGCCCAGGGCGAATTGGAAGTGGCCATCACGGGCAGCCAAGGTTCGGGCATGTTGACCTCTATGAGTCTGGCGAATTGTTTCGTGCTGCTGGAGCAATTCCAAGGTGACACGGCTGTGGGCACGCAAGTGACGGTTGAACCTTTTAATTCAGTGCTCTGCTAAGGTACGCCTCGATGAATGAACAACTAGAGATCCTCAGCGACGGTGAACTCACCCGCTACAGTCGCCAAATCTCAATCAAGGCGATGGATATCGATGGTCAAGAACGCTTAAAACTCGCCAAAGTCTTGATGATTGGCGCCGGCGGTTTAGGCTGCGCGGCGGGGCAATATCTAACCGTTGCAGGCATTGGCGAGCTAACTTTAGTGGATTTCGATACGGTCGAACTCTCTAACCTACAGCGCCAAGTGCTGCATCAAGACGCCACTATCGGTCAACCTAAGGTCGAGTCGGCCAAGCAGAGCCTTAATCGGCTCAATCCTCACGTTAAAATCAATACCATCAATGCGGTATTGGATGACCATGAGATCGACGCCTTAGTCGCCAGCCACAGTATCGTGGTCGATTGCACCGATAATGTCAGTGTGCGTGAGCAGTTAAATCAAAGCTGTTTTAAGCACAAAATACCACTGGTCTCAGCCGCCGCGATTCGTATGGAAGGCATGGTTACTGTCTTCGACTATCAAGCACAAACACCTTGTTATCATTGCTTTAGTTCACTCTTTGGCGAGCAGCAACTCAGCTGCGTCGAATCTGGCATTCTCGCCCCAGTAGTTGGCATGGTCGGCTGCTTGCAAGCGGTTGAAGCCATTAAAGTAATTGCAGGAATGGGCAAGACACTCGCAGGACGAATCTTGATGATCGATGCCATGACCATGGAATTTCGCGAAATGAAACTCCCTAAACAACCCCACTGCAAAATTTGCAGTCAGTAACTAGCTTACTTTTAACAACTAAGGATATAAAAATCAAATGGATTCTGGAGACAGCGTATTCGACCGCCGCACGACCAATGACACTCTTATAGGTGCCGGTCTTTATAATTTAGTGATTGGCTTAACCCTACTTTGGGGTTTTGCCGTGAACTATATAATGGTCAGCCATATCGACCCCCAAGCAATTGCCAGCGTTAACCCGTGGATTTTCTTTATCGGTTACTTCGCTTCGTGTTTCTTTGGGATTTACTTATTTCAATCGTCGAGCAATCCCCTCGTCAGTTTTATTGGTTACAACTTTGTGGTCGTGCCCTTCGGCTTGATCATTAATATGGTCGTTAGCCAGTACGACCCAGAGCTAGTGACCGAAGCGATTCGGATAACGGGCTTAGTCACTATCGCCATGATGTGTTTAGGAACTATGTTCCCTGCCTTCTTCCAGAAAATCGTCGGGGTGCTGACTATCGCATTGTTATTAGTGATAGTCGTTGAACTGATTGAAATATTTATCTTTAAAACCCACCACGGCATTTTGGATTGGATAGTTGTGCTCATTTTCTGCGGCTATATTGGCTACGATTGGGGCCGCGCGAATCAAATCCCGAAAACTGTCGATAATGCCGTCGACAGTGCCGCCGCTTTGTATATGGATATCATCAACCTATTTCTGCGTATTTTGCGGATTTTAGGACGTAAATAAGTCACTCAACGACAAGGAAAACAGCATGAAGTTAACATCACCATTGTTAATCGGCCTGATTATGTGCGGCAGCTTAGTCGGCTGCGGCGAGAAGACTGAGCCTGCAACTCAGTCGCCCGCAGAAGTAAAAACTGAAGCCAAAGCAGGCGCTAAGGTGCAAATCGCCAATCCAGCCGCCGAATATTGCGTCTCACTGGGTGGCACTTCGGAAATCCAGAAAACTGCTGAAGGTGAACATGGCATTTGTACTTTGCCAAGCGGTGAAAAAATTGATGAGTGGGCGCTATTTCGCCGCGACCATCCACAGGAAAAAGCCCAGTAATTGAGGCTGAGTAAAACAACAGGCGCATTCGGCGCCTGTTTTTTATGTCCCGCTGACGACCTGATTACGCCACTGCAAACGTTTAGCCTGCGAATGGAAACTCCATGCGAGCACCCGAGTGACCTTATTGCCCTGCTGCATCTCAATGGTTTTTACGGTATCCACACCCAACTTTTCCAAAGCCTGATAACAAGGCTTAAGGTTCTCCTGCTTCGACACTAAGCTGGTAAACCACAAACATTGTTCGGCAAACGCGTGGCTCTCGCGGATCATAGTGGCTAAAAATTGCTTTTCTCCCCCTTGGCACCATAACTCCGCCGCCTGACCACCAAAGTTTAAGGTCGCGCTGTTCGCTTTAGGCTGCTCACCACGATTGAGTTGCAGATTACGCACCTTGCGCAGCGAGCCTTCACTCGCTTCCTTTAACGAGCCATGAAAGGGAGGATTACACAGAGTTAACTCGAAGCGATCTGAAGCTTGAATGATTCCCTTAAAGACCGCCTTTTCATCCTGCTGCCGCCTTAAGGATAAGTGCCCCTGTAAACTCGGGTTATTATCGATAATCCGCTGCACATTGGTGAGCGACTGAGGATTAATATCCGAGGCGACAAACTGCCAGTCATACACTTGATGACCTAGGATGGCGTAAACACCATTCGCCCCAGTGCCTATATCTAAGGCATGGATCGCCGCAGAGCGCTTAACTTTACCGCCCTCAAATAACAGATCGGCCAAGTAATGTAGATAGTCGACCCGCCCAGGGATTGGCGGGCAAAGCGCGCCCTTGGGAATATCCCAAAATGCCAGCCCATAATGATGTTTCAAGAGAGCCGCATTCAGGGTTTTTACCGCTAAGGGGTCGGCAAAATCGATAGATAAGGCGCCGTAGGGCGTGGGCCGAACGAAGGTTTTTAGCTTAGGAAAACTCACCATCAGGGCCGGAAAGTCATAGCCATTAATATGCAAATTACGCGGATGTAAGCTTTTCTTCTCGCCGCGCTTTGCCTTAGGCTTACTCACCGTTTTCGGCTTAGCAACTTGGGGTTTGACCACTGACTTAGGCGCGCTTGGCTTGCCCCGTTTACCCGCGGCTGAGGTCGCGGGTTTAGCGGCAGTTTTATTGACGGGTTTAGGCATAATGACTTATCAACAAGGGCGGGCTAATCCAAGGATCAGCCCTTAGCATATTGGCGAGATTAATCGTAAAGATAGGAGGTAAACAACAGGTTGACCACTAAGGGTTTACCCGCTTCTTTGGTCAGCAGATTATTCACCATATCGAAGCATTCACGGCGGATTTCTTCACGTCCGGTGAGGGACTTAACTTTTTCTTCAGCCTGATTGCCCAGCACTTCGATAATCGCCGCCCGCAGCAGAGGATCATGGCGCTCAACGATCACTAAATCATCGGGACTCTTAACCATCAACTCGACACTGATCTTTACAAAACCAAGCTTTTTGCGGTTTGAAATATAGTTAGTCACGATTTCAGGTTCAAAACCGTAATAGGCGTACTCCGCTGCAGGAGCCGCTTCTTTCTCGTCGGCCGCATATGCGCTAAACACAACAGTGAACAAGATCAGACAGGCTGATAATAATTTTTTCATATTGGTTTACGGCTCCCTAAAAACAATAATGGTCAATGGAAGAAACTTCCCAATCTATCTGGTAGACTGCCGACGTTTGCTTATATTGTAACGAGTATTTAATGAATGTGACCAGCTTAAGCTTTCCCTATGGCGAATCTATTCAATGGTTTTGTGCCGATAATGCCAAAAATCTTCCTTCTTCTCCCCTTAAAGAATGGTTGCTGGCACCGGGAAGCCTGACACAAAAGCTCAAGGGCTGTTGCGATAAATTCGAAGTCAAAATCCTCGGTGAAGGCCAATGTGCCCCGCTCGAAGGCGAATATCCCAAGCAAAATGCCGTTTGGGTGCGAGAAGTGTTACTCTGCCTCGATTCTGTGCCTTGGGTATTTGCTAGAACCTTGATCCCGCAATCTTTATTATCGACCCGCCAAGCCGATTTTTTAGGCCTAGGTACACGTCCTCTGGGCGAATTATTGTTTAGCCAAGACAGTTTTGTGCCCGGTCGCATCGAAATAGCCCGCTTTACCACCGACAGTCGCCTCGCCCAACTCGCTCAAAGCTTAGCGCAAAACGTCGAACACGAGCTCTGGGGCCGACGCCGATATTTTCACCATGACGAGGAGGAAATGTTTGTCAGCGAAATGTTCCTCCCGGCCGCAGTACAAGCGATGGCTAGGCTACAACCCTAACCGCTAAGCTAAAACAAAAATGCCTCTAAATCAGAGGCATTTTTTCGTTAACACATCCGCTTATTGGCGCTGGCGGCGCCACGCAAAGCCACCGAGCAACACTAGGCTCAGCCAGCTTAAGCTACCACCACCGCCACTACTTGGGGTTTCGACTGGCGTAGTTGGTGCTGTCACGGTAACGCTTGAACTGCTACTCGCGGTAGCGTTTTGAGTATCTTTCACCGTCAACGTGACAGTGTAAGTGCCCGCGCGAGTGTAAGTGTGGGTTGGCGATGCCGAAGTGCTAGAAGTGCCATCGCCAAAGTTCCATGTATAGCTTAGGCTGCCAACGCCACCTGCCGAGGTGTTGCTAAAGTTAACCGTAAGTTGGTTAGCACTGACACTAAAGCCAGCCGTTAAAGGCAAGCTCACCACAAGCGTTTTAGTGGCAGTCGCGATTGTGCCTTTGGCATCGGTTACCGTTAAGGTCAGTGTATAGGTTCCTGCATTCGCGTAGGTATAAGTCGCCGACGCTGAAGTACTGGTCGCTCCCGCAACACCAAAATCCCAAGCATAAGTGTATGCGCCTTCGCCACCATCAACCACAGCAGCCACAGTAGCAGTTAAGCCACTTTGGTTCAGAGTGATTGCCGCCGTTAAGGGAGCTAACGCAGGATCGGCATTCGCATTGGCTAAACGGATCACCGCAGTGCTGTTATCACTGGCTTGAGAGACCACTTGCATCGTCAAGCCCAGTTTTTGAAGCACCATCCCCGACTGAGGTTGGAGCGGTGCACTGTAATCGAAACTATCGTCAAACAGGCTCACAGGCTCAAGCTTAGTGTCGCCAAGATATGCCGTTTGTCTTACCGTACTAAAGGCCGCATCACGGATTTGCACATCGGTAGAATTAGTGCCAATCATATTCTGATCCGCATCAATCACTCCTATCAAACTACGGCCAGGATGATCAGACACGTTGTTATCGTAGTAACTAAAATCCTCTAACCACAGGAGTACACCGGGATCAAAACCTTTACTCTTTAATCCGGCATCGACACCATTGTGACTGCGTAACTGAATAAGATAACGGGATGCAGGGCCTGGACGGGTGTCGGTAATACGATTGTAACCTGCCAGAGTGGCTTGACCAGCAACCTCGGCATTATCGGCATACAGCTCAGTTACACCTTGCTTGATACTGATATTGTCTATAGTAATACCTGATTCACTCACCCCTTCATCGGTCACATAGTTCAATTCAATCGTCACAGCTTTGCCTGCGTAGGCTGATAAATCATATTCCAACCCCACCCAAGCATCACTGTCTACTGCTGTCGAAATACTCGATGATTTACCCGTAATAATATGTCGAGCGCTGTTAATCGCGTTGACGGGCTTAGTGTAATTGCCCGCAATCGCCACACCGTTCACTTTGACCTGCATATAGTCGTAGTCGGCTTCAATCTCCCAACTCGCCTGCATCGCAAGCGTGAATTTTTCACTCGTCGACGGCAAATTTGCCGTAAAGCTCATGCTGTTGCTCAGCATGTTTCCTTGGCCAGAATAATACTGGTAACTCCCTTGATAGGGTGCTTTAAAGGCAATTTGTGCAGCGGGGAGAGGAATCGATATCTGGTTTACTACGTCTTGATTTGACGCCTGATTCAGTGTCACTTCCATGCCAGATCTAGGAATACTGTCTAAGCTGATTTCACGCTCATTCAGCCATTTACCTTTATATTTTTTCTGTAAATAGGAACGCGCGTAGGGGCTAAAACCGCTAGGTTTAGTACCCGCAAGAGCGCCAGTCCAGCTACCCGAAGACATTAAAGACCAATAACCCACTGGTGAGCCGTCTTGGTTATCGTTTTCTGTAGTGTCATACTCATCGGGCAAGCCCAGATCGTGACCAAACTCATGGGTACATACCCCAGTCGCCGCATCGATTGGTTGTATGGTGTAACCAAAGAGTTTTTTGGTCGACCCAGGTAGGCTATAACCTTGCGTGCTCTGGTCAACATAGTAACGGTGCGACCAAATCGCGTTGTCCCCTAATTTACCGCCCCCTGTTTCTTCCCCAATACTCGAGTGGAAAATCATCACATGGTCAATTATGCCATCGGGCTCGTTTAGATTGCCGTTATCATTTAAATCGTATGGGTCTTCAATATCATAGGTGGCGAGCTCCGCCTCCGACATATTGGCAACCGCTTGGCTGACCGCCTCTTTAACCAGCTCAGTCACATTTGCATCGCTTCCCCTGCCAGCATTATTCGCGCCATAGTAATCGGCATTTTGGCTCGCGGTATACCAACCTTTAACATCGCCAGTGAAGGAAAAAGTCTTGCCCGAGACAGCCTGGTAATATTGATAGGCCGAGTCTAAGGTCTGCCCCTGGGGACCATTAAAACCAGTGGTGGAGAAGAGTAAATTTTTATAGTGAGACGCAGGGTAACTTGAGTAATACATGTCGGTATCACTCGCAGTAAAACCATTGTTGTTATACTTTAAATCAGGAAAATCAATCAGTACGGTTAATACCTTCACCGTTTTGGTCACGTCGGCATCCGCTAACACCCGCTGTGCGGGCGCGCGCATCATCGCCGTCGACTTCACTTTTTGTAGCCTGTCATGCTCGGCTTCAACCACCATTCTCGGCTCTTTGGGCTGGGCTAGGCTGGCACGGGCAATATAGGCTTCAACGGCCGCTTGCTTAACGCTGTCGCTGGCATCCGCGGAGACTTCGCCCCGCTTGATCAACCAATAAAGGATCCTTTCTTTATTGATGACCCCTGCATCCGCTGGCGTATGATTGGGCGCCGCAATACTAGCGCCACTCACCAAGGCCAACATCAATCCTAACGCTGTGATACTTTTTGAACTTCGCATTACTCTTCCTTCCGTCACAATGTGCGCTATAGCCAAGCTATTTTCTAAGGCTAGTGCCTATTTGCTCTATGGCAAGTTTGTTTTTAGCGGCTCGCTATCTTGAATACCTTCCCCACTTTTCGAGGGATGTAAAAACATATCAGGACTACTTTTGCGTAACAACTTGATACATTCAGGGATGGGATTCTTTTTATGTTTTGTCAGCCGTTATTCAGCAAACAGGCCTCATCGCCTCTTAGGCATAAAAAAACCGCATTAACGGGCGTTAATGCGGTTCTTGCAAAACAGAGCTAGGTTTAGCTGGCGGTTTTCATATAGTTTGAAACCCCATCGAGGAACATTTGCACCGAGATCATCACCAGTACCATCCCCATCAAGCGCTCAACTGCCGTTAAGCCTTTTTCACCCAACATCCGAGTAAAGAGCTTATAGAACATTAGGATAACCGCACTCGCGCCCCACGCAGACACTAGCGCTATCGTCCAGTCACCCATGCGAGTGCTGTCGGTGTGCGCGAGTAAAATAAGCGCAGCCAGAATCGATGGCCCTGCCATCAACGGAATCGCCATAGGGACGATAAAGGGTTCCTCTCCCGCCGCAAGACCCACCACGCCGCCCGGCTGAGGGAAAATCATTCGAATGGCGATCAGGAATAGGATAATCCCGCCAGCAATACTGACTGACTCGGAACGCAGATTTAAGAAACTGAGGATGGCTTCGCCAGCATACAGAAAGGCCAACATGATCAATAATGCGAAAATCAGCTCGCGGATCAAAACCCTACGACGCTTTTTCGGGTCGATATGCCTTAAAATCGACGCGAAAATCGGTAAATTACCGAGGGGATCCATGATCAAAAACAACATTACCGCAGCAGAAAATATATCCATTTAACGTTATCAACACCCAAGCCAACATGAGTCGATATTGTATAACTTTTTCTCGTTACAGATGTGAAAAATTATCTATAAAATTCCTAATGATGGCCCTAAGCCAGCATGCCATTGTCAATTTCCCCCCCGACAAATACCAAGCGCACTGATATTACGCCCTCAAGCATTAAAGGGATTTCTGCGCCTGCAATGAGAGGTAAATGTCACTTGAGTAAATTGCCAGTAAGTCGCTGCTCATTTTGATTACAACTGGTATACTATGGCGTTTTTTCAGCAAAATTCGTGGAATCCATGCTCTATCTTCTCGCTAGCTGTATCGCACTATTAATCGGACCACTGTTTTATCGCTACTTTTCATCGGGCAGCGGCTTACAGAAGGGACTCGATGGCTTTATCTTCGTCTCTTTAGGCGGGCTAGTGCTGATCCATATTTTGCCTGAATTGCTCGAGCATGGCGGCCTATTGGCCATCGTCTTTGTCGTCCTCGGCCTCTGGGGACCGACCGCCAGCGAACGCTTATTCCATCGCTACTCGGAGATCACCCATAATCTCACCCTATCACTCGGGATTGGCGGTCTTTTACTGCATACCATCACAGATGGCGGCGCTATGGTGCTGGCGCAGCAAGATGGCAATTCCAGCCTATTAGCGCTCGGGGTGATATTGCATCGCCTGCCCGTAGGTCTCGCCATTTGGTGGTTACTCAAACCTCAAGTCGGCACCCGTTGGGCGAGTTTGGTATTAGTCGCCATGATGCTGCTCACAGGCGTGGGTTATTTCGCGGGCGAGCAATTATTATCCCAACTCAGTTTAGATAATACCGTTTATTTACAAGCCTTTGTAACAGGTTCAATCCTGCACGTTGTGCTGCATCAACCCCATGGTCAACACGATACCGATAAGCAAGGCCAGTATGAATATCAGGCTGGTATCGGCAGTTTACTGGGGATTGGATTGTTGATGGTGCTGTTACTGATGGATTCTGGCGGCCATGAACATGCCCACCACGATCACAGTACCGAACAGCTAACCACTTGGTTAATGACCATAGCACCGGTACTTTTACTCAGCTATGCCGCGGCCGCGCTGCGATTCCAACTAGGGTTAACTCCGCAGGATAACAGCCTTGCTCGCCGTTGGTTCCAACGCTTAGCGGGCCCAGAGGCGCTTGTGCTCACCGCGCTACTGCTTGGCCCTTGGCTAGCACTATTCCAGCTACTCGTAGTGTTTATTATGAGTGCTTATCTGGCCCATGCTCGGGTCGAGATAACCGATCCCCACAGCAAGTTGCCCAACAATGCGCTGCGCTTTGGCTTTGCCCATCTGGTTGATCGCAGTGCCCCTTGGGTGCTCCTCAGCCTAGTACTAGTCAATCTGATCGGCCATCCTTCGGTACCGTTAAGCAATCCTATGTTGCAGATTGCCGTACTCTTGTTGGTGTTTTTACCTATGCGCTTCTGTAACTTAGGCGCAGCAGTACTGTCGATTGCCCTCGCCTACAGCGGCTGGAGCCCTATTGCCATCATACTGCCTCTGATTGCAGCGCCCGTACTGAACATCGCCCAACTTAAACTCATGAGCTGGCCGCAGCGCGGTATTTTACTGGCGATAATTGCCGTCGCCCTCGTCGCCGCTATCAGGTTACCTATGTGGTTCTCTTTAATCACCTTGCCTGAGGCGATTAACTTGGCCGCCTTGCTGGTTCTATCAGGCTTATTTGCCGCGAGCTTACTGCGCCTAGGGCCACGTAAGTTCTTACGTCGCTTGATGATGTTAAAACCGGCTAGCCATGGTCATAAGCACAACCATGATCATGCACACGCGCATGCCTCGGCAGCAGAAAGCGCCCATAGTCACGGCCATACACACTCTCATTCACATCAGAGTGGCGGCCACAGCCACAGCGATGCAAATAAGCACCATCACTAGCACTGTTCATTTGATCACAGACAGGCTAAGTTAATCCTACTCCTAGGATAAATTTAGCCTGTTATGTGCATACTCTTTGTCGCCCTTAAAACTCATCCCCAGTATCCGCTGATCATTTGCGCCAATCGGGATGAGTTTCACCACAGACCCACAGCACCAGCACAATTTTGGCCACCTGAGCAAAATATGCTCGCGGGCAAAGATTTGCAGGCAGGGGGCACTTGGTTTGGGGTGAATAAACAGGGGCAAATTGCGGGAGTCACTAACTTGAGGGTGGCGCAAAAGTCCCAAGAGCCAATGCGCAGCCGCGGCGAGCTGATCATTAAAGCCTTAAGCTCGGGTTCGCTTATCTGCCCTAACTGGCTTGAGGAGCACGCCGAAGATTATCAGCCATTTAATCTCGTGTTTGGCCAAGGTACTAATCTCTATTGCTTTAACAGTCTTAAGCGAAACACGGTGAAACTCACGGCAGGATTCCACGCCATTAGTAATGGCGCGCTCGATGATATCTGGCCGAAAATGGCTAAAGGCCAACGCTCGCTTGAGGCCCTCATCCAACAATCGGGGCCGCTTGAGCTAGAGTCGCTCATTCAGTTGATGCAGGATGATTCGCGGCCAGAGGATAACGAGCTACCCGACACAGGCGTCGGACTAGAGTGGGAACGCCGACTCGCGGCAATTTATATTCGTCACCCCGACTATGGCACCCGCTCCACCAGCATTTTACTGCAAAATGCCCAAGGGGAAGTCCAATTTACCGAGGTAAGATATGACGGTAAGGGGCGACGACTAGGGCAGCAGGATTTTCACTTCACCCTGCCGTCACAATTACCTAAAGAGCCAGACTGTCTCGCCCATTTTTAGTGGTTCAGTCCGAACTGTGGTCCATAGTGATCACCCAGCGGTCATCAATTTTTTCCACCAGCAGGGTAAACACCCCCGTGGGCGCATCCTTTTGCCGCTTTAAATCCCAGCGCCCAACGACCATAGCGGCGTAGTTACTGAGCATTTTGATTTCTTTGATGGTGAACTTCAGCTCACCCAGCGCCTCTTTATTCGGATAGTTTTTCTTGTAGGCGGCAAGGGTTTCATCCCAGCCGTAACGAAACTTTCCATTAGAGACAAATCTAAGCTGTTCGCTCTTCCAATAACCCTGCATGTAAGCGTCAAGATCGCCGCGATTCCACGCATCTTCCTGACCTTTTAGCATTTGGGCAATGTCATCCGTCGGCACCGCACTCACCTGCCCGACAAACAGCAACATCAGTACCGCGAGGCACTGTAAAATGTGTTTTTTCATCAATCCCTGTCGCAACATAGTATCGCTCCCCAACTATCAGGTTAGACTGTACTATAACCAAATTGGCGCAGACTATCTTGTCAAAGCCGATTTATAATTAAAAAAAGCTGATGATATTATTCATTTTTCGACTCTGAGCACCAAATTATGTTTACACATTTATGCCGCTGGCTACTTAAGATTTCAGGCTGGCAAATCCAAGGGCAGTTACCCTCTCAGGCCAAATACATTGTGATTGTTGCGCCACACACCAGTAACTGGGATTTTATCATCGGCGTACTCGCCCGCGGCGCCTTAAACACCCGTATACACTTCCTCGGTAAGCATCAGTTGTTTATTCCGCCTTGGGGTTGGTTCTTCCGCGCTATCGGTGGCAGCCCAGTAGATAGGCGCAAAAACAATAATTTAGTCGATGCTGCCGTGCAGCTATTTGCCACCCAGCCCGACTATAAACTCGCGCTCGCTCCCGAAGGTACTCGCAGCCCAGTGACCCGCTGGAAATACGGCTTCTACCATATCGCCTCCAAGGCGCAGGTACCCATAGTGCCTGTGGGCTTAGACTTTGCCCGTAAGGCCGTGGTGATCCAACCGCCACTGCAACCAAAAGCAATAGAGCAAGATATGGCGGAAATCCTCCGTTTTTACCGCAGTATTAAAGGGCGTCATCCCAAAACGATCCCCGACTATATGCCAGACAACAGACGTTAATGCTTGAGGAATTACGGAGTAAAACATGCAGACCGAGACTTGGTTACTCTATCTTTTTGCGATTGTGTTGATTGGGATTTCCCCTGGGCCTATCGCCATGTTGTCTATGTCCCACGGCATTCATTTCGGTAAAAAACGCAGCATAGCCACAGGGCTTGGCAGTGTCAGCGCCGCGCTGGTGCTGATGGCGGCTTCGGCGGCAGGATTGGGCGCCATTATCAGCGCCTCGGAATACGGTTTTAGCTTGCTCAAATGGTGCGGCGCCGCCTATCTGGTGTTTTTGGGCATTAAACTCGTGCTTACCAAGTCGCAGGGGCAAAAGCTGGAAGTGACGAAAACAGAAGGAAAAGGGACTGCTAAACAACTCTATAAACAGGCATTTTTAGTGGGGATCTGCAATCCTAAAGACTTACTGTTTTTTGCGGCGTTATTTCCACAATTTATCGATTTAACCGCCCCACAAATGCCGCAACTGACGATTCTTGCGCTTACCTGGGCGCTGGTCGATTTTAGCTTTGTGATGCTGTATGCCTCTATGGCCAATGTGCTGGCCCCGAGCCTAAAGGCCAGCAACAAACTGCATTGGTTTGACCGTACCAGCGGCGGCGTGTTTCTCACCCTCGCCGCCATCTTAGTCAGTCGGGATTAGCCCTCGACTTTCACCGATTTTAGACTGCGGATATCGTTGCCCGTCGGCGCTTGGAAGGCCTGTAAACCAAATTCGGGCAACACGGCAAAGATATGGTCGAAGATATCCGCTTGTATCGCCTCATAAAAAGCCCAACGCGTGTCATTGGTAAAGATATAAATCTCAATCGGCAAACCTTCGGTCGTTGGAGCCAGTTGGCGCACCATCAGGGTCATATCTTTGTGCACTTTATCATGGCGTTGCAGGTACTCCTGCAAATATGCGCGGAAGGTGCCAACGTTGGTCAGATGGCGGCCATTGACCTTCATATCCAGATCCGACACTTTGGCATTCGACTCTTGGATCTCGCTGATTTTGGCGGGGAAATACTCTTTCAAGCAATTGATTTTACTGAGTCGACTACGCTCTTCCTCGGTTAAAAACTTAATGCTGTTGATATCGATATTGACCGCACGCTTGATACGGCGACCGCCCGATTCCGACATACCACGCCAGTTACGAAACGCATCCGACACTAAGGCATAGGCGGGGATCATAGTGATGGTCTTGTCCCAGTTACGCACTTTGACCGTAGTTAAGGACACTTCCTCCACCGCGCCGTCGGCGCCGTACTTGTCCATCTGGATCCAGTCGCCTTTGCTGACCATACGGTTAGCCGCCAACTGAATCCCCGCCACGAAGCCTAAAATGGTGTCGCGGAACACTAACATCACGAAACCCGTTGCCACACCTAAACCGCTGAGGAAGTACACGGGTGATTGATCCGCCAGTACAGAAATCGACACGATCAGACCGACAAAGAACAGGAACAGTTTAATCAGCTGCACAAAGCTTTTTACCGGCAAGCGGCGGCTGACCAAATTGACATCGGAAATCTCATTAACCGCATCGAGCCCAGCGTAAATGGCGCGGATCATCAGGATCACCAACCAAATACTCAATAGACGGTCGACCAAACTGCTGAGTACGGGATGCTCGGTTAAGGTAATAGGCACCAGTAGGTTTAGCACGATAGCAGGCACTAACATTGCCAGCTTTTCCAGCACCCGGTAACGCATAAATACGTCGTCCCAAGTTGCCTTGGAGCGCAGGATAACCATGTTGACCGCACGGATCACCCCGCGGCGCATAATAAAATAGGCGATGGCCGCCACCAGCACACAGGCAAGCAGCATAATGCTGGTCGATATGCCGTCGGATGGTTGGCTGTCGATCCCGATACTCGATAACCAGTTCGAGATTTGAAGGCGAATTTCTTGATCCACAATCTACTCCTAGAAAAACGGCTGGGTTATCTGCCCAGGTCAGCCATGCCAAGATAAGGGCTCAAGGTTGCGAGCACATGACGTGCGACTGCGGCATACCCGCAACAAATATTTCACAACCATATATTTTTAAAACGATTTTAGCATCCGAGACCCAGTGCTCAAAGGGCGTATCTATGTAAAATACCGCATGAGTCGACAATGGTTCCCTTTCGGCTCGGTTTTACCGCCGTTATTGCTCCAATTCGGCCTCGGCTTGATGCAGCTCAGCCTGCGCCTCTGCGACCTTTTGGCGTTTTTTGCTGATCTTCTCCATAGACTGGCCACTAGCGATGGCTTCGCTGAGTTCATTTTGGCGCTCGACTAATTTAGCCTGTTTGGCCTCGACCTTAGCTAAACGCTCGGCGTATAGGGAGTCATCCTCACAATCGGCGACAACCGCCTCCAGTGCTGTTGTTAATCCATTGACCTTGTTTTGATTTCCCGCCGCTTTAGCCTCGGCAAGCTGCGCCTCAATCGCCGCTAGTTTAGCTCCACAGCCCTTGGGCGCATCCTCCTGCGCGGTGGCAATTCCGCTACACAATAATGCGATTAAACATCCATATCGACAAAACATGGCAATCTCCTTTAGCGGACTGAAATACTGCTCTTGGGTTGATAGTGCCACAGCCAACAAGCACAAGCTGTATTGTCGGGATTTAAAATCGATTTTATTGGTACAAATGCGACTTAGACAGTGACTTAATGGCAGTAAATTGTTTATGTTAGGGCAAAATATTGACTCAGACGGATATCGGAGCCAGAAACCATGCCCAGTACATTTCGCCTCAGCGCGCTCAGCTCATTATTGTTGCTCTCTTCATCTGTGATGGCGGCCGATGTGGCGACCATCACCCTAGAGAATGGCGCTCAAGTCAGATTAAAAGATGACTTCACTTGGGAATATATCATCACAGAGACTAAAGTCGCCGAAGCGCCTGCGGTAGCCACAGTTGCCGCCGCGCCCAGCGTCGCAGCCGTAGCTTCCACTCCAGTGGCCGTTGAAGCAGCCAAACCTGTCACCACGCTAACGGCGAACGCCATTGCGCGCCCAGAGCTCTTAGGCTCTACCGCTAAAGATGGCATTAAAGTCACCTTCAGTGAAAGTCAATGGAAGGGCGATAAACTCGGCCTGACCTTCGAGCTTGCCAGCACCAGCGGTGAACATGTGACCTTAGTTGAAGTGGAAACCAGTTTCTTTGCCGACGATGGCACCCTGCTCAAAACCGAGAAGCTCGACGTCTGGGAAGCGATTTTCCGCATGCCAGAAACTTACCTACGCAAAGGTGAGCAGCGTAAGAGTCCGGTCATTTGGGTTGAAGGTGTCGATAAAAGCCGTTGGCAAAAACAACTGCTCAACCTCAAAATCACTGAGATTAATTCACGCTAATGAACGATACGAGTAAGGAATTGAGCATGAGTTTCAATTCCTTGCCATCTCACTCGGCTGCGGTGTGCAGGATAAGCTAGACTCTCCACCATGCCTTAATTTCCCATGTGAGCCAGATGCAAGATGCCCAAACGCGACCTCAATCTCAGCCTTGCCCTCTTGTTCTGTGCCCTGAGCCATCCGGCGATTGCCGATACTGTGTTTCTTACCAATGGCGATAAAATCACAGGTGAAATTAAAGCCCTAGACGAACAGAATCTGGTGATTAAACCTAGCTACGCCCCTAAAATCACTATCGAACGCAGCGCGATTCGCAGCTTTGAAACCCGTGAGTCACAGCACTGGAGTATCAACCGCTCGATAGAGGAAGTCACGATTCAAGCCTCTGACTTAGAGAGCTTTGTGATAGTCAATCAACGGCAAATCCCCATCAGTGAATTAATCTATTCCGAGACCTTAAACGAGTCAGAATGGCGCTACAGCGGCAGTGCCGAGGCGGCGATAGATGTCACAGATAACAGCAAAAATTCTCAAAAGCTACATGCCAAGGGCGATGTAACCGCCGAAACCTTAAAGTGGCGCCATAATTTAAAGAGTGAAGTCCGCTACGAGACCGAAGAAAAAACCACCAAACGTAATACCCTCGAAGCCCATTACAGCGTCGACTACTTGATCAGTGACCATTGGTTAGTACGTCAGGAGGATTACTTTAGGGAGGAGAACCTCGAACTCGATATTCGCAGTTACTATGCGGCCATAGGTCCCGGTTATCGTTTCTGGGGGGTCAACCGCGACAAGCTCGACTTTGTGCTTACTTACAACCATTTCTGGCTAGATTATCAAGTATTTACCTATGAGCTAAACGCTTGGGCGGCAACCATCAACTACAAGCAATATTGGTTCGACGGGGTGTTAGAAACCTATGCGGATCTGCAAATCGCCTTCCCCGATATTCCCACCATTGAATATATTTCGGACTCCACATTTGGGCTTAAATATCTGCTGACACAGCAGATTTACCTCTCATTCAAATACGACATCAATGAGACTAAATCGACTGTGCAGCATTCGCGGGATATCTCCTACACCCTAGGTCTTGGAGTCAACTTCTAGGCTTATTGGGGCTTAACTACGCAGGTCATCTCGGGCGCTTCGTATCCCCAAACGATTTTGGCTTCGCCATGGTGTTCCCATAGACTCTCATTGCGGCCCTGATACTTAGCACCGCTGCCACTGGGCTGAACAAACATCAAGGACGTTTGATCGCCACGCTCGGCAATTAACGTGGCAGGCTCAGTCTTAAAGTAACTGACCACCACCTCATTGGCGGGGTTGCCATCGCAGGCATAAAACACCGGGCCTGTCATTTCCACCAAACGATACTGCGCCTGTAACTCAGCAATCCGCGTCTGGTAAGTCGATTCAACACAGGCGCGTTTATCTTCGCTCTTCCAACACTCATCACGCCCCTTCACCCAACCACGCTGCATGGCTTTGAGGGTGGGCGGTTGTTCGTTTTGGGCTTTTTCCGTGGCCTTGGTATACACCTCGGCAAGCTGTTGATCGAGCTTAATTAAGCCCTCATCCTGACACACCATCTCCTCCATACTGCCGGCGCGCACTTTGCTGCAATCAAAGGACGGTTTTTCTGCAGCCATCGCAGGCGTGCCTAGCGTCATGGCGAAAAGTCCCGCCACTGCAGCGGTTTGCATATTGATTATCTTAGTCAATTTCATTGTTTCATTCCCTTTATCTAGACCCCGAGCGATCTCTTGTCCATAGCTAACCCTATCTCGGCTTAACCTAAGCAGACTTAAGCAAAATACCCCTCAATGGCAGCTCTACATTTCATAAACCCGAATAAGTGTAGTGCAGCCACAGGCGTTATCCCAAGAGTGTCCACTCAACGGACAATCGCGCGGACACATTAACAGCCAAAGTGCGGACACTTTAGGTTTATCAAGCGGACACAGATTTTATTTAATTGATAAATAAAGAATATTTAGTTGGCACATATTCTGCCTAGTCAGTGGGTCATCACACTTATCCCTATACAAGGAAGCATTATGAACACTCACACCAAAATATTCGGCGGTTTATTAATCCTCGCACTTATCCCCTGTGGGATTTGGGCAGCACAGCAGGCAAGCACCCAATCATCGACCGACACCCAAATCTCGATCAATAGCCGTAATTATCCCGATTTTTCGTGGATTTATGTGCGTCAAGATGGCGAACTCACTATCGGCGCGGGTGAGAGCCAAGATTGGAACAAACTCAAACGCCAAGGCAATGCGCATCAAACGGACTATCTGTGGGTTAAGACTGGTGGAAACCGCTATGTGATTACCGATCCGGCTCTCGTTAATCAGGTGAAAGAGGCTGTACGCCCAATGCAAATCCAAGGCGAGAAGATGCAGCGTCTGGGTGAACAAATGCAGGTTAAGGGCGATGCCATCAGCGCCGAAACCAGCAAACTCGTCGCCAATATCGCCTCCGGGGAAAAAGATGCTGAGGTTAACGCGCAAATTGAAAGCCTAAGCGCATCGATGGATGTGATGGGTAAAGAGATGGAACAACTCGGCGAAGAACACCAAGCGTTAGTCGATGTGGCCGAGAAGCAGGTTTACGAACTAGCGCAAAACGCGATAAAAAATGGCACCGCCGTATTAGCACCTTAAGCCATTTTTAGCACTTAAGAGTAAATTATCGGTTATTCCAGTTATAGAGATTGAATTTCCTAGTGAAATTGACTATTTTCACGCCGCTTTGTTATTTCACTAGGAAAAGGATCAACATGGAACAAGCGATTAGTACAGGGAACGACAACCCCATTCAAATGGCCGATACCGTCTATTCGAAAGAAAAGTCACTGTTTACAATTTTAGCGATTATTTCGGGACTGATTTGGGCCGTGCTGATCTTAGCCACCAAAGGTCTCGCCCTGATTTATGTGCTGATGTTTTTCATCATTTATCTGTTCACCCACTCAGCGTTTATCAGCTATTTAAAGGGCACTGCGGTTGAGATCAGCCCTGAGCAGTTTCCCGACTTACACAAGCAATACCTCGCCTGTTGTGAGCGTTTAGAGGTGAAAGAACCGCCCCGCGCCTACCTGTTAGCCGCCGATGGCATGCTAAATGCCCTCGCCACCCGCTTCCTGCGCCGTAACTACATAGTGCTGTTCTCCTCGATTGTGGATGCACTTGAGTCCGATAAAGACGCCCTTAACTTCTATATCGGCCATGAGCTGGGCCATATTCGCCGTAACCATATTGGTAAAGAGCCATTGTTAGTGTTCGCTACTTGGCTGCCGTTAGTGGGCGCCGCCTACGCCCGCGCCTGCGAGTACACCTGCGATTTACACGGCTTGCGTTGCTGCAATAGCTTACGTTCGGCCACCAATGCGGTTGCCGTATTAGCCGCTGGGGTTGAGCAGTGGAAACGGATGAATGTGGATCAATATATTCGCCAAACCCAAGAGTCGAGCGGATTTTGGATGTCCTTCCATGAGCTGAACAGCAGCTATCCATGGCTGACAAAACGTATGGCAAGAGTACAAGCGACCGCGCAAGGTAAAGTGTATTCAGCGCCTTCTCGCAGTGTATTTGCCTACCTATTTAGCCTGTTTATGCCACGTATGGGTACGGCGGGCGGCGGGATTATCATCCTTGCCGCGATTATCGGTGTGGCCGCTGCGGTCGCGATTCCCGCTTATAAGGAATACCAAGAGAAAGCGGGCGCAGCCAGCATTAACTATGATGATGCCAACTACGCTACCAGTACTCCGCAAATGGACACAGAGCCCGCTAACGTGCCCGATGCCGCACAGGCAATCGAACATATAGACCAGTTACATCAATCATTAGCGCCGATTACCGGAGTGCTGACTCAGTACTACCAAAGCCATAAAGCCTGGCCGACCGAGATAGAGCCACTTGGCTTTACTGATGAGCAGCTAACCACCTTTAATCTCTATTCCGAGGGGATTGTTGGTTTTGTTGCCGGCGAAGCCTTAGGGGATTATCAAGGCTTTGATGTGTATTTATCACCCCAAGTCGACGAGCAAAATAACGTCACTTGGGTATGTAGCAGTAACGATATTCCCGACGAATATCTACCAGCCGATTGCCAAGGCTAAGATCAAAAAGCGCTGCCAATGCAGCGCTTTTTCTTTGCCGTGATGGCCTCGAATGGCTTAATTAACGCTGGATCAGATAACGAATCGTTGGCCCGTTTTGCTCAATTTCTAGCACTTTATAGCCATGATTCTTGGCATCGAGTGGAATGTTATTGATTGACTGCGGGCAGTCGCTGATGACTTCTAATATTTCCCCCGGTTTCAGCGTCGGCATGGCCTCAAGGGTCGCCACTGCGGGATAAGGGCAAGGCTCGCCCACCATATCGAGTTGATAATCTGGAATATATTGACTCATTACGCCGCCTCCGCGATCAGTTGTTCATCCCGCTTCGCCTTACGGGCAAAGAAACGTTTCTCCCACAGCAACATGGCCGCAAACGACAGCGCCAGCAGCAGATAAGTCAGCAATAAACCGCCCTTGTCGCCAAAACTAGAGAGCAGGTTAACCTTGTCCCAACTTGTGGCTAATGGCTGGGCTAAATCATCCCAGTAATAGGCCAGCAGGGTTGAACCCAACACGTTGCCTAAACCAACCCACCAGAAATGCACTTGGCCTTCGACGGCGCGATACATCCAACCCGTCTCACAACCACCAGCCAGTACAATGCCAAAGCCAAACAGCAGACCACCAATCACCGCATTCGGGCCAGCCCACATAATTTTGGGCGGCACACCTAACTGCACATAGCTATAAATCCCGATGGCACTCACCGCCATACCGAGAATAATCGCCTTGGCCATATGGGTGCGTCCGGTGATCCACATATCGCGAAATGCCGAGGTAAAGCAGATTTGCGCCCGCTCAATCAGCAGACCAAAACCCACGCCGCAGAGCATGGCGATACCCAGTTTAGGCGCATTGAACATAGTCAGTAATCCCCAGCCGATAATGGCCACAAACACTAACATGCCGATACGAAAACGCCGTCTGGCTTGGTTTTCATCCTGTTTAACCGACGTCGCCTTATCGACTTTCTTCAATTTCACTGGAATGCGAAACATAGGCAGTAGCGTAAAACGCGCGCCAAAGTAAGAACCCGCCGCCGTCGCGAGGGCAAAAAACCATGCGTGTAAGGAAAACTGTGGGATCCCGGTGAAGAAGGCCGCTAAGTTACAGCCCATCGCCAAACGCGCACCAAAGCCCGCAATAATGCCGCCGATTAACGCCTGAGCGATGCGGATACGGCTCTGTGGCATACGCAGTTTGACGTTATTCGCCCACAACGCCGCCGCAATACAACCACCAAACATGCCGATGATCATCATGCCGTCGATGCGGTCTAAGGGAGAGCCCTGCAAACCTATCACCTTGAAATAACCCCAAGTTTCAGGGTTCGCGCCTATAAGTTGCAATAAGTGCCCACCCCAGCGAGTAAATTCCCCCGTGACAGCCCAAAAAGTGCCTGTTAAGCCAAAATAGTAAGTAGAAAGGATACCGGCGGCGATAACCGCAGGCATTGGAGCCCAAAAACGAACCAAATATTGTTGTTTAAATTGTTGCCATGTCATGTCATTACCCTAATGAACGAGACTATAAAAAATAAGCGCAAAGCTTATACCTGTTGCCACACAAGCAAGGCACAATTCCTTAAAAAATAAGGCGCTAAAGAATCTTAATTGTGTGGCGACACGCTTTAGATGGCTTTCGCTAAACAGCCACGATTTATCCCCAACAGTCGATAACTATGGGTGTAGAGCGTGGCTCTGCCATTACGGCAAAAACCGATAAGCGTGATGTTGCTTTTCTCTGCTAATTCCAACGCCAGTGAAGTCACGGCGGACATAGCAAACAGAATTTGGATATTGGCACTGGCGGCCTTTTGCACCATTTCAAAACTGGCACGGCTGGTGAGCAACACGGCGACAGGTCGCTCTGCCTTACGCATTGAAAATCCACCGATTAATTTATCCAGTGCAATGTGCCGCCCTATGTCCTCAAAGGCGGCGATGATTTGTCCTTCCTCGTCTAAGCCCATGGCGGCGTGGGTTGCCCCCGTGAGCTTAAAGTGATGTTGATTCTCTTTGATCTGCTCAAGGGCGAGCTGCAGATGATCGATATTAAATCTGGCGTCCGAGTCGACGCGGATAACAGGTTTAACCGCCTCTTCTAGCTGCGCTACACCGCAAAGGCCACAGCCAGTGCGCCCCGCCATATTGCGCCGCTGCTGCTTGAGTTCCATAAAGCATCTTTGGGTGATCTCCACCTGAATGAGCACGCCTTCGGGGGTGAACTCCAGATCCACCCCTTTGATTTCATTCACATGGGAAACAATCCGCTCCGACAAGGTAAAGCCAATGGCGAACTCTTCGAGATTTTCTGGGCTGGCGAGCATCACAGTGTGGGCGATGCCGTTATACACCAGTGCCACTCGCACCTCGTTAGCCACATAATCGGTTAACTCGGAGGCCTGTCCCTGCTCTAAAAGGGTCACCTTTCTTTCAGTAACCACGGCGTGTGAATGATATTCCATAGCGACCCTCTAAACTCATTAATTCAAATAAAAACAATTGGTTTGCCAGTAAAGTTCGACTCAAGTCACAAAGCGACTAACGAAATACGAATACGCTTGATTCAGGTTTAAGCATTTTCTACTATCGGTCTGTCTTCGAATGGAAGAACGTCGTCTCCGGTGAGGCGTCCGGATTTCAAATCCGGGTAGGGCTGCCAGCAGTCCTGGGTAGGTTCGACTCCTATGTTCTTCCGCCAATTCTCATGGGAATAAAACAGTTCCCCATCCCGGATCTCCCGACTGTTACTGCGATATTTCCTACGGGTAAAACCACTGCGGTCAAAAAACTCCAATAGCTGAATACTGACCTTACGGCCTAGGCCAATCAGATCCTTAAACTCTGCGGTTTCGAGCTTGCCGTGGGTTTCCACATGCTCACGCACCAGATTGGCGTAGTGGCACAACTGCTCACTCAGCAAATATCTGTCCTTCACTACCGCGGTAATAAAGCCCTGTTGCACCAGTTGAAAACACAGCAACCTGAGTTTGGCAGGCTCGAGTTCGAGATATTCCCCCATCTCAGTCACCCACACGGGCGAGGTTTGCAGCGCCAACCAAGGGGCCAAGCGTTGCCAGCACTGCTGCGCCTCGCTATCGAGGACAATCCTGTGGTCCGCCAACTGCAGCAAGGCGCCGCGCAGCACCATCTGTCCGTCTTGGCAGAGGCTATCGAGCACCTTATTGGCCAGCTCGTTGGGTAATATGCTGTGGCTCATGCGTTGTAGACGATTACGCCCCAGCCCTAATTGGTCGGGATGCTGTTGGTGATACTCACGTAACAACTCGATAAACTGCTGTTTTTCTTGTTCGAGTAGCTGGGTAGATAGCCCATAGGCGCCGAGGCGAGTCAGCCCCGCCTGCGCCAGCATGGCTGCGAGCCCTTCATCTGTTAGCTGCCAGCGCCAACGGATTTCATCAATACTGAGCGCCTCACTCTGGCCGAGTAACGCCAGCACATTCACCGGATTGGAGAGCTTGGCCAGCTGTTGTAACTTGCTGACACGCTCCGGTGTGCGCTTCTTACGATTGGGGACTTTTAATGCCAGCACCCGCCCCGCGCCCAGGGTTTGCTTGCCGCCAATGTGCCTGAGCACTATCGGATCGTCCTGACACAGCAGCAACGGCTTATCGAGCACAATTTCGGCCAGATAACGCCCCTGCTCATCGGCTTCATCGAGTAGCGACACTCGACCCAGGGTATGGTCGGCGCCGTGGTGACAATGCACATTTTGCCAATGGCTTAAGGGTTCAAAACTGCGAATTTGTACTACGGGTCTGGCGCACAGCTCCGCCTGAGGCAGGCTGCTTAACCAGTCACCGCGGGCTGGCGCCCTGTGGTTATCGACACCAGTAAGATTCAACGCGACCCGAGTGCCACTGAGTGCTCGATGGACTTCCATCCCTTGGCAGTGAATGCCGCGCACCCGTAATTTCGCTTTTTGCCCAGAGCTGTAGAGGCTATCGCCGACACACACACTGCCGCTAATCACAGTGCCCGTGACCACACAGCCGGCGCCTTTAACGCTAAAGGCGCGATCGAGCGTCATCCTAAAGCTGCTGGCATCTTCCGCTTGGGTCGATTGCTGCTCGGCGATCTCTAAAATATGTTGTTTAAGGGTGTCTACCCCTGTATCGCCTGCATCATTCGCGCAAACCTCAAATACGCCTCTGGCCTCGATCCCGTATTCGGCAAGCAGCGCGATTCCCTCTAGGGTCAACTTGGCGGCGGTTTGGTCATCGACCAAATCCCGCTTGGTCAACACTAAGGTCAAACTGTTTAGCGGTAAAAGCGCGAGGATTTGCAGATGCTCGCGGGTTTGCGGCATCACGCCGTCGTCACAGGCCAACACCAGCAGCGCGTGGCGCACATGGCTCACGCCCACCAGCATGTTATTGATGAATTTTTCATGGCCGGGCACATCGATAAAGGCTAAGCGAGTACCATCTCGCAGAGGCATAAAGGCGTAGCCGAGATCGATAGTCATGCCACGGCGTTTTTCTTCGGGGAGCCTGTCGGTGTTCATACCCGTCAAGGCACGGATCAGCGTGCTCTTGCCGTGGTCGACGTGGCCCGCGGTGACCATAATCATAGCTGCACACCTAAGGTGCTGAGTTCGGCTAACAATTCGGCCTCATCATCGATACCGCGCAAGTCGAGGCGAAGTTGATCTTGGGTCATACGGCCAATCACAGGCCGCTGCGCCTGCTTAAAATGCTGCTCGAGCAGCGTTAGACTGCCACCCTCTTGCGCGTTAAAGCACAGGGCGATTGAGGGTAAAAAGGTATCGGGCTGCGAGCCGCTACCGACTTGAGTTTGGCACTCCACTAATTCGATGCCATAGCTCGGGGCAAACAGCGGTGCCAAGGCGCGCTGCAGACGCTCACCGATGTGGCGCAACTCAGCTTGGCTGCGGGCAAACTTAGCCATAATCGGCAGTTCCCGATCCAAGGTTTCGGGGTTCAAATAATGGATCAGCGTCGCCTCGAGCGCCGCGAGAATCAGCTTATCGCAACGCAATGCACGCTTGAGCGGATGACTTTGAAGCTTATTAATTAGCGCCTGTTTACCGACAATCAAACCCGATTGCGGGCCGCCGAGGAGTTTATCGCCGGAAAAGCTGACCAGATCGACCCCATCCGCCAACATGGCTTGGGGCGTCGGCTCTTGTTTAAGGCCAAAACGGCGTAAGTCGGTAAGTGAACCACTGCCAAGATCCGAAATCAGCGCGACCCCACGCTCGCGGCAGAGTTGGCCTAATCTGGCCTCATCCACCGAAGCGGTAAAGCCACTGATATGGTAGTTGCTGGTGTGCACCTTCATGATGGCGGCGGTATTTTCGGTGATCGCCTGCTCATAGTCCTTGAGGTGAGTACGATTAGTGCTGCCGACCTCCACTAAGGTACAGCCCGCTTGGCGCATAATGTCAGGAATACGAAAGGCGCCGCCGATTTCCACCAGCTCGCCGCGGGAGACGATCACTTCTTTACCCGCCGCGACCGCCGACAACATCAGCAGCACAGCGGCGGCGTTGTTATTCACCACGCAGCAGGCCTCAGCCCCAGTTAGGCGCTGGATTAACCCACTAATGGCATTATCCCGATGGCCGCGCTCACCCGCTGCCAACTCAAATTCCAGCGGCGTGGGGTAACGCATCACAGAGGTCACGGCACGAATGGCCGCCTCAGACTGCTGGGCGCGGCCAAGATTGGTATGCAGGATAGTTCCCGTGAGGTTCCACACGGGTTTTAGACTATGGCTATAGTCCTTAGACAATTGATCAACCAAATATCCGTTCAATAACGCCGGGTTAGCACACCAAGCGGGTAAACGTCGCTCCTGAGCAATCAGCTCGCGCGCCGTGCGTAACTGGCTATCCAGCGCCGCTTTTACCGCCGCTTTACCATAGCTTTGCAGCAGGGGCGCCAATATCGCATCGGCGAGCAGACTGTCCATCGACGGCAGCGCGCGGTACAGGGCTTGGGGTGTATCGGGTACTTGGGTCATCATTTGTATCATCTTGATAAATATAAGGGGAAGGACTCGGTGAGCCCTTCCCGACTTTGGTTATTGCTCAGTTTCGTGGGCCAGTAGCAATGGATTGACCGTTGTCGCTCCAAAGCCCTTGGCATTTAGCTCACTGTCTAGCATCAGGGTCGCTAAGTCGTCGGCCGCCACATCCATCAGCGGTGACTTTTCGACAAACAGCATCTTGGTGTAACCATGGCATTCGTCGCAGCTCTCGATGCGCACCTGCGCCTTAGCATCATCAAATGACCAGAGCGTCGTCCCTTTATCCTGACCACAGCTAGTGCAGTGGGCGCGAATGTAATGCCATTCGCTCTCGCACAAACTGCAATGCAGATAACGCAGACCCGCTCGCGGCTGGTCGACGATCACGCTCGCCACAGGATGACACCCGCAAATCGGGCATAGGTTCTGCTGCACGACTTTGCGTTGGTCAATCCGTTTTATCACCATAGGTGCCCAATGGGACCAGTAGACCCCCATCGCCGCCCAGATAAACAAACTAAATCGCGCAGGCACTTCACTCATATGTCCCTGACGCAATGCACTGCCCCAGGAGGTGAGTTGTTCAGGAGATTGCTGCATCAATAAACGCAGCACTCTCGCCATATCCTCATCCACCTGCGGCAGCAGATCGCTTAACAGTTGTTGTAGCAGTCCTTGCCAATAGCTATCTGCCTCTGAACCCAAGTGGGAAAGCGGAATCGCTTCATCTTTCCCCCAAGCGAGAAGCTGACCGAAGTCAGCCTCCGCCGCCAATCTGGCCTGAATCGCAACCACACGGCGGCATAGCTCAAAGTAGTCGGCCAGCGGCGAGTCCTTGGCCAACGACAACAAACGCTGCGCCCGTCTGTGATACACAGTTTTAGGGTCCACCGCCTTTAAGGGTTTAAGCTCCAGCGGCGATTCGCTGCCGGGGACCATAGGTATCTCGGCTGTATGACTCATTAATGTTTCTCCACGTCCGAATGTTCATCCAACATCAGTGGATGATGTTTACGGCACCAAGCCTTAGAGACCTTGCCGTAAAGCATGCCTGTGATAGAACCTTCCACCCAGGTCGCCATCCAAAAGTGCACCATCACAAACATCAGCATGATCAAGGCACAAATGGCGTGCAGCACGATCGCCCAGCCCACCACAGTGGCCGAGAAGTAAGGTGCAAAGTAGGGTTGCCACATGATGAATCCCGTCACGGTTAAGGTAATGGAAGTCAGCACAAAGGCACGGAACAGCACTTTTTGGCCAGGGTTGTAATGGCCGATAGGCGGGATTTTGTCCTCGTTCTCGAACATCACGTCCTTGATGGCGAGCATCCAAGCCAGATCGTGTTTTTCCCATTTGTTGTGGTGGTAATAACGCACCAACATCAACATCAGCGGTAAACACATCATCAGGCCAGCAATTGGGTGAATAAACTTCGCCAATTGCGGTGTGCCCGCTATCGCGCCCAACCATTGGAAGGAGGGATAGAAGAAGGAAAAGCCCGTCAGAAAGGTGACTAGCCCCACGGCCACAATGAACCAATGACAGATGCGGTCGAACAGTTTGTGACGCACTACCATTTCTTGCTTATTATGCTTGCTCATTTCTTGGCCTCCTCTTCCGCTTGCGCCTTGTCCTCTGGCGGCTGATAGCCGGGTTGGTCCTCTTCCACTATGTTGCGACCGACGGTGATCTTATGCAGGCAGGCCACAGCCGCCGTTGCAAGCAGTCCGACAGTACCCAGTGGTTTCACCCAGTCCTGCCACAGGGTGACAGACAATGGGATTTGCGGATCCTTTGGCATTTCGTAGGTTTCAGGCTGAGTGACATCGTGCAATATCATCAGCATGCCTGTGCCACCCACGCCCTCAGGGTTGTAGAGTCCCGCCTTGGCAAAACCACGTTCTTTCAGCTCGTTAACACGCTTTTCTGAGTAGAACAGCATGTCTTCGCGCGTGCCAAAACGCAGCGCACCCGTGGTACAGGACTTCACGCAGGAAGGCTCCAGCCCAACAGCCAAGCGGTCAGAGCACATAGTGCACTTGTAGGCTTTGTTGTCGACGGCGCTGATCTTCGGGATATCGAATGGACAGGCACTGGCACAATAACCACAGCCAATACATTTGTCCGAATCGAAATCCACAGTGCCATTGGCATGTTGAACAATCGCGCCAGAGGTAGAACAGGCCTTTAAGCAGGCGGGATCCGCACAGTGCATACAAGCACTGTGGGTAAACTGCCAACGTAATTTGCCTTGGTCTTCGATCTCGTTGTACTTCATCAGGGTCCAGCACTCTGGGGACAGAGATGCTGGGTTTTGATAAGTCCCTTGGAACGAACCCACCTCTTCACGCAGGTCATTCCATTCGGAACAAGCGACCTGACAGGCTTTACAACCATTACACTTAGTCGCGTCAAACAGCTTCGCAATTTGCTTCACGCCACCGACTCTCGCCTGTGCAGGCGGAGTCGCTTGCGAAGTGCCGGAACGTTGAATGATATCTTGAGTCGCCATTATCAGACCTCCGCCTTTTCAACATTCACGAGGAACGCTTTGTACTCAGGCACACCCGTGTTGGCATCACCCATCTCAGTGGTAAGGACGTTACAGCTATAGGCCTTACGTGTTAGCGCGTTATGGCTGCCGTGACGTGGAATACCGAGTGTGTGTACCGTTTGACCATTGACCTGCAATGGGCGCATACGCTTAGTCACTAAGGCTTTGGTGAGAATGTGGCCACGTTTCGAGCTCACTTTCACCCAATCGCCATTCTTAATGCCTTTTTCTGCCGCCAATTGCTCATTCATTTCCACAAAGGTCTCTGGCATGGCAATCGCCGCTAAACGGCAATGTGTCGTCCAGAAGTTAAAGTGTTCTGTGAGTGAGTAAGTGGTACAGGCGTAGGGGTATTCCTCTTTAGTGCCGATAGTGTCTTTCACCCCTTCGAACCAACGCAGCACAGGGCTGTGCACCACATTCGGATGCAGTGGGTTGGTGCCGATGGGCGATTCGACAGGCTCGTAATGCTCTGGGAACGGTCCTTCTTTAAGCAGTTTGAGCGCGAAGAAACGACCTACGCCTTCAGCCTGCATAATGAAAGGATGCGCACTTTCCTGTGGATTCAACTTGGCATTGAAGTCGGGCACGTCTATCCCTTCCCACTTGCCGTCTTTCCACTCGACAATCTTACGGTGCTCATCCCAAGGTTTACCGTTCACATCACAAGAGGCACGGTTGTAGAGGACGCGGCGGTTAAGCGGCCATGCGAAAGCCCAGCCCGGCGTAATACCTTTACCCGATGGGTCATGGTTATCGCGGCGAGCCATTTGGTTACCGGCTTCGGTCCAAGATCCCGCGTAAATCCAACAGGCACTCGCGGTACTGCCATCGGCCTTCAGTTCAGCGAAGCTGCTGATCTGACGCTTAGTCGCAACATCGTAACCATTCAACTCTTTCGTCAGTTCGATAGAGCTTGGGTTGTGCGGATCGATATAGTTCCAGTTAATCGCTTCAATGGGTTCAGGCAGTTTGCCGCCCTCTTCGCGATAGAGGTGTTTTAGCTCCTGCAGCAGACCAGAGACAATCTCAGAGTCCGACATCGCTTCGCCTGGAGGATTAGCGCCTTTATAGTGCCATTGCATCCAGCGGCCAGAGTTAACAATCGAACCTTCTTCCTCTGCGAACACGGTCGCAGGTAGGCGGAAGACTTCGGTTTGAATACTGGCGGTATCGACCTCGTTAAAACCGGGTTCGTTTTGCCAGAAGGTGGCGGTTTCAGATGACAAGTTATCAAGCACGACTAAGTACTTAAGGTTACTCAGCGCCTTGATGTTCTTGTTACGGTTAGGCATAGAGTTAATGGCGTTAACCCCTTGCACGATGCAACCGTTCACTTTGCCACGGTACATCATGTCCAGATGCTTACCGAAGTCATACATCTGATCCCACTTAGGTAACCACTGATAACCGAACTCGTTTTCAGGCGTCGCGTTTTCACCCCAGAAGGCTTTAAGCAGGGACACATAAAACTTCGGATAGTTTTGCCAGTAGTTGGTTTGGCCTGGGCGCAATGGCTTAGGCGTATTCGCCGCCAAGTGAGCCGCTAAGGTTGGTTCTTTATCGTTTGGCAGTTTAAGGTAACCGGGTAAACTTTGAGCCAGTAGCCCCATGTCGGTTGAACCTTGAACGTTGGCGTGACCACGCAATGCGTTAACACCACCGCCTAACTGACCAATGTTGCCCAGTAATAACTGGATCATCGCCATAGAACGGATGTTCTGCGCACCTTTACTATGGTGGGTCCAGCCCAGCGCATACATAAAGGTTGCCACACGATCTTTAGTATGAGTGCTCGCAATGGCGTCACATACCACTTGGTAGTCCGCTGTTGGCGTACCAGTGATATTACTTACCGTTGCAAAATCATAACGTTCTACGTGTTGTTTGAGTAAGTTCCACACACAACGCGGGTGCTCAAGTGTTTCATCCACTTTGGCATAGCCGTCTTCGTCGAGTTGGTAGAACCAGGATTCTTTGTTGTACTCGCCTTTTGCTTCATCAAAGCCTGAGAATAGGCCGTCATGGAAGTCAAAATCATCCCGCACCAGATAACTGGCGTTGGTATAGGCTTTCACATAATCGAAGTTAACTTGATTGGTCGAAATCAAATAGCGAATCACACCCAGAAGGAATGCTATGTCAGTTCCTGAGCGGATTGGGGCATAGTGATCTGCCAATGACGCACTGCGGTTGAAACGTGGGTCAACCACAATCAACTTAGCATTGTTATGCTGCATAGCTTCTGTAACCCAGCCGAATCCGACAGGGTGAGCTTCTGCGGCATTACCGCCCATAATAATCACTACGTTAGAATTTTTAATATCGATCCAGTGGTTGGTCATGGCACCGCGCCCAAATGTTGGAGCAAGACTTGCTACCGTTGGGGAGTGTCAGTTACGTGCAATAGTATCGATAGCCACTAGGCCTAAAGCGCGCGCAAATTTTTGTGTCGCTAAGCCACTTTCATTGGCCATACCGGATGAGGTCATCATCCCTGTGGTTAACCAACGGTTAACCGTTACGCCATCGGCGTTTTTCTCAATCAGGTTCGCATCACGGTCATCTTTCATTAAACGAGCAATACGTTTAAAGGCATCATGCCAGCTGATCCGTTCCCACTTATTGCTGCCGGGGGCGCGATATTCTGGGTACTGTAAGCGGTGTGGACTGTTAACATAATCCACAAGGCCCGCACCCTTAGAGCACAATGCACCTCGGTTTACTGGATGATCGGCATCACCCTCGATATGGAAAATAGCATGCTCAGAGTTTTTGCCCCCACTGCCTTGGCTGTACATCAGCAGGCCACAACCGACCGAGCAATACGGACAGTTGTTACGGGTTTCTTTGGCTCCGATCAGCTTAAACTCTCGCACTGCTGCATAGGCCTTTTCGGACATCAATCCCAGCGCTGAAATCGCTGAGGTTGCCGCTCCGGCCGCACACAGTTTAAAAAACTGGCGTCTGTTCATAGCGTTCTCTCACACTTTTGTCGTTATGAGTTTGGTAATTGCAGTGATAACGCTGCAATCGTTTGAGTGAGTCAATAAAGCCCCCACTTAATCTAAGATTATCCTTAAAGTGAAAATAGATAACAAATAATGACATGAGATCAAGATCTCAATTCACCAGCTACAAAATAAACCACTATTAAATAGATTTTAAACTGATATTTTCAGAGTTTAATTTCATAGAAACGATGCAAACAAAGATATAAACCCATAAACCACCAAAAGACATTTTGTCCACTACTAAATAGGCATTTTGTCTCACAATGGCATATTAAGGTTATATAAAGTGTGGATTTAAAGCCGAAACGAAATAAGAGATGATTAAAAACACCTCAAATTTACTGGTTTTGGATGGATAGACAGCCATCAAAGCTGACAATGTAAAGATTGGATAAAAAAGCACTCATCCTGCGGTGTTAAACACACCTAAAGTACAAAGTGCAAAAACAGCGAAATCGCCGCATAGGATAGACAAAAGGCATAGCAAATCGCTATGCCTTTCACTTTATTGGTCGCTTGCTTCAGCACTTTTCACCCGCTGATGGGTTATCGGCACCAAAGACTGTGCATTACAGACTCGGCAATACGCCTTGGGGCAAGTAAGCATTGAAGCTGGCGGTATAAAGCAGATCCGTTGCCGCATCGATATCCGGCGCAAAGTATCTGTCTTTATCATAGTAGGCAACCACTTCGCGTAGCTCGGCCTTCGCCTGCGCCACTGCTTTGCTTGGCATTAATGGCGCGCGGAAATCCAAGCCTTGGGCGGCCGCCAATAACTCAACCGCTAACACGCCACGGGTGTTTTCGCTCATATCCCGTAAACGGCGCGCCGCAAAAGTCGCCATAGACACATGGTCTTCTTGGTTGGCCGAGGTCGGTAAACTGTCGACCGATGCTGGATGGGCGTAGGTTTTGTTTTCAGAGGCCAATGCCGCCGCCGTCACTTGGGCGATCATAAAGCCCGAGTTCACCCCGCCGTTTTTAACCAGGAAAGGTGGCAGTTTAGACAGACTAGAGTCGATGAGCAGTGCGATACGACGCTCTGCAATCGCGCCTAATTCGGCAATCGCAATCGCCAAGTTATCGGCTGCCATAGCAACGGGCTCGGCGTGGAAGTTACCGCCGGAGATAATGTCGCCAGTATCTTGGAATACCAGTGGGTTATCGGTCACACCGTTGGCTTCTGTGCCTAACACCTCGGCCGCTTGGCGGATTTGGGTTAAACACGCACCTAATACCTGTGGTTGGCAGCGCAGTGAGTAAGGATCTTGCACCTTCTCGCAGTTGATGTGGCTTAAGCTGATTTCAGACTCTTCGCCCAGCAGATGACGGAACACCATGGCCGCATCGATTTGTCCTTTCTGACCACGGGCCGTATGAATGCGTGGATCAAACGGACTGCGGCTACCCATGGCCGCCTCGACGCTCATGGCGCCAATCACTGAGCTTGCAGCAAACAAGTCTTCAGCGTGGAACAGACCTTCCAGCGCCAGTGCCGTAGAAGCCTGAGTACCGTTGAGCAGGGCTAAGCCTTCCTTCGCGGCTAAATCGAGTGGCTTGAGGCCGGCGATTTCTAAGCCTTCGGCGGCCGAAATAATCTGACCTTGATAGCTCATCTCGCCTTCACCCAACAGCGGCAAACACATATGGGCTAACGGCGCTAAGTCGCCAGAGGCACCCACAGAACCTTTTTCAGGCACACAAGGATAAACCTCGGCGTTCACTAGGCTGATAAGGAAGTTAATCACTTCTAAACGGATACCCGAGAAGCCACGGCTTAAGGAGTTGATCTTTAACACCATCATCAGGCGCACAGTCGCGTCCTGCATGTATTGGCCCGTGCCCGCAGCGTGGGATAACACGATAGAGCGTTGCAGTAATTGCAGATCTTCCGGGGCAATCTTAGTGTTCGCTAGCAGACCAAAACCCGTGTTGATGCCGTAAACGGTGCGGCCTTCATCCAACACCTTTTGCACGATTTGCGCGCTGGTGTTGATCTCGGTAATCGCCTCTGGCGCCAGTTCGAGTGTCAGCTTATGGCGGCTGATTTCACGCAATTGCGCCAGACTTAAACTGCCGGGCGTTAATACTAAATGATTGACTGATTTCATTTTTACATCCGTATTCTTGTCGTTGTTTTTCACGGTTTGTGTTGAATTGTTAGTCTTTAAGCATGGGCAGATCTAAGCCCTGCTCTTTTGCACAGTTTTTCGCGATCTCGTAACCCGCATCCGCATGGCGCATCACGCCTGTCGCAGGGTCGTTCCACAGCACGCGGCCAACACGTTTAGCGGCGGCCTCAGTACCGTCACATACGATCACCACACCCGAGTGTTGGCTAAAGCCCATGCCTACACCACCGCCGTGGTGCAGCGACACCCAAGTCGCGCCGCTGGCAGTGTTTAGCAGAGCGTTCAGTAATGGCCAGTCAGATACTGCGTCTGAACCGTCCATCATAGATTCGGTTTCACGGTTAGGGCTGGCGACTGAGCCTGAGTCTAAGTGGTCACGACCAATAACGATCGGCGCCGACAGCTCGCCGTTTTTCACCATCTCGTTAAAGGCTTGGGCTAAACGCGCACGGTCCTTTAAGCCCACCCAGCAGATACGCGCTGGTAGACCTTGGAAGGCGATACGCTCACGGGCCATATCTAACCAGTTGTGCAGGTGTGGATTGTCGGGGATCAGCTCCTTCACTTTGGCGTCGGTCTTGTAGATATCCTCAGGATCGCCAGACAGGGCCACCCAACGGAACGGGCCGATACCTTCGCAGAAGAGTGGGCGAATATATGCAGGCACAAAACCTGGGAAATCAAACGCGTTTTTAACGCCAGTTTCGAAGGCCATTTGGCGAATGTTGTTACCATAGTCTAAGGTCGCCGCGCCTGCCGCTTGCAGATCCAGCATGGCTTGCACCTGTACCGCCATTGAGGCTTTAGCCGCTTTAACGACGGCAGCTTCATCGGTTTTACGCATGTCAGCCGCTTGCGCCATGGTCCAGCCCTGTGGCAAATAGCCGTTCAGCGGATCGTGGGCAGAGGTTTGGTCGGTGACAACATCAGGAGTAATGCCACGCTTCACCAATTCGGCAAATACATCGGCGGCGTTAGCCAGCAGGCCCACAGATACGGGTTTGCCCGAGGCATTGGCATCGTTGATCATAGCCAAGGCTTCGTCTAATGAAGTGGCCTTTTTATCCACATAACGGGTACGCAGACGAAAATCGATACGGGTTTCATCCACTTCACAGGCAAGCACAGAGAAGCCAGCCATAGTACCGGCCAGCGTTTGCGCGCCGCCCATACCACCTAAACCACCGGTGAGGATCCACTTACCGGCAGCCACGCCGCCAAAGTGTTGTTTTGCCACGGCAACGAAGGTTTCGTAGGTACCTTGGACAATGCCCTGAGTGCCGATATAAATCCACGAACCCGCGGTCATCTGGCCATACATCGCCAGACCTTGCTTATCTAACTCGTTGAAGTGTTCCCAGTTTGCCCAATGTGGCACTAGGTTAGAGTTAGCAATCAGCACGCGCGGAGCATCGGCGTGGGTGCGGAATACGCCCACAGGTTTACCCGATTGCACCATTAAGGTTTCGTCGTCTTCGAGGCGTTTTAGCACTTCGATAATCTTGTCGTAGCAGTCCCAGTCGCGTGCCGCGCGGCCGATACCACCGTAAACCACTAAATCCTCAGGGCGCTCGGCCACATCTGGATGTAAGTTGTTCATTAACATGCGCATTGGCGCTTCGGTTAACCAGCTTTTGCAGCTTAATTGGCTACCATGGGGCGCAATAATGCGGCGGCTTGGGTCGTGTCGCTTGTCCATTGAGATGTCCTCTTTCAACCTGTTGAACTCACTCGCCATTCGGCTAAGTGCTATTGTTTTTATTGTGTTTTTGTCGCTAAACATCGGATGAATGCCATTAGCCTTCACCGCTGTTTGCGTACGTTATTTATTGAATGTCAGGTGTCCGCCGAGCTTAAAGCGGCTCCCCGGGTGTACTAATTTGGCAAAACTCACCACCCCTTGGCGCGACCAAGTGCGGCGTGAAATCTGTAAACAGGGTTCAGTCGCCGGAATGGCTAACCTCTGCTGCAATTCGCTACTGGCAATTATGGCTTCGATGGTGTGGTGCGCCTCGGTCAGCGGCGCCACCTGCGACAGGTATTCATGGGGCGTCTGCTCGCTAAAGTCCTGCTCTAAGTAATCAGGCGCAAAGGCGGGATTCACATAACGCTCCTCGACTTGCAGTGGCACGCCCTGCTCGCAATGCACTAACACCGAATGAAACACCGGACTTCCGAGCTCCAGCGCCAGTGCGATGGCGATAGGCGCGGTGGCATTCACTTGTCTAAGTGCTAACTGCTGCACACTGTAACCATGTCCACGGTCTTTGATTTCGTCGGCAATGTTGCGGATCGCCAACATGGAGGATTGCGACTTTCGCCCGGCCACAAAGGTGCCTAGCCCCTGCGAACGCTCAAGCACACCGTTGTCTGTCAGCTCGGTTAAGGCGCGACGCGCCGTCATACGGCTACAGACAAACAGTTCGGCTAGCTGATTTTCCGAGGGTACGCGGGCATTTTCTTCCCACTCACCAGACTCGATACAGCCAATGATATATTGCTTAATTTCTGCAAACTTAGGCGTAGCCAAAACACTTCCTCAAGATCAAATCTACCTAGGTTTGGCATGGTAGGTACTCACACACCAAAACACTGAGCCACTTTCAAACGTTTAAAATTGCGGCTACAATCCTAGCTTGTATATACAAGTAAATACAAGCTAGCTCACATAACTTTCGATAATAAAGAGTTTGCGGGGCCAAAAAGCCAACGCAGCGAGGGATAACAATGTCTTGGGATCAGGTTTGGATAGACGTTAACGTAGCAACAATGGACCCTTCCATATCAGCACCTTACGGCGCAATTACCAATGCAGCTATCGCAGTAAAAGACGGTAAAATTGCCTGGTTAGGCCCACGCAGCGAGCTGCCCGCCTTCGATGTGTTGTCCATTCCTGTTTACAGGGGCAAGGGCGGTTGGATCACTCCGGGGCTGATTGATGCTCACACCCACCTAGTCTTTGCCGGTAATCGTGCCAACGAATTCGAGCTACGCCTAAAGGGCGCCACCTACGAGGAAATCGCCCGTGCTGGCGGCGGCATTATTTCCACGGTTAACGCCTGCCGTGAGGCCGACGAAGCCGAACTATTTGACCTCGGTCGCCAACGTTTAAATGCCTTGGCGAAGGAAGGCATCACTACGGTTGAGATTAAATCTGGCTATGGTCTAGATACCGAAACCGAACTCAAAATCCTGCGTGTTGCCCGCGAACTGGGCCAACATCACCATGTGGATGTGAAGACCACCTTCCTCGGTGCCCATGCGGTACCGCCCGAGTTTAAAGACAATAGCGACGGTTATGTCGACCTAATAATCAATAAGATGCTGCCTGCGGTGATTGCCGAAAACCTCGCCGATGCGGTGGATGTATTCTGTGAAAACATCGCCTTTAACCTAGAACAAACCGAGCGCGTGCTGAGCGCCGCCAAAACGGCTGGCCTGCAAGTTAAACTGCATGCCGAGCAATTATCTAATATGGGTGGCTCTGAATTAGCCGCACGTTTAGGGGCTAAGTCGGTTGATCATATTGAATATTTAGATGAGGCTGGTGTTAAAGCCCTAAGTGAAAGCGGCACCTGCGCCGTGCTGTTACCGGGCGCGTTTTACTTTTTGCGGGAAACCCAAAAACCGCCTATCGACTTATTGCGTCAATACGGTGTGCCTATGGTGCTCGCCAGCGACTTTAACCCCGGCTCATCGCCCATCTGCTCGACCCTGCTGATGCTGAACATGGGTTGCACCCTATTCCGCTTAACCCCAGAGGAAGCGCTTGCGGGTTTAACATTGAATGCCGCCAAGGCACTAGGGATTGAAGAGAATGTCGGCAGCTTAGTAGTTGGTAAACAAGCGGATTTCTGTCTGTGGGATATCGCCACCCCAGCACAACTCGCCTATAGCTACGGCGTGAATCCCTGCAAGGATGTGGTGAAAAACGGTAAGTTAGTGCATCAATAACCCGCATTATACTGACATAAACAATAGGTTATTAGAGACAGCTTATAACCTATTGATGTGCTTAGCCATCTAACATGAATATTGAGAATTAATTGGTTATACAGCTTTGCAATATTAAATTTAATCTCTTTCGAAAAAATAAAGTGAACAGCATGCCTTACACCATATTAATTTCTGAAATTAATGACGTCATAAGAAAATTCAACATTTTCCTAGCTAACGATAAATCAATCCCTCTTTTGTCTCAGGTTAATGGTGAATTGCAATCAGAATTAATTAAAGTTGTGCACGGAAATTGGAATGCCTTTCCCTTTCCAAACGCTCAACGGCGAGGAGTTTATTTTGCTTTTGGAAAAAAACAGGATACCAGTGAACTGGGGTTGTACATTGGTAAAGCCTCATTCAACTCAACTATTGGGAAGCGTCTATACAGCCATTTAAGAATCCATGCAGATGCTGAATTTTTTACAATGAAAGGAGCAAACGACCAAGTTTTTATCATTGAATACTTAGCCTCCATAGATTTGGACGCCTTGAATATGCATTTCATGGCCTCAAGCCTAGAGGAATACTTAATTTCTAATCTCACAAACAAATTGCTATTGATGAATGTTACAGGTGCAAATGGCTAAAGCAGGCTACAATACGCCTGCAAAAAATGTACTGTGCATTTTAATTTTTGTCAGCTAATCCTAACAGGGTTTATTGGTTTTCTAACTGCTCATCTTGTTGTTTTACCAGCTTATGCTCGCCTTCATTACAGCCGATTTTCCAGTAACTTGATGTATAAAAATGGCTTTTCGGTAAGTCGTACGTCTGCTTAAGCAGCTTTCTTAGGGCGCGCATACTGCTAAATTCGCAGGCGAGCCACACGGCGCCTTGTCCCTCGATTTTTGGCAACTGAGCAATGCGTTCGGCCAAGGGCTTACCTTCTGGGTCGGCCTCTGGATTAATCACCCAATGCAGTTGCACATTACGAGGATGTACTAAGGGCTGAATATCGGCTTCACTTAGCACCTCAATCACAGCGTAACCCACTGCATTGCTTGGCAATTGCGCCAAGTTCACGCTGATGGCGGGCAAGGCCGTCATATCCCCTGCCAATAAAAACCATTCGGCATCTAAGTTGATCAGTTTTTTCAGTCCGGGGCCACCGATTTGGATGGTATCCCCAATCTCGGTCGACTTTGCCCAACGGGATGCGGGGCCATCGGTATCGTGCAGCACAAAGTCCACATCGATTTCATTCATCCGCTGCTGACGAATGGTATAAGTGCGCATTAATGGCCGCTCATCCCCCGGCTGCGGAAACAGTAATTTGATATAAGCGCTTTCTTGATCGGCGGGAAAGCCTGCAAAGCCAGCGCCGCCTAAGGTGATACGCAGCATATGTGGCGTGACTTGGGTTTTAGCTATCACGGTCAATTCGCGCGGAGCGGGTCTATTCATACTAAAACTCCAAAAAGATAAATGGCACTCAATTGTTAGCTTTCCGCCACGCTATCGCTGATCTGGTTGGCAATACGGATAAACACCGCTATTTCATCCTGATCCAGCGCTTGAGTCATATGGGCAACGGTGGCTTTTTCGGCGGCAATAATTTGCGTCATCAACTGCTCACCCTGAGCCGTCGGTCTCAATAACTGGCTACGGCCATCCTTAGGATTATCGACTTTTAGGATATAACCAGCCTGCTGTAGCTCATTGAGCACCCGCGTAATTTGGGCTTTATCCCGCTGCATACGTAGGGCAATAGACTGCGCCGTGGCCTCGGGATGACGGCAAATCCCCTTGAGCGCCCGAATATGGGTGACAGGTAATTCAATCTGCTGCGAAGCAATATCCGCACGCAGCTGTTTTTTGTAGGCATGCACTAATCTGTGCAAGGTTTCACCGAGGGAAGTGGTAGACATAATGGCATCTCGAGATAGTTGACAGTATCAACAATATCAAAATTAGTTGATCATATCAACTAAATGCCAATTGGGTGAATTACTGGCTAAGCCTAAAAATTTACAACCATGAGTCAATCCAAAGCACTCACTAAAACGAGTAACAAAATTCTTGCGGTTTAGATGCAATAAACTGCTAGGATAACCGTTCAAATTTGAGCTTGATCACACTAAACACGGTTTAACGCTTGAGGGGTCAGTTTGATAACGGATTTGCCTCAATGTCTTTGTATGAGTAACCCGATGAAAAGAATAATAAATGCTTTAATGCTGGCCATGTTAGCAACGGGCTGTAGCGATCCAAACCCAACACAGACCAATCAAACCGCTGAGCAGGCCAAGGCCGAAAAGGCCGTCCAAGTATTGAGCCTTAAGCAACAACTTGCGCCAATCACCCAGCGTTATTTTGCCCTTAGACCCGAAATCGCCACCTATTATGGCGTGGCAGAAGATGAGGCTGGCAAGGATGTACTCTCTAAGCTGACCGATTACAGCCCATCGGGGGAAAATCATCGCCGTAAAGCGCTTAAGGCCATATTGACCGAACTCAATGCTATCGATGCCAGCCAGCTTAGCGCCTCGGAGCAAGTGAGTTTAGGCTCGATAAAATCTGAAATCGCTGGCGCATTGCTGCCAGCCGAAACCGTGGCCTATGGCACTATGCTCGGTGAATACGGCGTTTGGTTTTTACCATATGTCGTCAACCACTTATCTGGATTGCATGTTGAATTTCCGGGGTATATGGAAGATAAGTTTGCGGTCACCACCCCAGAGCAAGCTAAGGCCTATCTCAATCGCTTAACCATGTACCCTGCCGCCATGGGCACAGTTATCGATAAGCTGGATCAAGATGTGCAAATGGGCGTGATCCCACCCGATTTTATTATCGATAAGACCATAGCCGTGTTGCAGCAACAATTAGTGCACCATGCTAATGAACATCCCTTGGTCAGCAGTTTTAAAGCCAAATTAACCGCCGCCCAAGTACCAGAAAGTGAAGCGTTGGTGAACTCTGCCGCCGAACTGGTGGAGACAAAATATTACCCTGCGACGCGCCAGTTGATTTCCGCACTGCAAGCCGTGCGCCTCAAGGCCACCCATGTGGCGGGACTCGGACACCAACCTCAAGGCGCTAAACTCTACAAGGCGATGATTAAGCACCTCGCCAATTCGGAGATGACCCCAGATGAGATCCACCAACTGGGATTAGACGAAGTTGCCCGCATTACCGCCGAGATGGATGTGTTACTCAAGCAAGTAGGCTATCGCAAAGGCACAGTTGGCGAGCGCATGCAGCGATTGCTTAAGGATCCTAAATACATCTACCCCAACACCGCCGAGGGTAAACAGCAATTAATGGTGGACATTCACGGCTATCTAGCGAAAGTGAACGCTAAATTACCGCTGTGGTTTGGGCTGTTACCGAATCAAGAGGTTGCGGTTGAAGCCGTGCCAGACAGTCGCGCCGCCGCAACCAGCGGTGCATTTTACGATGCGCCTTCTCAAGATGGTTCGCGTAAGGGCACCTTCTGGATAAGCCTGTACGATATGGCGGCGCTGCCCTCCTATTCGCTGCAAACCTTAACCTATCACGAGACCAATCCCGGCCATCATCTACAGACGCTCATCGGTCTGTCGGATACCTTGCCGCTGCTGAGTACCATTTTTTACTCTAATGCCGCGGGAGAAGGTTGGGCACTGTATGCAGAGCGCTTAGCCGCCGAGATGGGCATGTATCAGGATAATCCGATTAACGACCTTGGCCGCTTGCAGTCTGAGTTACACCGCGCGGTGCGCTTAGTGGTCGACACGGGTATGCATGCTAAGGATTGGAGCCGTGAGCAAGCCATTGATTATGCTGTGGCGACTGAGGGAATACACCTCTCTGAAGCTACGGGCGAAATCGAGCGCTATGTGGTTTGGCCGGGGCAAGCCTTAGGTTACAAGCTGGGCGAGCTGAAAATTATCGAATTGCGCACTAAGGCCAAAAAAGCCTTGGGCGATAAGTTTGATATTAAAGTCTTCCACGACAGGCTGCTCGAAAATGGCGCCTTGCCCTTAGATTTATTGGAGCAAAAGATGGATCTGTGGCTCGAATCCGCTAAGGCGGCCAATGCCGCCGCCGAGACCAAGGTGTAACTCGGGTAAAACTGCTTAAATCATCTCAATATAGGGGCAGCTTAGGCGGCCCCTGTCTTTTTACGGCTCCCTATGCTTTTACGTTTCAAGTTAATCCGCAAAACGACGCTGATACTTGCCGCTTAAATAGCGGATCACCACAAAACCGATAACACCTGGCAGTGTCCACGACAGCAGACGCAAATTGCCATGGTCGATAAACAAACGGCTGCCACCAAAGGCGAAAAAGGCGGTGTAACAAGCGATACCCGAGCCAATCATGGCGCCTAAATGCTCTATCCACCATTCTAATTTGGTCAGGGTCGCCTTAACGCTATAACGCAAAAATCCCGCCCCCACCGTAGTACCTAACAGGCCGAAAATCACCGCGAGGATCAGCTTTTCTTGGTATCCCCATATCGCCATCACAGGACCAAGTAACGTCAAGCTCAGCATTAACGACAAATGCAGCGGCGATTTTAATTGCTGACGCTGCGCCTTGTAACGCAGAACCAATACGCCATGCCTCACGGTTACTAGAGTTAACAAGCTGATATAGAGGAGAAATATCCAAGCATTTTTACGATCTGCAATCTGCGCCGCTAAGGCGTCAGCGTTGGCCGCAGGCTGTTTAATCACCGCGAGCGGATCAATGAGGCCCGTCGTTGCCATCGCCACGCCCGTTGCCGCCACTGTGTACATGGCATAAACATAATAACGGCCAAAACGACTATGGTTCGCGCAGCCCTTTTTCAGCATGGCAGGCATCCAAAATAACACTAATGCCAATGCGCCCGCGGTAATATGCACAAATTGCGACAGGGTGAAAATCGTGTTCATCATCTTGCTCCATCAAAGTTTGAAGCTTGATATTAACGAGCACGGGGAGTCACCCATAAGTGCCAAAAGTCATGTTTTAAGCTGTCGCATAGAGCAGCCACATTCTGTGGCTGCAATTGAGGCGACTGTCGCTATAACCCGGTATGTTTATCGAGTCTTAAGGTATCGATGATCGAGAAGGTATAACCTAACTCGGTAAACATCCGCTCGATATTGAGCTTAAAATCGATGGGGCGATCTAAATCGAGTTGATTGATAAAGAAATGGTGTTTTGTCGGGATCTTAATCAGCAATTGTTTTTGATAGAAACAGGCTTCAACCTCGGCATTTAACTCGCGGCCCAGAGCCAAGAGATTTTCCATCATCAAGGGATTGAGTAAGTAGCGCGCCTCAACTTGGTCGCTGCTATACACCTCAAAACAACGCTCGAAACGTACATCCTCAAGCTTGACCCGCGACAGCTTTGTCTTAAACCCCTCAATACGATTTTTTAAACTGCCCTTATCCGTGACTAACAAGGTGGTGCCGTTGAATCGCTTAGGAATATTGCACACCAGTAGCACACCATTGAAGATGGTCTCTCGCTCAACCGAGCCATTATTGTTCGATTTAGTGTTGTAAGCATCGACCTCATAAAACTGGAACGGCACCTTGTTATAGGTTCCCTTAAGGCAATTTTGCGCATACTGCTTATCGGTTTTAGGCAGCAACCCCAACTCAAGGAAGGTTGAAAAGTCCACCTTAGGCTCCCTCGTTAACGCATAATCATTGCCAAAGTACTTGAGACTAATGGGATAGAGTTTTTCAAAGGCGGCATTATAGAGTTCATTGCTTTCCTTTCCCGAGGCAATCGCCACTAACGCTATCACGGGAGTCGGCAGAAACGCGCCAATCATCAAAGGCACAAAATAATCCATAGGCACCAGCATAAACTGCACCCCGAGCAGCCCAGCTAAGGCACCCAAAATCACCGTGATGCATATGTAGTAGATTGGGGTGGTGAACTTGGCATTTTCACGCCGCCTTTGGTTAACGCCTTCGCGCTTTGCTTCAAACGGGGCGCATTTAGGGGCGATTTTTTGTTTGTAATACTTCTGAAAGGGAATACGGTGATCTTCGGGAATATCAAATTCAATCGAACTCATTGGCTCCTACTCTTACGACTCAAATCCATTTAGGCCAATGATTTTACGGATTTTATTTCAGCAAGGCCAGTTTAAGGCCAACAAATGACCGATTAAGCCCGAGCAAGCCTGCGGCTACGGCGCTGTAATAAGCCAAAAATAATCAACACTCCAAAGGTGGCGCTAAATAGGGTTAAGGCTCTGGCTAAGCCATAAAAATCAGTAAGACTAAAGGAAACCCCATCCGCCCACAGCACTAAAGAACCTAAGGGTAATTGCATCGCCACTGCTGCATACCAATCGAATGGCAATCGAGGAAAAAGCCGCTGATAGCTAAATAACATCAGCCCAGAGAGCAGCAATAATAAGCCCGCATCATGGGCACCTAACCCCAGATAAACCGGGCTAGTGTGGCTGAGGTTATCGACACTTCCGAGCAAAGCGTACATATAGCCCGCCGTGGCAACCAGTGCGAAACTCACAAAGCTTAATACCGCCAGCAGAATACCTAAGCCAAATGCGGGTAAATATTTCATAGACAGTCTCATCAGTGCAGAACTCGCTCGACCTCATTCCTAAAACCCTAAAGGAGAACAAATTCAGTCGAAAGATAGTAAAGCTACAATAACAGCCAAAATTTCCCTTAGCTATTAAGACCATAGTCTTATGCCAGCAACAAGTTGTGGGATCATAAACAGCATAATTCTCCCGACTAAATCCAGTATTTCATCCATATCCACTAGATAAGCCTCTAAAATTCCTCATTTAATTAAGTTTCAGTCGAATAGCTGAGTGATATGGTGCACAATCTCCCACGGTCTAAGGGCGAAATCCACTAGCCAATTACCCCAATAACGCTTAGGATCGGGGTTGCATTTTTTAGCCAACATATTGTGGAGTATCAAAACATTATGGGTATCAGAGCCATAGTCGTAGACACAGCAGGCACCACGACAGACCTAACCTTTATCCAAGATGTGCTATTCCCCTATTCTGTCAAAGCCTTACCAGACTTTTTAGCGCAGAACCAACACAATGTCTTGGTGGAAAACTGTATCTGCGACACCCGAGATATCGCCCTCGAACCCGATGCCGATTTAGCCCGCGTGACTGAAATTTTGCAGCAATGGGTACATGAAGACCGTAAAGCGACCCCACTCAAGACCCTACAGGGTTTGATTTGGAAGCAAGGTTACGCCCATGGCGAATTTACTGGCCATATCTTCCCCGACTTTATCGAAGCGGTTAACCGTTTTAGCGCGCAAAAACTGCGTATTTACAGCTTCTCTTCGGGTTCAGTTGAAGCCCAAAAACTGCTGTTCAGCCACAGTGATGGTGGCGATTTAACCGAGATGTTTAGCGGCCATTTTGATACCCGTACCGGTAACAAATTAGATAAACAAGCCTACGCCAACATACTCAACACCATCAGCCTAAGTCCTAAGCAAGTGCTGTTTGTGTCCGACGTGGTTGAAGAGCTTAAAGCCGCCGAAGCCGCAGGCATGATGACCTGCCAAATGGTGCGCGACAGCAAACAACGCACCGGCGATTTTCGCACTATCAACAGTTTTGATGAGCTAGTGATCGACTAACATCGGCACTGCACACAAAAAGCGACCCAAGGGTCGCTTTTTGTTTATCGGGCAAATCACATTTACCTGTCCGCCGGGTGATTCACCCCATCGCAAACCGGGACATCGCCTAATTCATAGGGATTAACGCCCCAACCTACCATGCCGTTCAACTTGCGCTTGCCAGTTTTGCACTTGCTGTGCCTTGGCATTAATCACCGGCCCCAACATTTGACTCTTGGCGCGCTTAAAACCACTAAAGGCTAAGGTCGCGATATCTAATTGCTTTAGGGCGGGCGCGCCCTGGAACCACTTGTAATACCAAGGCGGCGTATCCATGGTCATGATAATGCGTGAGGTTCTCCCCTCGAGCAGCCGATTGGGAAAGGTTTTCCCCTGCTGATACTGAAAAGCAAAACCGGGTAAAAATGTTCGATCAATTAATCCTTTAAACTTGGCGGGTACGCTGCCCCACCAAATGGGCACAACAATCACGACATGTTCGGCCCAGAGAATGGCCTGCTGAAAGCGTTGCAAATCTGCCTCTAATGGCTGTTCTTGATGGTATCCCTGCTCCAAATTAGGCTCAAATTCCAACTCGCTGAGCTTTAACAGACGCACCGAATGCGACTCGCCAGCGGCCTTGGCGTAAGTGTCGGCTAAATGTTCACACAGGCTATCGGGTTTGGGATGACCAGAAATCACCAGAATCTTTTTTGTCATAGTAAAAACCTTGAGTATTCAATATGACAACAGCTTAAGCTCTGCCCCTAGGGGTAGAGTCAAGCCAGGAATTAGGCGCGGGATTCGCAGGTATCCAAACCATCAATACATGCATCGAGCCTGACTAATTTATCTTCTAATTCGCTGATCTGCCGCTGGAAATCGGCTTTGATATTCAATAAAAACTGCTGCACAGACTCAAGCTGTGCCGCCTGCTCCCCCTCGGTAAACAAGTCTTTAAGTTGCGAGAGTTTGATACCTAAGGTTTTGGCCTCTTTGATCAGCAATAACTGCTTTATATCGGTTGCGCTATAAGTGCGATAACGCCCCTTACGGATCGGCGCACTGATCAGTCCCCACTCCTCGTAGAGGCGAATCGCCTTGATCGACAGGCCAGTTTGCTTCGCCACAGCACCAATATACATAGTATTTAATCCATTAAAATAATTGAAAAAATCATCATAAACCTCCAAGCCTTAGCCAGCATATCACCGCGCTTTAGGCTTGTCGCTCGCACTTTATACTGCTAGTCTGGCTGCCTTAAACGAGCGTTTTAACTAGAGCTTTTGACTATGAGTAATGCAATGGAAAGTCCAACACTAAGTCCAATGGAAAAGTTTCTCGCACAGCACCCTATAGTGACCGAAATCCCCGTGGCTTGGGGCGAAATGGATGCGCTGCAACACGTCAACAACGTGGTCTATTTCCGCTATTTTGAAACCGCACGTATCGACTTTTTCAACCGCCTCTTTCCACTCGATGCCCTGTATAAATCCGGTGTTGGCCCCGTGATTAGCGAAAATCAGGCCCGCTATAAACGTCCAGTAACCTTCCCCGATACGCTATTGGTCAGCGTGAGTATCAGCGATATTCAAAGCGACAGATTTACCATGCATTATCAGGCCTTTAGTAAGCAGCAACAGGCCATAACGACCTTAGGTTCTTCGGTCGCTGTGATGTTTAACTTTAAAACAGGCCAAAAAGCCGAGCTTCCCACGGAATTACTCGCCATTCTTAAACAACACGAGCAAGCTTAAGCTACCGAGTCTATGGCTACATTGCCATAACACTTTAGGCCATATCAGAGGGAGGCTGTATGTCAGAAAAAGCGCCAATAGAAGTCGTTGTTGAGCATCAACAGGATAAACAACGCTTTGTGATCCCCGTTGACGGTCATGAAGCCGTGCTGGAATACCGACTCAATGGCCAGCACATCGACTTTAACCGAACCTTTGTGCCCGACGAGCTACGCGGCAAAGGCCTTGCCGAACGTTTAGTCCGCCATGGCCTAAAATGGGCCAAAGCCCAAGATTTTGAGATAGCAGCCAGCTGTTGGTATGTGCAGAAGTTTTTGAAATAACAGCCTTCGCAACAGGTAAGCTAAATCCAATAGACGGGATAGTGGCGTTTGGGATCGGTGGAGAGATTATTCACGACCAGCGCCACCAGCAATAGCAGTAGTGAGCCGAGAAAGACCGGCATCAACGCATAGAGAAATCCGAGTTGATGCACGTTATCGCCGCCTATCACGGCAATTAATGCCGTTGCGCCGCCCGGTGGATGCAGCGTGCGAGTTAAATACATCAATGCGATGGCTAGTGATACGGCTAACGCACTCGCGAGCACCATATAATCGGCAAACACTTGATAAACAGCCACACCAATCAGTGCCGATAACACACTGCCGCCAATCAAGTTACGTGGCTGAGAAAACTCTGCCAGCGGCGCGCCATAGACTAATACCGCCGATGCCCCAAATGAGCCAATCACAAACATGGTACCGAGCAGATTATCGCCCATATAACTGGCGAGACTGGCGACTAAGTAAATGCCGCAAAAGGCCCCTACCCATGACCAAACGATCTTTTTCAGGGGTTGTCGTGGCGGACAGATGTCCTTAGAACGCATTCGGGTGAAGTAAAATCTCATGCTAAATCCGGCCGGAAGGAATAAAGGCGCGGATAAGTGATCCGCATCACATTTGCGGCCGCCACGTTAACGTTTTCACCGCGCAATTGCAATTGTGCGGTGAAAGCGAATATCAGACTTATGCAGCTTCGCCGTTCAGGCTAGCTAGGATTTCACGAATATCTTCGGGGATGGGGCGGCTTTTTTCGCAGCTGTAGTCGTAGTGCACTAAGGTGGTTTTCACTTCGGCGGTTTTATTGCCAGCCTGCCAACAGGTTTGAGTCAGCTCGAAGCTGCTATTGCCGATACGGCTGACATAGGTTTTCACCGTCACACTCTTGCCGTAATAAGTCGGCGCGATAAAGGCCACGGTAAAGCCTGCCACTATGAGGTTCCACTGATGCAAATCCAACTCGGGATTAAAAATCTCGAAGATTGGCGTGCGCGCCGCCTCGCACCACACGGGGATCACTGTGTTGTTGATATGGCCTAGACCATCGGTTTCGGTAAATCTTGGGTGGATTTCGAGGCTGTATTCGGTGACTGACATGCAAACTTCCCTTTTGTTGTTCTTATACTTTTATGCTGTGAATGGGATAAACGAGGCACTTAGCCCGTTTATCCCTACCAAGCCTAACAGAAATAAGAAGCGCGATGCTAGAACTGGCAGCTCGCGGTCTCTGGGGTTTGCTTGCCATTGGCATCGTACTTTTTCATACAGCCAGCCTTACCCATATCGAATATTTTTTCGTATTTCAGCTTGCCACTGCTGTCGTAGGACTTAAACACACCATGGCTTTTAGGGTTTTCTAAATGATAGATTTTGCGCCCCTTGGTCACATGGGAAAAATCCGAGAACCCCGGTTCCTCTTGATAGATGACCCCGTTCATATAGCGCTTATGCACCACATGCTGCTCGTCGATACGCAGCATTTCGCTGGCTAACTTACCATTCTGGTCGTAACAGACTTTATCCACGGCATAATTGCTGTCGAGATCCTCGATACAACTCACGGCACCATTATCAAAATACTCCCGCTGGATACCACAGCGCGCAATGGCGTTATCCCAGAAATAAGGTTCACCGTTCCAGGTTTCACCTTCTTGCTGGCAATAGTTCCACAAGCTCTTTAACTGACCGTTCGGATAGAAAGTGTAATGGGGTCCAGAAAGACGGTTATTGATAAGATGACCATATTGCACGAGCGAATAGCCGCCGTCGGTGGAATAGCGAATGCTTGGGCCGTATTCCTGACCCGCTTTATAAGTCTGCAAGGACATTAAGCGACCGTTAGAATCGAATCGATATTCTTTATCGACAGACCCATTAGTGTAATAGCTTAATTCGGATAGGCGGCCGCCACGATATACACGTTGCTCACCGTCTTTAATCGAGCTAGTTTCAGCATTTTTTGAACTTAACACCCCCTCACAATCGCCAGCGTAGGGTTCTTTTCGCATCATGCATTCATCCTGCGAGGGTTTAAGTGTTACGGCGTCATTAAACTTATACTGACTGAGCTCATTCAGATCGCCGTTAGGCTCGAGCCACATTTGTGGGCCATCCAACTCGCCTTGACGATAGTTAGCTACATTGCTGACGATATTTGGCGCGGAATACCATAGACTTTCACCGTGGAGGCGGCCCTTATCGTAATGTTTAAGGGCGAACATAAAATTATCTTTATTGAATAACTTAGCTTCACCTTGGCGTAGGCCATTCTCATAGTTGACTTCAGTCTTGTAGAGATAAGTCGCTGATTGCTTAGTGGTAAAAGCATCGTTCTCATCGGGCGTTCGAATATATACCCAAGTGCCTGAACGTTTACCATCGAGGTAGCTGCCTTCACCAGTTTGAAAGCGATAATCCCCCTGGGTGACCTTTTCCACCCAAGCGCCTTGTTTTACGCCCTTTTGGTATTGGCCTTTGCTGCCATCGGACTCAAGCCACTCGCCATCTTTTACGCCATTGAGATAAATGCCCTTTTCGGACAACTTCTTCGCGCCTTCGGTGCTGGAATCGTAATCTGGGGTATAGATTTCACTCGGGCCATCGGGCACGCCCTTGTTGTAGTGAATAAAGCCGTAGTTATCGGCGTCATCCATCATGGACTGCAACACCCATTTGCCCTGTTTCTTACCGTCGAGGTACTCGCCTTCCCAATAGGTTTCACGGCTGTCGGCTTCAATCCACTTACCCACTTGCTTACCCAGCTTATAGTCACCGGCATACATCACACTGCCATTGCGGGCATCATAGGCGGCAAAGTGACCATCAAGCTCACCCTGCACATAATGGGCTTCACTGGCAACGCCAGCCCAAGTACTGCCCATACTCATAAATTCGTAAAAAGGCCCAGTTCGCGGGATTTTCTCGCCGCCATTTTTAAGCCAATCGACGTCGTCGGCCTCGTAGCCAATGGCCACCAGCATAAAGCTGTTATCTTCTTCGACGTAGGCGCTGCGATCAAAGGTTGCCACCAGACTGTATTTTCGTTCACGCCCCTCGGCATCTTTATCGGTACGAGTCAGGGGATAGCGCAGCTTGTATTCCACTGCGGTTTTTACATCCGTCGCCGAGCCTTCAGAATTGCGATAGCCAATTAAGGTCGGTTTGAGTTTTGAGGTACCATCAAGAATCGCTTTGATGTCAGGGTCTTGGACACCCTCAGCCTCATAGGTCATACGATACTGCTGCGGTGGCAACTGGCTTAATACTTTGCGAACGCCGCCAACGGTAAAGGTGCTAATGGTGGGGACGACTTCATCGAGTACGGCTTGCAGGCGCGGCAGTTTAGTCAACTCCTCGCCCTCAAAACCATAACCCCGTAGATGCTGGCCATCGGCATCCTTAAGCATGACGATCACCTCTTTAGTGCCGCCCTTGTCGAAGTCATAGTAAAACACCGCCACGATTTCGGCGCGGCCGTAATCGTCAATACGCACACCCGGCGCATCGCCGTAGAGCATTTCGCCCCATACCTGTTGATCTTTTTGATAAAAATTGAGCCATTGGCCATTGGGAAGATCCACGGGACCGTGAACCATTTTGTCATATTCCGCCGCAAGTGCAGCAGGAATAACCGCAAAAGAAGAGAGCAACACCGCACCAACTGCGGCGCATAAACGACGAATCGAAAGTTCCATTTAACTATCCTTAACACCGACACCTTGCGCCTCGTGCGCACCAGTAAGCGGGGCGAATTTTAAGCGAAGTCCGATGCTTCAGGAAGTGGCTGACACAAAAAAGGCCGCTTAGCGGCCTTTTAAGATCAAAGATTTAACAATCAATTATTGTACATAGCATTAATTTCATGGGCGTACTTGTGGTAAATCATTTTGCGGCGCAATTTAAGCGTCGGGGTGATTAATCCCGCCTCCATCGAAAAGGCTTCTGGCAGCAGGGTAAACTTTTTGATTTGCTCAAAACCCGCCAACTCTTGCTGTAAATGCTTTAAGCGCTGCTCGAAATGTTCAACCACATGGCTGTGACGCAGCAGCTCGATAGGCGACTCGTATTTCAAGCCCTTATCCTTGGCCCAGGCTTCGAGGGATTCAAAGGCTGGTACAATCAGCGCCGTCACATAGTTACGGGCATCGGCAATCACAGCCACTTGTTCGATAAAGGGGCAACGGCACACTGTGCCTTCAACCCGTTGCGGAGCAATGTATTTACCGTTGGAGGTTTTCATTAACTCTTTGATGCGGTCGGTAATAAATAAATTGCCATTAGCATCGAGTCGTCCCGCATCGCCAGTCTTTAACCAGCCATCTTCGAAGGCAGCTGCGGTATCTTCGGGGCGATTGTAATAACCGCGCATCACAGTGTCGCCACGGACTAAAATTTCATCGTCCTTACCTAGCTTCACTTCGATTTCGGGCAAGACTTTACCGTTCGAACCCGCAACTCGGTTATCTAGGGTATTACAGGTCACAGTGGCGTTCGTTTCCGTCATGCCGTAACCACAAAGTACGGGAATACCAATAGCATGGAAGAAAGACGCTACGTTTAAATCGAGGGCGGCACCACCGCAGGGCATAAACTTTAAGCGCCCACCGAGCACGGCTTGCAACTTGCTGTAAACCAGCTTGTGCGCTAAACGCCATTGCAAGGATAACCATAAACCGCCCTTAGCGCGGCCTTGGCTCACCTCAAACTGACGCTCGCCGACGCCCATGGCCCAGGCAAACAGTTTTTTACGGCCTTCGGCGGATTTAGCGACCTTATCCTGCACTGCGCTGTAAACCTTCTCGAGGAAACGCGGCACCACGCACAGGGTATGCGGACGCACGGCGCTGATGGCCTCTTTCACTCTTTGAGTGTTTTGCAGATACACGTTGTGGCCGCCACGGCACAGCACGTAGAAGCTCCAACCACGCTCAAACACATGGCTTAGCGGTAGGAAAGCTAACGACACATCGCCAGTGGTAAACGGCAGGATCTGATCGTGCTGACGCACAGTCGAAGCCATATTGCGGTAATCCAGCATCACGCCCTTAGGGTCGCCCGTGGTACCAGAGGTATAAATTAGGGTTAACAGGTCGTCAAGATTGGCATCCTTTAAGCGCTGCTCAAGCTCAGCACTCTGGCCATATTCTTTGGCTAACAAACTGTCTAAATGCTGATGTTGAGCCTTGTCCTGCGCCAACTCAACACTCGCGTCAAACACAATCACATGCTCTAGGGTCGGACACTGTTTTTGCAGCTCACAGGCCAGCGCATATTGCTTAGCGTCGTCAACAAAAATCACCTTAGCCGCCGCATCGTTAATGATAAAGCTGGCTTGCTCTAGGGTGCTGGTCGGGTAAATGGGGACCACAACGGCACGACTTTTCAGGGTACCTATGTCGGCACAGGTCCATTGAGGGCAGTTTTGCGACAGGATCACGCAACGGTCTTGCACTTGTACGCCAAGTTCAATCAACACCTGTGCAATTTTATGGCTGATTTGATCGAATGCCTGCCAACTGACTTGATGCCAAGGCGCAGCCATTTCAAAACCTTCCAGCGCTATAGCCTCTTTTAATGATTGGCTTTGCTGCTGTAATAGTCGAATTACGTGATATTGTTCGAGAGACATGAGTGACTCACCTTTTAGCTTACAAGTGTACCGCTTTTGCGGCATTCTACCTGAAGGCAAGCTAAAAACTAAGAGTTTTTGCTCTAATCTTGTGCAAATGTCGCCCAAATCACGCCATTTCAGGGCAATTAGAGCCCGGTAATGTCGCCCTGCCAGAGCTTTTTACTGCCCCAAATCAGTGCGATTTGCCCAAGGATTAGCAGCACCAGATTACCCAGCGACCAATAGAGCAGACTGCCCTCGTGTTGCAGCGCCGCGAGGCTAATAGACACCCAGAGCGAATGCCCGAGCACCACCAGCATGGTCAGGCTCACCTGCAATACGCGGCGACACAAACAACCTAGCCCTAACACTAAGGCGCAGGCCCAATACGTGCTCATCACTATGTGCGCCAGCAGAGGCAAGCTCAAATCACCATCAAGCCAAGTGACAAACAGACTGCAGATTAACACGCTCAAACTGAGCAGAAGCAGCAAGCGTTGCTGACCACGACCAAAGGCCTTAACTAAGCCTGCTCGGCCGTCGAAGCTTGGCATCAACAGCAGCATTTCAGTCGCCCGAGAACGTTGTACGCGGCTCCAATGCACTAACGAGCAACTAATCACGCTAAATTGTGCCAGTAGCAGTAATACCGGGAAGTTCCAATGCAGTTCGTGGGAGACTATCCCAAGCCCGATGGTTAGCACGGGGAGCAACAGCAGCAACACGGTCAGCATAGGACCGATAAAGAAGTTCACCGGATGCAGATAACGCTCTAACCGAGTCAAGATCCTTATGGATTGCAGGCTAGGCAGCCAAAACCAGCCCATTTCCAAGCCGTTAAGATACACACTTCGTGCCTCCACCCGCCAAGGTAACACTAAGCATCGGCGCCAAATCAAGGCCGCTAGTACAAACAGCACTATGATGCTCAGCCACAGCGGCACTTGCTCCGCCAACTCGTTGGAAAACGGCACTAAGATAAACAGTAAAAATGAGCTGTAAAACCATTGGGTTTGCCGCAGGCACAGCAAGATAAACCCTAGGCTTATCCCTTGGGCAAAGACCAGTAACGACAGAGTATCGGTCAGGTCAAACAGCACGCATTGCAACACCGCAAGGCTAAAGGCGCCTATCAGCATCACTTCACACTGGATAAAAATATTCTGCCGATAACGGGGGATTAAGATGGAGCACTCACTCGCCATCAGGCGGATCAGCTGCCATGCCACCGCTGCCGAGGTAGACACTAGGCCCATAGTGACAAAAATATCGAAACTCGCTTTTTGCCCCGCCCATCCCGCTAACACGCTCAGAGCCAAGCCAAATATGCCAGTGCCTATAAAACTCACGCTGCCCACATCAAAAAACCACAGGCGTAGCATACCGTTAAAGGGATTGAGCGAATGGCTAGCGCCGATGCGGGTCGTTGATTCAGCTATGGGTTTCGCGGCACTCATTTGTGCAGCTCCACAAAGAGTTGTTCCAAATTCAGCGCTTCGCTGCGCTGCACGCCAGGCAAATTAAGCTCCACATCGCCCCTATCCACCAGTACAGAATCGCCATCGCGGCTGAGGATACGCACCTGCTCAGGTAACTCGGCGCCCTCCGCGAGTTTGACTAAACGCACCTCTTCCCGCAGGGCATCAATCTCCTTAAACAGCACTAACTCGCCCTGTTTAATCAGGGCAACATGGCTCGCGACCCGTTCTAAATCTGAGGTGATATGGGATGAAAACAACACGGCCGAGCCAGATTCGAGGGCCAAGTCGAACAAATCGACCATAAACTTGCGTCTGACTATCGGGTCGAGGCTGGCCACGGGTTCGTCGAGGATCAGCAACTCGGGACGATAGGCCATCGCCATGATCAAGGCCAAGGATTGGCGCTGACCAACGGACAGGCGCTGTACCTGTTGAGTCACATCTAATTCGAAGCGGGTGAGCCAATCCTGCTCTAACTGCATGTCCCAGTGGGGATAAAAACTGCGGTGCAAATCGAGGGCGCGTTCAACGGTAAAGCCTTCATAACCAAAGGGTTGCTGCGGAACATACCCGAGGCGTTCCTTCGCGGCAGAAGAAAGCTGCTCCGGCGTTTCGCCTAAGGTGCGGATTTCGCCAGAGTCCGGCGAGAGGATCCCCAAGGCGCAGCGCATTAGGGTCGATTTACCCGCACCGTTTTGTCCCAATAGACCGACCACCATACCGGCCGATAAACGTAAGGTCAGATCCTTGAGCGCACGTTTTTCGCTGGCACCTTTGCCACGAAACACTTTGTTTACGTTAGAAAACTCTAGTATTGGGGTACAGTCTTGGTCCATCGAATTGCGTCCTTTTTATTCTCGTTTTCGCTTAGCTCGACTCAGGCTACCAACGCTCATTAATCAATTGCAGTAACTCGGGCAAACTCACGCCCAGCTGCTTTGCCTGCGCCAGCAAGGCATCTAATTGCGGCTCGAGCAGACTCACGCCCGACTCCATCGCCTCGGTACGCGCGGCGACCCTAGTCGCCTGACCACGGCGGCGCTCAAGCCAACCTTGATCGACCAATTGCTGAATCGCGCGGGACACCGTCATCGGATTGACCGCAAGATATTCAGCAATTTGGCGCACTGAGGGTAATACGTCTTCCTCTTGCAACTGGCCACCCACAATCAAGCGCACGATTTGCTCGTGTAATTGCTTGTAAATTGGCTCACCACTGCTGGGGTTGACATTTAAAAGTTCTAACATTAGTCTTTACACACTGTATTAATACATTGATACACCGATACACTGTATTTAAAGTAACACACTCATCCTGAAATGCAAAAAGGAAAGCGCTCATGATAGATAGCATGATCCACAGGAAGTCCCATAATGCCAGCGCTGACGTGGCAATGAAGCGCATTGATACGCGCCAGCACTCGGGCAAGTTAAGCAAAAGCATCATCAGTTTGAGTGCGCTGATGCTCGCCATGGGTAGCGCCACTGCTTGGGCGAGCGACAACTCAGTAAAGCCCACTGAATCCGCCAACACCTGTTATGTGGAGGGCGTGTCGGACCGCTTAAACTGCGGCTTTGTCACTGTGCCCGAAAATCCTAATAAGCCCGATGGCAAACAGATCCAAGTGCATTATGTGGTCTTGCCCGCGGTGAAAAACGTCAACCACGAAGAGGCCTTACTGGCGATCGCCGGCGGCCCAGGTCAATCGGCCATAGATAACGCGGCAGGCTTCGATAGCATGCTGAACAAAGTGCGCCAACAGCGCGACATTCTGCTTATCGATCAACGGGGCACTGGCCGCTCGAATCCACTGAACTGCAACTCAGGCCCGCAATCTCCGCTCGCCATCGACGAGGATAATGTCGATACCTTGGTCGAGGCGCAAAAATGCCGCGATCAATTCCCCGATACTGACGTTACCCAATATGGCAGCCTCAATGCGGTGCAAGACTTCGAAGCCGTACGCGCCAAGTTAGGATACAAAAAACTGCACCTCTACGGTATCTCCTACGGCACACGTATGGCGCAGCTCTATATGCGCTTATATCCCGAGCACTTAGCCACAGTCACCATAGACGGCATTGTGCCCATGCAGCAGAGCGTATTGGAGATTGGCTCGGCGATTGAACGCGGCTTTGACTTGCTGTTTAAAGACTGCCAAGAAACCGCGGCCTGCCATGCCGAGTTTCCTGAGCTCAAGGCCGAGTTTGACCAAGTGGTCGCTAAACTCAGCCAAGGGCCAGTGATGGAGCAAGTGCACGACCCTGTGACGGGAGAAAAGACCCTACTCACTATGACGCGCTCAAAGTTTTACGGCGCGATCCGCATGGCGCTGTATCAAACCAATGTGCGCGCCTTAGTGCCCCATGCAATTCATCAGGCCGCTAAGGGTAACTACCAACCATTACTCGGGTTATTTGCCTTAACCACGGATAATGCGGGTATGGCAATGGGCATGCACGCCTCCGTCGTCTGCGGCGAAGACATGCACCGCATCACTCCTGCGATGCGTGAACAGGCCAAAAACTCCTATGTCGGCAAAACCATGCTCGAAAGCCTCGAAACCTCGTGCTCTGTGTGGAAGGTGCCTGCAGTCGATGCCAGCTTTAGCGAGCCTATCAAGAGCGATATCCCCACACTGTTGCTGTCGGGCGAAATTGACCCTGCAACCCCACCGAGCTGGGGAGAGCTGGCGATGGAAAAACTCACTAACGCCAAACACTTTGTCGCGCCATACGCCACCCATGGCGTGGCCTATCAGTCCTGTGCCAATAACTTAATCGCCGAGTTAGTACGTACTGGTTCGGTCAAAGATCTCGATGGTGAATGTTTGAAGAAGGATGTACGCCGTAGCTTCTATTTGAATGCCAGCTCGGTTGAGCCACTCGCGACCGAAGATGCAACCCACTCTTCCAAAGATAAGACCAAGGACAAGCCCAGCACTGGAGCCAAGGAGTAATCATGATCAAAGTATCCCATCTTTCTAAGCGCATCGGCGAAGTGCAGGCCCTAAACGATTTGAGTTTCGTGGCCGAAAACGGCCAGATCACCGGCCTGCTCGGCCCTAATGGCGCGGGTAAAACCACCTGTTTACGCACGATTTTCGGGCTGTTAAAACCCGACACTGGCATGGCTGAAATTGAAGGTATCGACGTTGCCGTCGACCCGATTGGCGCTAAGCAGCAGTTAGGCTTATTCCCCGACCCGTTCGGCCTGTATGAGCGCTTAACACCGCGGGAATATATCCGTTACTTTGCCGAACTCAGCGGTTTATCCGCGAGCGATGCCAAAGCGGCCACCGACAATGTCATCGCCAAATTGCGCCTCGAAGATATCAGCGATCGACGCTGTAAAGGCTTCTCCCAGGGGCAAAGAATGAAGACCGCCCTCGCCCAGGCCATAGTCCATAGCCCGAGCAATATTATCCTCGACGAGCCGACCCGTGGACTCGATGTAATGAGCACTCGTTTGCTGCGCGACATTCTTATCGACCTTAAGAATCAAGGGCATTGTGTGCTGTTTTCCAGCCATGTGATGCAGGAGGTCGCAGCATTATGCGACCAAGTGATCGTGATGGCGCAGGGCCGAGTGGTCGCCATCGGCAGCCCTGAACAGCTCTGCGCGCAAACGGGTAAGGCCTCCCTCGAAGATGCCTTTATCCAGCTGATCGGTACCGATGAGGGGATTGCCGCATGATGACTCACAGCATTAACGCTCACACAAATTGCGATAACGCCTGCTTCGACCTAATGGCGAACAGACAAACTTGGGATAAGGAATAATCATGAACAAAATCATCGCAATGGTTCGCAAGGAACTGATAGACGCCGCCCGCGATAAACGCTCTGTGATGGCGGGCCTCTACTACGCCATCGGCACGCCGCTGATCATGTGTGGCCTGTTTATGGTGCTTATCGGCCAGCTGACCAGCCCAGACGATCTCAAAATCAGCATCACTAACCCCGACAAAGCACCTGACTTAGTGAGATTTTTGTCCAACAAGGGCATTACACAAGGTGAAGCTGGCGCTAAGGATCTGAAAGCCATCGAGCTGATTATCAGCCCCGACTATGCCAAGCAGATGAACCAAGGCAAAGGCGCAGAAATCACTATCGTGGCCGATAACTCAGAGGAAAAACTGCAAAACTCGATTCGTCGCTTAGAGAAACAGTTGCAGGCCTACAGCGCCGAAATGGGTAGCCTACGCTTAATCGCCCGTGGCATCGACCCTCGAGTGGTGCAACCACTGAAAGTGAATGTGCATGACCAAGCCACGACCGACTCTAAGGGCGGGATGATCTTAGGCATCGCCATTTTCACTATGATTTACTCAGTGTTTATCTCGGGGATGAATCTGGCTATCGACACCAGCGCCGGTGAGCGTGAGCGCAACTCCTTGGCATTGTTACTCAGCCATCCGCTGACCACTCGCCAGTTAGTGCTCTCTAAAATCATCGCCGTCGGCCTGTTTGCCCTGCTCGGCTTAGTGTTGATTTTACTAGTGTCTAAGGTCGCCTATACCTTCGTGCCTTGGCAGGAACTCGGCTTTAGCGTCAGCATCACCAATGAGTTTATGGCGCTAATGTTGCTGGTCGGTATTCCCGTCGCACTGATGGCTGCCTGCCTGCAATTGTTTGTGTCCTTTATGGCGAAAACCTTTAAGGAAGCCCAGTCCTACCTGACCATGGTGCTGTTTGTGCCCTTAGCGCTATCGATGGCGGCCAGCTACAACATAGCGCCGGACATACTACAGTGGTTGCCCGTCTCGGGTCAGCAACAGGCACTGATGGACTTTATCAAAGGTAAGGACATGAGCATGCTGCAACTGCTGGTATCGACGCTCGGCACCTTAGCCATCGCCCTCGTCTTGGCGCTTGGTATGGAAAAATCCTTAAAGAGTGAAAAAGTGGTCTTCGGCTTATAACACTATCGACCCAAGGGCACTGTGCGCCCTTGGGTTAAAGAGGTCAGTTATGGAAAACGAATATGTGCTGATGGTGATCATGGTGACTTTTGTGGTGGGTGTGAGTGCCACAGAAATGTTTAAGCATTACCTGAAAATCCGCCAACTGGGTGGCGGCAACGAGCGACAGCTTGAGGATAAACTCACACAGTTGAGTCTACAGAATCAAGTGCTTACCGAGCGTGTGCAAGTGCTGGAGCGCATAGTGACGGACGCAGAGAACGACACTGCCAAGAGATCTCTGGCGCAACAGATTGATGCGCTGAAATAGCCGTTAATGCAGTTCAGCCTCGCAGCAGTTGTCGCTATCAAACTCATATTGCTGAGTATTAAAGCGCTGCCTGTAGGCCCTCGGGGTTAAGCTCGTTAGCTGAATGAATAATTTGCGAAACGAGCTGACATCCTCATAACCCACACGGGTGACCACTTCCTCTAAGCCTAAACTGGTCGTTTCCAATAGACGTTTTGCCTCATCCACCCGCAGACGCTGCACATAGCTGGCCGGAGTCTCGTTTAATGCCTTTTTAAAGCGGCGAATAAGGGTGCGCTTACCTAAAGCAAATTTATCAGCGATATCATCCAGTAACAGCGGTTCGGTTAAATGATGCTGCATCCATTGCTGCACATTCCAAATCACCTCGTCCTTATGGCTCGACGTCATCAGATCCATGGTCATAAAGGGTTGTTGGGATTGGCGATTAGGATCAATCAACAGGATTTTTGCCATCTGGCTTGCTAACTGCTCACCCACCAAAATGTGCACTAAATGCAGGGCGAGGCTCATATTCGAGGTCGTCGCCCCCGCAGTATGCAGATGGCCGTCGGACACCACCAGCTTGTCCATCCGCAGATTCACCTTGGCAAAGTGTCGCTGAAACATCTCATTCAGCCACCAGACGGTGGTCGCCTCGCGTCCGTCCAGCAGGCCGGTGGCCGCTAAAATCAGAGTGCCGGAGCAATAGGCCGCCAATGGTTTGCCTGAGGCAGCAAATTGCCTTAACGGTTCGAATAAGGATTCAAAATCATTGAGATAGGTTTGGAATTCGTTCTTATTAGTCACCATGGCCGAAGCCAAAATCACCGCATCAGAGTGCAGAATATCACTCGGGGTATTAAGCCCAACGGCAGGCACTTTAATACCTTGATTCGTTAGGATATCACCGCCATGACTCGAGACCACTTGGCACTCAAACAGGTCTTGCTCGGCCTGTGGATTGACTCGCCGCCAATAGGTATTGCAGAAACTAAACACATCGAGAAAACCAATAATCCCGCTGGCAACCGTATTGTCCGTCGCCAAAATAGTGATCCTTTTCATTCCAATGCTCTCGCCAGCCTCATCATGTATTGAGTCTAGCGCACTGGCTAAAAATGTCACTACTCGCTCTAAAATTGTCAATAACGACACTTCAAGCCCAATGCGGGAGTTTTTAGACTGTGCTTAAACCTCCAGCACACAGGACGACACTATGACACAGCGCACCCTCAGCCAGTTTAAACGCCTGCTGGCCTTTGGCTTACTCAGCCTCATTTGGACACTCTTGCTCTGGTTAAACTTCAGCATTGCGCCCAATGCCTTCGCGCATTTTGTGGCTATCCCAGTGCTGTTTATCGCGACGGGCGTGTCGGCGCTGCTGATCACCAGCAAGCCGCCAACTCCGAACAAGCCAATAAAAAACCCAAGCTAGGCTTGGGTTTATGTCATCTTGCTGTGCGGCGCGTTATTTTGCCTTAGGTCTAAAAGGCTTAATCACGGCCTCGTTACACTCGAGGTACGGCCCTTCCATCAGGTCGATGCAGTAAGGGATGGCGGGGAACACCGCATCTAAACATTCGCGGATAGATTTTGGCTTGCCCGGCAGGTTCACAATTAATGAATCCCCCCGTAAGCCCGCTGTTTGGCGCGAGAGAATCGCCGTCGGTACAAACTTTAACGACTCAGCGCGCATCAGCTCACCAAAGCCCGGCATCATGCGTTCGCACACGGCCTCAGTCGCCTCTGGCGTGACATCGCGCTTGGCAGGACCTGTGCCGCCCGTGGTCACAATCAAGCAGCAATCCTGCTCATCGGCCATCTTGATCAGAGTCGCTTCAATCACATCCTGCTCGTCGGGGATCACTTGATAAATCGGCTCCCACTCGCTGGTGAGATAATCATTGAGGGTGTCGATAATGGCCTTGCCCGAGATATCCTCATAAATCCCTGCGCTGGCACGATCGCTTACCGTAACAATCCCGATTTTTGCTTTGCTCATATCCCACTCCAAACATCAATCTGTGACTCGACCCCTAAGCACTTTGGGATCCACTAATTTCTCTGCGGCTAAAATAGCATAAAAACAAGGCGAAATGCGCGCCGACAACTCGACTTAGCTCACGTATTAGCAGCTAGTCTGCCGAGCTGACGGCTTTAGGGTGCGGCTCAGTATCGTGATCCTTAAGTGGCGTTGCGGGCGAGAGATACCCGACAATCGCGCAGCTGAGTGCCACCAGAGCCGCCGCGATAAAACCCCACTGGAATGCGTGATGCACAACCTCTATGGGTAACTGCTTTATTGCCGCAATTCCCTCCTGCGCCCCGTCGAGCGGTAATAAGCCATATAGCAACAGACTGAACAAAGCCGTACCAATTGCCGCGCCCATGGAACGACTCAAGGACACCATGGCGGTGATTTGGCTTAAACGCGCCTTGCCCGACACGCTCTGCACCACCAGCTGCACGCTGGGCATCACAGTCCCTAAGCCAATGCCCACCAGCACACCTAAAGCGCCGATCAAATTCGCATTCGGCGGCACTAAACCGATTAAGAGCAAACCGATAAAGGCCAAGCCCATGCCGAAGGTCGGCAACCATTTAGGTGCCACATCCCGACTCAACAGTCTGCCAGCGATGGTGGAACCTGTGACAATGCCAAAGGTCATTGGCATCAGCAGCAAGCCCGTTTTGGCCGGATTGGTGTGCAGGCCGACCTGCAAGTAAATGGGTAAAAAGAAGATCATCGCAAACAGGCAGGCGGCAAACAGCGCGGCCGTGAAGAGCGGCCGTGAAGAGCGGCATATAAATGGCTTTATTGGCGAGTAAATCCAGCGGTAAGAAAGGACTCTCACGCCGACGCTCCCACCACAACAGAACAAGGGCGCCCACACAGATAAATCCCATAAAGCCTAAGCTTGTGGCCGATAGCCAAGCAAAGTCTTGCCCCGCCACAGATAACCAATACAGCAGCGCTGTGATGATCGTGGGAAATAACAGTACGCCGAGTAAGTCAAACCGCCCTTGCCGCACCGGTTTAACACTCTGTTTATGCAAGCGATTAAGTCGCCAAACCGCCAGCATGACCAAAGGAATATTCGCCCAAAATAACCAGTGCCAAGAATAGGCATGCACCACAAAGCCACCAATCACGGGGCCGCCAACACTGGCGAGGGTAAACATAGCGGCAAAATAGCCCTGAAAACGTGCCCTTTGCCGTATCGGCACCAATTCCCCCACCAGGGATTGGGACAGACTCATCAGCCCGCCACCACCGAGGCCTTGGAGTATCCGCCCGGCAATCATATGGTCCATCGTACTGGCACTCGCGGAAACAACCGAACCCAGCGCAAACACCACTAAGGCGATCATCAGGATTTTAGCGCGGCCAAAGTTATCCCCTAGCCAGCCGTAGATAGGCACACTGGCCGCCATCGCCAGCATATAACCGATAGTGATCCACGAGGCTTGCCTGAGGCCGCCAAGATCTTCCACTATCGCTGGGGTGGCGGTAGCGAGTAGGGTTTGATCGACCGCCGCCAGAAACATGGGTAAGAAAACGGCGGAGAAAATCGCCAGAAAAACCGAGGTGGGCAGAGGCTCATGCGGGGACGAAGCAGGCGCTGGGGTCATAGAGTCTCCACCTGTGATTAAGGCTTAAATTCGCCTTGCATTCCAATACTTTGATGCCCAATAACTATTAAGCAGGCTCGAAATTTTTACCCCTTGGCTCGTCGAGACATGGAGAAAATTATTCCCGCCCACATAAATGCCGACATGGTGCGTGCTCCAACCCGTTTTGAAAAATACCAAGTCACCTTTACGCAGTTGATCCCGCGCCACGGGTTTGCCGAGAGCTTGCTGCGCTTCAACGGTGCGCGGCAAAGTCATGCCCAGCATTTTTTGATAGGCGACCGACACAAAGGCCGAGCAATCAATGCCTTTCTTGGTCGCGCCCCCTAAACGATAGGGCACGCCACGCCATTCGGAATGCAATTCGGCGATATTGCTATCGTTCCATACCGAGACGGGTTCAACTTGCTTTACCACAGGCTTAGGTTCTGGCGCGCTCGCACAGGCGCCAAGACCTAAGGCCAAGATAACTATCAGTAATCGTTTCATTAGCGTAAAACTCATCGCAGGCAATTCTTGCGTAATATTGGGTGCTATCAAAGCGATAACGAAAATATCGTGAAAAAACCGATGGTAACAGCCTAAGCTAATCCCAAGCTTAAAACTATAACGCCGTCCACAATAAACGAATACCCACCAGCACCATTAAAATCAAGATGATGCGTTTAAACAACCTATCGCTGATCTTATCTTGAATAGCCAACCCCAGTTTTACGCCTAACCAAGCCAAAGGCGCAAGTAATAGCGAAATCAGAATGTTACCTTGGTTAATTTGCCCGAGCAGACTGTAGGGCACCAACTTAACCAGATTCACCACCGCAAAAAATACCACTGCCGTGGCTAAAAACTCTGGCTTGGCCAAGCGTAACGGCAGCAAATAGGCATTGAGTGGCGGCCCGCCCGCATGGGCCACAAAGCTGGTAAAACCTGCGGTTAAGCCGCAGAGCCGCCCCACGATTGGCGAAGGCGTTGCTTGGGTTTTATCCCCTAAAACCAAGCCATAAAGACCAAACCCTAAGGATACACAGCCTAAAATAGCCCGTAAGTAATCTTCGTTTAAGCGGTCGAACAGCCAATAGGCTATGCCTATGCCCACAATCGACGCGGGTAAAAGGATCCATAATTGGCGAGGATTATGTTGGCCCCACCAGGAGCGAACACTTAAAAAATCCATATAAATCAGCAGTGGCAACATGATTGCCGCCGCTGTTGCCGGGCTTATGGCCAGCGCTAACAGGGGCACGGTCAGGCCACCGACACCGCCAGCAAAACCTGATTTAGAGATCCCAGTAATCAACACCGCAGGAATCGCCACCAGCCAAAAAAGAGGGTCTGTTAACATCCCTTATTCCCAATATTGCGTTAAAGTCATTAAGGTCGAGCATCGAGTAACAGACCTTGAGGGCGATAACACGCCTCGCTGCACCAGCATAAATGTTAAGTCTATCCGTGTCTAAATGAAGATAAGGAGTCGATATGAGTCAAATGCAAACGTCGCCATTTTACGGCGGCCCAAGGGAATGCCCTGTCGAAGATGGGCGGATCCAAATCCAGCAGATTGCCCCCAAAATCAGTGATGTGGGCGGGATACCTGTGGCGCGGGCGATTCCGCAAAAACCGCGTCGACTCATAGGACCTTGGTGTTTTCTGGATCATATTGGCCCAGTCACCGACGGCCCCTTAATGAATGTGGGCGAGCATCCCCATATCGGCCTTCAAACCTTCACTTGGATGCTGGAGGGGGAAATCATGCACAGGGACAGCCTAGGTAGCGCCCAAGTGATCCGCCCGAGGCAAGTAAACCTGATGACCGCGGGCCATGGCATAGCCCACACCGAAGAGTCCGTCGAAGGTCATCGCACTATGCATGCGGTGCAGCTATGGATTGCGCTGCCGCTGGAACACAAAGACACGGCCCCTAGATTCGACCATTATCCCCAGCTGCCCACTTGGCAGGAGGCGGGCGTCGAATTCACCCTATTGATTGGCTCGTGGAAGGATAAACAAGCGCCCACGCTGCACTTTTCACCAATCGTCGCGCTCGATATCTTCCCCGCAGAAGCCACTCAACTGACGCTCAGGCTGGATCCGCGATTTGAATATGGCCTAATGCCACTCGAAGGCAGATTCGATATCGACGACGAGGCCTTTGATAACAATAACCTCGCTTACCTTGGCATGCTGCGCGAGAGTGTGACGCTCGACCTTCACCCTGGCGCACGTTTACTGCTGATTGGCGGCGCGCCCCTCGCCGACACCGTCAGTATTTGGTGGAATTTTGTCGGCCACAGCAAGGAAGATATCGCCAGCGCCCAAGCCGATTGGGAGGCCAAGTCCCCACGTTTTGCCACTGTGCCGGGTTATAACGGCAAACGCTTAATGCCGCCGCCCATCCCTTGGTAACCCAAGCCGTTCATGCGTTAGCGCGAGGTAATCGAGCTAGATTACCTCGCCTAATGGAGGTATTTGCAGCCACTATCTAATGCAAGTTGGTGAGTAGAACCGCCTATCTGATGTAAATGCCAGACAAGATCCACAAGCCAAGCCCCAGAAAATTTTACGGATTTTTTACGCGCTATCCCCACAGGCCTTTGCTAGAGTAGCCTTAACTTCAGCAACGCCTTAGCCGTTATGACTTTTGCAAACACAGCCTCCATCAACCAATACTGGCGCACGCATCCCGCATTATTTACCGCCATGTTGTTAGTGATTGCTCTGCTCACTAGCTATTTGATTGATCACTTTTCAGGCTCGGCCATTGCCGTACTGCTTATCCTGCAATTAGCCGTGGTCGCCGTGGCCCTGCAATGCAGCGCCAACTACGCCTATTTTGTGGCCGTGTTTGGCGCTGTAAGTTTCAATTTTTTATTTACCACGCCGCGCTATTCGTTGCAGATGTTCAACGTCGAAGACATAGTCAATCTAAGCGTGTTTTTGCTAGTCGCCCTCACTAGCAGCAAGTTAGCCGAACATTATCGCCGCCAGCAGCAGGCACTCGAACAGGCGCAGCTCAGAAATAGCATCTTGCTCTCTGTCTCCCACGATTTACGCACGCCGCTTGCGACCATTATCGGCACCTTAACCACGCTGAAGGAATACCAAGCTAAACTCAGCCCAGAGCAAAACGAGGAGCTTATCGACTCGGCCGCCGCCGAGAGTCATCGCCTGCACCAATATATCGAAAACCTTCTTCAGGCGACCAAGTTACAACATGGCGCACTCAAATTTAGCCTAGATGAAGCCAATCTACGCGAAGTGTTACAGCGCACTATTGCCCGCTTTCAAACCGCGCAACCTAGGATCCAAATTCACAGTGAGCCAGAGCTACCGCCATTAATGATTTGCAGCTCTCTGATTGAACAGGCGATTTTTAATGTGCTCGACAATGCCCTGCGCTACTCGCCCGCAGAACTGCCTGTTACGGTAAATCTGTACCGCCACCAACAGATGCTGCGCATCGATATTCAAGACTTAGGACAAGGCATAGCGCCAGCCGACGCCGAGGCCATTTTCGAGCTGTTCTATCGGCAACATCCCTCGACCGATGGCGGTGCGGGATTAGGCCTTGCGGTCGCCAAAGGGATTATTACCGCCCACAGGGGTAGCATCGGCGCCGAAAGTGTCGCCCAAGGCAGTCTGATCCGCATCGCTTTACCCATAACCACGGAGGCGGCATAAATGGCTTATAAGGTATTAGTGGTGGATGATGAGCCGCAAATCCATACCTTTATGCGGATCTCACTCGAGGCGGAAGGCTTTGAATACTTAAGTGCCACCAGCATAGCCACGGCGCTCAAACAATACCAAAGCCACCAGCCGCACCTTATCGTGCTCGACCTCGGCCTGCCCGATGGCGATGGTATCGAATTGCTCCATGGGCTGCGCCAGCAGGATAAGACCCCAGTGCTGGTGCTCACCGCTCGCGATCAGGAGGAAGAAAAAATCCGTCTGCTCGAGGCTGGTGCTAACGATTATCTGAGTAAGCCCTTTGGCATCAGGGAATTAATCGTGCGTATCAAGGTATTAGTCCGTGACCTTGTGGATACCTCAAGCACTATCGATATGCTGCAATTTGGCCCGCTCACCCTACAAAAGAGCAGCCATCAATGCTGGCTCAATCAACAGGAAGTGGCGCTTACCAAAAAGGAATTTGCCCTGCTCGCCCAACTCATGTCCCACCCGGGGCAATTACTGAAACAGAGCGAACTGCTGCGCAATATTTGGGGTGAGACTCACCAAGAAGATAGCCACTATCTACGGATTCTAGTCCGCCAACTGCGTAAAAAGCTCAACGACAGCGACGAACAACAACTGATCAAAACCGAGCCCGGCTTAGGGTATCGACTCACCGACCTCGGCCCGCCCTAGGCCAACTCGCCTCACTCTTTAGCTCAATCACAAAAGGATATGAAATGGCACATTTTACTGTCATCGGATTAGGCCGCTTCGGCGTTGCCGCGAGCCTCGAACTCATCCACTTAGGCCACACGGTTACCGGTGTCGATAGCGACCAAAAAATCGTTGAAAAATATGTAGAAAGTCTTACAGAAGCGGTGATTTGCGACTGCACCGATGAGGCTTCGCTGCGGGAACTCGATCTGACCAACTGCGAGGCCGTGCTGGTCGCTATCGGTGAGGATATGCAGTCTAGCCTGCTGTGCACGCTGGCACTGAAAAACCTCGGCGTGCAGACGATTTGGGTCAAGGCCAGCACCAAGGCGCACCACACCATAGTGTCGAAACTCGGCGTTGCCCGCATTATTCATCCCGAGGAAGAAATGGGGAGCCGCGTCGCCCAGTCGCTTAACTATCCTATGGTGAATAACTTTCTCGCCATCGGCGATGGGCTTTATATTGTTGAAATTCATATTAAAGCCCAGTTGCATCACACCACTGTTGGCCAACTGCTCGGGAGCTTGCATGAACACATCGCCGATGAGCAAACCAATGTCCCACGCAACCCTAAGGGCAAGGTAGCGGCGCTGATGGTTAAGCGTGAGCACAACGTATTTAGCAAGATTGATAGCGACTTTAGCCTGCACACAGAGGATGCCCTATTCCTCTGCGGTAGCCGTGCCGAGTTAAAACAGCTCGCACCAAGGTTGGTGTAACGTGGTTCAATGGCACCCTTCGCTCACCCTAGAGCACACACCTAAAAGCGGTAAAAAACTCTTTGGCGCGCCGCCTTTTATCTTAAGTGTCAGTTTTGCTCTGCTGATCTTAGTTGGCACTTGCTTGCTTAAACTGCCCATCGCCACCGAGTCGCCCATTACTTGGCTGCAAAGCCTCTTTACCGTGACCTCGGCGGTGACGGTCACAGGGCTTGTGGTCGTCGATACAGGCAGTGTGTTCACGCCCTTTGGCCAAGTGATTATCGCGCTGTTAATTCAATGCGGCGGCCTAGGCTTGATGACCTTTGCCATAGTCACGCTAATAGCGCTGGGCGGTAAGATAGGTTTCTTGCAGCAAACAGTGGCGAAAGAAGCGTTTAATCAAACCGATACCTCCACCTTAGTCTCGACTGCTAAGGCAGTGCTGGTGTTTTCACTATTGGTTGAAGCCGTGGGTATGCTGATTTTATCCGTCTACTGGAGCGGCGAGCTTGGCTGGCAAACCAGCCTGTTTCATGGCTTCTTTTATACCGTTAGCGCCTTTAATAACGCGGGTTTTGCCCTAAGCCCAGATAGTTTAATCCCCTATGTGGCCGACCCAGTCGTTAACCTCACTATTACGGGTTTATTTATTGTGGGCGGCCTTGGGTTTTCGGTGTGGATTGACCTCAAGCGCAATAAACGTTGGGCTAAACTCACCGTCTACAGCCGCATGATGATTACCGGCACCATACTGATCAATGCCGTAGCCGTGATAGCCATTTACCTGATTGAGTACAATAACCCCAACACCCTCGCGCCCTTAAGCGAACTCGGCAAATGGTTAGCCTCTTGGTTTCAAGCCGTAACCCCGCGCACCGCAGGCTTTAACACCCTACCCATAGACCAACTCGAGGATGGTTCCACCCTATTGATTTTAGTGCTGATGTTTATCGGCGGCGGTTCCCTCAGCACCGCCAGCGGCATTAAGGTCGTGACCTTTATGGTGCTTATTCTCGCCACCTACGGCTATTTACGCCGCGATGAAGCAGTGTATGTGTTTAAGCGGGAAATCCCCAAAGATACCATTAGCAAGGCACTCGCCCTGACGATGATCTCCATCGGCGTCACTTGGCTGGCAATATTCGCCCTCGTGCTTACCGAAAAAGCCCCAATTATGGATATCGCCTTCGAAGCCGTATCCGCCCTCGGCACAGTTGGGCTATCCCGCGGATTAACAGGCAATTTATCCAGTGCAGGCCAAGGAATTATTATCTTTATGATGTTTATGGGGCGCCTCGGCCCACTGATGCTGGCCTACTTCCTTGCCAACCCAAGGGTAAAAAAGCTGCGCTATGCAGAAACCAAATTAGCAATTGGCTAAGGATTGATTGGTGGGTGATACATCAAATTGACAGACCATCAGAGGTTTGTCACACAGAGCCATTGCGATAATCGATTTGTGTGAGTCCGTCTAGAACGGATGGATTCACTCGCTCATTTACGGACAAAAAGAGTGTAAAGCATGGATTTGGTAGGACTGATGAAGAGGGTCAAATTTGGAACTGAGCTCTTTAAACGCTGACTGATAGGTGAGCCATGGCATTTGCTCGACGACGCGGTGAATAGAAACCTTAGGTTTCTAAGCTTATGAACGAGAGCCATGGAAGGCGAACTGGCCGTTAATCACGGATGTTGTTCAAGTCCACCCGTCTGATGTGAATGGATTCACGAATGCCACGATGGCATGGATGCCAAAGAGCGGCCATGGGGCGGACGGTCGTCTCGCTAATCACCATGACTCTTCTGTTTAACATCGGTGTAGCCTATTTGTTTTAAAGAAGATATGCGACTCGTTTATGGGACATTTTCGAGTTAAAGCCTTAACTCGAACGTGTCTGTTTTGGATAAGAATATCTATGGGCTAACGATAAGCTAAGTGGCTAACAAACTTGGCACTCAACTCAACTGACCACCGTAAACAATAAATTTAAATGTACTAGCTCAGACCTGATCTGACAGTTACCCATTTTTTAGGGTGCTACTGTCAGCTTAGATTTGAGCTAAATTCTTTTCAGCCCAAAACCGTTTCCCATCTATTAATGTGGCCAGTGGTGTTCTGCCGCAGCACATTTTACCTTGATGGGTTCGTTCATTGTTGTAATAAGCCAGCCATTCGTCCAGATCTTTTTGTAGTTCCTCCATGTTAGCGTACAGTTTTTTTCGGAAAGTAACCTGATAAAACTCATTCAAAATAGTTTTATGGAACCGTTCGCAGATCCCATTCGTTTGCGGGTGTCGCGCCTTCGTCTTAGTGTGTTCTATATCGTTAATTGCTAAATACAGCTGATAGTCGTGCTGTTCCACTTTGCCACAGTATTCGGTTCCTCTGTCAGTTAAAATGCGCAACATGGGCAGCGCCTGTGTTTCAAAGAACGGTAATACTCTGTCGTTGAGTAAATCGGCCGAGGTGATTGGGGTTTTCGTGGTATACAGTTTCGCGAAAGCAACTTTGCTGTAAGTATCGACAAAGGTTTGCTGATAAATCCTGCCTACGCCCTTAAGACTACCAACGTAAAAGGTATCTTGTGAGCCGAGATAACCTGGATGATGCGTTTCAATTTCACCACATGCTTCATCGTCTTGCTGCTTACGCTCAAGGGCGGCAACTTGTTCATCCGAAAGGATTATCCCTTCTAGCTCGACTTTGGCTTCGAGGGCTTTTAATCGCTTTTTGAAGTTCTCTAAGCCATGCCGTAACCAAATGGAGCGCACGCCACTGGCGGAGACAAATATCCCTTGTTTTCGAAGCTCGTTACTAGAGCGAGACTGCCCATGGGCAGGAAATGCGATAGCATGTGTTAAGACGGCATTTTCAGTTACATCATCAACACGATTCTTGAGGTTAGGTGTTCTTCTGGACTGATTAATCAACGACTCAACACCGCCGTTTTCAACCAGCTCTTGATAGCGATAGAAAGTATCACGGGAAAGCCCCATGACTTTACAAGCTCTAGACACGTTTCCCAATTCTTCAGCGAGATTGAGTAAACCAGCTTTGTGTTTAATGATGGGATTGTTAGTATGAAGCATGAGAGTTACCTTTTTGCTTTGATTAAGTTTCGACACCTTTATCAAAACGGGTAACTCTCATCTTTTCAAGATGATGTGTCAGATCTAGTCTGAACTAATACAATTTAAATGAGCCCAAAATGCTGAACGTTTGTTAGTCCATCTTGAGCGCCTTGTTATATTTACAATTCCCAATAGTCTAAGGTGTAATCAAGTTGATAACTTATTATCTTCTGAAGCAAGGCCTTAGTTTTATCATTCCATTCTGTATAAATAGAGTCAAATTGACGTGCATTTCTCATGATATATTCCATGCCCATATTTCGTTCTGAAATGTCACTATGTAGAAAAATAGTATGGACCCACGGGTAAACTTCTTTTAACCCGCCATAAATTGCTGATTTTTTATCCAACTCATCTGTATTAAGTATTAAGCCAGATTTTAGTTCAATCGTTACTAGCGGAACGATATACTTTTTATTTTCTATTTGAGCATTAATTCCGATAACGACATCAATTTGCCTTTTATACGTTTCCCATTTCCAATTTCTTGATTCATTCCACCATGGCATAGACCCAGTATAGATGTGGTAAGAACCAACTACTATATCGTGACTATCTTCATTGTTTGTAAAATATTCTTCTACTAATGACTTGCAATAATCAATTACCAACTCATTAAATTCTTTTTCTTTCATAGTGCTCTAAATCTTATGTAAATATAACATTTTATTCGTGCGCATGCGCGTTTATCATGTTAGACCAGTGAAAACGCGCACAGTTAACTATCTGTATACAAAGAACTTATCAGCTTTTTGCCTAATGTACCATCTGGAAAAACGCGCATGCGCGTTTTCCAAACCTATTAACTAAAATTCAGTTACTATATTCACCTGATTTTATAGAGTTTTATTTATTGCGGATGGAATTAGTGCGCACTGATTTTGTCTAAAAATCATACCAAAACACCTAAATTTAAATATGACTGTATACCCATACATTGTTAGTCGATTTATGGTAGGGCAAAACATAGGTAACTAGATAAGAGTTTGTATGGCTACAGGTGTAGGAACTTTCGGTTGATCTAACGAGCCGAAACAAAGAATGGGGCAAAAGCCTTTAGCCAGATGAACAGTTCAATGATCGTTAAAATTGCCATTGTTGCAACAGTGTCCGTTGGCGGCATTTACAGTTCCATGTATTGCAGATGCCGCCGTCGAGCCTATAGGGATACTTCTTGTAAAATAAAAGGGCGGCGTGTCACTGAGGAAAAAGTGACAATGTATACAACGCCAACTGCCTTGAATTGTTATGTGCAGAAAACAAACCTAAATTTACGTATTCCACCGCGCTAACTGAGAATTTCCCAATATAAATTCGATCTCATTTTGCGACAGTACTTCAGCATCTTCAGATTCAAGCACTTTAATATCTAAATGACATCCCATATTGGCACAAAAGAACTGTACTATTTTCAATCTAAAACTAGTGAGTTCATTTACTTCTAACTCTTTGCTTGCGCTACTTAGCAACTTGAGAGCATCAACTCTTATACGGACGTATTCTTCATCAACCCAATGTTCATCTGAGTCATCCTTAAAATTGTTATCACAAGCGATTTCTAGTTCATTTAATTTTTCTAAATATTTCTTCAAACTTTATTGTTCCCAAACAGACTAAACCGCTTGTCCAGCTGCCACACCAGATGCCCAGGCCCATTGGAAGTTAAACCCGCCTAACCAACCGCTGACATCCATCACTTCGCCGATAAAAAACAGGCCGGGGACTTTTATGGCTTCCATAGTTTTGGAAGACAGTTCATGGGTATCCACGCCGCCGAGAGTGACTTCGGCGGTGCGATAGCCTTCGGTGCCATTCATTAAGACTGTCCAGCGGTGCAAATCGTCGACTAACTTGGCGCGCTCTGCATGAACCAGCTGATTTAAGGCTTTGTTGAGTAAAGCTTCATCGAATAACACTTCCACCAGCCGCTTAGGTAACCACTGACTTAAGGTATTACGCAGACTCTGTTTAGGATGTGTGGCCAGTTGTTGCTCTAAGGCCTGCGCGACATCCATATTGGGTAATAGGTTGATTTCTATGGTTTCGCCCGCTTTCCAATAGTTGGAAATCTGCAAAATAGCGGGACCAGATAAGCCTCTGTGGGTAAATAGCAAAGCTTCGCTAAAGGCGGTACCATCTTTGGCGGTAATGCGGCTCGGTACGGCAATGCCCGACAACGGTTCGAAGCGAATTTTATCTTCGCTGTGCCAAGTAAAAGGCACCAGACCCGCGTGAGTTGGCAACACCTTAAGCCCAAACTGCTCGGCCAATTGATAGCCGTAGGGTGTGGCGCCGAGTTTTGGCATTGATAAACCACCGGTGGCGATCACTAAGGAGTCGCAACTTAACTCGCCATTTGAGGTGTTTAGCTCAAAGCGGCCTGCCTCGGTTTTGCTCACAGCCAGAATATCGGTACGAAGTTTAATGCTCACGCCAGCCCATTCACATTCGGTCAGCAGCATAGTAACTATCTCTTTGGCCGAGTCATTACAAAACAGCTGGCCATGGTCGCGCTCGTGGTATTCAATGCCGTGGCGCTCAACCAGTTCGATAAACTGCTGCGACGGATAACGCGCCAATGCGGATTTGACAAAGTGCGGGTTGCCACAGATAAAGTTGGCGGGTTCGACTTTCAGGTTGGTAAAGTTACAACGGCCGCCACCGCTGATAAGGATTTTACGCCCAGCCTGCTTGGCATTATCGAGTACCAGTACATCACGACCTCGGTAACCCGCTGTTGCAGCACACATTAATCCTGCGGCGCCGGCTCCGATAACAATTACATCATGATGTTTCACACTTATACTCCAGTCGATAAATTAATTTGGCGATTGCCCATCATCCCAAATAGTTCAAAGACTTGGTTACGGTATTGGTCTTCGATATTGGGGTAGATATTCCGCATTTAGCATCCAGCCTAAATGGATACAGCCAATTCAGACTGCTGCCAGTACATTAAGGCGATAGCGATCGGACATAAAAAAGGGCGCTATTTTAGCACCCTTTATTTTATTCAGCATCATCACGACTCGCGCTTTATTGCGCTGGCGTTTCTGATTTCTTTTCTCTGCTGAGCAGTTCTTTGGCGGCATCCAAGGGCGCTTTGCCTTGGTATAACACTTGGTAGATTTGCTCGGTGATCGGCATTTCGACGCCCATGCGCTTCGCTAGGGTAAACACTTCTTTAGTATTACGATAACCTTCAACCACTTGGCCAATTTCTGCCTGGGCGGTATCCACATCGCAGCCTTTACCTAAGGCTAAACCAAAGCGGCGGTTACGGGATTGGTTGTCGGTACAAGTTAACACTAGGTCGCCTAATCCAGCCATCCCCATAAAAGTGGCAGTACTGGCGCCTAAGGCTTCGCCTAAGCGGGTTAACTCGACTAAACCACGGGTGATTAACGCCGTTCTGGCATTAGCACCAAAGCCAATACCGTCGGACATCCCCGCGCCAATGGCGATAACGTTCTTCACCGCGCCGCCTAATTGCAGGCCGATAAAGTCGTCGTTAGCGTAAACACGTAAGCGTTTAGGGCTGTGCAGCAATTCCACTAGCTCAGCGGTAAATTTTGGACAGGTGCCCGCAACCGAAATCGCCGTAGGTAATCCCATGGCTAATTCCTTCGCGAACGTCGGTCCTGACAATACCGCCAGCGGATATTGCTCGCCTAACACATCACGGGCCACATCTTGCAGCAAACGTCCGGTTTCAGGCTCGAGTCCTTTGGTTGCCCATACGATGCGAGCATCTTGGCGTAACAAAGGTTTCGCTTGGGCCAATACCGAGCCAAACACATGGCTAGGTACGACAATCAGCACATTATTGCTGGCCGCTAAAGCTTTGGCTAAGTCGGCTTCGATATGTAAACACTCAGGAAAGGCAATACCCGGCAAGAACGCTTGGTTGCATTTATCCTGAGCGAGCGTCTGCATATGGGCAGGATCGTGCCCCCACAACAAGGTCTTATGACCATTGCTGGCTAAAGAGATGGCAAGGGCGGTGCCATAAGAGCCCGCCCCTAACACCGTGATATCGGCAGAGTTTTTCATGTAATTAAGCGTTAGCTTCTTCGGCTGCGGGTGCAGCTGCTGCGGCTTGACGTTGTTGCACGTATTGTGCGAACAGCGCGTCGAAGTTTACTGGTGCTAAGTTCAGTTGTGGGAAAGTACCACGACCCACTAAGCTACCTACAGCTTCACGCGCATATGGGAATAGGATGTTAGGGCAGTATGCGCCTAATGAGTGAGCCAGTTGTGGCTCAGTCAGACCTGCGATTGAGAAGATACCCGCTTGTTGTACTTCACACAGGAATGCAGTTTCGCCAGCGTTTTGTGCAGTCACAGTCAAAGACAGAACTACTTCGTATACGTCATCAGCTAATTTAGCGCTGCGAGTGTCTAAATCTAACTTAACTTCTGGATTCCATTCTTTTTGGAATACAGCTGGGCTGTTAGGTGTTTCGAAAGAAACATCTTTAGTGTAAACACGTTGGATGTTGAATTGTGGGGCTTGTTGTTCGTTGTTTGCTACTTCAGCCATAATTTCCTACCTATCCTATCAATGTTATGCCAGCACTTTTGTGGCTGGCTTTTTGTCAATTTAGCTCGGGCTTATTACGAGGCCTGTATTAGATCTCAGTACCGTCCCTACTTTCCCTTAACGGGTACTTGTGAAGTCAATCTAAACACTTAATAAAGCCCTTAGTGACTGCAGGATTAGTATGCCAAACAATGATGACGCTACTGCTGCACAATCAATTAACTATGCTGCACAGCGCATAACTGCCGCCGACAACTTATCTTTTGCTTTTTGAAACAGGCATATTCGCTGCCTGCCATTCACCCATACCACCTTTCAAGTTATACAGGTTTTCAAAACCTTGTTTACTTAAAAGCTGAGCCGCTTGAGACGAGGTCATGCCAGCATTGCATACCAGTATAATGGGACTACCTTTAAACTTTTCAAGGGCAGAAACCTGATTATTTTTGATATCCGCGAGCGTAACGTTAACTGCATCAACAATATGGCCCTTGCGGAATTCGTCATTAGAACGCACATCCACGACTTTGGCGTCTTGTCGGTTCACCATAATAGTGAGTTCTTGATGAGTAACATTTTTGATTTTTGAAAAGCTCGATTTGATCACACTGACCACAAGCATTACAAACAAACCCACCCAAGCCAGACTTAGCATAGTGTGAGCCTTAAAAAATTCGATATATTCTTGCATGGTTACAGCCCGTATAAATGGCGAAAAATTCGATAAGGGCACAGAGTATACCCATTGCCTTGGCAGATTGCAGCAGTTTAGTCACAGTTCTAGAACACAGCTCAGCCCTTGCGCCATCTCGCTTCTCTTGGCGCTCACAGAATTCGCTGAAATAGCCATTCGATGACCTTAATCTAGGTAAAGCGCTTTTTCGTACCCCGCTTACGTAGTAATATTTAACCAATTTCAGATTTCTTTAGCTTCCTTAAACTTTAAAGGTATCACCATGACGACAACTAAACGTCCAATCGCGTTGTTGATCCTCGATGGCTGGGGTTACCGTGAAAATACGCATATGAATGCGATTTACCACGCTAACACACCAGTACTCGACCGTCTCAATGCCCAATATGCCCACGGTTTAATTTCAGGCTCAGGCTTAGATGTAGGCTTGCCCGATGGGCAGATGGGAAACTCTGAAGTAGGCCATATCAACTTAGGTTCTGGCCGAATCGTGTACCAAGAGCTGACCCGCATTAGCAAAGCCATTGCAGATCATGAGTTTGAACAAAACCCAGCCCTTTGCGATGCCGTAGATGCGGCCATCAAAGCCGGTGGTGCGGTGCACATTATGGGCCTGCTCTCTCCCGGTGGCGTACACAGCCATGAAGAGCATATCGAAGCCATGTGCCGTATGGCAGTTGCTCGCGGCGCCACTAAAGTGTACTTACACGCCTTCTTAGATGGTCGCGATACCCCACCTCGCAGCGCCAAAGGCAGCCTAAGCCACTTTGATGATCTGTTTACTACATTGGGCCATGGCCGTATCGCCTCGATTATTGGTCGTTACTTTGCTATGGACCGTGATAACCGTTGGGACCGCGTGTCACAGGCATACGATCTGATCACCCAAGGCAAGGCGAAGTTCCAATACGATAACGCCGTAATCGCATTAGAAGCGGCTTACGAGCGTAACGAAAACGATGAGTTTGTGTCGTCTTCAGCCATTACCGATAGCGAAGGCAAGGTTGCCAGCTTGAACGATGGCGATGCGCTGATTTTCATGAACTTCCGCGCCGACCGTGCTCGTCAAATCACCCGCAGCTTTATCAATGCCGATTTCGACGGTTTTGAACGTGCAGTGACGCCAAAGGTTAACTTTGTAACGCTGACCGAATATGCGGCCGATATCAAAGCGCCTATCGCTTATCCTTCTGAAAACCTAGTAAATACCTTAGGTGAAGTGCTGCAAAATCGTGGCCGTACTCAGTTACGTATCTCAGAAACTGAAAAATACGCCCATGTCACCTTCTTCTTCAACGGCGGTAAGGAAGAGCCATTCAACGGTGAAGATCGTATCCTGATCAACTCACCTAAGGTGGCAACCTACGACTTACAACCTGAGATGAGCTCAACCGAGCTGACGGACAAATTAGTCGCAGCGATTGAATCCGCTAAATACGATGTGATTATCTGTAACTACCCTAACGGTGATATGGTGGGTCATACTGGTAACTTCGATGCGGCGGTTAAAGCCTGCGAAGCTGTCGATGCCTGTATCGGTCGCGTAGTTGACGCACTGGCAAAAGTAGGCGGCGAATGTATTATTACCGCCGACCACGGCAACGCCGAGCAGATGACCGACGAGACCACTGGCCAAGCCCATACGGCGCACACCAGTGAACTCGTACCCTTTGTGTTTGTTGGCCGTGACGCCACCATAGATGAAGGTGGTAAACTGAGTGATGTCGCCCCAACGATTCTGCACCTGATGGGTGAAACCATTCCCGCAGAGATGACGGGTAAGCCCTTAATCCACGTTAAAGAGTAGTTGTTACCTAGTGAGCACTCGACTCCCCGTTAAAGCCAGCATTATTGCTGGCTTTATGATGTTATCTTTCTCGGTCTACGCTTCTGATTTGGAGAAGCGTCAGTCCGAGTTGAAATCCATCCAAGCGCAAATCAACCAACAACAAAGCGCGCTTAAAAACACCAGTAAGCAGCGGGAAAAGTTACTCGCACTGCTACGCAGCGATGAAGAGGCGATTGCGGCGGCAGCCAAAAAGGTCAATAGCACCAAAACCAGTTTGGCGCAGATTGATAATACGCTTGCCGAACTCAAGCAACGCCAGGAAGAGTTAGAAACCCTCAAGGTGAGCCAGCAAAATACACTTTCAAAACAACTTGCGAGCGCATACCTAGCCGGTAACCACGATTACACTAAGATGATGCTGAATCAGCAAAGTCCCGCCACTATTGAGCGGATGTTGGCCTATTACCAATATCTCAACAAAGCGCGGATGAAGTCGATTAACGAGTTAAAACAAACCATCACAGAGCTGGATGAGATTAAAGTCACCCAAACCAGCAAGCAAAAACAATTAACTAAGTTGATGGCCGAGCAACAAGTGCAATCTAAGCGCTTGAATCAAGAACAAGATCAACGCCAATTAACCCTCAATGAATTACAGCGCACCTTAAATACTAAAGGTGCCGAACTCGAACAACTGCAAATTGAAGAGGCCAGCTTAAAACGGGTGGTTGAACAAGCGCTTAAGGCCATGCGTGACAATCCTTCGATGGAAGGCTTCGATAAACAAGGCGGTAAACTCAAATGGCCAACAAAGGGCCGTGTTACTGCTGGTTTTGGCAGCCCGAGATCGGGCCAAGTGGTGTGGAAAGGCACTATGCTCTCTGCGCCCGAAGGACAAAATATTCGCGCGGTTTCTGGCGGTAAAGTCATCTATGCCGATTGGCTTAAAGGCTTTGGTATGGTGATGGTGATAGACCATGGTAAAGGTTATATGAGCCTCTACGGCCATGCGCAGGCCCTGTTAAAAAGCCCTGGAGACATGGTCAAAACCGGTGAAGCAATTGCTTTAGTCGGACGTTCGGGTGGACAGACAGAGCCTGGCCTATACTTTGAAATAAGGTATAAGGGGCAAGCGGTCGATCCAGCCAAGTACTGTCGTTAATCAGTACTGTCGCTAAGGTGGCCGTCCCCATCAACATCGGGGACGGCTATGAAACATCTAATCCGCAATATCGTCTGCCTTGGACTCGGCCTAAGCCTAGGCCTATCCATTAGCCTCTCCAGCCAAGAGAATGCCAAATCATATCAGAGTGACTTCGACTACCCGCTATTGCAGGATGTATTAGAAACGGTCGAAACCTATTACGTTAAAACCGTTTCCAAAGATGAGCTGGTGCAAGCGGCCATTAAAGGGATTTTTGAGCACTTAGATCCCTATTCCAGCTTTTTAAATCACCAAGAGTTACTCGACTTAAAAGACTCCAATCGCGGCGAATACTTCGGCTTTGGTTTTGAGGTCGCTAGCGATAAAGACCATATCAGCATTATCGCGCCCTTTGCGAACTCGCCCGCCGAACAGGCAGGTATCCAAGCGGGTGACATCATTATCAAGCTAAATAACACGCCAACCACCGAAACCAATCTTGCGGATATCCTCAATCAAATCAAACAACATAGCCTCAGCAATCAGAGTATTCACCTAACCTTAAAGCACCATAATGATGACGCCCAGTTCGAGGTATCCCTTAAGCCCAGCACTATTACGATTCAATCTGTCGCCAGCAAATTACTGGATGGTAATATCGGCTATATTAGGCTCAGCAGCTTTCAAGAAAACTCCACCGAGGATATGGTGCGCAGTTTAAGCCAGTGGCAAAACGCGCATCTTACGGGCTTGATTTTAGATTTACGCAATAATCCCGGCGGCTTGCTGGATCAGGCAATCAAAATTGCCGACCTGTTTCTAGCTAAAGGACGAATCGTCTCTACCTCAGGCCGCTTCTTCGATGCCAATTCCGACTATTACGCCTCCCCCCAAACCATGCTGACCAATGTGCCTATGTTAGTGCTGATCAATAAAGGCTCGGCCTCCGCCTCCGAAGTCCTCGCCGCAGCCCTACAAGAGAATGGTCGCGCCAAGCTGCTCGGTGAAACCAGCTTCGGCAAAGGCACAGTACAAAGCCTGATCCCCATACTGAACGACGGCAATGCCATCAAGCTCACTATCGCCCAGTACAACACACCCAAAGGGGAAAACATCCACGCTATCGGCATAGTGCCAGATATCAAAGTTGCAACCGAAACTGGCCCCAATCAAAAGAATATGGCTATAATCGACGCCATCTCAGCACGAACCGATGTCAGCCAAGACAACATAGTCATTTCCGCTATTTCTTGGATACAACATCATGACTAATAAGAAGAAATAGTGCGTCTATTTTATATATTGGCCCTTTTGGCTATCAGTATTGCGCCAAGCAATGCAGCTCAAATCGCCTTGATCATCGATGACATCGGCTATCGTCACACCGACGAAGCCGTGCTTTCACTCCCCTGCGCAGTCACCTTATCGGTGCTGCCACACACGCCGCTCAGCAATAAGCTAGCCAAAGCCGCACACGCCAAAGGCCACGAGATTATGCTGCACTTACCCATGCAGGCACTCAATGGTAAAGCCTTAGGGCTTGGCGGTTTAACCAACAAAATGAGCGAAGCACAGATACGTAGCAGTGTACTTGCTGCTATCGCCAGCGTGCCCTTCGCTAAAGGTGCCAACAATCATATGGGGAGCCTGCTGACGCAGCTCGATGATCCTATGTTATGGGTAATGGAAACGCTAAAGCAGAAGCAGCTCTACTTTGTCGATAGCATGACCACCAAATTCACTAAGGCGGGAGATAAGGCAGATTTACTCGGCGTGCCACTGCTACGACGCCAACTCTTTCTCGATAATGACGTCAGTGCAACAGCGCTGGAAAAACAGTTTAACTTGATGATAAGCCAGGCTCACGCGCAAGGCAGTTTAGTGGCCATCGCGCATCCTTACCCCGAAACCATTCACTTCTTAAAAACGAACTTAGCACGCCTAAAGGCGGAAGGAATTGAGCTAGTACCGACATCACGCTTGTTGCCCATCGAACTAGCCCATGAAAAAGGCGCTAATCCAACTGTAAGACAGAAATAGTCATATCTGGCAGCAATGCTAGCAACTCATTTCGATTGCTTACAATGTCCTCCAAGCTGTATTGATCGAGCACGCTTAAATACGCCTCAACCGCTTGGGCTAATACGCCCTTCAACTGACAGGCGGGAGTGAAGCGGCAGTAAGGTTTGCTGCAATCAATCGGTGCCAGCGAGTTCTCTAACGCACGAATGAGTTGCCCAAGATTAATCTCGCTCGCCGGTTTACCTAAACGAAAGCCCCCCATCTTACCGCGTATGGTTTCTAGATAACCTAACTTGCCTAAGTGATGCACAATTTTCGAGACATGATTTGGTGACAAATCGAAGACCTCGGTAATCTCTGCGATCCTAAAAAGGGTTGTTCTATCGGGCTGAACCGCCAAATACATCAGCGTGCGAACACCAAAGTCGGTATAGCGTGTTAACTGCATAATTCACCTGTCAGCAATAAACTATTGAGATGTTTGAGATTCAAGGTTTGTGATCAACCAAAGCGCCTCTTCGTTAGAATCCCCACAGACATCTAAAGACGCTTCAAAATCACTACAAACCGCAGGACGATCAGGCGAGCCGAAAATCAAACACAAATTATCATCACTGAGCTGCACACAGCGCTCCCCAGCCGCCTTACCATTTGGCATTCCAGGGATCCCACTGCTAATTGAAGGTGCAATACAACAAGCACCACAGCCTAGGCGACAATTCATTTTATTACTCGTAAAAATTGGTAAACATTATACCGTTTAATTTATCTGTGGGCAGAAACACAGTTCAATACTGCCAAGTGGCGCACAACCACCTCACCCACAAATGAAAAACTAGCCAGCCTCACCATAAAAATGAGCAGTTTATCATAAACAAATCGCTAAGCTCTTTTAATCAAAAACCAAGTAGATAACGACTCGCCAAAAGTAAGCCGTTATCTGTGATATCCCAGTCGACGAATTCGTTGTAAGCGGAAATAGACAAAACGACATAACGAAAAAAGCCTCTGCATTGCTGCAGAGGCTTATCTCTTAATGTTGGCGGAGCGGACGGGACTCGACCCGCGACCCCCGGCGTGACAGGCCGGTATTCTAACCAACTGAACTACCGCTCCTTTAACTTAACGTTTGCACATTAAGCTAAATTAGGCGCTTGGCGATGACCTACTCTCACATGGGGAGACCCCACACTACCATCGGCGCGATTGCGTTTCACTTCTGAGTTCGGGATGGGATCAGGTGGGACCACAATGCTATTGTCACCAAGCAAATTTGGTATTTACTTACCCGTCTTATCTCATGCAGGCAGTAAATTAAATTCGGAAAGCTGGATTGAGTGCCACTTCTTAAGTGTTTGTATTCGTCTAAGTATTACTTAGTAAAACCCATCTGGGTTGTATGGTTAAGCCTCTCGAGTCATTAGTATCAGTTAGCTCAACGCCTCACAACGCTTACACACCTGACCTATCAACGTCCTAGTCTCGAACGGCTCTTTAGTGGACTTATAGTCCAAGGGATGACTCATCTTGGGGCTCGCTTCCCGCTTAGATGCTTTCAGCGGTTATCGATTCCGAACATAGCTACCGGGCAATGCCATTGGCATGACAACCCGAACACCAGCGGTTCGTTCACTCCGGTCCTCTCGTACTAGGAGCAACTCCCCTCAATCATCCAACGCCCACGGCAGATAGGGACCGAACTGTCTCACGACGTTCTGAACCCAGCTCGCGTACCACTTTAAATGGCGAACAGCCATACCCTTGGGACCGACTTCAGCCCCAGGATGTGATGAGCCGACATCGAGGTGCCAAACACCGCCGTCGATATGAACTCTTGGGCGGTATCAGCCTGTTATCCCCGGAGTACCTTTTATCCGTTGAGCGATGGCCCTTCCATTCAGAACCACCGGATCACTATGACCTACTTTCGTACCTGCTCGACGTGTCTGTCTCGCAGTTAAGCTGGCTTATGCCATTGCACTAACCGTACGATGTCCGACCGTACTTAGCCAACCTTCGTGCTCCTCCGTTACTCTTTGGGAGGAGACCGCCCCAGTCAATACTACCACCAGGCACTGTCCTTAACCCCGATTAGGGGCCCAAGTTAGAACATCAACACTACAAGGGTGGTATTTCAAGGACGACTCCACGAGAACTAGCGTTCCCGCTTCAAAGTCTCCCACCTATCCTACACATGTAGGGTCAATGTTCAGTGCCAAGCTATAGTAAAGGTTCACGGGGTCTTTCCGTCTAGCCGCGGGTATACGGCATCTTCACCGCAATTTCAACTTCACTGAGTCTCGGCTGGAGACAGCGTGGCCATCATTACGCCATTCGTGCAGGTCGGAACTTACCCGACAAGGAATTTCGCTACCTTAGGACCGTTATAGTTACGGCCGCCGTTTACCGGGGCTTCGATCATGAGCTTCTCTTGCGATAACCCAATCAATTAACCTTCCGGCACCGGGCAGGCGTCACACCGTATACGTCATCTTGCGATTTTGCACAGTGCTGTGTTTTTGATAAACAGTTGCAGCCACCTGGTATCTGCGACTGCCGTCAGCTTAGGGAGCAAGTCCCATCACCAACAGCAGCGTACCTTCTCCCGAAGTTACGGTACCATTTTGCCTAGTTCCTTCAGCCGAGTTCTCTCAAGCGCCTTGGTATTCTCTACCCGACCACCTGTGTCGGTTTGGGGTACGATTCCCGCTAACCTGAAGCTTAGAAGATTTTCCTGGAAGCATGGCATCAACTACTTCATCCCCTTGGGGACTCGTCATCAGCTCTCAGTGTTAAGAACGCCCGGATTTGCCTAAGCATTCCACCTACCACCTTAAACGCGGACTACCAACGCCGCGCTAGCCTAGCCTTCTCCGTCTCTCCATCGCAGTTAGCGGAAGTACAGAAATATTAATCTGTTTCCCATCGACTACGCCTTTCGGCCTCGCCTTAGGGGTCGACTCACCCTGCCCCGATTAACGTTGGACAGGAACCCTTGGTCTTTCGGCGAGGGGGTTTTTCACCCCCTTTATCGTTACTCATGTCAGCATTCGCACTTCTGATACCTCCAGCGTGGGTTACCCCTTCACCTTCAACGGCTTACAGAACGCTCCTCTACCGCGCAACCCTAATGGATTGCACCCGTAGCTTCGGTGGTATGTTTAGCCCCGTTACATCTTCCGCGCAGGCCGACTCGACTAGTGAGCTATTACGCTTTCTTTAAATGATGGCTGCTTCTAAGCCAACATCCTAGCTGTCTAAGCCTTCCCACATCGTTTCCCACTTAACATACACTTTGGGACCTTAGCTGACGGTCTGGGTTGTTTCCCTTTTGACGACGGACGTTAGCACCCGCCGTCTGTCTCCCGGATAGCACTCTTTGGTATTCGGAGTTTGCAAAGGGTTGGTAAGTCGGGATGACCCCCTAGCCTTAACAGTGCTCTACCCCCAAAGGTGTTCGTCCGAGGCGCTACCTAAATAGCTTTCGAGGAGAACCAGATATCTCCCGGTTTGATTGGCCTTTCACCCCCAGCCACAAGTCATCCGCTAATTTTTCAACATTAGTCGGTTCGGTCCTCCAGTTGATGTTACTCAACCTTCAACCTGCCCATGGCTAGATCACCGGGTTTCGGGTCTACGCCTTGCAACTAAACGCGCAGTTAACACTCGGTTTCCCTACGGCTCCGCTATTCGCTTAACCTCGCTACAAAACGTAAGTCGCTGACCCATTATACAAAAGGTACGCAGTCACGGTCTCAAGAACCGCTCCCACTGCTTGTACGTATACGGTTTCAGGTTCTATTTCACTCCCCTCACAGGGGTTCTTTTCGCCTTTCCCTCACGGTACTGGTTCACTATCGGTCAGTCAGGAGTATTTAGCCTTGGAGGATGGTCCCCCCATATTCAAACAGGATATCACGTGTCCCGCCTTACTCGTTTTCATCAAAGGTTAGTTTTCGTGTACGGGGCTATCACCCTGTGCCGCTGGACTTTCCAGACCATTCCACTAACACCCCTCTGACTTAAGGGCTAATCCCCGTTCGCTCGCCGCTACTAGGGGAATCTCGGTTGATTTCTTTTCCTAAGGGTACTTAGATGTTTCAGTTCCCCTCGTTTGCCTCATGTAGCTATGTATTCACTACATGATGACCGCTTATGCGGCCGGGTTCCCCCATTCGGACATCGTTAGCTCAAATGCTTGTTACTAGCTCGCCAACGCTTTTCGCAAGTTACTACGTCCTTCATCGCCTCTGACTGCCAAGGCATCCACCGTATACGCTTAGTCGCTTAACCATACAACCCAAATGAGTTTCACTTGAATTGTTGCGACCAGCTGGTTTTACTTGTCTCATCTTCGACCAAGAAGATGGACTCGCCTTAGACTTGAATATTCAAGACACTTAAAAAGTGTTTTAAGAACTCAATTTTTTTCGTATTAACACAACGACAGACATCATTGTATTAATTACTATCAGCTTTCCAAATTGTTAAAGAACAATGCTTACCGGCTCGCGGCACATTTCGCTCTCCCTCCTCTTTCGAGAAGTTCAACAAGCCATCTGTGTGAACACTCAGGCACATGGATGTGCCGTGTGTAAGAAACGCATGGAGCAGTTTCTTACCAACCAAACATCGAGTTAGTCGTATAGGTAAGGAGGTGATCCAGCCCCAGGTTCCCCTAGGGCTACCTTGTTACGACTTCACCCCAGTCATGAACCACAAAGTGGTGAGCGCCCTCCCGAAGGTTAAGCTACCCACTTCTTTTGCAGCCCACTCCCATGGTGTGACGGGCGGTGTGTACAAGGCCCGGGAACGTATTCACCGTGGCATTCTGATCCACGATTACTAGCGATTCCGACTTCATGGAGTCGAGTTGCAGACTCCAATCCGGACTACGACGAGCTTTGTGAGATTAGCTCCACCTCGCGGCTTTGCAACCCTCTGTACTCGCCATTGTAGCACGTGTGTAGCCCTACTCGTAAGGGCCATGATGACTTGACGTCGTCCCCACCTTCCTCCGGTTTATCACCGGCAGTCTCCCTAGAGTTCCCGCCATTACGCGCTGGCAAATAAGGATAGGGGTTGCGCTCGTTGCGGGACTTAACCCAACATTTCACAACACGAGCTGACGACAGCCATGCAGCACCTGTCTCAGAGTTCCCGAAGGCACTAAGCTATCTCTAGCGAATTCTCTGGATGTCAAGAGTAGGTAAGGTTCTTCGCGTTGCATCGAATTAAACCACATGCTCCACCGCTTGTGCGGGCCCCCGTCAATTCATTTGAGTTTTAACCTTGCGGCCGTACTCCCCAGGCGGTCTACTTAATGCGTTAGCTTGAGAGCCCAGTGTTCAAGACACCAAACTCCGAGTAGACATCGTTTACGGCGTGGACTACCAGGGTATCTAATCCTGTTTGCTCCCCACGCTTTCGTGCCTGAGCGTCAGTCTTTGTCCAGGGGGCCGCCTTCGCCACCGGTATTCCTCCAGATCTCTACGCATTTCACCGCTACACCTGGAATTCTACCCCCCTCTACAAGACTCTAGTTTGCCAGTTCGAAATGCAATTCCCAGGTTGAGCCCGGGGCTTTCACATCTCGCTTAACAAACCGCCTGCGCACGCTTTACGCCCAGTAATTCCGATTAACGCTTGGACCCTCCGTATTACCGCGGCTGCTGGCACGGAGTTAGCCGGTCCTTCTTCTGTAGGTAACGTCACAGCTGCAAGGTATTAACTTACAACCTTTCCTCCCTACTGAAAGTGCTTTACAACCCGAAGGCCTTCTTCACACACGCGGCATGGCTGCATCAGGGTTTCCCCCATTGTGCAATATTCCCCACTGCTGCCTCCCGTAGGAGTCTGGGCCGTGTCTCAGTCCCAGTGTGGCTGATCATCCTCTCAGAACAGCTAGGGATCGTCGCCTTGGTGAGCCATTACCTCACCAACTAGCTAATCCCACCTAGGTTCATCCAATCGCGAGAGGCCCGAAAGTCCCCCTCTTTCCCCCGTAGGGCGTATGCGGTATTAGCAGTCGTTTCCAACTGTTATCCCCCTCGACTGGGCAGATCCCTAGGCATTACTCACCCGTCCGCCGCTCGCCACCTCAGGAGTAAACTCCCTTGTGCTGCCGCTCGACTTGCATGTGTTAGGCCTGCCGCCAGCGTTCAATCTGAGCCATGATCAAACTCTTCAATTAAAAGTTTTGTGAATCCGAAGATTCGGCTCAATGAATTCTGAATCGACTTAACTTAATAAGTCGTTGTACATATTGCTATGAACACTCATTCATTGATTTAATTCTTTGATTACTCGCCAAACGGCAGAGTAATTTCGATTAACTCAACACCTGTGAGTGTCCACACAGATTTCTTGTTTAGATTGTTAAAGAGCATTTGACCTCAGCTTTCGCGTTACCGCTCAGCGGGTCAGGGCTGCGTATTCTACGCATTTCCCTTGTCGCGTCAAGGCGTTTTTGCAAACTTCTTGAGGCTTTCGAATCAACTGCACATTTTGCATTCGATTCGCACTGATACCGCGGTTGCTTTCGCTGTCTGCCGTGTCAGTGGATGCGCATTATAGGCAGCAGAACTTTTTGTGCAACCCCTAAATTGAAGATAATTAGCTTTTTTACGCTGTTCGTTGGATATTTGACCTGACCAGTCAGTTTTTAGCCTTTATAATGCGAAAAACCACTCAATTAGGGACTTTTTTATGTCAGGGCCACTCAGAACTTACCAAGGGATTCATCCACAACTCGGCGATAATGTGTATGTAGACCCAGCTTCGGTACTCGTTGGTGATATCGCTTTAGATACAGACGCCAGTATTTGGCCTATGGTGGCGGCGCGTGGTGACGTAAACCATATTCGTATTGGTAAGCGCTCCAATGTACAGGATGGCAGCATATTGCACGTGACCCGTAAATCCGCCTCTCGTCCAGAGGGTCATCCACTGATCATTGGTGATGATGTGACAATTGGGCATAAGGCGATGTTGCATGGCTGCAAAGTTGGCAATCGTGTATTAGTCGGGATGGGCGCGATTATCCTCGACGGTGCCATATTAGAAGATGATGTGATTTTAGGTGCGGGTTCGTTAGTACCGCCGGGTAAGGTGTTGCAGAGCGGCTACTTATATGTCGGCAGCCCTGCAAAACAGGCGCGACCTTTAACCGAAGCGGAATTGAAGTTTTTACCTGAATCCGCGGATAACTATGTGCGCTTGAAAAACGAATACTTGGCAGAACCTCAGCCTGAGTAGTGTTTCTATTAAATTGGATGGCAGTGTTTACGCTGCCATCTTGTTCATTTTGCTCTTAGCCTAAGTGCACTGCGCCAAACTCATCAAACTCTTCTGCTTCAATTAAGGCTTCTGCCATTTCTTCGGCATCGAATCGCACCGCATCAAATAGCGCTAACATGGCGGCCGCTTCATCGCTATTAGGCTGAGGCGAAAAGTCATTTAACTGCGCCAGCTTCTGCGCGCTGATATAACACTTAATGTTCATTCCCTGCTGCTGGGCAATAAAGCAAATGTGCTTTTGGGTTTCATCCCAATGTTGCAGATCGGGGAATAAAATACTCTGATTCATCTTATCTTCCTCTTGAGCCTCTATTGCGCATCGGCCTGTAGTTTGTCCCTGAGCAATTTAAGCACTCCTGAGGTATCTGGCTCGACGCCACGCCAGAGCGCAAAACTCTTTGCCGCCTGACCGACAAGCATACCCAGTCCATCAATCACTTGCGCTGCGCCCTGTTGCACAGCCCATTGATTAAATGCCGTTGGTTTTGCGCCATACATCATATCGTAGCAAGCCGTTTTGTTGCCGATGATGGACAATGGTAGTGGCGGTAACTCTCCCGCGAGACTCGCTGAGGTCGAGTTAATCACTAAATCGTACTCCCCCGACAACTCAGGCATCGACATCGCCTGGAGTTTATCGCAGTAGCGCCCTTCTTGTACTTGGCTAAAAATATCCACTAAGGCCTGCGCCTTACTTTGAGTGCGGTTAGTGATGACTAGTTGACCCACTTCAGCCTTAAGCAATGGCAAGATACAGCCGCGCGCCGCGCCACCAGCCCCCACCAAGAGCACCCGCTTATGCTGCAAACTGCCGAGATGGCGAATAAGATCGGCCACCAGCCCCAAACCATCGGTGTTATCACCATAAATAGTGCCATCGGCCAACAAGCTTAGGGTATTGACCGCCCCCGCCAGCGTCGCTTCGGCACTTAGGCTGTCGCAGAGAGCAAAGGCTTGCTCTTTAAAGGGAACTGTCACATTTGCGCCCTTTCCTCCCGCCTGAAAAAATGCTCGTAAACTCGCTTCAAAACCATCGATGGGCGCCAGAATCGCCTCATAACTCAAAGGCTGCTGCGTAAGGGACGCAAACTGTCCATGGATAAAGGGCGATTTACTGTGACCAATCGGATTGCCAAACACTGCATAACGATCAAGCACTGGCGTAGTTACTGAGGGCATATCTGTCATCTGCGGGATTCTATTGGCTGTGAATGGCTTGCAGTCTAGCGTGCTTTTAGGCGGTAGCACAGCCTAATGGCGAGCCTAAGTTGTTGTACCTGACTTTAGCCTTCTGTTTCACCGTGGCATTCGGGCTATAATGCGCGCATCGATATTGTAGACAGCAATGCAGTTAGACCTATGAACTGGCTTAAAAAGATTTTTAGTAAACACACAAGCGTGCCGGATGACAGGGATCCGAATCAGTCAAATGCCTATGATTTAATTGGTGGTGACAAAGTGATCCGCGCGATTGCCCATAGTTTCTATCAGAAAATGGCAAGCTCAAAAGAAACACAAGCTTTATTCGCGATTCACCGTGCACCGATTGCGGAGTCGGAACAAAAGCTCTATGAATTCTTAAGTGGCTGGCTCGGTGGTCCGCAGTTATATCAGCAAAAATATGGTCATCCCGCATTACGCGCACGCCATATGCCCTTCGCGGTAGATGAGACGATGCGGGATCAATGGCTATTTTGCATGAAGTTTGCCATTGAAAAACATATAAAAAAACCAGAGCATCGCGCCGCTATCTACGAGGCGATTTCAACTCTGGCTGATCATATGCGTAATCAGTAAAGTACTGATTACGCGACTCGTGTTAGCGTGCTTATACCCAATCTCGAGGTTTAAGGTAATTATCGTATAGATCTGCCTCAGGGCTGCCCGCCTCTGGCGTATAAGCATATTGCCAGCGTACCAATGGCGGCATTGACATCAAAATGGACTCAGTGCGACCACCGGTTTGCAGGCCGAACAAGGTACCTCTGTCGTATACCAGATTGAACTCAACATAACGGCCGCGACGATATAACTGGAACTCACGCTCACGTTCGCCATAAGGCGTCTCTTTACGGCGCTCAACAATCGGCGCATAAGCGGTTAAGAAGCCATTCCCCACCGCTTGCATAAAATCGAAACTCTTATCGAAGCCAGCTTGATTCAAGTCATCGAAAAACAGTCCGCCCACGCCACGGGTTTCATTACGATGTGGCAGGAAGAAATACTCATCACACCACTTCTTATATTTAGGATATACATCATCGCCAAAGGGCAGACACAGATTTTTAGCGGTTTGATGCCACTCACGCACGTCTTCTTCGAAAGGATAGTAAGGCGTTAAGTCAAAACCACCACCAAACCACCAAACGGGATCCGCACCGTCTTTATGGGCAATAAAGAAACGCACGTTAGCATGGGTAGTTGGAATATAAGGGTTTTTAGGGTGAATCACTAAAGAAACGCCCATGGCCTCAAAACTACGACCCGCCAATTCTGGGCGATGAGCCGTTGCCGATGCGGGCATGGCAGCACCTGTTACATGGGAAAAGTTCACCCCGGCTTGCTCGAATACCGCGCCTTGAGTTAAGACACGACTGGTACCGCCACCGCCTTCGGTGCGTGTCCATGAATCGGCCGCAAAGCTTGCTTGCCCATCCAACTGCTCAAGACCCGCACAAATTCGATTCTGTAGATCGAGTAAAAATGCTTTTACCACTGTCGCATCTGGCACGCTCATCTGCTTTTATCCTTTGCGTTATAAATCAGTTATTGTCCGTTACGTAATATCTTACCGCTGCGGGCATCAATAATGGTGGAGGGTTGACGCTGTTCGCCTAATGACCCTAACACTAAGGCATCAATCTTACCCTCAAAGGCATTAAGAATTTCATCACCGCTGAGCGCGGGATCTTCGCCGGCTAAATTGGCGCTAGTCGAGACCAGTGGTTTACCTAAAGCTTGGCATAAGGCTCGCACCCCTTCATGGGCGGAGACACGCACGGCGATAGAATCAAACTCACCACATAAATAGCGCGAAACATGCGGCTTAATCGGCATCACAAAGGTAAAGGGGCCTGGCCATTTAGAAAAGGCAAACTCAAGTTGCTCGGCGCTCAACTGTGACTCATCGACATAATCCACTAATTGGGAAAACTCGCTCGCCACTAAGATAAGCCCCTTCTGCCAAGGACGTTGCTTTACCGCGAGTAATTTTTGGATGGCGGTGTCGTTGTCTGGATCGCAGCCCAAACCATAAACGGCTTCAGTGGGATAAGCGATAACGCCGCCGTTAAGCACTATGTCTTTAATTTCAGATGGGTGCAGCTGTAACATCTTAATATCACCTTATGAATTGAATCGATTTCTACAAACACGTTTTGGCTTTTTTAGCGCTTGGCCACCCCATCCGTGGTCGATGGGGGATTATACCCAAGGGTGTTTATACGACCAAATCTTTAGAGCCAGATCACACTAAAGCGCGCGTTTGTATTTACAGCTTTTTTGCGGACATTCTAAACGCATCCCCGCGGCCCCTTTACGCTCGACTAAAATACCAAAGCCACAACTCGGGCAAGTTTCAGCAACGGGGGGATAATTCACGATGAATTTGCATTTGGGATACGCACTGCAGGCATAAAAACTCTTACCAAAACGGCTGGTACGATGCTCAAGCTTGCCAGTTTTGCATTCGGGACATGCCACCTCAGGTTTATCGCTCTCCTGATCTGGCCTTTCTATGTGGGTACAACTGGGATATTGAGTGCAACCGATAAAGATACCAAAACGCCCCGATTTGACCGCCAACTCATGGCCGCACTCGGGACACTTGGAACCTTCAATCACTTGGGTTTCAATCGATTCATGCTGCACTAAGGGACGGGTATATTGGCAGGTGGGATAGTTGTTACAACCAATAAAACTCCCATGTTTGCTATGTTTTACCGACAACTCGCTGCCACACTCTGGGCATAGCTCGAATTCTTTTTCCAGCGCGTGCTCATGGGCACTAAATAGTTGTTCATCGATCTTAGACATAATCATTACCACCAGTCATTGCGTCTAATCCGCAGATAACTCACCACACAGGTATTAACAAGCTTATGGCATCAAAAAAGGAGGGCTAGCCTCCTTTCTCATTATTCATCACATCGCAACGCTTAAGAATGTAGCCGACCTTCTTCAGGCTGCTCAAAAATTAAATCTTCCATTTGCTCATAGGCGGACTCATGGCCGGGCGCATTAAAGAGCACCATCAGAATCACCCACTTAAGATCTTCGAGGATCAAGGCAGGCTCATCGAGTTCCATAACTCTGTCGATTACCATCTCACGGGTTTCGACATTCAGCACTTTCACTTGCTCTAAAAAGAGCAGGAATCCACGGCATTCCACGTCCAGCTTTTCCATTTCTTCTTTGGTGTAAATCCGAAATGAATGCTGATCATGATTGCACAGGTAAGGCTTATCCCCTTCCTGCAACTCAGCCAGACGCTCCAACCAAGTTAAGGCTTTCAAAATCTCTGACTGGTGAAAACCAGCACGAGTGAGTTCCTTGGTTAACTCGTCTTCATCCACTAACAGTTCAACTTCACTGTGAACATAGTTTTCAAATAGATACATGAGGATATCAAACATGGCTAGCTCCTCTTTACTCTGACGTAACCACCGGGTACTGCAACAACCCAACCTTGCAACTCAAGTTCAAGCATTTGTTCTAACACCAGATCTATCGTTTTCCCACTATGTTCGACTACAGCATCAATTGTTGTAGTTTCATAACCTACACTAGCTAACAGCGATGAAAATGGCAAATCACAAATCTCACCTTGCTGTATATGGTGGCGAGTGTTGACTTCTTCAAGGTGAAAAGCCGTCAAACTTACCAGCTCTTCCACTATATCGGCCGCACTCTCCACAAGTTTTGCCCCATCCCGTAATAAATCATGGCAGCCTTGATGAAAGCCGCCAAGAATCGAGCCCGGAACCGCAAAGACCTCACGCCCCTGCTCCATCGCTAACCTTGCGGTGATGAGTGAACCACTCTTACGGCAAGCTTCAACCACCAGCGTACCTAAAGAAAGACCGCTAATAATGCGGTTTCGTTTCGGGAAATTGCCCGCAAAAGGCCCGATATCCGGCCAAAACTCGCTTATTATACAGCCTTGGTGCTGAATATCCTCATAAAGCTGCTTATGCCGACGCGGATAAATAATATCAATCCCGGTTCCGAGCACCGCAAGCGTTCTTCCTCCATGGTCAACACAGGCTTTATGGGCCGCACCATCTATCCCCATCGCCATGCCACTACAGATACTGAATCCCAGCGCGGACATCTCTCGAGCTAACTGATAAGCAACCTGTAATCCACCGGGAGACGCATTACGGCTCCCCACTATAGCAAGCGATGGGAACAACAGCGCCTCAACACATCCTTTGATAAATAAGACGCTTGGAGGATCGGGTAACTGTTTGAGTAATGGAGGATAAAGGGGATCGGTAAAACAAACGAGGTGGTGTAGTTCAGACTGCTGTTGCCATTCGAGGGCGGCATCGACCCTTTGATAATCAATGACTAAGCTATGGAGTAGATTGTCAGACAAAGGGAGCGAGTGTCTCTCATGCTCCAATCTTTGCCTGAGGTCGTCCACATCCATGTGCGTTAATAATTGTTGTGTCCGAGCGGGTCCTAGCCCAGATACCGCATTAACAATTAACCAATCGACCAAATGTTCAGGGATTATTCACCTCTAAAGGCTAAGGAGTCTGGCGCAATTAATTTATCGTCGACACGTACAGAACGTTCAGTCGAGACAATCAAACCTAAGCTCGCTTTATCAAACACTTTAAAGACTAAGAGCTTGCCATGGTAAATATCGGGCATCTTGATGGCGCGATCTGACGACAGTGACGCCACCACATTGTCATAGGCGGTGCGCTCGGTCGTAGGTACGGGTTGACCATCGTTATTAATCACAATCTCTTCGCCATCGCGATAAATGGAGAACACTTCACCTGGCTCAACACCATCCTGCGTGCCTTTATCTAAGTACACCACATTGAGCTTACCCGCCTCGCGCATTTTCGACTCAATCGCTAGTACGGCCGCAGGCGTCTTAAGCTCAGCAGGTTTTGGCGTAAAATAGGCTGACATTAGGGCTTCGTCTTCCATAGGTAACGCCCTAAAACCCGCCTTGGTTTCACGGTAGTTACTGAGGATTTTAACCTTAGACACTTTGCCAGATTCAATCACTTGGCCGGTAGACCCAGAATCGCTTCTTGTCCTAAGGCTTCACCCGTTTGTTTGTTGAAGAAGTCTCGGCCGCGTTCATACATACCCAACTTTTGGTTCAAAGGCAGTTCGCTATCGATATAAATCACATCGCCAACCACATGGTGACGTGAAGGGCTCTCACCCGCGAGCACCATAGGTTGCTGTGCAAACCAGTCGGCATCGACCACACGGTTTTGCACCAGATAGTTTTGGATTAACGCTAAATCAACCGCAGGCACCGCATTGCTCTTAGCAATCACGCGTCCCTCAGGGGTTTTGCGAATATGGGGTTTTCCCTCGTTAGCGCCATTACGCACTAATCGGGGTTGACCATCGATAAAGACTAAAGTGAGCTGATCGCCAGGATAAATTAAATGAGGGTTAGCAATCTGGGGGTTAACATCCCATAAACGTGGCCACTTCCAAGGGTCATTTAAAAAGGTGGCCGAGATATCCCAAAGGGTATCGCCCTTCTTTACCACATATGACTCGGGATGCCCTGCTTTCAGCGTGAGAGTATCAGCGGAAACCAACGTGCAATTAAATGTCATTAACGCAAGTAAAATTAGCCGTTTCATGGTGCGGTCCATGTTGTTTAGCTCTTAAATCGAGCTTTTACTGTTATTGATAGGCACTAAAGATTAAAATTAGCCCATTAGCCTCAGTCAGTATAACCAACTGATTGAGATTTGACAGACTTGTTAAGAGTTTAAGTATGGCACTATTAAAAGTTTTACGCTTTCCCGATGAAAGATTGCGAACTCAAGCGACCCCGGTCACAGAGTTTACTGCTGAGTTGCAAACGCAAATCGATGATATGTTCGAGACCATGTACCAAGAAAAAGGCATTGGTCTGGCAGCAACCCAGGTCGACTATCATAAACAACTGATCGTGATGGATTTACAAGACGAGGTCGATCGCCCTAAAGTCTTTATCAATCCAGAAATTATTGCCAGTAGCGGTGATTTCTGTAACGAAGAGGGTTGTTTGTCGGTCCCCGGTATCTATGCCAAGGTCGACCGCGCCGAGTTTGTTACCGTCAAGGCACTGGATAGACACGGTAATGAATTCACCGTTGAAGCCGATGAGCTGTTTGCTATTTGTATTCAGCATGAAATGGATCACCTGAAAGGTAAGTTATTTGTCGATTACCTGTCGCCATTGAAGCGCCAACGGATCAAACAGAAACTTGAAAAAGCGGCCAGACAGGACGCCAAATAAGCATTAGGATCAGATTTGAAACCACTCAATATCATCTTCGCCGGAACACCGGATTTTGCCGCTCGCCATTTACAGGCGCTGATTAACTCACATCACAATGTGATTGCCGTCTACACTCAGCCGGACAGACCCGCTGGGCGCGGTAAAAAACTCACCGCCAGCCCAGTTAAAGAACTCGCCGTCAGCCACAACATTCCAGTTTATCAGCCGGGCTCACTGCGTAAAGAACCCGCACAGCAAGAACTTGCCGCCCTCAATGCCGATATTATGGTGGTAGTCGCCTACGGCTTGATTCTGCCTAAAGTGGTACTCGACACGCCACGTTTAGGCTGTATCAATGTTCACGGTTCTATTCTGCCACGCTGGCGCGGTGCAGCGCCTATTCAACGCGCGTTGTGGGCCGGCGATAAAGAGACCGGCGTGACTATCATGCAAATGGATGTCGGCCTAGATACCGGCGACATGCTGCTGAAAACCTACTTGCCGATTGAAGATGATGATACTTCCGCCACCCTTTACGAGAAGTTAGCTCTGCAAGGGCCAGACGCGCTACTGCAAGCACTCGAAGGTTTAGCCAACGGCACCCTAACGGCTGAAAAACAAGATGAAGCCTTAGCGAACTACGCCGAAAAACTCAGTAAAGAAGAAGCGAGGCTCGATTGGAGCAAATCTGCGACCCAATTATGGCAAGAAGTCCGCGCCTTCAATCCTTGGCCTGTGAGCTATTTTGAGCACCAAGGCAATACCATCAAGGTGTGGCAGACCAACGTCAGCACCACCAGCAGCAATGCCGCCCCCGGCACTATTATCAGCGCCAGTAAAAAAGGCATTGAAGTCGCCACCGGCGATGGTGTGTTAACTCTGCTCAACATGCAATTACCCGGTAAAAAACCACTCAGCGTAGCCGACATACTCAACGCCCGCGGCGACTGGTTTACCCCAAATACTCGTCTAAATCACGAGGCGCAATAATGATGAACTTGCGTGCACTGGCGGCCAAAGCCATCTTCGAAGTCTTAGAGAAAGGCGTGTCACTTTCAGTAGCCCTGCCAGAACAGCAAAAGCATCTTGCCAGTGGTAAAGATAAAGCCCTGCTCGCGGAGCTCTGCTACGGCGTGATGCGCACCTTGCCGCAGATCGAAAAACGCGTGGCCGAGTGTTTGGCTAAGCCGCTGAAAGGTAAGCAAAGGATCATCCACCAGTTATTAATTGTTGGCTGTTATCAACTTTACTTCACCCGCATTCCAAGCCACGCCGCCATCTCCGAAACCGCCGAGGCCTGTCGTCAGTTAAAATTTGAGGGCATGGTAAAGGTCGTCAATGGCGTGCTGCGTAATATTCAGCGCCAATTAACACCGCTAAGCACAGAGTCGGAGACCTTAAGCTACAACACGCCGGGCTGGTTAATTAAGCGCTTAAAAGCCGCCTATCCCGATAATTGGCAAGAGATAATCCTGCAAAGCCATGAGCGTCCACCTATGTGGCTACGCAACAATCGCCTCTCCCAAAGCCGCGACGAATATCTTGCTGCCCTGAGTGAACTAGAAATAGAAGCAAGTGCTGGCCTCAGTGATGATGCCATACTGCTGGCCCATCCCAAGGATGTAGCGACATTGCCGCGCTTCCACGAAGGTGCGGCATCGGTGCAAGATGGCGCCGCCCAATGGGCAGCGACCTTACTGGCTCCGCAAGCCAACGAACTGGTCCTCGATGCCTGCGCGGCACCGGGCGGCAAAAGCTGCCATTTACTCGAACTTGAACCCAGCATCCAACTGGTCGCCGTCGATTTCGATGCTAAACGTCTCGAGCGCGTGCAACAGAACCTTGACCGTTTATCATTAAAAGCGGAAGTTATTCATGGCGATGCAGCCAACATCGACTCATGGTGGCAGGGTGAACAGTTTGATCGTATCTTACTCGACGCGCCTTGCTCGGCGACGGGCGTAATCCGCCGTCATCCCGATATCAAGTGGTTACGCAAAAACCATGACATCGAAGAACTGGCTGAGCTGCAAAGACAAATTCTCGATCACTGCTGGAAGTGGCTCAAACCCGGTGGCACACTCCTGTATGCAACTTGCTCTATTTTGCCGCAGGAAAATCGAGACCAAATTAGTGCATTTTTAGCCAGAACCGCAGATGCTAAGCTAGACACACTTGCCCAGCAGGCTTCAAGCCAAGATATAGGTTGGCAAATCACGCCGGGACAACACAACATGGATGGGTTTTATTACGCCCGTTTATTGAAAGCGACCCATTAGGAAGTAAGCAAGGCCATGAAAATTATCATATTAGGTGCGGGTCAAGTCGGGGGAACCTTGGCCGAAAATTTGGTGGGTGAAAACAACGATATCACCATAGTCGATAGCGACAAATCCAGATTACGCGCCCTGCAGGATAAATATGACCTTCGCGTCGTGGCGGGCCACGGTGCCCACCCCGATGTTCTAAAAGAGGCTGGCGCCGAAGATGCCGACATGCTGATTGCTGTGACAAACAGCGATGAATGCAACATGGTCGCCTGCCAGATGGCCTACAGCCTATTTGGTACACCGACTAAAATCGCCCGTATTCGCTCCGAGCCTTATCTGGCAATGCGCGATAAATTATTTATCGACAGTGAAACCAAAAATAGTGAGGGGCGCCCTCGCGGTGGTTTTGTGATCGATGAACTTATCGCTCCTGAGCAGTTAGTGACCGCTTACATTCAACGTTTGGTTGAATATCCTGGTGCGCTGCAAGTGCTCGAATTTGCCGAAGGCCGCTTAAGTTTGGTTGCGGTTCGCGCCTATTACGGCGGCCCTTTGGTCGGTAATGCCTTGGCCGCGCTTCGCGAGCATATGCCAAATATTGATACCCGGGTGGCGGCGATTTTCCGCCAAGGTCGCCCTATCATGCCCCGCGGTACGACTATTATCGAAGCCGATGACGAAGTGTTTTTCGTGGCTGACAGTCGCCATATCCGCGCGGTGATGAGTGAAATGCAAAAGCTGGATAACTCCTACCGCAATATCATGATTGCTGGCGGTGGTAACATCGGCTTAGGCCTCGCTAAACGCCTCGAACGCACCCACTCAGTCAAGCTGATTGAACATAAGTTTGAACGCGCCGAAACGCTCTCTGAACAGCTTGAAAACACTACAGTATTTTGTGGTGACGCCTCAGATCAAGAGTTGCTGCTCGAAGAACATATCGACCAAACTGACGTGTTTATTGCCGTCACCAACGACGATGAAGCCAACATCATGTCCGCCCTGTTAGCGAAACGCATGGGGGCGAAAAAGGTGATGGTGTTGATCCAACGCGAAGCCTATGTGGATATTGTGCAGGAAGCGAATATCGATATTGCGATTTCACCCCAGCAGGCGACGATTTCAGCCTTACTAACCCACATCCGCCAAGGCGATATCTGTAACGTGTATTCCTTACGCCGCGGCGCCGCCGAAGCGATTGAAGCCATTGCCCATGGCGACTCCAGCACCTCCAAGGTTGTTGGCAAGGCGATTGGCGATATCAAGCTGCCGCCGGGAACCACCATTGGCGCCATTGTGCGTAATGAAGAAGTGCTGATGGCCCACGACAAGACAGTGATAGAACAAGGGGATCACGTGATTCTGTTCCTCGTAAACAAAAAGTTTGTCGGCGAAGTCGAGAAACTGTTCCAACCTAGCGCCTTCTTCTTCTAAGTCATCATCTTATGCTGAACTTTAGACCGCTATTGTTTATTTTGGGGCTGTTTCTGTCGATGTTAACAGCCTTTATGTTAGCGCCCCTGCTCCTTGCCGTATTCAACGGCGAGGAAACCGTGGGCGCTTTCATGCTGTCGGCTTTAGTCACAGGGATTTGCGCCAGCCTCTGTTTGCATAACGGCCAGAGCAAAACCATTAACCTCAATATTCGCGATATGTTTCTGCTCACCAGCCTCACTTGGCTGATCGTGAGCCTGTTTGCCGCCATGCCTTTTACCTTGTACCACGGCATTGGCTATACAGACGCCTTCTTCGAGACCATGTCCGGCATTACCACTACAGGTTCAACCGTGCTCTCGGGCTTAGATACTATGGACCACAGTATCTTAATCTGGCGCTCGTTATTGCAATGGCTCGGCGGTATCGGCTTTATCGTGATGGCGGTAGCGATTCTGCCCTTCTTAAACGTCGGTGGTATGCGGCTGTTCCGCACCGAGTCATCGGATTGGAGCGATAAGGCGGTGCCACGCACCCAAAACATGGCTAAGCATCTATTTTTTATCTATATCTTGCTGACCGTGATGTGCTGCGTTGCCTACCATCTTGCTGGTATGACTTGGTTTCAAGCCATTAACCATGCGATGACCACACTGTCGACGGGGGGCTATTCGACCTCAGATAACTCGATGGCGGCGTTTTCAAACTCAGCCCATTGGGTTGGCGTTGTGTTTATGGCGGCAGGAGGCTTACCCCTGCTGATGTTTGTGCAGATGATCCAACAGCGAGACTTTACCGTCTGGAACGATGCTCAAGTCAAAGGCTTCTTGTTTTTCCTCACTTTTGTGTCTTGTTTTATTGGCTTCTGGCTGTGGCAAACGCGGGATATCGCCCTTATCGACGCACTGCGCCTCTCCAGCTTTAACGTGGTTTCAGTGGTCACCACCACAGGTTATGGTTTAACCGACTACGGCGCTTGGGGCGCGTTTGCGAATATCGCATTTTTATTCTTAATGTTTGTCGGCAGCTGCTCGGGCTCCACCTCTGGCGGGATTAAAATCTTCCGCTTCCAAATTGCCGGCGCCATTATGCGCGAGCAGTTAAAGCAGCAATGCCATCCCAATGGCATCTTCCGGGAGCGCTATAACAACCGTTTGATTAGTGAAGATATTGTGCGCTCACTGATCACCTTTGTGCTGCTGTTTATGTTTGTGATTGTTGGGCTTTCGGTGATTCTGGTGCTGACTGGGCTAGACCCTATGACCAGCTTTACCGGCGCTATTACCGCAGTCACCAACGTAGGCCCTGGGCTTGGCCCCATCATTGGTCCTGCGGGTAACTTCTCGACGCTGCCCGATTTGGCTAAATGGGCGCTTTCTTTGGGTATGTTGCTCGGCCGCTTAGAGATTTTAACTGTAGCCGTACTGTTCCATCCCAGCTTTTGGAAATACTAATCGTATCAATCAAAAACTAAAAATGCGCTCACAGAGCGCATTTTTATTAGGCGGGTTCAGTAACCTCGGCCAAGGTTAGCAGATGGTCGGCATAGACCTTCACATCTTCCCAGTCGGTATAATCGATCACCGCCTTAGGATCCGTTGGTCCTTTGGTGATTTTCATAATCAGCTGGATCATCAGTCTGTCGTACCAGGGCCATGAGGGGTAATCCACCTTACCGGCGATAATCTTCAAATCGGCGGGAGTCCAAGGTGATAAAGCAATGAATTTTTGCAGGTATTTGTTGTTCTCGGGGATGCGTTTCTCAGGGTTACGCGCTACCACGTTGACGCAGAAGAAACTGTTTGGCAACGCACTTAAAGCCGGGGCATGTTGCTCTATAAACTGAAATACACTCTTATCGTAGGTACCATAGAGTACACAAGCCCCTAGCGCTACCAGTTGATAATCGGGCCAGTTAATCTTGGTTGCCACCGCACTATTGATATCCACCAAGTCCACCTTGGCGCCACGCAGCGTGAGTTGCTGCGCAATCGCATTCGCTATCTTGGCCGTATGGCCACCACGGGTAAAATAAAGCACCAGAATGCGTGTCATGGGGTATTCCCGTTCAGTTAAAGTATGTCACCATTGTGGCAATCATTGGTTAAATAAACCCCTGATAGGATCACAAATCAGCGTTGTCTCATATTCTGAAATGCAAAAATTGAGATCTGAATTGCCGAGCAGTATGATTGCGTATAGAAATATGTTCAATTAGAATTATCTAATCAAAAGCGATAAAGTGAGTACCTTATGCAAAATGATATTGATGTAAATGCAATGGTAACTAATGCGGAAAGTGCGGCTAAATGGCTCAAAGCCATAGCGAATCCTTATCGCTTAATGATTTTGTGCCTATTGCTGGATAAAGAGCTGAGCGTAACCGAGCTGAATGCAACTGTGCCATTGAGCCAGTCGGCGCTATCACAGCATTTGGCGGTATTGCGAGCCGAAGACTTAGTCGATACCCGTAAGAGCTCGCAGATTGTGTATTACAAGCTTAAGAATGAGCAGGTCACCCAAGTGATTTCGATTCTCCACAGCCGTTACTGCGCCGTATAAATCGTATCAGGCGGTAACAATAAAGCCCTAGCAGAGACTAGGGCTTTATCATTTTTACAGCTTGCTAAAGTGTGCCCCAAAGGCTTCGACTTTTCCCCAGTCGGTAAACTCGAAGGTGCCCTTCAGATCGGTTGGTCCCTTAGTCATCCACATGATGAAACGGATCATAGTACGGTCGAATAAGCCGTATTTAGGGTAATCAATCTTGCCCGCAAACACCGCCAATTGCTGTGGCTGCCACAGGGATAATTTGAGGAACTTTTGCATGTAAGGATTGGTTTCTGGCGTGTTCTTTAATGGCTTACGTGCCACCACATTCACGGTAAAGAAGCCGTTGATTTTACTGTCCAGCACCGCATGATTGCGATTCACAAACTGGTAGAGATCGGGCCTATGTTTGCCATAACGAATGCTCGCACCAATCAATACTTTATCGAAATCGGCAAGGCTTAAGGCTTCGGCTTGTTCTAAGGTCACTAAAGACACCTGCTCACCCGCTTGTTCGGCAAGCGTTTTGATTTTGCGGCAGATTTCCAGTGTTTGGCCATCAATTGTCGAATAGATGATTAGTGTCTGCATGTTAATCCCTCCAGAAAGTTGGCGTGAACAAAATCAGCAAGGTAAAGACTTCGAGGCGACCAAATAACATGGCTACCACCAGCACCCATTTAGCACCATCACCAATACTGGCGTAGTTACTCGCTACTTCCCCAAGACCCGGACCGAGGTTATTTAAGCAGGCCGCCGTAGCACTAAAGGCGGTAATATCATCCAGCCCCATAGCCATCAGCGCTAACATACACAGCACGAAGACTAAGGCATAGGCGGAGAAGAATCCCCACACGGCATCGACAACCCGGTCAGGTAATGCCTTGGAGCCGATACGAATCGAGAACATCGCCTTAGGGTGAACAAGGCGTTTAAGTTCGCGTGAACCTTGTAACAGCAGCAGGATAACCCGGATCACCTTAATCCCGCCCGCAGTTGAACCACCACAACCACCGATAAAGCTTGAGAAGATCAACAGAATTGGCAGGAACAGCGGCCACATATGGAAGCTTTCGGTACCAAAGCCGGCGGTTGTCGCCACCGAAACTGCTTGGAATAAGGCGTGATCTAAGGTTTCCTCTGGCGAATCATAAATCCCTGAGTGATAAAGGGTTAAGAAACAAATCGCCGTCAGCACCAACTGAATCGCCACCAGCATCTTGAACTCGGTATCTCGAAAATAGACTCTAAAATTGATCCCACGACGCGAAAATGCCGCAAAGTGCACGCTAAAGTTCACCGCCGAGACAATCAAAAAGAACACGCAAATCAGGTTGATCACTGAGCTGTCGAAGTATCCCATACTGGCATCGTGGGTCGAAAAGCCCCCGATAGCGATGGTCGAAAACGAGTGACACACGGCATCGAAAACGCTCATCCCCGCCAGCCAATAAGCGCCAGCACAGGCAATGGTTAGCAATAGATAGATGTACCATAACGCCTTGGCCGTTTCGGCAATCCTCGGCGTCATCTTACTGTCCTTCACAGGCCCCGGGATCTCGGCGCGATACAGCTGCATGCCCCCAACGCCCAACACAGGCAGAATCGCCACGGCTAAAACGATGATCCCCATACCACCGAGCCATTGCAGCATATGTCGATAAAACAGAATGGCCTTAGGCAAGGAGTCCAGCCCGACAATGACTGTGGCTCCCGTGGTGGTTAGTGCGGAAAATGATTCGAAAAAACTGTCTGTCCAGCTGAGATCGGGTTGGCTTGAGAAGATAAAGGGTAAGGCACCGATGGAGCCAAGAACGGTCCAGAACAGGACCACAATCAGAAACCCCTCGCGGGTTCGCAATTCCTCTTTGCAGCGACGATTAGGATACCAGAGCCAAAAACCGATAAATAAGCTGACAAAAAATGCCTGAATAAACGCAGTACCACCGCCATCGTTATACCAAATGGCGATTAAGGCTGGCGGCAGCATAGTGATGGAGAACAGGCCGATAAGCAGACCTATGATTCTTATTATGGTTTTGTATTGCATTCCGCGTGTTCAATTATTCCATTGGCTGCAAAGGTATTTTCAGCATTTTGCATATTTTGGCATAATTTACGCAGGCATCACAGCTCAAACTCTGCGCGCAGGCTGCCCTGACTCAAAGTTGCCAGCGATTCATTCAATATGCCCTGCTGCTGTTTGCCTATTTCAAAATGGATATCAACGGCTTCGGCAAATTGCTTATCGATGATCACCGCTTCTAACTGCTGCAGTAAATGCTCAACATCCCTTAATTGGGTGTAATCACAATGCAGTTTTGCCGGATAACGTAATTGCTTTACTCGCGTCGGCAATTGCCCTAAACCTTGGCGTAATCCCGAGGTATAGGCACGCACTAAACCGCCCACGCCTAACTTAGTACCGCCATAGAAACGCACGACCACGGCACCGACTTCACCGAGATTCGCGCCTTGTAATACTGCGAGCATTGGACGACCAGCGCTGCCCGCAGGCTCACCATCGTCACTCGAACCGATGGCAATGCTGTCGTTAGGCGCTCCTGCGATAAAGGCATAGCAGTAATGACTGGCGCCGGGATAATCTCGCTTTATGTCAGTAAGTACTAACTTCAGTTGTTCTAAACTCGTGCAATGAAATAGAAAAGAGATAAAGCGGCTATGCTTTATCTCTTCTTCTATCTGCACACTTTCACTCGGTATCAGATAACTTTCGAGCACTCGCTCTCCCTAAACTCACGCTAAGCCCAGTTCGCGGGTCATATTTTCGTTTCGATCTTGATGCACAATCACATTATCCTCGATACGAATACCACCAAATGGTCGCAGCTCATCAACGGTGCGCCAATTGATCTGCTGGCCACGGCTATCTTGTTTTAGCTCATTGAGTAAAGTGTCGATAATGTACAACCCTGGCTCCATGGTTAGCACTTGGTTTGGCGCTAAAATGCGGGTGCAACGCAAGAACGGATGGGCTTCTGGTGCCGGAATATGGGTACCACGCTCATCGAAGGAAAAACCTCCCACATCATGCACTTGCAAGCCTAACATATGGCCGAGTCCATGGGGGAAGAAGGCGCTGGTTATGCCTTGGTCGACTAAGCCTTGGGCATCGCCCGTGGCTAACTCAAAATCCAATAGCATTTGCGCGACTTTGCCATGGGTCGCCAAGTGTAAATCGGGATAACGCACACCTGGGCGCATCATATCGATCAGTTCGAGCTGCGCCTTGTTCATGGCAGTGATTAATTCATCAAAGCGATTCTTCTCAAACGCATAGGTACGAGTAATATCCGACGCGTAGCCAAAGTAACTGGCACCCGCATCGATTAAAAAAGATAAACGCCGCGCCGGATTTTGATGCTCGAGCGCGGTGTAATGCAAAATCGCCGCATTTTGGTTTAAGGCAATGATATTACCGTAGGGCACTTCGTTCTCGCCCTGTCCCACAGCAGATAAATACTGCTGCTGAATTTCAAACTCGCTCGCACCGTTATAGAAGGCATTTTTAGCCGCTAAATGCCCTTGCACCGCGATCTGGTTCGCACGGCGCATACATTCGAGTTCATATTCGGTTTTAGTAGTACGGTGGAAATGCAGGTAGCTCATCACAGAGTCAGGATTGCGACTGGTGAAACCTAGCACCTCAGCCACGTCTAAATGCTCACCCAAATAAGCCCAGTTGGTGATATCGCTAGGCAATAGCTCGGCAACCTTATCGGCTTTAGTGAGTAACTTTATCTCAAAATGCTCGGTCCAGAACATCTCCGGCACGTCAGACACCTTATGCCAAAAATCCACTGGGCGATAAAAAATCAGTTGCGGCTTATCGCGACCATTCACCACTAACCAGCAGTTAGGGTTATCCAACACAGGTAACCAAGCCTTGAAGTGGGGATTGGCTTTAAAAGGATAATTAATGTCGTCCAAAAACATTCGATGTGGCTGACCCGAGTGGATCACTAAACCTGATAATGCTTCACGCGATACAATTTCAGCGACTCGACGATTAAGCTCGGCGATGTGGGCATGATAGTGATGAGCCAAGTGATCCATGTGTCATATCCTGTAATGAACGATAGTTAATAAAAAAACCGCAAATCTGACTAAGCCATATAGGCTCAGTGTTTCCTTCGCTAACGCCCTATGATTTCACAGGTTAGCAAATTCTCGATTTAAGCCTATGCTTTTAATTCTAAAAATAAAATTATCCATGTGGCCAGTGAGCAATACCGCTAAAGTACAAATTCCCACCACGTACTCTTTGGCGTAATCAGGCACTTCTACACTTTGTGCAGTGTATCACAAAGCTGAAAATTCACTCTAGCCGACAAGAAATTAAACAGTCGTTTAAATTGGGTGTTGTAATTTATCGAATTTCGAAGCACACTGGCACATAACTGGTCAAATGATGGCCGAAGCTGCTGTGAGATAGAGAGTCGTACTAACACCAACAGATAATGGTGGGTATCACTTTTAAGCCAAAAGGAAGCAAGCAATGATCTACCAAAGTCCTACAATTCAGGTTGAGTTACTCGAGGATAATATTGCCAAGCTGTGCTTTAACGCACCCGGTTCGGTGAACAAATTCGACAGAGAAACACTCGCCTCACTCGATGCCGCATTAGATAGCATTAAACAACAATCAAACATTCAGGCTTTAGTGCTGACCTCAGGTAAAGATACCTTTATCGTGGGTGCCGACATTACTGAATTTTTAGGCTTATTCGCACAGGATGATGCGGTACTGCTCTCTTGGGTTGAACAGGCCAACGCCGTATTCAACAAACTCGAAGATTTACCTTTCCCAACCGCTTCAGCGATTAAAGGTTTTGCCCTAGGCGGCGGTTGTGAAACTATTCTGGCAACGGATTTCCGTATCGCCGACACCACAGCCAAAATCGGCCTGCCCGAAACCAAACTGGGCATCATCCCTGGCTTTGGTGGCACAGTGCGCTTACCACGTGTGATTGGTGCGGATAACGCACTAGAATGGATCACCACGGGTAAAGATCAGCGTCCAGAAGATGCCTTAAAAGTCGGTGCGGTTGATGCCGTTGTTGCGCCAGAGGCTTTAGAAGCCGCAGCTATTCAAATGCTAAAAGATGCAGTTGCAGAAAAGCTTGATTGGCAAGCCCGTCGCCAACGTAAGATGTCACCACTGACCCTACCAAAACTCGAAGCTATGATGTCTTTCACTACTGCTAAAGGCATGGTGTTTGCGGTTACGGGTAAACACTACCCAGCACCAATGGCGGCAGTCAGCGTTGTTGAACAAGCCGCGACCAAAGGCCGCAGCGACGCACTGCAAATTGAACATCAAGCGTTTATCAAGTTAGCGAAAACCGATGTAGCTAAAGCGTTGATCGGTATTTTCTTGAATGACCAATTAGTCAAAGGCAAAGCTAAGAAAGCGGGTAAGCTCGCTAAAGATGTGAAAAGCGCCGCCGTATTAGGTGCAGGCATCATGGGTGGCGGTATCGCTTACCAAAGCGCCAGCAAAGGCACGCCAATCGTGATGAAGGATATCGCTCAACCTGCATTAGATTTAGGTTTAGGCGAAGCCGCTAAACTGTTATCAGCGCAAGTTGCTCGCGGCCGCTCTACCCCAGAAAAAATGGCTAAGGTGCTGAACAACATCACTCCAGCCTTAGACTATGCCCCAGTAAAACATGCTGACGTGGTTGTCGAAGCCGTAGTTGAGCATCCAAAAGTGAAGGCACAAGTACTGGCGGAAGTTGAGCAATACGTGAGTGAAGATGCAATTATCGCCTCTAACACTTCAACTATTTCAATCAACCTGCTTGCGAAGAGCATGAAGAAGCCTGAGCGTTTCTGCGGTATGCACTTCTTCAACCCTGTGCACAAAATGCCATTGGTTGAAGTTATTCGTGGCGAGCACAGCTCAGAAGAAACCATCGCATCTGTTGTTGCCTACGCCAGCAAAATGGGTAAAACCCCAATCGTTGTTAACGATTGCCCGGGTTTCTTCGTTAACCGCGTACTCTTCCCGTACTTTGCGGGCTTTAACGGCCTACTCGCGGAAGGTGGTGACTTTGCCGCTATCGATAAAGTGATGGAAAAACAATTCGGCTGGCCAATGGGTCCTGCTTACCTGCTAGACGTTGTCGGCCTAGACACCGGTCACCACGCGCAAGCGGTAATGGCCGAAGGCTTCCCCGATCGTATGGGCAAATCTGGCAATGACGCGATTGACGTGATGTTCGAGAACAAACGTCTCGGTCAGAAGAATGGTAAAGGCTTCTACGCTTACTCTGTCGATAGCCGCGGTAAGCCAAAGAAAGATGTCGACCCAACCAGCTACGAGCTGCTGAAAGCCGCCTTTGGTGAGCAAAAAGCATTCGATGCGGATGAAATCATCGCCCGCACTATGATCCCAATGATTATCGAAACCGTTCGCTGTTTAGAAGAAGGCATTGTGGCATCACCTGCCGAAGCAGATATGGGCTTGGTCTATGGTTTAGGTTTCCCTCCATTCCGTGGTGGTGTTCCGTTACTTAGATACTATGGGCGTAGCGAACTTTGTCGCCTTAGCTGACAAATACGCTCACTTAGGTGGTTTGTATCAAGTCACCGACGCCATGCGCGCCCTTGCAGCCAACAACGGTAGCTACTACCAAGCCTAATTAGCGGGAAAGGAATTTAATTATGAAACAAGCTGTTATCGTAGATTGCATTCGTACTCCTATGGGCCGTTCTAAGGCTGGGGTGTTTCGTAATGTACGTGCAGAAACACTCTCTGCCGAATTAATGAAAGGTCTATTACTGCGTAACCCGCAATTAGATCCCAATACTATTGAAGATGTGATTTGGGGCTGCGTGCAGCAAACCCTAGAGCAAGGCTTCAACATTGCCCGTAACGCATCATTGCTGGCAGGTATCCCGAAGACGGCTGGCGCCGTGACAGTCAACCGCTTATGTGGTTCTTCAATGGAAGCCATTCATCAAGCCGCTCGTGCAATCATGACTGGCATGGGCGACACCTTTATCATCGGTGGTGTTGAACACATGGGCCACGTGCCAATGAACCACGGTGTGGACTTCCACCCAGGTTTAGCCAATAACGTCGCTAAAGCGTCTGGCATGATGGGTTTAACCGCTGAGATGTTGGGTAAGCTTCACGGTATTACCCGTGAGCAGCAAGATGCCTTTGCAGTGCGTTCACACCAACGCGCTCACGCAGCGACAGTTGAAGGCCGCTTTGCCAAGGAAATCTATGGCATCGAAGGCCATGATGCTAACGGCGCGCTAATTAAAGTGCTGCACGACGAAGTGATTCGTCCAGAAACCTCAATGGAATCATTAGCGGCGCTGCGCCCAGTATTCGACCCAGCAAACGGTACAGTAACAGCTGGTACCTCTTCAGCATTATCTGACGGCGCTTCGGCTATGTTAGTCATGGAAGAATCTAAAGCGCGCGCTTTAGGTCTACCAATCCGTGCCCGTATCCGCTCAATGGCGGTTGCAGGTTGTGACGCGGCAATCATGGGTTACGGTCCAGTACCTGCTACTCAAAAAGCACTGGCTCGCGCAGGCATCACAGTCAATGATTTAGATGTTATCGAACTGAACGAAGCCTTTGCCGCGCAATCTTTACCCTGCGTGAAAGATTTGGGTCTGCTGGATGTGGTCGATGAGAAGATTAACCTCAACGGTGGTGCTATCGCGCTTGGCCATCCACTGGGTTGCTCTGGTGCGCGTATTTCGACGACGCTGATCAACCTGATGGAACACAAAGATGCGACCTTAGGTTTAGCGACTATGTGTATCGGTTTAGGCCAAGGTATTGCGACCGTTTTCGAACGCGTTTAATCCCTAACCCCATTATTTAAAAGCCGGACTCAGTTCCGGCTTTTTTATTGCTCTCATTTCATCTCTCACTATTAATAATCTTACTCACATAGCCTCATCAATTTGAAAATCGGGTAGTTTTCGACTTAACTTGGTAAATATCCTTAGTGCACTTATCCGCGTTTAACCGTCATAACACGGCGTAACCAAAGGCAAGGATGCTTTTCATCATTTACGCGATGAGGGAGTTATTATGCTGCAAACGGAGCAAACGCTTTTTGAACAAATGCGGATCACTGAGCTTGAGATTGATTTTCGCAAATCCTTATTCTCTTTTACCTTGGCGGATGTCAGAGCGCTTCAATCCTTCAAGCCTGTAATTGAAGCGAACATAGATAAAATCGTTGATGACTTCTATGGTCTGCAAACCAGTGTATCTGAAATTGCATTGTTGATTGGCGACTCCGACACTCTGGCTCGTTTGCGTACCGCCCAGAGACGCTATGTGCTCGACCTGTTTAATGGTGTGTACGATTTAGAATATGTAAACAACCGCCTAAGGATTGGCTTAGTACACAAACGTATCGGCGTCGAACCCAAACTCTACCTCTCTGCCGTTCATACCCTAAAAGAGCTGATTTATGCGGAGATTAATAACTCGGTGAAAGACGCTGCTCAAAATGAACGCATTAGAATCGCCATCGACAAGCTAGTGCTTTTCGATGTTACCTTAGTGTTTGATACTTATATTCGCAGCTTGGTTTCTGAAATTGAGAACGCCAAAGACAAGGCGGAACGTTACGCTCAAAGCATGGAGAGCAAAGTCAAAGAGCGTACTCAACAACTCGAAGAATTATCTCAAACTGATCCATTAACCGGCTTACTAAACGTGCGTCACTTGCAGGAATTTGCCACGCGTATCCTAAGAGCCGCGCAAAGACGTGCCGAACCCGTAAGCGTTATTTATCTAGATGTGGATGACTTTAAACACTTTAATGATAGTCAAGGCCATAGAGCGGGAGATGAAGTACTCAGAGCCGTCGCCCAATCAATAAAGGAAAGTACCCGAGCGGAAGATCATTGTTTTCGCTATGGTGGTGATGAGTTTTGTATCATCATGCCCAACTGCCGTGAGGAACAAGCCAGAGATCATTTTATCGAACGCTTTAACCAGAATATCAAGCGCCACCTGAATAACATCTCATTAAGCTTCGGCATCGTGGATACTGGCCCCTACGACTACGATGATGCCAATACTCTAATCCATAAAGCCGATCAAAAAATGTATAGCTACAAACGCGCACGAGCTGCCAAATCACAGTTACCAGCGACGGCGGCCAATGATTTAAAAACTGAGATGAATAACATAGAGACTCTGAACCTCGACGACGCAGAGTCTTGTCCCCATGAATCTGCGGCACCAATCATAGATAAAATCGCCGAATAATGATGTTGTTCCACGTGGAACATTTCGATGGTTACGAGCAAACACCTACTCGGCTGGAGCAATTCCAGCCCCATCACAAATTCAGGCCATCAACTTGGTTTATCCAAATCACTGGAGTAACATTAGCCAATTCTGTTTAACCGTTCACTCGAGGTCACATGAACGACGTTTTCTCAACCGCACAACACAAACTGGATGCTCTTGGTTTACGCTGCCCAGAACCAGTAATGATGGTGCGTAAAACGGTAAGACAAATGGCGCAAGGTGAAACCCTGCTTATCATCGCAGATGATCCAGCAACCACACGTGATATTCCCAGCTTTTGTGAATTTATGGACCACACACTGATCGCCAGTGAAACCAGCCAAACACCCTATCAATATCTAATTAAAAAGGGACTCTAAGTCTCTGCATCGACATTAGGATAAGGACATCAAACATGCCGAAACTAGTTGCTATCGCCTACAAAACGGTTAAACGCGGGCCAATGAACGAAGTGCTATGCGCGAATGTCAGCCAGCACAGCGGCGTCGAAAAAGATGTTTTTGGTCGCCCGGGTAAACGGCAAGTCACGGTACTCTCGCTGCAGCAGTGGCAAATAGCTTGTCAGAGCATAGATGCAAATTTACCTTGGACGACTCGACGAGCAAACCTATTAGTCGATGGATATAGTTTTGGGGCGGCTGATGTGGGCAAGCAGCTGCGCATTGGGGATCTCTGCCTCGAAGTGACTGGTGAAACCGATCCCTGCAAGAAGATGGAACAGGCTCATGCAGGCTTGGAATCCGCGCTTACTCCAGATTGGCGAGGCGGCATCACCTGCCGTGTCATCAATGACGCCATGATCCATATCGGTGACCACGTTACATTAGACTAATTACCACTTCGTGGAGAGTAAGCCACATTACTCTCCCACAGCTTCCCCCCTCAACTTCTGCCTCTCGGTCATTAATTGAAACAGTATTTCCGTTTTCCTTACAGGGTATTTGTGCGATAAATTAGCGCAGTATTAACAAAAGTTTATCTAATCCGATAACAGCAAAGCCCTAGAATAACGATAACAGGACATAACATGTTGAAACCTAAGCTGACACCACTTTATATCGCCCTGATGCTTGGCCTTAGTTCCCATGCCGTACAGGCAACAGACGCCCCAAAAACCAGTTGGGATGTCAATGCGCCAGCCAATGCTCCACTAGAAAAGGTGACCATAGATGTAACCGAAGGCACTTGGATGAACATCAGTGTCAGCCCAGATGGTAAAAATTTAGTGTTTGATTTACTGGGTGATATTTATCAAATCCCCGTAACCGGTGGAGAGGCAAAGCCATTAGCTCAAGGCATAGCCTGGCAAATGCAGCCCGTGTATAGCCCAGATGGTAAGCACATTGCCTTCACCTCAGATGCCGATGGTGGCGACAACATTTGGATTATGGATGCCGACGGCAGCAATCCACACACAGTCACGACGGAAACCTTTCGTTTACTCAACAGTCCTGCGTGGAGCCCTGATTCGCAATATTTAGTCGGTCGTAAGCACTTTACCGCCAGTCGTAGTTTAGGCGCCGGCGAAGTCTGGCTCTACCATGTCGCAGGTGGTGAAGGTGTAAAACTGACCGAACGTCCAAACGATGAAAAGGATTTAGGCGAGCCTGCCTATTCACCCGATGGCCGCTATATCTATTTCAGTCAGGATGACACTCCGGGGAAAACCTTCCACTATTCCAAAGACTCAGTTAACGGCATCTATAAAATCAAGCGTTACGATACCCAAACGGGTGATATTGAAATCTTGATCGAAGGAACCGGTGGCGCCATTCGCCCAACACCGAGTCCTGACGGCACCAAACTGGCCTACATCAAGCGAGATGATTTCCAATCCTCTTTGTATTTACTCGATTTGAAATCCGGCGAAACGACTAAGCTGTACGGCGATTTAGACCGTGATATGCAAGAGACTTGGGCAATCCACGGTGTCTATCCCACCATGGCTTGGACTCAAGATAACAAAGATATTTTTTTCTGGGCTAAAGGCAAAATCAATCGCCTGAATGTGGCCAATAAAATGGTCACTAACATTCCCTTCAGCGTCAAAACCCAGCTGGACGTGCAGCCTTCAGTGCGCTTTAAACAAGATATTGATAAGGATGTATTCGACGTAAAAATGCTGCGCATGACACAAGTTTCACCGGATGGCAGCAAGGTCGCCTTCGAAGCTTTAGGTAAAATCTGGTTGAAAACACTTCCCGACGGAAAGATGTCACGCTTAACCGAGTTAGGTAATGACATTGAAGAACTCTACCCCCAGTGGTCGCGTGATGGCAAAAATATTGTCTTCACAACTTGGAATGACCAAGACCAAGGCACAGTACAAGTGATCAGTGCTAAAGGTGGCAAAGCGAAACAACTTACCACAGAACCTGGCAAATACGTCGAGCCCACCTTCTCTCCCGATGGCGAACTTGTGGTGTATCGTAAAACCCAAGGTGGACACCTCACGCCTCGCACTTGGTCGCAGGAACCCGGCCTGTACAAGATTGATTTAAAAACCAAACAAAATAAGAAAATCACCACAGAGGGTTATCAAGCACAATTCGGCGCTTCGGCAGACCGCATTTTCTTTATGAACACTGGTGATAACGACACGCCACAGCTTTCCTCAATAAACTTAGATGGGTTTGATAAACGCGTTCACTACAGCAGTAAGCATGCAACCGAATTTAGAGTTTCACCCGACGGCGAACAACTGGCCTTTGCCGAGCGTTTTAAAGTTTGGGTTACCCCCTTTGCTAAACATGGTGAAACAGTTGAAATCGGCCCTAACGCCAGCAATCTTCCCGTCACACAGTTAAGTGTGCGAGCTGGCGAAAGCATCAGCTGGAATAGCAAGAGTAACCAACTCTATTGGACTCTTGGCCCAGAACTGTACCAAGCCGATGTTGATTCTCAGTATCTCAAAAAGGACGTGCAAGCTAAGCCAAGCATTATCAATTTAGGCTTTACCGAAAAGGCAGATGTTCCACGTGGAACAGTCGCCTTTGTCGGCGGTAAAGTGATCACCATGGAAAATGACCAAGTCATCGATAAGGGTGTAGTGATCGTCAAAGACAATCATATTCTAGCCGTTGGCGATGCAAACACGGCAATTCCAAAGGATGCACAAGTCATCGATATAAGTGGCAAATCCATTATGCCTGGTTTGTTCGATGCGCATGCCCATGGTGCCCAGGCGGATGATGAAATCGTGCCACAACAAAACTGGGCACTCTACTCTGGGTTATCCTTAGGCGTGACAACTATCCATGATCCGTCAAACGATACCACTGAGATTTTTGCCGCCTCGGAACAGCAAAAAGCAGGTCACATTGTTGGTCCACGGATTTTCTCGACTGGAACAATTCTCTATGGCGCAAATGCTCCCGGCTACACCTCGCATATCGACTCACTCGATGATGCGAAATTCCATTTAGAGCGACTGAAAAAAGTCGGTGCCTTTAGCGTTAAGAGCTACAACCAACCGCGTCGCAATCAAAGACAGCAGGTTATCGCCGCTGCTCGCGAACTCGAAATGATGGTCGTGCCAGAGGGTGGCAGCTTGCTACAGCATAACCTCACCATGGTTGCCGATGGCCATACCACCGTAGAGCACTCATTACCCGTAGCAAATATTTATAACGATATTAAACAGTTCTGGAGCCAAACTAAGGTCGGTTATACTCCAACCTTAGTCGTCGCCTACGGCGGTATCTCGGGTGAAAACTATTGGTATGATAAGACCGATGTGTGGGCACATCCGCGCCTGTCGATGTATGTTCCAAGCGACATCTTGCAGGCTCGCTCAATGCGTCGGCCCCACGCCCCAGACAGTCACTACAACCATTTTAATGTTGCGAAAGTGGCTAATGAGTTCAATAAGCTAGGTGTGCATTCCAATATTGGTGCCCACGGTCAGCGTGAAGGGTTAGCTGCACATTGGGAAATGTGGATGTTCGCCCAAGGTGGCATGAGCAATATGGATGTGCTCAAAACAGCGACCATCAACCCAGCCACCACCTTCGGTCTAGAGCATCAACTTGGCTCAATTAAAACAGGTAAACTTGCGGACTTAATCGTAATCGATGGCGACCCATTAACGGATATTCGAGTCACAGATAAAGTCACTTACACCATGGTCAATGGTAAGTTGTTCGACGCTGAGTCGATGAACCAGCTCAATGGTAACAAGCAACAGCGTAAGCCTTTCTTCTTCGAGAAAATCTAATCTCAACAAGGTGAAATAACAAAAGGCATGTTCCACGTGGAACATGCCTTTTTATTTTGGATGTTAGCTCAATAAGATAAGTGACTTATTTGCCACCGCAGCAAGAATCATAGGCGATGCAATCAACTAGATGATCGTTCACCATTCCCACTGCCTGCATAAAAGCATAACAAATCGTTGGGCCAACAAAGTTAAAGCCGAGCTTTTTTAACGCCTTGGACATGGCCTCTGACTCCGGGGTCTGTGCAGGCACCTGCGACATAGAAGTAAACTGATTCACCAAAGGCTTACCACCAACAAAGCTCCACAGAAATTCAGCAAAATCTTTACCATCCGCAGTGTAAGCTAAGTAGCCCTTAGCATTTCGAATAATCGAATGGATCTTAAGGCGATTACGAACAATACCAGGATTGTTCATCAACTCCTCTACCTTAGCGTCGTCGAAAGTTGCAATCACTGCCGGCTCAAAATCCGCAAAGGCTTGTTCGTAATTTTGTTGTTTCTTTAAGATAGTAATCCAAGACAACCCAGCTTGTTGGCCATCTAAACAGAGCTTGGCAAATAACTCCTTCGAATCATAAACTGGGCGCCCCCACACCTTATCGTGGTACTCACGATACAAGGGATCATCGCTGACCCAATTACAGCGGATTTCTTCCATGGCCTATCTACCTTAACGTTTTAACGAAGAAGGTAAAAAATAACCTACATAAGCAGAGATCTACAAGGTATAATCGAAACCATTTTCTATTAAAGCTGACGGCAGTAGACAAGTAGACATGACGACGAAACACGACGTAAAAACATTTCAGGGTTTCATTCTAACCCTACAGGAATATTGGGCGCAGCAAGGCTGTGCAATCGTTCAACCTTTAGATATGGAAGTCGGTGCGGGTACATTCCACCCACAAACTTTCCTACGCTCTTTAGGGCCTGAGCCAATGAGCAGTGCCTATGTGCAGCCATCGCGCCGCCCTACCGACGGCCGTTACGGTGAAAACCCAAACCGTCTGCAGCACTACTACCAATTCCAAGTCGTGTTAAAACCGTCACCGGATAATATCCAAGAACTCTATTTAGGTTCTCTGCAAGCCCTTGGTATTGATACACAAATCCATGATATCCGTTTTGTGGAAGACAACTGGGAATCACCAACGCTCGGCGCTTGGGGTCTGGGTTGGGAAGTCTGGTTAAACGGCATGGAAGTGACTCAGTTTACTTACTTCCAACAGGTCGGCGGCTTAGAGTGTAGCCCTGTCACGGGTGAGATCACCTACGGTTTAGAGCGTCTCGCCATGTATATCCAAGGCGTGGATAGCGTATACGACCTCGTATGGACCGATGGCCCAATGGGTCGCATCACCTACGGCGATGTGTTCCACCAAAACGAAGTTGAGCAATCGACCTATAACTTTGAGCACGCAGACGTCGACTTTATGTTTGCCCTGTTCGATCAATGCGAAAAGATGTGTCAGCACTTATTGTCGCTTGAAAAACCATTACCTCTGCCAGCCTATGAGCAAGTGATGAAAGCCTCACACGCCTTCAACCTGCTTGATGCACGCCACGCCATTTCAGTGACTGAACGTCAGCGTTATATCTTGCGCGTTCGTACAATGGCTAAAGCCGTTGCTGAATCCTATTATCAGGCACGCGAAGCGCTTGGCTTCCCAATGTGTAAGTAGAGGTAACACATGAATTTTGAAAACTTACTCATAGAGTTAGGCACTGAAGAATTGCCGCCAAAGGCGCTGCGTAAACTGGCTGAGTCTTTCTTAGCGAACTTCACCGAAGAATTAACCAAAGCCGATTTAGCTTTTAAATCAGCTGTTTGGTACGCTGCGCCCCGCCGTTTAGCCATCAATGTGACTGAACTAGCGATTGCTCAAGCGGACAAAATCGTTGAAAAACGCGGCCCAGCTGTCAGCTCAGCCTTTGATGCCGAAGGTAAACCAACGAAAGCCGCTGAAGGCTGGGCACGTGGTAACGGTATTACCGTTGACCAAGCTGAGCGTTTGGTGACAGACAAAGGTGAATGGCTGGTATATAACGCCAAAGTAGAAGGCGTTGAAACCAAGAGCTTAATCGCTGCTATGGCGCAACGTGCGCTAGATAAGTTACCCATTCCTAAACCAATGCGCTGGGGAAGCAGCAAGACACAATTCATTCGCCCTGTTCACACCGCCACTATGCTGTTAGGCAGTGAGTTAATCGAAGGTGAATTACTCGGCATTAAATCGGCACGCAATGTTCGTGGCCACCGCTTTATGGGTACAGGCTTCGAGCTTGACCATGCAGACAACTACCTGACACTGCTGAAAGAAAAAGGTAAAGTCATCGCCGATTACGAAAGCCGTAAAGCCTTAATCAAAGCCGATGCAGAAAAAGCGGCCGCTAAGATTGGTGGCTCCGCCGATATCGAAGATGACCTGCTAGAAGAAGTCACCTCTTTAGTTGAATGGCCAGTCGTATTAACCGCAAGCTTTGAAGAGAAGTTCTTGAACGTACCTTCAGAAGCCTTGGTTTATACGATGAAGGGCGATCAGAAATACTTCCCAGTATTCGATGATGCCGGTAAGTTACTGCCAAACTTCATCTTTGTCGCGAACATCGAATCAAAAGATCCGGCGCAAATCATTGCGGGTAACGAGAAAGTGGTTCGTCCACGCTTGGCCGATGCCGAGTTCTTCTTCAATACCGACAAAAAACACACGCTGGAATCACGTTTACCAAGTCTTGAGACCGTCTTGTTCCAACAACAACTCGGTACCTTAAAAGACAAAGTCACTCGCATCTCTGCCCTAGCCGCCTTTATTGCCGAGCAAACTGGCGCTAACGCCGTTGATGCCGCCCGTGCTGGTTTATTGTCTAAAACAGACTTAATGACCAATATGGTGATGGAGTTTACCGATACTCAAGGCACTATGGGCATGCATTACGCCCGTCTAGACGGTGAAACTGAAGCCGTAGCCTTGGCGATGGAAGAGCAATACAAGCCCAAATTCTCTGGCGATACGGTTCCGACAGCAGCGGTATCTTGCGCAGTAGCTTTAGCCGATAAACTCGACACCTTAGTGGGTATCTTCGGTATCGGTCAGGCACCTAAGGGCGCTGCCGACCCATTCGCACTGCGCCGCGCCGCTATCGGTGTGCTACGCATTATCGTTGAGAACAAGTTGCCACTGGACTTAGTTACCCTGATTGCTAAGGCTCAAGAACTCCATGGCACAAACTTAAGCAACGCGAATGCAAGCGATGAAGTGCTTGAGTTCTTAATGGCGCGTTTCCGTGCTTGGTACCAAGATAAAGGTATCGATGTTGACGTGATCCTCGCCGTATTAGCACGCCGCCCAACTCGCCCAGCTGATTTTGACAGCCGTATCAATGCGGTATCACACTTCAGAAGCTTAGAAGCCTCTAGTGCTCTGGCTGCGGCGAATAAGCGTGTGTCTAACATTCTGGCGAAAGTGGAAGGCGAATTACCTACCGCGATTAACTCGGCTCTGTTAGCCGAAGCCGCAGAACAAGCATTAGCCGCTAAGCTTGCCGAACTGCAGCCTCAACTCGCTCCGCTGTTTGCAAATGCTGATTACCAACAGGCATTGACACTGCTGTCGAGCTTACGTGAAAGCGTTGACCAGTTCTTCGAAGACGTGATGGTGATGGCGGATGACGAAGCATTGAAAAACAACCGCTTAGCACTGCTGAATAACCTCCGTGAGCAGTTCTTACATGTTGCGGATATTTCTCTGCTTCAGTAAGTCGCACGTTAGAGTACTAATAAAAAACGCGCTTTTAGCGCGTTTTTTATTGGTTGCAATATGTTAAAACTGCTGAAGTTTTTCGTGCAATGCTTCGAATTGAGCGGGCTCCAGTCCAACCAAGGCTAACAAGTTGCTCAGCATGTCAGCAGGTAATTTCCCCACTTGCTGCAGCATCGAAATCTCACTGATGATATTGGCGCGCCAAACCACGGCAGCAATTCCCTCATTCGGTCGAGTGTGGACATGGGCTAATTTATCCAGCTCGGTTTCAAAGGTACTTGGCAATTGCCAATGCTTTGCCAACAAAGCACTTAACGTGAGTGATTTGGCCGTCATTACTTGTCGGAATAACCAAGAATTTGGCTGCTCTCCAGGTTCTGCTTGTACAAAGGCATCGAGTAGCATTTTAAAGATGGCGAGCTTACCCACATCATGCAGTAATCCTAATAGGAATGCGGTGTCTCTATCTTCTTCACTCAGTTCACTGGTTAAAAAGGCTACTTGCATCGAATGACGCCAAATCTCGGCACCAAAGCGTCGAAAATAAATGGGTTTAATATCTAGCATCTCTCGCACTAGGCAGCTAGTTACAAAGCGGCGTAACTGTTCACGGCCAAGTTGTACTAAGGCCTGCTGCAGGCTTGTCACCTCTCGGTCGCCACGCTTAAAGGCCGGAGAGTTACACAGTTTAAGCACTTCGACGCTCAGTAAGGGATCTTTCTCGATTAGCGCCAACAAGTCCTTAGTATCAAACTGTGGCTCTGCTAATTTACGGTCTAATTCCAAAACCTTAGAGGGAAGCTTCAGCACTTTTTCGGCTATCACTTGTGGCGATGCTAAGGCGAGCTCTATTTCAGCCATGACGCGCCGCTCAAGGTTATTGGCAACGCCACCAGCATCTTTGGTTCTAGCCGGAAATAACAGGCTGTAAAACAGTGCCGCAAGATCAATACTCACAGAAGTATCCTGCGGCTCTTCCGGCGGTTGCTTACCAGAGACGGCCGTTACAGGTTTACTGAGATCGGTTTGACTAAAGCTTTTAGGCCGCTCAAGAATAGTCTGTTCACGAATATTAAAGATTTTATTAAATATGGACTTAATCAAAATATCCTAACCTATAAGAATGGTGGTTACCGAGCCCGCATAGATTATCAGTCCATTGTCTTTGATATGCGAGGCTATTCGTATAACGCGCCGTTTTAGTATATGCCCTCAAGCTTAAGGCTGCGTTAGATCATTAAATTGTTTCACGTGAAACCTTATTCCAAGTAGCCTTGATAGCCCCGCGCAATTTGCTTGGCCAACTCCGCATTTATGGGAGAGTAAGCTTTAGCGGAAATAATCAGTGCGACGGCGACCACAGGCAAGGGTGGAAGTATTTCAGAATCAATAATATTCAGTGGTGCCGATACACTGCATTCGGCCATGGCACTAATAGCCAAATCCTTAGCCACTATCGCTTTAAGAGCCGTAGCACTGCTGCTACAGGCTAACAACTGATAATGCCTATCTTGCTTCATCAATCCATCTAACGCCGCAATATGGAATTTACAATCCTTCTGGAAAAGCGCTATGGGTAACGGATCGGCATCACTCAAGTTCGAACTACTCGCACTCACCCAAACGCCTTTCGAGGTTTGTAATAAGTAGCCTTCATCGGACTCGGGCAAACGAGTCACTATCGCCGCATCGAGTTGCCCGGAATCCAGCATGATCCGCAGCTTTTGGCTCGAGGCGCAGGTAATTTGAAGATCGAGTTGCTTAATGTGACCATGTAACAACGCCACTATCCGCGGTAACACGGATTCGGCATAGTCATCGGGACAACCTAAATGCAATTGTGTGCCGACTTGGGTCTGCTTAATGGTAGTGACAGTCTCATCGTGTAGTTGCAGTAATTGCTTAGCGTATAAGCCAAAACGTTGGCCTTCGGTGGATAAGACTAAGTTTCGCCCCTCTTTTACAAAAAGCGTTTTTCCCAGCTCTTGCTCTAAGCGCTTCATTTGCATACTGACGGCAGATTGAGTCTTATAGGTTTGCATTGCCGCGCGGGTAAAACTCCCGGTATCGACAAATGCCACAAAGCTGCGCAGCGCTTCTATATCCATCATGTTTCCTATCTGAGGTCAGTCTATCTATTCATTTTGCTGATAGATAACATCAAATCTATTCGTTAGTCATGCAAAGTACAAGCGCCTATATTGATAAACACAACCCCACACAGGAAGGTGAAAATGGAACTCTATATTGGCAATAAAAACTACTCTAGTTGGTCGCTCCGCGCTTGGTTAATGGCTGCAAAATCAGGTATTCAGTTCGATGAAATCCTATTACAGCTCGATACCGATAGCTTTTATCAGCGGCTCAAATCCATTTCGCCTACCCTAAAAGTTCCAACACTTATCGATGGAAATATCACGGTTTGGGATTCATTGTCGATTTGCGAATATATCAACGATACTTATCTTTCAGGTTCTGCCTGGCCACAAGACCCGAAACAAAAAGCTAAGGCTCGCTCCTTCGCCTGTGAAATGCATTCAGGTTTTCATGCCCTACGAAATGCCCTGCCGATGAATATCCGCGCCCATCGTTATGTCGAATTAAGCCCTGCCGTGTTGCAGGATATTGCCCGCATCGACAATATCTGGTCACAGCAAATGGCAGAGTTTGCCACCGCCCAAGGCACTTGGCTATTTGGCAGGTGGTCGATAGCCGATATGATGTTTGCACCGGTTGTGATGCGCTTCTTCACCTATGAGATTGAAGTCTCCCAAGCAAGTCGAGCCTATATGGAATTTATCGTCAGCCAGCCAGAAATGCAGGCCTGGATACAAGCCGCTAAAGCCGAAACTGAAATAGTAGACGCCGACGAGGCAGGTGTTGATAGATAGGTTGCAATAAAACAAAAAGGGAAAGCTAAGCTTTCCCTTTTTTATCAATCGCTAACGATATAAAGATTAAACGTCTAGATGTTAAACATCTAAGTTAGCCACGTTCAGCGCGTTGGCTTCGATAAAGTCACGGCGTGGTTCAACTTGGTCGCCCATCAAACAAGTAAACAGCTGATCCGCACCAACGGCATCATCAATCGTCACTTGCAGCATGCGGCGAGATTCTGGATCCATCGTGGTTTCCCACAATTGCTCAGGGTTCATCTCACCCAATCCTTTATAGCGTTGGATATAGAGGCCACGCTTGGCTTCGCCGATGGTCCAATCTAACGCTTCAATGAAGCTACCCACTTCCTTCACACGGTCGCCACGTTGTACATAACCACCGACTTCAATCAGGCCTTCGAGCGCCGCACCTAACTTACCAATGCATTGGTAATCAGTTGATTGGAAGAAGTCGTAGCTGAACAGGTAGTGTGTATCGATACCGTGTTTACGGATAGTGATCTTCGGCAGATACACTTTACGCTCAGGATCGAGTACTGGCTCACCAGAATACAACACACCGCTGTTTTCTAATTCCACCAGCTCATGGATAAAGGCGTCGATCCATTCCTTCATCTTGCCTTCATCCGCCAACATCTCGTTGTTGATCATTGGATGATAAAGCATGCGGTTGGTGATCTGCGTTGGGTAACGTTGCTCTAAACGGGCAACAATCGCTTCCACTTCACGGTATTGAGTCACTAAACGCTCTAATGGTTCACCCGACATACCTGGCGCACCTTGAGATGGGTAAATGCTAGTCCCATCTAACGCTTGAGTGGTCAGATATTGAGTCAGTGCCGCTTCGTCTTTCAGATATTGTTCTTGCTTACCTTTTTTCACTTTGAATAAAGGCGGCTGAGCAATATACACATAACCACGTTCAATCAGTTCAGGCATTTGGCGGAAGAAGAAGGTCAACAGCAAGGTACGAATGTGCGAGCCGTCGACGTCAGCATCCGTCATGATGATGATGTTGTGGTAACGCGTCTTATCTGGGTTGTATTCGTCGCGACCAATACCACAGCCAAGAGCGGTAATTAGCGTAGCAACCTCTTGAGAGGAAAGCATTTTATCGAAACGCGCTTTCTCAACGTTTAAGATTTTACCTTTCAGTGGCAGAATCGCTTGGTTCTTACGGTTACGTCCCTGCTTAGCGCTACCGCCAGCAGAGTCCCCTTCCACTATGTAGATTTCTGAAAGACCAGGGTCTTTCTCTTGGCAATCCGCCAGCTTACCTGGCAAACCACCTAAATCGAGTGCGCCTTTACGACGGGTCATTTCACGGGCTTTACGCGCCGCTTCACGGGCGCGGGCCGCATCGACAATCTTACCGACGATTAACTTAGCATCGGCAGGGTTTTCCAGCAGATAGTCGTTTAGCTTTTCACCCATGGTTTGTTCAACCGCTGCTTTCACTTCGCTAGACACTAACTTGTCTTTAGTTTGCGAGCTGAACTTAGGATCTGGCACTTTAACTGAAATCACGGCTGTTAAACCTTCGCGGGCGTCATCGCCTGTTGCGTTGGTTTTGCCTTTCTTGTTATAGCCTTCGTTTTCCATGTAGTTGTTGAGGTTACGTGTCAACGCACTACGGAAACCCGCTAAGTGAGTACCACCATCGCGTTGTGGAATGTTGTTGGTAAAACAGAAAATGCTTTCTTGATAACCATCGTTCCACTGCATCGCCACTTCAACGGTAATGCCATCTTCACGCTCTTGCATAAAGTGGAATACGTCTTTGTTTACTGGCGTTTTATTACGGTTCAGGTAATCAACAAATGCGCTGATACCGCCTTCGTATTTAAAGAATTCATTCTTATTGTCACGCTCGTCGACTAAGCGGATACCCACGCCTGAGTTGAGGAATGACAGTTCGCGTACGCGCTTGGCCAGAATCTCGAAGTGGAACTCAACATCGCTGAAGGTTTCTTCACTTGGCCAGAAACGGATTTCGGTACCGGTTTTAGTCGCATCGCCGATCACTTTGATTGGCTCGTCAGGTACACCGTGGGTATAAAACTGCTCGTGGACTTTACCTTCGCGGCGAATGGTTAACTGCAGCTTTTTAGACAGCGCGTTAACTACCGATACACCCACGCCGTGCAGACCACCAGACACTTTATAAGAGTTATCGTCGAACTTACCGCCCGCGTGCAGTACAGTCATGATCACCTCGGCGGCAGACACGCCTTCTTCCGGGTGAATCGCCACAGGAATACCACGGCCGTCGTCGCGAACGGAGACCGAGCCATCCACATGGATAGTAATAGTGATATCAGTACAATGGCCGGCTAAGGCTTCATCGATAGAGTTATCGACTACTTCGAACACCATATGATGTAGACCCGTACCGTCGTCGGTGTCACCAATATACATCCCAGGTCTCTTACGTACTGCATCAAGGCCCTTAAGGACCTTAATACTCGAAGAATCGTAACTATTCTCTGACATATTATTCTCTCAATGGTTATTCAATTACCGTTACACGTCCCTGTTCCACATGGAACATCCTACTGGGAGGCGTGTGTAACGAATCGACTATTGCTGCAGGCTCAATGGCAGTGACAAACACTTGCGCACCAGTGTCCACTAGCTGCTTAAGCAATAGCTGCCTATGCTGTGCATCCAACTCGGATGGAAGATCATCCACAAGATAAATACTGTGTTTATCTATTTGTTGTTTGAGCAACTTTCCCTGTGCAATACGCAGTGCACAGACTAATAATTTCAATTGACCACGGGACAGGGCATCCTGCGCCGGTAAACTACCCACACGAAGTCTGAGGTCAGCTTTATGGGGACCGCTGACGGTATGACCCGTAGCCAAATCTCTGGGATATTGGGATTCGAGAAGTTGTGCAAAATCCGTTTTGCTATCCCAGCCGCGGGTAAATGAAACCTTAACATCTACCTGCGGTAAAAACTCCCCGATTATACCCTTAAGTAGCTCATTTAACGAGTCTACATAACGGTTTCGTATTTCTGTGACCTGCTCGGTGTAACGGACAAACTCCCTATCCCAATATTGGATTTGATCATAGGAAGAATTATTTCTAAGTAATTGATTTCTTTGTTTTAGAACCCGTCTTACATTCACCCATGCCGCATAAAACTGTGGGTCTGAATGAAAGGCGCCCCAATCGATAAACTGTCGACGGGATTTAGGACCTTCAAACAGGAGCGAAAAGCTTTCAGGCGTGATCACTTGGATAGGTAAAGTTTCGGCTAAGGTCGATAGCCGTTTCACCTTTTCTCCGTCGATTTTGACTTCGGTTTCGCCACTACGGAAACGTCGCAAGCCGATTTTACTGTCACCACGGGGTAAATTTAAGGTCGCAAACAGGGTTAACTTATCCTGTTCGTTATTGATCACCCTTTGGGATAAATGACTGCGAAACGAACGCCCCATCCCGAGAAAGTAAATAGCCTCGAGTATACTGGTTTTGCCGCTGCCGTTTTGACCATAAATCAGATTGATCCCAGAACTTGGGCTCAGCTGCGCCAATTGAATATTGCGAAAAGAATCAATATTAAGACGGATAAGACTCATGCGTTACTCATCAAACCACATCGACGGCTTAGGCCAAGACTCAGAACAGTCATCATACCGCAATTCACATCCATCCGAGTAAATAAGGCAACAAAGGATAAAGGCTTGAAGACATATACGCCGCTAAAAAGCGGCGTATGGCACAAAGTAGGCAATGGAATACTATAAGCGCATCGGCATAACCACATACATGGAATCTTCTTCCAGGTGGTTTTCCAATAAAGCACTCGAGTTACCATCGATTAAGGTTATACGCACATCATCGGACTTAAGGTTGTTTAGCACATCCAATAAGTAACTGACGTTGAAACCAATTTCGAGTGGCTGATTGTTGTAATCCACATCGATGATTTCTTCCGCTTCTTCCTGCTCAGGGTTATTGGCGGTGATTTTCAGCAATCCCGCTTCTAACTGAATGCGTACACCGCGGAACTTCTCATTCGATAAAATAGAAGCACGGGTTAAGGCTTGCTTGAAGTGGTTACGGCTGGCGATAACGATTTTATCACCGCCCTTAGGTAACACACGGCGATAATCGGGGAAACGACCATCGACTAATTTGCTGGTAAAGACTGTGGTGCTGGTGGTCGCGCGAATCGCATTATCACCAATGGCAATTGCGATATCTAAATCATCGGCTTCCAACAAACGCGCCATTTCCATCACGCCTTTACGGGGCACGATCACTTGCTTTTCAGGCAATTGCGCATCAATAGTTCTGTGACTTAAGGCTAAGCGGTGACCGTCGGTAGCAATAGCGCGCAGCACATTCCCTTCGGTTTCGAGCAATAAACCATTCAGATAGTAACGAACGTCTTGGTTCGCCATCGAAAACTGAGTCGCATCAATCAGTGACTTCAGCACGCCTTGCTTAAGGGTAAATTCGATTTCCGCCTGAAAGGCTTCCACATTAGGGTATTCTTCTGCGGGCAGGGTTGCCAGCGAGAAACGGCTACGGCCAGAGCGTAACAACCATTTATTATCTTGTTGCTCGACCTTAAGCTCACTTTGCTCGGGTAAAGATTTAACTATGTCTAACAGCTTCTTAGCAGGAACTGTAGTACGACCTTCTTCGATATCACCATGAATGACCGCCTGGCCCACTAACTCAACTTCGAGGTCGGTACCTGTCATTTTGAGTGAGTGACCACTAACTTCTACAAGGAGATTTGCCAAAATAGGCAAGTTATGGCGTCTTTCTACCGCACCACAAACCAATTGAAGCGGCTTTAATAGGGCGTCCCTATCAATTGAAAATTTCATAGTGTCCAAATTCCTTGATTTTAAGAAGATAAGGTTCTAATCAAGTTAGCATAATCTTCTTTAATGTCGTGACTCTCTTCCCGTAGCTGAGCAATCTTACGACAGGCATGTAACACTGTGGTGTGATCTCGACCACCAAAGGCATCACCAATTTCCGGCAAGCTCTGGTTAGTTAATTCTTTGGATAACGCCATGGCCACTTGTCTAGGGCGCGCAACACTGCGCGAACGACGCTTAGACAACATATCAGCCATCTTGATTTTGTAGTATTCAGCTACGGTTTTCTGAATGTTGTCTATAGTGACTAATTTTTCCTGCAGTGCCAAGAGGTCACGCAGGGCTTCACGCACAAAATCAATTGTAATTGGGCGGCCAGTAAAGTTAGCGTTGGCAATAACGCGGTTTAACGCCCCTTCTAATTCGCGAACGTTCGAACGTAAGCGCTTAGCAATAAAGAAGGCAACTTCGTCGGGAAGATTGATACCGCTCTCCTGAGCTTTACGCATCAAAATCGCCACACGGGTTTCAAGCTCTGGCGGTTCAATCGCAACCGTTAAGCCCCAACCAAAGCGAGATTTTAATCTGTCCTCTACCCCGTCGATCTCTTTAGGATAACGATCCGATGTCAGGATGATCTGATGATTACCTTCAAGCAACGCGTTAAAGGTATGGAAAAATTCTTCCTGCGATCTGTCTTTATTGGCGAAGAATTGAATATCGTCGATAAACAGGGCATCGACACTGCGGTAGTAACGTTTGAACTCTTCGATCGCATTGTTTTGCAGCGCTTTAACCATGTCTTGCACAAAACGCTCGGAGTGCATGTACACAACTTTCGCATCGGGATTATTTTTGATGATGCCATTACCCACTGCATGTAATAAGTGGGTCTTACCTAAACCCGTACCACCATAAAGGAACAGCGGGTTATAGGCGCCACCCGGATTTTCAGCAACCTGGAGTGCGGCCGCTTTACCGAGTTGGTTAGACTTACCCTCAACGAAGTTGTCGAATTGGTAAGTGGGATTGATATTACTGCGATGATTAGCGTTAGCAACAGGCTCAGTGGTATTAAATGAAGTCCCTACCGAGGCTTTAGTTTGGGGATTAGGCACACGCACAGCCGCAACTGGAGCTGGCTCAGGCTTTTTCGCTGACGGACGGCTACCGATATCGAAGCGTAACTTAGGTGCATCATTACCCATTTGCTCAGTAAAAAACTGATTAATGATATTGATGTACTTATCCCTAACCCAATCGAGCACGAAGCGGTTAGGCGCATAAAGCACCAAAGTATCTCCATCCATTTCGGCTTGTAACGGTCTGATCCACATACTGAACTGCTGAGCAGAAAGCTCGTCTTGCAGTCTTCCGATACATTGTTGCCAAAGTGAAACCGCCACTAAGTTATCCCCAAAAGATCATCAAAAAGAGGTGTATTCTATAGCGAGATCTCAATGATCGCTATCCTTAAAAAATAATTATCCCCAACAAGATCATTCTATGGAGATATCCCCGATCATCAAAGATCAAATTCGATCCTTTTATTCAACAAATAGGGCAAATCCCGCTTTATTAAGCGATCCACATTGATCTATAATGGCGCCCCTTTGATCTCTTGATAGATCCCCTTCACTACTACATGTAGTGCCAATACACAGAGTTATCCACATCTTCTGGTGTATGCGGGAAATTGATCAAAGGATACACGGGCAGAAATAAGCCACTTGCTGACTTTCGTTGTTGACGGGGACAGGTAAAGTGATTACAATTCGGCCTCTTTTTTACCCTTACCTCTGTCACCAGAGATAAGGATATGTTCACTTATAACAAAGACGGATTGCCATCATGAGTAAACGTACTTTTCAACCTAGCAACCTGAAGCGCAAGCGTTCTCACGGCTTCCGCGCTCGTATGGCTACTGCAGGCGGCCGTAAGGTGCTTGCACGTCGTCGTGCGAAAGGTCGCGCTCGTTTATCTGCTTAATAAGTTAAGTAGGTAACTAGTTGACTAGCTATACCTTTACGCGGGAGTTACGCTTGCTAACTCCCGCGCAATTTAAATCTGTATTCTCCAATCCCATCAAAGCTTCTTCTGCTGAAATCACTCTGCTTGCCATTCCTAATTCGGAACAACATCCGCGTTTGGGTCTTACTGTAGCTAAACGCTATGTAAAACGCGCCAACCAGCGTAATCGCATTAAGCGAGTTATCAGAGATAGTTTTCGCCTCAATCAACACGACATCCCTCACCTTGATATTGTTGTGCTGGTCAGAAATGGGGTGATGGAAATGGAAAATGCAGAGATCAACAAGTTGATAGAAAAGCTATGGCGCAAACTCAGTCGCCGCTACAATGGCTAGCAACCACGTTTATTCGTGGCTATCAAATCTTCATCAGCCCCCTCTTAGGGCCTCGATGTCGTTTCAATCCCACATGCTCGCATTACGCCATTGAGGCAATAAAAGTGCACGGAACCGCGAAAGGTTGTTGGTTTGCATTGAAACGCATATTAAAATGTCACCCTTTGCATCCCGGCGGTAGTGATCCCGTCCCCCCTAAAAATGACAGGTGTAATAAATAGGCTATGGAATCTCAACGCAATATATTGCTAATAGGACTACTGTTTGTCAGCTTTTTGCTGTGGCAACAGTGGCAAGCAGACAAAGCTCCAAAACCCGTTGCAACCGAATCGTCTGTAGTGGCGAATGCAACCACAAATCACAGTGCTGATGTTCCAGAAGCAGACACAGGTGTCCCAGCAGCCTTAACGGCAACGCAAAATCTGATCACAGTTAAAACCGATCAGCTCGATGTACAAATCAACCCAGTGGGTGGTGACATCGTTTTTGCGGCTCTGGTTTCACACAAACTGGAACAGGGTAAAGACCAGCCATTTGTTTTGCTTGAGCAAACCAAAGATTTCACCTATATCGCTCAGAGTGGCCTGATTGGCCGTGATGGTATCGATAGCAGTGCTAAAGGTCGCGCCGCATTTGCTGCCAGCAAAACTGAATTTACCTTAGCCGATGGCCAAGACTCCTTAGAAGTACCACTGACCTATGTGGCTGATAACGGTGTGACTTACACAAAAGTGTTTGTTTTCCATCGTGGCAAGTTTAACGTTGATATCGATTACAAAATCAACAACACCTCAGCTGCTCCATTGCAAGTTCAGATGTACGGTCAGATTAAACAGACCATCAAGCCATCTGAAAGCAGCATGATGATGCCAACTTACCGTGGCGCCGCGTTCTCGACTCAAGATGTACGTTACGAAAAGTACAAGTTTGAAGATATGAGCAAGAGCAACCTCAATCAACCGACTCTCGGTGGTTGGGCGGCGATGCTGCAACATTACTTCGTATCAGCTTGGATCCCACCAGCAACCGATAGCAACACCATTTTCTCAAGTGTAAGTGCTGGCGGTTTAGCTAACATTGGTTTCCGTGGCGCGGTATATGATATTGCACCAGGTGCGACTCAAGAAATTAGCTCACAGTTTTATGTTGGTCCTAAGGATCAAAAAGCGCTATCTGCGTTATCTGATAGCTTAAACCTGGTTGTTGATTACGGTTTCCTTTGGTGGTTAGCCGTGCCAATCCACTGGTTATTGATGTTCTATCAATCATTTGTGGGTAACTGGGGTGTGGCGATTATCCTGATCACCTTAACCGTTCGTGGTTTACTGTTCCCGCTGACTAAAGCGCAGTACACCTCAATGGCGAAGATGCGTAACCTACAGCCAAAACTGCAGGATCTGAAAGAACGCTTCGGCGATGACCGTCAAAAGATGGGTCAAGCCATGATGGAACTGTACAAGAAGGAAAAAGTGAACCCTATGGGTGGCTGTTTACCTATCCTGCTACAGATGCCAATCTTCATTGCCTTGTACTGGGTATTGTTAGAAAGCTTCGAGCTGCGTCACGCGCCATTTATGTTATGGATCCACGACTTATCTGTACAAGATCCATACTACATTCTGCCGTTGCTGATGGGTGCGTCTATGTTTGTGATGCAAAAAATGCAACCCATCGCACCGACCATGGACCCAATGCAAGTGAAGATGATGCAATGGATGCCAGTGATCTTTACCGTATTCTTCCTGTGGTTCCCATCGGGTCTAGTACTGTACTGGTTAGTGGGTAACATTGTTGCCATCATCCAGCAGAAGATTATTTATGCAGGTCTAGAGAAAAAAGGCTTAAAATAAGCCCAAGCGCTAGATAAGAGCTAATGGCTCAGCATATTCAAAAAGGCGGCTTAATGAGCCGCCTTTTCCTTTAGATGATTTGATCGAATTAATGGGTATTTCCGTGACAACTGACACTATCGTGGCACAGGCCACCGCGCCCGGACGGGGCGGCGTGGGTATCATTCGTATCTCTGGTGATAAGGCAACCGATGTGGCAATGGCCGTATTGGGTCATTTACCTAAACCCCGTTACGCCGATTACTGCGACTTTAAAAATGCCTCAGGCCAAGTGATAGACCAAGGTATCGCACTGTATTTTAAAGGCCCTAATTCTTTCACTGGTGAAGATGTATTAGAGCTGCAGGGCCACGGTGGTCAAATCGTCCTCGATATGCTGATCAAGCGCGTATTAGAAGTCGAAGGCATTCGCATCGCCAAACCAGGCGAGTTTAGCGAACAAGCCTTTATGAACGATAAGCTGGACTTAACCCAGGCCGAAGCGATTGCCGACCTTATCGATGCCACCAGTGAGCAAGCCGCCAAAAGCGCGCTGCAATCACTACAAGGTGAATTTTCGAAGGAAGTCCATGAGCTGGTGGATCAAGTCACCCATCTGCGTTTATACGTCGAAGCCGCGATTGATTTCCCCGATGAAGAAGTCGACTTTTTAAGTGATGGCAAAATTGCCAACGCACTCTACAAAATTATCGACAAACTCAGTGCCGTTCAAGCCAGCGCCAAACAAGGCTCGATTATCCGTGAAGGGATGAAAGTAGTGATTGCCGGTCGTCCCAATGCCGGAAAATCCAGTCTACTTAATGCGCTCGCCGGTAAAGAATCGGCGATTGTCACCGAAATTGCTGGTACCACCCGTGACGTATTACGCGAGCATATCCATTTAGATGGTATGCCACTGCATATTATCGACACCGCAGGCCTGCGTGACACCACTGATACGGTAGAACAAATCGGTATTGAGCGGGCTTGGAACGAAATCAACAGCGCCGATCGGGTGTTATTTATGGTCGATGGTACCACCACGGATGCGGTCGATCCCCACGATATTTGGCCCGATTTTATCAATCGCCTCCCTGCCAATTTAGGCGTAACCGTTGTCCGCAATAAGGCCGACCTCACCGGTGAGAACCTCGCTATGACCGAAGAAAAAGGTTACAGCGTGTATCGGATCTCGGCCAAAACCGGTCTCGGTGTTGAGGAATTAAAGCAACACCTTAAATCCTTGATGGGTTATCAGAGTAATCTCGAAGGTGGCTTTATCGCCCGTCGTCGTCACCTCGAAGCATTAGATGTTGCCGCAAGCCATCTGCAACTCGGTAAAGAACAATTAGAGATTTACCTCGCAGGTGAACTGTTAGCGGAAGAACTGAGAATGGCGCAATTAGCCCTGTCCGAAATCACTGGCCGCTTCACCTCTGACGATCTACTGGGCAAAATTTTCAGCTCATTCTGTATCGGGAAGTAAAATAGTAAAACGTATCAAACCAAATCAAAACAACATTATGATTTTAAAATAATTTTGTTTTACTTGGTGGGAAGTGATTTGAAGGGTTTTGTCGATTCTTGCTCCGCATGTGCTCCGAAGATAAATTCTGGAGCACATGCGGAGCACAAGATGAGAAAAACCTATGAAAATCAATATACAAAAGCGAGAACCAGATAAGAATGGCCTGCGCCCCATCAGGCTTGTGTACTATTACGGCTCAAAGACCTCGGAAGACGGTTCAAGGGCTCAAAAGCGCTCTTACGAGCCGCTGAATCTGTTCCTCTACAACAAGCCAAAAAACGCAGTTGAGCGCGAGCACAATAAAACCACATTGCAAAAAGCTGAGGCCATTCGAGCCAAGCGTCTACTGGAAATGGAATCAGCCAAACACGGCTTAGATGACCGCACAAAACTCAATGCCAGCTTCTTTGACTACTTCGACCAAATTACAGCGAGTAAAGCATCCGGTAGCAAATCCAACTACTCAATTTGGGTTTCTGCGGGCATCCATCTCCACCGTTATCACCGCCACGCAGAACTCACTTTTGAACAGGTAGATAAATACTTCTTGGAAGGGTTCCGCCATTACCTACAGCATGAGGCAATGACAAAATCAGATACCGGCCTCTCCAGGAATACCGCCTGTAGCTACTTCAATAAAATTCGGGCAGCACTCAACCAAGCGCAACGAGACCGAATCATCAGAGATAACCCTGTTGAACAAGTCAAATCCATCAAAGCAGAGAGGACACAGCGCACTTATCTCACTCTGGATGAGGTAAAGGCCCTTACCAAGGCAGAATGCCGTTACGATGTACTACGGAGAGCATTTCTGTTCTCCTGCACTACGGGTCTACGCTGGTCAGACATTCATAAACTGGTGTGGAGTGAAATTGAACTATTTGCTCAAGGGCACTACCGAATAATCTTTTCCCAGATAAAGCTCAAAAACTCAGGCAATGGCCTGCAATATCTCGACTTACCGGATTCAGCAGTACGTTTGCTCAACTTGGAAAACAGGGGAAAACCGACAGAACGGGTTTTTAAGGGCTTACGTTACGACAGCTATAGCAACGTCGCGCTAGTGCAGTGGGCTGTACGTGCCGGGATCACCAAACACGTGACCTTTCATGCAGGCCGCCACACCTTTGCAGTAAACCAACTTGCCCGAGGGCTAGACATCTATTCCCTTTCCAGATTGCTTGGCCACAGCGAACTCAGAACGACAGAAATCTACGCAGATATTCTGGAAACCCGGCGCACAGAGGCCATGCGGACCTTTCCAGATATCTTCGATGAGTCATCAGACTAAGAGCATTATTACGACCAAACGACGACATCTTTATAAACAAAAGGGCACCTCGACAGTGCCCTCCAAATCAACCAAATAAGATCGTTAGTTTTTACAGCCGTTCTTATCACATGTGATTTTCTCGTGGGAATTAACCCAGTGATCGGCATTTTTCTTCGTATCAGTGCCGCCGCCAGTGGTGCCGCCTTTAGCACCGCTGTGTACTACACCGGTTGGGGTATGTTTAACAGACATATTGACCGTCCCTAGCTAATGATGTGTTTTTAAAAGCGCATTCGCACGCACATTAAGACCTAGTCATTAAAGCCTGAGCTGTCAATTCGACGAGTAACCGTTACATGTCACAGTTAAAGAACGTGACATGTAACGTATATAACCATTCCTATTTATTTTCAAAAAGTTAAGCATCAACCTAATATCTCCGGCCATACAATTTTCGGTTAGCAACTAGATGATCAGCAGCGGCTTTATCAATCTCATCAGAAGACGCCACACGATTACTCTGCAACCAAGCCAAGATATCTGCTCGCCTGAAGAACACCCGATTACCATTAGGTTTGAAGAATGGGATCTTGCGTTCATGGGTCAGCCGGTACAAAGTGCTTTTCTTTAACCCCGTCAGCTCAGCACATTCCTCAACTGTGAGGATTTCCTTTGTTGTGTCAGGACGTTGCTCGTTTTTGATATGATCGGTAATCAGTTTTTTAAGCAATGACATATCCATCAGCATGCGCTGAAGCATCTCTTTTTCAGTCATGTTGATACTCCTACCTCAGAATCAAACAGGGAAAAGTGGGAAAGTGGGATATTTGAATTATTCATCATCGACTTGCTCCATCTTCAGCATTGCTTGCCTCACCCTGTCAGGCCAAAGGGCAAAAAAACGATAGTAGCGACCGCTCATCTTTAGCTTATAGGTACCACGGCTGCGTTCATTACTTTCAAGACATTGACGGCGGAAGAGCAGCTCAACATCACGCATATAATGAGTTGGCAAATTTAAGCCTTTCAAAAATTCATCTTTGTGGATGAGCCAAAGCTCCTCACCATCGATAAACCGTCGATATCCTATGCTTGTTGGCCTATATACATCGCCTTCTTTAGCAAGTCGTTTGTCCCACTTAGCGAGAACACCGCCAATCTTTTGTAGTAAGCTATATTCCTCAAGATTCATTAAATGACCGCGACTTCCCAACCAAACCCGATATAAGCTGTGCACTGCTTGCTCTGATTCGTCCTCACTCCAATTAACCAGAAAGTTACGAGAGGCAAGCTGCAAGGCCACTAAAATCAGCGCAAAACGCCGGGTGACTCGCTGCACCTGTGAGGATGAATCCGGCAGTAGCCAGCTATCAACAATGCGCTGTAATTCCTTTGGCACGTATTGATTAAGATCCACTACATCAGTCGTGATCAATTCGATGAATGATCTCAGCAATGATCCGTACGTTCTCGCACTTGCAGACTTCAGATGATCAATGGCCTTTTGAGGTGTGGAAAAGCTGTGAAGATCATTCAGCACCCCATGCTGACCAATTACCGGAAGTTCAATCAAACGAACTTCTTGCCCGGCCATCGGGCTACGACCCAAACTTTCAAATATCTCTGAGAGCCACTTTTCACCTGAACTTAATACCAGCACACGCCAATGCTCAGATTCAGCAAGCTTGCCGGTTTTATCTGCCCGCAATTTCCCAGCACCATTAAAAATTTGATACAAACAGGTATCGATATCTTCCGCTTTGGCCATGCCAATTTCATCAAGCGGTAAAACTAGGTCGTGATGTTCACTTGCGACAGCAGCAATACCATTGGCAGTGCCACTCCAACTTTTCATGAAGTCAGAACCACCACAGACACTTGCACACACTTGGAGAAGTGCGGTTTTACCATCAGCAGAATTGGAAACAATATGAATACCGCCATTCTCCAAACCGGCGGGTTTTAACAGTGGTCCTGTAAGGGCACAGCCAATAGCGAAAATTAAATATGGGTTACCACGACAAAAACGCCCGACTTCTTGTCGCCAATCGTCCAAAGATCCTTTTTGCTGAAAATTTGGGGCAACACGCGGAGATAGATATAGATACGGTTCATCACTCCTACCAGAAATCCAACTGGGCGTAACAAATACCTCACGATGCCAACCAGTCCTTTCCACTATGGTTGCAGTACTCGCTTTGCGCGATTCTTGAACTAAATATTGTTGAATCAGTTTCCACGTATCGATGCCAGTTTCTATCCAAAAACCGCTGTCTAATAACCGCTCTCGAATTAACATAGACTGGCTACCATTCAATATCTTCATCAAAAATACCTCCTGGACAGAACAGCCATCCAGATTGAGCCACTCGCACAACACGCCACTACTCCGAATTCGGTCATCACTACGCACTCTAAAAAGAACGCAAATTGGATCGGAAATTTTCCGTTCTTCACCATCCTGTATGCGGAATAAACCATTATTACGTAGTTCAAGCTGCATTTTTCCTCCTACAAACATTGCATCCAAGCCAATACCTCGCTGTGTCGGAAACGGACTGATCGGCCATGATCATTGAGTTTGATTGGTGAAGGAAATTTTCCACTTTGAACATAACGTCGCAGTGTTGCTGGTGATATTTGAGTGAGAGAACACACCTCTCGATATGTGAGTAGTCTTTCGTCAGTGGTGGGTATAACTTGATTCATAATGCCTCCTGAAAATTATTGAACCTTCATGCAGCATCATCCTAAAAATCAGTTACTAAGCAGACCGCTGGAACTGCCCTTTTTGGGAACTTCAATAATAAATTTCAACACGCTGATATTTAATGACATTTATTCAATATATAGATAAAAAACAGCCTCTGAGCAGCAAAAAGCTAAGCCACCAATGAGTTGCTCGACATTACCGTATCAATTTGTGCGCCAGTGAAAAAACTTTCACATGTGAAAGCTTAGAGACCTGACGATTTACACTAAACAAAGCTAGGTCCCCCATAAAAAGTGGAATCGTTTGGATTAGGTCTTTTGAGGAAGATAGCAGTTGTATGGAATAAACCTGTCCAGGTCCCCCATTAGATAATTATCTGGATAGGAATTGGCTAGGTCTTCTGGCTAAGTCGCCATAACAAAAGACCTAGGTGCCCAAAAAGGGCATGAAGGCAGGCGATGGATTAGGTCACACGACAATAGACTGACTCTGTATCAACAACACAGAGGATCATCCAATGACAGACCCATTTACAGTTTTGAATAAACAAATTGCTGCTTGGAATACTTTTGTCTCAAGCGATGACAAGAAGATAGATCACGACGAGGCAATGCTTTTCACCCGTTCAACATCGCAGCAATATCTGAATTACATACATAAGTCTGTTGAGCTAGAACAATTGCGCTATTACTACATTGCACAACGGGTTGCTGAGTTGTATTGGCAGCACAACAAGGCTCACCGCGGCAAAAATACTCCCGGCTACCCCGGACATTACGGCTGTAGAGTGCGACTTCGCGATCGAAAATTTGAAATGTATTGGTTCTATAACGAATTCACGCGCAAAAAGGGAACTGAGGGCTATAACATCATCAGCCATTATTTGTCTCGTGGCGATCAATATCGCTATCTACGATCAACCTTTTCGCTAGCTCAAGACTGGGAAAAACCTGTAATTGAGGCAGTTGAGGACGCTTTTGCCATCATCCGCAGAGCCAACTCAAATCTAATGCGGGTTAGACAACTGTGCCGTTGGAATGACACCAATCTATTCAAAATGGCAGGCGATATCGATGATTTTAAGATGGATAATCCTTTATAATTATGATCTTACAACACAGCCCTCAACTCATTCGAGAGCAGGGCTGTGGTATAGCGCCTATTTATCTTTTTTGAGTATTGCCTTGAGGGCTGCAATATTAGCAAGTGCGCCTTCGGATTCTTTTAAACGGCGGCGCTGCTGGGCAAAGCGGTCAAACTCCAATTTCGCTTTGTCATCAGCGTCTTTCTTGGAGATTTTTCCTGCACCGTTTAATACATCTCTATCGTTAAAACTCAAGAACTGGTCAAGCTTATCGGCCCAGTCCTGTAAAAATACCTGCTTGCGACGCAGTGCTTGGTCTTCGGCAAAGTCGAGCCACATATTGACGATGCGATTAAGCTCTTTAATTTCGTCTTCACGCAAATAGTTCTTGGCAACAGTAACGTCTGTCTTACGCACTTCATCGCCTTTATAGCTGGTTAAGCCCATATCCGGCTTACTGGCATCCACACGGCTGGCGATAAGCTCAGCAGCCGTCATATGCGTACAAGCATAATGCAGTTTGTTCTGAATGGTTTGGAAGAAGCGGTTGGTCTCTTGGTTAGATGGCTCGTAATCAGCAGCCATGGTAAAGATTTCTTTCACCCGCAGATAAACGCGACGCTCACTAGCTCGGATATCGCGAATGCGTTCCAGCATCTCGTCAAAATAGTCAGGCACCGCAGAGTGACCAACGGGCGGATTTTTTAACCGCTCGTCATCCATGGCAAATCCCTTGATCAGATATTCTTTCAGAATTTGCGTTGCCCATTGGCGGAACTGTGTTCCACGTTGCGAACGAACTCTGTAGCCTACAGACAAAATTGCATCGAGATTGTAGTGGTCGATCTCACGAGATACTTGGCGAGTTCCTTCCAATCGAACTATCCGGAATTTCCGGATGGTTGCGTTTTGTACAAGCTCACCTTCGTTGTAGATATTGATTAGATGCTCATTGATTGTGCGAACGTCCTTATCATAAAGCTCAGCCATTGCAGCCTGAGAAAGCCACAACGTGTCAGACTCAAAACGACACTCAACGCGGGTTTGACCATCAGCACTGGTGAAAAGAACAAACTCACCTTGAGGAGCTTGTGGGATGTTATCGGCCATTGAATCAACCTTCATATGTTACTGATAATGGGCTATTATTTATCCATAGCGGTTACAGAGTTAGCGAGCCTTTTTTCTTTGCCAAACGGGGTCGTATAGAAGCGTTGTTCAATGCCATAAAGCAGTAACTTCAACTCATCGTCATTAGATATTTCAAACTTCTGATTTTCTTTATCGAATTTCAGCTTCTGTTCACCGCAGTAACCGTCGATATAATCAAGCATGTTAGCTTTATCGTCAGCAGACATCGCATCAAGTGTTGCCATAGCAAGGCCAATACGTTTTCTATTAGGTTTTGAGACGCTATCTACGTTGTAGTCATTACCCAACTCTATAAACTGTGCATCTAAAAACTGCTCAACTTCTTCTTTTGTTGCTTCCTTGTACAACTCATCGATACCTTTAAAAATGCTCGAGATCGTTGCCAGATTTTTGAATATCAAGGTATCGGCCACTTTGAAGTACACTGCATCAGGTAAGGCGTTTATTACTAAACGTGTTTGGCTCTTCTCAATTTCTGCGGCTTCACCAAAAACAAGCGTTTTGCGTTTTACGAATAGGCTTGGAGTGATTTTTTGAAAGTAAAAATCATTACCTTGAATTGCAAATAAGTAGGCGATCTTGGCGAAGTTATCTTTGGTTAAGTCATCGTAGTCTTTTGAATCATAGTCTTTTTTTAGCAGTTCAATACAAAACTCTTTTTGACTAAAGCCTTCAATTTTAAACCATGAGTCTTCGTCAAGGTTATGGTCTGGATTGTATGGAATACAGGCATTTAAGTCGATTGTGACGGTATCAAAAAGAGATTGATCAGAAACCAATTTGAAAATGCGTTTTTTTGCTCTAGTTTTTATATGTGCCAGTACATGGTCCATCATTATCCTCGCTCGATAAATGTGTAATTATTGATTCGATAAGCCAATGGTATTTCGATGTCATCTGGCTTCTTGTAGCGCTCTCGGCTAATAAGGAAAATGGCAGTTCCGTTTTTGGTTGTAATGTTATAAAACTCATAACCAAACAGTAAAAACAATGGGTTAAAGTAGAGTGCTTGCGATAAGAGAGTAAAAACAAACAAAACGCCATAAACAAACCACAATGTCTCCCAGTTACCAATGCTCAACGCCACGAAAAAGTAACCCAAATAACTTGGTAGGAAGCTGTTATTGGCATGCTCAATACTCGCTACTTCACCCGCCTTAAAATCGTCTTTACCCAAATACTTACTCAGCCAAATACTCAATCCAGTCGATAAAACAGGGATAAGAAAATAGAGTAAATATGATACTGCGTTCGGAAGTGCTGCTATCCAATCGAAGTAAGCGAAACCACCAAAGAAATATCCGAGTGAGTACCCTTTTTGTACCGCAAAGATAATCACTAGTAGTGATGTTGCATTGAACGTAAGTAAAACCCGAAACGCAGTATTCATTATTTCACCGCCGCCTGTTCTGCACCTTGCTTCATCATGTCAAAAATCAACTCAACATAACTTGCCATAACTTGTGGGTCTTTGAGTAGCGTTCGGGCTATATCACCTTCTTTCAGCAGAGCCTGCACAACGGCTTGCTTCACCGCTTGCGGCAAGTCGCCTTTGAGGGCAATCGACTTGTCGTGCTTTTCTATCTGCTCAACCACAATTGGATTTTGGGTGACACGCGTAATAGTACCGTTGGCAAAGTTTCGGCGACCGGGTTCGTCGCCGACATCGCCAAACAGTTCGTTTAGGCGGCGAATGATATCGGCAAGAAATGCCTGTTCACGATCCGCAGGGTCGTTATAGTTGGGGCGGATAGGTTCAAGTACCTGATTAAACGCTTCTGGAAGCGGCTCTTTGTCGTATTTGATTTTGAATTTTTCTAGTACCAGTGCACTGAGATCGATGTTTTCTGGTGTTACCCCTTTCAATCGACGTGATAGCAAATGAGCAAACGCGGCAAAGTTTTCCAGTTCAGGATCACCAAACTCAATCAATTGCGCCATATAGCTATAGTGCTTCACAAATCGAGCTAAATCTGACTTAAAACGCATTAGTGCTTCGCGCTGCTTGGTGAAATCACTGCGCTGAGATTCTGCGTAGTTCGCCGCTTTTTCATCACCCGCAAGGTGCGCTTTGTTGTATTGCTGATCCCAATGGTTTGCAGCATCAACCAGCTCTTTGAGCTTAACGTTGAACACATCGGTAGGGCGTTGTGTGGCAGCTAGCAGTTTCTTGTGCGCGTGTGACTTTTTGTCAGGTGATTGGCCGAGAATCGATTTACCACGCGCTTGCTTAAACAACTCTAAATCTTGATGGTTGTATATGTTCTGTTCATCCAAAATATCTTTGATGTCATAGATGACGTTCACATCTTGCACTTCATTAAGCTGCGCGCCTTTGTCGTACTTTTTGAACGCATTGAGAATGGTTTGTGGATCGTTAACAAAATCAATCACGAAGGTTGTGTCTTTGCCTGGATAGGTGCGGTTTAGGCGAGACAGCGTTTGCACCGCTTCTACATCGGATATTTTCTTATCCAAATACATGGCAACCAGTTTTGGTTGATTAAAGCCCGTTTGGAACTTGTTGGCGACTAACATGACGCGATATTCGGTTTTCTCAAACTCATGGCGCAGGTCAGCCCCGTGCGTGTCTGGGTTTAAGTTGTACTCGGTGTACTCTTTATCGAAATCAATTTCTAGCGGGTCTTGGCTGTCTTCATCACCCAAATCTTTGCCGGGGACTTTGCCCGAGAAGGCAACCAAGGCTTGGATACCTTCAATACCATGCTTTTTAATGTATTTATCAAAAGCAAGCTTGTATTTCACCGCCTGTGGCCTGCCCGATGTGACCACCATGGCTTTGGCTTCACCTTCCAGTAGGTGAGCGATATTGGCCTTGAAGTGCTTAATAATAAATTCGACTTTTTGGCTGACCGTGGTTGGGTGCAGTGACATCCAGCGCGCCAACGCGCGGCGAGCTTGTTTGCTGTCTACGCGCTTCTCATCCAGATTGTTCTCACCAATTTTGTAGGCTGTATCGTAGTGGGTGTAATTCTCCAGCACATCAAGAATAAAACCCTCATCAATGGCCTGACGTTGGGTGTAGAGGTGGAACGATTCAGGAAGATTGTCATCTGACACTGGTTGGTTAGGGTCTTTCGGGCGGCCAAACAACATCTTGGTGCTGTGCTTGGGTGTTGCTGTAAAAGCAAAGTGCGAGACGTTCTTGGGCATGGCACGCGCTTCTTGCACCTTAGTAAGAATGTCCTCAATACTCATTTGCTCCAACTCTTGAGGGCTCAGGTTTAGCGTGAGCGCTGCGCGTAAACCTTTGGCTGTAGAGCCAGTTTGTGAGGTATGAGCCTCATCAATGATCACTGCAAAGTTACTTTGTGCCAAAGATTGATTGGTCAGAATTGCTTCTAACGCATACGGGAAGGTTTGGATGGTAACAACAATGATCGGCGTGCCTGTTAGCAGTGCTTCTGTCAGCTGTTTTGATTTCGACTCGCTACTCTTTTCGCGGTCAATCGCCTTAATCACCCCATATTGATGATCCAGCTGCTGCACCGCATCTTGCAACTGCGAATCCAGCACGGTGCGGTCGGTCACAATGATTACGGATTTAAAGACCGCTTTACCATCGGTGCTACGCAAGCGAATCAAATCATGGGCCGTCCAGGCTATAGTCGAGGTTTTGCCTGAGCCTGCGCTGTGCTCGCAAAGATACTGCATGCCTGCACCGTTTTGGCGGGCATCGTCAATCATCTTGTTTACCGCATCAAGCTGATGGTAACGGGGGAAAATCTGCGTCTCTTTACGCTCAACCTTGCCATTGCTATCGGCAACCTCTTTGGTTTCGACATACACAAAGCTGTAGAAAATGCGTAGCCAATTATCTTTTTGGGCAATTTCTTGCCAAAAATAGCTGACCGGATACTCTCCATCTTCACCCGGCAAGTTGATGTGTACGGGCAAATCAGAGGTAGAACCATCATGGCCTTTATTGAAGGGCAGAAAATAGGTATTTTCTCCCGCCAGTTTGGTCGCCATGGCGATTTCTGTATCAGACATGGCAAAATGTACCACTGCACCGCGTTTAAAGGTTAACAGCGGCTCTTTACGCTTGGTTTTTGGGTCAACGGGCAGACGATCCTCTTTGTACTGCGCAATCGCCGATTCTAGCGACTGGGTAAAATCGGTTTTTAGCTCGGCGGTGGCAACGGGTAGACCGTTGATAAAGAACACCAAGTCAATTTCCCACTCGCGAGTCGGGCAATATTTCAGTTGGCGCACCACGCGCAAAATGTTGTGCTCATAACGGGCTATACGCTCTTCATTGCGCGCATCTTCGGGTTTGCGTTGGCCCATGGCAATCGTGCCGCAACCTGCAATGGTAAAGCCTTTACGCAGCACATTAATGGTGCCACCTGTTTTACTGCCAGCTTTGTGGGAAGAGAGGGCTTTTTCCAAACGCTCCAACAGCACCTGCTCGGCATTCACACCATGCAGTTTATTCAGTTTGTGCCAGGCATCTGGCTGGGTGGCCTTTACCCAATCCATGACATCTTGCGGGTAAAGGGCGCGTTGCTGGTCATAGTGGCAGGAATGGCCTTCTTTCCAGCCATTGTTCACCAACTGCTCGGTAATATATTGTTCAAAATGCACTTCATGATGTGCAGCCATTACACCGCCTCCCTGACGTCTATTTTTCCTGTGACAGCCGCGTTGATCAGCGATGTGCGGTGTTCTTTTAGAAGATCAATCGATTTATCAGTCTCTTGAATCAGTAAATCAATGTTTATCGTTGCTGCACTCAAGTAATTCGTTATTGTCTTTTGCTCATCAATTGGTGGGATAGCAATACTTGTATTAGCTAGTGAAGGAATGCTCAGGTTGTAGTTACCTACCGATGTTCTTGACTGAAATGTTAATGCTTGACGAACAGATAGTGAGTTCATCGCTTCTACTAAGAAGCTAGTATCCACTCCTCGCTTTGGTGTTAACTTTATTAGGTACGACGCAAATAAATACTGCCCATTTGAATCAAAAAGCGCGCTTTGGCCGACCAGATTAGGGTTACCGTTAGTTCTGATGACTAAAATGTCGCCTCTTGATAAAAGATAAGTTAAAGCATCAACATCACTGATATTTGCATATTTGAGATCTTCAAAATCAACATTGGTACTCTTGATGTTTGGTATCCTGAGAACAGGATAGCCAACATCAGACTGGTTACAGTCTTGAGAGGTTCCATACATAAAGTTGGAGCAAATATGCTTTATCTTTTTGACTTCCCAATGCTTCGGCACTTGCCCAATCCACTCGATGCCAGAGTCCTGCATCTCCACATTGGGATTGAGCCCCTTTGTGACCACATGGCTGATCAGTGCTTGGCGTTTTTCTTTGAGCAGCTTAATAAAGGTCTGCTTTTCCTCGATCAGACTGTCGATGCGCTGGGTTTCGCGATCAAGGAATGTGCTAACCTGCTTCTGTAATGAAATATCAATCAGTGGAACAGGTATTTCTAAAAGATCACCAGCTGTTAGGTTCTGACGAACTCCTCCACCCAGTTTGTTATAAATATTGGTTAGGTATAGAGCAAAAAAGTACCAGTAATAGAACCTTGGGTAGATGCTATTTGAACTCGCTGAAACACGGATGTATGCAGGGCTCATTATTCCTCGTTCATGCACAATCCCCACTCGGCTAGTCTTTATATTTTCAAGATCTATGAGCTTAAAAACTAAGTCATCTTTTTCAAAAATCTGATAAACAGAGTAATCAGAAGATTGAAGTCCTTGTAAATCGTCTAACGAGCGGTTTATGACACCTTTCATTGTTAGTGCAAGACGATTAGATTCTTTCATTCCTTGATTGATTTCTTTGCTACTCGTAAATAAACGTTTAGCTGGTACTGAGTTCCATTTCGAGTCAGATACGAAAGCATCTACTATGTTGCCAGCATTCATTCCGCCACCTCATTCAGCAGAGCCTGAATGCGCGCTTCACATGCTTTTAGCTCACGATCAATCACACTCAACTCGCGTGGTGGCACGTATTGGTAGAAATAGCGGTTAAAGTTAATTTCATAACCGACAATGCCCACTTCGCCGTCTTTTTCATCACGCACTGAGTGATCAATAAAGGCATCCGGTACATGTGGCAGCACCTCTTGTGCGAAGTAATCTTCAACGTCGCGGTCAAAAGGAATGCTTTCGGTGTCTTTGAGTTTAGGGTCGGCGATCACTTGGCCTTTTTCATCCAGTGCAGGCTCAAATTGCGGATCAATTTTTACAAAGTGCGCAGTTAAGGCCGTAGCCAGTGCTTTTGAGCACTTACCAAAGTCACCCTTATTGTTATTCTTCTTAACCGCCAAACGTGCCCATTCATAAGGCTGAAGGCCAAGGTTATCGGTGAGGTATTGTACCCATGCCGCTTGTTGCTCTGGTTTGAGTTTTTTAAACGTATCTTGCTGCACAAATGCAGCAATGCCCGCAGCGGTAATATCTAGTTTGGCACGCAGTGGACGCTGAATGGTGACTTTACGGTAGGCAAAATCAGTAGTCTGGAAGATCTTACAGTTGTCACTGGCTTCAAAGCCATCGTACGCACGGACAATATCGTCAATCTGTTCATCACTCAGGTACTTACGCTTATCGCCTTGCGATTTACGCATGGGAGTCCAAATATCTGCCAAGTTAATCAGTTGCACCTGATTCTTGCGTCTTGGCTCTTTATGGTTAGTCAAAATCCAGATGTAGGTGCCAATGCCGGTGTTGAAGAACATATCGGTTGGCAGGGCAACAATCGCTTCGACTAAGTCTTGTTCTAGCAGCCAACGGCGGATTTCTGATGGGCCTGAGCCTGCATCGCCATTAAACAGTGGCGAGCCAGAAAGGACTATACCCACTCGGCCACCACCATTTTCCGGCGTTTCCATTTTTGATACCAAGTGCAGTAAAAACAGCATTGAACCATCAGAAATACTCGGCAGGCCTGGCCCAAAGCGCCCGGCGTATTTGAGCTGTTTGTGCTCACGTTCTACTTCTTTCTTGGCTTTTTCCCACTTAATGCCAAATGGCGGGTTGGCAAGGCCGTAGTGAAACTTGTCGGCACGTAACTGATCGTCTGATAAGGTGTTGCCTTGCTTGATGTTATTGGCATCAAAACCGCGGATCATCATATTGGTCAGCGCCATGGCATGGGTCGCGGGGTCGAGCTCTTGACCAAAAGGCACGACTTTAGCGCTGCTGCCCATTTCTTCAATTTGGCTAATGGCATCGGAAAGGAAACCGCCCGTGCCACAGGTTGGGTCATAGATGGTGCGGATCACACCCTTTTCACTAAAGATATCTTCATCCGCCGCCAGCACCAGTTTGGTGGCAAGACGCACGGCATCACGCGGGGTCATAAATTCCCCGGCCTTTTCATTAACCGAACTGGCGAACTTTAGAATCAGCTCTTCATAAGCATCTGATAATACGCGGTCAGACACTACATCAGGATGCAAGTCGAGGTTGGCAAAATGGTTTACCATGCGATACAGCAACTTGGCTTTTTCCAGATCTTCTATGGTTTGACCAAATTTAAACTCATCAAAGATGGTACGAACGTTTTTGCTGAACTGGCTGATGTAGTGTTCTAGGTTGTCGCCGGTGTCTGACGCGCCTAAGGTTTCTAGGCTATATTCACTGGTGTTGTAAAAGGCGAATCCCGCAATTTCTGGCAACACTAAACCAAGGTCTATGCCGGATTGTTTTTCGGCCAGATAGAACTTACGAACTTCCTCACGGGTGGGTTCTAACACGCATTCAATACGACGCAGTAGCAAAAATGGCAGGATAATCCGCGCAAAATCGGTGTGTTTGAAATCACCCCATAAATCATCTGCCATACGCCAAATAGCACTGGAGAGTTTGGCGCTTTGTTCTTTGTCTTGTAAGTTCATTGATACTACCTAAATGAAGTTAAATCGTTAAAAAATCAGTGTATTGTTTGGTTATTATTTTGCGTTCTAGCTAAAGATGGCTTGCCAACGGCAAAATGCAGAACGATGTCTGTCGGTCCATTGGGTGCAAATAACATAGGTTTTTTCATCTCGCTGGGCCACTTTAGTGGTGGAGTAGCGGTTTCGCTCTTTGGCATCTTTGGCTGCACTGCGAATGTCTTCTGGCCGTGATGATTTAGCCAGTTTGAGCACGGGGAATGACAACCCAAAAATGTTGCGACAATAGGTTAGCTGCGTGAGGTTTTCTATTTCACTCAGTGGTAGAGCATGTTCAACCAAGTCTTGGATAGCTTCGGTTATCTCTGCATTTCTGATATTGTGTTGCGTTTGTGCAACTTCCCGTGTCTCTACTTCATTTTCAAGAGCAACAGAAAACGGAAAACCTTTGGCTTGAACGGATTTAGCTAAAAAGACGTTAATAGCCTGCTCAATAGGTAAGCCCAACTCAGCAAAGATACTCGTGGCTTTTTCAAGCAGTTGAGGGTCTATATTGGTTGCCTTCATATGACTCACAAAACCTACAAATTGTAATTTTTGTATCCTATAGGCTTTGCATTTTCACGGCTAGCAATAAAGTCAAAAAATGAGAAATAATTGATCTTAAAAGACTTAAAACAGGCTAACAAATCAGCAGTTACACTTGTCATGCCCTGCTAGTGAGAGGATCTTATCACTTTCGATATTGATGCAATCAGGTGCCGCGAACACCCCAACATGTCCTGAATGTCACTATAGCTATGGCCAGTCTTCAATAGGCTGGCTATGTGCTGATGCCGTTTAAGGTCAGGCTGACGCCCATTGTATTTACCATCGGATTTAGCCTTTGCGATTCCCTGTGATTGACGACGTCGCCGGTCATCATAATCTTTGCGAGCAACGGCAGCGAGCATGTCCAACATCATGGCATTAACCGCTTGTAAAATCGCACCGGTAAAGTCAGTTTCGCTATGTTGTTGTAAAGCCAGCCAACTGGTAGGAAGTTCTGGTGAAACAATGGCTAGACGTTTGCTGGCCAGCTTTTGTTTCAACGTATCCCAATCACTTTGTTTGAGCCGCGCCAGACGGTCGATTTGTTCAACCAGCACAATGTCACCCTCGCCTGACTCAGCAATCAAACGCATCAACTCAGGTCGGTGCAAAGTGGCGCCAGAAACATTCTCTATATAAAAGGCAGCGATTCGCTGGCCATGCTGAGTAGCAAACTGAATCAAGGACTCTCGAGCCCGTTCAGCATTTTGTTCTTTGGTTGATGCGCGAAGGTAAGCTCGAATGAACATCTAGGTCTCCACAGTCTGTTATAGGTGGTGCTTTATCTCTGGTCTGGTTTAGGTGGTTCTGTTGGTAGTAAAACCAGTCTGATGGCTAGTTCCGTTGATGTGTACTCAAAAGGAACCAGCTAAGGGCCAAAAATCAGTCACCAAACCCAATATGGTTTCGGTAGTCGTAATCAAAGCTATCCGGGAAAACGGAAAGATCAGGTTTCATTCGCTTATGACGACTTGGCATAGGGTAAGTTCTATTCAACTCCATCATATTTCTGACAAACGCAACGAATAGATAGCCAGCCCAAAGTGCCAAGGACATTTGCCAACACAAATAAGTAAGTGCACACCAAAATGGTACGGCTAACCACCATCTGCGTTGGATAAATCTGAAAGCTTTAAAGCACCAAATGGACAATGGCAAAGCAGCGAGCAAGAATCCCCATCCAGAGTCTTGAGCCAGCATCAATCCGAGTAGCAGAACACCAAGCAACATTATATTTACTAAATCATTTTTGAGATTTTGAATCATGTTTTCCCTCCCACTTTTCGGCTTGAGGTTTGCCTTGGCCTGACAATTTCTGGTTGGCTCTATAGCTGTAAAGACACCAGAAGGTGACCAAACTAAAAAATAGGAATAGCCCAAGCATTCCCCACTCAAATGCAGTCATAGCAACCTCCGCTCACTCGAATATCCAGTCCTTGCACACTGAATAACTTGGAAAACATAAAATCAGTCATTTCATCGAGTTCAGATGGTTCGAATTCAGGCACAGTAAGAGGCATACCGAAATACTGAAGGTTCCGGTAGGATGATGGCTCGAAAATGCCTTGCGGGTAGCGGTCGAACGTGTTGAAAGCCTGATTAAGTCTAAGATCAACAGTCCAACCGCCTGGAAGCTCAATCCAGCTATGGGGATAGACTAGTTCTCCCGTGCTCTTGCATTTGACACATCCCACTCTAGGCTGATGAAACACCGAATTTCTCTTCAATAGATGACTGATCAGGTAAGTAAGAATTACGGGGTCCGTTTGGACTTCATCCATCGCCAAAACAATATTGTCTAGCTCCTGATATTCACTCTTCATAAGGCTGGCTCCTTAAACAGCAGTTGCTTCCCTTGCTCATACAGCACTGGATATGGGAGAGATTTGCCATCCTGAACAACATGGTTTGGTGGGTAATAGATCACCATCCACGATGGCAATGCAGCACTGACGGCTCTATAAAACTCATCAATTGGAAAGTCTTTTGGGCCTGACTGGCGGAAAACAAAGCGAGAATAGTTCTTCAGGTGATTAGCAGCGATGTTATAGCTTTCTGACTCACCATCTTTAATGTAGAGCGGGCTCTTCCAGAGATAAGGAGTCGTAATGTTGTAAGCAACCACACATTGACCAATACCGCATCCATGCTCAGCGCTTTCAACAGACCAAAGAATCATGGGATGACCATCAATTTCTGGCGTTTCTACATTACTCAGTTTAGTGACATTCAATGCCATATCATCGGCCACATGCTGGATAGCCTGCTCGACAAGATGCACATATTTCTCATAAGCCTGAGATTCTGAGGTAGCAGCAGATGCGGGCATCCATCCCATTAGACTTGGTCTAGCCGAGGGATTGTCTGGTGTCATCATTATATCGGTAGCGTTAAACGCGAACGTCTGCGTACCAGAAAGACGCCGAAGCGGATAATCAAATGAAGTCGTTAGCCTGGCGAGATCAAGCAATGGAACCAACATCCCCTTACTATAAGAGTGGGTACCATCGTGGGAATCTCTCAAATCCAAATCGTAGATGCCCCCGGCTCGCGCTAGATTTAAAGCCCGAGATTCATCTTGAGCATAATGACGGGGTCCGGTTACGCAACCAGACAAGGACACACATAAAGCGATTAATGATAAAGATGGGTATTTTTTCATGATTACCTCCTGCTTTATAAAGATTCGCATGGAGGCAGAAAAATGCAAGATAATTAGTTAATTTATTATTTAAAATCAATAGTTTGTACTGATAAAGCAAATTTCAAAATGAGTAACAATACAGATAATAATTTTGTCCCACTCTCTTTGGGGCAGTTGATCCTTCGAGACTAGTTTTTAAGCTGTATGCTAAAGCGTCATAATTTGCATCACTTGAAGTAAAAGAATATTCCAATAGCATGCCAAAATAAATGCTAACTGTAGTGGCATAGTGAATTTGGCCACCTGATTAGAGCTGTTATGATTGCCCCCATTGCAGCAGTAGGTGACGAAATGGCAAAGAAAAAAGGACCGAATTTTAGCCCTGAATTCCGTCTGGAAACGGCTCAACTGGTGGTTGACCAAGGCTACTCCCAGAAGGAGGCCACACTAACAATGGCCAAGTGTCAGATCAGGTCTGAGCTAGTACATCTAATTTTCTCATACCTAACCAAATATTCCGAAAGTGATCCATACACCTTCCTCTGTTAGTTATTGATTATCCTTACAGCTTTGTTTTCTATATCGACTCAGCGAACGAAGCGCCCTAAGATTGTTCCATTATTAAAATACATAATGAGTTTCAGGCATTAGCTAGCTCTGTGAGCTTGTTCAACGCCCTTATCATCGCCTACCTGACCGTTATAATTTCGCAGGCTTAATCTGCCACCTAGTAATTGCTTCACCCTGTACATGGCCGTTTCTGAGATTGACGGACGATGATGATACCCATAGCGCTTCTTCCACTGTTTATTTGAACCATAAAGTTGTTGCCAACAGACCGCTAAGTTACGTGGATGTCTTTGTTCCCAGAGCACTGCCCCTTCCCGAGGTAGGATGAGCACAAAAGCGCGTTTTCGACGAACGGCATCATGACAGGCCCTCGTGTCGTAAGCACCATCACCAGAGATATGCGAGTTCTGCACCAATAATCTCGTGAGTATGTGTATCAACGGCAATGAGTAGTTTACGCCACACTTGGCGTTTACCATCGGCGTTGTTGATCAAATCATTGCGCGGATAGCAACTGCCCCAAGGTCTTGCTCGGTTTAACGACCAGCGCCCCTTGAAGGCATGCCCAAGCTCAGCATTTTATTCATGGCCTTAACTCCGGCTAAGGCTTCGCCAACCTGAGCATTGTAGTCTCGCAGCGTCAGGGTCGGGCTTATCAGTTGTTTGTATCGGTACATCGCGGTTTCCGCTAGCGACCTTTTTCCGTAGTCATGTAGCTGCTTCCAGTCTGATAGACTGCCTGCTTTGAGCGCATCCACAGCCTCATTGCGAATATGCCCTTGGGACCAGTAACCCGCATTCGACCTCGGCGGTATCACTGCTTTTATCCCTTTATTTTTAAGCAGCTTATGGCAGGCTTTGGTGTCATAGGCGCCATCGGCAGAGACTTGCTCGATGCGACGACGCAGCGGATTGAGTAAGGTGCCCATCACTTCGTTGTCGCCGACACTTTCAAGACTGACCTCAGCCGCAATAATCGCATGAGTTTGGGCATCGACTGCCAAATGCAGCTTACGCCAGACGCGGCGCTTTTCTTTGCCATGCTTACGGATTTTCCATTCGCCTTCGCCAAAGATTTTCAAGCTAGTGGCATCGATAACGACATGGGCAATCGGGCCATGACTCGGCGCTCGGTAGGCAATTTCCACGGTTTTAGCCCGCTTGCTGAGACAGCTATAGTCCGGTGAGGCTAAGGGAACATCCATCAGCTTAAACAAGGAATTAATGAATCCTTCCGTGGCGCGCAACGATAAGCCAAAGACGCTTTTCAGCATCAGAGCGACTTCAATCGCCTGGTCAGTAAACTGAAAACCGCGCCCCCGACCACCATGATGCTGATGATATAACCAGCCTTTAATGGCTGCGTCATCCATCCAAAAGGTCAATGAGCCGCGATTGCGTATACTCTGGTTGTACTCAGGCCAGTTGATGATTTTGTGCTTAGCTTTGCCCATGATGTCGCTCTGTCAGTCTGTGCTGAAAGATCTGATCACCGCGGGCTGAAATGGTTCAAAAGGATTTAGTCAACAACGCCCCTGTCATATAGCCGAATTTCTTCAGTCCATCGTCAACTTCAGCTTCCGCTTGTAGCGGATCGACAGCGGTTTCTTCGGCATATGTAAGCGGCAGAAACATCGCCATTACCAAAGTTGCTGCTTTTATCATTCTTTGCGCCATACCAGCTCCATCTCTTTCTAAAGGTCCGATTTAACCCGGATTTAAGCATAGCACTGAGCAAAATGTGCACAATAAAGAATATTACGACAGCTCGCTATCATCACTGCGCGCATAACGTCAGGAATGCAGGATCTGTCAGCAACTCTTTCACGCCATTAATCATAAATTGCATTCCCATACTGATAAGCAAAAAGCCCATTATGCGTGTGAGAGCATCTATCCCTGCTTTCCCCATAAACCGGCAAACAGGTTGTGCCATTCGTAACACAACCCAGCTAGTAATGCTTACCAAAGCAAAGGCCGCCACCATACCGGCATAAATCGGTGTTCTGTCGTAATCATTTGGAATATCAGAAATCTGCGCGGCACCACTAATGACCAATGCCATGGTACCAGGCCCACACATGCTGGGTATGGTTAACGGAACAAATGCAATATTGTCATGTGCTTGCTGGCCAGTATCGGCCGTTGGCGATGGAAATAGCATACGAAACCCTATCACCCCGATAATTAGTCCACCTGCTAACCTCAGGCCCGGGATAGAAATCCCAAAGGTGTCCAAAATTGATGATCCAATAAAAAAGGTGACGCATAGCGTTACAAATAGCCAAATAGACGCCATATTGACCTGTTGCCTAACATAGGCCGGATCCCGACCATTGGTTAAGCCAAGCAGTAAAGTGGCCGTTGTTGGAGGATTAACCATTGGCAGCAATGCAGTAAATGCTAGTATTGTGACTTGTAAAAACATTGCAAAAAGCTCCAAGTTAAGACAAAAAAGAGGGCTTAATCACCCTCTTTGTCATACAGCGATAGCCAGCACACGGCTGGCTTGCTTCAGCGCGTGGGCGCCGGCACCCGCAGTAGGGCAGCATACAGCAGCGGGATCACAATCAATGTCAGGGCTGTGGCAAACAGCAGACCAAACATAATGGTCACTGCCATGCTCTTGAAGAAGGGATCCATAATCAGCGGCGCAACCCCGAGTATGGTGGTCAGGGCACCGAGCACCACAGGGCGGGCGCGGCTGACCGAGGCCTGCACTAACCCGTCCAGTGGCGCAGCGCCAGCACGGATATCGCTGTCGGCCTGATCCACCAACACAATCGCGTTTTTCACCATCATGCCAATCAGGCTTAAAAAACCGAGAATGGCCATAAACTCAAACGCGGTGTTAAACAGCACCAGCCCCACCACCACGCCTATCACCGCCAAGGGCACAGTGAGCCAGATAACCAGCGGCTGCCTGAGCGCATTGAACATAAACACCACGGCCAAGATCATCGCGGCAAAGCCAAACGGTGCTGACGAGGCCAAGCCTTCGTTGGCATCGTTGGAGGCCTTGTACTCACCATACCAGGTAAGCCGATAACCCGGTGGCAGCGCAATGGCTTCAATCTCAGGGCGAACTCTGTTAAACGCTTCGTTAGTGAGCACGCCCGGCGCGGGATCGGCCTGCACCAGAATGGTGGGCTGGCGATCGATGCGGCGAACAATGGCATCCTGCCACTCTACGGCGATGTCGCTGGTCATTTCACTGAGCGGTACCTGACGACCGGCAACCGGGCTGTAAACCTGCAGGCTTTCAATGGCACGCTCAAACCGGCGTTCACTCTCGGGCGCGCGCACCACCAGCGGAATGAGGTCATCCCCTTCGCGGTAGGAGCCAATCGTAGTACCACTGAGCATTTGTGCCAGCGCCTGATTCAGCTCCACACTGGTCAGCCCCAGTTGCTGCACCACCGCCTGATCGTATTTGGGCACCAGCACAGGCACCTGCTGGCGCCAGTCATCCTGCACCGCAATCAGCTGAGGATTTTGCAACATCAGCGCCTTGGCCTGCTCGGCCAGTTCACGCAGTACCCTTGGGTCTGGGCCACTGAAACCCGCCTCGATTTTCTTACCGCCGCCGCGGCCAAGCATAAACTTCCACACCTTGATGGAGGCATCGGGATAGTTTTCAGAGAGTTGCTGCTGCAGCTTTACCACCAATGCCGCAATGTTCTGATAATCATCCACATCTATCAGCAGCTGGCCATAGGCCGGGTTACGCGACTCGGGGGAGTAAGTCAGCATAAATCGAAGACCGCCGCCGCCGGTAAAGCTGGTAATGCCGGTAACAGCCGCCTCTTTGGCCACCTCATCGCTGATACGGCCAACCACGGTATGGGTGTAGTTGATGTCGGTACCCTGAGGTAAATACACATCCACCACAAACTGCGGCCGCTGTGATTCGGGCATAAAGCCCGGCGGAACCAGACGCATGCCAAACAGTGCCAGCGCCAGCAGGCCAATCAACCCCAGTCCGGTCAGGATACGGTTGCCAAGCACCCACATCAGCATGGCGCGATAGGCGCCGAGCACCTTGCCCTCGCTCTGACCGGCAGCTTGTTGTTTAACCTGCAAAAACTGATGGCACAGCAGCGGAGTAATGGTGACCGAAAACACCCAGCTCAGCAGCATCGAATAGAGGATGACCCAAAACAGCGAACCGGCATATTCACCCATGTCGCTGGGCGACAGGCCAATGGCGCTGAACGCCAGAATGCCCACCAAAGTGCCGCCAAGCAGCGGCCATACGGTGGCATTAACCACCTCGCTGATGGCTTTTTCACGCTCTTCACCCTGCTGCAGTTTTACCAGCACGCCGTCGGTCACCACGATGGCGTTATCCACCAGCATCCCCAGAGCGATGATGAGCGCGCCAAGGGAAATGCGCTGCATGGCAATGTCGTCCATCAGCATGATAATCAACGTGCCGGCCACGGTAAGCAGCAGCACAAAGCCGATAATCACCCCGGAGCGCACCCCCATAAACAGCAGCAGTACCACAAACACTATCACCACGGCGGCGATGAGATTGTCGACAAAGTTGGCCACCGAGGCTTTGACCGAATCGGATTGCATGGAGACGACATTCAGCTCCATGCCGATAGGGCGTTGATTTTCAAGCTCGGCCAGCCGTGCCTTGACCGCATCGCCCATGTTGACCACGTTGCCGCCGCTGATGTTGGAAATACCCAGCCCGATGGCGCGTTCGCCGTTGTAGGTCATCATCAGGCTCATGGGCTCTTTATAGCCGCGCACCACATTGGCCACATCACTGAGGCGCAGAACCTGGCCCTGATTGCCAAGACCAAGGGGCAGGTTTTTGAGTGCATCCAGGCTGCTAACCGCCGACTGAGGGATCACCGGCAAGCGCATATTGCCGGCAGGCAGCTCACCCGCCACCGTCACCAGATTCTGCTTTTGCAGTACCGAGAAGATTTGCTGGGCATTCATGCCAAGGGCGGCGAGGCGCTCAGCCGAGAACTCAGATAAATTTCTTCCTGGCGGTTGGCCATGATGGCGGTTTTGGCCACCCCGTCCACCAAAGCCAGCTCTTTACTCAGAAAGTCGACATAGTCATACAGCTGCTTATCGCTGTAGCCGGGGCCGGTGACGGCATAAAACAGGGCGTAAACGTCAGAAAAGTCGTCGTTAACTATCGCAGGCCCCGCCCCCTTGGGCAGTTGCCGTTGGGCATCGCCGATTTTTCGCCTAAGCTTATCCCACACCTGATCGAGCTCCCCCTTGGAGCGGGCAAACTGCAGGTCGATCTCAACCGTCACTTCCGACATGCCCTGCTTGGAGACCGACTTAACTTCTTTCACTTCCTGCAGCGCCTGCACCGCCGACTCAATCACATCGGTGACTTCGTCGGCCACCTCTTTGGCGTTGGCGCCGGGATAAGGGGTGATCACCACCGCCTGACGGATGACAAATTCAGGGTCTTCAAAGCGCCCCAGTTGTTGGTAGCTAAGGTAGCCCCCGAGCAGCAGCAAACAGATGATCACCCAAACGCTGGTGCGTTTGGCAATCGAATAACGGGCGATATCCATCAGTTAGACTCCCCCGACTGCATTGGGTGAACCTTTATTCCTTCTGCCAGGGCGTGAACGCCTGCCACCACAATTTTATCGCCCGGGCTTAAACCCTCGGTCACCTGAATTTGGTTACCCAAAATATTGCCAACACTGATGCTGCGCTTGGCAACACGGCTGTCGGCATTCACCAACCAGACAAACTGGCTGCCGGTATTGGAAGGCACCACCGCATCCACAGGCACCAACAGATGCTGGTTTTGCGCGGCGCTGTCCATCACCGGATACACCTTGGCATTCATGCCCGGCAACAGATTGGCGGCACTTGGGTCATCAAAGCCCAGCACCACCTGATAGGTTTGCGATACCGGGTCGGCATCGGCGGCGTAGTAGCGATAGGTCAGGCCAAAACGCTGCCCAGCCAGGCCTTCGATTTCTGCCACCGCCCGCTGACCGGCATTGGGCTCAAGAAACAGTTTCCCGGGCACATTGATCATCACTTCCAGATTGGCAGGATTGTGCACAACGTAAACCGGCTGATTGGGCTGCACCGTGGCAAAGTTATTCACCAGCTTTTGTGCCACAGTGCCATCAAAGGGGGCGTTGAGACTAGCGTTGGCCAAATCCTGCTGTGCCTTGGCAACCTTATTGGCAGCTAGATCGCGCTTAACCTTAAGCTGATCCAAATCGCTACGCGAGATAGCCTGACTGGTCGAGAAAATTTTATTGCCACGCTCAAAATCGGTTTGCGCCTGCTTAAATTCAACATTGGCAGAATTGAGCGCGGTTTTCAGCTCCGCATCATCCAGAGTGGCCAGTGTTTGCCCCCGGCTGACCTTATCACCTTCCTGCACCGTCATGCTGGCAAGCTTGCCCGACTGTTTAAAGGCCAGCTCCGCCCGCTCGGCGCTGCGGACAACGCCGGTAAACTGGGTTTGCGATATGCCCTGCGGCTGCAATGTCACTATCATGGCTGGCCGCGAGATGTCGCCGGTTGCTTTGACTTCAACTGGCGCCTGTTCGCAGCCAAATAGAGCTAAGATGATGGCGCTAAAAAAGATGGCAAACTGACAACTTTGTCGCAATATCATTCGATGTTCCTCATATATAGTGACGATTGATTGTGGTCAAAGCGCAATGGATACAACTACTATAGCCAGTGGCATACATTGTCGTTATTTACGGCGTTGTTGATCAAATCATTGCGCGGATAGCAACTGCCCCAAGGTCTTGCTCGGTTTAACGACCAGCGCCCCTTGAAGGCATGCCCAAGCTCAGCATTTTATTCATGGCCTTAACTCCGGCTAAGGCTTCGCCAACCTGAGCATTGTAGTCTCGCAGCGTCAGGGTCGGGCTTATCAGTTGTTTGTATCGGTACATCGCGGTTTCCGCTAGCGACCTTTTACCGTAGTCATGTTGCTGCTTCCAGTCTGATAGACTGCCTGCTTTGAGCGCATCCACAGCCTCATTGCGTATATGCCCTTGGGACCAGTAACCCGCATTCGACCTCGGCGGTATCACTGCTTTTATCCCTTTATTTTTAAGCAGCTTATGGCAGGCTTTGGTGTCATAGGCGCCATCGGCAGAGACTTGCTCGATGCGACGACGCAGCGGATTGAGTAAGGTGCCCATCACTTCGTTGTCGCCGACACTTTCAAGACTGACCTCAGCCGCAATAATCGCATGAGTTTGGGCATCGACTGCCAAATGCAGCTTACGCCAGACGCGGCGCTTTTCTTTGCCATGCTTACGGATTTTCCATTCGCCTTCGCCAAAGATTTTCAAGCCAGTGGCATCGATAACGACATGGGCAATCGGGCCATGACTCGGCGCTCGGTAGGCAATTTCCACGGTTTTAGCCCGCTTGCTGAGACAGCTATAGTCCGGTGAGGCTAAGGGAACATCCATCAGCTTAAACAAGGAATTAATGAATCCTTCCGTGGCGCGCAACGATAAGCCAAAGACGCTTTTCAGCATCAGAGCGACTTCAATCGCCTGGTCAGTAAACTGAAAACCGCGCCCCCGACCACCATGATGCTGATGATATAACCAGCCTTTAATGGCTGCGTCATCCATCCAAAAGGTCAATGAGCCGCGATTGCGTATACTCTGGTTGTACTCAGGCCAGTTGATGATTTTGTGCTTAGCTTTGCCCATGATGTCGCTCTGTCAGTCTGTGCTGAAAGATCTGATCACCGCGGGCTGAAATGGTTCAAAAGGATTTAGTCAACAACGCCGTTATTTACCAGAAAGCAGTTAAGCCCAGTATAGATTAAGATTATAAAAATAAAAACAAATTCCATTGTTCGCACTTAATGAATACAGACTCTTAGCTGTTTGGGTTCAGCCTGACCTTTCCCCAAAATTAAGACCATGACATTGATGAGATTTCCAATACACTGGAGCCATAGGATCATGGCGCGCACTGTTTATCGTGGACTGGCAAAACGCAAACAGATTAATACCGACTATTTATTGGTCGATGAAACCGCACTTAAAAAGGGGCATGAATATGTCACGCTGCTCTCTAATCATGAAGGACAAGTTTTAGCGGTTTCAGAGGGATGTTCAGCTGCAAGTTTTGATACCCGTCTAACCAACAGCATGCAAACTCACTACGCCAAACTCTGTCTATCTGTATGGATATGAGCCCTGCTTACATTAAAGCAGCAAAGAAAGCGCTGCCAAATGCATAGAGGAAAATCGCATTTGATCACTTCCATGTAGCCAAGATGCTAACGGAGGCGGTTAACCGGATCCGCAAAGACGAGTTTTTCAGGTTGGCACCGTCAATGCGGCAAGAGGCACATCGAACACGTTTTTACTGGTTAAAGCGACGAGATAATCTCAGCGACCCCGACCGAGAGAGGGTCGATAGGCTCATCCCTGCAATGATGAATACCGCTCTTGCATAGTATTTTAAAGAGCAGGCTCGGAACATCTGGCATGGCAATAGTGTTCGAGGAACAAAGCAGCGATGAAAAGATTGGATAGCTTTAAGCTAAAGCCAGCAGTCTCAAACCCTTAATGGCGATGGCAGATACAATCGAGAACAAACTCTGGGGCATACTTAATGCCATGCGTTTGGTCTATCAAACGGTTTGGCAGAAGCAATAAATAGCCAAGTTAGACTGCTCAGAGTAAAGGCTATGGGGTATCGAAATTCAGAGCGATTTCAAAGTGCTATCCTCTTTCATTTAGGAAAGCTGGATATGGGGTTCCACCAATAACAACGAAGAGCTCAATTTATATTTCCCACTTTCCCTATTATCCCACTTTAAAAAATTCCAAAACTCCTCTAGAGTAAGCGATTCAATGGCAAAACCTAACAAAAGGTTGCACTCCATATGTGCGCCAATAGCTTTCTAACACTTTGAGTGGTTTTACATTTTTAGTTTCTGTATCGGCAAATAATTTCGCTTTAGCGGTTAGCTAAACTAACCATAAAAAATCAGCCCACTAAGTTCGCTTAGGGGCTGATTTTTTATTTAAAGGCGCTTTGTCTTAAATGGTTAACCTAGACTTGGCGATAATGGTCCTGCATTTGATAGGACCTAGCATAGAGCGCGAAGATAAAAGCTGCCAAGATCGCAAATCCCGCAAAGAAGAACATTTGGAATGCCGTCACACTCATCCCAGTTTGAACAATTTGTTCCGTCACTGCAGGGCTTTTTACGCTCACATTAGCCAGTAATACCCAAAGGTTACCGACGGTAACCGATAAGGTCCAAAAGCTCATAATAGTGCCCTTCATTGCCTTAGGAGCTTGGCTGTAGGCAAATTCTAAACCAGTCGCCGAAACTAATACTTCGCCAAATGTCAGTAAGGCATAGGGTAAAATCTGCCAGAAGATAGACAGCGCCGAGCCGCCGTCCATCATCAACTGAATCGTCCCAACCACAATCCAGCTTAAGCCAGTTATCGCGATCCCCGCCCCCATTTTACGCAGCGCGGTTAATTTCACGCCCATACGCTCAATCGCTGGATATAAAACGAAGTTATTGAATGGGATCAACAGCATCACTAACAGCGGGTTTAATGCCTGCATCATCGCAGGTTCAAACCACGAAGGTTTAACCATATCGTTAGCCTGCAAAATCCAGGTCGACGCCTTTTGATCGAACAAAGACCAAAATGGCGTCACTAAGGCGAACAACACTAAAATACGCAGCACAGAACGTACACCATCCACGGCCGCATCAGGATGAATCCCTCGCGCGCGCTCAAGCTGTAATGAAGCTCCAAGGCCAACAAATCCCATCAGCAGCACCATAGCGCTACATAAACCTGCCACAATCCCGAGCGTCGGAATATTCACCAGCGCATAAGCCGCTGAAACACCACCAATTAAGGCTAACACTAAACCGATATTGGCCTTGCCTTCGACCTTAGTAAGCAAGGCACTGCGGATCACGGGTAAAAATCCATGGGGATCCTTTGGCTCTGGTGGCATATGCACATAACGTTTGCGGCCTAACCAGAAAAATACCGTGGCGATAAACATCAACACACCGGGGATCCCGAAAGCCACTGCAGCGCCAAAATTCTTGAGTAACAATGGCATAGATAAGGATGCGAAGAAGGAACCAAAGTTGATCGTAAAATAGAACATATCGAAGGCTTTTTGTGCCAAAGACTTGTTGCTCTGATCAAACTGATCGCCCATAAACGAAGAAACTAAAGGCTTAATCCCGCCCGAACCTAAGGCAATTAAAAATAAGCCGGTGTAAAAACCTTGCACGCTGTGTTCAAAAATAGCCAAAAATGCATGGCCCACACAGTAAAGTAAGCTTAACCACAGAATAGTGTTGTACTTACCAAAGAATCTATCTGCAATCCAACCACCGAGTAAGGGGAAAAAATACACCCCAATCACGAACGAGTGGAACACATCCTTAGCCACAGCTCCACGAAGATCTTCGGGAATAGAGAGCAAAAGTGCCGTCATCAAGAATGGTGTTAGAATGTTACGCATGCCATAAAAACTGAAACGCTCACACGCTTCACTGGCAATAATATAGGGTATTTGGCGTGGCCACTTTGGCGCATCAGCAGGAGTAGTCATCAGTTATCCTATTATAATTGTTATAAAAACCTTACGGCCTATGTATAAAACAAGGATTGCAGCCAAGGATACTAGCAGACTGCAAATCAATAGTGAGTAAATTTATACAGCAAAACACTGTAAGTAGATGTAAGCCCCAAAAATGATAGAAATTAACGACCACAGAGAGCAGTAACAATGACCAAGATCGCGATATTAGTCGGAACCACCCTCGGCAGCAGTGAATATATAGCGGATGAAATGCAGGCCCAGCTCACTCCATTAGGCCATGAAGTCGATACCTTTTTGAGCCCAACTTTGGATGAATTGCAATCATATCCCCTTTGGATCATCGTTTCGTCGACCCATGGCGCCGGCGATCTGCCCGACAATTTACAACCATTTTGTAAAGAACTGCTGCTAAACACACAGGATCTGATCCAAGTTCAGTTCGCCTTATGCGCGATTGGCGATTCGAGTTATGACACCTTTTGCCAAGGTCCAGAAAAGTTAGTTGAAGTGCTGGAATATAGTGGTGCAAAAGTCATTGTGGATAAGATCCAGATCGATGTACAACAGGATCCAGTGCCAGAAGACCCAGCTTTAGCGTGGTTGGCACAATGGCAAGATCAAATTTAAGATCCTCTCTTGGAAAACATACCAAACCACCCACAGTTTAGATCTTATTTATCCACAAAAAGCTACTCAGATGTATATTTTTGTGGATAAACTATTATTTAGATCTGATCAACCTCTGTGCTATTCACAACCTGATCTGCTTAAAGATCCCCCTTGTGGATAAATAGCCGATCTATCCCCACCTTTTCTGGCAGTAGATCTCGGCTAGATCACAAGAATAAAAGTTCGTTACTATTTGATATAAATAAGAAAATAAGATTACCCACAGGAAAGTGCGATCCTAATAGTAAACATAGTAAGAAGATCTATATAAAGATCTTAAGATCTATTAGTCCCGATCCTATGGATCCATTTTCTAAAAATGATCATTCACCTCATTCAAAGCAAATGCTAAAATGATCGGCTCACGTTGGGTCTCTTAAGTTACTAAAGGTAGGGTCATGCATTTTCATGAACGGTTTGATGTTATTGTTGTAGGTGGTGGTCATGCCGGAACTGAAGCCGCATTGGCTGCAGCAAGAATGGGCTCTAAGACATTATTGCTGACGCATAATCTTGATACTTTAGGCCAAATGTCATGCAACCCTGCGATCGGCGGTATTGGCAAAGGTCATCTGGTAAAAGAAATCGATGCGTTAGGCGGTGCAATGGCGATCGCAACCGACTATGCAGGGATCCAATTTAGAACCCTAAACTCGAGCAAAGGCCCAGCAGTAAGAGCGACTCGTGCTCAGGCTGATCGCGCTTTGTATCGTCAGAAGATCCAAAATATTCTGCAAAACCAAGCCAACTTACGTATTTTCCAACAAGCTGTTGATGATCTGGTTGTTGAGAACGATCGTGTAGTCGGCGTAGTAACCCAAATGGGCTTAGCTTTCGAAGCGCCTGCAGTGGTCTTAACCGCGGGTACTTTCCTCAGTGGTAAAATTCACATTGGTTTAGAAAACTACAGTGGTGGTCGTGCTGGCGATCCACCATCTATCGCACTCGCCCACCGTTTACGCGAGTTACCAATCCGTGTTGGCCGCTTAAAAACCGGTACGCCACCGCGTATCGATGCAAACACCATCGATTTTACCCAGATGACAGAGCAGAAAGGCGATACGCCATTACCTGTGATGTCGTTTATGGGCGATGTGAGCCATCACCCGAAACAAATTTCTTGTTGGATCACCCATACCAATGAAAAGACACACGATATTATTCGTGGAGGCTTAGATCGCAGCCCTATGTATTCAGGCGTGATCGAGGGAATTGGTCCACGTTACTGCCCTTCTATCGAAGACAAGATCCATCGTTTTTCAGATAAATCATCGCACCAGATCTTTATCGAACCCGAAGGCTTAAACACAAACGAGATCTACCCTAACGGTATTTCCACTAGCTTGCCTTTCGATGTGCAGTTAAATTTGGTTCGTTCGATCCAAGGTATGGAAAATGCTGAAATTGTTCGCCCAGGTTATGCGATTGAGTACGACTATTTCGATCCAAGGGATCTTAAAAACTCGTTAGAAACCAAAACTATCAATGGTTTGTTCTTCGCTGGCCAAATCAACGGTACCACGGGTTACGAAGAAGCTGGTGCCCAAGGTTTACTCGCGGGGATGAATGCTGCATTGCAGGTTCAGGGCAAAGAGGCTTGGTGTCCTCGCCGTGATGAAGCCTACATCGGTGTATTGGTTGACGATTTATCAACCTTAGGGACTAAAGAACCCTACCGTATGTTTACCAGCCGCGCCGAATACCGCCTCTTGCTGCGTGAAGACAACGCCGATCTGCGTTTAACGGCAAAAGGTCGTGAACTGGGTCTGGTGGATGATGCGCGCTGGGCCTCTTTCAGCGAAAAAATGGAATCGATCGAGTTAGAACTGCAGCGTCTACGTAGCCAATGGATCCATCCAAATTCTCCATTGGTGCCAGTGTTAAATCCGCATTTAAACACGCCGATCTCCCGTGAAGCGTCGTTTGAAGAGTTGCTGCGTCGTCCAGAAATGGATTACAGCAAGTTGATGCAGATTGAAGGTTTTGGTCCTGGACTTGCCGATCCACTTGCTGCCGAGCAAGTACAGATCCAAGTGAAGTACTCTGGCTATATCCAACGTCAGCAGGAAGAGATCAACAAAGCGGTACGCAATGAGAACACTGGTCTGCCATTGAACCTTGATTACAAAGAGGTTCCGGGGCTTTCAAATGAGGTTATTGCTAAGTTAAATAGCCATAAGCCCGAAACCATTGGCCAAGCATCGCGTATCTCAGGTATTACTCCGGCAGCGATTTCAATTCTGCTGGTGCATCTGAAAAAACGCGGTTTATTACGCAAGAGCGCGTAAAAGCTAGCTTAATCGCCAGTTTGGTCGCAGAAGGGAAGCATTCAGGCTTCCCTTCGACGTTTCAGGGCTTCATAATAGCCAGCGAGTTTATAATCGTATCTTTATTGAGGTTGTTCAGTGTTATCTGCCCAGTTAGAGGCCTATTTAGCCGAAATTAATCTGCCCGCCACGGCTGAGCAGAAAAAACAACTGCTTGATTTTGTTGGCATGCTCAACAAATGGAATAAAGCCTATAACTTAACCTCGGTCAGGGATCCTGAGGCTATGCTTGTCCGCCATATCATGGACAGCTTAGTGGTGTCGCCCCATTTGCAGGGCGAGCGCTTTATCGATGTGGGTACTGGTCCTGGGCTTCCCGGCATTCCCTTAGCGATTATTAATCCAGATAAAACCTTTGTGCTGCTCGATAGCTTAGGCAAGCGTATCCGCTTTCAAAAGCAAGTGGCCTTTGAACTCGGGATCCACAATATTAGTTCGATAGAGAGCCGAGTCGAGGCCTATCAACCCGAGCAAAAGTTCGATGGAGTGCTCAGCCGCGCCTTTGCCTCAATCCATGATATGTTGACATGGTGCCATCACTTGCCTGCCGAGCATGGACAATTTTATGCGCTCAAGGGACAACTGAGTGATGAAGAGATGCAACAGATCCCCGCTGGATTTGTGGTGACCGAAACCATCGAACTCCAAGTGCCTAGACTCGATGAGCAAAGACATTTACTCAAAATAATCAAAGAATAACAGGCTTAAAGCTCCTCATTTCGCATGGATTTTTAAGTAGGCAATAAACCAGAATTTACATACAGGGTGACATTGTGGGTAAAGTAATTGCCGTGGCCAACCAGAAAGGTGGCGTAGGGAAAACAACAACTTGTGTCAACTTAGCCGCCTCTTTAGCCGCGACTAAGCGTAAAGTGCTGCTGATCGATCTCGATCCCCAGGGCAATGCCACCATGGGCAGCGGTGTCGATAAATACGAAGTCGAAAACACGGCTTACGAACTGCTGGTTGAAGAAAAGCCCTTCGATGAGATCGTGGTCAAAGACACCACGGGGAAATACGATCTGATTGCCAGTAACGGCGATGTGACCGCGGCAGAAATTAAACTCATGGAGTTCTTTGCCCGTGAAGTGCGGTTACGTAATGCGCTCGCACCGATAAAAGATCAATACGATTATATCTTTATCGATTGCCCGCCTTCGCTCAACATGTTGACGGTTAATGCCATGTCGGCGGCGGATTCTGTGTTGGTGCCAATGCAGTGTGAGTATTTTGCACTGGAAGGTTTAACCGCCTTGATTGATACCATCACCAAATTAGCGGCGGTGGTGAATCCTGGTTTGGGGATTGAAGGGATTTTGCGGACCATGTATGACCCGCGTAATCGCCTGTCAAATGATGTGTCCGATCAGCTAAAACAGCATTTTGGTGATAAGGTTTATCGCACTGTGATCCCACGTAATGTGCGTTTGGCCGAGGCGCCGAGCTTTGGCGCACCCGCCATGTACTACGACAAATCGAGTGCAGGGGCTAAGGCGTATTTGGCGTTAGCGGGTGAGATGATCCGCCGTTCCGAACAGAAAACTCAGGCTAAGCGAGCGTAAAGGATAACCATGACGTTAAAGAAAAGAGGGTTAGGTAAGGGCTTAGATGCTTTACTGAGTAACAGCCACGCCGCGAGTAAAAAGCACACGGAAGAAGTGGTTGTTGTCGATAAAAAAGAAGAACTTATTCATCTGGATCTCGACCTGCTACAACCGGGTAAATACCAACCTCGTAAGGACATGTCTCCCGAGGCGTTAGAAGAACTCGCCCATTCCATCCGCAATCAAGGCATTATTCAGCCGATTGTGGTGCGTCCTGTTAGCGATAGCCAGTATGAAATCATCGCCGGTGAGCGCCGTTGGCGAGCGTCCCAATTGGCGGGTGTCGAAAAAATCCCTTGTATCGTTAAACCGGTTCCCGATGAAGCGGCGGTTGCTATTGCGTTGATTGAAAACATTCAACGTGAAGACTTAAATGCCATGGAAGAAGCCATTGCATTACAACGTTTGATGCAAGAATTTGAGCTGACTCACCAACAGGTTGCCGATGTTGTGGGAAAATCTCGCGCGAGTGTATCTAACTTGTTACGGTTAAACGGGTTAAATGAACCGGTTAAGCGTTTACTCGAGTATGGCGACATTGATATGGGCCATGCACGCGCTTTGCTCGCAATTGAGGGTGAAGAACAAACAAATCTGGCGAGATTAGTGGCTGCCAAGGAATTAACCGTTCGCGAAACTGAACGATTGATTAATCAAACCTTAAATCCGCCCAAACCCGTCGAAACTACGACTAAAGATCAAGATGTTTGTCGTTTAGAGCAGCAGTTAATTGAAAGATTAGGTGCTAAGGTTTCGATCGCTCATAGCAGTAAGGGTAAGGGTAAAATTGTAATTAACTATCAGAATCTGGCTGAATTAGACGGAATTCTTAGCAAAATTCGTTAATGTCTGTAGATTAACAGTTTTTAATGTAAATTTGTGACATATGTTAATTTTGGATTTTGACTGTTTTGGCGCTATATCACGTTAAAAGTGCTGTTTTTCCTTATCTCAAAGTTGCAATGAAGGCGTGAAAAGGTATACTTTCGCAAGCTTTTTGTGCATCGACAAAAATACGGATATTTGTCATCCGGTCATCGAAACAAAAAGTATGAATGCGGAGAGGATGAGTTGAGTAAGGTTTTAGCGCGTCGTGGCCGGTGGTCAGCCTATAAATTGGTGATGATGCAGGCGGCGGTGGCTGGGGGTGCTTCAATTCTCTTTTTCGTCGTGTGGGGAGTTCAGTTTGGCTATTCTGCGTTAGCAGGTGGTTCAATTGCTGTGCTCCCTAATTTTGTATTCGCAACCCTCGCTTTCTCTCATACGGGAGCAAGTTCAGCAGCAAAAGTGATTAAAACTTTTTACTGGGGGGAAGCGGTAAAGTTGCTGTTAACCATCGCAATGTTTTCATTGGTGTTTAGCAAGCTTGAGGTGGCATTTATGCCGCTTTTTGTTTGTTATGTGCTGACGTTAATAGTGCATTGGACAGCTCCTTTATACTTCAAGCAAAGTTAAGTGGGATGAATCATGGCTGCACCTGGTGAAGCGTTAACACCGCAGGGCTATATCCAGCATCACCTTACCAACTTACATGTTGGTGAAGGTTTCTGGACATGGCACATTGATTCGTTGTTCTTTTCGGTTGGTCTTGGTGTTCTGTTCCTGTGGATTTTCCGTAGTGTTGGTAAAAAAGCGACTTCAGGGGTTCCCGGTAAGCTGCAATGCTTTATCGAGATGATCGTTGAGTTCGTTGATAACAGCGTGAAAGAAAGTTTTCATGGCCGCAATGCCCTGATCGCGCCTTTAGCTCTGACCATTTTTGTATGGGTATTCATGATGAACTTCATGGATATGCTTCCTGTTGACTGGCTGCCTTGGTTAGCAAGTTTAGCGGGCGTTCCATACTTGAAAGTGGTTCCGACAACTGACGTAAACATCACCTTCAGCTTAGCTATCGGTGTGTTTGTGCTGATTATTTACTACAGCATTAAGGTCAAAGGCGTGTCTGGTTTTGTTAAAGAACTGACGCTACAGCCCTTTAACCATAAGGCAATGATACCCGTCAACCTCCTATTAGAGACTGTTACTTTAGTTGCTAAGCCAATTTCATTGGCATTGCGTCTATTCGGTAACTTGTACGCAGGTGAGTTGATCTTCATCCTTATTGCGCTGATGTATGGTACCAACTTGTTATTATCTTCCCTGGGTGTGACTCTGCAACTAGGTTGGTTAATTTTCCACATTTTGGTTATCACGCTGCAGGCGTTTATCTTCATGATGTTGACCATTGTTTACTTAAGCATGGCGCATGAAGATCATTAAGGATTGCTGAAGAAATTTTAAACTAAATCATCAACTAATTAGATTTAGATTTTAGATACTGGAGATACAGATGGAAACGATTTTAGGCATGACAGCTATCGCTGTTGCTCTGCTGATTGGTATGGGTGCTCTTGGTACTGCAATCGGTTTCGGCTTATTAGGTGGCAAGTTCCTGGAAGGCGCTGCGCGTCAACCAGAAATGGCTCCTATGCTGCAAGTTAAAATGTTCATCGTAGCGGGTCTGTTAGACGCCGTAACAATGATCGGTGTTGGTATCGCATTATTCATGCTGTTCACCAACCCACTGGGTGCAATGCTGTAAGAAAACGCTTCTGTCTTAACTCTAAATAGGAGGCTGTTGTGAATTTCAACGCTACCCTAATCGGTCAGACGGTCGCCTTTATCATCTTCGTGTGGTTCTGCATGAAGTTTGTATGGCCCCCTTTGATGAATGCCATCGAAGCGCGCCAAAAAAGGATTGCTGACGGTCTAGCTGATGCTGATCGTGCGGTAAAAGACCTAGAGTTGGCTCAAGCGAAAGCGACTGACCAACTAAAAGAAGCCAAGGTGACTGCTAACGAAATTATTGAGCAAGCTAACAAGCGTAAAGCTCAAATAGTTGAAGAAGCTAAAGCCGAAGCAGACGCTGAGCGTGCAAAAATCATCGCTCAGGGTAAAGCAGAAATTGAAGCTGAACGTAATCGCGTGAAAGAGGATCTGCGTAAGCAGGTTGCTACTCTTGCCATCATGGGTGCTGAGAAGATCCTTGAGCGTTCTATTGATCCAGCCGCCCACAGTGACATAGTTAATAAACTAGTCGCTGAAATTTGATAAGGGAGTTTGAGTTATGGCTGAATTAACCACCATCGCTCGCCCTTACGCAAAGGCAGCTTTTGACATTGCTGTTGAACACAATGCAGTGGATACCTGGGCAGAAATGCTCACGTTTGCCGCACTGGTTAGTGAAAACGAAACCATGCAGCCACTGCTAACTGGCTCTTTAGCCAGTACTAAACTTGCCGCACTCTTCATTAGTGTTTGTGGTGAGCAAATCAATGAGCAAGGTCAGAACTTGATAAAGGTAATGGCTGAAAACGGTCGCTTAAAGGTACTACCTGCTGTATCTGAGCTTTTTGCTCAATACCGTAATGAGTGGGCAAAAGAAGTGGAAGCCGATGTGGTTTCTGCAGCTGAGCTCAGCTCTGAACAACAGCAGCAGATCAGTAATTCTTTAGAGAAACGTCTCGCACGCAAAGTTAAGCTGAATTGCAGCACTGACGCCGCGCTCATCGCCGGTGTAATTATTAAGGCAGGTGACTTAGTCATTGATGGCTCTGTCCGCGGTAAGTTATCGCGTCTGTCTGAAAAGCTGCAGTCGTAATTGGGAGTTTGAGCATGCAACTGAATTCCACTGAAATCAGCGATCTGATTAAGCAGCGGATCGAGCAGTTCGAAGTCGTTAGCGAATCTCGTAACGAAGGTACTATCGTTGCGGTAAGTGACGGCATTATCCGCATCCACGGCCTGGCCGATGTGATGCAAGGTGAAATGATCGAACTGCCTGGTAGCCGTTTTGCAATCGCGTTGAACCTTGAACGTGATTCTGTCGGTGCCGTAGTAATGGGTCCTTATGCTGATTTAGCAGAGGGCGTAAAAGTTAAAACTACTGGCCGTATTCTGGAAGTTCCAGTCGGTCGTGGCCTGTTAGGCCGTGTAGTTAACACTCTGGGTGAGCCAATTGACGGAAAAGGCGCTATCGATAACGATGGTTTCTCTCCTGTTGAAGTTATCGCTCCTGGCGTTATCGACCGTAAGTCAGTAGATCAACCAGTTCAAACTGGTTATAAAGCCGTTGACGCTATGATCCCAATCGGTCGTGGCCAACGTGAATTGATCATTGGCGACCGTCAAACTGGTAAAACAGCTATGGCGATCGACGCAATCATCAACCAGCGCGACTCTAGCATCAAGTGTGTGTACGTAGCGGTAGGCCAAAAGGCTTCTACCATCGCTAACGTAGTACGCAAGCTAGAAGAGCACGGTGCATTAGCTAACACTATCGTTGTAGTTGCAACAGCTTCTGAAGCTGCAGCACTGCAATACTTAGCACCATACTCTGGTTGTGCTATGGGTGAATACTTCCGCGACCGCGGTGAAGATGCTCTGATCGTATACGATGACCTGTCTAAGCAAGCAGTTGCTTACCGTCAGATCTCGTTACTGCTGAAGCGTCCACCTGGCCGTGAAGCTTATCCTGGTGACGTATTCTATCTACACTCTCGTTTATTAGAGCGTGCTTCACGCGTAAACGAAGATTATGTTGAGAAGTTCACTAAGGGTGCTGTAACAGGTCAAACCGGTTCTTTAACCGCGCTGCCTATTATTGAAACTCAGGCGGGTGACGTATCTGCATTCGTACCGACCAACGTAATTTCTATTACTGACGGTCAGATCTTCCTTGAGACCGATCTGTTTAACTCTGGCTTACGTCCAGCGGTTAACCCAGGTATTTCTGTTTCTCGTGTTGGTGGTGCGGCTCAGACTAAGATCATCAAGAAACTGTCTGGTGGTATCCGTACCGCTCTAGCACAGTATCGTGAACTTGCTGCGTTCTCACAGTTTGCATCTGACTTAGACGATGCAACTCGTGCTCAACTTGAGCATGGTGTGCGTGTTACCGAACTGATGAAGCAAAAACAATATGCTCCTATGAGCGTAGCCGCTCAAGCTGTGTCAATTTTCGCAGCTGAAAAAGGTTACCTGAAGGGCGTTGAGCTGAACAAAGTCGGTGATTTCGAAGCCGCTCTGCTCTCGTACATGAACAGCGAGCATGCTGCTTTAATCAAGCTTATCAACGAGACTGGCGATTATAACGCCGATATCGAAGCTGAATTAAAAGCTGGCCTCGACAAGTTCGTAGCAACCCAAACCTGGTAACAATGATAGAGGTGTCTTAAGGCACCTCAGGTCCAGATTGGAGAGTAGAGATGGCCGGCGCTAAAGAGATTAAAACCAAGATCGCGAGTGTTAAAAACACTCAGAAGATCACGTCCGCCATGGAAATGGTGGCAGCTAGCAAAATGCGCAGAGCGCAGGACCGCATGGCTGCAAGCCGTCCATACGCGGAAAGCATGCGTAAGGTGATCGGTCACGTAGCGCAAGGTTCTCTCAGTATAAACACCCCTACTTAGAGGTGAGAGAGGCTAAGCGGGTTGGTTACATTGTTGTAGCAACCGACCGTGGCCTTTGTGGTGGTCTGAACGTCAACCTCTTTAAAAAGGTTGTCGCAGACGTGAAAAGCTGGAAAGAGCAAGGTGCAGAATTTGAATTTTGCCCAATTGGTGCTCGTAGTGTTCAGTTTTTCAAAAGCTTTGGCGGTCATGTATCTGCCCATGCTTCAGGTTTAGGCGATGCGCCAAAGCTCGCTGACCTGATAGGGACAGTACGTGTAATGCTAGATGCTTACAACGAAGGCAAACTGGATCGTCTGTACGTAGTGTTCAACAAGTTTGTAAACACTATGACGCAGACTCCTGTGATCGAGCAGCTGCTACCTTTGCCTAAATCGGAAGAAGATGAGGTTGCTCATCGTTGGGACTATATCTACGAGCCAGATCCAAAAGCCCTTTTGGATACCTTATTGGTTCGTTATGTAGAATCTCAGGTTTACCAAGGTGTTGTTGAAAACATTGCTTCTGAACAGGCTGCCCGTATGGTGGCGATGAAGGCGGCAACAGACAACGCGGGTACACTGATTGACGATTTGCAATTGGTCTATAACAAGGCTCGTCAGGCTGCGATTACGCAGGAACTGTCGGAAATTGTTTCTGGTGCCTCTGCGGTTTAGGTTAGGTAACGAATACAAGTTTTAGAGGATTAATCATGAGCACAGGTACTGTTGTCCAAGTGATTGGCGCGGTTGTGGACGTAGAGTTTCCACAAGATGCCGTACCTCAGGTATATGACGCTCTGAAGATCACAGGTGAAGGCTCCTGTAATGGTTTGGTGCTGGAAGTTCAGCAACAACTAGGTGGTGGTGTAGTTCGTACCATCGCTATGGGTACTTCTGATGGTCTGCGTCGTGGTCTTGAGGTAGTAAACTCAGGTTCACCTATTTCTGTTCCTGTTGGTACCGCCACTCTTGGCCGTATCATGAACGTATTAGGCGACCCTATTGATGAAGCTGGCGCAATTGGCGAAGAAGAACGTTATGTGATTCACCGCAGCGCTCCTTCATACGAAGAGCAATCAAACACGACTGAACTGTTAGAGACTGGTATCAAGGTTATCGACCTTGTATGTCCATTCGCTAAGGGTGGTAAAGTAGGTCTGTTCGGTGGTGCGGGTGTTGGTAAGACAGTTAACATGATGGAACTGATAACAACATCGCTAAAGCTCACTCAGGTCTTTCTGTATTCGCCGGTGTAGGTGAGCGTACTCGTGAGGGTAACGACTTCTACTACGAGATGAAGGATTCTGGCGTTCTCGACAAAGTAGCCATGGTTTATGGTCAAATGAACGAGCCACCAGGAAACCGTCTGCGTGTAGCACTGACCGGTCTGACTATGGCTGAAAAATTCCGTGACGAAGGTCGTGACGTTCTGTTGTTCGTTGACAACATCTACCGTTACACCCTAGCCGGTACTGAAGTATCAGCACTGTTAGGTCGTATGCCTTCTGCAGTAGGTTACCAACCAACTCTGGCTGAAGAAATGGGCGTTCTGCAAGAGCGTATTACTTCAACTAAGACTGGTTCTATTACCTCTGTACAAGCGGTATACGTACCTGCGGACGACTTGACTGACCCGTCACCAGCAACAACCTTCGCTCACTTAGATGCGACTGTTGTATTGTCACGTCAAATCGCTTCTCTGGGTATTTACCCAGCGGTTGACCCACTGGATTCTACTTCTCGTCAATTAGATCCATTAGTAGTTGGTCAAGAGCATTATGACGTAGCTAACGGTGTACAAACTGTTCTGCAACGCTACAAAGAGCTGAAAGACATCATTGCGATTCTCGGTATGGACGAACTGTCAGACGAAGATAAGATGACCGTTTCCCGTGCACGTAAGATTGAGCGTTTCTTGTCTCAGCCTTTCCACGTAGCAGAAGTCTTTACTGGTTCTCCTGGTAAGTACGTATCTCTGAAAGACACTATCCGTGGCTTCAAGGGAATTCTGAGTGGTGAGTTCGACCACATTCCAGAACAAGCGTTCTACATGGTTGGTTCTATCGACGAAGCTGTCGAGAAAGCTAACAAAAAGAAATAACTAAGTAGTCATACTTAGTTTTTTAAGGAGAACGGGATGGCAGCCATGACAGTACAGCTTGATATAGTAAGCGCAGAGAGCAGCATCTTCTCAGGTCGCGTAGCTAGCCTACAAGTGACCGGTTCTGAAGGTGAGTTGGGCATCATGCATGGCCACGCTCCACTGTTAAGCTATATCAAACCTGGCATGGCGCGCATCGTCAAACAAGACGGCAGCGAAGAAGTGTTTTATCTTTCTGGTGGTTTACTGGAAGTACAACCTTCTTCTGTTTCTGTGTTGGCTGATGTGGTTATGCGTGCCAAAGATATTGATGAGCAGGCAGCATTAGAAGCCAAGCGTCGTGCAGAAGCCCATATGGCGACTGCGGGTGCGGACTTCAATTATGATGCCGCTATGGTTGAGTTAGCGAAAGCAATGGCTCAATTACGTGTTGTTGAAACCATCAAGAAAAACATTGCCAGATAAAGGTTATTGTTTGTGATAAAAGGCGGTTATCGAAAGATACCCGCCTTTTTTGTTGTTTTTTCCGCTGCGTTTTGAGTTCAGCCTTTCGCTTTGCTGCGCCTTTCCGTTAAAATTGCGCCATTAAATCGAGCTTAGTTTATCCCTTTGGGATGTTAATCAAGGATATGGCAATGGCATTAAATGTAGTGATCTTAGCGGCAGGAAAAGGAACTCGCATGCGCTCGGATCTTCCCAAGGTATTACATCCTATCGCCCACAAGAGCATGGTGCAGCATGTTATCGATACCGCCCACTGCATCGGCAGCGATGCCATTCAACTAGTGTACGGCTATGGCGCCGACAAATTAAAATCCGCACTGGGTGAGCAGCAATTAAATTGGATGTTGCAAGCCGAGCAGTTGGGCACAGGCCATGCGGTCGCTCAGGCGATTCCCAATATTGATGATAATGACACTGTGTTGATCCTTTACGGTGATGTGCCGTTAATCCAAGCCTCAACTCTCGAAGCTCTGCTTGCTGCGCGTCCTGATCAGGGCGTGGCGATTTTAACCGTCAATCTAACCAATCCAACTGGCTATGGCCGCATCGTGCGCGAGCAGGGCAAGGTTGTCGGTATCGTCGAGCAAAAGGATGCCAATGCTGAGCAGTTAGCCATCAATGAAATCAATACCGGCATTATGGCGGTGCCTGGTAAGGCATTAAAAACCTGGCTTGGCCGCCTATCGAATAACAATGCTCAGGGCGAATACTACCTGACTGATATTATCGCCATGGCTCACGCCGATGGTGTTGAGATTAATACCGCTCAGCCACAATCAGCCATTGAGGTGGAAGGTGCCAATAACCGCGTGCAGCTTGCACAACTTGAGCGCGCTTATCAGGCCCGTGAAGCGGATAAGCTGATGATTGCTGGGGCTAATCTACGTGACCCAAGCCGTATCGATATCCGTGGTGAAGTGACCGTGGGTATGGATGTGATGGTCGACGTTAACGTGATTTTCGAAGGTAAAGTGGTGATTGGTAATAACGTCAGCATTGGCGCTGGCGCGATTCTTATCGATTGTGAAATTGCCGATAACGCTGAGATCAAACCTTACTCTATTATCGAAGGCGCTAAGCTGGGCGTTGCCGCCAGTGCGGGGCCTTTTGCCCGTTTACGCCCTGGTGCCGAGTTAATGCAAGATGCCCATATCGGCAACTTTGTTGAAATGAAAAAAGCCGTCTTAGGTGTGGGTTCTAAGGCGGGTCATTTAGCCTATTTAGGTGATGCGCAAATCGGTGCGGGTGTGAATATTGGTGCTGGTACTATTACCTGTAATTACGATGGTGCCAATAAACACCTAACCGTGATTGAAGATAATGTGTTTGTGGGGAGTGATACTCAGCTGGTGGCGCCAGTGACCATTGGTAAAGGCGCGACGCTCGGTGCGGGATCAACCATTACCCGTGACGTGGGTGAGGATGAGCTAGTGATCACCCGTGTTAAGCAAAAACATCTGACTGGCTGGCAACGTCCGGTAAAGATTAAGAAATAACGGCGCTGTACCCAGTAAACATAAAGCGGCTTATTGCCGCTTTATGACTTTTTTGTCAAAGCTAAAAATCCCCACCAAGTAAAAATCAGCTAAATTAATGTTCAATTAAGGCTGTAGTGTTATGGCTAATTCATTGTTTTTATTCAAAGTTGATCCAAGTCACGCTAGATTGTAAATTCGTGTAAAGATGGTTAAATAAAAACAATTCTTATTTATATTGCCTGCAATTCTAAGACGAAAGGTCTACTTGAGGTGTTGGCAATGGTATTTAAATATTCAGTGGTTGGTTTGGCCGTAGGGTCTGCATTAATGGCGATGCCTGTTATGGCTGAAGCGCCAAATGATGAAAACATTGAGCGCATTAATGTGACTGGCCGTACGTTTAACGACTATAAAGTCGGCAGTGCATCCGGTGCTATGCGTGGTGATATTGATTTAATGGATACACCACAATCTGTAAATGTTATCCCCGACTTTGTGACCGATGAGCAATTAGCGACTAACCTTGCGGAAGTCTTAGCTAATGACTCGAGCGTAACGGCGGGAACCACTCGCTGGAACCGCCAAGTCTTTAGTATTCGTGGTTTTGAATTAGATTCAGGCAACGGTTATCTGATCAACGGCCACCAGCAATGGTCTCACTACGTTCAACCTATCGAAACTCTGCAACAAGTCGAAGTACTGAAAGGTCCTTCGAGCATGTTGTATGGCCAATCTGGACCTGGCGGTTTGGTGAATATGGTCACCAAGAAGCCCACCTACGATTCTATGCTCAACTTAGGGTTTGATACCGACGGTTACGGCTCTACCCGCGCACAGTTAGACGCTGGTGGCAGCTTAAACGAGGCGCAGAGCATTCGTTACCGCGGTGTGTTAGTCAAACAAGACACTAAATACTGGCGTGAATATTCAACGACCGATGAAAACCAAGAGCGTGATCGTTGGTTAGGTTATTTGAACTTAGAATTTGATATCAGTGATGACTTGTTATTGTCACTCAAATACGACCATACCCAAGATAAAACCGCTATCGATGCTGGCAGTTGGTTAGATAAGCAAGGCAATGTTGTCGGCCAGCGTAAAACCATCTGGGATGCGCCTTGGGCCTTTACCGATAACACGGTTTCAAATTTAGGTGCCGATTTAACTTGGCATATGAATGACGATTGGAAAGTTAAACTGGGTTATAACGATCAACAGTTTAATCGCCAGCGTTTCGATTCTGCACCGCAATATAATGAAGATCCATTCACCTCGGGATACAGTATTAGGCCATTCGATCGTTACGATGATTGGCAACATAAAACCGCTTATGTCGATTTTACGGGTGAGTTTGCATTGGCGGGTATGGAGCACCAACTCCTTATAGGTGCTAACTACTTAGACTACTATTATGGTCAATATATTGAGAGATATGTTAATCAAGCAACCAAAGGGATGATTACCGTTATTCCTGGTCAACCCGTAGCAAAACCAGATTTAGACTATCATCGTGATAGCACAAAATCTGAAAGTGAATACAAATACTACGGCTTCTATCTGCAAGATTTAATGACCATCAATGAACAATGGAAATTGCTCGCAGGGGTTCGTTATGACGAACAGAAAAAAGATGGCGAAGGTGAAAACAGTTATGCCGTATCGCCTAAATTTGGGGTGATCTACTCACCTACAGATAACGGCAGTGTTTATGTTAACTACTCAAAAAGCTTCACCCCGCAAGGTGCGGTGAATAACGAATACGATATCAATAATAAACTTAACCTAAAGCCTGAATACGGCATTCAATATGAAGTGGGTACAAAGTGGGAACTGTTTGACGACAGCTTGCTATTAACGGCAGCGATATTTGATATCACACTTGAAAACATTACTATTTCAGAAAAATTGCCTACACCTATCGGTGATTTCACTGATATCACCACCCAAGGCGGAGAGCAAAAGCACCGCGGCTTTGAAGTGGGTGCCCAAGGTAAGCTAGGCGATAGCTGGTTTGTGACTTCATCTATGATGTACCTCGATGCTGAGTATCAAACGGGTGATGAGCGCGAAGGTAAAACCCCTATCGACGCCCCTGAATGGTCGGCCAATATCTGGACTCGTTATGAAGTGACCGATAACTTTGCAATGAACTTCGGTGCTATCTATGTTGGCGAGCGTTTTGCAAACGTGGATAACACTATCAGTAAAGACGGTTATGTTCGCTTCGATATTGGTGCTGCCTACACTATGGATATTATGGGTAAAGACGTAAGCCTCCGCGCGAACGTGAGAAACCTGTTTGATACCGATTATATTGATGGCGGCCAATACAATATGGTGACTCTAGGCCAAGACCGTAACTTCAGCGTGGCACTTGAAGCTAAGTTCTAACTTTACTTTCCACGCTTAAGTTTTAGATCCCTTAAAGCAGTTCATCGATAGGTGAACTGCTTTTTTATTTCTTTTCATTAGGTTAATTTTACAAACTCCACTATTTCATCACTTTCATTCCAAAAACACCTTTCGAATACTGGCAAAAATGTTTCGTTTCTCTATAATGTAACTTTCGAATCGAAAGTTAACTGAAAGGTTTTATGAATAAACGAAACACACAGCAACGACGTCACAGTATTATCAGCATTCTGAATGAACAGGGTGAAGTGAGTGTCGATGAGTTGTCATTACGTTTCGAAACCTCAGAAGTGACTATTCGTAAAGACTTGGCAGAACTTGAAAAAACCGGACTATTGCTGCGCCGCTATGGTGGTGCTGTGGCTATTCCCGATGAAGTCACGCAACAGTTTTCTGCCAAGATTGCCCCTAATAAGTTATCCATTGCTAAAGCAGCGGCGCAGCTGATTAAAGATCACAATCGCATCATCATCGACAGTGGCACCACCACTTCAGGCCTGATCGCCGAGCTGAATCACAAGCGTGGGCTGGTGGTCATGACCAATGCCCTGCATTTGGCCAATGCGATTCATGAGCTTGAAAATGAGCCCACTCTATTGATGACCGGTGGAACCTGGGATCCGCATTCCGAGTCGTTTCAGGGGCAAGTGGCCGAGCAAGTATTACGCTCCTATAACTTCGACCAACTCTTTATCGGTGCCGACGGTATCGATTTAGCGCGCGGCACCACCACCTTTAATGAGCTAACGGGCTTAAGTAAGGTGATGGCAGAGGTTTCCCGCGAAGTGATCGTTATGGTGGATTCGGACAAAATAGGTAAGCGGATCCCTAACTTAGAACTACCTTGGTCGCAAATCAGTGTGCTAGTTACCGATGCTCGCATCGAAGAGAGCGCCCTTAACCAAATTACCGAGCAAGGCGTGAAAGTCATCTTAGCGCCCTACTCGCCTTAGGCATTTGCCCGTGATAAGCCAAAGCAAATGTCTCAAACAACTTCATTTTTATTTTTCATTTTATAGGTAAAAACTATGTGCGGAATCGTTGGCGCCGTGGCGCAAAGGGATGTGGCCGAAATTCTGGTCGAAGGTTTACGTCGTTTAGAATATCGTGGATATGACTCCGCTGGTGTTGCCGTTATCCACAATGGCGAACTTAATCGTACTCGCCGTGTGGGTAAAGTGCAGGAGCTTTCTGCCGCACTCGAAACCGACCCGTTAGCGGGCGGCACTGGTATTGCACATACTCGTTGGGCTACCCATGGTGAACCAAGCGAGCGCAATGCTCACCCACATTTATCTGAAGGCGATATTGCCGTGGTGCACAATGGCATTATCGAAAACCATCATAAACTGCGCGAAATGCTAAAAGAGCTGGGCTATCATTTCAGTTCTGATACCGACACCGAAGTGATTTGTCATTTAGTTCATCACGAATTAAAAACGCACGACACCTTACTGGCCGCTGTGCAAGCCACAGTTAAACAACTCGAAGGCGCTTATGGCACTGTGGTGATTGACCGCCGTGATAGCGAGCGTATGGTCGTCGCGCGCTCAGGCAGCCCATTAGTGATTGGTTTTGGTTTAGGTGAAAACTTCGTTGCATCTGACCAATTGGCGCTGTTGCCTGTAACCCGTTCTTTCGCGTTTTTAGAAGAAGGTGACGTGGCTGAAGTGACTCGTCGCACCGTGAGCATTTTCGATGTGCATGGCAATAAAGTTGAGCGCGAAGTTAAAGAATCAGAAATCACCCACGATGCCGGTGACAAAGGTGAATATCGCCACTATATGCTCAAAGAGATTTATGAGCAGCCATTGGCACTGACGCGCACTATCGAAGGTCGCATCGCTAACAAGCAAGTGCTCGACACGGCTTTTGGTGATAATGCCGCAGAGTTTTTAAAAGATATTAAACACGTGCAAATCATTGCCTGTGGTACTAGTTATCATGCAGGTATGGCGGCGCGTTATTGGTTAGAGGATTGGGCTGGCGTTTCATGTAATGTCGAAATCGCCTCTGAGTTCCGCTACCGCAAGTCGCATTTGTTTCCTAACAGCTTGTTGGTGACCATTTCTCAATCCGGCGAGACCGCCGATACGCTGGCAGCGATGCGCCTAGCCAAAGAGATGGGTTACAAGGCGACGCTAACTATCTGTAACGCCCCAGGCTCTTCTTTAGTCCGTGAGTCTGACATGGCATACATGATGAAAGCGGGTGCTGAGATTGGCGTTGCCTCTACCAAAGCCTTTACTGTGCAGCTGGCAGGTTTGTTAATGTTGACGGCGGTGATCGGTCGCCATAATGGCATGTCGGAGCAAATGCAGGCGGAGATCACTCAAAGCCTACAGTCTATGCCTGCCAAAGTGGAACAAGCATTGGGCTTAGATGATGCGATTGCTGAATTGGCGGAAGATTTTGCCGACAAACACCATGCTTTATTCCTTGGCCGTGGCGATCAGTACCCGATTGCGATGGAAGGTGCGCTGAAACTTAAAGAGATCTCTTATATCCATGCTGAGGCGTATGCCTCTGGTGAGCTGAAACATGGTCCACTGGCGTTGATTGATGCCGACATGCCCGTCATCGTGGTTGCGCCAAACAACGAACTGTTAGAAAAGCTGAAATCTAACGTTGAAGAAGTGCGTGCCCGTGGTGGTTTAATGTATGTCTTTGCCGATGTGGATGCTGAGTTTGAATCTGACGAGACCATGAAGGTTATCCCGGTTCCACACTGCGATATCTTTATGGCACCGCTGATTTACACTATCCCATTACAGTTGTTGTCGTATCACGTTGCCTTAATTAAGGGCACCGATGTGGATCAACCACGAAACCTCGCTAAATCGGTGACGGTGGAATAAATCGGAAGCAATAAAAAACCGCCTAAATGGCGGTTTTTTATTGGGGCTTTATTAGAGTATATGCTGGTGGTTGAGTGTGTTAAGCCGTTATTGCATTAAGTGCGTTTTGCTTTTTTTCTTCGAAACGCTTCCACACTTTATCGTGGAAATAAAACACTACAGTGTTTATCGCGGGTTCAACTAAGGCTACGGCACCACCGACCAAAACACTACCGGTTAATAAATAGGTAACGGTGAAGGCGACGCTGAAATGTAATACGGCAAAAGTAAATGTTTTGGTCATGATCTTATCCTCTAATGTTAGCCCCAATTGGGAATGGTTAGATGATAACAATTCTCATTAAAATTTAAACCCGTATTTTGAGATTAGTTTAAACGGTTTTTTCTATCTATAAGCGCTAAAAAATATAAAGCCCTCAAATGAGGGCTTTATATGACAATCAGCTTCGATTAATAATGCCAAGGAAACGCTGAAAAGTCCTGATCACGTTTTTCGAGGAAAGCATCGCGCCCTTCTTGAGCTTCTGCGCTGGCATAGGCTAAGCGTGTCGCTTCACCCGCAAACAGTTGCTGACCGACCATGCCATCGTCTGTCATGTTAAAGCCGTACTTCAACATACGCATCGCTGTTGGCGATTTGGAGTTAATCTCTTTGGCCCATCTTAATGCTTCGACTTCGAGTTCTGCATGGGGAACCGATTTATTGACCATTCCCATGGCAAAGGCTTCATCGGCACTGTAGTTAAAGCCGCAGAAGAAAATTTCTCGCGCGCGCTTTTGGCCAATCATCTTGGCAAGATAAGCACTACCATAGCCAGAATCGAAACTCGCGACATCGGGATCGGTTTGTTTGAAGACGGCGTGTTCCTTCGAGGCTAAGGTTAAGTCGCAGACAACGTGTAAACTATGGCCGCCACCCACCGCCCAACCCGGCACGACGGCGATCACCACTTTAGGCATAAAGCGGATCAATCGTTGGACTTCGAGGATATGTAAACGCCCCATTCTGGCTAAATCGGCTTTGCCTTCTTCTGCGCCTTCATATTTATAACCATCTTTGCCGCGAATACGTTGATCGCCACCAGAGGAAAACGAATATTGTCCTTTGGCAGAGGGGCCATTGCCTGTGAGTAACACACAACCTACATCGGACCATTGGCGAGCGTGATCAAGGGCGATATACAACTCGTCGACCGTCTTTGGGCGGAAGGCATTGAGGCAATCTGGACGGTTGATGGCGATACGCACTGTGCCGTGGGCTTTGGCTCTATGGTAAGTGATATCGTCGAAATTAAATCCGCTGACGTCATCCCACAGTGCGGGATCAAAAATATCTGATACTGGTTTAGTCATGATACAAGGCCTATGTAATTGAAGTTCAAAGGCTAGGCGGAATCATGTCTTTGGTCAATCGCCTAAGCGTCATGCTTAGTGATGGGCTGCAAAATTCCGTTTGCCTGTAAGTGGGATTAGAGGTTATCGCAGATAAAAAACAGGTTATCTCGGCTAAAAATGGGGTGCTCGGGCGCTTTAGTGCCGCAGTAGCTGTTTTTAAAATCGGCAATGCCGTCTTCGGTAAGTGGGATTTTATTAAATTCTTCGACTTCAGGAGCCGATAGTCGCTCCAAAATCTCTTTTCGAGCCTTAGTGCGTTTCTGATCGATCTTAATAATTTGGGTGCCTGTCATCGAACCCATTTTATTTTCTATCTTCTGAACCATTTCCTCTGTTTTAGCTATAGGTGCATCTAATTTGTCTGTTTCGGTGTATAAGTAATATAATGCACCACACAGGAGCGCTAATATGATCCAACCTTTCATCTTTTAGTCCAACATAAGTGAATAACCATTAATAATATGGGTATAATAAGCCAGTTTTCGTCCAATATTAAAGCAGTAAAAGGCTGTCACGATGAACGCAGAATCTAATAACAAGGACTATTCGAAAACCAATCGAATTAAGATTCACCAGCCAGATGAAAATAAGGCTGATCGCTTTAACCCCCGCAACCGGATTTATGTCCGGGCAATCGATGGATTATGGAGTAGCGTACGCCGCCGTATGGGTTGGGTCGCAATGCTCTTCTTCCTTATTCTGCCGTGGATCCCTTGGGGAGACCGTCAAGCCGTTTGGTTCAATCTGGGCGAACAGAAGTTTCACGTCTTTGGTCTCACCATTTGGCCTCAGGATCTCACCTTACTCGCGGCTCTCTTTATGATAGCTGCCTTTGCGCTGTTTTTCGTCACAACCTATCTTGGCCGCGTTTGGTGTGGTTATACCTGCCCGCAAACCGTGTGGACGTTTATGTTCATCTGGTTCGAGGAAAAACTCGAAGGTGCACGTAATAAACGCATCAAGCTAGATCAAATGCCATGGAACTTTGACAAACTTTGGCGCAAGACGGCAAAACACACTGCGTGGATTTTATTGTCGCTGCTCACTGCCATGACCTTCGTGTCTTATTTTGTGCCGAGCCGCGAAGTGTATGTCGATGTCTTTACCCTTAACGCATCAGGCGCAATCTACTTCTGGGTGGTGTTTTTTACCTTCGCAACATACGGCAATGCGGGTTGGATGCGTGAAATTATGTGTATCCATATGTGCCCCTATGCCCGTTTCCAATCGGCGATGTTTGATAAAAACACTTATATCGTAGGTTACGATGCTAAACGCGGTGAGACCCGCGGCCCGCGCTCACGCAAAGCCGACCCGAAAGAAATGGGATTAGGCGACTGCATCGACTGCGACCTCTGTGTCCAGGTTTGCCCAACAGGTATCGACATTCGTAACGGCTTGCAATATGAATGTATTAACTGCGGTGCCTGTATCGACGCTTGTGATCAAACCATGGAGCGGATGGGATATCCTCTGGGGCTGATTAGCTATACCACAGAGAATAAACTCGAAGGTATTAAAGAGAAGGTATTACGTCCTAAGCTGGTGGGCTATGGCGTGGTGTTGGCCGCCATGATCCTGATCTTTATCTATGCGAGCGCGACGATTGCACCTGTGCGTATGGATATCATCCGCGACCGTAACCAACTCTACAGAGAAAACAACCAAGGGCTGATTGAAAACACCTTCACCCTAAAAATTCTCAACAAGACAGAACAAGCCCATGAATACACCATGAGTGTTGAAGGCCTCAACAACTATAAATGGTATGGACCAACCTCAGTGACGATTGCGGGTGGAGAGGTGTTAACTCTACCTATCAGTGTCGGGGTCGATCCGGTCGAACTTTCGCGTTCAGTCACTAACATCGAGATAAAAGTGAAAACCCATATCGATGGCGAAGAAGTCGAAGTCGAGCAAGAATCGCGTTTCTTCAGTCCGTAGTAAGTTTTTTGTTAAGTAAATGCATTCAAAAAGGGGCTGTTTAGCCCCTTTTTTATTCATGTTGCTGGATATCTAGGCGTCTAGATGATTAATCGAAACTTTCTGTCAAAAAGCCCTTGCGTAAAAAGTTCTGCTGCCTATAATGCGCATCCACTGACACGGCAGACAGCGAAAGCAACCGCAGTATCAGTGCGAATCGAATGCAAAATGTGCAGTTGATTCGAAAGCCTCAAGAAGTTTGCAAAAACGCCTTGACGCGACAAGGGAAATGCGTAGAATACGCAGCCCTGACCCGCTGAGCGGTAACGCGAAGTGAGTGGTCAAATGCTCTTTAACAATCTAAACAAGAAATCTGTGTGGACACTCACAGATGTTGAGTTAATCGAAATTACTCTGCCGTTTGGCGAGTAATCAAAATTTAAATCAATGAATGAGTGTTCATAGCAATATGTACAACGACTTATTAAGTTAAGTCGATTCAGAATTCATTGAGTCGAATCTTCGGATTCACAAAACTTTTAATTGAAGAGTTTGATCATGGCTCAGATTGAACGCTGGCGGCAGGCCTAACACATGCAAGTCGAGCGGCAGCACAAGGGAGTTTACTCCTGAGGTGGCGAGCGGCGGACGGGTGAGTAATGCCTAGGGATCTGCCCAGTCGAGGGGGATAACAGTTGGAAACGACTGCTAATACCGCATACGCCCTACGGGGGAAAGAGGGGGACTTTCGGGCCTCTCGCGATTGGATGAACCTAGGTGGGATTAGCTAGTTGGTGAGGTAATGGCTCACCAAGGCGACGATCCCTAGCTGTTCTGAGAGGATGATCAGCCACACTGGGACTGAGACACGGCCCAGACTCCTACGGGAGGCAGCAGTGGGGAATATTGCACAATGGGGGAAACCCTGATGCAGCCATGCCGCGTGTGTGAAGAAGGCCTTCGGGTTGTAAAGCACTTTCAGTAGGGAGGAAAGGTTGTAAGTTAATACCTTGCAGCTGTGACGTTACCTACAGAAGAAGGACCGGCTAACTCCGTGCCAGCAGCCGCGGTAATACGGAGGGTCCAAGCGTTAATCGGAATTACTGGGCGTAAAGCGTGCGCAGGCGGTTTGTTAAGCGAGATGTGAAAGCCCCGGGCTCAACCTGGGAATTGCATTTAGAACTGGCAAACTAGAGTCTTGTAGAGGGGGGTAGAATTCCAGGTGTAGCGGTGAAATGCGTAGAGATCTGGAGGAATACCGGTGGCGAAGGCGGCCCCCTGGACAAAGACTGACGCTCAGGCACGAAAGCGTGGGGAGCAAACAGGATTAGATACCCTGGTAGTCCACGCCGTAAACGATGTCTACTCGGAGTTTGGTGTCTTGAACACTGGGCTCTCAAGCTAACGCATTAAGTAGACCGCCTGGGGAGTACGGCCGCAAGGTTAAAACTCAAATGAATTGACGGGGGCCCGCACAAGCGGTGGAGCATGTGGTTTAATTCGATGCAACGCGAAGAACCTTACCTACTCTTGACATCCAGAGAATTCGCTAGAGATAGCTTAGTGCCTTCGGGAACTCTGAGACAGGTGCTGCATGGCTGTCGTCAGCTCGTGTTGTGAAATGTTGGGTTAAGTCCCGCAACGAGCGCAACCCCTATCCTTATTTGCCAGCGCGTAATGGCGGGAACTCTAGGGAGACTGCCGGTGATAAACCGGAGGAAGGTGGGGACGACGTCAAGTCATCATGGCCCTTACGAGTAGGGCTACACACGTGCTACAATGGCGAGTACAGAGGGTTGCAAAGCCGCGAGGTGGAGCTAATCTCACAAAGCTCGTCGTAGTCCGGATTGGAGTCTGCAACTCGACTCCATGAAGTCGGAATCGCTAGTAATCGTGGATCAGAATGCCACGGTGAATACGTTCCCGGGCCTTGTACACACCGCCCGTCACACCATGGGAGTGGGCTGCAAAAGAAGTGGGTAGCTTAACCTTCGGGAGGGCGCTCACCACTTTGTGGTTCATGACTGGGGTGAAGTCGTAACAAGGTAGCCCTAGGGGAACCTGGGGCTGGATCACCTCCTTACCTATACGACTAACTCGATGTTTGTTGAGTGTTCACACAGATGGCTTGTTGAACTTCTCGAAAGAGGAGGGAGAGCGAAATGCACCGCATGCCGGTAAGCATTGTTCTTTAACAATTTGGAAAGCTGATAGTAATTAATACAATGATGTCTGTCGTTGTGTTAATACGAAAAAAATTGAGTTCTTAAAACACTTTTTAAGTGTCTTGAATATTCAAGTCTAAGGCGAGTCCATCTTCTTGGTCGAAGATGAGACAAGTAAAACCAGCTGGTCGCAACAATTCAAGTGAAACTCATTTGGGTTGTATGGTTAAGCGACTAAGCGTATACGGTGGATGCCTTGGCAGTCAGAGGCGATGAAGGACGTAGTAACTTGCGAAAAGCGTTGGCGAGCTAGTAACAAGCATTTGAGCTAACGATGTCCGAATGGGGGAACCCGGCCGCATAAGCGGTCATCATGTAGTGAATACATAGCTACATGAGGCAAACGAGGGGAACTGAAACATCTAAGTACCCTTAGGAAAAGAAATCAACCGAGATTCCCCTAGTAGCGGCGAGCGAACGGGGATTAGCCCTTAAGTCAGAGGGGTGTTAGTGGAATGGTCTGGAAAGTCCAGCGGCACAGGGTGATAGCCCCGTACACGAAAACTAACCTTTGATGAAAACGAGTAAGGCGGGACACGTGATATCCTGTTTGAATATGGGGGGACCATCCTCCAAGGCTAAATACTCCTGACTGACCGATAGTGAACCAGTACCGTGAGGGAAAGGCGAAAAGAACCCCTGTGAGGGGAGTGAAATAGAACCTGAAACCGTATACGTACAAGCAGTGGGAGCGGTTCTTGAGACCGTGACTGCGTACCTTTTGTATAATGGGTCAGCGACTTACGTTTTGTAGCGAGGTTAAGCGAATAGCGGAGCCGTAGGGAAACCGAGTGTTAACTGCGCGTTTAGTTGCAAGGCGTAGACCCGAAACCCGGTGATCTAGCCATGGGCAGGTTGAAGGTTGAGTAACATCAACTGGAGGACCGAACCGACTAATGTTGAAAAATTAGCGGATGACTTGTGGCTGGGGGTGAAAGGCCAATCAAACCGGGAGATATCTGGTTCTCCTCGAAAGCTATTTAGGTAGCGCCTCGGACGAACACCTTTGGGGGTAGAGCACTGTTAAGGCTAGGGGGTCATCCCGACTTACCAACCCTTTGCAAACTCCGAATACCAAAGAGTGCTATCCGGGAGACAGACGGCGGGTGCTAACGTCCGTCGTCAAAAGGGAAACAACCCAGACCGTCAGCTAAGGTCCCAAAGTGTATGTTAAGTGGGAAACGATGTGGGAAGGCTTAGACAGCTAGGATGTTGGCTTAGAAGCAGCCATCATTTAAAGAAAGCGTAATAGCTCACTAGTCGAGTCGGCCTGCGCGGAAGATGTAACGGGGCTAAACATACCACCGAAGCTACGGGTGCAATCCATTAGGGTTGCGCGGTAGAGGAGCGTTCTGTAAGCCGTTGAAGGTGAAGGGGTAACCCACGCTGGAGGTATCAGAAGTGCGAATGCTGACATGAGTAACGATAAAGGGGGTGAAAAACCCCCTCGCCGAAAGACCAAGGGTTCCTGTCCAACGTTAATCGGGGCAGGGTGAGTCGACCCCTAAGGCGAGGCCGAAAGGCGTAGTCGATGGGAAACAGATTAATATTTCTGTACTTCCGCTAACTGCGATGGAGAGACGGAGAAGGCTAGGCTAGCGCGGCGTTGGTAGTCCGCGTTTAAGGTGGTAGGTGGAATGCTTAGGCAAATCCGGGCGTTCTTAACACTGAGAGCTGATGACGAGTCCCCAAGGGGATGAAGTAGTTGATGCCATGCTTCCAGGAAAATCTTCTAAGCTTCAGGTTAGCGGGAATCGTACCCCAAACCGACACAGGTGGTCGGGTAGAGAATACCAAGGCGCTTGAGAGAATCGGCTGAAGGAACTAGGCAAAATGGTACCGTAACTTCGGGAGAAGGTACGCTGCTGTTGGTGATGGGACTTGCTCCCTAAGCTGACGGCAGTCGCAGATACCAGGTGGCTGCAACTGTTTATCAAAAACACAGCACTGTGCAAAATCGCAAGATGACGTATACGGTGTGACGCCTGCCCGGTGCCGGAAGGTTAATTGATTGGGTTATCGCAAGAGAAGCTCATGATCGAAGCCCCGGTAAACGGCGGCCGTAACTATAACGGTCCTAAGGTAGCGAAATTCCTTGTCGGGTAAGTTCCGACCTGCACGAATGGCGTAATGATGGCCACGCTGTCTCCAGCCGAGACTCAGTGAAGTTGAAATTGCGGTGAAGATGCCGTATACCCGCGGCTAGACGGAAAGACCCCGTGAACCTTTACTATAGCTTGGCACTGAACATTGACCCTACATGTGTAGGATAGGTGGGAGACTTTGAAGCGGGAACGCTAGTTCTCGTGGAGTCGTCCTTGAAATACCACCCTTGTAGTGTTGATGTTCTAACTTGGGCCCCTAATCGGGGTTAAGGACAGTGCCTGGTGGGTAGTTTGACTGGGGCGGTCTCCTCCCAAAGAGTAACGGAGGAGCACGAAGGTTGGCTAAGTACGGTCGGACATCGTACGGTTAGTGCAATGGCATAAGCCAGCTTAACTGCGAGACAGACACGTCGAGCAGGTACGAAAGTAGGTCATAGTGATCCGGTGGTTCTGAATGGAAGGGCCATCGCTCAACGGATAAAAGGTACTCCGGGGATAACAGGCTGATACCGCCCAAGAGTTCATATCGACGGCGGTGTTTGGCACCTCGATGTCGGCTCATCACATCCTGGGGCTGAAGTCGGTCCCAAGGGTATGGCTGTTCGCCATTTAAAGTGGTACGCGAGCTGGGTTCAGAACGTCGTGAGACAGTTCGGTCCCTATCTGCCGTGGGCGTTGGATGATTGAGGGGAGTTGCTCCTAGTACGAGAGGACCGGAGTGAACGAACCGCTGGTGTTCGGGTTGTCATGCCAATGGCATTGCCCGGTAGCTATGTTCGGAATCGATAACCGCTGAAAGCATCTAAGCGGGAAGCGAGCCCCAAGATGAGTCATCCCTTGGACTATAAGTCCACTAAAGAGCCGTTCGAGACTAGGACGTTGATAGGTCAGGTGTGTAAGCGTTGTGAGGCGTTGAGCTAACTGATACTAATGACTCGAGAGGCTTAACCATACAACCCAGATGGGTTTTACTCAGTAATCCTTAGACGAATACAAACACTTAAGAAGTGGCACTCAATCCAGCTTTCCGAATTTAATTTACTGCCTGCATGAGATAAGACGGGTAAGTAAATACCAAATTTGCTTGGTGACAATAGCATTGTGGTCCCACCTGATCCCATCCCGAACTCAGAAGTGAAACGCAATCGCGCCGATGGTAGTGTGGGGTCTCCCCATGTGAGAGTAGGTCATCGCCAAGCGCCTAAT